>NZ_FOFA01000004.1:302615-380389 GCF_900110855.1 Microlunatus flavus
CGAAGGGCCCGGAACGGGTCGGCGTACCTCACCCAAGCAGCACGCGACCTCTTCGAGGCCCGTCGGCGAGCTCAGGGAGCGTTCCACGCCCCGCCGCGCCTGCGCGCACAGGTTCGCGGGCACCGGCGCGTCAGCAGGGGCCTCGCCCCCGGGCGCTCCTAGACTCGCGACTCAGCGCGACGGCGGCGGAGGCCGCGACGGAGCCGTGTCGGAGCAGCCCCGAGGCGACCTCCCGGCGTCCCGACCCTGGTGGGAGCAGGCGTGACGATGACCAGCACCTTCGGCTCGCGGGGCGCCCGCGGCCCGACGGGTGACCCGCTGGTCGGCCGCGTGCTCGACGGGCGCTACGAGATCACCCAGCGCCTCGCCCGCGGCGGCATGGCCACGGTCTACCGCGGCATCGACACCCGCCTGACGCGGACCGTCGCGGTCAAGATCATGCACGTCGGCCTGGGCGACGACGTCGAGTTCGCCCGCAAGTTCGACCGGGAGGCGCGCGCGGCGGCCCGGCTGTCGCACCCCAACGTCGTCTCCGTCTTCGACCAGGGCGCCGACGCCGTCGACGGAACGGTCGTGCGGCCGTACATCGTCATGGAGTACGTCGAGGGCGAGACCCTGCGCGACGTCATCAACGCGCACGCCCCGCTCGACCCGCTCGCGGCTCTCGACCTGCTCGAGCCGGTCGTCTCCGCGCTCGCCGCCGCCCACGACGCCGGGCTGGTGCACCGCGACGTCAAGCCCGAGAACGTCCTGCTCGGCACGCGGGGGCGGGTCAAGGTCGCCGACTTCGGCCTGGCCAAGGCCATCAGCTCGCAGACCCAGACCGCCACCCAGGGCCTGCTCATCGGGACCGTCTCCTACCTGCCGCCCGAGCTGGTGACGACGGGGCTGGCCGACGCGCGCAGCGACGTCTACAGCGCCGGCGTCGTGCTCTTCGAGCTGCTGACCGGGCGCAAGCCGCACAGCGGCGAGACCCCGATCCAGGTCGCGTACGCCCACGTCCACCGCGACGTCCCGTCGCCCTCGGCGTTCGCGCCGCCGGGGACCGTGCCGCCCTACCTCGACGCGCTGGTCGCCCGCGCCACCGCGCGCGAACCCGCGCTGCGTCCGCCCGACGGCCGCGTGCTGCTGACCCAGGTCCGCCGGGTCCGCGCGGCCCTGCGCGAGGGGCTGCGCGACGACCCCGAGCTGACGCAGGACCTGACGCCGACTGCGCCGCTCGTCGAGGACACGGTCGGCGAGGACCTCGCGTCGGCCCCCACCGAGGTGGTCGGCGACCGCGCCGACTTCGAGGCGACCCGGCACATCGCCACCGGCCCCCAGGGCGGTCGTCCGTCGTTCGACCCGCCGACCGAGGAGCTGGGAGGCACCCCGCGGCACGGGTCGACGGCGTACGGCTCGAGCGCGCACGGCTCGACCGCGTACGGCTCGACCGCGCACGGCTCGACCGCGCACGGCTCGACCGCGTACGGGGGCCACCCCACGTTCCGCGACGCGCCGCCGCCGGTCGTCCGGGGGCACGACCCGCGCGTGCGGCCGGCGCGCAGCGAGCACTCCGAGCGGATCGCGGCCCGCCGGGAGCACGAGGCCCGGCGCCGGCGGCGCGGCTGGCTCGCGCTGATCCTGGTGCTGCTGCTGACGACCGTCGCGGCGGTGACCGGCTGGTACCTGACCGAGGGCCGCTTCACCAGCGCCCCGGCGCTCACGACCCTGACCCGCGCGGACGCCGCGTCCGTGGCCGAGCGGGCCGACGTGGCCGTCGACTTCACGGACGGGTACAGCGAGACGGTCCCCGCCGGCGAGGTCGTCTCGACCGAACCGCCCGCCGGCGCCCGGGTGCGCAAGGGCAGCCACCTCGAGGCCGTCGTGTCGCGCGGGCCGGAGCGCTTCGCGATGCCGACCGTGGTCGGGATGAGCCAGGACGCCGCGACCACCGCCCTCGCCGCGGCGCACCTCAAGGTCGGCAAGGTCAGCAGCCGGTGGAGCGACACCGCCGCCAAGGGCGTCGTCCTCGCCGCCGCGCAGGACCCGGGCGCCTCGCTCAAGCGCGACACCGCGGTCGCCCTGACCGTCAGCGGAGGCCCGCAGCCGATCACGCTGGCCGACTGGACCGGCAAGGACGCCGACAAGGCCGCCGCCGCGCTGAAGAAGGCGGGCCTGCAGGTCAGCGTCACCCAGGAGAACTCCGACGACGTGGACGCCGGCGACGTCATCAGCCAGGACCCGCCGAAGGGCACGCTGCAGAAGGGCGACGCGGTCGCCCTCGTCGCCTCCAAGGGCCCGGTGCTCGTGACCGTGCCGAACGTGCGCGCCATGGGCATCCGCAAGGCCGAGGAGGCCATGCAGGCCGCCGGCTTCAAGACCAGGAACAAGAAGGCGACGAACTACCTCGGCCTCGGCTACGTCGTCACCTCCTCCCCCGGCGGCGGCGACCAGGCGCCCAAGGGCTCGACGATCACGCTCTTCCTGGTCTGACCGTCACCGGGGCGCCCGCGCCTCTGGGCACGGGAGGGCGTACGGGCTGGGCGTCCCTAGGCTGACGCGGTGTCCGGGACCCGCGCGGAGCGCCTCGCCTTCGTCGCGCTGCTGACGATGGCGGCGGTGTGGGGCTCGACGTTCTTCCTCATGAAGGACCTGCTCACCCGCCTGGGCGTCCTCGACATGCTCGCGCTGCGCTTCGCGATCGCCTCCCTCGCTCTCGCCGTCCTCGCCGCGCCCCGGCTGCGCATCGACGCGACCGTGCTGCGCCGGGGCCTGCTCCTCGGGCTGGTGTACGGCGCGGCGCAGATCGTGCAGACCGTCGGGCTCTCGCTGACCTCGGCGAGCACGTCGGGCTTCGTCACCGGCCTCTACGTGGTTCTCACGCCGCTGCTCGGCGCGCTGGTCTTCCGGGCGCGCGTCGGGGCCGCGACCTGGGCCGGCGCCGTCCTCGCCGCGGTCGGGCTGGGCGTCCTGTCGCTGCAGGGCTTCAGCGTCGGGACCGGCGAGGCGCTCACGCTCGCCTCGGCCGCCCTGTACGCCGTCCACATCCTGCTGCTGAGCCGGTTCAGCGACCCGGCGCGCGCGCTCGGTCTCAGCCTCGTCCAGCTCGTCGTCATCACGCTCGTCTGCGGCGTGGCCGCGCTGCTGCCCGACGCCTCGAGCCGCAGCGGCATCGCCCTACCCGCCACCGCCGGCGACTGGGTCTCGCTGCTCTACCTCGCCGTCGTCGCGGGCGCGCTCTGCATGGTGCTGCAGACCTGGGCGCAGGCCCACGTCGAGCCGTCGCGCGCCGCCGTCGTCATGGCCGCCGAACCCGTCTGGGCCGCCGCCTTCGCCGTCGCGCTCGGGGGCGAGCGGGTGACCGCGCGGATGGTGCTCGGCGGTCTCGCGATCGTCGGCGCGATGTACCTGGTCGAGCTCGCGCCCAGGCGCACGCCGCTCCCGCACGACCTCGCGGACGAGGAGCCGGGCGACGGGGCGCACGACCGGCTCGAGGCACCGCTGCCCGGTGCGCCCTCCGTGGTGCCGCCGCCCACGCTCCCGCACGCCTGACCGCCCGTACGCCGCGGGACGCCGACCTCCGGCGCAGCCGGCGGTGTGGTTCGATCCCGAGGTGGCCGCCACCTTCGCCCACGTGGTCCTCGACCCGCCGCCGAGCGCGACGGGCAGGACCTTCTGGGCCGCGGCGCTGGGCGGGACGTGGCGGGCCGCCGGGCCCGGTCCGGACCACGACGCGAGCCTCGTGCCCGAGGACGGCGACGCGTACGTCCACCACGGCCGGGAGGCTGCCCGGGTGCCGGCGCTGGTCCTCGAGGTCGACGACCTCACCGCGGCGATCCGGCAGGCGCTCGACCTCGGCGCGACCGAGGACGACGGGCTCCTCCGCTCCCCCGGCGGACTCGCCCTCCGGCTGAAGCCGGCCGAACCGGACCGACGCCGCGCGCCCGCCCGGCGCTGGCCCGACGGCACGTCCAGCCGGCTCGTGCAGGTCTGCCTCGACTGCCCCGCGGCTGGCGCCGAACGCGAGGCGCGCTTCTGGGCCGCCGTCACCGGGTGGGCCTGGCGGGACTGCGACAGCCCCGAGTTCGTCTGCCACCTGGTGCCGGACGAGGGTCCGCTGCAGCTGCTGGTCCAGCGGCGCGCGTCCGCCGAGCCGGACCGCGTGACCGTCCACCTGGACCTGGGAGCGAGCGACCGCGAGGCCGAGGCGGCCCGGCTGGTCGCGCTCGGTGCCGTCCGCGGCGCGACCGGGGATGGGTGGGTGGTCCTGCACGACCCGGACGGCCGCACATTCTGCGCGACGGGTCAGCCGCCGGAGGCGCCCTGAGCCCACGCGCACGGGCGTGCCCCGTCCTCGGCGCCGGCGGGTGCCGGCGACGTCGCCGGCACCCGGTCCGGATCACCGAGGCCGTCGGGTGGACCGGCGCGGCCGACGGGGCTCGGGCTCCTCCTCGCGCTCCTGCTCGGGCTCGACGACCTTCTCCTCGCCGACCACCACCGACAGGCTGAACCGGCGCGTGAACGCGGGGATCGCCCGGGTGTTCGTCGCGTCGCCCGGTACGAGCCGTTCCCCGGCGTCGGGGTAGAACGCGGAGCCCGCGTCCGCGGTGACCTGGACCTGGAAGGTGTAGACGCCCTCGAGGTCGTGGGTCTCGTCGAACAGCGCCGAGCTGGTCCCGTCGTCGACGACGGCGTCACCCGTGAGCACGTCGCCGTCGTCGCCGAACCGGAGCGGCGCCGTGGAGCCGTCGGGCAGGATCGCCCGTCCGCTCACCTGCAACCCACCGACCGGCTGGTCGACGTACGCCTGCAGGAACAGCGGGACGACGTCACCCCGGTCGTACCGGGTCGCCGGGGAGTAGAGGGCACCGTCGACGTGCGGGTTCTCGCTGAAGACGTACAGCTGCCCCCGACCGGAACCTCCGCCTCGGGTGCGGACCACCATCGTCCACTCCCCCGGCGTCGGACGCTCGACCTCGTAGCCCGTGTAGGGCAGGCCCGTGTCGATGGGGCGGACGTGGGGCGGGACCGAGCCCAGGTCGATCGACTCCCCGTCGGGCGACCGGAGCTCGAGCATCACCGTCTTCTGGTCGCCGTCCCACGTGACCGCGAAGGTCGCCGACTCGCTGCCCTCCTCGATGAGCACCCGTCGCTCGATGCGGTCGGCCTCGCCCAGGGCCTCGGGGCGTGTCGTGACGACGCCGCCGTTCTCCCGGGCGATCCCGGAGATCTCCTGGAGCACCGTGCGGATGCGGAACTCCTGGTCGGGCTGGGACAGGGTGGGGTCGATGCGGTAGTACGTGCCACCCGTGCCGGTCGCGACGGCCTGCAGGAGCGCGGAGTCGATCGACGGTCCGACACCGATGGTGTAGACCCGCACGCCGTTCGCGGCGAGGTCCGGCAGCACCGTGGCCGGCGCCTCGCCGCGGTTGTGCAGGCCGTCGGTCAGCAGCACCACGACCTGCGTCGCAGCCCGCTGGCCGGCCCCGAGGATCTCGTCGAGCGCCCGGCGGAGCCCTTCGCCGATCGCCGTCTCGCCGCCCGCGACGATCCCGTTCACGGCGTTCCGCACGTCCGTCCGGTCGCCGGCGCCCGTGATCGTGGTCAGCCCGATGTCGGTCCGCGCGGTCGTCGCGAAGGACACGACCCCGAGACGGTCGTTCGTCCGCGCGCTGTCCGCCCACCACGCCGAGCCCACGAGCGCCTGGGCCATCTTGTTGCCCTGCATGCTCCCCGAGCGGTCGACGACCAGCACGTAGCGCTGCTCGGGGGCCAGGACGACCCAGTTGATGTCACCCGCACCCGCGGGTGCGGCTACCGTGGGCGTCCCACCCGGGACCGCCAGGCCGGGGAAGGACGACGCCATCGTCTGCCAGCAGGCCACCGAACGTTGCTCGTCCTGGTAGGTGTCGCTGTCGGGGTCGTGGTTGCCCGCGACGCAGAACTCGCTGACCCGGCCGCTGACCAGCGCCCCGCCGGTGCCCGCGTTGCCGAAACGGTCGCCGTCGGACCAGGCCGACTCCATGATGCAGGCGTCGGACGTGGTGCCGCCGATGCACTCCGCGGGTCCAGCGCTCCCCTCGTACTCGTCGTAGACGCCGTAGCCGTAGTGCCCGAACTCGTGGACGACGACGAACGGCTTGAAGCGCTCGTCCCCGTACAGGGTCATGTGCGCGGTCTCCGACCCGAGACCGCTGACGGCCGACGCCGACCTGCCGTCGGGCTCGAGCAGCCAGGCGTCCGCGTTCCTCCCGCCCGTGGCGTTGTTGCAGACGTAGACGGTGCCGAGCCGGTGCTGCCCGTCCGTGGCGTCCCACAGCAGCCGCGACGCCTGGGCGAACGAGGCCTGCCACTCGTCGACCCGCGCCTGCGCCGCATCGTGACGGATCGAGACGACCAGGTCGAAGTGGTTGCCGACCAACCTGCCGATTCCCATCAGATTCCTCCAGCCACCGCCCGCGGGAGGTCCGCGGGCTCTTGGGGTGGAGGAGTCCTCGCGGCCCGGTCGGATACACGCGGCACGGCTGGACCAGGCCGGCGCACCGCTCGGCGGCGGAGGTGGGCCCGCGTCAGAAGGTGCGCAGCTCCCCGCCGCGGAGGTCGACGAGGTTGGTCGGCGTCATGTCGCGGACCCGGCCCTTGACGAGGCCGAGGCCGCGCTCGTTGAGGAGCTCGTCGTGGATGCCGAACCCCTCCGGCGCCGCCACGGCGCGTGCGAAGTCGATCGTCTCGCGCAGCGCGCCCCACGGCCCGTAGAGCGGGACGGCGACGACGTCGACCCCGCCCGGGGCGACCGCGTACGAGTCGCCCGGGTGGAAGAGCGTGGGCTCGCCCTCCGAGCGCAGCACGAAGCCGACGTTGCCGATGCGCGGGATGTCGGGGTGGATGACGGCGTGCGCGCCGCCCACCGCGGTGACCAGCACATCGCCGATCGCGGTCTGGTCGTCGGGGGCCAGGCCCGAACCGTTCGGCAGCTCGGGCAGCTCGCCCGCCTCGCTCGCCGCCAGGATCGAGGGCTCGACGACGACGCGGGCGCCCGGGTTGGCCCGCAGCAGGGCCGGGAGCGCCTCCGGGTCGAGGTGGTCGGGGTGGCGGTGGGTGACGAGGACGGCGTCGAGGTCGGTCAGGTCGTGCCAGACGTCGGTGAGGTTGCCCGGGTCGATCAGGATGCGGGCCCCGGGGGTCTGGACGAGGACGGCGGAGTGACCGAGGTGCGCGATCTGCATGGCCCTCACGCTAACGGGGCGTGCCTGCGGACGCGCTCCAGCCTCGCGCCGACCACGCCCCGTACGGTGTCGGGTGGCGAAGGAGGCCCATGACCGAGGCGCGCAGCATCACGACGCTGCCCAAGACGAGCCTGCGCGAGCGCGTCTCGCAGGCGCTCCGGGCCGCCATCGTCTCGGGCGAGATGGAGCCCGGCACCGTCTACTCCGCGCCGTCGCTCGCCGCACGGTTCGGGGTGTCGGCCACGCCCGTGCGCGAGGCGATGCTCGACCTGGTGCGCGAGGGCACGGTGACGATCGTGCCCAACAAGGGTTTCCGCGTCAGCGAGGTCGACGACGCCTCCCTCGACCAGCTGACCCAGATCCGCCAGCTCCTCGAACCGCCCGTCGTCGGTCGCGTCGCCCCGCACGTCCCGGTCGAGGACCTGCCCGGGCTGCGGGCGATGGCGCAGCGCATCGTCGACGAGGCGGGCGCCGGCGACCTCGTCGCGTACACCGAGGCCGACCGCGAGTTCCACCTGCGGCTGCTCGCGTACGACGGCAACCCGCGCCTGGTCGACCTCGTCGCCGAGCTGCGCGGCCAGACCCGGCTGCTCGGCCTGAGCGCGATGCTGGCCAGCGGCGCGCTCGCCGAGAACGCCCGCGAGCACCTGACCCTGGTCGACCTCCTCGAGGCCCGCGACGCCGCCGGCGCCGAGGCCCTCATGCACGCCCACATCGCCCGTACGCGGACGACCTGGGCGGGCCGCTCCGACGCCTGACCCCGGTCGGCGGCCTCCCCCATCTCTGCCGAGCGGTAGGTTGCCGCGCGCGACACGCCGAGGAGCAGCGCGGCAACCTACCGGTCGGCGGGGTCCGAGGGCTCGAGGTCGAGGGGGATCTGCCCCGCTGGGACTTCGGCGAGGTCGGCCAGGCGGCCGAGGCTGAGCGGCGTGCCGAGGGTGCGCTTGGACGTGGGCCGCAGGTCCTCGACGGTCAGGCCGCGCCCGGCGTCCTCGGCGGCGAGCAGCGCCGTCGCGAACCCGCACACGCGCCCCTGGCACCAGCCCATGCCCGTACGGGTCAGCAGCTTGGCCGTGCGGAAGTCGCCGCCGCCGAGCTCGTCGCGGGCCCGGCGCACGGTGGCGACGTCGACCTCCTCGCAGCGGCAGACCAGCGTCTCCGGCGTCAGCCAGCTCGTCCAGGTCGCCGGCACCGGGTGCGCCCGGTGCATCGCCCGGGCGAAGGCCCGACCGCGCCGGATGCCGCCGCGCAGGCGACGGGACCCGATCGGGGAGGTGTCACGACCGAGGTCGGCCGCGGCAGCGAGCCCCGCGAGCTCACCCTCGAGCAGGGCGAGCGCGGCCCCGCCCACGCCGGTCGCCTCGCCGGCCACGTAGACGCCGGGAACGGTGCTGCGCTGGTCGTCGTCCACGACCGCGACCAGGGAGTCGTCGACGTCGACCCGGGTGTCGGCCCCGACGGCGGTCACGAGCTCGAGGGAGGGCGTGAAGCCCCAGCCGAGCGCGACGAGGTCGACCGCCGCGGTCCGCTCGCTGCCCGGCACCACCGTGCCGTCGCGCCCCAGGCGGGCCGTGGTGACCGACTCGACCTGGTCGCGGCCGCCGATCGCGGTGACGACGGTGCGCTGCCGGTACGGGATGCGGTGCGCGAGCATCGTGCGCACGTAGCCGACGGCGTCGAGGCCCTTGCGCGGCGACTGCGCGGCCCCGCCGAGCTGGCGCGCCCAGCCGGTCACGGCGTTCGCCTCGCAGACGCCGAGCACCTCGGCCCCGGCCTCGGCCAGGCCCGCGGCCACGGGGAGCAGGAACGGTCCCGTCCCGGCGACCACCGCCCGTCGGCCCGCGAGCGAGCCGTGCCCCTTGAGCAGCGCCTGCACCCCGCCGGCGGCCATGACGCCGGGCAGGTCCCAGCCCGCGACGGGCAGCTGCCGGTCGTAGCCGCCGGGGCAGAGCACGAGGGCCGTGGCCGTGACCTCGGCCGGCACCCGGTCGTCGGGCTCGACGGTCGGGCTGGTCCGCAGCCGCCAGCCCTCCCGCTCCGCGCCGCCCGTCCGCTCGACGAACCACACCTGCGCACCGGGGACGTGCGCGATCGCGCCCGCGGACCGCAGGGCGTCGAAGCGCTCGCGGAGGCGGACGTAGACCTGCCAGTCGTGCTGCCCGACGGGGTGCGCGGGCAGCTCCTCGGCGTCCGCGTGCGGTCCCAGCCCGGCCTCGGCCTGCTCGTCGGGGTGGCGCCAGTACTGCCCGCCCGGCTGGGTGCCGGCGTCCACGACGACGACCGCCAGGCCCCGCTCGGCGGCGGCGACGGCCGCGGCCAGGCCGGCGGGTCCCGCGCCGACGACGGCCAGGTCGCCGTGCGGCGTACGCGGCGGGCCCGCGGTCTCGGTCGTGCTCACGTCCACTCCTCGGGGGCACCGGTCCGCAGGCGCATGCCCGGCTGCACGGGGGTCAGGCAGGCGCGCTGGTCGGGCCGCCCGTCGACCTCGATGAGGCAGTCGAAGCAGACGCCGATCCCGCAGAACAGGCCGCGCGGCTTCTCCCGGCGCCGGGTCGTGCGCCAGGACCGGACACCCGCGTCGGTGAGCGCCGCGCCGACGCTCTGGCCGGGGCGGGCGCTCAGCGGGCGGCCGTCCAGCGTGAAGGGCACGCGGGGACCGGGAGCGCCCCGACCGTCAGTGGGCACCGGCCAGCTCCTCGGTCGCGGGGGTGCCGGTCGGCTCGAACCGTTCCGGCCGGAACGGGTGCAGGTCGACCTCCGGCGTCACGCCGGTCAGCGCCTGGGCGAGCAGGTGCCCGGTGCCGACGCTCAGCCCGATGCCGGCGCCCTCGTGGCCGCACGCGTGCCACAGGCCGGGCGCGCGCGGGTCCGGGCCGAGGACGGGCAGGTGGTCGGGGCAGTAGGGGCGGAAGCCGGCGTACGCGCGGATCAGCGACGCGTCGCGCAGCACCGGGAACAGCGCCGCCGCCGCCGCGGCGAGCCGGGCCAGCACCGGCAGCGAGGGGGTGCGGTCGAAGCCGACGCGCTCGCGGGAGGCGCCGACGAGGATGGTTCCGCTGGGCGTGCCCTCGACGACGGGCGAGGTCTGCAGCGCCTCGTCGGAGCTGGCGACGTCGGCGACGTAGCCCGCGCCGTACACCTTGTGGCGCACCAGCGGCGGCAGCGGCTGCGTGACCAGCACGAACCCGCGCCGCGGCAGCACCGGCAGGTCGACCCCGGCCAGCCGCGCGACCTCGCCCGACCAGGTGCCGGAGGCGTTGATGACGGCGTCGGCGCTGACCTGCCCCGTACGGGTCCGGACGCCGGTGACGCGCTCGCCGTCGCGGAGGAACCCGGTGACCTCCGAGCCCGTGACGACCTGGGCGCCGAGCCCGCGGGCCAGCCGCAGCAGGTGCGCGGTCAGCAGCATCGGCTGGACCTGCGCGTCCTGGGCGTAGAAGACGCCGCCGGCGACGTCCCGGTTGAGGTGCGGCTCGTACGCGGGGAGGTCGTCGTGGGCGACCACCACGGCCTCGATGCCCGCCGCCCGCTGGTGCACCGCGAACGCCTCGAGCGCGGCCTGCCCGGCCGCGTCGTCGCCGACGACCAGCCCGCCCTTGGCCTCGTACTCCCAGTGGTGCCCGTGCTCGGCGAGGTCGGTCGTCCAGACGCGGCTCGAGAGCAGGGCGAGATCGAGCTCGGGCCCGGGTTCCTTGTCGGAGAGGAGGAGGTTCCCCTCCCCCGCGCTGCTCGTCCCGCCGGCCACCGGCCCGCGGTCGAGCACGACGACCCGCAGCCCGGCCCGCGCGGCGAAGTACGCGCACGCCGCACCGACCGCACCCGCGCCGACGACGACCACGTCGGCCGTCCGCAGCACGCTCCGCCCGACGACGGTCACGCCGCCGCCCTTCGCCGCGCGTCCTGACTGCGGCTGCGGCTGCGCGGCACCGCCAGTCCCAGGTTGGGGCCCGTCACAGCGTGAAGCCGGCGGGGAACGGGTCGGTCGGGTCGAGGAGGTACTGGCCCATGCCGGTCACCCAGGCGCGGCCGGTGATGCTCGGCAGGACGGCGGGCAGGCCGCCGACCGTGGTCTCGCCGAGCAGCCGTCCGCGGAACTGCGACCCGATGAACGACTCGTTGACCAGCTCGTCGCCGACCGCGAGCTCGCCGCGGGCGTGCAGCTGGGCCATCCGGCCGCAGGTGCCGGTGCCGCACGGCGACCGGTCGAACCATCCCGGGTAGATCGCCATCGCGTGCCGCGAGTGCTTCGCGTCCGAGCCCGGCGCCGCGAGGTAGACGTGGTGGCAGCCGCGGATGTCCTCGCGCTCGGGGTGCACGGGCAGGTCCTGCTCGTCGATCGCCGCCATGATCGCCAGGCCCGCGTCGAGGAGGCGGTTCTTGGCGGCGTGCTCGAAGGGCAGCCCGAGGGACTCGAGCTGCACGATCGCGTAGAAGTTGCCGCCGTACGCGATGTCGTACGTGACCTCGCCGTAGCCCGGCACGGAGACGGTCCGGTCCAGCCCGAGGCTGAACGACGGCACCATCTCCAGCGTCACCGAGGTGGCGTGCCCGTCGGTCACGGCGACCTGGGCGACGACGAGCCCGGCAGGCACCTCGAGGCGGATCGTGGTGACGGGCTCGACGACCGGCACCATCCCCGTCTCGACGAGCACGGTCGCCACACCCATGGTTCCGTGGCCGCACATCGGCAGCAGCCCGGACACCTCGATGAACAGCACGCCCCAGTCCGCGTCCGGCCTCGTGGGCGGCTGGAGGATCGCGCCGCTCATGGAACCGTGCCCGCGCGGCTCGCACATGAGCAGCGTGCGCAGGTGGTCCGCGTTCTCCATGAACCACACGCGCCGCTCGGCCATGCTCGCGCCCGGGATCACGCCGAACCCGCCGGTGATCACGCGGGTCGGCATGCCCTCCGTGTGCGAGTCGACCGCGGAGAAGACGCGGCTGGCTCTCACCGCTCGCGCCCGCTGAGCCGGAGCCTGCCGTCCTCGAGGCGGGGCGCGTCGGCGCCCTCGTCCAGCTCGTCGCGCAGCTCGCCCGGCAGCAGGCCCGAGGGGAAGCCCTGGTACGCGACGGGCCGCAGCCAGCGCGCGATCGCCCCGGTGCCCACCGAGGTGGTCGACGGCGCGGTGGTCGCGGGGTACGGACCGCCGTGCTCCTGCGCGTACGTGACGCTGACGCCGGTCGGCCAGGCGTTCCAGAGCAGGCGGCCGGCGCGGTTGGCGAGGACCGAGACGAGCTCGCGGACGCCCTCGACGTCGGAGGTCTCGCCGAACACCGACGCGGTCAGCTGCCCGTCGATCGCCTGCGCGAGCGCGACGAGGTCCTCGTTGCCCCCGGAGCCCTCGTAGGTGGCGACGAGCACGGTCGGGCCGAAGCACTCGCGGAAGAGGTCCTCGACGTCGGCCAGCAGCGTGGCCACGTCCGTGCGCAGGATCGTCGGGGCCGGCGTGCCGTCCTCGGCGTCGGTCCCACGGGCGAGCACCTCGACGCCGGCCACGCCCTCGAGCTCGTGGCGCACGCGGTTGTGGCCCTCGACCATCCGCTCCGACAGCATCGGCGCCGGCCCGGGCAGGTCGGCGGAGCTCAGCGCCTCGAGCAGCGGCGAGCCGTTCGGGACGACGAGCACGCCCGGCTTGGTGCAGAACTGGCCGGCGCCGAGCGTGAACGACCCGATCGCCTCCTTGGCGATCTCCGCGCCGCGCGCCTCCGCGGCCGCACGGGTCACGAAGACCGGGTTGACGCTGCCGAGCTCGCCGAAGAACGGGATCGGCACCGGCCGCGAGACCGCGAGGTCGAAGAGCGCACGGCCCCCGCCGGTCGAGCCCGTGAACCCGCCCGCGGTGACGCCTGGGTCGGTCAGCGCGGCGCGACCGGCCTCGTCACCCACGACCAGGGTGAACAGGCCCTCCGGTGCGCCGGCTTCGGCGAGCGCGCGCTGGACGACCTCGGCGGTCGCGAGCGACAGCCGCAGGTGGCCCGGGTGGGCCTTGAGCAGCACCGGGCAGCCGGCGGCCAGCGCGGAGGCCATGTCGTTGCCGGCGACGCTGAAGGCGAAGGGGAAGTTGCCCGCCGCGAAGACCACGACCGGCCCGAGCGGCACCATCGTGCGGCGCAGGTCGGGACGCGGGGCACCCATCGGCCACTCCGCGTCGGGGTGGTCGACCCGGACGTCGAGGTAGGAACCCTCGCGCAGCACCTCGCCGAACAGCCGGAGCTGGAAGGTCGTGCGCTGCAGCTCGCCCCGCAGCCGGCCCTCGGCCAGGTGGGAGTCCTCGACCGCCAGCGGCACGAGCGTGCCACCGGCGGCGTCGAGGGCGTCCGCGACCGCGTCGAGGACGGCGGCGCGGTCCTGGCGGCTCGTCGCCGCCCACACCACCCCGGCGCGCGTCGCGGCGGCGACGAGCTCGGGGACGGTGGTCGGGTCGGTCTCGGCCGGGGTGGGGGCGGAGGCTTCGGTCGTGGAGGAGGTCACGTCTCTACTTGTAGCCCTTCCCGAGCGCGGCCTCGGTGTCGGCCACCACCCGGTCACGGATCTCGGCGGCCAGCGGGCCGCGGGGCGGGCGGCAGATCCCGCCCTTGCGGCCGGCGACGTCCATCGACAGCTTGATCGCCTGCACGAACTCGGTCTTGGAGTCCCAGCGCAGCAGCGAGTGCAGGTCGCGGTAGATCGGCAGCGCGCGGGCGAGGTCGGCCGGGTCGCCGGAGGTGACGAGCTCGTAGAGCTCCATCGTCGACTGCGGAATGGCGTTCGGGTAGCCGGCGACCCAGCCCACCGCCCCGGCGACGCCGAGCTCGAGCAGGACGTCGTCGGACCCGACGACCAGGTCGAGGCCGGGCGCGAGCTCGGCGATCTCGTACGCGCGGCGCACGTCACCGGTGAACTCCTTCACCGCGACGATGAGGCCCTCGGCGTGCAGCTGCGCGAGGACGGCCGGGGTGAGGTCGACCTTGGTGTCGTACGGGTTGTTGTAGGCCACGATCGGCAAGCCCACCTTGGCGGCCTCGCGGTAGTGGCGCAGCACGGTGTCGGCGTCGGCGCGGTAGGTGTTCGGCGGCAGCAGCAGCACCGACGTCGCGCCGGCCTCGGCCGCCTGCTCGATCCAACGGACGCTCTGCAGCGTGCCGTACGCCCCGCAGCCGGCCATGACGCCGAAGCCCTCGGGCGACGCCTCGACGGCGGTCCGCACGACCTGGGCGCGCTCGTCGTCGCTCAGGGTCTGGTACTCCCCCAGCGAGCCGTTCGGCGCGACGCCGTGCGTGCCGTACGCGGCCAGCCACGCGACGTGCTCCGCGTAGCCGTCGAAGTCGACGGACAGGTCGTCGTGGAAGGGCAGCGCGGTCGCGGTGAAGACACCGCGCCAGGGGCGCTCGGGCGTGGGGGTCGCTGCGGACTCGGCCATGGGGACCATCCTCTCTCGATAGTCAGTACCATATGCAATTGCACTGAGCCGCGCAAGTCGTTCGCCTCCTCCGCACGGGGTGGCTAGCGTGACTCCCGTGCGGGTGCCGGTGGCGGCGGCTCCGGCCGCACCGGCGCCGCCCTTCGCGTGGCGCTGGGTGACGCCCGCCCTGGTCGCCCTCGCCGTCGCGCTGCTCGCGACCGCGGGCCGGTACGGCTACCACCGCGACGAGCTCTACTTCCGGATGCTGCCGCCGGCCTGGGGCTACGTGGACCAGCCGCCGCTCACCCCGCTCCTGGCCCGGACCATGGCGGCCCTGCACAACTCCGTCCTGGTGCTCCGGCTGCCGGCGGTGCTGCTGGCCGTCGCCTCGACCGTCGCCGTCACGCTGCTCGCCCGCGAGCTGGGCGGTGCCGCCCGGGCGCAGGGCCTGGCCGCGTGGGGCTTCGGCTTCGGGACCTTCACCCTGACGTTCGGGCACCTGCTGCTCACCAGCTCCGTCGACCTGCTGGTGTGGGAGGTGGTCGTGCTGGTGACCGTCCGCGCGGTCCGGCGCGGCCCCCGCTGGTGGTGGGTCGCCGGCGCCGTCGCGGGTCTCGGCACCACGAACAAGTGGCTCGTCGGCGTGCTGGTCGTCTCCCTGCTCGTCGGCCTGGTCGTGTCCGGGCCCCGGCGGGTGCTCGCGTCCCCCGCCCTGCTCGGCGCCGCCGCTCTCGCCGTCCTGCTCGCCCTGCCCGACGTGGTGTGGCAGCTGCGGCACGGCCTGCCCCAGCTCGCCATGGGCCGGGCCCTCGCCGCGGGCAACGCCACGGCCGTCCGCCTGACCACCGTGCCGTTCCTGGTGATCATGGTCGGGCCGCTGCTCTTCGTCGTCGTCGTGGCCGGGGCGGTCCGGCTCCTCCGTGCGCCGGCCTGGCGCGCGTACCGGTTCCTCCTCGTGGCCCTCGTCGTCGCGGTGGCGCTGACCGTGGTCGGCGGCGCGCAGGTCTACTACCCGTACGGCCTGCTGGCGCCGGTCTTCGCCGCCGGCTGCGTACCCGTCGCGGCATGGGCCGAGCGCGGGGCGGGCGGTGCGCGGCGAGCGGCCCTGGCGGTGCTCGTCGCCCTGCACGTCGTGACGAACGTGGTGATCGACCTCCCAGTCCTGCCCGTCGCGGTCCTGGCCCGGACGCCCGTGCCCGCGCTCAACCAGACGGTGCGCGACACCTTCGGGTGGCCGACGTACGTGGCGCAGGTCGACGCCGTCGTGGACACCGCGCTCGCCGCCGACCCGGGCACGGTGGTGCTCGCGAGCAACTACGGCGAGGCCGGGGCGCTCGTCCGGTTCGGCCGGCACCCCGACGTCCCCGTCGTGAGCGGCCACGCCGCCCTCTGGGACGCGGGCGGCCCACCGGCCGGCACCCGGACCGTCGTGGTGGTCGGCGGACAGCTCCCGCAGGTCGCGACCCTCTTCGCCGGGTGCCGCACGGTGACGCGGCTCGCGAACGGGACCGGGGTCGACAACGAGGAGGAGGGCGAGCCCGTGGCCGTCTGCACCGGGCCGACGGCGTCGTGGGCCGACCTCTGGCCGCGCCTGCGCCACCTCGGCTGACGCAGCAGAGGCGGGGGGGTAGCCCCCGCACGAAGAGGCCGGGCAGCACCGTCGTCCGGCGCCCCCGTACGCGCGACGGTGGAGCCATGACACTCACCACCGCCGTCGAGAACAATGAGCCCGTGGGACTCCTGCCGGACGCCGGGCGCCGCTTCGCGGCGCTGGTCGGCATCTTCGCGCTGCAGCTGACCGCGTTCGTGGTCTGCGTGACCCTGCTCAGCGCCGGGGTGGGGCTCGCGATCCTCGTCGTCGGCCTCGTCCTGCTGGTGGCCGGCCTGGCGGTCGCCGGGTGGGCGGCCCGCATGCAGCGGCTCCTGCTCGCCTCCACCGGCGTGGAGCTGCCGCCGACCTACCGTTCGGCGTCGTCGGGCTCCGGCCTGCGCGGGCTGCTCGGCCGGCTGGCCCGCCCGCAGGCGTGGCGCGACCTGCTGCACGTGCTGATCGCCTTCCCCGTGTCGGTCGTGACCTTCTCCCTGGCCGTCACCTGGGTCGTCGGCGGGCTCGGCGGCGTGACCTACTGGCTGTGGAGCACCTGGCTGCCGGACGACAACACCGGGCTGCCCGCCCTGCTCGGCTACCCCGGGCACTTCGCGGACGTCCTGTTCAACAGCGCGGTCGGCGTCGTCCTGCTGCTCACCGCACCGGCCGTGCTGCGCGGCCTCGTCGGGCTGCACGCCGCCCTCGCGACCGCGCTGCTGGTCGACGAGACCCCCGAGCTGCGCGAGCGGGTCAGCGCGCTGACCGAGAGCCGGACCGCTGCGGGCCAGGCCGAGGCGCACACGCTGCGCCGGCTCGAGCGCGACCTCCACGACGGCCCGCAGCAGCGCCTCGTCCGCCTCGGCATGGACATCGCGGCCGCCGAGCGGCGCCTCGACACCGACCCGGGCGCCGCCCGGGCCCTGCTCGGCGAGGCGCTGCAGCAGTCGCAGGACGCGCTCGCCGAGATCCGCAACCTGTCGCGCGGCATCGCCCCGCCGATCCTCGACGAGCAGGGCCTGTCCGCCGCGGTGACCGCGCTCGTCGCGCGGGGCAGCGTCCCGACCGTGGTCGACGTCGAACCCGTCCGGCTGGCCGTGCCGGTCCGCCACGCCGCCTACTTCGTGGTCGCCGAGGCCCTGACCAACGTGGAGAAGCACAGCGCCGCGACCCGCGCCGCCGTGGACGTGCGCCGGCTGGACGACGGTTCCGGGGTCGCGGTCACCGTGAGCGACGACGGGGTCGGCGGCGCCTCGACGGCCCGCGGCCACGGGCTCGCCGGTCTCGCCGACCGGTTGGCCGGCGTCGACGGCACCCTCGTGATCAGCTCCCCGGCCGGCGGCGGCACCCAGGTCACCGCCGTGCTGCCCGAGCAGCGGGAGGGCTGAGCCGGTGCGCGTGGTGCTCGCCGACGACTCCGTCCTCCTCCGGGAGGGGCTCGCGCGGCTGCTGGCCGAGGCCGGCTGCGACGTGGTGGAGGCCGTCGGCGACGCGCCCGCGCTCGTGGAGGCCGTGCGCCGGCAGCGGCCGGACGCCGCCGTGGTCGACGTGCGGATGCCGCCGGGCATGACCGACGACGGCCTCCGCGCCGCCGTCGAGGCGCGGGCCCTCCAGCCCGGCCTGGCGGTGCTGATGCTGTCGGCGTACGTCGAGCAGTCGTACGCCGACGTCCTGCTCTCCGACGGCCGGGGCGGGGTCGGCTACCTGCTGAAGGACCGGGTGACGTCGCTGGACGTGCTCGTCGACGCGCTGCGCACCATGGTCGCCGGGGGCAGCGTGCTCGACCCGGAGGTGGTGGCCCAGCTGCTCGTGGCCCGCCGCGCGGACCCGCTCGACCGGCTCACCCGCCGGGAGCGCGAGGTGCTCGCGCTGATGGCCGAGGGCCGCAGCAACGCGGCCGTCGCGGCCGCGCTGGTGGTGTCGCCGGGCTCGGTGGAGAAGCACATCTCGAGCATCTTCGCCAAGATCGACCTGCCCGAGCTCGACACCGACAACCGGCGGGTGCTCGCCGTGCTGGCCTGGCTGCGGGCGCGCTGACCCGGCTCGTGACACCGCTCCGCGCCGGGCTTATGTTTCCCCGCAGGGCCAGACGGGCTGGCCGACAAGGAGCGCGGACGACCATGGCGATGGAGAACGACCTCTACAAGCTCAAGGGCATCGGGCCGAAGCACACCGAGATGCTGGAGAGCATCGGCGTGGACTCGATCAAGGAGCTGAGCCACCGCAACCCGGCGTCGCTGACGCAGATGATCCTCGACCGGCACGGGCGCGTCATCGGCGTGTCCGAGAAGCAGGTCAGCGCCTGGATCGACGAGGCCAAGGGCCTGCAGCAGTCCGGGGCCTGAGCCTCGACCTCGGGCCCGCCCCGTCCCGGTGCGCCGGGGCGGGCGGGTTCCCGCAGGCGCCGCTCAGGCGGCCTGGGCCACCCGGGCCAGCACGTCGCCGAGCACCTCGCCCGCCTCGCGGGCCTGCTCAAGGGTGGCGTCGAGGTGCGTGACGGCGCGCACCGTCCGGTTGCCGACCGTCCCGACCCGGACGCCCTGCTCGGCCGCGGCAGCGACGACGTCCGACGCAGGCGTGGAGCCGGTGTCGAGGGCGACGATGTTCGTCTCGACCGCGTCCGGGTCGATCGCCTGCGGCGCCCGGGCGGCGACGGCCTCAGCGAGCGCGCGGGCGGCTGCGTGGTCCTCGGCCAGCCGCTCGACGTGGTGCTCGAGCGCGTACAGCCCCGCCGCGGCGATCACGCCGGCCTGCCGCCAGCCGCCGCCGAGCCGCTTGCGCTGGATCCGGGCCCGGTCCATCTGCTCGCGGGTCCCGACGAGGACCGAGCCGACCGGGGCGCCGAGGCCCTTGGAGAGGCAGAGGCTGACCGTGTCGAAGAGCCGGCCGTAGGTCTCGAGCGAGACGCCCGTCGCGACCGAGGCGTTCGCGAGGCGGGCGCCATCGAGGTGGAAGGCCAGGTCGAGGTCGCGGCAGAGCTGCGCGACCGCCTCGAGCTGGTCGAAGGGCTGGACGGTGCCGCCGCCGAAGTTGTGGGTGTTCTCCACCGCGACGCAGGCCGTCGAGACGAGGTACGGGCCGGCGTCCGGGGAGACGATCTTGGCGACCTCGGCCGCGTCGAGCCGTCCCGAGACCGAGGGCCAGGTCCGCATCGTGACGCCGGTCAGCGCCCCGTGCGCCCCCATCTCCGCGCGGGCGATGTGCGCCTGGACGTCGCAGAGGACCTCCGTGCCCGGCGTGACGTGGAGCCAGACGCCGAGGACGTTCGTCATCGAGCCCGTCGGGCAGTAGAGCCCGGCCTCGTGGCCCAGCAGCTCCGCCGCGCGCTCCTCGAGCGCGTGGATCGAGGGGTCCTCGTCGTAGACGTCGTCGCCGACGGGTGCGTTCGCCATCGCCTCGCGCATCGCGGGCGTAGGCCGGGTGACGGTGTCGGAGCGCAGGTCGATCACGTCACGACCCTATGCACTGCCCACCGTCGTCCCTCTGCGGTGACCACTTCCGGCGCTTGCGGAAAGTGGTCGCTCCCACCATGCGACATGCCGTCAGCGCACGCCCGGAGCGACCACTTCCCGGTGGGAGCAACCGGCCGAGGCCTGGCTACAGAGAAACCGGCGCGTACGCCTGGACCGGGTTCTGCCGCTTGATGCGGCCCGAGGTCAGGCGCTCGGCGACGAGGAACGCGAGCTCGAGGCTCTGGTTGCGGTTGAGGCGGGGGTCGCAGAGGGTCTCGTAGCGGTTCACGAGGTCGGCCTCGACGATCTCGTCGCTGCCGCCGACGCACTCGGTGACGTCGTCGCCGGTCAGCTCGACGTGCACCCCGCCCGGCCAGGTGCCGAGCTCCTCGTGGACGTCGAAGAAGCCGTTCAGCTCGTCCATGACGTCGGAGAAGGCCCGGGTCTTGAAGCCGTTGCGCGCCTCGAACGTGTTGCCGTGCATCGGGTCGCAGACCCACGCCACCTGGCGCCCGCTCGCGGTCACCTTGGCCACCAGCTCGGGCAGGACGTCGCGGATCTTGCCCGCGCCCATCCGGGTGATGAAGGTGATGCGCCCGTCGACGTGGTCGGGGTCGAGCCGGTCGGCGAGCTCCAGCGCGGTGTCCGCGGTCGTCGTCGGGCCGAGCTTGATGCCGATCGGGTTGTGCACGTGGCGCATGAGCTCGACGTGCGGACCCTCGAGCTGGCGGGTGCGCTCGCCGATCCAGAGGAAGTGGCCCGAGGTGCCGTACGGGTTGCCCGTGCGCGAGTCGACGCGGGTGAGCGCGTGCTCGTACTCGAGCAGCAGCGCCTCGTGGCTGGAGTAGAAGTCGACGACGCGGAACGTGTCGTCGTCGATCCCGCAGGCCACCATGAAGGCCAGCGCGCGGTCGATCTCGTCGGCCAGCTGCTGGTACTGCACCCCGGCGCCGGAGCTGGCGACGAAGTCGGCGTTCCAGCTGTGGACGCTGCGCAGGTGCGCGAACCCGCCCGTGACGAAGGCACGGGTGAGGTTCAGGGTGGCGGCGGAGGCGTTGTAGACGCCGACCAGCCGCTCGGGGTCGGGGATGCGCGCGGCCTCGGTGAAGTCGAAGCCGTTGACCGCGTCGCCGCGGTACGCCGGCAGCGTCACGCCGCCGCGGGTCTCGTTGTCGGAGCTGCGCGGCTTGGCGTACTGCCCGGCCATCCGCCCGACCTTGACGATCGGCACCTGGGCGGCGTACGTCAGCACGACAGCCATGGAGAGCAGGGTGCGGAGCTTGCCCTGGATGTTCTGCGCGGTGACGCCGGCGAAGGTCTCGGCGCAGTCGCCGCCCTGCAGGAAGAACGCCTCCCCCGCGGCGACGCTGGCCATCTTGGCTCGCAGCGCGTCGCACTCCGCCGCGAACACCAGCGGCGGCAGCACCCGCAGCCGGTCGACGACGTCGGCGAGCTGCGCGGGGTCGCGATAGGTCGGCTGCTGCTTCGCGTCGAGGGCGTGCAGCTCCTGCAGGGAGGGCACACCCGCCTCGCTCAGTCGGGCCTGGACCGTCTCGGACACCGGTCAAGGGTACGGGAGGCCGTCGGGACGACCTCCCGCTTTCCAGGCGGCGGGCCATCGTGCTGACGACCATCTGCTGAAAACGGGTCACTCGATGAGCCGGGGTCGTCGTCGCTGAGCGGGGACAACACCTCCGATGCGGATCGAGCGACCCGATCTCAGCAAGACGCTGCGAGACTCACCCGATGGCGGTGCTGACGTTCGTCCTCCTCCACGGCGCCGGCGGCACCGGCGCCTCCTGGGGCCTCGTGCGGCCGCGGCTCGAGGCCGCCGGCCACCGCGTGCTCGCCCCTGACCTCCCGAACCATCCCGGCGCGACCTTCGGCGACCAGGCCGACGCCGTGGTCGCGCTCGCCCGCGACGCCGACCCCCTCGTGCTCGTCGCCCAGTCCATGGGCGCGTACGCCGCCGTCCTCGCCGCCGAGCGGCTCGCCCCCGCGCACCTGGTCCTGCTGAACGCGATGGTCCCGGCGCCCGGCGAGAGCGCCGGCGACTGGTGGGACACGACCGGTCAGCCGGAGGCGCGGCGGGCGGCCGAGCGGACGGCCGGGCGGGACCCGGACGCGCCCTTCGACCCGGAGGCGGTGTTCCTCCACGACGTGCCGCCGGCGGCGCGGAGGTTTCTGGAGGGCGACGGCAGCCCGGCGGACTCGCTGTTCGAGGCGCCGCCGCCGTTCCCGGCCTGGCCCGACGTCCCCACCACGGTGGTCAGCACGAGCGGGGACCGGCTCTTTCCGCTCGCCTTCCAGCAGCGCGTCGCGCGGGAGCGGCTCGGGCTCGACCCGGTCGTCCTCCCCGGCGGGCACCTCGCCGCGCTGAGTCAGCCGGACGCGGTCGCCGACGTGCTGCTGCGGCTCGCCTGAACCGGAACGCCCCCTGAGCTCGTCGAAGGGCCCGGGACGGGTCGGCGGCTGCTGCTCCGGGGGACGAAGGACGCCGACCTCATCGAGGCCCTTCGACAGGCTCAGGGAGCGTCCTGCGCGTACGCCTTCAGCAGGCGGGCAGCGTCACGCTTGGGGGCTGACCTCGTCCAGCTCGGCGGCCTTGCGCTCCTTGGCGGCGAGCTCCTTGGCCACGGGCGCGTACAGGTCGACGTACTCCTGCCCGGAGAGCTCCATGATCGCGTACATGATCTCGTCGGTGATGGAGCGCAGCACGAAGCGGTCGCTCTCCATCCCCTCGTAGCGGGAGAAGTCGAGCGGCTCCCCGAACCGTACGGTCGGGCTCACCACGCGCTTGATGATCTTGCCGGGCGGGGCGATCACGTCGGTCCCGATCACCGCCGTCGGGATCACCGGGACCTTCGCCAGGAGGGCCAGGCGGGCCACCCCGGTGCGCCCCTTGTAGAGGCGGCCGTCGTGGCTGCGCGTCCCCTCCGGGTAGATGCCGAACAGCTCGCCGCGCTGCAGCACCTGCAGCCCGGCGCGGAGCGCGCCCTCGCTCGCCTTGCCCCCGCTGCGGTCGACGGGCACCTGCCCGGTGCCCGCGAAGAAGCGCTTCTGCGCCCAGCCCTTCACCCCGACGCCGGTGAAGTAGTCGGACTTGGCCACGAACGTGACCCGCCGGTTCAGCGCGAGCGGCGTGAAGAGCCAGTCGGCGTACGAGAGGTGGTTGCTGGCCAGGATCGCGCCGCCCTCGGCCGGGACGTGGTCGGCGCCCTCCTCGATGGGCTGGAACAGCTGGCTGACGACGGGGCCCAGGACCACGTGGCGCAGCATCCAGTAGATGCCGCGCCCGGGCCGGCGGCCGTCGGCGCTCGCAACGCGCAGCGTGCCGGTGGCCTCGACCGAGACGACGTCGGTCGCGCCGGCGGCGGGGTCCGCAGCGGAACCGTCACGCCGCCCGGCCCTCATGCCCTGCTGCCCGGCACGGGCGGGGCGACGCGGCCCTGCCCCGGTCGGTCGAGCTCGACGACGTCGAGGCTGCGGCCCTCCCGCAGCGCGGTCTTCACCCCCGTGGCGTACGCGTCGACGTAGCGCTGGCCACTGAGGTCCTGGATCGCCGCCATCACCGAGTCGGTGACGTGACGCAGGACGTCGCGGTCGTTGCCGGCGCCGGCGTACGCGGAGAAGTCCAGGGGCTCGCCGAACGTGACGACCGTGCGCCGCCACCCGGGCTGCGTGTTCCGCAGGCCCACCGGGATCACGGGTACGCCCGCGCTCAGGGCGAGCCGCGCGACCCCGGTACGGCCGCGGTAGAGCCGGCCGTCGGGCGAGCGGGTGCCCTCAGGGAAGATCCCGACGACCTTGCCCTCCCGCAGGGCGTCGAGCACCACGTCCATGCTCGAGGCGCTGGCCCGCCCACCGGCCCGGTCCATGGGGAGGATCCCCACGGCGGTCACGAACCGCGCGACGACCCAGGAGACCGGCCCCCGCGCCACGAACAGCTCCGCCTTGGCGGGGAAGGTCATCTGCCGCGGGAGCATCGCGGGCACGACGAGCGTGTCCCAGCCCGACAGGTGGTTGCCGGCCACGAGCGCGCCGCCGGTGGTGGGCACCCGCTCCCCGCCGATGACCCGCGGGCGCAGCAGGACGCGGATGAGCGGCTTGAACAGGCCGCGCTTGAACAGCCTGAAGTAGTTCATCCGACCTCCTCGTCGCCGCGCCACCACCGGGTTCCGGCACGGTCCCTGAACCCTAGAGCGCACGGGCTCGGACTGGTGCAAGCATGCCCGCGTGGACCTCGCCGAACGTCTTGCCCGCGCCCCGAGGGCCGCCGTGGTCGACCCGCAGGCGCAGCCGTACGCGGGTGGCCCGGACGACGGCGCGCCCGTCCTGGTGCTGCACGGCTTCACGGGGTCGCCGTACGCGATGCGGCCCTGGGGCGAGCACCTGGCGGCGCGCGGGTTCCGCGTCGTGCTGCCCCGCCTCCCCGGGCACGGCACGAGCTGGCGCGAGCTCAACGTCACCGGCTGGCAGGACTGGTACGCCTGCGTGGAGCGCGCGCTCCTCACGCTGACCGACGCGACGGGTCGCCCGGCGGGGGTGGCGGGCCTGTCGATGGGCGGCGCCCTCGCGCTGCGGCTCGCGCAGCAGCACCCGGACCGCGTCACGGGCCTGGCGCTGGTCAACCCGGTCATCAACATCACCGACCCGCGGATCCGGTTCCTGCGCTGGATCCGGCTGCTGACGCCGTCGCTGCCGGGCATCGCGGGCGACATCGCCAAGCCCGACGCTCCCGAGGGCGGCTACGACCGCAACCCCCTGCACGCGCTCTACTCGCAGAGCCGGCTGTGGGCCGCGGTGCGCCACGACCTGCCCCTCGTCACCGCGCCGCTGCTCGTCTACCGCTCGACGCAGGACCACGTCGCGGACGCGTCGTCGGTGGAGCTGATCCGGGCGCGCACGGCCTCAGTCGACCGGAGCTTCGAGGTCCTCCACCGCAGCTACCATGTAGCCACGCTCGACTTCGACGCGGAGACGATCTTCGACGGCAGCGTCGAGCTCTTCGCCCGCGTCGCCGCTCGAGCACCTGGGTGGACGTGAGCACGAACCTCCGGAGGGGTCGGGGAGATGGCGGAGCCGGACGACGACCGTGAGGCGGTCGACCGCGCCTTCGCCGAGCTGGTCGCCGGCTACCACCTGACCGCCGAACGCCCCGAGCCGCACGCCGCCGAGCTCACCACGGCCGAGGAGTCGCGCTCCGAGCGCAGCGATCCCCCGCCGTCCCCGGTCCCCCCGACGCCGCCCCTCGTCCTGCCGTTCGCCGACGCCACCCCGGTCGTACCGACCCCGCTGGTGTGGCGCGCCGCGCCCGACGTCCCGACCACGCCGCCCGCGGACGAGCGCTACGTCCCCGACCCGCTGCCCCCGCTGTCACGTCCGGGCGCGCCGGCCCTCGTCGGCTGGACCGGCGTGCTGTTCGCCGCGGTGCTCGTGCTCGCGGCCGGCTTCGGCCTGCACCTGCCGGCCTGGCTGGGCTGGCTCGCCGTGACGTCGTTCATCGTCGGCTGCGTCGTGCTGCTCACCCAGCTCCCCCGCCACCGCCCGCCCGACGCCGGGGACGGCGCGGTCCTCTGAGCTGAGGTTCCGAGCGGGAACGCTCCCTGAGCCTGTCGAAGGGCCTCGAAGAGGTCGGCCCGCCACGCGCTCCCCGC
The DNA here is from genome assembly GCF_900110855.1 of Microlunatus flavus. Lineage (GTDB taxonomy): Bacteria > Actinomycetota > Actinomycetes > Propionibacteriales > Propionibacteriaceae > Microlunatus > Microlunatus flavus. The sequence goes on from NZ_FOFA01000004.1 coordinate 327,900, forward strand.
ACGGTGGCTGCTTCGGCTCACCCCGCGAACCTCAGGTTTTCACGTTCACGTGAAACTCCGCCGGTGCACCCGGGAACCTCGCGCTTCCCGCAGCAGATCTGCTGGGTGAAGCACCGGAGTTTCACGTTCACGTGAAACCTGCGCCGCCGGAGCGTGGGTACGCGCTGCGGGATCAGGCGCTGAGCTCGCGGCGGCGGGCGCGGGTCTCGCCGAGCTGGCCGACGCCGCGCTTGCGGCGCTTGCGCCGGCGGGGCCAGAAGCCGAAGAGCGCCGAGTCCGGCGGCTCGCGCAGGGCGAGCCGGGCGAGGTCGGCGGCGCCGACGAGGCCGGCGTCGTTGCGGAACCCGGCCAGCTCGAGCCGCGCGTACGCCCGGAAGCCGCGGCCCGTGAGGGTCGACTCGAACGCCTGCCGCGCGGGGCCGAGGAGGAGCTCGCCGGCCGCGCTGACCCCGCCGCCGATGACGACGACCTCGGGGTCGAGACCGGCCACGACGTCGGCGATGCCGAGGCCCATCCAGGTGCCGACGTCGGCGAGCAGCTCGACCGCCTGCGGGTCGCCGGCCATCGCGGCGGCGGTGACGTGCGGGCCGGTGAGCGCGTCGGGGCCCACGCCGAGCGCCGCGGCGAGGGCGTCCGCCTGCGGGCCGCCGGCACGGAGCCGGGCGCGGGCCTCGCGGACGAGGGCGTTGCCCGAGGCGTACTGCTCCCAGCAGCCGCGGTTGCCGCACTCGCACTGGTGCCCGCCGGGCACCTTGACCATGTGGCCCCACTCGCCGGCCATGCCGTACGTCCCGCGGAACAGCTCGCCGTTGATGACGAGCCCGCCGCCGATGCCGGTGCCGAGGGTGAGGCAGACCATCACGGACGTGCCGGCGCCGGCGCCGAAGCGGTACTCGGCCCAGGCGGCCGCGTTCGCGTCGTTGTCGACGATGAGCGGCAGGTCGATGCGGCCGGCCAGGGCGGCGCGCAGGGGCTCGTCGCGCCAGGCGAGGTGCGGGCTGAACCGCACGATCGACTGCGTGTTGTCGACCCAGCCGGCGGCGCCGATGCCGACCGCCTCGACCGGGTGGCGCGCGCGCAGCCGGTTCACGGCGTCGACGATCGCGTCCTCGACGGCCTTGGGGTCGTGCGACGGCGTCGGGACCTGGGAACGTTCGAGCACACGCCCGGACTCGTCGACGACGCCGGCGGCGACCTTGGTGCCGCCGATGTCGACCCCGACGCTGAGCCGTTCGACGACGGGACGGGGACGGGCCGCGCGAGCCGGCCGCGGTGGGCGGGCCGGCGCCGGCCGGACGGTGCTCAGGCTTCGACCCGACGCTTGAGGCCGCGCAGGGCGCCGTCGACGATCGTCTTCTCCGCCTTGCGGCGCAGCATGCCGATCATCGGCAGGGAGGTGTCGACCGCGAGGGTGTAGGTGACCGTGGTGCCCGCACCCCGCGGCGTCAGCGCGTAGGAGCCGTTCATCGCCGTGAGGAGCTTGCCGCGCACCAGGTGCCAGGACACGCTGTCGGGCTGCCAGTCGTAAGCGAGGACGTAGGTGTCGGAGAAGAGCGGGTGCGCGAGGACCATCTCGACCTGGTCGGGACGTCCGTCGGTACGCGTGAGCACGGTCGCGCTCCGCATCGAGTCGACCCACGCGGGGTACGCCTCGAGGTCGGCGATGACCGCCATCACCTGCTCGGGCCCGGCGTCGATGTCGACGCTGGAGCTCGTCTGGCCTGGCACGGGCTTCAGGGTACGGGATCGGACCCGAGGCGCAGCGCGTCGCGGAGCGTCCGCCGGGCCTGGGCCTGGCCGAACCGTTCCTCGACCAGGCGCGTGCCGTGCTCCCCCATGGCTCGCGCCCGCACCGGGTCGCCGAGCAGGGCCAGGAGCGCGGCGCTCCAGGCGCCGACGTCGCGGCTGTCGAGGACGTGCCCGCTCAGCCCGTCGAGCACGGTCTCCGGTGCGCCGCCGGAGCGACCGACCAGCACCGGCAGGCCGCAGGCCGCCGCCTCGAGCGCCGCGAGCCCGAGGCCCTCGGGGTTCAGACCGGCCAGCCGTGTCCGGACCGGGAGCGCGAACACGTCGGCGGCCCGCAGGCGCTCGGAGACCTCCGCGGCCGGGAGCGCGCCGGCGAAGGTGACGGTCCCGGCGACGCCCGGTGCGTCCGCGAGCCCGCGCAGCCGTCGTTCGTCGGGGCCCGCACCCACGAGCACGAGCCGGGGCCGGCGTGCGGGCGGGAGGCCGTCCACCACCGCGGGCCAGGCCCGCAGCAGGACGTCGAAGCCCTTCTGCGCCACGAAGCGGCCGACGGCGACGACGGTGGGCGGGCGGTCCGGGCGGTCGTTGGGCCGAGCCGGCGGCCGGAAGGTCGCGGCGACGGGTGGGGGCAGCCGGAGCAGACGGGCACGGGCCGCGGGCGAGAGCGCAGGCGCGATCCGGCGGGCCGTGTAGCCCGAGATCGTCGTCAGGTGGTCGCACGCGTCGCCGACCCGGCGCAGGGCGGCACGGGCGCCGGGCAGCGTGGCCCACCAGACCTCGTGGCCGTGGGTCAGCGCGACGACGACCTCCGCACCGGCGCGGCGCAGGCCCGGGGCGAGGAGCCCGAGCGGCATGGCGGCGCCGACCACGACGCGGGAGGCGCCGGACGCGCGCAGCAGGTCCGCCGCACGCCGGGCCACGTCGGGCGTGGGCAGCAGCAGGCCGCGGTGGCGGACCACCCGGTAGGGGCGCCCGGCGTCGCTCGCCGAGGCACCGGGCGGCCCGGACGCGAGCACCACGACGTCGTCGTCGAGCAGGCGGCAGACCTCGGCCACGAACGACTCGATGCCGCCGATGCGCGGCGGGAAGTCGTTCGTCACCACGAGCGTGGTGGGCACGCTCAGCCCTGCCCGTCGCGCAGGGCGCGGCGCACGGCGTCGTCGGCCCAGCGCGCCACCGTCCCTCCGCGCACTCCCAGCGTGGAGCGGGCGGCACGGTCGAGCGAGGAGCCGGCGTCGAGCGCGGCGTAGAAGCGACCGAGGGCCGCCTCCCCGCGGTGGTCGGCGACCGCGCGGCAGGCGAGCCATGCCCGGGCGTACGCCGCCGTGACGTCGTGCGCGCCGGCGGCGAAGGCGGCGTCGGGGGGCAGCGCGGGTCCACCGGGCGCGGCGCGCAGCGCGGCCACCTCGGCGGCGCGCTGGTCCGGGTGGGCCTGGAGGGCCACGTGCTCGGCCAGGCCCTCGACGACCCACAGCGGCGCGGGCGAGCGGCCCGAGCGGGTCGCGACGTGCACCGTCTCGTGGGTGAGCAGGGTGCCGAGCTCGTCGGCCGGGTCGTCCGCCGTCGACGGGTTCACGACGACGCGCACCGCGGCCTCGGTCGTCGGACCCTCGGGGCGGGTGACCGCGGCCGTACGCGCGTACGCCGCGGGGTCGGCCCCCAGCACGCGCGCGAAGTCGGCGGTGCTCGCGGGCACCTCCACCACGGCACGGCCGTCCCAGCGCCGTGCGAGCGGAGCGGGCAGGTCGGCGCGGACGGCGGCCGCGGCGCGGGCGGCGAGGCCGGCCCAGCGGTCGGCGTCCTGACCGGCGCCGACGAGCACGGTCACCGGACCGCGGTCGACCCGCACGGTCGGCCCGAGCCACCACAGCGGCTGCGGGGACGAGTCGAGGTCGGGACCGTCGCCGGTCCCGGCGAGCCGGGGGCCGTCAGCGCCCGGCACGAGGGTCAGCCAGACGGTCGCGGAGGCGTCGGCGCTCTCCCCCGGCAGGCGCCAGGTCAGCTGCGCCTGCACGACGCCGGCCCCGCTCCCGAGCGCGGCCTGCCGGGCGGCGGGCAGCTGGAGCCGGGCGCCGGTGAGCCGTGCGTGGAGGCGGGCCAGGCGCAGGGTGCGCAGGTTGTCGAAGAGGACGCGGGCGTGGTCGGCCGCCGCGGCGTCGGCCGGCGCGACGCGGGCGTCCCAGGCGGCCCGGTCACCGGCCGCGCCGGCGGCGAGGAGCTGGTCGACCGCGTGCTGCTGCGGCTGGGCCACCGTCGCGGGGACGGGCTCTCCGGTCGACGGGGTCGGGTCAGCGGCGGACGGCGCGGCCGAGGAGATCGTGATCGACGGCGCCGCCGGTCCGGCCGGCACGGGAACGGGTCCCGAGCAGGCCGCGAGCGGCAGGAGGAGGAGCCCGACCAGCGACCGGGCGCGGGCGGGGCTCAGGTGAGCGGGAGGCTCAGGCGGGGCGGCGTGCGCCCGCGAACGGCATCGTCGACAGCTTGGCGTAGCGCACGCTCGCGCCGGGGTGCGGCGCGTGGATGATCGTGCCGTCGCCGACGTAGAGCGCGACGTGGCTCAGGCCGCCGTAGAAGAAGACGAGGTCGCCGGGCTGCAGGTCGGACTTGGAGACCGCGCGCCCGTTGCGGAACTGCGCCTGCGAGGTGCGGTTGAGGCTGACGCCTGCGGCCTTCCAGGCGCCGAGCGTGAGGCCCGAGCAGTCGAAGGAGTTCGGGCCGGTGGCGCCGAAGACGTACGGCTTGCCGAGCTGCTTCTTGGCCCAGGCGAGGGCGGTGAGGCCCTTGCTGCTGCCGGTGGCGCTGTCGGCGGCCGGGTCGGGCGTGGTGCCGAGCGCGCTCTCCGCGACGGTCTGCGCGTCCTGGCTCTCCTTGTTGGCCTGGTCGGCCAGCGCCTTCTGCTGCTCGGCGTTCAGCTTGTCGAGCACGCCCTTGGCGTCCGCGAGCTTCTTGTCCGACCGCTCCTTGAGGGAGGCGAGGTCGGACTCCTTCTTCTCGAGGGCGGCGAGCTCGGTCTGGCGGGACTTCTGCAGGTCGGCGAGGCTGGCGCGCTGCTGCTGGTAGTCCTGCAGCACCGTGTTCTGGTTGGCGCCGACCTTCTCGATCGTCGACACCTGGGACAGGAAGCCCTCGGTGTCGGAGTTGAGGAAGAGCTGGGCCGCGGTGTCGACGTTGCGGTCCTGGAACTGCGCCAGCGCGGCCTGGCCGACCTGCTTGCGCAGGGCGTCGACCTTCTGGGCCTGCAGCTGGGCGTCCGACTGCTTCTGGGCGATGTCGGCCTTGGAGGCGCTCACCTGCTGCTGGATCGCGAGGTAGTCCTGGTCCAGCGCCTCGGCGTCGACCTGCAGCTGCTCGATCTGCGCCTTCGCCTCGGCGACGGTCACGGCGGGGTCGGCGGAGGCGGTGGTCGACGCGCCGATGAACAGCGTGCTGCCGAGCGCCAGGCTCGTGAGGCCGAGCGCCGCCGCACGGGCGACGCCTCTGGTCTCGCGGAGGCGTGAGAACACGCTGACTGACCCCTTACGTTGTGTGCGCCCGTGACCACCGACGCTCACGTCGACGGTCCGGACCAGCCCTTGACTTCCAGGACTCGTCCTGGACCCCGAGCCTCCAGTGTGCCCCGCGCTGGGCCGGGCTGCTCTGTGGAGCGAGGATTTGCTCTGTCGCCGCCGGCTGATGACACGGTTGTCAACGTCGTCCGACGAGTCGTCAACCGTTCAAGTGCCCTTGGCTCGCCTCAGGCTAGGTCACGATTTGGTCACTGGCAAACGGCCCTCATCCTTCTGCACCTGTCACGTACGACGAAGTAATCGGCCGTCCGGCCCCGGACGTTTCGTCGCCCTCGTCGAGGTCGTCCCACCCGCCCCACACGGGCGCCGGCGTGCTGCGGACCGGCCTGGCCCGGGGCACGAGCCGCAGCGGGGGCACCAGGCCGGAGCCGGCGAGCGCCGACAGGGCCTGCTGCTCGTCGGAGTCGAGGTCGACGCGCGGCCCCGGCATCCCCAGCAGCACGCTCACGACGCAGTCGCCGCAGGCCGGTCCCCGCGCCGAGCAGCTGTCGCAGTCCACGTGCAGGGTGCTCCGCTCGCTCATGGCGGTCCTCTCGTCGGGGCCGGCCTCGCCGGCGGTGCTTCTGGTTGGTCGCGGGTCGGTGGCGTCCCCTCTCGCCACCGACCCGCGCAGGCACCACTGTGGGGACGCCCTCTGACAGTTCCTGGGCGGCGAGGGCCGGACGGTCCTGGCCGAGGGATGGCCGCCGCCCGGCACGGGGCTCACCACGACCCTCTTCCGACCGCTTCGCAGTGTGGAAGGTCACAGCCCGGTCACGTCGCGAGGACGACACTGCCGGGGTGAGCACCGCCGACGCACCCGCCCCGACCGCGACGTACTCCCACGGCCACCACCGCTCGGTCCTCGCCTCGCACGGCCGGCGCACGGCCGAGAGCTCGGCCGCGTACCTCCTGCCCCACCTGCGCCCCGACGACGTCCTGCTGGACGTCGGGTGCGGCCCGGGCAGCATCACCGCCGACCTGGCCGTCCGGGTCGCGCGGGTCGTCGGGATGGACAGCGCCGACGCGGCGGTCGAGGCGGCCCGGGCGCTGGTCGCGCAGCGCGGCCTGACGAACGTCGACCTCGCGGTCGGCGACGTCTACGCGATCGACGCGCCCGACGACACGTACGACGTCGTGCACGCCCACCAGGTGCTCCAGCACCTGGCCGACCCGGTGGCCGCGCTGCGCGAGATGCGCCGCGTGTGCCGGCCCGGCGGCCTGGTCGCCGTGCGCGACGCCGACTACGCGACCATGACCTGGTTCCCGCAGACGGAGGCGCTGCAGCGCTGGCTCGACCTCTACGAGTCCCTGGCGCGGGCGAACGGCGGCGAGCCCGACGCCGGGCGGCGGCTCAAGGCGTGGGCGCTGGAGGCGGGCTTCGCGGAGGTGACGGCGACGGGCTCGGTCTGGTGCTTCGCCAACGACGAGGACGTCGCCTGGTGGACCGGGACCTGGGCGGAGCGGCTGACCGAGTCCAGCTTCGCGACCTCGGCGCTGCAGCACGGCCTCGCCGACCGCGCCGAGCTCGAGGGTCTCGCCGACGGCTGGCGCACCTTCGGCGCAGACCCCCGGGCGTGGTTCCTGGTCCCGCACGGCGAGGTCCTCGCGACCGCCTGAGGGACCGGACCCGGACGAGGGCGATTCCTCCACGAACCGCTGACTCCCGACACCGTCCTAGCCAGATCCGCTGCCGGGAGTCAGCGGTTCGTGGGGGTCCGGGGTGCGCGCGAAGGGCGCGCTCCCAACACGCCGAAGCGAACACGTGTGCGACGGAACTGTCACCACCACGCCGTACGGTCTCGCGCCATGACGACGGCTCCGGCGCAGGCCAGCTTCGACGACCTGGGCACGCTGCTGGCCGACCTCACCTACGTCGTGGTCGACCTCGAGACCACGGGCGGCGCCGAGACGGACCGGATCACCGAGATCGGCGCGGTCAAGGTGCGCGGGGGCGAGGTGCTCGGCGAGTTCCAGACGCTCGTCAACCCGCGCACCGACGTGCCCCCGCTGATCGCCGTCCTCACCGGCATCACCAACGCCATGGTCGCCGCGGCGCCCCCGCTGCGCGAGGTCCTGCCCGCCTTCCTCGCCTTCGCGCAGGGCTGCGTGGTCGTCGCGCACAACGCGCCCTTCGACACCGGCTTCCTGCGCCGGGCCTGCGAGGGCCTCGGGTACGCCTACCCGCGCTGGCCGGTCCTCGACACGGCGACCCTGGCCCGGGTCATCCTGCTGCGCGACGAGGTGCCCAACTGCAAGCTCGGCACGCTCGCGCGCCACTTCCGCACGGCCGTCACGCCCAACCACCGCGCGCTGACCGACGCCCAGGCGACCGTCGACGTCCTGCACGGGCTGATGGAGCGCGTCGGCAACCTCGGGGTGCACACGCTGGAGGACCTGCAGGAGTTCAGCCGGCAGGTGTCGCCGCAGCGCCGGGCGCGCCGCACGTGGGCCAAGGACGTGCCCGAGACGGCCGGCGTCTACCTGTTCGTCGCCGAGCACGAGGCCGGGACGGGCACGCCCGGCGGGGAGGCGCAGCGCCACGTCCTCTACGTCGGCAAGTCCAAGAACCTGCGGGCCCGGGTGCGCACGTACTTCACCGCCGCCGAGAAGCGCCGGCGGATGGACGAGATGGTCCGCCTCGCCACGGGCGTCGAGACGATCCCGTGCCTCACCCAGCTGCAGGCCGACGTGCTCGAGCTGCGCCTCATCGCCGCGCACGCGCCCCGCTACAACCGCCGCTCCAAGTTCCCCGAGCGGGTCAGCTGGGTCAAGATCACCGACGAGGCGTTCCCGCGGCTGTCGATCGTCGCCGGCGTCCGTGACGACGGGGCGACGTACTTCGGTCCGTTCGGGCGCCGCCAGGCCGCCGAGGACGTCGTGCTCGCCGTCTACGACGGCTTCCCGCTGCGCCAGTGCACCGCGCGGCTGAGCCCCACCAAGCCGTCCGCGGCGTGCGCCCTCGCCGGGATGCGGCGCTGCTGCGCGCCCTGCGACGGTTCCGTGGACCGCGAGACGTACGCCGACCTGGTCGAGCAGGTGCGTGGCGCCCTGTGCTCCGACCCCCGCCCGGCCGTCCGGGCGGTCTCGGCCCGCCTGACCCGCCTGGTCGGCGAGCGCCGCTTCGAGGAGGCCGAGACCATCCGGCGCCGCCTCGAGACCCTCGCCCGCACCGCGCGGCGGTTCCACCGGGTGTCCAGCCTGGCGGCCTGCCCGGAGATCGTCGCCGCGCGGCGGGAGGGCGACGGCTGGGACATCCACGTGATCCGGCACGGGCGGCTGGCCAGCACCGGCGTCGCGTCGCGCCACGACGTCCCGCAGGCCGTGGCCAGGAGCACGGTGGCGACCGCCGAGACGGTGCGGCCGGCGCCCGGCCCGCTGCCCGCCGCGAGCATCGAGGAGACCGAGCAGATCGCTGACTGGCTGGAGCAGCCGGGCGTGCGGATCATGCAGATCGAGGGCGACTGGGCCTGGCCGCTGAACGCCGTGCTCGACCACGAGACGTTCGTCCACCACGCGCTCGGCGGCGACGCGGGTCCTGGCGCCCACCTGGACGCGGGCTCCGACCCGAGCCCCGACGCGCCGCCGGCGTACGCCTCTCTCGGCGCCTGACGCCATGCCGTGCGCGTCCAGGGCACCGGGAACGACCGCCGCCACCCGAGGAGGACCGGCCACGACGGACCGGTGCGCCTCTAGGATGACGCCGTGGTGACCGCGATCGTCTTCATCAACGCCGAGGTGGCGCGGATCCCCGAGGTGGCCGAGGCCGTGGCCGCGCTGCCCGGGGTCTCGGAGGTCTACTCCGTCACCGGAGCGCTCGACCTCGTCGCGATGGTGCGCGTCGCCGACCACGAGCAGGTGGCCGAGGTCGTGGCCGACCGCCTCAACAAGGTGCCCGGGATCCTGCGCACGGAGACCCACATCGCGTTCCGCGCCTACTCGGCGCACGACCTCGAGGCGGCCTTCTCCCTTGGCGCCGACTGAACGTCCCCCGGCTCCGGACCACGCGCCGCAGCAGGCCGATGTTGTCGCGCCCGGCCAGGAACCGCTGACAGCCGACCTCGACACCCGCACGCCCCGGGTCTCGACGCGCGCCCTGGTCTACGCCGTCGGCGTCCTGGCGCTGCTCGTCGTGGTCGCGGGGGTGGTCGCTTTCGTGATGCTCCACCAGCCGAGGCTGACCCCGCTGCCGCTGCCGTCGGTCAGCTCCATCGCCTGAGCCCCTGTCCTCGCTGCGCTGGACGCGTCCCGTGCTCTGATCCGACGCTCTCGTCGTCCCACCATCAGCGCCCGGCGGACACCGCTCCTACCCGACGAAGGTCGGCACCACCACGGCGACGAGGCAGACGCCGACGACGGCCAGCAGCCCGAACACCTGGATGGCCGCGCGGTTGGTGCGCGGGGCGTACGCGAGCACCCAGCCGGCGAGCGCCCCCACCACGATGCCGCCGATCATCGTCAGCCAGCCGAAGCTGTTGAAGCCGATGAGCAGGCTGTAGAGCACGAGGATGACGAACAGCGCGACGTCGCCGCGCACGTCCTCCCCGCTCTTGCGCTTGCCGATGGCGTTCGCGGCCAGGAGGCCGACGACGGCGGAGGCGCCGCCGATCGTGGCCCCGCCCGCGGGGCCGAGCAGGTAGAACAGCGTCGAGCCGCCGAGCGCGCCGGCGAGGTACAGCGCGACGAACCGCGCCGACCCGACCTCCGACTCGATGGCCCGACCGGCCAGGTAGAGCACGAGCAGGTTCATGGCGAGCCCGAGGAGGCTGCCCGAGACGAACCCGCTGGTCACGAGGCGCCACAGCTGGCCGCCGGCCACGGCGGGGTTCCACATGAGCAACGGGCCCTGGACCAGGCCGCGGGTCACGAGGTCGAGGACGTAGACCGCGGCCAGGACGACCATGAGCGTCTTGGTCGCCGCGCCGCCGCTCCCCCGCCCCACGCGGGCGCCGAAGCGGGTGCGCGGCTCGCGCACGGCGCCGCGCCCGAGACCGACGCAGCGCGGGCACTGGAAGCCGACCGAGGCCGGGTTCATGCACTCGCCGCAGATCGGGCGGCCGCACCGCTGGCAGGCGATCCCGGTCTCGCGGTCGGGGTGCTTGTAGCAGGCTCCGAAGCCGGGCGCCGCGAACTCCGGCCCCGAGGGTGACGAGGTCATCGCTGCGCCCGGCCCGACGTCAGGAGGCGGAGCCGTCGGAGACGGTCACCGACTCGATCACGACCGGCTCGACCGGGCGGTCGCCGCGGCCGGTCTGGACGTTGGCGATGGTGTTGACGACCTGACGGCTCGAGGCGTCGGCGACCTCGCCGAAGATGGTGTGGCGACGGTTCAGGTGCGGGGTGTTCGCCACGGTGATGAAGAACTGCGAGCCGTTGGTGCCGGGCCCGGCGTTGGCCATGGCCAGCAGGTAGGGCCGGTTGAACGACAGGTCGGGGTGGAACTCGTCGGCGAAGGTGTAGCCGGGGCCACCGGTGCCGGTGCCGAGGCGGTCGCCGCCCTGGATCATGAAGCCGTCGATGATCCGGTGGAACACCACGCCGTCGTAGAACGGCTCGTGGCTGGTCGCGCCGGTCTGCGGGTCGCGGTACTCCTGCGTGCCGGTGGCGAGGCCGACGAAGTTGGCCACCGTCTTCGGCGCCTGGTCGGCGAAGAGGTTGATGACGATGTCGCCGTGGTTGGTGTGCAGGGTTGCCGTTTGCTGGGCCACGAGCAGGGGCGCCTTTCTGTCTGGGTCCGGGCGTCGCGGACGGACGCCCGACGCGCGGGACGGACCGAGAGGTCCGCGCGGCTGGCCCTCCATCCTGGCAGACCACCCCAACGCAACCCGCCGCTCCGGGCGGCGGACCGGCGGACGATACGGTTGAAGACCTTGGCCGGCGGATGCCGGTCGACGTCGCCCGAGGAGGACAGACGTGAGCAAGACCCCCGACCCCATCGAGGTCGTCCGCGACAAGGTCGTGCCGGCCGCGGAGGAGCTCGTCGCGTCCGTGGCCGAGCGCGTGTCGCCCCTGGCCAAGGAGGCCGTCGACCAGCTGACGCCCGTCGTGCACGCCGCCGCCGAGAGGGCGAGCGCCCTCGCGCACGTGGCCGCCGACAAGGTCGCCCCGCTGACCGAGCAGGCCCGCGACGCGGTGGCCCCCTACGCGCAGCAGGCGGTCGACGCCGTCAGCCCGTACGCCGACAAGGTCGGACCGGCTGCGCAGTCGGCGGCGGACCGCGTCGGCCCCCTCGCCCAGCAGGCCGCGGTGGCCGTCGCCCCGTACGCCGCGCTGGTGAAGGAGCAGGGCCTCAAGACCGGTCACGACCTGGCCGACCGGCTCGAGCCGGCGTACGAGGCGGCCCTCGGCGCGCTGTCCGGCGCCAAGGACAAGGTCTCCGACCGGCTGCCGGACACGAGCGCCGTGCTGCCCGCGGTCGGTGCCGCCGCCACGAGCGTCGCCGCGACCGCCGCACCTCTCGTGAGCGCCGCGTCCGACCGGGGCAAGGCCCTCGTCAAGGGCGTCCGCAAGGAACCCGTCGTCGTCACGCCCCCGAAGAAGCGGGGCCGCTGGCTGCGGACCTTCGCGGTCGTCGCCGCGGCGGCCGGGGCGACCTACGTCGTGGTGCGCAAGCTCACCGGCGACAAGGGCTCGCAGTGGCAGACCGCACGCCCGAGCACGCCCTACGTCCCGCCCACCGCGAGCCAGGACGCCCCGGCGTCGGCGGTGCCGACGGTCGCCGAGGCGGGCAGCGACCAGCAGTCGTCGGAGGCGGGAACCACGTTCGGCAGCACCCAGGGCGGCGCGGCGGAGCCGAGCACGATCTCCTACTACGGCACCGGGGTGGCCGCCGAGCCCGACGCGCAGGCGACGGGCACGGACGAGGACGCCGCCGCGGTGGCCGCGAACGTGACCACGACCGACGAGGTCGCGGACGCCGACGAGGCCACGCCGCCGGTCCCGACCGGCCCCGACGCCGATGCCGATGCCGATGCCTCGAGCAGTTCGAGCGGCTCGAGCAGCTCGAGCAGCACTGACGGCTCCGACGGCTCCGGCACCACGGCCGGCTCCGAGGGTTCCGACAGCGCGTACCAGTCCGTCGAGGGTGGCGGCGCCGACGACGAGCCCACCTCCCCCTACGCCGAGGGCCGGATCGAGACCGAGCTCGAGACCGTCGAGGAGCGCGCCTACGAGGAGCCGGAGGACGCGGTGCTGGCCGAGCAGGACCAGGCCGCGGGCGTGGGGCCCGACGCGCACCCCGAGCGCTACCTCTCCATCCCCGGCGTCTACGTGGGCGTCGAGCCGCCCGAGGGCTTCCACATCAAGGGCAACGAGCGTTCGATGAAGTACCACCTGCCCGACTCGAACAGCTACGGCCGCACGATCGCCGAGGTCTGGTTCCTGGACGAGGAGGCGGCCCAGAAGGCCGGCTTCAGCAAGGCCGAGCACTAGGGCCCAAGCACTGACGCTCAGCACGAGGGCCGTGACCAGGCCCCACCGCACCACCGCCGCCCCGGCACCCATGAGGGTGCCGGGGCGACGTGCGTCCACGGACAACACCGACGGCCGAGGTGACAACACCTCACGTGACACATCGGCGCTGCCGACCAGGCCTTCTCCTCGTGAGGGCCCTGGTGCGCAGGGTCCCTGACGAACGGGGACGACGTGGTGGGCAGCAGCACGAGGCAGCGGGTCCCGGTCACGGGCCAGGACGGGTCGGTGGACCGGGGCGGCGTGAAGGCGGACGAGGTCCGGCCCGGCGACCTCACGCGGACGCTGACCACGGAGGGGCCGGACCCCGCCTGGGTGGACGCGCGGCCGTTCCGGGCGCACCTGCGCCTCCTGATGGCGGCCGGGTCGCTCGACCCGGGCGAGCTGGCGGTGGTGCTGGGGCTGTCGACCGTCGGGGTGCGGCACCTGCTCGAGGGCCGCGCCGGCCGCCCGCCACGCCGGATCAGCCCGTCCACCGCGCGCCGGTTGCTGCTCGTCCGACCGGACGACGTCCGCGGCCTGAGGTGCGCGCTGACCCCGACCGGTGCGGTGTGGGAGGCGCTCCGCCGGTTGCAGGCCGCCGGCTGGTCGACGGCCGAGGTCGCGACGGCGGTGGGGTTCGGGCTGCCCGCGCTGGCCGCGCTGGAGGTCGACGAGCGCTGCAGCCGGCTGCTCGCGGTGCGGCTGCTCGGCCTCGCCCGCAGGCTTCCCGGGGCCGTCGACGACGACCTCGGGCCGATCCGCACGGCGGCGTGACCGGGCCGGCGTCCGTACGATCGCCCGGTGCCGACCCCGGAGCCGCCCGCCGTGTGGCAGGTCGTCGCGCTCGTGCTCCTCGCGGCCCTGCCCGTGCTCCTCGGCACCCGTCCCGTGCTGCGCCGGCTGCCCGAGCCGTCCCTGACGTCCGAGCCGTCCGGGCCGTCCGAGGCGTCCGGGCCGTCCGAGGCGTCCGGGCCGTCCGAGGCGTCCGAGCCCAAGACCGCGTACGCGGACCTGCCGACGCGACGCTTCGTCGTCGGGTGCGCCGTGCTGGCGGCGGGGGCGGCGGCCCTCGTGGCCCTGACGCTGCCCGTGGCGGTCTGGCCCCTGTGGTGGGTGCTCGCCGCGCCGGCCCTGGTGCTCGTCGCCGTCGACGCCCGGACGACCTGGTTGCCCCTGCCCCTCACCCGCTGGGTGCAGGGGGCGGCGACGGGTGCCGGCCTGCTCGCGGGGGCGCTCGGCGGGCTCGACCTGCTGCTGCGCGCCACGGTCGGCGCGGCGGCGGCCGGGCTGCTCTACCTGCTCGTCTGGCGGCTCTCGGGGCGGACGCTCGGCTTCGGCGACGTCCGCCTGGCCCCGGTCCTCGGGGCTGGCGCCGCAGCCGTGGGCTGGTCCAGCCTGCTGGCGGCGCTGCTGCTCGGCAGCCTCGTCGGGGCTGCGGTCGGGGTGCTGCTGGTCGTGCGGCGCCGGCCCGGGGGCTTCGCCTACGCGCCGTCGATGCTGCTCGGCGCCTTCGGGGCGGCCGCGCTGCGTCTCGTCAGCGGGTGAGCGCATCCGCCGTACGAGCGCTGGACGCGACGCCCGGCAGCACGACGAGCAGCGCCTCGGCGTAGGCGTCGCACGCGTCGCCGCGCGGGTCGGTGTGGAACGCCCCGTCCGGCCCTGTCGCGCTAACCACGAACCCGCCCCCGACGCGGTCGAGGGAGAGGAAGGCGTCCCCGAGCAGCCCGCGCAGCTGCTCCTCGCGCGGCATCCAGACCACGACGTCGGACTCGACCGAGTCGAGAGCCCACTCGACCGTGCCGTTGAAGTGGAAGCGGGAGTCGCCGTTCTTGACGATCAGCTCCACGACCATGTCGGCGATGGTGAAGGTCGACTCCGAGATCTCCGGCCGCGGGATGTAGAACTGGTCGCCGTTCGCCGGGGTCCAGTCCAGCAGCGGCGCGAGCCGGGCGGCGAGGTCACGGGAGATCACCCGCCCAGGGTACGGACCGCCGCGCGAGCCGACGGGCCGCTCGCACCGACCGGCCGCAGACCGGCCACCGTCCTGCTCCCGCCGGCTCCGGGACGTGGCCGGTGCTCAGCCGCGGCCGGTGCTCAGGGGCGGGTGCGCCGTGCGGACCGGGTCGCCTCGACCCAGGTCTCCAGGGTGCGGGCGGCCGCGCCCCCGTCGACAGCCTCGCGGGCGACGTCCAGCTTGGCCGCCAGCTGCTCGTGCAGCCCCGACGCCTGCGGCCCCTCGTACGCCGCCAGCGCGGCGGCGGCGTTGAGCAGGACGATGTCGCGCACCGGGCCGGGCCGGCCGGCGAGCAGGTCTCGCACGACCTGCGCGTTGTGCTCGGGACCGGCGCCGACCAGGTCGGCGGGGTCGGCGCGCGGGATGCCGAGCTCCTGCGGGTCGAGGCTCGTCCGGACGACCTCGCCGTCGCGGTGCACCCAGACGGTGGAGTCGGTCGTCGTCGTCAGCTCGTCGAGCCCGTCGCCGCCGTGGACGACCAGGCCCTGGTGCCCCCGCCGGGCGAGGACGCCCGCCATCAGCTCCGCCAGCCGCGCGTCGGCGACGCCGACGGCCTGGGAGCCCGGCTGCGCCGGGTTGGCCAGCGGGCCGAGGAAGTTGAACACGGTGGCGATGCCGAGCTCCTTGCGCACCAGACCGGCGTGGCGCAGGGCCGGGTGGTAGAGCGGCGCGAACAGGAAGGCGATGCCGGCGGCGTCGACGACCTGCTGCTGCTCCTCGGGAGCCACGTCGAGCACGACGCCCAGCGCCTCGAGGACGTCGGCGGCCCCGCACGCGGAGGACGCGGCGCGGTTGCCGTGCTTGACGACCTTCGCGCCGGCCCCGGCGGCGACGACCGCGGCCATCGTGGAGATGTTGACGGTGTTGGCCCGGTCACCACCGGACCCGACCACGTCGACGGCCGCGGAGCCGATCTCGATCGGCGTCGCGAAGTCGAGCATCGTCTCGGCGAGCCCGGCGAGCTCCTCGACCGTCTCGCCCTTGGTCCGCAGCGCCACGACGAAGCCGGCGATCTGCGCCGGGGTGGCGGCACCGCCGAGGATCTCGCGCATCGCCCAGGCGGTCGTCGGCCGGTCGGCGTCGCGCCCGGCCACGAGGCCCGAGAGCACCGACGCCCAGGACCGCGGGCCGTCCTCCTGCACGCGTCGGCCCTCAGGCACGCTCGGCCGACGACGGCTGGGCGTCGCGCAGCAGCTGGGCCACGACCGCGGGCAGCCGGACCGGGTCGACCGGGTGCCCGACCACGCCGTCGGCCCGCGACCAGGTCGCGAGCCAGGCGTCGTCGGGACGGCCGGTGAGCACGAGCACCGGCGGGCAGCGCCGGATCTCGTCCTTGAGCTGGCGGCAGAGCCCCATCCCGCCCGGCACGGCCTCGCCGTCGAGGATCGCGAGGTCGACGCCGCCACGGTCCATAGCGGTGAGCACCGCCGGCTGGGTCGCGACCTCCTCGACCCGTACGGGGGGCAGGTCCCGGGCGACGCGCCGGCCGAGGGCCAGGCGGACGTCCTCGCGGGTGCGCCGGTTGGACGAGTAGAGCAGCACGGTCAGGGCGCCGGGCGCGTCTGGTCCGGGGTGGCTGCTCATCTGGGCTCTCCTGCATCGGCTCGGGGTGCTACGGGTCTGGGTGCGGTGGGTGCGGCCCGCGGGCGCGACGAGCCGCGTGCAGCCTAGTGCCCGTCGCCGCGCTGGAGTCCGCGCCGGACACGCGCCACGCCAGCGGGTCCGTCCGGGCCCCGCCCGGCGCCGATCCACGATCCGTCCGCGTTCTTCCCGACCGGTCATGCCCGACTCCGGGGTCGTGCGCACAGTTGGGTCACAGCCGTCTCCACGGACACGCCCAGCCGTGACCCCTGTGGCATCTGTGGACATAATGACCCCGTGGCCATGCACACCCACAGCGTCACCGGCTCCATGACGAAGCCGGCCAGTGCGCTGCACCCCATCCCCCAGTCGCGTCTCTACGGGCGCGCCGGCAGGCCGGACGCCGTCGCCGTGGGCACGATCATCTGGCTGGCCTCGGAGCTCATGTTCTTCGCGGCCCTGTTCGCCGCGTACTTCACCATCCGCAACGTGACCTTCGCCCAGGCGGCGCAGGCGAACGTCCCGGCGCTGTGGGACGTCGAGACGGCCCGGCTGAACATCCCGTTCGCCATCGCGAACACCGCGGTGCTGGTGTCGAGCTCGTTCACCTGCCAGATGGGCGTCTTCGCCGCCGAGCGCGGCCAGGTCGGCCGCACCGGGTCGGCGCTCGACTTCACCAGGTGGGGCCTGCGCGAGTGGTACTACCTGACGTTCGGCCTCGGCGCCTTCTTCATCGCCGGCCAGACCTTCGAGTACGCGACGCTCTTCCACGAGAACCTGACGCTGGCCACGAACGCGTACGGCTCGGTCTTCTTCCTGGCCACGGGCTTCCACGGCCTCCACGTGACCGGCGGGCTCATCGCCTTCCTCTTCGTCCTCGGGCGTACGTTCCTGGCCCGCACCTTCACCCACGAGCAGGCGGTCACGGCGGTCGTCGTGTCGTACTACTGGCACTTCGTCGACATCGTGTGGATCGCGCTGTTCGGCGTGATCTACCTCCTGCGCTGAACCACCCCGACGGGTGACTCGGGGGTCACACGAGAAGCTCGCATCCACCCCCGGACCCACAACTGAATCCATGACGTAGCACCGACAGAGGGGTTCGATCCAGTGGCATTCCTGGCAGCACGACGGCGGCACCCAGCAGCGCGGGTGCTGCTCCTGCTGCTCGCCCTGTTCGTCATGGGGGCTCTGTCGACCCTCCTGGCGCCCAGCCAGCAGTCGTCGGCCGACACCGGCACCAGCCAGCAGGTCACCGAGGGCAAGGCGCTCTTCACCGTGCAGTGCGCCTCCTGCCACGGCCTCAACGGCGAGGGCCAGACGACGGCCGTCATCCAGGGCCCGCCGCTGGCCGGCGTCGGCGCCGCCTCGGTCGACTTCCAGGTGGGCACCGGCCGCATGCCGATGGCCCAGGGCGGCGTCGAGCAGGCCCCGGTCCACCCGGTCCGCTTCACCCCCGAGGAGATCGCGGCCCTCGCCGCGTACGTGGCGACGCTCGGCCCCGGCCCGGCGATCCCCAACCCCGAGGAGTACGACACCGCGGGTGTCAGCCAGGAAGACATCGCCCGCGGCGGCGAGCTCTTCCGCACCAACTGCTCCGCGTGCCACAACTTCGAGGGCGCCGGCGGCGCGCTGCCGGGCGGCAAGTACGCGCCCTCGCTGCTGGACACGCAGAACGTGCACATCTACGAGGCCATGGTCACCGGCCCGCAGCAGATGCCCGTCTTCAACGACGACGTGCTGCGTCCCGAGGACAAGAAGGCGATCATCGCCTACCTGAACGACCTGCACTCGCGTCCCAACCAGGGCGGCCTGAACCTCGGCGGCCTGGGCCCGGTCAGCGAGGGCCTGTGGGGCTGGATCATCGGCCTCGGTTCGCTCATGTTCTTCGCGATCTGGATCGCGGCCAAGGGGGTCAAGGCGAAGTGACGGATCTCGAGCGCAGCTCCTCGGCCGGCGACGGCCGCAGCAGCAACGGTGCGGAGCTCGACCTGCACCCGGAGCCGCAGTACCCGGTGAACGACCCGGGCCACCCCGAGCACCTGCCGCGGCTCACCGACGTCGACGAGAAGGCCGCCGACCGGGCCACCCGTCAGGTCGCGACGATGTTCGGCATCGTCCCTGTCCTGGCGATCGGCTTCGCGGTCGTCTACTTCGCGATGCCGCGGACGATGTACATCGACTTCGGCTTCCTGCACGTCAACCTGCAGCACGTGCTGCTCGGCGTGACCGCGGGCATGTCGCTCCTCCTCATCGGCGTCGGCGCCGTGCAGTGGGCGCGCCAGCTGATGGACGACCACGAGATGGTCGACTACCGCCACAGCGCCGCCTCGGACCGCGACGACCGCGAGTACGTCATCACCGAGCTCCAGAAGGGCACCGAGGAGTCGAAGATCACCCGGCGCAAGGTGCTCGGCCGCAGCCTCGTCGGCGCACTGGCCGCCATGGGGATCCCGCTGGTCGTCAGCTTCGCCGACCTCGGCCCCTGGCCGACCAAGAAGCGTCGCGCCGCGACCATCGAGACCACGATCTGGGCCGAGGGCGTCCGGCTCGTCAACGACGTCACGTACCTCCCGATCAAGGCCTCCGACATCGAGATCGGCCAGCTGGTCAACGGCCAGCCCGAGAACCTCAAGGACCTCGAGGGCACCGCGTTCCTCCAGGCCAAAGCCAAGTCCTCGATCATCGTGGTCCGGATGGACCCCAACACGATCAGCATCCCGGCCTCGCGCCAGGACTGGCAGGTCGGCGGGATCCTGTGCTACTCGAAGATCTGCACCCACGTCGGCTGCCCGATCAGCCTGTGGGAGCAGCAGACGCACCACCTCCTGTGCCCCTGCCACCAGTCGACCTTCGACCTCGGCAACTCGGGCCTGGTGGTCTTCGGCCCGGCGGCGCGCGCGCTGCCGCAGCTGCCCATCACGGTGGACGGCGAGGGTTACCTCGTCGCCCGCAGTGGATTCACCGTCCCGGTCGGCCCGAGCTACTTCGAGCGGGACTCGCGTCACGACTTCCAGGAAGGTGACAGCTGATGGCTCGTCCTGCGGCCACAGTCTCCAACGCACCGATCGTCCAGGCCGAGACGCCGAAGAAGGAGCTCGGCCCCGTCTTCAAGCGGGCCGCTCCCCCGGCCGAGTACCTGGACGAGCGCCTCGGCATCGCCAAGCTGAGCCGCCCCTTCATCCGCAAGGTGTTCCCCGACCACTGGTCGTTCCTGCTGGGTGAGGTCGCGCTCTACTCCTTCATCGTCCTGCTGCTCACGGGCGTCTTCCTCACCATCTGGTACAAGCCCTCGATGGCCGAGGTCGAGTACGAGGGCAGCTACCAGCTGCTGCGCGGCCTCACGATGTCGCAGAGCTACGAGTCGGCCCTGCACCTGTCGTTCGACATCCGCGGCGGCCTGCTCGTCCGGCAGATCCACCACTGGGCCGCGGCGCTCTTCCTGGCCGCGATGCTCGCGCACAGCCTCCGCGTCTTCTTCACGGGCGCGTTCCGCAAGCCCCGCGAGCTCAACTGGCTCCTCGGTGTGGCGCTGATCGCGACCGGCCTGATCGAGGGCTTCGCGGGCTACTCGCTGCCCGACGACCTGCTCTCCGGGACCGGCCTGCGGTTCGTCGACGGTCTGATCCGCTCGATCCCGCTGATCGGCACCTGGGCGGAGTTCTTCGTCTTCGGCGGGGAGTTCCCCGGCGACATCATCGTGGCCCGCCTGTACATGGTCCACATCCTGCTGCTGCCGGCGATCATCCTCGGCCTGATCGCGGCCCACCTGGCGCTCGTGGTGTACCTCAAGCACACCCAGTTCCCCGGCCCGGGCCGCAACGAGACGAACGTGGTCGGCTACCCGATCTTCCCGGTCTACATGGCCAAGGCCGGCGGCTTCTTCTTCATCGTCTTCGGCGTCCTGGTCCTCATGGGCGGCCTGATGCAGATCAACCCGGTGTGGGAGTTCGGCCCGTACAATCCGGCCCAGGTCACCGCGGGCTCGCAGCCCGACTGGTACATGGGTTTCGTCGAGGGCGCGATCCGGATCATGCCCAACTGGGAGTCGCACATCGGCGGTACGACCTGGTCGTGGAACGTCGCGATCCCGGGTCTCGGCACCATGGGTCTCTTCTTCGGCCTGATGGCCCTCTACCCCTTCATCGAGGCGTGGGTCACCAAGGACAAGACCGAGCACCACATCCTCGACCGGCCGCGCAACGCCCCGACCCGGACGGCCTTCGGCATCGCGGCGATGACCTGCTACGCGATGCTCTGGATCGGCGGCGGCAACGACCTCGTGGCCACGCAGTTCCACGTGTCGCTGAACGCGGTGACCTACTTCCTGCGGGTCGCGGTGTTCGTCGCCCCGGTCCTGGCCTTCATGCTCACGAAGCGGATCTGCATCGGTCTGCAGCGCTCCGACGAGGAGCGGCTGCTGCACGGTGCCGAGTCCGGCATCATCGAGCGCGACCCGTCCGGCTCGTACGCCGAGCGGCACCGCCCGATCAGCCAGGGCGAGGCCTACACGCTGACCCAGCACCGCCAGAACGCGGCGCTGATGCCGGCCGAGTCCGACGAGGACCTGTCCGACGGTCAGCTGCGCCGGGAGAACCTGCGCCGTCGCGCCGGCCGGTTCTACTTCATCGACGACCTGCGCAAGCCGACCCGCGCCGAGCTCGAGGCCGCCGCGCACCACGGTGACGGCGACGGGCACGACGCCATCGGCGACGGGCACGACGGTCACAACGGGAACGGCCACAACGGCAACGGGAACGGCCACCACTCGATCGAGGCCGGGGCCACCACCTCGGGTGCGATCCCGAGCCAGACCCAGTAGGCACCCCCTCGTACGACGAACCGCCCCGCCTCCCTCCTGGAGGCGGGGCGTTTCCTTTTGTCCTCGCTCCGCTCGGACGCGGATCCTGCTCGAACCCTCCGCCTTCCTCTGTCGCGGTGACGACGAGAAGCGTGTCGCCACCCCTCCGTCGTCCAGGCGGAGGCGCAGGATCCGGCTCCAGCCGGTGCCCGCAGGTTCCTCGCACTTCCCGCAGCAGATGTCCTGCGGGGAGTGCCGGAGTTTCACGTGAACGTGAGAAACCTGGGGTGCGAGCCGACGGGCGGGTAGGACTGGTGGACCGCTGACGGCAAGCAGCGCGGCCCTGTGCGGTTCGTCACCCCTGGTAACGAACCGCCGGGGCCGCCCGTTGGCGGACCTGGACGAGGGCCGCGGCGAGGACGCGCGCGCCCACCACGCCCGCACCGGAACCGACGGAGACATGAGCACCGACCTGCGCGACCCTGCCAGCAAGCCCCCCGGCGACGGGCCCTCCCCCGAGGAGAAGCCCAAGCCGGCCCTGTCCATCACCCAGGTGGTCGGGGGCGCCCTCGCCGCGATGACGGCGGCCGCCCTCGGCTCCCGGCTGAGCGTCGCCGGGACCGTCGTCGGCGCCGCCCTCGCCAGCGTCGTCGCCGCCGTGGCGAGCGCGTTCTACACCTCCTCGCTGCGGCGTACGAGCAAGACCGTCAGCACGGTCTGGAAGACGCGGGTGCGCCCGGACGGGCACGGCGGCACCGAGACCGTGGTCGAGGAGGTCACCGAGGACGGGACGGTCATCTCCCCCGCCACCGCGGACGACCGCACGGGCACTGCCGACCGGACCGCTCCGCTGCCCGCGACCCCGGCCGCGGGGACCGACCCGGGCCGCCTCCGGCGCACGTTCGGCTGGAAGAAGGTCGTCCTCGCCGCGGTGCTGATGTTCGCGGTCGCGGCCGCGGCCCTGACCGGCCTCGAGCTCGCGACCGGCCGCTCGCTGTCGGGCGGCACCGGAACGACGGTCGGGCAGGTGGCCGACGGCGAGAACAAGCCGGCGCCGAAGGCGAGGTCCACGCCGACCCGGACCCGTACGCCGAGCGCGACCCCGAGCGCGAGCGCGTCGGCGAGCGCGGAGCCCACCGCCGCGCCCAGCGCCTCGGCGTCGTCGACCCCGTCGGCCCCCTCGAGCACGCCGCCGACCCCGCAGCCGAGCCCGACGAGCAGCGTGGCCCCGAGCGCGACGGCCAGCGCCGCCCCGTCCGCGACGCCGGGCACGTCGGCCGGCGCGGGCAGCGGCGTGAGCGGCGCAGGCGGCGCACGCGCGGCGGGCGGCTCAGCGACGCCCTGAGCCAGGCGGGTCCGCTAGCATCGGGCGCGGACCGCGGCCGGCGGAGCCGTCGGACGGCGAGGTGGGACCGATGCAGGGGGACGCGTGAGCGCCGAGAGGCGCAGCGTGACGCGCGACGACGTGGCCCGCCAGGCCGGCGTCAGCACCGCCGTGGTGAGCTACGTCGTCAACAACGGTCCGAAGACGGTCGCGCCGGAGACCGCCGCGAAGGTCCGGCGGGCCATCGAGCTGCTGGACTACCGCCCGAACCCCAGCGCCAAGGCCCTGCGCAAGGGCTCGACCGACATCATCGGGCTCGTCCTGTCCGACGCCGACAACCCGTTCTACAGCGAGTTCGCCTCGGCCATCGGCGCCGAGGCCTTCCGCCGCGGCCGCGCCCTGATGATCGCGTCCGCACGCCACGACCTCGCGACCGAGAACCGGCTCGTCGACGACCTGCTCGCCCGCCAGGTCGACGGGGTCATCGCGGCGAGCATCTCCCCGCACCCCGAGGAGACGTACCGGCGCTCCTTCCGCACCCCGCCGGTGGTGCTGCTCGACGCGTCGGCGCGCATCCCCGGCTTCGCCGCGGTCGGCAACGACGGCAACCACGGGGCGCGGCTGGCCGTCGACCACCTCGTGCAGGTGCACGGCCACCGGCGGGTGGGGATCGCGCTCGGCGACTGGAACGGCGTCGACCCCCGCGAGGCGGGCTGGCGCCAGGCGCTGCGCGAGGCCGGTCTCGCCGAGGGCCCGCTCGCCCGGGTGCCGTGGACCCGCGACGGCGGCTACGAGGCGGGCCGGCTGCTGCTGGACACCGACGAGCCGCCCACGGCCGTCTTCGCCTGCTCCGACCTCCTCGCGGTCGGCATCCTGCGCGCCGCGCACGAGCGGGGGGTCGACGTCCCCGGCCAGCTCGCCGTCGTCAGCTTCGACGGGACGATGGAGGCCGAGTACTCCTGGCCGCCGCTGACCGTGGTCACGCAGCCCGTCGCCGAGATGGCCGCGGCCGCCGTCTCCTTCGCCCTCGACCCGCAGCGCCCGGCGCCCTACGCCCAGTTCCGCGGGGAGCTCGTCGTCCGCCGATCCTGCGGCTGCGCCGTCCCGTGACCCGCGAGGGCGACACCTGGTCCGGGCGCCGGCTGGTGGCCGCCCTCGTCCTCGGGGGCCTGCTCGTGAACGGCCTCCAGGTCGGTGGGCTCCTCGCGCTGCGCAGCGCCCTCGACCGTCGCCAGGCGGTGAGCGACCTGCGCCTGGACGCCGCGCTCCAGACCTTCCGGCCCGCCGACCGTCCGGGCCTCGCGCAGCCGCTCGACGCGGGGACGTTCGCAGCCGACCGCAACCCGCGGACCGACCCGGCGGCGTGCGTCCCGCTCACGGCGCTGGCCGTGCCCGGCGGGGCTCCCCCGCTCGACGGCCGCTCCTGGACCGGGGTCAACGGCCGGCCGGCGCAGCCGGTCACCCTGCTCGTCGTGCGCTACGCCGACGCGGGCGAGGCGCGCAGGGAGCTGGACCGCAAGCGCTGGGCGATGCTCCGCTGCACGACGGTGGACGTGACGTTCCCGCCGTACGACGCGCCCGCCACCGCCTACAGCGTGCGGGAGCGGCACTGGCTGACGAGCGCGCTCGGCGGGACCGTGCGCTGGAGCCTGGTCAGCGGCGGCAAGCGCTTCGACTTCTACGTGCGCCGCCACGGGAACCTGCTCATGTGGACCTACGCCGACGACGTCAGCACCCCGGCTGTCCGCCAGCAGGTGGCCGACAGCCTGGTCGACCGGCTCGACGAGCTGGCGCACGGCTGAGCCGGCACCTGGGACGCGGACCGCGGCCGACCGGCACACGCCGAGGGGCGCCGTCCGACGGTGCGGACGGCGCCCCTGGCTACGAGCTGGCGCGGACGGGGCAGGGCCCCGGACGGGCTACTGGAACAGCTGGTTGATCTGGTTGTTCACCTCGGTCAGCGAGGACACGTCCGCCTTGCCGGACAGGACGTTGTCGAGCGCCGGCAGCATCAGGTTGTAGATCTCCGAGGCGTGGTCGGTGATCGGGAAGAGGAACGTCGTCTTGTCCGTCACCTGGTTGGTGAAGGGCGTGACGTCGATGCCCTTGGCCTTCCACGCCGCGATGGCCTTGTCGGTGGCCGACGGGATCGCCGGGAAGACGATCGCCGCGTCGCCGACGATGTTCTGGCAGTCCGGGGACGCCAGGTACTCGACCCACTTCGCCGCGGCCGGCTTGTTCTTCGAGCCGATCCAGATGGAGTCGGCCAGGCCGTTGTACATGCTGGAGCGCTTGCCGGACGGGCCGATCGGGGTGGGCGCGAGGCCGGTCTCGATGCCCTTGGTGTCGAAGAGCGCGTTGGTGCTCCACGAGCCGTTGGTGACCATGGCGTACTTGCCGGCGCCGAAGATCGTCGACTCGGTCTGGCCGGTCACGGCCGCGACGCTGGGCATGTAGCCCTTGTCGATCAGGCTCTTGAACCAGGTGATCGTGGTCTGGAACTGCGGCTGGTCGAAGTTGTAGTGGGTGCCCCACGGGTTCTTGTCCGTCGCCGTCCAGGCCGGCGAGGTGGAGCCGGTGTACATGCTCCACTGCGTCTGCCCGTTCGGGCCGCCCGAGTTGCCGTCGAGCCCGAGCCCGTAGACCTTGACCTTGGACTTGTCGAAGCCGGGCTCGTCACCGCGACGGCCGCTGGTGTCCATCGTCAGGTGCGCGATGACCTTCTCGTACGTGCCGCCGTCCTGCGGGTTCCAGGCGAGGTTGGCGAGGTCGGACTCCTTGATGCCGGCGTCGTCCACGTACTTCTTGTTGTAGAACAGCCCGATCGTGTCGAAGTCCTTGGGCAGGCCGTAGCGCTTGCCGTCCTGGCTCTTCCACAGGTCGGCCAGGCCCGGCTGGTACTGGTTGACGTTGATCCCGTCCTTGGCCAGGGTCGGGTCGAGGTCGACCAGCTGGTCCTGGTTGGCGAACTCGCCGAACTTGGACAGGTGGTCGGTGAAGACGTCGGGGGCGTCGCCGGCGACGAAGCCGTTCGTCAGCTTGTTCCAGTAGTCGTCCCACGCGAACTGGCTGATCTTGACGGTCACGTTCGGGTTGGCGGTGTGGAAGGCGTCGGCGCACTTCTGGTACGCCGGCAGCTGGTTGGAGTCCCAGAGCCAGTAGTTGACCTCGCCGGTCGCGGTGCTCGTGTCGATCGCGTCGCCGTCCGAGCCGCCGCCACCACCGCTCGAGTCGGAGCCGCCCCCGCCGCACGCGGTGAGGGTGAGGCTCATCGTCGCGAGGCCGATGACGACGGCCCCCAGCTTCTTGCGCATTCCAGCCATCGTTGGCAGGTCCTTTCGGTGTGACGGTCTTGTGGAGGTGGTGTCCTCGTCGGTCGACGGGGACCTTGCGGGTGGTGCTGCGACGCGGCGGTTCAGCCGTTCACTTGACGCCGGAGAAGCCGATCGAGTTGACGACGCGCTTGGCGAAGAGCAGGAAGACGATCAGCAGCGGCAGCGCGGCGATGAGGACCGCCGCCATCAGCCCCGCCCAGTCGGGCCCGGTGTTCGGCGTCTGCTGCTTGAAGACGCCGAGCGCGACGGTGAGCACCCGGCTGTCGTCGTTCGTGCCGACCAGGAGCGGCCACAGGTACTCGTTCCACATGTTGATGAGGGTGAGGATGGCCAGGGTCGTGATCGGCGCCGCGCTCATCGGCAGCACGATGCCGAAGAACAGCCGCAGGTGGCCGGCACCGTCGAGCTTGGCGGCCTCCTCGATCTCGCGGCTGATGCCCAGGAAGAACTGCCGCAGGAAGAAGATCGCGAAGGGCGTCATGAAGAAGTACGGCGCGATGAGCCCGGGGAAGGTCCCGAGCAGGCCGAGGTTCTTGATGAGGATGAAGTTCGGCAGCGCCGTGAAGATCTGCGGGACCATCAGCGCGGTCAGGAAGACGAAGAAGACGAGGTCGCGGCCGGGCCAGCGCAGGCGGGCGAAGGCGTACGCGGCGAGCGCGCTGAAGAAGACCTGCCCCGCCGTCGCCACCACGGCGAAGATCACCGAGTTGCGCAGGTAGAGCAGGAAGTTGACCGACGCCCCCGACCCGCCCTGGGCCTGGGCCTCCGCCGTCGTGGCCAGGCCCAGCACGCGCTTGTACGCGCCGAGGGTGGCGTCGACCGGACCGAGGTCGCCGGGGTGGAGGAACAGCGAGGTCGACGTCGACAGCGACGTCCGCAGCATCCAGTAGAACGGGAACAGCGTGACGAGCATGATGACGACCAGGCAGGCCCAGGCGACGACCCGCCCGGGGTTGATCGGCTTGCGCCCGCGGGTGCCCTCGGCGGTCTGGGCGGCGAGGCTCGTCTGCGTCGGCGAGGCCGGCGTGGCGATGGTGGCCATGTCTCCTCCTCTCAGGACAGGTCGGACTCGCCGGCGCGGAGCAGGCGTAGCTGGACGACGGCGATGATCGCCAGGATGATGAACAAGATCATCGAGACGGCGCTCGCGTAGCCGAACTGGCCCTCCTGGAAGCCCTTCTGGATGATGTAGTACTGGATCACCCGCGTCGCGCTGCCGGGTCCGCCGCGGGTCGTGACGCTCACGGTGTCGAAGATCTGGAACGACCCCGTCACCGTGATCACGAGCACCAGCGCGAGGATCGGGCGCAGCAGCGGCAGCGTGATGCGCCAGAAGGAGCGCCACTCGGTGCTGCCGTCGACCGCCGCGGCCTCGTACACGTAGTCGGGGATGGTCTGCAGGCCGGCGAAGACGAGCAGCGCGGTGTATCCCATGTGGCGCCACACGTTGACCGCCGCGATGGTCGGGATGGCGGTCGCGTCGCCGCCGAAGAACGTCACGCGGTCCAGGCCGAGCCCGGCGAGCATCTCGTTGATGATGCCGACCTGGAAGTCGAGCATCAGGAACCACAGCAGCGCGGCGATGACGTTGGAGATCAGGAACGGCAGCAGGATCACGGCCCGCACGGCGGTCGACTTCGTCAGCCGCTGCATCAGCACGCCGATGGCCACCGCGAGGATGGTCTGGAAGACGATGTTGAGGACGACGTACTCGACGGTCACCTTCATCGCGTTCCAGAACAGCGGGTCGGCGAAGAGCTTGGTGTAGTTGCCGAACCCGATGAAGTGCGGCTTGCCGAGCACGTTGTAGCGGGTCAGGCTGAAGTAGATGCCGCGGAACGTCGGGTAGAGGTAGAAGACGACGAAGCCGAAGAGCGCCGGCAGGATGAACAGCAGCGCCACCCCCAGGTCGGAGCGGCGGGGCCGCCGGCCGGCACCCTGCGTGGCGCCGGCGCCGGAGGCGTTCGTCCCGGTCGCGACGTCGGCCGTCGCCGCGCTCATGGACGCGCTCCCCGCAGCGGGGCCTGCCCCGCGGAGCGGAGCTCCCTCGTGCACGACGTCATCGTCATTCCCTCCCGAGCGAAGAGCTGTCCAGCGGCCTGCTCGAGGTGAGCGCACCACTGCGTTGCGTCGGAAGTTACAGCAGTAGATGCACGACGGCAAGACCCTCCGCACAAGCGATTCTGAACCGCGACCTGAGAGCTTGAATCGTCACAAGTTCCCCAGAAGTGGTGCTCGTCACCAGAATTCGCCGATCTCGGGCGGCTTCAGGGCCCGATCGGCCTGCTCCTGAGAACTGGCACCGTTGACGGACGACGCGCACGCCCTCCCCCTTCCCGAGGTCGCTCTACCGCAGTAGATTGACCGCCCGACGGTAGGGACGAGCCAAGGAGGTGCCTCGTGAACGCTCCACCGGACACCGCCGAGGCGGTCCGGGCCGCCACCCGCGCCGACGTCGCCCGGCAGGCCGGCGTCAGCACCGCGGTCGTCAGCTACGTGGTCAACGAGGGTCCCCGCCGCGTCGCGCCCGAGACCGCCGCCCGGGTCCGGGCCGCCATCGAGGCGCTCGACTACTCCCCCAACCTGGCCGCCCGGGCCCTGCGCAAGGGCACCAGCGAGATGCTCGGCCTCGTCGTCCCCGACGTCACCAACCCCTTCTTCGCCGAGCTCGCGCAGGCCGTGCAGCGCGCCGCGGCCCAGCGCGGGTTCCTGGTGACCCTGAGCAGCTCGGGCTCCCGGGTCGACCTCGAGCGCGAGCTCGTCGCCGACCTGACCACGCGGAACGTCGACGGCCTGCTGGTCTCGACGGTGCTGACGCCGGAGACGCTGCACCTGCTGCCGCGCCCGCGGCGCCCGACCGTGCTGATCAACGTCTCCGCCCCGTTCGCCGGCTACGCCGCGGTCGGCTCCGACGCCCGCCAGGGCGCGTACGACCTCGTCGACCACCTGCTCGGCGTGCACGGCCACACCAGCGTCGCGCTCGTCATCGGCGAGTCGGCCGAACGCCTGCCCGAGCCGCGCGAGCGGGGCTTCGCCGAGGCGTTCGCGGCTTACGGGCTGCCGCCCGGACCGGTGGTGCGCACGGAGTTCAGCAGGATCGGCGGGTACGAGGCCATCCGGCAGGTGCTCGGCTGGCGCCACCGCCCCACCGCGGTCCTGCTCTCCTCCGACCAGCAGGCGTCCGGTGCCTACCGTGCGGTCCGCGAGGCCGGCCTGGAGTGCCCCGCCGACGTCGCGCTCGTCGCCTACGACGGCACGTCGGAGTCCGAGTTCTGCTGGCCGCCCATGACGGTGTCGCGCCAGCAGGTCGACCGCATGGCCCAGACCGCCCTCGAGGCCGTGCTCGACCCCCGCAACACCCCCGCCCACCAGCAGCTGCCCACCGAGCTCGTCGTCCGACGCTCCTGCGGCTGCGCCTGAACCCTGCCACCCCCCTTGAACAGGAGCCCCACCGTGCCCTCCACCGACGGACCGACCTGCATCGCCCTGGGCGCGGCCGGCGTCAGCCTCGTGCTCGACCTCAGCGACGGGCGGCTGCCGACCGTCGTGCACTGGGGTGCCGAGCTGGGAGCGCTCGACGCCGGCGAGGCGGCCGCCCTCGTCGAGGCCGTCGCGCCGGTTCCGACGAACAGCGCCCCCGACCACCCGCTGGCCGTGGCCCTGCTGCCCGAGCACTGGACCGGGTGGACGGGCCGACCCGGGCTGAGCGGCTCGCGCGGCGGGGCGGCCTGGTCGCCGCGCTTCACCGTCGGGCGCGTCAGCGTGGACGGCGCGGACGTGCCCCTCGGGCCGGGCCTGACGGACGCCGGCGCCGCGACGGTCGAGGTGCACGCGTCCGACCCCGACGCCGCGCTCGACCTGGTGCTGACCGTCCAGCTGACGCCCGAGGGCCTGGTGCGGCTGCGCGCCCGCGTGACCAACGCCGCGGCCGAGGACTACACGCTGCAGGACCTGGTGCTCGCGCTCCCGGTCCCCGCCCGTGCGCGGGAGGTGCTCGACCTCGCCGGCCGCTGGGGCAAGGAGCGGACGCCGCAGCGCTCGCCGCTGCAGGTGGGCACCCACCTGCGCGAGGGGCGCCGCGGGCGCACCGGCCCGGACGCCGCGACGGTCCTGCACGTCGGGACCCCGGGCTTCGACTTCGGCCACGGCGAGGTCTGGGGCGTCCACACCGCGTGGAGCGGCAACCACACGCACTACGCCGAGCGGCTCGCCAGCGGTGAGCAGGTGATGGGCGGCGGCGAGCTGCTGCTCCCCGGCGAGGTCGTGCTGGCCGCGGACGAGTCGTACGAGTCGCCCTGGGTGTACGCGTCGTACGGGGCCGGCCTCGACGAGGTCGCCCGGCGCTTCCACCGCTTCCTGCGGGCCCGCCCGAACCACCCTGGCCCGGACCGGCCGGTGACCATCAACGTGTGGGAGGCGGTCTACTTCGACCACGCCAACCACGACAAGCTGCTCGAGCTGGCGCGCCTCGCCGCCTCGGTCGGCGTGGAGCGCTACGTGCTCGACGACGGGTGGTTCGGGGCGCGTCGCGACGACTCCGCGGGCCTCGGCGACTGGACCGTCTCCCCCGACGTGTGGCCCGAGGGGCTGCACCCGCTGGTCGACGCGGTCACCGGGCTGGGCATGCAGTTCGGGCTGTGGTTCGAGCCGGAGATGGTCAACGAGGACTCCGACGTCGCCCGAGCCCACCCCGAGTGGATCATGGCCACCGGCGGGCGGCTGCCGGTCGAGGCCCGGCGCCAGCAGGTCATCAACCTGGGCATCCCCGAGGCCTACGCCCACGTCCGGGACCAGATCTTCGCGATCCTCGCCGAGTACGACATCGCCTACATCAAGTGGGACCACAACCGTGACCTCGTCGACGCCGGCACGCAGCCCGGCGGCCGGCCGGGCGTGCACGAGCAGACGCTGGCCTTCTACTCACTCGTCGACGAGATCAAGGCGGCCCACCCCGGCCTCGAGATCGAGTCGTGCTCCTCCGGCGGCTCCCGGGTGGACCTCGGTGTGCTCGAGCGGACCGAGCGCGTGTGGGTGTCGGACTGCATCGACCCGCTCGACCGGCAGCAGATGAACCGCTGGACGACGCAGCTGATCCCGCCGGAGATGATGGGCTCGCACATCGCCTCGGGGCAGTCGCACACCACCGGGCGCCACCACGACCTGCGCTTCCGCGCGGCCACCGCGGTCTGGGGCCACCTCGGCGTCGAGTGGGACCTCACCCGGGCCACCGAGGCCGAGCTGGCCGAGCTCGCCGACTGGATCGCCTTCTACAAGCAGCAGCGCGGGCTGCTGCTGCGCGGCGACGTCGTCCGGATCGACTTCCCCGACGACGCGCTGATGGCGGGCGGGGTCGTGGCGCCGGACCGGCGCAGCGCGCTCTACTCCTTCGCCTCGATGACGCGCAGCGAGGTCGCGGTCCTCGGCACCGTTCCGCTGCCCGGGCTCGACCCGGACCTGCGCTACACCGTCACCCCGGTGCTGCTCGACCACGCGCCGGGCGGCGCGGTCCCCCCGCCGTGGTGGCACGTGCAGGCCACCGGCACCCACGACCACGCCCTGGCCGAGGTGCTCGGGCGGCACCGGCTCGTCGTCGCCGAGCGCGGTCCCCTCGTCCTGAGCGGCGCCGCCCTCGGGCGCACCGGCCTCTCGGTCGCGCCGACGAACCCCGAGCAGGCCGCGATCTACCTCGTCGAGGCCGTCGGCTGACCCGCGGGCGGGCCGGGCTCGCCCCGGCCCGCCGAGCCGGCGAACAGCCGCACCAGCGTCTGCTCGAGCTGCTCCCGCGCGGCCGGGTCGAGCCCGGCCACCAGCGAGTCGTCGACGACCCGCAGGGCGGCCTCGGCCTCGGCCAGCACCGCCGCGCCGCGCTCGGTGACCTGCAGGTCGGCGCGCCGGCCCTGGCTCGTCGCCGCGCCGCGGTCGACGAGCCCGCGCCGCTCGAGGTGGGCCACCGTCGTCTGCATGCTCTGCGTGGTGACCGAGGCCCGGCGCGCGAGCTCGCTGTAGGAGAGCCCCGCCTGGCGTCGGAGGTGCCCGAGCGCCGACAGGTGGTGGTAGGCGAGGCCCAGCTCGGCCAGCCGGGCCTCGACGCCCTCCCGGGCGCGCCGCCCCAGGCCGATCAGCAGCACCGACACGCTCGGCGCCGGCGGGACCGCGCGCGGCGCCTTCCCGGTCGCCGCCTCCCCGCTCGTCGCCTGCTCGCTCGTAGCCTCCTGGGTCACAGACCTACTCTGCCGCTTGGCCCACCTGCAGTCTGACTGTAGGTTGCGGTCATGGAGATCCTGAGGTTCGCCGGCCCCGTCCTCGTGGGCCTGGTCTTCGTGGCGGTGATGTCGCTCGTCCGGGACGACGGCAGGCGGTGACGGGTCGACGCCGTGGTGGTCGCCGGGGCCAGCGGGACCTACCTGGCGACCGGCACCTTCGGGCCGGTCGAGCTGCTGCTCGCCGCGCTGGTCCTCGTCGCCGCGTACCGGGGGCTCGGGTCCTGGCGCTGGATCGGCGTCGCCTGGCTGCTGCACACCGGGCTCGACCTCGTCCACCACCTCCAGGGCGTCGAGCTCCTGCCCTGGGCCCGCGGCTCCGCGCTCGGGTGCGCGATCTGCGACCCGGTGATCGCGCTGTGGTGCTTCACGGGCGGCCGGCCGCTCGACCGGCTCCTCGCCGGCCGGCGGCCGGTGCGTCCGGCGTCCGCCGGCGGCGCGTCGTGAGGGCCGCGCTGCTGGCCGCCCACGTGCTGGCGGCGATCGTCCTCGTCGGCCCCGTGACCGTCACGGCCAGCGTCTTCCCCCGCTACGTCCGGGCCGCCGCGGCCAGCGGACCCAGCGCGACCGCGGCGCTCGCCTCGGCCTCGGCGATGCACCGGGTGTCGCGGACGTACGCCGTGGCGGCGCTGGCCGTCCCCGTGCTCGGCGTGGCAACCGCCGGTGCCCTCGGGGTGCTCACGCAGGGATGGGTGCTCGTCGCCATGGCGCTCACCGCGGTGGCCGGGCTGGTCCTCGCGCTGGCCGTCGTGCCTCAGCAGCGCCGCGTGCTGCTCGACGTCGCCGGGCCGGCCGGCGCGGCCGACGTGCCCCGGCGCCTGGCCCGGCTCGCCGCCGTCACCGGGGTCTTCAACCTGGTCTGGGCGGTCGTCGTGGTGCTCATGATCCTGCGGCCCGGCTCGACGACGGGGGTCTGAGGTGGACGCCGGAGGGCTGCCGGACGACGGGCTGGACGCCCGGGCCGCCTCGCCCCGACGACGGCTGCGGGTGCTGCTGGCCGTCGCCCTCGGCGAGACCGTCACGCTGGCGCTGCTGCTGGCCAACCTGGCGACCCTCGACGACCGCGCGCTGGCCGCGGCGCTGGGCCCGGTTCACGGCGGGCTCTACCTGGCCGGGGTCCTGCTGACCTGGACCGCGCGGTTCCGGCTGCTGACGAAGGTCGTCGCCGTCGTCCCCGTCCTCGGCGCGTGGCTGGCGGTGCGGCAGGGCCGCCACCTCCCCGACCGGCACCCGGTGCAGGGGTGAGTCGGCGAGGCTGCCGCCGAGCCAGCGGGCGAGCGTCCCGGCGCCGTCGACCAGCGCGTACGTCGTGACCTCGGTCGTCACCCACGGGTCCGGGCGGACGACCCCGAGCCAGGTGACCGTGTCCAGCACGCGGTGCGCGCCGAGGAGGCCGGGAGCCGTGCGCAGGCGGTCGGGGTCGAGGCGCTGGTCCTCGACCAGCACGTCGCACCCCGCCCGGCAAAGGCGGGTCCGGGACCGCAGACACCCGCCCGTCTGGCCGGTGCGGCCCAGGACGACCGTGTCGCGCAGGACGGCCGCGGCGTCCTCGGCCACGTCCAGCTGCAGGGTGCGCGTGACGTCGGCACCGTCACCGACGACGAAGGGTTCACCGGCGTAGGTGAGCGTCGCCCCCTCGGCGACCGCGAGCCGCACGTGCCAGGCGCTCGACGCCCCGCGCCCGTGGTAGGCGACGGTCCCGGCGACGTCGAAGAGGTCGAGCCGGGCGCCCGCGCCGACCCGGACGTCGAGCTCGACCACGTCGCCGCCGAGCAGCAGCGCGGTGGTCGCCAGCAGCCCGACCCGGCAGCGGTCCGGTCCCGACGCCACGGCCTGAGGTCGCAGCAGGCCCTGGCGGAGACGGACGACGTGGCGCCCGCCGACGCGGTGGACCGCGATGGTGGTGCTCACTGCTCAGTGCGCGTGGGCGTGCTCGTGGGTGTGCGTCTCCCCGGTCTCCACGTGGCTGTGGGTCTCCCCCGTCTCGGCGTGGAAGTGTCCTTCGTCGCCTTCGGCGTGGAAGTGCGGCGCCATGGGCCCCGGGTCCTGCGCCACGTGCTCGCCGCTGCGGAAGTGGTCGAGGGTGTGGAGGACCCACGCCTTCACCCGCGCGACGGACTCCGGGTCGAGCCTGCTGAGCGGCAGCACCGTACGACCCTCGCGGGCGGACTCGGCGTCGGCGACCATCTGCTCGACGTCCACGCCGACGTACGGCGCGAGGTCGGTCTTGTTGACCACGAGCGCGTCCGCGCGGCCGATGCCGGGGCCGCCCTTGCGGGCCACGTCGCCGCCGCCGGCCACGTCGAGCACGAAGAACTGCGCGTCGACCAGGGCCGGGGAGAACGTCGCGGTGAGGTTGTCGCCGCCCGACTCGACGAGCACGACGTCGACCGGCGCGAAGTCGCGCTCGAGGTCCTCCACGGCGAGCAGGTTCTGGGTGACGTCGTCGCGGATCGCGGTGTGCGGGCACGCACCGGTCTCCACGGCGCGGATCCGCTCGGGATCGAGCACGCCGGCCGAGCGCAGGAACCGCGCGTCCTCGTCGGTGTAGATGTCGTTGGTCACGACGGCCAGGCTCAGCTCGGTGCCGAGCTCGCGGCAGAGCAGCGCGATCAGCGAGCTCTTGCCGGTGCCCACGGGACCGGCCACGCCGATCCGCAGGGCCCGGGTGGTGGTGGGGGTGGTGCTGCTGTCAGGCACGGAACAACCGCCTCTCGCTCGTCTGGTGGTGCTGTCCCCACTCCTCGACGAGGGGGGCGCTGTGGGCCGGGACGTCCGCCGGCTCCGCGGTCTCGGCCACACGCGCGACCAGGGCCTCGACCCCGACGGCCGCGTCGGCGGCCCAGCGCACGCCGAGGCTCGGGTCGAAGGGCTCCAGCTTGAGCGCGGCGGCGACCACGGTCTGCACGTCCTCGTACGCCACGAGGCGCGCGGTCTGCTCGGCGTCCAGACCGGCCTCGGCGGCCACGACGCCCACCACGACCGCGCGGCACCACGGCCCCGGCGCGCTGGTGAGGGGCTCGAGGTCCCACACCGCCCCGGCGGTCCGCAGATAGCTGCGCCCGAGCAGGTCGGACGCCTCCCGCAGCGCGTCGGACAGCGTCCGCACCCGCCAGGCCCGGTCGACCTCGCGCAGCGCGTCGACGACGGGACCGGACCGCGGCCCTTGAGCACCCGTGGTCCGCCGTGCCCACACCCGACCCGCCACGACCGCTGCCGCGGCCTCGACCTCGGTGACGGTGGCCAGGCGCACGCGCAGGTAGGCGGGCACCTCCTCGACGCGCATGCCGTGGCGCAGCGCCGGCTCGACGCCCGCGGACTGCGTGTGCGCACCCGTCGGGAGCCGGCCGTCGGCCAGCAGCAGGGAGAGGTACTCGGCGGTCATGGCCAGCGGTTCCAGTCGTCCGGGCCGGCTCAGAACATCGCGTACAGCTGGGCGAGCGGGAGGACCTCGGCCGGGGCGGGGGTGATCAAGGAACCGTCGATCGTGATCGCGTGCGTCTCGGCGTCGACCTCGATGACCGGCAGCGCGTCGTTCATGATCATCTGCGCCTTGCCGACGTCGCGCGTGGGCCGACAGGCCACCAGCTCGTGCGCCAGCCCGAGCTCGTCGGCGAGGCCGGCGTCGAGCGCGGCCGGGGCGACGTAGGACTGCGAGCGCGCGGGGCCGGTGCCGTAGTAGAGCGCGGGACGCATGAGCACCGGCTGCGGCGTCGGGATCGAGGCGTTCGGGTCGCCCAGCGCGGCGACGACGATGCCGCCGCCCTTGATCACCACGCTCGGCCGGACGCCGAAGAAGCGCGGGTCCCAGAGCACCAGGTCGGCCAGCTTGCCGACCTCGACCGAGCCGATCTCGTGGTCGACGCCGTGGCTGACCGCCGGGTTGATCGTGTACTTGGCGACGTAGCGCCGGGCGCGGAAGTTGTCGGCCGGCAACCCGCCGGAGAGGTCGCCGCGGACGTGCTTCATCACGTGCGCGACCTGCCACGTCCGGGTGATCACCTCGCCGATCCGGCCCATCGCCTGGGCGTCGGAGGACGTGATCGAGATGGCACCGAGGTCGTGCAGGTGGTCCTCGGCGGCGATGGTCGTCGCCCGGATCCGCGACTCGGCGAAGGCGAGGTCCTCCGGGACGGCCGGGTTGAGGTGGTGGCAGACCATGAGCATGTCGAGGTGCTCGGCGACGGTGTTGACCGTGTGCGGCAGGGTCGGGTTCGTCGAGCCGGGCAGCACGTGCGGCAGCCCCGCGATGGTGAGGATGTCCGGCGCGTGGCCGCCGCCGGCGCCCTCGACGTGGAAGGCGGAGATGCTGCGCCCGCCGATCGCGGCGACGGTCGAGGCGACGAAGCCGGCCTCGTTGAGCGAGTCCGAGTGCAGCGCGACCTGCAGGCCCCACTCGTCGGCGCCGCGCAGGGCCGCGTCGACCGCGGCCGGGGTCGAGCCCCAGTCCTCGTGGACCTTGTAGCCGCCGGCGCCGGCGAGCGCCTGCTCCTCGAACGCGGCGGCCGACACCGTGTTGCCCTTGCCGAGCAGCAGCACGTTGACCGGGAACGCGTCGAGCGCGCGGTGCGCCTGCTTGAGGTGCCAGGCGCCGGGCGTGACGGTCGTGGCCTTGGACCCCTCCGACGGGCCCGTCCCGCCGCCGCCGAGCGTGGTCAGGCCGGCGGCCAGCGCCTCGTGCACCTGCGAGGGCGACAGCAGGTGGACGTGGCTGTCGAAGCCGCCCGCGGTGAGGATCTTGCCCTCGCCGGAGATCACGTCGGTGCCGGGCCCGATGAGCAGCGCAGGGTCGACGCCGTCGGCGACGTCGGGGTTGCCGCTGCGCCCGATCCCTACGATGCGCCCGTCCCGGATGCCGACGTCGGCCCGCACGATCCCCCAGTGGTCGAGGACGACCACGTTCGTGATCACCGTGTCGAGCGCACCCTCGGCCGAGGTGGCCAGCGACTGGTTGCCCGACTCGCGGATCGACTTCCCGCCGCCGAAGACCGACTCCTCACCGCCGACCGTCAGGTCCTGCTCGATCTCGATCCACAGGTCGGTGTCGCCGAGA
Source organism: Microlunatus flavus (assembly GCF_900110855.1). Classification (GTDB taxonomy): domain Bacteria; phylum Actinomycetota; class Actinomycetes; order Propionibacteriales; family Propionibacteriaceae; genus Microlunatus; species Microlunatus flavus. The sequence continues at coordinate 365,011 of NZ_FOFA01000004.1, forward strand.
CGGATCTGGTCGCCGGCGGTCGGGCCGAAGATGGCCGCGTACGCGTCCCTCGCGATGCGCACCGCTCAGCCCTCCGTGCTCGTCGCCACGAACGGTGCGCTGCGGACCTGCAGGCCGGGCACCGTACGCCGCCCGCGCAGCGCCACGATTCCCACCATCCGCGAGGCGCCCGGCTCGAAGCGCACCGACGTCCCGGCGGCGATGTCGAGGCGGAAGCCCTGCGCGGCCGCCCGGTCGAACTCCAGACCGGCGTTCACGTCGGGCAGGTGGAAGTGGGAGCCGACCTGGATCGGCCGGTCGGCCGTGTTGGTGAAGGTCAGCTCGCCGCGCTCGTCGGGGCCGCGGTCCGCGTTGAGCTCGATCTCGCCGGGAGCGATCCGGTACGCACCGGGTCCGGAGGTCGCGATGCCTGCCACTGGGGTCTCCCTACTGGATCGGCGCGTGGAGGGTGACGAGCTTGCGCCCGTCCGGGAAGGTGGCCTCGACCTGGACGTCGGTCAGCATCTCGGCGACGCCGTCCATGACCTGGTCGCGGGTGAGCACCTCGCGCCCGGTGGTCATGAGCTCCTCGACGCGGGCGCCCTCGCGCGCCCGCTCGACCACCCAGGTGCTCAGCAGCGCGACGGACTCGGGCCAGTTCAGCTTGACGCCCCGAGCGAGCCGGTCGCGCGCCACCATGCCGGCCACGGCCATCAGCAGCTTCTCGGTCTCCGAGGGCGCGAGGTTCACGGTCGGTCCTCCCAGCAGGCGTCGGTGGGCGTGCGGCGTACGGTCCCCGTCACGCTAGCGAGCGATTGTTTCCCCGCTGTTGCGACGGTCCCGCCCTGCCGTGCGGAACGTCTGCCGGCGCGTCCACCTCTGGTGTGGTCGACCGTGCAGAGGTTCCGTGGGTTTCCCAAGAGGTCTTGGGGAACCGGCACTCCTCACGGCAGATTCGCCACGGTAGGTGCAGGTTCCCCATGAGGTCATGGGAAACCTGCACGGGCGGCCGGCTCGAGCGGTCAGCCCTGCAGCAGGAGGAAGGCCGCCAGGCCGACCCCGGCGACGGCCACGACGACGCGGACGACCACCTCCGGCAGGCGCCGCAGGATGCGCGGGGCGAGGGCGCCGCCGAGCACCATCCCGACGGCCAGGGGCACCATCGACGACCAGACCACCAGGCCCTGCGCGACGAAGATCACCGTCGCGACCAGGTTCGCCAGCCCGAGCACGACCGTCCTCAGTGCCGCGATCCGGGTGAGCGGCTCGGGGAGGACGAGCCCGAGCGTGGCGATGACCAGCGTCCCGGCGCCCGCGCCGAAGTAGCCGCCGTAGACGGCCAGCAGACCCACCACCCCGATCACCAGCGGGCTGCGCTCGGACAGGCGTCCGCGGTGGAGCCGGACCAGCCAGGGGCGGAGCAGCAGGACGACCGACCCGAGGACGACGAGCCAGGGAACGACCGCGGCGAAGACCGACTCGGGGAGCACGACGAGCAGGACGGCCCCCACGGCCCCGCCGACCAGGCCCGCCACGCCGAACCGCACGAGCCGGGCCCGCGTGCCCGCCAGCTCGGGCCGCGCGGAACCGGCCCCGCCCAGCGCGATGCCGGTCAGGGCGGCGGTGTTGGTGGCGTTCGCGGCCAGCGGCGACAGGCCCACGGCGAGCAGGGCGGGGTAGGAGACCAGCGAGGCGAGCCCGGCCCCGTAGCCGACGAGCCCGGAGCCGACGCCCGCGAGGACGAGCAGCACGACGTGCGTCGCCGGGCTCACCCGCGGAACCTACACCGCGCCCGTCCCGTCCCCGGTCCGGCGACCGGAGGGGCCCGCCGTACGGTGGCGCCCGTGACGACGACCCGACCCGGCCAGGCACCCGCGGACTCGCTGCCCACGCGGTGGGAGCGCTACGACGAGCGCTTCGCGAAGGTCGACGGCGACTGGCGCGTCGAGCGCATCGCGTCGGGCTGCCGCTGGACCGAGGGCGGGACCTACCTCCCGGCGTCGCGCAGCTTCGTCTGGAGCGACATCCCCAACGACCGCCAGCTGCGCTGGGACGAGCTCACCGGCGAGGTCGGCGTGCTCCGCTCCCCCGCCGGCTACCCGAACGGCAGCACCCTCGACCACCAGGGCCGCCTCGTCACCTGCGAGCACGGCGGTCGCCGGGTCCGGCGCGTCGAGCACGACGGCTCGGTGAGCGTGGTCGTCGACCGCTTCGAGGGGCGGCGCTTCAACAGCCCCAACGACGTCGTCGTCGACCGCCGGGGCCGGGTGTGGTTCACCGACCCGTCGTACGGCATCGCCACCGACTACGAGGGCTTCGCCGCGGAGGAGGAGGTCGGGGGGCACCACGTGTACCGGGTCGACCTCGACGGCAGCTGCCACCGCGTGACCGACGACTTCGCCCAGCCGAACGGCATCGCGTTCTCCCTCGACGAGCGCCAGCTCTACGTCGTGGACTCCGAGCGGCGCCACCTGCGGGTGTTCGACGTGACCGACGACGGGACGCTGACCGGAGGCGACGTCCTGGCGGCGAGCACGGCGGGGACGTTCGACGGCGTACGCCTCGACACCGCCGGGCGCATCTGGGCGGCGGCCGAGGACGGCGTGCACTGCCTGCACCCCGACGGGACGCTGCTCGGCAAGCTGCTGCTGCCCGAGGTCGTCGCGAACATCACGTTCGGCGGCCTGAAGCGCAACCTGCTCTTCGCCTGCGCGAGCACGAGCGTCTACCTCCTGATGCTCAACGTGACCGGCGCGCCCGGCCCGTACGCGCAGGCCGTCGGCTCCTGAGCCGCGCCCGGCCCCCGAGCACAGCGCCACCGCCGCGTCTCAGAGGACGTGCCCGCCGTTCACGGTGAGCACCTGGCCGGTCACGAAGGCGGCCTCGTCGGACAGCAGGTAGGCCACCGCCCCGGCGACGTCCTCGGGCCGGCCCATCCGCCCCAGCGGCACCTGTCCCTCGTAGCGGCTGGTGTCGGCCCCCGCATGCCGCTCCACCGGGATCCAGCCCGGGCTGACCGCGTTGACGGTGACGCCGTCGCCGCCGAGCTCGGTGGCCCAGACCGGCACCAGCCCGAGCTGGGCGCTCTTGGCCGAGCTGTACGCCGACGTCCCGGGCAGGTGGCGGTCCACGATGTCCGAGGCGACCATCACCAGCCGGCCGCCGCCGGCGGCCCGCATCGCCGGGAGCGTCGCCTGCAGGAGCAGCGTCGGGCTGAGCACGAAGAAGCGGAGCTGGTCGGTGTACGCCTCCCACGTCAGGTCCGGGACCGTCGCGTTCGGCTGGGGCCCGGTCGCGTTCGCCACGACGGCGGTCACCGGGCCGAGCGTGCCGGCCTCGCCCACCAGGCGCGCGACGTCGGTCGCGTCGGTGACGTCGCCCTGCAGGGCGACCGCCCGTCCCCCGGCGGCCTCGATGTCGGCGACGACGGCCTCCGCCCCGGCCGTGCCGGAGCGGTAGCCGACCCCGACCGCCCACCCGGCGGCCCCGAGGCGGCGCGCGATCGCGGCGCCCAGGCCGCGCGAGGCTCCGGTGACGAGGCAGACCGCATCCGTGCCGCTCATGGCCGCGAGCGTAGCCAGCGCACCTCCCCTCCCGCCGACCCGTGCTCGGACAGACAGGCGGAGGCGGCTCCCCGGCAACGCTGCTTGTGCCGGGGAGCCTGAGCCCGCGACACTCCTAGGACTGGTCGCTGACCTGCCTCCGATCTACCCCGGGCGGGGTCCTTCGACGCAGACGGCCTGCACCCGGCGATGATGGGCCTGTGCTGATCAGGCCCCGGACGCCCGCGGACGACGACGCCTGCGTCGCGCTCATGCGCCGCACCCACGAGCGTGACGGCTACCCCCGCTACTGGCCGGCGAAGCCCGCCCGGTTCCTGCGGGCCCCGCGGGAGACCGACGCCTGGGTCGCGACGCTCGACGACGAGGCGGGAGCCGGCCGCGTGGTCGGGCAGGTCGCGCTCCACGACGCCGCCGGCGAACCCGTGGTCGAGCTGGCCCGGGCGGCGACCGGGCTGGCGCCGGAGGGGCTGGCCGTGCTCGCCCGCCTGCTCGTCGACCCGGACGCCCGCGGCCTCGGCGTGGGCCGGGCCCTCGTCCGGACTGCCGTCGCGCGGGCCCACGCGACCGGGCGCCGCCCCGTCCTGGACGTCCTCGAGGAGACGCCGGGCCCGATCGGGCTCTACGAGTCGGAGGGCTGGGAACGGCTGGGCCGCACGACGCTCGACCTGCGGCCCTTCGGCTACGGCGACGTCCCGCCGCTGCGCCTGTGGGTCTACCTCGGCCCCGCCGTGCCGGTCGCGGCCCTGCCCGCCTGAGACGGCGACCCGGGCCGAGACGCACGACGGCCGCCGGAGGGAGGACCCCCGGCGGCCGCGCTGGTGCTGGTGAGGACAGGCGTCAGGGCTTGACGGCCTTCGCGTGGAAGGTCGTCGAGCCGAACGGCACCGCCTCCGGCGTGTAGACGATCTTCCCGGCGCACAGACCCTGGTCGCGCAGGGCCTGGGCGACGCCCGGGATCGCCTTCACGGTGTTCGGCGGCCAGTCGTGCATGAGGATGATGCCGCCGTCGGTCAGGGTCGCGGCCCTGGCCACGATCTGCTCGACGCTCGCGCCGTTCCAGTCCTCGGAGTCGACCGTCCACAGCACCTCGAGCACGCCGATCCGCTCGGCGTCCGCCCGGACCGAGTCGTTCGTCGACCCGAAGGGCGGACGGAACAGCGTCGGCTCGCGGTGGGTGATGTCGCGCAGCACCCACTGCGTGCTGGCCATCTCGGAGAACCGCTGCGGCTCCGCGAGCTGCGTGAGGTCGGGGTGGGTGAAGGTGTGGTTGCCGATCCACATCTTCGCCCGACGCTCCTTGCGGACCAGGCCCGGCCGCTCGAGGGCGTTGTTCCCCTGGTTGAACATCGTCGCCCGCAGGTGCTCCTTCTTGAGCGCCTTGAGCAGGTCGGGCGCCGTCGGGCTGGGCCCGTCGTCGAAGGTCAGCCCGACGTAGCCGTTGCGGCACGCGCGGGGGTGCTGCCCGTGCTGGTCGACGGCCGCCGGGCTGGCGCCCGCCGGGGTGGCGACGGCCAGGGTCGTCACCAGGGCTGCGGCCGCGACCAGCACGGCGCGCGTCGCCCGACGGAGGGACGGTCGAGGACGAGGCGTCCGGGAAAGAGGCATGTCAGCTCCTGTCGCTGCGCTGCGGTGGCCGGTCAGTGCTTCTTGATGCCCTTGGCCAGCTGCAGGTCGCGCTGCACGGCCGCGTACGCCGACTTGGGCTGGTAGCTCTCGTCGTAGAGGTTCGCCTGGCCCTCGCCCGGGAAGACGCCCGGGATCCAGGAGTACTTGTCGGTGAAGCCCCAGACGGTGAAGGAGATGCAGCTGCGCTCGAGCAGGCAGCTCTGGAGCATGTAGCTGTAGCCGTTGTCCTGGGCCTGGACCTCGGCGGCGCTGGCGGGCAGGGTGATGCGGACGTCGGCCTCGGTGACGGCGGTCTTCAGGCCGAGCTTGCCGAAGCGGTGCAGGTTGGCCTGCATGTCGGCCGGCAGCGGGTAGTCCGTGCTGAGGTGGCCCTGGACGCCGACGGCCTCGATCGGCACGCCCTCGCTGCGCAGCTCCTTCACGAGCTTGTAGACGGCGTCGCTCTTGGGGTTGATGCCCTCGGTGTTGTAGTCGTTGTAGAAGAGGATCGCCTTCTTGTCGGCCTTGTGGGCCCAGCGGAACGCGTCGGCGATGTAGCCGGGGCCGAGCTCGCGCAGCCACAGCGAGTCACGCAGCGTGCCGTCGTCGTTGAACGCCTCGTTGACGACGTCCCAGGCCCAGATGTCGCCCTTGAAGTGCCCGACCTCGGTGGCGATGTGCTGCTTGAGGATGCGACGCAGCTGCTTCTTGGTGATGGACCCGTCGTCGACGCCCTTGGTCAGCCACGCCGGCAGCTGGCTGTGCCAGACGAGCGTGTGCCCGCGGACCTTCTGCTTGTGGGCACGAGCGAAGTCGACCAGCTTGTCGGCCTCGGTGAAGTCGAGCTTGCCCCGCTCGGGCTCGACGACCTCCCACTTCATGACGTTCTCGGGGGTGATCGTGTTGAACTGCTTCGCCACGGCCGACGCGTAGGTCGCGTCGTCGGCGAGCGCCGCGGTGTCGACGGCGGTGCCGATGCGCACCCCGGTCGGCTTGGCGAGCTGCTTGAGCGTCTTGGTCGTGCCGGTGTCGTCGGTGGCGGCGCCGGCGGCGGGGGCACCGCCGGCGAGCAGGGCGGAGGCGAGCGCTCCGGCGGTGACGAGGCCGAGGCAGGTGCGGCGCAGGGACATGGGGTTCCTCTCCATCGAGGCATGGGTGACCCGCCGGCGACGCCGGCCAGGTTTCGTACGGGGTGGAGCCGATCGCGGGTGGGCGACCCGAGGTTCTCGAAACTTTCGGCGAGAACGAGCGGGTCACGACCGATGGACGGACCATAAGACGGTTCCTGAACGAACGTCAAGAGGGCCTTCAAGAGCGTCTTGGTCCTGATCGCGGCGCATCCGTCGGGTGCGGTCGGCCCGTACGATCTGACGTCCCGCTCGCCCGGAGCGTCGGGGCCGGTGCTCGAAACCTTTCGAAATTTTCGGAACCAGCAGCGTGTGGTTGTGGTCAGATGGGGCAAGCAGCGACAAGGAGGTCGACGTGACGAAGCACGGGCAGCCCACGCTGGGTGCCGTGGCGGCGGAGGCGGGCGTCTCCCTGGCGACGGTGTCGAAGGTGCTCAACGACCGGGTCGACGTCAGCGCCGGGACCAGGGCCCGCGTGCGGCGCCTGCTCGACGCGCACGGCTACGTCCCGACCGTGCACCGCAACGCCCGCGGCCGCTGGCTGGTGAGCCTCGTGCTCCCCGCCCTGGACAGCCCGTACGCGCTCGAGATCCTCCGCGGCGTCACCGCCAGCCCGCTCGACGTGGTCGTCTGCTCGCTCAGCGACGGGGCGGGCCCCACGTCGTGGACCGACCAGGTGCTCGGTTCCGGGCGCGCGGGCGCGCTGGTCGTGGTGCCCGAGCTCACCGACCCCGAGCGCACCCGCCTGGCCGGGGCGCGGACGCCCTGTGTGGTGATCGACCCGACCGGACCTCTGGACGGGGTCCTGCCGAGCGTCGGGGCCACGAACCGTGCCGGTGGGCTGGCTGCCACCCGGCACCTCCTCGACCTCGGCCACCGGCGCATCGCGGTGATCGGCGGCCCCCGGCAGGTGCTGTGCAGCCGGGCCCGCATCGAGGGCTACCGCGCGGCGCTCGAGTCGCGCGGGCTGGCCGTCGACCCCGACCTGGTCCGGCCCGGCGACTTCCACCACGCCGGCGGCTTCGCCCAGACCCAGGCCCTGCTGCGGCTGCCGGACCCGCCGACGGCGGTCTTCGCCGGCAGCGACGAGCAGGCGCTCGGGGTCGTCGACGCGGCGCGCCACGCGGGCCTGCGGGTGCCGGACGACCTGAGCGTCGTGGGCTTCGACGACCTGCCGGTGGCCCGCTGGTCCTCCCCGCCGCTGACGACGGTGCGCCAGCCGCTGGCGGAGATGGGGCGCACGGCGGCCGAGATGCTGCTGGCCCTCCTCGAGGGCGAGCAGCTCGCCCGGCGACCCGTCGAGCTGGCGACGTCGCTGTGCGTCCGCTCCTCCACCGCACCGCCCTCCGACGGCGGCGTCGGGCAGGTCCGGGCGCGGGTGGCGGTGGCCTGACCGCCGACGAACCGTGGCCGGCCGCGACCTCCTAGGCCGCGGCGCTAGCCTCGACCGGCACGACCTCGCCCGGGCGCACCGGCCCCGGCGGCGTCCCGTCGCCGAACGGGCGTCCGCCGAGCTCCTCGCGGTGGTGCGGCGTCAGCCAGCCCGCCAGGTCCGGGCCCTTGGGCACGATCTGGGTGGGGTTGATGTCGCTGTGCACGACGTAGTAGTGGCGCTTGATCTGCAGGAAGTCGGTCGTGTCGCCGAAGCCCGGCGTCTGGAAGAGGTCGCGCGCGTAGGCCCACAGCACCGGCATCTCCGACAGCTTCTGCCGGTTGCACTTGAAGTGCCCGTGGTAGACGGGATCGAAGCGGGCCAACGTCGTGAACAGCCGCACGTCGGCCTCGGTGATCGAGTCGCCCATCAGGAACCGACGCGTGGCCAGCCGATCCTCGAGCCAGTCCAGCGCCGTCCAGAGCCGGTCGTACGCCGCGTCGTACGCCTCCTGCGAGCCCGCGAAGCCGCAGCGGTAGACGCCGTTGTTGACCTCGGTGAAGACCCGCTTCATCACGGTCTCCATCTCGTCGCGCAGGGCGTCCGGCCAGAGGTCCGGTGCCCCCTCGCGGTGGAAGTCGGTCCACTCGGTCGACAGGTCCTGCGTCATCTGCGCGAAGTCGTTGGTGACGAGCTCGCCGGTCGGCACGTCGACGATGGCCGGCACCGTGATGCCGCGCGGGTAGTCCGGGAAGCGGGCGAAGTACGCCTGCTGGAGGCGCTCGTAGCCGAGGACGGGGTCGACGCCGCCCGGGTCGAGGTCGAAGGTCCAGCTGCGCTGGTCGTGCGTCGGCCCGCACAGGCCCATGGAGATCGCGTCCTCCAGGCCCAGCAGCCGCCGCACGATGATGGCGCGGTTGGCCCACGGGCAGGCCCGGGCGGCGATCAGGCGGTAGCGGCCCGCCTCGACCGGGTAGCCGTCGGCGCCGTCGCGGGTGATCCGCGTCGTCACGTAGCGCATGTCGCGCTGGAAGTCCTCGCCGGACGTCACGTACCCAGGGGAAGTAGAAGCGTCAACCACTCGGTCATCGTACGCGGGACCGCTCCGGACGGCCGGGCTCCGGCGGCGATCGCCCTGCGCGACGGGAGGCGCGACAATGGGTGCCATGCGTTTCCTGCAGCAGCCCCCGTCGACCGACCTGACGTACAACGACGTCTTCATGGTCCCGCGGCGCTCGTCGTTGACGTCGCGCCTCGAGGTCGACCTCAGCTCGACCGACGGCGTCGGCACCACCCTGCCCCTGGTGGTCGCGAACATGACCGCCGTCTCCGGCCGGCGGATGTCGGAGACCGTCGCGCGCCGCGGCGGCGTGGCGATCATCCCGCAGGACATCCCGACGCCGGTCGTGGCCTCCGTGGTCCGCAAGGTCAAGGGCTCGCACACGGTCTTCGACACCCCGGTCTCGGTCACCCCGTTCACCACGGTCGGCGAGGCGCTGTCGCTGCTGCCGAAGCGCGCGCACGGCCAGGTCGTCGTCGTCGACGAGGGCCGCCCGGTCGGGACCGTCGGCGAGGCCGACGCAGCGGGCGTCGACCGCTTCGCGCAGGTCAAGGACGTCATGAGCACCGACCTCGTCGTGGTCGGGCCGGACACCTCGCCGCGCGAGATCTTCGACGCGCTCGCCGCCTCGCACCTCACCCTCGCCGTCGTCACCGAGGGAGCTGCCGGCGACGGGCGCCTCCTCGGCGTCATGACCGCCCGTTCCGCGCTGCGCTCGACGCTCTACAGCCCGGCGCTCGACCCCGACGGCTCGCTGATGATCGGCGCCGCCGTCGGCATCAACGGCGACGTCGCGGGTCGCGCCGACGCCCTGCTGCAGGCCGGGATCGACGTGCTCGTCGTGGACACCGCGCACGGCCACCAGGACAAGATGCTGTCGGCGCTGAAGTCGGTCCGCGAGGTGCGCGACCGGCTCGCCGACGCCGGCGGCCGCAGCATCCCGCTCGTCGCCGGCAACGTCGTCGCCGCCGACGGCGTGGACGACCTCGTCGCGGCCGGCGCCGACGTGATCAAGGTCGGCGTCGGCCCCGGCGCGATGTGCACGACGCGGATGATGACCGGCGTCGGGCGGCCCCAGTTCAGCGCGGTGCTCGAGTGCGCGGCGGCGGCCCGGGCGCTCGGCAAGTCGGTCTGGGCCGACGGCGGCGTCCGCTACCCGCGCGACGTGGCCCTCGCCCTCGCCGCCGGGGCCGGCAGCGTGATGATCGGCTCCTGGTTCGCCGGGACGTACGAGAGCACCGGCAACCTCATGGTCGACGCCCAGGGCCGCGCGTACAAGGAGTCGTACGGCATGGCCTCGGCCCGCGCGGTACGCCTGCGGACCAAGGACGCGAGCGGCTTCGACCGGGCGCGCTCCGGGCTGTTCGAGGAGGGCATCTCGTCCTCGCGGATGTACCTCGACCCGGAGCGCCCGGGCGTCGAGGACCTCATCGACTCCATCGTCGCCGGGGTGCGCAGCTCCTGCACCTACGCCGGCGCCTCGACGCTGGAGGAGTTCCACGACCTCGCGCTCGTCGGCGTGCAGTCGAGCTCGGGCTACGACGAGGGCCGCCCGCTGAGCACGTCCTGGTGATGCTGTGCTCTGGCGTTCGCGCCCGGCCGCGCGCTGAGAGCTCCTGCCTTCCTCCCATCCGGTGACGCCACTCGTTCGGCGCTCTGGTCACGGCGGTCGTGCTGAGTGACGTCACCGGCTGCTCGTCCAGGCAGGAGCGCGCGCCCGGCCTACCCGACGCTCACACCGACGCGGTCGGGCACGTGCCCCTCGAGGAAATCGAGCGGCCGACCGTCCTGCTAGGCCGAGATCGCGCTGGCCGCGCCTCTGACCCTCACGCCGGGTTCGCCGCGCTGGACGCTGACCTCGATGCGGCTCGGGCGGCCCATCTCGGCGCCCTGGAGGATGGTGAGGTCGGCCGTGGGGCCGATCTTGTGCAGCTCGCGCAGGTAGCCGCCGAACGCGGCGGCCGCGGCACCGGTCGCCGGGTCCTCGACGACGCCGCTGCCCGCGAACGGGTTGCGGGCGTGGTAGAGCTTGCGGCCCTCGGGCCAGGCCAGCAGCACGGTGATCAGGCCCTGCCGGCGCATGATCTGGGCGAGCGCGTCGTAGTCGTAGTGCAGGTCGGCCAGGCGGGCGCGGGTCCGGGTGACGAGCACGAGGTGCTCGGAGCCGGCGTTCGCGAGGGCCGGCGGGTAGTCCGGGTCGAGGTCGTCGGAGGACCAGTGCAGCGCGCCGAGCACGGACTCGACGAGCTCGGGCGGCGCGGGCCGTACGCGGGGCGACACGCTCGTCAGCTCGGCCACGAGGCCGTGGTCGGTGCGCTGGGTGCTCACGGTGACCAGGCCGGCCGGGGTGTGGAACACCAGCTCCTCGGCCGGACGCCGCTCCACCAGCGCGACGCCGGAGGCGATGGTGGCGTGCCCGCAGAAGGGCACCTCCTGCTCCGGGGCGAAGTAGCGGACGTCGTAGACGTTGGGCTCGTGCTCGCGCGGGAAGAGGAAGGCGGTCTCGGAGTAGCCGAGGTCGGCCGCGATCGACTGCATCGCGGCCTCGTCCAGACCGCCGGCGTCGAGCACGACCCCGGCGGGGTTGCCGCCCCGTCCGTCCTCGCTGGTGAAGGCGGCGTAGCGCAGCACCTCGGTCGGCATGCCGCACACAGTAGACCGGCGGACGCGGCAGTGACAGAGGCCGCAGCCGCGTCCGCCGAGGCCGTTCCGGGCGAAGCCGCTGCTCGCTACGCGGTCCGGGAGAGCTGCTCCAGGCGGGCCACGCCGGGCGGGACCGCGTTGGCGAGCCGCGCCTGCACGGACGCGAGCGCCGGGGTCCGTGGGTGCTCGGGAGGGACCCGGGCGGGGTTGAGCGCGACGCGGTCGGTCCACGCCTTCACGTCCGGCTCGGCGGAGAAGGCCGCAGACGCCCCGAAGCCGAGCACGTTCATGCGCGCCCAGTCGGTCAGGGTGTTGCCGAAGACCGACGGCGGGCAGAGGCGGTTCTTCGCGGCGTCGTCGTCGCGGGTCGCCTCGACGTAGCCGATCAGGGCGGCCCCGAAGCAGGGGAAGCCGGCCCGTACCGGCTGGAGCGTGATGACGTCGGGCTGCCAGACCGGCACGCGCGGCCGCTGCTTGAGCCCGTCGGCGGCGCAGTCGACGACGAGCGCGCCGGCCGGCAGCGGCACCGCACCCTGGTCGAGCTCGAGGCGGTCGCGCCCGGCCACGCGGACGTGTCCGAGGCGGACGACGTCCCCGACGGCGCGCAGCAGGTCGAGCTCCCAGCGTCCGAGCGTGGGCGCCTTGGCCATCGTCGGGGCGACCGAGGGGTCGATCCGCATCATGATCCCGGCCTCCTCGAGCGCCAGGAACAGCGCCGGCAGGTCGGGCGCGGCCGCCGCGGCCTGCATCAGGTCGGCGACCATGCCGAGGTAGACGACCGGGTCGGGCCGGATGTTGGCCCGGTCGAGCATCCACGGGTCGCGGGGCCGGACCCAGGTGATGGCGTCGGGATCGGTGCCGTGCCGCAGCAGCCAGACGACGCCGTCGGTCGCGGTCTTGCCGGAGCCGACGACCACGTAGCGCGCGGCCGGCCCGGCGTGGGGCAGGTCGTTCACGGGCACGACGCGCGCGCCGTCGACGGCGAACCTCGGCGGCGACCCGGCCGGGATGTCGGGCGAGAGGTAGCGGGCGTCCACGACCCGGCAGCGTTCCGGCACGGCGAACCGCTCCCCCGTCCGCTCCGACACGAAGGTCCGGTCGCCCCGGTAGTCGCTGCCGGTGAAGAGCTCGACCCGCCCGGTGGCGACGAGGCGGGCCAGCACCTGGTCGTAGTACGCGAGGATCGTCGGCTGGTCGGCGCGTTCGTCCAGCCCGGCCTCGGGGCCGCCGGCCTGGATCCGGCCACCGCCGAGCACCGTCGAGGCAACGCCGTAGTACGTCGACGACTGGTGCAGCTGCACGAACGGGTACGCCTGGCGCCAGTGACCACCGACGCCGTCACGCCGGTCGACCAGCGCCACGCGGGCGTCGGAGTGGTCGACCAGCGCGTCGGTGAAGGCCAGCCCCGCGGCACCGGCGCCGACCACGAGGTGGTCGACGTCGAGGAGTCGCGTCACGGGAGCGTGGTGCTCCCGGCTCAGGCCGTGGCGAAGCGGGCGGCCGACCGGGCGCGGGCCTTGGCGGCCTCCTCGTCGCGGTTCTTCGGCGGCGCGCTGCTGACCAGCGCCTCCAGGAGGTGCTCGGTGGCGTGGGCGATGTCGTGCACGGCCCGCTCGAACGCCGCCTCGTTGGCCTTGGACGGCTTCGAGGTGCCCGCGATCTTGCGGACGTACTGCAGCGCCGCGTCGTGCACCTCGTTCGAGGTGGCCGGCGGCTCGAAGTTGTTCAGCGGACGGATGTTGCGGCACATGGCGCCCATCCTCCCGCGTGCCGCCGGGGCGCGGAAGGCCTCTCGTACGCTCGACCTCCATGAGCGTGCGGGAGCTCGTCGCCCTGGGGACGTCGTCGCAGGTGCCGACGCGGACCCGGTCGCACCAGGCGGCGCTGCTGCGCTGGGACGACGAGGTCGTCCTCTTCGACCCCGGCGAGGGCACCCAGCGCCAGCTGACGCTGGCGGGCGTCCCGGCCGCGTCCATCTCGCGCATCTGCGTGACGCACCTGCACGGCGACCACTGCCTGGGCCTGCCGGGCGTCCTGCAGCGCATCGCGCTCGACGGGCGCCAGAAGCCGGTGGACCTCTACTTCCCCGCCGCCGGGCAGCCGTTCGTCGACCGGCTCCGCACCTCCAGCGAGAGCGGCCCGGGCCCGGACGTCCGCGAGCACCCGGTCGGCGCCGACGGTGCCGTCGACCGCTGGGGCGGCCTCGAGCTGTCGGCCATGGCCCTCGACCACCGCGTGCCTGCGTACGGCTGGCGCCTGGTCGAGCCCGACGGCCGGCGGGTGCTGCGCGACCGGCTGGAGGCGACGGGCCTCGCCGGGCCGGACGTCGGCCGGCTGCTCCGCGAGGGTTCGGTGGAGGTGGACGGCCGGCGCGTCGCCGTCGAGGAGGTGACCGAACCACGGCGCGGGCAGGTGTTCGCGTTCATCATGGACACCCGTCGCTGCGCCGCCGCCGTCGAGCTCTGCCGTGACGCGGACCTCGCCGTGCTCGAGTCCACCTACCTGCGGACGGAGGCCGAGCTCGCGCAGGCCTACGCCCACCTCACCGCGGCCGACGCCGCGCAGATCGCCGCCGAGGCGGGCGTGCGGCGGCTGGTGCTCACGCACTACTCGTCGCGCCACCCCGATGAGCAGATGTTCGCCGACGAGGCGCGCGAGGTCGTGCCGGGCCTCGACGTCGTCGCCGCCCGCGACCTCGACCGCGTCCCCGTGCCGAAGCGCCGCTGACCGATCCCCTTTGGACCGCTCTCCGCGTGATGTGCTCCGCCCCGGTCTCCGCGAACCGCTGAGAGACGACACCCGGAGTCGCGATACGGGCGTCGTCTGTCAGCGTTTCGCCGGTCTACCGCGGGATGGTGGAGGGGTCTTGAAGAGGTCAGGGTGCTGCGGGTCGGCTGACGCCTGATCGCGAACGCCGCACCTCCTCACGGAGGTGCGGCGTTCGGGAAGCGATCAGCTCGTCCGCGCCCGGCAGGGCGACAGCGGCTAGTGTGCGTGGTCCCCGCGGTAGAACTCGAAGACCAGGCCCATCAGGGTGACGAACCCGAAGCCGAAGCCGAGGATCATCAGCCACCAGCCGAAGACCGGGCCGAGGATCACGAAGGTGAAGGCCACGGCCACGAACAGCGGCCACTTGCTCTGCGGCGGGAAGAAGCCGAGCTCGCCGGCCCCCTCCGCGATCTCGCCGGACTTCTTGTCCTCCGGGCGAGGGTCGATCCGCCGCGCGATGAGGCCCAGGTAGAGGGCGATCATCAGCACGAGGAAGAACGTCAGGATCAGGGCGGCGGTCCCCGTGGGGTCGTTGCTCATCAGCCAGTAGATCGGCGTGATGGCGGCGACGAACACCGCCAGGGCCACGAAGACCCAGGTCTCGGCCTTCATCGGTGATCAGCCCCTGTCTCTCTGGTCGTCCGGTGCGGCCGGTGACTGGTTCGGGTGGTCCTCGTCGTAGACGGCGACCGGGTCGTCCGTACGGCCCTCGACCCGCGCGGCCAGCTCGGCCGGGCGGCCCGTGTCGTCGGCCGCGTCGACCAGCGTGTCCCTGAGCTCGCCGTCGACCCCGTTGTACTCGGAGAGGGCGACCTCGGGGTGGTGCAGGTCGAACGCCGGAGCCTCCGACCGGATCCGCGGGATCGACGTGAAGTTGTGCCGCGGCGGCGGGCACGACGTCGCCCACTCCAGGCTGCGACCCCAACCCCACGGGTCATCCACACCCACCGCCGGGTTGTTGCGCGACTTCCACACGTTCCACACGAACGGCAACATCGACGCCCCCAACAAGAACGCCCCCGCCGAACAGATCTGGTTCAACACCGTGAACCCCTCGTTCGGCAGATAATCCGCATACCGACGCGGCATCCCCTCCACACCCAACCAGTGCTGCACCAAGAACGTCGCCTGGAACCCGATGAACAACAACCAGAAATGGATCTTGCCCAACCGCTCGTCCAACATGTGCCCGGTGAACTTCGGCCACCAGAAGTAGAAGCCCGCGAACATCGCGAACACCACCGTGCCGAACACCACGTAG
>NZ_FOFA01000023.1 GCF_900110855.1 Microlunatus flavus
GAACTCCTCCTGCCCCTCCAGGTGCGGCTGGTGGCCCGCGTCGTAGCGGTAGTAGCCGGTGCACACCCACAGGAACCGGCAGGTGACGGCCAGCTCGGTGCCGGCGTGGTCGACGCTCAGGTGCCAGCGCCGGTCGTCGGACGACCAGTCGGCCCGGACGACCCGGTGCGAGAACCGCGTGCGCGCGTCGACCCCGTACGCGCGTGCGGTGTCCTCGACGTAGCGCTGGATGTCGGCGCCCTGGACGATCGCGCGCTCGTCGCGCCAGGGCGCGAAGTCGTACGCGAGGGTGAACATGTCGGAGTCGGAGCGGACCCCCGGGTAGCGGAACAGGTCCCAGGTCCCGCCCATCCGCTCCCGGGCCTCGAGGACGAGGACCGACTCCTCCGGGCACTCGCGCCGCAGGTGGCAGGCCGCACCGACCCCGGAGAGCCCGGCTCCCACCACGACGACGTCGACGTCCTCCCCCATGTCCCGATCCTGCCTCGCCCGGGCAGGGGCGACGGCTCGGTCGTGTCGCCCGCGCGGGGGACACCGACGAGGTCGGGCCCCTGGTCCGTAGACGGGCGGGCCCCGGGCGGTCATGCTGCTGCACTCACCCCCGGAGCCACTCATAGTCGAGTCACAGGAGCAGCCATGCGTCGTCGGTACATCTCACTGGTCGCGGCGGGGGCGTTGGCCCTCCCGCTGGCCCTCGGATCGGGGGCGGCCCAGGCCGCCACGGCGGCGAAGCCGTACGACTTCGACGGCGACGGCTTCCCCGAGCTCGTGGCCGGGGCGCCGAACCTCGAGGTCAACGGCAAGCTCGGGGCCGGCGGTGTCGCCTGGGAGATGTCCCGGTCGAGCAAGGTCACCTCCGAGCGCAAGGTCCTCACCCAGTCGACGTCGAAGGTGCCCGGGGCCTCCGAGACCGGTGACCACTGGGGCGCCGCGGTGGCGAGCGGCGACTTCAACCGCGACGGGTTCGCCGACCTGGCCGTCGGCGCCCCTGGGGAGGACGGGGACGAGAAGGACGCCGGTGCGGTGACGATCCTCTACGGCAGCGCGGACGGACCGACCGGCAAGGGCTCCGCGCGGTTCTCGCGGCCGACCGAGAAGAAGAACGCGCAGTTCGGCGCGGCGCTGGCGACCGGCGACCTGAACGGCGACGGTTACGCCGACCTCGTGGTGGGCGCGCCGGGTGACGACGAGGCGAGCGGCGACGAGGACTTCCCGGCCAGCGGCACGGTGACCGTCCTGCTCGGCAGCAGCAAGGGCATCACCACCACCGGCCGCACCTCCGTGCGCGGCGTCCGCGGCACCTCGGAGGAGGACCACCGGTTCGGCTCGGCGCTGGCCGTGCGCGACGTCGACGGCGACGGCAAGCCGGACGTGGTCGTCGCCACCGCCGGCAGCGCGAACCGCGACGGGCTGGCGGCCGCGGGCTCGGTCTCGGTCTGCGCGGGCGGCTCGGCCGCCCCGAAGTCCTGCCGGCGCGTCGCGCACTCCTTCGACCTCGCGGGCATCCGCGCGCTCGCGGTCGGCAACGTCGCCGGGAGCGCCCGCAACGAGGTCGTCGTCGGGGTGAGCGCCGGCGAGGAGGCGGTCGACCACCTCGCCGTGCTGTCGCTGACCGGCGACGGCGGTGCGACCCAGGCGAGCGTGACCCTGCTCGACCAGGGCGACCTCGGCGTGCCGGGCAGCAGCTTCGAGGACGGCTTCGGCTCGGCCCTCCTGATCACCGAGCTGACCGGCGACGCGTACGACGACGTGGTCGTCGGCGCTCCGCGCGAGGCCGTCGGCGACGAGCTGGCCGGTCGCGTCGTGCTCGTCAAGGGCGGCGCCGGCGGCCTGGCCCGCAGCGGGAACACCGCCTACGACCAGGAGACCCCGGGCGTGCCCGGCGGTTCCGAGACCGACGACGACTTCGGCGCGGCGCTCGGTCTCGTCGACCGCGACCTCGACGGACGCGCGGACGTGGTCGTCGGGATCCCCGGCAAGGGCGACGACGGCGGCCGCGTGATCTCCCTGCACGCGACGGGCACCGGGCTCAACAGCGTGGACGACGACCGCGACTCCTACCAGCTCCGCGACTACGGCTACGTCGACCGCGGGCAGGCGCGCTACGGGGCAGCCATCGCCTGACGTCCCACCGCGAGGGGCCCGGGTCGGCGCAGGCCGGCCCGGGCCGCTGCGCGTCCGGGGGTCGTCGGGCCAGCCGTCGCGCGGACCTCGACCACGGCGGGACGGTTAGGCTGCCCGCACGACCTCGGACCCAGGAACCCGGTGCGACCCCGGGACGGTCCCGCCACTGTGAGCGCTCCCGCGCGAGTCAGGAACTGCCCGGCGTCGCGACCTGTCCTGCTTCACCGACGCTCGGGCCCCTGCGGATCTCAGGCTCTCCCGGCGAGGAGCTCCTAGTGCCCCGGATCGCCCTGCTCTCCACGTCCGACACCGACCTGCTGACCGCCCGCGCCAGCGGCGCCGACTACGTGGTCGCCAACCCAGGACGTCCGGCGCACCAGACGATGGCGGCGGCGTTCGAGTCGGCCGACCTGATCGTCGCCCGCGTGCTGGGCTCGCCCCGCGACCTCTGCGGCGGGTTCGAGCGGATCCGCGCGTTCGGCAAGCCCATGGTCGTCCTCGGCGGCGAGCAGGCGCCCGACGCGGCGCTGATGGAGCAGTCGACGGTCCCGATCGGCACCTGCGCCGAGGCCCACCGCTACCTCGCCCAGGGCGGCCCCGAGAACCTCCGTCAGCTCCACGCCTTCCTCTCCGACACCGTCCTGCTCACCGGCGAGGGCTTCGAGCCGCCGGTCGAGCAGCCCCAGTGGGGCGCGCTGCCGCGCCCGGCGGTTGCGGAAGAACGCTCCCGAAGCACGCTCCCTGAGCTTGTCGAAGGGCCACGAAGTGGTCAGCGTGCGAGCACCGTTCCCGCCGTACGCCCGCGAGTCGCGATCCTCTTCTACCGGGCCCAGTACACGGCCGGGAACACCGCGTACGTCAGCGCCCTCGCCGACGCGATCGACGCGGCCGGCGGGGTGGGCGTCCCCGTCTTCGCCGCGAGCCTCCGGGACGCGCCGGACGACCTCATCGAGCACCTCGGGACCTACGACGCGCTGATCACCACCGTCCTCGCGGCGGGCGGCACCCGCCCGGCGAACGCGTCGGCCGGCGGTGAGGACGAGGGCTGGGACGTCCGCAAGCTCGCGGGCCTCGACGTGCCGATCCTGCAGGGGCTCTGCCTGACCACGAGCCGCAGCGACTGGGCCGAGGCCGACGAGGGCCTCTCGCCGCTCGACGTGGCGACGCAGGTCGCGGTGCCGGAGTTCGACGGCCGCATCATCACGGTGCCGTTCTCCTTCAAGGAGGTCGACGCCGACGGGCTGCCGCACTACGTGCCCGACCCCGAGCGCTGCGCGCGCGTCGCCTCGCTCGCCGTGAACCACGCCCGCCTGCGCCACGTCCCGCCCAGCGAGCGCAAGATCGCGATCGTGCTGTCGGCCTACCCGACCAAGCACTCGCGCATCGGCAACGCCGTCGGGCTCGACACCCCGGTCTCGGTGATCCGGCTGCTCCGCGCGCTGCGCGAGGAGGGCTACGACCTCGGCGAGCCGGGCGAGATCCCCGGCACCGCGCCTCTCCCTGAGGTCGAGGACGAGGAGCCGGACACGACGGCCGGCAACGCCCTCATCCACGCCCTCATCGACGCCGGCGGGCAGGACCCGGAGTGGCTGACCAGCGACCAGGTCGCCGGCCAGCGCGTCCGCATCCCCGCCGCCACGTACAAGCGCTGGCTCGCCGACCTGCCCGACGACCTCGTCGAGCACGTCACGCAGACGTGGGGCGAGGCGCCCGGCGAGCTGTTCGTGGACCGCAGCCAGGACCCCGAGGGCGAGGTCGTCGCCGCGACCCTCCAGGCCGGGAACGTCGTCATCCTCGTGCAGCCGCCGCGTGGCTTCGGCGAGAACCCGATCGCGATATACCACGACCCCGACCTCGCGCCGACGCACCACTACCTCGCCGTCTACCGCTGGATCGAGCGCGAGTTCGGCGCCCACGCGGTCGTCCACGTCGGCAAGCACGGCAACCTCGAGTGGCTGCCGGGCAAGAACCTCGGCATGTCGGCCTCGTGCGGCACCGACGCGGCGCTCGGCTCGCTGCCGCTGATCTACCCCTTCCTCGTCAACGACCCCGGCGAGGGCACGCAGGCCAAGCGACGCGCCCACGCCACCGTCATCGACCACCTCGTGCCGCCGATGGCGCGCGCGGAGGCGTACGGCGACATCGCCCGGCTCGAGCAGCTGCTCGACGAGTACGGCACCGTCTCGGCGATGGACCCGGCCAAGGCGCCGGCGCTGCGCGGGGAGATCTGGACGCTGGTCCAGGCCGCGCAGATGGACCACGACCTCGGGCTGTCCGACCGGCCCGACGACGCGACGTTCGACGACTTCGTCATGCACGTCGACGGCTGGCTCTGCGAGATCAAGGACGTGCAGATCCGCGACGGGCTGCACGTGCTCGGCCAGGCGCCGGAGGGCGAGAACCTCGTCAACCTGGTGCTGGCCGTGCTCCGCGCCAACCAGGTGTTCGGCGGCCAGGTGAACGGCGTCCCGGGCCTGCGCGTCGCGCTCGGGCTCAAGGAGAACGAGTCGACCACGGCCGAGGCCGACGCCGCCGAGGAGCAGGCCCGGGCGCTGGTCCAGGCCGTCGCCGACGCGGGCTGGGACGAGAGCCGGGTGCCCGGGGTGGTCGAGTCGGTGCTAAGCGCCGCCAACGACGGGGTCGTCGCGTCGCTGACGTTCGCGTGCCGGGAGGTCGTGCCGCGCCTGGCCCGGACGTCCGACGAGCTGACGAACACGCTGCACGCGCTGGCCGGCGGCTACGTCCCGGCCGGGCCCTCGGGCTCGCCGCTGCGCGGTCTGGTGAACACGCTGCCCACCGGGCGGAACTTCTACTCCGTCGACCCCAAGGCCGTCCCCTCGCGGCTGGCCTGGACGACCGGCCAGGCCATGGCCGACTCGCTGCTCGCGCGCTACCTCGAGGAGACCGGCGAGTACCCGGCGTCGGTCGGGCTCTCGGTCTGGGGCACGTCGGCGATGCGCACCTCCGGCGACGACGTGGCCGAGGTGCTCGCGCTGCTCGGCGTGCTGCCCACCTGGGACGAGCAGTCGCGCCGCGTCGTCGGCCTGGAGCCGATGCCGCTGGCCGAGCTCGGGCGGCCGCGCATCGACGTGGTCGTGCGGATCTCGGGCTTCTTCCGCGACGCCTTCCCGCACGTGGTCGCGATGCTCGACGACGCCGTCCGCCTGGTTGCCGGCCTCGACGAGCCGCACGAGGACAACTACGTCCGCCGCCACGCGGACGCCGACCGGGCCGCGCACGGCGACGAGCGCCGGGCGACGACCCGGATCTTCGGATCCAAGCCCGGCTCGTACGGTGCCGGGATCCTGCAGGTGATCGAGTCCGGCAACTGGCGCGACGACTCCGACCTCGCCGAGGTCTACACGGCGTGGGGCGGGTTCGCGTACGGGCGCGACCTCGACGGCGCGCCCGCGCGCGAGGACATGGAGTCGACCTACCGCCGGATCTCGGTGGCGGCCAAGAACATCGACACCCGCGAGCACGACATCGCCGACTCCGACGACTACTTCCAGTACCACGGCGGCATGGTCGCGACCGTGCGTGCGCTGACCGGGGAGGACCCCAAGGCGTACGTGGGG
>NZ_FOFA01000002.1 GCF_900110855.1 Microlunatus flavus
AGCTCTCGACTGATCGTCGAGGCTGAGCGGCACAGCCGGCGCCCGATCTCTCGCACCCCGAGCCCGCTGTCGTGAAGCCGGGCGATCTCGTAGCGCTCGTCACGGCTGAGGTAGCGCTGGACCTGGCACGGTTCGAACTCCACCCCGCCAACCTCGGCGCGCCAACGCCCGATCGCCCGGGCCGACACGCCCGTGACCGACGCGGTCTGCTTCTGCGACCAGCCTCGAGCCAGCAACGCGAACACTCGCTGACGGACCCCCACTCCGAACGTCAACATCCACCTCCACCAATAGAGGCGTTGCAACGATCACGAGAACCCAACGAGGCCCTTCGACAGGCTCAGGGGGCGTTCGGCAGGCTCAGGGGGCGTTCGGCAGGCTCAGGCGGCGTCCGACCCCTCGCCTACAACCCCGCGCGCTCGAGGGCCTCGTCGTACAGCTCGAGGGCCTCGTCGGAGCTGACGCCCGCGGCGACGGCCTCGGTGTAGACCGACTCCAGCGTCGGGGCGACCTCGGCGTAGCGGGCGTCCCAGCGCTCGGAGTCGACGCGCCAGTAGCCGAGGGTGCAGGCGCGCGCGGTCGGCCAGCCGCGCACCTGGCGCAGGTGCTTGCGGACCGCTCGGGAGGCGCTCGCCTCGCCCGCGAACCACACGTACCCGGGTCCCTCCGGCGCCTCGAACCGTTCCACGGCCTCGGGCAGCAGGCTGGGTCCCGCGTCGTTGCCGCAGCCGACCAGCCAGGTCCAGCGCACGTCGGCCGCGCTCTCGACCTCGATCCGGTCGTCCGGTCCGGGGACCTCGACGACGGCGTACGCCTGCGCGCCGGCGGGCAGGGCCTCGACCGCGCGGGCGAGGGCGGGGAGCCCGGTGAGGTCGGCGACGAGGAGCTGCCACGCGGTGCCGGCCGGCGGCCGGTACCAGCCCATCGCCTCGGTCAGGTAGATCACGTCGCCCGGTGCGGCGGCCTGGGCCCACGTCGAGGCCACGCCGCCCTCGTGCACGACGAAGTCCACCGTCATCCGCAGGGCCTCCGCGTCCCACGCGCGGACCGTGTAGCTGCGCATCGGTGGCTGGTCGTCGGGGTCGGGGTAGTCCTGGGTGCCGTCCGGCATCGTCGTGGGCTCGGCCACCGCCGACGCGCCTGGAGCGGGCAGGACCAGGACCAGCCGTTCGTCGGGCACGCCGCTGGACGACCAGCCGCGCAGGCCCTCTCCGCCGAGCTCGATCCGCAGCAGGTGCGGCGTCAGCCGACGCGTCGAGACGACGACCGCCCGGTGGTAGACGTCGTAGTAGCCCATGCGCTCTCCGATGCTCGAGGTAAGGCGACCCTAACCTCTCCGCGCGCTGGTGCCTGCCGCCGGCGCCCCACCCGGACAGGCCCCTGGACCGTGGCGCCGCACCTGGACGGGACCGGCGCACCCTCCGGAGCGTCGAGGGCGACGTGCCCCCGACGGCAGGAGGACCGATGTCCACGCCCCAGCAGGTCGCCGAGGCCTTCTCCGGCCACCGCTTCGCCGAGGCGTACGACGCCCTGGCCCCCGACGTCACCTGGTCCTCGTCGGCGAGGGCACCGTCCTCGGGCGGGACGCCGTCGTCGAGGCCTGCGACGAGCTGACCGCCGAGCTCGAGGGGACGGCCGTGGAGACCCTGCGCAGCCTGAGCGTGGTCGGCGACGAGGCCGTGGCGGTGGACAGCGTCGTGGCCTACACCGGGCCCGACGGCTCCCGCAGCGTGGTGTCGTCCTGCGACGTGTACGAGCTCGACGCCGGCAGCGTCGTGCGGATCACGTCCTACAACGTCGAGCTGGACGACGCGGCCGTCGCAGGGGTCGTCGCAGGGTCGTAACGCGAACGACGCACCCCGGCCGTGGGCGACGTGCGAGACTGGACAGCGATGTCTGAAGCCGTCGACGACCACCTGCGCCGCGCCCGCATCGTCGCCGAGGTCGACGCCGTGCACGACCGCCTCGTCGCCATCCGCCGCGACATCCACGCGCACCCCGAGGTCGGCAACGCCGAGCACCGCACCACCGCCAAGGTGGTCGAGGTCCTCGAGTCGTGCGGCCTGGTGGCCAAGGTGCTGCCCATCGGCACGGGCGCGTGGTGCGACGTGCTCCCGTACGGCGACCCGTTCGACGACGCCGGCGCAGGGATGATCGGTCTCCGCGCCGACCTCGACGCCCTGCCGATCCCCGACGGCAGCGCCGTCGACTTCGCCTCCAGGGTGCCCGGCGTCGCGCACGCCTGCGGGCACGACGTGCACACGACGATCGTGCTCGGCGTGGGGATGGTGCTGGCCCGGCTGCGCGAGGACGGCCTGCTTCGTCGTGGGGTGCGGCTGATCTTCCAGCCCGCGGAGGAGACCAGCCCCGGCGGCGCGGTCGACGCCATCGACGGCGGCGTGCTCACCGACCTGTCCGAGATCTACGCGCTGCACTGCGACCCGCGCACCGACGCCGGCCAGATCGCGCTCAAGACCGGACCGGTCACCTCGGCGGTCAGCCAGATCAGCGTGACGCTCACCGGCAGCGGCGGGCACACCTCCCGCCCGCACCTCACGCAGGACGTCGTCGCGGCCCTCGGGGCGCTGGTGACCCAGACCCCGCTGGTCTTCTCCCGGCGCGTCGACCCGCGCAGCGGCGTCTCGATGATGTGGGGCAAGATCACCGCCGGCTCGGCCCCCAACGCGATCCCGAGCAGCGGCCAGGCGCTGGGCACGCTGCGTGCGCTCACCACGTCGGGCTGGGAGCAGGCCAAGGCGATGCTGCCCGAGGTCGCCACGCAGATCGTCGCCCCGTTCGGGGTCGACGCACGCGTGACGATCAACGAGGGCACGCCGGCGGCGGTCAACGCGCAGTCCGGCGTCGACCGGCTCGCCGCGGCCGGCGAGGCCATGCTCGGCCCCGGCGGCGTGACCGCCACCGAGCAGTCGCTGGGCGGCGAGGACTTCTCCTGGATGCTGCAGCAGGTGCCCGGCGCCATGGCCCGGCTCGGCGTGCGGACCCCGGGCAGCGCGTCCTGGCCCGACATCCACCACCCGAGCTTCCGGGTCGACGAGGCCTGCATCGACGTCGGCCTCAAGGTGCTCGCCGACGTGGCCAGCAGCCTCCCTGGCGACGTGGCCTCCGGCGCCCCGGTCCTGCTCTGACCGCGGCCGCCCTGCACCTGAGCCCGCGCGCCGACGCTCTCGACCTGGGCGGGCCCGCGGAACGGGCATGATCGGCCCGCCGTCGTCGTAACCCGATGGTGACCGCCAGGATTCGGGGTCGGGGGGTGGCGAGGCACTAGAGTGCTCTGCGCCGGGGTGACCCCCTGGCGGCGCGAGGTTTCCTCGCCGCGGCCCGTGCGGGCCGCACGATCTCTTGGCTCACGACGCAGGACCGAACGAGGAGACCCACCCGTGAAGAAGACCCTGACCCTGGTGGGGGCCCTGGCGGCCTCCGCCGCCCTCGCCCTGTCCGGCTGCGCGCAGGCGCCCGGCACCGACGCGGGCAGCTCCGGCAGCGCGGCAGCCCCCAGCGGTGGCGCCTCCTCCGGCGGCACGGACGCCTCCGGCTTCAAGGCCTGCATGGTCTCCGACTCGGGCGGCTTCGACGACAAGTCGTTCAACCAGACGGCGTACAAGGGCCTCACCGACGCCAAGACCGCGCTCGGCATCGAGACCGGCCAGGTCGAGTCGAACGCCGCCGCCGACTACGCCAAGAACGTGCAGTCGATGGTCGACGCCAAGTGCAGCATCATCGTGACCGTCGGCTTCGCCCTCAGCGACGACACCCTGGCCTCCGCCAAGGCCAACCCCGACATCAAGTACGCGATCGTCGACAACAACGACCCGAAGGCGTACCCCGCGGCCAAGAACCTCAAGCCGCTGGTCTTCAACACGGCGCAGTCGAGCTTCCTCGCCGGCTACGTCGCCGCGGGCATGAGCCAGACCGGCAAGGTCGGCACCTTCGGCGGCCAGAAGTTCCCGACCGTCACGATCTTCATGGACGGCTTCGCCCAGGGCGTCGAGTACTACAACAAGCAGAAGAGCAAGAACGTCTCGGTGCTCGGCTGGGACGAGGCCAAGCAGGACGGCCAGTTCGTCGGCAGCTTCGAGGACCAGAAGGGCGGCCAGCGCGTCGCCCAGGGCCTCGTCAGCCAGGGCGCGGACATCCTCTTCCCGGTGGCGGGCCCGGCGGGCCTCGGCGGCCTGCAGGCGGCCAAGGCCAGCGGCGGCAAGGTCAACGCGATCTGGGTCGACACCGACGGCTGCGTGAGCGCCGAGACCTACTGCTCGAACATCATCACGAGCGTCACGAAGGGCCTCGACGTCTCCGTCACCGACGCCATCAAGGCGGCCAAGGACGGCTCGTTCGACAACAGCCCGTACGTCGGCACCCTCGAGAACGGTGGCACCGGGCTGGCGCCGTTCCACGACTTCGACTCGAAGGTCCCGGCCGAGCTGAAGACCGAGGTCGACCAGCTCAAGGCCGACATCGTCTCGGGCAAGATCACCATCGAGTCCAAGTCGCAGCCGACCTCCTGACGTGAGCTCTCGCACCACCGAGGCCTCGGTGACCGAGGCCGACCCCGCAGCGCCGCCCGAGTCCGGGCTGGCGCTGCGGGGCATCACCAAGCGCTTCGGGTCGCTCGTCGCCAACGACCGGATCGACCTCGACATCCGGCCCGGTGAGATCCACTGCCTGCTCGGCGAGAACGGGGCCGGCAAGTCGACGCTGATGAACGTCCTCTACGGGCTGCTCACGCCCGACGAGGGCGGGATCTTCGTCGACGGGGCGCCGGTCCTGGTGCGCAACCCCAAGGAGGCCATCGCCGCCGGCATCGGCATGGTCCACCAGCACTTCATGCTGGTCGAGGTCTTCACGGTCGCGGAGAACCTCGTGCTCGGCCGCGAGGGCAGCGCCGGCTTCCTGAGCATGCGCAAGGCCCGCCGTACCGTGCGCGAGCTGAGCGAGCGCTACCGCTTCGACGTCGACCCGGACGCGGTCGTCGAGGAGCTGCCGGTCGGGGTCCAGCAGCGCGTCGAGATCCTCAAGGCGCTGGCCAACGACGCCAAGTTCCTGATCTTCGACGAGCCGACGGCCGTGCTCACGCCGCAGGAGATCGACGAGCTCATGGTCGTCATGCGCTCGCTGCGCGACGAGGGCAAGGCCGTCGTCTTCATCACCCACAAGCTCCGCGAGGTCCGCGAGATCGCCGACCGGATCACCGTGATCCGCCGCGGTGCGGTCGTCGGCACGGCCGACCCGACCGAGCCCGAGGGGCGGCTGGCCGAGCTCATGGTCGGGCGTGCGGTGAGCCTCGTGGTCGACAAGCAGCCGACCGAGCGCAGCGCGACGCCGCGCCTCTCCCTGCAGGGCGTGTCGGTGGCCAACGCCGGCGGCCAGGTCGTCGTCGAGGACCTCGACCTCGACGTGCACGGCGGCGAGATCGTCTGCGTCGCGGGCGTGCAGGGCAACGGGCAGAGCGAGCTGGCCGACGCGCTGCTCGGCACGCTCCCGGTCACGACGGGCACCGTCACCCTCGACGGCGCCCGGATCAGCGGGCGCTCGCCGAAGGAGATCATCGACGCGGGGCTCGGCTTCGTGCCGGAGGACCGCCAGCACGACGGCTTCGTCGGCAGCTTCACCGTGGCGGAGAACCTCGTGCTCAACCACTTCGACGAGACGCCGTTCGCCAGGGGCATCCGCCTCGACCTCGCCAGGATCCGTGGCAACGCCGACGAGCGGGTGGGGGAGTTCGACATCCGTACGCAGGGCATCGACACGCCCGTGAGCGCGCTGTCGGGCGGCAACCAGCAGAAGGTCGTCCTGGCCCGCGAGCTGTCCCGCCCGCTCGCCGCGCTCGTGGCCAGCCAGCCCACCCGCGGCGTCGACGTCGGCGCCATCGAGTTCCTGCACAAGCGCCTGGTCGCCGAGCGCGACCGCGGCACCGCCGTGCTCATCGTCTCCACCGAGCTCGACGAGGTGGCGGCGCTCGCCGACCGCATCGCCGTGATGTACCGAGGCCGGATCGTCGGCGTCGTGCCGCCCGACACCTCCCGCGAGGCGCTGGGGCTGATGATGGCCGGCGTGCCGACCGAGGAGGCGCTCGCCGCCGCCGCAGCCGCCCACCGGGGTGCGGCGGACGACGGCGTCCCCGCCGGAGAGGACCTGACGTGAGCACCGCGACCACACCGCCCGCCGGCCCCGGGGCCGGCGAGGAGGCGACCCCGCCGACCGGACCCGCCCCTGCGACGGGCGCACCCCGTACGGCGGCGGGCCCGGCGCGACGCTTCCCGTGGACCGACGTGGTCACCACGGTCGCCGCCTTCGTCCTGGCCTTCCTGGTCGGCGCGGTGCTGATGATCGTGTCGGACTCCGACGTGCGCTCGAAGTTCGCCTACTTCTTCGCCCGGCCCTCCGACGCGCTCGCGGCCTCGGCCGACAAGGTCGGGGGCGCGTACGGCGCGCTGCTGGCCGGCTCGCTCGGCGGCGTCGGGCCGATCACCGAGACCACCGCGCAGGCCGCGCCGCTGATCTGCGCCGGCCTCGGCGTGGCGCTGGCCTTCCGGGCCGGGCTGTTCAACATCGGCGGTCAGGGCCAGGCGATCCTCGGCGCGCTGCTCGCCGCGTACGTCGGGTTCACCCTGCACCTGCCGCCCGGCCTCCACCTGCTCGTCGCGATCGTCGCGGGCCTCGTCGGCGGCGCGCTGTGGGGCGGCCTCGTCGGCTGGCTCAAGGCCGTCGCCGGCGCGCACGAGGTCATCGTCACGATCATGCTCAACTACGTCGCGGCCGGCCTGCTCGCGTACCTGCTCACCACGACCGCCTTCCAGCGGCCCGGCCGCACCGATCCGATCTCGCCGATCGTGGACTGGAACGCGACGTTCCCGCGCCTGGCCGGCACGCAGCTGCACCTCGGGTTCGTGGTCGCCCTGCTCGCCGCCGTCGTCGTGTGGTGGCTGCTCGAGCGCTCGACCACCGGCTTCGCCATCCGCGCCGTCGGGGCCAACCCGCACGCGGCGGCGACCGCCGGCATGAGCGTGGCCCGGACGACGATCATCACCATGGCGCTCGCCGGCGCCCTCGCCGGCCTCGCCGGGGTCCAGGCCGCGCTCGGCCCGTCCGCCTCCGGGCTGCCGGTGCCGCTGTCGGCCGGCATCGTCGGCTCGATCGGCTTCGACGCGATCACCGTCGCCCTGCTCGGGCGCTCCACGCCGCTGGGCACGGTGCTCGCCGGGCTGCTGTTCGGCGCGCTGCACGCCGGCGGCCTGGCCATGCAGTCGGTCGCCCAGACGCCGCTCACGCTGACCACCGCCCTCCAGGCGCTGATCGTGCTGTTCGTCGCGGCCCCCGCGCTGGTCACCAAGCTCGTCCCCTTCGTCCGCACCCGCAAGGCCCACACCTCGGGGCCGGTCCCGCAGGGAGGACTCGCCTCGTGACCGCTCTCGACCCCGCACCCCGGACCGACGCCGTGGTGCCGACGACGACCGAGACCGTCGAGTCGCCGGAGAAGCGGCGGCAGCGACTGTCGACCGGCGTGCTGATCGCCGTGGTCGGCGTGCTCCTGCTGGTCTCCCTCGGCTCGACCACCGGCGTGGCGCGCTTCGCGCTGAGCGACGCCTTCGACGAGGTGCAGCTGGGGACCGTCCCGCTGCCCGGGCTGCCGACCGTCGCCGTGTGCGCGGTGCTCTGCCTGCTCGCCGCGGCCGCCTTCCTCAGCGGCCGGGTGCACGGCCGGCTCGCCGCGCTCGCCGCGACGGTGGCCGGGCTCGCCGTCGTCATCGGCTTCCTCACCTGGGCGGCCGCGGGCCGTGACCTGCCGTTCCCGGTCAGCAACCAGTTCGCCGGGACGCTCTCGCTGGCGACCCCGCTCGTCTTCGGCGCCCTGTGCGGCGTGATGTGCGAGCGGGCCGGTGTGGTGAACGTGAGCATCGAGGGGCAGTTCCTCGCGGCCGCGTTCGCCGCGGCCGTCGTCGGCAGCGTCACCCAGTCGGTGACGTGGGCGATCCTCGCGGCGGTCGTCGCCGGGGTGGCCATGGCCGCGCTGCTCGCGGTGTTCTCCATCAACTACCTGGTCAACCAGGTCGTCCTCGGCGTCGTGCTCAACCTGCTCGCCGTCGGCGTCACCGGCTTCCTCTTCGACCAGCTCGTCCAGCCCGCGGCGTCGACGTACAACAACGCCCCCGTGCTCGACTCGATCCCGATCCCGGGGCTGTCCTCGATCCCGTTCTTCGGGCGGGTGCTCTTCGACCAGAACATCCTGGCCTACATCGCCATCGTCGCCGTGGTCGTTGTGTCCGTCGTGCTCTACCGCACGACCTTCGGGCTGCGGGTCCGCTCCGTGGGCGAGCACCCGCAGGCCGCCGACACGGTCGGCATCAGCGTGCGAGGCGTGCGCTGGTCGGCGGTCCTCTTCGGCGGCGTCCTCGCCGGTCTGGGCGGGTCGTTCTTCACGCTGGCCTCGACGGGGCAGTTCACCAAGGAGTTCACGGTCGGCAACGGCTTCATCGCGCTGGCCGCGCTGATCATGGGCCGCTGGCGCCCGGTCCTGGCGACAGTGATGTGCCTGTTCTTCGGCTTCGTCACCCAGATGGCGTCGCAGCTGCAGACGCTGAGCACGCCGATGCCGAGCCAGCTGCTGCTGGTGCTGCCCTACATCGCCACGATCATCGCCGTCGCCGGGCTGGTGGGACGCGTACGCCCGCCCGCCGCCGACGGCGTGCCCTACGAGAAGTGAGCGGCAGCTTGCTCGACCTCAGCTTCCGCGCGAGCGGTAGGTTGCCGCGCGAATCCGAGCCCGAACGGTGCGGCAACCTACCGGTCGCGGGGGTCTGAGGGTGACGGACGAGATCGACTGGACGCCGCTGCGCGAACGGGCGCGGGCGATGATCGAGCGGGCGTACGCGCCGTACTCGGGCTACCCCGTGGGCGCGGCCGCCCTGGTCGACGACGGCCGTGTCGTCGCGGGCTGCAACGTGGAGAACGCGGGCTACGGCGTGACGCTGTGCGCCGAGTGCGGCCTGGTCTCCGACCTCGTCGCCGGCGGCGGCGGGCGTCTGGTCGCCTTCACCTGCTGCGACGCGAACGGCGCCAAGATCATGCCGTGCGGGAGATGCCGCCAGCTGCTGTGGGAGCACGGCGGCGCCGCGCTGCTCGTCGACACCCCGGAGGGCGTGCTGCCCATGACGGAGGTGCTGCCGCAGGCCTTCGGCCCCGAGGACCTGGCGCGCGTCGGTCCCCGGGACACTGGGTCGCATGACTGAGCTCGACCTCCACCGGATCCGCGCCCTGCCCAAGGTGTCCCTGCACGACCACCTCGACGGGGGCCTCCGCCCGGGAACGGTGCTCGAGCTGTCCCGCGAGAACGGGCACGCGCTGCCCGCCGGCAGCGACACCGACGCCGCGACGCTCGGGCGCTGGTTCGTCGAGGCGGCCGACTCGGGCTCGCTGGTGCGCTACCTGGAGACGTTCGACCACACGATCGCGGTCATGCAGACCACCGCGAACCTGCGCCGCGTCGCGCGCGAGTTCGTCGAGGACCTCGCCGCCGACGGCGTCGTCTACGGCGAGGCCCGCTGGGCGCCGGAGCAGCACACCCAGCAGGGGCTGACCCAGGCCGAGGCGGTCGCCGCCGTCGCCGCCGGGATCACCGACGGCATCGAGGCGAGCCGCGCCCGCGGGCACGTGATCGTCGTCCGCCAGCTGCTCACGTCCATGCGCCACGTCGAGCCCAACCTCACTGCCGCCGACCTCGTGCTCGACGACCGCAGCGGGACGGTCGCCGGCTTCGACATCGCCGGTGCCGAGGACGGCTTCCCGCCCGAACGCTTCCTGCCCGCCTTCGTCCACCTGCGGACGCACGGCCGGCCGTACACGATCCACGCCGGCGAGGCCGCCGGCGTCGACTCGATCGCCGGGGCGGTGCTCGCCTGCGGCGCGAACCGCGTCGGGCACGGCGTCCGGATCGTCGAGGACATCGAGGCCGGGCCCGAGGGTGACAGGCTCGGTGAGGTCGCCGCCTACGTCCGCGACCGCCGGGTGCCGCTCGAGCTGTGCCCGTCGAGCAACGTCCAGACCGGGGCGGCGGCCTCGGTGGCCGCGCACCCGATCCGTCGCCTCGACGAGCTCGGCTTCCTCGTCACCGTGAGCTGCGACAACCAGCTGATGAGCGGCACGAGCCTCAGCCGCGAGATGAGCCTGCTGGTCAGCGAGCTCGGCTACGACCTCGCCGGGCTGCGCCGGCTGACGGTCAACGCGGCCGAGAGCGCCTTCTGGTCCTACCCCGAGCGCCGTCGGCTGGTCGAGGACGTGATCCTCCCCGCGTACCGGTGAGCCGGGCGCCCCGGATCTACCCCTACCGGGTGTCCTACCGGCTCGCGCTCGGGCCCGACGGGTCGGTCTACCGCGTCGAGGACGTGATCAGCAAGCAGCCGCACCTGCTCGTCGTCTCCGCCGAGGACGAGCGGTCGGCGACCGACCGGGTGGCCGCGCGGCTCGCGGGGCTCGACCCGGACCTGGTGGTCCGCACGGGCGCCGGCCTGGACCAGCTCTGGGTCGCGCTCGTGCCGGAGGAGGAGCAGCGGGCGGTCGAGCTCGTCGGGCTGGGCGGAGTGCCCCCGCAGAACTGGCTGGCCGAGGCGCACGGCTGGCGCTCGCCGCACGCACGGTCCTGGGCGCTGGTCGGCCTCCGGACCCTGCTGGCGGTCGTCGTGCTGGGCGTGCTGCTCTGGGTCGCCCACCTGCTGCGGACCTGAACGTCCTGGTCGGGCTCGCGGCCCGACCGGCTCAGGCCACGCCCGCGCGCAGCAGGTCGACGAACACCTCGGCGGCGGTGACGACCTCGGCCAGCGGCACGGACTCGTCCGGCCCGTGCGCCAGGCGGACGTCACCGGGGCCGTAGTGCAGGGTCGGCACCCCGGCGGCGGCGTACTGGCGCAGGTCGCTGCCCCAGGGCGCGCCGACCTCGGGCGGCTGCGAGCCTCCCGTGACGCGTGCGTGCGCCGCCGCGACCTGGTGCCCGAACGGGTGCCCGGCGGGCAGGTGCCCGCCCCCGAAACGGCCCCCGGGCCAGGTGACGACCGGCGGGTGGTCGCGCAGCCACGGGTGCGCGGCGGCCGCCTCCGCGACGACCTCCTCGAGCTCGCGCCGCGCGGCGGCGGGGTCCTCCTCGACCCGCAGCCCGTAGCGGCCCTCCGCGACCAGCAGGTCGGGCACGCTGCTGGCCCAGTCGCCGGCGCGCACGCGCCCGACGGACAGCGGGTAGGGGACGGGCAGGTGGTCGAGCAGCGGCTCGCGCACCCGGTTGCGGCGCTCGGACAGCGCCGCCAGCGCGGCGTGCAGCGGCAGGTAGGCGTCGACCGCCGACACCCCCGCGTACGCCGTGCTGCCGTGCGTGGCCAGGCCCGGCACCTCGAGGCGGAAGGTCAGCGAGCCGGCATTCGCCGTGTTCAGCCGCAGGGCCGTCGGCTCGGGGATCACGCACGCGCGGCCCGTGTGACCACGGACGAGGGTCCCGTACGCGCCGAGGCCGCCGTCCTCCTCGCCGATGGTGCAGTGCACGGCGAACGGCGGCACCCGGCTGACGTCGGCGCCGAGCGCGGCGACCGCCGCCAGGCTCGCCGCGAGGCCGCCCTTCATGTCGCACGCGCCGCGACCGACCAGCTGGCCGTCGGCGACGACCGGGGTGAACGGCTCGCCGCTCCACGCCTCGAGGTCGCCGGGCGGGACGACGTCGACGTGGCTCGACAGGACGAGGCCGACGTCCTCGCCGGGGTGGCTCACGGCGACCAGGCCCCAGGCGGCCGTGCGCTCCACCTCCTCGCCCGGGTACGCGTCCTGCGCGCGCAGGGCGTCCAGGTCCAGCGGCCACAGGTCGACGCTCAGGCCGAGGTCGCCCAGCCGCTCGGCCAGCACGTGCTGCACGCGCAGCTCGTCGGCGGTGCCGCCCACGCTGGGCACCGCCACCAGGTCCTCGAGCGTGCGGACCAGGGCGTCGTGGTCGACGGTCACGGGCGGGCTCCTCGGCACGACGGTGGGCGCGCACGTGTGGTGTGCGCACTGGGGGTGATCGTGCACCACCACGGTGCAGGATCACCCCCGTTCTCGCGGCCGGGTCCCGGGCGGAGGTCAGCCCATCGTCTTCTGCCCGTCGATCGCCTCGCGGATGATGTCGGCGTGCCCGGAGTGCTGGGCGGTCTCGGCGAGCACGTGCGCGAGCACCCGCCGGTTGCTCCACGCCTCGCCGGGCGTGAACCAGGGGGCCTCCGGCAGCGGGTGCGCCAGGTCGAGGTCGACGCTGCGGGCGAGGGCGGCGGTGCGCGCGCCGACGGCGTCGTACGCCTCGAGCACCTCGGCGAGCGTCTCCTCCTCCAGCAGGCGGAAGCCGTTCGCGTACGCCTCGACCACGGCGGGGTCGGCGTCCTCCCAGCTCGTGCCCCCGCCCTCGGGGGCGCCGTGCTCCACGAAGTCGAGCCACGAGGCGACCGTCGCGGTCACGTGCTTGACCAGGCCGCCGAGGCTGAGCGCGCTGACGGTCGGGGTCAGGCGGGCCTGCTCGTCGGTGAGCCCGCGCACGGTGGTGAGCAGGAACCCTCGCTGCCGCTCGAGGACCGCGACGAGCTCGTCGCGCTCGGACAGACGGATCGGGGTGGGCTCGGTCATCTGCGGCTCCTTCGGCGGAGGTCTCGTCGGCGGTCGACGGGACGGGTCCCACGCTAGAGAGGACCTCTGACAGCTCCGTCCCCGCCGAAACCGGTCCGGCACCACCGCGGACGCCGACTAGGCTCGCCGGTCGTGGCTCGCATCCTGACCGCCGTCGCCTGGCCGTACGCCAACGGCCCCCGACACATCGGTCACGTCTCCGGTTTCGGTGTTCCCTCCGACGTGTTCAGCCGCTTCATGCGGATGAGCGGCCACGACGTCCTCATGGTCTCCGGCACCGACGAGCACGGCACGCCGATCGGGGTGCAGGCCGAGCGCGAAGGGCTGACGAACCGTGAGGCGGCCGACAAGTACAACCGGGTCATCGTCGAGGACCTGCAGGGCCTCGGGCTCTCGTACGACCTGTTCACCCGCACCACGACGCTGAACCACTACGCCGTCGTGCAGAACCTCTTCCTCGCGCTGCACCGCAACGGCTACGTGGTGCCGCGCGTGCAGATGGGCGCGATCAGCCCGTCGACGGGCCGGACGCTGCCCGACCGCTACATCGAGGGCACCTGCCCGATCTGCGGCTACGGCAGCGCGCGCGGCGACCAGTGCGACAACTGCGGCAACCAGCTGGACCCGATCGACCTCATCGACCCGCGCTCGCGGATCAACGGGGAGACGCCGGAGTTCGTCGAGACCGAGCACTTCTTCCTCGACCTGCCGTCGCTGGCGGGCTCGCTGAGCGCGTGGCTGCAGACGCGGACCGACTGGCGGCCGAACGTGCTCAAGTTCAGCGAGAACCTCATCGCCGAGCTCAAGCCGCGCGCGATCACCCGCGACATCGACTGGGGCGTCCCGATCCCGCTCGAGGGCTGGAGCGAGCAGCCGATGAAGCGGCTGTACGTGTGGTTCGACGCGGTGATCGGCTACCTCTCGGCCTCGATCGAGTGGGCGAAGCGTTCCGGCGACCCTGAAGCCTGGCGGAAGTGGTGGACCGTCGGCGACGAGTCGCAGGCCCGCGGCTACTACTTCATGGGCAAGGACAACATCGTCTTCCACTCGGTGATCTGGCCGGGGATCCTGCTCGGCCACAACGGGCAGGGCGACCACGGCGGGGAGCCGGGGGAGGAGTACGGCGTCCTCGACCTGCCGAGCGAGGTCGTCTCCAGCGAGTACCTGACGATGAGCGGTGCGAAGTTCTCGACGAGCCGCAACCAGGTGATCTACGTCGGCGACTTCCTGCGCGAGTTCGGTCCCGACGCGCTGCGCTACTTCATCGCCGTCGCCGGGCCCGAGACGACCGACTCGGACTTCACCTGGGACGAGTTCGTGCGCCGGACCAACTTCGAGCTGGCCAACGAGTGGGGCAACCTGGTCAACCGTTCGATCTCGTTGGCCTGGAAGAACAACGGGGCCATCCCGACACCGAACGCGCTGCAGGACGTCGACCGCGCGCTGCTCGAGACGGCCGCCAGGTCGTACGAGGTCGTCGGCGAGCTGCTCGGGCGCAACCGCTTCAAGGCCGCGATCAGCGAGGCGATGCGGCTGGTCCAGTCGGCCAACCGCTACCTCTCCGAGACCGAGCCGTGGAAGCTCAAGGACGACCCCGCCCGGCGCGACACCGTCCTGCACACCGCGCTGCAGGTCGTGTCCGACGCCAACACGCTGCTGACGCCGTTCCTGCCGCACGCGGCGCAGAAGGTGTTCGAGGCGCTCGGCGGCGAGGGCGTGTGGGCGGCCCAGCCGCAGATCCGTACGGTCTCGGAGGAGGGCGGGCCCGACTACCCGGTGCTCATGGGCGACTACGCGAACGAGCAGGCCGTCTGGGCCAGCCGGCCGATCGTCCCCGGGACGCCGCTGGTCAAGCCGACCCCGCTGTTCACCAAGCTGGACGAGGAGCTCGGCCGCACCGGGCCCTCCTGGGCCCGCATCGACGCCTGAGCCCCTCGGGTCCGTACGCGCCGCACCCCGGAACGGTCACGGCCTACGATCCCCGGCGTGAGCAGCGCTGCGCGGACCGACGCCGGACCCTCCACCGACGACCTCGACGAGGAGGCGCGCGGCATCGTCGAGGGCCTGTACGGCGACGGGATCGTCGCGCTCAAGAGCGCCTTCTCCGTCGAGTGGGTCGACCGGCTGAACGCCGACGTGCTCGCCGCCTTCCACGACGCCCGGCAGCGCGAGGGCGGGGCGGTCAGCCGCGGGCCGGAGCGCTGGTACGTCGAGGTCCATCCCGAGGAGCTCAGCGGGTTCGTCGACCTCGTGACCCACCCGTGGGTGACGAAGGTCTGCGAGACGGTCCTCGGGCCGGACTACCAGATCGTGGAGATCGGCTTCGACATCCCCTTCGCCGGTGCGAAGGACCAGCCCTGGCACCGCGACTTCCCGTCGCCGCCGGAGACGTACGAGCAGCACCGGCTCACCTCGCTGGCCTTCAACGTCACGACCGTCGACACGACGAAGGACATGGGGCCCTTCAACATCGCGCTCGGCACGCAGTTCGAGAGCGGCCTGGAGTTCGACCACCAGCAGTTCCCGGACCGTTCCGAGTGGCCGCGCTACGCGGCCGCCAGCGTCTACAAGACGCCGCAGCGCGGCGACGTCTCGGCCCGGTCGGCGCTCACGATCCACCGGGGCACCGCGAACCGCTCCGAGCTCGCCCGCCCCGTCGTCGTCCTCGGCGTCGACGCGCCGGGTGCCGGGCACGACGCGCTGCACGACCTGATGGTGACGCGGGCCTACCACGACTCCCTGCCCGAGGACCTCCGGCGGCACCTGCACGCGCGGGTCGTCGACGAGCTCGTGCCGATCGTGCAGAGGCACGACATCGAGGGCCTGGTGATGGGCTGAGCCGCCGCGCCTAGGGGTCGGCAGGTAGAACTGCGCCGTGACCCTTCCTGACGACCTGCTCGCGCTCCTGCGCGGCGCCGCGCCCTGCTTCGTGGCCACCGTGATGCCCGACGGCTCGCCCCAGCTCACCGAGACCTGGGTCGACACCGACGGCGAGCACGTGGTGATCAACACCGTCGAGGGCTTCCAGAAGGTCCGCAACCTGCGCCGCGACCCCCGCGTCTCGCTGAACGTCTGCGACCCGGCCGACGTGACGCGCTACTTCGAGGTCCGCGGCCGTGTCGTCGGCATCACCGAGGAGGGCGGCTGGGAGCACATCGAGGCGCTGTCGCAGCGCTACACCGGGGGTCCCTACCGCAACTACGGCGGTCGCCCGAGCACCCGCCTGGTCGTGACCATCGCCGCCGACAAGGTCCGCTCGCCCTGGTGACCGGCTCGCCCGCGACGACCGCGCGCCCCCGGGGGTGACGCCCGCGCCCTCGGGGTCGTGCCGGGGGTCGTCCAGGGTCGGCACCGGCGGGACGCAGGGCCGGGTGCTCAGTTAGCCCTTCTATGCTCTTGCCGTGTCCACCGAACCGCGGTCGAGCACCTCTGCTGCCCGTGGAGTCCGGGGACCGCGGTGAGCGGCCGGACCAGCGTCGTCCCCGGGCTCCTGCCCGACGACCTGCCCGCGGCCCAGCGGCCGGCCGGAACGGTGCCGCCCGACCTGGTCGAGGAACGGCGCGCCGTGTACGCCCGGATGCTCGCGGCCGGACGCGCGCCCGGGGGCCGGCTGGTCGTCGTCGGCGAGCCCGGCCTCGGCAAGTCGCGGCTGGTGGACGCCGTCGTACGGACGCTGCACGACGAGCGGCACGTGCTGTTCCTCCGCGGCGATCCCGCGCCGACGCCCGACCACGCCGCGCTCGGCGCCCTCGTCGCGGACCTGCCGTCGCCCGCCGCCGTACGGGTCCGTCGCGCGCTCGCCACCGCGCACGGGCCGGCCGGCCGGCCGGGTCTCTCCGCAGCCCTCGAGCGTGACGTCGCCGAGGTCCTCGCCGGGCTCGCCCCGGGCGTCACGCTGGTCGTCGACGAGTGGCAGTGGCTCGACGAGGCCTCGATCGGGGTCCTCCAGCGCGTTCTGGGCGGCACCGCGCTCGGCGACGTCGTCTCCGTCGTGCTGGCGGGCCGGCGCCCGACCACCGGGGGAGCGCGGGGCTTCTTCCGTCCCGACCAGGTCGTGCGGCTCGAACCGCTCGGTCCGGCCTCCATCGCCGCCGTGCTCGACCGGGCCGGGCTCGGAGCGCTCCCGGCCGCGACGGTCGCGGCGGTCACGCAGGACAGCGGCGGCAACCCGCTCTGGGCGCTGGCCCTCGCGAGCGCCCGGGTGACGGGCGACCCGAGGTCGGCGTCGGCGGCGTCGGCGGCCTCTCCGACGCTCGGGCCGCTTGTCACCACCCGGGCTCCGGAGCCGGCGCCCGAGGTCCCGCCGTCCCGGCCGCACGCGGGGCCGGACCCGCTGCCGGACCCGCTGCCGAGCACCCCGCGGGATGCCCTGCCGGACCCGCTGCCCGCGACGCTGCGTGCGGTGCTCGCCACCGTCGCGTTGATGGGAGGTGCCCGCCTCGACGAGCTCGTCCGCGTCGTGCCCGGGGCGGAGGGGGCGGCCTGCGACGGGCTGGGCCGCGGCCTCCTGCGCCTCGACGACGAGGTCCTGACCGCGACCGACCCCGACGTCGCCCGCCGAGCCGTCGACGCGCTGGACCCCGTCGCCCGGCGCGCGCTGCACCGGGCGGTCGCCGCGCTGCCGCTACCGCGCACGCAGCGCGTCGAGCACCTCGACCTGGCGGCGCCGCCCGGTCCCGACGAGGAGCTCGCCGCCGACCTGGTCCTCGCGGCCCGCCGGGCCCGGCGGACCGAGACGTCGGCCGTCGCCCTGCGCCTGGCCCGGCGGGCGCTGCAGCGGACGCCGGAGGAGAGCGGGCGGTTCGCGGAACGGGCGGTCGAGGCCGCCGAGGACGCGCTGGCGTCCGGCGACGCGGCCCTCGTTCCGGAGCTGCTCCGACCGCTCGACGCCTCGGCGCTCTCCGTGGCCGTCTTCGACCGGGCCGCCTGCGTGCTGGCCGAGAGCACCGCGCGGACCGGCGGCCTGGCGGCGGTGGCCCGCTTCTTCGCCGCCGTGCAGCGCTCGCTCGTGCCGGGCAGCCCGCAGCAGCGGGTCGCCGAGGCGCACCGCCGGCTCGCCCTGCCGGGGACCGATCTCGAGGGCCTCGCCGCGAGCCTGCCGTCGCCCCTCGGCCCCGACGGCGCGCCGCACACCTCGGCACGCGTCCTCACGGCCCAGGCGCGGGCGCGGCTGGACGCGGGCGGCGGCGTCGACGACGCCCGCCTGGACCGGGTCCGCGACCTCGACGCGGGGACCGGGCCCCTCGAGACCTCGGCCGACGCGCTCGCGGCGGGCTGGGCCTACCAGGCCGACGACCTGGCACGGTCGCGCGCGGGCCTCGCGGGAGCGGTCCGGGCGGCCACCCGCGCGGGCGAGCCGTACGCCGCCGTCGACGCGCTCGCGCACGCGGCCGCCGTCGAGGTGCTGGCCGGGCGTCCGGGCACCGCCGAGGCGCTGCTGGCCGAGGCGGCCGAACGTTCCGTCGCGCTGGAGACGCTGCCGACTGCCCTGCACCGGGCCCGCGGCCTGCTGGCCGTGGCCCGCCACGACCGGGCGGCCCGCGACCACGTCCTCGCCGGCCCGCTCGACCCGGAGGCACCGGCCGAGGCGGAGCTCCTGCGCGCGGCGATCAGCGGCCTCGACGACGCGGCCTCGGGCGCCTGGGCGGAGGCGGCCTCGACGCTGCGCCGGGCCCGCGCGGCCGCCGAGGCGCAGGGGATCGCCGAGCCCGGGCGCCGGCTCTGGATCGACGTCGAGCTCGTCCGCGCGCTGATCCAGCTCGGTCGCCTGTCCGAGGCCGGTGAGGTCGTCGACGCGGTCGCCGCGGTCGGGTCCAGGCCGGGCCGGGTGCACGCACGCGGCCAGGGCCGGCGCCTGCGCGCGCTGCTCGCGTGGCGTTCCGGCGACCTGCCCACCGCGCTGCGGCTCTCGGAACGTGCGCTCGGCGACCTGGAGGCCGGCGGCCACCGCCCTCAGCTGGTCCGGGCGCAGCTCGAGCGGGTGTCGATGCTGGAGGAGGACGGCCGGGTGCCGCAGGCCCGCGCCCTGCTGACCAGGGCGACCGCGCTGGCGGAGGACGTCGGCGACCCCCGCCTGCTCGCCGGGGCGCGCCGGCTCGCCCCGAGCGTGGCCGCCGGCGCCCTGCCGGTGGCCGGGCGTGACGCGCTCACGCCGTCCGAGCTGCGGGTGGCGCGAGCCGTCGCCGGGGGCGCGAGCAACCGGGCGATCGCGACCGACCTCGTCGTCAGCGTCCGCACCGTCGAGACCCACCTGGCCAACGCCTACCGCAAGCTCGGCGTCCACAGCCGTACGCAGCTGGCCCTGAGCCTGAACGACCTGCCGCTGGTCAGCACGGCGCCCTCGCGCCAGTCCCCGTAGCGCTCGCCCCCGTCCGCGACCCCGCGACCCCGACCCGTTCCTGCCGAGCGGTAGGTTGCCGCGCCGCCGGCACGACGTGTCGGCGCGGCAACCCACCTCTCGGCGAGGGAGAGGGGGGACGAGCGGCGAACGCTCGGGCCTGATGGGCACGCGATCTCCGTAGCGCTACTGATGTCTGGTGGTCCGGGCCGGAACAGCCTGGGTCCATGACCGTCCCGCACCTCCTCCTGCTGTCCCTCGCCCTTCTCGCCGCTGCCGGTGGCGCCGTCCTGTGGGTCTGCGCCGTCGTCAGCGTGCTCCGCACCGCGACCGCGCTGCGCGCCGCCGTCTGGGTCGTGCTGACCCTCGCCTTCCCGGTCGTCGGCCCCGTCGCGTGGTTCCTCGTGGGCCACGACCACGAGCAGCGCCTCTCCGCGGACGGCTCCGCGGCCGGCCCCGCCGCGCTCGCGCACTGAACCCGCCCGTCGACGCCCCGCACCCACCCGCCACCAGCCCTCCCAGGAACCGAGCCATGACCACCACGCCCACCCGTCCCCAGACCCTCCTCGCCCGTCCCGGCGAACCGGCCTACGTCGAGGCCACCGCGACCTACAACCTCGCCGCCCCCCTGCACCCCGCCGCGGCGGTCGTCGCCCGCTCCAGCGCCGACGTCGTCGCCGCCGTCCGGGCCGCCCGCGAGGCGGGGCTGGCCGTCCGGTCGCAGACCACCGGGCACGGCGCCGGCGCCCAGGCGTCGCTGGCCGACACGCTGCTGGTCCGCACCGCCTTCGACGCCCCCGTCCGGGTCGACCCGGCCGCGCGGACCGCCCGCGTCCCCGCGGGGACCACCTGGGCCGCCGTCGTCGCCGCCGCGGAACCGTACGGGCTCGCCGCGCTGCACGGTTCCAGCCCGACCGTCGGCGTCGTCGGCTACCTGCTCGGCGGCGGGCTCAGCTTCTACGGCCGCCGCTTCGGCGTGGCCGCCAACCACGTCCGCTCGATCACGGTCGTCCTGGCCGACGGCCGCGAGGTCGAGACGAGCGCCGAGGTCGAGCCCGCGCTCTTCTGGGCGCTGCGCGGGGGCGGCGGCGGCTTCGGCGTCGTCACCGAGGTCGAGGTCGAGCTCGTGGAGATGAACCTGGTCGTCACGGGTGGCACCTTCTGGGACGCGGCTGACGCCGCCGTCGTGGCGCCGCTGTGGGAGGCCTGGACCACGACCGCGCCGCCGGAGGTCGCGACGTCGCTGCGCCTGATGAACCTGCCCCCGCTGCCCGGCGTGCCGCCGGTCCTCGTCGGGCGCCAGGTGCTCGTCCTCGACGGCGCCGCGCAGGCCCCGACGGTCGACGACGTCGAGCGGGCCCAGGCCGTTGCGCACGACCTGCTGGACCCGCTCCGGTCGGTCGCGACGCCGCTGCTCGACACCTGGCACCCGGCGCCGCCGAGCGCGCTGACCCTCACCCACCTCGACCCGCCCGACCCGATGCCGTACGCCGGCGAGAGCGCCCTGCTGCGTACGCTCGGCGCGGCCGGCGTCGCCGGCTTCCTCGAGGCGGCCGGGCCGGGCTCCGGGACGACCATCGTCGCCGCGGAGCTGCGCCAGCTCGGCGGGGCCTTCGGCGCGCCCGACCGCACGGGCGGGGCGTTCGACCGCACCGACGCGGCCTTCGCCTACCAGGGGCTCGGGCTGGCCACGCCCGAGACCGCCGAGGACCTGGACCGGATCACGACGGCCACCGCGCCGTGGCGCACCGGCTTCACCGCCCCGAGCTTCGTCGAGGGGCGCCGGCAGCAGCAGCGGACGTCCGACGACGCGACCGTCGCCCGGGTCGAGGCCGTGCGGCGCGCGGTCGACCCCGACGGGGTCTTCGCCGGCGGCGTCGCGCCGGTGCTCGACCGGCCCGCCCGGGCGTGAGCGCCCTGCTCGCCCCGCGGTCGGCCGGCCCGGCCGCGGGCGTGGCGAAGGGCCGCCTCGTCGCCCCCGGCACGCGGGCCCTGCTGCTGACCTTTGCCGTGCTGACCCTGGTGGCGACGAACCAGCTGTTCGTCCTCGCCGCGGACACCGACCGCTGGTTCGCCTGGACGATCCAGCCGCCGCTCACGGCGGCGTTCGTCGGCGCGGGGTACGCGGCCGGCTTCCTGCTGGTCGTGCTCGTGCTGCGGACCCGGGTGTGGGCGGAGGCCCGGCTCACCCTGGTCAGCGTGCTGGTCTTCGCCACGGCCAGCCTGGTCGCCACCCTGCTGCACACCGACCGCTTCCACTTCGGCGCGCCCGAGCCGGTCGCCAGGTTCGCGGCCTGGTTCTGGCTGGCGGTCTACGTGGTCGTGCCCGTGGGGCTCGCCGTGGTCGTGGTGCGGTCGCACCGCGCGCCCGGCGCCGACCCGCCCCGCTCGGTGCGGCTGCCCGTCGCGCTCAAGGGGGCGCTGGTCCTGCACGCCGTGGTCCTGCTGCCGGTGGCCGTCGCGCTGCTGGTGTCACCGGGGACCGCGGCCGTGCTCTGGCCGTGGGCGCTGACGCCGCTGACCGCCCAGATGGTCGGCGGCTGGCTGCTCGCCTTCGGCGTCGTGGCCGTCGGCGCGCTGCTCGAGGACGACCTGCACCGGCTCTCCGGCCCGGCCCTCGCGTACGCCGTGTTCGGGCTGCTCCAGCTGCTCGCGCTCGCGCTCCACGGGGAGGCGGTGCGCTGGGGCTCGCCGCAGGCCGCCGCGTACCTCGGCGTGCTGGTCACCGTCCCGGTCGTGGGGCTCGCCGGGTGGCTGGCCGCACGGCGCCACCCGCGCTGACCTGAGCAGGACGGAGCTCGTCGGACCACCCCACCGCTCGCGCTGTGCCGCACCTGTGCGCTACTATTTACATAGCAGTGCTAATGAATGTCGGTCGCGAGGCCGGCACCTCCGGGCGAGGTGGGCCGGGGGAGAGGTGACGAGGGCCGCGCGGAGCGGCGGAAGAGGCAGACGTCGAGTGGCCAGCCGAACGACGACGGGCGTGGAGACGCCCACGAGCATCCTGCACCAGCCGAAGTCCGTGTGGGCCGTGGCCTTCGCGTGCGTGATCGCCTTCATGGGCATCGGCCTGGTGGACCCGATCCTGCCCGCCATCAGCGCCGAGCTGGGCGCCACGACGGCGGAGACCGAGCTGCTCTTCACGAGCTACCTGCTCGTCACCGGCCTCGCCATGTTCTTCACCAGCTTCGTCTCCAGCCGCATCGGCGCCAAGCCCACGCTGCTCGTCGGGCTCGCCCTCATCGTCGTGTTCGCCGCGCTCGCCGGGGCGAGCGGCTCGGTCAACGAGGTGATCGGGTTCCGCGCCGGCTGGGGCCTGGGCAACGCGCTGTTCATCTCCACCGCGCTCGCCACCATCGTCGGTGCCGCGAGCGGTGGTGCCGACCGCGCCATCATCCTGTACGAGGCCGCGCTCGGCCTCGGCATCGCCGTCGGCCCGCTGCTGGGCGGCGCGCTGGGCAGCATCAGCTGGCGCGGCCCGTTCTTCGGCACCGCGGTCCTCATGGCCATCGGTCTCGTCGCGATCCTCGCGCTGCTCGGCCGGATGCCGGCGCCGACGACCCGCGTCCCGCTGTCGGCGACGTTCCGGGCGCTGCGCCACCGCGCCCTGCTGACGCTCGGCCTCGCCGCCCTGTTCTACAACTTCGGCTTCTTCTCCCTGCTCGCCTACACGCCCTTCCCGCTCGAGACCGCGGCCAGGGCCTCGGGCTACGCCGACTTCGGCGCCCACGAGCTCGGCCTGATCTTCTGCGGCTGGGGGCTGTGCGTGGCGATCACCTCGGTGTTCGCGGCGCCGCGGCTGACGGCGCGGTTCGGTCGCCGGAACACGCTCTACGCGATGCTCGTCCTCCTGGCGATCGACCTCGGCGCGATGGCGCTGCTCGTCGACCGCTTCTGGGTGCTGGTCGGCTGCACGATCGGCGGGGGGCTGTTCCTCGGGGTCATGAACACCGTGCTCACCGAGTCGGTGATGGAGGCGACCGAGCTGCCGCGCGCCGTCGCGTCGTCCACCTACTCCGGCATCCGCTTCGTGGGCGGCGCCATCGCCCCGGCCCTCGCCGGCGTGCTGGCCGCGGCCCTGAGCCCCGCCGCCCCGTACGTGGTCGGTGCGGTCGCGCTCGTCGTCGCGATCGGCGTCCTGCTCCTCGGGCGGCACCACCTGGCGCACCTCGACGAGGACGAGGCCGAGCCCGAGACCGTCGCCGAGCAGGCCGTCGTCCTCACCGCCGCCGACAGCTGAGGGCTTCCCGC
This sequence comes from Microlunatus flavus, assembly GCF_900110855.1. Classification (GTDB taxonomy): domain Bacteria; phylum Actinomycetota; class Actinomycetes; order Propionibacteriales; family Propionibacteriaceae; genus Microlunatus; species Microlunatus flavus. Next base: position 23,234 of record NZ_FOFA01000002.1, read on the forward strand.
GACCAGGTGGGCGTGCGCGGTGCGGGTGCGCACGCCCACCCCTCGCGGGCGCCGGCTACGACCGGCGGAACCCCGTCACCACGGCGGCCATGTCGTCCGCGCCGTGGCCCTCGTCGGCCGCGGCGTCGAAGCAGGCCAGCACCGCGTCGGTCAGCGTCGTCGCGGTGCCCGAGCGGCGCTCGGCCTCGGCGATGAGCCCGAAGTCCTTGCGGACCCCGTCGAGCGCGAACGACGGCGGGTAGTCGCCGTCGATCATCATCGCGCCCTTGACGTGCACGTAGGGGGAGTCGCTCGCCCCGCCGTCCAGTGCCTCCAGGAACAGGCGTGGGTCGATGCCGAGCTGGCCGGCCAGCGCGACCGACTGCCCCACGGCCGCGGTGAGGGTGCCCACGAAGGCGTTGCAGGCCAGCTTGAGCGCCGACCCGCGGCCCGGCTCCTCGCCCACCCAGATCGTCTTGGAGCCCATGGCCTCGAAGGCCGGTGCCACCCGCTCCCGCAGCTCCTCGGCCCCGGCCGCGAGGAAGACGAGCGCGCCCTGCTCCGCCGGCTGCTTGGTGCCCAGCACGGGCGCGTCGACGAAGGGCGCACCGAAGCGGCTGGCCAGGTCGGCCGCGGCCTCGGTCCCGTCGAGCCCGATGGTGCTCGACTGCACCCACACCGGCCCGTGCTCGGCGGCCGGCAGCGCCTCGGCCATCACCGCGAGCACCGCCTCGGTGTCGAAGAGCATGAGCACGACGAGGTCCGCGTCGCCCACCGCCTCGGCGGCGCTCGTGCAGACCCGCGCGCCGTCGGCCGCGAGCGGCTCGGCCTTGTCGGGCGAGCGGTTCCACGCGTTCACCTCGAGGCCGGCGCGCCGCAGCGACCGGACCATCCCCGTACCCATGACCCCTGTCCCCAGGACCGCGACGCGCATGCGGGCATCCTGTCAGGGACCGAGGGCGGCGATGTGCGCGGAACGGCCGCAAGCCTCTCAGGTTCTCCTTAGGGTGTGCGTGCGTGAGGCGGGGAGCCTCACCCGACCCGAGGAGTACTTCGTGACCGACGCCGTCCTGGCCGCCGCCGACCAGGCGGCGCTGCAGCGCCGCCGCTTCCTGCGCGGGGGAGCGCTCCTGGCTGCGGCCGCGGGCGGGGCCGTGGCCGCGAGCGCCACCGGCGCCACCCCGGCCCAGGCAGCTGAGACCGACGTCTCGACCCTCACCGTCGGCCTGCCGCCGGCGCGCTTCCTCGACACCCGCACGAGCGACGGCCGCGAGCTCATCGTCGGCTCTTCCTCGTCCGCCTTCGACGCCAAGCACCGCCTGAAGAAGGGCGCCTGGATCGACGTCGCGGTCTTCCCGACCGACGCGGAGGGCATCGGGATCTTCTCGGTCTTCGTCAACCTCGGCAGCCGGGCCTCGACGAAGAAGGGGACGCTCCTGGTCACCGAGCCCGACGGGGGCAGGTCGGACGCCTGGACGCTGCACTACGGCAAGGGCGCAGAGGTCAACAACTCCGCCATCGTCGGGGTGGGCGTCGACGACTCCGAGAGCTACTACACGGTCCGGATCTACGCGGGTTCGGTCACGCACGTGGTGCTGGACCTCACCGGCGTCTCCGCCCTGGTGGCGTCGGACCCGGTCGAGGAGCTCAGGACCGCCCGGACCTCGCAGCGGACCAGCCTCGCCCGGGTGGTCGCCGCGGCGAAGTCGATGCGGCGCTGAACCGCGCCGGGCAGGCGCCGCGGCGCGACGCCTGCCCGGAGTCCGGCCCTCGAGGCCCGGAGGCCACCGTTCCCGACGAAGGGCCCCCGGAACCTTGCCCCTCTTCGTAGGCTGGTCCCCGTGCCGATGAACCATCGCGAGACCGCCGGGCTGGTCGCCTCGACCAGTCGCGGCGGGCCGGGGCGCTGAGCGCCCGACGCGGGCCCGTGGGGGCTGGCCACGCGAAGCAGGTCGACCAGGACAAGACGTGCGCGAGCTGCGGACGTCGCATCGAGTGGCGCCGTTCGCTGGCGAAGAGCTGGGACGACGTCCGCTACTGCAGCGACGCGTGCCGCCGACGCAAGATCACGGCGGTCGACCGCCGGCTCGAGGAGCTGCTGCGCGCCCTCCTCGAACGTTCCGGCCGCAACGGCGTGAACCCCGAGGACGTGACGCACTGCGTCGACCCGGCGGGGTGGAAGGAGCTGCGCGAGCCGGCCCGCCGGGCGGCCCGTCGGTTGGTCGCGGCCGGCGTCGCCGAGATGGTCCAGCAGGGCCGGGTCGTCGACCCGTCCACCGCGCGGGGTGACGTCCTCCTCCGCAAGGTCTGACCCGGACCCGGCGCGCGCTGCCGGGGCAGGGCGGCGGCCGATGCTTGCGGCGGCGTGGTAAAACGTTCAAGAGACCAGTCGACCGCGTCGTACGGGTCTCGGGCGGCCGGCTGCGACGACGACGACGTGGGCCCCGGCCCCGGAGCCCGAGCTGATCGAGACCCACCACGTCCTCCCTGCGCCTGCCCACGTCCCTGCCCCTCGGCCTGGTGTGGCGCGACCGGTTCCACCGGTCCGCGCTGCTGGCCCTGTTCTTCTCGGGCATGGCGACGTCGGTCGCGATGCCGCAGCTCACGACGTTCTTCGTCACCGACCTCGGCGCGACCCTGCCGCAGGCGGGGCTCTACTACCTGACGAACGTCACCGCGCCCGTCGTCGGCTTCGCCCTCGGCCGGCTGTCGGACCGGCAGGACGACCGCCTGACGCTGTTCCGGGTCGGGGCCGTGGTCGGCGCGGTCGGCTGGCTCGCCATGGGCCTGTCGACGCAGCTGTGGATGCCGTTCGTCGTCAGCGTGCTCGCGCTCGGCGTCGCCGGGGCGGCGGGGGCGCAGGTGTACGCGGCCGTGCGCGACGAGCTGAGCCGACGCCCCTCGAGCGGCGACGCCGAGGTCATCTCGACGGTGCGGATGGGCTTCACCTTCGGCTGGGTCGTGGGGCCGGTGCTCGGCAGCGTTGTCGGCGGGGCGTTCGGGCTCCGCACGGTGCTCTTCGTGACCGCGGCCCTCGCGGCGCTGCAGCTGGTGCCGATGATCGGCGTCAAGGCCCCGCGGCACGTGCGCGAGGCCGTCTCGGGCGCCCCGCCGGTCGCGGCACTGAGCCGACGGGCGTCGCGCCGCGCGCTCCTGCCGCTGCTGGCCTTCTGCGGGCTGGGCATGGTGGCCTGCTCGGGCGACACCGTGAAGTTCGCCTACCTGCCGCTCTACATGAGCGAGCAGCTCCACCTGCCCGCGCTCACCCGGGGCGCCGTCATCGGCCTGCAACCGGTCTGCGAGCTGCTGCTGATGCCGCTCGCGGCCGCTCTCGCGGCCCGCTACGGCGGGATGCGGGTGGTCATGGTCGGCACCGTCTGCTCGGTCCTCGCGCACCTGGCGTACGCGACCAGCACGAGCGTCGTCGGCCTGATCGTCGCGCAGCTGCTGCTCTCGGCCATGTGGGCCGCGCTCGCCGGGCTCGGGGTCACCGTGGCGCAGGACCTCTACCCCGAGGGCGTCGGGCTCGCCTCGTCGACCTTCATGAGCTCGATCGTCTTCGCCTCCACCGTCGGCGGCCTGGTCGGCAGCGCGTTCGTGGCGCGGCTCGGGGTCCCGCACGTCTTCGTGGTCCCCGCCGTGCTGAGCGCACTCGCCCTGGTCGGGATGGCGGTGCTCGCCCGGCGCATCGCCCGCCGCACGGTGGCGCTGCCCGTCGAGGAGCCGGCCGCCGCGAGCGCCTAGGCCGGGCTGGGCACGCCCCGCACGACGGCGAGGGCCTCGCGCAGGCTCACCGGCCGGCAGCCGCTGGCCAGGGCGCGGCGGCGCAGCGCCGGCTCCGCGCGGAACAGCGCCACCCCGCGGCGCAGCAGCACGGGCAGGGGCTTGCGGTGCTCCGACACGTCGCGGACGAAGCGGAACAGCATCGTCTGCGCCCGCGGCCGGTCGAGGTAGAGCGCGTCCATGTCGATCCCCGCGGCGCGCGCGGCCGGCACGACGTCCGGCGCGAACAGCCCCTCCGCGACGAACGTCGGCGCTCCGCCCAGGTCGACGGTGCGGGTCCCCGTACGCCGGCTCGTCGCGATGTCGTACGTCGGCACCTCGGCCCGGCCGGTGGTGCACAGCGCGACGAGCGCCGCGAGCGCGGCGTCGGCGTCCCAGCTGCCGACGTCGTCCCAGTCGACCGCCGGCTCCTCGCCGGCGCCGACCGTGGTCGTCGTCCGCGGGTTCGCCGGGTCGTCCTCGTCGCGGTAGAAGTCGTCGAGGTTCACCTGCGGGCACCGGGCCATCGCCACCAGCCGCGACTTCCCGCTCCCCGACGGCCCGGCCAGCAGGACGAGTCGCGCGCGTGAGGAGACGTCCCCCGAGCCCGAGGAGACGCTCCCTCCGACGGGCTCGGGGAGCGTGGGGGAGCCGCTAATACCCGCCGCCGCCGGAGAGGGAGAGCGCGCCGGTCGGGTGCCAGACGGTCTTGATCTCGAGGAACGCGCGCAGCCGGGCGAGGCCGGGCTCGGCGGACCAGTCGGGCGCGGTGCGGGGCACGAAGACGCGCTTGACCGTGTCGGCTGCTGCCCGCTCGAGCTCGACGCGGAGCTCGGCGGGGGCGCCGGTGAGGTCGAGGGCGTCGACGTCGCCGTGCGCCGCGAGCACGGGGGCCAGCTCGGCCACGGAACCCGTCAGCACGTTGACCACGCCGTCCGGCACGTCGGAGGTGGCGAGCACCTCGGCGAAGGCGATCGCGACGCACGCGTCCGGCTGCGCCGCGACGACCACCGACGCGTTGCCCGTGGCCAGCACGGGCGCCAGCACCGACACCAGGCCCAGCAGCGGCGACCCGGTCGGGGCGAGCACGCCGACGACGCCGGTGGGCTCGGGCGCGGAGTAGGAGAAGTAGGGCGCGGAGACCGGGTTCGTCGAGCCGAGGACGGAGGCGAGCTTGTCGGTCCAGCCGGCGTGGTGGACCAGCCGGTCGATGCTCGCGTCGACCTCGGCGAGGGCCGCGTCGCGGTCGGCGCCGCCCGTGACGAGCAGGTCGGCGAAGTCCGAGCGCCGCCCGTCGAGCATCTCGGCGACCCGGTAGACGACCTGGCCGCGGTTGTACGGCGTCGCCTTCGCCCACGCCCTGGCGCCCTTGCGTGCGGCGACGACCGCGTCGCGGACGTCCTTGCGCGAGGCCAGCGCGGCGTTGGCCCAGAAGCCGCCCTCGGCGTCGCGCACCGCGTACGTGCGGCCCGACTCCGAGCGCGGGAAGGCTCCGCCGACGTAGAGCTTGTACGTCTTCGGGACGCCCAGACGGCTCCCGTCGGTGTTCGCCGCCGACGCGCTCTTGCCGATCCTCACGACTGGTCCTCCAGGTAGGCGGCCATCCCGGCGCGGCCGCCCTCGCGGCCGAAGCCCGACTCGCCGTAGCCGCCGAACGACGCGGCCGGGTCGAAGCGGTTGAACGTGTTGTCCCACACGACGCCGACCTTGAGCGCCCCGGCCATCGCCATCGCGCGCGAACCCTTCTCGGTCCAGACGCCGGCCGACAGCCCGTACGGGGTGTTGTTGGCCTTGGCGACCGCCTCGTCGGGCGTGCGGAACGTCTCCACGGTCAGCACGGGGCCGAAGATCTCCTCGCGCACGACGCGCATCGACCCCGCGGTGTGCGACAGGATCGTCGGCGCGACGTACCAGCCGCGCTCGGGCACCGGGCACGACGAGCGCCACACCTGCGCGCCCTCGGCGACACCGGACCCGACGAGCTCGTCGATCTTGGCCTTCTGGGTGGGGGAGTTGATCGCCCCGACGTCGGTGTTCTTGTCGAGCGGGTCCCCGATGCGCAGCGTCTGCGCCCGCGCCTCGAGCTTGGCCAGCACCTCCTCGGCGACCGGCTCCTGCACGAGCAGCCGCGAGCCCGCGCAGCAGACCTGGCCGGCGTTGAAGAAGATCCCGTTGACGATGCCCTCGACGGCCTGGTCGAGCGCGGCGTCGTCGAAGACGATGTTCGCTCCCTTGCCGCCCAGCTCGAGGGTGACGCGGCGGCCGGTCCCGGCGAGCGAGCGCTGGATCTCCCGTCCCACGGCCGTCGAGCCGGTGAAGGCGACCTTGTCGACGCCCGGGTGGTTGACCAGGGCCGAGCCGATGTCGCCGGCGCCGGTGACGACGTTGACCACGCCCGGCGGCAGGCCCGCGTCGGCGATGACCTCGGCCAGGACGAGCACCGACAGCGGCGTCGTCTCGGCCGGCTTGATGACGACCGTGTTGCCGGCGGCCAGGGCCGGCGCGATCTTCCACGCGGCCATGAGGAGCGGGAAGTTCCACGGGATCACCTGCGCGGCGACGCCGAGCGGCCGCGGGGCCGCCCCGAGGCCGAGGTGCTGGAGCTTGTCGGCCCACCCTGCGTGGTAGAAGAAGTGCTGCGCCGCCGTCGGCACGTCGAAGTCGCGGGTCTCGCGGATGGGCTTGCCGTTGTCGAGGCTCTCCAGCACGGCCAGCTCGCGGGCCCGCTCGGCCAGGCCCCGCGCGATCCGGAACAGGTAGCGACCGCGCTCGGCGCCGCTCATCGGGCCCCAGACCTCGTCGTACGCCCGCCGGGCCGCGGCCACCGCGGTGTCGACGTCGTCGGTCGTGCTCTGCGAGACGGTGGCGAGGACCTCCGCGGTCCCCGGGTTGAAGGTCTCGGCGTCCTCGCCGCGGCCCTCGACGAAGCCGCCGTCGACGAAGGGCAGGTAGCGGTCCTTGACGGCGGCGATGGCGGCGTTCTCCGGGGCGGGGGCGTAGGTCCAGCCGGCGCTGAGCGGGGCCGGACGGTCCGTGGTCTGGGTGGTCACGTGGCTGCTTCCTGGCTCAGTCGAGCGCGACGGTGTCGGGGTCGGCGTAGTGCCCGTCGAGCTGCGCCCGGCGTTGCAGCACCAGGTCGTCCAGCAGCGACGAGGCGCCGAAGCGGAACCAGTGCGGGTCGAGCCACTCGGGCCCCGCGACCTCGTTCACGGCGACGAGATGGCGGATCGCGTCCTTGGTCGTGCGGATGCCGCCGGCCGGCTTCACCGCGACCTGCTGACCCGTCTGGTCGCGCCAGTCGCGCACGGCCTGCAGCAGCACCTGCACGAGCGGCAGCGTCGCGGCCGGGTTGACCTTGCCGGTCGAGGTCTTGAGGAAGTCCCCACCGCCGAGCAGCGCGAGCCAGCAGGCCCGGCGCACGTTGTCGTACGTCGCCAGCTCGCCGGTCTCGAGGATGACCTTGAGCCGCGCGCGTCCCGCGCACTCGGCCTTGACCGCGCGGATCTGCTCGAGCACCAGGCCGTACTGCCCGGCGAGGAACGCGCCGCGGTCGATGACCATGTCGATCTCGTCGGCCCCGGACTCCAGCGCGAGGCGGGTGTCGGCGAGCTTGACCTCGAGGCTGGAGCGCCCGCTCGGGAACGCGGTGGCCACGCTGGCGACCTTGACGTCGCTGCCGGCGAGCTCGTCGGCGGCCGTCGCGACCCGGTCGGGGTAGACGCAGACGGCGGCGACCTGCGGGGTGCCGGGACGGGCGGGGTCGGGGGCCAGCGCCTTGCGGGCGAGGTTGCGGACCTTGCCCGGGGTGTCGGCGCCCTCGAGCGTGGTCAGGTCGACCATCGAGATCGCGAGGTCGATCGCGGCGAGCTTGGAGGCCTTCTTGATCGAGCGGGTGGCGAGCGTGGCGGAGCGCTGCTCCAGCCCGACGGGGTCGACGGCCGGGAGTCCGAAGAGGAAGCGTCGCAGCGTCGCCTCGTCCGCCGTGGCACCCGCCAGGTGGGACGGCAGCGCGGGTGGCGCAGGGGTCGCGGTGGCGGTGCTCGGTGGCGCGGCGGGCGCCGTCTCCGGCGCCTGGTCGGGCCGAGCGGCGTACGTCGTCATGGCCCCACCTTATGCCGGGACGACCTGCGGCCCGCGGTCCCGCGGTGCCCCCGGGAGATGCCCCGAGCCGAGGCGGCGACCCCTCCACGCGCCAGGGGGGAGGGCACGGAGGGGCCGCCTCCTCCAGTGTTACCCCGAGATGCGGGCGACGGACCGTTCCAGCGCGCCGACGGCCTCGTCGATCTCGTCGGTGGTGACGACCAGCGCCGGCCGGAAGCGGATGGACCGCTCGCCGCAGGGCAGCGCGACGACGTGCTCGCGCTCGAAGAGGTCGACGATCACCGAGTCGCGGGTGGTGCGGTCGGCGAGGTCGACCGCGGCGAACAGGCCACGCCCCCGCGCGTTGTCGACGACGTCCGAGCCGGCCTCGACGCGCTGCAGGCCCTCGAGCAGGTGCTCGCCCATGGCCCGGGCGTGCGAGAACAGGTCCTCCGACTCGATGATCTCCAGCATCTTGCGGGAACGGACCATGTCGACCAGGCCGCCGCCCCAGGTGGAGTTGATCCGGCCCTGCACGACGAAGACGTTCTGCTCGACCTCGTCGACGCGGCCGCCGGCCATGACCCCGCCGACCTGGGCCTTCTTGGCGAAGGCGACGACGTCGGGGGTGACACCCAGCTGCTGGTACGCCCACGCGGTGCCGGTCGTGCCGACGCCGGTCTGCACCTCGTCGAAGATCATCAGCGCGTCGTGGTGGTGGACGAGCTGCTTCATCTTCGCGAAGAACTCGCCCCGCACGTGGTTGTCGCCGCCCTCGCCCTGGACCGGCTCGGCGATGAACGCGGCGATGTCGTGCGGGTGCGCGGCGAAGGCGCGCTCGGCCTGCTCCAGGGCTCGGGCCTCGGCGTCCTCGACCGCGCGCAGGTGCTTCTCGAGCGGGAAGCGGACGGCCGGGACCTCGATGCGCGGCCAGTCGAACTTCGGGAAGCGGTCGGTCTTGTTCGGCTCGGTGTTGGTGAGCGACAGGGTGTAGCCGCTGCGGCCGTGGAACGCCCGCGTGAAGTGCATGATCTTGGTGCCGAGGTCGCGGCTGCGGCCGGCGGTCTCGTTCTGCCGGCTCTTCCAGTCGAAGGCGACCTTGAGCGCGTTCTCGACGGCGAGCGCGCCACCCTCGACGAAGAACAGGTGCGGCAGCGCCGGGTCGCCGAGCACGCGGGCGAACGTCGCGACGAAGTCCGCGTACGCCGTGGTGTAGACGTCCGGGTTGGCGGGCTTGTGCAGCGCGACCTGGCCCAGCTCGGCGACGAAGGTCGGGTCGTCGGTCAGGCCGGGGTGGTTGAAGCCCAGCGGCGAGGACGCGAAGAACGTGTAGAGGTCGAGGTAGCGGGTGCCCGTCCGCGCGTCAACGATGCGCGAGCCGCGGCTGCGCTCCAGGTCGGCGACCAGCGCCGCGGAGTCGGTCAGGAGGTGCGACGCCAGCACCTCGTGCACCTCGTCAGGGGTGAGTCGGGTGTTCTCGGCCATGGTTGCCTCCTCGGGTTCGGGTCAGACGGCGATCAGCAGTGCTGACAGGAAGATATCCTGCCAGAACCCGACGCTGAGGAAGAAACGACGGCGACTCCGCGACTCAGGTCGAGATCGTCCGTCCGACCCAGGAGGGCCACGGGGTCCGGGCGGGGGGCAGGCACCGGCCGAGCAGGATGAGCGCCTCCTCGACGGTGGGACGGGAGGCCGGGTCGGGTTCCGTGAGCCGCGCGACGACACCGGGCACCGCCGACCGGCGCCACGAGGGCAGGCGCCGGGCCCACGCGTCGCGGAGCACGGCGCCCACGCCGTAGACGTCCATCGTGGCGCTGACCGGCGCGCACGCCTCCATCTCGGGGCTGGTCCAGCCGAGGGTGCCGACGGGCCGCCCGGCCGGCTGGCGGCTGCCGAGTGGGCGGGAGCTGCCGAGGTCGACGAGGACCGCGCGGCCCTCGCGCAGCACGACGTTGCCCGGCTTGACGTCGAGGTGGGCAACGCCGCGCCCGTGCAGCGCGGCGAGCGCGGCGAGCAGCGCGACGCCGAGCAGTGCGACGCCCGTGGCGGTCGTACGCCGGCGCGCGAGCAGGTCCTCCAGGTCGGGGCCGTCGACGTGCTCCTCGACGACGTGGGCCAGGTCCGCGTCGAGGTCGTGGCGGTAGAGCCGGGGGAGGTGCGGGTGGAGGACGCCGTCGAGCGCGCGCACCTCGCGGGCGAGCGACGCGCGGGCGCGCGGGTGGTCGACCTGGTGCGGACGCGGCAGCTTGACGACGACGGGGGCCCACAGGCGGGCGTCCCAGCCGAGCCAGGTCTCGCAGCGCCCTCCGACGCCGAGGCGCTCCCAGGCCTGGATGCCGGGGACGAGCGGGGCGCCCTCCGCGAACGCCCAGACCGGGTCGCCGTCCTCGTCGAGGTCGTCCGCGGTGTGGGGGGCGGGGCGGGGGAGGGAGAGGGTCATCGGTGGCGTCCTCGGTTCGTCGCGGGTCGAGCAGACCGCAGGTCTGCGTGGACCGGGACGGGCCGCCCGGAGGGGGGAGCGGCCCGTCCGGCTCGGTCAGTAGCGCGAGCGGCTCCGGCTGTAGCTCCGGCTGCGGCTCCGGCTCCGGGAGCGGCCGTGCTTGCGGTCGGCCACCAGGCCCTTGATGCGGATGATGATCATGCGGGTTCCACCTCCTTACGGGTCTCGGGTCGGGCGGCCGCACCGGTCGGTGCCGCCGAGGACGGGATGACGTGCACGACCCGGTCGGCGAGCTGCGCCAGCGCCGGGTCGTGCGTCACGAGGAGGGTGGTGCGCCGGGTCGTGGCGGCGCGGACGGCCTCGACGACGTGGGCCGCGGAGACGGCGTCCAGCGACGCCGTCGGTTCGTCGAGCAGCACCAGGTCGGCGGGCGAGACCGCGGCCCGCGCGAGGGCGACGCGGCGGCGCTGGCCGCCCGAGAGGCGCGCGCCACCCTCGCCGAGGGGCGTGTCGTGGCGCAGCGGCAGCCGGTCGACGAACTCGTCGACGTGGGTCCGCGCGCACGCCTCCAGCACCTGCGCGCGGGTCGCGTCGCGCGAGCCGAAGGCGACGTTCTGCGCGAGGGTCGCGTCGAGCAGCCACGGGTCCTGCGGCACGTACGCGATCCGCTCCCGCACGCTCTGCCGCGTGAAGCGGCGCAGGTCGACGCCGTCGTGGCGGAGCGTCCCGGCGTCGGGGTCCCACAGGCGCAGCAGCAGCAGGAGCACCGTGCTCTTGCCCGCGCCGCTCGGGCCGAAGAGGCACACGGTCTCGCCCGGTCGGAGAACGAGGTCGAGGTCGCGCAGCACGGGTCGCCCGGGCTCGTAGCCGAACGTCACGCCCCGCAGCTCCACCGTGCCGCGCAGCGGCGGGGCGGCCGTCGCCCCTGGGGCGTCCGGGCCCTCCGGCTCGGCGTCGAGCACGTCGGCGACCCGTTCCGCGCTCGCGCCGGCCCGGGCCCAGACGCCGGACAGGCGGGTCAGCGCGCGGACGGGGGAGTAGAGGTCGCGCAGGTAGCCGAGCACCACCAGCAGCCCGCCGGTGGTGAGCGTCCCGGCGCCCACCTGCAGGCCCCCCGCGACGAGCACGAGGGCGGCGCCGAGCGCGAGCACGACGTCGGCGTACGGGGTCCAGCGCGTCTCGACGTCGACGGCGGTCGAGCTGGTCCGGAGCACCTCGGCGTTCGCGGTGCCGAACTCGGCCACGGCCCGGTCGAGCCGGCCGAAGGCCTGGACGGCGCCGACGTTGCGCAGGAGGTCCGCCGCGGTAGTGCTGAGCCGTCCGCCGGCGGCCCGGGCGACACCCTGGCTGGCCCGTACGTGTCGGCGCTGACGCAGCGAGAGCGCCGCCAGGACCGGGACGACGAGCAGCCCGAGCAGGGCCAGCCACGGGTCGAGGACGAGGAGCACGACGACGACGCCCACGAGCATCAGCGCGTCGGGGACGAGCGTGAGCGTGGTGGCGGTGACCGCGTCGAGGACGCGGCCGACGTCGGAGGTCAGCCGGGAGACGAGCTCGGCGCTGCGGGTGCCGGCGTGCCAGCGCAGCGAGAGCCGCAGGCTGTGGGCGAAGACGGTGCGCCGCAGGTCCGCGCCGAGACGTTCCGCGGTGCGCTCCGCGGTGCGCGTCGCGCCCAGGTCGAGCAGGCTGACCACGCCGCTGGTCACCAGGGTCGCCGACCCCGCCGCGACGAGCAGCAGCGCGGGCGGGACGGCGGCGAGGGCGTCCGGGACGCCGTCACGGTCGATCGCCCAGTCGACGGCGAGGGCCAGCGGCCAGGGCCGGGCGAGCTCCGCGCCCACCTGCAGCACCGACAGCGCGCAGGAGACGGCCAGCGCACGGCGGTGCGTCCGGGCCGGCTCCGCGACGAGGCGGAGGAGGGAGGAGGTGCTCACGGCCACCACGCTGCGGCGGCCGGGGTCGCAGCGGCAACGCGACGATGGTGCTAGCGCCAACGTCGCGTCCCGCGGGAGGCCTGCGGAAACTACGCTCTCGACCATGCGCGCCCCGGGTCCCCGCCGCCCCCGCGTCGAGGAGTCGCGGCCGGTGTCGGTGACGGGGCTGGTGGTCCGCTTCAGCCTGGCCGGGCTGGTCGTCATGGTGCTGCTGGGCACGGTCCTGGCCGTCCTCGCCCGGCAGGCGGGCACCGCGCAGGCCGTCGACTCCGCACGCCAGGTCGCCTGGGTGACGGGCCGCGGTATCGCCGAACCCCGGCTGGGCGACGCGCTGCTGGCCGGGGACCCGCAGGCGCTGGCCGCCTTCGACGCGGACATGCACCGATACGTGCTGCAGGGTTCGCTCGTGCGCGTCAAGCTCTGGGACCCCGACGGCCGGGTCCTCTACTCCGACGAGGCCCGGCTGGTGGGCCAGACCTTCGGGCTCGGCGAGGACGAGCGCGAAGCGCTGGAGGACGGCAGCACGGACTCCGAGATCAGCGACCTGTCGGCGCCCGAGAACGTCTACGAGCGCCCGTTCGGCAAGCTGCTCGAGGTCTACGTGGGGCTCACCTCCGCCGACGGGCGGCCGCTGCTCTTCGAGGCCTACTTCCGCTACGACGCCGTGGTGACCGCGGCGACCGCCGAGTGGCGCAAGTACGCCCCGCCCACCCTGGCGGGCCTGCTGGCCCTCCAGCTGGTCCAGATCCCCTTCGCCTGGTCGCTCGCGCGCCGGCTGCAGCGTCAGCAGCGCGACCGGCAGCGGCTCCTGCAGCGCGCGGTCGACGCGTCGCAGGTCGAGCGCCGCCGCATCGCCGCCGACCTCCACGACGGGGTCGTGCAGGACCTGACCGGGCTGACGTACGCGCTCGACGCCGCGCGGCTCGGCCCCGACGACCCCGAGGGGCAGCGTGAGCTGGTCGGCCGCAGCGCCGCCCAGCTGCGCGCGAGCGTGGCCGACCTGCGCACGCTGCTCGTCGAGATCTACCCGCCCGACCTGGCCGAGGAGGGGCTCCCCGCCGCGCTGACCGACCTCGCCGCCGGGCTCGAGCGCGCCGGCCTGAGCGTGGAGGTCGACGTCGACGACGCGGCCGGCCTGCCGCTGGACGTCTCCTCGGTGCTCTTCCGCAGCGGGCAGGAGGTGCTGCGCAACGTCGTCGCCCACAGCGACGCCCGCCACGTCGCTCTGCGCGCGGCGGTCCGCGACGGCATCGCCAGCCTCGTGGTCGACGACGACGGCCGCGGCTTCGACGCGGGCGACCTCGACCGGCGCTTCGAGGAGGGCCACATCGGCCTGCGCTCCCTGGGCGACCTCATCGACGACTCCGGCGGAACGCTCACGGTCCGCTCGGCGCCGGGCCAGGGCACCCGGGTCGAGATCCTGGTGCCCGTCGGATGATGCTTCCGTGACCGCAGGAGCTGCCAGGCCCCAGGAACCGCCCGCGACGATCGACGTCCTCATCGTCGACGACCACGCCATCGTGCGCGGCGGGCTGCGCGCGCTGCTCGGCACCACGAGCGACCTGCGCGTGGTCGGCGAGGCGGCGGACGCCGCGGAGGCCGTGCGGCAGGCGGACGAGCTGCGGCCCGACGTCGTGCTCATGGACCTGTCGATGCCCGGCACCGACGGCGTGCGGGCGACGACGGCCGTGCTGGCCGCCCATCCCGAGGCGCACGTGCTGGTGCTCACCTCGCTGGCCGAGCAGCGCTGGATCCTCGACGCGCTCGAGGCGGGCGCCGAGGGCTACCTGCTCAAGCACAGCGAGCCCGAGGTGATCCTCTCCGGCATCCGGGAGGTCGTGGCCGGCGGTTCGCCGCTCGACCCCAAGGCGGCCCGCACGCTCCTCACCAGCCGGCGGGGGAGCCCGGCGCCCAGCGCGTCCGGCTCGGGCTCGCCGCTGAGCGAGCGCGAGGAGGAGGTGCTGGCCATGGTCGCGGAGGGGTTGCCCAACAAGACGATCGGGCGCCGGCTCGGCATCAGCGAACGGACCGTCAAGGCGCACCTGACCAACGTGTTCGCACGCCTCGGCGTGGCCGACCGGACCCAGGCTGCGCTGTGGTTCGAGCGGCGCGCCACCCACTCCTGACGCCTGGTCGTACGACCTTCGTCCGAGAGACAGCGCGTCCCGCGCCCGCGACCCTGGTGGGGTGAGCAGCCCCGCCGACGACCTCGACCCGGTCGACCGGGCCCCCGACGTCCGCGGCCGCACCGTCGTCTGGTCCGCCGGGTCGCGCGTCGCCCGCAGCCGTGGGCGGGGGCGGGCGGTGGGGCGCTGGTCGGCGTTCGTGGTCCTCGCGGCGGTGGCCGCCTTCGTGCTCGCGTACGCGGTGCACGCGTACGTCGTCCTCGCGCCGCCGGCGACCGGCCCGTCGGCGCCGCTCTGGCTGCCCGAGCGGCTGCCCGCCGACGTCCCGGACGTGCAGGCCGCCTCGAGCACCCCGGCACCGACCCGCGGCCCGGCGGCCGGCGACGACGGGCACGGACGCCCGGCGGCGGACGACCACCCCGCCGCGAGCTCGTCGGCCACGCGGCGTGTCGCGGCGGTCGAGCGCCCGGTCCCGGTCCGCCGGTCGAACGTCCGGTCGCGGTCGGGCTCCGGCCCGCACGACGGTTCTGCGGCCCACTCGCGCTCCGGGGGTGACGACCACCCGACGGGCTCGGGCGGGCACCCGTCTGGAGGCTCGAGCGCCCCGACCCGTCCCACCACCGGCGAGCACCACGGCTCGGGGGGCACGAGCGGTTCGTCGGGCAGCGGTTCGTCGGGCAGCGGTTCGTCGGGCGGCAGCTCTCCAGGCGGCGGTTCGGGGCACGGCTCTGATGGTGGGTCCCACGGCGGCAAGGGCTCCGGCGGCGGGGACGACGGCAAGGGCTCAGGCTCCGGCAAGGGCTCCGGTGGCGGGGACGACGGCGGCAAGGGCAGCGGCAAGGACAGCGGGTCGGACGACGGCACGGGCAGCGGCAAGGACAGCGGTTCGGACGACGGCAAGGGCAGCGGCAAGGACGGCTCCGGCTCCTGAACCGTCCCCCAGGTCCTAGCCCGATCGTCCGATGGCGGCTACGACCTGAGAATCCTCAGGCTGGTGCCCGTCGTCGAGACCTCGGCGACCGACCCCCCGAGTCCAGGAGCTCTCGTGCCCCTCGCCCGCCCCACCTCCCCTTCCGCCGGACGCAACCCCGGTCGTACGGCCGGCCGCACCGCCGGCCGAACGGCGCTGGTCGCCGCCGCGCTCGCCACGGCCGCCGCCTCGCTGCTCGCCGCACCCGCCGCGTCGGCCAAGGCCGCGCCGACCGGCGACTTCGCCGTGGTCGTCAACGGGACCACCTACAACCCCGCCGCGGGCAGGGACGTCAAGCTCCAGGACGTCACCGCGAACGGCCGCATCGCCGTGCGCGGCGTGAACGTGCGCTTCGACCTCGACGTCGCGACCTTCGGCGTCTACGACTACACGCTCACCGGCGCGCCGTCGGCCGACCGCATGGTGACCAGCCCGACCGTCGTGTTCGCCTCCAAGGTCCCGACGCTGACCTCGGCCCAGCGCGCCGGCGCGCGGCTCTCGCAGCTCGAGGTCAAGGACGACACCCTCACCGCGATCCTGTCGACGTCGGCGGGCAAGCTCAAGGTGCAGGCCAAGGACGCCCCGGCCGGCGGCATCTTCCAGATGGAGCCGGAGTTCGCCGGACCGGTCACCCTGACCCACGTCCTCGGTCCGGACCTCTTCTACTTCGTCAACCCGTTCACCGGCAAGATCAACTTCGGCGACGGGCTCGACCCGGTGACCTCGGGGGCGGGCGCGCACCAGATGCTGCTGGGCAAGGACAGCCCGCAGGTCGCGACGAAGACGAGCCAGACCGGCACGACCACGACCTGGGTCGTGCAGCCCGGCGGCCGCCTCGGCGGCGTCCTCGGCGAGGACGCCATCGAGCTCTCGGCGGGGGCGACCAGCTGCACCAGCCAGTGCCAGGCCGAGAACCAGGTCCGCGGCTCGCTGCCCATCCCGCCGCTCCCGACCGACCCGACCCCGATCGGCGGTTAGCCCAGCCCCAGCGCCTCCGTCATCTCCTGCCGCAGGCGGGCCAGCGTCTCGCCGGCCCGCCTGCGGTCGTCGGCGAGGCCGGCGGCCTGCTCGAGCGGGACGCGGGCCTCGAGGTAGGCCTTGAGCTTGGGCTCGGTGCCGGAGGGCCGGACGACGACGCGCACGGTCGGCCCCTCCAGGCGCACGGCGTCGGTGGGCGGCAGCCCCTCGATCCCGGGCCCGAGGTCGGACACCTCGACGGGCTCGCCGACCAGGGAGGCGGGAGGCCGGGCCCGCAGCCGGGCCATGGCGTCGCCGATCTGCGACAGGTCGTCCACCCGCGCCGACAGCTGGCCGGTCAGCGTGACCCCGTACGTCGTCGCGATCTCGTCGAGGCGCTCGGCCACCGTGGAACCGTCGGCCTTCAGCTGCGCGACGAGCGCGAGCACGCGGACGAGCGCCGTCATGCCGTCCTTGTCGTGCACGGCCTCGGGGTCGACGCAGTAGCCGATCGCCTCCTCGTAGCCGAAGGCCAGCCCCGGCACCCGTCCGATCCACTTGAAGCCGGTCAGCGTGGCGGCGAAGGGCTGCCCGTGGGCGGCGGCTACCCGCGCGAGCTCGGTGCTGGAGACGACCGAGCAGGCGTACGTGCCCCGCACCCCGCGGCGCAGCGCGTCCTCGCCGAGCAGGACGCCGAGCTCGTCGCCGGTGAGCATCCGCCAGCCGCCGTCCGGGAACCGCGCCGCCACGGCGCACCGGTCGGCGTCCGGGTCGTTGGCCACGACCACGTCGGCGTCGACCTCCTCGCCGAGGGCGAGCGCACGGTCGATCGCGCCGGGCTCCTCCGGGTTGGGGAAGGCGACGGTGGGGAAGTCGGGGTCCGGCTCGGCCTGCTCGGCGACCACGGCCGGGGCGGGGAAGCCGGCGCGGGCCACGAGGTCGAGGACGAGCCCGCCGCCGACGCCGTGCATCGGCGTGTACGCCCAGCGCAGGTCCCTCGGGCCCCCGGCCGGGGCGAGGGAGGCTGCGCGGGCGGCGTACGCGTCGAGCAGGTGGGGTCCGGCGTGGCGCCAGGCGTCGCTGCGCTGGACGTGGTCCAGCGGGCGCCGCGCCACCTCGTCGATGCGCGCGGCGATCTCCGCGTCGGCCGGCGGGACGATCTGGGAACCGTCGCCGAGGTAGACCTTGTAGCCGTTGTCGCGGGCCGGGTTGTGCGAGGCGGTCACCACGACACCGGCCTCGCAGCCGAGGTGGAGGATCCCGAAGGCGACGACCGGGGTCGGTACGGGTCCGTCAGTCAGCACGGCGTCGAAGCCGGCGGCCGCGAGGACCTTCACGGTGTCGAGCGCGAACCGTTCCGACCCGTGCCGGGCGTCGTGGCCGACGAGCACCGTGCTGCCGTGGGCCTGGCGCAGCGCCACCTGGTCGCGCAGGTACGCGGCCAGGCCGGCCGCGGCCTGGGTCACGACGACGCGGTTCATCCGGTTCGGGCCCGGTCCGAGCGCACCGCGCAGCCCGGCCGTCCCGAAGGCGAGCCGACCGGTGAACGCGTCCACCAGCCCGGCGTGCGCCTGCTCGTCGCCCGCGTCGGCCGCCTCGAGCAGCCGCTGGGCCTCCGCCCGCGTCGCGGGGTCCGGGTCCTGGGCGACCCAGGCCTCGACGGTTCCGCGGAGCTCGGGTGTCACAGCCATCGTCGAGCCCTACAGCGCCGCGACGATGCCGGCCAGGAGGCTGCGAAGGCGGGGGGCCGCGGCCTCCCCGGCCTCGAGGACCTCCAGGTGGTGGAGCGGGGTGGGGGAGATGCCGGCGGCGAGGTTGGTGACGAGGCTCAGGCCCAGCACCTCGGCGCCCAGCTCGCGGGCGGCGATGGTCTCGAGGCCGGTCGACATCCCGACCAGGTCGGCGCCCAGGACGCCGGCCATCCGGACCTCGGCGGGCGTCTCGAAGGAGGGGCCGTGGAACTGCGCGTACACGCCCTCGGTGAGGTCGGGGTCGACGCCGCGGGCGACCTTCCGCAGCCGCTTCGAGTAGGCCTCGGTCATGTCGATGAAGCGTGCGCCGATCAGCGGGTTCGCACCGGTGAGGTTGATGTGGTCGCGCAGCACCACGACGGTTCCGGCGGGCTTGTCGACGTCGAGCCCGCCGCAGCCGTTCGTCAGGACGACCGTGGTGGCGCCGGCCTTGACCGCGGTCCGGACGCCGTGCACGACCGGCGCGACACCGCGCCCCTCGTAGTAGTGGGTGCGGCCGGTCAGCACCGCAGCGGTCTTGCCGCCCGCCGTCCGCACCACGCGGAACTGCCCGCCGTGGCCCTGCACGACCGGGGCGCTGAAGCCCGGCAGCTCGCCGATCGGGCAGCTGCCGATCTCCTCGCCGAGGTCCTCCGACGCGGCCGACCACCCCGACCCGAGGGTCAGGGCGATGTCGATCCCGTCGATCCCGAACCTCTCGCGCACGGCCTGGGCGGCCTCCTCGGCGAGCGTGTACGGGTCGGGTCGGGTCGGCAGCGGCATGGTGCCGACCCTAACGAGGGCCCTCCCCGACCCCACCACCTGCCCGCACCGGCACCGCCGTGCCCGCCCCGGCGACATGCACCCGGGGAGCCCGCCCAGCGTCTCCGCGAACCGCTGAGGGACGACGGCGCCGGAGGCGACCGGGGTGGCGGGCGTCAGCGGTTCGTCGGCGGCCGGTCAGGCGAACGCGTCCACGTCCGTCAGGTCGGCGGAGAGCTCCCACAGCCAGGCGGCCTGCTGCGGGTCGATCGCGTACGGGCGCACGCCCGGTGCGTCGTCGGTCGAGACCTCGGCGACGTCGCAGTCGACGCAGTAGACGCCGCCGAGCCCGTCGAGCTGCCGGCTGGTCGCCGCCCACACCGTGGTCGCCGCGCCCTGCTCGGGGGTCTTGAAGTTCACCAGCGGGCGGCCCTGGTCGTCGACCCACCCCAGCGCCACCTGCTCCTCGAGGGGCAGGTGCCGCTGGAGCGGCGTGAGGATCCCGCCGGGGTGCAGCGAGAACGCGCGCACGCCCGCGTCGGCGCCGAGCTCGTCGAGCCGGACGGCGAACAGGACGTTCGCGGTCTTGGCCTGTCCGTACGCCTCCCACTTGTCGTAACCGGTCGTGAACATCGGGTCGTCCCAGCGGATCGGGCTGCGCCGGTGCCCGGCCGAGGAGACGGAGACGACCCGTCCGCCGCCGTCCGCGAGCAGCGGCCAGAGCCGGTTGACCAGGGCGAAGTGGCCGAGGTGGTTCGTCGCGAGCTGGGCCTCCCAGCCCGGGCCGACGCGGGTCTCGGGCGTGGCCATGATCCCGGCGTTGTCGATCATCAGGTCGACCGGGCGGCCCGCGGCGAGCACGCCGTCGGCGAAGGCCGCGACGCTCACCAGGTCGCCGAGGTCGAGGGTGCCGACGTCCGTGCGCTCGAGGCCCTCCAGCTCCTCACGAGCGCGGTCCGGGCGGCGGGCCGGGACGAGGACGTCGGCGCCCGCGGCCACGAGGGCCCGGGTCGTCTCCAGCCCGATGCCGGAGTAGCCGCCGGTGACGACGGCGTACCGGCCGGTGAGGTCGACGCCGTCGAGCACCTCGACGGCCGTCGTCGTGGCTCCGAAGCCGGAGCCGAGGGGTTCCTGAGGGGTGCGCGTCCAGGTGGTCACGCTCCGACGGTAGGCCCGCTCGTCAATGGAGCGGTTCTGACCGGTCAGACGCGGTCGGAACCGCTCCGACGGCCGGTCCGGGTCACCAGCCGCTGCGGCAGGGCCGGGTGCGCAGCTCGGTCAGGTAGTCCGCCGGCGCGCCCGCGACCTCCGCGGCGTCGGCGAGGATGCCGAGGGTCCGGGCGCTGGGCAGGCCGCCCTCGAAGTCGTCGAGGACGTAGACCCAGGCGGTCTTGATGCCGTCGAGCGTCTCGACGCGGACGCGGACCTTGGAGTAGAGGCCGGAGTCGGCGCTCTCCCAGGCGTCCAGCGCGGTCTCGTCGGCGTCGGTGACGTCGTAGACGGACACGAAGACGTGCTGCTCGCGCTCGGCGTCGGCCGCCTCGACCACCGTCGGGAGGGCGCCGTCGAAGCCGTCGCCGCCGAAGGTCAGCCGCCACCCGGGGATCCAGCCGGTCCAGCGCAGCGGGCTGTGCGGGCAGCGCTCGCCCATCTGCGCGGGATCGAGGTTGCTCCCGTAGGCGGCGTACAGCACGCACGGAGGTTAGCCGAACCCGTGCGCCCGACGGCCCGCGACGAGCCCACCGGGACGCGGGGCTGGTCCGCCCTGCGACCATGGGGGCGTGGACCAGGTGGTGATCGTCGGCGGTGGGCCGGGTGGCTACGAGGCCGCGCTCGTGGCGAGCCAGCTCGGGGGCTCCGTCACGCTCGTCGAGGACGAGGGGCTGGGCGGGTCGGCCGTGCTCACGGGCACCGTCCCGTCCAAGACGCTGATCGCGACCGCGGACGTGATGACCGAGGTGCGCGAGTCCGCCGAGCTCGGCGTCCGGCTCGACGCCGCGGGCTGCGCGGACGACGACCCCGACCACGGCGTCGCCGTCGACCTGTCCGCGGTGAACGCGCGGGTGCTCGACCTCGCCACCACGCAGTCGGCCGACATCGCCGAACGGCTGCGGGCCGAGCACGTCACGATCCTCGACGGCCGCGCGCGACTCGACGGTCCCGAGCGGGTCGTCGCCACGCTCAAGGACGGCACCGAGCAGGCCCTCGACGCCGACATCGTGCTGATCGCGACCGGTTCACGCCCCCGCGAGCTGGCGACGGCGCCCCTCGACGGCGAGCGCATCCTCAGCTGGCGCCACCTGTACGCGCTGACCGAGCTGCCCGAGCGGCTGATCGTCGTGGGCTCGGGCGTGACCGGCGCGGAGTTCGCCAGCGCGTACGACGCCCTCGGCTCCGACGTCGTGCTCGTCTCCTCCCGCGACCGGGTGCTGCCCGGCGAGGACGCCGACGCCGCGCAGGTGCTCGAGGACGTCTTCACCCGCCGGGGCATGACCGTGCTGTCCCGCTCGCGGGCCGCGTCGGTGGTGCGCTCCGGCGACGGCGTCGTCGTGACCCTCGCCGACGGCCGCACGGTCGAGGGGTCCCACTGCCTGCTCGCCGTCGGCTCGATCCCCAACACCGAGGGCCTCGGGCTGGAGACGACCCGGGTCGAGACCGACCGGAACGGTTCCATCGTCGTCGACCGGGTCTCACGGACCAAGGCGCGCGGCGTGTACGCGGCGGGCGACTGCACCGGCGTCCTGCCGCTGGCCTCGGTGGCCGCCATGCAGGGCCGCATCGCCATGTGGCACGCGCTCGGCGACGCCGTCGCCCCGCTCGACCTGCTGACCGTGTCCTCGAACGTCTTCACCACCCCCGAGATCGCCACCGTCGGCGTCAGCCAGCAGCAGGTCGACGACCACGTCGTGCCCGCCCGCCAGGTCGTGCTGCGGCTGCGCGGCAACCCCCGCGCCAAGATGCAGGGCAACCGGGACGGCTTCGTCAAGCTGTTCTGCCGCAGCGTGACCGGCATCGTCATCGGCGGCGTCGTCGTCGCCCCGCGGGCGAGCGAGCTCATCTACCCGATCTCGCTGGCCATCTCGCAGCGGCTGACCGTCGACCAGCTGTCGGCGTCGTTCACCGTCTACCCGTCGCTGTCGGGGTCCATCGCCGAGGCGGCCCGGCGGCTGCACGGGACCCGCTCGATCACCTGACGGGCGTCGGGACCATGCGCGAGGGCGTCGAGCACACCGAGGACGGGCGGTTCGTCGTCGTCGACGGCCGCCGCTGGCGCGCCACCGACCCGCTGATCCCCGACGAGCGGCGCGCGGAACTGCAGCGCGTGCTGATGGCCTGGCGCCGCGACGTCCGGCGGACGAAGGGCACCGACGAGGAGCGCACGTCCCGCGACGGCGTCCAGGCCGCGAAGGTCGCCCTCGGCGAGCGGGGGACGCCCTGGTGGGAGCAGTCCGAGGAGGAGCGTCGCGCGCGCTGGGAGGCGGAGCTCGGTGAACCCGGTGTGGGACGCTGAGCCATGACCACGACCGCCATCCAACGCTTCGGAGGCCGTGCCGCGTAGGCCGCCCCACCGGCTCCGCGCCTCGGCGCCGCCACGTCGTTCGGCGACCCTCCGCGGGGTCCCGGACGTCACCGCGCACGCGCTGGACCGCCTCGAGCACCCGTACCTGAGCTCGGCGGTGGTCGTCGACGCCCTGCGGGAGTGGGCCGAGGTCGTGGGCCGGTCGGAGGCCGAGCTGAGCGCGCCGCACAACGACTGGGCCGAGCTGGTCGGGCCGTCGGCGCGCGAGGTGCTCGAGGACGCGCTGCACGCGCTCCCGCGGCGGGCGTCCCGGCCGCTGCGCGCGGAGGTCGCCCGGCTCGATGCCGTCTTCGAGCGCAAGACGAGCCCCAACCCCTTCGCCGACCCGTCACGCCGCTGGTGGGCCCGTCGGTGGTGGCACTGAGGAGCGCCGCCGGCGCAGCCCGACGACGAACAGCGGCAGCCCGACGACCAGCAGCAGCAGGCCGATCCACACGGTGAGGTCGCCGCTGCCGAGCAGCAGGCCGACGACGAGGAGGGCCGCGCCCAGGACGAGCAGGGTCTGCCCTGTCTGCACGAGCAGGTTGGTGCGCGGCTGGCGTTCGGGTCGGCGCGGGCTCACGGGCGGCCGGCCTCCAGCGCGTCGGCCAGGCCGTTCAGGTCGTCGACCTGCAGGTCGAACTCGCCGTCCCGCGCCGGCTCCTCCTCCGGCCGCCGGACGAAGCAGGTGCGCATCCCGGTGCGTGCGGCGGCCCGCAGGTCCCAGGCGTGGGCGGCGACCATCATCAGCGCGCCCGGATCGAGCTCGAGCGCGTCGACGGCCACCGCGTACGCGCGCGGGTCCGGCTTGAACGCCCGCGACGGCGACGTCGACAGCGCGAGGTGCCAGGCGAGCCCGCCGTGGAGCGAGAAGCCGGCGATCTCGGCGGCGTCGGCGTTGGACAGGGCGACGACGAGGTGGTCGGCGCGCAGCCGGGTCAGCGCGGCCGCCGAGTCCGGCCACGCCTCGAAACGGTGGACGACCCCGGAGAGCTCGTCCTCCTCGTCCTGCGTCAGCGGGGCCAGGCCCGCCGCCTCGACGGCCTCCCGCAGGGCGGAGCGCCGCAGCTCGCGGTGCGGCGCCCAGGACCGGTCGCCGGCGCTGACCTCGTCGAGCAGCTCCTTCAGCCGAGCGGCGCTGCGGGCGGCCACGTCGAGCGCCGCCTGCTCGTCGACGCCCCGGCGTCCGAGCACCTGCCGGGCCGACCGGCGTACGCCGCCGCGGTCGTCCACGACGGTGCCCATGACGTCGAAGACCAGCGCGCGGGGAGGGGTGGTCATGCGCTCATGCTGCCAGCGGGGCCCCTCGCCGGACCGGGTGGGGCGTGGGCGGGCGCGGGTACTCTCGCGGCGTGGCGGCGGCACCGGCGGAGGCGACGGCCCCCGACCTCGCGCGCGACGAGGGCGACCTCGCCGCAGGCGTCGAGGCGTTCGCCGAGCTGCTGGCGGGACGGACCTGGACCGTGCTGTCCGGCGCCGGCATGAGCACCGACAGCGGGATCCCCGACTACCGCGGGCCGACGTCGGTGCGGGCCACGCCGATGCTCTACGCCGAGTTCGTCCGCTCGGTCGACAACCGCCGCCGCTACTGGGCCCGCTCGTACCAGGGCTGGTCCCGCATGGGCCACGCGGAGCCGAACGCCGGTCACCGCGCGCTCGTCGACCTCGAGCCGTCCGGCCTGATCGGCGTCGTCACCCAGAACGTCGACGGCCTCCACCAGCGCGCCGGCAGCTCGCCGGTCATCCCGCTGCACGGGTCGATCGCCGACGTCGTCTGCCTCGGCTGCGGCCGCGTCACGGGGCGCCGGGAGATGCAGGACCGCCTGGCCCTGCTCAACCCCGACGTCGGTGCGCCCCGCGTGCTCGAGCACGCGGAGCTCCGTCCCGACGGCGACGCCGTCGTCGACGAGTGGGGCGACTTCGTCCTCGCCGACTGCCTCGCCTGCGGCGGCGTCCTCAAGCCCGACGTGGTCTTCTTCGGGGAGACGGTCCCGCGCGACCGCGTCGACCAGGCGTACGCCCTCGTCGACGGTGCCGACGTCCTCGTCGTCCTCGGCTCGTCGCTGACGGTGATGTCGGGGCTGCGGTTCGTGCGGCACAACGTGAAGCACGAGCGCGACGTCGTCATCGTCAACCGCGGCACCACCCGCGGCGACGACCTCGCGACCCTCAAGCTCGCGCTCGGCTGCACCGAGACCCTCGAGGGCCTGCTCGACCTGCACCGTTCCTAGCCCCGGGAGCCGCGCCCAACCGGTCCGTCCCGGCTGCCCGAACCGCTGACCTCGGACGGAGCATCGGCGGGCTCGCGGGTCGAGGCTCAGCGGTTCGTCAGACCTGACAGCGTCGAGCACCCCCGCCGAGTGACGCGCCGACGTCTGGACGACCAGACGATGACGCCGCCGCGCGACGTCGGCCGGAGCGGAGCCGCCGGCGTCAGCGGGCGGGAGGAAGACGTCGGATCAGAGCGTCACGAGCGTCGGAGCGAAGCGGAGACAGAAGGCTCGGAGACCTAATCTCCGAAGAAGTCGCCGATCCCGTCGAACATGCTGCCGATCCCGTCACCGATCGACTCGAACCCGTCGCCGATTCCCTCGCCCAGGCCGCCGAGCCCGGCGCCGATGCCGCCGAACACGTTGCCGCCGCCGAAGAGCATGCTGCCGATCAGGACGCCGGAGAGCATGTCGCTGCCGCTCCAGCGGCCGTAGTAGCCCTGCGCCCAGGGCGCGTACCCGGGGCCGCCCTCCCAGTAGGGCACGCGCTGCGCGCCGACCTGGACGGTGCGGATGTACGGGTCGGCGCCGGCGAGCACGCGCTCGGCGTCGGCTGGGCAGGCCGGGACCGAGCGGACCGCGCCGCCCGGGGGAGCCCAGTCGACGTTCTGCGACGAGGGGCCGTGGGAGGGGTTGAAGAAGCACGGCGGCCGCTTCTGCGGCAGCGGGCGACCGTTCACGCGCGCCTTGACGCAGGCCACGGCGTACCGGCCGTCCTCGAGGATCTCGGTGACGTGGCGGATCTCGTCGGGCTTGGTGACGGCGTCGAGGGAGCTCTTGGCGTCCTCGTACGCGTCCAGGGCGCGCTGGTAGTCCTGCTGCATCGCCTCGTCGAGCGGGTGGCCGGCGACGTCGACGTCGAGGCGCTGGAGCTCCTCGCCGAACTTGGTCACGTCTTCGTCCGCCGCCCGCCGCGAGGTGGAGAGCTGGCTCTCGAGGGCGGCCTGCTCGGCCTGCTGACGCTGGGCGACGGCGTGCCGACGGTAGAGCCCGACACCCCCGAGGACTGCCGCCACCACGAGCAGCAGAAGGAGGAGATCCATGCCTCAAGGATGCCTCCCGGCCTCAAGGGCACCCGCCGTCGTGGGCCGGTTCTTACCCACTTCTTGTGGCCCTGCTGTCGCACTCGTTCCTTGTCCGGACAAATTGCGGGCGGCGGAAGCCCGTGCATCCCACGACAGCGTGAGATGGACGGGCTTGTCCAGCTCTGCAGAGCCGGACCAGCACGAGGAACCTCGGACGAGCGACGCCCGAGGAAGAGGCGGGCCTACGAGCAGCGCCCGCGCGGGGAACCGACCTCCGAGCGGCGGCGAACCCTCGCCTGCGGACTGCGGGACCCGCTCAGGCGTCGACGATCTCGCAGAGCACCGAGCCCGACGTGACGGTCGCCCCGATCTCGGCGGCGAGGCCGCTGACCGTGCCCGCCCGGTGCGCCGTGAGAGGCTGCTCCATCTTCATCGCCTCGAGCACGACGACCAGGTCGCCGGCCTCGACGTGGTCGCCGTCGGCGACGGCCACCTTGACGATGGTGCCCTGCATCGGCGAGGTCAGGGCGTTGCCGCTCGGCGCGCTCGCCGCGGCCGTCTTGCGGCGCGACGGCTTGGCCTTGGGTCCGCCGCCGTTCGACGCCGTCCGTACGGCCCCCGCGCCGAGCCCGGCGGGCAGGACGACCTCGAGGCGGCGGCCGCCGACCTCGACGACGACCCGCTCGCGCTCGCCCTCCTCGCTCGCCTCGGCGGTGGCGCCGTGCCAGGGCTGGATCTGGTTGTCGAACTCCGTCTCGATCCAGCGGGTGTGCACGCCGAACGTCCCGTCGGCGGCCGTGAACGCCGGGTCGTCGAGCACGACGCGGTCGAACGGCACCACGGTCGGCATCCCGTCCAGCTGCAGCTCGGCGAGGGCGCGCCGCGACCGGGCCAGCGCCTGCTCGCGGTCCGCGCCGGTGACGATGATCTTGGCGACGAGGGAGTCGAAGCTGCCGGGGACCGTCATGCCCGCGCGGTAGCCCTCGTCGACGCGCACGCCCGGGCCGTTCGGCGGCACCCAGGTCGTGAGCGTGCCGGGAGCCGGCAGGAAGCCGCGGCCCGGGTCCTCGGCGTTGATGCGGAACTCGATCGAGTGCCCGCGCGTGACCGGGTCGTCGTAGCCCAGCGCCTCGCCGTCGGCGACCCGGAACATCTCGCGCACGAGGTCGAGGCCGGTCACCTCCTCCGAGACCGGGTGCTCGACCTGGAGCCGGGTGTTGACCTCGAGGAAGGAGATCGTCCCGTCCTGCCCGACGAGGAACTCGCAGGTCCCGGCACCGACGTAACCGGCCTCGCGCAGGATCGCCTTGGACGACGTGTACAACCGGTCCATCTGCTCGGCGCTGAGGAACGGCGCGGGCGCCTCCTCCACGAGCTTCTGGTGGCGCCGCTGCAGCGAGCAGTCGCGGGTGGAGACGACGACGACGTTGCCGTGCGTGTCGGCGATGCACTGGGTCTCGACGTGGCGGGGGCGGTCGAGGTAGCGCTCGACGAAGCACTCGCCGCGCCCGAACGCCCCGACGGCCTCGCGGACGGCCGACTCGTACAGCTCGGGGATCTCCTCGAGCGTGCGGGCGACCTTGAGCCCGCGGCCGCCGCCGCCGAAGGCGGCCTTGATCGCCACCGGCAGCCCGAACTCGCGCGCGAACGCGACGACCTCGTCGGCGTCGGCGACCGGGTCGGCCGTGCCGGGGACCAGGGGGGCGCCGACCTTCTGCGCGATGTGGCGGGCCTGGACCTTGTCGCCCAGGGCGGTGATCGCCGCGGGCGGCGGGCCGATCCAGGTGAGCCCTGCCTCGGTCACCGCGGTGGCGAAGTCGGCGTTCTCGGCCAGGAAGCCGTAGCCGGGGTGCACGGCGTCGGCACCGGAACGGGCGGCGACGTCGAGGATCTTGGCGATGTCGAGGTACGTCTGCGCCGGCGTCGCCCCGCCGAGGGCGTACGCCTCGTCGGCCAGGGTGACGAAGAGCCCGTCGGCGTCGGCGTCGGCGTAGACCGCGACGCTGGCCAGGCCGGCGTCGGCCGCCGCCCGGATGACGCGGACCGCGATCTCGCCGCGGTTGGCCACGAGGACCTTGCTGATGCGTCCCGGGGTGGTGCGTCCCGAACGGCTCGCCTCTGGCACGTGGCTCTTCCTCCCGCGGTGGCGCCCTCGGCTCCCGCGTCGGAGGAGTCTAGTGGTCGGGCGCCCGCACGGTGCCGGGCGCACCGGGCGCTGACCGCCGGTGGTGCGACGGGGGCCGTCCCGGTCGGCGCGACCTGTGCGAGGCTGCACCCGTGGCCCGAGACGACGCGCCCAGCGAGCAGGACGGCGACCAGGACGGGGCGGCGACGCCCGACGACAAGGACTGGACCTGGGTCCTGCAGCGACGCTGCGACGAGTGCGGCGCAGAGGTCTCGACCGTGGGCCGCGACGAGCTCGGGGAACGCTTCTTCGTCGCCGCGGAGGAGTGGGTGGCGATCCTCGAGGAGAACCCGGCCGTCGAGGTCCGCCCCGCGCCGGGCGTCTGGTCGCCGCTGGAGTACGGCGCGCACGTCCGCGACGTCTACGCGATGACGAGCGAGCGCCTCGACCTGCTCCTGACCGCCGACGACCCGGTCTTCGCGAACTGGGACCAGGACGAGGCCGCGCGCGAGGGCCGCTACGCCGAGCAGGACCCCGAGCAGGTCGCCGACGAGCTCGAGGCGGCGGCGCAGCGGCTCGTGAGCGAGATCGCCGAGATCGAGCCCGGGGCCTGGGGGCGTACGGGTACGCGGTCGAACGGCTCGCCCTTCACGGTGGAGACGCTGCTGCAGTACGTCCTGCACGACGTGGTCCACCACCTGTGGGACGTCACCGGCCAGCAGGACGCGGCAGCCTCGCTCCAGCTGGGCTGACCTGCAGCGGGGACCGACGTACGGCTGGGCCGACCCGCCCCGACCGGTCCGGCTCAGCCCGCTGCGGCGGCCTCGAGCGCGGCGACGTCCAGCTTCTTCATGCCGAGCATCGCCCGCATGGCCCGGCTCGCGCGGGCGGGGTCCGGGTCGGCGAGCAGCTCGTTCAGGACCCGGGGCACGACCTGCCACGACACGCCGAACTTGTCGCGGCACCACCCGCACTGGCTCTCCTCGCCGCCGTCGCCGACGAAGGTGTCCCAGTAGCGGTCGACCTCCGCCTGGTCGGCGCAGTCGACCTGCAGCGAGAAGGCCTCGTCGAGCGTGAACTCGGGCCCGCCGTTCAGGAAGGTGTACGGGCGCCCGTCCAGCACGAGCTCGACGGTCAGCACCTGGCCCTCGCGGTCGGGGTTCTCCGCGCCCCAGCGGCTGAGGCTGGTGATCCTGCTGTCGGGGAACAGCGCGACGTAGAAGTTCGCGGCGTCCTCGCCCTGGGTGTCGAACCACAGGCACGGCGTGATGGCACTCATCGGTCCTCCTCGGGATGGCGGGTCATCAGGTACGACCTCGCCGCGTCGGGTCACTCATCGGCGCCCGGCAAATTGCCTGGCGCCCACGTGACCGGCGCGGTTCGCTGGGGCGGTGCTGCCCACCACCTGGACGCCGTACCGGCGCGCGGAGGACGACGAGCTGCTCGGCCACCTCGAGGACCGCGGGGACGGCGTCGTCCCGCTGACCCTCTTCGGGGCGCCGCTGGCTGCGCCGGGCACCCGCGCCGAGGCCGAGGCCGTGCTGGACGCGCGGGGGCTGGCCAGCCTCGCCGAGCCCTGGCTGCTCCGGCAGGCCGATGGCGTGGAGGTCCGGGTGGCGGTCGTGGCCGCGTACCCGGACCGGGTGCTTGTGGTGCCCGCGCCGTACGGGTACGCCGACCCCGCCGAGCGGACGGTGGTCGTCGCCGCCGAGGACGGAGCGGTCCTGCTCAGGCCGTACGCCTGAGCAGGGCCGCTCGTCGAGATCGCCGGCCAGGGGCCTCAGCGGGCGCCGACCAGCTCCCTGCTGCGGTCGTCCGGCGCCGGGGCCGGGGCGGTGCCGTGGTCGTCGACGAGGTTGGCCTCGTCGAAGGGGAGCTCGCCGGCGAAGACCCGGCGGGCCCGGTCGGCGTCGAAGCTGCGGGTCCAGCGCCCGACGATCAGGGTGGCGACGGCGTTGCCGGAGAAGTTCGTCACCGCGCGGGCCTCGGACATGAAGCGGTCGATGCCCACGATGAGCCCGACCCCGTCGACCAGGTCGGGGCGGTGCGAGGCGAGGCCGCCGGCCAGGGTGGCCAGCCCGGCGCCGGTGACGCCCGCGGCGCCCTTGGACGCGATCATCATGAACACCAGCAGCGAGATCTGCTCGCCCGCACCCAGCGGGCTGCCCTGCGCGCTGGCCACGAACAGCGAGGCCATCGTCAGGTAGATCGCGGTGCCGTCGAGGTTGAAGGAGTAGCCCGTCGGCACGACGACGCCGACCGTGGAGCGCGAGACGCCGAGATGTTCCATCTTGGCGATCAGGCGGGGCAGCGCCGACTCCGAGGAGGAGGTCGACACGATCAGCAGGTACTCGCGGCCCAGGTAGCGCAGCAGCGAGAAGATGCTGACGCCGGTGATCGCCTTGAGCAGCAGGCCCAGCACGACGAACACGAAGAGCGCGCAGGCGATGTAGAAGGCGATCATGAGCACGGCCAGGCTCTTGAGCGCGGCCACCCCGGTGCTGCCGACCACCGCGGCGATGGCGCCGAAGGCCCCGATCGGCGCGAGCCACATGATCATGGACAGGATCCGGAACACGAGCTTCTGCAGGTGGCCGATGCCGCGCAGCACCGGCTCGCCCGCGGCGCCCATGCCCTGCAGCGCGAAGCCGACCAGCAGCGCGACGAGGAGCGTCTGCAGCACGGTCTCGGTGGTGAAGGCCGAGAACAGCGTGGTGGGGATGATGTTGAGGATGAACTCGGCGGTGCTGAGCTTCTCCGCCGGTGCCTGCGCCGCGCCGACCTTGGCCGCGGCGTCGGTGAGGCGGAGCCCCTCCCCGGGGTGGATGATGTTGCCGACCGCGAGGCCGATGGCCAGCGCGAAGGTCGACATCACGAGGAAGTAGGCGAGCGCGAGGCCGCCGGCCTTGCCGACCTGCGACGCCTTGCGGACCGAGCCGATGCCCAGCACGATCGTGCAGAAGATCACCGGCGCGATCATCATCTTGATCAGCGCGACGAAGCCGGTGCCGAGCGGCTTGAGCGCCTTGCCGAGGTCCGGGGCCACGAAGCCCACGAGGATGCCGAGCCCGACCGCGACGATCACGGCGATGTAGAGGAAGTGGGTGCGGTCGCGCTTCGTCGCCGGCGCCTGCGGCTCCCCGGCGGCCTCCAGGGCGTCGCGGGTGTCGGACGGCGGCGGCGAGGACGGTCCCGTGGACGCGCTCATGGGTGCTCCTGGTCAGCTCTGACGGGTGCGCCGGGTGGCGTGGGTCTGATCCTGGGACGGGCCTGCGACGCGCCGCCCCCTTGCGTTCGTTGAGTTCACGAGCGCGCGCGTCCCTTCCTCGCGGGCGCCCGGCGCGGGCACACTGACCGTCGTGAGCCGGTCGTACGCGTCGTGAGCAGGCCGTGAACCTGCGGGCGCGCCTCGCGGCGCAGAGCGTGGCCGTGCAGATCCTGCTGCTGCAGGTCGTCGTCGTGGCGGCCGTCGTCAGCGTCGGGTCCGCCCTCGCCCTGGCCGACGCGCGCGGCGACCAGCGCCGTGAGGCGGAGACGGCCACGCTGCTCGTCGCCCACACCGTCGCCACCACCCCCGACGTCGTCGACGCCGTGGCCGACGCCGACCCGACCGTCGCGCTGCAGCCGTACGCGCTCGCCGTGCAGCGCCAGACCGGCACCGACTTCATCGTGATCATGTCGACGGCCGGACGGCGCTGGACCCACCCGGACCCCGCGCAGATCGGCGGGACGTTCCGCGGGACGATCGCGGGCGCGGTCGAGGGGCGCGACGTCACCGAGGAGTACGCCGGCACGCTCGGCCCGTCGGTCCGCTCCGTGGTGCCCGTGCGTCGCGACGGGCAGGTCGTCGCGCTCGTCGGCGTCGGGATCACGACCGAGCGGCTGAGCCGCTCGTTCTGGCCCAGCCTGCTGCCCATCGGCCTGGCCGCGCTCGCCGTCCTCGCGGTCGGGACCATCGGCGCCGCGCTGGTCAGCCGCCGCGTACGCCGCCAGACCGGCGGCCTGCCCGAGCAGGAGCTGGCCCGCATGCTCGACTACCACGACGCGGTCCTGCACTCGGTGCGCGAGGGCATCGTCCTGGTGGGGCTCGACCACCGCGTGCGCCTGGTCAACGACGAGGCGCGGCGGCTCCTGGGCGCCGACCCCGAGGTCGGCCAGCCGGTCGGGCCGGAGCTCCCGGAGGCGCTCGCCGCGACCATGGCCTCGCCGCGCGACGTGCGCGACGAGTGGCACCTCGTCGGCGACCGGATCCTCGTGGTCAACCACACGACGGCCCGCTGGCGCGGCCGGGCGCTCGGCACGGTGACCACGCTGCGCGACCGCACCGAGCTCCAGGCCGCGACCCGCGAGCTCGACTCGGTGCGGGGCCTCGCCGACGCGCTGCACGCCCAGGTGCACGAGTCCGGCAACCGGATGCACACCGTGGTCTCGCTCATGGAGCTCGGCCGGACCGACGAGGCGATCGGCTTCGCGACGGGCGAGCTCGAGCGCGGCGGCCGGCTCGACGCCGAGATCGCCGAGCAGGTGGGCGACCCCGTCGTGGCCGCGCTGCTGCTGGGCAAGACCGCCCAGGCGACCGAGCGGGGCGCCGAGCTCCGTCTCGGCGCCGGCTCGCGGGTGGAGGCGCACACGTTCGACGAGCACGACCTGCTGACGCTGCTCGGCAACCTCGTCGACAACGCGCTCGACGCCGCCCTCGGCACGGCCGACCGGCGACCCGCCGTGGTGCAGGTCGACCTGCAGCTCCACGGACCGGTTCTGCGGCTCGCCGTGGAGGACAGCGGCGGCGGCGTGGACCCGGCCGACCGCGACCAGATCGTGCGGCGGGGGTGGTCCACCAAGTCGACCGACTCCGTCGCCGGCCGCGGGCTCGGGCTCGCGCTCGTCCTGCAGACCGTGCGCCGGCTCGGCGGGCGGCTGGAGATCGGCGAGAGCCCGCTCGGCGGGGCACGGTTCGTCGTGGTCGTGGGGGAGCGCTGATGGTCTACCGGGCCGTCGTCGTCGAGGACGAGGAGACCGCCGGGGCGGCGCACGCGGCGTACCTGGAACGTCTCGGCTTCGAGGTCGTCGGGGTCGCCCGCTCGGGCCGGGACGCGGTGCGGACCCTCGCCCGCCACACCGACGTCGACCTCGTGCTGCTCGACCTCAAGCTCCCCGACACCCACGGGCTGCAGCTGCTCGCGCACCTCCGCGTCGCGGGGGTGGACGCCGACGTGATCGCCGTGACCTCGGTGCGCGAGGTGGAGGCCGTGCGGCAGGCGGTCTCGCAGGGCGTGGTGGCGTACCTGATCAAGCCGTTCAGCTTCGCCGCGTTCAAGACCAAGATCGAGCAGTACGTCGCCTACCGCGACCAGCTCGACGCGCAGCCGACGTCGGTGGCGCAGTCGGACGTGGACGCGATGCTGCGCACCCTGCGCCCGCACCGCAGCGCCGAGGCGCTGCCCAAGGGGCTGAGCCCCGAGACCGTCGGGCTCGTCGTCCGCGCCGTGCAGGACGGCGGGCCGCTCTCGGCCGGCGAGGCGGCCGAGCGGGTCGGGACCTCGCGCGTCACCGCCCGGCGCTACCTCGAGCACCTGGTCGACACCGGCGTCGCCGAGCGCAGGACGCGGCACGGCGGGTCGGGGCGTCCGGAGATCGAATACGTCTGGCGGTGACGGCCCGCGGGGTGGTGGGGTGACGGGGTGAGCGACGCACCAAGGCTGCTGGAGAGCACCCGCCGAGCCCTCGACCACCGCCTCGCCCGGGCCCAGGCGGAGGGACGGGCGCCGAGCCTGGCCGCCGGCCTGGTCCGCGACGGTTCCCTCGTCTGGACCGGGGCCGCCGGTTCCGTCGACGGGGCCCCGCCGACCCCGGACACGCAGTACCGGATCGGCTCGATCACCAAGACGTTCGTCGCGGTCCTGGTCCTGAGGCTGCGCGACGAGGGCCTGCTCGACCTCGACGACGCGCTGGAGACGCACCTGCCCGGCACGACGGTCGGCGACCGCACCGTGCTGCAGCTGCTCAGCCACACCGCCGGCATCGCCTCGGAGACCCCGACGCCGTGGTGGGAGCGCACCGACGGCGCGCTGCGGCCGCAGGTCGCCGACGTGCTCGGGCCCGAGCCGCGCATCCTGCGCCGAGGCCGGCACTTCCACTACTCCAACCCCGGCTTCGCGCTCCTCGGGGCGCTGGTCGCGCGGCGCCGTGGCCGGTCCTTCGGCGAGGTGCTCGCCGCGGAGGTCCTCGAGCCGCTCGGGCTGCGGCGGACCACGCTCATGCCGGCCGCGCCGCACGCGCAGGGCTTCGCCGTGCACCCGTGGGCGGACCTGCTGCTGCCCGAACCCGCCCACGACTCGGGCTGGATGGCCCCGGCGGGGCAGCTCTGGTCGACCGTCGAGGACCTCTCGCGCTTCGCCTCGTTCCTCCTCGACGGCGACGACCGCGTGCTGCCGCTCGACTCGCTGCGGGAGATGCGCGAGCCCGTCGCCGGCACGGAGGCGGAGTCCGGCGGTTACGGGCTCGGGATGCAGGCGTCGGGCGGGCCCCACCCGCTGGTGGGCCACGGCGGCTCGATGCCCGGCTTCCTCGCCGGGCTCGACCTCGCGGTCGACGACGGGCTCGCCTTCGTGGCGTTCGCGAACGTCACGGCGGGTCCCGACCTCGGCGGGCTCATCGAGGACCTGGCCGAGGTGGTGCGGACGGCCGAGCCGCGCTTCCCGCAGGCCTGGAAGCCGCTCCCCGAGGCGGATCCGGAGCTCCTCGCGCTGACCGGGCCCTGGTACTGGGGCGCGACGCCGTACGCCGTCAAGCTGCAGGCCGACCGGCACCTCGAGCTCGTGACCCTCGCCGCGCGCGGACGGGAGTCGCGCTTCGGGCCCGAGGGGGAGGGGACCTGGACCGGGCTGGACGGCTACTACCGCGGCGAGACGTTGACGGTGGTCCGCGACGCGGCGGGCGCCGTGACCCACCTCGACCTCGGCTCGTTCGTGCTCACCCGCGCGCCATATGCCCCGACCGGCGTGGTTCCGGGTGGGGTCGACCCCGCGGGCTGGACGGGCGACCCCGAGGGGACCCCCGATCCCCCCGCCGAGCGGTAGGTTGCCGCGCCCGAATCGCCCTCCGGAGCGCCGCAACCTACCGCTCGACCGGACGTCGGCGTGGTCGCTGAGCGCCGGGGGTCAGTCGTCGGCGGGCAGCTGCGGCTGGGTGGTCGAGGCAAGCACGCGGCGGGCGCGGCGCCCGAGGTCGCTGAGGTCGACGCGACCGGCGTCGGCGGCCGCGGCCAGCCGGGCGGCGAGGTCGAGGGCCTCGTCGAGCACCGGGACGTCGGCCGCCGCCTCCTCGCCCATGTCGCGCAGGATCGTCACCTCGGTGCGGGAGGCGACGATCGGCTCGGGGACGCCCTCGATCCACACCCGCGTACGCCGGCCCTCACCACGCTGGTCGCCGACCAGACGTTCCAGGGCGAACACCTTGTCCGAGCGCACGTACTTCCCGAACCCCAGGGCGATCATGCGCGCTTCCGGCATGCCGATCATGATCGCAGGCCTGAGCGCGCTCCGTCAGCAAGCAGGCGACCGAAGCCGGATCTCGCGCCTCCGCCTGGACGACCGAGCGGTGACGACACGCTTTTCGTCGTCACCGGGAGGGAGGAAGGCGGAGGGTCGGAGCGGGATCCGCGTCCGAGCGGAGCGAGGACAGAAAATGCGGAGCGAGGACAGAAGTCACGGGTGGCGGAACGTCACCGTGCAGCCTCCGTCCACCGGGACGATCGCGCCGGTCATGAACGACGACTCGTCGCTGGCCAGGAAGACGGCGACGGTCGCGATCTCCTCCGCGTGCGCCTGGCGCCCGATGGGTTGCAGCGCCGCGGCGGCGTCGCGCCGGGCGTTGGCGGCGGCGGCACCCTCGGGCCCGAGGCTGGCGCGGTAGCCGCCCATGTCGGTGTCGATGTAGCCGGGCAGGATCGCGTTCACGCGGACGCCCAGCGGGGAGTAGTCGACGGCGAGCTGGCGCGTCAGGTTCACGACGCCGCCCTTGGTCGCGCAGTAGGCGGGCGCCCCCGGCGCGCCGACGATGCCGTACGTCGAGGCGATGTTGATCACCCGGCCGCGACCGGAGGCGAGCAGGTGCGGCATCGCCGCCCGCACGCACAGGAACGGTCCGGTGAGGTTCACCGCGACGCAACGCAGCCAGGTCTCCACGTCGAGCTCGTGCGCCGGGCCGGAACCGCCCGAGATACCCGCGTCGTTGACGAGGACGTCGAGCGACCCGTACGCCTCGACCGTCGCCGCCACGGCGGCGTCGACCTGGGCGGGGTCGGCCACGTCGCAGGTGACGGCGAGCGCCTGCCCGCCCGCCGCCTCGATCTCGCCGACCGTCCGCGCGCCGTCCTGGACGTCGGCGACGACGACGCGCGCGCCCTCCGCGGCCATGCCCCGCGCGATGGCCGCGCCGATGCCGCCGGCCGCGCCGGTGACGAGCGCGACCCGCCCCTCGAGCCGGGTGCTGGTCCCGGTGGTCACGGCGCTCATTCGACGATCGCCCGGGTCAGCAGGACCGTGGTGATGAACGTCCGGAAGAGCCGGATCGGGTCGTCGTCGCTCATCGTCACCGTGCGGGCGTCCACGCGCTGGACGCCGTTGATCCACGTCGCCATCTCGGCCATGTCGCCGGTCAGGAACAGCACCTCGAGCGTCGCCGGCAGCGTGATCTGCGGCAGCGCCGCCGAACCCACCCCCTCCATCGCCCGGCGGGCCGCGTCCTCGATGAGGGCCTTGGCCTCCTCCGGGTGCAGCGACTCGGCGGCGAAGCGGCTCACCGAGTGCTTGACCACCGCGGGGACGATCGCGGGGCTGATCCGCGCGGCCTCCTCCGCCGTGGTGTCGTCGCCGGTCACGAGCACGACCGGCACGCCGTGGCCGAGCGCGACGAGCATGTTGATGCCCGACTCGCCGACCTCGATGCCGTTGAGCCGGACGCGGGCGATGGCGCGCGGGTTGTAGGTGTGCGACAGCGTCGACGCCTCGCTGGCCATCGAGCCGTGGTAGCTGACGAAGAACACGGCGTCGAACGAGGGGTCGAGGCCCTGCATCATGTACATCGGCTTGTGCCGGCCGGACAGGTAGCGCGCCCGCCCGTGCAGGGCGTCGGGCCGCAGGTTCTGCATCGTCGAGTGCGAGTCGTTGACGAGCACCTCGGTCGCACCGCCGGCCATCGCGCCGTCGATGGCGGCGTTGACCTCGTCCTGCAGCAGGCCCCGGTAGTACTGGTACTCCGGCTGGGGCGCCAGGCACTGGCTCCAGTCGACGACACCGGCGGTGCCCTCCATGTCGGAGGACAGGAAGACCTTCACAGCACGCTCCTCTTGCGGATCTCGGGTTGGTCGTGGTCGGGCGTCATCAGCGCGTAGGTGGCGTCGGCGGAACCCGCCGCCCCGCCGTGGCGCCCGTCGGGGGTGAGGGCCAGCACGCGCAGCTCGGAGCGGAACGTGTCCGGCAGGGTCGCGGCGTCGGCGAGCGCCTCGCGGCAGGCCTGCTCGACGTCCTCGCCGCGGCGCAGGGCCTCGACGACCGTACGGGCGGTGCCGGCCCGCATGCTCAGCTCGCCGCGGCCGGTGCAGGCCGCGCCGCCGCCGCGGACGTCGGCCCAGGTGCCGGCCCCGGGCAGCGGGGTGTCGCCGAGCCGACCCGGGTACTTCCAGGGGTAGCCGCTGGTGGAGACGCCGACGACGAGCTCGCCGGAGGCGTCGAGCGCGAGCACGTTGATCGTGCCCCAGGGCCCGTCGTGCGGGGCGAAGCGGCGCACCAGGTCGAGCGCGGCCTGCCGGTACGCCCGGTCGCCCTCGCTGCCCTCGGCCCGCTCGCCCTCGACGTTCGAGCCCGCCTCGGCCTCGCCGAGCGCCTCGGCGAACATCCGCCGCGACTCCTCGGTCGTCAGGTCGGCGGTGGCGAAGCCGCACTCGGCGGCGAACGTCGCCGCGCCCTCGCCCACGAGCAGGCAGTGCTGCGGGAGGCGCTCCATGACCGCGCGGGCCACGGAGATCGGGTTCGGGTAGCCCTGCAGCGCGCCGACCGCGCCGAAGGCCCGGCTCGAGCCGACCATGACCGACGCGTCGAGCTCGACGACGCCGCGGGCGTTCGGGAGGCCGGACGTGCCCACGTAGTGGTCGGCGAGGTTGTCCTCGCAGACCCGCAGCGCCGCCTCGACGGCGTCGAGGGCGGAGCCGCCGGAGCGCAGCACCGCTGCCGCCGCGGGCAGCCCGATCTCGCTGCGCTCCGAGCCGATGACGGTGGGGGTGACGCTCACCGCAGACCCCGCTCCGTCGCCGCCCCGGCGGTCGCCGGCGCCGGGGCGCCGCCGATCCGGGGGACCGACGCGAGCAGCAGCCGCGTGTAGTCGTCGTGGGGGTGCTCGAACACCTCGGACGTGTCTCCTTCTTCGACCACCACGCCGTCGTGCATGACGGCGATCCGGTCGCTGATCTGGCGGACGACCGCCATGTTGTGGGAGACGAAGAGCATCGAGAGCCCCAGCGTCTCCTTGAGGTCCAGCAGCAGGTTGATGATCGTGGCCTGCACCGACACGTCGAGCGCGGAGACCGGCTCGTCGGCGATGAGCACCTGCGGCTCGAGCGCGAGCGCCCGGGCGATGCCGATGCGCTGGCGCTGGCCGCCCGAGAACGAGCGCGGCAGCTGGTCCGCCGCGCGCGTCGGCAAGCCGACCAGGTCGATCAGCTCGCCGACCCGCGCCCGCACCTGCGCCCGCGGCACGAGGCGGTGGTAGGTCAGGATCTCCGACAGCGTCTGGCCCACGGTCATCCGCGGGTTCAGCGAGCTGTACGGGTCCTGGAACACCATCTGCACCAGCCGGCGCTGCGCCCGGTCCGGCGCCCCGTGCAGGGGCTGCCTGGCGTAGCGCACGACGCCGGCGGTCGGGGTGTAGAGCCCCGCCGCGCAGCGGCTGAGGGTGGACTTGCCGCAGCCGGACTCACCGACCAGGCCGAGCGTCTCGCCGCGGTGCAGGACGAGGTCGACGCCGTCGACCGCCTTGACCACCTTCGGCGGCCGGCCACGCAGCCGTCCCCAGGCGCTGCCGCGCCCACGGAAGTGCTGCACCAGGCCCTCGACCGCGAGCACCTCCTCACCGACGCTCCCCGAAGCCGTCGAGACGCTCCCCGAGCCGATGGAGACGCTCCCTGAGCCCGTCGAAGGGCTGGTGCCGCTCATCGGAGCACTCCTTCCAGGGCGGCTTCCCCGACCGCGCCCGGCCACCGCTCCGGTTCGTGCGCCCGCCAGCAGGCGCTGGCGTGGGGACCGCCCAGCGACGCCAGCGGCGGCCGCTCGGTGCGGCACCGGTCGACCACGGCCGGGCAGCGCGGCGCGAACGCGCAGCCCTCGATCGGCTGGAGCAGGTCAGGCGGCGCCCCGGGGATCGTCAGCAGCCGGTGGACCGGTGCGTCGGGGTCGGGCACGGAGCGCAGCAGGGCCGCCGTGTACGGGTGGCGCGGCGCCGACAGGAGCACCTCGGTCAGGCCCTCCTCGACGACGCGGCCGCCGTACATGACGTCGAGCTCGGAGCAGGTGCTGCTCACCACGGCGAGGTCGTGCGTCACGAGCACGAGGCCGACCCCGTCGTCGCGTCGCAGCCGCCCGAGCACGTCGAGCACCTGCTTCTGGATCGTCACGTCGAGCGCCGTGGTCGGCTCGTCGGCCAGGATCAGCCCGGGCTCCGCCGACAGCGCGATGGCGATGCAGACGCGCTGCCGCATCCCGCCCGACAGCTCGTGGGGGAAGGCGCGGTAGCGCTGCTCGGGGTCGCGGATCCCGACCTGCACGAGCAGGTCGAGCGCCCGCGCCCGGGCGGCCGACCGGCTCATGCCGAGCCGCTGCCGGGGCACCTCGGCGACCTGGTCGCCGATGCGCATCGTGGGGTTCAGCGCGGTGAGGGCGTCCTGGAAGATCATCGCCATCGCCGACGAGATGTGCTCGCGCCGCTGCGCCGGCCGCATGCCGGTCACGTCGGTGCCGGCGACCACGACGCTGCCGCCGGTGATCACGGCCGGCGACGGCAGCAGGTCCATCGCCGCGCGCAGGGTCAGGCTCTTGCCCGAGCCCGACTCGCCGACCAGGCCGAGCGCCTGGCCCGCGTACGCGGTCAGCGAGACCCCGCGCACGGCGTGCAGCCGGCCGTGCGGCAGCGGGATCTCCACGTCGACGTCGTGCAGCTCGAGCAGCGGCGTCCCCGTGACCGGGGTGCTGCGGGGCTGCCGCAGCGGACCGTCCACCAGGGTGCTCATCGGCGCCCGCTGCGCTGGACCACGCCGTCGGCGACGAGCGCGAGGGCCAGGCCGGTGACGACGACCGCGAGGCCGGGCACCGCGGTCAGGTACCACTTGGTGAACACGAAGTTCTGCCCCTCGGAGATCATCGAGCCCCAGTCGGGGGTGGGTGGCGGCACGCCGAGGCCGAGGTAGCCCAGCGTGACGATGGCGAGGATCGAGAGCACGACGTCGCTCATCGCGAAGACGAAGGCCTGCAGCAGCACGTTCGGCAGCAGGTGGCGCAGCAGGATCCGCCAGGTCGGCAGCCCGCTCGCCCGCGCCGCGAGCGCGTACTCCTGCTCCTTGGCGACGAGCACCTCGCCGCGCACGATGCGGGCGTACGCGACCCAGCCGACGAGCGTGATGGCGATGTAGATGCTCGCCGTGCCCTGACCGAGCGCGAAGACCAGGGCGATGATCAGCACGAACGACGGGAAGGCGACGACCATGTCGACCACGCGCATGAGCACGAGGTCGAACCAGCCGCCGAACCACCCGGCCAGCAGCCCCAGCGTCGTTCCGATGATGAAGGGGAACAGCACCGCCAGAGCGCCGACGCGCAGGTCGACGCGGGCGGCGTAGAGCAGCCGGGTGAAGACGTCGCGCCCGAGCTGGTCGGTGCCGAGCAGGTGCCCGTTGCCGGGCGGCTGCAGCGACGCGGTCAGGTCCTGCGCCACCGGGTCCCACGGGCTCAGCACGGGCGCGAGCACACCGGCCAGCACGATCACGACCAGCAGCGACAGCCCGATGACCAACGTCGGGTTGAGCCGCAGCACGCCCTCGCCGCCGCGTCCCCGCAGCCAGGGCAGCCGGGACGGCTGCAGCGGCTGGAGCGGCTCGACCGGACCGACCGGCACCGCGGGGGCGGTCATGCGAGCTCGATCCGCGGGTCGAGGGCCGCGTGCGCGAGGTCGGTCAGGAGGTTGACCGCGACGACCATGAGCGCGAAGACCAGCGTCACGCCCTGCACGACGGGGAAGTCGCGGTTGAAGATCGCGTCGAGCATCATCGTGCCCATCCCCGGCAGCGCGAAGACCCGCTCGACGACCAGCGTGCTGCCGACGAGGTAGGCGATGTTCACGCCGAGCACGGTGATCGAGGAGACGGCGGCGTTGCGGAGCGTGTGCGCCGTGATCACCCGGCGGTGCGAGAGCCCCTTGGCCCGGGCGGTGACGACGTAGTCGCTGTCGAGCACGCCGATCATGGAGGTCCGCAGGCTGCGGATCAGGATCGGCGTCAGGGCCAGCGCGATGGTCAGCCCCGGCAGGATGATCGAGCTGAGGTGCTGGGCGGGCGTCTTGCCGAAGCCCGACACCGGGAAGGCGTGCACCTTCAGCGCGAGCAGCAGCACGAGCATGATGCCGACCCAGAAGGTGGGCATGCCCAGCCCGACGAGGGGCACCGCGCGGACGACCTGGTCGGCGAGCTTGTCGCGGTGCGTGGCGGCGAGCACGGCCAGCGGGATGCTGATCAGCAGCGCCATCACGGTGGCCGCGACGAGCAGCCACAGCGTCGCCGGCAGCCGCAGCGCCAGCAGCGAGCTGACGTCGGTGTCGTAGAGGATCGAACGGCCGAGGTCGCCGTGCAGCAGCCGGCCCAGGAAGGACAGGTACTGCTCCCAGATCGGCCGGTCGAGCCCGAACTTCGCGTGCAGCGCGGCGACCGCCTCGTCCGTGGCCCGCACGCCGAGCAGCGTGCGGGCCGGGTCGCCCGGCACCAGGTGGATCATGAAGAACACGATCACCGAGATGCCGAGCAGGACCGGGATGGTCGAGACGAGCCGCCGCCCGACGTACGCCAGGTGCCTCACGAGCCGAGCGTCACGTCTTCGAGGTGGTAGTTCCCGGTCGGGTAGACCTGGAAGCCGCTCACCTTGGTGCTGTAGGCGTAGCTGAAGGGCGAGTAGTAGAGGAAGCCCATGAACGCGTCGTCCGCGGCCTGCTTCTGGATCGCGGAGTAGAGCTCCTGGCGACCGGCCGTGTCGAAGGTCTGCTGCGCCTTCTTGGTGTCCGCGATGACCTGCGGGTTGTCGTAGCTGGTGTAGAAGGAGTGGCTGCCGGCGCTCGGGTCGACCGCGAAGGTGACGAGCTCGTCGGGGTCGGCGATGTCCATCGTCCAGTAGGAATGGCTGATCTGGTACTTCTGCTCCTGCTGCAGGTCGTGCGCCGCGCTGGGGTCGACGTTCTGGATCTTCATGTCGATGCCCAGCTCCTTGAGCGAGGACTGCAGGACCTGGGCGAGCGCCTGGTCGGTGCTGTCGCCCGAGGACGCGAGGAAGGTCGTGCTGAAGCCGTTCGGCACCGACGACTTGGCCATCTCCTCCTTGGCCTTGGCCATGTCGTACGTGAGGCCGGGCGTCGCCGCGTCGTAGAAGGGGACGTTCGGCATCAGGAACGAGTTCGCCGGGGTGCCGTTGCCGAAGAGCAGCGTCTTGACCAGTGCCTCGCGGTCGATGGCGTACGAGATCGCGCGGCGCACGTGCACGTCGTCGTACGGCTTCTCGTTCTGGTTCATCATCACGTAGTCGGTCTTGGTGCTGGGGAACAGGTCGACCTTGACGTTCGGCTGGCCCTTGAGCTGCTCGAGCGTCGAGAACGGCGGGTTCTCGTTGATCTGCGCCTGGCCGCCCTGGATCTGCACGTTGCGCGAGTTGTCGTCGGGGACGACCTTCCACGTCACGCTGTCGAGGGCCGGCTTGCCCGCGTCCCAGTAGGTCGGGTTCTTCTTCAGCTCGATCTCGGTGCCCTTGTTCCAGTGGTCCCAGACGAACGGGCCGGTGCCGATCGGCGCCTTGTAGAAGTCGTCGTGGCTCTTGCCGGCGTAGTCCTTGGGCAGGACCGCGTTGTTGAAGTTCGCGAGGTCGGCCAGCAGCGGGGACCACGGGTACTTGGTCTTGATCACCACGGTCGCGTCGTCGGGCGCCTCGACCGACTTGATCGCGACGTCGAGGAACTCCCAGCCGCCCTTGGTCGCGCGGGCCTTGTCCAGGCTGAACTTCACGTCCGCCGAGGTCATCGGTGCTCCGTTGCTGAACTTCACGCCCTGCTTGAGCTTGAAGGTCCAGGTCAGCTTGTCCGCGCTCAGGGTGTGGCTCTCGGCCAGCAGCGGCTTGACGTCCTTGCCGTCGGGCGTGACCTCGTAGAGCGACTCGAACATCTGCTGGAAGACCCAGATCGAGGAGTTGCTGAACACCATCGTGTTGTCCATCGAGACGCTGTCCTGCGGCCGGACGATCACGAGGTCGCCACCGGCGGCGGCGCCGCCGGAGCTGCTGGTGCTGGGGGTGGAGCCGTTGTCGGCACAGGCCGCCGCGCCGCCGAGGCAGAGCACGGCGGTGACGAGGGCGGCAAGGGGCTTGCGCATGGGTCCTCCGAGGTGGGGCAGGGATGGCCGTCAGGCGGGTGGAGCGGGGGCAGACGCTGAACGAGTACTGAGATATCAGCAGTAAGTCACACGGATGTTAAGGCCCCGTGTCGGCTTGCGGTAGCCCCCGGGCGCCCCCATGCTTCATCGGGTGCGGACGGTGATCATCGGCTCCGGGGCCGTCGGCGGCGTGGTCGCCGGCCATCTCGTACGGGCCGGTGAGGACGTCCTGCTCTGCGACGCCGACCCGGAGCACGTCGACGCCCTCAACGCCTTCGGGCTGCGGGTCGTGGGCCCGGTCGAGGAGGTCGTCGTCCCGGTGACGGCGGTCCTGCCCGCCGCGCTGCCCGACCACGTCGAGCGCGTCCTGCTCGCGGTCAAGTCGCACCACACCCGCTCGGCCGTCGAACCGCTCTGGACGCGACTGGCCGCCGACGGCTACGTGGTGACCCTGCAGAACGGGATGACGGGAGGGGTCGTCGACGACGTGCTCGGTCCGGGACGCCGGGTCACCGCGTTCGTGAACTTCGGCGCCGACGTCGTCGCGCCCGGGGTCGTCGCCCAGGGCAACGTCGCCACCGTGCGCGTCGGCGAGCCCGGCGGCGGCGTGAGCGACCGCGTGCGCGCGGTGGCCGCGCTGCTGCCGTACGCCGAGGCCACCGCGAACATCGAGGGCTACCTGTGGAGCAAGGAGGCGTACGGGGCGATGCTCTTCGCCACCGCCGTCTCCGACCTCACGATCGCCGATGCGCTGGGCGCGTCGGCGTACCGGCCGCTGCTCCTGGCGCTCGCCCGCGAGGTCCTCGACCGCGCCCCGGCCTCGCCGGAACCGTTCGACGGCTTCGACCCGGCCGACCTGGAGGGTTCGCTCGGACGGCTCGTCGCCTTCAACGCCGCCAGCGGCAAGGCCCGCACCGGCGTGTGGCGCGACCTCGCGGTGCGGCACCGGCCCACCGAGGTCGACGACCTCGACGGCGTCGGCGGACCGCTCGTGCACCAGCTGGCCGCGCTGGTGCGCGCGATCGAGCGGGGCGAGCGGCGCTGCGAGACCGCGAACCTCGACCTGCTGGCCGCGTACGAGCGCCTCGAGCGCGTCGGCCGACCGCTGGC
Source organism: Microlunatus flavus (assembly GCF_900110855.1). GTDB lineage: Bacteria > Actinomycetota > Actinomycetes > Propionibacteriales > Propionibacteriaceae > Microlunatus > Microlunatus flavus. The sequence continues at coordinate 67,730 of NZ_FOFA01000002.1, forward strand.
CGCGGTGGTCGAGGCGCTGCCCGCGCCCCGACGCGCGGCAGAGGGGCCGCTGCTCGGCGTGCAGGTCGCGGTCAAGGACATGGTCGACGTCGAGGGCGTGGTCCGGGGCAACGGCAACCCGCGCGCGATGGCCGAGGGTTCGCCGGCCGTACAGGACGCGCCGGTCGTGGCCCGGCTCCGCGCGGCGGGGGCCGACGTCTTCGCGACGGCGGCACTGCTCGAGTACGCGGCGGGCGCCCAGCACCCCGGCCTCGACGAGGCCCGCAACCCGGCCGACCCGACGCGCACGGCGGGCGGCTCGAGCGGCGGTTCGGCGGCGCTGGTCGCGGCCGGCGTCTGCGCGGCCGCGCTCGGCACCGACACCGGCGGGTCGATCCGCATCCCCGCCTCCTACTGCGGCTGCGTCGGGATCAAGCCGACCTACGACCTCGTGCCCGTCGGCGGCGTGACCGCGCTGTCGCCGTCGCTCGACCACGTCGGCGTGCTGGCGGCCGACGTGGCCACCGCCGCCCGCGTGCTCGGTGCGGTCGCCGAGCTCGGGCCGCTGCCCGAGGCACCGGCGCCCGGCGCGCTGCGCGTCGGCCTGCTGTCGGCGGAGCTGGCCGACCCGGCGGTCGAGCCGGGCACCCGGGCGTCCGTGCGGGCAGCGGTCGACCGGCTGGTCGGGGCCGGCGCCCAGGTCGTCGAGGTCGACGTCGCGCCGCTGCGGGCGCTGCACGCGGTGTTCGAGCCGATCCTGCTCTTCGAGGCGTGGCGCGAGCACGAGGCGCTGGCGGCCGACCCGGCCTGGTTCGGCCCGGACACCGACCGGCTGCTGCGGCTCGGCCGCGACGTCACCCCTGCCCAGCACCGCGCCGCGCTCGCCCGGCGGGCGGAGCTCCTGCCCGCGGCGGACGCCATGCTCGACTCCGTCGACGTGCTCCTCGGCCCGGCCGTCGCGTTCACGGCCCCAGGGACGACCCCGGTCATCGACTCCGACGCGGGTGCGGTCGAGGGGCTGTTCTCGATGGGCGCGAACCTGACCGGCTGGCCGGCGCTCGTGCTCCCGTGCGGCGCCGACGCCGGGCTCCCGGTGGGGCTGCAGCTGATGGGCCGCCGCGGCGAGGACGCCGCCCTGCTCGCGGCGGCGACGACGATCGAGCGGGTGCTCGCGGAGGAGACGGCATGAGCGGGTTGACGGGTCGTACGGCGCTGGTGACCGGCGCCGCGCACGGGATCGGGGCGGCGATCGTCGCCATGCTCGAGGCCGAGGGGGCGACCGTGCACGGCGTCGACCTCGAGGCGGACGGCGACCGGCGCGTGGACGTCAGCGACACCGCCGCGGTCGAGGCCTTCGTCGCCGCCGTCGGGCCGGTCGACGTCCTCGTGAACAACGCCGGCGGGGTCCGCGGCCAGACCGGCCGGCCGCTCGAGGAGGTCACCGACGACGACTGGCGCGCGGTGGTCGACGCGAACCTCACCAGCACGTTCGTCTGCACCCGCGCCGTCGTGCCCGGCATGAAGGCCGGCGGATGGGGGCGGATCGTCAACATCTCCTCCGGCGCCGGCCGCAGCGTCAGCCTCACCGGCATCCAGGCGTACGCGAGCGCGAAGGCCGGCCAGATCGGCCTGACCCGCCAGACCGCGCACGAGCTCGGCCGCTTCGGGATCACGGTCAACTGCGTCGCGCCCGGCTTCGTGCTGTCCAACCCGAGCACCCAGCGGCAGTGGGAGTCGTACGGACCCGAGGGCCAGGCCGCGCTCGTCGCCGGGATCGCCACGCGGCGTCTCGGCACGGGCGAGGACATCGCCAACGCCGTCCGGTTCTTCACCGCCGAGGCGTCGTCGTGGGTGACCGGGCAGACCATCGCGGTCGACGGCGGGCACGGGATCTTCTGAGCACGGTGAGCGGAAGGGCAGCAGCATGAGGGTGACGGTGAACGGGGCCGAGCTGGAGGTCGAGGTCCTCGGCGACGACGGCAGCCGGGAGGCGCAGCGCAAGCCGCTGCTGATCGCCCACCACGGTGGCGGCGGCATCGGGTCGATGGCGGAACCGCGCGCGACGTTCGGGCCGCTGGCCGACCGCTTCCGCGTGCTCGTCTTCGACGCCCGCGGCTGCGGGCGCAGCGAGGCCGTGCCGCCCTACAGCCACGCGCAGTGGGTCGCCGACGTCGACGCGCTGCGGGCGTGGGCGGGCGCGGAGACCTGCGTGGTCGCCGGTGGCTCCTACGGCGGCTTCATCGCGCTGGAGTACGCGCTCGCCCATCCGGACCGCACACGCGCCGTCGTGCTGCGCGACACCTCGCCCGACGCGTCCAACCTCGCCCTGGCGTACGAGAACGCGCGGCAGCAGGACCGCGTCGAGATCGACTGGGACCACTTCGACCGCTACTGGCAGGGTCGGGTCCGCAGCGACGCCGAGCTCAAGGCCCTGTGGGCCGAGCTGATCGGACTGTACGACCACGACCCCGACCCGGCGCGCGCGGCCGCATCGGTGGAGGCCGGGATCTACCGCCACGAGTCGCACAACTGGTGCTTCCAGCACAACATGCCGGCCTACGACCTCAAGCCGCGCCTGGGTGAGGTCCGCTGCCCGGTGCTCGTCACCGTCGGCCGGTACGACTGGGTCACCCCGGTCTCGATGTCGGAGACGATCGCGTCGCTGGTGCCGGACGGCCGGCTCGTCGTCTTCGAGGAGTCGGGCCACTCCCCGCAGGTCGAGGAGCGCGAGGCCTTCCTCGCCACGGTCCGCGCCTTCCTGGACGAGGCCGTCCCCGCCTGACGCCCGCCCCTCGCGCTGTGGTCTGTGGTCGCGGGCTGCCGGTTTCCCATGATCTCTTGGGGAACCGGCACTCCTCACGGCAGATCTGCCATGCGGAGCGACGGTTTCCCAAGACCTCATGGGAAACCAGCACCGCCGCACCCCCGCAGTTCACCCGGTGCGGGCAGACGCGTACGCGGGGTCAGTGGCGGAACGCGTCCTGGATGGTTCCGCGCGAGACGGCCAGGTGGGCGCGCATCGCGTGCTCGGCGGCCTCGGGGTCGTGGTCCTGCACCGCCGTGACGAGCTCGGCGTGCGAGAGCATCGCCGACGCGCGGGGCTCGTGGGTCGTCCAGTAGGAGCGCCAGAAGCGCAGGCTGTGCAGGAGGAGCCGTTCGACCGCCTCCACGAGCAGCTCGTTGCCGGTCATGCCGACCAGGTGCGTGTGGATGGCGTGGTCGGCGTGCAGGTGCTCCTCGATGGCGTCGTCGGCGCGCACCTCGTCGGCGAGCCCCGCGAGCTCGTGCAGCCGCTCGAGCTGCGGCACCGTCGCCCGGCGCGCGGCGAGGTGGGCCACGCCGCACTCGATCGCCTCGCGCGCCTCGAACATCGCCAGCACCTCGTCCAGCCCGAGCGGGTTGACGAACGTCCCGCGCCGGGGCAGCACCGAGACGAAGCGGTCGGCCGCGAGCCGGGCGATCGCCTCGCGCACGGGCATGCGCCCGAAGCCGGTGCTGGCGGCGAGCTGCTGCTCGTTGAGGACCGAGCCCGGCGGGAGCCGCAGGTCGACGACCATCTCCCGCAGCTGCAGGTAGGCCAGGTCGCTGGCGCGGGGCTCGGGGGAGGGGAGCAGCAGCGTCCCGGCCACCGTCGCGTGTCCCATCGCCGCCCGTCCCGCTCGTCCAGAGGTGTCTGGCTCGACCAGGCGGCTGCGGCTCGTGCGCGGACATCCGTGCCGGGCGGTCGATCTGTCGAGGCTCAGCATAGGGCGGGCACGGCTCCCGCCGTCGTCCCCACGTCGGTCCCACCGGGTGCGTCGGGCGTCCTCACGACACGGGTCGCGGAGGTGCTCGGAGCAGTGAGGTGGACGTTCCGGGAGCGGGTCGCCGGCGCACGTCAGCGCAGGTCGGCGCGCAGCAGGCCGTGGCGGACCCGACGGTCCCGGACGAGGGCGGGGCCGAGGACCAGCGCGGTGCCGATGGCGACGACGTGCCCCACCGCGGCGACCTCGAGGTGCGTCAGCCCGCCGAACAGGTGCGGCGCGAGCACGGCGAAGCCGAGGCCGGCGGCGACGCGACCGCGGGTGGAGCCGCACACGACCCCGAGCGCCAGGGCGGGGGCGACGACGTACGACGGGCCGACGTCGAGGATCCGCCGTGCGGCTTCCGGGGCCAGGCCGAGCCGGACCTGCGAGGCCAGGACGGACTCACTGACCAGGGTGCCGAGCACGTGCGCGCCCGCGAGCAGGCCGCCGAGCCGCAGGTCGCCGAGGACCTCCCCGGCCGCGGCGAGCCCGACGAGGGCGAGCGCGGTCCAGCCGAGCAGGTTCGGGTCGTCGGTGACGAAGGCCGACCCGACGAGGGCCCGCACGGGGTGGTCGGCGAGGTTGGCCAGGTTGGTGCTCAGGTACGCGAGCCACACGTCGCGCTGCTGCGCCGGACGCGACGCCACGCAGGTGGCGACGACGCCGAACGCCGACGCGTACGCGAGCGCCGCCCGCACCGCTCGCGTCTCGCGCCCGGGTCAGACGGGCAGGCGGCGGAACAGCGGCCGCGGCACGTGCCGCAGCCCCGACATGACGAAGCGCATGGGGACGGGCACCCAGATCAGCTCCTTCTTGGCCGCGACCGCGTCGACGGTGGCCTCGGCCACCTCCTCCGGCGTCGCGGCCAGCGGTGCGGCGTCCAGGCCCTCGGTCATCTTCGACTTCACGAAGCCCGGCCGGACGACGAGTACCCGCACCCCGGTGCCGCGCAGCGCCTCGCCGAGGCCGAGGTAGAAGCCGTCGAAGCCGGCCTTGGTCGAGCCGTAGACGAAGTTCGAGCGGCGTACGCGCTCGCCCGCGACGGACGAGAGCGCGACGATGACGCCGTGGGCCTGGGCCTTGAGCCGCTCGGCGAGGAGCACGCCCAGGTGCACCGGCGCGGTGTAGTTGACCTCGGCCAGCTCGAGCGCGTGCTCGGCGTCCTGCCAGGCCTGCTCCGCGTCGCCCAGCAGGCCGAAGGCGACGACCGCCACGTCGATGTCGCCCTCGCTGAAAGCGGCCTCGACCGTCGCGGCGTGCGACGCGTGGTCGCGGGCGTCGAGGTCGACCTCCTGGACGCGGCAGCCGAGGCCGGTCAGCTCCGCCGCGGCCGCCGTCCGCCGCTCGCCCGGACGGGCGGCGAGCACGACGCGCAGGCCGCCGCGCCCGGCGTACCTCCGCGCGATCGCCAGGGCGATGTCGGACGTGCCGCCGAGCAGCAGCAGGGAGCCGGGGTTGCCGGTCGCGTTGATCAAGGGGTGCCTTCCGGGAGGAACGGGACTAGAGCTCGAGCCGGCGCGCGAGGTCGGAGCTGAAGAGGTGCTGCGGGTCGACCCGGTTCCGGACGGACAGGAAGTCGTCGAGGCGCGGGTACATCTGCCGGAACCGTCCGGCCGTGAGCCGCGAGTCCTTCGCCAGGTAGACGCGCCCGCCGGCGCCGACGACCTCCTCGTCCAGCGCGTCGCAGAGCTTGTCGAGCCCGGCCTCGATGGGCAGGTCGACGGTGAGGGTCCAGCCCGGCATCGGGAACGACAGCGGCGACAGGTTGCCCGGGCCGAAGCGCTTGAGCACGTTCAGGCAGGACAGGTGGCCCGAGGTCACGATCATCTCGAAGCACCGCTTGAAGGTCTCGGGCGCGTCGAACGGCACGGCGAACTGGTACTGCAGGAAGCCGTTGGGGCCGTAGACCCGGTTCCACTCGGCCACGATGTCGAGCGGGTGGAAGAACTGGGTGATGTTCTGCAGCTCGCCGACGCGGTGCTGCGGCGCCTTGCGGTACCAGAACTCGCTGAACGCCTTGGCGGTCAGCTTGTTGACCATCCGGTTGGGGAAGACCTCGGGGATCGTGCCGAACGACGGCGCCACGAACTTGAGGGGGTCGCGGCGCTGCTTGGGCTCGAGCTGCGACAGCTTGGCCTTGTCGCCGCGGGTGAGCACCGCGCGGCCCATGTGCTTGCCGCGCGTCACCGCGTCGAACCAGGCGACGGAGTAGTTGTAGTCCTCGTCGCCCTCCGACATCCGCGCCATGAGGTCGTCGATGTCGCTGCAGCGGTCGGTGTCGACGGTGAAGTACGCCGTCTCGACGCGCTGCAGCTCGACCACGGCCTCGACGATCGCGCCGGTCAGGCCCATCCCGCCGATGGTCGCCCAGAAGAGCCGCCCGTCGTCGTCGAGGCCCTCCCAGCTGCCGCCGCCCGGTCGGTCGAGCGTCCGGACCGCGCCGTCCGCGGTCAGCAGGTCGAGCGAGCGCACGTGGTTGCCGAAGCTGCCCTGCGTGTGGTGGTTCTTGCCGTGCACGTCGGCCGCGATCGCGCCGCCGATCGTCACCTGGCGCGTACCGGGGAGGACGGGCACCCACAGCCCGAAGGGCAGCAGCGCCTTCATCAGCGTGTCGAGGCTGACGCCGGCCTGCACGGTGACCGTCGCCGGCTCGGCCGCCACGTCGACGGCGAGGATCTTGTTGAGGTGGGTCAGGTCGAGGGTGGTGCCGCCGGCGTTCTGGGCGGCGTCGCCGTAGCTGCGTCCCAGCCCGCGCGGGGTGACGCCACGACCGGAGCCCTGCCGCAGCGCCGAGACGGCGCCGGCGACCGAGTCGATGCTGGCGAGGTGGGACATCGAGCCGGCGGCGCGGCCCCACCCGTGCAGCTCGACGAGCTGCTGGGGGAGCGGGGGCTGCTCCTCGACGACGGCTGACGGGCGGATGTCCGGGACGTCGCTGCGGACGTCGTCACGGACGGCGGGGAAGTCGTTCATGCGCGGGTGAACACTCCGATCGAGATGATCACGAGCCAGAGGAGACCGACTCCTTGAAGGACCCGGTCGTGCAGCACGACCTCCTCGGGCTCGCCGGCGTTGCCGGCGTCGACCTCGAGCGCGTACTGCAGCAGCCCGAGGGTGAAGGGGGCGATGGAGATGGCCGTCCAGGGCACGGCGTACGCGCCGGTCCCGCCGTTGGTGAAGGCCCAGAGGCTGTAGGAGATCAGCACCATCGTCGCGGCGAGCATCCAGGCGAAGCGCAGGTACGACTCGGAGTAGCGCTCGAGCGAGCGGCGCGTGCCGGCGCCGCTGCCCAGCGACTTGATCTCGGAGTAGCGCTTGCCCGCCACCATGAAGAACGAGCCGAAGGCGGCCACGAGCAGGAACCACTGGCTGAGCACGATGTCGCTGGCCACGCCGCCGGCGATGGCGCGCAGCAGGAAGCCGGACGCGACCATCGCCAGGTCGACGACCGGCAGGTGCTTGAGGAAGGCCGAGTAGAGCATCTGCAGGCCGACGTAGATGAGGAGCGTCACGCCGAGCTCCACCGACGTCCAGAAGGCGATGGTCAGACCGATCACGCCGGTGATGACGGCCAGCACGACGGCTGCCTGCGGCCTGAGCTCGCCGGCCGCGATGGGGCGGAACCGCTTGCGCGGGTGCAGGCGGTCCTCCTCGACGTCGCGGACGTCGTTGACCAGGTAGACCGTGGCGCTCACGAGGCAGAAGGCGAGGAAGGCGAGCAGCGCGCCCACCAGGACGTCGCGCTCGAAGAGCCGTCCGGCCGCGAGCGGCGCGGTGAAGACGAGGACGTTCTTGACCCACTGGCGGGGTCGCATGGCCCTGATCGCCGCGGGGAGGCGCGAGCGGCGCGGCTCCTCGAGCAGGTGCTCCTCGGGGATCGCCGGGACGTCCGAGCCGCTGCCGGGTCCTGCGTCGGGCGCCGTGGGCGCGGGGACCGACGGCTCGAGCCCCGGCGGCGTGGCCGGGTCGAGGGGTGCCGGCCGGGACGAGGCGGGCCGGGGGGAGGTGTCGGTCATCAGACCTCCGATGGTATCGGCGTCGGCCGACAACCTCGGCAGCCCGCGCTGCCACCCACCCGCCGCTGCTCGACTACCCTCGCCCGGTGCGAGCGACCCCTGCCCTGCGTGGGGCCCTCGTGGCCGGCCTCGTCGGCCTCGTGGTGGTGCTCGCCGGGTGCGGCGCCGCTCGGCGGCCCGACATCCCGGTCCCGCCCCCGCCGGCCGCGACCGCGCCGGTCGAGGCCCCGTCCGACGGCGTGAGCCTGTCCGCCCTCGGCTTCACGTACGGACCGGTCGACCGCGTGTTCGTGCCGGTCGGGGCGCAGGTCAGCTCCCGCGTCGACCAGCCCGACAACGTGACCGTCGTGCTGACCGCGCCGCCGGCCGCCGACCTGCTCGCCTTCTACCGGCGTACGGCGGCGGCCAACGGGTTCGCGGTGACTGCCGACGCTCCGGCGGCGCGGACGCTGACGTTCGCCGGGTTCGGCTGGGCCGGGACCTTCACCGGCGACGACCGGGCGTCGGCGCTGCTCCTCCGCCCGGCCGCCTGAGCGTCACTTGGCGTCGTCGACCAGCCACTTCCCGCCGTCCTTGACGAGCTTGATCGTCACGCTGTCCTTGCCGAGCTTCTTGATCGTCTTCCAGTCGCCGCCCTGCTTGAGCTGGGCGCGGTTCTCGTAGCTGATCTTGGCCGTCGCGCTGTCGGCGGTCAGGTCGCTGACCTTGGTGTCCCCCTTGAGGTCGGGCGAGGAACGGCTGCGCTGGGAGTAGAGCTGCTTGAGGGCCTTGGTGCCCTCCTTCTCGGTCTCGGTGGTCTTCACCGAGGCGTAGCCGGACTTGGTCATCAGCGGCTCGAGCCGCGGCAGGTAGTCCTTCGTGTAGCTCTTGTCCGGGTAGCCGATCGTCAGGACGGCGGTCACGAACTTCTCGGACGCCTTCTGCACGTCCTTCTTGTCGGCGGCCGTGTCGGTCGAGGGGCTCGAGCTGGGGCTCGGCTCGGTCGTGCTCGCCGGCGTGCTGGGTGCCGCCGCGCTCGTGCTCGGGGCCGCGGCCTGGCTGGTGGCCGGTGCCGACGTCCCGGCCGGTGCACCGGAACCGCTGTCCGCCCCGCCGCCGCAGCCGGCCAGCAGGGGGAGCGACACGACCACGCCCGCCGCCAGCGCCCTCGAGATCCGCCTGTCCATCGTCGCGCTCCTCCATGATCACGTGCTCGGCGCGCCTTCCGTCCGGAAGATCAGGGTCGCCGCGCGGAAGACTGCCAGTCGAAAGGTCGAGCTGCAGACGAATGTCGGCTCGTGCCCGCGTCCTCAGCAACTTCTCGGGCGGCGGGCAGCAGGTGTCCACGAGGTGGAAGCCGCGGTGGGCCCGGAATGGCCGCCCCGAGGTCTCCGTTGGCGATCAGGAAGGACCCCCTGACGAAGGAGCGCACCATGACGACGTCCACCACCGAGAAGAAGCACACCTTCAAGCCGGCGTTCAAGGCCGACGAGCAGCTCGCCGCGAACCTGCAGAAGGTGGCGGTCGACCTGATCAACCTGCACATCGTCGGCAAGCAGGCCCACTGGAACGTGGTCGGCAAGAACTTCCGCGACCTGCACCTCCAGCTCGACGAGCTGGTCGAGGCCGCGCGCGAGTTCTCCGACGCGATCAGCGAGCGGATGCGCTCGATCTACGTCACGCCGGACGGCCGGGCGTCGACGATCGCCCGCACGTCGAGCATCGAGGAGTTCCCCGAGGGCGAGGTCGACACCGCCGAGACCGTCGACCTCATCGTGGCGGCGATCTACACGACCGCCGGCACGATCCGCGGCGTGCACGACGCGGTCGACGAGGCCGACCCGACGACGGCCGACCTCCTGCACGGCTTCCTCGAGCGTCTCGAGCAGCTGGCCTGGATGATCGAGGCCGAGAACCGCGTCGCCAACCGGACCACGCCGCGGCCGATCCACGAGTGACGACCCGCGCGGGACACCCGCGCGGCTCACCCGCGTCCGGACGGGCGAGACGCAGGACACGCGCCGCTCCGTCCCGACGGGCCGTCCAGGCCGGCCGCGGCTGGCAGCATGCACGGCATGACCTCGTACGAGGAGCGGCTGCGAGCCGAGGCGCCGCTGCTGGACGCCTACCTGCGCACCCTCGAGACGGACGGGGCGCCCTTCACCATCCCCGGACACAAGCGCAACCCGGCCTTCGGGCGGGTCGTCGCCGGCGACGTCCCGCTGCACGGCGGCCTGGACTCCGTCTCGCTCTCGGCCGGGACCCTGCTGGAGGCCGAGCGCCGCGCCGCCGACCTGTGGGGCGCCGACGTCGCCCGCTTCTCGGTCGGCGGCTCCACCCACGGCAACCAGGCGCTGGCGCTGGCCGTCGGGCGCCCGGGTGACGCGGTGGTCGTCCCGCGGACACTGCACCGCTCCCTGCTGCTCGGCCTGGTGCTGGCCGGGCTGCACCCGGTGTGGCTCCCGACCCGGGTCGACCCCGCGAGCGGGCTGCCCCTCGGCGTCCGGGTCGCCGACGTCGCGCAGTCCCTGGGCGAGCGCCCCGAGGTGGTCGCCGTGTTCGTGGGCGACCCGACCTACGTCGGCACCGTCGGCGACCTCGCCGGGGTCGCGGACGTGGTGCACGCCGCCGGCCTGCCCCTGCTGGTCGACGCCGCCTGGGGCGGCCACTTCGGCTTCCACCCGGCGCTGCCGCCGCACGCCCTGCAGGCCGGCGCCGACGCCTTCGTGACCAGCGCCCACAAGATGTTGACCGGCTACTCGCAGGCCGCGCTGGTCCTCGCCCGCACCGAGCGGCTGGATCCCGAGCGGCTCGCCCTCGCCTTCGAGGCGGGCAACACCACGAGCCCGGCCGGTGCCCTGCTGGCCAGCATGGACGCGGCGCGCGCCCTGCTCGAGCTCGACGGCAAGGCCCTGCTCGACGACGTCGTCGCCCTCGTCGCGTCCGTGCGCGACCGGCTGGGCGAGGTTCCGGGCCTGACGGTGCTCGACCAGGTCGAACCCACCAAGCTCGTCCTCGGCCTGGCCGGCACCGGCGCCGACGGGGTGGCCGTGGGCCGGGACCTGCGCAGCGCCGGCGTCGAGGTGGAGATGGCCGACCGCGACTGGCTCGTGCCGATCGTCAGCCTCGCCGACACCCCGGAGGCCGTCGACCGGCTGGTCGCCGCGCTGCTCGTGTCGCTGCGCCGCCACGCCGGACGCCCGCGCGACGTCGTGGTGTCGGCGAGCTGGGCGGTCCGGCCCGAGACCGTGCTGTCGCCGCGGGAGGCGTTCTTCGCCCCGGCGACGACCGTGCCGACCGCCGACGCCGTCGGCCGGGTGTCGGCCGAGCTCGTCGCGCCCTACCCGCCCGGCGTCCCCGTGCTCGCGCCGGGGGAGCGCGTCACCGCCGAGGCGCTCGCCGGCCTCCAGGCCGCCGCCGCGGCCGGCACCCGCATCGCCTACGCCGCCGACCCGACCATCGCCACCCTCCGCGTGGTCGCCTGAGTCGAGGAAGGCTCCCTGAGCCGAGGAACGCTCCCTGAGCCTGTCGAAGGGCCGGAGGAACGCTCCCTGAGCCTGTCGAAAGGCCACGAAGTGGTCAGCGTTCCGAGCTGCTGAGAACGCCAACCTCTTCGAGGCCCTTCGACAAGCTCAGGGAGCGTTCTCGCGTGAGCCAACGCGACAGGACGGGAGCTGGGGCACGTCGGTCGGAACGCTCGGTGAGCCTGTGGAGGAAGCCGCGGAACGCTCCCTGAGCCTGTCGAAGGGCCACGAAGTGGTCAGCGTTCCTGCTCGTTGCACAGGAGCAGCCGACCTCTTCGAGGCCCCCTTCGACAGGCTCAGGGCACCGCTTCGACGAGCTCAGGGGGCGTGAGGCGCGAGGCCGTCATGAAGGAACGCTCCCTGAGCCTGTCGAAGGGCCACGAAGTGGTCAGCGTTCCTGCTCGTCCTACAGGAGGAAGCAGCCAACCTCTTTGAGGCCCTTCGACAAGCTCAGGGAGCGTTCTGCGCTCGCTTCAGCACCGGAACCCGAACCTCACCCGGACCCTCCGGCAGCGTCTGGAGAACCTCGTCGCACCAGGCCACCAGGCCGGCGGCGTCGATGCCGTACGGCGGGGCGTCGGCGTAGAGGCCGATCCGGCGCCGGGCGCGCTGCAGGAGGGTGGTGGCGCCCTTCGGGTTGCCGCGGAGGAGGTGGGTCAGCCCGACGGCGAGCTGGGCCAGCCCCTGCCACAGCTCGCGCTCCTCGTCGGGTGCGGACTTCCAGCTCGCCTCGAGCACCTCGTGGGCGTGGAACGGCATGCCGGCGTCGAGCAGGCGCTGCGCCTCGACCAGCGCCGGCGCCGGGTCGAGCACGAGGTCCTCGGGGACCCGCTCGACCCCGACCGCGCCGCGGGGGAGCGGGCGTCCGAGCGCGTCCCGCGGCCGGGCGTTCTGCGCCCGGCCCCGGGCGTCACGCTCACGGTCCACCCGCTCGGGGCTCACGAGGCCGCCGCCCACCGCCGGAACGTCGCGACCGCGTCCGGCTCGCCCGTGACCTCGACGTGCGCGGCGGTGCGGCGGCCGCTGACCCACAGGGCCAGCTCGACGGGTTCACCGGTCAGCGTCACCGTGGGGCGCTTGCGGGCGAGCCGCACCGCCCCCTCCGGCCGCGCGAGCTGCACCCCCACGGGCGCCCGGCGCAGGCCGAGCGCGAGCATCCCGAGCTGGCGCCAGACCGCGTCCTGCTGCCCGGCGGGCAGCTCGCGCGGCGCGGCCGGGTCCGGCCCGCCGCGGCGGACGTCCTCGTGGTGGATGAGGTACTCGAGGTGGTTGGTCTGCTCCGCCGCCCAGCTGAACGGCGACCAGCGGGGCGCGCCCGCCGCGAAGCGGTCGACCAGCGCCGCGTACCCCTGCGGGCTCTGCGCCCGACCGGTCAGGCGGCTGAGGCCGGGCTCCTCGCCCGGCGGGCGCCGCGCCGCGGCGTCGGTGACCATCGCGACCGCCGAGTGCTCGCGCTGCACGAGGTGCGCGACGAGGCGGCGCACGTCCCAGCCCTCGTCGAGGGTGGGTGCGTCCGGGTCGGCGCTCCGCAGGGTCGCGACCAGCGCCTCCTGCTCCGTCGTCACCCAGCGAGAACGGTGCCCTGCGGGCTCGTCGACCATCCGATCAGCATAGGAACAGGCGGAGCAGGCCCACCGGGTCGGACCGTCGTCCGGGTTGTCACCAGATCGTCACGTGCACGCCGCACGAGCGCGCAGATCCGCTGCCACCATCGCTGCGTGCTCACGGTGGCGGCGTGCCAGGTCGGGATCGACATCGACGACCCCGAGAAGACGAGGCGCATGGTCGCGGAGTCGGTGGGGGAGGCCGCCCGCCTGGGCGCGCGGCTGGTCGTGCTCCCCGAGCTCGTGCTGTGCGGAGCGCTGTTCGTCGACGCCGCCGAGTCCACCGCGCGGGCCGAGCCCGTCGACGGGGAGTCGGTCCGGTTCCTCCAGGCCCTGTCGCACGCGCACGGCCTGGTCCTGGTGGCCGGCTTCTGCGAGGCGTCGGGGCTGGCGAAGCCGTACAACAGCGCGGTCGTCCTCGACGGCGGCGAGCTGCTCGCCGTCTACCGCAAGACGCACCTGTGGGACTTCGAGCGCGAGCTCTTCACGCCGGGCCCGGTCCTTCCCCCGGTGGTGCCGACCTCGGTCGGGCTCGTCGCCCCGCTGATCTGCTACGACCTGGCCTTCCCCGAGGTGCTGCGCAGCGTGGCCCTGCGCGGTGCGCAGCTGGTCGCCTCGCCCGCGAACTGGCCCGACTCGACCAGCCCCGCCACCCGTCCGCCCGAGGTCTCCAAGGCGATGGCCTCGGCCGCCACCAACCGGCTGGTCGTCGTGGTCGCCGACCGGGTCGGGCCCGAGCGCGGCTGCCGCTGGGTCGGCGGGAGCGTGGTCGTCGACCACGAGGGCTACCGGGTGGCCGGCCCGGACTTCGGCATCGAGACGGTCCTGGTGGCCCAGGTCGACCTCGAGGCGACGCTCGACAAGCGTCTCGGCGGTCGCAACCACGTCTTCGACGACCGACGTCTCGACCTGTACGCCTCCTGCTAGGCGCGGCGCTGCCGACGGGCGGGTCTCGCTCGTGTGACGATCCTCGAACGGGTCGCGCGCCCTGGTTGCGGTCCGGTGCACCTCGTCGTTAGGTTATACGTATGCACCTGACCCCGGCCGACGCCCGTCGGATCTCTGGCTCCTACTCCGTCGTCCGCCAGCCGGACCGTCCCGACGTGGCGGCGCAGTCCGACCCGAAGGTCATCGAGACCGTGTCGGCCATGCTCTCCGAGATCGAGCGCGACGGGCTGCCGGCCGTCCGCCGCTACGCCGAGCGCCTCGACGGCTGGACCGGCGGCGAGGACTTCGAGGTGCCGGAGTCGACCTGGGGCCCGCTCACCGACGACCTGCCGCAGGACCTGCGCGACGCCCTCGACGCGGGCGCCGAGCGCACCCGCCGCTTCGCCGAGATGCAGCGCTCCCACCTGGTCGACTTCGAGGACGAGGTCATCCCCGGCGTCGTCTGCGGCCAGCGCTACGTGCCCATCGGCAGCGTCGGCGCGTACCTGCCGGCCGGTCGCTTCCCGCTCCTCGCCAGCGCCTTCATGACGGTCGGCGTCGCCCGTGCGGCCGGCGTGCCCAACGTGGTCAGCTGCACCCCGCCCTCGTTGCACGGCCAGGTGCACCCGGCCGTCCTCTACTCCGCGCGGGCCTCCGGCGCCCAGCGCGTCTTCGCCGTCGGCGGGGTCCAGGCGCTCGCCGCCATGGCCTTCGGCCTGCTCGACGGGGTGCCCTCGGACATGATCGTGGGCGCCGGCAACGCCTTCGTCGCCGAGGCCAAGCGCCAGCTCTACGGCCAGTCGGGCATCGACGTGCTCGCCGGACCGTCGGAGGTCGCCGTCATCGCCGACGAGACCGCGACCGCGCAGATGGTCGCCGCCGACCTGCTCGCCCAGGCCGAGCACGGCCCGAGCTCCCCGGCCTGCCTGGTCACGACGTCGGCCGAGCTGGCCGCCGCGGTGGAGGTCGAGATCGAGCGCCAGCTCGAGGGCCTGGCCACCCGCGACATCGCCGGCGCCGCGTGGCGCGACTGGGGCTCGATCTACGTCGCCGACTCGCCCAAGACGGCGGTCGAGATCATGGACCTGCTCGCCCCGGAGCACCTCGAGATCCTGGCCGAGGACACCGACTTCTACCTCGAGAACATGCGCAACTACGGCTCGCTGTTCCTCGGTCCGTGGTCGACCGTCGCGTACGCCGACAAGGGCATGTCGGGCACCAACCACGTGCTCCCGACCGGTCGCGGCGCCCGCTACACCGCCGGGCTGTCGGTCGCCCGTTTCCTGAAGCAGCTCACCTACCAGAAGGCGACCCGGGCGTCGACGCAGGCGCAGGCCGGGCCCGTCGTCACGATCGCCGACTTCGAGGGCATGCCGGGCCACCGCGACAGCGCCCAGCTCCGGTTGGACATCCTCGCCCGCGACTGATCGACTGCTCGACCGGCCCTGGCCGGGGACCACCGTCCGAGCGGACAACTGAATACGTATGGCTGTGCACGTGCTCGACCTGCTGCGTCCAACGTTCCTCTTGATCGAGAAGAAGGTCCCATGCGCCTCAAAAGTCCCACCCGTCGCTCGGCCCGGCTCCTGGCCGTCGGTCTGCTCGCCACCTCGCTGGCCCTGACCGCCTGCGGCGCCGGCTCCCGCACGGGCGCGGCCACCGCCACCAAGGTCGCCTGCGACTTCACCAACCCGGCCCAGCCGACCACGGTCAACGTGCTCGCCTACAACTCCTCGGCCGTCGACCCGTACTCGAACACGATGGTGTCGAGCTGCACGCACGACAACGTCACCGTCAAGCACGACCCGATCGACTTCGCGGGTCAGGTGCAGAAGACGACGGCGACGCTCGGCGGCGACAGCGGCACCTACGACATCATCGAGACCTACTCGTTCGTCGTGCCCGACTACGCCTCGCGCAACAAGCTCGTCGCCCTCGACGACCTGTTCGCCAAGCACCAGGCGACCTACAAGCTCGACGCGATCGACAAGTCGCTGCGCGACGCGATGAGCTACAACGGCAAGCTCTACGGGCTGCCGATGCAGACCCAGGTCCTGACGATGGTCTACCGCAAGGACCTCTTCGCCAAGAACAACCTGACGCCGCCCACGACGTTCGCCGAGCTGCGCGACGACGCGAAGAAGCTGCAGGACTCGGGCGACATGAAGTACCCGATCGCCCTGCCGTGGTCGGCCAGCGCGGACATCTCGACCGCCTACAAGGCCACGCTGAACTCGCTCGGCAAGAACTTCGTCGCCGACGACGGCAAGACCCCGAACTTCACCACCCCGGAGTCCACCAAGGCCTTCGAGGAGATGAAGTCGCTGCTGCCCTACATGGACCCGCAGGTCACGACCTTCGACCAGCCCAAGGTCCAGCAGCAGCTCTACAACGGCTCCGCCGCGATCGGCATCATGTTCTCGGGCCGCATGAACGACCTGGTCCAGCAGAAGAACACCAAGCTCTACGACCAGTTCGCCTTCGCGGCGCCGCCGTCGGTGGAGAAGGGCGGCAAGCAGTACGGCGCCCTGTCGGTGGACGGCTGGTCCATCCCGTTCAACACCAAGGTCGACCAGGACCTGCTGTTCCAGGTGATCGCCGCGTCGGTCAGCGAGGACGCCTCCAAGGCCTCGATCCCCGCCGCCTTCCCGGCGCGCACCGGGCTCGACCAGAGCGCGTCGCCGTACGCCGCCGCCGCCGAGGCCGCCATCAAGGGCGCCCCGCCGGCCGAGGCCAAGCCGTGGGTCCCGCCGATCACCTCGGCGACGACCGACATCATCGGCTCGGTCATCCTCGGCAAGACCTCGGTCGCCGACGGCACGCAGCAGATGCAGGCGGCCGCGGAGAAGGTGCTGGCCGGCTCGTAGGGCCCCGACCCCGTAGGTTCACCGCACGCACGCCTGTAGGGAGAGAGGGGACCGGCATGAGAAGACGCGAGTTCTGGCTGCTCGTCACGCCCAGCGTCATCGTGATGTTCGGCTTCATGCTGGTCCCCCTCTACCGCACGGTGCGGTGGAGCTTTGAGAAGGTCGAGTACGGCACGCCCGGCACCAGCGTCGGGCTGGCGAACTACACGGGGGCGCTCACCGACCCCCGGCTCGGTCGCGCCGTGCTCTTCACGCTCGGGCTGACGGTGGTCGTGACCGCGTTCTGCCTGGTGTTCGGCTACATCCTGGCCAGCCTGGTCAACCAGCTGCGCCGGGCGCGGCCCCTCGTGCTGGGCCTGCTGCTCGTGCCGTACGTGCTGCCGCACGTGGTCGGCGGCGTGGCGTTCTCCTGGCTCTTCGACACCAACTTCGGCGGCATCTTCAACTACGTCGTCAACGGCATCACGGGCGGCGCGCTGGGTGATCCGCTGTGGTTCACCGACGCGTGGCCCAACCGGGTGATCGTCGCGCTGAACGTCGTCTGGTACATGCTCCCGTTCGCCATGCTGATGATCCTGGCCGGGTTGCAGGGCGTCTCCACCGAGACGCTCGAGGCGGCCGAGATCGACGGGGCCTCGCCGCTGCAGCGGCACCTCTACGTGATCGTCCCCAGCATCCGCGGGGTGCTCGGCTTCGTCCTGCTGATCTTCACCATGGACGTGCTGCGGGTCTTCGACTCCCTGATCCCGCTGTCGCCGCAGGCGGTGACGCTCGGCAACGAGTCGATCATGCTCTACATCTACAACGTCGCCTTCCGCGAGGGCGCGGTCAACCTGGGCCTCGGCAGCGCGATCAGCGTGCTCACCATCGTGCTGATCCTCGTGCTGCTCTACCCCTCCATCCGCAACCTGGTCCGGGAGGCCCGAGCCGCATGACCGTCGACCTGACCGCCGCCGAGGGCGTGGCGCCCCGCGGCACCCTGGCGCTGACCGAGGAGGTCGCGAGCGGCAAGCCCCAGCGCCACCGCAGCCGCCGCCGTACCGTCGCCGTCGTCTCGGCGCTCGTCCTCGCCGCGACCTGCATCCTCATGGTGGCGCCGTTCCTGTGGGCCGCGTTCTCCTCGGTCAAGCCGACCGACGTCGCGTTCTCCAACCCGCCGGTCTTCAGCTTCGCCCCGACGTTCCAGCCGTACGTCGACCTGTGGCAGACCACGAACTTCTACATCTACCTGATCAACACGATCGTGGTCGCGGTGATCAGCACGATCGTGGCGCTGCTCGTCGGCCTGCCGTGCGCGTACGCCCTGTCGCGCTACGGCGGCGCCGCCTCGCTCGTCCTGCTCGTGATGGCGCTCGTCTTCCGCGCGCTGCCGCGCTTCGCGGTCGTGCTGCCGATGTACGAGATCAGCAAGTCGATCGGGATCTACGACACCCGGGTCGCCCTCGCCGCGGCGTTGATCGCGATCAACCAGCCCTTCACGATCTGGCTGCTGCGCAACTTCTTCGCCGAGATCCCTCGCGAGCTGGACGAGGCGGCGATGGTCGACGGCTGCACCCGCATCGGCATGCTGCGCCGGATCATGATCCCGCTCATGGGCCCGGGCATCCTCACCGCAGGGATCTTCGTGTTCCTGTTCGCGTTCCAGGAGTACCTGACCGCCGCGGTCCTGACCGACATCAACGCCAAGACGGTCCCCGTCTTCATCGCCACCCAGATCGGGCAGAACCTCCCGCTGCTCCAGCAGGCCTCCGCGGCCACCGTGCTGCTGACCCTGCCCGTCGTCGCCATCGCCTTCATCGCGCAGAAGTACCTCGTCGCCGGCCTCGCCTCCGGCGCCGTCAAGGGGTGAGGCGGGGGTCGTGCATTTCACGCTGTCGTGAAACGCACCCGCTCAGCCACACCTGCAGGGTGGGACAAGCACGTGCACGTACGGCGGAGCGGTTGACCGAGACGTCGGACCGGCGCGTCCACCTGATCCCGGCATGACTCCCGAGGACGCGCCGGGCGTCGCCGCGCCGCTCGTCCTGCTGCCCGGGTCGGGCTGCACGCCGGCGCTGTGGTCGCGGCTCGACCTGCCAGACCGGACCGTCACGCCGGTCCTCGAGGCGGACACCCTGGACGCCGAGGTCGACCGTCTCCTCGCGGTCCTGCCGAAGCAGTTCGCGCTCGCCGGGCTCTCGCTGGGGGCCATCGTCGCCATGGCCCTCGTGCGCCGGGCACCCGAGCGCGTCAGCCGCCTCTGCCTGATGTCGACGAACCCGTACGCCCCCACCCCTGGCCAGCACGAGGCGTGGGCCGCGCAGCGCGAGATGCTCCGCACGGACGGCGCGCGGGCCCTGCAGACCTCGCTGCTCCCCGTGCTGCGCTCGCCCGGCCGGACCGATCTCGACGCCGAGATCCTGGCGATGGCGGACGAGCTCGGGGCGCCGACCTACGCGGCCCAGTGCCGGCTCCAGGACACCCGCATCGACGAGCGGCCGGAGCTGGCGAAAGTTCGGTGCCCGACGCTCGTCGTGGCCGCCCGCGACGACCGCCTGTGCCCGGTCGAGCGGCACGAGGAGATCGCCCGCCTGGTCCCCGGCGCGGAGCTCGTCGTCCTCCACGACTGCGCGCACCTGTCCCCGCTCGAGCAGCCCGGGGCGCTCTCAGCCCACCTGCGGCGATGGCTCGCCGACGCTCCCTGAGCATGGAGACGCTCCCTGAGCTTGTCGAAGGGCCGGGCAACGCTCCCCGAGCTTGTCGAAGGGCCGGGCAACGCTCCCTGAGCCTGTCGAAGGGCCCGGAACGGGTCGGCGTCTGCCCCCCTGAGGAACGCTGACCTCTTCGAGGCCCCCTTCGACAGGCTCAGGACACCGCTTCGACCAGCTCAGGAAGCGTTCGAGACGGCGTCGCCGTCGACCCTGGGGTCGGCGCCGGCGGTGTGCGCGATCAGGCTGTCGAGGACGTCGCGCAACGTCCGGAGCTCGGGAACGCTGAGCCCGATCCGGGCGAAGATCGCCGGCGGAACCTCAGCGGCCCGCTCGCGCAGCGCGTCGCCCTGCGGCGTGAGGCGGACGACCACGGAACGTTCGTCCGCCGGGTCGCGCTGGCGCTCGACGAAGCCGTTGTTCTCCAGGCGCTTGAGCAGCGGCGACAGGGTCGGCGCCTCGAGGGTGAGCAGACCGACGAGCTGCTTGAGCGTCAGTGGCCCGTCGGCCTCCCACAGCGCGACCATGACGAGGTACTGCGGGTGGGTCAGCCCGAGCGGTTCGAGCAGCGGGCGGTAGAGCGAGACGACCTCCCGCGAGGCGACGGCCAGCGTGAGGCACACCTGCCGTTCGAGTCGGAGGACGTCACCACCGACCTTGGCCGCCATGCCGCTCCCTTCCTCGCCGCACTGGACCCGGTGCCCCGCGACGACGCGCCCGACTGTAACCACGTCCGAGGAGCGATCCACAGGAAATTCTTCATGCGTGAACGTTTCACGTATAATGGTGCTCGCTCGGGGACGACCAGGTCGTCCCGTCGTTCGAGTCGGTCGGCCCGTCCTCCCGGGGGGCGAGAGTGCGTGGAGCATCAGTTCAGCGCCGTACGGGTACCGGCCGTCCTCGTGACCTTTCGTCCTCGCGTCCCGCTCGCAGAGCCGACGCCGACCCCGGTCTGACCCTCGACCGCAGGAGATCGATGACGGCACTGGCACCCGTGCGCGCTCGGCAGAGCTATCGCCACGAGGCGTTCCTGTGGCGCACCCGGGCGGAGTACGTCGGGCACCTGGTGCCGTTCCTCGTCGAGGGCCTCGACGCGGGCGAGACCGTCGTCGTCACCGCCAACGCCGAGCACGCGCGCTGGCTGCGTCACGACCTGGGCGCCCGGGCCGCCGAGGTGCGGTTCATCGACATCGACGGCATGGTGCGCAACCCGGCCCGGCTCATCCCCGCGCTCCTGGAGTTCCTCGAGGAGGCGTGCGGCCCGGGTCGTCCGGCTCGCGGGGTGGGGGAGCCGGTCTGGGCGGGGCGCAACCCCGAGGAGGTCGCCGAGGCGCAGCTCCACGAGGCGCTGCTGAACCTCGCCGTCGACCCGGACCTGCCCTTCTGGCTCATCTGCCCGTACGACGCCGCGAACCTGCCCGAGCCGCTCCTCGGCGACGCCGGACGCAGCCACCCGGTCATCTCGACGCCCGACTCCTACCTGGGCAGCGGCAGCTACCGCGGGCGCGACCACGCGCGCGAGCTGTTCAGCGCCGACCTGCCCGAGCTCGACGTCCCCGACGCCGACCTGTGGGTGGCCGAGCAGACCCTCGACCTGGCGGCCGAGCAGGTGACCCTGCGCGCCGCGGCGGGTGACCTGCGCTCCGACCAGGTCGTCACTCTCAACGGCGTCGTGCGCGACCTCGTCGTCGACAGCGTCCGCCGCGGAGCCGAGCGCGCCCGGCTGCGCCTGTGGGACGAGCCCGATGAGCTCGTCTGCGAGGTCTCCGACCGCGTCGTCGTCGGAGACCTCCTCGTCGGCCGGCGCCCGCCGACGCGCGGACGCACGGATGCGGTCTGGTCGGCCAACCAGGTGTGCGACCTCGTCCAGGTCCGCTCGAACCTCCGCGGCACCAGCGTCCGCCTGCACCTGCGCAAGTAGGCCGGCAGAGCGGGCAAACGCTCCCTGAGCTCGTCGAAGCGGTGTCCTGAGCCTGTCGAAGGGGGCCTCGAAGAGGTTGGCGTCCACCCCAAGGCTCAGGCCTCGGGGCCTCCTCGGGTCGCCGGCTCAGCGGATCGTGTAGCCGCCGTCCACCACGAGGTCGGCCCCGTTGACCATGTCGGCGGCGCCGCTGGCCAGGAACAGCGCCGCCCCGGCGACCTCGCGCGGCAGCGCGAACCGGCCCACCGGGATCTCCCGCTTGGCCGCCTCGCCCTTCTCACCCGCCCAGGCCTTGCGCCCGAGGTCGGTGAGCACGACGGTCGGCGAGATCGAGTTCGCGGTGACGCCGCGCCCGGCCCACTCCGTCGCCAGCACCCGGGTCAGCCCGAGGACGCCCGCCTTGGAGGCGCAGTACGCCGCGTGCTCCAGCAGCCCCACGGTCGCCGCCTGCGAGGCCAGGTTGATCACCTTGCCGCGGCCGGCCGCCAGCATGTGCCGCCCGACGGCCTGGCTCATGTAGAAGGTGCCGGAGAGGTTCACGGCGAGCGTCCGTTCCCAGGCCCGCGTGCTCAGGTCCTCGGCCGGCGCCAGGTCGACGATGCCGGCGCTGTTGACGAGCACGTCGACCCGGCCCGCGAGCTCGACGGCCCGGTCGGCCGCGGCCTGCGCCGACGCCTGGTCCGACACGTCGCAGCCGAGCCCGAGGGCGTCGCGGCCGAGCTGCTCGGCCCGCCGCTGCGAGACCTCGGCGTCCAGGTCCACGACGACGACCCGCGCGCCCGCGTCGGCGAACACGTCCGCGATCGCCGAGCCGATGCCCGAGGCGGCGCCGGTCACGAGCGCGACGCGGCCGTCGAGCCGGAACGTCAGGTCGACCTCGGGCTCGGCGTCACCCTGCGAGGTCGTGGTGGTCGTGCTCACGCGTGCTCCTGACCCGGGCCGTCGGTGTCGGCGGTCCCGTCGCGATGGATCATGCCATCGCCCGGACGGCGCAGCGCGCGGGCGAGCACCAGGGCCACCAGCATGAGCGCGAGCACGAGCCACAGCGCGTTCAGCAGGCCGACCGACTCCGACACGAAGCCGATGGCCGGCGGACCGCCGAGGTTGGCCAGGTAGCCGATGGAGGCGACGACGCTGACCCGGGCGGCGGGGTTCGGGCCGCTGTCGGCCGCGGCGGACATGCCGAGCGGAAAGCCCAGCGACACCCCGAACGCCCAGAGCACGATGCCGACCAGGACGAGCCACACGGGCCCGGCGAGGATGAACGCCAGCAGCCCGGCCACGCCCAGCGCGGTGGTGAGCTGCACGGCCCGCACCCGGCCGATCCGGTCGACCAGCGGGCCGCCGGCGACGCGGGCGACCGTCTCGCTCGCGGCGAAGGCGGCGAAGAACAGGGCGGCGACGGCGTCGGTCTGGCGATGGCCGTCGCGTACGGCCAGGGTCAGCCAGCTGTTCGCCGTCCCCTCGCCGAGCTCGACGCCCAGCATCACGACGCCGATCAGCAGGAGCCGCGCGTCGCTCCAGCCGCGCAGCCAGGTGCGGATCCGCACGGCGACCGGCTCCCGCTCGGACGCGGCGCCCGCGGGCTCGCGCACGGGGACGAACCGGGTAGCGACGACCCCGGCCGTCGCAATCAGGACGGCCTCGCCCAGGAACTGCCACTGCAGCGCGATCCCGAGGGCGGCGCAGCCCGCGCCGATGCCGGCCCCCACGATCGCCCCGGCCGACCAGGCGGCGTGCATGAGCGGCATCCAGGTGCGGCCGGCCGCCCGTTCGACCTCGGCGCCGTCGACGTTGATCATGACGTCGACCGACCCGATGGCGAACCCCACGAGGACGAAGCCGAGCGTGGTCACCACGACCGAGTGGGCCAGCCCGGCGCCGGTCCCGATGACCGCGACCGCGGCGGCGATGAGCCAGAGCATGGTGCCGATGCCGCGGCGCGAACCCAGCCGGGCGAGCAGCGGGGCCGCGACGCTCAGTCCGCCGACCGACCCAACGGTCACGCCGGCCAGGACCAGCCCGATGGCCGCGTTGTCGACGCCGAGGTCGGCGCGGAGCTGCGGGAGCCGTGGACCCCACGTCGACACCGCGATGCCGCCGATCGCGAAGGCCGTCATGATCGCGTTCCGCCAGCGGCGGATCGTCCGGGCGTCGAGGGGGACCGTCTGCACGAGCGCCACATCGGCAGCCTATGGGTCTTCCACCGCGGGGGCCGGGCTGTCCGGCAGCCCGCACGGCCGGCGGATCAGGAGCGGGCGCCCCGCAGCTCGGCGAGGTGGGCCATGACCGTAGCCGTGAGGTTGTAGACGACCAGCCGGGCGCCGTCGGCGAACGAACGCTCGGCCGCCTCGCGGCTGTTCACGATGTCCATCCGCAGCTTTGTCTGCGCCGCGAGCTCGTCGTGCACGCGCCGCACCTGCTCGGCGTGCGGCGGGTCGTCCGGCGTGCTCGACGCCGCCAGGTCGGCGACGCCGACCATGCTCCCGTCGAGCCGTTCGGTGCCCACGACGGCCTCGACCGCGCGCACGCCCTCGGGCGACTCGATCATCCCGAAGACCAGCGTCTCCGCCAGCGCCCGCTGCTTGTGCTCGTCCGCGCCCACCAGCCCGAAGCGCCCCGAGCGGCCGTACGTCGCGAAGCCGCGGTGCCCGTACGGCGGGTAGTGCGCCGAGTCGACCAGCGCCGCCGCCTGCTCGGGGGTGTCGACGTGCGGGGCCACGACGCCCTGGGCGCCGGCGTCGAGGGCGCGGAGGACCAGGGCGGGTTCGGCGGAACCGACGCGCACCAGCACCGGGACCCCGTGCACGGCCGCGAAGGCGATGTGGCGCCGCAGCTCGACGACGTCGGCCGGCCCGTGCTCGCCGTCGAGGAGCACGAAGTCGAAGCCCGCCACCGCGACCATCTCGACGAGCTCCTCGCCGGGCACGCGCAGCAGCGCGCCGAGGACGCGCTCGCCCGCGTCGAGGCGCGCCTTCAGGCTCGGCACCGCGCTCACGCGACCATCCCGCCCGACAGGTCGACGTCGGCGCCGGTCATGCCCGGCATGGCGAGCATCGCCACGACCGCGGCGCCGACCTCGTCCTCGGTGACCATGCGCTGCAGCGCCGAGCGCGACACGAAGGCCTGCTCGGCCTCGGCGTACGAGGAGCCGGTGCGCTCGGCCTCGAGGCGGAAGTTCCGGTCCATGCGCTCGCCCTGCACCGGGCCGGGGGAGAGGCTGTTGACGTTCACACCCGAGGGTCCCACCTCGAAGGCGAGCGTCGAGGTGAGCCCGATGACCGCCATCTTCGACGCCGTGTACGGGGTGCGGCGCGCGAGCGGGCGCTTGCCCGACACCGACGCCAGGTTGATCACGTCCCCCGCACCACGCGCCACCATCGCCGGCAGGAACGCCCGGCACATCAGGAACACCCCGCGCACGTTGACGTCGAACACCTCGTCCCACGCGTCCACGTCGATCTCCGTCAGCGGTGCGACCGGCCCGGCGATGCCGGCGTTGTTCACGAGGATCGACACCTCGACGTCGCTCAGCGCATCGGCGAGCGCGGCGACGGAGTCCGGGTCGGCGACGTCGCAGACGCGCCACGACACCCGCTCACCCAGCTCCTCGGACAGGGCGGCGAGCGGTTCGGCCCGCCGCCCGGCGACGACCACTGAAGCGCCGGCCCCGTGCAGCGCCCGCGCGATCGCCGCCCCGAGCCCGGTCCCGCCGCCCGTGACGAGCGCCATCCGCCCGTCGAGCGCGCTCATCGGGCGACCGAGGGGGAACGCAAGAACGCTCCCTGAGCCAGGAACGCTCCCTGAGCTTGTCGAAGGGCCTCGAAGAGGTCAGCGTTCTTGAACAAGCAGCTCACGCCTGCCCGGCACCCTCGAGCGGGCTCACGAACCTGGCCTTGGCCTCGTCGATCCACGGGTACGAGTCTCCGAGGAACTGGGCCGCGCGCACGTCACCGGAACGGGCGTGCCCCTCGAACAGCTCTACGCGCGCCGCGCGGCCGCAGACCCGGCCGAGCTCGCCGCTCGTCTCGGTGTTGCGGACCTCCTGGTAGGTGACGGTCCGCAGGTACTTCCCGACCCAGAGCCCGCCGGTGTAGCGGGCGGCGCCGAGCGTGGGGAGCACGTGGTTGGTGCCGATGACCTTGTCGCCGTAGGAGACGCAGGTGTTCTCCCCGAGGAAGAGCGCGCCGTAGTGGTGCATCTGCTCCAGCGCCAGCCGCGGCTCGGCGGTCAGGACCTGCACGTGTTCCGAGGCGAACTCGTCGGCCACCGCGTACGCCTCGTCGAGGTCGTCGACGACGATCACCTGGCCGTAGTCGTTCCACGCCGGACCGGCGTAGTCCGCGGTCGGCATCCCGGGCAGGATCGCGTCCACGTGGGCGATGGCCTCGCGCCCGACCCGCTCGCTCGTCGTGATGAGGATCGCGGGCGACTCCGGGCCGTGCTCGGCCTGCGACAGCAGGTCGACCGCGACCGTGAACGGGTCGGCCTCGTCGTCGGCGACGATGAGGATCTCGGTCGGGCCGGCGAACAGGTCGATGCCCACCTCGCCGAACAGCTGCCGCTTGGCCTCCGCGACGTACGCGTTGCCCGGGCCGGCGATGAGGTCGACGCGGCCCATCGTCTCGGTGCCGATCGCCATCGCCGCGACGGCCTGCACGCCGCCGAGGATCCAGATCTCGTCCGCGCCGGCCAGGTGCATCGCCGCCACCGTGGCCGCCGGGATCTCACCGCGGATCGGCGGGGTGCACGCCACGACACGGGGGACGCCGGCGACCTTGGCGGTCACGATCGTCATGTGGGCCGAGGCGGTCAGCGGGTACTTGCCGCCGGGCACGTACGCGCCCACCGCCTGGATCGGCAGGTGCTTCTGCCCGAGGAACACGCCGGGCAGGGTCTCGACCTCGACGTCGGCCATCGACGCGAGCTGGACCTTCGCGAAGCCGCGCACCTGCTCCTGCACGAACACGATGTCGGCGATGACCTGGTCGTCGAGCGTGCCCATGATCTCCTGCACACGCTCGGCGCTGAGCCGGAAGCTCTCGGGGCTCCAGCGGTCGAACTGCTCGGAGTACGCCCGCACCGCCTCGTCACCACGGTTGCGGAGGTCGCCGATGATCTGCTCGACGCGGACCCGCACGTCCTCCTGCGCGGTGTCGGCGAAGGACTTGGTCCGCCCGGTCTTCAGCGGTGTGCGCACGGTGCTCCTTGTTCGAGGTCCGCCGCAGTGTCGGGGGTGCTGCGGCATACGTATGTTGCGAGTAGACACGAGTTGTCGGCCAGGGTCAAGGCGACGGGGCCGCGCACAGGTTAGGCTGCCCACGCCCGGGTAGGGAGCTGCCGTCACGGACGGTGCCGGCGTGAGCCGGCGGACGAGAGAGACCGAGGGTGGTCACCAGCCACGACGTCGCGCGCCTGGCGGGAGTCAGCCAGCCGACGGTGTCGCGCGCCCTACGGGACAGCCCCAAGGTCTCCGCGCTCACCCGCAAGAAGGTCCGCGACGCCGCGAACGCGCTCGGCTACGTGCCCAGCGACACCGGCCGGGCGCTGTCGGTCGGCCGCACACATCGGGTCGGGCTGCTCGTCACCGACCTGACGAACCAGTTCTACACGCACACGATCGCGCCCATGCACCACGCGCTGGAGGCGCTCGGCTACCAGCTCGTGCTGCTCACCGAGGAGGGCGACTCCGACCGCGTCGCCGACCGGCTGCTCTCCACCTCGCTCGACGGCGCGCTGCTCGCGACCACCGCGACCGACTCGCTCCTCCCCGTACGGCTGCGCGACCGCGGGCTGCCCTTCGTCTACTTCAACCGCCGCGCGACGACGGTCGAGGCCGACTCGGTCGAGGTCGAGGCGCGGAGCGGCATGCGCGAGCTGACCGAGCGCGTGCTCGACCTCGGCCACCGCCGCATCGGCGCCGTGCTCGGCCCCGTCAACGCCAGCACCGCGTCCAACCGCGAGCTGGTCCTCCGTGAGCGCCTTGCCCTGCGCGGGCTCGAGCTGCCCGAGGAGCTCGCCCAGCGCGGCGGCTTCGACTTCGAGACCGGGTTCTCCGGCGCCAAGCACCTGCTCGAGCTCGACGAGCCGCCGACCGTGATCGTGTGCGCCAACGACGTCGTCGCGTACGGGGCCTTCAACGCCGCGCGCTCCCTGGGCCGCGACGTGCCCGGCGAGGTGTCGATCGTCGGCTTCGACGACCTGCCCGAGACCCGCTGGCCCCTGCTGCAGATCACCACGGTCGCCTTCGACCTCGAGGCCATGGCCCGCCGAGGCGCCGCCCTCCTGGTCGACCGCATGCGCGCCGGCGCCTCCGAGCCCTACCGCCACGAGTGGTTCCCCAGCCACCTCGTCGAGCGCGCGACCCTGGGCCCGGTCCCGGCCAACGCCCCCTGAGCCT
Source organism: Microlunatus flavus (assembly GCF_900110855.1). Taxonomy (GTDB): domain Bacteria; phylum Actinomycetota; class Actinomycetes; order Propionibacteriales; family Propionibacteriaceae; genus Microlunatus; species Microlunatus flavus. The sequence continues at coordinate 95,419 of NZ_FOFA01000002.1, forward strand.
GTCGAAGGGTAGGAACGCTCCCCGAGCGCGCCTGAGGGTGAGGAACGCTCCCTGAGCTTGTCGAAGGGCCAGGACGCTCCCTGAGCTTGTCGAAGGGCCAGGACGCTCCCTGAGCTTGTCGAAGGGCCAGGACGCTCCCTGAGCTTGTCGAAGGGCTAGGACGCTCCCTGAGCTTGTCGAAGGGCCTCGAAGAGGTTGGCGTCTCCCGACCCCGCCGCACCTCGGCAGCCACAACTCCGCCCGACGAACCCTTCACTTCCCCGAACCCCCTCGTGCCGGATGCGTCACATTCGCGAACACTCGGCGTCCAGCCCTCGACGCATCCAATGCATACGCATACACTCCTGCTCGAAGGCAACCCACAGGAGGATTTCTCATGCCGCTCGACCCGATCGCGTACAAGCCGTACGCAGATCCGGACGACTTCATCCGCGAGGTGACCGACCTGATCTGGGTCGACCGCGCGATCGGCCACATCTACGAGAACTACGAGCCCGACGCCATCGTGCACGGCTCGTACGGCACCTCGGTCGGGGTCGAGGAAGTGGTGCAGGGGAGCCTGATGCGCATCTCGGCGACCCCCGACCGTGTCGGGCAGGCCGAGGACGTGGTGTGGGAGGCGCGCGGCGACGACGCGTTCCTGAGTTCGCACCTGGTGCTCTCCGTCGACCACAGCACCGACTTCATCAGCCGCACGATCGCCAACTGCCTCTACCGCCGCGGCCGCATGGTCGAGGAGTGGGTGGTGCGCGACTTCCTCGCCATCTGCCTGCAGCTCGGCCAGGACCCGGACGAGGTCGCCCGCACCAAGCCGTTCATCGGCTACTCGGGGAGCATGCTGACCCCGCCGCCGGAGAACGTCCTCGCCGTGGGCGACTCCGGCGAGCGTCCTGACGAGTACCGCGCCGAGGCGCAGCTGGTGCTCGAGTTCATCGACCGGGTCTGGAACCGGCGCAACCTCAACGCGGTCGAGCAGTACTGGATCCGCGACCTCGTGCTCCACACGGTCGGTTACCGCACCTACACCCGGCCCGAGGGCTACCGCCGCGCCCTGCTCAAGATGCTGCAGCCCTTCCCCGGCGGGCACTTCGAGGTGCGTGACGTGCAGACGAACTACGCCGTCCGCTACGCCGGCCTCCGCGTGGCCGTCACCTGGGTCTTCAAGGGCAACTACGACGGTGCCGCCGACTTCGGCACCCTCACCGGCACGCCCGTCGAGGTCCTCGGCGTCTCGCAGTTCCTCGTGCAGGACGGCCGGCTCGTGCGTGAGGTCCGCGTCTACGACGAGGTCGCCATCCGCAGCCAGATCCACCACCGCCGCGGCGACAGCGACTTCGCCGTCACCAACATCTACTGACCCTCGCCCGACCCCAGCACCTCCGAAAGGAACCCACCCATGACCGACGTGGTCGTCCCCTCCACCGAGGTGGCCCGGCGGACCATCCGACGCACCGACTGGGTCGCCGAGAACGCCGCCTTCATCGACTGCCGCACCCCCGGCTCGGACCGCAAGTCCAACTACGCCTTCATCGGCCCGGGCGTCTCGCAGAACAGCAAGCAGTTCATCAATCTCTCCGAGCCGCACGGCTACAACGTCGGCGCTGCGGGCATGCCCAACGGCGTCAACAACAACCTGCACCTGCACTTCACCGCCGAGGTATTCATCAACTTCAGCGGCGAGTTCCGGATCCGCTGGGGCGTTGACGGCAAGGCGGGGGAGTACGTCTCCGGCGACGGCGACATCATCTCCGTGCCGTCGTGGATCTTCCGCGGCTTCACCAACGAGGGGCCCGACGACGGCCTGCTGCTCACCGTCCTCGGCCAGGACGTCACCGGCGGCATCATCTGGGGACCGTCGGTGCTCAAGGAGGCCGAGTCGTACGGCCTGCACCTCACCGCCGACAACCGCCTGATCGACACCGTCGCCGGCGACGAGCTGCCGCCGGACGTCCCGCTGATCAAGCCGATGAAGCAGCAGTACATCGACGAGCTGACGCCCTACAGCGTCGAGGAGATGCGCGGTCGCGTCACGGCTCCGTCTGACCGCACGTACTCGGCGCGCGGGCTGCTGTGCCAGGGCCTGCCCGGCGGCAACGGCCAGCTCGCCCTCGTCATCGGTTACGGCATGAGCGAGGACCGCCGGCAGGTCCCGCGGCTGCACGAGCCGCACTCGTTCAACATGGCCTGGCTCAAGGCCACCCCGGGCGAGGGGATGCTGCGGCACCGGCACAACGCGTCGTCCACGCTGCTCGTGAAGTCGGGCACGTGGCGCGTCTGGGTGAACGCCGGTGCTGAGGAAGAGGCCGTGGACCTCGGCCCGCAGGACATGCTGTCGGTCCTGCCCGGCTCCTGGCGCCGCATCGAGCTCCTCGAGGCAGGCGACGACGCCGCGGAGGAGGGGACCGGCGAGCTGCTGGTCGTCAACGCCGGCGACGGCCGCGTCCGCCTCGAGTGGGCCCCCGAGCTGGTCGAGGCCGCCTTCGACGCCGGCTGGATGCTCGACCCGAACGGCTACCTCGCCCCCGTCGCCGTCCTCGTCACCGCCACCGAGGACGACTGAAGTTCGTCGCGCCCGAGCCCGCCCGGTACGCGGGCTCGGGCGCGATGCTCCCTGTTGATCGAGGACTGAGAGGCTGGCTCCGTGCCCATGACCCGCGTCGCCGTCTGCCAGTACGCGATCGACATCGACGACCCTGCTGGCACGCTCGAGAACCTCCACGCCTCGGTCGCCGAGGCGGCCGAGAGCAACCCCGACGTCATCGTCTTTCCCGAGCTCTGTACGAGCGGCTACGTCTTCCACGACATCCCGGAGGCGCAGTCGCGCTCAGAGGCCGTTGACGGCCCCACCGTCCAGCTCTTCCGCGAGCTGTCGCTCCAGCACCACGCGATCGTCGTCGGCGGCTTCTGCGAACGTTCAGACGGCGAGCGCCCCTTCAACTCGGCAGCGGTCGTCGAGAACGGCGAGGTGCTCGTCGTCTACCGCAAGACCCACCTCTGGGACACCGAGAAGCTGATCTTCGCCGCCGGCGACGATCCGGCCCCCGTGGTCGACACCAGCGTCGGGAAGATCGCGGTGATGATCTGCTACGACGCCGAGTTCCCCGAGATGGTCGGCAGCGTTGCCCGGCGTGGAGCGCAGCTCGTCGTCGCCCCCTCGAACTGGCCTGCGAAGCACATCCCGCCGGGCGAGCGCTCCTCAGAGGTGATCAAGGCCCAGGCCTTCGCCGCGGTGAACCACGTTTTCACCCTCGTCTGCGATCGCGTCGGTCCCGAACGAGGCGTCGACTGGATCGGCGCCAGCGTCGTCTGCGACGTCGAAGGCTACCCAATCGCCGGGCCGGCGCAGGGCAAACCGGCGGTCTTGACCGTGGATCTCGATTTCGCTTGGGCTTCATCGAAGACGATCAGCGCGAATAATGAAGCGGTAGGTGATCGTCGCCCGGATTTGTACTAATCGTCGGAAAGCAATAGAAGCGACCACAGTGCGATCAGCTTGCCAGCGCTCCAGTGCGAAACGTGCGCGGCAAGCCCGGTAGCCCTATTTAGGGCCTTTCGGGCGAGTAATTGTATCGGCGTCAAGCACGCTGACGTTCTCGGAGCGGTCGCTTGGTGTAAGGGCGCAGAACTGCTTCCCCTTGGTGGTACTTATCGCTGCTGCTAGGAGCTTTCCGGGTAACAAGGCCGGATGCAAACTGCGTGTCAACATGAGGAATCAATCGGACTTTTTCCTTCGTCCGTTACTTCGGAATTCGACGCCCGCTTCGATGAGCAGCCCGCGCATCCGAGTGATGCTGTACCCGGTCTTCGAGCACAGCTGTCGTATGCTTGCGCCCGCTGCGTACTCCGCTGACAGTTCCGCGCCTAACTGCCTGCGGATGTCGGCGGGCAGCCTAGAGCCCTTAGGCATTGCGGGCGCTTTCACTTGGTGTCCCAGTCGTACCCACGGTGAGCGCGCCCCTGCGGTTCCGAGCCGTCTGCCTCAGCGCCCCAGACGGCCCAGCCCGGGCGAGGGTAGCGCGCAAACATCTCAAGGAACGGTCCGGGAGAGCACGATTCAATAAGGTCATACTGTTCGTCAGGCTTACGAGAATGCTCACGCTTTCGCGTCTCGAGCATATTCACCTGCGACCGCGCGGGTGGAAGTGTCCGGGCGTTCTTCCCGCGGATACCAAAGAGAATGAGTTCCGTAACATTTCGGAAGTAGAAGCCGACCCCTCGGCCGTCGGGACCGCCGTCCTTGCGTCGCTTTGCCCAGACGAGATTCGAGATATAGCGGAAACCCCACGCTTCCATGACCTGCAATCCCTCGGGAAGTAGCGCGTTCGGAACCCAGAGGTATAGATGTGCCGTGTCCGCAACTGAGGCCTCGACCGGCAGGGCGAGAATGTCTTTAAGCGTCATCGTCTGGTACCGGTCGAGTCGACGGTGCTCCGGTGCGACCTTGCCTGTCCGATTCGCGAACCTCCAAGGCGGGTCCGCTAGAACAGTCTTGAAGCCTCCTTCGACCAGGGGGATGGGGGCTACTTGAGGCATCTCTAGGTCGGCGCGTAAGGGCGTCACGCTAGCGATCCGTCGAGTACTCACATCCTCTAGGTCCTCGACTATCTCAACAGCCACTCTGACTCTCCCCTCTGCATGCAGGTGCGGGCACCTGCGCTACCAGACACTCTGACAGATGGCGCTGACATGTTCGATTCCGACACGGTGGCCGCGTTCGGCGCTTCGGAATATTCGATCCTGTGTTCTATCATGAGGTTCCGGGCTGAGCGTCGCTTCCTCGGTCATCCAGCCCTTCGCCGACTAGGTCCCAGTACTCCACGAGGCCCAACGGTGGCACCCTCGGAGCGCTCCTGACCACACCGTCCGGGTCGACGAACTCAAGCCCAGGACGGTATGTGCCGTAGCCGATGCCGATAGCAAGGACAGGACAGCCGCCGGCGTCGCCTCGGACGAGGCGCTTGTACGTGTTCTCCATGGTGGTGGTAGTCGTCGTCGAGAAGCGCTTTCGCTCATTACCTCTCGCGTCGAGGTGAGGCCAGCCCAGTTCGGCACCCAACCACTCAGCGAGGTAATGAACGTCGGCGTATGACCTAGTGATTAGTATTCCGGCATCGATGACGCCTGCGTCGTACAGCGCTCGGAAAGCGGAAATGTCTCGGTCAAGGTTTCCGTCCTTGGCGTGCCACTCGACGTCGATGGCAATCCTTCGCTGGACGTTGTCGAGTTTGTGAGTATCCCCAGTGACAGGGACCGTGGTTGTCTGGACCGCGGTTTCTCCGCCTGGCCTCCACGGCTGCTTGTCGAGTCGGGTGACCGTCTCAATACTCATATGGGTTTCGCGCCACCCGAGCCGTCTGAATGCCTGGTCGAGGTCGGCCGCAAGGGCGCTTTTCGCTCCTCCGGCAGTCATCAGATAGGAAACGCTCAGGTTGAACTCGGTGAGAACGCTGATAATATCTGCAACTGCTGCGGGGTCCGAGGCTGCGACCATCGCTGCTGCATTTCGGACCTCGAGCCAGTGATAGCGATCCAGGAGTTCCGTGGCGAAGGCCTGCTCGTACGACGACGTCAGCTGCATCTTAGTAGCGTACTGGCCCTAGGGCATGGTCCACTGGGTACCGACAGCAGGCTTGCCCTGCAAAGGCGTTGATGGCCCCGGTGAATGCTGGGTGGCGCAACTGCCGATGACGCTTGCCGAGCGCGAACCATCGAAGCGGTCAGGGGCCTTGGGCGGGTTGTCGGGCTCGCGCCCTTGCTCCCTCGACCCGGGGGTTCTTGACGTCGACCCGCCAGTGTCAGAAGCCTTGAACTGGGTCGATCACCCCGAGCAGGGTCTCGCCGCCGGCGAAGCGGCGGACGTTCTCGCGGACCCGCTCGGCCAGGGCGGCGTCGTGCGCCTCCTGCGGATTGGCGACGTGCGGGGTGACCAGAGCATTCGGCAGCGTCCAGAGCGGGTGGCCGTCGGGAAGCGGCTCGGGGTCGGTGACGTCGAGAGCGGCGCCGCCGATGCGGTTCTCGCGCAGCGCCTCGACGAGGGCGTCGGTGTCGACCAGGCCGCCGCGGCCGACGTTGATCAGCCAGGCGTCGTCGCGCATCGCGTCGAGCTCGGCGGCGCCGATCATCCCGCGGGTCTGCGGCGTGAGGGCGGCGAGCAGCACGACGTAGTCGGACTCGGGCAGGACGTCGCGGTAGGCGTCGCGGGGGACGGTCTGGTCGGCGCCCTCGACCGGACCGGAGTCGGTGACGGCCAGCACGCGGCAGCCGAGGGGTGCGAGCATCGGCAGGAGGCAGCGGCCGATGCCGCCGAACCCGACCAGGGCGACGGTGCTGCCAGCGACCACACGGCCCGGCTGCGGGTCCCACGTCTGTGCGCGGGCGGCGACCTGGAGCCGTCGGGCCCCAGCGAGCAGCAGGGCGAGGGCGTGCTCGGCGACCTGCGGACCGTACGCGCCGGCGGCGCTGGTCCAGACGGGCGCGTCCGTGATCACCCCGGCTTCGGCCCAGCGCTCGATGCCAGCGCTCGGGAGCTGCACCCAGCGCGTACGAGGGGTGACGAGCGCGGCGGTCTGGGCGGGGTCCCCGGAGTGCGAGTGGTAGACGATCCCGTCGGCCTCGTCGGCGCCCACCGCCCGTCCGCCGCCAGCGCGGACCGCGCCCTCGAGCCGCTCGTCGGGGTCGGGTCCGACGTAGATGCCCGGGAGGTCGGTGGGGGAGGCGCTGTCGACAGGGGTGCTCACGGAGGGACGCTAGTCGCGGTCCAGCCAAGGACGCTGCGGCGGGGCCGTACGGACTCTCGACAGCGGTCGTAGTATCAGGTAGGTACGTACCTACCAGGAGGTGGTCGTGGTCGACATCAGCGCACGCGACTTCAACCGCGACGTCAGCGCCGCCAAGCGCGCGGCGTCCACCGGGCCCGTCGTCATCACGGACCGGGGGCGGCCGTCCTACGTCCTGCTCTCCATCGAGGACTACCACCGGCTGCGGGGCGACGAGCGCTCGATCGTCGACTGGCTCAGCGCCGACGACGACATCGACCTCGAGGCGGCTCGGGTCGAGGTCGCTCTGCAGGTGCCGGAGCTGTGACCTACCTGCTGGACACGAACGTCGTCAGCGAGCTGCGGAAGCCCGAGGGCCGAGCCGACCCGGCCGTGCGGGGGTGGGCCCGGGTGCAGCGGACGAGCGAGCTGTTCCTGAGCGTCATCACCGTCATGGAGGTCGAGATCGGTGTCGGCCGCGTCTCGAGACGGGACGCCTCGCAAGGAGCGATCCTGCGTCGTTGGCTCGAGCAGGACCTGCTGCCGGCATTCGCAGGACGACTGCTCCCGGTCGACCTGGCGGTGGCCCGTCGGGCCGCCCGGCTCCACGTGCCCGACCCGAGGCCGGAGCGCGACGTGCTCATCGCGGCAACAGCACTCGGGGTGGGGCTCACCGTCGTCACGCGCAACGTGGCCGACTTCGCGGCCCTGGGCGTGGACCTCGTCGACCCCTGGGCCTCCTGAGATCGGGAGCATCACCACCGGACGGTGGCGTCGCGCAGCCCCCTAGTGTCGAGCCCGTGACCGAGCTGCAGCCGTCCACCGAGCGAACCCTCCGCCGCCTCGTCCTCGAACGTCAGCGTGACGGACGCGTGCCGGGCGTGTTCGCGGGCGTGGTCCGCCAGGGCGGGCTCGTCTGGTCGACGGGTGTCGGCGCGAAGGACCTCGACCAGCCGGACACGGCGCCCGGGCCGGATGACCAGTTCCTCATCGCGAGCAACACGAAGACCTTCACCGCCGTGCTGATCATGCGGCTGCGGGACGAGGGGAAGCTGTCGCTCGACGACACCCTGGCCCGTTTCTTCCCCGAGACGCAGCACGGGAGCATCGCCATCCGGCAGTGCCTCGCGCACGCGACGGGGATGCAGCGCGAACCCGTCGGCGACATCTGGGAGACCCTGCAGAACCCGGACGAGGAGACGCTGGTCCGCGAGTTCGAGCAGGCCGAGCGCGTGCACCCGCCGCACCGGCTGTGGCACTACTCCAACCTCGTCTACTCGATGCTCGGCCAGGTCGTGGCCCGCCTCGATGGGCGCAGCTGGGAGGAGTCGCTGCGCGCGCGCATCCTCGAGCCGCTGGAGATGCGGCGCACGACGGTCGGCTTCGACGGCGCGCACGCGCAGGGCTACTACGTGCCGCCGTTCAGCGACGTCCCGACGCCCGAACCCGTCCTCGACCTGAAGGGCATGAACCCGTGCGGCGGACTGGCCAGCACGGGGGAGGACCTGGCGCGCTGGTCGGCGTTCGTCGCCGATCCGGTCGCCGAGGTGCTGTCGCCGGACACGCTCGAGGAGATGTGCGCGCCGCAGATCATGATCGACGCGGAGCGCTGGACGGCGGCGATGGGTCTCGGCTTCTTCCTGCAGCGCTCGGGCGACCGGACGTACGTCGGCCACACCGGCGGGATGCCGGGTCATGTCACGGCGCTGTTCACCGACCGCGAGGTGAAGACCGGCGGGGTCGTGCTCACGAGCAGCAGCACCCCGCCCGACATCGCCGGGTGGGCGATCGCGCTGGCCGACAACGTCACCGAGAACGATCCGGTCGAGCTCGAGCCGTGGCGCCCGGGGACCTCGGTGCCCGAGGAGCTCGTCCCGCTGCTGGGTCGCTGGTACTCCGAGGGGTCGGCCTTCGACTTCTCCGTCCGCGCGGGCCGCCTGGAGGCGCGTACGCCGAAGCAGCCGGCCCACCAGCCGCCGTCGGTGTTCGAGCGCGTAGGTGACGACCTGTACCGGACGGTGTCGGGCCGCGAGGCCGGCGAGCTGCTGCGGGTCGCGCGCGACGCGGCGGGCGCGGTGCGCAAGCTCAACTGGGCGACATACCTCGTCACGCGGGCGCCGCTCGCGTTCGGCGAGCAGGTCTGAGCGGGCGCCTCGGTGGAGCCGACCGCCCAGCCCGCGAGGCGTACGAGGGTGGTGCGCGCGGTGCTGACCGTCCTGGCCGTGCTCCTGACGCTCGGGGCCTCCGGGATGGCGCTGCTCGTCACCGGCTTCCTGGCGTGCGGCGTCTCGAGCTGCACCGGGGGCGGGTTCGGGCCGGTCTACTCACCAGTCGAGGCGCAGGTCGGGCTGCTCGTCGCCGGCCTCGTCCCGCTGCCCCTCACGCTCTGGCTGCTCCGACGCCAGGCCGTCTCGACGCGCGTGCTCGCGGGCGCCGGTGCCGTCGTCCTCGGCGCCGGGCTCGCCATGGCCGTGCTCGGCCTCGGCCCGAACGGCTGCCCGAGCGGTCAATCGCGCGCGACGGCGGGTCCGGAGGCGGTCGACCCGGGTTCGGCGACCTGCTCGCGCGACCCCGACGCCCTTCCACGGCGCTAGCCGCCGGCGCCTGCCTAGCGAGCGCGGTAGGCCCGCGCCTGAGCCGCCGCGTGGCGCTGGTCCGCGGCGTCGATGCTGGCGCGGCTCGACAGGTCGACACCGGCGCGGCGCGCGGCCTGCTTCACGGCGGGCGACGTGAGGTCCGGGCGCCGGAACGTCTCCGGGCGGATCGCGCGGTCCTGCGCGGCGTAGCGGCGCTGCTGCGTCCCCAGCCGCTCGGCGGTGTCGAGCGTCACGGCGCTGCTCGCGGTGCGCAGGGTCAGGGGTGACGTGGTGCCACCGAGCTTGGCGCTGACGAGCGGGGCGTAGCCGGACGCGTGCCCGTTGCGGTTGGGGTGGTAGGAGTCCGAGGTCGGGCTGGACAGGCCGTTGATCCACTCGGGGGAGTCGCAGACGGCGTGCCCGACGAAGGCGCTCGTCGGGTTGGCGAAGGCGTACCCGGCGGCGGTCGCTGCGCTCGACAGCTTCCCGTTGAGCAGGTCGGCGGTCTGGTTGAGCCGCGACTCCTCGGTCGGGGAGAACCAGGTGAAGGCGTTGCAGTCGGAGCCGTTGAAGATCCGCGGGTAGCCGGCGACCACGACGCGGGCGTACGGGGCCCTGGTCTTCACCTGGGTGAGCAACGCGCTGAGCCGGCTGGGCAGGGTCTGGTTCACGACGCCCTGCGCGCGGTCGATCGCGCCGTTGCAGTTGCTGGCCCAGGCCGGCAGGGCGCAGGTGGTGAGCACGTCGGCGAAGCCGGCGTCGTTGCCGCCGACGGTGAGGGTGACGTACGCGGTCGACGTGCTGAGCGCGCCGAGCTGGAGGTTCGTGACGTCGGCGACGGTGGCGCCGGAGCAGGCGCGGAAGTTGAGGGCGTAGCCGCGGCTGGTCGCGATCAGCGCCGGGTAGGCGTAGACGCTGCGCTGGCAGGTGGTCCCGTCGTCGAGGTACGTGCGGGTGCCGTTCCCGGCCGAGTAGGAGTCGCCGAGCGCGACGTACGCCGGGCTCGCCGCCTGCGCGGGCAGGACGCCGAGGGCCGTCACGACCGCGGCGGAGGGGAGGCCCACGAGGGCTCGGACGATGGTGCGCACGGGGGCCTCCTCGCGCCGGCCCCTCGTCGGACCGACGAGCGGAACCTACCGCCGCAGAGGCGGCTGGGGCAGACGTTCAGGTCGGTGTCTCGTCGGCGTGGGCCTGCGCCCACGCCTGCAGGATCTCGGGCTTGAGCCGGCCCCGGTCGGACACGGGGAGGCCCTGGTCGAAAGCCCATCGGCGTACGTCGGCGGTGGTCGGCTGCGGCGACCCGGCGGACTCGTCGGCTCGCGCCGACACGACGGCTGGCTCCCGGTCGACCGCCGCGACGCGCCGGTCGGCCGCCTCCTGGTCGGCGAACCACCGGAGGGCGGCGGCGAGGTAGCGGTAGGTCCACTCCTCGGCGAGCTTGCGGGTCTCGCAGAACACGATGGGCACGCCCGGGTAGCGCACCTGGAGCTCGGCGAGACCGTCGGCGACGACGGCCGGCCGGACGTGCTCCTGGGCGAAGACCCGTGAGTAGCGCTCCTCGACCACGACGGCGGCCCGGGGGAGCGCGGCGAGCTCGGCGAGGGCGAAGCGGAGCCGCCCGCTGGTCAGGCTGCTGGTCAGGTCCTCCAGCGACTTGCGCTCGACCGCCGCGACGACCGTGCCTGCGTGCTCGACGGCGTAGTCACCGCTGCGGAGCGCACGGCGCTCGGTGCTCGCCTGCCGGCCGGCGAAGCGGTAGGGGTAGCGCTCGTGGGTGTCGACGACGATCACCAGGTCGGCGATGCCGGCGGCGCGAGCGCTCGGCAGGCTGACGTCGGGCCGGGCCTGCTTGCGCGTCCGGGGCGCCTGCCAGAACACGACCTCGCGCCCGCGCGCCTGGGTGTAGACGATCTGCGAGCGTGACTCGCGGCCGCGCTGGGCGACGAGGTCGATCGCGGCACCCCGGCGTACGCAGCTGCTGAGCGGGACCTGCTCGACCAGGTCCGGTTCGGCGGGCCAGTCGTGCCGGGAGACCGGGTGGCAGTAGAGCGCGGATGTGCGCGGCCAGGTGCCCTTGGTGCGGAAGACCAGTCCGTCGCCGAGCGGCACCCGGACCAGGAAGGGCAGGCTGCTGCCCTCGTCGGGGTTGCGCGCGACCAGCAGGTCCACGTCCCCAGTCTGCCGGGCGGGCGTGGGGTTCAGGGGATCAGCGCGAGCTTGCCGCCCGGGTGCTGGCTCTGCAGCAGGTCGAGCGCTTCGCGGCCCTGGTCGAGCGGAAACGTGCGGGCCATCGGCACCACCAGGTCGCCGCGCCCGGCCATGGCGATCAGGTCAGCCCGGACGCGGTCGCGGTAGGCCGCGCTCTCCGGCATGGCCCCGCCGATGGCGCGGAACCCGTCCTGCTTCGCGCGAGCGGGCGCCGCGACGGTGACGATGCGCGACCGGTCGGCGACGAGCTCGAGCGAGACGTCGACGGCCTCGTCGGTGCCGACGGTGTCGAGTGCCGCGGCCACCCCCTCGGGTGCGGCCTCGCGGACGCGGTCGGCGAGACCGGGGCCGTACGTGACGGCCTCGCCGCCGAAGCGCCGCACGACGTCCAGGTTGTGCTCGCCCGCGGTGCCGATGACGGTGACGCCGAGCTGCCGGGCCTGCTGCAGGACGCTCACCCCGACCGCGCCGGAGGCGCCGTGCACGAGGATCGTCTCGCCTGCGCGGGCTCCGGTGACGTGGAGCATCTCGGCCGCGGTGCAGCCGGCGAGGAGCAGGTTGGCGCCCTCGGGGAAGTCGAGGGCGTCCGGGAGCGCGAAGACGTCCTTCGCGGGCACGGTCACCGCGCTGGCGTAGCCGCCGCTGATGCGGAAGGCCAGCACGCGGTCGCCGATCGACCCGCGGCCGGAGGCGATCTCGGTGCCCTCGCCGAGCGCGGTGAGCTCGCCGGCGACCTCGAAGCCGACCGGGTGCGGCAGCGCGCTGGTGTCGGTGCCCTGGAGCACGCGCTTGTAGTCGGCCGGGTTCATGCCGGCGGCGCGGACCGAGATCGTGACCTCACCCGGACCCGGGGCCGGGAGCTCGACCTCCTGCAGCTCGAGGCCGTCGAGGTCGCCGTACCGGGTCGCCACCCATCGCTTCGCCACGGCCCCATTGAACGCTGCGGGCATCGGGGACGTGGGCGCGCCCTTCGACAGGCTCAGGGAGCGGAGCCGGCAGGCTCAGGTGAGGTCGTCCGGCTCCAGGGCCGCGTGCAGCGCGTCGAGGTGGCCGAGGGTCTTGACCACGGTCAGGAACGTCCCGAGCCCGACGCCCGGGTCGCCGCCCTCGACGCGCCGTACGGTCGCGCGGCTGAGGTTGGACCGTTCGGCGAGCTGGTCGACGCTCAGGTCCTGCTGCTCCCGCAGGGCGGCGAGCTGCGCACCGAGCTGGGCGGCGGCGCGGCCCGTACGGACGGCGCGAGGGCGGGAGGCCATGTCGACCGACGATACGACCGCGCCGGCGCCGCTCAGGAACGCCGCGGCGCCCGGCGGCTCACCCCAGCGCCTCCACCTGGGGCCGGAGCACCTCGGTCGCCCACGTGCGCAGGCTGGTCGGCGTGGTGTTCTCCCGCGTGCGGGTGACGGCGAGGTCGAGCCCCCGCTCCTTGGCGACGTCCATGTCGACGAGCGCCCGCGCGACGGCCGCGGACATCCCGTAGCGCTGGTACGTCTCCAGGTCGGCGGCCCGGTCGCCGCGCTCGTAGCGGACCGGCCGCTCGAGGACCTCGGAGAGGACCGCCGCGACATGGTCCAGCGAGAGGTCCTCGGGCCCCAGGAGGTCGACGGTGTCCTGCCCGGTCCAGGTGCCGTCGCGCAGCAGCCGGGCGGCGGCGTCCCCGATGTCGCGCGTCGCCACCATGGGCAGCTTCAGGTCGGCGGGCAGGGTGCCGGTCAGGACACCGTCGGCGAGCGAGCGCACCTGCCGCTCGAGGTTGTCGATGAACGTCGCGTTCGCGAGGACGCGCACGTGCGCCCCGGTGCTGCGGAACAGGTCGTCCATGGCCAGCGAGGCCGAGACGTGCCCGGCGTAGAGGCCCGTGCCGCGACCGAGGGCGGAGACGGTGACCACACGCGGCACGCCGTGGCGCACGACCGCCTCTGCCCCGGGGATGCTCGCGGTCAGGTAGGTCTCGTAGATGCTCGACGCGGTCGGGTCGGCGGGCATCAGCCAGAAGAGGGCGTCGGCGCCCCGGAGGGCCCGGTCGACGACGTCGGGGTCGCGGTGGGAGCCCTGGACCACCTCGAAGCGGCGCCGGACGGCGTCGTCCAGCTTGGCGGAGTCGCGAACGACGACGCGGACCTCAGCGTCGTGGGCGAGCAGGTCGGTGAGGACGCGGCCACCGATGTGGCCGGTGGCGGAGGTGAGGACGATCATGGGCACTCCTGGTCGAGGTACTAAGTAAACTCGACTGTACCGTTTACTTCAGGGAGTGTCGATGGCCCGCCGTGGTGACGTGCTGCACGAGCACATCCTCGACGTGGCCAAGCAGGTCTTCCTCGAGCTCGGCTACGAGCGCACGTCGATGGACGTCGTCGCGGCCCGCGCGGCGACCTCGAAGCGCTCGCTCTACGCGCACTTCCCGACCAAGGAGGCGCTGTTCGGCGCCTGCATCGAGCGGCTGCACACCCTGTTCGAGGGGCGCCTCTCGGTGCCGTCGCAGTACGCCGACGAGCCGCTCGAGGCGGTGGTGCGCTATTGCGCACGGTTCCGCCAGCTGCTCGCGTACGCGCCGATCGTCCGCATCAGCCGCATGGGCATCACCGAGGCCGACCGGCTCCCGGAGGCGTCGCGGGCGCTCTACGCGTCGTACGTGGGGGTCGCCCTGGGGGCGCTGGCCGCGCACCTCGCCGAACGGTGCACGGTGCCGGCCGACGACGCGCCGGTGCTGGCCGAACGGCTGGTGGGCGCGACGGTCTTCGGCTTCTGGAGCCGCGCGCTGTTCGGCCTGGAGGCCCTGCGCGACGACATGCCCGACGCGGCCGCGCTCGCCGAGGACGTCGACCTCGAGGCGGTCCGTGCCGTCGTCGGCGTCGAGCTCGGCCGAGGCTCGCTGACCTGAGGGTCAGCGCGGCAGGTCGTACGTGACGTCGGTGAGCTCCTCGCTGACGTCCCAGAGGCGCTCGCCGACCACGGCGTCGCGGGCGCGGGCGCTCATCCCGACGCGGGTCGGCGTGCCCCGGACCTCGCCGACGCCGGACGGGCCGAAGTAGTCGCCGGGCACCACGTCGGGCATGGTCGCCGCGTAGAGGCTGGGCAGCGCGCCCGCCGAGGCCGGCTGCCCGGTCAGCTGGCTGGCCAGCTTGGAGACCCGCGCGAACGGGCCCGAGCTGCCAGCGAACCCGGTGTAGAGCTCGGTGTCTGACCCGCCGGGGTGCGCGGCGGCTGCGGCCACCGTCGAACCGGCGCGGTTGAGCCGGCGGACGAGCTCGCGGGTGAAGAGCAGGTTCGCGAGCTTGCTCTGCCCGTACGCGAGCCAGCGCTGGTAGTGCCGCTCCGACTGCAGGTCGTCGAAGTCGATGCGGCCCATGCGGTGCCCCAGGCTCGACACGTTCACGACCCGCGCCGCGCGCGCCTGGCGCAGGGCGGGCAGCAGCAGGCCGGTGAGCGCGAAGTGGCCGAGGTGGTTCGTCCCCAGCTGGCGCTCGAAGCCGTCGACGGTGCGGTCGTACGGCACGGCCATGACGCCGGCGTTGTTCACGAGGACGTCCAGCGGGCCGTGCCAGTCCTCGGCGAACCGTCGCACCGACGACAGGTCGGCGAGGTCGAGGATCGCGAGATCGGCTGTGCCGGGGCCGTCGCCGAGCTGGCTGCGGACCTGCTCCACCGCCGCGCGGCCGCGCTCCTCGCTACGGCAGGCCAGCGTGGTCCAGGCACCGTGCCGGGCGAGCTGCAGCGCGGTCTGCAGGCCGAGCCCGCTGTTGGCGCCCGTGACCACGGCACGCAGGCCGGTGAGGTCGGGGATGTCGTTCTCGGTCCAGCCGCTCGCGGTGCTCACACGTCGAGCGTAGTGAGGCCACCGGAGCCGGGGAGCGGTCAGGCGGTGGTCGCAGCGGCGCGCCGACCGACGAGCCGGTCGCGTCCGGCCCAGGCCACGAGCGCGGCGAGGACCAGCAGGACCAGGGGCGACCAGGGCGGGCTGCCCAGGACGGTGAGGTTCGTGGCGGTGGCGCCGACCATGAGCAGCGCCAGGCCGGCGGCCGCGAGCGCGCTGATCCGCGGCACGAGCACACCGACGCCACCGGCGACCTCGAGCGCGCCGACGAGGAAGCGGAGCCACTGCCCGGCGCCGATGTCGGCGAACATCGTCACCATCGCCGGCTCGCCGACGAGCTTGCTCGCGCCGGCGCCGAGGAAGGTCAGGGCCAGCGCGGCCCGGGCCAGCCAGACGAGCACGGTGACGGCGACGCTGCGGCGGGGTTGGGTGGGCATGGCGGCTCCTCGGGTCCGGTGAGGAGGTGGACCGGCGGTGGGGCCCGTCCTCATCGGCCGCGCCGTCCCGATCTCGGCGAACCGCTGACTCCCGACGGGCCCTCGGGCCGGATCGCCGTCGTCCCTCAGCGGTTCGCGGGGATGAGGGCGGGGTGCGGCGTGCGGGGTGCGGGGTTCGGTGCGCTTAGGCGCCGGGGGCTCCGGCCCGGGCGTTGTAGACCACCGCCCCTGTCGCGGCGACGTGGTCGGCGTACGCCTGCCAGGTCGCGACGGCCTCGCGGCGCAGGACGTCGGTGGTGACGTCGATGCCGCGGGCGCGGAACTGGTCGCGCCAGTCGAGGACCATCGGACCCTCGTCGAAGCCGGTCAGCTGCTCTAGCTCCGGCCCGTCGCCGGCGACGACGAGCGACCGCACGCCCGACCAGAGCGTCGCGCCGTAGCACTGGACGCAGGGGCGCCAGTTGACGACGAGCTCGTGCGCGGGGAGGCCGTCGGCCCCGAGGTCCCACGAACCCAGGCGGGCCTGGGCGAGGCCGAGCGCGGTGACCTCGGCGTGGCCCGACGAGATGCCCGTGCCCAGGACGACGTTGACGCCGACGGAGACGAGCCGGCCGGAGTCGCGCTCGACGACGACCGCGGCGAAGGGGCCGCCGCCGCCCTCGAGGAAGTTCCGCCCGGCGAGGCGGTGCACCAGCCGCATCCGGTCCTCGAGGGTGTCGAGCACGTCGGGGACGTCGGCGACCTCGTCCGCCACCCATCCGGGCAGCTCGATCCGGTAGCTCGTCGTCAGCTCGCGCGCGTCCACGGGCGACAGGCTAGGGGTGGTCGGGCGACGCTCAGCCGCGGTCGTCCAGGTCGAACGCGCGCACCGACTCAGCTCCGAGCATGATCGAGATGGTTCCGTCGGCGATCGAGGTGAGCTGGTGCCACCCCTCGGCGTCGACGAGGAAGACGTGCGGGCTCAGCGGACCGGCCGAGGACGTGTACGCCGCGTGGGTCACCTTGGCGATCTCGGCGATGGCCGGCAGCGTCTCCGCCCCCTCGACCGCGCGCAGCACCACGCGCTTGCGGTCCGGGACCGCCACCAGCACGCCGCGTCCCACGTCGGACTGGCCGACGAGGGTCAGCAGGTCGGGCAGGCTCGCGGCGAGGCTGGCGGTGTAGACCGACTCGCCCTCCACGATGTCGAAACGGGGCATCGGGCTGTCCTCGCCCATGGCGTAGCGGTCGAAGTGCTCGGTCTCGAGCAGCCGGCGCAGGTTGCCCATGCCGATCACCCACCACTGGTCGAGCCCGCCGCGCTCCTCGTAGAAGGGCTGCGCGACGGTGGCGACCCGCTCGGGGTAGTCGATGCTGAGCACGAGGGCCAGCCCGGGGGCGAGGTGGCGCGCGTCGGGGAACATCTCGCGCAGCTCGGGTGAGTCCTGGGCGACGCGGGCGTACACCGCGTGACGCAGGTGCTCGTCGCTCATCTCGTCGGCGCCCGACGGCGCGAGCATCAGGTCGAGGTGGTGCGTGACCATCCGCGGCCAGGTGCCCTGCGGTTCCGTCGCGACGGTCTTGGCGAGGTTGTGCAGCCCGATCTGGTGGTCGGCCGTGACGACGTGCCCGTCGAACACCTCGCCCTCGATCCCGCGACGCGCGAGGTCTCCCTGCACGAGCCGGCGCAGCAGCGCCGCCTGCTCGACGTCCAGCGGGACCAGCTCGCTGTCGGAGGGCAGCGGCTCGGGCGGCTCCGGCTTCTTCCTCCAACGACCGAAGAGAGGCACCGCTTCACCCTACGAGCCCGCTCCGAAGCCCGCGGGTCGGCGGCCGACCCCACCGGCGCTGCCCGGGCTACTGGCGCCGAGGGTCGGCCGTGCCCGAGCCCCGAACGCGTCTGCTCGGCCTTCTGAAGTCTGCGCGCCCAGCAGAGCGAGCAGGCTCGAGAAGATCGAGCAGACGCGATCAGGGGCGAGTCGGCCGGGTCGGCGGGGAAGGGCGTCGACCCGACCCCGGGGTCAGCGGCCGCCGCGCAGCAGGACGTCCTTGGCGATCCGGGCGAGGGTGACGGCGCCGACCGCGCGGAACGGGTGCAGCGGGTCCGGGTCGGACGAGCCCGTCGGCCCGCCCAGCTCCGTGTGGCCCAGTGCGCTGAGCACGACGTACGCGTCCTCGCGGCTCCAGCCGTGCTCGCGCATGACCTCGAACAACGACTCGTACGCCATGACGATCGAGTCCTGCACGGGGTCGCCGAGCCCGACGCACACCCACTCCTCCCCGGTGTCGACCTGCGGCCCGCGCAGGGCCTTGCCCTTGACCAGGTCGACGCTCAGCGTGGCCGTTCCGGCGATCTCGATCGCGACGAACGTCGACTCGGCCCGGGCCATAACGGCGTGCAGGTCGCCCACGCTGAGCAGCGCCCCCGGCACCTGCACGGGCAGGTAGACGGTGCTGCCGACACGAGCGTCGGTGAGGTCCATGTTGCCGCCGGTGGGGTAGGTCGGCATGACCGTCGAGCCCTCGACGCCGGCGGGGGCCACACCCAGGCAGCCGATCATCGGCGCCGCCGCGCAGTCGAGCGTGTCGGTGAGCTGGACCCGCCCGTCCCGCACCGGGACCCGACGGACGAAGAACTCCGGCCCCATGACCTCCGACAGCGCGCCGGCGCCGGGGATGGAGACCGACCACCCCTGTTCGGCGACGTCGATGGCGTGAATCGTGACCGCGAGGACGTCGCCCGGCTCGGCGCCCTCGACGAACACGGGCCCGGTGACCGGGTTGATGGTCGCAGTGACCTTGCCGAGGTCGCCGAACTGCTCCATCTGCGCGTACGCCGCGTCGTCGGTCTCGAAGGTGATCCGGTCGCCGGCGCCGGGGGTGACGCGCAGGACGGGTTCACGGGTCGGGCTGAAGGCCGCGACACCGTGCTCCTTCCCGAGGAAGTGCTCGCTCATGCGCGGTCCGCCTCGAGGCTCGCGTCGGACTCGGCCGTCCGGAACGGGTCGGCCGCGTGCTCCTCGAGGACCCCGGTGCCCTTGCGGACGTAGTACAGGAGGACCAGGGCGCCGATGCCGAGCCAGATGACGCCCCCGATCTTGGCGGAGGCGTCGGCGTTCCAGAGCACGAAGCCGATGATCAGGAAGCCCAGCACCGGCGAGATCCAGTGCAGGAAGACGTTCTTGCTGCGGCGCTTGACCGCGTAGTAGCCGATCACCGACACGTGCAGCAGCAGGAAGCTGGTCAGGGCGCCGAAGTTGACGAGCGTCGAGATGATGTCGATCTGGCCGACGAAGACGAGCCCGAGGACCAGGGTCAGGCCGGCGACGACGAGGATCGCCCGCCGCGGCGCCTTGCTCTGCGGGTCGATGTGCGCCAGGAAACGCGGCAGGCGACCGTCGCGGCTCATGGAGAACAGCAGCCGCGAGGTGGCGCTCTGGGCGGCGACGGCGTTGGCGATGCCGACGGCGAGCGCGTTCATGGCCAGGAAGGCGACCATCCAGGCGCTCCCGCTGATCTTGCCGACGATGCCGAAGAAGGCATTGTTGACCTCGTCGTCGCCGAACTGCGTGGTGCCGGGGACGAGCATGGCGGCGAGCCAGGTCTGGGTGACGAAGAAGATCGCGACCAGGACGAGACCGCTGATCATGGCGATGCCGGCAGAGCGGCGCCCGCCCTTGGCCTCCTCGCTGAGCGTCGCGATCCCGTCGAAGCCGAGGAAGCTCAGCACCGCGATGGACAGTGCCGCGGCCGCGAGCTGCGGGGTGAAGAGGTCGGCGTTGAACAGCGGCGTGGTCGTGAACGTCGCGCCGTCGACCCCGCGGTTGATCGCGACGATCGCCATGATCACGAAGATCACGACGAAGAGGAGCTCCGCGGCGAGGAAGAGGCGGTTGACGATCGCGGTGAAGGAGATCCCGACGTAGTTGACCGCGGTGTTGATGATGAGGAAGACGATGATCCACAAGGGCTTGGGGACGCCGGGGAAGATGCCCGCCATCGACTCGGCGGCGAACACGTAGAGCAGCGTCGGCACCAGCAGGTAGTCGAGCAGGATCGTCCAGCCGGCGAAGAAGCCGAGCACGGGGTGCAGGGCGCGGCCGACGTAGGAGTAGACCGAGCCGGCGATGGGGAAGGCCTTGCTCATCTGCGCGTACGACAGCGCGGTGAAGATCATCGCGACCAGGCCGATGAGGTAGACGAGCGGCACCATGCCGGACGACGCGTTGTAGACGACGCCGAAGATCGCCCACGGGGCGATCGGCACCATGAAGACCAACCCGTAGACGATCAGGTCGGTGGTGGAGAGCGTGCGGTTGAGCTCCTGCTTGTAGCCGAACTCGGCGAGCTCGGAGGCGGGCGCCTCGGGCTGCATGGGCATGTGGGTCCTTCGGTGCGTGGGGTGTGTGCGCTTGGTGAGCTCCGGGCGCGTGCCCTTCGACGAGCTCGGGGAGCCTGCGTGGATCAGTCGTGCTCGCGGAGGAACGACCCGACGACCTCGGTGAAGGCGTCGGGCTCCTCGACGTGGGGCATGTGGCTCGACTCGCCGAACACGTGGCTGCGGACGTCGGGGATGCGGTCGACGAACGGTTGCCAGACGATCGGCTTGGCCTCGTCGTACGCGCCGGCGACGACGAGCGTCGGGACGCGGATGGCGTCGACGCGGTCGACCACGGACCACTCCTTGAGGGAGCCGACGACGTGGAACTCGCTCGGCCCGTTCATGGCGTGGTAGACGGTCGGGTCGTCGTCGATCTGGTCGAAGCTCGCGGTGACCTCGGGCGGGTTGGGCACGACCCGGCAGACGTGGCGGTCGTAGAACACCTTCTCGGCGTCGCGGTACGCCTGCGAGTCCGTCGTCCCGGCCTCCTCGTGGGCGAGCAGCGTCGCCTGAACGTCGGCCGGCAGCTCGTCGCGCAGCTCGTTCGCGGCCTGCAGCCACAGCGGCATGGACGCCGGGCTGTCGCAGATCGTGAGCGAGAGGATGCCGCTGTCGTCGGACAGGACGACCTCCGGGCCGAGCATGCCGCCCCACGACTGACCGAGCAGGTGGAACCGTCCGGCGATGCCGAGGTGCTCGACGACCGCGCGGAGCTCGGCGACGAAGAGCTCGACGGTCCAGAAGGACGGGTCCGCGTCGGGCAGGTGGGTGCTCCGGCCGCACCCGAGCTGGTCGTAGTGCACGACCGCCCGGCCGTCGCCCGCCAGCGAGGTCATCGCCAGCGTGTAGTTGTGCGCGGCCCCGGGTCCGCCGTGCAGCACCACCAGCGGGGCCTGCGCGGCGTCCGGGTCGAGCGTCCCGGTCACGCGGTACCAGGTCTCGTGCCCCCGGAAGGGCACGGTCCCCGTCGTCGACGGCTCCGCGACCGCCACAGGCGTCGCTCCTACACTGCTCACGTCCAGCTCCCCCGAGAGATCGATAGCGGGCGAAGGCAGTCAAACATCGAAAAGGTGTGGTCTCAATACCTTTGGACGACCCGTCTCGTGACGGTCTTGTGACAGCGGCCGGGAGCCTGCGCCCCGCGAGCGTGACCGAGGACGTCGCGAACCGGCTCGTGACCGCCATCGCGATCGGCACCTTCTCACCGGGCGAGCGGCTGCCGTCCGAGCGCGAGCTCGCCACGAGGCTCGAGGTCAGCCGCGTGACGGTCCGCCAGGCGCTGCAGCGGCTCGGCGACCTCGGGCTCGTGATCGCCAGGCGTGGTCGCCACGGCGGGACCTTCGTCACGAGCCAGGCGTGGGAGGACGTCGCGCCCGACGAGGCGCGCCGGACCCTGGAGACGGAGCTGCCGCGGCTGCGGGACCTCTTCGACTACCGCTGCCTGGTGGAGGGCCTCATCGCCCGGACCGCAGCAGAGCGGCGTACGCCCGAGCAGCGCACGGAGCTGACCGAGGCGCTGGCCGCTTTCGGCACCACGGGTGAGGACATGGAGCTCGCGCGGGCCTGGGACCGGCGGCTGCACGGCCTCGTCTGCGCGGCCGCGGCCAACCCGCACCTTACCGCGCTCAGCGCCCACCTCACGGCGGCGGCGACGCTCGGGTTCGGCGCGGAGCCGTACGAGCGCGAGTTCTTCGACCAGGCGCTGCACGAGCACGCCGAGCTGGTGGCGGCCGTGGTCGAGGGGGACGCCGAGCGGGCCCAGCGGATCGCGCAGGGCCACTTCGTCCTGACCTACCGCACGATGGAACGTTCGCTGGAGCGTGCCGCGGCCCGCTGACCTGGCTCTTGCTTTCGTAAGCCGCCTGACGAATAATCGAGAGGTAGCAGACGATTTGAGAGGAAGGACAGTCATGCCGCAGGACCGCATCGCTCTGATCACCGGAGCCAATCAGGGAGTCGGGCTCCAGGTCGCCAAGGAGCTCGTCGCCGCCGGCGTGAGCGTGTACGTCGGTGCGCGGGACCTCGCGCGCGGCGAGGCCGCTGCCGCCGGCATCGGTGAGGGGGCCACCGCGCTCCAGATCGACGTCACCGACCTGGCCTCGATCGCCGCGGCGGCCGACCGGATCCGCGCCGAGCACGGTCGGCTCGACCTGCTCGTCAGCAACGCCGGCATCTCCAACACGCGCTCGGGGACCCAGACGCCGGAGGAGATGGCGGCGTCCTCGACGGCCAGCACCGCGTCGCTCGACGAGGTCCGCGCCATCTGGGACGTCAACGTCTTCGGGGTGCTCGCCGTCTACCAGGCCATGCTGCCGCTGCTGCGCGAGTCGTCGGACGCGCGCATCGTGAACGTCTCGAGCGGCGTCGGCTCTCTCGCCTCGACCGCCGACCCCTCCTTCCCGTACCGGAAGATGTACGGCCCCGGCTACGCGGCCTCGAAGACCGCGGAGAACGCCATGACGATGGCGATGATGATCGAGCTCGAGGACACCGACATCAAGATCAACCTCGTCTCGCCGGGCTTCACCAGCACGGCGCTCAACAACTTCGCCGGCACGGAGTCGGTCGAGGACGGGTCCCGGGAGGTCGTCCGGGTGGCGCTGCTCGGTCCGGACGGGCCGAGCCACACCTTCACGCGGTGGGAGGCGTCGCCCATCCCGTGGTAGCCATGGCGGATGGCTGACGAGGAGCGCGACCAGCACGACTCGGTCGGGGCGTGGGCGAAGAGCTACCACAACGCCTCCCGCGCCCTGATCGAGTCGACGCTGCGCGAGCACGACCTGGGGCCGACGCAGTGGTACGTGCTGCACCGGCTCGTGAACGTCGGGCCCACGCTGCAGCGCGACCTGAGCCGGCTGCTACGGGTGGAACGCGCGACGCTGAGCGGTGTCGTCGCCACGCTCGTGCGCAAGGGCCTGGTCGACCAGCACGCCGACGCCGCCGACCAGCGCCAGCGACGGCTCAGCATCACCGACGCGGGCCGGGCCCTGTGGTCGCGCCTGCCCGACCCGGTGGCGCTGGCCCTGGACGTCTCCTTCGCCGGCGCCGACGAGGCCGACCTGGCCGTCGCCCGTCGGGTGCTGCAGGAGGCGACGGCGCGGATCGAGGCGTACCTGGCTGCGCGCGGACCGGCCCCGAGCAGCCGGACCGACGGCACGGACTAGCGGGGACGCCGAACCGCGGCGACGAGGACCGGCGTCGCCAGGGTCAGGAGGCCTCGGCCACGCCGTCGTCGGCGGACAGGCGGCGCAGGAGGTCACCGAGCCCGTGGGCGGCGCGGCCCGGCATGCGGGCCGAGGTCATGACGACCGGGGACAACGAGCCGACGACCAGGCCGCCGGCGGCGGCCACGTGCTCGGCGAGGACGCGTTCCTCGCCGTGGACGACGGACGGGAAGCCGCCGGCCGCCTCGAAGGCGGCGGCCGAGACGGCGAGGTTCGCCGCCCACACGTGCCGGTGGCCCTCGGCGGTCAGCCCGGCCTGCAGGATCTCGTCGTACGCCGCCGCCGCGTGCCGGTCGGGGCGCCAGCCGTCGAGCGCGACGAAGCCGGCGACGAGGTCGGCGCCGGTCCGCGCGGCCACGTCCAGCAGGCCGGTCACCCAGTCGGGCCCGACCACGGTGTCGGCGTCGGTGGACAGCAGCCAGGTGCGGTCCACCTCGAGCCCCGGCGCGGTCCGCAGGGCGGCCCGGACCAGCGCGCTGCGGACCTCCCCGACCGTCGACGAGCGCTCGTCGTCGACGACGACGTGCTCCAGGCCGCTCGCCCGCAGCAGCGTGCGGGCGCGCTCGGCGGTCGCGTCGCGGCAGCGGTGGGCGGCGACCGCGACCCGGACCCGGGCGACCCGTCCCGTCGTCCGGGCGACCTCCAGAGCGGCGACGACGGCGGCCAGGCAGGCCTCGATCGCGTCCTCCTCGTCGCGCGCCGGCACGGCCACGAGGACGTCGGGAGCATCGACGACAGGCACCGGAACCGTCACGGCAGCGCTCCGTCCGGCAGCACCAGGAGCTGCTGGTCGTGGTGCGCGAGCATCTCCGGCGGCACGACCGCGCCCCAGCCGTCGGCGAGCGGGGCGACCTGGCTCCGGAAGCACTGCA
Source organism: Microlunatus flavus (assembly GCF_900110855.1). Lineage (GTDB taxonomy): Bacteria > Actinomycetota > Actinomycetes > Propionibacteriales > Propionibacteriaceae > Microlunatus > Microlunatus flavus. The sequence goes on from NZ_FOFA01000002.1 coordinate 119,665, forward strand.
CGGCGTCCTCCCACGCCCGGTCGTCGGCCTCCTCGACGCGGACGCGGACGAGGTGGCCGCCGAGGTCGGTGGCCGGGTCGCCCCAGTAGGTCAACCAGACGCCGAAGTACCAGACCGGCACTCCCGCCCGGGCCGCGGCGGCGCCGACCGCGCGGCCCACGGCGCGGTGGTCGGGGTGCGGGTCGAGGGGGTGGGGCGCGAGCAGCACGAGCGGCCAGGGCGGGCCCGGCTCCGTCCGGATCAGGGCCAGGGCCTGGTCCACGGTCCGGCCCACCGCGGCGTCCAGCGCGGCCTGGGCGCCTTCGAGGCCGCTGTCGGGGAGCCCGTACGTCTCCCCGGCCTCGACGTCGAGGACCGCCAGGGCGGCGTGCCACTCGGCGAGCCGCCGGGCGGCCAGACCGGGAGGTCGTGCCCCGACGTGGTCGACGCACGCCTCGCCCGCCGTCGCCAGGACGGCTCGCGCCCGGCCGCCCGAGCGCCTCCAGGCGGAGAGCAGACGCCCCGCGCCGATCGACTCGTCGTCGGGATGGGCCGAGAACGCGAGCAGGGCGGCTCCGTCGCCGGCGAGACCGCGGAGCGCGTCGACGTCCACCCGCGGGCTCGCGGAGGCGCGGCGCCGCCACACGTCGACGTGGTGCCCCGCCCCGGTCACCGCAGGCCCGTCCGTCCCCGCGTCGCGAACGACCTCGACCACCAGCGACCTCCTCGGCCAGCTCCGCCTACGAGCCCTGATCCTCGCCGAGCCTAGGTGCGTCCCGAGCACCGGCTGGGCGGTGGCTCACCGGCCTGCCGCACCGAGGGCGGCGAGCGCCGCGTCGAGGTTGTGCTGGAGCGTGTAGAGCTCGAGGTCGGGGACCGCGTGCGCGACCGCGTCGTCGAGGGCCAGCCCGGTGGGTCCGGTGAGGAGCCGCGCCTCCGCGAGCGCGCGGTGCACGGCTGCCGCGACGACGGTGCGGACCTCGAGGGCGACCGCGGTGGTGTCCGTCGCGGGATCGTCGAGCAGACGGCCGCCGGACCGGACGGCGCCGATCGCGGCGACCAGGTCGGCGTGGATCCGACCGAACCGCGCCTGCTGGGCCGGGTTCGGGCGGGGGTGGAAGGCACGCAGCACGTCCAGGACACGGGCGAGGCCGCCGGCCCAGCAGGCGGCGACGCCAGCCCCGCCGGCCTGGAACCCCGGGCGCGACAGGTAGAAGTCGACGTCGCCGCGCTGGGCGTCGCGCGGCACGAGGTGCCGGTCGAGCCGGATCTCGACCGTCCGGCTGGGCGCCATGGCCGACGTCCGCCAGAACGAGGCGTCGGTGGGCAGGCCCGTCACGTCCAGGTCGAGCAGCAGGTGGTGGTGCTCGTCGGGCCACACCGGCACCAGCGCCCGGTCGAGCAGGACGGCGCCCGACGCGAACCGCAGCGTGCCCGACACCTCGAGGTCGGAGCCCCGCTCGACGGCGGTGAGCCCGGTGCTCGCCGACCGCGACGCCCAGACGCCGTAGAGCGCGCCCGGCGCCGGCGCGACGCCGGCCTGCCCGAGGATGCGGACCGCGTCGACGTGCGACTCGGCGAGCTTGGCGAGCGGGACGTCGGTACGGCCGAGCGCGAGCAGCTCCTCGACCAGGTCCGGCCACGCCACGCCGGCCCACGGTCGGCGGTCGACGAGCGCGGCGAGCACCGCCCGCTGGTCGTCGCCCGGGGCGTACGGGTCGTACGTCGCGGGCAGCGGGAGGGCCGCCGGCAGCGGCTCGAGAGTCGTCAAGGGCCCGGTCACGGCCGCCATGATGACGTCCGTGACCGGGCCCTCGCCGGGGGGTCGGGTCAGGCGGTCGTGGTGTCGGTCTTCTCGATCGAGGCGATCTCGACCTCGGCGGTGGCCTGGATGAGCGCGAGCAGCTCCGGGTCGAGACCCGGCGCGAACTCCTCCTTGCGCTCCGGCGCGATGGTGATCGGCATGCCGCCCTCGGGGATTGTCTGCGTGCTCAGCTCGGTGCCGTCGTTGCTCGGCGAGGCGCCGCGGTAGAGCTTGGCCGCCTGGCTGGCGTCGTCGATGTCGAACGTGTACTGCACGCTCTGCAGGCCCTGGTCGACGAGCTTCTTGACCTCGGGGAACTGCTCGGCGTTCGTCTTCGGGATCGGCAGGGTCTTGCCCCAGTCGACGCCGAGCGACTCCAGCGCCTTGGCGAACGCGTTCTCGTGGGCCTGGTCACGCACGATCAGGTAGGCGATCGTCGAGCGGGCCGCCTTGTTGTCGGTCATCTCGTAGATGCGGCACTTCTGCAGCCGGCCGGTGCTCTCCAGCATGAGGTTGTAGAGCAGGTCGAGCACGAGGTTGCCGGAGTTGTAGACGTACGAGCCGCTCCACGGGTTGCCCACGGAGTCGACCGGCAGCGCGCCCTGGGCGCCCACCAGGAAGTGGTGGATGTTGCCGGTGTCCTTGGCGATCGACAGCGTGGTCGCACCCTTGGCGCCGGGCTCGTCGACCGGGTCGGACTTCTTGCCCTTGTAGCCGGGGGCCCCGTCGAGGAGGCGGGCGATCGTCGTGCCGATCAGCTCGACGTGGCTGATCTCCTCGGTGCCGACGCCCTGCAGCAGGTCCTTGTAGGGCTTGGAGGAGGGGTCGCCGCGGAAGTTCATCGACTGGAAGAGGTACTGCATCATCGTGCGCATCTCGCCGAACTGGCCGCCCAGACCCTCCTGGAGGGCGTTCGCGGCGGCGGGGTCCGGCTCGTCGATGGCGATCTCGTTGATCAGCTGCTGGCGGTGGAGGTACATCGTTGCTCCTTGGTGACGGGCACAAACGTGCTCGAGGAGCGGCTGATGTCGCTGCAGAACCGCGTGGTCAACGTACCGCGAGCAGCGCCCACCGCGGTGGGCGGCCGCGTCAGCGCCCGGCGACCGGCACGTCGCCGCGGCGGCTGAAGGGTGCCCGGGCATTCGACCCGGAGGCGTCGGCCGCGTCCTTCCCGTCGCCGTCGGGCGAGGTCACCGACAGCAGCCCGGCGGCCACCTCGCGGAGCTTGACGTTCGCGTTCTGCGACTCGCGGCGCAGCGCCTCGAAGGCCGCGTCGGCGCTCAGGCCGAGCCGGCCCATGAGGACGCCGGTGGCCAGGTCGATCGTGCGCCGGGCGTCCATCGCCTCGATGCGGTCCTGCAGCTCGGAGGAGGTCGCCATCAGCGCGCTCGCCAGGCCCAAGCTGCCCGCCATGGCCAGCGCCACGCGGCGGGCGGTGTCCCGCTGGGTGGCGTCGAGGCCGTCGACCGCGGCGGAGTAGACCTTGAGCACCCCGATCACCCGCTCGTCGCCGTCGGTCACGGGCACCGAGATGCAGGAGCGCGCGCCGAGCTCCGCGGCCGCCGGACCGTAGTCGCCCCAGCGCGGGTCGGAGGCGAGGTCGGGCACGTAGAGCTCGCCCGCCCCGGACAGCGCCAGGAGGCAGGGGCCGAGCCCGATCGCGTACTGCGTCTGGTCGATCTTGGCCGCCCGCTCGGTGCTGGACCCGGTCGTCATCGGGTCGCCGCCGGCCACGGCCGTGGTCAGGGCGACGCCGAGGACGTCGCCGAGGCGATGGTGCGCCCGGCCGGCCGTCTCGCTCAGGTAGTCCTCGACCAGGGTCAGCACCTCGGGGGAGGAGACGCCGTACGGCCCACGCGCAGGAGCCTGCCCTGAAGTCACCGCAACCACGCGCCCATTCTCGTACGCCGTGAGGACGCCCGCGGAACGGTCCCGGTGCGCGTGTCTCAGGCGGGACCGCGGGTGAGCGTGTCGAGCAGGAAGCCGTCGTCGTCGTGGTGGATGCGGTGGACCCAGCCGCGCTCGGCGAGCCGGCTGACGAGCTCCAGCTGGCCGGCGGGCCCGCTCAGCCAGGCGTCGTCGGGAGCGCCGTCCCAGTGGACGGCGACGACCTCGCACGCCCGGGCGGCCCGCTCGTCGACCAGCGCCACGGTCGCGGCCCGCTGGGCGTCGGACAGGTAGTAGAAGACCTCGCTCACCACGACCAGGTCGGGCCGCGACCCCGGGTCGGGTGCCGCGGGCAGCGCTCGGTGCCGGACGGTGACCGGCAGGTCGGCGCACCGCTCTGCGGTCAGGCGGACGGCCTCCGCCGAGGCGTCGGCGGCGTGCACCTGGTCGCAGCGGGAGGCCAGGTCGGCGGTGAGGTGGCCGGTCCCGCAGGCCGGGTCCCACGCGAGCGTGTACCGGTCGCGCCGGAGGCAGGCGAGGACGACCGCCCGCTTTCGCCGCTCGTACGCGCTCGTGCCGACCTCCCAGGGGTCGGGGTCCGCGCGGTACAGCGCGTCGAAGTCCGGTGGTCCGCCCGTCGGCCCTGAGGCCCGGTCCGGGTCTGCGATACGGATGATCCCTGCCCCCCGTCGTCGGCCGCCACGTCGGGCGGCCCAGGTGATCTTCTCCCGCGGGGAGACCCTGGTTGCGACGAGGTCTGCCACGGCCCGCGCGGGACCGGACGCGATGGCAGAGTGTGCGCGTGCTCTACGTGGTCGTCTACGCCGTCGCCGAGGGCGGGGCCGAGCAGATCGCCGAGGTCTACCCGCGCCACCGCGCCTATCTCGACGACTTCGCGCGGACCGGGCAGGTGGTGCTCATCGGCCCGATGCTGCCCGCGCCCGCCAGCGGGTCGATGGCCGTGTTCCGCAGCCCGGAGGCCGCCGAGGCCTTCCCGCAGGGCGACCCCTTCGTGCTCGAGGGCCTGGCCGTGCCGTCGGCCGTCCGCGAGTGGGACGCGCTGGAGTTCCCACCGCCCACGCTCGCCCAGGGCTGATCGCGGTCCGACCCCGGCCCCGACGCGCGCTCAGCGCGGCGCGGCCGCCCGGTGGCCGCGGGCGAGCACCTCGTACGCCTCCGCGTTGCGCACGATGTGCGCGCGCTCGTCGTCGGTGAGGGTGCGGCGGACCTTGCCGGGGACGCCGGCCACGAGCGACCGGGGCGGCACGACCGTCCCCTCGAGCACGACCGCGCCAGCCGCGACCAGCGACCCGGTGCCGATGACCGCGCCGTTGAGGACGGTGGCGTTCATGCCGATGAGGCAGTGGTTCTCGATCGTGCAGCCGTGCACGACGGCCGCGTGGCCGACGCTGACGCCGAGCCCGATCAGCGCCGGGAAGTCGGTGTCGGTGTGGACCACGACGTTGTCCTGGAGGTTGGTCCCGCGGCCCACGACGATCTCGGCCATGTCGCCGCGCAGCACCGCGCCGTAGAAGACGCTCGAGCGGGCGTGCAGGCGCACCTGCCCGACGACGGTCGCGTTCTCCGCGAGCCAGGTGGTCGCGTCGAGGACGGGCTCGTGGTCGGCGTACGGGAGCACCAGGGGCACGCGTTCACCCTAGTGGGCGCGACTTTTCACCGGCCCTTCACCCTCCGGTGGCCGGCGTCGACGCGCACCGTCCAGCCCCGGCGGTCGAGGTGCTCGAGCAGCGGGATCGCGACCCGGCGGGTCGTGCCGAGGGCGAGGCGGGCCTCGCTGGTCGTGAAGGGCTGGGGCAGCGCGGCGAGCTCGCGCATCGCCCGCGCCGGTCCGTCGGGGAGCAGGACCATGTCCGGCGCGAGCCGCACCACCCGCCCGACCCGTTCGGCGGCGGCGAGCTCGGGCACGCCGAGGCCCCAGGCGTCGAGATCCGGACGTTCCGGGGCGAGGAACGGGTGGGCTCCGAGGTGGGCCTCGAGCCTGGTCATCCCCACCTCGGCGGGACCCAGGTCGCGGTCGTCGCCCGGTCGCCCGACGCGACCGTCCGCGTACGCCAGGCCCGCGGCCTCGACGAGCGGGGCCAGCAGGGACCGGTCCGGCAGGCCGAGGCGGCGCCGGGCGGCGTCGGCGGTGAGCCGGGGGTCGAGCGGGGTCCGGGCCGCCTGCTCGTCGACCGCCGCAGCGAGGTCGGCGGCCCAGCGGTCCCAGGTGGCCGGGTCGACGAACCAGCCGGCGACCGTACGGACGCGGGAGGTGTCGGCGGTGGGCACGCCCGCGGCGACGAGGTCGGCGGCCCGGGCGGCGCCGGCCCGGCGGACCCGGTCGGCGAGCACCGCGGCGGGCTCGTCGGCGTGGGCGAGCTCGCGGGCGCGGGCCGCGGCGGCACCGCGACGGTTCAACGGCGGTGGGGCCACGTCGAGCACGACGGCCCCCGCGGCGACCGCGTGGCGCCCGGGGTCGCGCAGCACGAGGCGGTCGCCCGGCTCGACCGGGAGGGGGTGGTGCAGGGTCAGCCGGACCAGCTCGTCGTCCAGCGGGCGGAGCCGGACGGGCACGGCGGCGGTGCCGAGGTGCGCGACGAGCTCGGCGGGCAGGTCGGCGGCGCGCGCGTCCGGGTCGTGGGGCCGCACGCGGACGTCGAGCAGGTCGGTGGTGGGCCAGGCGCCGGGTGTGAGCAGCGCGTCACCCCGGCCGACGTGCTCGACGTCGACGCCGCGGAGGTTCACGGCGACGCGGGCGACGGCGGGCACCTGCGGCACGTCGGCCCCGAGGGACTGGAGCCCGCGGACGGTGACCTCGCGCTCTCCCAGGGCGAGCAGGTCACCCTCGCGCAGGGTGCCGGCGCCGAGGGTGCCGGTGACGACGGTTCCCGCGCCGCGGATCGTGAAGGCCCGGTCGACCCAGAGCCGCACCCGGCCGTCGGTGCGCGGGGCCGGCAACGTTCCGACGAGGTCGAGCAGCGCCGCCCGGAGGTCGTCGAGCCCGGCGCCAGTGGCGCCGGAGACGGCGACGGCGGGCACGGCGCCGAGGCTGGAGCGGGCGATGCGTTCCCGTGCCTCGGCCGTCGCGGGGCCTGCGCCGGCGAGGTCGCTGCGGGTGACGACGAGCAGCCCGGTGGTCAGCCCGAGCGCGTCGACGGCGGCCAGGTGCTCCTCGGACTGGCGCCGCCAGCCCTCGTCGGCCGCGACGACGAACATCACGGCGGGCGCCGGGCCGAGCCCGGCCAGCATCGAGGCGATGAACCGTTCGTGCCCCGGCACGTCGACGAAGGCGAGCTCGGTGCTGCTGGGACCCTCGCCCACGCGCGTCCACGCGTAGCCGAGGTCGATGGTCATGCCGCGGCGCTTCTCCTCGGCGAAGCGGTCGGGCTCCATGCCCGTCAGGGCGCGGACCAGGGTCGACTTGCCGTGGTCGACGTGGCCGGCGGTGGCGACGACGTGCACGTCAGGCCCCGTCGGCCCCGGGCAGCCGGACGGCGCGCACGGCGCCGGCCACGCGGGCGTCGTCGGCGGGGTCGACGCAGCGCAGGTCGACCAGGCAGCGGCCGCGCTCGACGCGGGTGACGACGGCGGCCCCGGTGCGCAGGGCGGCGGCGTACGCGGTCGGCAGGGCGACGGCCCAGCCGGGCAGCTCCAGGCCCGGGGCTCCGCCGCCGCCGACGGCGCCGGCGCTGGGGACGACCTCCGCACCGAGACCGTCGAGGGCGGCGGCGAGGGCGTCGCAGCGTCGCCGCAGGTCGTCGGGGTCGGCGTGCAGGCCCGCCCAGGTCGGCGTCCGCGGTCCGCGCAGCGTCGCCTCGAGCGCCGCGAGGGTGAGCTTGTCGACCCGGAGCGCCCGGGCGAGCGGGTGGCGTCGCAGGCGCTCGACCACGGCCGTACGCCCGAGGAGGAGCCCGGCCTGCGGTCCGCCGAGGAGCTTGTCGCCGCTGCCGGTGACGAGGTCGGCGCCCACGCGGAGGGCGGTGTCGGCGTCGGGCTCGTCGGGGAGCAGCGGCTCGGGGACCAGCAGCCCGCTGCCGAGGTCGGCCACGACGGGCACGCCCAGCCCGGCGAGCGCGCCGACGTCGACGCTGGAGGTGAAGCCGTCGACGCGGAAGTTGCTGGGGTGGACCTTGAGGATGCAGCCCGTCCCGGGGCCGACCGCGTCGGCGTAGTCGGCGAGGTGGGTGCGGTTGGTGGTGCCGACCTCGCGCAGCCGTGCGCCGGTGGAGGCGATCAGGTCGGGCAGGCGAAAGCCGTCGCCGATCTCGACGAGCTCTCCACGGCTGACCACGACCTCGCGGCCGGCGGCGAGGGCTGTAGTGGCGAGGACGAGCGCCGCGGCGCCGTTGTTGACCACGTGCACGGCCTCCGCCGCGGGGACGGCGTCGGCCAGGGCCGCGAGGGTTCCGCGGCCGCGGCGGGCCCGGGAACCGTCGGCGAGGTCGAACTCGACGTCGGTGTAGCCGGCCGCGGCGACGAGCGCCTCGACGGCGGCGGGGGAGAGCGGGGCGCGGCCCAGGTTCGTGTGCAGGACGACGCCCGTCGCGTTGATCACCGGGCGGGTGCTGGCGGCGGCGCGGGGCAGGGCGGCGACCGCGGCGTCGGCGACGGCGTCGGGCGCCAGCTCGCCGGAACGGGCCCGCTGCTGCGCGGCCACGACGGCGGCCTTGACGAGGTCTGGGCCGAGCCGGGCGGACGCGTCCTGCAGGCGGGGGTCGGCGAGCACGCGGTCGGTGCGCGGGACCAGGCGCCGGGGGTCTGCCGTGGTGCTCACGGCCCCGATCCTAGGAAGGCGACGCGAACGGGGCCGGTGACGGAGCCGTCCGGGCGGGCGGGACGAGCTCGACGCGCTGGCGGGGCAGCGACGCGGCGTCCGCGTCGTCGCGGGCCCAGGCCACCAGGCCCTCGCGCACCCGGCACCGCAGGTCGAACAGGGTCGAGGCGTCCGCGGCGGTGACGAGGACGCGGATCCGGACCAGCCCGCCGGTCGCGTCGGTCACCTGCAGCGACTTCGTCCGCCCGTCCCACAGCGTCGTGGTCTCGAGGATCTCGTCGAGCCGGGTCCGGAGCCCGTCGACGTCGGTGCGCCAGTCCAGGTCGAGCTCGACGGCGCCGAGGAGCTCGGAGGTCCGGCGGGTCCAGTTCTCGTACGGCTCCTTGGTGAAGTAGCCGCAGGGCAGCACCAGGCGGCGGTCGTCCCACAGGTGGACCACGACGTAGCTGAGCGTGAGCTCCTCGATGCGGCCCCACTGGTTGTCGACCACGACGACGTCGTCGATGCGGATGGCGTCGGAGAAGGCGAGCTGGATGCCGGCGAAGACGTTGGCCAGCGTGGACTGGGCCGCGACCGCGCCGACCACGCTGAGCAGGCCGGCCGACGCCAGCAGGCTCGCGCCGACGGCCCGTACGCCGGGGAAGCTCAGCAGGGCCGCGCCGAGCGCGATCAGCACGACGAGCGCGACGGTCAGGCGGCGGATGACGAGCACCTGCGTCCGCAGCCGGCGCGCGTTGCGGTTGTCGGTGACGTCGGTGCGGTAGCGCTGCAGCCCGAGGTCCTCGAGGAAGAGGAGCAGCGCGCCCACGAACCACGCCACGGCACCGATCGAGAGCAGGCGGAGCACGAGCTCGACGCCCTCCCAGATGTTCGGGGTGACGTCCTGCGGTCGCGACGTCCGGCAGACGACGGCGATCACCAGGACCACGGCCAGGAGCCGGAACGGCACGGCGGTGTAGCGGGACAGCTCGCCCGCGACCGGCCAGCGCCGCGAGAGCAGGTGCGCGACGACGTGGACGACCACGACGCCGACGAGGGTCACGAGCAGGGCGATCAGGAGGGTGAGCGCGAAGTCGGTGAACGGGACAGCCATGGCAGAAGGTTCCTCGCCCCGGCGCCGCACGGGAAGGGCGGTCCGCTGGGGGTGGTGGCGGAGGCGGACGGGAATCGAACCCGCCAAGCCGAGGTGCTCGGCTTCACCGGTTTTGAAGACCGGGAGGGCCACCAGGCGCCTGTACGCCTCCGTGGGCGAGCGTAGCCGTTAGGTGGAGGTCCGGTCCGGGAGCGGACCCTTCCGCGGGCGGGACCTCCGGACCGAGGATGGGCAGGAGCCGGACGACGGAGGAGGGCGCGATGGCGGTGGCGCGACGGGTGCTGCTGGTCGTCGCCCTGCTCGCCGTCGTCGTCGGCCTGCTGCTTCTGGTGCGGGCGGGCGCCGCGGCGCGCGAGCAGGCGTGGGTCGACGGCTGCGTCGCCGACGGCGGCTGGGTGGCGACGACGCCGGCCGACACCGCGAACCCGCTGGTCGTCCACACCGGTCACCCCGTGCTCAGCTGCGTGAGCGAGACCGGCGTGGTGGTGTCCGTCCGGGACTGACCCCGCCCCGCGGCGCTGCACGCCCGGCAGCGGGCCCCGGCTCGCACCGGGACCCGCTGCCCGCTCGGCGGGTGCTGCTCGCTCAGCGGTACTGGTCGTCCATCCAGCTGATGCGCTTCTTCAGCCAGCCGCGGAGGTAGCTGACCTCCTTCGACCACGAGCCCTTCACGACCTGGGCCTTGCTGAGGTGGCTCTTGACCGACCACTTGTCGAAGTTCGCGTCGGCCGACCTCGCGATCACCGTCCGCTGGGCGGCCAGGAAGGCGTCCTCGCCCTTCAGCTGGGGGTAGACCTCCTTCCACCGGGCCCGTACGGCCCTGCGGAAGTCGGGGTCGTCGTTCAGTCGGTTGAACCAGGTGCTGCTCGACTGCTTCGCCGAGGTCGCGACCGGGTTCTTGAGGTACCACCCGGTGGGGCTCACCGTGCCCCCGGCGCGCCTCGCGGAACCTTCGGCGAGGTCGTAGTCCCACATCGGCCCGAAGTGGAGCTTGCCGCCGCGCGGCTTGTACATGTAGACGCTGGCCCACATGTTGCCGTCGACGGGCTTGGTCAGCTCCTGGGCGAGGTAGTAGTCGACCGCCGACTTCTCGTCGATGTAGGCCTTCCACCCCTTCGTGTCGCTCTTCCAGCTCGACCCGTACAGCGCCTTGTCGGTCGCGTCGAGGTAGGAGTTGACGTAGCTGACCTGCTTCTTGGTGATGCCGGTCCCGTCGTCCTCGTCCTCCGGCTCCTTGATGCCCACCCAGCCGCGCCTGCCGGCGTGCACGTTGTGGTCCGCGTCGTGACGGAAGTCCCACTCGAGCAGGTAGCCGCCGGTGACGTTCGGCTCCCGGTCGTTCGCGCCCGTCGGGTCCTCGGAACCGTTCACGAGCTCGTCGATGGCCACGCGGTCGTCCGCGATCGTGATCCGCTCCACGAGGAGGTAGCTGCCGCGGTACGAGCCGTTGACGTAGAGGTCGACCGGTGCCGACCTCGGCGTCCAGCCCAGGTTCGTCAGCTTCGACCCCAGGTCGAAGGCGGCGCTCTCGCGCAGCAGCGAGCGGTCGTACGCGTTGGCGATCAGCGCCCACTTCTTGCTCTTGCCCATGCCGCACAGGTCGGTCTTGGCGTCGAGCTTGACCGTGAAGGACTTCTTCGCGAAGGTCCACGAGTAGTTGCCGCGACCCTTGGCGATGACGTGCGACTGCGTCGGCACCGCCGTGCACCTCGGCAGCGCGGAGCTGGCGGTCATCGTGAACTGGCCCTCGAAGTAGCGCTTGCGCGTGTTGATCGAGTGGCCCTCGTTGGTGTTCAGGTAGACGGTCGACAGTCCGGTGCGCTTGGTGGTCGCCGGCGCGGCGAACGTGACCTCGTTCGAGACGACCTGGTCGTCGGAACCCGTTACCGCCCGGTAGCGGTGCTCGACCTCGAGCGGGTCGTCGAGGGCGAAGGTGACCTCGCCCTGCGCGTCCTCCTTCGCGGTGTCGAGCGTCTTCCAGGTGGGCTTCGTGACCTCGTCGGTGTTGGTGGTGACGAGGGTCAGCGCCTGGAGCCGGACGGTCGCCCCCTTCTTCGCCGGCGTCACGTGCGCCGTCGCGCTCGCCTGCGTCCCCGAGCTGTTGCTCCTGATCGCGTCGAGCCCGATCGCGGGCCCGGCCGCCGCCGCCCCGTCGACCATCGCCCCGGCCCCCACCACCGCGCCGACGGCCACCGCGACCAGCAGCCCTCGTCCTCGTCCTCGTCCCATGTCCCGGCCCCCTCCGGTCACCACCGGTCAGCACCGACCGGTGTCGGTCGACGGTAAGGACGAGCGGCGCCGGCGCGGGCCGGTTCGCGAGCAGGTCAGGACCAAGGGCCATGACGCTCGGGACCAAGGTCCGCCCAGCACAGACGTCGGGCGTCCGGCCGGGCCCGGCTGGAGGCACCGGGACGGTGCCGGGCGCCTGACTACGGTTGGGCACGTGACGGCGACCCTCGATCTGAAGACCGGGCCGATCAGGCTCACCCAGTACGCGCACGGCGGCGGCTGCGCCTGCAAGATCCCGCCGGGCGAGCTCGAGGCCGTGGTCGCCGGGCTCACGCCGTGGTCCGACGCGAACCTGCTCGTCGGCCTCGAGAGCGGCGACGACGCCGCCGTCGTCCGCATCGAGGGCGACCGCGCGATCGTCGCCACCACCGACTTCTTCACCGCGGTCGTCGACGACGCGTACGACTTCGGCCGCATCGCCGCCGCGAACGCCCTCTCCGACGTCTACGCCATGGGGGCGACCCCGCTCGTCGCGCTGAACCTGGTCGGTTGGCCCCGCGACGTCCTGCCGCTCGAGCTGCTCGGAGAGGTGCTGCGCGGCGGGCTCGACGTCGCCCGCGAGGCCCACGTCCACGTCGCCGGCGGCCAGAGCATCGACGACCCCGAGCCCAAGTACGGCATGGCCGTGACCGGGATCGCCGACCCCGCGAGGCTGCTGCGCAACGACGCCGCCGAGCCCGGCCTGCCCGTCAGCCTGACCAAGCCGCTCGGCGTCGGGGTCCTCAACAACCGGCACAAGGCGACCGGCGAGGTGTTCCGCAACGCGATCGACTCGATGGTCCGGCTCAACGCCGACGCCTCCCGCGCCGCGCTCGCCGCGGGCGTCCGGGCGGTCACCGACGTGACCGGCTTCGGGTTGCTCGGGCACGGCTACAAGATGGCGCGCGCCTCGGGCGTGACCCTCGTGGTCGACCACACGAAGGTCCCGTACCTCGACGGGGCCCGGGAGGCGCTGCGCGACGGCTTCGTCAGCGGCGGCACGCGGCGCAACCTCGACTGGGTCCGCCCGCACCTCGCCGCGGACGGCGTCGACGAGGGCGAGCTCCTGCTCCTCGCCGACGCCCAGACCAGCGGCGGCCTGCTGGTCGTCGGTGAGGTCCCCGGCGCTCCGGTGGTCGGCGAGACCGTCGCCGCCGGCGAGCATGGGATCGTGGTCCGGTGATCAGGAACGTCGTCCTCGGCCGCATCGACCCCGACGCCACCGAGGAGGTGCGCTTCGGCCTCGACACCGGCCTGCTCGGCCTCGCCGGCATGCGGCCCGCCGGGCTCGTCGGGCCCATGCGGATCGGCTTCGACGCCGGCCTGCGCGAGGGCGGCTGGAGCTTCGCCATCACCAACGACTGGGTCGACGCGGCGGCGTACCAGGCCTACGACGTCGACCCCGAGCACGGCGAGTTCCGCGCGCTGGTCGGGCGGGCGTGCCTCGAGGTCGCCCGCGTGCAGTTCGAGACGCCGGACCTGCCGCCGGACGACCACGACCCGGCCCTGCCGACCGACCCCGAGCCCCTCGGTCTGTAGCGGGTGCAGACCTTCCTCCCGTACGCCGACTTCGAGGCCTCGGCGCGGGTCCTCGACCTCAAGCGGCTGGGCAAGCAGCGCGTCGAGGTCATCCAGATCGTGCGTGCGCTCACGGTGCCGGGCTACGCCTGGAAGTCGCACCCCGCCGTGCTCATGTGGCAGGGCCACGAGGAGGCGCTCGGGCGCTACGGCCTCGTGATGTGCGACGTGTGGGTCGAGCGCGGGTTCGACGACACGTGCGCGGGCACGATCGTCGACGACCTGGCCGCGTACGGGGTCACCGAGATCCGCACCGAGGAGGCGCTCCGCGAGGCGGGCGCGCTGCCGGCGTGGGTCGAGGACGAGCACGTGCTGGAGAGCCACCGTTCGGCGCTCGTCCGCAAGGACCCGGAACGCTACGGGCCGTTGTTCCCCGACGCCCCGGCCGACCTGCCGTACGTCTGGCCGGTCCGCTCGCCCGCCGTGGTCGAGGCCGAGCAGCGCAAGGCGGAGAACGCGGTCAAGCGCGAGCAGCGCCGCCGCGAGAAGCTGGCGCTCGAGATCGAGAAGCAGCGCCGCGCCCGGAGCGCCGCGGCGAAGCGGGGCGCGAAGACGCGGGCGGCGAACCGGCGCGCGGCCCAGCAGCAAGGCCTCTGACCCGGCGCGCCCGAGTACGCGGCCCGTGGGAACGGCCAGTCACGGGTTCGCGGACCTGCCCCGCACCTTCGCCCGAGGCTTACGGTCGCTGCCCACCGAGAGGGGAGCGAGATGAGCGTCGTCGCCGGAGACCTCGACCTGCTGGCCGACCCGCTGGCCGTCGAGCTGCTGGGCTCGCGGCTCCCGGCCCGGCTCGCCTACCTCTGGACCGACGAGACGCCGCGGGTCGTCCCGGTCTGGTTCCACTGGACGGGGAGCGCGCTGGTGATCGGCAGCCCCGCGCGGGCGCCCAAGCTCGACGCGCTCGAGCGGCACCCAGAGGTCGCCGTGACGATCGACTCCGACGCGTGGCCCTACCGGGTGCTGTCGGTGCGCGGGACGGCCGTGGTGACCCGGCTCGACGACGTCGTGCCGGAGTACGCGGCCGCCGCCGAGCGCTACCTGGGCCCCGACGCCGGGCAGGCCTGGGTCGCGTCGTTGCGCGGCCAGCCCATGGGGCGGGTCGAGATCACCCCGCGCTGGGCGAACCTCCTCGACTTCGAGCACCGTTTCCCCAGCGCGCTGTCGGCCTGACCCGCGCTCAGGCCGGCAGGCGGAGACGGAACCGCGCCCCGCGCTCGGACGGGAGCAGCGTCAGCGATCCGCCGTGCGCCTCGGCGATGCCGCGGGCGATGGAGAGGCCGAGGCCGGAGCCGCCGCCCGAGCGGGAGGGGTCCAGGCGGACGAGGCGCTCGAACACGCGCTCCGCGTCGGCGGGCGGGACGCCGGGCCCGTCGTCGGACACGTCGACGACGGCGGCGTCCTGCTGACGGCTCAGGTCGAGGACCACGTGCCCGCGGTGGCGGGTGGCGGCGAGGGCGTTGTCGACGAGGTTCGTGAGCACCTGGGTCAGCCGGTCGGGGTCGGCGGTGACGCCGCCGGCGTGGCCGACCACCTCCAGGCGGGCGTCCGGGTGGCCGAGCCGGGCGACCTCGACCACGCCCGCCGCCACGGCTCCGAGGTCCACCGGGACCCGGTGCAGCTCGAGGCCGGAGTCGATGCGGGCCATGGTCAGCAGGTCGTCGGCGAGGCGGCTGGCGCGCCGGGCCTCGCGGATGACCGTCACGCTCAGCTCCTCGCGCTGGCGGCGGTCGTCGGTGCTGCGCAGCAACCGTTCCGCGGCGGCCTGGACCCCGGCGAGCGGCGTGCGCAGCTCGTGGGCGGCGTCGGAGAGGAACGCCCGGAGCCGGTGCTCGGCCCGCTTGGCCTGACGTTCGGCGCCCTCGACCTCGTCGAGCATGGCGTCGAACGCCGACGCCGCCTGCCCGAGCTCGGTCCCGGGCCGGTCGGGCCGCAGCCTCGCGCCGCGATCGCCGGCGGTGATGGCGCGGGCGGTGGCGGTGACCTGGTCGAGCGGGCGGAGCGCGCGGTTGACGACCGGCCGCAGCGCGAGGGCGGCGAGGGCGAGCAGCACCAGTCCCGCGACCGCGAGCGTCGTCCGGACCTGGTCGAGGGTGCGCTGGACGTCGCCGGAGTCGGCGAGCAGGACGAGCGTGCTGCCGTCGGACAGACGTTCGGTGACCGACAGGATCTTGCCCTGCTCGCGGACCGGACCCTTGGGTCCGCCGCTCGGGCCCGGAGGTGGACCCGGCGCCGTCGAACCGGCGCCGCTCGGCGCCAGCGGACCCTTGCTCTCCACCTGGCCGGAGCTCGTGGTCAGCGTGACCGAGACGCCGTCGCCCTCGAGCCGGTCGACGAGGGTCTGGATGTCGACCTGCCCGACGAGGTAGGTGGCGTAGGTCGCGCGGTCCTGCAGCCGCTGCCTCAGCTCGCCCTGCAGCCGGGCCCCGAGCGCGAGGTCGGTGGCCACGGCGAGCACGACCAGCATCGCGGCGATGAAGAGCAGGACGGTGATCGTCACCCGGTTGCGCAGCGAGCGGGTCCGCAGGCCGCCCGTCGGCACCTCGACGCGGCTCACCGGGGCGCCCGCAGGACGTAGCCGAGCCCGCGGGACGTGTGGATCAGGCGCGGTCCGTGCGCCTCGATCTTGCGGCGCAGCGCGCTGATGTGCACCTGCACGAGGTTGTCGGCGTAGTCGTCGTAGCCCCACACCTGGGTCAGGATCTGCAGCGTCGACACCACCCGGTCGCGGTTCTCGGCGAGGAAGACCAGCAGGCGCAGCTCGGTCGCGGTGAGCTCGACCTCCACGCCGCCGCGGGTCACGCGAGCGGCGGCGGGGTCGACGAGGAGGTCGTCGACCTGGATGGTGCCCAGGGTGACGCCGGCGCGACGCAGGACGGCCCGCGTACGGGCGAGCAGCTCGGACGTGGCGAACGGCTTGACCACGTAGTCGTCGGCGCCCGCGTCGAAGCCCCGCAGCCGGTCGTCCACCTCGTCCCGCGCGGTCACGATGATCACGGCGGCCGGGGTGCGGGAGCGGACCACGCGGCTGAGCGTGGGTCCGTCGCGGCCCGGCAGCATCCAGTCCAGGACCACGAGGTCGGGGCGGAACCGGTCGAGCTCGGCCTCCAGGTCGCGCCCGTCGGGGAGGCCGCGCACCTCGTAGCCGGCGTCGCCCAGGGAGCCGACGAGCGCCTCCTGGATCGCCGCGTCGTCCTCGACGACGAGCACGCGTGCACTCCCTCCCGACCTGGTCACGGGAGCCAGTGTGGCGTCACCGGGCTGAAGAACACCTCAAGAAGCCAGGCCCGGCCGGTCGGCTTGAGGGCGGCTTCAGGTTCGCTCCGCAGATTCGACCTCGAGCCCGCCACCGCGGTGGGGAACGAGACGACGAGGAGAGTCCCATGGACCACCACGACGAGGACCCGGCCGAGCAGCTGCGCCGGGCGCAGGCCCGCCACGAGGCCGACCGGGCCGACGCGAGCCGCTACGAGTCCCTGGACAGCCACGACACGCAGGAGATCCCGGTCGTGCGCGGCCGTACGCACCGGGGTCGTCGCTGGGCGATCGGCGGCGCGGTGGCGGCCGTCCTCGCCGCCGGCATCGCGGTGCCGGCGCTCGCCGCCGGCGGCGGCCAGACCGAGGGCGGGGGCGCGCCCGCCCAGGTGCAACCCGCCGACGCCGGGACGCCGAGCCCTGACGCGAGCGACGCCCCGACCGGCGCGCCGACGGACGGCGCGACCCCGCCCGCACCGCCCTCCGGTGCGCCGACCGACCAGCCGTCGACCGCACCGGCCGACGGTCCGGCGGGTGGCCCGGCGGGACCCGGCGGCTGCCCGCCCGCGCCACCGGCTCCCGGGAAGGACGCGCCGAAGCCGCCGGCTCCGGGGAAGGACGCGCCGACGCCGCCGGCTCCGGGGAAGGACGCGCTGAAGCCGCCGGCTCCGGGGAAAGACGCGCCGACGCCGCCCGCTCCGGGCAAGGACGCGCCGAAGCCGCCCGCTCCGGGCCAGGACGCGCCCACGCCACCGGCTCCGGGCCAGGACGCACCGACCCCGCCCGCCCAGGGTGGGGCCCCGACCCCGCCGGCCCCGCCGTCGGACGCCCCCAGCGCCCCGGCGCCGACCACCGGCAGCTGAAGGACGCCGCTGAAGGACGGCCGTCGAACGACGGCCGCTGGACGACGGACGACCGGCCGCACCCCGAGGGTGCGGCCGGTCGCCGGTCTCCGGTGGTCCGCCGTGGCGGACCGGCTCAGCTCAGGGCAGGTCGACCGGGCGCAGCACGCGGTCGATGCCGTGCGCGATCTGGACGTTGCCCTTGTTGATGTTGATCTTCACGATCCGCGGGTTGCGGTCGTCGGTGTCGGCGTCCACGAGGTAGACGCGGTGGTGGCGGGTCACCTTGACCTTCAGCGTCGCGCCCGGAAGGGCGGTCTGGAGGACGGCGCCGTTCGAGCGGAGCGCCTGCTTGTAGGTGATCGTCGTGCCCGGGACGACGTGGTAGAGGAGCACGGACTCGATCGTGTCGACGCCGAGCGTGGTGGCCAGGTCGGTGAACACGGCCTTCTCGCTGCGGTAGTGCTTGCCGGTCAGGTCGTGGGCCAGTCGGCGGAACGCGCGGTCCGTCGGCAGGAACGCCGTCAGCGGGGTCTTGCCGTCGGCCAGCACGGCGACCGGGCTGTCGGGCTTGGCCGCGAGGACGGCGGCGACCGCGTTGTCCGCGATGTCGAAGTCGTTGGGGTTGTGGTCGAAGCCCGTGCCGTCCTTGGCGAGGACGGTGGCGAGGCTCCGGGTGCCCAGCGGGTGCGGCTTCGGGTGCGCGCTCGCCGGCATCCCGAGCCCGACGAGCATGGTCAGGGCCGCGACGACGATCGCGACCACCCTCCGTGGTGCACGCATGCGAATCTCCTTCGATCCGGTAGTGGTGCTCGGGGGTTCCTGAGCAAGATTCAGGGCGGATGCACCGTCATTTAAGGCATCGGTCGGTACAGGACGCGCACGAACGACGGTGCCTGCGGTGGCACGATCAGGTGTCTAGACGTCCCGACAGGTCGACCGCTGAGCTGTCCGCCCGCCGTGCACCGTCACGGTGCACGGCGGGCGAGAAGTTCTCAGCGGCGAGCGGCTCCGGCGCTCCCGGCGCCCAGCGAACCTTCGCTTGCGCTCTGCCGGGTCCGCGGGATGCGGGTGATGATCGGCAGGACGATCGCGACCAGCGCGATGATGCCGATGACCGTGTACGCGCTGGAGTAGTCCTTGTCGCCGCCGATCAGAGCCGCGGCGATCAGCGGGCCGACCACGCCGCCGAGGCTCCAGCCGATGAGCATCAGGCCGTAGATCCCGCCGGCGTGCTTGACGCCGAAGAAGTCGCCCGCCGTGGCGGGCATGGTGCCGAACGCGCCGCCGTAGCAGAGGTAGACCAGCGCGGCGAGCACGAAGAACAGCACCGCGTTGTGCACGTGCGGGATGAGCAGGATGCAGACGCCCTCGATCGCCAGGATCGCGATGAAGGTCGTCATCCGGCCGAGCTTGCCCGAGACTGCGGCCCAGAAGATCCGTCCGGCGCCGTTGAACAGCCCGAGGGCGCCGACCGCGGCTGCGGCGGCCGCGGCGGTGTAGCCCGAGATGTCGATGAAGCTCGTCGTCGCCTGCGAGATGAAGGCGATGCCGGCGAGCACGGCGAGGGTGAGGATCGCGGCGAGGGCGTACCACTGCCAGGTCCGCAGCGCCTCGCCCTGGGTGTAGTCGCGCCCGCTGTCGACGACCTTGCCGGAGGTGGCCGGGGTCCACCCCGGCACGGTGTAACCCTCGGGCGGGTTGCGGAAGAAGAACGCACCCACGACGGCAGCGATCAGGTAGGCGATGCCGAGCGGCAGGAACGCGGCCGTCGGGACGTCCGGGTTGTTCTTGATCAGGGCCTGCGCGATGGGCGCGGTGACGACGGCGCCGAAACCGAACCCACCCACCGCGAGCCCGGTGATGAGGCCGCGGCGGTCCGGGAACCACTTCTGCAGCATCGCGATCGGCACGATGTAGGCGAGCCCGAGGCCGAAGCCGGCGAGAACGCCGTAGCCGATCACCAGGATCGGCAGCTGGTCGCCGTTGCGGGCGAAGGACGCCACGATGACGCCGATGCCGTAGAGCACCGACCCGATCAGCGCGACGATCTTCGGGCCGCGGCGGTCCTGGATCCGGCCGCCGATGTAGGTGCCGATGAAGATCATCCCGATCGCCACCTCGAAGGGCAGCGTGGCCTCGGGCTTGCTCAGCTTGAAGGCCGCGGCCTTCTGCAGCGCGGAGCTGAAGACGCTCCAGGCGTAGACGGCGCCGAGGGACAGCTGCATGAGCAGCGCGGCGACGACGAGCCCCCAGCGTCCACGGGTCGGGTTGCCGGCGGCGGCGGTGCCGGAGCCCGCGGACGCGGGCGAAGCGGGAGGTGTGGTGGCCGAGCTCATCGAGCGGTCTCCTGGGTGTGGCTGGTGGGGTCGGTCCTCTGTGCGTCGTCCGCGGAGGGCCCGGGCCGGACGCTGGTGGGAGGAACCGTCGGCTCACGGCCCGCAGCCTGGGCGGCGCGCTTGGCGTCGAGCCGCTCCCGCTGCGGGACGACCGTGTACTTCGGGTCCCGCGCTGACTCCTGCCCCGCTTCGAACACGCCGAAACGGGTGCAGACCGAACCCGCGACCAGGGCGAGCCCGCTGACGACGGCGCCGGCCCGTGACCGGCGGCCGAGGAGCAGCGCTCCCGTCGCACCGGCGGCGGTGAGGATCTTGCTCGCGCGCATGAGCCGGCCGGGCGTCCCGTGGTGCAGGGCCTCCGCCGAGAGCCCCATCGAACCCTCCATGCGGTGCTCCACCACGAGCTCGGCCGTGGCACCGATCACGGCGAGCGCCCGGGCCGGGCCGGACTCGGCGAGAGGGGCGAGGACCATGGCCATCCCGCCCGAGGCGGCCGCGGCCGAGCCGACGAAGACGAAGGGCAGCTCGCGGTGCGCGTCGTGCCACGCCGGCGTCGAGGTGTCGGTGAGCAGGACCGCGGTGTACGAGGCGACGGCCGGGGCGAACGTGGCGGCGGCGAGCCCGGCCGGCCGGGCCGCGAGGTCGACGAGGTCGCTGAGCACGCCGAAGCGCCAAGGCAGGACCTTCAGCACCTCCGAGCCGGCGGCGAGGATCGCGAACGGTCCGTACGCCGAGAGGATCCAGGTGCCCACCGACATCGGCGAGGTCGGCTTGAAGACCCGCAGCATGTTGTAGAAGCGCTCCGGCCGGCCGAGGTCGTGCACCAGCGCGAGAAGGCTGGTGGTGATCCCCGCCGCCGCGACGATGCGGGCGTTGCGGCGCAGGTGCGGTCGCCCGCTCAGGTCCGCGCCGGCGGCGAGCAGCGACGAGCCGCCCGCCAGGCCCCCGGCGAACAGGTAGAAGGGGATGTCGGCCTCCCACGGGGTGGCCTTGACGACCGGGCGCCCGTAGTACGACGTGAACGTCGCGTCCGGGACCATCAGCTCCTCGGCGCGACCCTTGCGGCGCCGTCCGCTGGCCTTGCCGCCGCCCTTCTTCTCGCTGCTGCCGCTGTCCCGCCGGCCACGCCCCCCGCCGCCCGTACGCCGGGCGGTCGCGCTGGCGCTGCCCTGGCCCTCGGTGCCCGGGACGGCGCGGATGCCCACGTCGAAGGCGCGGTCGCCGTCCTCGCGCTCAGGGTTCGACGCCTTGCTTCCGGCGTCCTGCTGCCCGAGCTGGTAGTCGACGTCGCGGTCGTCGGAGCGCGTGCCGTCCGGGTCCGGGCTCATCGCCGGCCCGCCACGAAGGCCGTGGCCGCCGCCGCGACGAGGCCGAGCGCGGCGAAGCCCGCGTTCTTCCACATCCGCGGCAGGTCGGCCGTGGTCACGACCGGGTCGGGCGGGAAGCCGTACACCTCGGGCTCGTCGAGGAGCAGGAAGAACGCCCCCGCCCCGCCGACGCCGCCGTCGGGGTCCTCGGCGTAGAGCTGGGCGCCCATGACGCCGGCCGCCTGCAGGGTCTCGACCCGCTTCTGCGCCCGCTCGCGCAGCTCGTCGACGTCGCCGAACTGGATCGACTGCGTCGGGCACGCCTGGGCGCAGGCCGGGGTCAGGTTCTCGCTGAGCCGGTCGTAGCAGAGGGTGCACTTCTGCGCGACACCGTGGTTCTTGTTGGCCAGGTCGTCCTTGGGCTTGTTCTTGTCGCCGATGCGGCGGTCGATCACGCCGAAGGGGCACCCGGCGACGCAGTAGCCACAGCCGTTGCAGACGTCGTCCTGGACGACCACCGTGCCGAACTCCGTGCGGAACAGCGCGCCCGTCGGGCACACGTCGAGGCACCCCGCGTTGGTGCAGTGCTTGCAGACGTTCGAGGCCATCAGCCAGCGGAAGTCGGTGCGCTCGCCCGCATCCGGAGACGCGCTGGGCAGGTCGAAGGCCGGCATGCCCAGGTCGACCAGCGGCTTGTCCTGCGCAGGGGCCGGCTTCAGGGAGCCGAAGAGGTCCAGCCCGCTGTGGTCGGCGCCGGCGCTGCCGTCGAAGTCGCCGCCGATCTCGCCCAGCAGCACGGCGCGCCCGACGGACGGCTCGGCGTACGACGTCGTCTCGGGGACCCCGATCGTCACGCCCGTCGTCTGCCCGCCGAGCGGCTTGCGCTGCTCGATGAACTCGACGTGGCGCCAGGTGCTCGCGCCGAGCGCGCCGGTGTTGTCGTACGAGCTCCCGAGCAGCTCGTAGATGCCGTCCTGCGGCACCCCGTTCCACTCCTTGCACGCCACCTCGCAGGCCTTGCAGCCGATGCAGATCGAGGTGTCGGTGAAGAAGCCCTTGCGCGGCGGGTGCTCCTCCCAGCCGGCCCGGACGGCGGGGCCGCCCGGCTCGACCGAGGTGAAGGCCTGGTCCGGCCCGCGGTGGGCGTCCGGCTGACCGACGGGGGAGGTGGTCAAGGCCTGTCCTGAGCTCGTCGAAGGATCCACGTCAGCTGCGCTCCTGCTTGTTCATCGAGCCCTTGGCCCCGGTGGCCCCGTCGGGGCCGCCGATGACGTCGCCGTCGAGGTCGTCCCGTGTGACGCGCCGGTGCTTGCCCTCGGCGTCCTCGGGCGGGGTGCGGTGCTCGTTGCCGGTGGCGAGCGTGACGCCCGCCCGGGCGCGGTGCGCCGCCACGTACTCGAGCAGCGCCGGGCCGCGCGGGCGCCGTCCGGGCTGGATGTCGCAGGAGGCGACCTTCGTCTCCTGGATGTGCACGTTGGCGTCGAGCGTGACCCCGAAGAGGTCGTTGGCCGAGTCGCCGGAGACCAGCGCCTGGTCGCCCTGGCCCCAGTGGTAGGGCAGGCCGATCTGGTGCACCGTGCGCCCCGCGATCCGCAGCGGGGTGACCCGCTCGGTCACCAGCACCCGGGCCTCGATGGCCGTGCGGGCGCTGATGATCGTCGCCCAGCCCAGGTTCTCCAGACCGCGCTCGCGGGCCAGCTCGGGGCTGACCTCGCAGAAGAACTCGGGCTGCAGCTCCGACAGGTAGGGCTGGAAGCGGCTCATGCCGCCGGCCGTGTGGTGCTCGGTGAGCCGGTAGGTCGTGAACACGTACGGGTAGAGCTCGACGCCGGGCTCGTCGCCGGACGGGTTCTGGTAGTTGTCCTTGCGCGGGAAGACCTCGCGCGTCGGGTTGGCCTGCTGCCGGTACATCGGGTTGCTGACCGGCGACTCCTGCGGCTCGTAGTGCGTCGGCATCGGGCCGTCGAGCAGCCCGGCCGGCGCGTAGAGCCAGCCCTTTCCGTCCGCCTGCATGATGAACGGGTCGTCGCCCGCGAGGCCGTCAGGACCGGAGGCACCTTCCTCGGGCCGGTACGACGGGGCCTTGCCGACCTCGAAGTCCGGCACGTCGTGCCCGGTCCACTTCTTGGCCTCCTCGTCCCACCAGACGTACGCCTTCTTCTCGCTCCACGGCTTGCCCTCGGGGTCGGCCGAGGCGCGGTTGTAGAGCGTGCGGCGGTTCATCGGCCAGGCCCAGCCCCACTCCGGGGCGACCCACGACTGCTCGCGGCCCGGCTTGCGCCGCATGGCCTGGTTGACCCCGTCGGCGAAGACTCCGGTGTAGATCCAGCAGCCGCCCGAGGTGGAGCCGTCCGGCTTCATCTCGTTGAACGTGTTCAGCGGCTGGCCCGCCTTGTCCCCGGACAGGTGGAAGCCGTTGATCTCGGCCAGCACCGCCTCGGCGGAGATCTCCCCGTCCTCGTCCAGCGGGTAGTCCCAGGTCAGGTCGAGGATCGGCCGGTCACGGTCGTCGGTCGAGCCCGCCAGCCGCTGCCGGATCTTCTGGCCCAGCAGGTAGAAGAACTCCAGCTCGCTCTGGGCGTCACCGGGCGGGTCGACCGCCTTGTGGTGCCACTGCAGCATCCGCTGCGTCTGGGTGAAGGTGCCGCCCTTCTCCACGTGCGAGGCCGCGGGGAAGAAGAAGACCTCGGTGTCGATCTCGTCGGTCTTGAGCTCGCCGGTCTCGATCTCCGGCGCGTCGGACCAGAAGGTCGCCGACTCGATGAGGTTGAGGTCGCGGACCACGAGCCACTTGAGGTGGGACAGGCCCATCCGCTGCATCTTGCCGTGGGCGGAGCCGACGGCCGGGTTCTGCCCGAGCAGGAAGTAGCCGTCGATCTCGTCGCGCAGCATCGACATCACCGTCGCGTACGTGCCGTGGTCGCCGGTCAGGCGCGGCATGTAGCCGAAGGCGAAGTCGTTCTCCTCGGTCGCCGCGTCGCCCCACCACGCCTTGAGCAGGCTGACGGTGTAGCTCTTGGCGTTGACCCAGAAGCCCTTCTGGTCCGGGCTGGCGATCTCGGCGACGTACTCGTCGAGGGAGTCGTGCGGTCCGACCTTGGGCATCGGCAGGTAGCCCGGCAGCAGGTTGAACAGCGTCGGGATGTCGGTCGAGCCCTGGATGCTGGCGTGACCGCGCAGGGCCATGATCCCGCCGCCCGGACGTCCCATGTTCCCCAGCAGCAGCTGGATGATCGCCGAGGTCCTGATCATCTGCACGCCCACCGTGTGGTGCGTCCAGCCGACCGAGTAGACCCAGGCGGTGGTCTTGTCGCGGCCGCTGTTCGCGGTCACGGCCTCGCAGACCTCGAGCAGCTGCTCCGGGGAGATGCCGCAGGTCTCCTGCACCATCTCGGGGGTGTAGCGGGCGAAGTGCCGCTTGAGCACCTGGAACACCGTGCGCGGGTGCTGCAGGGTCTCGTCGCGCCTGACCTCGGAGTGGTCCAACGAGGCGCCGTGGCCGCCCATCTCGTACCCCGCGCTGCGGTCGCTCTCCGATTCCTCGGACTCGCTGCCTCCGGTCGCGCCGGAGCCGCCGCCCTTCTCCTCGCCACCCTCGTCGTCCTTGGCCGGGTCGGACGCGGGCCCGCCGCCGGCGGAGTGCTCGCCGACGCCCTCGTACGACCAGCTGGACGTGTCGTAGGTGCCGGTCTCCGGGTCGTAGCCCGAGAACACGCCGTCGAGGTCGTCGACGTCGACGAAGTCCTCACTGACCAGGGTCGCCGCGTTGGTGTAGGCGACGACGTAGTCGTGGAAGTACTTCTCGGTGCTGAGGATGTAGTTGATGATCGCGCCGAGGAAGGCGATGTCGCTGCCCGCCCGGATCGGGACGTGCGTGTCCGCCACGGCCGACGTCCGCGTGAAGCGCGGGTCGATGTGGATGACCTTCGCACCCCGCGCCTTGGCCTCCATCACCCACTGGAACCCGACGGGATGGCACTCGGCCATGTTCGAGCCCTCGATGACGATGCAGTCAGACTGCTGGAGGTCCTGCAGGAAGCCGGTGGCACCGCCACGGCCGAACGAGGCTCCCAGACTGGGAACCGTGGCGCTGTGTCAAATACGCGCCTGGTTCTCGATCTGTATGGCGCCCAGCGCGGTGAAGAGCTTCTTGATCAGGTAGTTCTCTTCGTTGTCGAGGGTGGCGCCGCCGAGCGCGGCGATGCCCATCGTCCGGCGCAGCGGCCGACCCTCGTCGTCGGTGTCCTGCCAGCGCTTGCGGCGCGACTCGACCATCCGGTCGGCGATCATGTCGGTCGCCTGCTCGACGCCGATGCGCTCCCACTGCCTGCTGCGCGGGCGGCGGTAGAGCATCGTCGTCGCGCGGCCGGGGGAGTTCACCAGCTGCTCGCTGGCCGAGCCCTTGGGGCACAGCCGGCCGCGGGAGACGGGGGAGTCCGGGTCGCCCTCGATCTGGGTGACGTGGCCGTCCTTCACGAACACGCGCTGGCCGCAGCCGACCGCGCAGTACGGGCAGACGCTCTGCACGACCTTGTCGGCCGTCGCCGTGCGCGGCGTGATCGCCCGCGTCCTCGGCGACTGCACCGCGTTGCCGCGGCCCAGCGGGTCGCCTCCCGTGAGCTGCCGCAGCACCGGCCACTCCAGGAACGTCTTCTTGATGTCCACGCTCGCCTCCTGCGGCGACCTTAACCCCGCTGCACGGGTGGCAAACGGGGGCCACGCGCCGCGTGGTGCACGAGCGGTACCGGCAGGACGCGAGCGGTACGCCTTCTCGGTCGTACGGCGGTCCTGAGCGGGAAGGCGTACCGCTCGGCGGAGGGCGCGCACGTGAGCCGCGGTAGGAGGGGTGCCGGCCGCGGGCCTCAGGGGACGACGGCGAAGTGCTCGGTGCCCAGGAGGGGGCCGAGGACCTGGACGGGCAGGAGCTCGGGGTCGAGCGCGTACTGGGTGCGGTGGGCGACGAGCGCGGCGATCTTGCGTCGGAGGGCGTCGGGGCCGACGTCGATCGAGAGCTCGGTCTGCGCACCGTCGGGCGCGGTGGAGGAGATCGGGGGCGGGTTCGGCGGGGTGCTGCGCTCGGCGGGCGCGACGACGGCGGTGGTGCCGCGGGCGGCCGACAGGTCGCGACCGCGCGGGGCGAGGACGAAGCACGTGACGTCGTCGTGGGCGATGACGTGGGCGTTGCGGGGACGGTTCGTGGCGAGGCCCTCCTCGCCGACGAACGACCCCGGCCCGACGGTCGCGACGGTGCGCAGCTCGCCGTCGGCCGACTCGCGCACGACGTCGACGCGGCCCGAGAGGATGCAGAACAGCTCGTTCGGCGGCTCGCCCTGCTCGATGACGTACGACCCGGCCGGGAACCACTGCACCTGCAGGTGGTCAGCGGCGAAGCCGAGCATCGACGAGCCGTCGGCGAAGAGCCGCAGCGCGTTGGCGAAGCCGGCGGTCCCGACGAAGCGCTGCTCGCCCGAGGTGAGCCACTCGACGAGCAGGTCGAGCAGCAGCCGTTCCTGCGGGGGGAACCGTGCCTGCAGCACCCGGGGCCGTACGGCGAGGTGCTCGCGTGCGGCGAGAACGGCCCGGGCCGACATGGTGTGGTCGGGGTGGCCGAAGGCTCCGTCGTCGCCGAACGTCACCACGACGTCCGGCGCGAGCCGCTCGAGGACCGGCAGCACCACCGCGGTGACCTCCTCGAGCGGCATCCGCCCGAGCACGCCGTCGCCCAGGTCGAAGGACTCGACGTGGCCCACCCCGAGCGCGGCGCCGGAGGCCGCGAGCTCGGTGGCCCGTACGGCGCCCAGGGTGCGTCGGGTGGCGGCGGCGGAGTCCCGGATCTGGCCGGCGTCGCCGCGCGTCAGCGACACGACGGCCGTCTGCGCACCGGCCGCGGCCGCGCGGGCGATGGTGCCGCCGACGCAGAAGACCTCGTCGTCGGGGTGGGCGAACAGCCCGAGGACCCGCAGCGGCCGGTCGCGCAGGACCGCCGAACCCCAGAGGCCGTCCAGGTCGTCGTCGGCGGCAAGTTCCGAGGTCATGGCCCGGACACCGTAGCCCGCCCGGACCGGCGCCGTTCCCGGTCCGGGACCGGTGGTCGGCGAACAGTGGAGCGGGATGCATCGACGCCGGCGCGGGCAGTTGCTACGTTCCGCCGATGGCGACCCGTCGCGAGCTCCTCCTCATCGCCGACATCGGCGGCTACACGGACTACATGCAGTTCCACCGCAGCGTCCTGGGCCACGCCGAGGCCGCCACCCGCCGCATGCTCGACAAGATCGTCGACGCGGTCCCCGGCTTCCGGCTGGTGGAGATCGAGGGCGACGCCGCGTTCCTGGCCCGCGACGTCGGGGGCCTCGACGGGCCGGCCGTCTTCGCCGCCGTCTCCAGCGCGGCCCGGGCCATGCACCGCGCGTTCCACGCCGAGCGGCGCCACATCGAGCTGAACCTCTGCCCGTGCGGGAGCTGCACCGCGACCAACGGCCTCAAGCTCAAGTTCGTCGCGCACGTCGGCGAGGTGGCCACGCAGACGATCCGTCGCCGGACCAAGCTGGTCGGGCTGGACGTCATCCACGTCCACCGCCTGCTCAAGAACCCGGTGACGCTCCCGGAGTACCTGCTGGTCACCGACGAGCTGCGCGCCGACGCCGGCGCGGCCGCCGACGGGCTGCCGCTGGAGCCGCTGGCCCTGGACCTGGAGGGCATCGGGGCGACGCGCGCCCACGTGGTGGCGCTGAGCGCCCTGCCGCCGCTGCCCGACCTGCCCGACCCGCGGTGGCCGCGCCGGGTCGCGAGCACGTTCGCAATGGTCGGCCGGGGCCTGCCCCACGTCCTGCCGCGGCGCACGGCCCGCGGGCTCGCGTCGACCGGCTGACCTCCGGCCTCAGGCGGGCGGGGCCGCGTCGCGCGCCCGTACGCGGCCCACGGCGTCGGCACCGGCCGAGGCGCTGACGGGGTAGCCGGTGACGGCGGTGAGGAAGTGGGCGCGCCCGAGGACCGCGACCTCCACGGCGGCGTCGGCGGGCGCCCGGACGGTCGCCGTGCGCGGCTCGTCGCCGAGCAGCGCCACCTCGCCGAAGCCGTCGCCGGGACCGAGGACGTTGACGACGCGCCCGTCGCGGACCACCTCGGGTCGGCCGGTCTCGACGACGTAGAAGGCGTCGCCCACCTCGCCCTGCTCGACCACGGCCTGTCCGGCCGGCACCCGCCGGTGGGCCAGGCCGGCGCCGAGCTGCTCGATGGTCGCCGCCGGCAGCACGGCGAGCATCGGGACCGCCTGCAGGGTGGCGATGTCGGCGTCGCGGACCCGCAGCTGCGTGTCGAGCCGGCGCAGCGCGGGCAGCGCGACGAGCACGGCGAGCGGGGCCAGCACGCCGACCACGACGAGCGCCGGCCGCAGGCCGAGCCCGTCCACGAGAGGCGGGGCCACCAGGCCGCCGAGCGCGACGCCGAGGGTGAGGACGGCCTCGAACCCGGCGAACATCCGCGCCAGCACCCGCTCGTCGGTGAGCCGGGCCAGCATGGTGAAGCCGGCGACGTCGATCAGGGCGTTGCCCACCCCGACCAGGCCGAGCAGCGCGATCACCGGCGCCTGCTCGGGCACGAGCGCCAGGAGCGCGACCGGCCCACCGAAGGTGGCCACGCCGACGCCGAACCAGCTGCCGAGGCCGCCCCGGCGCACGAGCCGGAACGCGCAGAGCGACCCGAGCACCCCGCCCGCGCCGACGGCCGCGCTCAGGACGCCGACGCCGGGTTCCCCGGTCCGGAGCAGGTCGATCGCGACGGCGACCGTGAACACGGTGAGAGCCCCGCGGGTGAAGGTCTGCACCACGCCCAGACCGGTGATGAGCGCGAGGCGCCGGTCCGCCCCGATGGTGGCGAAGCCCTCGACGACGTCGCGGGCGGGGGAGCGGCGAGCGGGACCGGCCGACCGGGGCGGTGCGTCGTACGGCAGCGCCACGACCACGAGGCCCGCGAGCAGCGACAGGCCCGCGCAGACGGCGAAGACGACCGCGGGCCCCGTGGTCGCGAGCAGCGCGGCGGCCACGACCGGCCCGCCGAGGGTGGCCGCGGAGTCGAGGAGCCCGCGCACCGCGTTCGCCGACGTCAGCTCGACGGGCGACCGGGCGAGGGCGGGGAGCAGCGCGGAGTGCGCCGGCCGGAACAGCGCGAGCGCGACCGTCGCCACGACCGCGCAGCCGTAGAGGGCGGCCCCGGGGGCGTCGAGCGCGGTGACGACCGCGGCCGTCCCGAGCGCCGCCGCCCGGACGAGCCCGATGGTCACGAGCACGCGCTCGCGGCGCACCCGGTCAGCGACGGTCGCGAGGAACGGCGTCAGTAGCGCCGCCGAGGCCATCCGGACGGCGGTGACGACCCCGACCGCCGCGACCCCGCCCTGCGCGAAGGCCACCACGGCCAGCGCGACCATGAACGCCGCCTCGCCCGCCCACATCGCGGCGAAGGACACGTGCGCCCGTCGCAGCACCGGGGTCACGTGACGGTCACCCGTACCGGGAGCACGGTCATCGCCACGCCGGCAGCGTCGGACTGCGTGGCGACCACGACGTAGCTCCCGGCCTGCGTCGCCCGTACCTGCGCGGCGTCGCCGGCGTCGACGAGGTCGAGCTCCTCGGGCAGCTCCAGGGACCAGCCCAGCGCCGGGTCGCCGGGCGGGACGAGCGGCAGCGTGACGGGCTCACCCACGGTGCCGTGGACCTCGACCTCCAGGCGGGGTTCCTGCGTCACCGCTGCCCTCCTCGTCACCAGCCGCACGGCTCTGCCACAGGGTGACGGCTGGCGCGCCCGGGCGCAACGATCTGGACACGAAGCCGCGCGTGCCGCGGTCCCGGTGCGCGGCGGCCGGGAGCATGGGGCGACCCACGAGGAGGACCCGTGTCGAACGACCACCCGTCGCCCTGGTCGCTCGCGGGGCACCAGCAGGGCTGGCCACCGGCTCCCGGACAGGCCCCGCCCTCACAGGGGTACGCGCCCGAGCCGCCTCCGGCGCCGCCGCAGCTCGCCCCCTTCGTGGCCCCGCACCCGATCGAGGTGCGGCTGCTGGGGCACGTCGGCGCGGGTCGCGGGCTCGCGGTGACCGGCGTCGTGCTCGGCGCGGCCGCGCTCCTGGCCGCCCTGCTCGCGCTCCTGGTCGCGCTCTTCGCATTCGGCGTCGGCGCCGATCCCGGCCCCGGGACGTACGGGCTGCGCGGCACCCTCGCACCGGTCAAGGGCGTGGTGGCGGGGACGGCCCTCGCCGACGAGGTGAGCCGCAAGATCACCGAGGACGGCGGGGTGCCCGAGGGCCTGGCCTGCCCCGTGGAGGTGAAGGTGGCGCAGGACGTGACGGCGGTCTGCCACGGCACCGACTACGGCGACCCGGCGACCTTCGTCGTGTTCTTCGAGGACGCCCGCGGCGCCTACACGCTGCTCGAGGTCTGAGCGGGCTCACGCACCGGGGACGGTGGCGACGCCGTTCTGGTAGGCCCAGACCACGGCCTGGAGGCGGGAGCGCACCCCGAGCTTGGGGAGCATCCGGGCGAGGTGCGACTTGACCGTCGACACCTCGACCACGAGGGCGGCCGCGATCTCCTCGTTCGACATGCCCTGCGCCAGCAGCAGCAGGATGTCGTGCTCGCGCGGGGTCAGCAGGTCCGACCCACGAGCGGCGGTGACCGGCTGCAGACGCCGGCGCTGGACGAGCTCGGCCACCACGCGCCGGGTCAGCGTCGCGTCGAGGGTGCCGTGGCCGGCCGCGACCTGGCGCACCGCCGCGGCGATGGTCGCCGGGTCGCTGTCCTTGAGCAGGAACCCCGACGCGCCCGCCTCGAGCGCCCCGAAGACGTAGTCGTCGAGGTCGAAGGTGGTCAGCACCAGGACGGGCACGAGCGGGTCGGCGTCGGGCCCGCACAGCGCGCGGGTGACCTCGATCCCGTCCAGGCCGGGCATCCGGATGTCGAGGCAGGCGACGTCCGGGACGAGCGCGCGGGCCTGAGCCAGCGCCTCGAGGCCGTCGGCCGCAGTCGCCACGACCTCGAGGTCGGGCTCGGCGTCGAGCAGGGCCGACAACCCCTCGCGCACCAGCGCCTGGTCGTCGGCCACCAGGACCCTGATCATCGGACGACCTCCTCGCGGGCCGGCGGCGGGTCGACCCGGCCCTCCTTGGCGAACCGCACCCGGACCTGCCAGCCGCCGGCGGCCGTCGGACCGTGGGCGAGGGTGGCCCCGACGAGGTCGGCACGCTCCCGCATCCCCACCAGCCCGAACCCGCGCCGCCCGGCGGGGGCGGGAACGTCCGGCGCGTCGTTGACCACCGTCACCACGGTCGCGTCGGGGGCCCGGTCGTCGACCTCCACCGTGACCGGCGCGCCGGGAGCGTGCCGCGTCGCGTTGGCCAGCGACTCCTGCACGATCCGGAAGGCCGCCAGCTGGGCGATCGGGCCGACGCGCTCGCCGAGCGCGACGCCGGGGGCGCTCAGGACACGGAGCTCGACGGGGGTCCCGGCCCTCCGGCTCGTCTCGACGAGCTCGGGGATCCCGGCCAGCGAGTGCACGCCCCGGCTCGCGTCGGTGTCGGTCCGCAGCAGCCCGACCAGGCGGCGCAGGTCCTCCAGGACCGCGCCGCTCTGCTCCCGCACGAGCCGTACGGACGCCTTGGCCCGGACCGGGTCCGTGTCGATCTGGCGCTCGATCGCCGCCGCCATCACCGAGATGCCGGAGAGGTGGTGCGCGGCGATGTCGTGGAGCTCGCGGGCCATGGCTGTCCGCTCGTCGGCGACCGCGGCCCGGACCAGCGCCTCCTGCTCCCGTTCCGCGGCCCGCGACCCCTGACGGCGGGCCTCGCGGGCGTCGCGCCGTGCTCCGAGGGCAGCGGCCACGAGCAGCGGCACGCCCACGGCGCCGACCGCCTGGAGCACGCCCGTCGTCAGCGCCGGCCCCAGGCGCGCGCCGAGCCCGACGAGCGCCGCGAGGGTCTCGTCCGCGACGACGAGCAGGGCGGTGGCGGACAGGGGAGCGACCAGCGCGCCGAGGGGGCGGGCCAGCACCGCGAGGAAGGTCGCCACGGTGACCGCACCGCTGGTCAGGCTGAAGAGGTCGCCGGTCCCCGCCAGCGTCAGGGGCAGCGCGAGCGCCGCGGCGGCCACGGGGGTGGCGCGCGGCCAGGGGCGCGAGCCCAGCAGGGCGACGCCCTGCAGCGTGATCGTGGCGAGGACGGCCCACCAAGGCGCCGAGCCCGGGGCCGGCAGCGCGCTCGGCGTGCTCGGGTCGACCCCGTCGAGCCACGGGAGCCCGACGAGCACGGCGACCAGGACCACCCAGGTGCCCAGCGCGACGCGCCAGGACGTACGGCGGAGCGCCCGCCCGGGCAGGAGCCCGGACGGACGCTCGGCGCTGCTCACGCCCGGCACCCTAGGTCAGCTCGTCGCGACGTGCCGCCGGGTAGCCGAGGCGTCCGCGGGTCGCGACGAGGAGCACCACGGCGGCGATCGCGGCCACGACGGCCTGGGCCTGGAGCGTGCGGGCCGGGTCGAGGGTCGGGAACATGTCGAACCAGACGACGGAGGCGAAGTTGTTCACGCCGACGTGCAGCAGCATGGTCAGCGGCAGGCTCTGGCCGGTGCGGTTGAAGAACCACGACACCACCACGTTGAACGAGACGCAGAAGGCCGTGAAGACCAGCGGCTCGGTCCACCGCACACCCGGCCAGCCGCCCCAGTCGGCGGTGAGGAACAGCGGCATGTGCCACAGCGCCCACAGCGGACCGAGCAGCATCGTCGCGCGCAGCGGGCCGAACCTGGCCTGCAGCCGGGGCAGGGCGAAGTCGCGCCAGCCGGGCTCCTCGGCGAGGCCGGTCGTGACCATCTGCAGCAGCAGCCCGGGGACGTAGAGGGCGAGCACGGTGAGGGACGGGGCGACGACCTGGCCGCCGGAGAACACGGTGCCGGCGACGACGAACGCGGCGGGCACCGCGAGCAGCGCGACTGCGTACCAGGTCCAGCGGACGCGCCAGCGCCACAGGCGGGCGGCCCAGCGCCGCAGCCCGGCCCGTCCGTCGGCCACCGCCGTGACGATGAGGGCGGACGTGATGGGGCCGAGGTAGGCGCCGGGGAGCACTCCGGTCAGCTGGGTGGACCCGAGGACGCGGGGGAAGTGGAAGCCCCACACCCCGAGGCCGTCGGCGGAGAGCACGAGCGGCGTCCAGGCCGTCCAGCTCAGGAGGTTCGCGAGGAGGAAGAAGCTCAGCAGCGGGTGGCGCTGCACGAGGCCGGCGAGGCCGGTCCGTGGTGGGGCGCTCCCGGGTCTCGTCGATGTCGTCGGGGCTGGTTCTGCGGTCGTGGTGATCATGCTTCGAACCTAGGAATCTGCGCGCTCCCGCACAGGAGCCGAACGGGCGAACCCCACGGGTGCCATCGAAAGGTGCAAGCGCTCCGGGAAGGTTCCCGCGCGCCGGGCAGGATCGTGCGCATGAGCGTCTCCGCCGGCCCGACCGACGACCAGCAGGTGTCGCGCCGCTCGGCCGTCCTCGCGGTGGCGATCGCCCTGGCCGTCGCGGCGACCGGGCTGCTGTGGGCGAAGTGGCTCCCGTACGCCGACCGCGCTGGTGCGGTGGCCGCGTCGCGCACGTGGAAGGGGTCGTCGCTCCTCGCGCTGGGGGCGGGGGAGAACCCGTTCGCCCGGGCGTGGGACTTCACGCTGGCCTACAGCGGCGCGGTCTGGAAGGCCCTGGTGGTCGCCCTGGTCGTCGCCGCCGCCGTGGACGCCCTGGTCCCGAGGCGGTGGCTGGTCGCGCTCCTCGGGCGGCGGACGCCGCTGGGCGGTTCGGTGGCCGGCGGGCTCGCCTCGCTGCCCGGGATGATGTGCACCTGCTGCACCGCGCCGATCGCCGTGACGCTGCGCCGCTCGGGCGTCCCGCTGCCGGCCGCGATCGCGTTCTGGCTCGGCAACCCCGTGCTCAACCCGGCCGTCCTGGTCTTCCTCGCGCTGCTCGCCCCGGGTTCCTGGGTCGCGGTCCGTGTCGGCGTCGGGGTGCTGCTGGTCGTCGGCTTCTCCGCCCTCGTCGGCGTCTGGGTGTCGCGGCGCCGCGGCGCGGACGTGCCGGCCGCGGAGGAGGCGGTGGCGCGGGCGGCCGACGAGCCCTTCGCCTGGCGCGACGTACCGCGACGGTTCCTGGGCCGCCTCGCGCGGCTGGCCGTGGTCCTGGTGCCCGAGTACCTGCTCGTCGTGTTCCTGGTCGGGCTCGTCGGGCCCCCGCTCGCCGGGGTGTTCGGCCAGGGCGGGGCGCTGGCGGTCCTGCTCGCCGCCCTGGTGGGGACGCTGCTCGTGCTGCCGACCGGCGGCGAGATCCCGATCCTGCTCGGCCTCTCCGCCGCCGGGGCGAGCGCCGGCCTGCTCGGTGCGCTGCTCATCGCGCTGCCCGCCGTCAGCCTGCCGTCGGCGGTCATGGTCGGCCGCGCCCTCGGCTGGCGGGCGACCGCCGCCACGGCCGGGGCGACCGTGGTCGCCGGTCTGGTCGCGGGTGGGCTGCTCACCGCCTTCGCCTGAGCGTTCCGCCGGTTCTCTCCCGCTCGACGGCGCTGAGGGGCCTCAGGAAGGGTCCCGACCCGACGAGCGGGAGAAAACCCGGGCGCCGCTGTAACGCCGGCCGGCCGGGGGACGATGAAGAGGTCGAGAGTCAGCGGCTACCTGAACCCCCGAGCAGGCATCCGCTGACTCTCGTCATGTCTCCAGGCGGAACGCTTCGCGAGGCTTCGCGTCAGCCGACGACCGAGCGGACCGCACCGACGAGCGCCGCCCAGCGCGGGTCGCCCTGCGGTCCGATGTCCCGCATCAGGCTGCAGACGTAGCCGAACCCCACGCCCAGCTCCGGGTCGGCCAGCCCGAGCCGTGCGCCTGCACCCGTGTGCCCGTACGACGACGGCGTGAAGCCCGGCATGCTCGGCGACGACAGCTGGTAGCCGAGCCCGAAGCGGATGTCCGGACCCGCCGTCCCGCTCTCCACCAGCGTCTCGACGTCGTCGGTGCGGGGCGTCGTGACCAGGGCCCGCGTGGCGTCGCCGTAGAGGCGCACCCCGTCGACGGGGGCGAGCGTCGCCGCGTACATCGTGGCCAGGGCGCGGGCGTCCGTGACCGCTCCGATCGCCGGTCGCTCGGCCGCGAGGTCCGCGCGGACGGCGTCGAGGTCGTCGGGGTCGGGGGCCATCGGCGGGTTCTCGCGCAGGGCCTGGAGGCGGAGGTCGGCGTACGAGCCGGGCTCGGGCGTGCCGGCCTGGTCGGCGTCCATGGGGCTCGAACGCTCCCACCGGCCCGGCACGACGCGGTCGACGAGCTCGGGCGGCAGACCCATCCAGAGGTCGACGCCGAGCGGTCCGGCGATGCGCCGGCGCACGTGGGCGCTGATCGGCTCGCCGGTCGCCCGGGTGACGATCGCGTCCAGCAGGGTGCCGTACGTGACCGGGTGGTAGGCCATCGCCGTGCCCGGCTCCCACCAGGGCGTTCCCCCGGCGAGCAGGGCCGTGACGGCAGGGCCGCGGTGCAGGTCGAGGCCGTGCAGTCCGCTGCCCAGCGGCGGGTAGGGCTGGCCGGCCGTGTGCGAGGCGACCATGCCGACGGTCGTGCGCTCCTTGCCCGAGGTGCCGTACTCGGGCCAGTACGCCGACACCAGCGCGTCGGGATCGAGCGCGCCCTCCTCGACGAGCATCGCGAGAACCGTCGCGGTGACGCCCTTGCTGCACGACGCGACGACCGTCAGGGCGTCGGCGCTCATCGGCCGGTCGCGGACGCAGTCCGTGCCGGCGACGAGGTCGACGACGAGCCGGCCGCCGTGGTGCACGGCGACGGCGGCGCCGTCCTCGCCCGGGTCGTCGAAGTTCCGCCGGAACGCGTCCGCCACGGCGCCCCAGCCCTCGGCGACGCCGCCGGTCACGTCCAGGTCCGTCCGTACGGTGCTCATGACCGCGACGCTAGCGCCACGGTCTGCCACGCTCGGGTCCGTCGGCCCGCCCCCACGACCCCACGAGGACCACCGTGACCCTCCCGAACCTCGTCGGCCTGCTCGGCGTCGCGGCGTACCTGACGGCGTACGCGCTGCTCCAGCTCAACCGCCTCGGCAGCCACGACCGGCGTTACCTGACGCTCAACGCGGCCGGGTCGGCGCTGATCCTGGTCTCGCTGGTCTACGACTTCAACCTGCCCTCGTTCGTCACGCAGGCGGCCTGGCTGGTCTTCACCGCCGTCGGGTTCGTGCGGAGCCGGGGTGAGCTTCGCGCGACGGCGACCGGTACGGACAACCCGCCTCCGCCGTCGGTGCGCGGGTAGGGTCGGGCGTCGTGCCGACCACCCCCGCAGCGAGCCCTCGCGACCGGATCGCGGTCCGGCTGGAGACGGTGCCGGTCGACGTGTCCGACCCGCTGGCGGCGTACGTCGCGCTGCGTGACCTCGTGGGCGTCGAGCAGGTGTTCCTGCTGGAGTCGCTCGCCGGTCCGGTCGCCGACACCCGCGCCTCGCTCGCCGGTGTGACCGGGCTGCTCGAGGTGCAGGTCCACCGGGCGCGAGTGACGTTCACCGGCGTGCCCACCCTCGTCGAGCACGCGCGCGAGGCGCTGCGGGCCGGCGGGGTCACCGACGCCGACGACCGGCTGACGAGCGACGCCGGCCTCTTCGACCTGCCGCGGGTCCTGGACGCGACGTTCGACGTCGAGCGCGACCCGGGACGCTTCGGCTTCGGGCTCATGGTCTTCCACGGCTACGACGCCGTGCGCTACATCGAGCGGCTGCCGCGCCTCATCGCCGACCCCCCGGAGCCCGCACCCGACGCGGTCTTCGCCCTGGTCCGCGCCCTGGTCGAGATCGACCCGACCGAGCAGACCGGCCGGCTCACGCTCGCCTCGGGCCCGGGCTGGCCCGAGCTCGACCTCGCCGCCGTCGTCGGCGCCCTCGAGGTGCTCCCCGAACCGTTGCCCGCGCCGGTCGTCCCCGCCCCGGACGGCGTCAGCGACGACACGACGCGCGAGGAGTTCGTCTCCCACGCCGAGCAGGCGCTCGAGCACATCCGCGTCGGCGACATCTACCAGGTGCAGGTCGGTCACGCGATCACCGTGCGCACGCAGGCCGACGAGCTCACGGTCTACCGCCGCATGCGCGAGCGCAACCCCAGCCCCTACATGAGCCTGCTGCCCATCGCCGGCCGTGTCGTCATCGGCGCCAGCCCGGAGCTGTTCCTGCGGCTCGAGGGGCGCACGGCCACCATGCGCCCGATCGCCGGGACCGCCCGCCGCAGCGGTGACGCCGCGCGCGACGAGCTCGCGGTCGAACGTCTGCTGTCCGACCCCAAGGAACGCGCCGAGCACGTGATGCTCGTCGACCTGTGCCGCAACGACATGGGCCGCGTCTCGGTCGCCGGGTCGGTCTCGGTCGACGACTTCATGGTCATCGAGGCCTACAGCCACCTGTTCCACATCGTCTCCAGCGTCAGCTCCGAGCTGCGCGCGGAGCACGACGTCTACGACCTCATCCGCGCGAGCTTCCCGGCGGGGACGATGACCGGCGCGCCCAAGGTCCGGGCGATGGAGATCATCGAGGCCCTGGAGACGAGCCGGCGCGGCCTCTACGCCGGATCATTCGGCTTGATCGGGTTCGGTGGCTGGACGATCCTGGGCCTGGCGATCCGCATGACGGTCCGCACCGGGGACTCGTACGTGCTGCGGGCCTCGGCCGGAGTCGTGGCCGACTCGACGCCGGACGGCGAGTGGGCGGAGACGCTGACCAAGATGGGGGCCGCCTACTGGGCGGTCACGGGAGAGGAGCTGGTCTCGTGAAGGCCGTCCTGATCGACGCGTACGACAGCTTCGTCTACATCATCGAGCAGTACCTGGCCGAGCTCGGCGCCGAGCCGGTCGTGATCCGCTCCGACCCCGGCAACACCGACCGCGTCCGCGACCTCGCGCCCGACGTGCTGGTCCTGGGCCCGGGTCCCGGGCACCCGCTGGACTCCGGCCACGTCGAGCTCGTGCGCGAGTTCGCCGGCCAGGTGCCGCTGCTCGGCGTCTGCCTCGGCCACCAGGCGATCGGGTGCGCGTACGGCGCGACCGTCAGCCCGGCCGCGCACATCATGCACGGCAAGACCAGCACGCTCGACCACGACGGCCGCGGCATGTTCCGCGCGGCCGACCGCGACCAGGTCGTCACGCGCTACCACTCGCTGGTCGTCGAGGACGCGACGCTGCCCGCCGAGCTCGAGGTCAGCGCCCGCAGCCGGGACGACGGCTACATCATGGCCATGCGGCACCGCGAGCTGCCGGTCGAGTCGGTGCAGTTCCACCCGGAGTCGATCACCACGCAGGCCGGGATCGGGCTGTTCCGCTCCTTCCTCGAGACCTACGTGGCCGAGCGGACGGGCGAGGAGCCGCTCGCCCCGCGCGACCCCTCGCGAGCGCCCTGACCGCCCCGGCCGCCGGGCGGTCCCTGGCCGACCTGATCCCCGCCGAACCCGGTCCGGACGCCACGTACGAGGCCTTCACCGGTTGGCTGGAGAGCCGCGGGCTGACCCCGTACACGCACCAGACCGACGCGCTCATCGAGCTCGTCAGCGGTGCGAACGTGATCCTCTCCACCCCCACCGGCTCGGGGAAGTCGCTCGTCGCCACCGGGGCGGAGTTCGCGACGCTGGCCAAGGGCGGCCGCACCTTCTACACCGCGCCGATCAAGGCCCTGGTCAGCGAGAAGTTCTTCGACGCCGTGGCCACCTTCGGCCACGAGCGGGTCGGGATGATGACCGGCGACGCCAGCGTCAACCCGACGGCGCCGATCATCTGCTGCACCGCCGAGATCCTCGCCAACCTGGCCCTGCGCCAGGGCGCGGACGCCGACGTGGCGTGCGTGGTGATGGACGAGTTCCACTACTACGGCGACGTCGACCGCGGCTGGGCCTGGCAGGTGCCGCTCATCGAGCTGCCGCGCGCGCAGTTCCTGCTGATGTCGGCGACGCTGGGTGACGTCAGCCGCTTCGAGAGCGAGCTGACCCGCCGCACCGGCCGGCCGACCTCGACGATCAGCTCGGTGGAACGTCCGGTGCCGCTCCACCACCGCTACGTCACGACCACGCTGCACGAGACGGTCGAGGAGCTGCTCGAGACCCACCAGGCGCCCGTGTACGTCGTCCACTCCAGCCGGGCCGCCGCCGTCGAGCAGGCGCAGGCGCTGACCAGCCTCAAGATCAGCAGCCGCGAGGAGAAGGACCAGATCGCGGCGCTGATCGCGGACTTCCGCTTCAGCGCCGGCTTCGGCAAGGTCGTGTCGCGCCTGGTCCGGCAGGGGATCGGGGTGCACCACGCCGGGATGCTGCCCAAGTACCGCCGCCTCGTCGAGCGCCTCGCGCAAGCGGGGCTGCTCAAGGTCATCTGCGGCACCGACACCCTCGGCGTCGGGATCAACGTGCCGATCCGCACCGTCCTGATCGCCTCGCTGAGCAAGTACGACGGGACGCGGGCGAGGCTGATGACGGCGCGCGAGTTCCACCAGGTCGCGGGCCGGGCCGGCCGGGCGGGCTTCGACACCAGCGGCCAGGTCGTCGTGCAGGCGCCCGACCACGTCGTCGCCAACGAGAAGGCGCTGGCCAAGGCGGGCGACGACCCCAAGAAGCGGCGCAAGGTGGTGCGCAAGAAGCCCCCGGAGGGGACCGTCGGCTACGGCCTGCCGACCTTCGAGCGCCTCGTCGACGCGCCGCCCGAACCGCTCTCCTCCCACTTCAAGGTCACCCACGCGATGGTGCTCGACGTCGTCGCGCGGCCGGGGGACTGCTGGGCGGGCATGCGGCACCTGCTGCTCGACAACGACGACCAGCCCTCCGCCCGCCGCGGGCACGTGTCTCGCGCGCTGGCCATCTACCGCGGCCTGCGCGAGTCCGGTGTCGTCGAGCAGCTGCCCGAGCCGGACGCCGAGGGCCGCACGGCCCGGCTCACCGTCGACCTGCAGCGCGACTTCGCGCTCAACCAGCCGCTGTCGCCCTTCGCGCTGGCCGCGCTGGACCTGCTCGACCCGGACGCCGAGACGTACGCCCTCGACGTGGTGTCGGTGATCGAGGCGACGCTCGACGACCCGCGCCCGATCCTCATGGCCCAG
The DNA here is from genome assembly GCF_900110855.1 of Microlunatus flavus. Classification (GTDB taxonomy): domain Bacteria; phylum Actinomycetota; class Actinomycetes; order Propionibacteriales; family Propionibacteriaceae; genus Microlunatus; species Microlunatus flavus. The sequence continues at coordinate 159,895 of NZ_FOFA01000002.1, forward strand.
CGCGACCGGGCGCGGCGCGAGGCGATCGACGCCATGAAGGCCGAGGGCGTCGAGTACGAGGAGCGCGTCGTCCTCATCGAGGACGTCACCTGGCCCCGGCCACTGGCCGAGGTGCTCGAGGTGGCGTTCGCCGCGTACGCGAAGAGCAACCCGTGGGTGCTGGACGAGCGGCTCTCGCCCAAGTCGGTCGTCCGCGAGCTGTTCAGCGAGGCGATGACGTTCAGCGAGTTCGTGGCGCGCTACGGGCTGGCCCGCTCCGAGGGCCTGGTCCTGCGCTACCTGTCGGACGCGTACAAGGCGCTGCGCCAGACGGTTCCGGAGGACCGGCGGACCGAGGCGTTGACCGACCTCGTGGTGTGGCTGGGCGAGCTGGTCCGGCAGGTCGACTCCAGCCTGCTCGAGGAGTGGGAGCGGCTGTCCCACCCGGAGAACGCGGACGAGGGCGTGCTCGTCGACACGGCGCTGGAGCCGCCGCCCCCGGTCACCGCCAACACCCGCGCGTTCCGGGTGCTCGTCCGCAACGCGCTGTTCCGCCGGGTCGAGCTGGCGGCGCGGCGGCAGTGGTGGCCGCTCGGCGAGCTCGACGGCGCCGACGGCTGGGACGCCGACCGCTGGGCGGCGGCGTTCGAGCCCTACTACGCCGAGCACGCGGCGATCCTCACCGGTGCGGACGCGCGCGGCCCGGCGCTGTTCGAGGTCGCCGAGGAGCCCGGGCTGTGGCGGGTGCGCCAGGTCGTCGACGACCCCGAGGGCGACCACGACTGGGCGGTCAGCGCGACGGTCGACCTGGCCGCGAGCGACGAGGCGGGAGAGGCGGTCGTGCACGTGACCTCCGCCGCGCGCCTCGAGGGCTTCACCCGGGGCTGAGTCGTCGGAGCCTGATCCGTCCGACCCCGAGCCGTCGGGCAGGGTGTCGGGATGGAGCGGGAGTTCGAGGGCGTGCTCGTCGAGTGGCGCGGGCCGGCGCCCTTCCACTTCGTGCGGGTGCCCGACGAGATCTGCGACGACCTCCGCCAGGTCGCACCGCTCGTCAGCTACGGCTGGGGCATGGTGCCGGCCCGGGTGGTCGTCGGCGCCAGCACCTGGGAGACGTCGCTGTACCCCAAGGACGGCGGCTACCTCGTCGGGGTGCGCGACCGCTACCGCCGGGCCGAGGGCCTGGCGGTCGGCGACCGCGTGGTGGTGCGGCTCGAGGTGGATACGCCGTAGGCCGTCCGGCCCCGCGCTGCTGGCGCCGGGAGGCGCGGTCGCCGGTGCCAGACTGACGCGAGACCCAGCGAGGAGGACGCATGCCGGAGAAGGGCAGCGAGGCCGAGGACATCGAGGAGAACCGCCTCCCGAGCACGCTCGAGCGCTCGGACCAGAAGGCCAAGGACACCTACGCCGAGACGCTGGCGTCCGCCGAGGACCAGTACGGCGACGGATCGCGGGCGCACCGCACCGCGTGGGCGGCGGTCAAGCACACGCACGAGAAGGTCGGCGACCACTGGGAGCCGAAGGAGGAGAACGGTCCGTCCGACGCGAAGGCCGCGGGCGGCCTCGACACCGACGCCGAGACCCGTGGCGGGGTGGACGCGAACGCCACGAAGGAGCACCTCTACGAGCTCGCCAAGAAGGCCGGCGTCGAGGGCCGCTCGTCGATGACCAAGGACGAGCTCGTCGACGCTCTGCGGAAGGCGAACGACCGCGCCACGGCGAGGGCTCGGAAGCGCTGACCTTCCTGTGACGCAGGTCACCTGGTCAACGACCTCACGTTCCGGCCGCGCTACGCGACTACCTCGTGACTGGCCCCGGGAGCCGACCCGGGCCGCAGGCTGAGGGAGCGCAGGATGACGGCGACAGTGGAGCGCGGGACGACGGGCACGGCACCGGGGACGACGCGGCGGCAGGCGACGGTGGCGACGGGCCTGGGTGAGGTGACGCTCGTCGCGCAGGAGGACACCCTCGTCGGGATCTACTTCGCCGAGCACGCGCCGGCCCCGGACCGCACGGCGTTCGGGGTGGAGGTCGACGCCGACGAGGACCGGGTGCTGCGCGTCGCGGCCGAGCAGCTGTCGGAGTACGTCGAGGGCAGCCGCGAGCGGTTCGACCTGCCGCTCGAGCCCCTGGGCAGCGACCGAGCACGGGAGGTGTGGCGCCTGGTGGCCGCGGTGCCGCGCGGAGAGACGACGACTTACGCCGCCCTCGGCCGTGCGGTCGGCGTCGGGCCTCGCGCGGCGGGCCAGTTCGTGGCGCGCAACCCGCTCTGCGTCGTCGTTCCCTGCCATCGCGTGGTGGCCTCCGATGGGCGCCTCACGGGTTACGCCGGCGGCGTGGACCGCAAGCGGCAGCTGCTCGAGCTGGAGGGGGCGCTGCCGGAGGGGGCCGTGACGGTTCCGCGACCGGCGACCGCCGACGCGTCGCCGGGCAACGGGCCTGAGGCGAGCGGCGAGGCGTCTGCCATCCCCGGGGCCGCAGGATGACGGAGCAGCCGGACGAGCGACCGGGCCAGCAGCCGGACGGGTCAGACGGGCCAGACGGGTTCGTGGACGAGCGGTTGGCGGAGGCCCACGGTGCGCCCGCAAGCCACCTCGAGCGGCTCCTCGGGCGCCTGGTCGCCGCGGCCGACGGGCGCGACGAGGTCGACGTCGGCTACCGGAGCGTCGACGGGCCGGTCGGGCCGCTGCTGCTGGCGGCGACGCCGGCGGGGCTGGTGCGGGTGGCGTTCGCGAGCGAGGGCGAGGACGCCGTCCTGCAGGAGCTCGCCGACCGGGTGAGCCCGCGCGTTCTGCCCCTGGCCGGGCGGCTGGACGAGACGGCCCGCGAGCTGGAGGAGTACTTCGCGGGGCGGCGAAGGCGCTTCGACGTCGCGCTGGACTGGCAGCTGGCGGGTGGGTTCCGCCGGACGGTGCTCGGGCACCTCGCGGTGGACGTCGAGTACGGGCGGACGACCTCGTACGCCGGCCTCGCCGCCCTGGCCGGGAGCCCGCGGGCGGTGCGGGCGGTGGGCACCGCCTGCGCGACGAATCCCCTGCCCGTGGTGGTGCCGTGCCACCGGGTCGTGCGTTCCGACGGATCGATGGGTCGCTACCGCGGGGGCGAGGAGGCCAAGCACGCCCTGCTCGAGCTGGAGGGCGTGCGCTGAGGCCGCCCGCTCACGCGGGCGACCTCAGCACAGGTGCCGTCGAGACCTCGGACCTCAGACTCCGACCGCCGGTCTCAGGCGTCGGCCGACCGTGACCAGCTGACCGCCGCCGGCGCCAGGGCCGGCGGGAGGGGGTGGGTAAGAAGTGGGCGGAGGGTTCGAGCGAGAGGCCGGGCTCAGCCCTGTGCCTCGAGGGCGACGGGCTGCCACTCGTTCCACTGGGCGAGGCGCGACTCGTAGTCCTTGGTCGCGATGCCGAGCGGGGCTTCGCCGAAGAAGACGCGCAGCGGCGGCTGCTCGGCGTCGACGACCTTGAGCAGGGCGCGGCTCGAGGCCTCGGGGTCCCCCGGCGTCTGCCCACCGCGGCGGGCGCGGCCGGCCTCGCGGGCGGGCTCGTAGGCGGGGTTCTCCTCGCTGCGCTTGGCCGACGGGCCGGACCAGTCGGTCGAGAACCCGCCGGGCTCGACGAGCGTCACGTGGACGCCGAAGGGCGCGACCTCCTGGGCGAGGGCCTGGCTGATGCCCTCGAGCGCCCACTTGGAGGCGTGGTAGGCGCCGATGCCCGGGAAGGCACTGATCCCACCGATGGAGGAGACCTGGATGATGTGGCCGGAACCCTGCTCGCGGAGGTACGGCAGCGCGGCCTGGGTGACCCAGACGGCGCCGAAGAGGTTCGTCTCGAGCTGGGCGCGGAGCTCGTCCTCGCTCAGCTCCTCGACCATGCCGAAGTGGCCGTAGCCGGCGTTGTTGATGACGACGTCGAGCCGCCCGAAGTGGTCGTGCGCCTGCGTGACCGCCGCCCGGTCGGCGTCACGGTCGGTGACGTCGAGCTGGAGGGGGAGAAGCGCGTCGCCGTACTTCTCGACCAGGTCGTCGAGCGTGGAGGTGTCGCGCGCGGTCGCGGCGACCCGGTCGCCGCGCTCGAGGGCGGCGATCGACCACTCGCGGCCGAAGCCGCGGGAGGCGCCGGTGATGAACCAGACCTTGTCAGACACGAGGTGTCCTTCCGTCGTGGCGAAGGACTTCCTGCCCTGCGCCGTACGACAGGCGACAACCCGGTCCCGGCAGGCTTTATGCCCGTCGGAACCGGGTCGGCAGGCCGACCCCGGCCCGTCGTGCTCCCCGCACGTCTGGTCCAGCGGCCCTCGGGCTCGTCGGTCGAGGACCGCGTGGCCGTCGCCGGGAGCCCCGGCGACGCGGGAAGGGCTACTTGGTGCGGTCGGCGATCCGCGTCGCGGTCAGCGTCGAGCCGTCCTTGGTGGCGACGACCCGCACCTTGTCGCCGGTCTTCACGTCGCCGATCGCCGCCTTCTCCTTGGCCTGACGGACCTTGGTCTTGGCGTCGACCACGTAGGTGGCGCTGAAGCCGTCCTTGCTCTTCACCGTGATCGAGGTGCTGCTGGCGGCGGTGACGGTCCCGCGCTGGAAGTCGACCACCTTGTGCTTCTTGCCGCCGAGGGTGACCTCGCCGTGGAGCGCGCGGCGGGTGAGGTCGCCCTTGCGCTTGTGGTCGCCCTTGCCCGGCTTGGTGGCCGGCTTCGCCGGGCTGGCGCCGGTGGTCGGCGCGGCGGTCGCGCTGCTCGTCGGGCTCGCCGTCGGGCTCGTGGACGGGTCCGCCGAGGCCACACCGACGCCGACCGCGCCCGCGAGGGCGATCGTCGACAGGGCGGTGGCCAGGATGACCGTGGGCTTCTTCATCGATGTCCTCCAGCTCGTGCGGCACCACACCGGTCCCGCGACCTCGCCAGTCTCGGGTCGTCGTGCGCCGGACCGGAGCGGGCGTAGGGGTTGCTTCAGCAACCCTTCAGCCACGGCGGTCACGACCTTGCGAGCGGCGGGAGCGTCTGCGTGCCGACGCGTCGGACGCGGTGGGAGGGCCGGTCTCAGGCGGGCGCCTGGGGCGGCTCGAGGGAGTCCGGCTCGACGAGGCGGCTGCGGTGCAGGGCGGGGACGGCCACGCCGAAGAACATGGCCGCGGCCACGACGCTGCAGGAGAGCGCCACGATCCCGAGCGGTACGGCGGTGTCCTCGCCGGCCAGCCCCACGAGCGGGGCCACGACCGCGCCCATGACGTACTGGCCGAGGCCGAGCAGCGAGGACGCCGCGCCCGCGCGGTCGGGGTAGTCGGCCAGGGCCAGCGCCGTCGAGGTCGGGAAGACCAGCCCGAGCGCGCTGACCATGACGAACAGCGACGCCAGCAGCGGCCACAGGCCGAGGCCGACGAGGACGGCGACGGCGAGGCCGGCGGAGCCGAGGAGGTTCATGAGCAGCCCCGTCGCCATCACCCGGTGCGGGCTCCAGCGGTGCGCGAGCCGGGCACCGAGCTGCCCGAAGACCATGATGCCGAGCGCGTTGGCGCCGAAGGCGAAGGAGAACTGCTGTGCGGAGAGCCCGTAGAGGCGCTGCAGGACGAAGGTCGCACCGGCGATGTAGGCGAACATCGACGCCCCGGCGAAGCCCGCGGCGAGCACGACCGCCACGAAGAGCCGGTCGCCCAGCAGGGTGCGGAAGCTCCGCAGCGTGTCGCGCACCCCACCGGCGCGCCGGCGCTCGGGGGGCAGCGACTCGGGCACGCCGAACACCCCGGCCGCGAGGAGCACCACGCCGAAGCCGGCGAGCACCAGGAAGATCCCGCGCCAGCTCGTCACCAGCGCGAGCTGCCCGCCGATGACGGGGGCGAGGATCGGCGCCAGCCCGTTGACGAGGATCAGGCGGGAGAAGATGATCACCAGGCGGCGACCCGAGTAGAGGTCGCGCGCGACGGCGCGGGCGATGACGATGCCGGCCGCGCCGGCCAGGCCCTGGACGAGCCGCAGCACGACCAGCACCTCGATCGTGGGGGCGAAGGCGCACGCGGCCGAGGTGAGCAGGTAGACGACCAGCCCGACGACGAGCGGGCGCCGCCGCCCGAACTGGTCGGACAGCGGGCCCGCGACCAGCTGGCCGAGGGCCAGCCCGAGCAGGCAGGCCGTGATCGACAGCTGGGCGGCCGAGGTCGAGGACCGCAGGTCGGTGGCCAGCGCGGGGAGCGCCGGCAGGTAGAGGTCGAGCGAGATCGGCCCGAACATCGACAGCATCCCCAGCACGACCACCAGCCGGACGGTGGAAGCCGAACCACCGGTCGGCTCCGAAGACGAGGACGGACGCGACAGGTCCGGCCCGGCGGGTGCGGGGCCGGAAGGAGCGGGCTCGGAGGGCACGGATCACCGTAACCGCGTGCCCGGGCCGTGGCGGGTCCGTCTCTTGGTGCCCCGCGCGCAGGCCGCGGCGGCTGGTTACCCTCTCGTCCGCGAGCGGGCGGCGGGTGAGAAGGGTGGGGGAGCAGCGGGTGCTGGTGCAGCGGGAGCGGATCGAGCGCCTGCGCGCAGGCTCACGCCTGCTCGGGCCGGCCTTCGTGGCGGCCGTCGCCTACGTCGACCCCGGCAACGTCGCCACGAACACAGCCGCGGGGGCGGCGTACGGGTACCTGCTGCTGTGGGTGCTCGTCGCGGCCACGCTGATGGCGGGGCTGGTCCAGTACCTGTCGGCGAAGGTCGGCTGGCTCACGGGCCGCTCGCTGCCCGCCCTCGTCGGCGAGCGCAACGGCACCTGGGCGCGCCGCGCCTACTGGGCCCAGGCGGAGGTGGTGGCCGTCGCCACCGACCTCGCCGAGATCGTGGGCGGGTCGCTGGCCCTGAACCTGCTCTTCGGGCTGCCGGTCGTCGTGGGCGCGGTGATCACGACGGTCGTCAGCACCGCGCTGCTGCTCCTGCAGAGCCGTCGGCGCCAGAAGCTCTTCGAACGGGTCGTCACCGGGATGCTCGGGGTCGTCGCCGTCGGGTTCCTCGCCGGGCTCGTGCTCGACCCGCCTGACCCCGTGGCCGCGGTCGGCGGCCTGCTGCCGCGCCTCGACGGCGCCGACAGCGCGCTGCTGGCCGTGGGCATGCTCGGGGCGACGGTCATGCCGCACGCCGTCTACCTGCACTCCGCCCTGGTCGGCGACCGGCACGGCCGGGCCAGCGCCGACGACGCCCGCAGCGTGCTGCGCGGCGTCCGGCTCGACGTCACCCTCGCCATGGTCCTGGCGGGCGCCGTCAACATCGGGATGCTCCTGGTGGCGGCGACGACGCTCTTCGGGCTCACCGTCACCGACCTGCCCGACGCCGTCGCGGGCATCAGCGACCGGCTCGGGTCGGGTGTGGCGACGCTCTTCGCGCTCGGGCTGCTGGCCTCGGGCCTCGCGTCGACGTCGGTCGGCGGCTACGCGGGCGCCGTGATCACCGAGGGTCTGCTGCGCCGCCGCATCCCGCTGCTCGTGCGCCGCCTCATGACGGCCGGCCCGGCGCTGGTGCTGCTCGCGTTCGGGCTCGACCCGACCCAGCTCCTGATCGGGTCACAGGTGGTGCTGTCGTTCGGCATCCCCTTCGCCCTCGTCCCGCTGGTGCGCATCGCCGCCGACGCCCGGCTCATGCACCTCGCGCCCACCGGCCGACGGGTGATCGCCGTGGCCTGGCTGGTGGTGGGGGTCGTCGTCGCGCTCAACGCGACGCTCGTGGTCCTCATCCTCCTCGGCTGACCCGCGGTCCCGACCGCACCCGAGCCCCCGGGGAACTGCTGAGGAACGACCGTTGTCCAGCCGTCCCAGGTGTCGCCGGTCAGCGGTTCGTCGGGAGTGGGGGGCCCAGGGGGGAGGGCGGGAGGGCGCGCCTCAGCCCCGGGGGGACCACAGCGACGGCCAGCTCACGCCGAGGTCGAGCAGCAGCCGTCGCAGCAGGGGCAGGCTGATGCCGACGACGTTGTGGTGGTCGCCCTCGATGGACTCGACGAAGGGCCCGCCGAGCCCGTCGACGGTGAAGGACCCGGCCACCTCGAGGGGCTCCCCGGTCGCGACGTAGGCCGCGACCTCGTCGTCGGTCAGGTCGGCGAACCGCACCACGGTCGACCCCACGCCCGCCCGGACGCGACGACCGTCCGCGTCGTGCACGACCACGTGGTGCCCGGTGTGCAGGACGCCGCTGCGGCCCCGCATGAGCCGCCAGCGCGCTGCAGCCGCCTCGGGGTCGTGCGGCTTGCCGTACGCCTCGCCGTCGAGCTCGAGCATCGAGTCGCACCCGACCAGGACGGTCGTCCGGTCGTCGTGCCCGAGGGTCGCGTCGACCGCCTCGGCCTTGAGCCGCGCCAGCTCCGCGACCAGGGCGGCGGGGTTCGCCGCGACCACGCCGGACTCGTCCACCCCGGAGACGACGACCTCGGGGTCGAGGCCCGCGGAACGCAGCGTCGCCAGCCGCGCCGGGGAGGCGGAGGCGAGGACGAGCCGTACGCCGCCGGGGCGGTCCGCCTGGACGCTCAGCGCCGGCCACCGCCGAGCAGCCCACCGAGCACGTCGCCGAGACCGCCCTGGGAGCCGCCGCCCTGCCCGCCGAGGAGACCGCCCAGCAGGCCGCCGAGGCCGCCCGAGCCCGCCGCCTGGCCCTGACCCTGACCGCCCAGCAGGCCGCCGAGGACGTCGGCGAGCCCGCCGCCCTGGCCCTGCTGGGCCTGGCCGCCGAGGCGCTGGGCCAGGTAGGAGAGCACGATCGGGGCGAGGATGGGCAGGAGCTTCTGCACCAGGCCCGTCTGCCCGCCGAGCGAGCCGCCGAGGGTCTGCGCGACCTCGTCGGTCTGGCCGCCGAAGATGTTGCTCACGATCTTGCTGCCGTCGCCCGGGTCGACCTGGGCGAGGTCGACCCCGCCGTCGACGAGGTCGGGCGAGTGCTGCCCGAGGGCGCCCGCGAGCGAGCTCGCGCCGGCCGGGTCCTGGGCGTTCGCGTGCAGCCCACCGAGCAGGGCGGGCAGGACCTGGCGGACCGCGGCCTCGGTGCTCTGCGGGTCGCTGCCGACGCGGCCGGCGAGGTCGGACATCGGCAGCGAAGCGACGATGTCGTCGATGGCGCTCATGCACGCTCCTTGTCGAGACGGGTGGTGAGGCGCCTCACGCTAGACCGCCGGTCCGCGAGGCGAGTGGGACGTCAGGCGCGGGCGGACCGACGCCAGGCGTCCGGCCCGGGGCGGCCGATGGTCTGCCAGCGGCGGGCCGACGCGGCCCACGCCGAGGGTCCCGCCGGCGGCGCCGGCCGGTCCTCGGTCGGGCGCATCCGGGCGGCGAGCACCACGCTCAGCGCCGCGAGCTCGACGTCGGTCGGCGTCCCGCGCACCACCCGGAACAGCGGCTCCGGCGTCGCGCCCGCCTCCTGCTCCTCGCTCACAGCGGGATGTTCCCGTGCTTCTTGGGCGGCAGGGTCTCGCGCTTGTTGCGCAGCAGCCGCAGCACCCGGGTGATCTCGGCGCGCGTCTCGTGCGGTGCGATGACCGCGTCGACGTAGCCGCGCTCGGCGGCGACGTAGGGGTTGGCGAGCTCGTCGTCGTACGCGGTGACCAGCTCCTGGCGACGCGACTCCGGGTCCGGGTGGTCCTTCAGCTCGCGGCGGTAGAGGATGTTCACCGCACCCTGCGCGCCCATCACCGCGATCTGCGCGGTCGGCCAGGCCAGGTTGAAGTCCGCACCGAGGTGCTTGGAGCCCATGACGTCGTACGCGCCCCCGTACGCCTTGCGGGTGATGACGGTGACCAGCGGAACGGTCGCCTCGGCGTACGCGTAGATCAGCTTGGCGCCGCGGCGGATGATGCCGTTCCACTCCTGGTCGGTGCCGGGCAGGAAGCCGGGCACGTCGACGAAGGTGACGACCGGGACGTTGAAGGCGTCGCAGGTGCGGACGAAGCGGGCCGCCTTCTCCGAGGCGTCGATGTCGAGGCAGCCGGCGAAGTGCTGCGGCTGGTTGGCCACGACGCCGACGGAACGGCCGTCGATCCGCCCGAACCCGACGAGGATGTTCGGCGCGAAGAGCTCCTGCACCTCGAGGAAGTCGCCGTCGTCGAGCACGTGGCTGATCACCTCGTGCATGTCGTACGGCTGGTTGGGCGAGTCCGGCACCAGGGTGTCGAGCTCGCGGTCCTCGTCGTGCACCTCGAGGGGGTTCTCGACGTCGTAGGAGGGCGGGTCCTCCAGGTTGTTCTGGGGGAGGAAGGACAGCAGCCCCTTGACGTAGCCGATCGCGTCCTCCTCGTCGGCGGCGAGGTAGTGCGCGTTGCCCGACTTCGTGTTGTGCGTCCGGCCGCCGCCGAGCTCCTCCATCGTGACGTCCTCGCCGGTGACGGTCTTGATCACGTCGGGGCCGGTGATGAACATCTGCGAGGTCTGGTCGACCATCACCACGAAGTCGGTGAGCGCGGGAGAGTAGACGTGGCCGCCGGCCGCGGCGCCCATGATCAGCGAGATCTGCGGGATGACGCCGGACGCGTGGGTGTTGCGGCGGAAGATCTCGCCGTAGAGCCCGAGGCTGACCACGCCCTCCTGGATGCGCGCGCCGCCGCCCTCGTTGATGCCGATCAGCGGGACCCCGGTCTTGATCGCGAAGTCGATGATCTTGACGATCTTCTCGCCGTAGACCTCGCCGAGGCTGCCCCCGAAGACGGTGACGTCCTGGCTGAACACCGCGACCGGACGCCCGTCCACCTCGCCGAAGCCGGTGACGACGCCGTCGCCGTACGGGCGGCGCTTCTCCATGCCGAACGCCGTCGAGCGGTGCCGCGCGAACTCGTCGAGCTCGGTGAACGAGCCCGGATCGAGCAGCAGCATCACCCGCTCGCGCGCGGTGAGCTTGCCCTTGGCGTGCTGCTTCTCCACCGCGGCGGCCGAGCCGGAGTGGACCGCCTCGTCGATGCGGGCGTCGAGGTCGGCGAGCTTGCCGGCCGTGGTGTGGATGTCGGGCGTGGCTGGTGCTGCGCCGCTGGTCGAGGCGTCGACGTCGGAACTCACAGCCGGTCACCCTAGCCCTCGGGCGCGGGCCACTAGGGTGCCGACGTGCCTGACGCCGATCCCCTCGTCCGCGCCACCCTGGCCGACGACCTCCTGCGGAGCGCCGGTCTGTGGCAGCGCATCGACGTCGTCGCCTCCACCGGCTCGACGAACGCCGACCTCGCCGCCGCCGCCCGTGACGGCGCGCCGAGCGGAACGGTCCTGGTCGCCGACCACCAGTCGGCCGGTCGCGGCCGGCTCGGCCGCACCTGGACCGCACCCCCCGGCAGCGGGGCGGCGATCTCGGTCCTGCTGCGGCCCGAGGTCCCCCTCGACCGCTGGACGTGGTTGCCGCTGCTGGCCGGCCTGGCCGTGAGCGACGCCCTGCGTCAGAGCACGGGTCTGCCCGCCGACGTGAAGTGGCCCAACGACGTCCTGGTGCTCGACCGCAAGCTCTGCGGCGTCCTGGCCGAGCGGGTCGACACCGCCGACGGGGCCGCCGTCGTGCTCGGCATGGGCGTCAACGTCCACCTCCGCGCGGACGAGCTGCCCGTCCCCACGGCCACGTCGGTCGACCTCGCCCGGGCCGAGCTCGGCGTGGCGGGCGTCCCGGTGTCGCGCACGGCGGTCGTCTCCAGCGTGCTGCGCTGCCTGGAGCGCGACGTGCGGCGCTGGGAGGAGGTGAGCGCGGTGGCCGAGGGCGACCCCGACGCCGTGGCGGTGGCCTACCGCGAGCGCTGCTCCACGCTGGGCCGCGAGGTCCGCGTCACGCTCTCCGACGGCTCCGTCCTCGAGGGCACCGCGCGCGACGTCGACGCATACGGGCGGCTGCTCCTCGAGACCGAGGCCGGCACGCAGGTCCTGGGCGCCGGGGACGTGGTGCACCTGCGCTGAACGTGCCAGGCTGGGCCTCGTGGTCGCGCCCGACGTGAGCGTGTACGAGGCGGCCGGCGGCGAGGCCGGCATGCTGGCGCTGGCGCACGCCTGGCACGAGCGCGTGCTGGCCGACGAGGTCGTGGCGCACGCCTTCAGCCACGGCTACGACCCGCACCACACGCAGCGGCTGGCCGCCTACTGGGGCGAGGCCCTCGGCGGTCCGCCGACCTTCACCGACGCGTACGGCACCGAGTCCGACGTCGTGCGGATGCACAGCGGCAACGGGGTCCACGAGGAGATGGACGACCGGGCGGCCGCGTGCTTCGACGCCGCGCTGGATGACGTCGGCCTCGACGGTGAGCTGCGGACGACGCTGCACGCCTACTTCGCCTGGGCGACGCGGACGACGATGGCCGCCCACCCCGACTCGCCGGAGGACGTGCCCGACGGGCTGAGCGTGCCCCGCTGGTCCTGGAACGGCCTCGTCGCGGCCTGACCCCGGTCCGACCGCCACCCCGAACCGTCCCTGAGGCTGGCGTCGGCCCGCTCGCGCGACCGGCTCCCGGCACGGCTCGCTGTGCCACCATGGCTGGCGTGGGCCTGCCGTCGCGGATGCTGGGCGCCGACGAGCACGAGGTCCTGCACACCCGGACCCACGCCAAGGCGCTGGTCGGCCCTGCCCTCGCGCTGATCGGCACCGGCGCGCTGGTCGGCGCCGGCACCGCGGTGATCCCGTCCGACTACCGCCCCTTCGGCCAGGTCGTCGTCCTCGTGCTCGGTGCGGCGCTCGCCGGCTGGGCGTGCGTCCGGCCCTTCCTGCGCTGGCGGGCGACGACGTACTCGCTGACGAACCGCCGGCTCGTCATGCGCACGGGCGTGCTCACCCGGGTGAGCGTCGACCTGCCCCTGTGGCGCGTGACCGACGTGTCCGTCGAGCGCAGCCTCGGCGACCGGGTGCTGGGCTGCGGGACGCTGGTCGCCCGGACCGCGGGGGAGGGCGTCGTCGCCCTGCGCGACGTGCCCGAGGTGCAGCAGGTCCAGCGGGCGGTGACCGAGCAGCTGTTCGGCGAGCTGCAGGCGGCCCCGGCGCCCGGGGGTGCACGGTGAGCCACCTGCCGCAGCCCCCTTCGACGGGCTCAGGACAGCGGGTGGAGCTGCCCGTCGACGAGCGCGTGTCGGCGCTGCCGCTGCGCACCCAGCTGGTGCGGTTCGTGCTGACCGGCGGGCTCTCGGCGCTCGTCGACTTCGGCCTGCTCGTCCTGCTCATGCACGGGTTCTTGGGCGTGCCGGGGCTCGGCCACACGAGCGCCAAGGCCCTGTCCTTCGTCGCCGGCACGACCACGGCGTACCTGATCAACCGGCGCTGGACGTTCCGCGCGGAACCCTCCCGCAAGCGGTTCCTCGCCGTCGTCGTCCTCTACGCGCTGACCTTCGGCCTGCAGGTGGGCCTCTTCTCCCTGCTCTTCACCGCGCTCGCCCGGCAGGGCCTGGCGCTGGGCGTCGTGCAGCTCGTCGGCTTCGTCGTCGCGCAGGGCGTGGCGACCACCGTGAACTTCGTCGTCCAGCGTGCCGTGATCTTCCGCATCCGCTGATCGCGCGGGGCTTGACCTGGAGCGCGCTCCAGGGTCGACGCTGAGGTCATGACCACCACGACGGCACCCGGCCTGCTCATCGGCGAGGCCGCGCAGCTGGCCGGCCTGAGCGTCGACACGCTGCGCTACTACGACCGCGCCGGGCTCCTCGGTCCGCTGCACCGTGACACCGGCGGGCGCCGGGTCTTCGACCCCGGGGCGCTCGGGGTGCTCGACGTGGTGCTCCGGCTGCGCCGCAGCGGGATGCCCGTCGAGGACGTCCGCCGCTTCGCCGAGCTCCTGCGCGAGGGCGACGCCCGCCGCGAGGGCCGACTCCGGCTGCTGAGGGAGCACCGCGACCGGGTGCGCGACCACCTCGACGCCCTGCGCTCCGACCTCGCCGTCGTGGAGTGGAAGATCGCGGCGTACGAGGCCGCCGAGGCGGGTCGGCCCGAGCCCGAGCCCCCGGCCGGCTGGCCCGACCGGCGGGCCGAGCTCGGCGCCCTGCTCGACGGGCAGGAGCGGGCGTGACCACGCCGGTCGCGGGCACCCGCCGCCTCGGGGAGCGCGGGCCGGAGGTGTCGGCCCTCGGGGTGGGCACCTGGGCCCTCGGCGGACCGTTCACCGTGGACGGCCGCGACGCCGGCTGGGGCGAGGTCGACGACGACGTCAGCATCGCCGCCCTGCACGCCGCGTTCGACGCCGGCGTGACCCTCGTCGACAGCGCCGCGCTGTACGGCTGCGGCCACAGCGAGCGGGTCGTCGGCCGGGCGCTGACGGCGCTCCCGCCGGCCCGGCGCGACCAGGTCGTCGTGGCCACCAAGTTCGGCAACACGATGGACGAGGAGACGCGGACGGGGACGGGCCAGGACGTCTCGCGCGCCTCGGTACGGGCGGAGTGCGCGGGCAGCCTGCGCCGACTCGGCGTGGAGGCGATCGGGCTGTTCCAGCTGCACGGCGGCGCCGGGTCGCCGGCGCAGGCCGAGGACGTGGTCGCCACGCTGACCGAGCTCATCGACGAGGGCAGCGTCCTCGCCTTCGGCACCGCGCAGGACGAGCCGTACGTGGTGGAGGCGTTCGCGGCCTCGCCGCACTGCCGCAGCATCCAGAGCCAGGCGAACGTCTTCGGCTGGGACCCGGCCGTCCTCGACGCCGCCCACCGCCACGGCCTGGCCGTGCTCGCCCGCTCGCCGCTGGCCATGGGCCTGCTCAGCGGCAAGTACACCGCCGAGCGCCGCCCCGCTCCCGGCGACGTCCGGCTCGACACGCCCTGGTGGGACTACTTCGACGAGGGCGCCATGCAGGACTGGCTGGCGCGCCTCGACCGGGTCCGCGAGCTCCTGACCGTCGGCGGGCGCAGCCTGGTCCAGGGGTCGCTGGCCTACCTGTGGGCGCTCGACCCGGTGGTCGTGCCGCTGCCCGGCATCCGCACCCCCGCGCAGGCGGTGGAGAACGCCGGCGCGCTGGCGCAGGGGCCGCTGCCCGCCGACGTCGCCGACGAGGTGACCCGGCTGCTCGCCGACTCCCCGGGGCGTCGCGCCGCCTGACCGGGGAGGGCTCCGACCGCGGGTTCCGGAGGGTTCGGCAGGCTGGTCCGGTGGAGGTCGTGGCGCTCGGTCCGGACGACTGGCGGCGGTGGCGGGCCCTGCGGCTCGCGGCGCTGGCCGACGCGCCGCACGCCTTCGGGTCCACGCTGGCCGGAGCGCTCGCGGCGGACGCCGAGGCGTGGTGGCGGGCGCGCCTCACCACGGTCGCGCACAACCTGGTCGTCGTGCGCGACGGGGTGGACGTCGCGATGGCCAGTCTCGCCGTGACCGACGACGAGGCCGAGCTGATCTCGATGTGGGTGGCGCCGGGTGCGCGCGGCCGGGGCGCCGCCGACCGTGCCGTCGAGGCCGTCCTGGGGCTGGCCCGGGAGGTTCGTCCGGGACGTCCGGTCGTGCTGTCGGTCTACGCCGACAACGCCGCCGCCCTGCGGCTCTACGCCCGCCACGGCTTCGTCGACGTCGGCGTCTCGCCCGACGACGAGCGGGAGCGGCGGATGGTCCGGCATGCCACCCCGCGCGCCGGATAGCCTTGCGCCGCGTGACGACCTCCTCGCCCGTACGTCCCTTCGTCGTCGGGATCGTCGGCGGCGGGCAGCTGGCCCGGATGATGTACGAGGCCTCGATCGGGCTGGGCATCCGCGTCGCGCTGCTCGCCGAGGGCCCCGACGTCTCCGCCGCCCAGGTGGTGCACGACGTCACCGTCGGCGACTACACCGACCACGACACGCTGCGGGCCTTCGCCGAGCGCTGCGACGTGATCACCTTCGACCACGAGCACGTGCCGACCGGGCTGCTGCGCGACCTCGAGGCCGCCGGGATCGCGGTGCGCCCGGGCCCCGACGCGCTCGTGCACGCCCAGGACAAGGTCGTCATGCGCGACCGGCTCAGCGCCGCCGGCATCCCGTGCCCGGCCTACCGCGTCGTCGCGGACGCCGACGCGCTGCGCGCCTTCGCCGACGAGGTCGGCTGGCCGATCATCGCCAAGACCTCGCGCGGCGGCTACGACGGCAAGGGCGTGTGGAAGATCGACGCACCCGATCAGGCCGACGAACCGTTCGCCGCGCTCGGCGGGCTGAGCGCCGGGGCGGAGATCCTCGCCGAGGAGTTCGTCGACTTCGCCCGCGAGCTCAGCGCCCTCGTCGTGCGGGCGCCGTCGGGGCAGGCGGTCGCGTACCCCGTCTCGGAGTCGGTGCAGCGCGACGGCATCTGCGTGGAGACCACGACCCCGGCTCCCGGGCTCACCGAGGAGCAGGCCGTCGCCGCGCAGGCGCTCGCGCTGCAGGTCGCCGGCGAGCTCGGCACGGTCGGCGTCCTGGCCGTCGAGCTGATGGAGCGCCGCGACGGCACCGTCGTGGTCAACGAGCTGGCGATGCGGCCGCACAACACCGGGCACTGGAGCATCGACGGGGCGCACACCTCGCAGTTCGAGAACCACCTGCGCGCCGTCCTCGACCTGCCGCTCGGCGACCCCGGCACACGGGACGACTGGACGGTCATGGCGAACGTCCTCGGCGGCAGCGAGCCCGACCTGCCCTCGACCCTGCTGCACTGCTTCGCGCGCGACCGCCGGCTGCGCGTCCAGCTCTACGGCAAGGAGGTCAAGCCCGGGCGCAAGGTCGGGCACGTGACCACCTACGGCGACGACCTGGTCGAGGTCCGCCGCCGCGCCCGGCACGCCGCCGGCTACCTGATGGGGGACCCGAATGCCTGAGTCGACGACGTCCGAGGCCCGCGACGACCCGACCAGCTCAGGGCGCGTCCGGGTCGGGATCGTCATGGGCTCGGACTCCGACTGGCCGACCATGCAGGCCGCGGGCCAGGCGCTGGAGGAGTTCGGGATCGCGTACGAGGCCGACGTCGTCTCCGCGCACCGGATGCCCGACGCGATGCTCGCCTGGGGCCACGGCGCGCACGCGCGCGGGCTCGAGGTCGTGATCGCCGGGGCCGGGGGAGCGGCGCACCTGCCCGGCATGCTCGCCGCGGTCACGCCGCTGCCGGTGATCGGCGTGCCCGTGCCGCTCAAGCACCTGGACGGGCTCGACTCGCTGCTGTCGATCGTGCAGATGCCCGCCGGCGTCCCCGTCGCGACCGTCTCCGTCGGCGGGGCCCGCAACGCGGGCCTGCTCGCCGTCCGCATCCTCGCCGCCGGCGACCCGGACCTCACCGCGAAGGTGCTGGCGTTCCAGGACGACCTGCGCGCCGCGGCGCAGGCCAAGGGCGAGGTGGTCCGCCGTGCCGTCCGCCCCGGCTGAGGCGCTCGGCGGGGCCGCGCTGCTCGGGCGTGGGGCGTCGTTCCTGCTGCGCCGGCCGCGGCTGTTCTGGCTGGGTGCGCTGCCGCCGCTGGTCACCTCGGTCGTCTTCGTCGTCGCGCTCGTGCTGCTGGTCGCCGAGCTGCCGGCGCTGACCGGCTGGCTGACGCCGTTCGCGCAGGGCTGGTCGGAGGGGATGGCGCTCACGGCCCGGATCGTCGTCGGGACCCTCCTGGTCGGCGGGGTCGTGCTGCTCATGGTGCTCGTCTTCAGCACCCTGACCCTGGCGATCGGCTCGCCGGTCTACGACAAGATCAGCGAGGCGGTCGACCGCGCGCACCCCCGGGCCCCGGAGCCGCTCGACGAACCGCTGCGGACCGGCGTCGCCCGCGCCGTGCGCCAGAGCGTCGCCCTCGTGCTCGTCTCGGCGGCCGGGGCGCTCGTGCTCTTCGGCGTCGGCTTCGTGCCGGTGGCCGGCCAGGTGGTCGCCGCCGTCGGCGGGGCCTTGTTCGGCGGCTGGATGCTGGCGATCGAGCTCGTCGGCAGCCCGCTCGAACGGCGCGGCGTGCTCACCCTCGCCGAGCGTCGGCGCACCCTGCGCCGGCGCCGCTGGCGCAGCCTCGGGCTCGGGGTGCCGTCCTTCCTGCTGCTGTCGATCCCCTTCGTCGCGGTCGTCGTCTTCCCCGTCGCGACGGCGGCCGGGACCCTCCTCGCCCGCCAGCTCCGCAGCGAGGCGACCGACCTGCCCGAACGCTCGTCAGAGAGCCGGCTCCGACAAGTTACCGACCAGTAACTTCGGGGGTACGCTGCCCGTATGGTCTCCACCGTCGAGGACCGTGTGGAGCTGTTCAGCCCCACCGAGGAGCACGAAGCGATCCGCGCCGCCGTGCGCGAGCTGTGCGACGACAAGGTCGCACCCCTGGCCGCCGAGGTCGACGAGCGCGCCGAGTTCGGCTGGGCGTCCTACGAGGCCCTGCGCGCCGGTGAGTTCCACGCGCCGCACGTCCCCGAGGTGTACGGAGGGGTCGGCGCCGACGCGCTGGCCACCGCCATCGTCATCGAGGAGGTGGCCCGCGCCTGCGCCTCGACCTCGCTGGTCCCGGCGGTCAACAAGCTCGGCAGCCTGCCCTGGGTGCTCGCGGGCAGCGAGGAGCTCAAGCGGGCCTTCCTGCCGCGGGTGGCCAGCGGCGAGGCGATGGTCAGCTACTGCCTCTCGGAGTCCGAGGCCGGCTCCGACGCGGCGGCGATGCGGACCCGGGCCGTCCGCGACGGCGACGGCTGGGTGCTCGACGGGGCCAAGCGTTGGATCAGCAACGCCGGGGTCTCGGAGCTCTACACCGTCTTCGCCGTCACCGACCCGGACGCCCCGCGCGGCAAGGGCATCAGCGCATTCGTCGTCGAGAAGTCCGACGCCGGCGTCTCCTTCGGCGCCCCGGAGAAGAAGCTCGGCATCAAGGGCTCACCGACGTGCGAGGTCTACCTCGACCGGGTGCGGGTCCCCGCCGACCGCCTCGTCGGGGAGGAGGGTGGCGGCTTCGCCCTGGCCATGCGGACCCTCGACCACACCCGCGTGACCATCGCCGCGCAGGCCGTCGGCATCGCCCAGGGCGCGCTCGACGCGACGCTGGCCTACGTCGCGGAACGTCAGCAGTTCGGCCGCGCGGTCGCCGACTTCCAGGGCGTGCAGTTCATGCTCGCCGACATGGGCATGCGCATCGAGGCCGCGCGCCAGCTCACGTACGCCGCCGCCGGGCGCTCCGAGCGCGACGAGGACGACCTCACGTGGTTCGGGGCGAGCGCCAAGTGCTTCGCCTCCGACGTGGCGATGCAGGTGACGACGGACGCCGTGCAGCTGTTCGGCGGGTACGGCTACACGCACGACTACCCGGTCGAGCGGATGATGCGCGACGCCAAGATCACCCAGATCTACGAGGGCACCAACCAGGTGCAGCGCGTCGTCATGGCGCGCCAGCTGCTGCGGCGGTAGTCCTCGCAGGCGCCCCGTGCGCTGCGCTCACCGGCCGGTCAGTACCGGTGGAAGTAGGTGGCCAGCTGCTCGGCCGAGCGGAAGCCGGGGCAGACCACGTCGAAGTCCGAGCGGCTGTTCCACCACCGGGCGAGGACGACGTCGCCGCCCTGCACCGACGTGGTGCGGCACTTGGCCAGCGCGGTCGACCGCTTGGCGGGGCCGACGGTGCGCCACTCCGGTGCGTGGTAGCGCGCGCTGCCGACGAGGTGCTGCCACGGGTCGATGCTGGCGTAGAAGCCGTACGACAGGCCCGCGTCCCGGTACGCACGCAGGGCGCCGTCGAGCGCCGCCTTGTCGTGCTTCTTGCTCTTCGACCACGGCGCCGGAGCGCGGGAGTACTCGACGTCGACCCAGATGAACGACGCCTCCAGCCCGACCTCCTTCATGCTGGCGACGTCGACCATGGCCTGGGCGTAGCCGGTGTTGCGCAGCCGGCTGCTCTTGGTCGTGCCCGCGTAGGGCCCGTGGTGCCGTACTTCTTGAGCAGCTTGGCGGTCGGGTAGGTCATGAACGCGTACGGAGCGGTCCACACGTGGTGCTTCTTGGCCCAGTCGACGTGCTTCTGCAGGCACGGGTTGGGGTAGAAGCCCGGACCGTTCGTGAGCCCGATGACGACGAAGTCGCTCTTCTTCGAGGGCATCGGGTTGCCGAGGGTGGGCCGCGACGGGATGCCCATGCCCTTGGGGCAGCTGGGCCAGGAGATGTCGTACCCCTGGGGCACGTGCGCCTTCGACGACGAGGACGACGCCGAGCTGGTCGCGACGGCAGCCGGCTGGGAGACCCCCTGGATGGGGGCCGGGTCGGCGAGGGCGGGAACGGTCGCGGACGCGGCGCTCGCGACGACGAGCGTGAGCGTGGTGGCGGCCACCCGCAGGCGGCGGAGCAGGGAGTGCGCGGGCACAGGTGGGGGGTCCTGACGTGGGAGGGGCGGTCCCCCCCGGACCGTCCGTCGGCCGCGCGCGGCGCGGCGGGTCGGCGACGCGCCGACCGAGGTCACCGTAGCGACCGCGGGCTGCCCCCGCGGTTGTTCCGCTGGTTCCGACGACTACCGCACGGATGCGGGTCGGGTGTGCCGTCTCAGACGGTCGGGGTGAGCCCGCCGTCGATGACGACGTCGGCGCCGGTGACGTTCCCGAGCCGGTCGCTGGCCAGCACCGCGACGAGGTCGGCCACCTCCTCCGGCCGGGTGAACCGTCCGGTGACGCCCTGCGCCGCCGCCTGCGCGGCGACGTCGCCCGCGCTCGCGCCGTGGGACCGGCCGACGGTCTCGGCGACCCCGCCGGCCCCCAGCCAGAGGTCCGTGGCCACCGGTCCCGGACTGACCGTGTTGACGCGGATGCCCTCCGCCCCGAGCTCCTTGGACAACGACTTGCCGAGGTTCGTCAGGGCCGCCTTCGCCGCGGAGTAGTCGACGACGAGCGGGTCGGCGAGGAAGGCGTTGACCGAGCTGATCGTGACGACCGACCCGCCGCCCCGGCGCCGCAGCTGCGGCACGGCCGCACGGACCATGCGCACCGCGGCCATCAGCGTCAGCGTCAGGGTCGCCTGCCAGTCGTCGTCGCCGACGGAGCCGAAGCCGCCTGGCCGCGGGGACACTGCGCCGGCGTTGTTCACGAGCACGTCGATCCCGCCGAGCGCGGCCGCCGCCTCCGCGAGCGCCGTCGGGCCCTCCGGGGTGCTGAGGTCGACCGGGACGAAGTGCACCCGGCCGCCGGCCACGAGACCGGGGAGGTCGGCACCCTGGTGCCGGGCGCCCGCGACGACGGTCGCGCCCTCCTCGACGAGCCGGCGGGTGACGGCCAGCCCGATCCCCTTGCTGGCCCCGGTGACGACCGCGATCCGGCCGTCCAGGTGGAGGTCCATCAGGCCTGCTCGGCCGGGGTGCTGCGCGGCGCGAGGCCCTGCGTGGCCAGCCACGACACCACGAGGTCGGCGACCTCGGGCCAGCCGTGGTCGATCGTCAGCGAGTGCCCGCGGTCGGGCAGCTCACGCAGCTCGGTGAGCGCAGAGGAGCGGTCGTAGAGCCGAAAGGTCGCGCGCGCCGACACCGCGGGGACGGTGTGGTCCCGACCGCCGGCGATCACCAGCAGCGGTCCGCGGGGGCTCCGCGCGGTGTCGACGGCCGCCTCGCTCGTCCGGCTCAGGTTGGCGGTGGCGGCCTGGAAGAGCGGCCGGCCGGGCGAGGGGATCGTCCACCGCTCGTGCAGCGCGTCGGACTCGGCCGCGCTGAGCGCGTTGCCGAACGCGTACCGGAACTGCTCGCGCGTGAGCGAGACGGCCCGGTTGCGGTTCGCTGGGTTGCGCAGCACCGGCCACGAGCTGCGCAGCGAGGAGAGCGGGACCGGCTTGACGCCCTTGATCGGGGCCGGGTCGATGGCGACCCCCGCGGCCCCGACGCCGAGCCCGAGCAGCTTCTGCACGACGAGCCCGCCGAAGGAGTGCCCGACCAGGATCGGGGGCTCGGGCAGCGCGGCGACGAGCCGTCGGTGGTGCTCGACGACGTCGTCGATGCCGTGGCCGGCGACGGCCCGGGGGTCGGCCCGGGTGGCCTCCACCGTGGGGCTGTCGCCGGGCCAGCCGGCGGCCGAGGCGGCGTACCCCTCGCGCTCGAGGCGTTCGACCCACGGCTGCCAGGAGCTGGCGTGCAGCCAGAGCCCGTGGACGAGGAGGACGGGCGGTGCGGTGCTGGTCATGGGCGCTCCCGAGCTGCACGGAACCGGAGTAGACCGACTGGTCTCTCCACGTGTACGGAGTATGGCGTGGCCGGGCCGCGGCCCGCAAGGGTCCGAGCGGGGCAGACTGGGCGCGTGAGTGCCCCCGCCGTGCAGGAGCGAGGAGGACCCGCGTCGCCCGCGCGCGAGCGGATCCTCGTCACCGCGGACCGGCTCTTCTACGGCACCGGCATCCGGGCCGTCGGGGTGGAGCGCGTCATCACCGAGGCCGGCGTCGCCCGGATGACCTTCTTCCGCCACTTCCCGAGCAAGGACGACCTGGTCGTGGCATTCCTCGCGCGCCGGGTGGGTACGGCGCAGGAGGCGCTGGCGCGGGTGCGGGCGGAGCACCCGGGGGAGCCCCGCAGGGTGCTCGAGCACTTCGCCGCGCAGGTGTCGGACGAGGCCGGTGTGGCGGAGTTCCGCGGGTGCGAGTTCGTCAACACCGCCGCCGAGTTCTACGACTCCACGCACCCGGTGCGCCGCGTGGTCGCCGACCACCGCGCCTGGATCACCGAGCGGCTGGCCGAAGCGCTGACGGGGCTCGGGCACCCGGCGCCGCGGCGGACCGCCGAGCTCCTGCTCATGCTGCGGACGGGTTTCATCGTCGCCAGCTCGCTCGAGGGCCTGACCAGCGGCGACGCCGAGTTCGAGCGGGCCTGGTGGCTCCTCGTCGGCGACCCACCTGATGGAGACGCTGGGACATCCTGTGAACCTGCTCAGGCTGGGGAGAACTCCGCCGGCGGGTGACCGGGACCGGGTGAGAATGCCGGTCATGACGACCGGGCAGGACCCCGCCCAGCTCTTCGGGCCCCCTCCGACGAGCGCCACGCAGCAGCAGCTCTTCACCGGCGGCTCGGTCCTGCAGACCCGGACCGGCGTCGCCGCCGCGGCCGACGCGTGGTCGGTCGGCGCCATGAACCTCGACCTCGACGACCTCGCCGTCGACCTGCTCGAGGCGTCCATGCGGCGTCCGGGTCCGCAGCCCGACCACGCGCCCGGACGGCACGCCTCCGCGCTGATGATGGCCGGCCGCTACGCCGACGCGCTCGCCGTGCTGCCGGCGGGGCTCGTGCTGCCCGACCCGGGCAGCGACGACCTGCAGCGCGACCACCTCGTGCAGGCGACGTGCCGCGCCGCCCTCGGCGACGACGGTGCGCTGCTCTGGCTGCGTCAGGCCGCTCCGCTGATCTCGGCGACCGACTGGGCCGGCTACATCGCGCACTGCCTGCTGCGGGTGGGTGACGCCCGGGGCGACCTGGAGCTCGCGGGGGCGTCGCTCGCCCAGCTGCAGCGGCTGGGCGACCGGGGGCGTCGGGTCGTGCCGCGGATGGCGGCCGACGTGGTCGCCTCCCGGCCCCGGTCGGCTCCCGCGGGTCGCGCCGGCCGCGGCCGCCTGTGG
Source organism: Microlunatus flavus (assembly GCF_900110855.1). Lineage (GTDB taxonomy): Bacteria > Actinomycetota > Actinomycetes > Propionibacteriales > Propionibacteriaceae > Microlunatus > Microlunatus flavus. The sequence continues at coordinate 183,217 of NZ_FOFA01000002.1, forward strand.
GGCTCGAACCGGGACCACCCGGCGGCCGTGGCTGTCCGGGAGGCCGCCGACCGGCTGCGCCTGGCGACGGACCTGCTGCACGGGCCCTCGGAGTCCTTCGTCTCCGACCCGGGCCTGGTGCTCGAGACCGCCGAGCGGCTGCGCCAGGGCGGCGACCCCCAGGGCGCCGCGCTGCTGCTGCACGCCGTCGATCGCACCAACCCGCACGTGCGCCGCGTCGAGGAGGCGCTGGCCACGTACGTCCCGCCCGGGGCGTACGGGCGCCGTCGGCTCCGCCGAGCGCTCCTGCTGACCCTGGCCGGGATCGCGTTCCTGGTCAGCGGGCTCACGGGCCACCCGATGGTCGCGGTCGTGGCGGCGCTGGTCGTCGGCGGCGTCGAGATCTTCGCCCGCGAGCCGGGCCTCGACCGCTTCGGCACGAACGTGCTGGCCGAGTACGCCGAGAAGGCGGGGATCCGCCCGTTCTGGCTGCTCCCGCGCTCGGTGGCGGACGAGACGCCGGTCGCCGGGACCCGCCGACGGTCACCGCTCGTGCTGGGCGTCGTCGCGCTGGCTCTCGGCGCGGTGGTCTTCCCCGGCGCGTGGGACGCGGCCGCGGAGCACGGCACGGGGACCTCCTGGCTCACCTCGCCGGGGCTGACCAGCTTCCTCGTGTGGGTCGTGCTGTTCCCGGTCCTGGTCACCTGGGCGGTCAGCCTGCTGCCCGGCCGGCGCCTCGGCTACGTCGTGCCGCGCCTCAGCGCCGCGCAGACCGACTGCCAGTGCCGCCGCTTCACGGGCCTGTCCGGCCCCTTCGCCTTCGCGTACGCCGCCGGCCACCTGACGCCGCTCGCGACGCCGCCGGAGCTCGAGCCGGCCCTGCGCCGGTTCTCACCGCTACCGCCGTCGGTCAGCGGCTGCCCGATGACGGGCGCCGCCTGGCTCGTGCTCATCCTCGGACCCGAGAACGGCAGGCTCCTGCTCCGCAGCCCCATCGGGACGTTCCCGGACCCGGAGGAGCGGCCCGACGACTCCCTGCCGACGGGGCAGTACCTCTAGTCCTGCGGCGCCGGCACCACCCGGACCAGGCCTGGGCCCGGTCCGGGTGGTCGAGCCGCTAGCGCCGCCCGGACGCCACCGCGGCCACGTCCGGTGCCGCCGAGCCGCTGCCGTAGACCACGAGCTCGGCCAGGGACATGTAGACGCAGCCGTCGTACGCCCCGTCGGGGCAGTTCGTGGCGAGGTCGGGGACCTGGGGAGAGAGCGCTGTGAAGCGGACGAACCGGGTCCCGGTCGAGCCCTTGACCGCGATCTCGTTGAGCCGGCCGCGGTCCTCGGCGGTGAACGTGCCCTCCGAGACCGTCGTCCAGGCCTTCAGGTCGGGCGACGTCTCGATGCGGTAGTCGCCGGTCGACGCGGACCCGGCCACGCCGCAGGTCGCGGCGGGGTCGACGGCCACCGCCTGGACGTCGACGGCGGCCGGAAGGGCCACCACGAGGGCCTTGGGGGTCGGCTTGTTCGTCGGGACCTCCTCGTCCCCGCTGGTGGTCACCCAGCCCGTGCCGAGGCTGGTGTCGAGCGCGGCGAGCGGGCCGCAGCCGTACGGGGTGAAGTCCGGACCTCCCGCCGAGACGACCTGAGCACCCCCGTTCGCGGCCGCCCAGTCGCGTCGCAGCGCGTAGTCGACCTCGGCCCCGTCCGTCGTCACCGTGGCGGTCCTGGAGGCCGGCAGGTAGCCGGCGGGAGAGGTCAGCACCACGGGGTAGGTGCCGGCCGCCACGTGGTCGATCCGGTAGCGGCCGTCGGCGTCGGTGCGCGCGGTGTAGTCGCCGCCGAACCCGGAGTCGTGTCCGCCGACCGCCACCCGCACGTCGGCGAGGCCGAGCCCGGTGACGCTGTCCGTCACGCGGCCCGTGATGGCCGCCCGCGGCGTGCTCTTGCCCGGCGGGCGGGAGAAGTCCTCGACCGGTCGGGCGTCGGCCGCGTCCGTGGTGCCGGCGAAGAAGCCCATGCCGCGGTGCGCGAAGACCTTCCAGACGGTCTTGGTGTGCTTGCCCTTGTAGACCGCGAGGTCGGCCTGGACGATCGCGTTGCGCATGTCGAGGAAGCTCGGGTCGGCGGGGGAGAGCTCCATGGCCCGGGTGACGAGCGCCCCGGTGACCTTGTGGCCGAGCGTGCGCCGCAGGTCCCACAGCGTCTGGCCCCAGATCTCCCCGGACGCGTGCACCTCCGCCTCGCCGATCACGGCGGAGAGCTCGCCGTAGGTGTAGCCACCACGGCTCCCGTCCAGCCGGGTGCAGGCCTCGGACGTGGTGCCGACCGGGCAGTCGATCGGCATGGTCCGGATCAGCGACTGTCCGGCTGCGACGTAGCGGCCGGTGAGGATCTCCCCGGCGGCCGAGGTGTCCCGCTCGAACCCGGAGTGCACGAGGTAGTCCTGGGCGTAGTAGTCGCTCCAGGCCTCACCCATGGACCCGGCCTGGACGCTGTTCAGGGTGCTGGTGCCGGTCGCGTCGACCACCAGGCGGTTCGACAGGCCGTGGGTGTACTCGTGCAGGATCACGTCCGCGTCGAACGCGCTCGAGGCCGGCACGAAGGGGTCCTCGTCGTCGGTGGCGCCCGGCGCGTGGAAGAGGTACATCTGCATCGTCGGCGGCGTGCCGTCCGGCGGCGTCGACATGTTGGCGTTGTCCACGTGGTTGGCGTCGGGCATGTCGCCGTCGGTGGCCGCGCCGTCGAGGGCGTTGAGCTGCACCGCGTCGCCGCCGCGGGCCTCGAAGTTCCCGGCCGACCGGGTGAAGCCGAACGGCTTGGCCTTCAGGTAGTCGTGGTAGCGGCTCGTGAAGTAGAAGCCCTGGGTCACGTCGGCCTCGCGGTTGACCTTCCAGGAGCCCTTCTCGGTCGGGTCCCAGGTGCACACCGTGGTCGCGCAGAAGGCGGAGCCGGTGGTGAAGGGCGTCAGCCGGTACTGGGCCCCGTCGCCCGAGCGGCCGGGCACCGGCACCGCCTCGCCCGGGTTCTGCAGGTCGTCGTCGTTGATGTCGGACCAGGCCGCCACGTAGGTGCCCCCGGCGAGGGTCTCGGCGTCCTTGCCCAGGTAGCCGGCCTTGACCAGGTTGCGGCGGTGCTGCTCGCCCCCACGTGGGGCGCCGGGGTAGTTGTCGTACACGAGGGCGTCGCCGTTGGCGAAGTCGACGAGGTCGTGGCGCAGCAGGACCGCCCCCGAGGAGGCGTCGATCACGTGCTGGTAGTCCAGCGTCCCCCCGGCCTGCACCCGCGTGGACCAGCCGCGGCGCAGCCCGCCCGGCGTGAGGAACCAGACGAGCGAGGCCGAGTCCCGGTTGGCCCAGACCGACCGCGCGCCCTTCCGGGTCTGGCGCACGTCGGCCACGCGGCCGCCCACGTCGGTCGCGGCGGCGCGCCGTGACTGGTCGGCGGAGACGGTGGCGGGCCCGGCGGCCGCGGCCTGGTTGGCCAGGTCCTCGATCGGGGCGCCCTCGAGGGAGATGATCTCGCCGCGCTTGGTCACGTTGGCCTTCAGCCCGTTGCCGAAGACGGGGACGCCGCCGACGACCTGCACCCAGGACAGGTGGCGGATCCCGGCGACGTCCTTGTAGTTCTTGCGCAGGACCAGCGTGTCCAGGTCACCCGGCTGGAGCCCCAGCTCCGTCGCGTGCTTGCGCAGGTAGCGGAGCACGACCTTCTCGGCGCTGGAGCCGGACCGGCCGGTGAGGAAGCCGTCGAGGCGCGCCAGCATGCGGGGCGTGCCCGTGAGCGGGTCCAGCTGGACGACGGCCTGGTCGCCGAGCACCGCGCGCCAGCGCTCCTCGGCGGCGGCGGTTCCGGGGCGCGAGCGCTGCTGGGCGCCCGGCTGGGCCGCGCCGCCGGCGGAGCGAACGTCGAGGTCGCCCTTGCGCTCGGGCTTCGACGGGGCGGACGGGGACGGCTTGCCCGGCCCGAGCGGCGTCGCCCCGGCCGGGACGGGTCCCGCGGCCAGGAGCGAGGAGGCGCAGAGCGCCCCGGCGAGCAGGGGGATCAAGCGGCGACGACGGTGCACGGTGCTCCTCGGGGTGGGGCGTCGCTCGCACCGTACGGCTGAGGATCTGCTGTGGGAAGGCTTTGAGTCCGCTGTCTTGCGGGAGCCGCCCGTGCGCCCCTTCGCCCGAGCGCCTGCTACGCCCGTGCGCCTACTTCGCGAACCGCCCGAGCTTCGAGGTGTCGCCCCGGGCGATCTGGGAGAACAGGTCGTCGGCCGCGGAGGCGTCCCACAGCACCGCGGAGCCGACCGGCGAGGCGAAGCCCGGGTCCGACACCGGAACGGTCAGCGTGAACCCGTCGCCGGCCGAGACCGTCCGCAGGGCGAGCCCGGCCCGTGCGGTGTCGACCACGGTGGTGTCGTCGCCGACCTTGATGGCCGACGCGGTGGCCGTGGAGAGCTGCCAATAACGGACGGGGTTCAGCTGCGTCGCCGGCGAGGCGGCCTTCGCGGCCACGGCGGAGAGCATGGCGCGTTGCCGCTCGACCCGGCCGAGGTCGCCGCGGGGGTCGGCCTTGCGCATCCGCACGTAGCCGAGCGCCGTCGTCCCGTCCAGGGTCTGGCAGCCCTTCTCGAGGTCGAGGTGGGAGTCGCGGTCCTTGATCGCGGACGGGATGCACATCCGGATCCCGTCGAGGGCGTCGATGACGCCGACGAACCCGCCGAACCCGACCTCGGCGTAGCCGTCGACCCGCAGCCCGGTGGCCTGCTCGACGGTCTGGACGAGGAGCTCCGGCCCGCCGATCGCGAAGGCGGCGTTGATCTTGTTCTTCCCGTGTCCGGGGATGGTGACGTAGGAGTCGCGCGGCAGCGAGACGAGCACGGGCTTCCCGGTCGGCGGGGCGTAGACCAGCATGATCGTGTCGGTGCGCTGGCCGCCGACGTCGCCGGTACCCAGCTTCTTCTGCTGGGCCTTGGACAAGCCCTCGCGGGAGTCCGACCCGACGAGCAGGAACGTCTCACCCGGCTGCTCACCGGGCCGCCGACCGCTGGGGGTGTCGTCCACGCGTCCGACCTGGCTCCACGCGTACGCGGGCACGCCCACCAGCCAGACGACGAGGAGCAGGACCAGCACGAGCAGGGTGCGCAGCGCCGTACGGACCGGTCGCCGACGTCGCGGTGGGCGCGAGCCCCCGTCCCCGCCCGGCCGCACGGGCCCGGCAGGCCCTTGCGGCGGGAAGCCCGGGTCGCGGCGCGGCACGCCCTCGCCGTACGCAGGGACCGGCGGGTAACCCGGAGGTGTCTGCGGGGGTGCCGACGGAGCCGGGGGAGCGCCCAGCGACGCGCGCGGCGTCTCGGGCGCGCGCTGCGGACCCCGGTCCTGCGGCGCGGGCATGACCCGCGTCGGCTCGGGCTCCGGCCGCTCGCGCTCGCGCCCGTAGAGCCAGTCGAGGTCGGCCTCGTGGCGGCTCGGCATGACGTCGAGGCTACCGGCGCGGGCGGCCCCGGGCATCAGACCGCGGGCCCTCCGCGCCCGGTCCACGTCGGCCCGGCGTGGCACACGGACCTGACCCGCGTCGCTGCCCATACTGGCGAACGGCCTGCAGCCCGCGGGCCCGTGCGAGCAGCCGGCAGAGAGGCCCCACCTGGTGTCCAGCACCCTGACGCCCGAGCGCGAGGCTGCGCACGACGACGGCGACGACGGCGGTCGCGCCGAGCGCGACCGGCTGATCGTGGAGTCGTTGCAGACCTCCCAGCGCCGCAGCGAGGGCGTCAAGCTCCGTCGCGGGCTGACGTTCCTGCTCATGACGCTCGTGCTGCCCGGCTCGGCGCAGGTCGCCGCCGGACACCGGCGCCTCGGCCGCTTCGCGCTGCGCGTCTGGGCGACGCTGTGGGTGCTGGCGCTCCTCACCGGGCTGTTCGTGCTGCTGTGGCACTCGGCCGCCATCACCGTGCTCACCGCCCCCCTCACGCTGCGGGTCGTGCAGGTCCTGCTCGTCGTCCTGGGCGTGGCCTGGGCGCTGCTGTTCCTCGACGCCTGGCGCCTCAGCAGCCCGCCCGAGATGGCGCGGCGCCACCGCCTCGGGTTCGCGCTCCTCAGCCTCGGGCTGGCCTTCGCCGTGGCCGCCGGCCTGGTCGCCTCGGCCAACGTCGTCTCGGCCCAGCGCGAGCTGGTCAGCTCCGTCTTCGCGGGCGGCGGCGACAAGGCCGCCAAGGCCGGCCGGATCAACATCCTGCTCATGGGCGGCGACGCCGGCCCCGACCGCACCGGTCTGCGGCCCGACAGCATGACCGTCGCGAGCGTCGACCAGGAGACCGGCCGCACGGTCCTGATCAGCCTGCCGCGCAACATGGAGAAGGCGCCGTTCCCCGCGTCGTCGCCGATGCACAAGAAGTTCCCCAAGGGCTTCGACTGCCCCAACGACGTCTGCATGCTCAACGCGGTCTACACGTACGCGATGAGCCACAAGGAGCTCTACCCCAAGGTCAAGAACCCGGGGGCGCAGGCGACGAAGGAGGCGATCGAGGGCGTCACCGGCCTGACGATCAACTACTGGTCGCTCATCGACCTCAAGGGCTTCGAGGACCTCGTCGACGCGCTCGGCGGCATCACCATGGACGTCTACCGCAAGGTGCCGATCGGCGGTGGGCCGACCCACCCGATCTACGGCTACGTCGAGGCGGGCAAGAACCGGCACCTCGACGGCAAGGAGGCGCTGTGGTTCGCCCGGTCGCGCTCCGACTCGAGCGACTGGGACCGCATCGTCCGTCAGAAGTGCGTGATGAACGCGATGCTCAACCAGCTCGACCCGGTGACGGTGCTGACGAAGTTCAACGGCATCGCCAGCGCGAGCAAGGAGATCGTCGCCACCGACATCCCCAGCTCGCAGGTCTCGACCATGCTCGACCTGGCGCAGAAGGCGAAGACCAAGCCGGTCGGCAGCCTCGCCATCGTCCCGCCGCTGCTCAAGAAGCCGGCCGACCCGGACTTCGGAAAGATCCGGGCGGCCATCGCCGACCAGATCGCCAAGTCCGAGGCCATGGACGCGCCGAAGCCGTCGGCCAGCGCGGCGCCCTCGGGCAACGCCTCGGCGAGCAGCAAGCCGAAGACGTCCTCGAACGGCTCGGGCTCGTCCGACCCGGCCAAGAAGGGCGTCGACACCAGCAACCTGTCGAAGGTCTGCTCCGCCTGAGCTGTTCCGGGCCGGTTCGCGTGACCCGGCCGGTGGCGGCGCCGGGGGAGCGGCAGGGGAAGCAGCACAGGTGCGTACGACAGGATGATCGCGTGAGCGTGTGGCCGGGCGTCAGCGTCGTGATGCCCGTCCTCAACGAGGAGCGGCACCTCGCGGCGGCCGTCGACGGCGTCCTCGCCCAGGAGTACCCGGGCGAGCTCGAGGTCGTGCTGGCGGTCGGCCCGAGCCGGGACCGCACCCGCGCCATCGCCGACGCGATCGCGGCCGAGGACCCGCGGGTCCGGGTCGTCGACAACCCGGCCGCCCGGACGCCCCACGCCCTGAACGTGGCCATCGCGGCCGCGACGCACGACGTGATCGTGCGGGTGGACGGGCACGGCATGCTCGCCGACGGCTACGTCCGCCGTGCCGTCGAGCTGTTGCAGGAGACCGGCGCCGCGAACGTCGGCGGCGTGATGGACGCGCAGGGGTCCACGCCGTTCGAGGAGGCCGTCGCGGCGGCGTACACGACCAAGCTCGGTCTCGGGGGCAGCGCCTTCCACCTCGCCGAGTCGGCGGCGGGGCCGGCCGAGACGGTCTTCCTCGGGGTGTTCCGGCGCGAGGCGCTGGAGGCCGTGGGCGGGTTCGACGAGACGCTGCACCGGGCGCAGGACTGGGAGCTGAACCACCGCCTCCTGGCCAGCGGCCGGCTGATCTGGTTCTCCCCCGAGCTGCGCGTGACCTACCGGCCCCGCAGCACGGTGCGGGCACTGGCCAAGCAGATGTACGACACCGGCAAGTGGCGCCGCGAGGTCATCCGCCGCTACCCCGACACCGCCAACGTCCGCTACCTCGCCCCGCCCGTCGCCACCCTGGCGATCGCGGTCGGCGTGGCCGCCGGGGTGCTCGGCAGCCTCACCGGCTCCCGCCTCCTGCGGCTGGGCTGGGCCGCGCCGCTGGGTTACGCGGGCGTCGTGGTCGGCGGCTCGGTCGTCACGTCGCGCTCGATGTCGGAGGCCGCCCGTCTCCGGCTGCCCCTGGTCCTCGCCGTCACCCACCTCTCGTGGGGGTCGGGCTTCCTCGTCGGCCTGCGCCGCCGCCGCTGAGGGCGCAAGGGCTCAGGGCACCAGCACGATCCGCCCGAACACCGAGCCCGCGTCCATCCGGCGGTGCGCCTCCGCCGCCGCCTCCAGCTGCAGCACGTCCTGCACCACGGCGTGGAGCTCGCCGCGCACGGCCGCCTGCAGGGCCTCGGCCCGGGCCGCGTGCAGCGCCGCCCGCGGCACGGTGTCCAGGCTGAACGTCGAGAACGAGCGCGACCGCTGGAACGCGGCGAGCAGCCGGGTGCCGAAGTCGGCCGGCGGCATCCCGGCCACCACGCCGACGAGGACGTGGCGCCCGTTCGGCGCGAGCCGGTCGAGGAACGCGGGGAGGTCGGGGCCGCCGACGACGTCGACCACGACGTCGTACGCCGCGGGCCCGTCACCCTCCCCCCGCCGGTCGAGCACGTGCGTGGCGCCGAGCTCGCGCAGCCGGTCGCCCCGCTCGGCGGAGGAGGTGGTGACCGCCACCGCCGCCGCGCCGGCCCTCGCGGCGAGCTCGACGGCGGCGATGCCGAGGCTGCCCGCGGCGCCGCGGACGAGGACGGACTCGCCCGGCGCGAGGTGGCCGTGCGCCAGGGCGAAGCGCGCCACGGGGACGGCACTGCCGAGCGTGACGGCCTCGACCGCGCCGAGCCCGTCGGGGAGCACGACCGCGTCCTCGACGGCGGCCAGGGCGAGCTCGAGGTAGCCACCCGCGTCGCCGGTGAAGGCCCAGACCCGCCGCCCGATCCAGGCGCGGTCCACGCCGGGCCCGACCTCGCGCACCGTGCCGGCCACCTCGCGCCCGGGGACGAAGCCGGGCGCAAAGCCGCCGCCGCCGATGGTCCGGCGCCGGATCACGGCGTCCACCCCGGCGACGCCGATCGCCTCGACGTGGACCAGCAGCTGCCCCTCCTGCGGCTCGGGCTCGGGCACCTCGACGACCTCCATGCCGCTCGGGTCACCGAACCGCTGCACCTGCACCGCCCGCACCGTCGTCTCCGTCCTGCCGTCCCCGGCGTCCCTGTCGTGCCTGCCGCTCGCACGGCTACGCTGCGACGCTAACGGACGCCCGCGTCCGTTTCGACGAACCGAGAGCGAGCGGCAGGCCGATGCCTCAGATGACCCAGGTGCTGCGGGCGGACGCCCGCGACAACCGGGACCGCGTGCTGGCGGCGGCGCGCTCGCTGTTCGCCGAGCGCGGTCTCGACGTCACGATGCGCCAGGTCGCCCGCGCCGCGGCGGTGGGACCGGCCACCCTCTACCGCCGGTTCCCGACCAAGCAGGACCTCGTGGACGCCGCCTTCGCCGACGAGGTGCGGGCCTGCCGCGCCATCGTGGAGCAGGGGTGCGCCGACCCGGACCCCTGGCGCGGCTTCTGCTCCGTCGTCGAGCGCGTCAGCGTGCTCAACGTCCGCAACCAGGGCTTCGTCGACGCGTTCGCCTCCGCGCACCCGGACGTCGGGCCGTTCACCGCGCACCGGGCGGCGGCGGTCCGCCTCCTGGCCGGGCTGGCCGACCGCGCCAAGGCGGCGGGCCGGCTGCGCGCCGACTTCGTCGTCGACGACCTCGTGCTGGTGCTGCTCGCCAACCGGGGCCTGGCCTCCGCGCCGCCCGACGTGCGCGAGGCCGCGGCGCGACGGTTCGCGGCGCTGGCGCTGGACGGGTTCAGCGCCCCCGGCGTGAGCCCGCTGCCCCGGGCCCCGCGGCTCGTCGGGCGCGACGCTCGTACACCCACAGGACTGGGCCCAGGACCGCGAACGTGATCAGGAAGGCGACGATGCCGACGTAGACGCTGTCGGTGCGCCACACGACGAAGGCCCCGACGGAGGCGCAGACCAGCGACAGCAACCAGAGGCGGCCCTGCTGGGCCAGCTCGCGTCGTCGTCCGGGGTCGAGCTCCATGCGGCTCCTCGTCGGCCTCGTCCCCGGCACGCGCCGGGAGCACCGATCGTACGAGGCGGCCGGCGAGCCCCGCCCGTCCGCGGCGGGGGGTGTGGACGCGCTGGGGCCCGCACTGGTACTTTGTCCTGACAAAGTTTCGGGAGGAGCTCGCCGTGCCGCTGGTCAGGATCGACGTGGTGGAGGGCCGCGACCCCGTCGCGCTGCGCCGGCTCGCCGACGTGGTGCAGGAGGTCCTCGAGGAGGTCTTCGCCGCCCCGCCACGCGACCGCTACCAGGTGATCGACGAGCACCCGGCGCGCAACGTGATCCTCCAGGACACGGGCCTCGGCTTCGAGCGCACCGACGACCGGGTGCTCGTGCAGGTCTTCCAGCAGGGCCGCACCGCGGAGCAGAAGAAGGCGCTGTACGCCCGGCTCGCGGACCGGCTCGAGGCCGACTGCGGCGTCGCGCCGACCGACCTCGTCGTCTCCGTGGCCGCGAACAGCCGGGAGGACTGGTCCTTCGGGCTCGGCCGCGCGCAGTTCCTGGAGGGTGACCTCTAGGCTCGGAAATGGCGCGCGCCATTTGTCAGGACAAACTGTTGACAGGGTCAGCCGGTCCCCGTAGCGTCTGGACCGACCGGCGGCCCGTCGGACACTCGAAGGAGAGCGATGACCAGCCAGCCAGCCGTGCCCGCTGAGCACCACGGGGAGGACGGCGCGCAGGACGGACAGGGCCGCGAGGGCCTCGAGGTGCTGACCTTCGGGCGGGCCGGGGTCGACGTCTACCCGCTGCAGGTCGGCGTGGGGCTGGAGGACGTCGAGACCTTCGGCAAGTACCTCGGCGGCACCTGCGCGAACGTCGCGGTCGCGGCCGCCCGGTTCGGCCACCGCACCGGGATCGTCACCGGCGTCGGCGACGACCCCTTCGGCCGCTTCGTGCGCCGCGCGTTCCGCGAGCTGGGCGTGACCGACGAGCACGTGGTCACCAACCACGAGTACGCGACCCCGGTCACCTTCTGCGAGATCTTCCCGCCGGACGACTTCCCGCTGTACTTCTACCGCAAGCCGACCGCGCCCGACCTGCAGGTCGCGCCCTCCGAGATCGACTTCGACGCCGTCCGCGGGACCCGGCTGATGTGGCTGTCGGTCACGGGCCTGAGCGAGGAGCCGAGCCGGGAGAGCCACTTCGCCGTCCTCGACGCGCGGGCGCCCCTCCGACAGGCCCAGGGCAGGTGGACGGTGCTCGACCTCGACTACCGGCCGATGTTCTGGGAGACGCCGGGCCACGCCACCGAGCAGATCCAGCGGGCGCTGCCGTCCGTGACCGTCGCGGTGGGCAACCGCGAGGAGTGCGAGGTCGCGGTGGGCGAGACCGAGCCGGAGCGCGCGGCCGACGCGCTGCTGGCCGCCGGCGTCGAGCTCGCGGTCGTCAAGCAGGGTCCCAAGGGCGTCCTGGCCAAGACGCGCTCGGGGGAGCGCGTCGAGGCGCCGCCGATCCCCGTCCGTCCCCTGAACGGGCTCGGCGCCGGGGACTCCTTCGGCGGCTCGCTGATCCACGGGCTGCTCGAGGGCTGGCCGCTGGAGAAAGTGCTGCGCTACGCCAACGCCGCGGGCGCCATCGTCGCCTCGCGCCTCGAGTGCTCGACGGCGATGCCGACGCAGGCGGAGATCGAGACGCTGCTCGCCGGCGGCGACCCGAACGAGCGCCTCGCCGACTCCCTGGCCGTCCACTTCGCCGGGGCCCAGCGGTGACCCTCGCCGTGGACGGACGCGGGGCCGGGGACGCGCCGGGCGGTCGCCGGGGCCGCTTCGTCTCCTCGGTGAGCGAGATCAACGAGGTCCGGGCCCGGGAGCCGCAGCGCATCGGCGAGCTGCTGGGCGCCCGCCGGCGCCGCGACCTCTTCGCCGCCGAGGGCCAGCTGATGATCGTCGCGTGCGACCACCCGGCCCGTGGTGCGCTCGGGGTGTCCGGGCGCCGCAACGCCATGGCCGACCGGGTCGAGCTGCTGGGCCGCCTCGCGACGGCGCTCGCCCGCCCCGGGGTCGACGGCCTGCTGGCCACGGCGGACATCGCCGAGGACCTGCTGCTCATGGGGGCGCTGGAGGACAAGCTGGTCTTCTCCTCCCTCAACCGCGGCGGCCTGCAGGGCTCCGCGTTCGAGATCGACGACCGCAACACGGGCTACGACGTCCGCGGCACCCTCGACGCCCGCTTCGACGGGCTCAAGATGCTCACCCGCATCGACCTCGACGACCCGGCCACGGTGGCCACGCTCGAGCGGCAGGGCCGGGTCGTCACCGAGTGCAACCGCGCCGGGCTGGTCGCCATGGTCGAGCCCTTCATGTCGCGCCGCGCCGGGGGCAAGGTCGTCAACGACCTCAGCCCGGACGCCGTGATCAAGTCCGTGGCGATCGCCTCGGGCCTGGGCTCCTCGAGCGCCTACACCTGGATGAAGCTGCCCGTCGTCGATGAGATGGAGCGCGTGATGAACGCGACCACGCTCCCGACGCTCCTGCTCGGCGGCGACCCGGAGGGCTCGCCCGACGAGACGTACGCCTCGTGGTCCGCGGCGCTCGCCCTGCCGTCGGTGCGGGGGCTCGTCGTCGGGCGCACGATGCTCTACCCGGCCGACGACGACGTCGCCAAGGCCGTCGACACCGCCGTGGGGCTGCTGCGATGAGGCTCCCGCAGCACGAGCTGCGTGTGAACGACGGTCGGCGCTACCTCCTGCCGGCGGGCACGGCGAGCGCCGGCGCGTACGAGCTCGAGGTCACGCCGGAGTCGGCGGGCTGGGGCTACTCCGGTCTCCGGGTCGTGGCCCTGGCCGCGGCCGAGGAGCACCGCTTCGACACCGGCGTGGACGAGGTCGTCGTCGTGCCGCTGAGCGGCGGGCTCACGGTGGAGGCCGACGGCAGCCACGTGGAGCTCGACGGCCGGCGCGACGTGTTCGCCGGACCGACGGACTTCGCCTACCTCCCGCCGGGGACCGCGGCGACGCTGCACAGCGAGCGGGGCGGTCGCTTCGCGCTCTGCTCGGCGCGGACCGAACGCCGGCTGCCGGTGCGCCGGGTCGCGGCGGCGGACGTGGCCGTCGAGCTGCGCGGGGCCGGCCGGTCGAGCCGCCAGGTGCGCAACTTCGGCACCCCGGACCACCTCGACGCGGGCGCGATCATCGCCTGCGAGGTCATCACGCCGGACGGCAACTGGTCCTCCTACCCCGCGCACAAGCACGACGAGGCGGGCGAGCACGAGAGCGAGCTCGAGGAGATCTACTACTTCGAGATCGCCGCGGGCCCGCAGGGCCAGCCCGGCCTCGGCTTCTTCCGCACGTCGTCCTCGCCCGGCCACGCCATCGAGATCACCGAGGAGGTGCACGACCGCGACGTCGTGCTCGTCCCCTTCGGGTGGCACGGCCCGGCGGTGGCGGCCCCGGGCCACGCGATGTACTACCTGAACGTGATGGCCGGCCCGCCGCACCCGGGCTCCTCGGGCGGCCGGGCCTGGCTGATCAGCGACCACCCCGACCAGACCTGGGTCCGCGCCACGTGGGCCGACCAGGAGGTCGACCCGAGACTGACGAAGGAGACTCCCTGATGGGGGACACGGTGCGCATGACCGTCGCGCAGGCCACGATCAACTTCCTCGGGGCCCAGTACAGCGAGTCCGACGGCGTCGAGCAGAAGCTCTTCGCCGGCTGCCTCGGCATCTTCGGCCACGGCAACGTCGCCGGGATCGGGCAGGCGCTGCTGCAGGCCGAGCTGGAGCAGCCGGACCTGCTGCCGTACGTCCTCGGGCGCAACGAGCAGGCCATGGTGCACACCGCCGTCGCGTACGCGCGCATGCGTGAGCGCCGCCAGACCTGGGTCGTGTCGACCAGCGTCGGCCCGGGCGCGACGAACATGCTCACCGGCGCGGCGCTCGCGACGATCAACCGGCTGCCCGTGCTGCTGCTGCCGGCGGACACCTTCGCCGACCGCTCGGCCTCGCCGCTGCTGCAGGAGCTCGAGCAGCCGTACGCGGGTGACGTCACGGTCAACGACGCCTTCCGCCCGGTCTCGGTCTACTTCGACCGCGTGTGGCGCCCCGAGCAGCTGCCGGCCGCGCTGCTGAGCGCCATGCGGGTGCTCACGGACCCGGCGGCGACCGGGGCGGTGACGGTCTGCTTCCCGCAGGACGTGCAGGCTGCCGCCCACGACTGGCCGGTCGAGCTCTTCGCGAAGCGCGTGTGGCACATCGCCCGCCCGCTCCCCGAGCGCGCCGTCCTCGAGCAGGCGGCCGCGCTGATCAAGGCCGCGAAGCGCCCGCTGGTGGTCGCCGGCGGCGGCGTGCACTACTCCGGCGCGAGCGAGGCGCTCGCCGCCTTCTGCGACGCCACGGGCATCCCCGTCGGGCAGTCGCAGGCGGGCAAGGGCACGCTCGTCTTCGACCACCCGCAGTGCCTGGGCGCGATCGGTTCCACCGGCACCACGGCGTCCAACGCCGTCGCCGCCGAGGCCGACCTGGTGATCGGCATCGGCACCCGCTACTCCGACTTCACGACGGCGAGCCGCACGGCCTTCGCCGATCCGGGCGTCGGCTTCGTCAACATCAACGTCGCCGGCCTCGACGCGGTCAAGCACGCCGGGCTGTCGGTCGTCGCCGACGCTCGCGAGGCGCTCGAGGGGCTCACGGCGCTGCTCGACGGCCACCGCGTCGACCAGGCGTACGTCGAGCGCTACACCGCGCTCGACGCCGAGTGGGAGCGCACCGTCGAGACCGTCTACGCCGAGACCGAGACGCCCGAGGGCCTGCTCACCCAGAACGCGGTGATCGGCACGGTCAACGAGGTCTCCGACCCCCGCGACGTCGTCGTCTGCGCCGCCGGCTCGATGCCCGGCGACCTGCACAAGCTGTGGCGCACGCGGGACCCGAAGGGCTACCACGTCGAGTACGGCTACTCCTGCATGGGCTACGAGGTCGCCGGCGGCCTGGGCGTGGCGATGGCCTGCCCGGACCGTGACGTCTTCGTGATGGTGGGCGACGGCTCGTACCTGATGATGGCGACCGAGCTCGCGACGGCCGTGCAGGAGCACGTGAAGATCATCACGGTGCTCGTCGAGAACCACGGCTACGCCTCGATCGGCGCGCTGTCGGAGTCGCTCGGCTCGCAGCGTTTCGGCACCCGCTACCGCGAGCGCAGCGGCAGCGGCCGCCTCGACGGCGACTTCCTGCCCGTCGACCTCGCCGCCAACGCGGCGAGCTTCGGCCTCGAGGTCATCCGGGCGACGACCAAGGCCGAGCTGGCCGACGCGATCAAGGTCGCCAAGGCCGGCAGCGACCCCGTCGTGATCTACGTCGAGACCGACCCCTTCGTCGACGCCCCCAGCTCGGAGTCGTGGTGGGACGTCCCGGTCAGCGCGACCTCGACGCTCGCCTCGACCCAGCAGGCCCGCACGACCTACGAGGAGCACAAGGCCCGCCAGCGGCTGTTCCTCACCCCGCCCAGCACCTCCTGAACCACCCGACGGCCCTTCGACAGGCTCAGGGAACGTCCCCGCACCTCCACCGCAGAAGGAGCACCACCGCCGTGCCTGGCAAGCTCACCATCGGAACCGCCCCCGACTCCTGGGGCGTCTGGTTCCCCAGCGACCCCGAGCAGGTCTCGGCCGACGTCTTCCTCCGCGAGGTGGTGGAGGCGGGCTACGAGGCCATCGAGCTCGGCCCGTACGGCTACCTCCCGAAGGACCCGCGGGAGCTGTCCGACGCGCTGGAGGCGCACGGCCTGACGGTGCTGGCCGGCACCGTCTTCTCGGGGCTGCACCGCCCGGACTCGTGGGACGCGGTCTGGAAGCAGGTGACCGACGTCGCGGCGCTGACGAAGGCGGTCGGCGGCGAGCACATCGTCGTCATCCCCGCGATGTACCGCGACGAGAAGACCGGCGCCGACCTCGAGCCGTCCACGCTGACCGACGAGCAGTGGACGCTGCTCACCAGCCAGACCGACGAGCTGGGCCGCCGGATCCTCGAGGAGTACGGCCTCAAGGTGCAGTTCCACAGCCACGCGGAGAGCCACGTCGGCTACCAGCCCGAGATCGAGCGGTTCCTCGAGGCCACCAACCCCGACTACGTGAACCTCTGCCTCGACACCGGCCACGTCGCCTACTACGGCGGCGACCCCGTCGAGCTGATCACCAAGTACCCCGAGCGCATCGGCTACGTCCACCTCAAGCAGGTCAGCCCCGAGGTCATGGAGCAGGTCCGCGACAAGAACATCGTCTGGCCCGAGGCCGTGCGCATGGGCGCGATGACCGAGCCGCCGCTGGGCGTGCCGGACATGCCGCCCGTGCTCGACGCGCTGGCCGCGCTGGACCGGCCGATCATGGGCATCGTGGAGCACGACCTCTACCCGTGCCCGCCCGACCTGCCGCTGCCGATCGCCAAGCGGACCCGCACCTACCTGCAGTCGTGCAGCAACGCCGACATCGACCTGGGCAGCCGGATCATCGAGGTGAACGATGCCTGACGCGCTGCGTGAGCAGCCGAGCGGCGACCTGCGGGTCGCCGTCCTCGGCGTCGGGATGATGGGCGCGTTCCACGCCGACGCGCTCGCCACCCGCACCAAGGGCGCACGCGTCGTGGTGGTCAACGACTTCGCGCCCGACAAGGCGGCCGAGGTCGCCGCCCGCGTCGGGGCCCGGGTCGTCGACGACCCGATCGCGGCGATCGACGACCCCGAGGTCGACGCGGTGCTGATCGCGACGCCGGGCAGGGCGCACGCCGAGCAGGTCCAGGCCTGCCTCGACGCCGGCAAGCCCGTGCTCTGCGAGAAGCCCCTCACCACCGACGAGGCGTCGTCGTACGCGCTGGTCGAGGCGGAGGCGCGCCTCGGCCGACCGCTGGTCCAGCTCGGCTTCATGCGGCGCTTCGACGCCGAGTACGCCGCGCTCAAGCAGCTGATCACCTCCGGCGGGCTCGGCAACCCGCTGCTCGTGCACTGCACGCACCGCAACCCGACCGTGCCGGACTTCTTCACTGAAGAGTTCATGATCAGGGACTCGGTCGTCCACGAGGTCGACGTCGCGCGGTTCCTGCTCGACGAGGAGATCACCGCGGTGCAGGTGCTGCGCGGGGTCGCGACGTCGGCGGCGCCCGAAGGCACGTCGGACCCGATGATCGTGGTCTTCGAGACCGCCTCGGGTCGGCTGGTGACGGACGAGATCTACGTCCGCAGCGGGGTCGCGTACGAGGTCCGCACCGAGGTCGTCGGCGAGTCCGGCAGCGCCATGATCGGCCTCGACCAGAACCTCGTGCGGACCAGCACGGACGGCCGCTGGGGCGGGACGATCACGCCCGGCTTCGTCGAACGGTTCGGGCAGGCCTACGACACCGAGCTGCAGCGCTGGGTCGCCGCCGCCCGGCGGGGGACCATCGACGGCCCCGGTGTCTGGGACGGCTACGCGGCGGTCGCGGTCTGCGAGGCCGGGGTCCAGGCCGTGCGGACGGGTGAGAAGGTCCCGGTGGTCCTCAAGCCGCGGCCGCGCCCTTCGACGAGCTCGGACGGCGGTTCAGGGAACGACCACGAGCCCGGGATCACCGAGCCCGACCTGATCGCGAGCCGGCCGTGAAGCTGGCCCTCGACGCGCAGATGTTCTTCGGCGAGGCGAGCGTCCACGAGCTCCCGGACCTCGCGGCGTCGCTGGGCTACTCCTGGATCGAGCTGTCGCCCAAGGACGACTTCATCCCGTTCTTCCGCCACCCGCGCATCGACGACGCGGGCGTGCGGAAGCTCAAGAAGACCGCCGCCGACGCCGGGGTCGGGTTCGCCTCGATCATCCCGCTGCACCGCTGGGCCGGGCCCGACGAGGACCAGCGCCAGGCCGCCGTGCGGTCGTGGAAGCGGGCCATCCAGATCGCGGTCGACCTCGAGGTCGACGTCCTCAACTCCGAGTTCAACGGCCGTCCGGAGGACCCGGAGACCGCGGAGGCGATGTTCCTGCGGTCGATGGACGAGCTCCTGCCGATCCTGGAGCGCGAGGGCGTGCAGCTGGTCCTCGAGCCGCACCCGGACGACTTCATCGAGGACGGCCTCGACGCGGTCGGGATGGTCCGCGGGCTGAACCGGGACTGGCTCGGCTTCCTCTACTGCACCCCGCACGCCTTCCACCAGCGCCACAGCGCCACCTCGATCATCGAGGCCGCGGGTGAGAAGGTGCGCTACGTGCACCTGGCCGACGCCTTCGACCACACGGCGTCGCACGGCCTGCGCTACATCACCAACCCGCCCGGCAACGCGGTCCGCGTCCACCAGCACATGGAGGTCGGGCGCGGGGAGGTCGACTACGACGAGGTGTTCGCCGCGCTGGCCGCGGTCGGCTTCGACGGCGTCGTCAGCAGCTGCGTCTTCGGCTTCGAGGAGGACGCCCGCGCGATCTCCGAGCGCCAGCGCGACGCCGCGGTCGATCTGGTCGAGAAGCACTTCGGCGCGGACACCGCCGCCACCCTCACCCGCACCTAGAACAATCACCTCATCCCGGGGTCCGACGACCCCACGAGACAGGCAAGGAACTGCGATGGCCACCACCCTCCACCACTGGCTGAACGGCGCCGCGTACGAAGGCACCGGCGGCCGGTTCAGCGACGTCACCAACCCGGCGACCGGTGAGGTCAGCGCCCAGCTGGCGCTCGCGTCCGAGGAGGACGTGAACCTCGTCGTCGAGGCCGCCTCGAAGGCCTTCCCGGCCTGGCGCGACACCTCGCTGGCGCGGCGTACGCAGATCCTCTTCGCCTTCCGCGAGCTGCTGAACGCCCGCACCGACGAGCTGGCCGCGATCATCACCAGCGAGCACGGCAAGGTCCTCTCCGACGCGCGTGGCGAGGTGGCCCGCGGCCAGGAGGTCGTGGAGTTCGCCTGCGGCATCCCGCACCTGATCAAGGGCATGTTCACCGAGAACGCCTCGACCCGCGTCGACGTGCACTCCGTGCGCCAGCCGCTGGGCGTGGTCGGGATCATCTCGCCCTTCAACTTCCCGGCCATGGTGCCCATGTGGTTCTTCCCGCTGGCCATCGCCGCGGGCAACACCGTCGTGCTCAAGCCGAGCGAGAAGGTTCCGACGGCGGCGCTGTTCATGGCGCAGCTGTGGAAGGAGGCCGGGCTGCCCGACGGCGTCTTCAACGTGCTGAACGGCGACAAGGTCGCGGTCGACGGCCTGCTGACCCACCCCGACGTGCAGTCGATCTCGTTCGTGGGCTCGACGCCGATCGCGCGCTACGTCTACGAGACGGGCACGCAGCACGGCAAGCGCGTGCAGGCCCTCGGCGGCGCCAAGAACCACATGCTCGTCCTGCCCGACGCCGACCTCGACCTCGCGGCCGACCAGGCCGTCAACGCCGGCTACGGCTCGGCGGGGGAGCGGTGCATGGCGATCTCGGCCGTGCTGGCGGTCGGCGACATCGGCGACACCCTGGTCGAGAAGATCAAGGAGCGCACCGTCAAGCTGCGCACCGGCGACGGGACCCGTGGCTGCGACATGGGCCCGCTGGTCACCTCCGCCGCGCAGGAGCGCGTGGCCGGCTACATCGACGCCGGCGAGGCCGCGGGCGCCACGGTCGTCGTCGACGGCCGCAACCCGCAGGTGGACGCGGAGGGCAGCGGCTTCTTCGTCGGCCCGACGCTGTTCGACCACGTGAAGACCGACATGAGCATCTACACCGACGAGATCTTCGGCCCGGTGCTCTCCGTCGTGCGCGTCGACTCCTTCGACGAGGGCGTGCAGCTGATCAACGACAACCCGTACGGCAACGGCACCGCGATCTTCACCAACGACGGCGGCGCCGCCCGGCAGTTCCAGAACGAGGTCAAGGTCGGCATGATCGGCATCAACGTGCCGGTGCCCGTGCCGATGGCGTACTACTCGTTCGGCGGGTGGAAGAACTCGCTGTTCGGCGACACCCACGCCCACGGCGTCGAGGGCGTGCACTTCTTCACCCGTGGCAAGGTCGTCACCAGCCGCTGGCTCGACCCGAGCCACGGCGGGATCAACCTGGGGTTCCCGCAGAACTCCTGATTCTGGTCCTCGCTCCGCTCGGACGCGGATCGGGCTCTGGTCCGACGTCTTCCTCCCTCGGTCGGAAGCCCGCGGCACCCGCTCATCTCGAGAGGGTGCCGCGGGGCTTCCTCCCTCGGTCGTCCAGACGTCGGCGCCCGATCCGGCGGTGGTCGGGCAACAGGTGGCCGAGCTGATCTGATGCGGGCGAGACGCTCCCTGAGCCTGTCGAAGGGCCCGGAACGGGTTGGCGTTCTCTCGACCGGGGGAACGCTCACCTCTTCGAGGCCCTTCGACGAGCTCAGGGAGCGTCCCCTACCTCCGCGGCGCTATGCGCGCGGCGGCGACGCCGCGCTGAACCCAGGTCGTGAGGACCTCGTCGTCCGCCAGCGCGTCGGGGGAGACCTCGACCCAGCTGCGCGAGGGGCGGCCGGCCATGCGCATCGGCTCGACGCCGTCGGCGGCGACCAGGGCGTCCTGGTCGGACGGGTCGACGCGGACGAGCAGACCGCCGTGCGAGCTCGCGCAGACGGCCAGGTGCCCGGCGACCATGAAGCCCAGCCCGCCGAACATCGGCTTCTCGTCGACGATGCCCAGGTCCTCGGCCTCGTCGGCCCCGTCGTGACGCTCGTCCCAGCCGCCCAGGACGGCGCGGAGGCGGTCGGCGAGCTCGCGGTCGTACGGCACGGCGCCAGTGTGGCCCGGGGCGGGCCCCGACGTCGTGGGCGGGGTCGGCTACGTTCGAGCTCTCAGCCGCAGACGCGAGGAGGACACGTGCCCGAGCCGTTCGACGAGGTCATGGAACCCGAGGAGGACCGCGGTCTGCACCACGACCGCCGCCAGCACGGCGGGATGCCGCTGCGTGAGGACGACGACGCGCTGGAACGCGCCGTCGAGGAGGACCGCGTCGCCGCGGGACTGAGCGACTACGCCGAGGCGGACGTGCCGCCGGCGACCGACCTGCCCCCGGAAGGCACGTCGGAGCGCGTCGTCAGCGCCCAGGAGGGCCTGCTCGGCGACACGAGCGTCGGCGACGACCGGAGCTGATCCTCCGACGCCGTCCTGCTTCAGGGCAGGACGGCGTCCACCCGCTCGTCGTCCACCATCCTGGCGAGCCGCGGGCCGTCGGCCGCGCCGCTGACCACCACCGATGAACCGCCGTCGCGCAGCGGGACGACGAGCGCCTCGCGCACCGTCGCCCACGGCTCCGACGCGGGCACGACCACGCGCCGGGCCACAGAGGGGCCGCCGTCGAGCAGGTCCTGCTGGCTCAGCGAACGTTCCCCGTCGTGCCAGGCGGGGGCATCGGGTGCGACCGGCGCGCCGACCCAGACGTCCGGCTGGCCGCGGACCTCGGTGGCGAAGTCCACGACCCCGGGCGGCGGGGACGCCAGGCCGAGGCCGAGCGGGTGCAGCGAGCAGGCGACCACCTCGACGTCGGCGCCGAGCCGGGACCGCAGGTCGCCCACGTCGGGACCCGTCACGACGACCTGCGCGTCGCCGGGTCGCCCGACGGTGGCCACCGCGCCGGTCTGCCAGCAGGCCAGGGCCCACACCAGGGCCATCCAGTGCCCCGGGTGCTCGACGGCGACCTGCAGCTCCACCGCGGCGCCCGGCTCGAGCAGCAGCTCGTCGGTCAGGAAGCCGCTGGTCTTCGCCACCCAGTTCGCCGTCGTGGTCGCCGACAGCTCCACCCGGGAACCGTCGGCGAGGTCGTAGCAGGTCACCAGCGGCGCCGGACCGTCCGTACGGACGCGGCGGGCGAGGAGCTCGGCGATCAGCGGCACGGGCGGAGCGTACCCAGCCGCCACGCCCCGCCCGGCGCCGTCGCGGTGCCGAGGTCGCGGGCACCGGTTCCCCTAGCCTTGCGCCCATGCGCTTCGTCCTGATCGTGGCCGGCGGCTCCGGCAAGCGGCTGTGGCCGCTGTCCCGCCAGGACATGCCCAAGCAGCTGCTCAAGGTCGTCGGCGGCAAGAGCCTGCTGCGGCTGGCGTACGAGCGCGTCCAGGGCCTCGTCCCCGACCAGAACATCCTGGTCTGCACCGGCCGCGACTACGCCTCGACCGTCGCCGACGACCTGCCGGAGGTCCCGGTCGCCAACATCCTCGGCGAGCCCGAGGGACGCGACTCGCTCAACGCCGTCGCCTGGCCCGCCGCCGTGCTCGCGGCCCGCGACCCGGAGGCGGTCATCGCGGTGGTCACCGCCGACCAGATCATGAGCCCGCTCGAGGCGTTCCAGGACGCCCTGCGCGAAGGGTTCGCGGTGGCGGAGGGTTCGCCGGACACCCTCGTGACGTTCGGCGTCGTGCCGACCGCGCCGCACACCGGCTACGGCTACCTGCAGCGGGGCGAGCCGCTGCCCGGGCACCCGGACGTGTGCGCGGTCCGCGCGTTCAAGGAGAAGCCTGACCGCGCCACGGCCGAGCACTACCTGGCCAGCGGCGAGTACTGGTGGAACTCGGGCATGTTCGTGTGGCGGGCGCAGACGCTGCTGCGCCAGCTGGAGCTGCTCCAGCCCGACACGTACGCCGGCGTCCGCCAGATCGCCGCCGACCCCGGACGGCTCGCCGAGATCTACCCCCGGCTGCTCAAGATCAGCGTCGACTACGCGGTCATGGAGCCCGTCTCGCAGGGGCAGGGGAGCGCGGACGTGGTCGCCGTCCGGCTGCCGATCACCTGGTACGACGTCGGCGGCTTCACCGCCCTCGCCGAGCACCTGCCGCGCGACGAGCGCGGCAACGCGACGCAGGGCGTCAGCGTCCTGGTCGACGCCCACGACAACCTCGTCATCAACCAGTCCGAGGACGGCCGCCTCGTCGCCGTCGTCGGCCTGTCCGGCATGGTCATCGTGCAGACGCCGCAGATCACCCTCGTCTGCCCCTCCAGCGAGGCCGAGCGCATCAAGGAGCTCGTGGCGACGGTGACCGACCAGCTCGGCACGTCCTACGCGTGAGGAGGGACTGAGCCGCAGCTCCCTGGACGTCGGGAAGCCGCGCCATGGCAGTTGCTCGGAATCGAGGACCTGACCTCAGCCGACCGCTGCGCCGACGCCTGGACGACCGGAGCGTGGCGTCGCCCTGACGCGTCAGCCGCAGGTCGAGCGGGGCTGGGGCGGCGTCACGCGGAGGGAGGAAGGCGTCGGATCAGAGCAGCGGGCGCGTCCGAGCGGAGCGAGGACAGAAGTCACGCCCCGTTGGGCTCGGGGCTGTTCGCGACCGGGTACTTGGCCATGAAGTCGGTGATGGCCGCCCCGCTGACCTTGGTGCAGGACTGGCGGACGCCCTTCTGCTGCGTCTGGTCGCTCGGGTTCTGCGGGTTGGCGGTCCAGCGGGCGAGGACGACGTCCTTGCCGTCGGGGAAGGCGCCGTCGGTCGAGGAGTAGGGCGCGGCGATGAACTTCTGCGACGGGTCGTAGGTCTCGCTGCCGAAGGTCCCGGCGGCCTGCCGGAGCGCGTTGACGTCCTCGGCGGGCGCGTCCGCGCGGTACCAGGCGATCGTGTACCCGTGCTCGAGGTTGTGCACGAGGGTCTCGAGCTGGGGGCGGTCGTCGGTCGAGTAGAAGTGCTTCGTGAACGCCGCCGGCGACGGGTAGTGCTTGCCGGAGTCCGGCGGGGACTGGTCGTAGGTGACCTTCGTGCCCTCGGCGACGTGCTCCTGGTTGCCGGTGGCCTGGTTCTCCTGCACGGGGTCGCACCCGGCGTCGGCCAGGGTCGCGCCGATGGCGCTCAGTCCGGCGGCCGTGACCTTCGAGTCCTTGGCCACGAGGTAGACGGGGTAGGCCAGCAGAGCCGCGGCGACCACGACGCAGATGCCCAGCAGCAGGATCGTGCGCCGGCGCTGCTCGGCCTTGCGGGCCTTCTCGAACGAGGCGAGCCGGTCGCGGCGGCTCCCGCCGTCCTTGCCGCCGCCCTTGCCGGACCCGCCGGTACGCGGCGGGGCGCCGCTACCGTCGTTGCGGCCGGCCGAGGGCTTCGGCATGGGTGCGTGGGTCATGGGGGCTCCTCGGGTCGCGGCGGGCGAGCGGGGGCTCGCGGGTCGGGCCAGGGGCCCAGCAGACGCTCGACCGGTCGTGCCGCCGTCGGACGGCCCGGTCGAAGCAGGATCTTAGTCGGCGAGGCTGTGCCCGAGAGCCGTCGCGGACCCGGCGCCCGCGCTCAGCCGTCGCTGCGGGCGAGACCGGCGTCCAGCACCCGCGTGAGCAGAGCGGCCGCCGCCGGGTCGAGGGCCGGCGCGCCGGGACCCGACAGCAGCGCCGCGGCGCGCTCGGCGCGCGGCAGGTCCAGCAGCTCGTCGTAGCGGTCCGAGCGGTCGACGGCCTCGAGGACGGCAGCGAGGACGGCTTCCTGGCTGCCGAACCCGAACATGTCCTGCGCCGGCGGACGGGTCAGGTCGTGGGCCGTGCCACCGTCGTCGCGGACGAGGTGCGCGAGGCCCCGGACGAGGGCCACGGGGCGCCCCGCCAGCTTGGTCTTGGCCAGGTCGGCCGCCGAGGCCAGCTCGTCGGCCAGCGCGACCGCCGTCACGTGCAGGTCGTTGCCGTACGGGTCGCGCCGGCCCGCGTAGTCCTCGACCACCCGCACCCCGGCGGAGCCGATGGCGACGTCGGTCTGGCCCACGCGCCAGGCGCGGCCGAGGGTGTCGGAGACCACGACGCCGACGTCGGCACCGGTGCGCTCGCGCAGCGCCTGCCGCAGCCGGGCCGCGCTCGCGTCAGGGTCGACGGGCAGCAGCAGCACGTGCCCCGGGTCGACGTTGGAGTTGTCGACCCCCGCGGCGGCGAGGACCAGCCCGTGGCGGTCCCGCACGATGCGGGTGGGTCCGCGCCGCGCGAGGGTGTGCACCGCGGCCTCGCGGATCGCGGCCTCGCGCCGGTCGGCGGGGACCGCACGACCCTCGCTCTTGCTGACCACCTTCGACGTCACGACCAGCACGTCGCCGTCGCGCAGGGGACCGGCCGGGTCCGCGGCGAGGGCGTCGAGCACCAGCGCCGCGAGGTCGTCGCCCGCCTGCACCTCGCCGATGCCGCCGAGGGCGAGCACAATCACCTCGGCCCGGCCGATCGGGGCGTCGCTCACGCAGCCACCTGCTCGACCGCCCGGCGCACGAACCCCGCCGTGGCCTCCGGGCTGCTCATCACGAGGTCGTCGACGAGCGGGCGCAGCCCCGCCTCCTCGACCGACGCGGCCGCGGCGGCGTCGCCCGCGTCCAGCACCCACGCGTCGAGGACGCCGTCGCCCGAGCGGGCGCCGTAGTGGCGCCCGACCGCCGCCGCGTCGACGGCGACGCCGATCGCCGGCAGCAGGCGGTGGGCCATGCCCAGCACGGGGGCGCCGTGCAGGATGCCGGAGAAGCCGACCACCGGCGCCGGGGTCGCCCGCACGGCGTCGTGGAGCCCGGGCACGGCGAGGATCGGGCCGATCGAGACCACCGGGTTGCTGGGCCCGACGAGCACGAGGTCGGCGGTGGCCAGAGCGTCCTCGACACCCGGGGCGGGGCGGGCGTCCTCGATGCCGACGCGCGTGACGGCGAGGGCCTCGGGCTCGGCGTGCAGCCGCACCCAGTACTCCTGGAAGTGCACCGAGCGCCGGCCCCCGGGGGCTCCGGGGTCGGGGATGTCGACGTGGGTCTCGACCCGGTCGTCGCTCATGGGCAGCAGCCGCAGCGCGGGGTCGTGCGCCCACCAGCGGGCGCAGAGGCGGGCCGTGACCTCCGACAGCGGGAGGCCGGCGGCGAGCAGCGAGGTGCGGAACAGGTGGGTGCCCAGGTCACGGTCGCCCAGCCCGAACCAGGTGGCGTCCGCGCCGTACGCGCGCAGCTCCTCGACCGCACGCCAGCTCTCGTCGAGCCGGCCCCAGCCGCGCTCGGCGTCGCCGCCGCCGCCGAGGGTGTACATGAGGGTGTCGAGGTCCGGGCAGATCCGCAGCCCGTGCAGCGTCACGTCGTCGGCCGTGTTGCCGACCACCGTGATCTGCGCCTCCGGGTAGGCCGAGCGCACCCCCGAGGTGAACCGTGATCCTCCGACACCACCCGCGAGCACCACGATCCGCACCCGGGCAGTGTTCCACCGCGGTGCGAGGCGACAGCCGTACGCTGCTGGGCGTGGACCGGCTGACGACCCTGCGGGCCCCGCTGGCCGTCGTCGCGCTGGCGGCGCTGACGCTGACCGCGCTGGCCCGGGTCCTGCTCGGGCTCTCGCAGCTCGTCGGCTCGGCCGGGTCGACCGCGGTCGGAGCCGCCCGGCTCGCGCCCAACGCGAGCGACGCCGCCCTGACCGTGCTGGCGGGCGTGCTCGTGGCCGCCTGCGCGCTCGGCCCCGCGGTCCCCGCGCTGCGCCGGCTCGCGACCTGGGGGGCGGTGCTCGCCGCGGTGTCGGTGGTCGCGACGGTCGCCGCCCTGGCCCTGACCGACCTCGAGGTCGCCGGCTGGAGCCTGGTCTGGCTGGTCCCCGACGTGGCCGTCCCGGTCGTCGTGGGGGTCGGGCTGCTCGCCCTCGCCCGCGCGCCCCGGAGCGCGCTCGACGCCGGTGCCGCCGCACCCGCCGCGCTCGAGGCGCCGCCGGCGTCGGAGACCGAGGCGCCGCCCGGCGCGGAGCCCGACCCCGAGCTCCAGCCGGCCTGGACGCCGGACGCCGCGGCCGGCGCGGTCTGGCGCACCGCGGGCGAGGCCGCCAGCGGCGCCCCGGCCGCGGGCTGGGGCTCGAGCCCGGCTTGGTCGACGGGGGAGGACGAGGCAGGCTGGTCCTTCCGTCGCCCCGGGACGCCCGCGGCGACACCCCTGGAGACGTCCCCGGAGACGCCGTCCGCCGGTCTCTCCGAGGACCGTCCGCACGACGGTCCCCCCGCCCGGACCTGAGACCGGGCTGGGCCGTCCGGCCCTTGTGCCGGCCAGGTCCCGAACGGGTCTGCTGCCCTCGCGTCCCGCGCTGCGGGCGACCCATCAGTATCTTTCGTCACAGTGGTAACAGGGGCCCGCCACGCCGTCCTGATGCATTCTTGCCGTCCTCACAGGTATTGACAGGCATGTAATTTCACGTATGTTGTTCCGCAAGCGATCGCCGGTCCGGAGGATCCCTCCGGTGCACAGGCAGCGGGCGGACCCCGTGGGCCGACGACGTGCCAGGCAGCCGGGTGACCCGCGAAGTCGCCCGCCCTGGTCCACACGCTCGGGGTCGAGGAGGCGGGGTCGTGAACGAGTTGCTGATGCTGGTGGAGGGCGAGGAGACCGACGAGGGTCTGCTCGGTTGGCAGGAGCGCGCCCTGTGCGCGCAGACCGATCCCGAGGCCTTCTTCCCGGAGAAGGGCGGGTCGACCCGCGAGGCCAAGAAGGTCTGCCTGTCCTGCGACGTGCGGGGGGAGTGCCTGGAGTACGCGCTCGCCAACGACGAGCGGTTCGGCATCTGGGGCGGCCTGAGCGAGCGCGAGCGGCGCAAGCTCAAGAAGCGCGCCGTCTGACCCCAGCCCGTCCGGGCGCCGCGCACGCGTCGGTCCCGGGCGTCCGTCGCCGGCGCGTGAGCGCTCCTCGACCCCACCGGACGCCCGCGCCGCGGAACGTGCTGCTGGCCGCCCGACGCACTGCGGGCCACGTCCGCACCGGCTCCGCCCGGCCCCGGCAGGGGCGTGGACTTGGGTCCGGAGCAGGGCTTGCACGTAGAGTGACGTGTCGCCCGACCGGGTGACCCTCGCGTGAGACCTGCCCCGCAGGACCGGTGAGCCGCCCGCCCGCGGCACCCGCGCGGGGCAGCAGAGAACAGCGGGAGTGTCGTCGGTGTCGTGGTCCGTGGGCGCTGAGCGCCCCCGCCTCGCGGCGACGCCCTCCCCCCGCCTCGCGGACCTGAGGTCCGCCGCCCGACGTCCGGCCGGGTCCCACCACCGAAGCGGTGCCCGTCGTGGCTGACCGCGTACGCCGTGCGCCGTCGGGCCTGCGCGGCCGCCGTCCCGGCGACCTCGACTGGCCCGAGCTGCCGCCCGCCGCCGGGGACGCCCTCGACGAGAACCCCTGGGCCTGGGCAGCGCACGAGCCGGCGGAGGGCGAACGGCTCGACGTCTCCCGCTTCGACGTCACCGCGGTCCTCGTCTGCTTCGACGCCGCGCGCTGGCTGCCCGCCACCCTGGAGGGGCTGGCCGCGCTCGACGTCCGCCCGCGCCGCGTCGTCGCCATCGACAACGGGAGCGCCGACACCACGCGGGCGCTGCTGGAGCAGGCGCGTGCCGACGGCGTGATCGACGCCGTGTACGCGGGCAAGCGCCGCCACGGCTTCGGTCAGGCCGTCACCTCCGCCCTGCGCCAGGACCGCATGGCCCGTACGGGCTCGACCGACACCGGCACCTCCACGCAGACCGTGCTCCGGGCGCTGCGCGACGCCCCCGGCGCCGACGGGCGCGACGGCCACGACGGCCGTACCGGCCAGGACCGCGACGGCCGCGACGGCCACGACGGGGAAGTCCCGGACGACCGTTCCGGGGACTGGGCGCGCGACCGGCGCTGGCTCTGGCTGCTGCACGACGACGCCGTGCCCGCCCCGGACACGCTCTACCGCCTGCTCGCGCACGTCGCCACCGACCGCGCGATCGACGTGACCGGGCCCAAGCTCCTGCTCCCGCGCCGACGCCAGAGCAGCCACCAGCTGAGCGAGGTCGGGGTCACCATCTCCGGCACGGGTCGGCGCGAGCTGCTGATCGACCGCGGCGAGATCGACCAGGGCCAGCGCGACGTGCCCGCCGAGCGGCTCGGCGTGTCCACCTGCGGGATGCTCGTCCGCACGTCGGTCTGGCGCGACCTCGACGGCTTCGACCCGGCGGTGCCGGTGTTCCGCGACGGGGTCGAGTTCGGCTGGCGCGCCCACCTGAACGGCTACCGCGTCGTCACCACGCCCGACGCGGAGATGACCCACCGCCAGGTCGGCCGGGCCGGTCTGCGCCCGCGCGGGCTCGGCGGGCGCCACCCCGGCGCCCTCGACCGGCTGCTCGGCATGACCGTCGTCGCCGGCCACGCCCCCGGACGCGCCCTGCCGCTCGTCTGGGTGCGCCTCGTCCTCAGCTGCCTGCTGCTGGCCGTGGGCTACCTCCTCGGCAAGGCGCCCGGACGTTCCCGCGACGAGCTGGCTGCGCTCTGGACGTTCGTCGTGCACCCCGGCCGGCTGCGCGCGCTGCGCCGGCGCACCGCCTCCATCGACCCCGCCCCGGGCACGGCCGAGGTCGTGCGCACGCTGCGGCCGCCGTGGTGGTCGAGCCTGCGGATCGCCGCGGAGACCCTCGGCGGCGCGCTGTCCGAGCGCTACGCCTCCGTGGCGGGCGAGGTCGACGCGGCCTCCATCGACGAGCTGACCACCGACGAGTTCAGCTCGGTGGCCGACGAGGGCACCCGCCACCCGTGGCTGCGTCCCGGCGTCGTGCTCTTCGCCGTCGCGGTCGTCGCCGCGCTGGTCGCGGCCCGTGGGCTCGTCGGGCTCGGCTCGCTCGTGGCGCCGGCCCTGCTGCCCGCGTACGGCTCCGTCGGCGCCCTCTGGTCGGCGGTCTGGCACCCCATCGCCGGGGCGCCCGGCGAGGTCTCGCCCCCGTGGCTGGCCGTCACGGCCGTGGGCTCGACGATCACCCTCGGTCAGCCCGAGTGGTTCACGACGCTGCTGCTGTGCGGCGTCGTCCCGCTCGCGCTGCTCGCCGTCTACCCCGTCACCCTGCGGCTCGTCGTCGACAAGCGCCTGCGGCTCTGGTGCGCCGGCACGTACGCGCTGCTGCCCGTGCTGCTCGGCGGCACCAACCAGGGCCGGCTCACGCTCAGCGTGTTCAGCGTCGGGCTGCCGCTGCTCGTCATGGCGGTCCGTGCCCTGGTGCTGCGCCGCGTGCGTTCCTTCGAGGCCTGGCGCGGCGGCTGGGGCGCCGGCGTCGTGCTGGTCGTGCTGTCGGCCTTCCAGCCCGCGGTCATGCTGCTCGCCCTCGTGCTCGGCGCTGCCGGCGCGGTCGCGCTGCGCCGGACGCCGCGCAAGATCGGCCGCATCGGCATCGCCCTCGGGCTCCCGCTGGTCGTCTGGCTGCCCTGGTGGCCCACGCTGATCCTGGCCCCGGGCCGCCTGCTCGTCGGGCCGGACGCGGCCCTCGACGGCGCCGGCGCGGCGCCCGGCGTCCTCGGGCTCCTGCTCGGCCGCGGCCTCGGTGCGGGCCTGCCGCCGCTGTGGCTCGGCGCCACCGTGCTCGGCATGGTCTGGGCGACGGCGGTCTTCGGCCTCCTGCGCCGGCCGACGAGCCGTGTCGTGCTGTCAGCCTGGGCCACCGCCGTCGCGAGCCTGGCGCTGGCCGTGCTCGCCTCCCGGCTGGTCGTCGACGTGCCCCCGCTGGGGACCGAGGTGCGTCCCTGGGTCGGCGCGCTGCTCCTCGTGACCTTCGCCGCGCTCCTGCTCGCCGGCGCCGTGGGCTCCGACGGGCTGTCCGGCGACGTCGCCGGCCGCAGCTTCAGCTGGGTGCAGCCGGCGGCCGTCCTCGCGGGCGTCGCCGTCACGGTGGTGGCCCTCGGCGGTGCTGTCTGGTGGGTCTGGGCCGGCGCACGCGGGCCCGTCGACCGCGAACGGCTCGACCTGCTGCCCACGTACGTCAGCGTCGCGATGGCCTCCGACGCCGCGCCGCGCGTCTTGGCGCTCGACCTCGACGGCGGCCGGGTCGGCTTCAGCGTGCTGTCCGGCCGGCAGGGCGCGCCGCGCCAGGGCGACGCCGACCGCGGCTTCGCGTTCGGCGGCTCGCAGGCGGCCCAGGCCGACGTCACCGACGCGGTCTCGCGCCTCGTCGCGGGCTCCGCCGACGCCGACGTCGCCCAGCGGCTGCGCCGCCTCGGGGTCGGCTACGTCGTCGCCCGCGGCGTCGACGACGAGGAACGTGCGCGCATCGGCAACACCCCCGGGCTGGGCACCGCGAGCGGCACCGGCGGCACCGTCGTCTGGCAGCTCGACCCCGCCGTCAGCCGCGCGACGGTCGTGCCGGCCGACCCGGCGTCGACCGAGCCCGACGTCCCCGTGACCCGCGCGCCCGCCGCCGTGCCGCCCGGGACGGGGGAGCGGCACCTGCTGGTCGGCGAGGCCGCCGACCCCCGCTGGCGGGCCGAGCTCGGGGGCAGCACGTTGCCGCGCGTCGTCGACGGGTGGCAGGAGGGCTTCGTGGTGCCGGCGAGCGGCGGCACCGTCGACTGGCGCCTGACGAGCCCGGCGTCGTGGCTGCTGCCGTTCCAGGGCGCCGCCCTGCTCATCGCCCTCGTGCTCGCCGCCCCCGGCATCCGCCGCCCCGACGTCCGCGACCCCGCCCTGTCCGCGCGGCGTGCCGCGACCCTCAGCGAGGTGAGCACCTGATGGCCCGCCCCACCCGTACGGCCGGACCGCTGCGCCGCGGCCTCACCCTCGTCGTGGTGCTCGTCGTGCTCGCCCTCGTCGTCGTCGCGGGCACGCTCCTGCGCTCCCAGCAGCCGGACGCCCGCGAGCTGGTGACCGTCGCTCCCGGGCAGGCCGACGCCGTCTGCACCGTCGGCAGCGTCCCCGACGCGGTCGCCGGCGCGAGCCCGTCGGCCACGGCCGTCGCACCGCCGCCGACGCCCGCACCGCCGCCGACGCCCGCGCCGGCGCCGACCGCCGTGGTGACGCCGACCACCGCCGGGACCGAGGGTGCGCCCACCGCGACGCCGTCCTCGTCCGCGCCGTCGTCTTCGCCCGCGTCGCCCACGTCGCCCGGGACGGGCGCCACGACCCCGGCCGTCACGCCCCCGGCCCCCGCGGCGCCCGGAGGTTCCGCGAGCCCGTCGCCCGGGGCGACCGCGGTCCCGACCCTGCGACCGGGGCAGGACCCGAGCTCGCCGTCCCCGGGCACGGCCTCGCCGTCGGGCTCGCCCGCCCCGGGCAGCACCGCCGGCGCGACCCCCTCGTCGGTCCCGAGCGGCGCCCCGAGCGTCGCGCCGCTGCCGAGCTCGACCGCCGAGGCCGCGTCCGGCACGGTCGTCGTCGTCGCCTCCGGCCCGACCGACACCGGGTCGGGGGCCTCCGACGGCCGGGTGACCCTCGCCCCGCTCGGTGGCGGCGGCCAGGACGGGGTGACCGTCGACCGTCAGGGCCGCGGCGCGACGCTGCAGCGCGCCGGCTCACCGGTGCTGCTGCAGGCCGAGGGCAGCATCGCCCCGACCGCCGTCGGTGGCGTGCTCAACTCCTCCTCCGACGGACCGGAGGCCGGCCTCGAGGCGGCCCCGTGCCTCGTCGCCTCGACCTCGGCCTGGCTGCCCGGCATCGCCTCCGGGGCGTCCGACCGCACCGAGCTCGTCC
This sequence comes from Microlunatus flavus, assembly GCF_900110855.1. Lineage (GTDB taxonomy): Bacteria > Actinomycetota > Actinomycetes > Propionibacteriales > Propionibacteriaceae > Microlunatus > Microlunatus flavus. Next base: position 215,622 of record NZ_FOFA01000002.1, read on the forward strand.
TGAGCAACCCCGACGACGCGACCGCGACCGTCGACCTCACCTTCTACGGCCGCAACGGCCGCGTCGCCGTCCCCGGCAGCCCGGGCGTCGACGTGTCCGCCCGGTCCAGCCGTTCGGTCTCCCTGTCGACGCTGGTCGACGCCGAGGGGCCCCTGACCGTCGCCGTGCAGGCCACCGAGGGCCGGGTGGCGGTGGTCGCGCGTCGCATCCGCACCGACGGCGACAAGCCCGCGGGGGCCGACTGGGTCGTGCCCGCGGCCGCGCCCGCCCGCCAGGTCGTGGTCCCGGCCGTCCCCGGCGACGACGGGTCCCGCGAGCTCGTCGTGACCAACCCGACCGAGCTCCGGACGACCGTGACCGTCTCCGTCCTCGGCCTCCAGGGACCGTTCGCGCCCGCCGGCGCCGAGACCCTCGACCTCGCCCCGCAGAGCTCGGGGACCGTCCAGCTCGCCGACGGCCTCGCCGGGACCGGGTCGGGGGTGTCGCTCACCAGCGAGCAGCCCGTCACCGCCGCCGTGGTCTCGACGAGCGCCCGCGACGAGGCCCAGGCCGACATCGCCGTGCAGCCGGCGACGCCCGCCCTCGTACGGACGGGCGTGAGCGCGGTCGCCACCGCCCGCGACACCGACGCCGAGCTGGTGCTGTCCAACGCGGCGGCGACCGACGTGAGCGTGCGCTTCTCGCTGCGCAGCCTCGACGGCGTCGAGATCCGGGGCGGCGACATCCTCCTGGCCGCCGGCGGCAGCGCCACCCGACGGCTGGCGGCGCCCGGCTCCTCCTACGTCACGGTGACGGTGCCGGACGGCTCGTCGGTCACCGGCGGGGTCGACCTGGTCGAGCCGGACGGTTCCGTGGCCGGCCTCGCCTCGGTGCCGCTCGTGTCGCCCGACACCTCCGGCCCCCCGCCCGTCGTGGAGCAGGACCCGGGCGCGAGCCGCTAGTCGTCGTCCTCGTCGCCGAGGCCGTCGGGGTCGATCTCGTCGACGCTGCGCCCGGTCAGCGCGCTCAGCTGCTCGACGACGGTGCGGTAGACGAGGATCCGCAGGCCGCGGCGGCTCGCGGCCCGGTGCTCGAGCGGGCGTCGGTACAGCACGACGCGCGGCCCCTGCGTCCCGGTCGCCCCGACCGCCGAGGCCAGCGGGACCCGGCCCTGCGCCCAGGACGGGTCGAAGCCCGGCACGTCCTCGACGCCGATGCTCGTGCCGGTCAGGGCGTCAGGGCACTGGCGCGCCACCCGGTCCACGGCGGCGTCGACGGCGTCGTCGAAGAACGCCACCCGCGTCGCCGGCCGCGGCGGACGCGCGCTGGGCACGCCCAGCTGGTTGGGCAGCGCGAGTGGTCCGCGCAGGCCGCGTCCGTGGCGGTCCCGGCGCTTCGACATGGCGGCCACTCTAGGCAACCGCGTCCGACCGCCGCCGTGCCCGGGCGCCACCGGGCGGGACCTCGAAACGCGGGCGCGGCTCCCGTCGCCCCCGGCGGCGGGGTTGTAGCGTCGCGGGGTGGGGATGCGCCGGTGCTCGCGAGCGGGGTGCCCCCACCGGGCGGTGGCGACCCTGACGTACGTCTACTCCGACTCGACCGCGGTGCTCGGCCCGCTGGCCACCCGCGCGGAACCGCACGGCTACGACCTGTGCGAGGCGCACGCCCACTCGCTCTCGGTCCCGCGCGGCTGGGAGGTCATCCGGCTGGCCAACGACGACGCGGCCGCCCACACCGAGGACGACCTGCTGGCGCTGGCCGACGCCGTGCGCGAGGTCGGGCTGTCCTACGACGCCCCGCCGTCGGTCGAGGCGCAGCCCAGCCGGCCGAACATCGTCGAGCTGCGGCGCCGCGGCCACCTCACGGTGCTCGCCGACCCCGACGCCTGATCCAGGCCCTGGCCGGAGCACGACGCGCCGGACCCTAGGATCACCCGCGTGCTGAAGCCGGTCATCTTCAAGGCCAACGACGTCCGCGGGATCACCGAGGGCGACGCGCCCGAGTGGGACGAGGCCGGCGCGTACGCGCTCGGCGGCGCCCTCGTCGAGGTGTTCGGCCTGGTCGGGCGGACGCTGGTGCTCGGGCGCGACATGCGCCTGTCCGGCCCGCGGCTGTCCGCGGCCTTCGTCGAGGCCGTCCTGGACGCGGGCACCGACGTCGTCGACGTGGGGATGGCCAGCACCGACGAGCTGTGGTTCGCCTCCGGGTCGCTCGGGCTGCCGGGCGCGATGTTCACCGCCAGCCACAACCCGGGCGTCTACAACGGCGTCAAGTTCTGCCACCCGGGCGCGCGCCCCATCGATTCGGCCGAGCTGGTCGCCATCGCCCGCCGCGCCTCCGCCGGACCGGTCCCGCCGGCCCCGCTGCGCGGCACCCGCACCGAGCGCGACGTGCTGGGCGCGTACGCCGCCCACCTCCACTCGCTGGTCGACCTGAAGGGCATCCGGCCGCTGAAGGTCGTGGCCGACGCCGGCAACGGCATGGCCGGGCACACGCTCCCGGCCGTCTTCCCGACCGGACCTGGCGCGGCACCCATCGAGGTGGTCGGCCTCTACACGACGCCGGACGGCAGCTTCCCGAACCACCCCGCGAACCCGCTCGTCCCCGAGAACCTCCTCGACGCGCGCGCAGCGGTGCGCGAGCACGGTGCCGACCTCGCGCTGGTCTTCGACGGCGACGCGGACCGCTGCTTCATCATCGACGAGCGCGGCGAGGTGGTGAGCCCGTCGGCCGTGACCGCGCTGATCGCCGCGCAGGAGCTCGACCGGCACCCCGGCTCGACCGTGGTGGTCAACAAGATCACCTCGCGCTCGGTCGCCGAGGTCGTCGCCGAGCACGGCGGCACGACCGTGGTGACGAAGGTCGGGCACACGTTCGTCAAGGCGGCGATGGCCGAGCACGACGCCGTCTTCGGAGGCGAGCACTCGGCGCACTACTACTTCCGCGAGTTCTGGGGCGCCGACACCGGTCTGCTCGCGGCGCTGCACGTGCTGGCGCTGGTCGGCCACGGCGACGCGCCGCTGTCCGAGCTCGCCGCCGGCTACACCCGCTACGCGGCCTCCGGCGAGATCAACTCCGAGGTCGCCGACCAGGCGGCGACGGTCGACGCGGTGGCCGCGGCGTTCGCGGGGCGCGGCGAGGCCGACCGGGTCGACGGCCTCACCGTCAGCGGCCCGGACTGGTGGGTCAACGTCCGGCCGTCGGGCACCGAACCGTTCCTGCGCCTCAACGTGGAGGCGCGGACCGAGGAGGCCATGGCCGCGCTGCGCGACGACGCGCTCGCCGTCATCCGTGCCTGAGGCGGGGTACGGTCCGGCGGTGCCGAGCCCCCTCGTCGTCCTGCTGCGCAACCACCAGGCCGGCGGCCGCGCCGCGGTCGACCTCTTCGGCCGCGCGGCGTCCGCGCAGGGCGCCCGCCCCTGGGCCGACGGGCTGCGGCGGCTGCGCGAGGAGGCCCGCGAGGACCTCGACTTCAACGAGGCCGTGATGCGCCGCCTCGGCGTCTCCTCCTCGCCCGTGCAGGTCGCCGGCACCCGCCTCACCGAACGGCTCGGGCGGCTCAAGCCCAACGGGCGCCTCGTCCGCCGCTCGCCGCTCAGCGACGTCGTCGAGCTGGAGGGCCTCATCGCCACGGTGCACGTCAAGATCGCCGGCTGGCAGGCCGCACGGACGGGCGACTTCCTGACCGCGGAGGAGCGCGGGCGTCTCGACGTGCTCGAGGCCCGGGCCCGTACGCAGGCCGAGCGCCTGGTGGAGATGCACCGCGAGGCCGCGGCCGACGTCCTCGGCGGGGTGCGCGGGCCTGGTTAGACTCCGCAGCGACGCCCGGCCAGAGCCCGGGCGACGACGAGTGGAGGAGTCACCGTGGCGGTCGACCTGGCCCCGGAGCTGCTGAAGATCCTGGCGTGCCCGAACTGCCACGGGCCGCTGGCCGTCGACCACGAGCGCGACGAGCTGGTGTGCCAGACGCCCGACTGCGGGCTGGCGTACCCGGTCCGCGACGGCATCCCGGTGCTGCTGGTCGACGAGGCCCGACGCCCGGGGTCCGACCCCGCCGGCGCCGGGCGCTGACCCGGGTGACCGTCTTCGACGACAGCGCCCTCGACGACGCGCAGGCCCTCGCCGGCGCGGACGCGATCGTGCGCCGGCTGGCGGAGGCCGGTTCACGCGTGCGGCGCGAGACCGCCGACGCGGGCGAGCCGATCGACCGGCTCCGCAGCCTGCCGCGACCCCGCGCGCTGGTGGCCGCGGGCAGCGAGGCCCGCTTCATCCGCGCCATCCTCGAGCCCGTCTGCCCCGTGCCCCTCGTGGCCTGGCCGCACCACGGCCTCCCCGGCTGGGTGGGTGCGCTCGACCTCGTCGTCGTCATGGCCAGCGACGTGGCGCCGGCCTCGCTGATGGCCACCGTGCACGAGGCCGTGCGCCGCGGGGCGATGCTGCTGATCGCCTGCCCCGCCTCGTCGCTCGTCGCCGAGCACGCCGCCGGCTCGTCGACGGTCCTGCTGCCCACCGCGACCGCCGACCCGTTCGCGGCGGCGGTGGTCGCCCTCGACGCGCTGCACACCATGGACCTCGGCCCGGCCGTCGACCCGGAGGCCGTCGCCGCGACGATGGACGAGGTCGCCCGCGACTGCTCGCCGTACGCCGACGTGTCGGAGAACCCGGCCAAGGACCTCGCCCTGTGCATGGCCGACGCCCAGCCCCTGGTCTGGGGCGGGTCGACGCTGGCCGCGCGCGCCAGCCGGCGGGTGGCCGAGGCGCTGCGGGCCGCGAGCGGTCGGGCCGCCCTGGCCGCCGACGCCGACGCGCTGCTGCCGATCGTCGAGGCGACGACCGCCCGGGACCCGTTCGCCGACCCCTTCACCGACGGCCTGTCGGCCGACCGGCGCCCGTGCCTGGTCCTCCTCGACGACGGCAACTCCTCCCCGGTGGTCCGCGCCGATCACGGTCGCCTCGTCGCCGCGGCCGAACGGGCCGACGTGCGGGCGAGCGTGGTGCAGCACCGGCACGGTTCCGACGTCGAGCGCTACGCCGCCCTGCTGCAGACGGGCATGTTCGCGGCGGTCTACCTCTCCGTCGGCCTCGGGCGCACCTCGGAGGACTGACCGGGGTCGTCGGCGCCGTCGGGGTCCACGAACTCCCCGCCGACGCTGGTCGCCAGGTCGGGGCCGAACAGCGCTGCCGGGGTGAACGCGCCGGGACGACCCTCGCCCCGCGCGAGGCGCCGGCACACCTCGGCGGCGAAGGCGACGGTGGCGACCTGCGCGTCCGGCAGGCGCAGCCAGCCCTCGCTGCGCGTGCCGTCCTCCCACGTCACCGTCGCGTGACCCCACGAGTGGGACCGGGGCGCCGGTCGGGCCGGCAGCCGCACCGCCGCGAGCCGCCGGGTCGCGAACCGCCGCAGCGGCCCGACGTGCAGCAGGCCGGACCCGAGCCGCAGGGCCGTGCGGGCCGCGGCCGACGGTGCTGCGCCGGAAGCGCAGTCGACCGAGGGGGCCCCGCTGGCGCGCTGGGCGGCGACGAGCTCGCCGAGCGGCATCAGCCCGGCCCGCACCCGATCGCCGCCCGGGGTGACCAGCTCGCGCACCTCGCCACCGATCGGTGCGGCGGAGAGGCGTCCGTGGCGGTAGCGCCGGCCCGTGAACCGACCGCCGCCCGGGACGCCGGGGAGGCCCTCCAGCACGGTGCCGGCGAGGGCCTCGCCCACGAGGCCGCCGTCGGAGGCCATCGAGGGCAGCATGTCGGTCCGGACGTGGACGGCCCGGCGAGAGCCGTCGCACAGCCGCACCACCACGCTCTCGGTCGCGGCGACGCCGAAGCCGGCGCCGGTGACCAGCGTGCGTCCGGCCCGCTCGGCCTCGGCGTGGCGGGCCAGCACGGCCGGGACGGCGGCGAGGTCGTTGGCGACGTCGACGTAGTCGCTGCCGGCCGCGAGGCACGCGTCGACCAGGCGCGGGGCCGAGGTGGTGAAGGGCCCGACCGTGCTCAGGACGATCGCGGGGTGCTCCCGGGCGACCGCCCCGGCCATCGCCCGCACGTCCGGCAGCGCGAGGGTGCGGTGCCCGCCCTCCGCAGCGGCCGCCCGCAGCCGGTCGGGGTCGCGCCCCACCAGCACGGGCTCTGCACCGCTGCCCGCGAGGGCCGACGCGACCGCCCGTCCCGTACGCCCGGTGCCTCCCAGGATCCAGACCTCGTCCATCCCACTCACTCCCTCGCTGATGACACGTCGTGTCGTCGTCCTCGAGCAGTATGACACGCAGTGTCGTCGGTAGGGTCGAGGTGTGGGCAGGTGGGAGCCGGACGCGCGCGGGCGCCTGGAGCGGGCGGCGCTCGAGCTGTTCGTCGAGCAGGGCTTCTCCGCGACGACGGTTCCGCAGATCACCGCCCGGGCCGGCCTGACCACCCGAACCTTCTTCCGGCACTTCGCCGACAAGCGCGAGGTGCTGTACGCCGGGGACGAGGTCGCGGCCCGCGCGCGGCGGCTCCTGGAGGAGGCCCCGCCCGGCCTGGACGCGGTCGCAGTGGTCGAGCAGGGGCTCCAGCGCGTGGCCGCCGAACGCTTCGACGGTCGCCGCGACGAGGTCCGGCAGCGCCGGGACCTGGTCCGGGCCGAGGCGACCCTGCGCGAGCGCGACGCCCAGAAGCGCGCCGACCTCGTCGGGGTGATCCGACCGGCGCTGGAGGCGCGGGGGACCGATGCGGTCGAGGCGGCGCTCGTCGCCGAGCTCGCCGTCGTCGTCCTCCACGTGGCCCTCGACGCGTGGCTCGACGCGCCCGACGAACGGCCGCTGGGCGCGTACATGACGGACTGCTTCCGCCGCCTGCGCGGGGTGCTCGACGACCCCGCGGACGGCTCGGCCGGACCGCGCGTGCAGGAGCAGGCTGCGCGGTTCTGACAAGATCGCCCCTGTGAGTGCAGAGGGCGGGACCAAGGCCGTCGTGGCGGCGCTGACCGCCAACCTGGCGATCGCGCTGGTGAAGTTCGGCGCCTGGGCGCTCACGGGCGCCTCGTCGATGCTGGCCGAGGCGATCCACTCGGTGGCGGACTCGGGCAACCAGGTGCTGCTGCTCGTCGGCGGCAAGCGGGCCAAGAAGGGCGTGACCCCGGAGCACCCGTTCGGCTACGGCCGCGAGCGCTACGTCTTCGGCTTCATCGTGGCCGTCGTGCTCTTCAGCGTCGGCGGGCTCTTCGCGCTCTACGAGGCGTACCACAAGTGGCACGAGATCCACCTCGGTCACCCCGACTCCCTGCTCGACGGGCGCTGGTGGTGGGTCCCGCTGCTGGTGCTGGGCGCCGCCATCGTCGCCGAGGGGCTGTCGTTCCGCACCGCGGTGCGCGAGTCGAACCGCACGCGGGGCAAGCAGACCTGGCCGAAGTTCATCCGCGCCGCCAAGGCGCCCGAGCTGCCCGTCATCCTGCTCGAGGACTTCGCGGCGCTGATCGGCCTGGTCTTCGCGTTCCTCGGGATCGGGCTGACGCTGCTCACCCGCAACGGGATCTTCGACGTCATCGGCACCGCGCTGATCGGCCTGCTGCTGGTCGCCGTCGCCATCACCCTGGCCGTGGAGACCAAGAGCCTGCTGCTCGGCGAGGCCGCCGGGCCCGAGGTGCAGCGCCACATCGAGCGCGCCCTCGCCGGCACCGAGGGGGTGGAGCGGATCATCCACATGAAGACGATGCACATGGGCCCCGAGGAGATCCTCGTGGCGGCCAAGATCGCGGTCAGCCCGGCCGACCGCGCCGTCGAGGTCGCCGACATCATCGACCGGGCCGAGGGGGCCATCCGCGAGGCGGAGCCGATGGTCACCTCGCTCTACCTCGAGCCCGACATCTACCGCGCCGACTACACCCCCGCGCCGCGTCCCGAGCGGCCGTCGGCGCCGGCCCACTGACCCTCGAGCCACGGCTCGCCGGCGGGCCCGGTACGGGTCCGGCCGCGCCTCGTCCGCGCGTACGGAGGGGTGCCGGCGGTCGGTAGCCTGGGGAGCATGGACTTCCGCGTCGCCGACCTCTCGCTCGCCCCGCTCGGCCGCAAGGAGATCACCCTCGCCGAGCACGAGATGCCCGGCCTCATGGCCATGCGCGCCCGCTACGGCGACGAGCAGCCGCTGGCCGGCGCCCGCATCGCGGGTTCGCTGCACATGACGGTCCAGACCGCCGTGCTCATCGAGACCCTCGTCGCCCTGGGCGCCGAGGTGCGCTGGGCCAGCTGCAACATCTTCTCCACCCAGGACCCGGCGGCCGCGGCGATCGTGGTCGGCGACGGCACCCCCGACGCCCCGAACGGCGTCCCGGTCTTCGCCTGGAAGGGCGAGACGCTCGAGGAGTACTGGGACTGCACGCGCGAGGTGCTCGACTGGCCCGGCGACGAGCAGCCGAACATGATCCTCGACGACGGCGGCGACGCCACCCTGCTCGTGCACCTCGCGGTCGAGGCGATGAAGACCGGCGTGCGGCCCGAGGCCACCGACGACGACTCCGACGAGGTCAAGGTCCTCAAGGCGCTGATCAACAAGACCCTCGACGAGGGCGTCGACTGGATCGCGATCGCGAACAGCATCCAGGGCGTCACCGAGGAGACGACGACGGGCGTCCACCGGCTGTACGAGATGCTGCGCAACGAGAGCCTGCTGTTCCCGGCGATCAACGTCAACGACTCGGTGACCAAGAGCAAGTTCGACAACCGCTACGGCACGCGTCACTCGCTGATCGACGGGCTCAACCGGGCGACCGACGTCCTCATCGGCGGCAAGGTGGCCGTCGTCTGCGGCTACGGCGACGTCGGCAAGGGCTGCGCGGAGGCGCTGCGCGGCCAGGGCGCGCGGGTCATCGTCACCGAGGTCGACCCCATCTGCGCGCTGCAGGCGGCGATGGACGGGTTCCAGGTCACGACCCTGGAGGACGCGCTGGCCGAGGGCGACATCTACGTCACCGCGACCGGTTGCAAGGACGTCATCACCGCCGACCAGATGAGCCGGATGCGCCCGCAGGCCGTCGTGTCGAACATCGGTCACTTCGACAACGAGATCGACGTCACCGGCCTGGTCCGCCGCCCCGACGTGACGCGCGTGAACATCAAGCCGCAGGTCGACCAGTGGGTCTTCGACGCCGGCACGGACGACGAGCGTTCCATCATCCTGCTCAGCGAGGGCCGGCTGATGAACCTCGGCAACGCCACCGGGCACCCGAGCTTCGTCATGAGCAACTCGTTCACCAACCAGGTGCTCGCGCAGATCGAGCTCTACACGAAGCACGAGGACTACCCGCTGGGCGTCTACACGCTGCCCAAGCACCTCGACGAGCTCGTCGCTCGCCTGCACCTCGAGGCGCTCGGCGTCCGGCTCAGCGAACTCACCGAGAGCCAGGCCGCCTACCTCGGCGTCCAGGTCGAGGGCCCGTTCAAGACCGACGAGTACCGCTACTGAATCGATCGTCTCCGCTGCGCTCCGACGCGGCTTGCGCTCGGGTCCGCTGCCTTCCGACCTCCCGGGAACGACGAAGAGCGTGTCGTTCCCGGGAGGTCGTCCAGGCAGCGGCGCGCCCCGCCGGCTGTCGTCCCGTACGCCCCAGGGTTGCCCTTCGACAGGCTCAGGGAGCGTCTCCGGGCCCTTCGACAGCTCAGGACCGTGGCACTCAGGTCAGGAGACGGCCCACTCCTCGGCGGGGAGCCAGGCGCTTAGGTTGTCCATGCGCCGCTGGACGGCGGCGACCTCGCGGACCGCGGAGGCGATGACGCTGCGGTCGAGGGGGGAGAGGTGCTCCAGGCGGAGCACGTCGGAGGGCCGCTCCCCGCGCTCGACCTGGTCGAGCTGGGCCTGCAGCCGGACGCCCTGCAGCACCTCGAACACCTCGGCCAGCGTGCGGGCCTGGGCCGCGGGCAGCATCTCGCTGCTGCCCGACTCGCGCAGCCGCTCCGGGGTGGGCAGCACGGTCGTGCCCGCGCTGAGCGCGGCCCAGCGGGCGATGTTCGTGATGGGCAGCAGCGCGTGCGCCTTGATGTCGAACGTCTCCGGACGGCGGGCGAGCAGGTCGCGCACGGACCGCAGCCGGGCCCGGTAGGCGAGCGACTCCAGCAGCAGCAGCCGCATGGTCAGGGGGTGCGCGCGCAGGTCGCCGAACACGCGGGCGACGGCGGGCAGGCCCGGGTCGCCCCACACGGGCCGGGCGTCGACGAGCAGCGACGTCATCATCGCCCCCTGGGCCTTGATCGGGTTGTCGAGCCAGTCCTGCGCGGCCGCGCGCCAGTCGGCGTTGGTCCGCGAGAACTCGCGCCGGTACGCGGCCGCGCCGTGGCGGTCGTGGCCGAGACCGGCGCGCCCGAGCAGCGCGTGCACCTCGCCGAACGCGCGCCGGTACGCCTCCACCGTCTCCGGCGGCAGGTCGTCGGCGAACGACACCGCCGAGTCGACGTCGGAGGACAGGACGGCCTCCCGCCGGCCGTTGCTGCCGATGCTGAGCCACGTGAAGCCGTCGGCCGGCAGGTCGGGGTGCTCGGCCAGCACGAGCTCGATCGCCCGGCGCACGCAGGCGTCGACGAGGGTGGAGTGCACCGCCAGGACGCGCGCTGAGCCGAGGCCGCGCCGGACCAGGTCGGCCAGCAGCGCCGGGAGCCGCTGCCCGGTGGCCGCGAGCGTGCCGGCGTCGGGCGCGCGGCGCAGCTGCTCCTGCAGCCCGGCCCCTGCGTTGCCCGGCGCGACGACGACGTCGCGGGGGGACACGACCCCGCGCAGGTCGCCGTCGCGGTCGGTCACCAGGACGTAGTCGGCCTCCCGGTCGAGCAGGGCGACCACGGCCTCGAGGACGGAGTCGTCGGGGGCGACGTGGACGGGGTCGCGGTCGACCACCTCCGAGACCGGCGCGTCGAGCGGGTAGGCCCCGGCGACCACGCGCTCGCGGACGAGGCGGTCGGTGAGCAGCCCCAGCCGTCCGCCGCGGAGCCGGACCACGCAGTAGCCGTGGCCGTGCTCGGTCATCGCCCGGACGGCCTCGGCGACGGGTCGGCGCCCCTCGACCACCAGCGGCTCGGTGCGCACCAGGTCGGACACGACCGAGTACGTCGGCGTCTCGTGGCCGTGCAGCGCGGAGGAGACCTCGCTGGCCAGGAAGCGGCTGCCGCCGGGGGAGGTGAAGGCGGGCAGGACGGCGGCCTCGGGCAGGCGCGCCACCGTCGAGGGGCGCAGCGCCACCGCCCGCGGTCCGACGGGCTGGCCGGTGAGCATGGCCGAGAAGCCGAAGAGCCCGCCGCTCCCGACCCGCTCCTGCGCCGGCCCGGCCAGCTGGTCGGCGTCGTTCCAGAGCCCGACCCGGCCCTCGACGACGACGAAGACCTCGACCGTGGGGGAGGCGAAGGCGTCGAGGACGGTCTCGCCGGCAAAGAACCGCTCGAGCGTGGCCGCCTCGGCCAGCGTCGTGAGCGCGTAGCGGTCGAGGGAGTCGAACGGCGGGTGCCCGGCGAGGAAGGTCTCCAGGGGCTGCGCGCCCTCCTCGTCCGCCGGCGTCCGCACCGCCTCATCGTGGCACACACCAGTTGGCTGAGAACCGCCCCAAGAACGCTCAGCATGCCTATGCTTCACCTCGCCACGGGGGACGTGGCCCGCGCGTCGGGGAGCGGCGCACGACCGTGCTTGGAGCTCTTGTGCGCCTCACCCGTCCTGCCCTGCGTACGGCCGTCGTCGCCGTCGCGGGTTCGCTCGCCGCCGCCGCCCTGGCCATGCCTTCCGGCGCCGTGGGGGCGACGACCGTCCTGCCGACGCACGCCCTGGGCGTCCACCAACCGCGGTCGATGGTCTTCGCCCACGACCACCTGTTCCTCAGCGGCGACGACGAGGTCCTGGTCCTCGACGGCGACGGCACCGTGCGGGGCACGCTCGACGGCCTCGCCGGGGCCGCCGGCGAGGTCGTCTCCGCCGACGCCGGCACGGTCTACGTGGCCCTCCGCGGCGCCGCGCAGGTCGCGGCCGTGGACACGACGACGCTCGCGGTCCGCCGCTTCGCGACCGACCCCTGCCCGACCGACGTCGCGCTCGTGGGGGACCGGCTCTTCTACTCCGCGGGCTGCGACGCGGGTGCCGGCCACATCGCCTCGGTCGACGCCGTCACCGGCGGCGCCCCGGCGGCGAGCGGCGTCAGCACCTTCTTCTACGGCCCGCCCGTCCTGGCGGCCGGCGGCAGCACCCTGGTCGCAGGCGTCCCCGCGCAGAGCCCCGCCGTCACCTACGCCTACGACGTCTCCGGGGCGACGCTGACGAAGGTCGGGGAGTCCGACATCAGCGGCAGCAACCTCCAGGACCTGGCGGTCAGCCCGGACGGCGAGACGGTCTACGTGTCGTCTGGCTACCCGTACGTCCTGCGCAGCTTCGCGCGTGACCTGCAGACCGCGCGCACCACCTACGAGACCGGCGCATACTCCAGCGGCGTCGCCCTGAGCCCCGACGGCTCCCGTGTGGCGGTGGGCCGGAACAACGAGGAGTCGAACCTGCTCGTTTTCGCGCACGGCACCGCCGACCTGCTCGTGTCGGGTTCTGCGAACCCCACGCCGGCGTCCACCGAGCCGGCCGCCGTGCCCGGCACCCTGGCGTTCTCGGCCGACGGCCGCCGCGTCTACGCGCTCGTCGGCGACGCGTGGGACGGCCCCGTCTGGCTCACCTCCGCCTCGGTGCAGGAGCCCACCACCCTGACGCTCGGCAAGGTCACCTCGCCCTCGGGTCGTACGGGCACCCTGCGCGCGAGCGCCGCCCTGGCCGAGCCGCGCGCGGGCGTGCCGGTCACCTTCACCCTGGAGCGGCAGGGGGAGAGGGACGTCACGGTCGTCGTGAAGACCGACGCGAAGGGCGTGGCGAGCCTGAGCCGCAAGGTGACCTCCGGCGGGCGGCTCTCCGCCGCGTACGCGGGCGACGACACGCACCAGCCGTCGTCGACGGCCAAGGCCTCCTGGACGGTGTCGTCGAAGACCACGGCGACGCTGCACGGCAAGCACACGACCAAGCACCACAAGCTGCGCTACACGAAGGCCTCGCGCGTCGTCCTCGACGTCGCGGTGGACCCGTCCACGGCGGAGGTCGTGCACGTGCAGCTGCAGCGCCGGTCCGGCGGGCACTGGAAGACCGAGGACCAGAGCGACGAGCAGCTGGACCAGGGCCGGCTCACCCTGCAGCTCGACACGGCGCGCAAGCACAAGGACCTGCGCTTCGTCGTCGCCTTCGCGGGCGACGACACCACGCGGGCGTCGAAGGCGACCTCGAAGACCTTCGTCGTCGGCTGAGGCCGGACCGGGACGCGCTCCGCCCCGTCGCGGGCGGGGCGCGCTCAGCCGATCGTCGGCGGGCTGGGGAGGCGGTAGCCGGACGGACCGACGGTCTTGTTGAGCGCCGCCTTCCAGGACCCGTCAGAGACGTACTCCTTGAGCGCGGCGTTCACCTGCTCCACCCGCTGGCTGTCGCCCTTCTTGACCCCGATCCCGTAGCGCTCGGTCGAGAAGCCCTTGCCGAGGACGCGGAGCTTGCCCTTGTACTGCGGCTCCGCGGCGAAGCCGGCGAGGATGACGTCGTCGGTGGTGACCGCGTCGACGTCGCTCGAGGCGAGCGCGGACACGCACTCGGAGTAGCGCGGCTTCTCCAGCAGCGTGATGCGGCCGCGGTAGCGCTTGAGGACGTTGTCGGCCGACGTCGTGCCCGGCACGGTGCACAGCGTCCGGCCGCCCAGGGTGGACGGGCCGGTGATGTCCTCCTCGTTGCGCCGGACCAGGAGGTCCTGCTCGGCGTCGAAGTAGGGCCCGGCGAAGTCGACGACCTGCTTGCGCTCGTCGGTGATCGAGAAGGTGGAGACGATCAGGTCCGCCCCGCCCGACTGCAGCAGCTGCTGGCGCTGGTCGCCCTCGGCCTCGACCCAGGTGATGTTCGCCGCCGGGACGCCGAGGGCCGCCGCGACGTACTTCGCCGTCTCGACGTCGAAGCCGCTGTAGGAGTCCCCGTCCTTGACGCCGATGCCCGGCTCGTCGAAGGGGATCCCGATGGTGAGCTTGCCGCCGCTCGAGGCCCCCGGTACGAGCGACGGGGAGGCGTTCGGCTCCGCCGATCCTCCGCACCCGGCGAGGGCGGCGAGGAGGGCGGCGGACGCAGCCGCGAGCGCGACCCGTCCAGGTCGGGGGTCTCGCGCTGCGTCCACCGTGGTGCTCCTTCGCTCCGTGGGGGGCCGCCGGCTGGCTAGCCGGCGGTGGTGGTGTCGTCCTGCTTGTCGCGGTCGAGGGCGTCCGGGGTGACGTCGTTGCCGTAGCGCGGGCCGTCCAGCGTCCAGACGGACTCGATGCGCCCGCCCGTGTTGGCCATGACCCGCGGCTTGACCACGCGCCAGCCGATGGCCAGCGCGAGGGCGAGGAGCGGGATGCCGAAGACGACGCACAGGAAGCTCGTCTTGTGCAGGAACTCGTCGCTGGCCTGCCAGCCCGAGACGGCCAGGCCGATCAGCACGAGCGCGAGGAAGGCGAGGCCGATGTAGCTCGTGTACGGCGACCCCGGCGCCTGGAAGGGGCTCGCCGGCACGACGCCGGCGTCGCTGAGCTTCCTCAGCCGGATCTGGCAGAGGAAGATCGTGGCCCAGGTCCACAGGATCATGATCGACGTCGCCTCGACCGCGATCTCGAACGCGTCCGGGGTGAGGGCGTTGAGCACCGAGCCGAGCACGAAGACGATCGAGGTCATGAGGATGCCGGCGAAGGGCACGCCCGACTTGCTCATCTTGAGCGTGAACTTCGGGGCCTGCTTGCTCATGCCGAGGCTGCGCAGCACGCGGCCGGTGGTGTAGAGCCCGGAGTTGAGGCTCGACATGGCGGCGACGATGAGGATGGCCTGGATGACCGCGCTCATCCAGCCGAAGCCGAGCCGCTCGAAGACGGTGACGAACGGGCTGGTGCCGGCCTTGTAGTCCTGGGTCGGCAGCATGCAGACGAGCAGCAGGATCGAGCCGATGTAGAAGACGGCGATGCGGAAGATCACCGCGTGGACGGCCTTCGGCACCTCCTTCTCCGCGTCGGCCATCTCGCCGGCCGCGACGCCGACCATCTCGATGGCGGCGTACGCGAACACGACGCCGGACATGACGAGGATCGGGCCGTACCAGTTGTAGTCGCCGCTGCTCGGCCAGAAGCCGCCCGGGTTGCTCCACAGGTTCTGGAAGCCGGCCTTGTGCCCGCCGATGGACAGCCCGCCGATGACGACGACGAGGCCGACGACGAGGAAGATCACGATCGCGCCGACCTTGAGGATGGCGGCCCAGAACTCGAACTCGCCGAACGCCCGGGCCGAGAGCAGGTTGACCGACAGCACCACGACCAGGGAGACGAGCACCGTGATCCAGGTCGGCAGCGTCGGGAACCAGTACTGCATGTAGAGGCCGACGGCCGAGAGCTCGGCGATGCCGGTCAGGGCCCAGTTCAGCCAGTAGACCCAGCCGGTGACGAAGGCCCACTTCTCGCCGAAGAACTCGCGCATGTACGACACGAAGGCGCCGGAGGTGGCGCGGTGCAGCACGAGCTCGCCGAGCGCGCGCATGAGGAAGTAGGCGATGACGCCGACGACGGCGTAGCTGATGATGAGGGCCGGGCCGGTGCTGTGGAGGCGGGAGGCCGAGCCCAGGAACAGTCCGGTGCCGATGGCGCCGCCGATGGCGATCATCTGCACGTGCCGGCTGCCCAGCGTCTGCTGGTAGCCGGCCTGCTCGGCGTCGAGGCTGTTGCCCGGTGCGTCGCCGGAGGCCTCGGTGGGGTCCTGCGTCTGCGTCATGCGGTCGTCCTCGTGACTCGTGACCGTGCGGTCGGGTGGGGAAGCGGGACGTTCCTTCGAGCGTGCGTGTTTTCCGGCAGCCTCTCGGAGGACTGCATCGCTTGGCAAGGTTTCGCGCGTAACGGTCCGTCACGCGGTCGTTCACACGCCGTTCACACAACCTCCCACCCCTCGCCACGACGGTCCGGGGGTGGCCGCACCCCGTTAGGGTCGCCCCGTGAGCATCAAGGTCGCGCTGGAGCACCGCACGACGTACCGCTTCGGCGGGCCCACGCAGCTGTTCCCGCACGTGGTCCGGCTGCGACCGGCGCCGCACACGCGGACCCCGGTCGAGGCGTACTCGCTGAGCGTCACGCCGGCGGACCACTTCCTCAACTGGCAGCAGGACCCGTTCGGCAACTGGGTCGGGCGGCTGGTGTTCCCCTCCCCGGCGCGCGAGCTCGAGATCACCGTCGGCCTCGTCGCCGACCTCGGCGTGATCAACCCCTTCGACTTCTTCGTCGAGGAGTACGCGGAGACCTACCCCTTCACCTACACCGAGGACCTGGCCGCCGACCTCCGCCCGTACCTGGCCGACCCCGCGCAGGAGACGGGGGACACGTTCTCCCGCTGGCTCGACGCGCTGCCCATCGACACGACGACGCCGCAGCGCACCATCACGTTCCTGGGTGCGCTCAACCGGGCGGTCAACACCGACGTCGCCTACTCCGTGCGCATGGAGGTCGGCGTCCAGACGCCGGACCAGACGCTCGAGCGCGGCATCGGCTCCTGCCGGGACTCCGCGTGGCTGCTCGTCGAGGCGCTGCGCCACTTCGGCCTGGCCGCGCGCTTCGTCTCCGGCTACCTCGTCCAGCTCGCCTCCGACGACCCGGCGCAGGGCGGGCCCGCCGAGGACTTCACCGACCTGCACGCCTGGGCCGAGGTCTACGTGCCCGGAGCGGGTTGGATCGGGCTGGACGCGACCTCGGCGCTGTTCGCCGGCGAGGGCCACATCCCGCTCTCCGCGACCCCGACCCCCGCGTCCTCCGCGCCCATCACCGGCGCGACCGGCCCGGCGCAGGTCGAGTTCTCCTTCTCCAACACCGTGCGGCGCATCCACGAGGACCCGCGGGTCACCAAGCCCTACTCGCCCGGGCAGGTCGAGGCGCTGCAGCGCTCCGGCGCCGCGGTCGACGAGCGCCTGCGGGCGGCCGGGCTGGAGCTGACGATGGGCGGCGAGCCCACGTTCGTCAGCCGCGACGACATGGTGAGCCCGCAGTGGACGGTGGCGGCCGACGGTCCCGAGAAGCGCGTCGCCGCGAACCGGCTCGCCGAGGCCCTCGCCGAGCGGTACGCCGCCGGCGGGCTGGTCCAGCGCAGCCAGGGCAAGTGGTACCCGGGGGAGCCGCTGCCGCGCTGGCAGATCGGGCTGGTGTGGCGCCCCGACGGCGAGCGCGTCTGGAGCGACCCGGCCCGGCTCGCCGACCCGTACGACGAGTCGACGGCCAGCCCGGAGGCGGCGCAGCAGGCGCAGGCCCTGATGGACGCCGTGGTGCGCGACCTGGGCCTGCCCGACGGCACCGCCCTGCCCTGCTACGAGGACCCGCTCGCCGCGCTCGCCGTGGAGGTGCGCCAGCCGGAGGGCCCGAGGCCCGACGTCGACCCCGTGGTGGCGGACCCGGCGGTGGTGGCCGAGCTGGACGCCGCGACCCCGGACCCGGTGGCCTGGGCGCTGCCGATCGTGCCGGCGTGGTTCGGCGACGTGTGGGCCAGCCCGGCGTGGCGGACCCGTCGCGGCCGGCTCGTGCTGGTGCCCGGTGACTCGCCGGCCGGCGCGCGGCTGCCGCTGTCGTCGGTCGCCTGGCGCGACCCCGACTACACCGGTGAACCGTCGTACGTGGAGCCCGACCCCGACCTGTCCGCCCAGGTCGGGCGCCCGCAGGCCGTCGTGGTCGACCCCGTCGAGGTGCCGACCCGAACGGCGGTCGTCGTGCAGGCGCGCGACGGCTTCGTGCACGTGTTCCTGCCGCCCGCCGAGCAGCTCGAGCGCTGGCTCGAGGTCGTCGCGCTCGTCGACCGGGCGGCGCAGGCCACCGGTACGCCGGTCGTGCTGGAGGGCTACGGCCCGCCGCCGGACCCGCGCATCACGACGCTCCTCGTCACCCCGGACCCCGGCGTCATCGAGGTCAACCTGCACCCCACCGCGAGCTGGGCGGAGCTCAGCGAGCTCACCCACACCCTGTACGCCCTCGCCGCCGAGCAGCGCCTCGGCACCGAGACCTTCGCGATCGACGGGCGACACTCGGGCACCGGCGGCGGCAACCACCTCACCCTCGGCGGTCCCACGCCCGGGCGCTCGCCGATGCTGCGCCGGCCCGACCTGCTGGTCAGCATGCTCAGCTGGTGGCAGCGCCACCCGTCGCTGTCCTACGTCTTCTCCGGCCGCTTCGTCGGTCCCACGAGCCAGGCGCCCCGTTTCGACGAGGGCCGTCCGGAGAACCTCTACGAGATGGAGATCGCGTTCGCCGAGATCGAGTCGTTCGCCCCCGAGGAGGGCGCGGACGGTCCCGACGTGCCCGAGCACCGGCGCCGCGGGCTGCCGTGGGTGACCGATCGGGCGCTGCGGCACCTGCTCACCGACATCACCGGCAACACCCACCGCGCCGAGTTCTGCATCGACAAGCTCTACAGCCCCGACTCCGCCCGCGGCAGGCTCGGGCTGCTCGAGCTGCGCGGCTTCGAGATGCCGCCGCACCCCGACATGGCGCTGGTGCAGGCGCTGCTGGTGCGCGCCCTCGTCGCCCGCTTCGCCGAGGAACCCTTCTCGGCGCCCCTGGTCCGCTGGGGCACGACGCTGCACGAGCGCTTCCTGCTGCCGCACTTCGCCATGGCCGACCTCGCCGAGGTCGTCGCCGACCTGCGGGCGCACGGCTTCGAGGTCGAGGAGTCGTGGTTCGCGCCGTACCTCGAGTTCCGCTTCCCGCGGATCGGCGTCGCGCGGGCGGGCTCGGTGGAGATCGAGCTGCGGCAGGCCATCGAGCCCTGGAACGTGCTGGGCGAGGAGGCGACCTCGGGCGGCACCGCGCGCTACGTCGACTCCTCGACCGAGCGGGTCCAGGTCAAGGTCATCGGCTTCAACCCCGAGCTGCACCTCGTCACCTGCAACGGCGTCGCGGTGCCCATGACCGCGACGGGCACGCCCGGCGAGGCCGTCGCGGGGATCCGCTACCGCGCCTGGAAGCCCTGGTCCTCGCTGCACCCGACGCTCGAGATCGACGCGCCCCTGCACGTCGAGGTCGTCGACCGGGCCAACCGCGTCTCCCTCGGCGGGGCGACGTACCACGTGGTCCACCCGGGCGGGCGCTCGTACGACACCCCGCCGGTCAACGCCCACGAGGCCGAGGCGCGCCGCGCCCGGCGCTTCGAGGCGATGGGCCACACGGCGGGCGAGATCGACGTCGACGCGCTGGAGGAGCAGCTGGTCGCGCGCGTCGTCGAGGGCAGCGACTCCCCGCTCACGCTCGACCTGCGCCGCCGGGTCCCGGCCGCGTGGGGCCGCCAGCGGGCGCGGCGGTGACCCGGTGACCGTGGTCGACTCCCCCCTGAACCGCTACCTCGACGCCGCCCGGCAGCCCGACGCCGAGCAGGCGGGCGCCCCCGTCGACGCGGAGCGGGGCGCCGCCTTCGACGAGCTGGCCGCCCCGGACGGCACCCCGCGTCCCGCCTGGGCCGCCCTGGTCGACGACCTCGCCCGGGCGACCGACGACCTCGCCTCCGCCCGGCGCGAGGTGGCCCGCCTGCTCGAGGACGACAACGTCACCTACACCCCGAGCCCGACCTCGGCGCACTCGGTCGCCGACCTGCGGGAGGAGAGCGGCGCCGCGCAGCCGGCGCTCGAGCAGCCGCGGCCCTGGCGCCTCGACCCGATCCCGCTGGTGCTGCACGACCGGGAGTGGGCGACCCTCGAGGCGGGCGTCGTCCAGCGCGCCGAGCTGCTCGACGCGGTGCTCGCCGACCTGTACGGGGCCCGGCGCCTGCTTGCCCGCGGCCAGCTGCCTCCGGCCGTGGTGCTCGACCACGAGGAGTACCTGCGCCCGGTCGTCGGCGCGGAGCACGTGGTCGACCAGCGCCTGTTCATGACCGCGGCCGACCTCGGCCGCGACGCGACCGGCGCGTGGAAGGTCATCTCCGACCGCACCCAGGCGCCGTCGGGCGCCGGCTACGCGATGCAGAACCGCCGCGTCGTGTCCCGCGTGCTGCCCGAGATCTACCACGCGGCCCACCTGCACCGGCTCACCCCGTTCTTCCAGGCGATGCGGGTGGCGCTGGTCGAGTCGGCGCCGAGCACCGTCGAGGACCCCCGCGTGGTCGTCCTCAGCCCCGGCACGCACTCCGAGACCGCCTTCGACCAGGCCTTCGTCGCCTCGCTGCTCGGCTTCCCGCTCCTCGAGGGCAGCGATCTGCTGGTCCGCGACGGCCGGGTGTGGATGCGGGTGCTCGGCCGCCTCGAGCAGGTCGACGTGATCCTGCGCCGCGTGGACTCGACATGGATGGACGCCCTCGAGCTGCGCGGCGGCTCGCGGCTCGGCGTGACCGGGCTGCTGGAGTGCGTCCGGCAGGGCACCGTCAGCGTGGTCAACACGATCGGCTCCGGCGTGCTGGAGAACCCGGCCCTGCTGCCCTTCCTGCCCGACCTGTGCGAGCGCCTGCTCGGCGAGCCGCTGCGGCTGCCGTCGGTGGACACCTGGTGGTGCGGCGACCGCGAGGGGCTGGCGTACGTCCGCGGGCACCTCGACGAGCTCGTCGTCCGGGCGGTGAACCGCGGGGCGGGCCGCAGCGTCGTCGGGTCGGCCCTCAGCCGGGACCAGCGCGAGCGGCTCCTGGCCCGCATCGACGCCGCACCGCACCGCTTCGTCGGGCAGGAGGTGCTGCCGCTCAGCTCGGCGCCGACCGTTCCCGACGACACCGACGCCGGCGGAGCGCTGGTGCGCCGCAGCGTCGTGCTGCGCTCCTTCGCCGTGCGCAGCGGCAGCTCGTACACGGCCATGCTCGGCGGGCTCGCCCGCACCAACGACGAGCACGCGACCGACCGCGGCGCGCTGGTCACCGCGCCCGACGGCGGGGTGGCCAAGGACGTGTGGGTCGTCAGCAGCGAGCCCGTGCCGGCCTCGCGCAGCGCCTCGACCCGCAGCCGCGCCGACGAGGGGAGCGCCATCGCCCCCGGGGCCGCGGCCGCGGCGATGGTGCCGCGCGTGCTCAGCGACCTCTACTGGTTCGGCCGCTACGCCGAGCGCGCGGAGGACCTGCTCCGGATCGTCCTCGTCAGCCGCACGGTGATGCTGGAGACCGACGCCGACGTACGCCCCGGGCACGCGCTGGACGTGCTGCTGCGCGCGGTCACGCACGTGAGCACGACCTACCCGGGATTCGTCGGCGCCCTGGGCCCGGACGGCTCGCTCGCCGAGCGGCGGGCCGCCGTGATGCCCGAGCTGCGCTCGCTGCTGCTCGACCGGCGTCGCGCGGGTTCGGTGGCGCAGTCGGTGGCGGCGCTCGGAGCCACGGCGCAGGGCGTGCGCGACCAGCTGTCGGAGGACGTCTGGATGGTCCTCGCCGACGTCGAGCGGGCGCTGGGCACGCTCGCCGGGCAGCCGCGCGACCAGGGGCTGCACCTGGTCGAGGCGGGGGAGCGGGTGCTCTCCGGGCTCCTCGCGCTGACCGGCATCGCCGGAGAGAACATGGTCCGCGACCCCGGCTGGCTGCTCCTCGACACCGGTCGCGGGCTGGAGCGGGCGCTGCAGGTCCTGAGCCTGCTGCGGGCGACCCTGGTCGACTCCTACGGGCCCGACGTCGACCGGGTCGTCGTCGAGGCGGCCCTGACGAGCTCGGAGTCGATCGTCACGTTCCGGCGCCGCTACCGCGGGCGGTCGGGGGTGTCGGCGGTGCTCGAGCTGATGGTGCTCGACCCGTCGAACCCACGCTCGGTGGCCTACCAGCTGCAGCGGATGCAGGCCGACCTGCGGGCGGTGCCCAGCACCTCTCCGACCGCGCGGCCCCTGCGGCTGCTCGACAACCTCGCCGAGCAGGTGCGCACGGCCGACCCGGTGGCGCTGGCCACCGTCACGCGTCCCGACGACGGCGCGGACGCCGACCTCCCGGCGCGCCGCGACGCCCTGGAGGCGTTCTGCGCCGAGCTGCACGCGGGGCTCCGCGACCTCTCGACGGCCATCCGCGACCAGTACCACGAGCCGCCGCCGACGCAGCAGTCGCTGCCCCGGCAGCAGGCCCTCCGTCGCGGACCCGGGGCCCCCCGCGAAACGCTGACGGACGACAGCCAGATCGGGCTCGGCGCTGTCGTCCCTCAGCGGTTCGCGGGGGCGGCGAGCGAGCGTCGGGCGGGAGGGGCACGATGACCCGCTACCGGATCGAGCACGTGACGACGTACGAGTACGACGCCGACGTCACCGGGAGCTTCGGGCAGTTCCACCTGACGCCCCGGGACCTGCCGTGGCAGACGGTGCTGGAGCACCGGGTCGGCGTGGAGCCGGGGCCGGCGACCCTGCTGTCGCACACCGACCTCTACGGCAACACCAAGTCCTCGTTCCACGTGACCGACCCGCACACCCGGCTGGTCGTGCGGGCGGTGACGCAGCTCGACGTCGTGCCGCCTGTGCTGCCGCCCGAGGCGCTCGCGGTGGCGTGGGAGGACGCCCGTCCCGCCGTGCGCACGGAGGAGCCGGACGCCTGGGAGGCCGCCGACTTCACCTTCGCCTCGCCCTACGTCGACGTGCCCGCCGCCGTCGAGGCGTACGCGCGGGAGTCCTTCACGCCCAGACGTGCGCTCGGGGAGGCGGCTACCGAGCTGATGCACCGGGTGCACGACGACTTCACCTACAAGCCGCGCTCGACGATCATCGGCGAGAAGGTCGTCGACCTGCTCGTGAAGCGCCACGGCGTGTGCCAGGACTTCTCGCACGTGATGGTCGCGGGGCTCCGCTCCCTCGGGCTGGCCGGCCGCTACGTCTCGGGCTACCTCGCCACCCGGCCGCCGCCCGGGCGCCCGCGCCTGGTCGGCGCCGACGCCAGCCACGCCTGGGTGGGCGTGTGGGTGCCGGGGGCCGGCTGGCTGCACCTCGACCCGACGAACGACCGCCTCACCGACGCCTCCCACGCCACCGTGGCGTGGGGGCGCGACTACGGCGACGTGCCGCCCGTGCGCGGCGTGATCTTCACCGAGGCCAAGCACTCCTCGATGAAGGTCTCCGTCGACATGGCCCCCGCCGCCTGAGGTCCCGCCGCCTGGCCCCCGGCGGCCCGGCCGCCCGCGCGGGGGCTGGCTAGCCTGACGCGGTGATCCGCCACACCGTCGCGTTCCGTCTCGTCCACCCCGAGGGCTCGCCCGAGGAGCAGGCGTTCCTCACCGAGGGTCCGGCGCTGCTGCGGGCGATCCCCGGCGTCGAGGACTTCGTCGTGTCGCGCCAGGTCGGAGCCAAGAGCACCCTGCGGTTCCAGTTCGCCATGACCTTCGCCGACCAGGCGGCGTACGACGCGTACGACGCGCACCCCGACCACCGGCGGTTCGTGGAGACGCGGTGGGCGGGCGAGGTCGCGGAGTTCGCCGAGCTCGACCTGGTGCCGTACCCCTGACCGTCACCTCGGCTCGCCGCTGAGCCGCTGACGCGCGAGAGCCGCCGCCGACCCGCGGGTGCGGGTCGACGACGGCTCGTCGTCAGGCGGGAGGGCCAGGCGGGAGGGGTCAGCGGTCCCCGTCGACCCCCGGGATGTCCGCGCCGGGCACGTCGGCCGGGGCGTAGAGCTTGTCGTCACCCGGGTAGGGCTTCACCCAGCCGTGCGTCTGGTACCAGGTGTAGCGGTTCAGCTGCTCCGGGTGGGCGTAGTCCGGGATCGCCCCGTTGCCCGTCAGGTGCTGCGACTGGCTCCACTGCTCCCAGGCCTTGGCCAGCGGCTGCTGGGCCGCCGGCACGGCCGCCGCCTTCTCGGACTCCGCGCGGACCTTCTTCGCCGCGGCGCCCTTCTTGCCGAGCGTGTCGGTCCCGCAGCTCGGCTGCGTCACCAGGCCCTCGGTGAGCGGGACCCGGTTGGGCACCGCGGTGAACGGCGTGAGGTCCGGCTTGTCGGTGAAGGCGCCGTACATCGGCGTGGCCGCCGCGACCTTCTGGTTGAGCGGCGCCGCGCCGAGGATCTGCTCGATCGTGCGCACCATCGTGATCTGGGAGTAGTAGGTGCTGTCGACCTTGCCGTGCTGCGCGTACGGGCTGATGATCTGCACCGGCGCACGGTGGCCGTCGACGTGGTCCACGCCGTCCTGGCTGTCGTCCTCGACGACGAAGATCGCCGAGTCCTTCCAGTAGCGGCTGTGCGAGATCGCCGAGACGATCTTGCCCACCGCCAGGTCGCCGTCGGCCACCTGCGCACGCGGGTCGGCCGGGCCGCCGGTGTGGTCGCTGGAGAGCCACATCATGTTCAGGCTCGCCGGACCCCGCTTGGCGAACTCCTTCTTCCAGATCTGGAACCGGTACTGGTCGGGGATCGCCGTGTCGAACTGCGGCGCGTCGTGGTTGGACACCGCGTTCAGCGAGGGGATCGGCGACTGGTCGTCCACCCGGATCGCCGGGTCGGTGAGCTGGGCGGGGTCGCCGCCCTTGTCGACGTTCTGCGACGCGCAGTAGTACTGCTGCCAGGTCGCCGCCTCCGGCTTGTTCTCGAACGCCATGAACTCGCCGAAGTTGCGCACGCTGCCGCCCGCGGCCTGCACCGCGGTCCACAGGAAGCCGGAGCGCTGGTGGCCGAGCACGTCGTTCTCGGTGTCGTAGCTGCGCAGGTACTCCCCGGCGCTCGACTCGGTGTACTCCGGGTTGTCGCCCTGCATCACCCAGTTGTGGCCCTCGGCGGAGTTGGTGCCGACGTCGTAGAAGTTGTCGTACAGGCCGAACTGGCGCGCGAGCGCGTGCTGGTTGGGCGTGACCTTCTCCCCGAACTGCGCCAGCGTCGGGTCGCCGTTGCCGCGCGTGTCGTCGCCGTAGACCTGGTCGTAGGTCCGGTTCTCCTTGACGAGCAGGAACACGTGCTTGATCTTGGACGGGTCGCCGATCTTCTTCGGCACCGCCACCGGGGCGGCCTTGGTGGCGCCCGCCTTGGCCACGTCGCTGCCGGTCCACCCGTTCTGGGCGAAGACCGTCTTCGTGTACGCCGCGATCTGGGCGTCGGTGGGCAGCGTGAAGCGGGTCAGCGAGCCGGTCGTGCTGTGGGTGTTGTGGTCGGTGGCCGAGACCGTCCCGAAGCCCTTGCTGATCGTCTGCTCCGGGCCGCGCGCGTCGATCCCGCGCGTGTTGGTGACGACGACCTGGCCGCCCGCCTCGGCGATGTCGGCGGGGAAGTAGTCGGTCGGCAGCAGGCCGAGGTAGCTCACCGGCTCCTGCGGCGTGCCGCCGTAGCGGTAGACGGCGACCGCGTTGGCGCGGGCGAGCGTGACCAGCAGGTGCCCGTCGCGGGTCAGCACGACGCTGGTCGGTGAGTAGCCGACGTTCGACGACTCCCACGGCCGGGTGGCGATCGTCTGCACGACCTTGCCGAGGGTGGTGTCGACCACGGAGACCGTGTCGTTGAACGTGTTCGTCACGAACAGCGCGTTCCCGGCCGCGTACATCGCGGTGGGGTGCAGCCCGACCCGGATGGCGGCGACCGGCGACCCGGCGGCGGCGGTGTCGATCACGCTGAGCGTGCCGGAGGTCGAGGTGCCCTTGAAGGCGTTCGCCGGCACCTGGGTGCCGTACGACTCGATCGTCGTGTCGCCGGCCACGGCCTGCCGGCCGCCCTCGTTGCTCACGTAGAGCTTCGTGCCGACCAGGACGACGGCCCGCGGGGCGATGCCGACCTGCCAGGTCCGCTTCACCGCGCCGGTCGCCGCGTCGATCGCCACGACGGTGTTCTGCCCGTTGAGCGGCGCGAAGACGGTGGTGCCGTCGGGGGAGAACGTCGCCTTGCCGGGCAGCGCCTGGAGCGCGCTCAGCTGGGTGTTCGGGTCCGGGGTGATCGGCTTGGTGGGCAGGGCGATGGTCGTCGGCCGGGTGAGCGAGCCGTCGACCTGCACGTCGAAGCGGGTGAAGCCGTTCGCCTGCGGCAGCCAGAGCTGCTTGCCGTCGGGGGAGAACGACGGGCCCTCCTGGCCGACGGTGCGGTCGTCCAGCTTGGTGTTCACGCCGGGCTGGCTACCGACCAGCCACACGGGCTTCTGCGCGGCGAGGTCGAAGACCTGCAGGACCACGCCGCTGTCGGCGCTGGACGCGGCGAGGAACCGCCCGTCCGGGCTGACCGCCGAACCCATGAACTTGCCGTACTTGGTGACCAGCCGCTGCCCGAGGGGCTTGAGGGACTGGTCGGAGGAGATCTGCAGCCCGGTGGCGTACGTGCTGCCGACCTGCTGCTGGCCGAGCGAGACCGTGCTGGCGTCGGCGGCGCCGCTGCCGGCGACCGCGAGCGCGGCGACGCCGACGAGCACGAGGCGCCCGGGTCGACGGCGGAGGAACGCGGAACCGCTGGAGGTCCTGCGTCGACGGGTGACCTGCATGGTCAGTCCTTCCGAGGGGGTGGGAGCAGGTCGACGAGGCCGTCGAACTGCCAGAGGGGGTTGGGCGCCGTGCCGTAGCGCGCCCGGAGGAGGAAGAAGCCGTTCACGTCCTGGGGTCCGTCGCCGTCGGCCACGTAGCGGCCGTCCGCGGCGACGTCGAGCTGGTAGACCGCGGAGCCGACGGCCCGCGCGCCCGGCAGGTGCCACGAGACGACGCAGCGCCAGTCGTTGCCGGGGCCCTCGTCCTCGACCAGCGAGCCGCCCTTGTCGCACGCGGCGCTGCTCTGCAGCTGCGCCTCGGTGACGTCGGGCCGGCCCAGCTCCTGCGACTGCAGCCGGTAGAGGTGCCCGTAGGTCGTGGCGAGGGAGGTCTCGAGGCGCGCCCGGTCGACGCCGGAACCGGTGGCGGGGGTGGCGACGGACACGACCAGCACGGAGACCGCGGCCAGCGCGGCGAGCGGGAGCAGCCCGGTCAGCACCAGCCGGCGGCCCGAGCCGTCGTCGGCCGGGTTGGTGAAGTCGCGCCGCAGGAACAGCCGGTACGCCACGGCCGTGGCGACCACGGCCCAGGCCAGGGCGACGAGGACGCCCACGACCAGCGGACCCGGCGCCACGTGCTCGACGAACAGGCCGCGCCAGGCCGTGAAGCCCTGGCTGGGCAGCGCCAGCCGCACCGCGAGCGGGAGGGGCAGGAGCTGGACGACGGCCAGCGCCACGGCCAGTACCGCGGGCGTCACCAGCCCCATCGGGGAGCGGCCCAGGGCGACGGAGCCGAGCAGGCCGACCGCGGCGAACGCGGCGGTCGGGGCCAGCACGCACAGCCACGCCAGGACGTAGCGGCCGGCGAGACCGGCCCCAGCGAGCGGGTAGCCGTCGAGCCCGGCGAGCGGACGGTTCCCCGCCGCCAGCAGGCCGCCGACGAGACCGGAGGCGGCGAGACCGAGGACGAGCAGGCCGATGACGGTCGCGCTGGCGAGCGCCTTGCCCGCGAAGACCCGCCGCGGGGAGCGCACCGCGACCAGCAGGTGGCGCCAGGTGCCCAGGCGGTCCTCGACGGCGAAGACGTCGCCGGCGACGAGGGCCGTCAGCAGCGGCAGCGCCCACAGGCAGGCGAAGGCGAGCACGACCAGCGCGCCCGACCAGCCGGTCGCGTGCATCAGGCGTCCGAAGACGGTGTCGGCCGGCAGCGCGCTCTGGCGGCTCACGATCCCCACGAACGCTCCCGGGGCGAGCCAGCAGGCCAGCAGCAGGAGGCGTACCCGCCACTGCGTGACCAGCTTGAGCAGCTCGAAGCGGTACGTCCGGACCAGGGGCGCGGGCCGGACGGCCGACGCGGCGCGGACCGCCGGGGCCGTCGCGACGGCGCTCACCGGAGCGGCCCCACGACGTCGTCCGGCCGGTCCTCGGGCTCGTCACCGGTGAGGGCCAGGAAGGCCGCCTCCAGCGGGGCGACGACCGGGCCCAGCTCGCGCAGCTGCACGCCGGCGCAGACGAGGCGGACGACCAGCTCGTCGACGGCGGTCAGCGAGCCGCGGACGACGAGCGCGTCGTCCCCGGGGCGCCGGCCGGTGCCCGGCTCGACGACGCGGACCCCGGGCACCTGCTCGGCGACGGAGCGGGCCGCGGCCGGGTCGGTGGTGCGGACGAGGTGGTCGATCTCGCCGCTCTCGGCGACGAGCTTCTCCACCGGGCCCGCGAAGACCACCCGGCCGGTCGTGAGGAGGGTGACCTCGGAGCACAGCTCGGCGAGGTCGTCCATCCGGTGGCTCGAGAGCACGACCGCCGTGCCGGCCGCCGCGAGACCGGCGACGACCGCGTGCACCTGGCGGCGGGCGCCGGGGTCGAGACCGTTCGTGGGCTCGTCGAGCACCAGCAGGCGGGGCCGGGTGAGCATCGCCGACGCGAGCCCGAGGCGCTGCCGCATGCCGAGGGAGAAACCGCGGACGCGGTCGTCGGCGACCTCGGTCAGGCCGACCTGGTCGAGCGCCCACGCCACGTCGTCGGCGTGGGCGTCGCGCAGCGAGGCGAGGGCGGCGAGGTTCTGGCGCGGGGTGAGGGAGGGGTAGAGCCCGGGCTCGTCGACGAAGCCGGCGACGTCGGCCGGCGCCGCCCCGGTCCGGCCGACGACCGTCCCGAGGACCTCGAGGCGGCCGCGGTCGGCCGCGGTCAGGCCGAGGAGCAGGCCCAGCAGGGTCGACTTGCCGGCACCGTTCGGCCCGACGAGGCCGTGGACCTGGCCCTCCTCCACGTCGAGGTCGACGTGGTCCAGCGCGACCACGTCGCCGAACGTCTTGACGACGCCGCGCGCACGGACCGCTGACGCTCCACCCACCTGTGCTCCCCCCGAGGACTACTGAGGGAACCTAAGAACTCCGAGGTGAACGCAGGAGGGTCGATCAGGAGAACGGCAGCCGAACGAATCGTGGTCGGCCGGGGTCGGGCCGGCGCGAGCGACGCGCCTGGGTGCTAGAAGCCGCTGCCGGCGTAGTCCTCGCCGGCGGGTTCGGGGCGCTCGGCGCCGTCGGGGGCGTTCGTGCTGCCCTCGGCGTAGTCGTCCTCGACGACCGGACCCTGGCCGGGGTCCGGGTCGGACGGCTGGGGCGGGTCCGGCACCTCCGCGAGCTGCGCGTCGTCCATCTGGCGGGGGTCGTCCTGCGTGGGATCGGTCATGGACCCTGCTTACCCGGGCTCGGGCCGAGCACCAGCCGCGGGCCCGCCGGAGCAGGCAGCGGCTCCCGCACCAGGTGCGGGAGCCGCTGCTGTCGTGTCCTCGCGGAACCTGTCAGGTGAGCTGCAGGATCACGATCACGAGGATGATGATCACCAGGATACCGATGATCGTGCCGATGAGGCCTCGGTTCATGGTCGTCCTTCCTCTCGTCCACGTCGGGCGCGTAGTCGCGCCGAGACCATGACACCAGCGGTGGTGCCGACGCTGGTACATCTTCAGGGGTGTACGAAGGGTGGCGCCGCTCCGTTCGCTGAAAAGGGGTCGCTCGATCGCGTCGGGCGGGCCGGCCGAGCGTGGGTCCGGCGGCTCCCGGCGATCGAGGGACCCGGATCCAGCGGCGCTCCTCGTGCTGCCCTCCGGCCCGGGCCAGGGGAGGGTCAGCCGCGCGGGACCGCGTACGCCAGCAGGGACGCGCTGCCCGGGCCGAGCCCGGTCCACGGTCCGTCGACCGCGAGCACCGCGACGGCGCTGGTCGGGAACTCCCCGACCGGGCCCGTGCCGGTGGCGCGGTTGAGCCGTTCTGCGAGGTCGGGGACGCCCGGGGAGTGCCCGACGAGGACGGCGGTGCGGACGTCGGGCGCCAGCGCGCGGACCAGGTCGAGGAGGGTGTCCGACCACGCCTCGTAGACGGCTGCCTCGTACCGGACCGGGACGTCGGCCAGCAGCGGGGCCGCGGAGGTGGCGCCCGACCACGTCTGCCGCGTGCGGAGCGCCGTCGAGCACAGGACGAGATCAGGGCGGCCGACCTCCGCCGCGAGCCAGCGACCGGCTGCGGCGGCGTCGCGCCGGCCGCGGTCGTTCAGCGGACGGTCCGCGTCGGCGAGCCCGGCCTCGGCCCACGACGACTTCGCGTGGCGCAGCAGCACCAGCCGCCGGGCCGTGGTGCCCGCGCCCCCTCCGTCCGTCGTCATGACCCGCAGGTCACTCCTTGTCGCCGCCGGAGCGCAGGCTCTCCCAGATCTCCTTGCACTCCGGGCACACCGGGAAGCGCTCGGGGTCGCGGCTGGGGATCCAGACCTTGCCGCACAGGGCCACCACCGGGGTGCCCATGACCATCGCCTCGGTCAGCTTCTCCTTGGGCACGTAGTGGGCGAACCGCTCGTGGTCGCCCTCCTCCACGCGGAACTCGCGGGTCTCGGTCCGCTCGTCGACGATCGTCTCGGCGCCAGGTGCTGTCTGCTGACTCACGACGGTCAGTGTAGAGAGGTCGGACCACGGGGGCACCCCTTCCACGGCGTCGCGTACGCGCGCCCGCGTGCGCAGGGCGTCTGGAACCGGTTTCGTCTTCGGCCCGTCAGGTGGTGGACTGAGGGCGATGAGCAAGCAGGACGCACTCCCGGGGGAGCAGGACCAGGGGAGCTCGCCACTGCCGCTCTCGCAGCGGGCGCTGACGGTCGGGATCTGCACGATCACGGTGTCGATCGCCTTCGAGTCGATCGCCGTCGCGACCGCCATGCCGGTCGCGGCCCGCGACCTCGACGGGATCGCCTACTACGCCTGGGCCTTCTCGCTCTTCGTCATCGGGATGCTCCTCGCCACGGTCATCGCCGGCCGGGTCTGCGACCGCGTGGGTCCATCCCGGCCGCTGCTCGTCGGCCTCGGGATCTTCGTCGTCGGCCTCGTCGTCGCCGGCACCGCGGAGTCGATGGTCCAGCTGATCGCGGGTCGCTTCGTGCAGGGCCTGGGCGGTGGCGCGCTGAACACGGCCATGTTCGTCACGGTCGCCAAGGCCTTCCGCCCGGTGCAGCGGCCGAAGGTCTTCACCTACATCTCGACCGCCTGGGTGCTGCCGTCCTTCGTCGGGCCGCCCGTGTCGGCGTGGCTGACCTCGCACCTGTCCTGGCACTGGGTCTTCTTCACCGTCATCCCGCTCGCGGTGATCGGCGGCGCCATGGTCCTGCCCACGGTCCGCGCGATGATGCGAATCCCCATGCCCGAGGTCTCGGCCGAGGACGCCTCCGGCCTCCCGCCGGCCCCGGTCTGGGCGGCCTTCGCCACCGCGCTCGCC
Organism: Microlunatus flavus; assembly: GCF_900110855.1. Taxonomy (GTDB): domain Bacteria; phylum Actinomycetota; class Actinomycetes; order Propionibacteriales; family Propionibacteriaceae; genus Microlunatus; species Microlunatus flavus. The sequence continues at coordinate 246,681 of NZ_FOFA01000002.1, forward strand.
GCCGCCCTCCTGCAGGCCGCGGGGACGAGGCTGGACTGGTCGGGCCTCGTGCTGCTCGTCGTCGCCCTCGTCCTCCTGGGGCTCGGGCTGCCGCGCCTCATGCCGCGGGGGTTCCTCCGCCTGGGCCGGGGGCTGTCGAGCGTGATCCTCACCCGCGCGCTGCTGCCGGGCGCGTACTTCGGTGGCGAGGCGTTCCTGCCGCTGATGCTCGTCGAGCAGCGCCACGTGCCGCTGCTGCTGGCCGGCGGCACCCTGACCGTGGGCGCGGTCGGCTGGACGACCGGGTCGTTCCTGCAGGCGCAGCGCCGGCTCCCGCTGCGGCGAGACCAGCTGATCACGCTCGGCTGCGCGAACGTCGCCGTCGGGCTCGCCCTCGCCGGCGTCCTCGCGCTCGTCCCGTCGCTGCCGTACGGGCTGATCGCGCTCGCGTGGGTCTTCTCCGGCCTCGGCATGGGCTTCGCCACCGCGAGCACCTCGCTGGCCACGATCACGCTGTCGAGCGAGGACGCGCAGGGCCGCAACGGTTCCTCGCTCAACCTCGGCGACGCCCTCGGGTCCAGCGTGTTCGTCGGAATCGCCGGCACGATCTTCGGGGCGCTGCACCCCGGCGGCAACCTCGCCCTGACCTTCGGGCTGGTGCTGCTCAGCATGGCCGTCGTCGCCGTCCTGGCCCTGCTCGCCTCCCTGCGTGTCGGGTCGCTCACCGACCCGGCCCACTGACCCGGCCGACCTAGACTCCTGCGGATGTCCCAGCCCCTCCCGAGCGCCGAGCTCAGCCCCACCGGGCTGCCCCCGGCCTTCCCCGACCGCGCGGCCTGGGGCACCGCCGGCGCGCTGCGCGCCTGGCAGACCGCGGCCCTCGAGCAGTACTTCGCCGACGAGCCGCGCGACTTCCTCGCCGTCGCGACGCCGGGCGCGGGCAAGACGTCGTTCGCCCTCACCGTCGCGTCGAACCTCCTCGCCCGCCGCCGCGTCGACCGGGTCGTGGTGGTCGCGCCGACCGAGCACCTCAAGGTGCAGTGGGCCGCCGCGGCCGCCCGCATCAACCTCAACATCGACCCCGAGTACGGCGTCCGCCAGGGCAAGGCGTCGCGCGACTTCGTCGGCATCGCCCTCACCTACGCCGCCGTGGCGGCCAACCCGCTCGCCCTGCGCGTCCGCGTCGAGGGCTTCAAGACTCTGGTCATCCTCGACGAGGTGCACCACGCCGGCGACGCGCTCAGCTGGGGTGACGCGGTCCGCGAGGCCTTCGAGCCGGCGACGCGGCGGCTGATGCTCACCGGCACGCCGTTCCGCTCCGACACCAACCCCATCCCGTTCGTCCGCTACGAGTCGAGCGGGGACGGCGGGCTGCGCTCGCGGGCCGACTACGCGTACGGCTACGCGGCCGCCCTCGCCGACGGCATCGTCCGGCCCGTGCTCTTCATGGCCTACTCCGGCGACCTGCACTGGCGCACCAGCGCCGGCGACGAGGTCAGCGCCCGGCTCGGCGGGCCGATGACGAAGGACCTGGCCGGGCAGGCGCTGCGGACCGCGCTCGACCCGCACGGTTCCTGGATCCCGGCCGTCCTCCAGGCGGCGGACACGCGGCTCTCGGAGGTCCGCGCCCACATCCCCGACGCCGGCGGTCTCGTCATCGCCACCGACCAGACCGCGGCGCGGGCGTACGCGGAGCTGCTGCACGCCATCAGCGGGACCAAGCCCGTGGTCGTGCTGTCCGACGAGCCGGGCTCGAGCAAGCGGATCCAGGCCTTCGCCGACTCCGACGAGCGGTGGATGGTCGCCGTGCGGATGGTCTCGGAGGGTGTCGACGTGCCGCGGCTCTCGGTCGGCGTCTACGCGACGTCGATCTCGACGCCGCTGTTCTTCGCGCAGGCCGTCGGGCGCTTCGTCCGGGCGCGCAAGCGCGGCGAGACGGCGTCGGTCTTCGTGCCGAGCGTGCCGCACCTGCTGCTGCACGCCGCGGAGATGGAGCGCGAGCGCGACCACGTGCTGCGGGCCCCCGGCGGCCAGGACGACGGGCTCGACGACGCCGCCCTCGACGACTCCCTGCTCGCCGAGGCCGAGCGCGAGCAGTCGGAGGAGGACCGGCTCGAGGGCGGCGGGTTCGCGGCGCTGGCCAGCGAGGCCGACTTCGACCGCGTGGTCTTCGACGGCGGCGAGTTCGGCATGACCGCGGCCAGCGGCAGCGCGGAGGAGCAGGACTACCTGGGCCTGCCCGGCCTGCTGGAGCCCGACCAGGTCAAGGACCTGCTGCGGCGCCATCAGGACACCCAGTCACGCTCGACCGGCCAGGCCCCGCGGCCCACGGTGGACGCGACGGCGGGGGAGCGGCTCAAGGAGCTGCGCCGCGAGCTGAACGGACTCGTCGCCGCCTGGCACCACCGCACCAGCAGCCCGCACGGCGTCATCCACGCCGACCTCCGTACGGCCTGCGGCGGCCCGCCCACCGCGGTCGCCTCCGCCGACGACCTCGAGCGGCGCATCGCCACGATCCGCAGCTGGGCGGTCCACCGCCGCTCGTAGCTCGACGACCCGGGCGTACGGCGGACACCTTGCCACCGGGCGCCGCTTGCCTCAGGTTCCTCGTGCTCTTCCCGCCCTGCAGAGTGCGCAGAGCCCGTGCATTTCACGATGTCGTGAAATGCACGGGCCCGCGCCACGCCAGGAACCCTCAGCGGGCGTTCGCGACCAGGTTCTCCAGCGTCGCCCGGGAACCGTGCTCGTGCAGCGAGGCGAGGGTCGCCAGGTACGGCTTCGTGAACGTCTCCTGCTCGGCGAGGTCGCCGAAGAGGTCGGTGTTCTTGACGAAGGCGAGCGGGTCGTCCTGCTGCTGCTGGGCGAGGGCCTTGAGGCTGTCGGCCAGCTGGTCGACGATCTCGATCGGCTCGCCCTGCTCGTCGACCGCCTCGTCGTAGCGGGCCCAGCTGGCCACGATCGCCGCCGAGAGGCTGACGTCGCGCCCGGAGGCCACGTTCTCCTTGATGACGGGCACGAGCCACTTCGGGATGCGGTCCGAGCTCTCGGCGCACAGGCGCGCGACGGTGTCGCGCACGCCCGCGTTGCTGAACCGCTCGATCAGCTGCGGCTTGTAGACGTCGAGGTCCACGCCGGGCACCGGCTGGAGGGTGGGCGTGGCCTCCCGGTTCATGTAGTCGAGCAGGAACGTCGCGAACAGCGGGTCCTGGCACACCTCGTGCACCAGCCGGTAGCCGGCGAGGTAGCCGAAGTAGCACAGCGCCTGGTGGCTCGCGTTGAGCAGCCGCAGCTTCATCAGCTCGTACGGCTCGACGTCGGGCACGACCTCGACGCCGACCTCCTCGTACGGCGGGCGCCCGTCGGTGAAGCGCTCCTCCAGCACCCACTGCGTGAAGGGCTCGCACACCACCGGCCACGCGTCGTCGATGCCGAAGCGCTCCGCCACCTGCGCGCGGTCCTCGTCGGTGGTGACCGGGGTGATGCGGTCGACCATCGAGTTGGGGAACGCCACGTGCTCGGCGACCCAGTCGCCCAGGCCCGCGTCCCCGGACGCCTCGCCCTTCAGCCGCGCGTACGCGGTGAAGACCTCGGCGGCGATGTGGCCGTTGCCCTGGATGTTGTCGCAGGACATGATCGTGAACGGCACGACGCCGCGATCGCGGCGCCGCACCAGGGCCTCGGTGACGAGGCCGAAGACCGTCTGCGGGGCGGCGCCGGCCTGGAGGTCCGCGACGACCTTGGGGTTGGTGGCGTCGAACTTCCCGGTGACGGGGGAGAAGTTGTAGCCGCCCTCGGTGACGGTCAGCGAGACGATCTTGGTGGCCGGGTCGGCCATCTTCTCGATCACCGCCTCGGGGTCGTCGGGGGCGTACAGGTACTCCACGATCGAGCCGATGACCCGCGGCTCCCAGCTGCCGTCCGCGTCCTTGAGGACGAGGGTGTAGAGGCAGTCCTGGGAGACCAGCGCGTCGCGCATGCGCAGGTCGAACGGCATGACGCCCACGCCGCAGATGCCGAGGTCGAGGGCCTTGCCCTCGTTCATCAGCCGGTCCAGGTACATCGCCTGGTGCGCGCGGTGGAAGCCGCCCACCCCGAAGTGCACGATCCCGGTCGTGACCTGGCTGCGGTCGTACGACGGCCCGGGGACGTCGAGCGAGCCGACCGTGCCCGCGGACAGCTTGACCGCCGTGCTGGTCGCCGTCACTTGACCGCTCCGAGCGACAGGCCCTGCACGAGCTTGTCCTGGGCCGCGAAGCCCGCGATCAGCACGGGCAGCGAGACCGCGGTGGCGGCCGCGCACACCTTGGCCAGGAACAGGCCCTGCGAGGTGACGAAGCTGGTCAGGAAGACCGGGGCGGTCTGCGCCACGATGCTGGTCAGGGTGTTGGCCAGCAGCAGCTCGTTCCAGCTGAAGATGAAGCAGATCAGCGCGGTGGCCGCGATCCCGGGGGAGATGATCGGCACGATGACGCTGCGCAGCGTGCGGATCAGGCCGGCCCCGTCGAGCGCGGCGGCCTCGAACAGCTCGACCGGGATGTCGGCGAGGAAGCTGCGCAGCATCCACACCGCGATCGGCAGGTTCATGGCCGCGTACAGGATGACCATGAAGTTGATGTTGTCGAGCACGCCCAGCGTGCGGGCGATCAGGTAGAGCGGCAGCAGGCCCGCGACCGCCGGCAGGAACTTGGTCGACAGGAAGAAGAACATGACGTCGGTCCACTTCTGGACCGGCTTGACGCTGAGCGCGTACGCCGCGGGGATCGCCAGCAGGATGACGACGATCGTCGAGACGATCGAGGCCGTCGCGGAGTTGATCAGCGGCGGCCACGGGCTCGCGCCCGAGGAGGCGCCGAAGAACTCGCGGTAGCCGTCGAGGGTGAGCGGGGCGAAGAAGCTCGGCGGGTTGGTGGCCGCGTCGATCTCGGAGTGCAGGCTGGTCAGGACCATCCACACGACCGGGAACACGAAGATGATCCCGATCACCCAGGCCAGCAGCCCGAGGGCGACGTTGGCGCGTCGCGAGCCGAGGTGACGCGCGCGGGCGTTGGACGCCCGCCGGGTGGCAGCGGTCTTGGACGGGTTGGCGGCGAGCGCGGTCGTCATCAGTTGCCTTCCTCGAACAGGCTGGACACGGTGCGCAGGGCGAAGGTCGCGATGATGATCGTGCCGATCACGACGATCACGCCCTGGGCGGAGGCGAGCCCGTAGTCCTGGGCGTTGTAGAGCGTCTGGTAGACGGTGTACGGCAGGTTGGCCGTGCCGTACGCGCCTCCGGTCAGGGTGAAGACCGAGTCGAACTGCTGGATGATGTAGATCGTCCCGAGCAGCCCGGCGAGCTCCAGGTAGCGGCGCATGTGCGGCATCGTGATGTTGGCGAAGGTCTGCCACGCGTTCGCGCCGTCGACCGACGCGGCCTCGAGCACGTCACCGGGGCGCGACTGCAGGCCGGCCAGCAGGATCAGCGTCATGAACGGCGTCCACTGCCAGATCAGCTCGGCCATGATCGCCAGCCGCGGGACGTCGGTGATCCAGTCCGGCTGCGGCGCGTTCGCCCCGAAGACCTGGGTGAGCAGGCCGTTGAAGAGCCCGTACTCCGGGTTGTAGAGCGCGTGCTTCCACAGCAGCGCGGCGGCGACCGGCACCACGAGGAACGGCGCGATCATCATCGTGCGGACGGCGCCGCGGCCGATGAAGTTGCGGTTCAGCAGCAGCGAGATGCCGAGGCCGAAGGCGAGCGAGACCAGCACCACGGTGACGGTCAGCAGGATGGTGAAGAAGACGCTCGAGCGCAGGCTCGCGTCGGTGAAGACCGTCTTGAAGTTCTGCAGCGTCCCGAAGGCGATCTCGTCGGGGTAGTTCGCGTTCCAGTTGGTGAACGAGATGATGATCGTCGCCAGGAACGGCAGCTGGGTCATGATCACGACGAACACCAGGGCAGGCAGCAGCGGCACGCGCCGCGCCCAGCCCTTCTTGTCGCCCCAGCGCTCCGCGAAGCTCGGCTGGGGCTGCTTGCTCTTCTTCGGCTGACCGGCGCGGGGCGGCGCCGACGGCGTGGCGGTGGCGGTGGCCATGCGTGCTCCTCGGTGGCTCGGGTGGGGCGCCGGATCGGCAGGCGCCGGACGAGGGCGAGGCCGGGTCGTGCTGCGCCTGAGTTGGACGCGGCACGACCCGACCTCGTGCGAGCTACTTGCCCTTGTACTTGTCGCCCGCGGCCTGCGCGAGCTTCTGACCGTTGTTCAGCGCGTCGTCGACGCTCGTCTTGCCCGCGATCACGCCGGAGACGTCCTGGCTGATCTTGGTGGCGAAGTCGGTGAACTCCGGGATGTCGACGAACTGGATGCCGACGGTCGGGCGCGGCTGCACGCCCGGGTTGGTCGGGTCGGCCGACTCGATCGCCTTGCGGGTCGGCTCGGCGAAGGCGGAGGCCGCCTTCACGTAGTCGGCGTTCTTGTACGTCGACTCACGCTTGCCGGCGGGCACGGTCGCCCAGCCGTCCTGCGCACCGACGAGCTCCTCGTACTTCTGCGAGGACGCCCAGGAGATGAACTTCCAGGCGTTGTCGGCCTTCTGGCTCTTCTTCTCGATCGCCCACGACCAGGCGTACAGCCAGCCGGACGACTTGGTCTCCTTCACCGGGGCCTGGACGTAGGCCATCTTGCCCTTGACGGGGGAGTCCGGCGCCTCGAGCGAGCCCGCGGCGGAGGTGGCGTCGTACCACATGGCGACCTTGCTCTGGGTGGTCGCCGTCAGGCACTCGGCGAAACCGGCCTGCGCCGCGCCCGCCTCGCCGTGCTCCTTGACCAGGTTGGTGTAGAAGGTCGTGGCGTCCTTGAACGGCTGCGCGTTGACCTGGGCGTTCCAGTCCTTGTCGAACCAGGTGCCCCCGTAGGTGTTGACCACGGTGGTCAGCGGCGCGAAGACCTCGCCCCAGCCGGGGAGGCCGCGCAGGCAGATGCCCTTCATGCCCGACTCCGCGCCGTCCATCTTGGCGGCGGCCGCGGCGACCTCGTCCCAGGTCGGGGTCTCGTTGAACTTCACGCCGACCTTGTCGGCGATGTCCTTGCGGTACATGAGGAAGGACGACTCGCCGTAGAACGGCTCGCCGTAGAGCTTGCCGTCCGGACCCTTGAGCGAGTTGGTCATCGACGGGAAGATGTCGGCCTGGTTGAAGGCCGTGTCGCTCTTGTAGGCGCCGATGTCGTCCATCGAGGTGAGCCAGCCGTTCTTGGAGTAGAACGGGATCTCGAAGTTCGACAGGGTCGCCACGTCGAACTGGCCCGACTGGTTGGCGAACTCCTGCTGCGCCTGGTTGCGCATGTCGTTCTCCGGCTTGACGGTGAAGTTCACCGTGATGCCGGACTCCTTGGTGAACTCGCCGATGTGCTTCTGCAGAGCGAGCATCTGCGGGTTGTTGACCATGAGGACGTTGATGGAGTTGTCGGCGCCTCCACCACCACCACCACCGCCGCCTCCGACACCTCCGGCACCGCCGGCGCCGCTGCACGCGGCGGTCGCGGCGAGCACGGTGGACAGGCCGACGGCGGCGAGCACCTTGGACGTCACGCGCATCTGGGAAAACCTCTCTGACTCCGGACGGGGACCCCGCACGGCGTCAGCAGGGCTGCTCCGGTGCGGGACGGCAGCCCTCGAGACCCGGGGGAGCGCGGCGCCTCGTCGGCATCCTCGTTCCCGCAGACCCCACCGGCTGCCCTTGCGAGGACAGGTATATCTGAACAGACCCTCAGGTGACCAGACGTCTGCGCGTGTTGCCCGAATGTTCGTTATCGGATCGGTATCCGCGGCCTCCAGGCGGGAGATCGTGCCCGCCTGGTTGGAATCGGTCCCACAGGTGGCGCAACTTAGGATGGCGCCCATGTCTGACATCCCGGTGGGCTCACCTCCGGCCCCGCCGGGCCGCCACGCCGCTCCCGGCGGCTGGTACCCGGACCCGCTCGACCGGTCGCGCGAACGCTACTGGGACGGCTGGCAGTGGTCGCGGAACACGCGCGCGGCCGAGCGACCTCCCCAGGCTCCTGCACCGCAGCCCGTCGGCGCGCCCGGCGCGTACGCGGCCCTGCCCGCGACGGGCTACGGGGTGCGGTCGACCGGCGTCTCGCGCCAGGCGGCGACGACCGCCGACGGCGTGCCCCTGGCCGGCTGGTGGTGGCGGGCGCTCGCCGGGCTCGTCGACGCGGTCCTGGTGGGCGTCGTGACCGGGCTGCTGTCGCTGCCCTTCTACACCGAGCTCGTCCGGGCGGTGGGCGCCTACTGGGGCGAGACGTTCCGCGCGGCGCAGGCCGGCTCGACCACGCCGCCCCCCACCCCGAACTTCGCCGCGATGCTCAGCGGGACCGACCAGCTCCTCCTGGTGCTCATCGGCCTCGCCGTGGGCCTGGCCTACCACCTGCCGCTGCTGCGCCTGCGTGGCGCGACCGTGGGGATGCTGGCCTGCGGCCTGCGGGTCGTCCGCCTCGACGAGGGGCGCGCCCCCGGCCCGCTCGAGTGGCCGCGGGTGCTCACCCGCACCCTGATCTGGGTGCTGCCCGGCGCGCTCGGCGTGTTCCCCTTCACGCTGCTCACCGTCGCCGACGTGCTGCTGCCCCTGTGGCACCCGAAGCGCCAGACCCTGCACGACCTCGCTGCGCGCACGCAGGTCGTCCGCCTGCGCTGACGAGTGGCGCTCCCTGAGGCCCGTCGACGCTCCCTGAGCTTGTGGAAGGGCCTCTCCGCGACGCTCCCGGAGCTTGTGGAAGGGCCTCGCCGCGAACGCTCCCTGAGCCTGTCGAAGGGCCCGGAGTGGTCGGCGGGAGCGGACCGTGCCCGCGCTACAGGAGCCCGGCCCGGCCCAGCGTGTCGAGGGTCGGGCCCGGGTCGACGACGTCCGCACCGCGGAGCCGGCGCCGGACGCGGGCCTGGGTGGCGGCGTCCCAGCCGCCGAGGCCGGCGGTCGCCCGGGCGGGCTCGACGTGGGCGAGGAGCGCCTCCGCGTCCTCGGGGTCGGCGCCGTCGACGAGGGCCTCGACCGCCATCAGCAGGCCGACGAGCCCGTACGGCCCGTAGGCGTCAGCGCCCAGGCCGGTCGCCTTGAAGGCCAGGTCGGCCTCGACCAGCACGGACAGCCGGGTGGCGGCGCCGGGTGGCGCGAGGTCGACGCGTCCGAGGAGACCCGCGGCCTCGACCACCTCGACCGCCTCGACGAACCCGCGCCCGTCGGGCAGGCCCACGTGCACGTCGACCCCGTCCGGCAGGTCCGCCGCGGCGGCGACCACGCGGCCGGCGTTGCCGGGCAGGTCGTCGAGGTCGCGCAGCACGCTCTCGACCGCCACGAGCCGGAGCGACCCCGCGCGACGCGCGAGCGCGGTGAGCGACCCGGCGCCGCCGGCGACGACCACGCTCAGGTCGACGTCGTCGTCCTGGGTCGACAGCCGGTCGTCGGGCACGACGAGCGGCCCGAGCGCCCAGCCGGTGGGACCGTCGCGCAGCGCGCGGTGGGTGGCCGCCCCGGCCCCTGAGGCGTCGTGCAGCAGTCCGCGGAAGACCTCCATGGCGGAGAGTCTGCCCGGCGGGCTCAGAGCAGCGGCAGGCGCTCCGCGCCGGCGCCCAGCGTCCGCAGCTCGTCCGCCGTCGCGGCCCGCCGTCCGGTGGCGAGCAGCACCGCGCCGGCGTCGTCGTCGCCCGGCAGCCGGTCGCCGAGGAGCGCCTCGACGGTCTGCCGCGCCAGGGCCAGGGCGCGCGCCGGTGGCGACGGCACCGCGAGGTCGCGGGCGAGGTCGAGCTGGTGGACGGCGAGCTCGACCGCCCAGGTGGCCAGGAAGTCGCCCGTGGTGAGCACGCGGCCCTGGAACCCGAGCGTCGCGTCCTCGACGCGGTCGACGCCGGTGCGGAGCGCGGCGGCCACCGCCACCAGCTGCGCGACCGCGCCGACCGGCCGTCGGCTGGCCGACCCGAGGCGGCGGATGGCGACGATGCGCGCGACCGGGTCGTCGGAACCGCCCGGCGGCGGTTCGGACCAGTACGTGGCCGCGTCCCGGTCCGGCCTGCGGGGCGCCGACCCGACGCCGAGCAGCGCCGCCGCCACCTCGTCGAGCCCGGACCGCACGTGGGTGACTACGTCGACGACCGCCCAGCCCCAGCAGCGCGACGCCGCGAGCAGGGCGTGGTCGTCGAGCGGCTCGACCGCCGCGACGAAGCCGTCGAGCGCCTCGAGGAAGGCCCTGCGGCCCTCGTCGTGCGTGACCTGCAGGGTCGGCTCGCCGCCGTTCGCCGGGCTCGTGGCTCAGCCCTCGCGGACCGTGACGCCGCCCGAGCGCCAGGCGTCGAGGGTGTCGCCGACCCGCTCGGGCGCGACGGCTGCGGTCAGGCCGACGAGGACGACGGGGGACAGCCCGGCGGCCGCGGCGTCCAGGGCGGTGGCCCGTACGCAGTAGTCGGTGGCGATGCCGCACAGGTCGACCTGCCCGACGCCGTGCGCGCCCAGCCACGCGCCCAGACCTGTCCCCTCGGCGTCGTGGCCCTCGAAGCCGGAGTAGGCGGCGGCGTACTCGCCCTTGTCGAACACGGCGTCGAAGTCGTCGACGGCCAGCGGCGGGGCCAGCTCGGCGCCCTCGGTCCCGGCCACGCAGTGCGGGGGCCAGGAGTCGACGTAGTCGGGGTGGGAGGAGAAGTGCGAGCCCGGGTCGATGTGGTGGTCCCGGGTGGCGACCACGAGGTCGTAGCCGTGATCGGTGCCGAGCAGCTCCTTGACGCGTGCCGCCACCGCGAGCCCGCCCGCGACGGCCAGCGAGCCGCCCTCGCAGAAGTCGTTCTGGGTGTCGACGACGACCAGCGCGCGCCGGCTGCGGTCCTGCTCTCCGGACTCGGGACAGGTGCTCATCGCGGGCCTCCCTGGCGGGCGTACGGGTTGGCGGTCGGAGCGGCGGCGCCCACGAACCGGGTCGGGATCACCGGCTCGCCCTTGGACAGCTTGCGGGCCTCGAGCGGGAGCTCGGCGCGGGCGGCGGCGTGCCGCGCGCGGGCCGCCTCCAGCGGTTCCTCGCCGATGATCTCCCCGCCGCGGACGAGCGGCACGAGCAGCGCGCGGTCGTTGCCGTCGTCCTGCGGAGGAGCGCCGACCCCGATCTCCTCGGCCTCGGCCACGCCACGGGGGTCGACGCGCCGCAGCGCGTACTTGCGCCCGCCGACTGACACCTTGTCCTGGCTCTTCTTGGCCACCGGGACCAGCGGGGCGCCGGGGTCGTCGGAGTCGGCGCGGGCCACGAGCTTGTAGACGAAGCCCGAGGTCGGGGCGCCGCTGCCGGTGACCAGCGCGGTGCCCACGCCGTAGCTGTCGACCGGTGCACCCGAGAGCGACGCGATCGCGTGCTCGTCGAGGTCGCTCGTCACGACGATGCGGGTGTGCTCGGCGCCGAGCGAGTCGAGCAGCGCGCGCACCCGGACCGCGAGCGCGGACAGGTCGCCGGAGTCGAGGCGGACCGCGCCGAGGCGGCCCTGGGTCAGCTCCACGCCGAGGCGGACGGCGTCCTCGACGTCGTAGGTGTCGACGAGCAGCGTCGTGGCCTCGCCGAGGGCGGCCAGCTGCGCGGTGAACGCCTCGCGCTCGTCGTGGTGCAGGAGCGTGAAGGAGTGCGCGGCCGTTCCGGTGGTCGGGACGCCGTAGCGCCGTCCCGCCTCGAGGTTCGACGTCGCGTCGAAGCCGGCGACGTACGCGGCGCGCGCGGCGGCGACCGCGGCCAGCTCGTGGGTGCGGCGCGAGCCCATCTCCACGCACGGCCTCCCGTCCGCGGCGAGCGTCATGCGGGAGGCGGCGGAGGCGATGGCGGAGTCGTGGTTGTAGATGCTGAGCAGCAGCGTCTCCAGCACGCAGCACTCGGCGAACGTCCCCTCGACGACCAGCAGCGGCGAGCCGGGGAAGTAGATCTCGCCCTCCGGGTAGCCCCAGACCTGCCCGCGGAACGCGAAGCCCGCGAGCCAGGCGGCGATGGCGTCGTCGACGACGCCGGCCTCGGTGAGGAAGGTCAGCGACTCGTCGTCGAAGCGGAACTGCCGCAGCGCCCGCAGCGCCCGGCCGACGCCGGCCACCACGCCGTAGCGGCGCCCGTCGGGCAGCCGGCGGCCGAAGAGCTCGAACACCGAGTGGCGCTCCGCCGTGCCGGCCTGCAGGGCCGAGCGGAGCATCGTCAGCTCGTACTGGTCGGTCAGCAGGGCCGTCGTCGGCGCCTCACGGGGCCCGAAGCGCGCGCGACGCGCCTCCCCCTGCAGGTCACCCGGCAGCCCGGACGTCGTTCCACCCTCGCTCACGCGCGTCAGCGTACGAGGCGGCGGGAGCGCGGGTGCGGGGGCGGGGACCGGCGTGAGGGCCTCCACCCTGCGATGATGGAGAGCGTGTCGGAGACCGGAGCGCCCAGCGTGACGCCCGCCGGAGGGACCGCGGTCGCCGAGCGGCCCCTCGAGCAGGTCGTCCCCGACGTCCCCTGGGTGACGATCGTGTGGGACGACCCGGTCAACCTCATGTCCTACGTCGCGCACGTCTTCTCGACCTACTTCCACTACCCGAAGGCGAAGTCCGAGCGGCTGATGATGCAGGTGCACAACGAGGGCAAGGCGATCGTCTCCAGCGGCAGCCGCGAGGCGATGGAGCGCGACGTCACCGCGATGCACGAGTACGGCCTGTGGGCGACGCTCGACAAGGCGGAGGAGTGAAGAAGTTCAGCCGCCGGCGCGGGGTGCTCACGACGGCGCTCAGCGCGTACGAGGTGGAGCTGCTGACCTCGCTGGTGCGCCAGGTCGTGGAGCTGGTCTCCGACGGCGAGCCGGAGGGCTTCGCCCCGCCCGGGGAGGACGCCGACCCGTTCGAGGCCCTGGCCAAGGACCTCGCGGTCGACCCCGACGACCCCGAGGTGCCGGACGACCCGGTCCTGCGGCGGATGTTCCCGAACGCCTACCCGCACGACGCCGACGCGTCGTCGGACTTCCGCCGCTTCACCGAGCGGGGCCTGCGGACGAAGAAGGTCGCCGACGCCACCGTCGTGCTGGACGACCTGGCCGCGACCGACCACGGCTCGAGCGACCTGAAGGTCGTCCCCGAGCACGTCGACGCCTGGCTGCGTACGCTCACCGGCGTCCGGCTGGCCGTCGCGACCCGGCTCGGGATCACCGACGCCGAGTCCGCCGACCACCTCTCCCAGCTGGACGAGCAGGACCCGCGCAGCTACATGGTCAGCGTCTACGACTGGCTCGGCTTCGCGCAGGAGACGATGGTCGGGGCCCTGTGACGCCGCGCCGGGTCCGCTGATGCTGCACGACGGGAACGGTTGGACGGTCGACGACCAGGGCCACCGTCACTGGGGACGCTACGGCGCGGCCGGCCTGCTGGTGCTCGACCGCCGGGGCCCCGGCCGGCCGGCGGTGCTGCTGCAGCACCGGGCGCAGTGGACCGCCGACGGCGGCACCTGGGGCATCCCCGGGGGCGCGCGCGACAGCCACGAGGACGCGGTGGCCGCGGCGCTGCGCGAGGCGCACGAGGAGACCGAGGTCCCCGCCACGGCGGTCCGCGTCACCGGCGACCCGTACGTCGACGACCACGGCGGCTGGAGCTACACCACCGTGCTCGCCGAGCTGGTCCACGACGTCGAGCTCGTCGTCGAGGCCGAGTCCGAGGCGCTGGCCTGGGTGGTGGTCGACGAGGTCGACCGGCTCCACCTCCACCCGGGCTTCGCGCTCACCTGGCCGCTGCTGCGGGCCAGGCTCTAGGAGCTCGTCAGCGCGAGCCCGCGCCCACCTCGGTGCCGTGCGCACCGGGCTGGTGCGCGGAGGGCGAGTCCCCGGAACCGCCGCCGCGACGGTGCAGCGCGACCAGGACGCGGTCGGTCACCGCGGCCAGCGGACCCGGCTCGGCGGGGCGCCAGGCGGTGCCCTCCTCGCGGTCGAGCGCCAGCGGGGTGAACGAGTGCGGCGGCACGATGGTCCGCGGCTCCGAGTCGCCGGAGGAGATCGCCAGCGTCACCTCGCTCACGTGCAGGAGGAACTCCGGCGTGATGAGCGGGTCGCGACCCTCGCGCCGGGCCTGCTCCATGTCGGAGATCCCGAGCAGGAAGTCGAGCGAGGTCATCTGGCGGCGGCGCAGCGCGCCCTTGAGGCGCGTCGTGAAGGACAGTCCGCGCCCGCGGGGGGCCTGGCTCTCGGGCTCCGACGCCTGCACCGGGGCGGGGACGTCGTAGCGGACGTTCCGTCCGCCGACGCCGACCAGGCGCCCGAGCAGCGGGTTGTGCCGCACGGCCCGCAGCTTGCGCGCGTTGAGGCTCATCTGGCCGAAGCGCTCGAGGCTGACCGGCGAACGGTTGTGCCAGACCTCGTCGAGCACGACCTCGCCCTCGTCACCGATGAGGCGGACCTTGTGGTCGTACGTGGCGACGATGCTGCAGGTCAGGCGGGCGACCACGCCGTTGTCGAAGGTGAGGCAGGCGACCGAGAAGTCGGGGGTGGTCGGCGGGTCGAGCGGGACCGGCGACTTGTCGGGGACCAGGCAGGAGGCGAAGCTCGTCATCTCCCGGACCGGCCCGAACAGGGCCGCGAGCGCGGCGACGTGGTACGCCGCGTGCTCGAGGGTGCAGCCGACCTCGTACTCGTTCTTGAACGGCCAGGGCGTGCCCGACTCGCTGCGCCACTCCTCGGGGTGCATGAGGTAGATCGGGTTGTCGTCGAGCTCGGCGTAGATCACCCGCGTACGCCCGATGGCCCCGTCGCGGACGAGGCGGCGCACCGCCGCCCAGCTCGCGCCGAGCAGGTTGCAGGGTGCGCCGGAGAGCATGAGCCCCCGTTCGCGGGCGAGGGCGGCGAGGTCCTGCGCGTCCTCGGCGGCCAGGCTGAGCGGCTTCTCGCTGTAGACGTGCTTGCCCGCCAGCAGCGCCGCGCGGCTGATCTCGTGGTGGGTCTGCGGGTGGGTCAGGTTGACGACCAGCTCGACCGAGGGGTCGGCCAGGAGCTCCTCGGTGGTGGCGAAGCAGCGGACGCCGTAGCGCGCGGCGACGCGCCGCGAGCGGCTCTCGTCGAGGTCGGTCACCCCGACGAGGGTGATCTCGGGGTGCTCGGGGAGGGTGCGCAGGTAGTCGTCGACGACATAACCGCAACCCACGACGGCGATTCTCATGTGGCTCCTGCTCAGGGGTTCTCGGTGGATCAGGCGGGACGGTCAGGGCGGTGGCCGGCGGCAGCCCTGATCTGGTCGACGGTCTCCATGACCGCGAGCGACTCGTCGACGGGCATCACCGGGCTCTCGAGGAGGCCCAGCCGTACGCAGCGGGCGACCTCCTCCGCCTGGTAGTGGTAGCCGTTGCCGGCGTAGCGCCGCACCAGCGGGACCGTGCGGGCACGGACGGCGGGGGGCAGGAGGCCGACGACTTGGCGCAGGCCGTGCGCCCAGCGCGAGTCCAGCGGACCCGCTCCGGCGACGCCGTCCGCGGCGGGCGCCCCGGCGGGCTCGACCGCGGTCCGCTCGCCGCCGCGCACGAGGACCGCCGAGGCGGGGCGGTAGGCCGGGCCGCGGACCCAGAGGCTGCCCCTGGTGCCGGTGTAGCGCAGGTCGTTGCCGAGCTCGCCGCGCAGGCTGGCGTGCACGGTCGAGAGGCCGCCACCGGGGTGGCGCAGGACCGCGGCGGTCTCCTCGTCGACGCCGGTGGGGCCGAGGACGGCCTGGGCGGAGACCGACTCGGGGCGCCCGAGCGCACGGACGACGAAGGAGAGCGGGTAGACGCCGCGGTCGAGCAGCGCGCCGCCGCCGAGCGCCGGGTCGAGCAGGTGCGGGGCGACCACGTCGGCGTTGCCGAAGCTGCCCGTGACGCCGGTGACGTCGCCGATGGCGCCCTGCGCGAGCAGCGCGTCCACCTCGCGCACGAGGGGCAGGAAACGCGTCCAGAGCGCCTCCATGCAGAACAGCCCGGCGGACCGGGCCGCCTCGACGACCTCGCGGGCCAGCGCGGCGTCCGTCGCGAAGGGCTTCTCCACCAGGACCGGCTTGCCCGCGGCCAGGGCGGCGAGGGCGAGGTCGCGGTGGGTGCTCGGCGGGGTGGCGATGTAGACCGCGTCCACGTCGGAGCCCAGAACGCCGGCGTGGTCGGTGGCGAGGCAGCCGAGGCCGAGCGCGTCGACGAACTCCTGCGCCCGGGCCGGGGTGCGCGAGCCGACGGCGCCGACCTCGACGTGGTCGCTGGCGCGCAGCCCGAGGGCGAACGCGCGGGCGACGGAACCCGTCCCCAGCACGGCGAAGCGGAACGCGGTCACGTGAAGAAGGCCTCCGGGCAGAGCGGCCCGGTGCTCCGGGCGAAGGGCGGGACGCTAGCACGAGCGTGTGACAAAACAGTGACTTCTGCAACCGCGCAGCCCCTCCACGAGGAATGACGTCGGTTGACCCCCGACGGCACCCGCCGTCCACGGGCCACCCGCCGGTCGACTCCTCCCGGGCAGGAGCACCTCCCCATGGACCTCACCCGACGCCGCTTCCTCGCCGGCTCGGCCGCGCTCGCCGCACCGCTCGGGCTGGCGGCCTGCGGCGGGTTCGCCCCCGCGGGCTCGCAGGCCTCGCAGGCCGCCGGCACGCTCAGCTTCACCACCTGGGGCACCGACGCCGAGCTCGCCGGCTTCCGCTCGGTGATCGCCGCCTTCCAGCAGGCCAACCCGGGCACGACCGTCGACCTGAACGCCGTCCCGTACGAGCAGATGTTCAGCAACATCGACGCGCAGATCCAGGCGGGCAACCCGCCGGACGTCTTCCGCGTGCCGTACTACACGTTCGGCAGCTACGCGGGCGCCGGCCAGCTGCTCGACCTGACGCCGCACCTCGCGCAGGACTTCTCCGGCCGGTTCACCGACCAGGCGTGGGCGGCGGTGCAGAACGGCGGCAAGCCGTACGGCGTCCCGCACCACACCGACACCTCGGTGATCCTCTACAACAAGACGCTGCTCGACGCCGCCGGCGTCACCTCGGTGCCGACCACCCCCGAGGGCGCCTGGACCTGGGACCAGCTGCTCCAGGTGGCCGGCAGGCTGCGCTCCTCGCTGCCCGGCGCGAAGTACCCGATGGCCTACAACTGGCAGGGCAACGGCGTCACGCGCTGGCTGAGCCTGCTCTTCCAGGCCGACGGCCGCTTCCTGGCGGAGGACCTCAAGAGCCCCGCGATCGACTCCGCCGCCGGCCGCGCCGCGGTCGACCTCAGCAAGCGCTTCTTCACCGAGAAGCTCGTGCCCGCGAACGACTCGGTCAAGTCGACGACGTACGCCGCCGACACCTGGTACTCCCAGACCTCGGCGATGGTCTGGGGCGGGGCGTTCATGCTGCCCGACGCCGACAAGACCGCGACCTTCGAGTGGGGCGCCACGTACGCGCCGCGCAAGGTCCGCGGCGGCGGCGACTTCGGCGGCAACGCCCTGGTGGCGACGGCGAAGGCCAAGGACCCGGGCCTGGCCGCGAGGTTCCTCGCCTTCGCCACCGAGGCCGAGCAGCAGAAGACCTTCTGCGTCGGCGCGTCGCTGCTGCCGACCCGGGCCGACCTCGTGCAGGACGGGATCACCTTCGACGTCCGCGGCGAGCTGACCAAGGTCTTCCTGGGCCAGGCCCGGCAGGTGCGCGCGAGCGACTCCGGCCAGGTCGCGTCGCCCTCGATGTCGAAGATCATCACCGTGCTCAAGGACCAGCTCGAGCAGGCCTTCGTCGGCGGCCGGTCGACCGAGGACACGATCGCCGGCCTGAGCCAGGGCATCGCCGGGGCGACGGGCGCGTGAGCTCGCGCCAGGCGCGCGGGGAGGCGCGGGCGGCGTACCTGCTGCTCAGCCCCAACCTGCTGCTGCTCGGGCTGTTCGTCTTCGTGCCCCTCGTCGGCGCGGCGGTGATCAGCCTGCAGCGAACCGACGGGTTCGGCGGCGGGACCTTCGCCGGCCTCGCCAACTACGCCACGCTGGTCGGCGACCCGCTGTTCTGGCGCTCGCTGGTCAACACGACGGCGTTCACCGTGCTGGTCACGCCGCTGTCGATGGCCCTCGGCCTCGGGGCCTCCGTGCTGCTGAACACGGTCCTGCCGGCCCGGCCCGTGTTCCGCTCGGTGCTGATCCTGCCCATGGCGATCTCGGGCGTCGCGACGGCACTGCTCGGCGTGCTCGTGTTCGACGAGAACACCGGCCTGCTCGACCTGCTGCTGCGCGCGGTCGGCCTGCCGGCCGTGCCCTGGCAGTCCGGGAGCGCGGCCGCGTTCGCGTCGGTCGTGCTCGTGACGCTGTGGTGGCGGGTCGGCTTCAACATGCTGATCTACCTCGCCGGGCTGCAGGGGATCGGGCCCGACCTGTACGAGGCGGCGACGCTCGACGGCGCCAACCGCTGGCAGCAGTTCCGGCACCTGACCTTCCCGCTGCTCGGGGCGTCGACCTTCTTCCTGCTGATCATCAACGTGATCTTCAGCTTCCAGGTCTTCGACATCGTCTTCGTCCTCACCGGCGGCGGCCCGCGCAACGCGACGTCGGTGCTCGTGACGTACGCGTACGACACCGGCTTCGAGGTCCGCGACCAGGGCTACGCGGCCGCGATCGGGATGGTGCTGCTCGTGCTCACCATGGCGTTCACGCTGCTGCAGTGGCGGGGCAACCGGAGCCGGGACGTGGTCGAGTGAGGAGCGTGGGATGAGCATCTCCGTCGAACCGCCCGGTGCCGCCGACGCCGTCGCCGAGACCCGCAGCGACCGGCCCGGCCGGCGACCGGGCCGCCACCGTTCCCGGAGCCGTCGCGGCCTCCTCGTGCTGCGCCTGCTCGCGGCGGTCGTGGTCTGCGTCGTGGTCGTCGCGCCGCTGTACTGGATGGTCGTCGTCGCGCTGTCGTCGCGCAGCGAGCTGCTCGGCGGGGAGCTCCGGCTGTGGCCGCGGGCCCTCACGACGGAGAACTTCGACCGGGTCCTCTCGTCGTTCCCGGTGCTGACGTGGCTCGGCAACTCGGTGTCGATCGCGCTCACGACCGCGGTCATCACGGTGGTGGTCAACCTGCTCGGCGGCTACGCCTTCGCGCACCTGCGCTTCCGCGGGTCGTCGGCGCTGTTCCTGACCGCGCTGGCGACGCTCACGCTGCCGGTGCAGGTGATCATGGTCGCCCTGTTCCGGCTGGTGACGGCCCTCGGCCTCTACGGCAGCTACTGGGCCGTCATCCTGCCGACGGCGGCGTCGGCGTTCGGGCTGTTCCTGGCGCGCCAGTCGATGCTGTCGATCCCGCGCGACCTCGTCGAGGCCGCCCGGATCGACGGGGCCGGGCACTGGCGGGTGCTCACCCGGATCGTGCTGCCGCTGTCGAAGCCGCTCGTCGCCGTGCTGTTCTTCATGAGCCTGCTCGGCAGCTGGAACGACTTCGCCTGGCCCCTGATCGCGCTGCAGGACAACCGGCTCTTCACGCTACCGATCGGGCTGCTCTACCTGCAGGGGCAGTTCGGGCCGGACTACGGCGCCACCATGGCCTTCGCGCTGATCAACGTCACGCCGATGGTCGTGCTGTTCCTGGTCTTCCAGCGCTACTTCGTGCAGGGGTTCGCCCGCAGCGGCATCCGCTGAACGGTCGCCGGTGCGCTCGGCGCCGACGCCGGCGACCACGACGAGCACGATGCCGACCACCGCCGGCGGCCCGGGCACCTGGGCCAGGAGCGCCAGCCCGACCAGGGTCGCGAAGGCCGGCTCGAGGGCCATCAGCGTGCCGAAGGCCGCCGTGCTCAGCCGCCGCAGCGCCAGCAGCTCGAGGCTGAACGGCACGACCGGCAGCAGCAGGGCCAGGCCCAGGCCGTAGAGCAGGAGCTCCGGCGTCATCCGGCCGACCACCGACGGACCGACGGTGAGCGTGGCCACCAGCGCCGCGACCGGCATCGAGACGCCGAGCCCGGTGAGGCCCTGCACCTGGTCGCCGACGCGCTGCGTGAGCAGGATGTACGCCGCCCAGCCGCACGCGGCGGCGAGCGCGAAGGCCACCCCGACGGGGTCGGCCGTGCCCGCCCAGGGCTCGGTCAGCAGGAGCACGCCGGCGGCGGCGAGGACGGGCCACACGAACCGTCCGGTCCCGCGTCCCCGGGCCACGGCGACGCCGAGCGGGCCCAGGAACTCGATCGCGCTCGCGGTGCCCAGCGGCAGCCGGGCCACCGCGGCCATGAAGAGCAGCGTGATCGCCGCCGTCGCGACGCCGAGGCCGACGGCCGCGCCCCAGGCGGCCCGGCTGAGCCGGGCGCGCCACGGACGCGCGACGAGCAGCAGCACGACGCCCGCCCAGACCAGGCGCAGCCAGGCCGCGCCCTCGGCCCCCACCCGGTCGATGAGGGTCACCGAGACGGCGAGGCCGAGCTGCACGCAGAGCATCGAGGCGGTGGCCATCAGCGCGCCCCGGCGTGCCTGGCCCGGGATCGCGTACGAGGCGGCGGTGGTCATGCCGACCAGTGAAGACCGACGAGACCCTTCGCGTCCACGTCGGATCGCTGGACGTACCGTTCACGTAGCGTGAACGGTCGTGGACACTGGCGTCATGGACCTGCGCCGGCTGCACCTGCTGCTCGAGCTGTCCCGCCTGGGCTCGATGCGAGCGGTCGCGGAGACGCACGCGCTGACCACGTCGACGGTGTCGCAGCAGGTCGCCGCGCTGGCCCGCGAGGTCGGGACACCGCTGCTCGAGCCGGACGGGCGACGCGTCCGGCTCACCCCGGCCGGCCGCCGGCTCGCCGACCACGCCGTGACGATCCTGGCCGCCGTCGACGCGGCGCGGGTCGACCTCGACCCCGCGGCGGAACCGTCGGGGACCGTGCGGGTCGGGGGCTTCGCGACCGGGATCCGCGCGTCGCTGCTCCCGGTGATGGCGGACCTGGCCCGGACCCACCCGGCCGTCCGGGTCTCCGTGGGCGAGTACGAGCCGGCCGAGGCCCTCGCGCTGCTCGCCGCCGACGACCTCGACCTCGTGCTGACCTACGACTACAACCTCGCGCCGGTGGCCGTGCCGGCCACCATGGCCGCGGTCGCGCTGTGGACGACGTCCTGGGCGCTCGCCGTCCCCGCCGGAACCAGTCCGCCGGGGCACGACCTGGCCGCCTGGGCGTCGCACGCGTGGATCGTGAACTCGCGCAACACGGCCGACGAGGACGTGGTGCGGACGCTCGGGTCCCTCGCCGGCTTCGTGCCGCGGGTCCGGCACCGCATCGACAGCCTCGACCTCGTCGAGGACCTCGTCCTGGCCGGGCAGGGGGTCGCCCTGCTCCCCGCCGGGCGCCGCGTGCGCGAGGGCATCAGCCTCGTCGAGCTGCGCGACCCGGCGGTCCGGCTCCGGGCGTACGCGGTCACCCGGCTCGGGCGGGAGCGCTGGGCCCCGCTGCGCCTGCTCCTGGACCGCCTGGCCGCTCGGGGCCCGGACGGCGAACCGTTCTGAGACCGGTCCGGGACCGCTCAGTCGTCTTACCACTGCCCGTGGAAGCCGAGGGGCAGCACGTCGGGCACCTCGGCGCGGGCCACCTCGCGGAACGTCCCCGCGTCGAGCGCGAGCAGGAACGACCGGCGGCGCCGCGAGTCCAGCACGACGGAGAGCACCACCCCGGCGTCCTCGGCGGCGCTCGTCGGGTCGCGCACCAGCACCGGCTCGCCCGGCCAGCACCCCGGCTGCGCCCAGGTCCGGCTCCGGCCGTCCTCGACGTCGACCTTGACGAGCCGGTCGGAGAACGTCGTCGTCAGGCTCTCCGGGGTGCCGACGCCGTAGACGAAGCGGTACGGCCGGCCGAGGCGCTCGTCGTAGGCGAGGGCGGGGAACTCCAGCGGGGTGGCGCTCAGCAGCCGGTAGGTGACGGGTCCGCCGTCGAGCGGGACGCGGTAGCGCCGCAGCTCGCCGGCCGGGTTGCGGGGACCGGGTCCGCGCAGCGCGGCGAGGTCGAACTGGTGCAGCGCCTGCTCGCCGCCGGTCGACGGGAGGTCGACGAGCAGGGCGCCGTCGCCGTCGTCGAACGCGTTCACCTGGTGGTAGCAGAAGAAGGCGGGGGCGGTCGTGCGGCAGACGACCGCCCCGCTCGCGCGCTCGACCACCGTGAAGCGGGTCCCGCGGTCCGGGCGCCAGACGTGGCTGTCGACGATGGAGCGTCCGGCGAGCAGCGACGGCGTGCTGGCGACGAGCGGGTACTCGACGAGCACGACGTGGTCGGTGGTCAGGGCGAAGGAGTGCATGTACGACGGGCGGTCGGTCGGCACGGTCGCGACGAGGCGACGCTCGAGGCTGTCGTCGGCGAGCTCGTACACGTGGTAACGGGTGCGGCGCCCGTACTCGACGGTGAAGCCGGTGAGCAGCCCGCGGTCGCGCTCGTGGTGGGGGTGCGCGCAGCACCAGTCGCCGGGCAGGTCGTCGGTGTAGCGGAGGACATCGCCGGTCTCGAGCGTGAGCGGGTCGTACGGGATCGCGTCCGGCGTCTCCGTGACCGCGATGTGGCGCCCGCCGAGGCGGAGGACGTTCACCACGGCGTTGGTGCCGGTCTGCGGTGGACGTCCCAACCGCGCCACGCGGGCGGGCCAGGAGCGCGGGGGCGTCGTGCCGACCTCGGCGAAGCCGAACGCGCCGGTCGCGGTCGCCTCCCGCCAGGCGGGGCTGCGGACGTAGCGGCGGGCGTAGGAGACGCGCCCGTCACCGACCGTGAAGCGCTGCAGCAGCGCGGGCCCGTCGAACCAGTGCTCCGCGGCCTGCCCCCGACCGCCGGGCTGCGCGGTGAAGCGGCCCGGGCCGTTGCGGACGAGCGTCCCGCTCAGCCAGGCCGGCCAGGTGCCGCTGGTGGCGAGCTCGGTGCCGGTGACCTCGCTGTCGAGCCCCTCGAGACCGACCCGGAACCCGTCGTCCACCGCTGCCTCCCCGTCGTCGTCGCGCCCGGCCACCGTAGGCGTGGCCGGGCGCGCGAGCCGGGGGTCAGTGCCGGTCGATGACCAGGAGCTGCCCGTCGTCGACCGTGCCGTCGGGGCGGGTCTTGGCCACCAGGCCGAAGGGCGCCGCGTCGCCGGAGCTCTCGGCGATGCCGAAGTCGCTGTCGTTCGAGACGATGATCGTGCGGCCGCCGTCGAGCACCGCGACGCCCTCGATCTTGTCGTGGTCGAAGAAGGTCCCGCCCGGGGCCGCGGCGTCGGTGAGGGCGCCGAGGTCCAGGTAGAGCTTCTTGCTCACCGACGTGACGCCGGCCGCGGTCAGCGCGCTGGTCGCCGAGGCCGCGTCACCGGTGCCGGCGACGGCCTCGAGCGTCTTGCCGCCGAGCGACACCCCGGTCGCGGAGCTGTAGGGGCCCGCCTTCGTGCGCGGACCGACGTCGGTGGCGCCTTCGAGGTCGACCTCGTAGAGCTTCTTCACCGCGCCCGGGCCGAACTCGCCGTCGCGCTCGTCGACGACGAACCGGGTGGACGACAGCGCAGCGATCTCGCTGACCGCCGTTCCGAGCTCCTTGGGGTTGTCGAGCACGTACGCGTACTCGCGCGTGAGCTTGGTCTTCAGGTCGACCGTGACGATGCGCGTGACCGCGACCGACTTGGGCTTGCCCGCGTCGGCCTGGGTCAGCGCCGACTGCATGATCCCGACCAGCGTCGTGCCGTCGGGGGTGATCGTCAGGCCCTCCATGCCGCGGTTCGGCGTGCGCAGCGCGAGCTCGCGCGGCAGCGAGCCGTCGAAGGGGGAGAGGCGGCTGATCGCCCTGCCCTTCTTGCTGAAGTGCGTGATGAACGGCCCGTACTCGTCCGACACCCAGAAGGTGCCGTCCTTCAGCGCGACCAGGCCCTCGGAGTCGTAGCCGTAGGGCGACGCGGGCAGCACCTTCCCGTCGAGGTCGGTGATGGTCTCCCCGGTGCTGGCCTGGGAGTTGACCTGGCCGTTGTACGGGGTGCCGTCGGCCGCGCGGAGCTTGATGCGCTTGACCAGCTTGGCGCTGCCGTCCTTCTTCAGCGTGAACTTGCCGATCGACGGGACGAATCCGGGAAAGGGTTCGATCTTGCTGTCGTCGGGGCCGTCGACGTTCGGCCCGCGGTCGGTCAGCCCGTACACCTGGTTCTTGTGGCCCGGGACCGGCACGACCGCCGACCCGTAGCCGTCGCCGCGGACCTGCACGCCGCCGGCGGTGCCGATGGGGGAGACCTTCTCGGTGTAGACGCGGAGCGACAGCGAGGTCGCCCTGTCGGGGTCGAAGGTCGGCTTGGCGGAGGCGGAGGGGACGGCGGTCGCGGCGGCGGTCAGGGCCAGGCCGGCGGCGAGCGTTCCGAGGAGGACAGGGCGGCGGGTCACGAGCGGCGAACCTAGGGGCACCGGGTGAACGCCGGGTGGCAGCGAGGTGACACCTCGGCGCAGGATGGGGGCATGCGTGGCCGGGTGCTGATGGTGCTGTTCCTGGTGCTGATGGTCGTCGTCGTCGTGGCGTCGACGGTGTCGTACGTGCGGCACCGTTCCGACCCGGTCGTCGTCGACGCCGCGTGCCCGCCGCTGCTGCCGCACACCAGCAACGCGACCGACGACTACGGCGACACCGTCCACTGGGACGGGCGGACCTGGTGGCGCACCGAGGGGAGGACGAAGGCGGACGGGAACGTGGTCGGCGTCGTGACGTGCACGGTCGCGGAGATCCCGAACGAGAACGGCTGGCGGGTGTCGCCGCGGGGCTGGGCGGACGGGACCGCCACCGTCCTGCCGAAGGGGACCCGGCTCACGACCGCGTCGGAGGAGCGGATCCACGAGGCGCTCGTCGCCAGCACGGCGGGCGGCGACGTCCTCTACTGCCCGGGCGCGCCCGGCACCTGCTGAGTCAGGTCCCGGTGAGGTGGTCGAAGTCGCCGCTCACCCAGCCGACGTAGCGCTCGGCCGAGCGCGCGACCCAGGTCGAGGCGTCGGCGAGCACGCAACCGCCGAAGTTGTCGTAGAGCCGCTCGGGCTCCAGCGCCAGGACGCGGTCGGCGACGGTGCGCACGACGGCGGCCGAGAGCGGCACCTTGTTCGGGAAGCTGCGCATGAACGACACCCAGTGCTGGTCGGGCGTCCCGGCGACCGTGTCGCCGGTGAGCAGCACGACCGCGCCGTCCGCGCCCCGGAACCGCGCCACGGCGCTGCCCGGGAAGTGCCCGCCGACCCGGTGCAGCGTCACCCCCGGCAGCACCTCGTGCGTCTCCTCCCAGCTCCGCACCCGCGGGTCGTCGCGCTGCACCCACTCCCGGTCGCGTTCCTGCGCCCAGACGGGCGCGTCGAACCGTTCGCCCCAGGCGACCTGCGCGCCGAACATGTGCGGGTGGCTGGACGCGACCGCGGCCACCCCGCCGGCCTCGCGGACCGCGGCCTCGAGCGCGTCGTCGACGTAGCCCACGGGGTCCCAGAGCAGGTTGCCGGCGTCGGTCCGCACGAGGAGCGCCCGCTGCCCGATCCCCAGGCCCGGCGCCACCGTGAGGCCGAGGAGCCCCGGCTCGACCTCGTCCAGCGTCCCGTCGTGGCCCTCCGCCTCCAGCTCGGCCATCGTCGTCCAGCGCTGGCCGGTGGGGCGCACGTACTGCCGGTCGTCGCTGCAGATCGCGCACGTCGCCGGCGGCTCGGGCGTGTCGGGTTGCTCGACGGCGCAGGTCCTGCAGATCCAGACGGGCACAGGTGTCTTCCTCGGGTCGCGGGTGGTCAGGTCGCCAGCGAGTGGGGGAGCTGCGCGGACAGCTCGGCGTACGCCGCGTCCAGCGCGACGGCCGCCGCGCCGAGCCCCTCGATCCTCCCGACGACGTCGGCGAGGCGCTGCGAGCGCCACTCGTGGGCGAGCAGGTCCATCGACATCGAGACCACCAGCGCGTGGCTGTGGAGCGCGACGTCGATGACGTGGCGCAGCCGCTCGTCGTCGGGGTCCGCGCACCCCCGGGGCAGCTCGTCGCGCAGGCTGAAGAAGCGGCGGACCAGCGGCCCCCCGCGGGGCGCGATCAGGCCGAGGTGGCCGTGCGCCCGCACGTCGGCGAGGACGGCCTCGGCCCGGTCCTGCAGGATCACCGCCTCCGCGGCCGCGCGGCGCAGGACGGCCCGGTCGTCGACGCGCGGCGTCGACGGCGCGAGGGTGTCGGCCAGCACGGCCTCGGGCCCCCGCAGCCATCCCGCCATCCAGCTCCGGAGCCCGGCCACGTGGTCACCCTAGGCCGGTCGTGGTCCACCGGCCAGGGCCTGCGGATACCGTTCCCGCATGGCTGGAGATGAGGCGGTGGACCGGCCGCTGCGACGCCTGGGCTTCCTGACGATCGGGCTGTTCGACCCGGCCGACCCCGGGCCCGGGCACGCCTTCACGCTCGAGATGATCGAGCTCGGCGAGCGGCTCGGCTTCGACAGCGCGTGGCTGCGCGACCGGCACCTGCAGCACGGCATCTCCTCGCCGGTCGCGGTGCTGGCCGCCGCTTCGCAGCGCACCTCGCGGATCGACCTCGGCACGGCGGTCATCCCGCTCGGCTGGGAGAACCCGCTCCGCCTCGCCGAGGACCTCGCCACCGTCGACGTGCTGACCGGTGGCCGGCTCAACCCCGGCGTGAGCGTCGGGCCGCCGATGGCCTGGGACGACGTGAAGGCGTCGCTCTACCCCGACACGGCCGACGTCGAGGAGTTCGGCTACCCGCGCGTCGAGCGGCTCCTCGGCTTCCTCGCCGGCGAGCGGGCGAGCACCTTCACCGGGACCCGGGGCATCGAGGTCTTCTCCGACCGGGTGCAGCCGCAGTCGCCCGGCCTGCGCGAGCGCACGTGGTACGGCGGCGCGAGCCTGCGCTCGGCGACCTGGGCCGGCGAGCACGCCATGAACTTCCTCACCTCGAGCGTCCTCAAGGTCGAGCACGAGCAGCCGGCGGGGGAGCCGTACGACTTCGGCGTCCTGCAGGCCGAGCAGATCCGGGCCTACCGCGCCGCCCACCCGGCCGGAGAGGCCGCCCGCGTCTCGCAGGGCCTCGTCGTGCTGCCCACTGACACGGCGACGCGTGAGCAGCGCGAGCGCTACCAGGCGTACGCGGACTCGCGGCTCGCGCGGACGCGCGAGCCCCAGGGACCGGCGCGGATGCTCTTCGCCCCCGACCTGGTCGGGACGTCGGAGGAGCTGGCCGAGCAGCTGTCCGCCCACCCGGCGTTCCGCGCGGTGGACGAGGTCGCGTTCGCGCTGCCGTTCACCTTCGAGCCCGAGGACTACGTGCAGATCCTCACCGACATGGCGACCCGGCTCGCCCCGCTCCTCGGC
Source organism: Microlunatus flavus (assembly GCF_900110855.1). GTDB lineage: Bacteria > Actinomycetota > Actinomycetes > Propionibacteriales > Propionibacteriaceae > Microlunatus > Microlunatus flavus. The sequence goes on from NZ_FOFA01000002.1 coordinate 273,875, forward strand.
TGGGAGCCGTCGGCCTGAGGGCGTTCGACCCGGACGCTCAGGGGGCGCTCCCGGGGACGCTCCCTGAGCCTGTCGAAGGGCCACGGAGTGGTCGGCGACCCGCGCTCAGAGGTCTCAGCCGCCGGAAGCGGGCGGGCCGGGAGCGGGTGCCGCCTAGGCTCGCCGCATGCTGCGGATCCGCCAGGACCTCGTCGACGGGATGGTCGCCCACGCGCGCGCCGACCACCCCGACGAGGCGTGCGGGATCGTCGCGGGCCCCGAAGGTTCCGACACCCCGGTGCGTCTGGTCCCCATGATCAACGCCGACCGGTCGCCGACGTTCTTCCGGTTCGACCCGGCCGAGCAGCTCGAGATCAGCAAGCAGATGTGGGCCGCCGACGAGGAGATCGTCGTCGTCTACCACTCCCACACCGCGACCGAGGCCTACCCGTCGCGGACCGACGTCTCCTACGCCGCCGAGCCGCAGGCGCACTACGTGCTGGTGTCGACGGCGGAGTCCGGACGCGAGCCCGGGCCGGTGTCCGTACGGTCCTTCCGCATCCTCGACGGCGTGGTCACGGAAGAGGACATCGAGGTCCTCCCGGCACCCGACCCGCAGGGCGAGACGGACTAGGACCGGAATAGCCCCTCCCGCAGGGGCGTTCGAACCGGGGCAGTCCCGGACTGCTGACGCGGAACGATCGATCGGAAGAGAGAGCAAGTCATGGCGGTAGAGGTGCGGATCCCGACGATCCTGCGGACCTACACGGGCGGCGAGAAGGCCGTCTCCGGGCAGGGGTCCACCCTCGCCGAGCTGTTCGACGACGTCGAGGGCCGGCACCCCGGTCTGCGCGCGCGCATCGTCGACGAGAAGGACAGCACCGCCGCGCTGCGCCGCTTCGTGAACGTCTACGTCAACGACGAGGACGTCCGCTTCTCCGGCGGGCTCTCGTCGCCGGTCGCCGACGGCGACGTCGTGGTCGTGCTCCCGGCCGTGGCGGGCGGCGCGCTCTGACGCGCTTCGCCTCCCTGGAGGACTCGGTCGGCGGCACCCCGCTGGTCGGGCTCCCGTCGCTCTCGCCGAGCGAGGACGTACGCCTCTGGGCCAAGCTCGAGGACCGCAACCCGACCGGTTCCATCAAGGACCGCGCGGCGCTGGCGATGATCAGGGCCGCCGAGGCGGACGGCCGGCTGCGGCCCGGCTCGACCATCCTCGAGCCGACGAGCGGCAACACCGGCATCTCGCTGGCCATGGCCGCCAAGGTCCGCGGCTACCGGCTGGTGTGCGTGATGCCGGAGAACACCTCGATCGAGCGTCGCCAGATCCTCGCCATGTGGGGCGCCGAGATCGTCTCCTCGCCCGCGGCGGGCGGCTCGAACGAGGCCGTCCGCGTGGCCAAGGAGATCGCCGCCGACCACCCGGACTGGGTGATGCTCTACCAGTACGGCAACCCGGCGAACGCCGAGGCGCACTACCGCACCACCGGGCCCGAGATCCTGGCTGACCTGCCGACGGTGACCCACGTCGTGGCGGGCCTCGGCACCACCGGCACCCTGATGGGCATCGGCCGCTTCTTCCGCGAGCACAAGCCGGAGGTGCAGATCATCGCCGCCGAGCCCCGCTACGGCGAGCTCGTCTACGGCCTGCGCAACCTCGACGAGGGCTTCGTGCCCGAGCTGTACGACCCGAGCCTGGTCGACCGCCGCTTCTCCGTCGGGGCCCGCGACTCCGTACGTCGGGTCCGCGAGCTCCTCGAGCGCGAGGGCATCTTCGCGGGCCTGTCGACCGGCGCGATCGTGCACGCGGCGATGGCGCAGGCGCAGCGCTCGCTGAAGGCCGGCGAGCCCGCCGATATCGCCTTCATCATCTGCGACGCCGGCTGGAAGTACCTCTCCACCGGTGCGTACAACACCGACCTCGACACCACCGAGGACTTCCTCGACACGCAGGTCTGGGCGTAGCCGCCACACTGGGCGGATGAGCGAGCAGCCCACCGACGCGGTCACCCCGAGCGGCATCCACCACCTCCGCCTGACCGTCACCGACATCGAGCGGTCGAAGGCCTTCTACACGACCCTGCTGGGCCGCGACCCGGTGATCGACCACTCCGCGGCCGTCGACGAGCCCGGGGTGCGTCAGGACCAGAGCCGCTTCTTCGGCGGGGTCGTCTACTCCTTCGGCGACCAGGTGCTCGGCCTACGGCCGGTCGCCGAGCCCGGTGACACCTTCTCCTCGACCCGGGTCGGGCTGGACCACGTGAGCCTCCTCGTCGGCTCGCGCGACGACCTCGACCGTGCCGCGTCCCGGCTGAGCCGCGACGGCGTCCCGCACGGCGACGTCACCGACCTCGGTTCGATGCTGATCCTGTCGCTGCAGGACCCTGACGACATCAACCTGGAGCTCTGCTTCCGGGAAGCCTGAGCCTCCCCCTCGTCCGCCCGCACACCACTGCCGAGCGGTAGGTTGCCGCGCGTCTCCTCGAGTAGACAGCGCCGCAACCTACCGCTCGGCGGGCGGTGGGAGAGGGGTGCGAGAAGGGTCAGGGGCGCGAGGGCGTCGGTGGGCTTCAGGCCGGGGGCGACCAGAGCGGGTCGCGACCCGCGCCGCCGAGGACGCGGTCGAGCAGCGGTGCGTCGGCGGGCACCGGGACCACCGGGCCGAACAGGCCCTGACGCGCCGCCGGGTCGTCCGGGGTCCCCGAGACCATCTGCCACGACGCCCCGAGGCTCGCCGGGTCGGGCTCGTAGCGCTGCCCGGTGGCGGCGGCGAGGTCCCACCCGTGCAGCACGAGCTCGTTCGTGGCCACGACGCCGGCGACCTGCGCCGGGAGGTCCAGCCCACCCGCGCGGGTCATGCCCTCCCACGCACCGGGCTCGCGCCACGCCCGCGCGAGCTCGTCCAGCACGACGGGCAGCTGGGCGCGCCAGTCCGGGGGCAGCACGCCGTCGGCGAGGCTCGGCGCGGCGTCCGTGGACGGGCCGCTGACCTTGCGTGCGGCCTCGCGGAACGCCACCGACAGCCCGAGCACGTGGGCGAGCAGCTTCTCGACGCTGACGTCGCACGGCGTCGTGGCCCCGAGCCGCTCGTCGGCGATCCCGTCGGCGGTGCGCTGGAGGATCCTGGTGGCGGGTTCGAGGTCGAGCACGGTCGTCTCCTCTCGGCGCCGCCGCGCACGGCACTAGGATCAGCGCTCGTGGCAGCGGGTCTCGTCGGAACTCTAGGCACCTCGCCCGGCGAGGTCGAGACCCGCGGGACCGAGGCCCCCATCGGCATCTTCGACTCCGGCTTCGGCGGGCTCACGGTGGCCCGCGCGGTGACCGACCTGCTGCCCTACGAGGACCTCGTCTACCTCGGCGACACCGCCCGGTGCCCCTACGGCGACAAGCCGATCGCGGAGGTCCGCGAGTACGCGCTGGAGTGCCTGGACCACCTCGTCGAGCAGGGCGTGAAGGCCCTGGTCATCGCCTGCAACGCGGCGAGCGCCGCCGTCCTGCGCGACGCGCGCGAGCGTTACGCGGTCCCGGTCGTCGAGGTCATCTCCCCGGCCGCGCGGCGGGCGGCGGCCGCCACCCGGAACGGTCGGGTCGGGGTGATCTGCACCGAGGCGACGGCGACCTCGCAGGCGTACGACGACGCGTTCGCCGCCGCGCCGAGCATCGACCTGGCGACGGTCGCCTGCCCGCGCTTCGTGCCCTTCGTGGAGGCTGGGATCACCGGCGGCCCCGACCTGCTGGCCGCGGCCGAGGAGTACCTGGCGCCGCTGCGGGGCGGCGAGGGCGGCGAGGGTGTCGACACGCTCATCCTGGGCTGCACGCACTACCCGCTGCTGACCGGCGTGATCTCGATGGTGCTCGGCGAGCAGGTGACGCTGGTGTCCAGCGCCGACGAGGGGGCCAAGGCGGTCTACGCCGAGCTGACCCGCCGCGGCCTGACGCACGGGGAACCACGGCCGAGCAGCCACCGGTTCCTGACCACGGGCAACCCGGAGGCGTTCGAGCGGCTGGGCGCCCGCCTCCTGAACGGTCTCGTCAGCGACGTCGAGCAGCTCTTCTGATGGGGGTCCGTCGATGAGGCTGACCGTCGTCGGCTGCAGCGGCTCGGTCTCCGGGCCGGCGTCGCCAGCCTCCAGCTACCTCGTGCAGGCGCCGTACGAGGGGCGCGCCTTCAGCCTCGTCCTCGACCTCGGGCCGGGCGCGTTCGGCGCGCTGCACCGCCACCTGGACCCGAGCGCCGTCGACGCGTACGGGTTCAGCCACCTGCATCCCGACCACTGCCTCGACCTCTGCGGGGCCTACGTCGCGGCCCGCTACTCCCCGACGGCGCCCTGGCCGCGGGTGCCCGTCCACGCCCCGGCCGACGCGGGCGCCCGGTTCGCCCGCGCGTATGACGTGGCCCCGAGGGCGGACCGGGACGGCGAGGGCGGCGTCTCGATCGCCGACTGGTTCGGCTACCGCACGTGGCGGCCCGAGCAGGAGGTCGGACCGTTCCGCGTGGCGACGGCCCCCGTCGACCACCCGGTCGAGGCGTACGCCGTCCGGGTGACCGAAGCGGCGACCGGCGCCTCGCTGGTCTACTCCGGCGACACCGGCCCCTGCGACACGCTCGTCGACCTGGCCCGCGGCGAGGACGGCGGCGGTGTCGACCTGCTGCTGGCGGAGGCGGCGTTCCTCGACGGGCCCGGGCTCCCGTCCGGGGTGCACCTGACCGGGTCGCAGGCGGCCATCGCCGCGACGCGGGCGGGCGCCCGCTCGCTGCTGCTCACCCACATCCCGCCCTGGCACGACCCGCAGCGCGTCCTGGCCGAGGCCAGGCCGCACTTCGCCGGCCCGGTGTCGCTGGCGGTGACCGACGCGGTGCGGGAGGTCCGGCCGCGGTGAGGGCCGGCGGCTGCCATGCTGCCGTCGTGCGTGCGCCCCTCGAGGTCCGCTGGAGCCGCTCGAAGCAGGTCGGGCCGCTGGTCCTGCTGGGCGTCTTCTTCCTGGCCGTCCTCCTGGCCTGGGTCTTCCACGTCGTGCCCGGTTGGCTCGGGGCGCTGGACACGGTGCTCTTCGGCGGCGTGGTCGTCTACGGCCTCGTCTCGCTCCGCCGGATCCGGCCCGACGTGGCCGTCGCCCGGCTCGACGAGGAGGGGGTCACGGTCCCCGGCGCCCGGACCGTCCCCTGGTCCGACCTGCGGCAGGTGGTGGTCGGGCCGATGCGGCCGGCGTGGTTCCTCGGCAGCCGGCGCCTCCAGGTCGTGTCCTTCCTGCCTCACGCCGGGGCCGACCTCCCGGGACCTCCGGGGCCCGTGAACCCGCAGCGGTGGGGTCGCGGGTTCCGTGAACGGCTGTACGGCACCAACCTCCTGCTGCTGTCCTCGGCCACGAGCGTCGACGGGCGCGAGATCGCGCAGGCGGCGCACGAGCTCGGCGGGCTGCCCGTGCGCCACGTGCCCTTCCACCCTGTGCGGCGCTGGCTCGTCGTGCTGGGCGGCGCCGTGGTGCTGGGGGTGGCGATCGCCGTCGTGCGCCGTCTCGTCGGCTGACCGCCGCCGGCGGGACGCCTAGGCTCGCCCCCATGACGACCCGCGCCGACGGCCGCAGTCCCGACGACCTGCGCGAGGTGAAGATCACCCGCGGCTGGCTCGAGCAGGCCGAGGGCTCGGTCCTCGTGGAGTTCGGCAGCACGCGCGTGCTCGTCGCCGCCAGCGTCACCCAGGGCGTGCCCCGCTGGCGCAAGGGCTCCGGGCTGGGCTGGGTGACCAGCGAGTACGCGATGCTCCCGCGGGCGACGAACACCCGCAACGACCGCGAGTCGGTCAAGGGCCGCATCGGCGGGCGCACGCACGAGATCAGCCGCCTCATCGGCCGCAGCCTGCGGGCCGTCATCGACTACGCCGCGCTGGGCGAGAACACGATCGTCCTCGACTGCGACGTCCTCCAGGCCGACGGCGGCACCCGCACCGCGTCGATCACCGGCGCGTACGTCGCACTGGCTGACGCCGTCAGCTGGCTGCGCGACCGCAACGCCCTCAACGGCGAGCCGCTGACCGGGTCGGTGGCCGCCGTGTCGGTCGGCATCGTCGCGGAGACCCCGATGCTCGACCTCGCCTACTCCGAGGACTCGGTGGCCGAGGTCGACCTCAACGTGGTCACCGACGGCACCGGACGGTTCATCGAGGTGCAGGGCACCGCGGAGGGCGCGCCCTTCGACCGGGCCATGATGGACACGCTGCTCGACCTCGGCGTCGCCGGCACCGCCCGGCTGACCGAGCTGCAGCGCGCCGCCCTGGCCTCGTGACCTCGTCTCCGGCAGCGGCGCAGGGCGGCCCGACCGTCGTCCTCGCGACGAACAACGCCAAGAAGCTCGTCGAGCTGCGCCGCCTCGTGGCGGAGGCGGGTGCGGGTGTGACGGTCCTCGGGCTCGGCGACCTCGAGCCGTACCCGGAGCCGGCGGAGACCGAGCGCACCTTCGTCGGCAACGCCCTGCTCAAGGCGCGCGCGTGCGTCGCGGCCACCGGCCTGCCCGCGCTCGCCGACGACTCCGGGATCGCCGTCGACGTGCTCAACGGCATGCCCGGCGTCCGGTCTGCGCGCTGGTCGGGGCCGGAGGCGACGGACGCGACGAACAACGCGCTGCTGCTCGCCCAGCTCGACGACGTGGCCGACGCCGATCGGACCGCGCACTTCGAGGCGGCCGTGGCGCTCGTGCTGCCCGACGGGACCGAGCGGACGACGACCGGCCGGATGGATGGGCTCCTCCTGCGGGCGCCGGTCGGTGACAATGGGTTCGGCTACGACCCGCTGTTCGTCGCGGACGGTCAGCAGGTCAGCAACGGCGTGCTCGACCCGGCCGCGAAGGACCGGATCAGCCACCGTGGCCAGGCCGTGCGGGCGATGGTCCCGGTGCTCGTGGAGGTGCTGACCGGTGACCCGGCGGCGGGTGTCAAGGAGGCGTAGCGGTGCAGACCTATCTCGACCTCGTCCGGCACGTGCTCGACCACGGCGTCGAGAAGTCCGACCGGACCGGTACGGGCACGCTCAGCACCTTCGGCCACCAGATGCGCTTCGACCTGCGCGAGGGCTTCCCGCTCGTGACGACGAAGAAGGTGCACACGCGCTCGGTGTTCGCCGAGCTGCTGTGGTTCCTGCGCGGCGAGACGAACGTCAAGTGGCTGCACGAGAACGGCGTCACCATCTGGGACGAGTGGGCCGACGCCGACGGCGAGCTCGGTCCCGTCTACGGCTACCAGTGGCGCTCCTGGCCGACGCCGGACGGCCGCCATGTCGACCAGGTCGCGGAGGTCATCCGCTCGATCAAGGCCAGCCCCGACTCGCGCCGCCATCTCGTCAACGCCTGGAACGTCGGCCAGCTCGACGAGATGGCCCTGCCGCCCTGCCACACGCTCTTCCAGTTCTACGTGGCCGAGGGCCGGCTGTCCTGCCAGCTCTACCAGCGCTCCGGCGACGTGTTCCTCGGCGTGCCCTTCAACATCGCCTCGTACGCGCTGCTCACGCACCTGGTCGCGCAGGTGTGCGGCCTCGAGGTCGGTGACTTCGTGCACGTCCTCGGCGACGCGCACCTCTACCTCAACCACCTCGACCAGGCGCGGCTCCAGCTGACGCGCGAGCCGCGGCCGCTGCCCCGGCTCGTGCTCAACCCCGACGTGCACGACATCGATCGCTTCACCCTGGACGACATCAGCCTCGTCGGCTACGACCCGCACCCGGGTATCAAGGCGCCGATCGCCGTATGAGCCCGCGGCTGGTCGGCGTCGCGGCGGTCGCCCGGAACGGCGTCATCGGCGCCGACGGCGACATCCCCTGGCGCATCCCCGCCGACTGGCGGCGGTTCAAGGCCCTGACGACCGGCCACACCCTCGTGATGGGGCGCAAGACCTTCGACTCCATCGGGCGCCCGCTGCCCGGACGGACGACGGTCGTGGTGACCCGCGACCGGAGGTGGCGGGGCGACGGCGTGCTGGTGGCGCCCACGATCGACGAGGCGCTCGACCTCGCGCGGCAGCGTGAGCCCGAGGTGGTCTGGGTCGCCGGTGGGGGAGAGGTGTACGCCGCGACGTGGGACCGGCTCGACGGGCTCGAGCTCACCGAGGTCGAGCTGGAGCCCGAGGGAGCAGTGCGGCTGCCGGCGGTCGACCCGCAGGTGTGGCGGGAGTCCGCCCGCGAGAGCGTCGGCGCGACGGGCGACGTGCCCGCGTACGCCTTCGTCAGCTACGTGCGCCGCGCCTGAGCAGAACCCTGCCGTCGGGGTCGTGCGCTGGTGCCGGAGAAGGGACTCGAACCCTCACGCCCAGGGGCACAGGAACCTAAATCCTGCGTGTCTGCCAGTTCCACCACTCCGGCCGCACCGATCGTCGCGCTCGCGCGTCGAACCCTCAGGCTAGACGCCGAGCTCGCGCTTCAGCTTGTCCACGTGGCCCGCGGCGCGGACGTTGTACTGCGCCACGGCCACGGTGCCCTCGCCCTTCTTGTCCACGTCGACGACGAAGGTCGAGCGGATGACGCCCTCGACGAGCTTGCCGTAGAGGAGCTTCTCCCCGAACGCCCCGTACGCCGTCAGCACCGACTTGTCCGGGTCGGACAGCAGCGGGAAGGCGACGGACTGCCGCTCCCGGAACTGGGCCAGCTTGGGCTGCTCGTCGGGCGAGATGCCCAGCACGTGGTAGCCGGCGTTGCCGAGGTCGTTGACCGCCGCGGTGAAGTCGACCGCCTGCGTGGTGCAGCCCGGCGTGAGCGCGGCCGGGTAGAAGTAGACGATCACGCGCTGCCCGGCGTAGTCGGACAGCGAGACCTCGCGCCCGTCGGCGTCGGGCAGGGTGAAGGCGGGGGCGGTCGAGCCGGCGTCGAGGCGGGTCATGGTCGGAACCCTAGTAGGCCCCTCGGACGGTCGCGGCGTCTCGTGCACCCGGCGGTCGCCGCCACCGACCCCGCGTGAACCACTAGGCTGCGACGGATCGCCCCCGGCCCCGCCGGAGGCCCGTGCCAGCAGCAGGAGGACAGGTGTCGACCCAGGCCAACGAGCCCAGCCTCACCGGTCGGACCAAGTCCCAGATCGAGGCCGACCTCGGCGCGACCCGCGACCGCCTCGCGGCGTCGGTGTCGGGCCTGATCGACGAGGTCCACCCGACGCGCATCAAGCAGCGCACCGTCGGCCGGCTCCGCGCGGAGCTGCAGGCGCGGCTCGACGACGTGCGGGCGTACTTCTTCAACGCGCGCGGCGACGTCCGCACCGACCACGTGCTGAGCGCCGGTGGGGTCGCCGCCGGGACCCTGACGCTGATCCTCGGCGTCCGCGCGCTGCTGCGTCGTCGCCGCTGACGCGAGCGGCTGACGGCCGCCCGGAAAGCCTTTCTCAGGCCCGACGACCGCGTTCCTGCTTCTTAATGGATTCAGCCGGGCCTCGGCCTTCGAGGCCGAGAAACTTCGCCGTCGGACAGAGGTGAATCCCCTTCCCAGGCAGGGGTTCGGCGTGTTACACGCTTCATAACGATCTTGACGGAATCGTTGTGCGTGGTTGCGCTCCAGTGACGCAGAACCCCTAGTGTGGCCCGACAGCACCATCCGGAACTGGTGCGTTCTCGACACAATGAAGTGAGGCATTCATGCGTTTCGTTCGTTCAGGGCGCCGTGCCGCGGTCGCCGCTGTCTCCCTCAGCGCGCTGCTGCTGGCAGCGGCGTGCGGCAGCAGCAGCTCCGGCACCGGCTCCGGCACGGGGTCCTCCGCCCCGGCCGTGGACTTCACCAAGCAGGGCGACATCGAGCTGTGGAACGGCAAGGACGTCTCCGGCAACCTGCCGAAGCTCATCGCGCAGTTCAACTCGCAGCACCCCAACGGCCAGGTCAAGTTCCACGAGCTGCCCGACAGCGCCGACCAGCAGCGCCAGCAGATGATCCAGAACACCCAGATCAAGAACCCGGCCATGGGCGTGATCAGCATGGACGTGGTCTGGACCTCGGAGTTCGCGGCCAAGGGCTACGTCGTGCCGCTGCCGACCGACCAGTTCCCGACGACCGGCTTCCTGCAGTCCGCCGTCGCCGGCGCCACCTACTTCAACAAGCTGTACGCCTACCCGTCGACCTCCGACGGCGGCCTGCTGTACTACCGCAAGGACCTCCTCGACAAGTACAACCTGAAGCCGCCGACGACGTTCGACGAGATGAAGGCCGCCTGCGACACGATCCGCAAGGGCGAGAACGACTCCAAGCTCGGGTGCTTCGCCGGCCAGTACAACAAGTACGAGGGCCTCACGGTGAACTTCGACGAGGCCGTGCACAGCGCCGGTGGTGTCACCGTCGGTGACGACGGCAAGCCGAACGTGGCGACCCCGGAGGCCGCGAAGGGCCTGCAGACCCTCGCCGACTGGTTCAAGAACGGCGACATCCCCAAGGCCGCGATCACGTGGCAGGAGGAGAACGGCCGCCAGGCGTTCGAGGCCGGGCAGCTGATCTTCCACCGCAACTGGGGCTACGTCTACAACCTGGCCCAGACCGACAAGGCCAGCGTCGTCAAGGGCAAGTTCGACGTCGCCCCGCTGCCGGGCATCACCGGTCCGGGCGTCTCGAGCCTCGGCGGCCACAACTTCGCCATCGCCGCGAACGCCGAGAACAAGGGCACCGCGGTCGACTTCCTGAAGTTCATGAGCTCGGAGGAGGTCCAGAAGTCGAACACGCTGGCCACCTCGGCCAGCCCGACGCTGGAGAAGCTCTACACCGACTCCGACCTGGTCAAGAAGTTCCCCTTCATGCCGACCCAGCTCAAGTCGATCCAGGGGGCCGTGCCGCGGCCCAAGGCGGTCGAGTACGGCGACGTGACCCTGGCCATCCAGGACGCCGCGTACGGCGCGCTGCAGGCGGGTGCGAACGGCCAGACGGCCGACGCGACCGCTGCTCTCCAGGGCCTGCAGACCAAGCTGCAGACGCTGATCAAGTAACGATCGGTTCCGTCCACGGGTCCCGGCGCGCTGTGCGTGCCGGGGCCCGTGGACGACTCTCCTAGGAGGTGACCGCATGGCGACAGCCACTGCGGAACCACGCAGCGCCGCCGCCGTCGCGCCCGACGGCCACAAGCACAAGAAGAACGCGCTCAGCGACGGGCAGGGCCGCCTGGCCTGGATCCTGCTGGCGCCCACCCTCCTGGTCATCCTCGTGGTGGCCGGCATCCCGGTGATCATGTCGATCCGGGAGTCGTTCTTCCAGACCAACGACGGCGTCGACCCCGTCACCGGCATGGTCGCCGGTGGCGAGAAGTTCGTCGGGCTGGGCAACTTCACGGCCATCTTCGCCGGGCAAAACCCGGTCACCGGCTCGTGGGGCACGATCGACCGCTTCTGGAACGCGTTCTGGAACACGACCGCGATCACCGTCGTCTGCATCATCCTCGAGACGATCCTCGGCGTGGCGATGGCGCTGATCATGGCCAAGGCCTTCAAGGGCCGCGGCATCGTCCGCGCCGGCATCCTCGTCCCGTGGGCCATCCCGACCATCGTGTCGGCCCTCATGTGGAAGCTGATCTTCGACGCGGACGGCATCATGAACCGGGTCCTCGGCAACCAGGTCCTCTGGCTCGCCGACACGGGCGCGTCCTTCTGGGCGATCGTCATCGCCGACACCTGGAAGACCGCCCCCTTCATCGGGCTGCTGACCCTCGCGGGGCTGCAGACCATCCCCGCCGAGGTCTACGAGGCGGCCAAGGTGGACGGGGCCACGACCTGGCAGCAGTTCGTGCGCATCACCCTGCCGCTGGTCCGGCCGACGCTCGTCGTCGCCGTGCTGTTCCGCACGCTCGACACGCTGCGCATGTTCGACCTGCCCTACGGCATGATCGGCGCCGGCAAGTACCGGGTGGAGACGCTCTCGATCTTCTCCTACCTGGAGGCGACCCAGACGCGCTACGGGCCGGCCGCGGCGTACGCGATCGTGCTCTTCATCTACGTGCTGCTGGTGGCCTTCGTCTTCGTCAAGCTCCTCGGCGCCGACGTGATCGGTGACACGGGGATGCCCAAGAAGAAGAAGGGCAAGAAGAAGGCCGGCGACGCGGCCGCACCCGGCCTCGAGATGGTGGGAGGGGCGCACTGATGGCCACCACGACAACTCCGCCGACGGAGCACTCGCACCTGAGCTCCGCCGAGGTCGCCGAGCTGGCCCGCGAGAAGCGGAGCCCGAAGGCGCTCGTCGGGATGATCGCGTCCTACGTCGGCATGGCGCTGATCGTCCTCTACTGCATCATCCCGTTCTACTGGATGATCGTGTCCTCGCTGCGTGACCCGAGCCAGGGCCGCAGCACGCAGTTCATCCCGGACCCGGTGTCCATCGCGAACTTCAAGGGCGTCTTCTCCGGGCAGAACAACTTCGGCCGGTCCCTGATCAACTCGTTGATCGTCTCCGGGGCCACGACCATCCTCACCCTGCTCTTCGGCATCGTGGCGGCGTACGCGCTGGCGAGGCTGACCTTCAAGGGCAAGGGCCTCGTGCTCTGGGTGATCATGGCCTGCTCGATGTTCCCGGTGATCATCCTGATCCCGCCGCTGCTGAAGATGTTCTCCTCCACGGAGCCGTTCCAGTGGTTCCCGCGGTGGGTGGACACCTACCAGGCCGTCATCGTCCCGTACCTCAGCTTCGGGCTCCCGCTGGCGGTGTGGAACCTGACGGCCTTCTTCAAGCAGCTCCCCGTGGAGCTGGAGCAGGCCGCGATGGTCGACGGCTGCACCCCGGGGGTCGCCTTCCGCAAGGTGATCCTGCCGCTCGCGGCGCCGGGCGTGTTCACCACGGCGATCATCGTGTTCATCGGTGCGTGGAACGAGTACCTGATCGCGCTGACCTTCCTGCAGGCCGCGGACCGGCAGACCGCGACCGTGGCGATCAGCAAGTTCACCGGCACGACCGGCTTCGACACCCCGTACGGCACGATCATGGCCGCCGGTGTGATCGTGACGGTTCCGCTCCTCGTCGCGGTGCTGCTCTTCCAGCGCCGCATCGTCGCCGGTCTCACCGCCGGTGGCGTGAAGTAGGGCACGCCGCCCGGGGCGCAGCCCCTGTCAGCGGTCCCGCACGGGCCCGGTCACCTCGGTGGCCGGGCCCGTGCGCGTCCCTGCTGCTCTCAGAAGCGGAACGGGTTGGAGCGCATCGCGGCGAAGAGATACCACGACGTGGCGCCGACGTGCAGGTCCTGGGAGTAGTCGAACCCGAAACCGGTGTCGAGCGGTGACGAGGCCGCGACGACCCCGCCCGTGACGCGCTTCTGGTGGAACGTCTGCGTGGCCCCCAGACGGTCCTGGCCGGAGCGGATCTCCTCGAGCAGGATGCGCGCACGTGCCCGGTCGTCCGGGGCGTTGCGGCGGTGCAACGCCAGCGCGAGCTGGGCTGTGCCCTCGAACCACACGGCCCCGTCGTCGGGCTTCGGGTTCCACTCCTGGCCGCCGACCCGGACGGTGACGTCGGTGCTCAGGGTGCCGCTGCTGAAGCCGACCCCGGAGACGGCGTAGGAGCCGCGCAGGGAGGAGTTCGTGCGCAGCGGGGTGTCGGTCGTCGCCAGGGTGGTGCGGGCCCAGTCGAGGCAGCCGGCGTGGCGCTGCTCGCCGATCGAGAGCCAGGACCAGGTCTGCACGTCGAGCGGGCGCTGGTGGGCCGCCTTGTTGATCGTCGCGCCGTCGTCGGAGCCGGTCCAGAAGAAGCCGTCCTCGGCGTTCCAGACGGCGCGCACGAAGGCGCGGGCGTGCTCGGCGTGCTCCAGCCAGGACGGCTCGCCGGTCACGCGGGCGACCAGGCGGAACAGGGCGTACAGGTCGATGTTGTGCTCGGTGGACTTGTGGCCCTCCAGGCCGGCCGTCTCGCCGAAGGTGAAGCCGCCGAGCCCGGACGTCGAGCGGGCGCGGTCCACGATCCAGCGGGCGATGCGCAGCAGGCCGCGGCGGTAGGGGGCGTGGCCGGTCGCGTGGGCCAGCTGGGCGAGCGCGAGACCGGTCCAGGCCATGTCGCCGACCGCCGTGCCCGTGAACCCGTACTCGTTCCCGGGCACCGGCGCGGTGCCGGGCTTCGCGAACGTCGCGACGTGGTACGCCTGGCGCAGCCGGCCGTCGCCGGTCGGGTCCCGGTCCTGCACGAGCAGCAGCGCGTCGCCGACGGCGCGGGCGCGGGCCCGGTCGCCGGCGGCGAGCAGCGCCATGCAGGTGAGCGCGTTGTCGTAGACGAAGCCGATGTCGCCGAGCCGTGAGTCGTCGTAGCTCTGGGCCAGCCGGGGGCCCTTCGTGGCGTAGGCGTCGGTGACCTGCTGCAGGAAGTGCAGCGCCGCCCGCGCGGAGCGGTCGGCGTGGGCGGAGCCCTGGTCGGCGGCTGCGGCGGGCAGCGTGCGGGCGGCGATCAGCGGGACCGAGGCTCCCAGGGCTGCGCCGGCGCCCAGCAGGGCGCGCCGGGTGGGGTGCGGGCTCGTACGTCCGGTGGTCGGTGAGGTCATCAGGGGTCCTTCGGGCGGGGGAGCCGCCTCGGGGGAGCGGCGGCCCGATCACGCTAACGTCCGAATTAATTCCTCGGGCGCGGGGTCGGCAACCTCACACCCGCCCACTTCGACAACGTTGTCGGCGTCTGCCTACCATGGAGGCCTGCGCCAAACAGTCGGCGCGCGGCCGCTGCCCCAGGCGGCCTGGAGGAGACGGACCACGGTCCGTGAACCTCCCCGGCACGCGACGGCCCCCGGCGACGCGTCTCGGCGGCACTGCTGCCGTTGTCCACCGTCGCGACCGAACCTCGCCACGCCGTGCACCCGTCGACCAGACCCGGTCCGTGCTGCACGCGTGCCCGAGCGCCTGCGCGGCACGCCAGAAGACCGAGGGAGCTGCCGCATGGCACGACCTGTCCACGACTACGCCCGCGTCGACGAGTACGAGCCGGTCTCCCGGCGCGCCGAGACCGCGAACCCGTATCCGCCCGTCCTGATCGTCATCACGCTCGTGGCGACGCTGGGCATCATCCGCTACGCGATGTTCCTGCTCTCGCCGGGCAACCGCGGCAGCCTGCTGCCCTACCTGCTCGTGGTGGTGGCCGAGCTGATCCTGATCGTCCACGCGCTGCTCTCCGGCTGGACGATCCTCACGGGGACGAAGGGACCGCGCGACTTCCCCTACCACGAAGCGAAGACGGGCCTCTTCAACCGCTCGCTCGTCAAGGCCGCCGGGCTGCAGGACTCGCCCGAGCAGTGGCCGATGTCGATCGACGGCCGCGAGGTCAGCGTCGACGTCTTCATCCCGGTCTACGGCGAGGACGTCGGCGTGATCCGGCGCACGGCCCTGGCCGCGCTGGCCATCCGGGGACGTCACCGGACCTTCGTCCTCGACGACGGCCGCTCCGACGAGGTGCGGGCCATGGCCGCCGAGATCGGGTGCGGCTACATCCGCCGGCTCAGCGGCGGCGGGGCCAAGGCGGGCAACATCAACCACGCCCTCTCCATCGTGCAGTCGGACTACTTCTGCGTCTTCGACGCCGACTTCGTGCCCCGCCCGGAGTTCCTGGTCGAGACCGTGCCGTTCTTCGTCGACAAGACCGTCGCCTTCGTCCAGACGCCCCAGGCGTACGGGAACCTGCACAACCTGATCTCCCGCGGCGCCGGCTACATGCAGACCGTGTTCTACAAGTTCGTCCAGACCGGGCGGAACCACTTCAACGCGGCCTTCTGCGTCGGCACGAACGTCATCTACCGCCGCGCAGCGGTCGACGACGTCGGCGGCATCTACACCGATTCCAAGTCCGAGGACGTGTGGACCTCCCTCATGCTCCACGAGCGCGGCTGGCGCACCATCTACATCCCGCAGACGCTCGCCGTCGGCGACGCGCCCGAGACGATCGAGGCGTACACCAAGCAGCAGCTGCGGTGGGCGACCGGCGGATTCGAGATCATGTTCACGCACAACCCGCTGAGCCCGCGGCACAAGCTGTCGATGGACCAGCGCCTCATGTACCTGGTCACGGCCACGCACTACCTCACCGGGCTGGCGCCCGGGCTCCTGCTGCTGGTGCCGCCGCTGGAGATCTACTTCGACCTCCGGCCCGTGAACCTGGACATCTCGATCACGACGTGGGTCGTCTACTACGCCGGCTTCTACCTGATGCAGATCCTGCTGGCTTTCTACACCCTCGGCTCGTTCCGCTGGGAGGTGCTGATGCTGGCCGCGGTGTCGTTCCCGATCTACCTCGCCGCCCTGGTCAACGCCTTCGTCGGCAAGGAGCAGAAGTGGCACGTGACCGGTGGCAAGGGAGGTCGCCCGGAGTCGCCCTTCAGCTTCATCATCCCGCAGGTCTGCGTCTTCGCCTTCCTGGCGCTGACCTCCGTCGTGGCCGTGTGGCGCGACGTCGACAACAGCCAGCTCACGCTCGCCACGGGCTGGAACGTCACCAACACGGCGATCCTCGGCGTCTTCATGCTCGTGGCGCTTCGGGAGTCGTGGCGCAACCGCCACCCGGCCGCCGACCGCGCTGCCGACCCGGCTCCCGGCTGGACCGTCCCGCAGGACACCCCGCTCCCCGTGCTTCCCGCACTCCCGGACGGCACGACCGTCCCCGCCGACAGCCGCGACCTCCTCGTGGGCGCCGGCTCCACCCTCTCGAGGAAGGTCGACGCATGACCTGGACCAACCGTCTCCGCCTGTTCGGCGGCCTGCTCGGCGTGCTCGTGCTCGTCGCCGTGCTGACGCTCGTCTTCAACCAGCGCCAGACCCAGGCCCAGAGCCTGACCGCCACCATCGGCACCGACGCGTACGACGTCGGCGCCGGCTACGGCGGCACCGTCATCGAGCAGGACGTGCGCGAGAACGACATGGTGAAGGTCGGCGACCCGCTGTTCACCATGCAGAGCCCCGCCATGCAGCAGGACGTCGCCAACAAGGTCAAGGTCAAGAGCACCGAGGCCTACCGGGTGAACACCAAGAAGGGCACGATCACCTACCTGGCCACCGTCGCCGGCCAGGTCGACGAGGTCCGGGCCCGCCTCGGCACCACGCTGACCGGTGGGCAGTCGTTCGCGCGGATCGTCGTGACCGGGTCGCAGTTCGTCACCGCCCAGTACGTGCTCACGCCACGCGACTACGAGCGCGTGCAGGCCGGCGCCCCGGTGTCGGTCCTGCTGCCCAACAACCAGAAGATCGCCGGTACGGTCAGCACCATCAAGGTCGCGACCGACCAGGGCAACGCGGCCGCCGAGCTCCGGGTCGACAGCCCCGACCTCACCGACCCCGCCCTGAGCACGCTCACGAAGACCGGCACCCCGGTCGTCGCCACGGTCCGGCTGCGCGACGACGGCCCGCTCGCCGGCGTCAGCGACTCGGCCTTCGCCTTCCTGCGCACGATCGGCGTCACGTGAGGCGCGGAGCGCTCGCGCTCGTCGCGCTGACCCTGGTCCTCGGTCTGGCCGCCTGCACGCCCGGCGCGCCGAGGACCGGGGGCTCCGGGTCCGGCTCGACCCCCGCCGCGACCAGCGGCGAGGTCCTCCCCGCCGCCCAGGTCGACCCGCTGGTGGCGGGCGTGGTGCACCGCACCGTCAAGCCGCTGCCGACGAGCCGGCTGGCGGACGGCCTCGTGCCGCCCACCAACCGGTGGTTCTCGGGCCTGGTCTTCGGCGACCAGCCGCAGCCGGTCTTCCCGCTGCCGCTCTCCTTCGGCCTCACCGGCTCCGGCTTCTCCTTCGGCCAGCCCCGGGTCACGACCACCGCCAAGACCATCGCGGGCGGCTTCGCCCCGGACGTCGCGGTGGACGCCGGGGCCTCCTCGGCCGTCGTCTCGGCCTACGACGCCCTGAGCGTCACCGTCGAGAGCCGCGACGCGAGCGGAGTCGCGCTCGGTCGTACGGTCGTCGCGGAGGGTTCGCCGTTCGTGGCCTACCACGTCGCGAAGGCCGGCTCGGTCCGCACGAACCTGCCCTGGGCCGAGCAGGACGGTTTCTGGACCGCCGCGGTCGGTGGCGTGACGTACGCGATGGTCGTCGCCGACGGGACCGTCCAGGGCGGCACCGTCGAGCTGGAGGCGTCCGGGGTCGCGACCTGGTTCCCGGTCCCGGCCGACGGCTCCGCCGGCGCCCTCGCGGCGCTCGCGGCGCACCCGCTGACCGGCGGTTCCGTGGCGTCGACGACCGCGGGCGACCGCGTGACCACCACGCTCGCCTACCGCTCCGACGGCGACACCGCGTACGCCCGGCTGCCGCACCAGAGCGCCGACCCGGTGGGGGAGCCGCGGTGCGACCTCGGGAGCTATCCGAGCGTGTACGGGACCCTGACGCTCTGCTCGGGCAGCGCGCTCTCCTGGAGCGCGCCCGCCGTGCAGCCGACGAGCGCGCTCGACACGACGCGCCTCAGTGGCGAGGACAAAGCGACGCTCGCGGCCCAGGTCCGCGCTGACGTGGCGGCGACCCCGGCCTTCCCCTCCGACACCTACTTCGGCGGCAAGGCGCTCTACCGGGCGGCGATGCTCTACCAGCTCGCCACCCAGGTCGGTGCGGACGACGCCGCGGCCAGCATAAAGGCGCGCCTCGTCACGAGCCTCGACCAGTGGACCGACCCGCAGGGCTGCGCCCACCGGACGGCGGTCTGCTTCGTCTACGACGAGCAGGCCAAGGGACTGGTCGGGATGACCCCGTCCTTCGGCTCCGACGAGTTCAACGACCACCACTTCCACTACGGCTACTTCCTCTTCGCCGCGGGCGTCCTGGCGGAGTCCGACCCGGCCCTCGCCACGCGCTGGGCCCCGGTGATGAACCTGCTGGCGGCCGACCTGGCCTCCTCGAGCGCCAACGGCGCGTTCCCCGACCTTCGCGTCTTCGACGTGTACGCCGGGCACTCCTGGGCGTCGGGCACCGCGCCCTTCGCCGACGGCAACAACCAGGAGTCGAGCTCGGAGGCCGTCACGGCCTGGACGGGGCTCGCGACCTGGGCGAAGGCCACCGGGGACGACGCGCTGCACGGCGAGGCCGTCTGGCTGCTGTCCCTCGAGGCGCAGTCGGCGAAGGCCTACTGGACCGACGTCGACCGGAGCCAGCCGGTCTACGCCGGCTTCGACCACCAGGTCGTCTCCCTGAACTGGGGCGGCAAGCGCGACTACGGGACGTGGTTCTCGGCCGAGCCGGCCGCGATCCTCGGCATCCAGCTGATCCCGATGAGCCCGGCGGCGACCTACCTCGGCGGCGACCCGGCGCGGATCGAGGCCAACGTGAAGGAGGCCACCGGCGGGTCGTACGACCAGAAGTTCGGTGACTACCTGCTCATGTACTCCGCGCTGGCGGGGAACGCGCAGCGTGAGTCCGCGCTGGCCAAGGCCAAGACCTTGGACGCGCAGTGGATCGACGACGGCAACAGCCGCACGTACCTGCTCGCCTGGCTGATGACGGCCAAGGCCTGACCGGCGGCGCCGTGCTCCCGAGCAGGGGCCGTCGGCGGCCCTAGGGTGCGGGCTGTGGCTGGACGCGACCGTTCTCGTCGCCAGGGCGAGGAAGACGGCCGCCCGGCGCCGTCCTCCGGCCCCGGCGGGCGGGCGAGCCGCCGGTCGCGCCTGGTCCGGTCGGCCGCGTCGATGTCGGCGTTCGCCCTCCCGGTGGCGGTCCTGGCCTTCGCGGTGCGCGAGCACGCCCACGCCCTGGTGGACCTCGACGCCCGCCTGAGCGACGCCGCCACCCGGTGGGCGCGCCGGGCGGGCATCGTCCCCGCGCTCGCCGCGGTCCAGGCGGCCGCGCAGCCGTGGGTGGTCTACACCGCCAGCGTTCCCGTCCTGGCCTGGTCGGCCGTCCGGCTCGGCCTGCGGAGCCGGACGACCTGGGCGTTCGTCACGATGATGGGCAGCTGGGGGCTCGGCGCCTTGTCGAAGCTCGTCGTACGGCGGGTGCGACCGGTCCTCGACGACCCGCTGACCGTCACGACGGGCTACTCGTTCCCGTCGGGCCACGCGCTCAACTTCGCGGCGGCGAGCTCGACCGTCCTGGTCCTGCTCTGGCCGCGCCTGCGCCCGCGAGCACGTCGGCTGCTCACGGTCGGGCTGGTGGCCCTGGCCCTCGTCGTCGGCGCGGACCGGGTGCTCATCGGTGCCCACTTCGGGTCCGACGTGATCGCGGGCTACCTGCTCGGTGCCGGCCTCAGCATCGCCTCGTGGATCGCCTTCATCGGGCCGACGCCGCCGTCGTCATCCGCCCGCTCCTCCTGGTCGGGTTCGGAGCCCCTGCCCTGATCCTGGGACTCCTGGCGCAGCTCGGACCGGACGCCGGCCACGCGCCTCTTGAGACGCAGCGACCGCCGGCCTGGGAGGGCTCCGACGGTCGTCGGTAAGGTGTATTGCGCCGCGAGGGAATCTGACCCCCAACCCGCTGGTTTGAGCGCTTCTCTAGTCAGAGACCTGTTCTGGTCGCCAAATAGTTCATCGAGTAACAAGATCATCACCACTTGGTCGACCGCATCGTGAGCATGGCGGAGCTTCAGGTGAAGACTCAGGCGGACGCTGTCCGCGTCACCTCGACAGCCGAGGCGTCCGCTGTGCGAGCCGGGGCGGTAGCGGTGATCTGCGTCCCGATCCTTCTCGTCGCGCTCGCTCTCGTACTAGCGCTCACCGGATCCAGCGGCTAGGTCGTCGGAGCGGTGGGTGCATCAACCCCGATTTCTACGGCACCGCGAGGGTGGTCTCTGTCGGGAAGGGACGGATGGGCGCTGCTTCCGACGAAGGCGAGAACGGCGCTCAGCAGCAGTAGGCGTTCCGGCTCGGCCACCTGTCAGTCCCGCCACCTGGGGTGTCCGGCCTGGTGAGGATCGTGCTGGAAGCCGGCCGATCTGACCTCCAGCGGTTCGAGCTGGACCAGGCCGAGCCGCCCGAGCACGTCGACCGAGACGGCGAGCGGTACGGGCCGGGTGTCGACCACTTCGACCAGCCGATGCGCGACATCACCGGCGCGGGGCGCCACCGGCTGTGCGTGCCCTAGCAGGACATGCCCGTCGGGTAGGAGGCGCCGAGGGTGAAGCCGTAATACCCAAAGGGGTGAAGTTTTTAGGCTCGGCTGCGCAGCGACGCTCAGTGCTTCATCCTCCTATGCAAACACCTACCCCCGGGGGAACAGCATGACCACGCCACTCATGGGCCACGAGCCCGTGCCGCCGCAGCAGCCGTACCAGCCACAGCCCGCCACGCCGAAGACCACAAACCCGAAGCGCTTCGGCATCTTCGCGCTTGGCGGTGCCGGCCTGGCAGGCGTCCTCATCGGCGCCATCGTCGTCGGTGCCGCCAGCGGCGGCAGCAAGGACGAGGCGGCGGCTCCGGCACCCGCGCCCACTGTCACCGTCACGACAACGGCTCCCGCCGCGCCGGTCGCTGCGACGCCGTCCGACGACCCGACGACCGACGACACGTCGGACTCGACCACCTACGAGCCGAAGAAGAGCGACTTCAAGCTCGGCGTGAAGACGCTATCGAAGGAGTGCTTTGGGTCGGCTGGATGCAACGTGTCGTTCCGCATCAAGCCGTCGTACGTGGGCAGCCAGGACTTGCCGACGTCGGGTGAGATCGAGGTGACGTACAAGATCACCGGCCTGCAGGACCCGGTCGAGAACACGTTCACGGTCGACGGAGAGGGCACGATCACGTACACGAAGGAGGAGGACGGCCAGACTCAGTCGAAGGGCGACAAGCTCGGCGCGAAGGTCACGGACGTCGAGTACACGCCGTAGCGGGCAGCGCAGCGCCCTACTCCCAGTTCCGGGAGTGGGGCGCTGCTGCGTTCAGCCGAGGTCTTCGACGACTTCGATAGTGACTTAGCCCTCGGCGGGGAACGTCTGCTTCTTACCGTGAGGCCCGGCATTACCGCTTCCGTCACCGAGTCCTATGCGTCCACCGCGCTGAAGCTGGCCGAGGCTCACGTCTGGCTGATCCGCCAGCACTGACCTCATCCCTCGGCGGCCTCTCGCTAAGCACGGTTGCGGGCCTTGCGGGCGCGCCATTCGGCACGCTTTGCCTCGACGTCCGAGCGCTTCGGCTCGCGGTCCTCGTCCTTCCACTGGTGCACGACGGCCCGCTCAGCGCGAGCGTCGCGGACGTGCGCCGGCGCGCCTTCCGGCCGGTCTCGCGCTCTCCAGGCTGCTCCCACCTCGTGTGCCGACGTCGATCTGCCCGACCATGCCGAGACCGCCGTCGAGCACGGGCTGCTCGACGCGGCCGTGCTCGTTGACGATGATCGCGCCCTGCGGCAGGGCCTCGATCTCCTCGTCGGACTCGATGAGCGGGTATGCCGCGTCGAGCGCGGTGGCGATGTCTTCGGTGTAGTCGTGCCGGACGTGCGCAGGCAGCTGGTCCCAGGCGACATGCTCGAGGCCGACGCGGGGGCCACGCTCGTGGACGGCCACGACGGCGGAGCTGATCCGGTCCTCGCGGGTGAGCGGCTGCGGGTCGGGCGGGGAACCGGTGTCCCACGGGTCGATGGCGGTCACCGGTCTCCGCCCGTCCGGTCGGGGTGTGCCTCGTAGCGGTCGGCGGCGAGGTCGGCCAGGTCGACCGGCTGAACAAGGCCGTGCGCGTCAGCGGCTTGTCGGTCGCCCGGCTCGCCAGAGCGGCAGCAGCCGTGCACCGCAACACGATCGGGAACTACTTCAGCGGGCGCACTCAGGCAGACAAGCGCACGCTCATGCATGGCGTGGGCGCTCGCGACGGGCGTTCCCTACACCTGGCTGACAGACGGAAAACCCCCGCCGACGGCCAGGGGCCGGACGAGGGGGCGGTGGTGGTGCGCCGCGAGGGAATCGAACCCCCAACCCGCTGATTAAGAGTCAGCTGCTCTGCCTGTTGAGCTAGCGGCGCGCGAGGAACAACATTAGCAGCGGACGGCCCCAGACCCGAATCGGCTCACGGATCGGCTCACGATCCGGCCGCCGCGAGCACCGCCATGGCGGCGTTGTGGCCGCCGAGGCCGCTCACCGCGCCGCCGCGGACGGCGCCGGAGCCGCACAGCAGGACCCCCGGGTGGGCGGTCGCGACGCCCCAGGCCTCGGCCGGGGTCCGGGCGACGGCGTCGTCGGCGAGCCAGGGCCAGGCGAGGTCGCCGTGGAAGATGTGGCCGCCGGGCATCCGCAGCTCGTGCTCGAGGTCGACGGGCGTGACGACCTCGACGCAGGGACGCCCGTCGGCGTCGAGGGCGAGACAGTCCTCGAGGGGTTCGGCGAGGACGGCCTGCAGCGAGCGCAGCGCGGCGTCGCGGGCCCGGTCGCGCATGCCGTCCGGGTCGTCGCGGAACAGCCGTGCCGGCGCGTGCACGCCGAACAGCGTCAGCGTCTGGAACCCGGCCTCCCGCAGCGACGCTCCGAGGATCGACGGATCGGTGAGCGTGTGGCAGTACACCTCGGCGGGCAGCGGGTCGGGGAGCACGCCGGCCGCGGCCTGCCCGTACGCCTCGTCCAGGCGGGCGTAGCCCTGGCCCAGGTGCAGCGTCCCCGCGAACGCCGTCGCCGGGTCCGCGCCCGAGCGCAGCCGCGGCAGGCGGCGCAGCAGGAGGTTGACCTTCAGCTGGCTGCCCTCGAGGGCTCCGACGTCGTCGGTGCCGAGGAGCCGGGCCGCCTCCGCCGGAGCGCACCCCAGCAGCACGTGCGGAGCGCTGACGCGCGACCCGTCCGCGAGCACGACCTCGGCGCCGCCGCCGGGCAGCGGCACCAGCCCGGTGACGACGGCGCCGGTGCGCAGGTCGGCCCCGGCGGCACGGGCTACCCGGACGAGCTCGTCGGCGACGCGGCCCATGCCGCCCACGGGCACCCGCCACTCGCCCGTGCCGTTGCCGACGAGGTGGTAGAGGAAGCAGCGGTTCTGCACCAGGCTCGCGTCGGACGCCCGCGCGAACGTGCCGATGAGCGCATCGGTCAGCACCACACCGCGCACCGTGTCGTCGGCGAACGTGCGCTCCAGGACCTCCGACACCGGCCGTTCGACGAGGTCGTGCCAGACGTCGGTGGGGACCTCTGCCCGCAGCTCGGCGGCCCGCGGCAGCGGCCGGGTCAGCGTCGGGGCGACCACGGCGGCGAGGTCGCCGACCCGGGCGTAGAACGAGCGCCAGGCCTCGTACGCGTCGTCGCTGCCGGTGAGCGCGCGGAAGGACGCGCGCGTGGCCGGGCCCTCGGCCCGCTCGACGAGCAGGTCGCCGGAGGGCGTGGGCGTCCACGAGGCCACCCGCCGCGAGCGCAGCTCGAGGTCGAGGCCGAGATCGTCGACGACCGGGTCCGGCAGCAGCGCGACCAGGTAGGAGTAGCGCGACACCCGGGC
This sequence comes from Microlunatus flavus, assembly GCF_900110855.1. GTDB lineage: Bacteria > Actinomycetota > Actinomycetes > Propionibacteriales > Propionibacteriaceae > Microlunatus > Microlunatus flavus. The sequence continues at coordinate 298,100 of NZ_FOFA01000002.1, forward strand.
GTCGACGCCGGGGAACAGCCGCGCCCCGGCGACCGCGCCGCCGAGCTCCTCGCGCGCCTCGAGCAGGGTGACCCGCCGCCCGGTGCGGGCGAGGTAGGTCGCGGCGACGAGCGCGTTGTGCCCGCCGCCGACGACGACGACGTCGGGGTCGGTGCGGGCCACGTCGGCCGCCCTCAGGGCCGGCCGGTGGCGCTGCAGCGCGCGAGCTCGTCCTCGGTCAGCACCAGGTCCGCCGCCTTCGCCGAGTCGGCGATGGACGCGGGTCGGCGCGCCCCGGGGATCGGGATGACGACGTCGCTCAGCGACAGCTCCCAGGCCAGCACCACCTGCTGCGGGCTGACCCCGTGCGCCTCGCCGATCTCGGCGAACGCGGCGAACTCGCGCCCGATCCCGGTCGCGCCGCCGCCGGTGCCGCCGAGGGGGCTCCAGGGCAGGAAGGCGACGCCGTGCTCGGCGCAGAGGTCGAGCTCGTCCTGGCTGGACCGGAAGCGTGGGGAGAACTCGTTCTGCACGCTGGCCAGGCCGCCCTCGCCGAGGACCTGCAGCGCGACCTCGATCTCCTCGACGTTGGCGTTGGAGATCCCGATCGCCTTGATCAGGCCCTCGTCCTGCAGGGTCTTGAAGTTCTCGATGGCCTGGCCGTAGACCATCCAGCGGTCCGGGCGGTGCCACTGGTAGAGGTCGAGCTGGTCCACGCCCAGCGCGGTCAGCGACTTCTCCACGGCCGAGCGCAGGTAGTCCAGCGAACCGTCGCGGCGCCGGGTCTCGCCCTCGCCCCGGACGATGCCGCCCTTGGTGGCGATGACCACGTCAGCGGTCGAGCCGGTGTACGTCCGGACGGCCTCGCCGACGATCCGCTCGTTGTGACCCATCGTGTCCCACGTCGGCGCGTAGACGTCGGCGGTGTCGATGAGGGTGATCCCGGCGTCGAGGGCGGCCTGCACCGTGGCGACCGCGTCGTCGTGGTCGGGGTAGACCTTGTCGTTATTCATGGACATCGGCATGGCGCCGAGCCCGATGGCCGAGACGGTGAACGGTCCGAGCTTCCTGGTCTGCACCGACGCGACCCTACCGAGGCCCCCTGAGGTCAGCGGAGGTGGCGTACGGCGGCGAGGCGCTGGCGCCGCAGGGCGTCGATCTCGGGCCGGGGGAGCGGGGCGAGCTCCTCGCCGAGGGCGAGCTCGAGCAGGTGGTCGGCGAGCGCCGGGTTGCGCGCGAGGACCGGGCCGTGCGGGTAGGTGCCGATGACCGTGCCGTTCACCGCTCCCTCGGTGCCGTCGGCGCAGTTGCCGACGCCGACCTCGACGTCGGCCAGGGGCTGGGCGTCCGGGCCGAGCCGGGTCCAGCCGCCGTGGTTCTCGAAGCCGCTGAGCAGCGCCGAGTCGTCGGCGTCGTCGGGGGCACCGGACGACCTGCGCCAGCGGCTCAGGATCTCGCCCACGGCGCGCCGCGGGCCGCGCGTGGTCGTGACGTCGAGCAGCCCGAGCCCCTCGATGACCTGGTCCTCGCCCCCGGGCACGGTGGGGTCGCCGACCGTGAACGTCCGACCCGCGATCTGGTAGCCCGCGCAGACGGCGAACACGACGGCGCCGCGGTCGACGGCGCGGTGCAGCCCCCCGTCGGCCTGGAGGGCGCGCACGGCGGAGATCTGGGCCGCGTCCTCGCCGCCGCCGAGGAGGTAGACCTGCCCGGTGTCGGGCAGCGGGTCGCCCGGTTCGACGACGGTGAGCACCGCGTCGAAGCCGCGCCAGGCGAGCCGGCGGGCCAGCACGGTCGCGTTGCCGCGGTCGCCGTAGATCCCCAGCAGCGACTGGTAGACGAGCACGACCTCGACGCGGGGGCCGTCGCCCGGGCCGTACGTCCCGGCGACGTCGTTCATCAGCGACGGCGTGCTCATCAGAGCCCTCCGAGCTTGCGGAGGCGCTGGAACGGCGTGTACGTCGCGACGACGTCGACCGGCGCGGGGTGGCCGCGCAGCGCCTCCGCGAGGTCGGGGACGGTGCGGTGCTCGACCCCGGCGTACGCCAGCCGCACGGCCAGGTCCTGCGCACGCGGCCCGGTGGCGACGACGGAGCGGCCGGTGAGCTGCTCGTACTCGACGTCCCACAGCCACGACACGTCACGCCCGTCGGCGGCGGCGGAGTCGATGGCCAGCACCACGGTCTCCGAGGTGGCCAGCGGCAGGGCCTCGGCCCAGCCGGCCGGGTTCTTGGCCAGCAGCAGGCGGGCGGTGCTGCCCGAGATCGTGGCGGTGCCGAAGCGGCCGGCGGGGGCGGTGACGGTCCGCATGCCCGTCAGCGCGGCCTCGGGGTCCACCCCGAGGAGCTCGGCCGCGGCCAGCGCGCAGGCGGCGTTGGACACGTTGAACCCGCCCGGCACGTTGAGCTGCGGCGTCACCGACGACCCGTCCGGTCGCACGACCGTGTCGCCGACGACCCGGTACGCCGCGGGCGGCTGGGCCAGGTCGCAGCGGCTGCAGCGCCAGTCGCCACCGGCGGTGAGCGTGCCGTCGGCGCCGCGCTCGGGCTGCTCGCGCAGGAGCGGCGCGCCGCACTGCGGGCACAGCGAGGCGTCCTGGGTCCAGGTCGTGGCGGTGTCGACCCAGACGACCTTCCGCGCGGTCTGCGCGGCCCAGACGATGAGGGGCTCGTCGGCGTTGGCGACGACGACCGGCCCGTCCTCGCCGGCCGCGGCGAGCGCGTCGCGCCAGCTGCGGCCGAGACCCTTGATCTCGTGGTGGCGGTCGAGCTGGTCGCGGCTGAAGTTGAGCAGCACCAGCACCTCGGGCCGGCCGAGCCGCACGAGGTCCGCGACGACGCGCTCGTCGGTCTCGAGGACCGCGAGGTCGGCACGCGGCTGCTGCGACAGCTCGGAGGCGATGCCGCCGTGCAGGTTGGCGCCGTCGGCGTTGTGGACCAGCCGGTGGGTGTCCGGGCCGAGCGCCTCGCGCACGGCCGCGGCGATGAAGTGGGTGGTGGTGGTCTTGCCGTTCGTGCCGGAGACCATGGCCACCCGGCGGCCGGCGACGAGCTCGCCGAGCGCGGCGGGGTCGAGGCGGAGCATCACCGAACCACGGATCGCGGTGCCCGAGCCGCGCCCGCTCAGCCGCGAGGCGAGCGCAGCCGCGCGGCCGACCCAGATCGCGCCGCGCAGCCGGGCGCGGGCGGGCAGGGGCAGGTGGGGACGAGGACGGGCGGGGGCGAGGGCGTCAGCCGCGATGGTCGGGCTCCCAGGGCGAACGGGGCAGCGGCCGGGTCGGCTCGCTGCCCGACGGGTCGATCCAGGTCGCCTCGGGCTCCTGGTGCTGCCGGGGCGGCAGCGCGGGCGGGGTCTGCTGCGGTCCGGGAGCCCACGGCGGCGGGGCCGGGGACCACGGCTGCGGGGCCTGGACCCACGACGCCTGCGCCGGGGGCTGGCCCCACGGCTGCGGCGGCTGCGCCAGCGCCGGCGGGGCGTACGTGTGGTTGACGACGACCACCGGCTGGTCGCTGCCGCAGGCCATCACGAGGGCCACGACCCAGCCGATCAGGCTCCAGCCGAGGAAGAGGTTGATCAGCGCGATTGCGGCGACGTTGCTGCGGTTCCGGGTGGCGGCGATCGCCCAGGGCAGCAGGTAGGCCAGCGTCAGCGCCGCGCAGACCCACGCGATGACGACGTGCGCGGTCGAGCAGCGGTAGGGCTGCACGAGGACCTGGGTCTGCGGCGGAGGAGCCGGGTAGCCGTACGGCTGGTAGCTCATCTGCCGGCCCTGTCGTCGAGGCGGACCGTCGTCGTACGACGGCGTGGGGTGAGTGACGGGACTTGAACCCGCGGCCACCTGGACCACAACCAGGTGCTCTACCAGCTGAGCTACACCCACCGCGGCAGCGCGTGGCCGGGGCCGGTGCGCTGCGCGTCGACGAGTGTAGTGGTCACCGGGCCGTGCGCCGAAATCATTCCGCCGCGGCGCGCGCGGCCTCGGGGGTGTGCCCGGTGAGGGCGCCCTGGTGGCGGGCGGCGATGGCACGGGCGCCGGCCGAGTCGGGACCGGGGAGCGGCACGAAGACGGCCTCGCGGTAGTAGCGCAGCTCCTCGATCGACTCCTGGATGTCGGCGAGGGCCCGGTGGTTGCCGCTCTTGGCCGGGGAGGCGTAGTAGGTGCGCGGGAACCAGCGCCGGGCCAGCTCCTTGACGCTGGAGACGTCGACGTTGCGGTAGTGGACGTACGCCTCGAGGGTCGGCATGCCCACGGCGAGGAAGGCCCGGTCGGTGCCGATCGAGTTGCCGGCGAGCGGGACGCGGCGCGGCTCGGGGACGAACGTGCGGATGTGGTCGAGCACCCGCTCCTCGGCCTCGGCCAGCGACAGGCCGCCGTCGAGCTCGGCGAGCAGACCGGAGCGCTCGTGCATCTGGCGCACGAAGTCGCCCATGTGGTCCAGGGCGCTCGCGCTGGGCTTGATGACCACGTCGATGCCGTCGCCGAGCACGTTCAGCTCGCCGTCGGTCACCAGGGCGGCGACCTCCACGAGCTCGTCGTGCTCGAGGTCGAGGCCGGTCATCTCGCAGTCGACCCAGACCAGGTAGTCCTTCACCGGCGTCACTGTAACTCCGTACCCGGCGGACGCCGCGGTATCCACCGGGCGAGCCAGGCGACGCCGGTCCACGTCAGCAGACCCATCGTCACGGCGGCGGCGGCCAGCGGCGCGACGACGGTCACGGCGCTGACGATCAGCGGCCCGGCGGCGTTGCCCAGGTCGGCGAACAGCCGCCACCCGCCGAGGAACTGCGTGCGCGCCTCCCGGGGGGCGGCGTCCGCGCCGAGGGTCATCACGACCCCGGCGGAGATGCCGTTGCCCAGCCCCATCAGCCCCGCGACCGCGGCGATGGCCGGTGTCGCGTGGGTGAGCGGCAGCAGCACGAAGCCGAGCCCGAGCACGACCATCGACGGCACCGCGACGAACACCCGCCCGAAGCGGTCCATGATCGCGCCGCCCGGGTAGAAGAGCAGCATGTCGACGCCGGCCGACACCCCGTAGACGAGGCTCACGGTGCTGGGGCTCAGGCCCTGCGAGGCGGCCCACAGCGGGACGATCGTCTGCCGCGTCGCGCGCGCGGCCGAGATGACCAGGACGCCGGTGCCGAGCGTCAGCAGCGTGCGCCGGTGCTGCCGCAGCACCGACAGCACCGAGGCGTGCGCCGCGCCGCTGTCGGCCCGGGCCGTGCGCTGCGTCCGGGTGACGTCGGGCAGGAAGGCGGTGAGCAGCGCCGCGGACAGGCTCATGGCGGCGGCGAACCCGTACGCGGTCCCGACGCCGCGGCCGGACACCAGCGCCGCGCCGACGAACGGCCCGATGAACAGGCCCACCCGGAACGTCCCGCCCAGCGTCGACAGCGCCCGCGCCCGCATCCGGACCGGCACCGTCTCGGTGAGGTAGGCCTGCCGGGCGAGGCTGAAGACCGCGCCGGCGAGCCCGGTGACGAAGATCGCCAGCGCCAGGACCCCCAGCGACCGCGCCAGGAACGCGCCGAGGAGCGCGACCGCGTCGACGGCGCAGGCCGTGACGAGGGCCTTCTGCTCGCCGATGCGGGCCGCCAGGGCCCCGGCCGGCAGGTCGCCCAGCAGCTGGCCGATGCCGATCAGCGCCACGACGAAGGCGGCGACGCCGAGGCTCGCACCGAGGTCGCGGGCCGACAGGGCCACGAGGGGGAGCTTGGCGCCCTGGCCGATCGAGACGAGGATGGTCGGCCCGTACGCCGGCACCGCGATGGAACGCCACCGCAGCGGTTCGGCGGGTTCGGCGGGCCGGCTCACCGTACCGAAGGTACTGAGCCTGGCGATGCTTCTCCTCCGCGACCGCCGGCCGGACGTGGGCGTGGGCGTCGCGCCGTACGATGAGACCGGTCCCGAGGGGCCGTGCGCCTGTAGCTCAACTGGACAGAGCAGCCGGTTTCTACCCGGCCGGTTGGGGGTTCGAGTCCCTCCAGGCGTGCATCCCGACTTCGTCAGAGCAGAGCGTCGAGGTCGCTCCGCTCCCGAGGCCTGATCTTCTGACGAACCGGGCCCTCGTCCCTCGGGCGGTCCGTCGGGCTCCGCTAGGGTGCCGGGATGCCGAACGTGCAGCTCGCGAACGGGCCGACGCTGCGCTACCGCGAGTGGGGACGGCCCGACGGCGCCGTGCTCCTGCTGCTGCACGGCACCACCGCCGACGGCTCCACCTGGCGCCACGTCGCGCCCGCGCTCGGCGAGCACTTCCGCGTCATCGCCCCCGACCTGCGTGGTCGCGCCGACAGCGAGTGGACCGACGACTACTCGATGCAGCTGCTCGCCGACGACGTCGTCGCCCTCATGGACGCGCTCGGCGTCCTCGGCGCGGTCCTCGTCGGGCACTCGAGCGGGGCCCTCGTCGCCTTCCTCGTCGCGAGCCAGCACCCCGAGCGCCTGCGGATGCTCGTGCTGGAGGAGATGCCGTCCCCGGACGCGGCCAAGCCGCCCCTCGAGCTGCCGCTCGGCCCGGACCCCGAGGGCCGCTGGGACTGGCGCCTCGTCATCGCGGTCCGGCGCTGGCGCAACGCCGGGCACCCGGAGTGGTGGCAGCTGGCCAACAAGATCGGCGTCCGCACGCTCGTCCTGGCCGGGTCGCGCAGCCCGTACGACGAGAGCCGCCTGCGCGACCTGTCGCACGCGATGCCGGACGCGACGTTCCGCAGCCTGGACCTCGGCCACACGCCGCACGAGGAGCGGCCGAGCGCGTTCCTGCAGGTGGTCGGGCCCTTCCTGGCCCCGCTCGCGAAGTAGCCCCGGGCCGCACCGGGGCCCACCTATCCTTTGACCCATGCCTGCCCCGGTGCCCGCCCCGGTCGCCGAGCGCAGCCCGCGTCGCGACCGCGACCTGGTGCGCAACGGGCTCCCGGTCGAGCCCGACACCTCCCAGCCCCTGCCGAAGCGGCTGCTGCGGACGCCGCTGGCCTGGCTGACCTTCCTGCTGCTCGTCGGCTACGCCGTCTGCCTCGTCCTGCTCTACCGCCAGGTGGTGCCCGACCAGCAGGTCCCCGGCGGCGTCCTGCCCGGCCTCGGGCGCGAGGCGGTCCCGATCGCCGCGCGGTACGCGCTGGTCACCGCCGTGCCCCTGTCGCTGCTGTTCCTGTGGGCCGACCGCTTCCGGCCGCAGCGCTTCTGGGTCTGGCTGATGACCTTCGGCTGGGGCGCCTGCGTCGCGACCTACGTCGCCGCGCAGATCAACACCTGGGCCGCGAGCCACCTGTCGATCATCGGCGACGGAGACCCGGCCACCGGCGCGCGGGCGGCGATCTTCGTCGCGCCGTTCGTGGAGGAGGCGGCCAAGGCCACCGTGCTCTTCTGGCTCGCGATCCTCATGCGCTACGCCTGGGTCAGCCGGCTCAGCGGCATCGTGCTCGCCGGCCTCTCGGGCGCGGCGTTCGCCTTCGTCGAGAACATCCTCTACTACGGCCGGGCCTACCGCTACGCCGCGCGCACCATCGGCGCGGTCTCGCCCGAGCAGGCCCTGCACCAGGTGTTCGTGCTGCGCGGGCTGCTCACCTTCTTCGGCCACCCGCTCTTCACGTCGATGACCGGCATCGGCCTGGCCGTGGGGATGCGCTCGAAGTCCAAGACCGTCCGCGTCGTCGCGCCGCTGGCCGGCTTCTGCTGCGCCGCGCTGCTGCACATGGCCTTCAACACCGCCGCCAGCCTGCTGTCCGGGCGCCAGCAGCTGCTGGTCTTCCTCTTCGTCGCGGTCCCGCTCGTCCTCGGCTTCGTCGGCTTCGTGGTGCGCCAGCTCCTCCTGCAGGGCCGGCTGGTCCGTACGCGCCTCGGCGACTACGTCCGGGTCGGCTGGCTCGAGCCGGGCGACCCGGTGCCGCTGTCGCGCCTGCGGACCCGGCTGCGGGCGCTGTGGCACGCGCTGTTCCGCGGGCCCGCGACGTTCCTCGCGACGATCCGCCTGCAGCGGGCCGTGACCGAGCTCGCCTACCTGCGTGACTCGATGGACCGCGGCCTCGTCGACGCCACCGGTCACCGGCGCGAACGCGTCCTGCTGGCCAGGACCCGGACGGTGCGACCGCTCGCGGTCGTCGAGCCGGTCGGTGCCGCCGACTACCCGTGGAAGCGGCTGCGCCGGCGCCGCACAGCCGAGGTCGCGGGGTACGCGCCCCCGGCCTTCCCCGGCCCGGCGGGCCTGGGCGGCAGCTTCCCCGCGGTGCCCCCCTCGGCGGCGGCGCCGCTGGGGCAGACTGCTACCCGTTACTCGGAGGTCGACCCCACCTGGAAGCCTCCCGGCCAGCAGTAGGAGCAGCAGGGAGGACGGTCGGTGACGGAGCTCGTGCCGGCCCGCGAACGCACCCCGCTCGAGCTCGCGCTGCTGCGGCTGCGCGAGGTCGTCGGGCGGGCCCGCCTCCCGCTGCCGCTGCCGGGGGCGGTCGAGCAGCAGGCGGCGGCCGACCAGGTCGGCGCCCAGCTCGACGACTACGTCCTGCCGCGGCTCGCGGCGATCGACGCGCCCATGCTCACCGTCGTCGGCGGTTCCACGGGCGCCGGCAAGTCCACGCTGGTCAACTCCCTCGTCGGCCGGCGCGTCACCGAGCCCGGGGTCATCCGGCCCACCACCCGCGCGCCCGTCCTGGTGCACCACCCCGACGACGCCCGCTGGTTCGCCGACGACCGCGTCCTGCCCGGCCTCGCCCGGGCGACGGGTGCGGCGGCCGGGGCGCGCGAGCTGCGGCTGGTGCCGCTCGACGCCCTGCCGCCCGGCCTGGCGGTGCTCGACGCGCCGGACGTCGACTCCGTCGTCGCCGAGAACCGTCGGCTGGCCGCCCAGCTGCTCGAGGCCGCCGACCTGTGGCTGTTCGTGACCTCGGCCGCGCGCTACGCCGACGCGGTCCCGTGGGACTTCCTGCTCGCCGCGGCCGCCCGCAGCGCCGCCGTCGCCGTCGTGCTGGACCGGGTCCCGCCGCGCGCGATGCGCGACGTGCCGCCGCACCTCGGTCAGATGATGAGCGAGCGCGGGCTCGCCGGCTCGCCGCTGTTCGCGGTGCCTGAGACCGCGGTGGACGCCGACGGGCTGCTGCCGGACGCCGCCGTCGCCCCCATCCGTGGCTGGCTCGGCGCGCTGGCCTCCGACCGCTCCCGCCGGGCGGCCGTGGTCCAGCAGACGCTGGACGGAGCCGTCGCCGCCCTCGTCGACCGGGCTCCCGCGCTCGCGCAGGCGGCCGACGAGCAGGCCGAGGCCGTCGACCAGTTGCGCGCCGAGGCCGACCGCTCGTACGCCGAGGCCGTCCGCACCGTGGGGGTGCAGACCGAGGACGGGACGCTGCTGCGCGGCGAGGTGCTCGCCCGCTGGCACGACTTCGTCGGCACCGGCGAGTTCTTCCGGGCCCTCGAGCAGCGGGTCGGCTGGCTGCGCGACCGGGTCGTGGCCGCGTTCAAGGGCGAGCCCCCGGGCGCCAAGGACCTCAAGGTCGCCGTCGAGTCGGGCCTGGAGTCGCTGCTGCGCCAGGAGGCCGACGCGGCCGCCGAGCGCGCCGAGGCGTCCTGGCAGTCGACGGCCGCCGGGCGCGACCTGCTGGGCCGCACGTCGGCCGACCTCTCCCACAGCTCGCCCGCACTGGCCGACCGGGCGGCCGAGGTGATCCGCGACTGGCAGGGCGCGGTCCTCGCCCTCGTCGCCGACGAGGGCATGACCAAGCGGTCGCGCGCCCGCTTCCTCGCCTTCGGCGTGAACGGCGTCGGCGTCGCGCTGATGATCGTCGTCTTCGCCCACACCGGCGGGCTGGTCGGCGCCGAGGTCGGCGTGGCCGGCGGCACGGCGCTCCTGGCCCAGCGGGTGCTCGAGGCCGTCTTCGGCGACCAGGCCGTCCGGCGGCTCGCCGTGACCGCCAAGGCGGAGCTCGACGCCCGGGTCGAGGCGCTCATGGCCGAGGAGCTGCTGCGCTACCACGCCCTGCTCGACGAGCTGGCGCTCGACCCGGGTCTGGGGGCGGCCGTGCGGGAGGCGGCGGCCGCGGTCGACACGGCTCGGCACGCGCTGCCCACCGCGACGTCCGGCGACGCCCTGCGCACGCCCGAGAAGACGCCGGCGCTGACCGCCGGTCCGTCCGGGCCGCCGCTCGTCGCCCTCGAGGGTGGCTCCGACGACGGGCTCGGCGACGTGGTGGACGCCGAGCTGGTCGAGCCCGACCCGCCGTACGAGACCCGCGAGCTGCGCTGATGGCCGGGTCCCTGGTCACCCGCGGCCGCTCGCTGCTGCAGCGCCGCGACCCGACGACCGCCCTGGTCGACCGCGTCCGGGCGCTGCGCGAGGCCGCGGACGCCTGCGAGGGCCGGGTGTCGCCCGAGGCGGTCGACGAGGCGTACCGGGTCGGCAACCAGGTCGACCAGCGGATGGCCCTGTCGGGCGGGGCCACCGTGGTGGCGCTCGCCGGCGCGACGGGCTCGGGCAAGTCGAGCACGTTCAACGCCCTCACCGGGGCCGAGCTGGCCACGGTCGGGGTGCGGCGCCCGACGACGTCGGTGAGCATGGCCGCGACCTGGGGCCCGGACGCGGGGGAGGAGCTCCTCGACTGGCTGCAGGTGCGGCGGCGCCACGTCGTCGAGACCGGCAGCCTCACCGACGCCGTGGCGCTCGACGGCCTCGTGCTGCTCGACCTGCCCGACCACGACTCGACCGCGGCCGAGCACCGGACGGAGGTCGACCGGCTCGTCGCGCTCGTCGACGTGCTGGTGTGGGTGGTCGACCCGCAGAAGTACGCCGACGCCGCGCTGCACGACCGCTACCTGCGCCCGCTCGCCGGGCACGCCGCTGTGATGCTCGTGGTGCTCAACCAGGTCGACACCCTCACGTCCGACGCGCGCGCGGCCTGCCTGCGCGACCTGCGCCGGCTGCTCGACGCCGAGGGCCTCGAGCGGGTCGAGGTGCTCGGCGTCTCCGCCGCCACCGGCGAGGGGCTCGACGTCCTGCTGCGCCGCCTCGCGCACGTCGTGGCGGGCAAGCGCGCGGCGGCCGAACGGCTGGCCGCCGACGTCGGCCGCGCGACCGACCGGCTCGCCTCCGCGTCGGGCACCGAACCCGCGCCCGAGCTCAGCCGGCGTACGGTCTCGACGCTCGACGCCCAGCTCGGCGAGGCGGCCGGCGTCCCCGTGGTGACAAGGGCTGTCGACCAGGCCTGGCGGCTGCGCGGCGGGCTCGCCACGGGCTGGCCGGTGCTGGCCTGGGTGGCGAGGTTCAAGCCCGACCCGCTGCGCCGCCTGCGGCTCGGCGGCGGCGCCAAGGAGATCGCGTCGCCCACCGGAACCTCCCGCACGTCGCTGCCCGCGCGTTCCGGCGTGCAGCAGGCCCGGGTCGACTCCGCGCTGCGCACCCTGGCCGACGAGGCGTCGACCGGGCTCACGCGCGGCTGGTCGGACGCCGTCCGCGCGACCACGCGCTCCTCGTCGGCCGGCCTGTCCGACGCGCTCGACACGGCGGTCGCGACCACGGACCTCGACCTCGACCGGCACCGCGGCTGGTGGGGCGCGGTCCGGGTGCTGCAGTGGGTGCTCTTCGCCGGCGTCCTGGTCGGGCTGGGCTGGCTCGGGGCCGCGTTCCTGCTCGCCTACCTGCAGCTGCCGCCGCTGCCCAAGGTCACGTGGTGGGGGTTCCCGGCGCCGACTGTGCTCGTCGTCGGCGGGGTGGTGGCCGGCCTGCTCGTCGCCGGGCTCGCCCGCATCGGGGTCGTCGTCGGCGCCCACCGCCGCGCCCGGCTCGCCCGCCAGCGGCTGCTCGCCGCCGTCTCCCGCGTCAGCGCGCAGCAGGTCGTCGCGCCGGTCCGTACGGAGCTGGAGCGCTACGACGCCGCCCGTTCCGCGATCCTGCGCGCCCGCGGCTGAGCCGCTGCGCCGGGGAAGTCAGGGCACCGTGCTCCGCCCCGCCCCGCCTCCGCCGCCGCGAAACGCTGATGGACGACAACCAGAACGCGGTTTTCGAGGTCGTCCCTCAGCGGTTCGCGGGCGAGGGCATGGACCGGGAGAGGCGGGCAGCCGGGCGGGTCGGCGTACGGGAAGTCGGGGCACCCCCGGCGTTGTTGGCATACTGGGTGGTCGCCTGCGCCGCAGGGCTGACCGCGCGCGCCGAACGCTCTCGATGAGAAAGCACCCATGCCTGAATTCATCTACTCGATGCACAACGTCCGCAAGACGCTGGGCGACAAGCTCGTGCTCGACAACATCACGCTGTCGTTCTACCCGGGCGCCAAGATCGGTGTCGTCGGCCCGAACGGGACCGGCAAGTCGACCCTGCTCAAGATCATGGCGGGACTCGAGAAGGCCAACAACGGCGACGTGATCCTGGCCAAGGACGCGACCGTCGGCATCCTGCTGCAGGAGCCGCCACTGACGCCCGGCAAGACCGTCCTCGAGAACGTCGAGGAGGCCGTCGCCGACGTCAAGGCGCTGCAGCGCCGGATGGACGAGCTGGGCGAGGCGATGGCCGACCCCGACGCGGACTTCGACGCCCTGATGGCCGAGATGGGCGACGTCCAGACCGAGCTCGACAACCGCAACGCGTGGGACATCGACTCCCAGCTCGAGCAGGCCATGGACGCGCTGCGCTGCCCGCCGCCGGACGAGATCGTCGACGTCCTCTCCGGTGGTGAGCGCCGCCGCGTCGCGCTGTGCAAGCTGCTGCTCCAGCAGCCCGACCTGCTGCTGCTCGACGAGCCCACCAACCACCTCGACGCCGAGAGCGTGAACTGGCTCGAGGGCCACCTGAACAGCTACCCGGGCGCCGTCCTCGCGGTGACGCACGACCGGTACTTCCTCGACAACGTCGCCCAGTGGATCCTCGAGATCGACCGCGGCAAGACGCACCCGTACGAGGGCAACTACTCGACCTACCTCGACACCAAGAAGTCGCGGCTCCAGGTCGAGGGCAAGCGCGACGCCAAGCGGGCCAAGATCCTGGAGCGCGAGCTCGAGTGGGCGCGGTCCAACCCCAAGGCGCGCCAGGCGAAGAACAAGGCCCGCCTCGCCCGCTACGAGGAGATGGCCGCGGAGGCGGACCGCAACCGCAAGCTGGACTTCGAGGAGATCAACATCCCGGCCGGGCCGCGCCTGGGCAGCCAGGTGCTGGACGCGGACAAGCTGGTCAAGGGCTTCGGCGACCGGCTGCTCTTCGACGGGCTCGACTTCACGCTGCCGCGCGCCGGCATCGTCGGCGTCATCGGCCCGAACGGCGTCGGCAAGTCGACGCTGTTCCGGATGCTCGTCGGGGAGGAGCAGCCGGACTCCGGCGCGCTCCGCATCGGCGAGACGGTCAAGGTCAGCTACGTCGACCAGGGCCGCTCCGGCCTGGACCCGAAGAAGAACGTCTGGGAGCTCGTCTCCGACGGCCTCGACTTCATCAAGGTCGCGAACTTCGAGATGCCGTCGCGCGCGTACGTGGCGTCGTTCGGGTTCAAGGGGCCGGACCAGCAGAAGCCCTCGGGCGTGCTCTCCGGCGGTGAGCGCAACCGGCTGAACCTCGCCCTCACGCTCAAGATGGGCGGCAACCTGCTGCTCCTCGACGAGCCGACCAACGACCTGGACGTCGAGACGCTCCAGTCGCTGGAGGACGCGCTGCTCGAGTTCCCGGGCTGCGCCGTCGTGATCTCCCACGACCGGTGGTTCCTGGACCGCGTCGCGACCCACATCCTCGCGTGGGAGGGCGACGACGAGGAGCAGGCCAAGTGGTTCTGGTTCGAGGGCAACTACGCCGACTACGAGGCGAACAAGATCACGCGCCTCGGCGCCGAGGCCGCCCGTCCGCACCGGGCGACCCATCGCCGCCTGACGCGCGCCTGAGGCGTACGCCGCCGGGACCCGCGTGGAGGAGTCGGGCGGTCGAGCCGCGCGCTCGGCCGCTTGTCCCAGGTTGCAAGGACTCACCCACCTCTGCAGAGGTGGGTGAGTCCTTGCATTTCACGACAACGTGAAATGCACGGGGGTCCGGGCGTAAGGATCGCCCGGCGGCTCAGTCGTGGGCGCCGGGAACCGTCTGGTCCCAGTCGACCACCGAACCGGTGACCACGCCCGACTCGGGCGACAGCAGCAGCACGACCAGGCGGGCCGCGTCGTCGACCTGGCCGAGCCGGCCCATCGGCAGCTGCTCGGCGGCCCGCTCGAGCCAGTCGTCGCCGGCGCCGTGGAACTGCCGCTGCGTCGCGTCCTCCCCGGGCGTCTCGGTCCAGCCGATGTTGACGCCGTTGATGCGGACCCGGTCGAAGCGGTGCGCGTGGGCCGCGTTCTTCGTCAGGCCCACGAGCCCGGCCTTCGCCGCGACGTACGGGGCGAGGTAGGGCTGCCCGCCGTGCGCCGACATGGTGATGACGTTGACGACCGACCCCGGTGCACCGCGGCGGACCATGTCGGCCACCGCGGCCTGCATGAGGAAGAACGGCGCGCGCAGGTTCACGGCGACGTGGGCGTCGAACAGCTCCGGCGTCGTGTCGAGCAGCGTCCCGCGGTCGGTGAGCCCGGCCGCGTTGACGAGGCCGTCGACCCGGCCGAACTTCTCGACCGCCGCGGCGACCGACGCCCGCGCCTGCTCCACGTCGCTGACGTCGGCCCGCACGAAGGTCGCCGGGTGCCCGCCGAGCGCGTCGAGCTCGGCGACGAAGGCCTCCCCGACCTCCGTACGGCGCCCGCTCACGACCACGTGCGCCTCGGCGGCGACGGCGGCGCGGGCCACGCCCGCGCCGACGCCCTGCGTGCCGCCGCTGACGAGGACGACCAGGTCCTGCAGCGACCCCGGCATCAGATCTCGTCCGTGCGGTGCCGCACGTCGTAGGCGCCCAGCGTCTCGGCGAGCGCCTCGGGCTCCACGTCGTCGGCGAGGGCCTGGGTGACGACCTCGGCCTGGGACAGCGGCGTCAGCCCGCCCACGTTGGCGTCGAGGTCGAGGTTCGTCGGGAAGGGGTAGCCCTCCGCCGACGCCGCGACCGCGTTGGCGAGCGCGGCCGGGTCGGCGCCCGCCGCCTTGCGGGCGCGCAGCACGGGGTAGACGGCGCGGACGACCTTCGAGCGGTCGACCGTCTCCATCGCCCGCCCGAAGGCCGAGCTCACCTGCAGCAGGTTCGCCATCCGCTGGACGTCGGCGGAGACGTTCGTGCCCGCCCCGTGGAACAGCGCCGGGTTGAAGAAGGCCGCGTCGCCCTTGGCCAGCGGCAGCTGCACGTACGAGCGCAGGAAGTGCTCGCGGAACTGCGGCAGCCGCCACGCCAGGTAGCCGGGCGCGTACTGGTGGCTGTAGGGCAGGTACATCGTCGGGCCGCTCTCGACCGGCATGTCCGAGTGCGCGACCGCGCCCTGCAGCGTGAGGACGGGCGAGAGCAGGTGCACGTGCGCCGGGTAGCGCGCCGCGGTCTCGTTGGGCAGGAAGCCGAGGTGGTAGTCGCGGTGCGGGTCCTGCGCCTGGCCGCCGGGGCGGACGACGTTGACCTGGGAGGTGACCTGGTAGGCCGGGCCGAGCCAGGCCGAGGACACCAGCGCGAGCAGGTCGTTGCCGTAGTAGTCGACGAACGTGCCCGGGTCGGTGACGGCGAGCTTCTCCAGCGCGTTCCAGACGCGGTCGTTGGCGCCGCTGCCGAAGTGGTCGTTGCCGCCGGCGCCGCTCGCACGCTCGGCCGCGATGATCCCCTCGAACGCGGCGGTGGCGCGGTCGACGACGGTGGTGTCGGGGAAGGCTCCGCGGAAGGCGACGACGCCGGGGCCGTCGGTGAAGGCGCGGACGAGCTCGGCCTGCACGGTCTCGCGCCCGGCGTCGTCGACGGCGACGCGGCGCAGCGTGGCGGCGTCGTACACGAGCACGTCCTGCACCACCTCCGCGGCGTGCGGGTAGTCGGCGACGTCGGTGCGCTGGTCGAGCAGGGCCACGAAGTCGTCGAGGCGGCAGTCGGCCTCGGTGAAGCGGGCCGGCGTGCCGGCGGTGGTGGTGCGGCGGGCGGTGACCGTCATGGTCGTCTCCTCGGTGGTGTCCCGGACGGGTGGGTGTAGCAGCACACTAGGGGAGCGTGAGAGGCTGACGACCTCACGAAATCCCTCAGAAACACCTCACCGACCGGCTCCGAACGAGGCCCTGCGTTGCCCCACCACCCGTACCGGATCCGCGAGATCGCCGAGCAGTCCGGCCTGAGCGTGGCCACCGTCGACCGCGTCCTGAACGAGCGCCCCGGCGTGCGGGCCAGCACCGTGGCCGAGGTGCGGCAGGCGGTCCTCGACCTCGACCGGCAGCGCGACCAGGTCCGGCTCGCGGGGCGCACGTTCCTGGTCGACCTCGTCATGCGGGCGCCGCGACGGTTCACCGACGGGGTCCGGGCGGCGCTCGAGGCCGAGCTGCCGACGCTGCAGCCGGCGCTCGTGCGCAGCCGCTTCCGCCTCCGGGAGGAGGGGCCGGTGGCGGAGGTCGCGGCCACGCTCGACGACATCGCCCGGCGGGGGTCGCACGGCGTCCTGCTCAAAGCGCCCGACCACCCGGTCGTGGTCGAGGCCGTCGACCGGCTCGTCGCGCGCGGCATCCCGGTCGTCACCCTCGCGACCGACCTGCCGCTGAGCCGGCGGGTGGCCTACGTCGGCATCGACAACCGCGCGGCCGGGGCCACGGCGGCGTACCTGCTGACCCGGATGGGTGCCGGCGGAGACGCGCCGGTGCTGGTCACGCTGAGCAGCACGAGCTTTCGCGGCGAGGAGGAGCGCGAGGCCGGCTTCCGCTCGGCGATGCGGGAGATGGCGCCCGGCCGGGTGCTGCGCGAGGTCTCGGAGACCGACGGACTCGACGTGTCGATGCTCCGCGCCGTCGGCGAGGTGCTCGACGCCGAGCCCGACCTCGACGCCGTCTACTCGATCGGCGGCGGCAACACCGCCGTGCTGGAGGCCTTCCGGGCGCGGGGGCGTACGCCGCGGGTGTTCGTCGGCCACGACCTCGACGCCGACAACCTGACGCTGCTGCGCCGGCACCAGGTCACGGCGGTCCTGCACCACGACCTGCGCGCCGACGCCCGCCAGGCGTGCCGCCTGCTGCTGCAGTGGCACGGCGCGATCCCCGGCGTCGTCTCCTCGGCCCCGTCGGCCATCCAGGTCGTGACGCCGTACAACGTCCCCTGAGGGCACGCTCCCTGAGCCTGTCGAAGGGCCTCGGAGAGGTCGGCGTAGGGGCACGCTCCCTGAGCCTGTCGAAGGGCCTCGGAGAGGTCGGCGTAGGGGCACGCTCCCTGAGCCTGTCGAAGGGCCTCGGAGAGGTCGGCGTGCTCAGCCGATCGCAGGGGATGGACGCCAACCCGTCCCGGGCCCTTCGACAAGCTCAGGGAGCGTCAGTCGGCGTGCCGCGCGGCCCAGTGCGGGTTGGTCATGAATCCCAGCACGTTGCCGAACGGGTCCACCACCGACGCGGTCACGAAGCCCTCGCCGCGCGGCGTGACGGGCTGCCGCTGGGTGGCCCCGAGCTCGATGAGGCGGTCGAGCACGGCCTGGGGGTCCTCGACGTGCCAGCTCAGCACCGCACCGCCCGGGGTGCCGGGCTCGTCGGCGGGCGCGTAGCGGGCGTCGATGATGCCCAGCTCGTCCTCGTCGGGCCCGATGCGGAACTCCACGTAGCCCGGCACCACGAAGTACGGCGGGAAGCCGAGGACGTCGGTGTACCACCGCGCGGCGGCGTCGACGTCGTCGGCGTAGAAGCTCACGTTCGACATGCCCTGCAACATCGGAATTCCTCCCGGTCGGACCTGGCTGATGTCCCCATCCTCCCTGTTGAAGTGATCACCTCCTGATCACTTTTCCGGGCAGGATGGGGGCGTGCGCGCGGACCGGCTGGTGAGCCTGCTGCTCCTGCTGCAGGCGCGCGGCCACGTGACCGCGGCGGAGGCGGCGGCCGAGCTGGAGGTCTCCGTGCCCACGGTGCGGCGCGACCTCGAGGCGCTGTCGAGCGCGGGCGTCCCCGTCTACGCCCAGGCCGGGCGCGGCGGCGGCTGGTCCCTGGTCGGCGGAGCCCGCACCGACCTGACCGGATTGACCGCGCCGGAGGTCCACGCGCTGTTCCTGCTCGCCGGACCCGGGCAGGACGTATCACCCGCCATCCGCTCGGCGCTGCGCAAGCTGGTCCGCGCGCTGCCGTCGACCTTCCGGGCCGAGGCGGAGGCGGCGGGCTCGGCGACGGTCCTCGACCACCGCCGCTGGGGTCGGGCCGCGCCCGTCCGGCCGCCGCACCTGGACGCCCTGCAGGCGGCGGTCGTCGCCCGCCGACGGGTGCGGATCACGTACGCGTCCCGCGACGGCCGGGCCGGCGACCGGGATGTCGAGCCGCTGGGGCTCGTCGACCACGACGGCGTCTGGTACCTGCTGGCCCAGACGGCTCGGGGGCGGCGCACGTTCCGGGTCGACCGCGTCCGCGAGGTCGAGACCGAAGCCGAGCGGTTCGAGAGGCCGGACGGCTTCGACCTGGCGACGGCCTGGGAGGAGGTGTCGGCCGTCGTCGAGCGCGCGCGTTCCGCGGTCGAAACCACGGTGACGCTGCCCGACGACCTGGTCGCGCCCTTCACCGACGTGCTCGGCGCCCGCTACGTCGACGTGGTGGACCAGGCCGACGGGCGCACCCGGCTGCACGTCCGGGCCGACACCCCGCGCATGCTCGCGCGCCAGCTCGCCGGCTGGGCCGACGTCGTCGCGGTGGAAGGTCCGGACGCCGTGCGCGACGAGCTCGCTCGGCTGGGCGGCGCCCTCAGCGCGGCGTACGGGTCCTGAACGGACGACGCCCGGACCTCAGCGGATCGAGCGGACCTCGACGCGCTGCACGTACGGCCGGCCGGTGCGCAGGGTGTCGCTGAACTCGTCGTCGGCCCAGACGAGCAGCGTGTGCTCGCCCGGCGTCACGCGGTACACGGAGTCGTTGGGGAAGAACGGCTGCAGGGCGGGCTGGCCGTCCGGGGCGTAGAGGCTCGCGCGGTTGCCCCCGGTCGGGCTGGGGACGACGCGCAGCAGCCCGGCCTGCGTCACCGGGACCGTGAGCAGCGCGTAGCCGCCGCTGGTGAAGGTGACGTCCTGCGGCCGGTCCGGCTCGAGGACGGCCGACGGCGTGTCCGAACGCTCGGTGTTCAGCACCATGAGCACCTGCGCCCGGGTGAGGCCGTCCGCGTAGCCGATGACGGCGTCCGCGAGGCTCTCGGGCAGGCTCGTGCGCCAGCCCGCGTCGTCGTGGACGGCGGTCAGCGAGAACGCGCCGTCGTGGCCGAGGAGCTCGAGCTGCCCGAGCGTCCCCGCGCCGCCGGCGTAGCGGTAGCCCGAGGACCGCAGGCAGGCCCGGTCGCCGTTCGTCGTGACGCACGGACCGTCCAGGTCGAACCCCGACCCCGTCCCGACGGTGAGAGCCCCGACGCGGACGACGGCGCGCGTGCCGTCGTCGGTGCCCGGCGACGTCGAGAGCGCGGTGATCGGCGCCGGCGGCCGGTCGAGCCCGACGATCGCCAGCTGGGCGGCCCACAGCTGGACCGTGTCCGATCCGGACGCGTCGAGCGTCCGGGCCAGCGCGGTGGGGTCGCGGCGCGTGACAGGGTCGAGCAGCGCCCGCACCGTGGCCTCGACCGCGGCCCCCGGGGTCGGCGACGGAGCCGGGTCGAGGGCCTCGACGTCGGCGAGGCTGCCCGGGGGGACACCCGGCCCGAGCAGCGTGGCGAGCACGCTGACGTACCAGCGCCCGTCGCGCTCGACGGTGACCAGGCGTTTGCGCACACCGAGCGCGGGGAGGTCGTCGACGGCGTACGTCTCGTCCTCCGGGGCGCTCATGCGCCGGTCCGCGAACCAGGTGCGCAGCAGCCCGTGGGCGCGGTCGGGGTCGCTCCGGACGCGCACGACGAGGGGGCCGAGGCCGACCACCGCGACGTCGCCGTCCTGCGACTCCACGTGCGGCGAGGCGCCGGTGAGGCTGAGGTCGAGACCGTCGAGCGGGTGGCGGGGCCGGGACCCGCCCCCCACCGCCTCGGGCAGGCCCAGGTCGGCGAGGTGCTGCGACAGCGCCGCCCCCGTCCGGAGGAGGGCGGCCCGTTCGGAGGGCTCGACGAGGCGGCCGAGCGCGGCCAGGTCCTCGTGGTCCAGGGCGGTGACCACCCGCTCGGCCAGCCCGCGCGGCGACGAGGCGCCGCCACGGACGCGGTCGACCAGCGCGAGACCGCCGAGCACGAGCGCGACGAGCAGCGCCCCGACGCCCAGGACGAGCAGGAGCCGCCGGTCGGCCTGGCGCGGTGCCACCTCGAGCACCTCGGGCCCGACGGCCGCGGGCACCTCCTGGGCCCAGGGCTCAGGGGACGTCGACGGACCCCTGGTTCAGGGTCGGCCGCTGCTGCGCGACCGACGGCTCGGCCGTGGCGGACCCGTCGTGCGGGTCCGGCGTGGGCGTCGCCGCGACCTCGGGCGGCGCGGCGCGCGGAGCGCGGAAGCCGGGGGAGAGCAGCTCGGCGAGGGTGACGGCCTGCCGGTCGGCGAGCTCGGCGAGCTGGGTGCGGCAGGAGAAGCCGTCGGCCAGCACCACGGCGTCCGGCCGCTGCCGCACCGCGGGCAGCAGGTCGTGCTCGGCGACCTTGACCGAGACCTCGTAGTGGCCCTGCTCGACGCCGAAGTTCCCGGCCAGGCCGCAGCAGCCGCCGACCGTGGTGACGGTCGCGCCGGTCGCCGCCAGCAGCGCCGCGTCGGCCCGCCACCCGATGACCGAGGCGTGGTGGCAGTGCGGCTGGGCGACGACCTCGACGTCGGTGAGGTCGGGCGCGCTCCAGCCCGGCGTCTGCTCGAGGAGCTCGGCGAGGGTGTGGACCCCGGCGGCCACCTCCGCGACGCGCGGGTCGTCGAGCAGCTCGGCGGCGTCGCTGCGCCACACCGCCAGGCAGGAGGGTTCGAGCCCGACGACCGGGACGCCGGCGGCGACGACGGGGTGCAGGACGTCGAGGGCCTGGCGCAGCTGGCGACGGGCGCCCTCGCGCTGGCCGGTGCTGATCCAGGTCAGGCCGCAGCAGGCGTTGCGCTCGAGGAACCGTGGCGCGTAGCCGGCGGCGCGGAGGACCTCGACGACCGGACCGGCGCCCGCACCCTCGAAGCAGTCGGAGAACGAGTCGACCCACACCACGACGTCCCTGCCGACGTCCCGGCCGCCCTGCGCGCCGGGGGCGTCGACGTCCACCCGCGCGCGGGCCGGCCGGTCGGAGAAGCGCGGCAGCGAGCGCCGCTGGTCGACGCCGGCGCCCCAGCGCAGGAGGTGGCGCAGGCCGGGGGTCGCCCCGGTGACGTTGACCAGCGCGGCCAGCCCGGGGAAGCGCGTGATGAGGCGGCCCCAGCGCGGCAACCAGCCCAGGGCGTAGTGGCTGCGCGGACGCAGCCGTCCGGCGTACGCGTGGTCGGTGGCGATCGACTTGTAGGAGGCCATGTCGATGCCGGTCGGGCAGTCGCGGGCGCAGCCCTTGCAGGACAGGCAGAGGTCGAGGGCGTCGTGCACCTCGGGCGCCCGCCAACCGTCGACCAGGGTGCCGTTCACGAGCTCCTGGAGCACGCGGGCGCGGCCGCGGGTCGAGTCCTTCTCCTCCCGCGTGGCCTGGTAGCTGGGGCACATCACGCCTTGCGCCCCGGTGGTGTTCGCGAGGCACTTGCCGACGCCGGAGCACTTGTGGACCTCGGCGGAGAAGTGCCGGCTGACCGGCAGCGGGCGCCCCACCAGGCCGGACGCGCGCAGGTCGGCGTCGACCGGCGCCGGGTCGACGAGCACGCCGGGGTTGAGCAGGTCGTCGGGGTCGAAGGCCGCCTTGACGCGGCCGAACAGCGCGATGGCCTCGGCGGAGTACATGGCCGGCAGCAGCCCGGAACGGGCCCGGCCGTCGCCGTGCTCGCCCGACATCGACCCGCCGTACGCGGCGACGACGCGGGCCGCCTCCTCGACGAAGCGCCGGTACGTCTGCGCGCCGCCGGGCCGGGTCAGCGGGAAGTCGATGCGGGCGTGCACGCAGCCGTCGCCGAAGTGGCCGTACGGCAGCGCGTCGAGCCCGAACTCGGTGAGGAGCGCGTCGAAGTCGCGCAGGTAGGCGCCGAGCCGGGCGGGCGGCACGGCGGCGTCCTCCCACCCGGGGTAGGCGGGTTCGGCGAGGCTGACGCCGGCGAGGCCGGCGCCGTCCTCGCGGATCTTCCACAGCGCCAGGGCCTGCGTCGGGTCGGTGACCACCGAGCCGTCGAGCGCGCCGGCGTCGGCCAGCACCCGGTCCGCCCGGGCCTCCACCTCGCCCGCGTCGTCGCCGACGACCTCGACGAGCATGAAGCCGTCGCCGCGGGGCAGCGGAGGCACGGCCGCGTCGCCGCGCCGCCGGCGGACGACGTCGACGATGCGCCGGTCCAGGCCCTCGACGGCGGTCGGACGGTGCGGCAGGACGGCGGTGACCGCGTCCGCGGCGTCGGCCATCGTCGCGTAGCCGAGCGCGACCATCCGCTTGTGCGGGGCGTCGGCGACGAGCCGGACCGTCGCGCCGGTGACGACGGCGAGGGTGCCCTCGGTGCCGGCCAGGAAGCGGGCGACGTCGAAGCCGCGCTCGGGCAGCAGGTGCTCGAGGCTGTAGCCGGAGACCTGCCGGCCGAAGGTGCCGAGCTCGGTGCGGATGGTGCCGAGCCCGCCGGCGACCACCTCCCGGACGGCGTCGAGGCTGGCGGACACCGGTGCGGGTGCGCCGTGCTCCAGGTGCAGCCGCTCCCCGCGGCCGGTGACGACGTCGAGCGCCACCACGTTGTCGGCCGTCCGGCCGTAGCCGAGCGCGCGGGGGCCGCAGGCGTTGTTGCCGATCATCCCGCCGATGGTGCAGCGGTTGTGCGTCGACGGGTCCGGACCGAACCGCAGCCCGTACGGGGCGGCCGTGGCCTGCAGCGCCGACTGCACGACCCCCGGCTCGACCCGTGCGGTGCGGGCCTCGGGGTCGACCTCGCCGATCGTCGTGAGGTGGCGACCGACGTCGACGACGAGACCCGGACCCACGGCGTTGCCGGCGCACGAGGTGCCCGCGCCGCGCGTGGTGACGGGGACCCGGGCCGCGCGGGCCGCGTCCAGCACGGCCAGCAGCTCGTCGACGTGCCGGGGCCGCGCCACGGCCTGCGGCACGACGCGGTAGAGCGAGGCGTCGGTGGAGTAGAGCGCCCGCGCCAGCGTGGAGGTGTCCAGCGCGCCGAGGGCGTCGCGGCTGCGCAGCTCCCGGGTCAGGTCGCCCAGGCCCTCGGGGACGTCGCCGTCTCCGGGCACGAGGAGCAGGGGGGCGGTCGAGGACATGGTCGGGTGCGATCGTAGCCGGGCCACCCGCACCGCGGGCCCCTCGCGCGCCGCGTCGGGACGGCGCGGGACTCAGTCCTGGGGGACCTCGACCACGGCGTGGAACGCGCGGCCCACCGCCGCCAGCGTCTCGTCGTCGATCGCGTCCACGAAGTTGCGCCGCACGCACTCGACGTGGCTGGGAGCGGCCTCCTCGAGCAGCCGGTAGCCGGCGTCGGTGAGGTTGGCCCAGACACCGCGGCGGTCGACCGGGCAGGTGGTCCGCTCGATCAGGCCGCGCTTCTCCATGCGGGTCACGGTGTGGGTGAGCCGGGAGCGGCTCTGGTGCACCGCGTCCGCGAGCTCGGCCATCCGCAGCTGGCGGTCGGCCGCCTCGGACAGGGTGACGAGGATCTCGTACTCGGCGAGATCGAGGCCGTGGTCGCGCAGCTGGGCATCGAGGCGTTCGCTCAGCACGGCGCTGCCGAGGAGGTAGGCGCGCCAAGCGCGCTGCTGGTCGTGGGTGAGCCAGCGTGCTGCCGGGGGTGCAGTCGTGGTCATTATGCGTTCAATCGTATGACGATCGACCGGCGATACCTAGGTGGAGTCTGTGAAGGCGGCGGGCTGTCGTCCGTGCGGGGGACACGGGTCACCGGCGACCGCGCTCCGGAGCGTGAGGGATGCTGTCCGGTAACCT
Source organism: Microlunatus flavus (assembly GCF_900110855.1). GTDB lineage: Bacteria > Actinomycetota > Actinomycetes > Propionibacteriales > Propionibacteriaceae > Microlunatus > Microlunatus flavus. Next base: position 322,052 of record NZ_FOFA01000002.1, read on the forward strand.
GGCTCGACCAGCCAACACCCGCGGCCGGCTGACGTTTGCCGAGGCGGCCCGTACGAGCACGGGAGCCGACATGGACCGATACGAACACCCCGCCGGGGCGGACGACATCGTGGCGCAGCGGCCCTCCTCGGTGGGGGCGATGCTGCTCGAGCAGGTCAAGGCCTCCGGCGACCGCGAGGCCTTCCGCCACAAGCAGGGCGGCCGCTGGGTGTCGCTGTCGTGGACCGAGACGAAGGACTCCGCCTTCGAGCTGGCCGCCGGCCTGCTCGCTCTCGGCGTGGGGCTCGAGGACCGGGTGGCGATCGCGTGCGGCACGCGCATCGAGTGGGTGCTGGCCGACATCGCGATCATGTCCGCCGGTGCGGCCACGACGACCGTCTACCCGACCACGCAGGCCGAGGACGTCGCGTTCATCCTCGGCGACTCGGGCTCGCGCGTGGTCTTCGCCGAGGACCAGGGCCAGGTCGACAAGATCGAGGCGCACGCCCACGAGCTGCCGGCGCTCGAGGTGATCGTGCTGATCTCGGGCACCCCGCGGGGCGAGCGCACGATCAGCCTCGACGACCTGCGCGCCCGCGGCCGGGAGCGGCTCGCCGGCGACCCGTCCTGCGTGGAGGACATGATCGCGCAGACGGGTCCCGACCACCTCGCGACGCTGATCTACACCTCGGGCACCACCGGGCGCCCCAAGGGCGTGCGGCTCGTGCACGACTGCCTGGTCTACGAGGGCGCGGCGGCCGAGGCGTACGACCTCGTCTACCGCGAGGACCTGCAGTACCTGTGGCTCCCGCTGAGCCACGTCTTCGGCAAGGTCCTGGTCGCGATCCAGCTCAAGATCGGCTTCGCCACGGCGATCGAGGGCGACATCGACAGCCTGGTGGAGAACCTCGCCGTCGTGCAGCCCACCTTCATGTGCGGCGCGCCCCGTATCTTCGAGAAGGTCCGCTCGCGCGTCATGACGAGCGCCTCCGGCGGTGCGCGCAAGCGGATCGTCGACTGGGCCTTCGGCGTCGGTCGCCGGACCACGCCCATCCGGCTCGCGGGCGGCCGGCCCAAGGGGTTGCTCGCCGCGCAGCAGGCGGTGGCCGAGCGGCTCGTCTTCTCGACGATCAAGGCCCGCATGGGCGGCAAGATCCGGTTCTTCGTCTCGGGGTCGGCGGGGCTCAACCGCGAGGTCCAGGAGTGGTTCTACGCGGCGGGGCTGCTGGTGCTCGAGGGCTACGGGCTCACCGAGACCAGCGCGGCGACGTTCGTCAACAACCCGCGCGCCGCACGGTTCGGGACGGTCGGCCCGCTGCTGCCGGGCTCGGAGGCCAAGATCGCCGATGACGGCGAGATCCTGATCAAGGGCCCGGGCGTGATGCGCGGCTACCACCACCAGCCGGAGATGACCGAGGATGCGTTCGTCGACGGCTGGTTCGCCACCGGCGACATCGGCGAGATCGACGACCACGGCTACCTCAAGATCACCGACCGCAAGAAGGACCTGATCAAGACCTCGGGCGGCAAGTACGTGGCGCCGTCCGAGGTCGAGGGCGTGATCAAGGCCGCGAGCCCGTACGTCAGCCAGGTCGTCGCCCATGGCGAGGGCCGCAAGTACATCAGCGCGCTGATCGCCCTCGACCCGCAGGCGATCACCGAGTGGGCCGACGCCCAGCAGATCTCCTACGGCTCCGTCGAGGACCTCACCCGCTCGGCCGAGGTGCGCGCCCTGGTCGAGAGCGGCGTGCAGACCGCCAACCGCAAGCTCGAGCGCTGGGAGACGGTGAAGCGCTGGGCCTTCCTGCCCGCCGAGCTCGGCGTCGAGAACGGTGAGGTCACGCCGAGCATGAAGGTCCGCCGCGCCGAGGTCGAGCGCCGCTACGCCGACCTGCTCGACTCCCTCTACGACCGCGACTGAGGTGGCTGCTCCCGCTCCTCGCCGCTTCGTCCACGCCTCGCCCCGCCGGTGGGGCGACCTCGACGCGCAGGGCCACGTGAACAACGCGGTCTACCTCGACCACCTGCAGGACGCGCGCGTCGCCTTCCTCCACGCGGGCGCGCCGGGCCTGGCCGACATGCTCACCACCGGCGTGCTGGTCGCCTCGCACCAGGTGGAGTACGTGGCGCCCGTGGGCTACGGGCCCGAGCCGCTGACCGTCTCGCTGTGGATCGACGCGCTCGGCGCGAGCCGGTTCGTCGTGGGCTACGAGGTCTTCGACGGCGAGACGCTGGCCGCGCGCGCCCGGACGACGCTGGTGCCCTTCGACCTGGCCGGCGGCGGCGTGCGCCGGCTCAACGAGGTCGAGCGGGCCGCCTTCACGGCCTACCTCCACCCCGCCGAACCGTTGCGCGACCTGCCGCGGGCCGCCGTGGGGGAGCGCGCGGCGCGCTACCCGCTCACGGTGCGCTGGTCCGACCTCGACGCGTACGGGCACGTCAACAACGTGAAGTTCTACGACTACGTGCAGGAGGCGCGGGTCGCGATCATGACCGCCACCCTCGACTGGTCGGCCGGCGTCGTGTGGTCGGTCGTGCGCCAGGACCTCGACCACCTCGCCCCGCTGGACTTCCGCAGCGCGCCCTACGAGGTGGCGACGAGCGTCGTCGCCGTGGGCCAGCGCTCGTTCACCCTCGCCGCCGAGGTCCGCGACCCCGGCAACGCTGGCACGGTCTACGCGCGCTCGCGGACGGTCGCGGTCGGGCCGCGGCCACTCGACGACGCCGAGCGGGGGGCGCTGGCGGCCTGGGCCCTGCCCGGCGCGCCGGGGGTGCCGGGGGCCTGAGGGCCGGTCAGCCCTCGGCGGGTCGCCGGGGCTGCAGCGAGACCGACCGTCCGCCGACCGGCAGGCCCATCGACGCCGCCGGCGCGGGCTCGTCGCCGGGCGCATTAACCATGAAGTGCGCCGCGCGCTCGAGGTAGGTCCACATCTCGTCGCGCTGGGCCTGCGGCAGGTCGAGCGAGTCGACGGCGTCGCGCATGTGGGTGATCCAGCGGTCGCGCATGTCGGGCGTCACCGCGAAGGGCGCGTGCCGCATCCGCAGTCGCGGGTGCCCGCGCTGCTCGCTGTACGTCGTCGGGCCGCCCCAGTACTGCTCCAGGAAGCCGCGGAGCCGGTCCTCCGCCGCGGCGAGGTCCTCCTCGGGGTAGAGGTCGCGCAGCGGCTGGTCGCCGGCGACGCCCTCGTAGAAGCGGCGGACGAGGGCGACGAAGGTGGGGTGGCCGCCCACCGCCTCGTAGAAGGAGGCGACGGGGGCGGGGCTGGCGGCTGGCTCGGTCATCGCCCCCATCATCCCCCGTCCACGGGAGCCCGGTACGGACCGAGACCGCCCAGGCGCGCGGCGGGACGCGCTGGCACGATAGGTCGTGGACGACCGAACTGGTCGTCCGCGACCGACCGCTGGCCACCGCCAGCGGGACACCCGCACGCAAGGAGCAACGCATGGCTGTCGTCCGTACCGCGCAGGCCCACTGGGAAGGTTCCCTGATGGAGGGCCAGGGCGAGGTCGAGCTCGTCTCGTCCGAGGTCGGGAGCTTCGAGGTCACGTGGGCCTCGCGCTCCGAGGAGCCCAACGGCCGCACCAGCCCCGAGGAGCTCATCGCCGCGGCCCACTCGACCTGCTTCTCGATGGCCCTCTCGCACGGCCTCGCCGGCGCCGGCCACGCGCCGACCAGCATCGACACCAAGGCCGACGTGAGCTTCCAGGCCGGCACCGGCATCACCGGCATCACGCTGAGCGTGGTCGGCGACGTCCCCGGCATCACCGCCGAGGAGTTCGAGAAGGCCGCCCAGGAGGCCAAGCAGAACTGCCCGGTCTCCCAGGCCCTCTCGGCCGTCCCGATCACCCTCGAGGTGAGCTTCAAGGGCTGACCCAACAGTGTCACCAGCGGCAGGCTCAGGAAAGTTCCCCTGAGCCTGCCGTGCGGATTCAGCGTCACCTGCTACCACCACTTAACAGCCGGATGGCTCCCACCCATATCCAGAGGTACGCCGCGTGATCCTACTGCTCTGGGAGATGGCTGCTTGGTTTGCAGAGCGACGGCCTAAACGCGACTCAATCCGGCAGCCGACGACAAGCATCCCTGAACAGCCGCCAAGACCGTACTATCCTGAGGCCAGACCGTTCTTGGCAGAGCCTTTCTTTGACCTGGTGGAACGACGAGGCTACCCGCGAATAGTACTGTTCGGTCTGCTTGTGGTGTTCGGATTATTACTAGCGATAGGCGCGGAGAGCAGCCATGAGTTCTGGGCGGCGGGTTCCCTCGCCCGCACTGTGGCTGATTTCAAGATCATCGTCGGATACGCGCCGTCGGATAATTTGAACTATTTTCCGCTGAGTAGGGACTATACCGCCATCAGTGTGTCTCTCGGTGCAGCCCTCACGGTGCCTCTGATATTCAGAAACTGCACGCTCATGCGGTCGATGGTACAAAATCTCGTCTCGTGGGACGCGCAGTCTAGCGATGGGCCCCCTGCCAAACGGGTGCGGGCGGAGATCGAAGAGCTGAACAGGAGTTTCGAGCGGGCCGGGCGATCGGGATCAGTCATCTGTGTTGCCCTTAGCGTTCTTAGCGCAGTCTTCCTGTACCTGACCTTCGATCGACAAGGAGCCTTTGGGGCGCTCGCGACTCTGCCAAGCGCTGCTGATGCCGATTGGTGGGCGTCAGTCCGCGAGGGGCACTGGATTGCTGCCGTGTCTTGGCTCCTGGTCTGCTCTGCCTGTTGCTACATCTTCATCAAGAATAACGTGCTCGGGTACTGCTTCTTACGGTTTTTCTGGCGCATCAGGAATGATGCGTGGTTCGGCGTAGATCCGCTGAACGAAGACGGCTACCACGGCTGGCGGCCCTTGCGTCGGCTTCTTGCATCGGTCTATGTCGCGATTTTGCTGAGTGGCCTTCCCGCCATCGTCTACGGGCAGTCGATTGGATCTTCCTCGGTTGTGTACGCTGCGCCCATCTTGGCTTTACTACTTGCTAGTATTCCCCTTCTTGGGGTTGCGCCGCTAGTCCTTCTAAAGGTCATCGGCGATCGCTACCGGGCAACACAAGCCGCTGATATCCGACGCGCGTTCGAGGAACGTACCGCGCAAGTGGCGAGGGATTCACCCCGTTATTGGCGCGAGGTGACTGAGGCTCGAACGCGCGTTGCGTTAGTAGCCGAAATGCGACCGCGGCTGTTCCGGCCAGCAGTGATCGTGATTGTCGCTGCCCTTTACGTCGTACCGCTCGTGTCTTTCGTGACGACGTATCTGAAGTAGCAGGCTAAGCTCGCCTGGGCGGCTCGGAGGCTTGCTCGCGCACGGCAACCTGTTCTTCGTGCTCTTTCTCGGAGGTAGCCGCACTCCAATCGTCTAGCAGCCGCACGGTTTGGATGGCTTCGGCGACTTGCGGCCGGCCCGTGCCGCCCTGGCTGAAGTTGCCGACCCGCACGACCTCGCCGTTGCGGACGTACCAGGTGTTGCCGCCGTCGTCGCGCAGCGTGGTCGTCCGCAGGCCGATGGCCTCGACGGTGCCCGCCGCCTCCTTCATGTCGATGAAGTCACCGACGCCGAACTGCCCCTCGACGAGCATGGTCACCCCCGCGACGAGGTCCTTGACCACGTTCTGCAGGCCGAAGGCCACCGTCACGGCGACGATCGACGTGCCCGCGATGAGCGAGGTGATGTTGAAGCCCATCTCGGAGAAGACCATCAGCAGCGCCACGAGCGTGATCAGCACCGTCGACGCGCTGCGGGCCAGCGAGCCGAGCGCGCGGATGCGGGAGTCACGGCGCTCGGCGGCCTCGGGGTCGACCTCGCGCAGCGCCTGCAGCGGGCGGATCCGCAGCCGGCGCCGGTCGCCCGTCGTGTTGCGCACCGTGCGGTCGATGAGGTGGTTGACCACCGCCCGCGCCACCAGCGCGAGCACGACGAGGAAGAGGATGCGCAGCGGGACGAACTGCACGGCCTGGGCGAGCGTGCGCGGGAACCAGTCGGGCATGCGCTCACCCTAGGAGGGCGAAACCCGCTCGGAAGTGTCAGAGCGTCCTGCGATCCTCGTCGGGTGGTCGCAACGCAGCAGCAGGCGCCGGTGGCACCGCAGGGCCTCGGCCGGGCGGGGCTCCTCGCCGTCGTCGTCACGGTGCTCGCCTGGGCCTCGGCCTTCGTCGTCATCCGCTTCGTGGCTCCGTGGCTCAGCCCGGGCGCGCTCTCGCTGGGACGCCTGCTGGTCGCCACCGTCGCGCTGAGCGCCATGACGTCGCTGCCGCGGCTCGGCGGCGGCACCCGGCTCGCGCGCCTGCGCGCCTTGCCGCAGCGGGTCCGGTGGCTCGTCGTGCTGGTCGGGCTGGCGTGGTTCGCGCTGTACAACGTCGCGCTGAACGCCGGCGAGCAGCACGTCGACGCCGGCACGGCCTCGATGATCATCCAGATCGCGCCGCTGCTGGTGGCCGTCCTCGCCGGCACCCTGCTGCGCGAGGGCTTCCCGACGCCGCTCGTGGTCGGTCTCGCCATCGCCCTCGCGGGCACGGTGCTGATCGGGGTCGCGTCGGGCACGGCGGACGCGGGGGAGCGGCCCGCGGGCGGGTCGCCGGGCCTCGGCGTGGCCCTGGTGCTGGTCAGCGCCGTCGCGTACGCGGGGGCGCTGGTCGCGCAGAAGGTCGTGCTGCGCCACCTGTCCGGCCTCGTGGTGACGTGGGCCGCCTGCGCCGTCGGAACCGTCGCGCTGCTGCCCTTCGCGGGCGAGCTCGTCCGTGGGCTGGCTGCCGCGCCCGCGGTCGTGTGGTGGGCCGTCGCCTACCTCGGCCTCGTCCCCACCGCGCTGGCCTTCTCGACCTGGGCGTACGCGATGGGCCGCAGCGACGCGGGCCGGCTGGCGACGACGACGTACGCCGTGCCGCCCGTGGCGATCGCGCTCGGCTGGCTGCTGCTCGGTGAGGTCCCGCTGCTGCTGGCCGTCGTCGGCGGCGTCGTCTGCCTCGTCGGGGTCGCCGTGGCCCGGCGTCCCGCTCGTCGCCGAACATCGGTCGCGACCGGCTGATCCTGGGGCTGGGACGCCGGCGTCAGGTCGAGCTGGGCCAGTCGGTGCCGACGCGGCCCCAGGCCTCGTCGAGCCGTTCGAGGGCGTCGGGCGGCAGCGGCCCTGCAGCCGCGGCGTCCAGGTTCGCCAAGAGGTGCTCGAGGTTCGCCGTGCCGACGATCGCGGTGTGCACGCCCGGCGCGTACGCGCTGAAGCGGAGCGCGAGGGCCGTCCAGCCTTCCGGGCCGAGATCGCCCGGGTCGAGGTCGAGCGCGCGGAGCCGCTCCCAGTAGAGCTCCGCGTAGTGGCCCGTCGGCCGTTCCGCGAAACGCCAGGGCGCGTTGGCCACGGGCCGCTTGGCGATGACGCCGAGGCCGGGGTCGCGCCCGACGACGTGGTGGAGGTTCCAGCGGTCGAGGAGGTTGACGCTGCACTCCAGCGCTCCGAACCGCCCCGAGGCGGCCGCGAACGCGAGCGCCTCGTTGTCACCGCTGTAGCCCGGGACGCGCACCCGGTCGGCGGCCACCTCGGCGTCCAGCGCGTCCTGGACCTCGCCGCGGCGCAGCACCTCCAGCGAGCAGGAGTGCAGGAAGAAGACGTCGACGTGCTCGGAGCGGGTGCGGCGCAGGGTCTGCTCGACGCTGGCCCGGACGGCGCCGGCCGACCAGTCCGCGTGGCCCTCGACGCCGGAGCCGCCCTTGCTCGACAGCACGAACGTGTCCCGGCGCCCGGCGAGGTGGCGCCCGATGCGCTCCTCGCTGCTCCCGTAGGAGAGGGCGGTGTCGACGAGCGTCACGCCCGCGTCCAGCGCGCCCTGCAGCAGACGTTCCGCCTGCGGCTCGGTGACGTCGCGCTCGCCGACCTGGCCGGCGCCCAGGCCGACCGCAGAGACGGTGAGGCCGGTGCTGCCGAACGCCCGCTGCTCGATCACGCCCCGATCATCGGTCAGGACCGCGTGAAGGTCCGGCGCCCGCCCCACCAGGTGGCGACCATCGGGTCGGGCAGGTCGCGGCCGTGCCACGGGTTGTTGCGCGAGAGCGAGAGGGACGCGTCGCGGTCGACGACCGAGCGGCGCTCGGGGTCCACGAGGACGAGGTTCGCCGGCTCGCCCACCCGCAGCGGACGGCCCTGCCCGGGGAGCCGGGCGATGTGGGCGGGGACCGACGACATCCGTGTGGCGACGTCGCCCCAGCCGAGCGCGCCCGGGCGCACCATCGTCTCGACGACGACGGCCAGCGCGGTCTCCAGGCCCAGCATCCCGAACGCGGCGTCGACGAACGCGTGCTCCTTGTCGTGGCGGGCGTGGGGCGCGTGGTCGGTGCCGACGGCGTCGATGGTGCCGTCGCTCAGCGCGTCGCGCAGGGCGGCCACGTCCTCGCCGCTGCGCAGCGGCGGGTTGACCTTGAACGTCGGGTCGTAGCCGGTCAGCTCGTCGACGGTGAGCAGCAGGTGGTGCGGGGTGACCTCGGCGGTCACCTCGACGCCGCGCTGCTTGGCCCAGCGCAGCACGTCGACCGTCTCGGCCGTCGACACGTGGCAGACGTGGAGCCGGGAGCGGGTGAGCTCGGCCAGCTGGACGTCGCGGGCCACGATCCCGGCCTCGGCGACGGCGGGCCAGCCGGGCAGGCCGAGGCGGCCGGACAGCTCGCCCTCGGCGCAGCACGCGTCGCGGCCGGCGAGGCGGGGGTCCTGCGCGTGCTGGGCGACGACGCCGTCGAAGGCGCGGACGTACTCCAGCGCCCGGCGCATCAGCCGGGCGTCGGCGACGCAGTGACCGTCGTCGGAGAACACCCGGGTGCGGGCCGCGGAGCGGGCCATCAGCCCGAGCTCGGCGAGCTCCTCGCCCTCGAGGCCCTTGCTGACGGCGCCGACGGGCACGACCTGCGCGGAGCCGACGCGCGACGCCACGCCGAGGAGGTGCTCCGCCGCCTCCGCGGTGTCGGTGACGGGGTTGGTGTTGGCCATGGCCAGGACGGCGGTGTAGCCGCCGCGGGCGGCGGCCCGCGTCCCGGTCTCCACGGTCTCGGCGTCCTCACGGCCCGGTTCCCGCAGGTGGGTGTGGAGGTCGACCAGGCCGGGCAGCGCCACGAGGCCGGCGGCGTCGACGCGGTCCGCGTCGGGACGTGCGTCCGCGGGGTCGGCGAAGGAGCCGTCGCGGATCAGCAGGTCGGCCGGACCCCGCCCGGCGAGATCGGCCCCGAGCACGAGGACGTCGCGCCCCTGCTCGTCGTCGGCCTGGGTCACCGCAGCGCTCCTGTCGTTCCGTCCGCGTCGTCCTGGCCGCCCAGGAGCTGGTAGAGCACGCTCATCCGTACGGCGACGCCGGCCGCGACCTGGTCGAGGATCAACGAGCCCGCCGAGTCGGCCGCGTCGCCCGAGATCTCCAGACCGCGGTTCATGGGGCCCGGGTGGCAGATCGGCGCCCCGGGCCGGAGCAGGCCCAGCCGGGCGCGGGTCAGCCCGTAGCCGACGGTGTACTCGCGCGGCGTGGGGAAGTAGCCGCCCGACATCCGCTCGCGCTGCACCCGCAGCATCATCACCGCGTCGACCTCACCCAGCACCGCGTCGAGGTCGTGGCGCACCTCGACCGGCCACGTGCCGACACCGGACGGCAGCAGCGTCGGGGGAGCGACCAGCACCACCTGGGCGCCGAGCGTGGTCAGCAGCTCGACGTTGCTGCGCGCGACGCGGGAGTGGGTGATGTCGCCGACGACCGCGATCCGCCGTCCCGCCAGGGCGTCGGGCCGGTCGGGGTCCTGCGCGCGGAAGTGCCGGCGCAGCGTGAACGCGTCGAGCAGGGCCTGGGTCGGGTGCTCGTGGGTACCGTCGCCGGCGTTGACCACGTGCACGCCGAGGCCCAGCTCGGCGAACCAGCGCGCCGTCTGCAGCGGGGCCCCGCTGGCCATGTGGCGCACGACCATCGCGTCGACGCCCATCGAGGCGACCGTCAGCACGGTGTCGCGCAGCGACTCGCCCTTGGACACCGACGAGCCCTTGGCGCTGATGTTGATCACGTCCGCCGAGAGCCACTTCCCGGCCAGCTCGAAGGAGCTGCGGGTGCGCGTCGAGTCCTCGAAGAACAGGTTGACCACGGTGCGGCCGCGCAGCGCCGGCAGCTTCTTGACCGGGCGGCTCTGCACGAGCGCCATCTCCTCGGCCAGGTCGAGGATCTCGCCGACCTCGGCCGCGTCGAGGTCGGCGGCGGAGAGCAGGTGCCGCATCAGGCCTCGTCCCTCGTGATCGTGACCTCGTCGGCCCCGTCGACCTCGGCCAGGCGGACCGACACCCGCTCGTCGGACCGGGTCGGCAGGTTCTTGCCGACGTGGTCGGCCCGGACCGGCAGCTCGCGGTGGCCGCGGTCGACGAGCACGGCCAGGCGTACGGCCCGGGGACGGCCGAGGTCGCCGAGCGCGTCCAGCGCCGCACGCACGGTGCGCCCGGAGTAGAGGACGTCGTCGACCAGCACGACCACCGCGCCGTCCACGCCCACCGGGACCTCCGTGCGCCCGACGGCGCGGGTCGGGTGGCGGCGCAGGTCGTCGCGGTACATGGTCACGTCCAGCGAGCCGACCGGGATCGGCGCCTCGAGCCCGCCCTCGGCCTCGGCCATGGCCCGGGCCAGGCGGTGCGCGAGCGGCACCCCCCTTGTGGGGATCCCGAGCAGCACCAGCCCGCTGGCCCCGCGGTTCGCCTCGAGCACCTCGTGCGCCATCCGCGCGCAGGCCCGGCTGATCTGGTCCGCGTCGAGCACGGTGCGGCTCGCCGGGGTCGGGTCGTCCGGCCCCGTCAACGACACGCGCGCATCCTCCGTCTGCTCGTCCGGTCGCGCGCCCGACGCCGCCGACCCCGCTCGTCGGGGGTCCCGCCTGCGCACAGCCCCGCCGGATACCGTGGGGGCATGACCGCGAGCCTAGTGCCTCTCGACATCACGCTGTTCGGCTGGCCGGAGGTGCCGACGACCTCGCCGCTGGCCGAGCTGGGCCTCCTGATCGGGATCCCGCTCGTGGTCATCCTCGTCGTGATCGCCGTCTCCCAGGGCAACAAGATGATGCACGAGTCGCGTCGCGGTCCGGGCCCGCACGCCGACGACCCGGTCTGGATGGGCGGCAGGGCCCGCTCGATCATGGGCGGCGCCGACGACGAGCTGCCCGCGATCACCGAGGGCGAGCGCCGGGCCCTCGAGGGCTCCTCCGCCTCCGGCTCGTCCTCCGCCACGACCTCCGCCACCTCGGAGTCCGACGCCGGCGGTGCCAGTGCTCGCTGGTGACGACCTCACCCCCGCCGACGCCAAGCGGCTCCGGCGCGCCGTCGAGATCGCGGAGGAGGCCTCGGGCCTGCGCTTCGCGCTCTACCTCGGCGGTGCCGAGGACGACGCCCGCGCGGACGCCCTGCGGCTGCACGGCTCGCTCGAGGACGCAGCGTCCACGGTCCTCGTCCTCTGCGACCCCGACCTGCGGGTGCTCGAGATCGTGACCGGCACGACCGCCCGCCGGGCGCTGTCCGACCGGGACTGCGCCCTGGCCGCGGCCTCGATGCGCTCGTCCTTCGTCGCCGGGGACATCGTCGGCGGGCTCTCCCACGGCATCACGCAGATGGGGGAGGCGGCCCGCCGCCCGACCACGCTGCACGCGCGCACCGAGGACGACTGAGCCCGGTCAGACGTACGGCCGCCACAGGTGCACGGTCGCGTAGCTGCGGAACGGTGACCACGCGGCCGGGTCGGTGACCCCGCGGGCCTCGAGCTGGCGGCGCACGGCGAGGTCCGTCCCGAGCAGCACGTCGCGCTCGCCCAGCGCGCGCAGCCCGACGACGTCGGCCGTCCAGGGACCGATGCCGGGCAGGGCCAGCAGCTCCGTCCGCAGGTCGCGCCACGGACGGGCGACCTCCAGCACCAGCCGCCCGTCGGCGACGGCGGCCGCCAGCCCGACCAGGGCGCGACCGCGGGCCCGCGGCATCGGCAACGTCTCGGGGTCGGCCGCGGCCAGCGCCGCCATCCGCGGGAACAGCATCGACACCGAGCCGTCGGCGACGGCCACGGGCTCCCCGTACGCCTCGGTGAGCTTGGCCGAGCAGCGCGCCGCGGCCGCCATGGACACCTGCTGGCTGACCAGCGCCTGGACCGCGGCCTCGGCCACGTCGGTCCCGCCGGGCAGCCGCAGCCCCGGGCTGGTGGCGACGTCGTCCGCGAGGTACGGATCGGCGCCGAGCGTCGTCGCGACCTCCTGCACCGGCGCGTCGGCGTCGACCAGCCGCCGTACCCGAGCCTGGGCGTCCGCCTCGTCGTCCGGGTGCCCGCCGAAGGCGAGCGCGAGGGTCGCGCCGTCCCAGGTCAGGCGCACCACGGCCGGCCCGTGGGCCAGCCGCAGCGTCCGCGTCAGCCCGAGGACGTCGCCGTCGACCGTGTGCGCCTCGACCCCCGGCACGGCGAAGCGCCGCAGGAACGCGAACAGGGTCGCGCCGTCGAAGGGTTCCGTCGTCGCCAGGGGCCGGGCCGGCCCGGGCTCGAGCGGCCCGGGCTCGGCGAGCACGGGGACCGGGGGCACCGCGCTCAGGGGCGCTGCGCCGCCCGCTGGCAGCGCAGCGAGCGCAGCGCGTCGTCGCGCCGCTCGCGGATCGTGCGGCTGACCGACGCCGACAGCTCGACCCCGCCCAGCCAGGCGTCGAGCCGGGCCAGGAACGGTTCGCGGTCCTCGGGCACCGGGAACAGGTTGCGCACGGCCGTGGTCCGCAGCACCGCACCCTTGTGGCGCCAGACGCCGCCGAGGCGGTCGGCCTCCTCGACCATCGCCAGGTACGGCTCGACGTAACCCCGCAGCACCTCGTCCTGCCCGCGCTGCCAGAAGGACACGCAGATCGCGGACTGGACGCTGTTGGTGACCTCGTCGCTCTCGCAGGCCAGCCGCCACGCCTCGGCCTTGGCCTCCGGCGTCGGGCGTGCCGCGCGGGCCCCGGCGGCGAGCTCGATGCCGGTGTTGGAGTCGTCGCGGGCCTGCTCGGCGTCGATCCCGGCGCCGTCGATGCGTCCGAGGCGGGCGAGCTGGCCGACGAAGAGCCAGCGCAGGTCGCGGTCCACGACCAGTCCCACGGGGACGTCGCGGTCCTCGAGCCAGCCGGCCAGGGCGTCGCCACCCCAGCCCGGGTTGGCCGCCGCGGCGAAGGAGCGGGCGAGGGCCAGCTGCTCGTCGGAACCCTCCGCCGCCGCGCCGAGCAGCTCGAACAGCCCCGTCTCGAGCCGCGCCTGCACCTCGGCCCGCTCACCGAGCCCGGTGTAGGAGCTCGCGGCGAGCGACGCCTGCCCGAGCAGGAGCCGCAGCTGGGTCGGGACCGTCTCGACCGCCGCGGCGCGCAGCACCACGTCGACGTAGTCGCGGGCGGGCAGCTCGGCGTCGCGGCACGAGTCCCACAGCGACGCCCAGAGCACGGCCCGCGCCAGGGGGTCGCCGACCAGCGGGAGGTGCTCGACCGCTGCGGCCCGCGACCGCTCGTCGAGGCGGACCTTGGCGAAGGTGAGGTCGCCGTCGTTGGGCAGCAGGAGCGCCGGGCGGGGGCGGCCGACCAGCTCCGGGACGGGCGTCCGGGAACCGTCCACGTCCAGCTCGGAACGGTGCACGAGCGCCAGCCGGCCGTCGACCAGGTCGTACGCGCCCACGCCCAGCCGGTGCGGGCGCAGCGTGTCGTGCTCGGCGGAGGCGGTCTGCACGACGTCGACCGCGCTGAGCGTGCCGTCCTCGCCGGTCTCCACCTCGAGGGCGATCGTGTTGACCCCGGCGGTCTCGAGCCACGCCCTGCTCCACGCGGTCAGGTCGCGCCCCGACGGCGGCTCGAGGGCGCGCAGCAGGTCGACCAGGCTGGTGTTGCCGTAGGCGTGCTCGGCGAAGTAGTTCCGGGCGCCCGCCAGGAAGGCGTCGCGCCCGACGAAGGCGACGAGCTGCGCGAGCACGGACGCGCCCTTGCCGTACGTGATCTGGTCGAAGTTCGTGCTGACGGCCTCGAGGTCGACGATGTCGGCCGCGATCGGGTGCGTCGAGGGCAGCTGGTCGGCCCGGAGCGCGCCGGTCTTCGAGCCCGCGCTGAACGTCGCCCAGGTGGTCGCCGGGTCCTGCGTCACGGCCTCTGCGGCGAAGTTCGAGCACCAGGTGGCGAAGGACTCCTTCAGCCACAGGTCGTCCCACCAGCGCATCGTCACCAGGTCGCCGAACCACATGTGCGCGAGCTCGTGCAGGATCACCTCGCGCCGGTAGTCGCGGGAGGCCTGGGTGACCCGGCTGCGGAAGACGTACTCGTCGCGGAAGGTGACGAGCCCGATGTTCTCCATCGCCCCGGCGTTGTACTCGGGCACGAAGGCCTGGTCGTACTTGCCGAAGGGGTAGGCCACCCCGAAGCTCTGCTCGAAGACCTCGAACCCGCCCTGGGTGACCGCGAAGATCGCCTCGGGGTCGAGGCTGTCGACCAGGGAGCGGCGGACGACGATGTTCGCCGCGACCGGCCCGGCCGTGCTGGTGATCCCGCCCTCGACCACGGCGTAGTCGCCGGCGAGCAGCGAGGTGAGGTAGGTCGAGACCGGCTTGGTCTCGGCGAACCGCGTGAGGGTGAAGCCGTCGCCGTCGGCCTCCTGGGTCTCCACCGCCCCGCCGGAGACCACGGTCCACGAGGACGGCGCCACGACGGAGACCGCGAAGCGGGCCTTGAGGTCGGGCTGCTCGAAGCAGGCGTAGACGCGCCGGGCGTCGGCGGGCTCGAACTGGGTGTAGAGGCAGACCGCGCCGTCGGAGGGGTCGACGAAGCGGTGCAGGCCGTCGCCGCTGCGGCTGTAGCGCACGACGGCGTCGACGACGAGCTCGTGCTCGCCGGGCGTGACGTCGAACGGCAGCCGGGAGTCGACGAACGTCGCCGGGTCGAGCGCGGTCCCGTCGAGGCTCGCCGAGCGGACGCGCTCGGCGATCAGGTCGACGTGCAGCGACCCCGCGTCGCGCGCGGTGAAGCGGATGGTCGACGTGGAGGTGAAGAGCCGCTCCGGGTCCTCGACCTCGCGCCCCGACAGGTCGACGTGCACCGCGTACGTGTCGGTGCCGATGAGGGCCGCGCGCGCCTGCGCCTCGGCCCGGGTCAGGTTGTCGGGGAACATGCGCCGATCCTTCCACGGACGCCACCCGGGGACGGTGCCGCGGGACCGCTCCCCGAACGGCCCGCAGCGGCGGGCGGAGCGCTGCCTACGCTGGTCACCATGGCGAAGAAGACCAAGGAGACCGACGCCCGGGCCGAGCTCGAGGCCCTGGGCAAGCAGACCCGCAAGGCGTTCGAGGCGCTCGTCGCCGAGGTGCGCCAGCTGGGCGAGGAGGTGCGCGCCCGCACCGCCGACGCGACGAGCCAGGTGACGAGCCAGGTGGCGGCGCGCACGG
This sequence comes from Microlunatus flavus, assembly GCF_900110855.1. Taxonomy (GTDB): domain Bacteria; phylum Actinomycetota; class Actinomycetes; order Propionibacteriales; family Propionibacteriaceae; genus Microlunatus; species Microlunatus flavus. The sequence continues at coordinate 337,430 of NZ_FOFA01000002.1, forward strand.
CGGCCTCGCCGTCGGGGACGACGACCGTGGACTTCTGGTTCGACCCCATCTGCCCGTGGGCGTGGATGACGTCGCGCTGGATGCTCGAGGTCGAGAAGGTCCGTCCGGTCAGGACGGTCTTCCACGTGATGAGCCTGTCGGTGCTGAACACCGGGCGCGACCTGCCCGACACCTACCGCGAGATCCTCGACAAGGGCTGGGCCCCGGTTCGCGTCGCGCTCGCCGTCGAGGAGCGCTATGGCCAGGAGCAGCTGCGCGCCTTCTACACCGCGGTCGGCACCCGCATCCACAACCAGCAGCAGGGCTCCGGGCGCGACACGCTCGAGGCGGCGCTGCGCGACGTCGGCCTGCCGACCGAGCTCGCCGACGCCGGTGACGTCGGCGACAACGACGAGGCCCTGCGCGCGTCGCACCACGCCGGCATGGACCCGGTCGGCCAGGACGTCGGCACCCCGGTGATCCACGTGGGCGACGTCGCGTTCTTCGGCCCCGTCATGTCCCCGGCGCCCAAGGGCGACGAGGCCGGGCGGGTGTTCGACGGCGTGCTGGCGCTCGCGTCGTACGAGGGCTTCTTCGAGCTCAAGCGCACCCGGACGGTCGACCCGATCTTCGACTGAGCACCGGGTCGGTCCTGACCGCGAGCCCCCTCACACCTCGACGAGGTGGCGAGGGGGTTCGCGGTAGAGGGGGTACAGCGGGCCGACGACGCGCTCGGCGGCCGCGTAGGAGAACCAGGCAGGACCGCCGAGGCGCTCCTCCGCGTCGGCCGTGAGCACGACCCGCGCGGGGTGGCCCTCGGTCGGCCCGTCCCCGACGCGGACGAGGCCGAGGTCCGTGGTGAGCAGGTCGGCGACGCCGAGCTCGCCGATCCGCCCGTACGACATGGTCTCGACCTCCAGCCCCGTCGCCAGCACCTTGGCGACCCAGGCGTCCCCGTCGCGGCCGGTGGCGGCGAGCACGTCGTGGCCGTCCAGGGCGTCCAGCACGCCGGGCAGCCCGGGCCGCCGCGCGTCTGGGACCGCGGTCGAGGCCAGGGCGACGCTGCGGGAGCGGTCCGGTGCGGTCAGCGCGCGCAGCCGGTCCGCCCCGAGCTCGTGCCAGGCCCGCATCGCCGCGACCGCGCGCGGCTCGCCGGGTGACGTGCTCCGCTCCACGGCCGCCCAGTACCGCGGGTCGGCCACGGCGCGAGCGGCCTCGCGGTCGCCGAAGCAGAACGCCTTGCGGGCGCGGGAGTTCGCGTGCTCGAGCAGGGCCTTGAGCAGGCTGCGCGCGACCGACGGGTCGGCCGCCTCGCCCCCGGCGGTCAGGCGCACCGGGACCGCGTCGTCGCCGTCCACGCCCATCACGTAGGTCGAGCAGACGCCGTACGCGGTGGCCGCGTGCTTGAACACCGGCTCGACCCCTTCCGCCGCGAACCGGGCCGCGAGCGCGGCCACCTCGGCGTCGAGGTCGGCGAGGCCGGTCACGTCGATCTCGGGGGAGCGGGCGTCCAGCGCGCGGAACCGCAGCCCGTTCGTGTGCCGCTGCAGGACCTCGAGCAGCCCGTGCAGCACCGGACGTCCCTCGTCGAGCCCGGCGCCGAGACCGTTCGTCACCGGCGTGACGAGGCCGGGACCGGCGGCACCCTCCACGTCGGCCGGGTCGCTGGCCACCAGGTCGAGCGGGGCCCACACCTCCTCGCCGGTGCGGACGCGAGTCAGCGGCACCCAGTCGAGGACGGTCCCGGGCTCCCAGGGCGAGCCGGCCGGCAGGCAGAGGGTCGCCGGGTGCGCGACCCGGTCCGCACCCTCGCGGCGCACGAGGTCGGCGTACGCCTCGCGCCGGGCGCGGGTCCGGAGGGTGCGTACGCGGTCCGCGGCCAGCACCCCCTCGGCGAGCTCGCCCAGCCCGCTCACCCGGGCCGCGTCGGGCGTGAGGCCGTAGCCGTTGCCCTGCGCCGCGAACCGCCCGTCGACCAGCAGCGAGGAGCTCGTCACGGGCACCCCGAGGTGGTCCAGCGACGAGATGTCGAAGGTGACGACCTCGCCGTGACGGCCCAGCACCGCCTCGTACGCGTCGGCGGCGTCGGCGAGCGCCCCGGACGGCTCCTCGGCGGGGTCCTGCTGCGGGTCGGGCACCTGCGTCCTTCCGGTGGCGGCTGGTTGACTGACGGCTCGGCCCGCGTCGCGGGGGAGGTCGGAGGCACAGTGCAGCACGGGGACGTCAGCGCGGCGGGGGAGGGCACCGCCCTGCGGGACCTGATCCTCGCCCAGACCCACCAGGGCGCCGGCGTGCCGGTGCTGCTGCGCACGGCCGGCCCGGCGCCCGGCGAACGGCGACCGTTCGGGGCGGCGGCGTACCGGACGCAGGTCGACCTCGCCGTGCGGCTGCTCGAGGACACCCTGCCCGCCCGCACCGACGTCGAGCCCGGCAGCCTCGAGGCCCAGCTGCTCGAGCGGCCGGTCCTGGCGATCAACTTCCACCGCATCCGGGGCCGCAACCAGCAGGTGGTGCGCGACCAGCTCGCCCGGGCCGCGGCCCTCGGCCGGTCGTTCGACCTCGACGCGCCGGAGCAGGAGCCGGGCGAGGTGCGGGTGCTCGTCGGCTTCTACGACGGGTTCGCCCGCACCGCCGAGTTCGCGGCCGACCTGTGCCACGAGCTAGGCCTGCGGGCGCTGTTCTTCCCGATCTTCTTCGCGCCCCGCTCCGGGCGCCTGCTCACCGACGCCCAGCTCGCGGACTTCGCGCGCGAGCACGAGGTCGGCTGGCACACCGCGAGCCACGCCAGCGCGGCCGAGGTCACCGAGGCGCTCGTCGAGCCCGAGGTCGTGGAACCCTTCCGCCGCATCGAGCGCGTCACCGGTCGCGCGCCCCGCATCGGCGCCTGGCGCGGCGGCACGCGCTTCGACGACGCGCTGCCCGGCAACCGCGCGCTGCGCGACCTCGGGCTCACCCACGTCGTCTCGAACTGGTCGGTGGAGCGCGTCTGAGCCCGGCGGGAGGCGTCTGCGAGACTGCAGCCATGCGCGTTCACATCGGCAGCGACCACGCAGGGTTCGAGCTGAAGGGACGCCTCGTCGAGGCCCTCCGCGGCGACGGCCACGAGGTCGTCGACCACGGCCCGGTCGACTACGACCCCGAGGACGACTACCCGATCTACTGCATCCCGACGGCCGAGGCCGTGGTCAAGGACCCGGGATCGCTGGGCATCGTCGTCGGCGGCTCGGGCAACGGCGAGCAGATCGCGGCCAACAAGGTCGACGGGGTGCGCTCCGCGCTCGTCTACGACCACGACACGGCCTCGCTGGGCCGCCAGCACAACGACGCGAACGTCATGGGGATCGGCGCGCGCATGCACAGCGAGGACGAGGCGGTCGAGCTGGCGCGGACGTTCCTGTCCACGCCGTTCAGCGGCGAGGAGCGGCACGCGCGCCGCATCGAGCTGCTCGCCCGCTACGAGGCCAACCGGGCCGCGGCGAGCGCCGCCGCGCAGCCGACGACGGGGTCCTAGCGGGCGTACGCGCGGGGCCGGCGCCCGTCGACCCGCGCGAGCAGGCCGTCGACGACCTCGGCGGCCTCGAGCTCGTCGGCCATCGTCGGTCGCGACACGTCGCGGGCCCGCAGGGCTCGGTCGAGGGTCACCAGCCCGGAGACGCCGTCGCGGCCGAAGTCGCGGGGCCACAGCTCGCGCTCGGCGTGGACGTGGTGCGGACGGCGCCCGTGATCACTCGGCACGTGCTCCACGCTAGGAGCCTCGACGGGTCTGACCGAGCCCGGACACGCAAGCGTTATCGAGCCGCGATGTTCCGCGGTGCGCAGGAATGCGGGCGGGCCCCACGCCCGCGGACGAGGAGGGCCGGGTGAGCGCGGACCAGCCGGCACGTGCGGTGCTCGTCGGGCGCGACCTCGTGCTCGGCTTCGACGCCGACGGCACGCTGGTCGACGCGGTCCACCCGACGGCGGGCCCCTGGCTGGCCCGGTCGGGCGAGGTCGAGGTGACGTCGGGCGGGGAGACCGTGCCGCTGGGCCGGCCCGTCGTGGGGGTGGACGCCGACGAGGTCGAGGTCGAGCGGACCGGAGGAGGCCTGCGCGTCCTGGTGCGGCACGCCGTCGAGCAGGCCTGGACGGTCCGGCTGGTCGTCGTCAACGAGTCCTCCGACGAGCGCGTGCTCGACGACGTGCGCCTGGCCTGGCGGCCGGCGCCGGGCACGGTGGCCACGGCCCTGGCCGCCGGCGCCGCGGGGGCGTACGCGGTCCAGCCCGTCACCGGGGACGGACCGCTGCTCGTCGGCCGGCTGCGCGGCGGGACCCAGGCCGGCGTCGACGCGACCGGGCTGCTGCTCGGGCGGCTGGTGCTCCCGGCGGGCCACCGGGTCGCGGTCCAGTGGCGCTGGGAGGTCGTCGGCGCGCCGGCGCGCGCGGACCCGGCCGGCGAGCTGCCGCGCACCCCGTGGCTGGAGCAGGGCCAGGGCGTGGTCCTGGCCGCCGGGCCGGACGTCGCGGTCGTCGCACCGGGGCTGGAGGTCGAGGTCGGGGAGGACAGCGTCGAGGTCACGGCCGACGTCGTCGGACCGGCGACGGTCGAGCTCCGGTCGGCCCGCGGAACCTTGTCCTACGCGCTCGCCTGGGCGCCGGACCTCGACGAGCTGGTGGACGCGGAGGTCGAGGCGCTGCTGACGGGCCGGACGACCCCGGCCGGGACGGTGCGGCTGCCGGACGCGGCGGCCGCGCTGCTGGTGCAGGACGCGGTGCGCCGGCGCAGCGTCGGCACGCCCGACGTCGCCGCGGACGCGCTCGAGCTGGCGGCGGGCGTGCTGGCCGAGGAGGTCGACGAGCAGGCCCGCGGCGCGGGTGCCACCGGATCCGACCCGCTCGCGCTCGCGCTGCTGGCGCGGGAGCCGGACCGGGCGGCGGGTCCGGCGACGCTGGCCGGGCTGGAGACCGCGTCGGCCGGGCTGCTGGCCGCGGCGGCACCGGCACCGGGGATGGGCCTCGCGGGCGTCGCCGTCGCGCTCGCCCGGCTGCGGGCCGGCCTGGCTCCGGACCGCGTCGCCGCCCACCTCGCCGCGCTGCGGGACGCCTCGAGCCCGCTCGACGAGGCGGGCCTCGAGCTGGCCGTCCTGCTGCGCCCTCCGGGCGCGGACGAACCCCTGCTCGCCGGGCTGCGGCGGCTCGGCGCGACCCTCGGCGCCGGGCTGCCCGGCCGCGTCCTCCCGGAACCGTCGCTGGAGCCCCTGGGCCGGGCGGCGACCCTGCTCGCCCTGGTCGACGAGCCGACCGGTCAGCGGCTGCGCCGCGGCTGGGGCGTCAGCGCCTCGGAGCTCGCCCGCCGCAGCGCCGCCCAGGTCCGGGCCCGCGTCGACGCGGCACCCGAGGAGCCCGCGTCGCGACGGGCGCTGGCCTGGCTCGTGCTCGGTCGCCCGCCGGGCTGAGCAGCGGCTGAGCGCGGGACGGCACCGGCGGGCGCGGGAGCTCCCCCGAGGGAGGGACCGTCTGCCACAGTGTGAGGGTGACGAGCACCACCGTCGGCGTCGCGGTCGAGCCGGACGCGGCGGACGGCTCCGGCACCCACCGCACCCCTCCCGTACGCAGGCCCCCGGGCACCGCGCCGACAGCGCCGCGGATGCCCCGGCTGCCGCTCCTGGTCTCGCGGCTCTGCTTCCTGGCCGGGATCGCGGTCGTGCTCGAGACGGCCTTCCCCGGGGTGCGCTGGGTGGACGCGCTGGTCGACGTGTGCTCGACCCTCTTCTTCCCCGTCGACGGGGCGTCGATCGGCTTCGCGGTCTTCCTGCTGCTCCTCGGCGCCGCGCTCGCGCGGCGCAAGCACGTCGCGTGGGTGCTCGCGCTGGTGATCTTCTCGTTCTTCCTGCTCACCGACCTGGCCGTGGTGACCGGGCTGTTCGCGTCGCTGTTCGCCGTCCAGACCGACTTCAACGCCCTTCCCGTGTACGCCCGCTTCGCCTTCAACTTCGCGGCGCTGGGCGCCCTGACGGCGTGCATGGTGCACTACCGGGCCGAGTTCGCCGCGCGCCGCGCGCCCGGCAGCGTGCGCAAGGCGCTCCTGACGCTCGCCGCCGGGCTGGTCGTCACCGTCGGTGTCGGGATGGCGCTCGTGACCGTCTTCCCCAACGAGCTCGTGGGCCCGCGCGGACGGCTCGCGTGGATCGCGCAGCGGCTCGGCCGGACCCTCTTCGGCAGCGAGAGCGACCTCGTGCGCCAGCCCGTGTCGAGCCCGCCCGGCTGGATCGGGACGGTCGTGGGCCTGCTGCTGGGCCTCACCCTGCTCGCCGCGGTCGTCATGCTGACCCGTTCCCAGCGCCTCGCCGCGCTCATGTCGCCCGAGGACGAGCCCCGCGTCCGGGCGCTGGTCGCGCAGTCCGGCGGCGACTCCCTGGCCTACTTCGCCACCCGGCGCGACAAGTCCGTGGTGTTCGGCCCCGACGGCGGCGCCGCCGTCACCTACCGCAACGACCTCGGCGTCTGCCTGGCCAGCAGCGACCCGGTCGGCCCGCCGGAGCGCTGGGACGGCGCGATCCGCGCCTGGCAGGGTCTGGTGGACACGTACGGCTGGACGCCGGCGGTCGTCGGGGCCAGCGAGGCCGGGGCGACGGCGTACGCGCGCGACCTCGGCCTGCGGGTCATCCGCATCGGCGACGAGGCGGTGCTGCACCCGCGCGACTTCCACCTCGCCGACCGCGACATGCGCCCGGTCCGCCAGGCGGTCCAGCGCCTCGAGCGGCTGGGCTACACGACCCGGATCCGGCGCCACCGCGACATCCCGGCCGCCGAGCTGGAGGCCCTCGTCGGGCGCGCCGACGCCTGGCGCGACACCGAGACCGAGCGCGGCTTCTCGATGGCGCTGGGCCGCCTGGGCGACCCCGCCGACGCGGCCTGCCTGATGGTCGAGGCGCTCTTCCCGCCCGACCGGGCGGGCTCGACGGGCGAGAGGTCGACCGAGGCGCCGGGCCGTACGGCCGGGTTGCTGTCGTTCGTCCCGTGGGGCGCCGACGGCTTCTCCCTCGACGTGATGCGCCGCAGCCCGGACGCCGACAACGGGGTGACCGAGCTGATGGTCAGCGCCGTGATGGGCGCGGCCCCCGAGCTGGGGATCCGGCGCGTCTCGCTGAACTTCGCGGTCTTCCGCAGCGCCTTCGAGGAGGGTGCGCGGATCGGCGCCGGGCCGGTCCTGCGGCTGTGGCGCCGCCTGCTGCTGGTCGCCTCGCGCTGGTGGCAGTTCGAGTCGCTCTACCGCTCCAACGTGAAGTACCGCCCCGAGTGGCAGCCCCGCTTCCTCTGCTTCGCCGAGACCCGCGACATCGCCCTCGTCGGCGCCGCGCTGGGCGTCGCCGAGGGGTTCATCGACCTGCCCGCGTTCCTGCGGCCCCGCGTCGACCTGGCCGCGAGCCGAGCGCTGGACCCGGCGCTCGTGGCGGCGCTGCCGGCACCGGTCCCCGCGCCGGAGCCCGCGGTCGCCAAGAGCAGGCTGCCGGAGCAGGTCCGGCTCCGGATGGCCACCCGCGAGCGCCTCGTCGACGCGGGCGTCGACCCCTACCCGCCGTCCTTCCAGCCGCAGGGCACCGCCGCCTCGGTCGCCGTCGACGCGCTCGGGCAGGCCACGAGCGTGGCCGGACGGGTCGTGGCCGTGCGCGACCTCGGCGGGGTGGTGTTCGTCGTGCTGCGGGACTGGACCGGTGACGTCCAGCTGCTGCTCAGCGCCGACGTGGCGGGGGTCGGGGAGCTCGACCGGCTGCGCCGCGACGTCGACCTCGGCGACCACCTCGGCGCCGAGGGCACCGTGGTCCGCTCGCGCAGCGGCGAGGTGTCGCTCGGCGTCACCCGCTGGCTGCTGACCGCGAAGTCGCTGCGCCCGCCGCCCGACAAGCGCGGCGGCATCGCCGACCCGGAGGCACGCGTGCGCCAGCGCTACCTCGACCTCACGGTCAACCCGCAGGCCCGCGAGCGGCTTCGGTCGCGCTCGGCGGTGCTGCGCGCGGTCCGCGACACCCTCGACGCTCGAGGTTTCCTCGAGGTCGAGACCCCGATCCTCCAGACGGTCCACGGGGGCGCGAACGCCCGGCCCTTCCGCACCCACATCAACGCCTACGACCTCGACCTCTACCTCAGGATCGCGCCCGAGCTGTTCCTCAAGCGGCTCATGGTCGGCGGCGTCGACCGGGTCTTCGAGATCGGCCGGAACTTCCGCAACGAGGGCGCCGACGCGACCCACAACCCCGAGTTCACGATGCTCGAGGCCTACGAGGCGTACGGCGACTACACGACGATGCGGACGGTGGCGCAGCAGATCGTCCTGGCTGCCTCGCGCGCCGTCAGCGGCGGGACGCTCGTGCGCGGGACCGACGCCGCGGGCGCGGAGCACGAGGTCGACCTCGCCGAGGAGTGGCCGGTCGTGACCGTCAACGACGCGATCTCGGCCGCCGCCGGGACCGTCGTCAGCGCCGACACCGACAAGGACGCCCTGCTGGGGATCGCGCACGGGCTGGGGATCGCGGTCGACGCCTCCTGGACGCGGGGCAACGTCCTCCTCGAGCTCTACGAGCACCTCGTCGAGTCGCGCACGGTGCGGCCGACCTTCTACACCGACTTCCCCGCCGAGGTGTCGCCGCTGACCCGGCAGCACCGCGTCGACCCCCGGCTCGCCGAGCGCTGGGACCTCGTGGCCTTCGGGGCCGAGATCGGCACGGCGTACTCCGAGCTCGTCGACCCCGTCGAGCAGCGCGCGCGGCTGACGGCGCAGTCGCTGCAGGCCGCCGGCGGGGACCCCGAGGCCATGGAGCTCGACGAGGACTTCCTGCTCGCGCTGGAGCACGCCATGCCGCCGAGCGGCGGGCTGGGGATGGGGATGGACCGGCTCGTGATGATGCTCACGCGCGCCTCGATCCGCGAGACGATCGCCTTCCCGCTGGTCCGCCCGCGGACCGGGGACGTGGCCCGGTGACCGGCCCCGGACCGGCCGACCTCGTCCGCACGCCCGGCTCGCACGTCACGCGGCTCGGCGGCCGCGACGTGCACCTGCTGGTCCAGCCCGGCCAGGGGCCGCCGGTCGTGCTGCTCGGTGGGTGCGCCGTGCCCTCGTACGCCTTCCGCCGCGTCGTCGCCGCCCTCACCGGGCGCTGGACCGTCGCGCTGGACCGGCCGGGCCTGGTCGAGACCGCCTGGCCGGGGCACCTGCCCACCCTCGCCGAGGAGGTCGGCACGCTCGCGGAGCTCGTCGACGTCCTCGGCGAGCCCGCCGTGGTCGTCGCCCACTCGATGGCCGGCCCCCACGCCGAGGCGCTCGTGCGCCGGCACCCGGGCACCGTCCGCGGGCTGGTGCTGCTCGACGCGAGCGTCGAACGTTCCGCAGAGCCGCCCCACGCGGCCACCGAGGAGGCCTGGCTGCGCGCGTCCCGGGTGACCCTCGAGGGGGCGCGCTTCGCGCCGGTGGCCTCGGCCGCCTCGGTCGCCGCCCGGGTGATGGTGTGGGGCCAGAGTCGCCGCCTGCACCTGGCCAACGCCCAGCCGCCCCGCGCCCGGGAGGTCTTCACCCGGCCCGACAGCCTCGCCAGCGTCGTCGCCGAGCAGGCCGCGTACGCGTCTCAGCTCGCCGACCTGCAGGACCTGATCGGCACGACCACCTGGCCGGAGGACCTGCGCTCGCTGGTCCTCACCGCGGGCACCCGCACCGGGTGGGTGCGCAAGCAGCAGGTCCTGGCCGACCGGCTCGGCGCCCGCCAGGTCGTCGTCGACGACAGCCGCCACCTGATGATGGTCGACCGGCCCGACGTGGTCGTCGACGCGATCCTGTCGCTGGTGGGGGAGCGCGACGCGCCGGCGGCCTGACGGGGTCGCCTAGGCTCGCGGGCGCGCCGCCGGTCGGGTGCGGCGGGCGAGGGGGAGTGGTCGTGGCTGAGCGCGAGGTCCTGGTCGCCGAGCTCTGGTACGCGTCGGCGCCCGACCTGGGCGACCCGCTGCTGCTCGAGGGCCTGCGTGCGGTGTCGCCGGGGTCGGAGGCGCAGGAGGGCTCGCTCGTGGTGCCGTACGACGGCGGGGAGGTCGCGCCGCGGCCGGGACCGGACGGTTCCGGGGGCGCGCGCCGGCCGCTCGCCACCCTCGTGCTGCCGGGCTCCTCGCTCGACGAGCCCGGCAAGAGCCTGCCGGACACCAGCCAGACCTGGGACTGGCCGGAGGCCGACGAGGCGCTCGCGCCGGCCCGGGCGAGCGTGCTCGTCGTGGAGACCTCGACCGACGGGTACACCGCCCGCGACCGCGCCGCCGCGCTCGTGGGCGTGGTGCGGGCGCTGAGCGTCGCCACGCAGCCGCTCGTGGTGTCGTGGCCCACCAGCCAGCGCGTGACCGACCCCACGGAGCCGGGCGTGGACGGCCTCGGGGGCCTGCTGAACGTCCGCCTGTTCAGCGTGAGCGACGACGAGGACGAGCTCGTGATGGACACCCGCGGGCTCGCGCCCTTCGGGCTGCCGGACCTGCAGGTGCACTTCCGCGACCTCGAACCGGGCCGGCTCGCGGGGCTGCTCTACGCGACGGCGGGCTACCTGCTGGAGGAGGGCGACGTCATCGGCGAGGGCCACACGATCTCCGGCCTCGCGCCGGACGACTCGTGGACCTGCCACCGCGAGGAGTCGCTCGTCGGACCGCCGCGCCGGGTGGTCGACATCGACCCGGGAGACCCGTACGCGGCCGGGCGGCGGGCCCGCTGAGGGTCCGGCTCAGTCGTCGTCGGTGCTGACCAGCCGCCGGCGTGCGGACAGCAGCTCGACCTCGGGCCGGTAGGCCGCCAGCCGCTCGGCCGCGTCGAGGACCTCGACGACGTGCGCCCGGTCGGCGGCGACCAGCGCCACGCCCACGCCCGCCCGCCGGTGCAGGTCCAGGTGGCCCACCTCGGCCGCGCTCACGTCGAAGCGGCGTCGCAGCTCCGCCACCAGCGGCCGCACGACGGAACGCTTCTCCTTCAGCGAGTGCACGTCCCCCAGCAGCAGGTCCAGCTCCAACGTCCCGGTCCACATGAGGAACCCAGTGTGGCCGAGCCCGACAACCCCACGAACCGCTGACTCCCGACACCATCTGCGGCGTACCGAGCGTCGGGAGTCAGCGGTTCGTCGAGGAGGACCTGCCGACCGGGCACCGGGCGACGACCGCCGTCTGTGATCATGGGCGCGTGCTGCCCCGTCCCGTCATCGGCCTCAGCACCTACCGGGAGACCGCGCGCTGGGGCGTGTGGACCGAGGTGGCCGACCTGCTCAGCGCCACGTACACCCGCTCGGTCGAGGCGGCCGGCGGCACCGTGGTGCTGCTGCCGCCCCAGGGGCAGGGCGCCGAGGCGCTGGTCGGGCGCGTGGACGGGCTCATCGTCACCGGCGGCGCCGACGTCGACCCGGCGCGCTACGGGCAGGAGCGGGGCCCGCACACCTACACCCGGCCCGACCGCGACACCTGGGAGCTCGCGCTGCTCGACGCGGCGCTCGAGCGCGAGGTGCCGACCCTGGGGATCTGCCGCGGCATGCAGCTGATGGCGGTCCACGGCGGAGGCCGGCTCGAGCAGCACCTGCCCGACGTCGTCGGGCACACCGAGCACGGGCCCGAGGGCGACGCGTACGGCTGGACGTCGGTCCGCACGGTGCGCGGGTCGATGGTGTCGACGATGGTCGGCGACGCGATGCAGGTCAGCTGCCACCACCACCAGGCCGTGGTGGCGCACCCCGGCTTCGACGTGTCGGCCCGCGCGGCCGACGGGACGGTCGAGGCCATCGAGGACCCGGCCCGCGGCTACTGGCTCGGCGTCCAGTGGCACCCCGAGAGCGGCGACGACCACGGCCTGTTCGAGGGCCTCGTCGGCGCCGCGGGCCGGGCCGTCGCGCCCCGCTGAGGCCTCAGGCCACCGCGCGGCGGCGCAGCGCAGGGTCGTCGTCGGCGAACGTCCGCACCGGACCCGGCGGGGTGTCCCGCGTCTCGAAGCGCACCGTCACCCGCCCGCGCCCCGCGCCCCAGACCCAGCCCGGGCCGTGCACGTCGTGCTCGACGTCGAGGCCGGGTGCCCAGCCCGACGCGGGTGGGCCGTACGCGTGGTCGTCGCCCGCTTCCGCCGCCGGGCCGGCGTCGGCGTCCGAGAGCTCGCCGTCGGAGGCCTTGGCCCGCGTCGCGTCGTCGGACCCCGGGTCCGCGGGGTCCTCGGGGTCCTCCGCCGCGAAGAGGTCCTCCTGGAGCACGTCGGTCAGCCCCGCCACCCCGACCCCCAGCAGCCGGACGCCGTCGGTGACGTCGACGGCGTCGAGCAGCGACCGCGCCACGCCGGCGATGACGTCCACGCGGTCCGTGGCGCCCGCCAGGGTGCGGGCGCGCGTGAGGGTCGAGAAGTCCGGCTTGCGCACCTTGATGGTCACCGTCCGGGCCATCAGCCGGGCCGCCGAGAGCCGGCCCGCCACCTGGCGGGCGTCGCGGTGCAGGATCTCGACCAGCTCGGCCCGGTCGGTGAGGTCGGTCGCGAAGGTGTCCTCCACCGAGATGGACTTCGCCTCGCGCTCGGCCTCGACGGGCCGGTCGTCGCGGGCCCAGGCGAGGGCGGCGAGGTTCTCGGCGTGCGCCCTGCCCACGACCTGGGCGAGCTCGCCCGGCTCGACCCGGCGCAGGTCGCCGACGGTACGGACGCCGACGCGCTCGAGACGTTCCCGCGTCACCGGGCCGACGCCGAAGATCACGCCCACCCCCATCGGGCCGATGCGCTCGACCTCGGTGCCGGGCTCGACCACGGTCAGCCCGTCGGGCTTGTCGAGCTCGCTGGCGATCTTGGCCAGGAACTTCGACGACGCCGCGCCCACCGACGCCGTCAGCCCGCCCGTCGCTGCGCGGACGTCCTCCTTGAGGCGTGCGACCAGCGCGGTCACGCCCTCGACGCTGAGGTCGAGCGGAACGGGGGAGGCGCGCAGGTCGACGAACGCCTCGTCCAGCGACAGGGGCTCCACCAGCGGTGACAGCGCCCGCAGCAACCCCATGACCTGGCCGCTGGCGACGCGGTAGACGTCGAAGCGGGGCACCAGGAACGCGGCGTTGGGGCAGCGGCGTCGCGCCTCGTGCGACGGCATGGCCGACCGGACGCCGAAGACCCGGGCCTCGTACGACGCCGTGGCCACGACCCCGCGCTGCCCGACCCCGCCGACGACGACGGGCCTGCCGCGCAGCGAGGGCTTGTCGCGCTGCTCGACCGAGGCGTAGAAGGCGTCGAGGTCCAGGTGGAGCACCGAGGCCTCGCGTCGCACCGGTCCATCCTGCCGCTCCAGCCGACCGACCCCGAGCGCGGGAGCGCTTCCGTCCGTCCCCGGGCCGTGCGGCAATCCTGAGGAGACCCTGCAATTCCGACACCGTTGTCTGGAGGTTGAGGGCTCAACATGATGAGTGCGTCGGGCCGATCGGCACGGCCCGACGCCTGCTCACGCGGCTGGTGGGGGCGATGTCCACGGGCGCTCCCACCAGCTCCTTGTCCAGGTGGGGTCCCGTGTGCCGACCCGGCGTGGACCGGTGCTGCCCGGGAGCCGTCCGGGGCCGCCCGGTTCGGCCCCGCCGGACCGGTGGGTGCCTGTGGCACCATTCCTCCGCAGTGCGCCGGGCCTCGAGGAGGTGGCCCGGCCGACGAGCGCGCCCTCCTCGGGCGCGTCCCGAACCGAAGGTGAACATGGATCTCTGGCCTGGTAGGCCCTACCCGCTCGGTGCGACGTTCGACGGCACCGGCGTCAACTTCGCGGTGTTCTCCGAGGTGGCCGAGTGCGTCGACCTCTGCCTCCTCGACGACGACCTCAACGAGACCCGGATCGAGCTGATCGAGGTCGACGGCTCGGTCTGGCACGGCTACGTGCCCGGCCTCCAGCCCGGCCAGCGCTACGGCTTCCGGGTGCACGGCCCGTTCGACCCCGACAAGGGCCAGCGCGCCAACCCGGCCAAGCTGCTGCTCGACCCGTACGCCAAGGCGATCGAGGGCATGATCGACGGCGACCAGGCGCTGTTCAGCTACGACTTCGACGACCACGAGGCGTTCAACGCCGACGACTCCCGCGAGCACACGATGCTCTCGGTCGTCATCAACCCGTTCTTCGACTGGGGCCACGACCGTCCTCCGGGCCACCAGTACCACGAGTCGGTCATCTACGAGATGCACGTCAAGGGCCTCACGATGACCAACCCGGAGATCCCCGAGGAGATCCGCGGCACGTACGCGGCCGTGGCCCACCCGGCCACGATCGACCACCTCAAGTCGCTCGGCGTGACGGCGGTCGAGCTGCTGCCCGTGCACCAGTTCGTCCTGGACAGCCACCTGGTCGACCAGGGCCTCACCAACTACTGGGGCTACAACACGATCGGCTTCCTCGCTCCGCACAACGCGTACGCCAACTCCGGGCAGCGCGGGCAGCAGACGACCGAGTTCAAGGCGATGGTCAAGGCGCTGCACGAGGCGGACATCGAGGTCATCCTCGACGTCGTCTACAACCACACCGCCGAGGGCAACGAGATGGGCCCGACCATCGCGTTCCGCGGGCTCGACAACGCCTCGTACTACCGCCTCGTCGACGGCGACGCGGCGCACTACTACGACACCACCGGCACCGGCAACAGCCTGCTCATGCGCAGCCCGCACGTGCTGCAGCTGATCATGGACTCGCTGCGCTACTGGGTGCTCGAGATGCACGTCGACGGCTTCCGCTTCGACCTCGCCGCGACGTTGGCCCGCCAGTTCCACGAGGTCGACAAGCTGAGCGCGTTCTTCGACATCATCCAGCAGGACCCGGTCATCAGCCAGGTCAAGCTGATCGCGGAGCCCTGGGACCTCGGCGACGGGGGCTACCAGGTCGGCAACTTCCCGCCGCTGTGGACCGAGTGGAACGGGCGCTACCGCGACACCGTGCGCGACTACTGGCGCGGCGAGCCGGCGGCGCTGGGGGAGTTCGCCTCGCGCATCACCGGGTCGAGCGACCTGTACAACCACTCCGACCGGCGCCCGACGGCCTCGATCAACTTCGTGATCGCCCACGACGGCTTCACGCTGCGCGACCTGGTGTCGTACAACGAGAAGCACAACGACGCCAACGGCGAGGGCGGCAACGACGGCGAGAGCCACAACCGCTCCTGGAACTGCGGCGTCGAGGGCCCGACCGACGACCCGGCGATCAAGCGGCTGCGGCTGCAGCAGATCCGCAACTTCATCACCACGATGATGGTCAGCCAGGGCGTGCCGATGCTGGCCCACGGCGACGAGCTCGGGCGCACGCAGGGCGGCAACAACAACGTCTACGCCCAGGACAACGAGATCTCCTGGGTCGACTGGGACCTCGACGAGGACCAGCGCGGGCTGCTCGCCTTCACGTCGGGGGCGATCGCCCTGCGCAAGGCCCACCCGGTGCTGCGCCGGCGCCGCTTCTTCGCCGGCGACGCCACGCACGGCGGGCAGAGCTCGCTGGGCGACATCGTCTGGCTCAAGCCGGACGGCACCGAGATGAACGACGCCGACTGGGACACGGGCTACTCGCAGTCGCTCATGGTGTTCCTCAACGGCGACGCCATCCCCGAGCCGGACAACCTCGGCCGCCGGATCAGCGACGACCACTTCCTGCTGATGTTCAACGCCAGCGCCGACCCGATCACCTTCACCACCCCGGTCAAGGCGTACGGCGACAGCTGGACCGTGCGGCTCAACACCGCCGACGGCGCGGTCGACCCGGGCGTGAACCCGTGGCGCTCGCGCACGCGGCACAAGGTCGCCGGCCACTCGATGGTGGTGCTGTCGACCTCGGCGGTGCCGGAGTCCTCGCGCCAGGACGCCGAGCGGCGTGCCGACGAGATCCGACCCACCTACGCGCGGGTCTCCGGGCAGGCCTGAGCGGGGTCGCAGGACCGACGGTGCGCGCCCACCCTGGAGGTGGGCGCGCACCGCGCACTAGGTTGGGCGGGTGCGGCTCCGAACGCCGGCGCCGTGCTTCCCGAACCAAGGAGCTCTCCGTATGCCCGACGTCCCCGACGTCTCCCTGAACGACGGCCGCACGATCCCGCAGCTCGGCTTCGGCGTGTTCCAGATCGACCCGGCCGACACCGCGCAGGCGGTGCGGACCGCGCTCGAGATCGGCTACCGCCACATCGACACGGCCGAGATGTACGGCAACGAGGCCGAGGTCGGCGAGGGCATCCGCACCTCGGGCCTCGACCGCGACGACGTCTTCGTCACGAGCAAGCTGAACAACGGCTTCCACGAGCCCGACGCGGCCCGCCGCGCCTTCGACCAGACGCTGAGCAAGCTCGGCACCGACCACGTGGACCTGTTCCTCATCCACTGGCCGCTGCCCACGCGCTACGACGGCGACTTCGTCTCGACGTGGAAGACCCTCGAGGGCTTCTACCGCGAGGGCCGCGCCCGCTCGATCGGCGTCTCCAACTTCACCCCGCACCACCTGCGCCGCCTGGCCCGCGAGACCGAGGTCATCCCCGCGGTGAACCAGGTCGAGGTGCACCCGTTCTTCACCAACGACGAGGTGCGCGCGTACGGCGCCGAGCACGGCATCGCGACCGAGGCCTGGTCGCCGATCGCGCAGGGCGGGGTGCTCGACGACCCGACGATCAAGACCATCGCCGAGCGCGTCGGCAAGAGCACCGCGCAGGTGACGCTGCGCTGGCACGTCCAGCTGGGGCACGTCGTGTTCCCCAAGTCGGTGACGCCCGAGCGGATCCAGGCCAACTTCGAGATCTTCGACTTCGACCTGACCGCCGAGGACCTCGCCCTCATCAGCGCCCTCGACCAGGGCGAGAAGGGCCGTACCGGTCCGAACCCGGACACGTTCGACTACATCCCGGACTGACGCGGGTCCCGTTCGTCGCAGCGCCCGTCCGGCACCCCTCCTCGGGGGAGCCGGGCGGGCGTTCGCACGTGCGAGGGCCGCAACAATTCTGAACCTCGACGAAACCTGACCGGAACGCGTCCTCGCCAGGCTCGTGCGCGACCCCTCCCGTCAGGAGCGCACGATGACCCAGGAGCTCAGCCCCGGCCTGACCGACGCCGCGACGCAGGCGCCGCCCGGCCTCGACGCACCGGTCGCCGGCGCCACGAAGGAGACGCTGGAGGACTACACCCTCCGCTTCGCCCCGCGGCACTACCGGAAGTGGTCGACCGGCGTCGTCGCGGTCTCCGCGCTCGGCGGCATCGCCTACCTCGCCGACTTCGCCATCGGCGCGAACATCGGCATCTCCTACGGCACCACGAACGCCCTGTGGGGCATCGCCGTCTTCGCCGTGGTGATCTTCCTGACGGGCTTCCCGGTCGCGTACTACGCGGCGCGCTACAACCTCGACCTCGACCTGATCACGCGGGGGAGCGGGTTCGGCTACTACGGCTCGGTGGTCAGCAACGTCATCTTCGCGACGTTCACCTTCATCTTCTTCGCCCTCGAGGGCTCGATCATGGCCCAGGGGCTCCAGCTGGGGCTCGGGGTGCCGCTCTGGGCGGGCTACGCCGTGTCCACCTTGATCATCTTCCCGCTCGTCGTCTACGGGATGAAGGTGCTCTCCAAGCTGCAGCTGTGGACCACGCCGCTCTGGCTGGTGCTGATGGTCATCCCGTTCGTCTACCTGCTGGTCAGCCACCCCGAGTCGGTCGGGTCGTTCTTCGCGTACCAGGGGGAGTCCGGCCAGGGTGCGCCCAGCCTCGGGTCGGTGATGCTCGCCGCCGGCGTGTGCCTGTCGCTGATCGCCCAGATCGCGGAGCAGATCGACTACCTGCGGTTCATGCCGCCGCGCACGCCCGAGAACGCGGGCAGGTGGTGGCGGGCGATGATCATCGCCGGGCCCGGTTGGGTGGTGTTCGGCGCGATCAAGCAGGTGATCGGGCTGTTCCTGGCCGTCTACATCATCGCGAACGTCGCCGGCGGCGCCGCCGTCGCGAACCAGCCGGTGCACCAGTTCCTCGAGATCTACGCCGACATCGTCCCCGCGCCGGTCGCGCTCGGCCTCGCCGTCGTGCTCGTGGTGATCAGCCAGGTCAAGATCAACGTCACGAACGCGTACTCGGGCTCGTTGGCCTGGACCAACTCGTTCACGCGCGTCACGAAGCGCTACCCGGGTCGCCTCGTGTTCCTCGCGGTGAACCTGCTGATCGCGCTCGTGCTGATGGAGGCGAACATGTTCGACTTCCTCAACACGATCCTCGGCTTCTACGCCAACTGCGGCATGGCCTGGATCGTCACGGTGGCCTCCGACATCACGTTCAACAAGTACGTGCTCAAGCTGTCGCCCAAGCAGCCGGAGTTCCGCCGCGGGATGCTCTACGCGGTCAACCCGGTCGGGTTCGGCTCGATGCTGGTCGCCGCTGGCGTGTCGATCGTGTGCTTCTTCGGCGGGCTCGGCGCCGCGCTGCAGCCGTTCTCGCCGCTCGTCGCCATCGTCCTGGCCCTGGTGCTGCCGCCGGTGCTCGCCCTCGCGACGCGCGGCCGCTGGTACCTGCGCCGCACCGACGACGGCATCGCCCTGCCGATGCTCGACGACTTCGGCAACCCCTCGGACGTCACCCTCGACTGCCACGTCTGCGGGCAGTCGTACGAGCGTCCGGACATGGCCGCCTGCGCCGCCCACGACGCGTACGTCTGCTCGCTCTGCCTCAGCACCGACACGCACGCCGAGCACGTGCTGCCGGCAGCGCCGACGGGAGTTCAGGCGGGGGTGGGGACCCCGGCGGCGTAGGGCGCCAGCCAGGCGCGCGCCTCTGCCTCCACGTCGGGGCTCGGGGCGGGCGACACCCAGCCGGCTGCGCGCCGGTGCCGAACCCCCTTCGGGGCGAGCCCGAGGGCGATCGTGCGGAGCGAGCGCCAGCGCCGGTAGCGGGTGACGAGCTCGGCGTGCAGGCGGATGCCGGTGGCGATCCGGTCGGCGTTGTAGGCCAGGTTCGCCAGGTAGAGGCGCCAGTCGACCTGCTCGAGCGCGACGCCGCGGCGCCGGCGCTCGTGGCCGTACTTGACGTCGAGGTAGGCGTACTCGGTCTCGGACCGCTGGACGTCGTGAGCCATGCC
The DNA here is from genome assembly GCF_900110855.1 of Microlunatus flavus. Lineage (GTDB taxonomy): Bacteria > Actinomycetota > Actinomycetes > Propionibacteriales > Propionibacteriaceae > Microlunatus > Microlunatus flavus. The sequence continues at coordinate 356,455 of NZ_FOFA01000002.1, forward strand.
CTGGGCGTGGACCAGGTAGCCGATGTGGAAGTGCATCGAGGCCGCGACCGGCGAGGCGAGCGCGAGGCGGGTGTAGAAGTCCCAGTCGGCGAGGTTCGAGATCGCCTCGTCGAAGCCGCCGACCGCCAGCACCAGGTCGCGCGCCGCCAGCACCCCAGAGCCCCCTCCGGGCACGTGGTTGCGCACCAGCAGCGGAGCCGCGAGGTCTCGCACGTCCAGGGGCAGGTGCCAGCCCGAGATCCGGCCCGCCAGGTCGATGTCGACGGCGCCGGTCACCGCCCAGCGCGCGTCCGGTACGGCCCCGAGGGCGTCGAGCTGCGCGCGCAGCTTGGTCGGCGCCCATACGTCGTCGTCGTCGACGAAGGCCAGCCAGGTCGTCGTGGCGTGGGCGATCCCGGTGTTGCGGGCGGCCGAGACGCCGCGCGCCTGCGGGTGGCGCAGCACCGTGACGCGCGGGTCGCCCAGCGCCTCGACGCTCGGCGTCACGTCCTCGACGCTGCCGTCGTCCACGACCAGGACCGTCAGGTCGACGTCGGTCTGGGCGAGGACGGAGCGCAGCGTGCGGTGCAGCAGCTCCCGACGGTTGTGCGTCGGGATGACGACGGTGACGTCGGCGGGAACGCCGGCTGTGCTGTCCACCGGCGTACCGGGCTGCATCACGCGGCGCGCTCGCGAAACCAGCGGACGGTCGCCGCCAGCCCCTCGCCGAGGGTGGTCGACGGCTTCCAGCCGAGGACCCACTGCGCCCGCTCGATGTTCGGGCAGCGCCGGGTGGGGTCGTCGACGGGCAGCGGCCCGTGCTCGAGGTGCGCGCCCGGCGCGCCGGCGAGGGCGATGACCATCTCGGCGAGCTCGAGGACCGTGTGCTCGTCCGGGTTGCCGAGGTTGATCGGGCCCGTCACGTCCTCGGGGGTCTCCATGAGGCGCACGAGGCCGTCGACCAGGTCGTCGACGTAGCAGAACGACCGCGTCTGGGATCCGTCGCCCAGCACGCGCAGGGGCTCGCCGTGCAGCGCCGCCACGACGAAGTTCGAGACCACGCGCCCGTCGTCCGCCCGCATCCCGGGGCCGTAGGTGTTGAAGATGCGCGCGACCTTGACCGGCATCCCGTGCTGCTCGCGATAGCTGAAGAACGCCGCCTCCGCGCACCGCTTGCCCTCGTCGTAGCAGGAACGGGGGCCCATCGGGTTGACGTTGCCCCAGTACGCCTCGTCCTGCGGGTGGACCGCGGGGTCGCCGTAGACCTCGGAGGTCGAGGCGAGCAGGACCGTCGCGCCCGTGCGGCGGGCCAGGTCGAGGACGTTGAACGAGCCGACCACGCAGGTCTTGAGCGTGCGCACCGGGTCGCGCTGGTACTGCACGGGAGACGCGGGGCAGGCCAGGTGGTAGATCTGGTCGACCTCGAGGTCGAGCGGCACCTCGATGTCGTGGTCGAGCACCGTCAGGGCGTCGAGGTGGGCGAGGTGGGCGAGGTTGGCGCGGGTGCCGGTCGAGAAGTTGTCGACCACCGTCACCCGGTGGCCGGCCGAGAGCAGCAGGCGGGTGAGGTGGGAGCCGAGGAAGCCGGCGCCGCCGGTGACGAGCACGCGGCGCGCAGGTGCTGCGCTCTGGTCCGGCACGAGAAAGTCCTCCCCCCAACCCGCAGGTCCCCCGACCACGGGCCCGCCGCGCACCAGGGCGTCGGGACTTCGACTGTAATCGCGACCACGGACGCTGAGTGGTCGAGCGGAAAACTCTCGCGGAACTCTTCATCGGGTCCTGAGGTCCTCCCCGGACCGCCTTCGCCGGCCGCGAGGAGGTGCGAGGCTGGTGGCGTGGACCCGGCCCCGACCCTCGTCTCGGTCGTGATGATCTTCCGCGACGCGGAGCGCTTCTTCGACGCGGCCATCGACAGCGTGCTGGCGCAGACGCACCCGGCCCTCGAGCTGCTGCTGTGCGACGACGGGTCGACCGACGCGAGCACAGCCACGGCGCGCCGGCGGGCGGACGCCGAGCCCGCCCGGGTCCGCTACCTCGACCACCCCGGGCACGCCCACCGCGGGATGAGCGCCACCCGCAACCTCGGGATCGCCGCCGCCCGCGGCGAGGTCGTCGCGTTCCTCGACGCCGACGACGTGTGGGACCCGGGCCACCTGGCCCACGAGGTGGCCCTGCTCGCCGACCACCCCGAGGCCTCGTTCGTCTGCGGTCGGGCCCTCGACTGGTACAGCTGGAAGGACGCGGACGCCGAGGACCGCTGGTCTCCGCTGCCGTGGCCGCCAGGCACGTCCGTGCCGCCCCCGCGGATGCTCTCGGCCGTGCTCCGCCGGGGCGCCTACAGCACCCCGACCTGCAGCCTGCTCGTGCGCCGTGACGTGCTGCACGAGGTCGGTGGCGGTGACGACGCCTTCACGGCCCTCTTCGAGGACCAGGTCCTGCTCGCCAAGCTCTACCTCACGCAGACCTGCGTGATCAGCGGCACGCGCACGGCTCGCTACCGCCGGCACGACTGGTCGAGCACCGCGGTCGCGCAGCGCGAGGGCACGTACGACCCCGGGGGACCGAGCAGCAGCCACGAGGCCTTCGTCCGATGGCTGGTGGAGCGCCCGGAGCTCGCGGTCGACGACGCGGAGCACCGCGAGCTGCGCGACCAGCTGGCCGGTGCCTTGCGGCCGTACGACGCGCTGCCTCAGCCGGTCAGCGCACGGGAGCGCCTGCGCCGGGTCGTGCCGAGCCCGGTCCGCCCACTCGTGCGCCGCGGCCTGCGGGGCCTGGCGCGCCGCACGCCGCGCCCTGGCCTCGCCGACGTCTGGCCGCTGCGCCGGCTGGACCCCGTGAGCCGGCAGTTCGGCTACGACCGGGGTCTGCCCGTCGACCGCTACTACATCGAGCGCTTCCTGGCCGAGCACGCGCAGCTCGTCGCCGGTCGCGTCCTCGAGGTGGGCGACGACGGCTACACGCGGCAGTTCGGCGGGCCGCGGGTGAGCCGCAGCGACGTGCTCAACGTGGACGGCACGATCGCGGGAACGACCCTCGTGGCCGACCTGGGCGACCTGGAGGCGTCGGCGCACCTGCCCTCCGAAGCGTTCGACTGCCTCGTGGTGACCCAGACGCTGCACCTCGTGTACGACATGGCCGCTGCGATGAGCACGCTCCACCGGCTGCTGGCACCGGGCGGCACGCTGCTCCTCACCGTGCCGGGCATCAGCCCGCTCAGCGCCGACCGCTGGGCGGGGACCTGGTCCTGGGCGCTGACGCCCTACTCCGCCCGCCGGCTCGTCGGCGAGGTGTTCGGAGACGGGGAGGTGCAGGTGACCTCGTACGGCAACGTCCTGTCCGCGGTGTCCTTCCTGGAGGGTCTGGCGGCGGGCGAGCTGCGCCGACGTGAGCTCGACACCGTCGACCCCCAGTTCCCCGTCCTGGTCGCCGTGCGCGCCGACAAGCCGTGCGCGGGCTGATCCGGCGGCTGGACGGGCGGCGCCAGGCGTGGCGCTGGCGGCTCCTCGACGCCCTCGCGGGGTCGGTCCGTCGCACCGGTCCCGGAACCGTTGCCCTCACCTTCGACGACGGGCCGCGACCGGGGTCCACCGACCGGGTGCTGGACGTGCTGGCCGAGCTCGGGGTGCCGGCGACCTTCTTCTGCGTCGGCCGCAACGCCGAGCGGCACCCGGAGCTGGTGCGGCGCGCCCAGGCCGAGGGCCACGCCGTCGGCTCGCACAGCCACACCCACCCCGACCCGCAGGTCACGCCGCTGCGCGTGCTCGCGGCCGACTACCGGCGCGGCCACGCTGCGGTCGAGGACGCGCTCGGCGGGCCGGTGGCGCTCTTCCGGCCACCTCGGGGCTGGATCGACCTGCCGCGCGCGTTCCAGCTGCGACGGGCCGGGACGCCGCCCGTCTTGTGGAGCGTCGACCCGCAGGACTGGCACCCCGAGGCGCAGCGCGACCTCGTGGCCGAGGTGGCGGGTGCAGCGGGGGAGCGGGACGTGGTCCTGCTGCACGACTGGGTCGAGCAGCCCTGGGACGTCCGCGCGCTCGACCGCTCCCAGACCGTCACCGCGCTCGCGGGGGTGGTCGCGGCGGTCCGAGCACGGGGTCTCGGCTTCAGCACGCTGGCCGGTCGCGCGGGCTAGGCCGGCTCGACCTCGAAGGGCAGGTCGGCGACCACGACGCGGTCCGGGCGTCCGCGGTCGTGGCCGTGGAGGCTGAACGTCGCTGCCGCCGGCTCGTCCACCAGGTCCTCGTGGGCGGTGCCGACCCACAGCCCGACGGTGAAGTCGCCGACGTTGAGCATCGGGGGCACCCGCAGCCGTACGCGCTGGCGTCCTCGGTGCAGGACGCCAGGCGTGCGGTCGCTGAGCGCCTCGTCGAGGATGCGGACGGAGCGGGTGTCGCTGACGTACAGCGCCAGGTCGACGCCCGGCAGCTCCTCGTCGAGCTCGAGGTCGACCTCGACCACCAGCGGGTCGTCGCGCAGGAGGGGCGACCCCGCCGGCGCCTGGTCGGTCCGGACGTCCACCCGGTGCACCGTGACCGGGCCGGCGCTCAGCACCCGGCCGGCCGCGCCCTGCGCGAGACCGTCGGCGAGGTAGTGGCGGACCACCTCCGAGCTGGGACCCGACTCGCGGACCTCTCCGGCGTCGAGCCACACCGACCGCGGGCAGAGCCGGGCCAGCGAGTCGAGGTCGTGGCTGACGAACACGAGCGTCCGGCCCTCCTGCTCGGCCTCCTGCATGCGGCCGAGGCAGCGCCGCTGGAACTCCGCGTCACCGACCGCCAGGATCTCGTCGACGACGAGCACGTCCGGCTCGAGGTGAGCCGCGACCGAGAAGGCGAGCCGCAGGTACATGCCGCTGGAGTAGCGCTTGACCGGCGTGTCGAGGAAGCGCTCGACGCCCGAGAACTCGACGATCTCGCTGAACCGTCGGGTGATGTCGCGCCGGGACATGCCGAGCACCGCGCCGTTGAGGTAGACGTTCTCGCGGCCGGTCAGCTCGGGGTGGAAGCCGGTCCCCACCTCGAGCAGCGGGGCGACCCGCCCGCGGGTGCGGGAGACGCCCGACGTCGGGGCGGTGATGCCGGCGAGGATCTTGAGCACCGTGCTTTTGCCGGCCCCGTTGCGGCCGAGGATGCCCAGGGCTTCGCCGTCGCCGACCGACAGGCTGACGTCGCGCAGCGACCACAGCTCGTCGCGGCTGGTGCGCCCGTGCAGCGGCCGCGACGCCGCGGCGGTGATCGCCTCACGGAGGTTGGTCCGGTGCCCCAGCCGGTAGCGCTTGCTCACGTGCTCGAGCTCGACGCGCAGCACTCAGATCACGTCCGCGAACTCACGCTGGGCGCGCCGGAAGTAGGCGGCCCCGCTCACCAGCACGGCGAGGACGACGCCGGACGAGACGGCGAGCGGCCAGCCGGGCCAAGGGCCACCGAGCAGCGACCACCGCGCGAGCCCGATGACCCCGACCATCGGGTTGAGCGCGTAGAGCAGGGCGGTCCCGCCCTCGAGCGCGCTGCTCGGGTAGGCCACCGGGCTGGCGAACAGCCACACCTGCAGCACCGGGCCCAGGGCTTGCTTGACGTCGCGGAACCGGACGTTGAGCGCGGACAGCCACAGGCTGGTGCCCAGCGCGGCGAGGACGACGAGCACGAGCCACAGCGGCGTGGCCAGGACCGCCCAGCCGGGGGAGCGGCGGTAGACCAGCAGCAGGACGGCCAGCAGCGCCAGCGACACGACGAGGTCGACCAGCGGCGACAGCACCGCAGCCGCCGGGGCGGCCACCCGGGGGAAGCTGACCTTGGTCACGAGCTCGGGGTTGCCCACCAGCGCCTCCGACCCGCGTGAGACGGCGCCGGAGAAGTACGTCCACACGACCATCCCGGCCAGCGCGAAGAGCGGGTACGGGATGCCGTCGCTCCCGACGCGGGCGAGGCGCGCGAAGACGAACGTGAAGACGACGACGGTGGCCGCCGGCTGGAGCAGCACCCAGACCACACCGAGGACCGCCTGGCTGTAGCGCACGCGCAGGTCGCGCAGGACGAAGAACCACACGAGGTCGCGGGCGCGCCACAGGGCCGCCAGGACGGGTTCGCGCAGGCCGTCGCGGCCGCCGTTCTCCCGCCAGGCAGGCGCGGCCGGCGCTGGGCCGCTCACCGCGACGCGGAGGCCGGGACGGCGGTGGCGGCGCGCCAGGCCGAGCCGAGCGTCGCCCGCAGGTCGTGGCGGGCGGTCCAGCCGAGCTCCGCGGCGATGCGGTCGACCCGCCCGACGACGGCGGCCGGGTCGCCCGGCCGGCGCGGCAGCACGTCGTGGCCGAAGTCGGCACCACTCGTCTCCCGCAGCACGGCGAGCACCTCGAGCACGCTGCTGCCGGTGCCCTGGCCGACGTTGTAGGCCGCGAGCCTCGGGGCCCGCTCGAGCGCCGCAGCCGCGGCCACGTGGGCGTCGGCGACGTCGCGCACGTCGACGTAGTCGCGCACGCACGTGCCGTCCGGCGTGGGCCAGTCGTCGCCGAACACCTGCGGCCGGCGCCCCTCGAGCACCGCGCGGACGACCAGCGGGACCAGGTTGTGCGCGCCCGTGTCGGCGAGGGCGGGTTCGGCGGCGCCGACCACGTTGAAGTAGCGCAGGCTGACCACGCCCAGCCCGTACGCCTCCCCGGCGGCGTGCAGGAGCCGCTCGCCGTAGAGCTTCGAGTCGCCGTACGGGCTCTCGGGCGTGGTGGGCGCGTCCTCGTCGACCGAGGCCGTGGTCGGGGTGCCGTAAACCGAGCAGCTCGAGGAGAAGACGACCCGCGCGCAGCCCGCGCGCCGCAGGGCCGCGGTCAGGCTGACCACGCCGCCGACGTTCTCGCGGGCGTAGCGCAGCGGGTCGGCCACCGACTCGGTCGGCGACTTCTTGCCCGCCAGGTGCACGACGCCGTCGACCTCGGCGAGCGCGTCGGTGAGGAGGTCCTCGTCGAGCACCGAGCCGCTGACGAGCTCGACGCCCGCGGGCACGCGCCCGTCCAGGCCGGTCGAGAGGTCGTCGAGCACGACCGGGGTCCGGCCGGACGCCAGCAGCGAGCGCACGACGTGCGCGCCGATGTACCCGGCTCCGCCCGTGACCAACCACCGTGCCCCCGCCACGTCCGGCACGCTACGGGAGAAGTCGGGCCCGCACCGACGGATCGGCGGAGCCGTGGTGGCGACGGCGAAAGCCTGAGCCGTTCCTGATCGGGCAGCGCGCCGCGGGACCCGTAGACTCAGGCGTCGCCCGGTCGCGCCGCAGCCAGCGGAACCCGGGCGAGCGGGGCGTAGCGTAGTGGCTAGCGCGTCTGCTTTGGGAGCAGAAGATCGCAGGTTCGAGTCCTGTCGCCCCGACCGGTAGAGTTCCGGCCCGGCCCTCGCGTCGGGGTCGTGCGGGTGTAGCTCAATGGCAGAGCCCCAGATTTCCAATCTGGCCACGCGGGTTCGATTCCCGTCACCCGCTCTTCGAGACCGGTTCTTGTCGGAGGCCGGCCCTAGCCTCGCTGGGGTAAAGCGCTGCGGCCGCTGCGGCGAGACGAAGCCGCTCTCCGAGTTCAACCGCAACGCCGCTCGTCGAGACGGCTTCCAGGCGTCGTGCCGTACCTGCATGCGCCGATCAGGCCGCGCACTACCAGCAGCACCGTGAGCGGCACATCGCGCGCGTCCGGGAGGACAACCAGCGACGGAAGGCGGCCGCGGCTGGGCGGCTCGAGACCTACTGCGCACCCGTCCCTGCGTCGACTGCGGCACGTCCGACGGCCGTGTGCTGGAGTTCGACCATCGTGACGGGACGCAGAAGTCCGCGAACGTCTCCGCCATGGTCGGCATGGGGCTCGCGTGGGAACGGATCCTGGACGAGATCGCCAAGTGCGACGTCCGGTGCGCGAGCTGCCACCGCATCGCGACCATGACCAGGGGCGGCCACTACCGCACGGTCTGGCCACGGGAACCGCCGGGCTAGCCGTCGGCTGCTGGGTCGGCCAGTGCCGCCTCGAGCGCGGCGTACGTCTCCTCGACCGCACCGGGGGCGCTGCGGAGGACCACCGCCGACGGGCGCTGCGCGAGGACCTCGAGGAGCGCGTCGTACATCTGCCCGAGGAAGGCGTCCCCGCCCAGCGCTGCGACCACGATGCGGTTGTGCCGGTTCCACGCCGAGTCGTCGGTGCGGTCGGCGAACCTCGCCAGCGCGGCCTCGCGCTCGTCGAGCAGCACCACCTCGCGGAACGACGCGCCGTGGGCGTGGGCGATCGCCTCGAACGCCTCGACCTCGCTCAGCCGGGTGATGTTCTGCGGCATGACGACGTCGTGACCGGCCCCGAGGTGGCTCGCCGCCAACGCCTTGCCGAGGGGGCGGGCCAGTGCGTGGGTGTCCTGCGCCGGGTCCTGCCAGCCGCCGATGAGCGGGTGCAGCTGGTCGATGTCGAGGTCGAGCGTCCCCGGGTGGCGCTCCGCCCACAGCGCGGCGAGCGTCGACTTCCCGATCCCGGGGGGTCCGTTCAGGTGGATCAAGGTCGGCACCGGGCGACGGTAGCCGGACACCGCCCCGAAGCCGCCTGCGCGCACCCGCGAACCCCTACGATGCGGACGTCGGACGAAGTGCGGGGCGCGCGTCGCGCCGGAAGGAGACCAGGTGACCGTCTTCCTGGTCCTCGGCGTGGTCGGGCTCGTCCTGCTCGGCATCTCGCTGCTGCTGGGCGACCTCTTCGACGGGATCCTCGACGCCCTACCGTCCGACGTCTTCTCCAGCGCGGTGATCGGCGGCTTCGTCTCCGCGTTCGGGTTCGGTGCGGCCCTCAGCGAGGGCCTCGGCGCCCCGCTCGGCCTCTCGATCGGCGTCGGCGTGGTCGTGGGCGTCGGGTTCGCCTGGTTCGCAGGCTGGCTGACGCGCCTCGTCCGCGGCAGCGGGAGCGACGCCACCGTGACCACCGGGGACACCGTCGGGCGCGACGCCAAGGTCGTCACCGGCATCCCCGTCGGCGGCTTCGGCGTCGTCCGGGTCCAGGTCGGCGGTCACTCCCTGCAGCTCAACGCCCGCGCCGACCAGCCCGTCGAGGTCGGCACCGAGGTCTACGTCACCGCCGTGCTCTCGCCGACCGCGGTCGCCGTGACCCCCGTGCACCCCGAGCTCGCATGACCCTCGGACCGGCGACCCTGGACGCACCCACCTGACCGCTCCATCCAGCGCCCAGCCCTCGAACCGGCCGACGACCCAGCCCACGAACCACCCGTACGCCCTCACCGGAAGGCCAGCCGTGACCGTGCCCGACCTGCTCTACCCGATCGCCGGACTCGTCGTCCTGGTGGTCCTGCTCGTGCTCCTCGTGACGAGCCGCTACAAGGTCGCCGGGCCCAACCAGGCCTTCATCGTCACGGGACGCAAGGGCAAGGCGGTCCTCAACCCCGAGACCGGCCAGCTGACGACCGACCTGTCGGGCCAGAAGGTCGTGCTGGGCGGCGGGTCGTTCGTGATCCCCTTCGTGCAGCGGCTGGCGACCATGGACCTGTCGAGCCGGCGGATCTCGGTCCAGATCCGCGGCGCCGTGTCCGGCCAGGGCATCAAGCTGAACGTCGAGGGCGTCGCGATCGTCAAGGTCGGCGGCAATGCCAACCAGATCCGCCTCGCCGCCCAGCGCTTCCTCTCCCAGCAGAACGAGATCGAGCCCTTCACCCAGGAGGTGCTCGCCGGCGCGCTGCGCTCGATCGTCGGCGGCCTCACCGTCGAGCAGATCATCCGCGACCGGGCCGCCTTCGCCCAGCGTGTGGCCGACGAGAGCGAGAACTCGCTCACCGGCCAGGGCCTCATCCTCGACACCTTCCAGATCCAGGACGTCACCGACGACGGCAGCTACCTGGCCGACCTGGGCCGACCCGAGGCCGCGCGCATCGGGCAGACCGCCGCGATCGCGGAGGCGAACGCCCGCCAGGCCGCCGAGCAGGCGCGCATCAAGTCGGAGGAGGAGATCGCCGTCGCCCAGCGCCAGCTGGCCCTGCGCCAGGCCGAGATCAAGTCCGAGACCGACGCCGCGGCCGCCCGCGCCGCCTCCGCCGGTCCGCTGGCGCAGGCCGACCGCGACCAGGCGATCCTGCTCGAGCAGGAGAAGGTGGCCGTGCGCCAGGCCGCGCTGACCGAGCGCCAGCTGGAGACGCAGGTCCGCAAGCCCGCCGACGCCAACCGCTACAAGGTGGAGCAGGAGGCCGCCGCCGCCCGCAACGCGCAGATCTCCGCCGCCGAGGCGCGCAAGGCCGCCACCATCGCGGCCGCGCAGGCCAAGTCCGAGGAGGACCGCCTGACCGGTGAGGCCGAGCGCGCGCGCCGCTCCTCGCTCGCCGAGGCGGAGGCGATCGAGGGCGCCAAGCGCGGTGAGGCGGCCAAGGCCCGCCGCGTGGCCGAGGCCGAGGCCACCCGGGCCGAGGGCGAGGCGAACGCCGCCGCGACGCTGGCCGTCGGCCAGGCGGAGGCCGAGGCGATGAACAAGCGCGCCGAGGCCTTCGCGAACTACAACGAGGCCGCCGTCCTGCAGATGCTGATCGAGGTGCTGCCGCAGATCGCCAAGGAGGTGGCTGCCCCGATCAGCGCCATCGACCAGCTCACCGTCATCTCCTCCGACGGCGCCGGTGCGCTGCCGCGCCAGGTCACCGACAACGTCACCCAGACGCTCCAGATGCTCAAGTCGGCGACGGGGCTCGACCTCGAGGCGCTGGTCGCCCGGTCGGCCGGGCGGGTCAGCCAGGGGCTCACGTCGGCGGCGGCCTCGGGCTCGGTGAACGGGGACGGGGCCGCCCGCTGAGCGCCCGGCGCCCCGGTGGTGGGGCTCGGGGTGGCCGGATTGGTGCGCGCTGGGCGCGCCACCGTACGCTGGACCGTCGAGCCGGAGCACGACCGCACGTCGTCCCGGACGCCAGCCCAGACCTTCCAGGAGTCCCACCACCGTGCCCAGCACCGTCGAGCAGCTCAGCCCCACGCGGGTCAAGATCACCGTCGAGGTCCCGTTCACCGACCTCAAGCCCAGCCTGGACAAGGCGTACGCCGACATCGCGCGCTCGATCAACGTCCCCGGCTTCCGCAAGGGCAAGGTGCCCCCCATGGTCATCGACCAGCGCTTCGGGCGCGGCGTGGTCATCCAGGAGGCCTTCAACGACTCCTGGTCGCGCTTCTACGGCGAGGCCGTCACCGAGAACGCCCTGACGCCCCTGGCCCAGCCCGAGGTCGAGGTCACCAAGCTCGAGGACGGCGACCTCATCGAGTTCACCGCCGAGGTCGACGTCCGCCCCGACTTCGAGGTGCCGGACCCCTCCCAGATCTCGGTCCAGGTCGACGCGCTCGAGGTGCCGGACACCCTGGTCGACGAGCAGCTCGACGTGCTGCGCCGCCGCTTCGGCAGCCGTACGACGGTCGAGCGCGGCGCCGAGGACGGTGACCTCGTCACCCTCAGCCTGGTCGCCAGCAACGACGGCGAGGCGCTGCCGGACGGCAGCGCGACCGACGTCGAGTACACCCTCGGCTCCGGCCAGATGCTCGACGGGCTCGACGAGGCCGTGACCGGCCTGTCGGCCGGCGGCTCGGCCACGTTCCGCTCCACCCTGGTCGGCGGTCCGCTCAAGGACGAGGAGGCCGACATCGAGGTGACGGTCTCCAAGGTGCAGAGCCAGGAGCTGCCCGAGGTCGACGACGACTTCGCCCAGGAGGCGTCCGAGTTCGACACCATCGACGAGCTGCGCGCCAGCATCGCCACGATGGCCACGAACGCCGCGCGCCTGGAGCAGGCCACGCAGGCCCGCGACGCCGTCCTCGAGGCGCTCGTCGACTCGATCGACGTGGCCGTGCCCGAGAACCTGCTCGAGTCCGAGCTCCAGGGCCGTCGCCAGCAGATCACCGGCCAGCTCGCGCAGGCCGGGCTCACCCTCGAGCAGTACCTCGCCGACAGCGAGGACAGCCAGACCGAGGAGGAGTTCTGGGCCGACGTCGAGCGCCGCGCGACGCAGTCGCTCAAGGCGCAGATGGTCCTCGACAAGATCGCCGAGGGCTCCGAGATCGGTGTCGACCAGAACGACCTGACCCAGCACATCCTGCGCCGCGCCCAGGCCGAGGGCACCGCCCCGCAGCAGATCGCGGAGCACCTGCAGGAGCACCCGCACCACATCGAGGAGTACATGGTCGAGATCCGGCGCGGCAAGGCGCTGGCCTCGGTCGTCGAGGCCGCCACGGTGACCGACTCGAACGGTGACCGCGTCGACCTCGCCTCGGTCCGCGAGGACGGCTCGCTCGGCACGCCCGAGGACGACGCCCAGGACGCCGCCGTGGAGGCGGCCCTGCAGTCCGCCGCTCAGGAGGCCGCCGACCCGCAGGAGCAGGGCGAGCAGCAGGACGAGCAGGAGCAGCAGCAGTCCTGAAGCCGGTCCGCCCGGCGCGGCAGGGCAGACCTTGACGCAAGTCTGAGAGGTCGTTGAGCCGATGTCGCGCTTGGCGCGGCACACTGGTGTGGCCCAGGCGCGACGGTCGGGGAGCGGCTCGGGGGAGCACCACCGTTCGTCGTCGCACGGGTGCCGAGGGCGGTTCCGGTCAGCAGACCGGGCCGCCCTCCGGCCTTCTCGGGAGGGTGCCTCCGCCCACTGCGCCCAAAGCGAACACCCGTGCAGGCCCACCCGAAACGTCGGTGCCGCCGGGTAGGTTCGGCTCCGTGAACGCCTCCTTCGACGGACCCCGCTCCGCGGTCGACATCCCCCGGGCTGCGGCCCGCGGCGGCATCGGGCTTGACGACAACGTCTACCAGTCGCTCCTGGCCAACCGGATCATCTTCCTCGGCTCCGAGGTGCGCGACGAGAACGCGAACGCGATCTGCGCGCAGATGCTCCTGCTGAACGCCGAGGACCCGCACAAGGACATCTACCTCTACATCAACTCCCCGGGCGGCTCCGTCGACTCGGGCATGGCGATCTACGACACGATGAACTGGATCTCCAACGACGTCGCGACCGTGGCCATGGGCCTCGCGGCCTCGATGGGGCAGTTCCTGCTCTGCGCCGGCACCAAGGGCAAGCGCTACGCCCTGCCGCACAGCCGGATCATGATGCACCAGCCGTCCGGCGGCCTCGGCGGCACCGCGAGCGACATCCGGATCCAGGCCGAGCAGTCGCTGCACATCAAGAACGTCATGCAGAAGCTGATCGCCGAGCACACCGGCCAGACGCTGGCGCAGATCGAGGCCGACTCCGACCGCGACCGCTGGTTCACCGCGGAGGAGGCGCTGGCGTACGGGCAGATCGACCGCGTGTACGCCTCGGCCGCGCAGATCCCCGACGCCGCCGACGCGCCCAACTCCTGACCGCCCCGCCACGAACGAAGGAACACCGATGAGCCAGAAGTTCGGCGCGCCGTTCGCCGAGGGGCAGCCGTTCGCCCCGCAGATGGACTACTACATCCCGCAGTGGGAGGAGCGCACGTCCTACGGGATGCGGCGCATCGACCCCTACACCAAGCTGTTCGAGGACCGCATCATCTTCCTCGGCACCCCGATCAGCGACGAGATCGCGAACGCCGTGATGGCCCAGCTGCTCTGCCTGCAGCAGATGGACGCCGACCGCGACATCGAGATCTACATCAACAGCCCCGGCGGCTCGTTCACCGCGCTGACGGCGATCTACGACACGATGCGCTACATCAAGCCCGACGTCCGCACGGTCTGCCTGGGCCAGGCGGCCTCGGCGGCGGCGGTCATCCTCGCGGCCGGCACCAAGGGCAAGCGGCTCGCGCTGCCGAACAGCCGGATCCTCATCCACCAGCCGGCGACCGAGGGCGGCTACGGCCAGTCGTCCGACATCGAGATCCAGGCCCGCGAGATCCTCCGGATCCGCTCGCTCATGGAGGAGATGCTCTCCACCGACACGGGCAAGTCGACCGAGGACGTCAGCCGCGACATCGAGCGCGACAAGTACCTCACCGCCGAGCAGGCGCTCGAGTACGGCATCATCGACGAGATCCTGACCTCGCTCAAGGCCGTCCCGGCCTGAGCCGCGTCGTCCCCGGTCGCGCCTCGTGCGCGGCCGGGGCCAGGCGATTTCTCCCCCCATCCGGACGGTCCGGGGCTTAGGGTGTGGGGACCACGAACACCCCCGGACGGGCACGACTGTGCCACTGGTGCAGCGAAGTGAGGAGACGGCGTGGCCCGGATCGGAGAGAGCGGCGACCTCCTCAAGTGCTCGTTCTGCGGCAAGAGCCAGAAGCAGGTCAAGAAGCTGATCGCGGGCCCCGGGGTCTACATCTGCGACGAGTGCATCGACCTGTGCAACGAGATCATCGAGGAGGAGTTCTCCGAGACCGGTGAGGTCGGGCTGCTCGACGAGCTGCCCAAGCCGCACCAGATCCGGCAGTTCCTCGACGGCTACGTCATCGGCCAGGGCAACGCCAAGAAGGCCCTCGCGGTCGCGGTGTACAACCACTACAAGCGGGTGCAGGCGCAGGCCAACGCCCCGGCCCGGCGCGGCGAGGACGACACCGTCGAGCTCAGCAAGAGCAACATCCTGCTGATCGGTCCGACCGGTTGCGGCAAGACGTACCTCGCGCAGACGCTGGCCAAGATGCTGAACGTGCCGTTCGCCATCGCCGACGCCACCGCGCTCACCGAGGCCGGCTACGTCGGCGAGGACGTCGAGAACATCCTCCTCAAGCTCATCCAGGCCGCGGACTTCGACGTCAAGAAGGCCGAGACCGGGATCATCTACATCGACGAGGTCGACAAGATCGCCCGCAAGAGCGAAAACCCGTCCATCACCCGCGACGTCTCCGGCGAGGGCGTGCAGCAGGCGCTGCTCAAGATCCTCGAGGGCACGTCGGCCTCGGTGCCGCCGCAGGGCGGGCGCAAGCACCCGCACCAGGACTTCATCCAGATCGACACGACGAACGTGCTGTTCATCGTCGGCGGGGCCTTCGCCGGGCTGGAGCACATCGTCTCCTCGCGCGTCGGCAAGCGGCCGCTCGGCTTCAACAACGATCTGACCTCGCGCAAGCCGGACAGCGAGGACCCGTACGCCGACGTGCGTCCGGAGGACCTGGTCAAGTTCGGACTGATCCCCGAGTTCATCGGGCGCCTGCCGATGATCGCCTCCGTCGCTCCGCTCGACCGCGACGCGCTGATCCGCATCCTCGTCGAGCCCCGCAACGCGCTGGTCAAGCAGTTCCGCAAGCTCTTCGAGCTCGACGGGGTCGACCTCGAGTTCACCCCGGACGCGGTCGAGGCCATCGCCGACCTCGCGCTGCTGCGCGGCACCGGAGCGCGCGGCCTGCGCGCGATCCTCGAAGAGGTCCTGCTCAACGTCATGTACGACGTGCCCAGCCGCGAGGACGTCGCCCAGGTCGTCATCACCGGCGAGGTCGTCCGCGACGCGGTCCTCCCGACCCTCGTGCCCCGTGAGAAGTTCGCGAAGCGCGAGCGCCGCGAGAAGTCGGCCTAGCCGCCTCCTCTCCTCTGCCGCACCTCAACCGGAAAGTGGTCACCCCGGGCCCCGATCGGAAGGTCGGACGGGCCCGGGCCGACCACTTTCCTGCTGGCTGAGTGCTCGTCGCCAGTGGCCCAGGGCTCGAGAGCGCCCGGGAGGGCGCAGCATCGAGCTGTTCAGCAGATCCTCCCAGCGACGTAGCCGGGCGGCGTCCCAGGACCGCCCCAGCAGCTCGTCGGTCTGGCGGATGATCGCCGCGCCCTCGTTCAGCAGGTGGCGGGAGGTGTAGCCGAACCGCTCCCAGCCGCTAGCGTCGAGCAGGCGCTAGCGCCGGAGGTCCGCGTCCTGCACCTCCGGCGTCCGGTGGTCGGAGCCGTTGTACTCGTGCAGCCGTCGGGTGCCGACCACGCTGAAGTCGGCGCGGGCGAGGAATCTGCCGTCGTCGTCGTGCACCGGGTGCTGCGGTTCCACCGGGATGTCGGCGGCGCCGTGGAGGACCCGCATGATCGACTCCCAGGTCGACTCGCTGCGCTTGTCGAGCAGAGGGACGACCTCGCGCAGCAGCGGCGCACCCCGACGCCGTTGCCCGGCGACGATCGCGAGCTCCGTCGTCGTGACGTGCCCGAGGCGGAGAGCGGAGTCGCCGAGGACGACGAGGTCCAGGACGCCCAGGTCGCGGGTCGCCGCCAGGATCGTCTCGGCGGGAGTCGTGAGCCGGATCCCGTCGCGCAGCGTGAAGCCGAACGATCGCGGGTGCCGGCAGACCAGCAGGCCTGGACGGCGCGGTCGGGGGTCGCAGCGTCGCATCGCAGCGAAGACCGGGTGCGCCGGGCTGCTCGGGAGCCACCAGCCGTACTGCTCGGCAGCGGTCAGGTGGGTGAAGGCGGACGCCGCCGGCAGGACCAAGGACCAGGCGCGCAGCTCCCCGAGCCGGTCAGCGTCGTCGGCGGGTGGGGCCCACAGACCCCGCGAGACCGGTCGCCAGGCGGAGCCCGGAGCTCGGCCACGAACAGGAAGGTCCACCCCGGAGTCTGGTCGCGGGGTCCGCCTGGCGTGCCGCCCGCGGCACGGTCTGTGGACGACGAAGGGGTGAGCGCGCCTGTCCTGTTGACGACCGGCACCCGCTCTCCCCGGAAAGTGGTCGCGTGCAGCCCTGATCCAGCCGTTCCCGGGTTCGGGAGCGACCACTTTGCGGGAAAGGTGAGAGCTCCGGGAGCTGGCCGCCTCAGTCGCCGTCAGGCGCGAAGGGCCTTCTCGATGTCGGGCTCGATCTTGTCCGGCGTGGTGGTGGGGGCGAAGCGGTCGATGACCTCGCCGTCGCGGCCGACGAGGAACTTGGTGAAGTTCCACTTGATCGCGCCGCCGAGGAGGCCGGAACGTTCCTCCTTGAGCCAGCGGAACAGCGGGTGCGTGTCCTCGCCGTTGACGTCGATCCGCGCGAACATCGGGAAGCTGACGCCGTAGTTCATCGTGCAGAACTCGGCGATCTCCTCCGCGGTGCCGGGCTCCTGGTGCGCGAACTGGTCGCAGGGGAAGCCGAGCACGACGAGGCCCTCGTCCTTGTGCTCCCGGTAGAGCTGCTCGAGCCCCTCGTACTGGGGCGTCAGACCGCACTTCGAGGCGGTGTTGACGACGAGGACGACCTGGCCGTCGTACGACGACAGCGGGGTCTCGACGCCGGTGAGGGAGGTGGCGGTGAAGTCGGAGAGCGGCACGCGCCGATCCTAGGCGGGAAGAAGTCACGGCCGACCCGACTTGTGCCAGACATGAAGAGCATCGTCTACCGCACCACCGGCGACCCGTCCGTCCTCGAGCTGGTCGAGCGTCCCGTGCCCCAGCCCGGCCCCGGCGAGGTCCGCGTGAACATCGCGGTCTCCGGCGTCAACCCCACCGACTGGAAGTCGCGCCGCGGTGCGCGACCGGGCGACGACCTGCCGTTCGCGGAGGTGACGCCCAACCAGGACGGCGCCGGGACGGTGGACGCCATCAGCCCCGAGGCGGCCGAGCTCAACCCGCAGCTCGAGGTGGGAGACCGGGTGTGGATCTTCCTGTCCCAGCACCAGCGCCCGAGCGGCACCGCGCAGGAGTACGTCACCGTTCCGGTCGAGCACGTCGTGCGCCTGCCCGACGGCATCTCCTTCGACGTCGGCGCCGCGCTGGGCGTCCCGGCCATGACCGCGCACCGCGCGCTCACCGTCGCCGAGAACGGCCCGACGCGCCTGCACCCGGGCGGGCTCGCCGGCCGTACGGTCCTCGTCGCCGGGGGAGCGGGCGCCGTCGGCCACGCCGCGATCCAGCTCGCCCGCTGGGCGGGGGCCACGGTCGTCACCACCATCAGCAGCGACGCCAAGGCCGCGCTGGCCACGGCGGCCGGCGCGCACCACGTCGTGAACTACCGCACCTCCGACGCCGCGTCCGAGATCCAGCGCGTCGCGCCCGGCGGCATCGACGTCGTGGCCGAGGTAGCCCCCGGCCCGAACGCCGCGCTCGACCTCGCCGTGCTCAACAACCACGGGACCATCGCCGTGTATGCCAACGACGGCGGCGACAGCGTGACCTTCGACGTCCGGCCGTTCTTCGCCCGCAACCTGCGGTTCCAGGGCCTGCTGCTCTACACCGTCGGCGAGGACGCCCTGCAGGTCGCGGCCGAGGACATCACCGCCGCGCTGGTGGACGGCGTCCTCGGCGTCGGCGAGGAGCACGGCCTGCCGCTGCTCCGTTTCCCGCTGGAGGAGACCGCGGCGGCGCACGACGCCGTCGAGTCGGGCGCGGTCGGCAAGGTGCTCATCGACGTCGCGTGAGAGCACCGGCCTGACAGGATGGACCGACCACCCCGCACGACCGTAGGAGCAGCCGTGACCGAACCCGACCCCCGCGAGGGCCTCGACCGCGAGCACCCGGGCGGTCTGATCGAGGGCGGAGCGGCCGACATCCCGGGCGTGCAGGACCTCGGTCCGGCGGACGCGGACGAGGAGCGTGAGCAGGACCTCGAGCAGGGCGGGACGGCCGGAGCCGTCCCGCCCGGCGACGAGGAGTAGACGAGGAGCAGCGGGAGGGCTCAGCCCTCCGCGGGCACGAGCTCCACGGCCACGCCCAGCGGCGCGTCCGACGGCGTCCAGGTGACGTCGCCCGTGATGCGGCCGACGGCGCGCAGGTCGGGCTCGACGGGCCGGAGGCGGTCCAGGGCAGCGGCCGGGCCGCTGAGCTCGGCCCGCGCGACCTCGGTCTTCATCGAGACCTTGGCCGAGGACTTCG
Organism: Microlunatus flavus; assembly: GCF_900110855.1. Lineage (GTDB taxonomy): Bacteria > Actinomycetota > Actinomycetes > Propionibacteriales > Propionibacteriaceae > Microlunatus > Microlunatus flavus. The sequence goes on from NZ_FOFA01000002.1 coordinate 375,123, forward strand.
CACCCCGGACGGCGGCGAGGGCCACGGCCACGTCGTCGAGCAGCGCGGCGTCACCGTCGACGCTCAGCTCACCGGCGCTGGGCCAGGCGGCGTGGTGGATGGAACCCTCCTGCCACCACGACCAGACCTCTTCGGTGCAGAAGGGCATGATCGGCGCGAGCAACCGCAGCAGGGTGTGCAGCGCGAGCCCGAGGGCCGCACGCGCGGACGCCGCGGCCTCCTCGCCCTGCGCTCCGTACGCGCGCTCCTTGACCAGCTCGAGGAAGTCGTCGCAGAAGGCCCAGAAGAACGTCTCCGTGACGTCGAGCGCGCCGGTGTAGTCGTACGCCTCGAAGGCGGCGGTGGCCTGCTCGACCACGCCGGCCAGGCCGACGAGCAGCGCCCGGTCGGCGGCCTGGGTCACGAGCGAGCGGTCGAGGGTGGCGGGCGAGACGCCGAAGCCCAGCACGAACTTGCTCGCGTTGAGCACCTTCAGCGCTAGGCGGCGCCCGACCTTCATCTCGCGCTCGTCGAACGGTGAGTCCAGACCCGGGCGGGCCTTCGCGGCGCGCCAGCGGACCGCGTCCGAGCCGTACCGGTCGAGGATCTCGGTCGGCACGACGACGTTGCCCTTGGACTTGCTCATCTTCTTGCGGTCCGGGTCCATGACGAACCCGCTGACCATCGAGCGCGTCCACGGCAGCGAGTGGTTCTCGTAGTGCGCGCGCACCACGCGGGAGAACAGCCAGGTCCGGATGATCTCGTGGGCGTGGGTGTTCAGGTCCATCGGGAAGGTCGCTGCGAACAGCTCCGGGTCGCGCTCCCAGCCGCACACGATCTGCGGCGTCAGGGAGGACACCGCCCAGGTGTCCATGACGTCCGGGTCGGCGACGAAACCGCCGACCTGGCCGCGCTGGTCGGAGGTGAAGCCGTCGGGCACGTCGCTGCTCGGGTCGACCGGCAGCCGGTCCTCGGCGGGCAGCAGCGGGTGCGCGTAGTCCGGCTCGCCCTCCGGGCCGACCGGGTACCAGACGGGGAACGGCACGCCGAAGAAGCGCTGCCGCGACACCAGCCAGTCGCCGTTGAGGCCGTTGACCCAGTTGTCGTAGCGGTACTTCATGTGCTGCGGCGTCCAGGCGAGCTCCTCGCCGCGCTCCAGGAACGTGGCCTTGAGCCCGGCGTCGCGGCCGCCGTTGCGGATGTACCACTGCCGGGTCGAGACGATCTCGAGCGGCTTCTCGCCGCGCTCGTAGAAGTTCGCCTTGCGCTGCGTCGGGGTCGGCTCGCCCAGCAGCGCGCCGTTCTCGCGCAGCGCGGCGACCACGGCTTCGCGGGCGGAGAAGGTCGTCTTGCCGGCGATCGCCTCCCAGGTCGCGGCGTCGGCGACCCACTCCGGCTGCTCGCGCAGGATGCGCCCGTCGCGGCCGATGATCACGCGCGTCGGCAGCTGCAGCTCGCGCCACCACGTCACGTCGGTCAGGTCGCCGAACGTGCAGCACATGACCAGGCCGGAGCCCTTGTCCGGCTCGGCGGCCTCGTGGGCGAGCACCGGCAGCTCGACGCCGTAGAGCGGCGAGGTCACGGTCTGGCCGAAGAGGTCGGCGTAGCGCTCGTCGTCGGGGTGGGCGATCAGGGCGACGCAGGCGGCGATCAGCTCCGGGCGCGTCGTCTCGATGACGGCCGGGCCGCCGTCCGCCCGGGTGAAGGCCACCTTGTGGTAGGCGCCGGGGTAGTCGCGGGCCTCCAGCTCGGCCTGCGCCACGGCGGTCTGGAAGGTCACGTCCCACAGCGTCGGGGCCTCGGAGAGGTACGCCTCGCCGCGCGTCACGTTGCGCAGGAACGCCTTCTGCGCGACGGCCTGCGAGTCGTCGGAGATGGTCGTGTAGAGGCTCGACCAGTCCACGCTCAGCCCGACGCGGCGCCACATGTCCTCGAAGACCTGCTCGTCGAGGTTGGTCAGCTCGTGGCACAGCGCGACGAAGTTGCGCCGGCTGATGGGCACCTGGTTCTTGGGGTCCGGCTTGGCCGGCGGCGTGAAGCCCGGGTCGTACGCGACGGTCGGGTCGCAGCGCACGCCGTAGTAGTTCTGCACGCGGCGCTCGGTCGGCAGGCCGTTGTCGTCCCAGCCGATCGGGTAGAAGACGTGCTTGCCGGTCATCCGGCGGTAGCGCGCCACCAGGTCGGTGTGGGTGTAGGAGAACACGTGCCCCACGTGCAGCGAGCCGGAGACGGTGGGCGGCGGGGTGTCGATGCTGTAGACCTGCGCGCGCGCCGCGGCCGGGTCGCCGTCCGGACGCACGAAGGCGTACGTGGCGTCGTCGCGCCAGCGCTGCGCCCAGCGCTCCTCGAGGCCCTCGAGGGCGGGCCGGTCGGGCACCCCGCCCGCGCCCTCCGCGACGACGGCCGCACGGCCGGGGTCGACGGTGCGGGGGTCAGGAGCGGTGGTGGTCACGAGCGTCAACCTTAGTGGGCGGGGCGGCAGAACTAGACTTCACGAGCCATGCCTGACACCGCCACCGCCACTGCCGGGACCGACGACGCGCGCACCCACGCCGACGTCGTCCGCGACCTCACGAGCCGCTGGCCGGAGCACCGGGTGGCCCCGTCGCTCGGCCGCATCGCCGCGCTGACCGAGCTGCTCGGCGACCCGCAGCACAGCTATCCCGTCATCCACGTCACGGGCACCAACGGCAAGGGCAGCACCGCCGCGATGATCGAGTCGCTGCTGCGCGCCGCCGGGCTGCGGACCGGTCGCTTCACGAGCCCGCACCTGACCTCGCTGACCGAGCGCATCGCGATCGACGGCGAGCCGATCGCCGACGACCGCTTCGACGAGGTGTGGGGCGAGCTCGAGCCGTACGTCGCGATCGTCGACGAGCGCCGGATCGACGGCGTCTCCTGCACCTTCTTCGAGATCGTCACGGCCATGGCCTTCGCGGCGTTCGCCGACGCCCCGGTCGACGTGGCCGTCGTCGAGGTGGGCCTCGGCGGCACCTGGGATGCGACCAACGTCGCCGACGCCGGCGTCGCCGTGATCACCCCGATCGACCTCGACCACACCCACCTGCTCGGCTCGACGGTCGCCGAGATCGCGCGCGAGAAGGCCGGGATCATCAAGCCCGGCGCCCACGCGATCCTGGCGGGCCAGCCGCTCGAGGCCGCCCAGGTGCTGCTCGAGCGGTGCGCCGAGGTGGGGGCGCTGCCTCAGCGCGAGGGGATCGACTTCGGCGTCCTGGGGCGCCAGCTCGCCGTCGACGGCCAGCTCGTCCGCCTCAACGGCGCCGAGGGTCCGGTCGAGGACGTCTTCGTCCCGCTGCACGGGGCGCACCAGGCGTCGAACGCCGGCATCGCCCTCGCCGCGGTCGAGGCGTTCCTCGGGCTCAAGGCGCTCAACCCCGACGTCGTCCGCGAGGGCTTCGCGCAGGTCACCGTCCCCGGGCGGCTCGAGGTCGTCCGGCGCTCGCCGACCGTGCTCCTCGACGCGGCGCACAACCCGCACGGCGCGAGCGCGGCCGTCGCGGCGATCGGCGAGGCCTTCGACCTCAACCCGCTCGTCGGCGTGGTCGGGGTGATGGGCGACAAGGACGTGCGCGGGGTGCTCGAGGCGCTCGAGCCGGCGCTGACCTCGGTCGTCGTCACCCAGGTCGCCTCCTCCAGCCGCGGCCTGCCGGCCGAGGAGCTGGGCGAGCTGGCCGCCGAGGTGTTCGGGGCCGAGCGGGTCACCGTGGCGCCGCGTCTCGACGACGCGCTCGACGTGGCCGTCGGCCTCGCCGAGGACCAGGGCGTCGGCTCGCCCGGCGTGCTCGTCAGCGGTTCCGTGGTCCTGGTCGGCGAGGCGCGCAGCCTGCTGGTCGCCCAGAAGAGTGATGCCAAGGGGAGCGCCGGCACGCCCGACCCGGGCGAGGAGGACGACCCCGACGACGACTGGGACCCCCTGGAGGCCGACCTCGGGGGCGACGAGCCGACCGACGAGGAGCGGGAGGCGTGGACGTGAGCCCGCTCGCCCTCACCCCGCGCAACCCGATGCGCGTGGTGCTGCTCTCGGTGCTGCTGTTCGAGGTCGTGGTCTTCGCGCTCGCAATCCCGGTGATGATCCTGGTCTCGCACGTCGACCCGCTGCCCGCGGCGCTGCTCGGTTCCGGGGCTGCGGTCCTCGCCCTCGCCGCGTCCGGGCTGCTCCGCAAGCCCGCGGGCTACCCCCTCGGCTGGCTGGCGCAGCTCGCCGGCGTCCTGCTCGGGCTCCTGACCCCGTCGATGTTCGTCGTGGGGGCGATGTTCGCGGCCCTGTGGGTCGTCTCCTTCGTCCTCGGCAAGCGGCTGGACGCCCGCGCGGACCCGGCCGCCTCGTAGCGGAGCCGTAACCGCGCGCTGCGTGCGCCGGGGCCACGCGGCCACTACGGTGCTGCCGTGGTGGAAGAGCTGACCTCGGGGCTGCTCTGGGTCGTGGGTGCGTTCGTCCTGTGCGCCGTCGGCGCCTTCCTGCTGGGCCTGCTGCTGTGCCGCCGGACGAAGTTCGGGCGGCAGTTCTGGCGGCTGGCCGGCCCGTTCTTCAAGCCCCGCCGCGGCGACCGTGCCAGCTGGAAGCCGTTGCTGGTCGCCCTGCTCGTGCTGGCGCTCACCGTGATCGGCGTGCGCGTCGACGTGATCATCTCCAACAACAACAACCGGCTCTTCACCTCGCTCCAGGAGCTCGACAGCGGAGCCTTCTGGCGCGCGATCGTCTTCTTCTGCGTCGTGGCCAGCGTCTCGGTCGTGCTGACCCTCGTCGCCTACCTGGTCGGGCAGCTGCAGGTCATCCGCTGGCGGCAGTGGACCAACGCCCAGGTGCTGACCGACTGGCTGAGCGGGACGGCGTACCACCGGGCGCGCTTCATCGACGACCCGATCGACAACCCCGAGCAGCGCATCCAGGCCGACGTCGACTCCTTCACCGACACCTCGCAGACGCTGGTCTTCGGGCTGATCTCGTCGATGCTCGGGCTCGTCTCGTTCTCGATCATCCTGTGGAACCTCTCGGGCCCGCTCACCCTCTTCGGCATCACCTTCCCGAAGGCGCTCATCGTCGTCGCCTACGTCTTCATCCTGGTCTCGACGGTGATCGTCATCCGGATCGGACGGCCGCTCATCCGGCTGAGCTTCCTGGCCGAGCGCCTGAACGCCTCCTACCGCTACTCGCTGATCCGCGTGCGCGAGAACTCCGAGGCCATCGCCCTCTACGGAGGCGAGGGCATCGAGGAGCGCGGCCTGATGAACCGCTTCTCCGCGGTGATCGCCAACGTCTGGGCGATCGTCTTCCGGAACCTCAAGTTCAACGGCACCAACCTGGTCATCAGCCAGATCGCGGTGATCCTGCCGTACATGATCCAGGCGCCGCGCTTCTTCACCCGCCAGATCACGCTCGGCCAGTTCACGCAGTCGGCCGACGCGTTCAGCCAGGTGGCCGGGTCGCTGTCGTTCTTCCGCAGCGCGTACGACACGTTCGCCGCGTACCGCGCGACGCTCGACCGGCTCACGGGCCTGCTGGACGCCGACGCGCAGGCCCGGATGCTGCCCGTGCCGCTGCGCTCGCGGCCGACGGCCGGGCTCGAGGTCGAGGGGCTGGACGTGTTCCGGCCGACGGGCGAGCCGCTGGTCAACCGCCTGGACCTGACCGTCGAGCCGGGGGAGTGGCTGCTGGTCCGCGGCCGTTCGGGCAGCGGCAAGACGACGCTGCTGCGGAGCCTGGCCGGGCTGTGGCCGTACGTCCGCGGCGTGGTGTCACGCCCCCAGGGCCAGGTGATCTTCTGCGCGCAGCAGCCGTACCTGCCGCTCGGCACGCTCCGCTCGGCCATCACCTACCCGGCTCCGGACGAGGTGTTCCCCGACGCCGCCGTGCGCCAGGTGCTCGAGGACGTGCAGCTCGGGCACCTCGGACACCAGCTGGACGAGACGAAGGACTGGATGACCACGCTCTCGCCGGGTGAGCGACAGCGGCTGGCCTTCGGCCGGGTGCTGCTCCTCCAGCCGAGCCTGGTGTTCTTCGACGAGAGCACGTCGGCGCTGGACGAGGGCATGGAGCACGCGCTCTACCGCCTCGTCCGGGAGCGGCTGCCGCACACCTCGGTCGTCAGCGTCGGCCACCGCAGCAGCCTCGGCGCCTCCCACCAGCGCGAGCTCGTGCTGCTCGGGCAGGGCGCGTGGACGACCGGCTCCCTCGTCGGGGGCGGGCAGACGTAAACCGGGTGCCCCGCCCCCGGGCACCGTCGCAGGATGGCGGACGTGGTCGAGGTGGCCGAGGCAGCCGGCGTACGGGTCGCGTGGTCCGACCTGCCCGCGTCGGTGCGGGCCGGGGTCGAGGCGGTCCTCGGCTCGCCGGTCGTCGAGGCCGTCACGCAGCCGGGCGGGTTCTCGCCGGGCAGCGCGGACCGGGTCCGCACGGCCGACGGGGGCCGGGCCTTCGTCAAGGCGGTCAGCGCGACTGCGAACCCGCGCTCGCCCGGCCTCCACCGGCAGGAGGCCGCCGTCACGGTCGCCCTGCCTCGCACGGCGCCCGTCCCCACCCTGCTCGGCGTCCACGACGACGGGACGTGGGTCGCCCTGGTGCTGGCCGACGTCGACGGCCGCCACCCTGCGCTGCCGTGGCGCACCGACGAGCTCGAGGCCGTGCGGCGCGCGTACGAGGAGGTGGCGACGGTCCCGCTGACCGGCGCCCTCGCGGCGCTGCCCGGCACCGGGGAGCAGCTCGCCGAGGACTTCGCCGGCTGGCGGAGGCTGCTCGCCGAGCCCGACGCGGACCTCGACCCCTGGGCCGCCGCGCACCTGCACCGGCTCGCCGCGACGGCCGCGCGCGCCGCCGGCGTCGTCGTCGGTGACCAGCTCGTGCACGGCGACGCCCGGGCCGACAACCTCCTGGTCCGGCCGGACGGGACGGTCGCGGTGGTCGACTGGCCGTGGGCGTCGCGGGGCGCGGGCTGGTTCGACCTGGTCTGCGTGCTGGTGAACGTGGCCTGCTACGACGCCGAGGCCCCCGTCGAGGCGCTGGTCGCCGACTGGCTCCCGGACGTGCCCGCCGAGGACGTCGACGCCGTCCTGGCCGGGCTCGCGGGCTACTTCGTGGACGTCGCCCGGCGGCCGGACCCGCCAGGCCTGCCGACCGTCCGGGCGTTCCAGCGCGCCCAGGGCGGGGCGGTGCTGGCCTGGCTGCGGCAGCGCTGGGGCGCGTGAGCACGGCGGCCTGAGGGGCCAGGTCCCGATAGGGTGCGCGCCATGACCACCACGCCGCCCGAGGTCCCGACGCAGCGCTCCTTCGTCCTGATCAAGCCCGACGCGGTGCGTCGCGGGCTCGTGGGTGCGGTGCTGTCGCGCTTCGAGAGCAAGGGCCTGCGGATCGTGACGCTGCAGCTGCGCCAGGTGACCGGCGAGGAGTCCGACCAGCACTACGCCGAGCACGTCGAGCGGCCGTTCTACCCGCCGCTGCGGGCGTTCATCACCTCCGGCCCGTCGGTCGCGCTCGTGGTCGAGGGCGACGAGGCGATCGAGGTCGTCCGTGCGCTCAACGGCGCCACCGACGGCCGCAAGGCCGCGCCCGGCACGATCCGCGGGGACTTCTCGCTGTCCAACCGCGAGAACCTCGTGCACGGCTCCGACTCGCAGGAATCCGCCGCCCGCGAGATCGCGTTCTGGTTCCCCGAGCTGGGCTGAGCCCCCGCGACGACCGGGGTCGGTTCGCCGTCCCCGGCTAGGGTCGAGACCCCCGCCGCCCACCGACGAGGACCCCGTGACCCTGCTGCTCGCCATCCACCTCGGCGTCGCCCTCGTGGCGCCGTGGCTGCTGCGCGCGCTCCGGTGCCGGGCCTTCTACGTGCTCGCGCTGGTCCCCGCGGCGACCGCCGTCTGGACCGCGCTGCAGGGTCCGACCGTGCTCGCCGGCGGCGTCGTCACCGAACGATCCGCCTGGATCCCGGCGCTCGGCATCGACGTCTCCTTCCGCATCGGGCTGCTGCAGTGGGTGCTGACGCTCGTCGTCAGCGGCATCGGCGCGCTGGTGCTCTTCTACTGCCGCTTCTACTTCTCCCACGACGAGCCGCCGCTGCGCACCGGTGCGGTGCTGCTGGCCTTCGCCGGCGCGATGACCGGCCTGGTCACCTCCGACGACCTCGTCGGGCTCTACGTCTTCTGGGAGCTCACCACCGTCTTCTCCTACCTGCTGGTCGGGCACAACCCGCGCTTCGCCGCGAACCGCCGGGCGGCGCTGACCGCCCTGGTCGTGACGACGTTCGGCGGCCTGGCGATGCTGACCGGCATCGTGCTGCTGGGCGTCCGCTACGACACGTTCTCCCTCTCCGGCGTCCTCGAGGCGGCCCGCGGGAGCGGCGTCGGCTCGGCGTACGTCGTGACCGCGGTGATGCTGCTGCTGGTCGGGGCGATGACCAAGTCGGCGCTCGTCCCGTTCCACTTCTGGCTGCCCGGGGCGATGGCCGCGCCGACGCCCGTCAGCGCCTACCTGCACGCCGCCGCGATGGTGAAGGCCGGGGTCTACCTGGTGGCCGTCCTCGCCCCCGTGTTCGCGGGCACGCCGGGCTGGCGGCCGGTCCTGCTGACGCTCGGCGCCGCGACGATGATCCTGGGCGGCTGGCGCTCGCTGCGGCAGTACGACATCAAGGTCCTGCTCGCGTACGGCACCGTCAGCCAGCTCGGCTTCCTCATGGTGCTCTGCGGCATCGGCACGCGCTCGGCGGCCCTCGGCGGGCTCGCCCTGCTGGTCGCGCACGCGCTGTTCAAGTCGACGCTCTTCCTCGTGGTCGGCATCGTCGACCACAGCGCCGGCACCCGCGACCTGCGGCGGCTGGACGGCGTCGGCCGGCGGATGCCGGTCGTGGCCGGAGCCGCGCTCCTGGCCGGTGCCTCCATGGCCGCGCTGCCGCCGACGCTGGGGTTCACGGCCAAGGAGGCCGGCTTCGAGAGCCTGACCTACCTCGTGGGCGGCGACGGCACGGCCGTGCCCCCGCTGCCCGCGGTGCTGCTCGCCGCCACGCTCGTCGCCGGCTCCGCCCTGACCGTGGCGTACACGCTGCGCTTCTGGTGGGGCGCCTTCGTCAGCAAGCGCGGCGCCTACTTCGTCGACGCCCGCGGCCAGGACCGCCCGGCGACCGCCTGCCACCCGGTGCCCGCCGGGTTCGCGGCGGCGCCCGTGCTGCTCGGCCTGCTCAGCCTGGCCGGCGGCTTCGTCGGCCACCCGCTCACGGAGGCGTTCGGCGGCTACGTCGACGCCTTCGCGGTGGGCGAGGAGAGCCACGGCATCGCGCTGTGGCACGGCGTCAGCGTGCCGCTGCTGATGTCGGCGCTCGCGGTGGGCGGCGGTGTCGTGCTCTTCTGGCAGCGGGCCTTCATCGCCCGGGCCCAGTCGACCTTCCCGGCGCCGTACGAGGCCGAGACCGCCTACCAGCGGATCATGCGCGGCCTCGACCGGCTGTCGGTCGAGACCACGGCGATCACCCAGCGCGGCTCGGTGCCGGTCTACCTCGCCTCGATCCTGCTCGTGCTCGTCGCGCTGCCCGGTGGCGCGCTGCTGCTCGTGGGGGAGTGGCCTTCGGTGCGGCTCTTCGACACCCCCGCCCAGCTGCTGGCGGGCGTGGTGATGGGCGTCGCGGCGGTCGTGGCCGCCAGCTCCCGGGGCCGGCTGCGCGCGGTCATGCTCGCGGGGGTCACCGGCTACGGCGTGGCGGTGCTGTTCCTGCTGCACGGCGCCCCCGACCTCGCCCTCACCCAGGTGCTCGTCGAGACGGTGACCCTCGTCGTCTTCTCGCTCGTGCTGCGCAAGCTCCCGAAGTACTTCACGACCCGCCCGCTGTCCTCGAGCCGCTGGTGGCGGCTGGTCGTCGCCGTGCTCGTGGGGCTCGTCGTCGTCGGCATCGCCCTGGTGGCCGCCGGGTCGCGGGTCGCGGAGCCCGTCTCCGTGGCCTACCCCGAGGTCGCGTACACGTTCGGCTACGGCAAGAACGTCGTCAACGTGACCCTCGTCGACATCCGCTCCTGGGACACCATGGGCGAGATCTCCGTGCTCGTCGTGGCCGCGACCGGCGTCGCCAGCCTGATCTTCCTGCGCAGCCGCTACTCGGCCCGTCCCGTGCGGCCCGACGCCCCGACCGGCGGCGGTGCGGTGGGGCGCACGGTCTGGCTGCGCGGTGGCGAGACGCTGTCGCCGACCCGGCGCTCGATCGTCTTCGAGGTCGTCACGCGGGTGCTGTTCCCGGTCATGATCGTGGTGTCCGTCTACCTGCTCATCGCCGGCCACAACGCCCCGGGTGGCGGCTTCGCCGGCGGCCTGGTCGCCGGCATGGCGCTGATGATCCGCTACCTCGCGGCCGGCAGCCGCGAGCTCGACGAGGCCGCCCCGGTCGACGCGGGCAAGGTGCTCGGCGCGGGCCTCGCGCTGGCGGCGCTCGGCCTGCTCGGGCCCGCGGCCTTCGGCGGGCGGATCGGGCAGAGCTACGACCTCTCGTTCGACTTCGGCGCCCTCGAGGCCGTGCGGACCCCGTTCGGGGAGCTGGCCCTGATGGGGTCGCCGCACCTCGTGACGTCGGTGTTCTTCGACGTCGGCGTCTACCTCGTCGTCGTCGGCGTCATGCTCGACCTCGCCCGCAGCCTCGGCGCCGGCATCGACACCCACGAGGCCGAGGACCGGGCCCCGGCGCCGCACGCGCACGAGACGAGCGCCCGACCGTCGCGGCGGGCACCGATGCCCGAGCGCGAGCCGGCGGGGGTGGCCGGTCCGTGACCCCCAACCTCACCCTCGCCGTCCTGGCCGGCGTCCTCGTCGCGGCGGGCGTCTACCTGGTCCTCGAACGGTCGCTGACCCGCATCCTGGTCGGGGTCCTGCTCGCGTCGAACGGCGTGAACGTGCTGTTCCTGGTCGCGAGCGGGGCGGCCGGCGGGGCCCCGATCACCGGCGTCACCGAGCCGCAGGACATGAGCGACCCGCTCCCGCAGGCGTTCGTCCTGACCGCGATCGTCATCACGCTGGCCGTCACGGCCTTCCTGCTGACGCTCGCGTACCGCAGCTTCCAGATCGCCGGCAACGACGAGGTGTCCGACGACGTGGAGGACTCCGCCATCCGCCGGCTCGCCCTCGACGACGCGACCTCCGGCAGCTACGACCCCGACGACGAGGGCCACCCCGACGAGGAGGGCCAGGCCACCGGCGAGGAGGAGGGCGAGCGCGTGACGGCCGACCCGGAGAGCTCCGACGCCGACCCGGTCGGCTTCGAGGGGCGCACCGGGGGGACCACCGAGCCGGCCCCCGAGACGCCGGGCGAGGTGCCGAAGGCCCAGGTCGCGGCGCGGGCACCGGGCGAGCCGCCTCCCAGCCCGCTGGTGGGTGCCGGCACCACGACCGAGGAGGAGGGCGCGTGAACAACCTCCTGCCCCTGCCCGTCCTGCTGCCGCTGCTCGGCGCCGGGCTGGCGCTCGCGCTGAACCGCCGGCCCCGGGCCCAGCGGGTCGTGGCCTCGACCGCGCTGGTCGGCGTCACGACGGTCGCCGCCCTCCTGGTCTGGCTGACCGACGCCCGCGGCCCGGTCGTGCTGTGGGTCGGGAGCTGGCCGCAGCCGCTCGGCATCGCCCTCGTCGCCGACCGGTTGAGCGCGCTCATGCTGCTCGTGTCGTCGGTGGTGACGCTGTCGGTCCTGCTGTTCTCGATGGGCGCACCCGAGGCCGAACGGCGCCGCGAGACCCCGATCTCGATCTTCTACCCGACGTTCCTGGTGCTCTCCGCGGGCGTCTCCAACGCCTTCCTGGCCGGCGACCTGTTCAACCTGTTCGTCGGCTTCGAGATGCTGCTGTTCGCCTCGTACGTGCTGCTCACCCTGGGCGGGACGGGGGAGCGGGTGCGGGCCGGCAGCACGTACGTGCTCGTCAGCCTGCTGTCCTCGACGCTGTTCCTCGTCGCGATCGCCGCCGTGTACGCCGCCACCGGCACGGTGAACCTGGCCCAGCTCTCGCTCCGCTTCGCCGAGCTGCCGCACGACGTCGCGCTGGTGCTCCAGCTGCTGCTGCTCACCGTGTTCTCGATCAAGGCCGCGGTGTTCCCGATGTCGGCGTGGCTGCCGGACTCGTACCCGACCGCGCCGGCGCCCGTGACGGCGGTGTTCGCGGGGCTGCTGACCAAGGTCGGCGTGTACGCGATCATCCGCACCCAGTCGCTGCTGTTCCCCGACAGCCACCTCTCCCGGCTGCTCATGTGGGCCGCCCTGGTGACGATGGTCGTGGGCATCCTCGGCGCGATCGCGCAGACCGAGGTCAAGCGGCTGCTGTCCTTCACGCTGGTCAGCCACATCGGCTACATGGTGTTCGGCGTCGCCCTGGCCAGCACCGCCGGCTACGCGGGCGCGATCTTCTACACCGCGCACCACATCACCATCCAGACCACGCTGTTCCTGGTGCTGGGCCTGGTCGAGGTCCGCGCCGGGAGCACGTCGCTGACGCGGCTCGGCGGGCTGGCCGCGCTGTCGCCGGTGCTCGGGGTCCTGTTCTTCGTCCCGGCCATGAACCTGGCCGGCATCCCGCCGTTCTCGGGCTTCATCGGCAAGGTCGGGCTCCTGGACGCCGGGGTGCAGCACGGCGGGTTCCTGGCCTACCTCCTCGTCGGCGGTGGCGTGGTGACGAGCCTGCTCACCCTCTACGCCATGGCCAAGGTCTGGAACCGTGCGTTCTGGCGCCCGCTGCAGACCGAGGCCGACGAGCTGGAGACGGTCGGCGTCGAGACCGTCGCGCAGGTCGCGCAGCAGCCGGCCGGGCGCGCGCCCGCGGCGAGCGCGACCGAGGCGGCGTCGGGCGACCTGGAGGAGGAGCCCGGCACGACCCTGCAGCAGGAGGAGGGCTCGGAGGACCTGCCGACCGGGCGGCGGATGCCGTGGCCGATGGTGGCGACGACCACCGTGCTGGTGCTGCTCGGCGTGGGCCTGACGGTCGTCGCGGGACCGCTGTACGGCTACAGCACGCGGGCTGCGGCCGACCTGTTCGGCGGGGCCGCGTACGTGCAGGCCGTCCTGCCCGGGGGCAACCGGTGAGCCCGGGCCGGCGACGGCCCAGCCTGGCCGCGGTCGTCGTCCTCACCGTGACCTGGGTGCTGCTGTGGGAGCGCATCTCGCTGTTCATCGTCCTGACCGGGGTGCTGCTCGCGCTGCTGGTCTTCCTGGTCTTCCCGCTGCCGGCCATCGAGCGCACCGGGCGCGTCCACCCGGTCGCGCTCGCCCGGCTCGTGGGCCGGCTGGGCGTGGACCTCGTGGTCTCGAGCGTCCGGGTCGTCCGGCTGGCACTCACGCGCCGCGAGCCACGCAGCGCGATCATCCGGGTCCGGCTGCGCAGCCGGTCCGACCTGGTCCTGACCATGACCTCGGAGCTGGTCTCGCTGGTGCCGGGGAGCATCGTCCTCGAGGTGCGGCGGGCGGAGAGCACGCTCTACATCCACGCGCTCGACGCGGTCGAGCCCGACGAGCTGCGCCGCGCCGAGCAGGACGTCCTCGACTCCGAGGCGCGCGTGCTGCGCGCCTTCGGCACGGCGGAGGACATCGCGGCGCTCGACGCCGATACGAGGGTGGACGCACCGGTGAGGCGGAGATGAGCCCCGTGCACGTGGCCGTGCTGGTCATGGTCGGGATCGGCGCCGTGCTGCTCGTGGTGGCGGCGTCGATGACGGTCGCGCGGATGGCGCGCGGCCCGAGCAGCCTCGACCGCGTGGTCGCGGCCGACGTGCTCGTCGCCGTGGTGATCGCCACCCTGGCCGCCGACGCGATCGTCAACGACCACGCGACGACGCTGCCGATCATGCTCGTCCTCTCGCTGCTCGGCTTCGCCGGCGCGGTGAGCATCGCCCGCTTCGTCGCCGAGCGCGACAAGGCGGTGCGCTGGGAGGACCCGGGCACGCGGCCGAAGGACGGCGCCCAGTGACCGGGCTCTCCCTGGCCGACGTGCTCGACCTGCTCGGCGCGGCCCTGGTGCTCGCGGGATGCTTCCTCTGCTTCGCCGCCGCGCTCGGGATCCTGCGTTTCCCCGACGTCGTCTCGCGCATGCACGCGGCGACCAAGCCCCAGACCCTCGGGCTGATCCTGCTGGCCGCCGGCGTCGAGGTGTCGCTGCGCAGCTGGGCGTCGTTCGGCACCCTGGTGCTCATCGCCGCGCTGCAGCTGGCCACCGCGCCCGTCTCCGCGCACCTCGTCGGGCGCACCGTCTACCGCACCGACCAGGTCCGCCACGACCTGCTGGTCCGCGACGACCTCGCCCACGACCTCGAGGCGGCCGGGTTCCACCTCGGCCCCGCCCCCGAGGACGAGGACCAGCCGGCGTCCTCCGACGACGACCGCCGGCTGAGCTAGCGGCGGGTCGAGCACCGTGGCGACGCACGTCGAGGGCGCTTCCGCCCGGCCCCGCGAGGCCGCGTGGCGGCGGGTCGGGCACGGTCTGGCCCAGCTCGTGCGCTTCGCGTGGGTCGAGCTGCAGTGCTGCACGTTCGCGGCCGCCCTGTTCCTCGGTCTGGCGGTGAGCCGGGCGGTGCCGCTGCCCGTCGCCCGCTACGACGCGCTGCTCGCCTACGCGGTGGTGCTGACCGTCGTGTTCTTCCTGCTCCGGCTCGAGACGGCGCGTGAGGTGGCCGTGATCCTCGCGTTCCACCTGGTCGGGCTCGGGCTCGAGCTGTTCAAGGTCCGGGTCGGCTCGTGGGCGTACCCGGAGGACGCACGGACCAAGGTCGCCGGCGTCCCGCTCTACGCCGGCTTCATGTACGCCGCCGTCGGCTCCTACATCTGCCAGGCCTTCCGTCGCTTCGACCTGCGCGTCGACCGCTTCCCCTTCGTCCCGGCGGTCCTGCTGGCGGTGGCGGCGTACGCGAACTTCTTCACCCACCACTACCTGCCCGACGTACGGGTCCTGGTGGCCGCCGGCTTCGTGGTCGTGCTGTGGCGCAGCCGGGTCTGGTTCAGCGTCGGCGAGCGCCGCTACGCGATGCCGCTCAGCCTGTCGTTCGTGCTGATCGGGTTCTTCCTCTGGCTGGCCGAGAACGGCGCGACGTTCCTGGGCGCGTGGCGCTACCCCGACCAGGCCCGGCTGTGGCAGCTCGTCCACGTCGGCAAGTGGGGGTCGTGGGCCCTGCTCGTCAGCCTCAGCTTCGTCCTGGTGGCCGCGGTCAAGGTGCAGGAGGGCCGCTTCTACGGCTCGGCCGACGCCGAGCCGGCCGTTACGCTGGTCCGACCATGACGGTCCTCGAGCACGCGCCCAGCCCCGACTCGCTCTTCGAGCGGATCGAGCCGCTGCTCGCGCGCGTCAGCAAGCCCGTGCAGTACGTCGGCGGCGAGCTCAACAGCGTCGTCAAGGACTGGGACGCCACCGACGTGCGCTGGTGCCTGTCCTACCCCGACGCGTACGAGATCGGCCTGCCCAACCAGGGCATCGCCATCCTCTACGAGGTGCTCAACGAGCGCGACTGGATCCTCGCCGAGCGCACGTACGCGGTCTGGGGCGACATGGAGGCCCTGATGCGCGAGCACGGGGTCCCGCAGTTCACGCTCGACGGCCACCGCCCGGTGGGCGCCTTCGACGTCTTCGGCCTGAGCTTCGCGACCGAGCTCGGCTACACCAACATGCTCACCGAGCTCGACCTCGCGGGCATCCCGCTGCACGCCGTCGACCGGCGCGAGCACGACCCGATCGTGCTCGCCGGCGGGCACGCCGCCTTCAACCCCGAGCCGATCGCCGACTTCATCGACGCCGCCGTGCTCGGCGACGGGGAGGAGATCGCGCTGGCGATCTCCGAGGTCGTGCGCGAGTGGAAGGCCGAGGGCCGCCCCGACGGCCGCGACGGGCTGCTGATGCGCCTGGCCGCGAGCGGCGGCGTGTACGTGCCGAAGTTCTACGACACCGACCACCTGCCCGACGGCCGGATCCGGCGCATCGCGCCCAACCGCAGCGGCGTCCCGTACACGGTCCGCAAGCACACGCTGATGGACCTCGACGCGTGGCCCTACCCCAAGAAGCCGCTCGTGCCGATGGCCGAGACCGTGCACGAGCGCTACTCGGTGGAGATCTTCCGCGGCTGCACGCGCGGCTGCCGCTTCTGCCAGGCCGGGATGATCACCCGCCCGGTGCGCGAGCGCAGCATCGAGACGATCGGCAGCATGGTCGCCGCCGGCATCGAGGCGACCGGCCTCGAGGAGGTCGGCCTGCTCAGCCTGTCGAGCGCCGACCACTCCGAGATCGGCGAGGTCGCCCACCAGCTGGCCGACCGCTACGACGGCACGAACGTCTCGCTGTCGCTGCCGAGCACGCGGGTCGACGCGTTCAACATCGACCTGGCGAACGAGCTGTCGCGCAACGGCCGGCGCTCCGGGCTGACCTTCGCGCCCGAGGGCGGCTCGCAGCGGCTGCGCCAGGTGATCAACAAGATGGTCACCGACGAGGACCTGATCCGCACGGTCTCCGCCGCGTACGCGAGCGGGTGGCGCCAGGTCAAGCTCTACTTCATGTGCGGGCTCCCGACGGAGACCGACGAGGACGTGCTCGCCATCGCCGACCTCACCAAGCGGGTCATCGACACCGGGCGCCGGGTCAGCGGCCGGCGCGACATCCGCTGCACCGTGAGCATCGGCGGCTTCGTGCCCAAGCCGCACACCCCGTTCCAGTGGGCCGCGCAGTGCGAGGCCGAGGTGGTCGACGACCGCCTGCTCAAGCTGCGCCGCGCCGTCCAGCAGGACAAGCAGTACGCCAAGGCCATCGGGTTCCGCTACCACGACGGCAAGCCGGGGATGGTCGAGGGGCTTCTGAGCCGCGGCGACCGCCGCGTGGGCCGCGTCATCGAGGCGGTGTGGCGCGACGGCGGGCGGTTCGACGGCTGGAGCGAGCACTTCTCGTACGAGCGCTGGATGCGGTGCGCCGAGGAGGCCCTGGCCGGCACGGGCGTCGACGTCGCGTGGTTCACGACGCGCGAGCGCGACCACAACGAGGTGCTGCCCTGGGACCACCTCGACTCCGGGCTCGACCGGGACTGGCTGTGGGAGGACTGGCAGGACGCGCTCGACGAGCGTGAGGTCGAGGACTGCCGCTGGACCCCGTGCTTCGACTGCGGCGTCTGCCCGCAGATGGACACGAGCATCCAGATGGGGCCGACCGGCCGCACGCTGCTGCCGATCGCCCAGGTGCGCCAGGGGCTGGCGGCAACTCCGTCGTCCGCGGGGGCTCCTGCGCTCTAGGCTGCGGCCATGGTCGCCGTCGCCCCGTCCGTCACCGAGACCCCCGTCACGACGCTCGACGAGCTCGTCGCCGTCGTCGGCGAGCCCAACGAGGTCGCCGCGCACAAGGTGCAGACGCGGCTGCACGACCTGCACCGGCAGTGGCTCGAGGCGTCACCGTTCTGCATCCTCGCGACCTCCGACGCCGAGGGCCGGCTCGACGCGTCGCCCAAGGGCGACCCGGCGGGGCAGCTCGTCCACGTGCTCGACGACACGACGATCGTCATCGCGGAGCGGCCGGGCAACCGCCGCGTCGACGGCTACAAGAACGTGCTGTCCAACCCGCACGTCGGCCTGATCTTCCTCGTCCCGGGTCGCGACGACACCCTCCGCGTCAACGGCCGCGCCCGGCTCGTGTCCGAGGCGCCGTGGTTCGACGAGCTGGCGGTGAAGGGCCGGCGCCCGATCCTCGGTCTCGTCGTCGACGTCGAGGAGGTGTTCACGCACTGCTCCAAGGCGTTCCTGCGCGCGCAGCTGTGGCATCCCGAGACCTGGGAGCCCGAGGCCGTGCCGTCGCGTGCCGTCTTCTCCCACACCTTCGAGCGCAAGGACGAGACCCTCGCCGAGGTCGAGGCGCACTACGGCCCGACCTACGCCGAGCAGCTCTACTGAGCTAGCGGTCGCCGGCGCCGACGTCGGCGCCAGCGGCGGCGTCGTGCCGCTCCCGGTTGGCGAGCACCGCGTCCATGTTCCCCTGGGCCCAGGTGCCCAGACCGCGCGTGAGCCGGTGCAGCGAAGCCCCCAGGTCGGTCAGCGCGTACTCGACCGTGACGGGCACGGTCGGGGTCACCGTGCGGGTGAGCAGACCGTCGCGCTCCAGCGAGCGCAGCGTCTGCGTGAGCATCTTCTGGCTCACGCCCGCCAGCCGCCGGGCCAGCTGGGAGTAGCGCATCGACCGCGGGACGTCGCCGCCCGAGGTGCTCGGCTCGGTGTCGTCGCCCAGGGCGCACAGGACCAGCACCACCCACTTGTCCGAGATGCGGTCGAGCAGCGCCCGGCTCGGGCACCCGGCGAGGAACGCGTCGTACTCGACCTTCGCCTGCGCGCGCTGCTGCGCCGCCGTCTGCGTGGCCATGGCCCTGCTCCTCTCGCTGCCTGTCGCACCGTCGCCGCCGACCTCGGCAGCCGCTACGCACCTTGAGGTGCCTACTTCCCTGCGGAGAGTAGCGCGACGAGGCTGGCAGGCGGACCAGCAGCACCTCGCACCAGGAGACCGACGATGACCACGACCGGCACCACGACCACCACCGCGACCACCCCCACGCGCGCACCGCTTCCCGGCGGGACCTGGAACCTCGGCGACCTCACCGTGACGCGCTTCGGCTACGGCGCCATGCAGCTCGCCGGACCCGGGGTGATGGGGCCGCCGGCCGACCACGACGGAGCCGTCGCCGTGCTGCGCGCAGGGGTCGAGTCGGGCATCACCCACGTCGACACCAGCGGGGCGTACGGCCCTCGGGTCACCAACGAGCTCATCCGTGAGGCGCTGCACCCGTACCCCGCCTCCCTCCACGTCGCGACCAAGGTCGGCGCCACCCGGGACGCCCAGGGTGGGTGGCCCACGGCGCGCCGGCCGGAGGACGTCCGGCGCCAGGTCCACGAGAACCTCGACGACCTCGGCCTGGACGTCCTCGACCTCGTCAACCTGCGCGTGGGTGACGCGCAGGGGCCCCGCGACGGTTCGTTGGCGGAGCCGTTCGAGACCCTCGTCGAGCTGCAGCAGCAGGGCCTGATCCGCCACCTCGGGATCAGCAACGCGACCCGCGCGCAGGTCGAGGAGGCGCAGGCCATCGCGCCGGTCGTCTGCGTGCAGAACCTGTACAACCTCGCCCACCGCGAGGACGACGACCTCGTGGACGCGCTGGCGGCCCAGGGTGTGGCCTACGTGCCCTTCTTCCCCCTCGGGGGCTTCAGCCCGCTGCAGTCCGCGACGCTCTCCACGGTCGCGGCCCGGCTGGGCGCCGAGCCGCTGTCGGTCGCCCTCGCCTGGCTGCTGCAGCGCTCGCCGAACATCCTCCTGATCCCGGGGACCTCGTCGGTCGCGCACCTCCGGGAGAACATCGCCGGCGCCGCCCTGACCCTCGCCGAGGAGGACCTGGCCGAGCTCGAGCGCCTCTGAGACCGCCGCGAGCGCCGGCACGGCACGCAGAGCCGATCGCGCCTCACACGCTGAGCGGTCTCCCACCAGCAACCGCTGAGGGACGACACCCCAGATGCCAAAACCCTTGTCGTCTCTCAGCGCTTCGCGCGCGTGGAGGGGACCGGAGAGGGGCGGGGACGGAGAGCACATGGGCGGACGTCACGACGCCCGGCCGGCGCATCCCCCGAGCGCGGGCCGGGCTGGTCGTGCCTTCCGCGCCTAGAGGCTCTGGATCGCGTCGAGGCTCGGAGCGAAGAAGTAGTCGCCGCCCTGCATCGTCACGAAGTGGGCGACGCTCAGGGCGGGCTTGTTCGTCGGGTCCTCGCTGAAGGGCGCGGCGCCGAGGAAGGAGTGCGTCCCCGTCGACGGCTGTCCGATGATCGGGTCCAGGCCGGAGCCGGGCTGGACGAAGTCCGGGGCGTCGACCCACGCCTGCTGGACGAACTCGAACTGCTCCGCGATCGAGGTCACGTAGCACTTGAAGAGCAGCCCGCGCTGCTGCGTCGTGCGCCCGCTGAGCGCCTCGGCGTGCGACAGCTCCGGGCCGAAGGTGATCCCGCGCCGCATCATCCGGTGCGTCTGCGTGAACGCCTCGGCGTGCGCCACCTCGAGCTCGGTCGGCGTGGTGTCGTGCCGGACGTCGTCGCGCGGGTACGCCTTGCGCACGTGCGCGGCCCAGGGGCAGCGGACGCCCTCGCGGTCGTCGCCGAACTCGAAGTCGTTCTCGCGCGGCGTCCCCTCCGCCAGCGAGAGGTCGTCCTTGACGGGACTGAGCTCGACGGGCGCGCCGCTCTTCCAGCGGCCCACCATCTGCGCCCCGAGGAGCTCGGGCGACACGGCGTCCGCGCCGGAGGTCGACCGCGCGAGGGCGCGGACCGACGCGTCGAACTCGGGCACCCTCTGCGCGAGCCGGCGGAAGACCATGAACGCCCCGTCCGCCATGAACGGCACCGGCGGCGCCACGAGCGCACCGGGCCTGGCGAAGTCGGGGGAGGGGTCGCCCAGCTGCGGGTCCTGACCCGGGTAGCCGAACACGAACTCGCCGGGCCACAGCAGGTCCTGGCCGAGGTTGCCCTGGTCCGGGTGGTCGTCGCGGTCGACCGACGGCGTGATGATGTCGCCGTCCGGGGTCGTGCCGCGTACGCCGGGCTGCGAGACGCCGTCGGCGTAGCCGAAGTGCTCGTGCCCGTGCACCGGGTCCGGCCGGACCGTGCCGACCTCCTCGCGGACCACCGACCACCCGTGCTCGTCGGGCGGGGCGAGGTGGAGCGCGATCGTGTCGTCGATCTCCGCGCGGCTCGCCCCCGTCAGCACGAACACCCCGTCGGCGGGGTGCTGCGGCCCCACCGAGCGCCAGTGCGCGGGGTCCGGGTCGTCGAGGACGGCCTGGCGCGCGGCCATGCCGGCGACGAACTCCTCGAGGCCCGGGACGCCCGCGAGCCCGGCCACACCGAGCTTGGCCAGCCCGGCCGCGGTGAAGGCCACGTTGAGCCCGGGCGCGGGGATCAGCGCCGTGACCCCTCGGCTGCGGCGCTCCGCGACCTCGGCCCGCTGCTCGAGCACGGTCTGCGCGCTCGTCAGCGGGAGCCCCTTGAGGAAGCCCACGAAGTCGGCGGGCGAGTCGATCGAGAAGAACAGCAGCAGCTCGTTCTTCTTCAGCAGGCCCACCAGGACGTCTCCCTGGATCCTGGTGGTCGCGAGCACGGGCTCGGCGTGCACGTCGCGCGGCATCCCTTTCACGGTGTGTCCCCTCGGTCGGGTGCGACGTCTCGACGCGCCGCACGCCGGGGGAGAGCGGTGAGCGGCGCCGCTGATACCCGGCGCCGCTGCCGCGTTAGGGTCGCCGCATGGCCCGACAGCAGCCCGAGCAGCAGGCGCCGCCGGTCCAGAAGCTCCGCATCCGCTACGCCAAGCGGGGCCGCGCGCGCTTCACCAGCACCCGGGACTTCAGCCGCGCCTTCGAGCGGGCGCTGCGCCGCGCGGACGTCCCGATGGCCTACTCCTCCGGCTTCTCCCCGCACCCGCGCATCTCGTACGCGAACGCCGCGCCGACCGGCGCCGCGAGCGAGGCCGAGTACTGCGAGATCGGGCTGACCGAGCCCTGCGACCCCGAGCGCGTGCGCGAGGCGTTGGACGCCGCGCTCCCCACCGGCCTCGACGTCGTGGAGGTCTGGGAGGCGCCGACCGGCGCCCTGGCCGACCGGCTGACCGGCTCGCACTGGTCGGTACGCCTGCCGGGTGCCGACCCGGGACGGGTCGCGGAGGCCCTGGCGACGTTCCTCGCGCGGGCCGAGGTCGAGGTGCAGCGGATGACGAAGAACGGGCTGCGCAGCTTCGACGCCCGGGCGGCCGTCGTGAGCGCACGGACGACCCCGGACGGCCTCGACCTGGTCCTCGCCCACGGGACCCCGCTGGTCCGGCCCGACGACGTGCTGGCCGCGCTGGTCGCCGTGCGCGACGACCTCGTCCTGCCCGACCCGCCCGTCCTGACCCGGTTGAGCCAGGGCGTCCTCGACGCCGCGACGGGCGAGGTCGCCGACCCCCGCCACCACGCCGCGCCCGCCTGAACGGCGCGCACGGGCCCGAGAGGGCCGGGCGTTGGGCGCGGTGTGGGATACTGGCTTCGACCGGGAGGCCCAGGAGCCGTCCGGTCGAGGCGACACCAGGTCGCGGGGTGACAGCCCGTGACCCTGCGAGACACGGAGCTCCACCGCGACGGGCGGCCCACCGGCCGGGCCTGACCGCGGGTTCCTCGTGCGCGGCGCCGTCCCACGCAGGCTTCCGTCCCTCCCGGCCGTGCCGGAGGGCGACCGACATCGGTGCGCACATCCGCACCGCGAATGGAGTTCGAGTGCTCGACAACGAGCCCGACGCAGAGCAGACCACCACCCCCGCCGAGCAGGCGCCGCCCGCTCCGCGCCGTCGACGGGCCGCGAGCCGCCCCGCCGGCCCCCCGACCAGCCGGGCCGCGGCTCCGACGCCCGACCCCTCCGACGTCCCGCCGGGCGGGCTCGAGCCGGCCACCAGCGCCAGCCCCGACCCCGTGTCGGACCCGGTCGCCGACCGCCTCGACGCCCTGCTGTCGCAGGCCGGCGACGTGACGACGGCTGACGCCGTCGAGGACGAGCCCACCGCCCCGGAACCCGCCGCCCCGGAGCCCGCGGCTCCGGAGCCCGCGGCTCCGGAGCCCGAGGTCAAGCCCGCCCGGCGCCGTACCCGCAAGGCGGTCGCCCCCGCGGCCGAGGACGCTGCACCGGCCGCCGCGCCCGTCGCAGAGACCGACGCGGAGCCGCCGGCCCGTCCGACCCGCCGGCGTACGCGCAAGGCCGTCGCGGCCCCCGCCGCCGAGACGGATGCCGACGACCTCGTGGCCGAGGCCGACCAGCCCGCCGCGCCCGCCGCCGAGGAGGCCCCGGCAGCGGGGGTCGTCACCGCGCCGGTCGACGAGCAGCCGGTCCAGGCCGACGACGCCGCGGCGTCCGAGGAGCAGGTCGACGAGGAGTCCGAGCAGGCCGGCGTCAGCGCCCTGGCCGCCCTGGTCGACGAGGCCGGGACGGTCGACGCCGCCCTGGCGGCCGACGCAGACGCCGACGCAGCGCCCGACGCAGATGCCGACGAGCCGTCCGACGAGGACGACGACGCCGAGCCGTCCGACGAGGACGACGAGGACGCGGAGAACGACTCCGACAGCAGCGACAGCGCCGACGAGGGCGGGGACGCCAACCGTCGCCGTCGTCGTCGCCGAGGTGGTCGCCGCCGTCGTCGTACCGGT
Source organism: Microlunatus flavus (assembly GCF_900110855.1). GTDB lineage: Bacteria > Actinomycetota > Actinomycetes > Propionibacteriales > Propionibacteriaceae > Microlunatus > Microlunatus flavus. The sequence continues at coordinate 398,269 of NZ_FOFA01000002.1, forward strand.
GACTCCGACGGTGCCGAGGGCGCCGAGGAGACCACCGACGAGGACGGGTCCGCCCCGGCTCCCGAGGCGGCCGAGCAGGCCGAGTCCGGCGAGCCGGCCGCGACCGCCGACAACGCCGAGGACGAGTCGGGCGACGACAGCTCCGAGGACTCCGACGGCAACCGCCGTCGTCGTCGTCGCCGCCGCCGTCGTGGCGAGGAGACCGTCCCCGCGCCGGACGACCCCACCGACGTCGTGGTGCGCGTCCGCGAGCCGCGGAAGTCGGCCCGCTCGGAGAAGTCCGCCGAGGACCAGGTCACCGGGATCTCCGGCTCGACCCGCATGGAGGCCAAGCGCCAGCGCCGTCGGGAGGGCCGTGAGGCCGGTCGTCGTCGCGCCCCGATCCTCAGCGAGGCCGAGTTCCTGGCCCGTCGCGAGGCGGTCACGCGGCGAATGATCATCCGCCAGCGCCAGGACTCCGCCGGCGACACCCTCACCCAGATCGCCGTCCTCGAGGACGACATCCTCGTGGAGCACTACGTCGACCGCGAGTCGGCGACGTCGCTCATCGGCAACGTCTACCTGGGCCGGGTGCAGAACGTCCTCCCGAGCATGGAGGCGGCGTTCGTCGACATCGGCCGCGGCCGCAACGCGGTCATCTACGCGGGCGAGGTCGACTGGGACTCCTTCGGCGCGCAGGGCCAGAACCGCAAGGTCGAGAAGGTCCTCAAGTCCGGCCAGACGGTCCTCGTGCAGGTCACGAAGGACCCGGTCGGGGCCAAGGGCGCCCGCCTGACCAACCACGTCTCGATCCCGGGGCGCTACATCGTCTACGCCCCCAGCGGCCACCTGTCGGGCATCTCCCGCAAGCTGCCGGAGAACGAGCGCAAGCGGCTCAAGGACATTCTCTCCGGCCTCGTCGGCGAGGCCAGCGTCATCGTGCGCACCGCCGCCGAGGGCGCGAGCGAGGAGGAGCTGGTCCGCGACGTCAACCGGCTCAAGGCGCAGTGGTCCGACATCGAGGCCAAGGTCGCCAAGGGCCAGGCGCCGCAGCTCCTCTACGGCGAGCCCGACCTGACCGTCCGCATCGTCCGGGACCTCTTCACCGAGGACTTCTCCGAGCTGATCGTCTCCGGCCAGTCCGGCCCCGACGACGTGTACGACTCGATCGACGCGTACGTGAAGCACGTGGCGCCGCACCTCGCCGACCGGCTCAAGCACTACGAGCCCGGTCCCGGCGACGACACCGACGTGTTCGCCCGCTACCGGATCGACGAGCAGATCGCCAAGGCGCTGGAGCGCAAGGTCTTCCTGCCCAGCGGTGGTTCGCTGGTCATCGACCGCACCGAGGCCATGACGGTCATCGACGTCAACACCGGCAAGTTCACCGGCAGCGGCGGCAACCTCGAGGCCACCGTCACCAGCAACAACCTGGAGGCGGCCGAGGAGATCGTGCGGCAGCTCCGGCTGCGCGACGTCGGCGGCATCATCGTCATCGACTTCATCGACATGGTCCTGCCGGCGAACCGCGAGCTGCTGCTGCGCCGCCTGGTCGAGTGCCTCGGACGCGACCGCACCCGCCACCAGGTGGCCGAGGTGACGAGCCTCGGGCTGGTGCAGATGACCCGCAAGAAGATCGGCACGGGCCTGCTGGAGGCGTTCGGCACCGAGTGCCCGACCTGCCACGGGCGCGGCTACGAGATCCACGACGAGCCGGTGGAGAGCCAGCGCCAGGCCGACGGCGGTGCGCGCGAGCAGCGCGGCTCCCGCCGTGGCGGCGGCAACGGCAGCAGCGGTGTCGGCAACGGCCACCAGCACGACCACGGGTCGCACGACGCGTCCGGCAACGGTGCGGGCGGAAGCGGCGGGAACGGTTCCGGTCGTTCCGGGCGCAGCCGCGGCGGCCGTGGTCGCCGCGGCGGCGAGGACAGCACGCCGGAGGAGACGGGTACGCCTTCGGGCGCCGCCGACCCGGCCATCCGGGCGGCCGTCCAGCACGCGATCGCCGAGGTCGCCGCCGGGTCCCGCGCGAGCGTGGACGAGGCGGTGGCGGCGGCGTTCGACGGCGCACCCACGGACGTCCTCGTCCAGGACGCGGACGCCGCGGCCGAGGTCGTGGCGGACGAGCCGACCGTCGAGGCCCCGGCGAAGGAGCTCGCCGAGCCGGAGGCTGCGCCCGAGCCCCTGCCCGACCTGGTCGCGGTCGACGACGAGGCCTCCTCCTAGACCTCCGGCGCGGGACATGCCTCTGCTCGTCGCCGTCGTCGGCGCCGGTCCGTCCGGCGTGTACGCGGCGGAGGCGCTCACCCGGCAGAGCCGCGTCGAGGGCCTGGGCGTCCGCGTCCTGGTGCTCGACCGGCTGCCGGTCCCGTTCGGTCTGGTGCGCTACGGCGTCGCCCCCGACCATCCGTCGATCCGCTCGATCCGCAGCACGCTCGAGCGCACCCTCGACGCCGCCGGCGTCACCTTCTACGGCGACGTGCAGGTCGGGCGTGACCTGAGCGTGGACGAGCTGCGGGCGAGCGTGGACGCCGTCGTCTACGCGTACGGCGCGGGCAGCGACCGCCGCCTCGGCATCCCGGGCGAGGAGCTGCCCGGCAGCGTCGCCGCGCCCGAGCTGGTCACCTGGTACACCGGCCACCCGGACGTGCACCCCGACGACGGCACCGCCGCGCCGGGACACCCCTGGGTCCCCGGCCTGCTCTCCGCGGCGCGGGAGGTGGTCGTCGTCGGCGCCGGCAACGTGGCGCTCGACGTCGTGCGGGTGCTGGTGCGCGGCGTCGACGAGCTCGCGGTCACCGACATGGCCCACGAGGTCCTGGTGGCGCTGCGCGACCGCGCGGTGACCGACGTGCACGTCCTCGCCCGCCGCGGACCGGCGTACACGGCCTTCACCACCAAGGAGCTGCGCGAGCTCGGCGAGCTGGACGACCTCGACCTGCTCGTGGACCCGGCCGACCTGGTGCTCGACGAGTCGAGCCGCCTGGTCGCGGAGACCGACCGCGTCGCCGCCCGGAACCTCGCGGTCCTCGCCGAGTGGGCCGGGCGGCCCACCCGGGGCGCCTCGCACCGCGTCCACCTGCACTTCTGGACCACGCCGCTCGCCGTGCTCGGCACCACGCACGTCGAGGGCGTGCGGGTGACCCGCTCGGCCATCGGCCCCGACGGCCTGGTGCGGGCGACGGGGGAGCCGTGGGACCTGCCCGCCCAGGTGGTGGTGCGCGCCGTCGGCTACCGGGGCCTGCGCCTGCCGGGTGCGCCCTACGACGAACGCACCGGCCGCATCCCCCACTCCGAGGGGCGCGTGATCCGCGACGGCGCCTTCTCCCCGGGGGAGTACGTGACCGGCTGGATCAAGCGCGGACCGACCGGGGTCATCGGGACCAACAAGTCGGACGCGGTCGAGACCGTCGCCTCCCTGCTGGACGATGTCGAGCAGGGCACGCTCGTCCCCTCCGCGGCGCCGGACGCCCTGCCGGCGCTGCTCGCGTCGCGCGGGCTGCACCCGCTGGGGATGCCGGAGTGGCACCGCATCGACGCCGCCGAGATCGCCCGCGGCCAGCAGCTCGGTCGTCCGCGCACGACGCTCGCCCATCGCCGTGAGCTGCTCGACGCCGCCGCGGCACCTGAGGGCGGCGATCCAGGTTCGGGCCGAACCTAAGAACCGTCTCGCGGCGCTCCCCACGAATTCGCTGAGAGCGTCTTGGCGAGATGGCCGCTGACACCGATGCCAACCGGCCTTCCTCAACGTGGCGCCGAGAGTTCCTCAGGAAAGTGGCGGGTCCGGCTCGCTGAGCCGCTTCTTCATTTCTAAAAGCCCGTTTGACCAGGCACGAAGCCCCTGCGCGCTTGCCTAATCTCCTCGTGCTGGGAACGGGAGACGCGGCCAGGCCGCTCGCCCGGACCCACTCGGGGGAAGTTCATCAGGTCCAGGGCCGTCGGGGCGGCTCGATCCCCGAGAGGCCCCACCCATGCGCACCCTTTCTGTTGGCATGCCCACGATCCCTGCTGCGGCACGGATCGGCGCGACCAGCGTCCTCGCCGCCTTCGCCGTCACCGCCGGGCTGCTCGTGCCGGTCCAGGCGCACGCCGCCGACTCCGGGGTCTCCGCCGGCCGCTACGAGAACACCTCCACCGCCATCAGCTGGACGGGGACCTGGAGCACGGCGACCTCGACCTCGGACTCCGACGGCTCCTACGCCACGCTGAACACCGACGGCAACGCGCAGCTCACCTTCACCGGCACCGGGATCACCTGGAACACGCGGGTCAACAGCTACTCGGGCATCGCCGACGTCTACCTCGACGGGGTCAAGAAGGCCACCGTCGACCTCTACTCGGCGACGAGCAAGACCAAGCAGGCCGTCTACTCCGTCTCGGGCCTCACCGCCGGCACGCACGTCCTCAAGATCGTCCGGACCGGCACCAAGAACGACTCCTCCAGCGGCCGCAACGTGACGATCGACTACTTCGACGTCGTCGGCTCGACCGCCTCGGCCACCCCGTCGCCGACCGCTTCCGCGACGCCGACGCCCTCGGCGACGCCGACCGCTTCCGCGTCGCCGACGGCCTCGGCGACGCCGACCGCTTCGGCGACGCCGACCGCTTCGGCGACGCCGACCGCTTCCGCGACGCCGACGGCCTCGGCGACGCCGACCGCTTCGGCGACGCCGACCGCTTCCGCGACGCCGACCGCGACGCCGACCGCTTCCGCGACGCCAACCGCGACGCCGACCGCTTCGGCGACGCCGACGGCCTCGGCGACGCCGACCGCTTCGGGGACGCCGACCGCTTCCGCGACGCCGACCGCCGCCCCCAAGGGCGTCGGCCAGGGGACGTACGAGAACGACGACCCTGCCGTGACGCTCAACGGCACCTGGACCAAGGTCGCGTCCAACCAGGACTCCGGCGGCTCGACGGGCTCGCTGAGCACCGCCGGCTACGCCGAGCTGAGCTTCACCACCTCGGGCATCCGCTGGATCACCCGCTACAACACCTACTCGGGCATCGCCGACGTCTACCTCGACGGCACCAAGGTGCGCACGGTCGACCTCTACTCCGCGACGACCAAGACCCAGCAGGTCGCGTACGAGGTCACCGGGCTGCCCGAGACCTCGCACACCATCCGCATCGTGCGGACGGGCACCAAGAACGCCTCGTCCAGCAGCCCGAACATCATGCTCGACGCCTTCGTCGCCCCCGACATCCACGCGCCGCTCGCCCCGACGGGCCTCACGGCCACGGTCGACGGCCAGGACATCGACCTCGCCTGGGCCGCCAACGCCGAGACCGACGTCAAGGCCTACAAGGTCTACCGCCGCGAGGGCACCAGCACGACCCGCACGCTGATCGCCACGACCACCGCGGACGTCCGGACCTTCACCGACACGGCCCGCATGCCGGGCGCCACCTACGGCTACGACGTCGTCGCGGTCGACACCTCCGACAACGCCTCCGCCTCCTCGGCGGCCGCCTCGGCCACGATGCCCATCGACGTCCAGCCCGCCGGCGTCTACGAGGACGGCGACGCCGCCGTCACCCTCTACGGCCCCTGGTCGACGGTCACCTCGAACATGGACTCGGGCGGCTCGTACGCCACGCTGAACGCGGCCGGCTACGCCGAGGTGTCCTTCTCCACGAGCGGCATCCGCTGGATCTCCCGCCTCAACAGCTACTCCGGCATCGCCGACGTCTACCTCGACGGGGTCAAGGTCAAGACCGTCGACCTCTACTCGTCGACCACGAAGTACCAGCAGGTCGCCTACGAGGTGAAGGGCCTGCCCGAGACCACCCACACCCTCCGGGTCGTCCGCACCGGCACCAAGAACGCGAGCTCGACCAGCACCGCGATCGTCCTCGACTCCTTCGTCGCCCCCGACATCTACCCGCCGGCGGCCCCCACCGCCGTCACCACGACCCCGGGCCGCGGCACCGTGACGCTCGCCTGGGCCGCGAACACCGAGCCCGACGTCGTCGGCTACCGCGTCTACCGCAGCCAGGGCACCTCGGCCCCGGTCGCCGCCACCACCGCCCCCGTCACCGCGCCGACCTTCACCGACGACGGCCTGCAGCCGGCCGCCACCTACCGCTACACCGTCACCGCCCTCGACAAGATGGGCAACGAGTCGCCGGTCTCCGCGGCGGTCGACGCCACCGTGCCGATGAAGGCCCTGCCGGCCGGCGTCTACGAGGACGACGACACCGACGACGTCCTGCTCAAGGGCAGCTGGAACAAGACGGCCTCCACCGGCGCCGGCACCGACAGCGGCAGCTCCTTCTCCACGCTCGGCGACACCGGCTACGCCGAGGTGTCCTTCGCGACGAGCGGCATCCGCTGGCTCGCCCGCACCAACAGCACCTCCGGCCTGGCCGACGTCTACCTCGACGGCGTCAAGGTCAAGACCGTCGACCTGTACTCCTCGACGACCAAGTTCTCGCAGAACGTCTACGAGGCCACCGGGCTCAGCGAGACCGGGCACACCCTGCGGGTGGTCCGCACCGGCAACAAGAACGCCGACTCGGCCGGCCGCAACATCACCCTCGACGCCTTCGTGGCGCCCGACATCTACGCCCCGGCCGCCCCCACCTCCGTGCAGGCCTCCGGGATCCGCACCGGCGCCAAGCTGACCTGGACCAAGAGCCCCGACGCCGACGTCGCGAGCTACCGGATCTTCCGCCGGGCGACCGGCACCACCACCGACGTGCTGGTCGGCACCACCGACGCCGCCACCACCTCCTTCGCCAACGTCGGCCTGGCCGACGGCGGCAGCTACAGCTGGAGCGTCGTCGCCCGCGACACCTGGGGCAACGACTCGGCGGCCTCGCTGCCGGCGTCCTTCACCAACGGCGGCGACCCGTACGCCTCCTTCCCGCAGCGCTACGCCACCTGCCCGACCGCCACCGTCACGGTGTCGACCCGGGCGCAGCTCCTCACCGCGGTGAGCGCCGCCAAGGCCGGCACGGTCATCAAGCTCAACCCGGGCACGTACGGCGCCAACATCGACGTCACCACGGTCGCCACGCCCGACAAGCCGCTGTGGATCTGCGGGCCCCGCACCGCGGTCATCGACAACGCCGACATCACCAAGGGCTACGGCTTCCGGGTCACCGGCGCCTCGAACGTGGTCATCGCCGGCATGACGGTCCGCAACGTCCAGAAGGGCGTCGCCGTCCTCTACAGCAAGGCGGTCACGGTGGCCGACCTCCGCGTCGAGAAGATCGGTGACGAGGCGATCCACCTCAAGAACCAGACCACCGACTCCACCGTCATCGGCAACTCGATCTCCACCACCGGCCTCAACTCCCCGAACTACGGCGAGGGCGTCTACATCGGCACCGCCGAGGGCAACTGGTGCCTCTACAACGACTGCAACGCCGACACCTCCGACCGCAACCTCGTCGCCTTCAACACCATCAGCGGCACCACCGCGGAGCCGATGGAGGCCAAGGCCGGGACGAGCAACGGGACGATGTGGAAGAACACCCTCGACGGGGCGGCCATCACCTCCTCCGACACCGACAGCCTGGTGCAGGTCATGGGCAGCGGCTGGGTCATCGCGGGCAACACCGGCGCCCACAGCCCGAACGACGCCATCCAGGTCTGGAACACCACGGCCGGCTACGGCTTCGACAACATCGTCTACGGCAACGCGGTCAGCGACGCCCTCCCGGGCTACGGGGTGCGGATGCCCTACGCCGACGGCGGGAACGTCGTCGGCTGCAGCAACACCGCCCCGGCCGCGGCCATGGGCATGAGCAACAAGAGCTGCCAGGCCTGACCAGCACCTGACCAGCACCTGACCAGCACCTGATCAGCACCGACGTCCCCCGCGGGCCGAGCCGACCGGCTCAGACCGCGGGGGACGTCGTCGTGCTGGCCCGCACGACGAGCTCGGGGGCGATGAGGTCGGGCGGCGGCGCCGCCCCGCCGGCCATCGCCACCTGGGCCAGCTGGACCGCCCGACGCCCGACGGCCGGGAAGTCCTGGCGCACGGTGGTCAGCGGGGGCAGCAGGTAGCCGGCCTCCGGGATGTCGTCGAAGCCGACCAGGCTGACGTCCTCGGGGACCCGGCGCCCGGCCTCGTGCAGGGCCCGCAGGACGCCGAGGGCGATCTGGTCGCTGGCGGCGAAGACCGCCGTGACCGAGGGGTCGGTGGCCAGCCGCCGGCCGGCCTCGTAGCCGCCGGCCGCGCTCCACGGCACGTGCACCGGCTCCCGCGGGCGCCGGCCGTGGGCGACCAGCTCGGCGCGCCAGCCGTCGCGCCGGGCGCGGGCCTCGCTCCAGTCGGCCGGCCCCGCCACGTGGGCGACGTCGGCGTGGCCGAGGTCGAGCAGGTGCCGCACGGCCATGCGGCTCCCGGCGACCTGGTCGACGCCGACCGTCCAGCGGGCCCGGCTCAGGTCGCCCTCGACGACGACGACCGGCACGTGGGTCGGGTGGTTGCGGGCCAGCTCGACCGCCTCGTCCTGGCCCGCGACGATGACGATCGCCTCCACCAGCTGGCTCATCATGTGCTCGACGGACTGGTCGAGCATCTCGCGGGTGACCTCGGAGAGGCTGATCGTGCTGGCGAACAGCCCCGCCTCGCGCGCCGCGTCCTCGATCGTGTGCTGGATGCTCGTCGGGCCGAAGTGCGCCGAACCGGCGCCGATGACGCCGAGGATGCCGGTCCGGCCCTTGACCAGGGCCCGCGCCGCGGTGTTCGGCCGGTAGCCGAGCTGGGTGATCGCCTGCTCGACCCGGCGCCGCGTCTCGGGGCGGATGCTGTGGTGGCCGTTGACCACCCGGGACACCGTCTGGTGGCTGACGCCGGCGAGGCGCGCGACGTCGGCCATCACCGGGGCGCGCAGCTCGGGGCCGTCGGTCCTCACGGCCGCATTCTCCACCCCGGCAGGGAAGTGGCCGGCTCAGCGGTGCGGGGTGGCCGTGCTCGCGCGCACGACGAGGCGGGGGAGCACCCGCGGCGCGGACGGCTCCGTGCGCCCGTCGATCACCTCGGTCAGGAGGCGGACGGCGGCCTCGCCGACCGTGTCGAAGTCCTGGCGCACCGTCGTCAGCGGCGGGATCGTGTAGCCCGTCTCGGGCAGGTCGTCGAACCCCACGACGCTGACCTCCTCGGGGACCCGGCGCCCGGCCTCGTGCAGCGCGCGCAGCACCCCCATGGCGATCTGGTCGCTGGCGGCGAAGACCGCCGTCACCGACGGGTCGCGCGCGAGCTCGCGGCCCGCGGCGTAGCCCTCGCTGGCGCTCCAGTCGACGTGCACGGGCTCGCGGGGGCGCAGGTCGTGCGCGAGCAGCTCGCTGCGCCAGCCCTCGAGCCGCCCGCGGGTCTCGAACCAGCCGCGCGGACCGGCGACGTGGGCGATCTCGCGGTGCCCGAGCCCGAGCAGGTGCCGCGTCGCCAGGCGGCCGCCCGCGACCTGGTCGACGCCGACGCTCCAGCGCGTACGGCCCTGCTCGCCCTCGACGAGGACGACCGGGACGCCGAGGCTGGGACGGCGGGCGACCTCCGCGGCGTCGTCGTGGCCCGCGATGACGACGATGCCCTCGACCAGCTGGCGCCGCAGGTGCTCGATCGAGCCGTCGAGCAGCTCGGGGGTGATCTCGTCCAGGCTGATCGAGCTGGCGAACAGCCCCGCGTCGCGGGCCGCCTGCTCCACGCCGCGCTGGATGCTGCTCGGCCCGAAGTGGCCGCGGCCGCCGCTGATCACGCCGATGACGCCGGTCCGGCCCCGCACGAGCGCGCGGGCCGCGACGTTCGGCCGGTAGCCGAGGCGCTCGATGGCGGCCTCGACTCGCAGGCGGGTGGCGGGCCGGAGCGCGGGCGAGCCGTTGATCACGCGCGACACGGTCTGCTTGGACACCCCGGCCAGCCGGGCCACGTCCGCCATCACCGGCGCCTTGGGCGGCTGCCCAAGGTCGGCCGTCACGCGCCGGTGCTTCGCGAGGCCGGCCGCCGGCCGCTGATGGCGCGCTGCACGACGATGAAGACGAGCAGCAGCGTGCCGATGAAGATCTTGGTCCACCAGGAGCTCAGCGTGCCCTGGAAGGAGATCAGGGTCTGGATGACCCCGAGCACCAGGACGCCGAGCAGGGAGCCCGCCACGTAGCCGACGCCGCCGGCGAGCAGCGTGCCGCCGATGACGACGGCGGCGATCGCGTCGAGCTCCATGCCGACCGCGTGCAGCCCGTAGCCGGACAGCATGTAGAAGGAGAACAGGAGCCCGGCGACCGCGGAGCAGAGGCCGCTGATCACGTACACGCCGACCTTCACGCGCCCGACCGCGAGCCCCATGAGCAGCGCCGAGCTCTCGCTGCCGCCGACCGCGTACACGGTGCGGCCGAAGCGGGTCTTGTGGAGCACCAGGGCGGCCACGACGACCACCAGCAGGGCCACGAGGACGCTGTACGTGAGGTAGACGTCGCCGGGCAGGGTGATGCTGCCCGTGGCGATCGCTCGGAACGTCGGGTCCTCGATCGACACCGACTGCACGCTGATCACGAAGCACAGGCCCCGCGCCAGGAACATCGTCGCGAGCGTCGCGATGAAGGGCTGGACGCCGAAGTGGTGGATGATCAGGCCGTTCATCAGCCCCAGCGTCGCGCCGATGACCAGCACGAGCACGAAGACCAGGGCGGCGGGCAGGCCGGCCTGCAGCGTCTTGGCCGCGACCATCGTCGACAGGGCGACCACGGCGCCCACGGACAGGTCGATGCCGCCGGTCAGGATCACGAAGGTCATGCCCACGGCGAGCACGATCAGGAACGCGTTGTCGACGAAGAGGTTGACGAACACCTGGGCGGAGCCGAAGTTCTCGTAGCGCGCCGAGCCGACGGCGAAGAGCACGACGAAGAGCACGAACGTGGCGACGACGGGCAGCAGGCTGGTCGGCACGCGCGGGCGGCGTGCGCCGGCCGCGGCCAGGGTCGGGGCCGGCAGGGTGGCGGTCATGAGGGGCTCACTCTCTCGGCGGGACGGGGCCGGGCCGCGACCGGGCGCGCCGGGGCCGTACGGGGGACGGGGCGCGTCGGGCCGCCGCGGCGGCCCAGCCGGGCGAAGGCCGCGCGGACCCGGGCGGACTGCAGCAGGAACACCGCGATGACGACCACGGCCTTGAAGACCAGCGTCACCTCCGGCGCGATGCCGACGGTGTAGACGGTCGTGGTGAGCGTCTGGATGGTCAGGGCGCCGAGGAGCGTGCCGACCAGCGAGTAGCGCCCGCCGGCCAGCGACGTGCCGCCGATGACCACGGCCAGGATGGCGTCCATCTCGATGAACAGCCCGGCGTTGTTCGCGTCGGCCGCGTTGACGTTGGCGCTGATCATCAGCCCGGCCAGGCCCGCGCAGAAGGCGGAGAAGACGTAGACGGTCCAGATGATCGTGCGCGAGCGCAGGCCGGCCAGGCGGCTCGCCTCGGGGTTGATGCCGACCGACTCGACGAGCAGGCCGAGGGCCGTGCGCCGGCTGAGCAGGGCCACCACCACGAAGACGACGAGCGCGAGGAGGATCGCGACCGGGAACAGCAGGAAGCCGCTGCCCACGAAGGAGAAGCTCTCGTTGTTGACGGTGATGATCTGCCCGTCGGTGATCAGCATCGCGATGCCGCGGCCCGCCGTCATCAGCACCAGCGTGGCGATGATCGGCTGGATCCCCAGCACGGAGACGAGCAGGCCGTTCCACAGCCCGAGCACGAGGCACAGCGCGATGGCCACGGCCATGCCGGTGAGGGCGGCCGAGGCCGACGTCGGGTCGGGGGAGCCGGCGATCCAGGTGCAGGTGACGGCGGCGGCGATGGCCACGACCGCACCGACCGAGAGGTCGATCCCGCGGGTGGCGATCACCAGCGTCATGCCGAGCGCGATGAGCGCGATCGGCGCCCCGTTCTTGAGGATGTCGACGAGGCTGCCGTAGAGGTGGCCGTCCTGCAGCCGTACGCCCAGGAAGGACGGCGACGCGATCGTGTTGCCGACGAGCAGCAGCAGCAGCGCGAGCGCCGGCCACACCAGGCGGCTGCCCCGGACGCGCGCGCCGAGGCTCGCCCCGGCGGGGCGCTCGACGGGTGCGGGCAGGTCGGGCGATGTCATGACGCGGCCTCCAGCCGGGGCTCGGGATCGTGCTGGGCGATGAGGTGCATGATGTCGTCGACCGACGGCTCGGTGAGCTCGGCGATCTTGACGCGGTCCTTGAGCACGACGACCCGGTTGCTCAGCCGGGTCACCTCCTCGAGCTCGGCAGAGATGTACACCACGGCCATCCCGTCGCGGGCCAGCTCGGCGACCACCTTCTGGATCTGGGCCTTCGCGCCCACGTCGATGCCGCGGGTCGGCTCGTCGAGGATCAGCACGGAGGGGTCGGTCGCGAGCCAGCGGGCGAGCATCACCTTCTGCTGGTTGCCGCCGGAGAGGTTCCCGACCAGCGCGTCGGGGTCGTTCGGGCGGATGTCGAGCATCCGCATGTAGCGCTCGACCAGCTCGTCCTTGGTGCGGCGGGGGACCGGGCGGGCCCAGCCGCGGCGGGCCTGGACGGCGAGGACGAGGTTGTCGCGGATCGACAGGTCGGCGAGGATCCCCTCGCCCTTGCGGTCCTCGGAGCAGAAGGCGACGCCGGCGGCGATCGGCGCGCGCGGCGAGCGGAGGCTGACCGGGCGGCCGTTGACCAGCAGCGTGCCGGAGTCGGGCCGGTCGGCGCCGAACAGCAGCCGGACGAGCTCGGTGCGCCCGGAGCCCAGGAGCCCGGCGAGGCCGACGACCTCCCCGGCCGCGACCTTGAGGTCGAACGGGGCCAGGGCGCCGCGGCGTCCGAGGCCGCGGGCCTCGAGCACCGGGGTGCCGCCCGCCTGCTCGGCGGCCTGCTCGGCCAGCCGGCCGACCTCCTCCAGCGTGGTGAGCTCGCGGCCGAGCATCGCCGAGAGCAGGTCGAGGCGGCTGAGCTCGGCGGTGCGGTGCTCGCCGACCAGGCGGCCGTTGCGCAGCACCGTCATCCGGTCGGAGATCTCGTAGACCTGCTCGAGGAAGTGGGAGACGAAGAGGATGGCGACGCCGTCGTCGCGCAGCACCCGCATGATGCGGAACAGCTCCGCGACCTCCTCGGCGTCGAGGCTCGAGGTGGGCTCGTCGAGGATGAGCACCTTGGCGTCGACCGCGACCGCCCGGGCGATGGCCACCAGCTGCTGGACCGCGATCGGGTGCTCGCCGAGGGTGGAGGCGGGGTCGAGCCGCAGGCCGATGCGGTCGAGGTGGACGCGGGCGGCGGCCCGCATCGCCCGGCCGTCGATGGTGCCGAGGCGGCGGGGCTCGCGGCCGAGCAGGATGTTCTCGGCCACGCTGAGGTTCGGCGCGAGGTTCACCTCCTGGTACACCGTGCTGATCCCCGCGTCCTGCGCCGCGCCCGGCCCGGCGAACCGTACGGCCCGGCCGTCGAAGGTGGTCGTGCCCGCGGTCGCGCGGTAGACGCCGGTCAGGACTTTGATCAGCGTCGACTTGCCGGCGCCGTTCTCGCCCATGACCGCGTGCACCTCGCCGGGGAACAGGCGCAGGGACACGTCGTCGAGGGCCTTGACGCCCGGGAAGTCCATGTGGATGCCGTGCATCTCGACGACAGGTTCCACGGCGGGCTCCGCGGCGGGGCCGGCCGGGGTGCTGCTGGGGTTGGCGCTGGTCACTGCCGCGTCCTCTCCTCGGGCGGGGGTGGTGGGGTCGGCGCCCCGGGCACGAGCCCGGGGCGCCGACCGTTCCGGGGTCCGCTCAGTACTTGCGGTCGGGCAGGGCCTTCTTGGCCTCGTCCTGCGTGAACGTGGTCTCCTCGGTGACCACGCGCTGCGGCACCTCCTCGCCCGCCTTGACCTTCTTGGCCAGGTCCATCAGCTGCGGGCCGAGGAGCGGGTTGCACTCCACGATGTAGTTGATCTTGCCCTCGGACAGCGCGGTCATGCCGTCCTTGACGGCGTCGACGCTGATGATCTCGATGTCCTTGCCCGGCTTCTTGCCGGCCGCCTCGATGGCCTCGATCGCGCCGAGGGCCATGTCGTCGTTGTGGGCGTAGACGACGTCGATGTCGGGGTTCGACTTGAGGAACGCCTCCATGACCTGCTTGCCGCCCGACCGCGTGAAGTCACCGGTCTGGGAGGCGACGACCTTGATCTGCGGGGCCGCCTTGATCGCCTCGGCGAAGCCCTCCTTGCGGTCGATCGCGGGGGCAGCGCCGGTCGTGCCCTGGAGCTCGGCGACGTCGACCTCGCTCTTGCCCTCCGAGTCCTTGACCAGCCAGTCGCCGGCCTTCTTGCCCTCGGCGACGAAGTCGGAGCCGAGGAAGGTCTTGTAGAGCGTCGTGTCGGTCGAGTCGACGGAACGGTCGGTGAGGATCACCGGGATGTTGGCCCGCTTGGCCTCCAGCAGCACGGTGTCCCACCCGGTCTCGACGACGGGGGAGAAGGCGATGACGTCGACCTTCTGCTGGATGTAGGTGCGGATCGCCTTGATCTGGTTCTCCTGCTTCTGCTGCGCGTCGGAGAACTTCAGGTCGACCCCGGCGGACGAGGCCGACTCCTGGATCGACTTGGTGTTGGCCGTGCGCCAGCCGCTCTCCGCGCCGACCTGGGCGAAGCCCATCGTCAGCTTGTCGGAGCCGCCGCCGCCACCGGACTGGCCGGCCGGGGCCGCCTCGCCGCCCCCGCCGCAGGCCGCGAGGGTGGTGACGGACAGGGCTGCGACCGAGAGCAGGGTCGCGATCCTCGTGAGCCGAGGGGTGGGTCTCATGGTTCCTCCACGTCGTCGTCGTCGTGGCGCCGCTGCGCCGTCGCACGGCCGGAGAACCCCCGGTCCGCAGCGACCAAGTTCCTGAAGTGTGAGCGTAAACATTTCTCAGTGTCAAGGACCCGCCGCGCTTGACACGGCCTTTCTCTGAGGACATGCTCTGCGATGTTCTCGTTCACATCGCCGTGCGTCGCGGGAGACCTCTGTCTCCGCGGGCCGTACGGCGCCCACCTCGCGACGCAGGGAGACCCATGAGCACCCGCCCGGCCGGCAGCGCCACCGAGGCCGCCGCGTCCTCCGCCGGTCTGCTGGCCGCCGTGCCCGCCGACCTGCTGGCGCAGGTGCGGGCCGAGGTCGCGGCCCTGCACGCGGAGCTGCCGCGCAACGAGCTCGTGGTCTGGACCGCCGGCAACGTGTCGGCCCGCGTGCCCGGCCACGACCTGCTCGTGATCAAGCCGTCCGGCGTGGGCTACGACGAGCTGACGCCCGAGGCGATGGTGGTCTGCGACCTCGAGGGCCGGCTCGTCGAGGGCGACCGCTCACCGTCCTCCGACACCGCCGCGCACGCCTACGTCTACGCCCACATGCCCGAGGTCAACGGGGTCGTGCACACGCACTCGACCTACGCGACCGCCTGGGCGGCGCGCGGTGAGGCCATCCCCTGCGTGCTGACGATGATGGCCGACGAGTTCGGCGGGGAGGTCCCCGTCGGGCCTTTCGCGATCATCGGCGACGACTCGATCGGGCGCGGGGTCGTCGACACGCTGCGGCAGCACCGCTCGCGCGCGGTCCTCATGCAGAACCACGGCCCGTTCACCGTCGGCGCGTCGGCCAAGGCCGCCGTCAAGGCCGCCGTGCTGTGCGAGGAGGTCGCCCGCACCGTCCACGTCGCGCGCCAGCTCGGTGACCCCCTGCCCATCGAGCAGTCCCAGATCGACGCCCTCTACGACCGCTACCAGAACGTCTACGGCCAGCGCTGAGCCCCGGCTCAGACCCCGGTCCCGACCCGCACCAAGGAGCACCCTTGACCCCCTCCTCGTCGTCCGCACCCGTCGTGTGGTTCCTCACCGGCAGCCAGGGCCTCTACGGCCCCGAGATCGTCGCGCAGGTCGAGCAGCAGTCGCAGGAGGTCGTGCGGCTGCTCGACACCTCCGGCGTCCTGCCGGTGCGGGTCGAGTGGAAGCCGGTGCTCACCGACTCGGGCTCGATCCACCGCACCGTGCTGGCGGCGAACGCCGACGAGGACTGCATCGGCCTGATCGCCTGGATGCACACGTTCTCGCCGGCGAAGATGTGGATCAACGGCCTGGACGCGCTCCAGACGCCGCTGCTGCACCTGCACACGCAGGCCAACGAGTCCCTGCCGTGGTCCGAGATCGACATGGACTTCATGAACCTCAACCAGGCCGCCCACGGCGACCGGGAGTTCGGCTACATCCAGACCCGCCTCGGCGTGCACCGCAAGACCGTCGTCGGCCACGTCAGCAACCCCGACGTGCAGCGCAAGGTCGCCGACTGGCAGCGCGCCGCGCTCGGCGTCGCCGCCGTCCGCTCGCTCAAGCTGGCCCGCTTCGGCGACAACATGCGCGACGTCGCCGTCACCGAGGGCGACAAGGTCGAGGCGCAGCGCGTCTTCGGCGTCTCGGTCAACGCGTACGGCGTGAACGCGCTGGTCGCCGCGGTCGACGAGGCGAGCGACGCCGAGGTCGACCAGCTGGTGCAGGCCTACGGCGACGAGTACGACGTCGCGCCCGAGCTGCTGCCCGGTGGCGACCGCCACGAGTCGCTGCGCTACGGCGCGCGGATCGAGGCCGGCCTGCGGAACTTCCTGGTCGCGGGCGGCTTCGGCGCCTTCGTCACCAACTTCGAGGACCTGGGCGGGCTGCGCCAGCTGCCCGGCCTCGCCGTCCAGCGGCTGATGGCCGAGGGCTACGGCTTCGGCGGCGAGGGTGACTGGAAGACCTCGGTCATGCTCCACACCATCAAGGCGATGGCCGGGGGCCGGGTGCCGGCGACCGGCGGCACCTCCTTCATGGAGGACTACACGTACCACCTGGCGCCGGGACGGCAGAAGATCCTCGGCTCCCACATGCTCGAGGTCTGCCCGAGCATCGCCGCCGCCCGCCCGCGTGTGGAGATCCACCCGCTCGGTATCGGCGACCGCGAGGACCCGGTCCGCCTGGTCTTCGACGCCGCCGCCGGCCCGGCCGTCGTGGTCGGCATCTGCGACCTCGGCGACCGCTTCCGCCTCGTGCTCAACGAGATCGACGTGACCGCCCCCGACGAGCCGCTGCCCAAGCTGCCCGTGGCGCGCGCCGTCTGGGAGCCGAAGCCCGACCTGCCGACGTCGGCGGAGTGCTGGATCATGGCCGGCGGCCCGCACCACAGCGTGCTGAGCAAGGCCGTCGGCACCGACGTCATGGACGACTTCGCCGAGGCGCTCGGGGTCGAGCTCGCCGTCATCGACGGCGGCACCCGGCCGCGCGAGTTCCTGCAGGAGCTGCGCTGGAACAACGCCTACCACCGTCTCTCCGCCGGCTTCTGAGCCGAGCGGGAACCACGAGCACCACCCAGGAAACGAAGGAAGGAACCTCGAAGTGAGAGCACGCAAGATCATGGTGGTGGCGGCCGCCACGGCCGCGTTCGCGCTGACCGCAGCCGGTTGCGGCGGCGGCCGCGCGGGCGTCGAAGGGGCCGGCGACACCCCGGCCGCCGGCGCCAACAAGGGCGCCCTCATCGGCGTCGCGATGCCGACCAAGACCTCCGAGCGCTGGATCGACGACGGCAACAACGTCAAGGCCAAGCTCGAGTCGCTCGGCTACAAGGTCGACCTGCAGTACGCCAACGACTCCGTGCCGCAGCAGCAGCAGCAGATCGAGTCGATGCTGAACAACGGGGCCAAGGCCCTCATCGTCGCCTCGATCGACGGCACCGCCCTGACCCAGCAGCTGGCCGACGCCAGCGGCGACAACGTCAAGGTCATCGCGTACGACCGCCTGATCAACGGCTCGCCGAACGTCGACTACTACGTGACGTTCGACAACGAGAAGGTCGGCGTGCAGCAGGGCACCTCGCTGCTCACCGGCCTCGGCGTCCTCGACGCCGACGGCAAGGACACCGGCAAGACCGGTCCGTTCAACGTCGAGCTCTTCGCCGGCAGCCCCGACGACAACAACGCGCAGTTCTTCTTCAAGGGCGCCATGAGCGTGCTCCAGCCCTACATCGACAAGGGCACGCTGAAGGTCGTCTCCGGCCAGACCGAGTTCAGCCAGGTCGCCATCCAGCAGTGGAAGCTCGAGACCGCGCAGGCCCGCATGGAGAACCTGCTCAACAAGTCCTACGCCAAGGGCACCAAGCTCGACGGCGTGCTCTCGCCCTACGACGGCCTGTCGCGCGGCATCCTCAACGCCACCAAGGCGGCGGGCATCCCGAACCCGATCGTCACGGGTCAGGACGCCGAGAAGCCCTCGGACAAGCTGATCCTCGACGGCGTGCAGTACTCGACGGTCTTCAAGGACACCCGCAAGCTGGGTGACACCGCGGCGACCATGGTCGACGACGTGCTCAACGGCAAGACGCCGGAGACCAACGACACCACGACCTACAACAACAAGGTCAAGGTCGTCCCGGCCTACCTGCACCAGCCGGTGGTCGTGACCAAGGACAACCTCATCAAGGAGGTCGTCGACAGCGGCTACTACACCAAGGAAGGCGTCGAGAAGGGCGAGTAAGCCCTTTTCTCGGGGGGGTGCGGGGGTCGTCCCCCCACGATGGACACAGCCCCTCTTCCCGAGTGCTGCCGGTGCCCCCGCCCGTTCCGGTGGCGGGGGCACCGGCCCCTCTCGCAGCACCACACCGCAGCACCACTCCGCAGCACGCACGGCACGACCCAGCACCAGCACGAGGAGCACACGATGAGCGACGCCATCTTGGAGATGGTGGGCATCACCAAGACCTTTCCCGGGGTCAAGGCCCTCACCGACGTCAACCTGAGCGTCGAGCGCGGCGAGGTCCACGCGATCTGCGGCGAGAACGGCGCGGGCAAGTCCACGCTGATGAAGGTGCTGTCGGGGGTCTACCCGCACGGCACCTACGAGGGCGACATCGTCTTCGAGGGCCAGGTGGCCTCGTTCGCCGGCATCCGCGACTCCGAGCGCGCGGGCATCGTGATCATCCACCAGGAGCTCGCGCTGAGCCCCTACCTCTCCATCGCGGAGAACATCTTCCTCGGCAACGAGCAGCAGCGCCGCGGACGCATCGACTGGAACGCGACCAACCTCAAGGCGGCCGAGCTGCTGCGCCGGGTCGGCCTGGCCGAGAACCCGGTGACCAAGATCGTCGACCTCGGCGTCGGCAAGCAGCAGCTGGTGGAGATCGCCAAGGCGCTGTCGAAGGAGGTCAAGCTGCTCATCCTCGACGAGCCGACCGCCGCGCTGAACGACACCGACTCCGCGCACCTGCTCGGCCTGATCGACGGGCTGCGCGAGCACGGCATCACCTCGATCATCATCAGCCACAAGCTGAACGAGATCAAAGCTATCGCCGACCGGGTGACGATCATCCGCGACGGCCGCACCATCGAGACCCTCGACCTGCACCGTCGTGGTGGGGGGGACGACGTCTCCGAGGAGCGCATCATCCGCGGGATGGTCGGGCGCGACCTCGACAGCCGCTACCCCGAGCGCGACGTCGAGATCGGCGAGGAGGTGCTGCGCATCGAGGACTGGACCGTGCACCACCCGCTCGAGCAGAGCCGCGTCGTGGTCGACCACGCCAACCTCTACGTCCGGGCGGGCGAGGTCGTCGGCATCGCCGGACTGATGGGCGCGGGTCGCACCGAGCTGGCCATGAGCGTCTTCGGGCGCTCGTACGGCCGCGACATCTCCGGGCGCCTGTACAAGGACGGCCGGCAGATCTCGGCGAACACGGTCAAGCAGGCGATCGCGCACGGCATCGCGTACGCGACCGAGGACCGCAAGCGCTACGGGCTCAACCTGATCGACGACATCAAGCGGAACATCTCCGGCTCGGCGCTCGGCAAGCTCGCGACGTGGGGCCACGTCGACGCCAACCGCGAGACGGTGGTGGCGAACGGCTACCGCAAGAGCATGCGCATCAAGGCGCCGGACGTCGGGGTGATCACCGGCAAGCTCTCGGGCGGCAACCAGCAGAAGGTCGTGCTGTCCAAGTGGATGTTCACCGACCCGGACGTGCTGATCCTCGACGAGCCCACCCGCGGCATCGACGTCGGCGCCAAGTACGAGATCTACACGATCATCAACCAGATGGCGGCGCAGGGGAAGGCGATCATCGTCATCTCCTCCGAGCTGCCGGAGCTGCTCGGCATCTGCGACCGCATCTACGCGCTGTCCGCGGGCCGCGTCACCGGTGAGGTCGACGTCGCGACGGCCCAGCCGGAGAAGCTCATGCAGTACATGACCCAAGAGAAGGAGTGAGCGGCATGTCCGCGTCCACGCAGACCATCAGCGAGCCGACGCCGGTCGTCCCGCCGAACCCCGAGCCCGGGGGCGGCGGCCTCGGCGCCCTGCTGTCCGGCCGCCTCCGCCAGGTCGGCATCTTCCTGGCGCTGATCGCGATCGTGATCCTGTTCCAGGTGCTGACCGGCGGCACGCTGCTCACGCCGCGCAACGTCACCAGCATCGTCGGGCAGAACGCCTACGTGCTGATCCTCGCGATCGGCATGGTGATGATCATCATCGCCGGCCACATCGACCTCTCGGTCGGCTCCGTGGTGGCCTTCGTCGGCGCGATCAGCGGCATCATGATCGTCCAGTGGGGCTGGCCCTGGTGGCTCGGCGTCATCGCCGCGATCCTGGTCGGCGGGGTGATCGGCGCCTGGCAGGGCTTCTGGATCGCCTACGTCGGGATCCCGGCCTTCATCGTCACGCTGGCCGGCATGCTGACCTTCCGCGGCCTGACCCAGATGGTGCTGCACAACGTCCCGATCACGCCGTTCCCGGACGCGTACGTCGCCATCGGCTCGGGCTACCTGCCCGACCTGGGCGGCGGCAAGACGACCTTCGAGCCGCTGACGCTGGTGCTCGGGATCCTGGCCACGATCGGGCTCGTCGGCACCCAGGTCCGCGAGCGGTCCAAGCGGGTCAAGCTCGGCCTCGAGGACGAGCCGCGCTCGTGGTTCCTCGCGCAGGCCGTGTTCACCGCCGTCTTCATCCTGGCGATCACCTTCACCCTCGCCAGCTACCGCGGCACCCCGATCGTGCTGGTGATCCTGGCCGCGCTGATCCTGATCTACTCCACGGTGATGCACCAGTTCGTCTTCGGGCGCCACATCTACGCCCGTGGCGGCAACCTGCACGCCGCCCAGCTGTCCGGCGTCGACACCAAGAAGGTCGACTTCGCGCTGTTCGTGAACATGGGCCTGCTGGCCGGCATCGCCGGCATCGCCTTCACCGCGCGCAGCAACTCCGCGCTGCCCGGCGCGGGCACCGGCTTCGAGCTCGACGCCATCGCGGCCGCCTTCATCGGTGGCGCCGCGGTGACCGGCGGCATCGGCACGGTCACGGGTGCGATCATCGGTGGCCTGATCATGGGCGTGCTCAACAACGGCATGTCGCTGCTCGGCCTCGGCACCGAGGTCCAGTCCTTCATCAAGGGCTTCGTCCTGCTGCTCGCCGTCGCGTTCGACATCTTCAACAAGCGGCGGGCCGCGAACGCGTCGAAGTAGGCCGCCACGGGGCGGGACGCGGGGCAGAGCAGGCAGAAGACGACGGAGGAGTGGTTCGTGACCATCGACCTGGACCGGTGCGCGCTCGGCGTGGAGCTCGGCTCGACGAGGATCAAGGCGGTCCTCGTCGACCACGACCACGCCCCGGTCGCGGTCGGTGGTCACGACTGGGAGAACTCCTTCACCGACCGCCTCTGGACCTACCCGCTCGAGTCGGCGTGGGAGGGCCTGCAGGCGGCGTTCGTCGAGCTGTCGGCCGACCTCGAGCAGCAGCACGGCGTACGGCTGGACCGGGTCGGGGCCCTCGGGGTCTCGGCGATGATGCACGGCTACCTGGCCTTCGACGCCGACGGCGAGCTGCTCGTGCCCTTCCGGACGTGGCGCAACACCAACACCGGACCGGCCACCGAGCAGCTGAGCGAGCGGTTCGGGACGAACATCCCGCACCGCTGGTCGGTGGCGCACCTCTACCAGGCGCTGCTCGACCACGAGGAGCACGTCGGCCGGGTCGCCTTCGTCACCACCCTGGCCGGCTACGTGCACTGGCGCCTGACCGGGGAGAAGGTCATCGGCGTCGGCGACGCGAGCGGCATGTTCCCGATCGACGCCGAGACCCACGGCTACGACGAGCGGATGCTGGCGCAGTTCGACGAGCTGGCCGGCCCGCTCGGGCTGGCGACGCCGCTGGTCGAGCTGCTGCCGCGGGTGCTCGGCGCCGGCGAGGACGCGGGCCGGCTGACCGAGGACGGGGCCGCCCGGCTCGACCCCGGCGGCGCGCTGGGCGCGGGCGCGCCGCTCTGCCCGCCCGAGGGCGACGCCGGCACCGGCATGGTGGCGACGAACTCGGTCGCCGCGCGCACGGGCAACGTCAGCGCCGGCACCAGCATCTTCGCGATGGTCGTGCTCGACCGGGCGCTCCGCCGCCCGCACCGCGAGCTCGACCTCGTCACCACGCCCGCCGGCGACCCGGTGGCGATGGTGCACTGCAACAACGGGGCCAGCGAGCTGGCGGCCTGGGTGTCGTTGTTCGGCGAGTTCGCCCGCGCGGCCGGCGTGGAGGTGTCGACGCAGACCGCGTACGAGGCGGCGTTCGGCGCGGCCCTCGACGGCGAGCCCGACGGCGGCGGCCTGGTCGCCTTCAACTACCTGGCCGGCGAGCCCATCACCGACACCGAGGAGGGCCGTCCGCTGTTCGTGCGGACGCCGGGCAGCAGCCTGCGCCTCGGGACCTTCATGCGGACGCAGCTCTACAGCGCGTTCGCGACGCTGCGGGTCGGCATGGACGTGCTGCAGACCGACGAGGACGTGGCGATCGACGCGATGTTCGCGCACGGCGGCGTGTTCAAGACCGCCGGTGTCGCGCAGCGCTTCCTGGCCGCGGCCGTGCGCGTCCCCGTGGCCGTGGGCGACGTGGCGGGGGAGGGCGGTGCCTGGGGCATCGCCGTGCTCGCCGCGTACCTCGTCCGCCGGAGCGAGGGCCAGAGCCTGGCCGACTACCTCGACTCGGTGGTCTTCGCCGACGCCACCTTGAGCACCGTCGACCCGGACGAGGGCGACGTGGCCGGCTTCGACGCGTTCATGGAGCGCTGGACCGGCGCCCTCGACGTGCAGCGCGCCGCCGTCGAGCACCTGCGCTGAGCCCCGTGGTGACGGCCCCCTGGTCGGGCTCCGCCCTCGTCGAGCGGGCCGGGACGGTCGTCGACGAGCTCGCCGAGGGCTTCGTCGACGAGGCCACCGGGACTCGCTGGTCGGCGCGGACCCGCAGCCAGGCGAGCTCGATCAGCAAGCAGGTGGTGGCGGTCGTCGCCCTCGCCCTCGCCGACCGCGGCGACGTCGACCTGCACGCGCCGGTCGGGCGCGTGCTGCCCTCCGCCCCGTCGGCCTGGGCCCCGATGACGCTGCACCACCTCCTCACCCACACCTCCGGCGTCGGCCACTGGTCCGAGCTCGGCCTCGCGCCGCTCACCGGCGACCCGCCGTCGCCCGGGGACCTGGTCGACCTCGTGCTCCGGACGCCCCTGGTCGGCGCGCCCGGCGGACGGTGGCTCTACAGCAGTCCCGGCTACGCCGTCGCGGCGCTCCTCCTCGAGTCGGCGACGCAGGCGACGTACGCCGCGCTGGCGACCGAGCTGGCCCTCGCGCCCGCGGGCCTGCGGAGCACCACGACGGGCGTCTTCGGCCTCGGCGCGGACCAGCCCTCGAGTCGCGCGGTCGCGCACGGCCACCACGAGGGCCGGCCCGTGCACGTGGCGCCCGGACTGGCCGCCCTGCCCGGGACCGGGGACCTCTGGACGACCACCGAGGACCTCGTCGCGTGGAGCCGGGCGCTGGGCGACGGCGCCGTGCTGCGTGAGCCCGAGCGGCTCTGGGCACGCCGCGCCGAGCTGCCCCCGGACCTGTCCGCCGGCTCGGTCGTGGGGGAGGCGTACGGCTACGGGACGTTCAGCGGAACGGTCCTGGGCCGCCCGGCCTGGTTCGTGCCCGGCGACAACCCCGGGTACGCGTCCCTGCTCGCCCGGATGACCGGTGACGCGACCACGATCGCGGTCCTGGCCGACGACGACGCCGCCGGGACCGGGCCCGCGCTGGCCCGGCTGGCCCCGTCGTCCAACCGCGGCTAGCGCGGCCTGCGCAGCCCGTCGGCGAGGACGTCCAGCAGCCGCGTGGCCATCGCCTCGTGCTCCGGGGCCCGCGCGACGGTGAAGATCCCGACGAGCGCGGCCGCGACGTCCTCCGGCCCGACGTCGTCGCGCAGCTCGCCGGCCCGGCGCCCGGCGCGGAGGAGGTCGTCGACGGCGGTCAGCAGCTCGCCGCGCGTGTGCGCGTGGGCGAGCTCGCCCGACTCGACCATCGTGAGCAGCCTGGCCAGCATGCCCTGCTTGGTCGCGACCCAGCGGCCGAACAGGTCCATCCAGCGGCGAAGCGCCTCGGTCGGCGGGAGGCGCTCGAGAAGCTCGGCGGCGCCGGTGGTCAGGCGTTCGACCTGGTCGCGGTAGACGGCGTCGACGAGCGACTCCCGGGTGGGGAAGTGCCGGTAGAGCGTGGCGATGCCGACCCCGGCCTCCTGCGCGATCGCGCGCATGGAGGGTTCGGTGGCCGAGGACGCGAAGAGGCGGGTGGCGACGGCCAGCAGCTGCTCGCGGTTGCGGGTCGCGTCGGCCCTGCGGGCCTGAACCCGATGGACTGGTTCATGACGGCCGACGCGGCGACCGCCGCGCGCTTCGGGCTCGCCCTGCCCTGCGGGTTCGGCACGGACTACGCCGGGACGGTCGACCAGGTCGGCGCGGGGGTCACGGGCTTCGCGGTCGGGGACCGGGTGTTCGGCGGTGCCCTCTCGCGGGCCGTGGCCGACCACGTGGTCGTGGAGGCGGAGGGCAGCATCGCGGTGGGCGGGGACGCGCACCGCACGCCGGACGGCGTCGACGACCGCACGGCCGCGGTGCTCAGCATCGCGGGCTGCACGGCGGCGGCGGCCCTGGCGGTCGTCCGCCCGGGAGCGGGCGACACGCTGCTCGTCGGGGGTGCCGGCGGCGGCGTCGGCGTGTTCGTCGTCCAGCTCGCCCGGCTGGCGGGCGCGCGGGTGATCGGCACCGGCTCGGCGGCCTCGGCCGACGCGCTGGCCGAGCTCGGCGCCGAGCCGGTGACGTACGGGGAGGGCCTGGCCGAACGGGTGCGGGCCCTCGTCCCGGACGGCGTCACCGCGGCCGTCGACCTCTACGGGACGGAGGTGGTGCAGGCGGCTCGGGCGCTCGGCGTGCCGGACGCACGCATCACGACCATCGCTGCGGCGGTCGACGGCATCACCCCGGCCAACGGCGCGAACGCCGCACCCGGCGCCCTCGAGGAGATCCCGCGCACGTGGCCGCGGGACGCCTCGTCGTCCCGCTCGCCGCGACCTTCGGGATCGAGCACGTGCGCGCCGCCGTCGAGCTCCAGGCGGGCCGGCACGTCCGCGGGAAGGTCGTCGTCGACCTCTAGCCGGTGCGGTCCGCCGTGCGCGTCGTAGGATCTCGCGGTGCTGTACTCGCTGGCCTACGAGAGCCAGGCCTCCGTCCCGTTCACCGAGTCCGACCTGCTGGACCTGCTCGCCCGCAGCCGGGCCAACAACGCCCGTCTCGACGTCACCGGCATCCTGCTGTACCGCCAGGGCACCTTCCTGCAGGTCCTCGAGGGTGCCCGCGACCAGGTCGAAGGCCTCTACGCCACGATCTCGGCCGACTCGCGGCACCACGCGGTGGACACGGTGCTCGTCGAGGACCGGGCATCGCGCCGCTTCCCGGAGTGGACGATGGGCTTCGCCGACGTCGACGGCCACCTCGGCGACGTGGACGGCTTCAACGACGTGCTGAGCTCCGTGCAGGGGCCGGACGGCGAGGACAGCCCGCAGTTCCGCGAGCTCCTCGCGCTCTTCGGCAACGAGGACTGACCGCGACCCTCCGCTCCTGCCGGGTCAGCCGGCGCTGATCGTCCAGGACGCGGTGTGCTCGGCCCCGGGCTCGAGCACGACGACGTCCTGACCGGTGCGGAACGCGTCCGGCGGGCAGGTCATCGGTTCGACCGCCAGGCCGGCGCGGTCCAGCTCGGGCTCCGGCCGGTCGGCGGTGTGCACCTGCACCCAGTCGAGCTCGGTGCCCCACGTCATCTCGACCGCGAAGCCGTCGGGCGCCTCGAGCCGGACGCGTGCCGTGCCGTCCGCCTCGCGGACCAGGCCGGTGAAGGCGTGGTCGACCTTGGCGGCGCCGATGGGGGTGGGCCGGCGGAAGTCGGGCCACGGCGCCTCGGCCGCCGCCCGCTCGCCGAACGGCAGCAGCCGCTCGCCCTCGGTCTCGACCCAGCGGTCCGCCGGCAGGGTCAGCGTGCAGTCGTCCAGCCGGGCCCCGCCCGCGGTCAGGTAGGGGTGGGCCGAGGTGCCGTACGGGGCGCGGTCGAACAGGCTCCGGGCCGTGACCGTCGTGGTGAGCCCCGCCTCGCCGAGGTCGTACGTGACCTCGACGAGCAGGCGGTGCGGGTAGCCGGCGCTCGGCGCCAGCTCGGTGCGCAGGACGGCCCGCGTCTCGTCGGACCCGACGACCTCCCAGTCGGTCCAGACGAGCAGCCCGTGCAGCGCGTGCCCGCGCTCGGGTTCGGTCAGGGCCAGCTGCTGCTCGACGTCGTCGAAGACGTAGCGGCCGTCGACGACCCGGTTGGGCCACGGGGCGAGCACCGCGCCCCGGTACGCCGGGCGGAGCCGGTCGGCCTCGAACCCGACGACCAGCGGGCGGCCGTCGTGCTCGAGCGAGCGGAGGCTGGCGCCGACAGAGACGATCGAGGCGGTGTAGCGGCCGGCGGACAGCCGGACCTCGTGGCCGGTCAGGGGGTGCGTCACGCGCCCCAGCCTCGCACCCGTGCGCTCAGACCGGGGGAGCGACCAGCCGCGTGAGGAGCTGGGCCAGCGTCTGCTCCGGGTCGCTGGTGAGCCCCGCGTGCACCGGCGAGGGCTGGACGACCGTGCTCCGCGGGGCCGTGAGCATGCCGAAGCGGACGGCGAGCCCCTCGTTCTCCCGCGCGGAGCCGACCGGCGTCCGGGCGGCGACGACGACCGCCTCGGCCGCGGTGCGGACCGCGTCGAGGTCGACGTCGGGGGCGAGGGCGCGCAGCCGGACCGGGTCGACGACCACGGCGGCGTGCAGGAAGTCCAGCGCCTGGCAGTAGAGGACGAGCCCCACGTTGACGAACTCGCCGCGGTCGACCCGCGGCACGGCCCGCAGCACCGCGTAGACGAAGGCGTGGCGGGTCACGGGAGCCACCGCTCGGCCTGCGCGAGGCGCGCCAGCAGGTAGTCGACGTACGCGGCCCGCGCGGCCGGGGCGTCGGGCGGGGCCAGCGGGTCGGGCCGGGTCGGGTCGGGCAGGAGCCAGGCGTCCGGGACCAGGTCGAGCACGTCGGCGAGGAGGCCTTCGTCCACCTGGCCCGCCAGCTCCTCGTGGACGGAGCGCGGGTCGCCGACGGGGGCCAGGACGTGGTCGTCGTAGCGGTACGCCGACGTCGCGAACGCCTCCGGCCGCCCCCACGCGTGGTGGAAGCGCAGGCAGGCCCCGTGGTCGATCGCCCAGAGGTTCTTGTGCCAGACCAGCAGGTTCGTGTTCCGGGCGCTGCGGTCGACGTTCGCCACGAACGCGTCGAGCCAGACGATCCGCGCGGCCTGGCCGGCGTCGACGTCGAAGCTCGCGTCGTAGCCGACGGAGCCGGGCAGGAAGTCGACGGCCAGGTTGAGCCCGGCGCTGGCCGTGACGAGCTCCTGGACCTCCTCGTCGGGCTCGCGCCGCCCCAGCTCGGCGTCGACCTCGATGAGCGCGAGGTCGGGGATGTCGACGCCGAGGGTGCGCCCGAGCTCGCCGACCACGATCTCGGCGACGAGCGCCTTGGGGCCCTGGCCGGCCGCCGTGAACTTCACGACGTACGTCCCGAGGTCGTCGGCCTCGACGAGCCCGGGCAGCGAGCCGCCCTCGCGCAGCGCGGTCAGGTAGGCCGTGGCGTGCACGACCGGGAGGCCGAAGGTGTCCGACCCCGTCGGCGGGCCGGGGTCGCTCATGCGTCCACCGCCCACGCGTCGTCGACCGGCGCGTAGCCGAGGGTGGCGCGGGTCTCCTCGAGGTCGGCGGCGAGGTGGGTGTTCGCCGAGACGCCGTTGGCCACGACGAACCCCAGCGCGGTGGCGGGCAGCTCGGCCTCGACCGCCGCCCGGACCAGCTCGGCGGCGTCGCGCCCGCTCAGCCACGCGGTGCGCTCCAGCGGGTCCCCGTCGTGGGCCGGCCGGTCGAGGTGGAAGTAGCCGATCCGCAGCGCGACGACGCTCGTGGCGGTGGTGGCGCCGGTCATCGCGCCGATCGCCTCGCTCCACGCCTTGCTCGCGCCGTAGAGGTTCGCCGGGCGGGGCCGGTCGCCGGTGCGGCGCTGCACCTGCGGCGGCATCCCCGAGACCGCGTGCAGGCTGCTGGCCAGGACGAGCCGGCGCACCCCCGCCTCCGCGGCGGCGCGCGCCACCGCGTACGGCCCGACCAGGTTGGGGGAGAGCAGGTCGTCGAACGTCGCGTCCGGAGACGGGTCGGCCGCGAGGTGCACGACGGCGTCCGCCCCGGCGAAGGCGGCACGGCAGGCGTCGAGGTCGCTGACGTCGAGCTCGTCGACGTCCGCGGTGGCCTGCCGGTCGGTCGGCGTCAGGTCCCAGCGCCCGGCCAGGTGCTCGGCGACCGTGCGCCCGATCCGTCCCGAGGCGCCGGTCAGCACGACCCGGCGGGCGCTCCGCGCCGGTCCGGGGGACGCGGTCTGGTCTGGCATGCTGGACACCGTAGTGCCCGGCGTTTGACCCTTCTTGGACGCGGCACGTAACCTTGACCCTCGGTGCGCGCACATAGGCGCACCTCGGCACGTGCCCGTCGCTCGACGCGGTCGTGCGCACCACCAAGACATATAGGGAAGTGGGTCAGGCGTGTACGCGATCGTGCGTAGTGGCGGCCGCCAGCACAAGGTCGCCGTCGGCGACGTCCTCGAGATCGACCGCGTGCACAGCGCGGCCGGTGCCTCGGTGGCGTTGACGCCGCTCCTGCTGGTCGACGGCAGCTCGGTGACCTCGGACGCCTCGGCGCTCGCCAACGCCTCGGTGACCGCCGAGGTCGTGGCCGAGACCAAGGGTCCGAAGATCCGGATCATGAAGTTCAAGAACAAGACCGGCTACCGCAAGCGCCAGGGGCACCGTCAGAAGTACACCCAGGTCCGCGTCACCGGTATCGAGAGCTGAGGCAGGCAGATGGCACACAAGAAGGGCGCGAGCTCGACCCGCAACGGTCGTGACTCCAACTCCCAGCGGCTCGGCGTCAAGCGCTTCGGCGGGCAGCTCGTCAACGCCGGCGAGATCATCATCCGCCAGCGCGGCACGCACTTCCACCCCGGCGAGGGCGTCGGTCGCGGCGGGGACGACACCCTGTTCGCGCTGGTCCCGGGCCACGTGGAGTTCGGCACCCGCCGCGGGCGTCGCGTGATCAACATCGCTCCGGTCCAGGTCGCCGCCCCCGAGGTCGCCGCGGTCTGACCGCTCCGCAGCAACGTGTCGAGAGGGTGGCCCTTCCGGGGCCGCCCTCTCGTCGTTTCTCGGCGCACACCGCTCCCGGCCCCGCAGGCCGTCTCCACCCGCAAGCCCGTCCCTCCTGAGAGGAGGCGCCCGTCATGGCCATCCCCAGCTTCGTCGACCAGGTCACGCTGCACACCTTCGGCGGCAACGGCGGTCACGGCTGCGCCTCCGTGCACCGCGAGAAGTTCAAGCCGCTCGGCGGCCCCGACGGCGGCAACGGCGGCAACGGCGGCTCGGTGATCCTCCGGGTCGACCCGGACGTCACCACGCTCGTCGACTACCACCGCCAGTCGTACCGCCGCGCCACCAGCGGCCAGCCCGGCCGCGGCGACCACCAGAACGGCTCGAACGGCGACGACGTCGTGCTCGGCGTGCCCGACGGCACCGTGGTTACCGACGCGGACACCGGCGAGCGGCTGGCCGACCTCACCGGGCCTGCGACCGAGCTGGTCGTGGCGCAGGGCGGACGCGGCGGGCTCGGGAACGCCGCGCTGGCCTCCTCCAGCCGCAAGGCCCCCGGCTTCGCGCTGCTCGGCGAGGACGGCCAGGAGCGCACGGTCACCCTCGAGCTCAAGGTCGTCGCCGACGTCGGGCTCGTCGGCTACCCGAGCGCCGGCAAGTCCTCGCTCGTCGCCTCGATCTCGCGGGCCCGCCCCAAGATCGCCGACTACCCGTTCACGACGCTCGTGCCCAACCTCGGCGTCGTCGTCGCCGGTGAGACCACCTTCACCGTCGCCGACGTGCCCGGCCTCATCGAGGGCGCCAGCGAGGGCCGCGGCCTCGGCCACGACTTCCTGCGCCACGTCGAGCGCTGCGCCGCCCTGGTGCACGTCGTCGACTGCGCCACCTTCGAGCCCGGCCGCGACCCGGTGTCCGACCTCGACGTCATCGAGGGCGAGCTCACCGCGCACGGCGGCCTGGAGGACCGGCCGCGCCTCGTCGCGCTCAACAAGGTCGACGTCCCCGACGCCGCCGAGCTGGCCGAGATCGCGCGAGCCGACATCGAGGCCCGCGGCTACCGCGTCTTCGGGATCTCGACCAAGACCGGCGAGGGCCTGCGCGCGCTCACGTACGCCATGGCCGACCTGGTCGCCCAGCGCCGCGCCTCGCTGCCGGCCCCGGAGCCGCGCCGGATCGTGCTCCGGCCGGAGCCCGTCCGCGGCGGCGGCGCCCCCTTCACGATCGCGCGCGAGAACGACCTGTGGCGCGTCCACGGGGAGAAGCCCGAGCGCTGGGTGCGCCAGACCGACTTCGGCAACCCCGAGGCCGTCGGCTACCTCGCCGACCGGCTCAACCGGATCGGCGTCGAGGACAAGCTCCTCGCCCTCGGTGCCCGGGCCGGCGACGGCGTGGCCATCGGCGGTGCGGCCGACGGGACCGGCGCGGTCGTCTTCGACTTCGCCCCGCAGGTCGACGTGGGCGCCGAGATCCTGAGCCGGCGCGGCGAGGACGACCGGCTCGAGCCGAGCCAGCGCCCGGCCGTCGCGCGGCGCCGTGAGCTCGACCGGGAGTACCAGGAGGCCCGTGAGGCCGAGGAGGCCGCGGGTGTGCGCGAGCGCCACCACGGGGGGCACCACGGTGGTCGCCACCGCTGAGGCGGACCGCGACGACGAGCGCGGGGTGGTCGCGGCCGCGCACCGCGTCGTCGTCAAGGTCGGCTCCTCCTCGCTGACCACCCCGACCGGGGGCATCGACCCGGACCGGATCGGTGCCCTGGTGGACGCCCTGGTCGCCGTACGGCTGGCCGGGCGCGAGGTCGTGCTCGTGTCCTCGGGCGCCATCGCCGCGGGGCTCGCCCCGCTCGGCATGCGGACCCGTCCGCGCGACCTGGCCAACCAGCAGGCCGCGGCGTCGGTCGGGCAGAGCCTGCTCATGGAGCACTACGGGCGGCTGTTCGCCCGGGCCGGGCTCGGCGTCGGCCAGGTGCTGCTCACCGTCGACGACGTCACCCGGCGCGGCAACTACCGCAACGCGTTCCGGACGTTCGGGCGGCTGCTCGAGCTGGGCGTCGTGCCCGTCGTCAACGAGAACGACACGGTCGCCACGCAGGAGATCCGCTTCGGCGACAACGACCGCCTCGCCGCCCTCGTGGCGCACCTCGTGCACGCCGACGCGCTCGTGCTGCTCAGCGACGTCGACGCCCTGTGGACCGCGCACCCGGCGACGCCCGGCGCCGAGCGCATCGACGTCGTCTCCGGCCGGGGCGACCTGGCCGGGGTCGACGTGACCCGGCGCGGTTCCGCGGTCGGGACCGGGGGCATGCAGACCAAGATCGAGGCCGCGGGGATCGCCACCTCGGCGGGGATCCCCGTCGTGCTGACCTCGGCCCCGCACGCCGGCGAGGCGCTGGCGGGACGCGCGGTCGGCACGCTGTTCACCCCGACCGGCAAGCGCCGCCCGACGCGGCTGCTGTGGCTGCGCCACGCCAGCGAGACCAAGGGCCGCCTCGTCCTCGACGCCGGGGCCGTGCGCGCGGTCGTGCAGCGCAAGGCCTCCCTGCTGCCCGCCGGCATCACCGCCGTCGAGGGCACCTTCGCCGCCGGCGAACCGGTCGACCTGGTCGGTCCCGACGACGTCGTCGTGGCCCGCGGCCTCGTGGCGTACGACTCCGACGAGCTCCCCGGCCTCCTCGGCCGCACGACCCAGGACCTGACGGCGGAGCGCGGTTCCGGCTACGACCGCACGGTCGTGCACCGGGATGCGCTGGTGGTGCTGTCCGACTGAGCCCCCGGCCGTCCGACCGGCACGACCCGGCCCGCTCCTGCTGACCACTGGTCACGTGCGGGCCGCGACACGCCGGCGGGACGCCCACCGGTGACCAGTGGTCGCACGGGGGCGGGGCACGGGAGGATGGGTGGCGTGAACCCGCTGTTCCACGACGCGTACGACACCCAGGTCGGCGTCGTCGGCATCCTCGCCGGGCCCGCCGGGCTGCGCCGGCTCGGGTGGGGCCTGGAGCAGGGCGACGCGTCGCGCGACCCCGACGAGACGGTGCAGCTGGTGCTCGGGCAGCTGCGCGAGTACTTCGCGGGCCAGCGCGGCGACTTCGACCTGCCGCTCGACCTGCCGCCGCTCGAGCCGACCACGCTCGCGGTGCTCATGGCCCTGCGAGAGTTGCGCTGCGGGGAGACGGTCACGTACGCGGGGCTGGCCCGGCGCAGCGGCACCGGCGTGCCGGCCCGCGCGATCGGCTCGATCATGGCCGCGAACCCCGTGCCCCTCGTCATCCCCTGCCACCGCGTCGTCGCCGCGGACGGCCTCGGCGGCTTCTCCGGCGGAGAGCCGGGCCACGAGCTCGAGACGAAGCGGTGGCTCCTCGAGCACGAGGGAGCCCTGCCCCCGGTCCTCGTCTGAGGCGCCTCCTAGGCTGCAGGGCGTGGACATCTGCGAGCTGATCCTGTCCGACCACCACGAGCAGCGGCGCATGTTCGCGATGCTCGACGACGTGGCCAAGGACGACACCCGCACCCTCGGCGTGCTGTGGAAGCGCCTCTCGACCATGCTCGAGGTGCACGCGCAGGGCGAGGAGGAGCTCTTCTACCCCGAGCTGCTCAAGCTGGGGGAGCGGCTGCACACCGACGCCGAGGTCGAGGAGACCGAGGACGCGATCGGCGACCACAACGACATCCGCGACGGCATCCTCGCCGCGCAGCAGGCCGACGTCGGCAGCGACGCGTGGTGGAAGGGCGTGAACGACGCCCGTGAGGCCAACGACGAGCACATGGGCGAGGAGGAGCACGAGGGCCTCAAGGACTTCCGCGAGCACGTCGACCTCGAGACCCGGCACCGCATCGGGCTGGCCTTCGCCGCGTACGAGGCCGAGCACGTCGACGGCGTGCCGATCGTGGACAAGGACCCCGAGCAGTACGTGCGCGACAACGGCTGACCGGAGCCCGCGAGCGGGCCGATTCGTACTGGTGACGGCGGTCCTGCCCGCCTAGCATGCGGGGGCATGGGGTCGGTCGCGACGCGGACGGTGCAGGAGGTCCGCTTCGCACGCTCCGCCGACGGCGTCCAGATCGCGTACGCGGTCCACGGCTCCGGCCCGCCGCTGCTCGTCGACTCCTGCTGGCTGAGCCACCTGCAGTTCGACTGGCAGAGCCCGGTGTGGCGCCACTACCTGGTGGAGCTGGGCCGCATCGCCACGGTGGTGCGGTTCGACGAGCGCGGCCACGGGCTGTCCGACCGCGGGGTCAGCGACCACAGCCTCGAGTCCCGGGTGGCCGACCTGGAGGCCGTCGCCGACCACGCGGGGCTGGACCGGTTCGCCGTGCTGGCGATGGCCCAGGGCGGGCCGGTCGCGATCGAGTACACGGCGCGCCACCCGGAGCGGGTCAGCCGGCTCGCCTTCTACGGCAGCTACGCCGGTGCGCGGTCCGAGGCGGCGACCGCGGAGGACCTCGAGCTCGACGCGGCGTTCACGGCGCTGATCAGGGTGGGCTGGGACCGGCCGACGCCGGAGTTCCGGCGGGTGTTCACCAGCCTGATGATCCCCGGCGGCACGGAGGAGCAGATGCGCTGGATCGACGACCTGCAGCGCCGGGCCGTCGACGCCGACACCGCCGTCGTGGCCCGCCACCAGCGGCAGGTGACCGACGCCAGCGCGCGGATGGCCGAGCTCGACCTGCCGGTCCTCGTCATGCACAGCCTGGGCGACCAGATGAACCCCTTCGCCTACAGCCGTCACCTCGCCACCGGCATCCGGGGCGCGCGCCTGGTCGCGCTGCCGAGCGACAACCACATCGTCCTGGCCGACGAGCCGGCCTGGCCGGTGCTGCTCGGCGAGCTGACGCGGTTCCTCGCCCCCGAGCGGGAGCAGGCCCCTGCCGTGGTCGCTCCCGACGGCCCGGACCTCGCCCAGGTGCTGTCGCCCCGCGAGCTCGACGTGCTGCGCCTGGCCGCCCGCGGGTGCGACAACGACGCGATCGGCGCCGAGCTGTTCCTCTCGGTGCGCACCGTGGAGCGGCACCTGCAGAACGCCTACGCCAAGCTCGGCCTCCGGGGCCGTGCCGCGCGCACCGCGGCCGTCGCGCGGCTGCTCGCCCGCACCTGACGCGTACGCGCCAGCCGACACCTGGCTCGTACGCGCAGCCCGGAGATGCGCGTCGGCGCCGATGCCGGAGGTGCCTCGCGGTCCCTAGCGTCGCCGACATGACCGACACCACCATCAGCACCACATCCACCACCACCCCCGACACCCGTTCCGAGCAGGACCGGGCGCTCAAGGCCAAGCACGCGGCCCTGTGGGCCAGCGGCGACTACCCGGCCGTCGCCGACGAGGTCGTCGGCGGGCTGGGCGCCGTTCTCGTCGAGGCGCTCGACGTCCGACCCGGTCAGCGCGTCCTCGACGTCGCCGCCGGCACGGGCACCTCGGCCGTCCCCGCCGCCCGCCGCGGCGCGGACGTCACCGCCACCGACCTGACGCCGGAGCTCCTCGAGGTGGGCCGTGCGACGGCGCCGCAGGACCTGCCGATCACGTGGCGGGTCGCCGACGCCGAGGCGCTGCCCTGCGAGGACGGCGAGTACGACGTGGTCATGTCCTGCATCGGCGTGATGTTCGCGCCGCACCACCAGCAGGCCGCCGACGAGCTGCTGCGGG
The DNA here is from genome assembly GCF_900110855.1 of Microlunatus flavus. Classification (GTDB taxonomy): domain Bacteria; phylum Actinomycetota; class Actinomycetes; order Propionibacteriales; family Propionibacteriaceae; genus Microlunatus; species Microlunatus flavus. The sequence continues at coordinate 433,412 of NZ_FOFA01000002.1, forward strand.
TCTGCCGCAGCGGCGGCTCGGTCGGGGTGCTCAGCTGGACGCCGGAGGGGTTCATCGGCCAGCTCTTCGCGACCATGAAGCCGTACGCCCCGCCGCCGCCTCCCGGTGCCTCGCCCGCGCCGCTGTGGGGCCGGGTCGACCACGTGCGGGAGCTGTTCGGCGACCGCGTGCGGGACCTGGCGGCGCGCCAGCAGACGCTGCGGACCGAGCGGTTCGGCACCGGTGCGGCGTTCCGTGACTTCATGAAGCGCAACTACGGCCCGACCATCGCCGTCTACCGGTTCCTCGGCGAGGACGGCGCCCGGGTCGCCGCGCTCGACGAGGAGATGGCCGCGCTGGGCGACCGGTTCCTCACCGACGGGGTCATGGAGTGGGAGTACCTGCTCGTGACGGCGCAGCGGGTCTGAGGCCGGGCGCGGGCGGGGCCTGCTCCACTACCGTGGGCGCATGAGCGAGCACACGGGCGTACGGGAGCAGGCCCTCGCGGCGCGGACGGCGTCGCAGATCCTCGCCACGGCCACCCGGGCCCAGAAGGACGCGGCCCTGCACGCCATGGCGGACGCCCTGACCAAGGCCGAGACCGCCGTCCTCGAGGCCAACGCCGCCGACGTCGCCCGGGCCGAGGAGGCGGGCACGGCGGCCTCGCTCGTCGACCGTCTGCGGCTGACCCCGGACCGCGTGGCCGGCATGGTCGACGGCCTGCGCGACGTGGCCGCCCTGCCCGACCCGGTCGGCGACGTCGTCCGCGGGTGGACCAACCCCAACGGCGTGCAGGTCCGGCAGGTGCGCGTGCCGTTCGGCGTCGTGGGCATCGTCTACGAGGCTCGGCCGAACGTTACCGCCGACGCCGCAGGGCTCTGCCTCAAGTCCGGCAACGCCGTGCTGCTGCGCGGCTCGTCCTCGGCCGCGTCGTCGAACGCGGCGGTCGTCGAGGCGCTGCGCGACGGGCTGGCCGACGCCGGGCTGCCCGTGGACGCCGTCCAGCTCGTCCCCGGGCCGCGCGAGGTGACCGACGAGCTCATGGGCGCTCGCGGCCTCGTCGACGTGCTGATCCCGCGCGGGGGCGCCGGCCTCATCGACCACGTGGTGCGCCACAGCCTGGTCCCCGTCATCGAGACCGGTGTGGGCAACTGCCACCTCTACGTCGACGCGAGCGCCGACCCGGCGATGGCGCTGGCGATCCTGCTCAACGCCAAGACGCAGCGGCCGTCGGTGTGCAACGCGGTCGAGACGCTGCTCGTCCACGCGGACGCCGCACCGCGCTTCCTGCCCGACGCGCTCACCGCGCTCGCGCAGGCGGGCGTCACCGTGCACGGCGACGGCGCCACGGCGGCGTACGGCCCGGGCGTCGTCCCGGCGACGCCGGAGGACTGGGACACCGAGTACCTCTCGCTCGACCTCGCGGCCCGCGTCGTGACCTCGCTCGACGAGGCGGTCGCGCACATCCGCGACCACTCGACCGGGCACAGCGAGACGATCGTCACCGACTCGGAGTCGGCGGCGCAGCGCTTCACGGCGCAGGTCGACGCGGCCGCGGTCCTGGTCAACGCGTCGAGCCGGTTCGTCGACGGGGGAGAGCTGGGCTTCGGGGCCGAGATCGGCATCTCCACGCAGAAGCTGCACGCCCGCGGGCCGATGGGCCTGCCCGAGATGACGTCGACCAAGTACCTGATCACCGGCTCCGGCCAGGTCCGCTGAGTCAGGCGTCCGCCGGGGCGCCTGCGACCCTCAGCGCCCGGTCGGTGTGGTCGACGAGCCACTCGAAGCTCGCGTCCACGTCGGTGGCGTACTGGAAGCCGTCGGCCGCCTGGATGGAGGCGAAGCCGTGCAGCAGGCTCCGCACGGTTCGCAGGGCGTGGACGGCGTCCGCCGGAGGAATGCGGTACGCCCGCAGGACCGCCTCCAGCACCGCCTGCTGGCGCTGCCGCGCCTCGCCGAGCGGGTCGTCGCCGGCCGCGAAGGGCGCCAGCCCGGTCCCGACGAGGTATCGGCCGGGGTGCTCGACCGCATACGCGCGGAACGCCCGCATGACGGCCGCGAGCGCCTCGCGCCCGGCCAGGCCCTGGACCGCCGTGCCCATCCGCTCGGTGGCCTCCGTGAGCGCCAGCGTCGCGATCCGCCGTTCGAGGTCGTCCTGGCCGGTGACGTGCTTGTAGAGCGAGGGCGGTCGCACCCCGAGGCGCTGCGCGAGCAGGCCCATCGTGAGGTTCGCGGCTCCGACCTCGTCGGCGAGGGCGGCGCCCGCCGCCACCACCTTGGCCGTGTCGAGCCCCGCCCTAGGCACGGGTGGCCGACGCCAGGAAGTCGAGCACCAGCCGCGCGGTCTCCTCGGGCGCCTGCACGTGGGGGTAGTGCCCGGCCCCGTCGACCACCGCGAGGCGGCCCAGCCCGGACGGCAGCGCAGCCACGACCGCGCGGCCCTCGGCCTCGGGGTCGCCCCAGTCCGGGTCCAGCGACCCCTGCACCACGAGCACGGGGCAGGCGACGTCCCCGAGGCGGGCGCCCGCGTCGGCCGCGCTGGTCCTCCCCATCTGCTGCAGGACCTTCATCCGGCCGGGTTCGCGCAGCATTGCCCGGATCGCTGCGAGGCGTGCCGTCCAGTCCGCCGGCTTGGCGCCGGGGTAGGCGACGTCTAGGTAGCGCTCCCAGGCCCGCCCGCTGCCGAAGAGGCCCGCCGCCAGCAGCGCGAGGGCACCCCGACGGAACCGGGACGAGCGCAGCTCGGCGAGGCCGACCGGCGGCTTGCGGGTGAAGGGCGCGAGCTCCACGAGCGCGGTGACGCTCGACGGCGAGTCCGCCGCGGCGATCGTGACCGCCCCGCCCGCGATCGAGTGCCCGACCAGCACGGCCGGTCCACCCAGGTGCCCGACCAGGGCGAGCAGGTCGCCGGCGATGGCGGTGCGCGAGTAGGAGGGCCAGCCGACGCTGGACGCGCCGCACCCACGCAGGTCCACCGCCGCGACCCGGTAGCCCGCCTCCACCAGCCGCGGCGCCAGGAAGCGGTACGCCTCACGGCTGTCGCCCATCCCGTGGGCCAGCACGACGAGGGGACCGTCGTCGCCGGCGACCTCGTACGCCAGGGTGCCGCCGGGGACCTGCAGGAACTCGCTAGTGCTCATAGCCGCGAAGCTAACAGTCGTAGCCAAGGGTGTCAACGACGATCCCGGAGCTCTCGTGGAGTTAGACAAGAATCGAAGACTTGTTCACATGTGTGGACACAGCTGTGGACGCAGGGGCGACGCGCGCGGCCTCCCGGGCGGCACCGGCTAGAGTGCGGGCATGGACTTCGGGCTGGCTCTCCTCGAGACCGAGCGCGAGCTGCCGATCCCCGCGTGGGGCTTCGGTCTGATCGCCTTCGTGATCCTGCACGCGTTGCTGTTCATCACGATCGCGGTCGGCAAGGGTCGCCCGCACAGCTGAGCGGAGCCGATCCTGACGACCCGGCCGACGACGGCCGCCACGCCTCGCACGTCCGCGCCGGCATGACCGTACGGTCGCCCTCGGACCACGTCGCGTCGACGGGGCTCGCCCGGCAGCCGGGCAGCAACGGCAAGCGCCACCGCCTCGGCGTGATGGGCGGGACCTTCGACCCCATCCACCACGGTCACCTCGTCGCCGCGAGCGAGGTCGCCGGCCGCTTCGCGCTCGACGAGGTCGTCTTCGTCCCCACCGGGCAGCCGTGGCAGAAGGCCGACCGCGACGTCTCCGCCGCAGAGGACCGCTACTTGATGACGGTCATCGCGACGGCGTCCAACCCGCGCTTCAGCGTCAGCCGCGTCGACATCGAGCGGCCGGGGGACACCTACACGTACGACACGCTGCGCGACATCCGCGAGGAGCGCGGCGACGACGTCGACCTGTACTTCATCACCGGCGCCGACGCGCTCGACCAGATCCTCACCTGGCGCAACGCCGACCAGCTCTTCGACCTCGCCCACTTCGTCGGCTGCACGCGACCCGGGGTCGAGATCGACACCCCGAACATCGCGCAGCTGCCGAAGGAGCGCGTCACCCTGCTGGAGATCCCGGCGCTGTCGATCTCGTCCACCGCCTGCCGCCGGCGCGTGGCCGAGCTCGACCCCGTCTGGTACCTCGTGCCGGACGGGGTGGTGCAGTACATCGCCAAGCGCGGCCTCTACCTCACCCCCGAGTCGCTGTGACCCTCCCCGCCGCCCGGGCGCCGGGGTTGGGAGGACCTGGCATCCTTGACCGGTTGTGCCTGCTCCCCGGGAGTGGCAGCACCCCCGGACGAGGAAGGACCCCATGACCGCCACCGAGCACGCGCTCGAGCTCACCCGCGTCGCCGCCGAGGCCGCGGCCGACAAGCTCGGCACCGACATCGTCGCCTTCGACGTGTCCGACCAGCTCGCGATCACCGACGTGTTCCTGGTGATCACCGCCACGAACGAGCGCCAGGTCGGCGCCATCGTCGACGGCGTCGAGGAGGCCCTGCGCGGCCTGGGCGAGAAGCCCGTGCGCCGCGAGGGCGACCGCGAGCAGCGCTGGGTGCTGCTCGACTACCTCGACCTCGTCGTCCACATCCAGCACACCGACGAGCGCCGCTTCTACGCCCTCGAGCGGCTCTGGCAGGACACGCCGGAGATCCGTCTGGGCCTCGACGTCCGCCGGTGACGGCGGACCGCCTCGTCCTGTGGCGGCACGGCCAGACCGACTGGAACACCTCCGGACGGTTCCAGGGCCAGGCCGACATCCCGCTCAACGCCGTCGGGCTCGACCAGGCGCGTGACGCGGCCCGCGTCCTCGCGACTCTCGAGCCGGCGCAGCTGTGGTCGAGCGACCTCACCCGTACGCGGCAGACGTCCGCGGCGCTCACCGAGGTCACCGGCCTGGAGCCGCGCCTCGACGAGCGCCTGCGCGAGGTGAACGTCGGGACCTGGGAGGGCCTGCGCGGTCCCGAGATCGACGCCGTCGAGCCGGAGGCCTGGGCCGCGCTGCGCCGGGGCGAGGACGTCCGGCGCTCGCCGACGGGCGAGACGGTCTCCGAGGTGGGGGAGCGCGTCGCCCGCGCCCTCGCCGAGATCGCCGAGCAGGCGCCCGACGGCGCGACCGTGGTCGTCACGACCCACGGGCTCGCCGGGCGTGCCGGGCTGTGCCGGCTGCTGGGGCTGCCCTTCGACCTGTGGCGCACGTTCGGGAGCCTGGACAACTGCGCGTGGTCGGTCCTGCACCGCCACCGCGCCGGCGGCTACTGGCGGGTCGCCGAGCACAACGTCCGCCCGCTGGCCGTCCGGGAGACGATTTCGTGAGGCCGCACCGGACTTGGTAGTCTTCTCGGGTTGTCGCGGAGGGGCCCACCGGCCCGGACCGCACACCCGCGAGGGGCTTTGGCGCAGTTGGTAGCGCGCTTCCATGGCATGGAAGAGGTCAGGGGTTCGAATCCCCTAAGCTCCACCTTCAAGCACTTCCCGGCGATCCGGCCGGCCACGGGGCACCGTGTCGCTCAGCCCGGTTCGCGCGCCGCCGAGACGGCAGCACCCCCCTGGACCAGGAGACGTCGATGTCGTCGACCCCCGCTGCCCCGCCTGGCGGACCCGAGCCGCTCGGCCCCTACAGCCCATCGGTCCTGGCGCGCGGCGAGCTGACCTTCGTCTCCGGGCAGACCCCGGTCGATCCCACGACCGGGCGGCTGGTCGAGGGAGATTTCGCCCGGCAGGTGGAGCAGGCGTTCGCGAACGTCTCGGCCGTCCTGGCCACCACGGGCCTGGCCCTCGACCAGGTCGTCAAGGTCACCGTCTTCCTGCGCAGCATGGACGACTTCGCCGCCCTGAACGCCGCGTACGAACGCGTCTTCACCCCGCCGTACCCGGCCCGGACGACGGTGGCCGTCGCCGGCCTGCCCCTCGACGCACGCGTCGAGATCGAGGTCTTCGCCGCGCGCGGCTGAGGCCGACGCCGGACGCGTGGGCCAGACTAGCGTCCGAGCTCTTCCTCGAGCTCGTGGCGGTTGAGCCGGGTCGGGTGGAAGGCGTGCAGGTCGACGAGGACGGGTGCGTCGGCGACGGCCGCGCCGCCTGCGTCGACCCACTCGACGAGATCACCGGTGCAGGCCTCGTCGAGGACGCCGCCGACCCAGACGGGTGCGGCGCCGCGAGCGCGTCCGGCCGAGCCCGGGACGACCACGACCACGTTGGAGTGCTCGCAGGCGTCGAGGCACCCGCTGCTGACGACCCGGGCCCGCGTGATGTCGACCTCGCCGCTGATGCGGCGCAGCTGGTCGCGGTGGTCGACGCCGGGGTGCTTGGTCCGGTTGCCGCAGTCGCCTCCACGGCAGACGACGACGGTCTGCCGTTCGTCGACGCCGACCTCACGGGGCCGGCGGCGGCTCTGACGTCGGGTCACGGCGCGATCCTCCCTGGTCGTGGGCGCGCCATGCGGCTGCGGCGCGGTGTCGGAGGTCGATCCTGCGTCAGGAACCGCCGGCTCGCGGGCCGGCAGGCTGGGGTGGACGGTCGCGCCGGACCTCCTGACCGGGGTGAGGTGGTCGACAAGGTCAGGCCGTGCCCGCCTCCTGGTACGGGTGCGCGGCCTGCAGCGTGCCGGTGAGGTCGTGGAGGGAGCCGCGGAGCTGCGCCACGTCGTCGGTCGACAGCCTGGTCTGGCAGCGGACCTCGTGCTGGGCGACGACGGCTCGTTCCTCGAGGAGCCGCCCACGGTCGGTCAGGGTGAGCCGGGTCGCGCCCCGCCGCAGCCGGCTGCCGTGGCGCATCACCAGCTCGGTCTCGACCAGGCGCTCGACGATCGGCGACAGGTCCCCGAGCGGCATCTGGGTGCGCGCGCTCACGTCGGCCACGCTGACGTCGTCGGCCTCCCACAGCGCCATCAGGACGACGTACTCGGGATAGGTCAGGCCGACTGCCTGCAGCAGCGGCCGGTACGCGCGGATGACGGCGTTCGTCGCCGCGTAGAGGGCGAAGCACAGCTGGTCGTCCAGACCGGGCGACTGCGCACGTCCGGGACGTGGCGTCGTCCCGCCGACCAGCAGGGGCGCCTGGCCGGGCTCCTGCGGCCCGAGCGGATCCGCCCGGAGGCCGCGGAGCCGGTGGGCGCCGCCCGGCGGCGGGACGGGGGCGGCGGCCGAGACCGCACGTCGGGGTCCTCGTCGCATGCTGCCTCCTGGAGATGTGGGTGTCCCCGGCACGGACGGGACCGCCCGCCGGGGTGCGCGCACCGGGGTGCGCCTGACCTGCCGATCGCGACGCCGCCGGTCCCCGTTACAGCCGGGCTTCCGCTGGCGTCGGCCCGGAACGTGAACGGCGTGGGAAGGGCTTGCGAGGTCAGTCGGATCGAGGGGTGACGGGTCCGTCCCCGTCCTCCCGATCCGCTCGCTGGTCGGCGAAGGGTGTGTCCTGCTTCCGCCTGGCCTCGTCGGAGTCGTTGAAGAGGGATGCCGCTTGCCGCGCCCTGTGGAAGGCGAGCATCCTGGCTATCAGTTCCTGGTCCGGCTCGAACTGAGCCGCTGCGTCATCCACGATCGACCACCTCCTCCATCAGGATCACTCGGTTGCCGTCGACGATGTCGTTGAACTGGACGAGAAACCTCGTCCCGGCATCGAACAGCACCTCGTGCTCCTTGCCTCCCGCGGCGGCGCCGTAGGTCGAGAACTCGGAGACGTCCTTGCCGGTCTTCGACTCGATGTAGAAGATCGTGTTTCCGGGAAAGGGTCGGGACGTGTCCGAACTGGTGAAGCCGGGCTCGCGCACGATCGACCCAGGGTCGTAGAACGCTACCTCTGCAGTGGCCAAATCGCGTCCGCGCACGACGGTTCCCCGGTGGTTCGGTAGCTTGGCGAGCGCCCGGCTGAGCGCAGCGCTCCTGATCATGATGTCGACGTCCAGCGGAGTTTGGCCCCTCAGCATCGGATTGATCTCCTCGAAACCGGCTCCCGTGTAGTCGGCGATGGCTGCGACGTCCTGGGGTTCGAGGCCGGACCTCGGCTGCGGCTCGGTGGTTGGCGACAGCGCGGCTCCACCCGCCGCGCCACCGACCGTTCGGCGCACAAAGCTCTCGCCCTGCCGGACCGCGTCCAGCAACGAACGCGCACTGTCGAGCATCGCCGACGCCGCACGATCGAGGTTCTGCACGACGTGGTCGGCCCCGGGTCCCGCGGCTGAGAGCCGAGCCGACTGCTGGATCTGCCCACTGAGCCTCCGAAGGAGCGAGGCGCGCTCCTGCAAGTGAGCGGCGAGGGTGGGGAGTGCTCGGAGGCTCTCGAGCAGAGCCTCGCAGAGTGCCTCTAGCTCCGACATCGTGTGCGAGCCCGATGCGGACGACCCCGCGCGGCTGTCCGCACCCGGCTGGATCCGTCGGAGCGGTCAGGTTGTGGTCGACGTGCAACCCGGGTGCACCCCACATGGTCGTACGGCGGGGTGCCGGAGGTCGTGACGGCCACGCTCGCCACCTGGCGCGGTCCTGCCGCGCAGCCGAGGCTGGTCGGTGGTGCGACGCCTCGCCCGAGCCCGAGCCTGTGCCTCCCCACGGCTACTGGCCCTGGTTTGCCGCTCGTGCGGCGTGTGCCGCGGCGCCGAGCGCCTCGATGGCCTTGTCGGCATCTCGCACACTCTCCTGCAACGTTCGGGTCAGTTCCTTGTCGATCGCCTGAGTGCTCCCGCCCACCACGGTCAGCACCTCGGCGGTCACGGCCTTGAACCGGGCTGTCGCCCCTTCCAGCATCGCCTGGGCGGCGCGAGCCTCGCGGGTCGCCTGCCCCAGGCTCATCGTGAGAGCTCTTCGAGACGCGGTGCCGTCAGCACCTGGCGCGCGGGTCATCAGAGGGACTGGCCGTACGCCGCGGCGACGCGAGCGGCCTGGTTCAGCGCCTCGACGGCGGCGTCGACCTTGCTCTGAGCGTCCTGGATGGCCTGGACGACCTCCTTGTCCTTGCTCTGAGCGCTACCGCCGATGGTGCTCTGGACCTGACCGGCGGCCTGCGAGAACTTCGCCTTGAAGGCCGACAGCTGGCCTCCGGTCGACTTCGCCTGCTGGGCGATGGATTCGATCTGGCCCTTGAGCTGACCGAGCTGAGACATCTTCTCTCCTAGTGTGCGAGGACGGTGAGCACGACGATGACGACGAGCACGGCGGTCGCGGCTACGAGCCAGATCACGAGCCTGCTCTTGGCGCGCGGAGCAGGCAACGGTGCCGGGAGTGGTGCGAAGACAGCAGGTGGAGGCGCCGTCGCCAGCCGCGCCCTGCTGCGGAGCAGCGATTCGGCTGTCGAGCTCGCGTCCGTGGCCCACTGCGCCACGTCGCGGATCTGGCCCCGGATCTCGACGAGCGAAGTCGGCGCCTGCGCCTCTGAGACGCTGTCGTCGGCGGGTTCGGGCGGCAACCCCAGGAGGGTCCGCAGCTCTGCCAGCTGCCGTTCGACGTCCTTCGCCTCCTGAGCCGAGCGCCCGTACATCCGCTGCTGCTCAGCCAGCCTGACCCTGGCCCGCTCCTCGGTAGCGGCAGCGGTCTCGACGGCTCGGCGAAGTGCTGCCCGCCGTCGCTGCTCTACAGTGCAGAGGGCTTCGACCGCTTCCACGTAGGTGGCGTACGTGTGGGAGTCAGGCACGGTCAGCCGTTCCGATGACGTCCTCGGGATCGAACGGCACAAGCCGCTGCGCGATCGTGCCCGCAAGACGGTCGAACCAGACGAAACGTGGGCTCACTACCGGTTCTCGCGTCGCATGGCCGGCGATGTCGGTGAGGTCGTCCCGCGACACGCCGGCGAAGGCCCACGCACGAACGCCGGAGGCGCGAAATCCGAGCTGCTCCTCGAGGACCGGCTTGCTCTGCCACCAGCCGATGGTCCAGGTTCCGCTGAGAGGCCCGCTCCTCAGCAGATCGCGCAGCGCCTCGCTGGGGAGCTCGTAGTCCGGTTCGGTGGCGGTGTCGAGGTCGACCGAGTCGAGCGCGACGGGGACGACGAGGTCGACCGAGCCCTTGTCCCGCCTCAACCGAAGGACGCTCTCCGCGACAGTGCCCCGTGCCTCGTGTCGAACTGCGTGGCCGCGTCGACGGAGATGCTCGACCAGGGCGCTGAGCCACGCGGCCGGGGCCGGTCCTTGGCTGTCGCCGTCGAGGACGAGAACACGCGCATCCGGGCCGATGCTCTCGGCCGCCGTGACCACCGCCCGGACGAGGACGGAGATCGCCACCTCCCGCTGCGAGCCGACAACCGCCAACGCCTGGTTGGGTGACCGCGTGAAGGTCAGGGTGGCGGCTCGGGCCTCGACGGCGACGGGGAGCCCGACCGCTGCGACGACGCCGCGCGAGGCATCCGCTCCGTAGCCGTTGACCGGCCAGGTGGCGAATGCGGTCGCCCTGAAGATGCTCGGTGGCCCTCCGTGCCCTTGCCGGAACAGCTGGACCTGCAGCTGCTCGAGGTAGTCCGGCTGGGCGAAGGCCACGGTGCCCAGCTTGTTCTTGTCGAGACTCCCCAGCGAGTCGTTGACCACCGCCTGTCCTCGGTGCTCGAGGTCGGCGGCGGCCAGGTTGTGTGGAGCGAGGAACGCCTGGGACTCGGCGGCGGTGTTCCTGAGCACGATTCGGTTGTGGAACTGGCTGAAGAGGGAGTCGGACTTCGTCGCGAGGCCGCGGATGCCGCTGAGGGCCTGGGACGCGAGGACGACGTGGATGCCGAAACCACGACCCGTTCGGGCGATGTTGTCGAGGTCGGCGGCCGCCGCCGCAGCCTGGTCGTCGTCGCCCTCGAACATGCGCTGGAACTCGTCGATCACGACCAGCATGCGCGGCAGGGTCCTGCCCGATCTTGCGCGGTACTGCCTCAGGGTCGTCGCCCCGTGAGCCTTCAGGAGCCGTGCGCGCTCGCTCATCTGCGCACGCACCCAGCTCAGGACGCCGAGTGAGTAGTCCGGGTCGAACTCCAGACCCAGGGCTCTGACGTGCGGGAGCCAGGCAGGGCTCTCACGGGTGGGACCCAGACGTGCGAACTCGACCCCGTCGCGCAGGTCGACCAGCACCATCTCCAGCTCGGCGGGTGAGTACCGTGCCGCCAAGCTGTGGACCAGAACCAGGAGGAGGTTCGACTTCCCCTCGCCGACCGCGCCCCCGACGAGGGCGTTCGGCATCGGAGGGTTCTCGGCCCGCAGGCGGACAACCAGGTCCCCCCCGTCGGTGCTGCCGATGCAAGCCTCCAGACCCTCGTCGGCCTCAGCCATCCACGCATCGTCGATGGACTCCACGATGCGCCGGAAGTCGACCGAGGGGGCCGCGTCCTGCCGCGGGCGAGCGGTCAGGTCGGTGCTCAGCCGCCGGAGAAAAGACTCACCGGCCCAGGTGTCGGGGGTCCAGGTCAGGCCGGGAGCCGTGCTCGCGGTCGAGGCGTCGCCGCGCAGGGTGATCGTTGCGTGCAGCGGGCTCGCGGCCGAGGTGGTCTCCTGGACCATCTCAATGATCAGCAGGCCGCGGTCGGAGGCGAGGCCGCGCAGCTGGTCCAACCGCGCTCGGCCGCGGTCCGTCAGGCCATTCGGGGGCGCACCGATGACGAGAAGCCTGAGCGGTGTCGCGGCGGCGAGCGGGTGGCCGGACCTCAGCGCGCTCCAATAGGTGTGCTGCCCAGCTGCCGTCAATCGGTCGTCCACTGCGGCCACGCTCGTGCGGAGGTCGTCGAGTGCGCCCTCGAGATCCTCCACGGACGTCAACGCCGGCGGAACGCTCGTCTGCGACACGGCGCGCAGGCCGGCCAGTGCGGCGAGGTCGAGGTCGAGGTCCGGGTCGAAGGTCAGCACACGCACTCGGAGCGGGTCGAACGCCGCGACCACGCGAGCAATCGTGTTGTGCACGAACGCCCTGAACTCGTCCCGGGCTGAGCTGGCGACGCGCCAGACGCCGGCGGAGAGCGGCACCGTCAGCGGGAGTGACTGCTGTTCGAGATCAACGGCACCGACCCGGATCCACTCCCCGGCCCGCTCGACGGGCAGCGTCGACCAGAGCTCGTCGTCCCAGGCTGCGGAGAGGTAACCCGGTGCTTCCCTCTCCAGCATCCTTTCCACCATCCTGGAGGCCGACGTCACAACCTCCTCGGCGTTCGACTCGATCGCCTTGCGGTCCCTCAGCAGCGCCTTCCTGGCCTCCTCCGTAGCGTGGGCGACGTCGTGCTCCGCCTGCCGGCGCCACTCCGCCTCGGAGCGTCGCAACCGCTCGCGCGCCGTCGCGAGCTGTCGGGTGCGATCGTCGAGCGCGGCGACCAGCGCACGGATCCGGTTCTCGACGTCAGCAGCATCCACCGCACTGGTCATCGCCCTCACCGACCATCGGCCGGACGGTCGTTCGCCGGCGGCACCCGTACGGCCGTGACGCGAGCCGGCTTGAGCACGATGCCGTCCTTCTCGTACCCGCCGCGGCGCAGCTCGGCGACCCGGAGCTCGGTGCCGTCGCCGTGTGCGGCGACCACTTCGTGGCGGAGCGGATCGACGGGATCGCCCTTGATCGGTGCTATCGGGGCGACACCCACCACCGATTCGAGCACGTCCTCCAGCTCGTGCCCGATCGACTCGACGAGGTCCGCGTCCGGGGCGCTGGTCCGTAGGCGTTCGATCACCATGGAGAGCGAATGGACGATCGGCTTGAGGGCGGCGGCCGACCTGGCCGCCTCAGCATTGTTCAAACGCTGCCCCAGGTCCTCGATCACGGCTTGCTTGGCCCGGTCGTCGAGGAGGCGGCGCCTGAACAGGTCCGTCAGGCCGTCCAGCTGCTCTGAGACCGTGGCCAGCGTGACCTGGTCGTCGGCCGTCACTGGACGTCGAGGTTCGACACGGCGTCCCGCATACGCTCGATCTCGTCGTGGTCGAGGTTGCTCGCGCGATCGATCTCGAACTCCCCGAGGGCCTTGTCGTCGACCAGGTCCACGACCTCGATGTGCAGGATGCCGTCGATGTCGCACGCGAAGACCACGCGGAGGGGGGAGCCCTGCTCGGGGTGCCCTTGCAGCTTCAGCCGGGACGACCCGAGGATGCGGACGTACCTGAGGTCCTCGTCCTCACCCTCCGTGACCTGGACGAGAAGCTCGGTCTGGTTCGGGGCAATGGTGTAGAAGACCTCGGACCTCTTGGTCGGGATCTTTGAGTTCGGCGGAACGACCAGGCTGTTGACGTCGCGCCCGGTGGTGGCGTCGATCGTCACCACGCCCAGCCCGTGCGACACCACGTCGCTGATTCCCAACGAGTGCCCGGCGGGTGTCACCGGGGTCGGTCGTCCACCGCCGCCTCCGCGGAGCGCGGCCACGATGGCGGCTCCCTTGGCGACGGCTTCGTCGGGGTGGATCGACTGGTCGGGTGCGCGCCCGGTGAGCCGGGTCAGCATCTTCACGACCATCGGCATCCGGGTCGAGCCGCCGACCAGCAGCACCTTGTCGATGTCGGAGAAGGAGAGCCCTGCACCGTCGACGACGTCCTCGACGAGCATCTCGGTGCGCGCCAGGAGGTTCTCGGTGATCCCCTCGAACGTCTCGCGCGTCAGCACGAGCTTCGCGTTCCGGCCTCCGGCCGACACGAAGACCGGAGCCTGCTCGGAGCTGCTGAGACGGTGCTTCGCCTGCTCGGCCCGGTCACGCAGCTGCGCCTCCTGCTCGGCGCCTTCGACCGTCTGCCCCGTCTGGGCGGCGAACTCGGCCTTGATCCAACCGATGACGGCGTTGTCGAAGTCGAAGCCCCCGAGGTTGCGATCGCCGTCGGTCTGGAGGATGTCGAAATCGCCGTCGCGCGCCTTGAGGAGCGTGACGTCGAACGTGCCGCCACCGAGGTCGTACACGAGGACGGTCCCGTTGTAGTCCTGCTCGACGCCGAAGCTGACGGCCGCCGCGGTGGGCTCGTTGATCACCGACAGCACCGACAGTCCGGCGATCTCCCCGGCATCCCGGGTCGCCTTGCGCTGAGCGTCGTCGAAGTACGCCGGAACCGTGATCACGACGTCCTTCACCGTGGATCCCAGCACCTGTCCGGCGTCGGCGGCCAGTCGCTTGAGGATGATCGCCGAGATGCCTTCCGGCGTATAGCTCTCGTCGCCGACGCTGGGGTAGAAGCGCCACGAGTCGCTGCCCATCTGGCGCTTGACGAACTCGACGACGTCGTCGGGAAAGGCCGCTCGCTGCAGCTTGGCCTGCTGGCCGACGACCGCCTCGCCGCCGTCGAACAGCACCACCGAGGGCGTGATGCTCTGGCCGTCGCTGTTGCGCAGGATCTCGGGCTGCCCCGACGCGTTGATCGTCGCCACTGCACAGAAGGTCGTGCCGAGGTCGATCCCGACCGGGTTCGCCATGTCAGAGCCCCCTCTTGTTCTGCTTCCACTTCGGCACGTAAAGCAGCTTCCACCACAGGAAGCCGAGTCCGAGGCCGACGATCAGCTCCAGGAACCCGACGCCGGCGTTGCTCCGAGCCATGTTCCCGACACCCTCGATCACCAAGATGATGGGGGCGAAGAAGAGGATGATGGCGCAGCAACCGATCAGCGCCATCGGGCCGCCGCCCCACATCCCGCCCAGGAGAGCCCACGGAGGGCGGAACGACTTCTTCTCCATCGCGTCCAGGTATCGCAGGACGTGGTTCGACCGGTCCCGCACCTCGGCGTCCACGATCTTCAAACCGATGGCGCGCATGCAGAAGGCGCGCATCGTGTTGATCTCCTCCTGCGACTTCACGATGTACCCGTCGCGGGTCTTCGACTGCGGGACCTGCTCAGCCATGTCGACCAGGACGCTGCCCAGGTAGTAGTTGGCGTTGGGGTCCGCGGGGTGCTTCTTGTGCACCGCCTCGACCACGGGCAACGCCAGCTCCGGCCTCCCGTTCGAGGCGTACACGCCGCCGACGGCGAGCTCGTACACGGGGTTGCTGGGATCGCAGGTGCCTGCGCGTCGGTACTCGGTGATGGCGTCGTTGTAGGAGTCCATCTGCTCGTGCACCAGACCGAGGTTGAAGTGGTACTCGGCGCTGTTGTCGTCCAGCGCGGTCGCCTGCTTCGCCTCGTACAGAGCGTCCTGCCAGAGACCCAGACCGGCGTTGGCCCGCGAGCGGATCCACCAGGTCTTCGCGTTCTGGCCCTCGACGTGGGTCGCCTCCCGGGCTGCGTACGCGGCGGAGTGGTAGTCCGCGAGAGCGAGGTAACCCTCGGCCCGCTCGAGCCACGTCTGGCCGTTGCCGCTGTCGGGTGAGGAAGAGGGGATCTCGGCCTGCTTCACGCCTCCCGAGAGCTGCTGGTCGTAAGCGGCGCGCTTGCCAGGGTTGAGAAGCACCGACCGCGCCTGGTCGATCTGCTTGACCTTGACCTCGGCCTCCTGGCGGCTACCGAGGTCTGCGGCTTCTGTCCGCTTGCGCCATTCGCGCATCGCCTTCTTGACCGCGGATCCGATCGCCTCCGCGTCTGCGTTGCGAGCGACGCCCAGGACGGCGTAGTAGTCGACGTCGACGGCCATGCGGGTTCTCCTTCGAGACCACGGAAAGCATTGGCTGCGACTCCGAGCAATCCGCCCGGTGCCGCCATGAGGTGTGCTGCAACTCCGCTCGCGGCTCACGTGGAGAAAGGGCAAAAGACCCTTGTGTGAGAGCGCGGGCGGTGTTCAGCGCGCCAAACTTAGGGTCTCTATGCCCTGGGTGTCAGCAGGGCAGGAAAATCACCTGCCGGGCATTTCTCTTGTTCACATTGTTTGTTTTCGTTCTTCGCGTTCGTGGTCCGTGAATGGATCAACGAGGAGGACGAGTGGGCTGCGCGGGGGCTGGTGGTCGTACGCTCGGCGCGTGCCTGACAGCCCGACGCGACGCGGTTCACGCCTGGTGAACGTGACGCTGCTCGAAGGTGCCGTCCTCGCATCGGGCTCGGCTGCCGTGGCCTGGGCCACCCACTTCCCCTGCCCGCTCTACGTCACGACCGGATGCTGGTGCGCGTTCTGCGGCTCGACGCGTGCGGTGCAGGCCCTGCTGCACGGCCAACCTGCGGACGCCGTGCGCGACAACGGCCTCACCGTGCTGATCGTGGCGTTCGCCGCGACCCGGCTACTGCTCTGGACGATGGGTTGTGGCCGTGTTGTCGAGATGGTCGACGGTCTGATCGCAAGGGTCGACATGCGTATCTGGACGGCTCTGCTGCTGGTGTGGACCGTCGTGCGTAACCTCCCGGCGTTCACCGCCCTGGGGCCTGCGGCATGATTCGGGAGCACCTGTCACTGAAGGGACTCGCCAGCCCGTTGCTGCCAACAGAGATCCGGGAGAGCTGACCAGTGGTCCACTCCCTCGTCTACGTCAGCGCGGCGTCGCCGACGCTGACGCGCGCCGAGCTGCGCCGGCTGCTCGACCAGAGCCGCAGCCACAACGCGGCCGCCGACATCACCGGTCTCCTGCTCCTGCGCGCCGGGACGTTCCTGCAGTTCATCGAGGGCAGCCGGGAGGACGTCGAGACGCTGTGGGGCCGGATCCGTGTCGACGAGCGGCACCAGGACGTCACGCTGGTGCGCCGCCGCGACCAGGACGAGCGGCACTTCCCGACCTGGTCGGTGGCCTTCGGCGACGTGGACCCGACCAGCGCCGACCCCGTCGAGGTCGAGATGCCGCCGCCGGAGGGGCCCAAGCAGCAGACCGACACCGAAGCCGCCTTCATCCTCGAGCTCCTCGACGTCTTCGACCCGTGACGCACAGACCGCCACCAGCCGGCACCTGACGGTTCGCCGAGACTTCGACCGCCCAGCCTGAATTCCCCCCGCCGGGGCTGGGATCGGAGCCGCGCAGCTCGTACGGTCCTGCCGTGGTCTTCCAGCTCGCCTACGTCAGCACCGCGACCGAGACGCTCGACGGTGCCGCCCTGAGCGGCATCCTGACCGCCGCGCGCTCCCGGAACGCCGTGGAGGGCATCACCGGCGTCCTGCTCTTCCGGCAGGGCCGGTTCCTGCAGCTGCTCGAGGGTCCGACGCTGGCGGTGGAGGCGGTCTACGGGTCGATCGAGGCGGACCCGCGCCACCGCGACGTGCGGTGCACCTGGACGGGCCACGCCGCGGAACGCTCGTTCGCGCAGTGGTCGATGGGCTTCCGGGACCTGGCGGAGGAGCCCCTCGCGCACCCCGCGTACGCCGACCTGCTCGCCGAGCCCGGCGCAGCCGGTCCGCCCGCCTCGGGCCTGCTGTGGGAGCTGTGGGGGATGCTCGAGCCGGGCACGGACCCGACGGCCCCCGCCGCGGTCGGCCGACTCGCGGCGCTCGTCGAGCGGCTGCGCCTGGGCGCGAGGAGCTCGCTGCCCGACCGCAGCCACGTCCCCGCCCACTGACGCCGCTGGAACCGTCCGTCCGACGCCGCTGGAACGGTCCGCCCGAGGACCGCATCGGGAACCGGCGGGGACCCGCCGCAGCCCTCCTTGCTGCGGTGCCACCCGCTCCTTAGTCTGTGCTCACCCGGCACGGGCGTCCCAGGCGTCGCACGCGCCCGGGTCGCAGAACGGGCAGGTCGTGATGCGCACGGCTCTTCGACGAAGAAGGGGTGTCATGGCTGAGACGACCCGTACGAGGCCCGAGGCGGTGACGGCGCCGCCGGTCCCGGTCGGGCGCGCCGACCGGCCTCGCCGGCGCACAGCGGCGCGACGCGAGGCGCTGGCCGGCTACGCGTTCATCTCGCCGTGGATCGTCGGCTTCTGCGTCTTCACCCTCGGCGCCATGGTCTACAGCCTCGTGATCTCGTTCAGCCGCTACAACCTCGCCACGAACCGCGCCAAGCCGGTCGGCCTCAAGAACTACCGGCTGCTGCTCGAGGACCCGTCGGTGATGCGGTCGCTGGGCAACACGCTGTTCTACGCGGTCATGGCCGTGCCGCTGGAGATCGCCTTCGCCCTGCTGCTCGCCGTCCTGCTGAACCGGGTGGGTCGAGGTGCCGGTTTCTTCCGCACGGTCTACTACCTGCCGAAGATGACACCCTCGGTCGCGACCGCGTCGGTCTTCCTGCTGCTGCTGAACGGCAACACCGGGGCCGTGAACCGCTTCCTCGCCGTCTTCGGCATCGAGGGCCCGCAGTGGCTCCTGGAACCCGCCTGGGTCAAGCCGTCGATCGTGCTGATGACCTTGTGGGGTGTCAGCGGGACCATGGTCATCTTCCTCGCCGCGCTCAAGAACGTCCCGCGCGAGCTGTACGAGGTCGCCGCCCTCGACGGCGCCGGCCCGGTGGCCCGCTTCCGCCACATCACCGTGCCGATGATCTCCGGGGCGATCTTCTTCAACGTGATCGTCCTGACGATCGCGGCGCTGCAGGTCTTCGACTCCGCGTACCTGCTCTTCTGGCGCGACCAGCAGCAGGCCTCCCCCGAGGCGTCGCTGTTCTACGGCGTCTACCTCTACATCCAGGCGTTCCGGCAGTTCAACTTCGGCTTCGCCTCCGCCATGGCCTGGCTGCTGTTCGTGATCATCATGATCATCAGCGTCGTGCAGGTGAAGGTCGGGAACCGGTTCGTCTACTACGAGGGGGACCGCTGATGTCCACGACCGAGTCCTCGTCCTCCCTGACCCCCGCGGCGGCCGGCCAGCGGGAGCAGCTGCTCGGCCTCGAGGCCGCCGGCGCCTCGCCCGAGCGGCTGCGCGAGCCGAGCCTCCGTCCGACCTCGCGCCGGCCCGGGTCGGTGGTCGGCAAGGTCGTGCTCTGGGTCCTGCTCGTCGGCTTCACGCTGCTGTTCCTCTACCCGCTGGTCTGGCTCTTCGCCGCCAGCCTCAAGCCGCGCGGGGAGGTGTTCGACAACAAGCTCGTCCCCGACACCGTGCTGTGGAGCAACTACGTCGAGGTGTTCGACCAGCTACCGCTGGCCAGCTGGGCGGTCAACAGCGTCGCCATCGCCCTCATCGCCGCGGTGCTGGTGACGTTCTCCAGCTCGCTGGTGGCGTTCGGCTTCGCGTACTTCCGCTTCCCGGGCCGCAAGGTGCTCTTCGGCCTGGTGCTGGCGACGATGATGCTGCCCGGTGCGGTGACGATGGTCCCGCAGTACCTGATCTGGCTGAAGCTCGGGCTGGTCGGCACCTGGGCGCCGCTGTTCGGCGCGAACCTCTTCGGCTCGGCCTTCTACATCTTCCTGCAGCGCCAGTTCTTCCTCGGCCTGCCGCGGGAGCTCTTCGAGGCGGCCCGGGTCGACGGCGCCAGCTACTTCGGGCTGTTCCGGCGGATCGCGCTGCCGCTGTCCGTGCCGTCGCTGATCATCATCTTCCTGTTCGAGTTCCAGGCGAGCTGGAACAACCTGCAGGCGGCGCTGATCTACCTCAACGCCGGCTCGGTGGAGGGCTTCACCGTGCCGCTCGGCATCTCGTACGCCATGACGCAGTTCAGCCCGACCGCGGGTGGGCAGGGCGACTACCAGTACGTGATGGTCGCGTCGCTGCTCGTGACGCTGCCGATGCTCGCGCTGTTCACGTTCGGCCAGCGCTACTTCGTCGAGGGCGTCGCCACCCAGGGCCGCAAGGGCTGAGACGCAGGACGGGTGGGTTCCTGCACCGTCATGGTGCAGGAACCACCCGTCGTCCGGCTGGTGCGAGGTCAGCCGCCGAACTGGTCGTACGCCCGCTTGGCCGCGCCCTGCGCGTCGGCCAGGGCCTGCTCCGGCGCCTTCTGGCCGAGGAGCACGGCGCTGATCGCGTTCTGCAGCTCGGACTGGATGGCCTGCCCGGCCGGCGAGGAACCCTGCGACTTCGCGCTGCCGAGCACGTCGTAGAAGGTGGCGATGGTCTCGTCGAAGCCCTTGTTGCCGCTCGGCTTCACGAACTTCTCGCGCAGCGTCTTGTCGACGCTCGGCGAGCCGGTGAACAGGCCGGTGTTGATCGAGCCCGGCTTGCCGGCCAGCGTCGCCGCCCGCGCCTCCGCCGCCGCCATCCAGCTCGCCTCGTTGGTCAGGTCGACCACGTAGGCGCAGGCGGCGTTCATGTTCTTCGCGCCGGCCGGGATGACGAAGGAGGTGCCGCCCGAGATCGACAGGGGCTGTCCCTGCTGGTCCTTGTACGGGGTCGCGGAGATCTGGAGCTGCTTGGTGTAGGGGCTCAGCACGTTGACGTACCACTGGGCGTCCATCTGGGCGCCGACCTGGTCCTTCACGAACTGGTTGTTCTTGCCGAAGGTGTCGAAGGCGTCGCTGAAGCTCTTGACCTTGGCGTAGCCGCCCTGCGCGTCGTAGAGCTGCTTGAGGAACGCGAGGGCCTTGGCGTTGTTCGGGTTGTCCAGGGTCGGCACGCCGTTGTCGTCCATCACCTGGCCGCCGAAGCCGAGCAGCCAGCCCGGGGCCTGCCCGCCGGCGACCGGGTCGAAGCCGATCCGGGTCGGGTTGCCGCCCTGGGTGACCGTGAGCTTCTTGGCCGTCGCGACCAGCGCGTCGGGCCTGGAGGTGTCGATGTCGGCCGCGGTGAGTCCGGCCTGGTCGAGCACCCGGGTGTTGAGCATGACGGCGGAGGGCTGGAAGAACTGCGGCGCGGCCCAGACCTTGCCCTTGTAGGACACGTCCTTGACGACCGCCGGGTACCAGTAGGAGGAGGGGTCGACGCCATACAGGCTGAAGCACTGGTCCAGCGGGACGATCAGGTCCTGCGCCGCGTACGTCGCGACGTACTGCCGGTCCATCTGCACGACGTCGGGCAGGGTCTTGCTCGCCGCGCGGGTCGTGAACTTCTGCGAGTCGAAGCCCGTCTCGTCCAGCGTGATCTTGACGCTGCCGAGCTGCTGCTGGGCGCTGGCGAGCCGCGCCTTGCCGACGTCGTCGGCGTTGTTGAAGCCCCACACGCCGAGCTCGCCGCTCACGTCCTTGGTGAACTGCGCGTCCGTGGCGGAGCCCTCGTCGTCGCTGCCGCCGCCGCATGCCGCCAGGGGCAGCACCCCGAGCGACAGGGTGAGCCCGGCCAGCAGGGCGCGGCGGGAGGCGGTCATCGGGCGGTTGAGTCGAGACGTCATCGTCTTCTCCCTCTTTGAGTGGTCACCAGCGTCAGCATCGTGGCAGGGGCCACGGTCGACGGGCGGCGCGCCGTGCGGGCGTCGGCCCGGCCTGGTCAGGGTCCGCCCCGCGCGCACTGCTCGACGTCGGTCAGCACCCGCAACGCGTTCCCGCCCAGGATCCCGCGCACCTCCGCCGGGGTGAAGCCGGCCCCGACGAGGGCGGCCGCCACCCGGGACGGGTCGCCGTCCTCGAACCCCGCCATCACTCCCGGCACCCCGTTGGTGTCGGTGCCGAGGGCGAGGTGCTCCGGCCCGACGAGCCCGGCGACGTGGCGGGCGTGGGCGACGAGCGCGGCGACGTCGTGGACGCCCGTCCGGCGGTGGCGGAAGGGCCACAGGCCGACGAGGCCGCCGGTGCCCGCGACGGCGACCAGCTCGTCGTCGGCGAGGTAGCGCACGAAGTCCTGCAGCGCCCGGGCTCCGGTGTGCGACGCGACGACCGGGGCCGACGTCGCCTCCACGACGCCGAGCAGGGTCGCGCGGTCGGCGTGGGCCACGTCGACGAGCAGGCCGCGGTCGTTCATCCGGCGCACGACCCGGGTGCCGAGCGCGGTCAGCCCAGGACGAGCGGGCCGTCGGACGGGCAGCGGCCCGGCGTAGCGCTGCCAGGGCAGGGACGTGGTGCCGAGCGCGTTGTCGGCGAGGTGCACCAGTCCGACGAGGCGGACCCCGCGCCCGGCCCACGCGTCGAGGCGCTCGAGCGCGGCGGGGTCCCCGCCGAGGGCGTCGGCCCCCTCGACGCCGAGGAGCACCGCGGGGGCGCCGGACGCCTGGGCCGCCCGCAGCGCGGCGACGGACCGGGCGACGACGGAGCCGGCCGCCGCCGCCTCTCGCTCGGCACCGGCCAGCTGCGCCTCGACCGCGTCGAAGGGGCTCCTGCCCAGGTGCGTACGGGTGACCACGCCGTCGCCGACGGCGCAGACGACCGCGGCACCCCCTCCCTCCTCCCGCAGCCGCCCGAGGCCGACCTCGGCCGGGGCCGCCGGGGTGAGGGCCCGCCAGGCCGCCCGGAACGGCTGCGGCACGAAGCCCCGTGCGTGCCGGTGGAGGTCGAGCGCGGACGTGTCGGACGGGTCGGACGCGGCGGGGTGCACCGCGCTCAGGCCTCGAACACGACCCGGCGCTCGCTGACGGAGGCCAGCGGCAGGTCCTCGCCGTCGGGCTGCTCCGCGCGCTCGGCCGAGCGGAGCAGGCGCCAGATGGCCGTGCCCAGCAGGTCCAGCTCGGTCGAGGCGTAGCGCTCGCCCCCGAGCTGCAGCGACCGTTCGGTCTGGCGGGCCAGCGCCTCGGCGTCCTGGCCGAGGATGCGGCGGCCCTGGAGCTTGACCACCGTCCCGACGAGCGGGCCGGGCAGCGGGCTGGAGAAGCGCACGACGAACCAGGCGCGCGTCCTGAAAGGGGAGAGCGGCAGCTGCACGATCGTGTTGACCACCCGGAACCAGCCCTGCACCGCGTACTCGATCTGCGCGACGGACGGGAGCAGGAAGCGGTCCCAGTGGTCGAAGGTGCGCCCCGACGCCTCGCCGAGGCGGAGCGGACCCATGCCCACGGGCTCGCCGAGGTACTGCACCTCGATGCCGTCGGTGACGGGGCGCCGGATGGCGGTGATCCGGTTGCGCCGCCGGCCGCGGAACAGCCCGCGGTGCAGGTAGGCGGTGTGCGGGACGTCGAGCGCGTTCTCCGACGCGGCCCGCAGGGTGGAGTCGAGGTCGATGCGGAACACGGTCTCGCCGGCGCCGCGACCCGCGACGACGGGCAGGGCGAACGGTGCGCGGGTGGGTTCCGCGCCCGGCTCGCCCCACGCCCAGACGAACCCGTCCTGCTCGACCGCGGCGTGCGCGGCGACGTGCCAGGTCGACTGCGTCCGCGTCTCGAGCAGGCCGGGCACGAAGCGGCAGGACCCGCCCTGGTCGAACGACCAGCCGTGGTAGCCGCACTGCAGCAGCCCCTCGTCGGTCACTCGCCCGAGCGAGAGCGGGTAGTTCCGGTGGCTGCAGCGGTCGAGGACCACGCCCGGCGTGCCGTCCGCCCCGCGGAAGACCGCCAGCGGGGTGCCCATCAGCGTCACCGCGAGCGGCTTGCGCCCGAGCTCGGAGGAGCGCGCCACCGGGTACCACCACCGCCGCGGGAACGCGACGGAGTGCGCGGCCAGGTCGACGGCGGCGTCCATCGCCCCATGATGCAGCGGCTCGCCGAACGGCACGCTCACCCGGGCAGGAGGCCCAGCCGGCGCAGGGTGTCGTCCACCACGGCGGGCGACGTCCACAGGTGCGCGTCCCACCCCGCGCGTACGGCGGCGTCGATGTTGACCTGACGGTCGTCGAAGAAGAGGACCTGCCCGGGCGCCACCCCCAGGGTGTCGGTCACGGCGGCGTAGATCGCGGGGTCGGGCTTGGCCAGGCCGAGCTCGGCGGAGAAGAACCAGTCGTCCACCCAGCGGGCCCAGTCGCTCGCGCGGGAGGCCTGCGCCATCGGGTGCGGGGCGTTGGAGAGGATCGCCACGCGGACGCCGTGGTCGTGCAGCCCGGCCAGGGTCCGGCGGGCGTCGGGACGGATCGTGGACCAGACGCGGGCGTCCGTCGCGGCCAGCGCACGTCGCAGCGCCACGTCGTCGGGACCCGCGGCGGCTCCTGCGCCGGCGAGCACCGCGCGCCAGTACGCGTCGGCGTCGGTGCCGCGGTCGTGCGCGTCGCGGTGCGCCCAGTAGGCGGAGGCCAGGACCCTCTCGTCCAGCCCGGCCTGCGCGGCGAGGTCGGCGAGCAGCGGGCCCGGCGAGGCCAGGACCTCACCGAGGTCGAGGACGACGACGCGACCCTCGGCCGCGGTCACGCGAGGCCGGCGGTCGGTCGGACCGTGGTCAGACGACGGGGGGCTCGCCCGGGCCGCGCAGGTCGCGGCGCTCGACCACGGTCGTGTGGCTCGAACGCTGCCGCTGCGACTGCAGGACGAGCGTGAGGATGATCGCGAGGACGCCGCCGGCCATGCAGATGTAGCCGATGGCGGTCAGGTCGACGCCGCTGAACGAGTCCTTGACGCCGAAGGCGAGGATGCCGCCGACCACCAGCAGGGCGATGCCCGTTCCGAGTCCCATGAGGCGGACGTTATCAGCGGGAGGCCGGCCGGGAGGCTGAATCGCCGGGAGGGCACTTCCGGGACCTCCCGCTCGTGCACCGTCCTGGTACGCCGGTGCCCAGGGCGGCGTCGTTGCCGGGCCCCGCGCCCGGATGCCCATAGGGTCGCCCTGCCCGGCAGCAGGGAGGCCGGCCCGTCCTGCCGTCAGATCCAGCCAGAGGTGTCGCCATGGTCCTCGCGGTCGTCGCCGCGCTCGCTGCGGCGTTCTCGTTCGCGCTCGGCTCCGCCCTTCAGCAGCGGGTCGCCGGGGACACGCTGCCCGACGAGGAGAGCCGCGGCAGCTTCTTCGCCCGCATCGCGCGACGCCCCTCCTGGCTGGTCGGGCTGCTCCTGAGCGCGGTGGCCTTCTCCCTGCACGCCTTCGCCCTCAGCCGGGGCGACCTCGCCCTCGTGCAGCCCGTCATCGTCAGCGGCATCGTCTTCGCCGTCGTCATCCGCTCGGCGCTGGAGCACCGCCTGCCGGACGCGCGAACGCTGGTCTGGCTGATCGTCACCTGGGCCGGGCTGGCGCTGTTCCTGGCCGTGCGGCCGGAGACCGCGGACTCGGCGCCGAAGAACGGCCTCGGGGCCGCGCTCGTCGGCGTCGGGGTCGGCCTCGCCCTGCTGGCGGTGTTCGCCGCCGTGCGGATCCACACCACCCAGCTGCGCGGCGCGCTGCTCGCCGGGGCGTCGGGCGTGCTCTTCGGCCTGGTGGCGGGTCTGGTCAAGCTGGTCCTCGCCCGCTTCGGCGAGGGCCTCGGCGCGGTGCTCGCCTCCTGGCCGCTGTGGGCGCTGGTCGTGACCGGCCTCGGCGCCGTGCTGCTGAACCAGCGCGCCTACCAGGCCACCCGCCTGTCGGTGACGACCCCGATCCTCAACGTCGCCGAGGTCGCCGTGGCGATCACGTTCGGGCTGCTGGTGCTCGGCGAGGACCCCGGGCAGAGCACGAAGATCCTGCTCGGCGAGGTCGCCGGCCTCGCGCTGGTCATCGCCGGCGTCTTCAAGCTGGCCTCGGCGGAGGAGTCGGAGACCTCCGAGCCCGCACCGGCGGCCGAGGCGCGCGCCTCCTAGCGAGGCGCACCCGCTACACCAGCAGGCGGGTCAGCGGGTAGGCGAGCGCTCCCGCCAGGGCGGCGGCGGGCAGGGTCAGGACCCAGGCCACGGCGATCTCCCGCGCCACGGCCCAGCGCACGGCCGACAGGCGCCGGGTGCTGCCCACGCCCATGATCGAGGCCGTGACCACCTGCGTGGTGGAGACCGGCGCGGCGACGACGAAGGCCGTCAGGTAGAGCACGCTCGACGCCGTGACCTCGGCGGCGAAGCCGTGCACCGGCGTGAGCGGGAAGATGCGGCGCCCGAGGGTGCGCATGATCCGCCAGCCGCCGGAGGAGGTGCCCGCGGCGAGGGCGAGCGCGCAGGCGGCGACCGTCCACAGCGGCACCGCGTACGTGTCCTGGTAGCCGAGGGTGACCAGCGCCAGCACGATCACGCCCATGCCCTTCTGCGCGTCCTGGAGCCCGTGCCCGAGCGCCAGGCTGCCGGCCGAGAAGACCTGCGCGCGCCGGAACCCGCGCTCGACGCGGTGCGGGTCGGCGCGGCGGAGCAGCCAGAGCGCGGCGAGCATCACCAGGTAGCCGCCGACGAGGCCGATCGCGGGCGACAGCACCATCGGGACGAGGATCTTGCTGACCACGCCGCTGACCCACTCCACCGCGCTGCCCGACGCCAGCCCGGCGCCGACCAGCCCGCCCACCAGGGCCTGGGAGGAGGACGACGGCAGCCCGAAGTACCAGGTGACGAGGTTCCACACGACCGCGCCGACGAGCGCGGCGAGCACCACCGCGATGCCCGCGCGGCCGGGCGGGGGCACGATGATCGAGGCCGCGATCGTCGTCGCGATGCCCGTCGAGAGCAGCGCGCCGGCGAGGTTGCCGACGGCGGCGAGCAGGATCGCCGCGCGCGGGGTCAGCGCCCGGGTCGACACCGCGCTGGCCACCGCGTTGGCGGCGTCGTGGAACCCGTTGGTGAAGTCGAAGACCAGCGCGACGACCACCACCACGAGGAGCAGCCCGAGCACGGGGTCAGGACTCCTTGGCCGCGATGCCCTGGACGACGTTCGCGACGCGCTCGAAGGCGTCCGCCGCCTCCTCCAGGTGGTCGAGGACCTCCTTGACCTTGAGCAGGGCGATGGCGTCGGTCTCGGTGTCGAACAGCGCGGCGAGCGCGGTGCGGTAGACGGCGTCGGCCTCGTTCTCGACCTCGTTGGCCCCGACCCAGTAGTCGGTGAGGCCGTCGAGGCTCGCCAGCCGGGTCATCGCCGGGGCGGCCAGGTCGGCTGCGCGCTCGAGGAGCGCCGCCTGGCGCAGGACGCCCTCCGGCAGGGCGCCGACCCGGTAGAGGACGGTTAGCTGCGCGGCCTCCTCGAGCTCGTCGAGCACGTCGTCGAGGCGCGAGGCCAGCAGGGCGATGTCCTCGCGGTCGAAGGGGGTGATGAAGCTCGTGTTGAGCGCCGACATCACCGCGTGCACCGACGCGTCGCCGGCGTGCTCGAGCTCCTCGAGCCGGGCCACGAGGGCGGGACGGTCGGCCGGCGCGGCAGTCACCAGCGCGGTCATCACCCGGGTGCCGTCGCGCACCTGCTCGCCGGCGCGGGCGAACAGGTCGAAGAACCGGGTGTTGCGGGGGGTCAGGCGCACGGGCGGCCTCCTCGGCGTGTCGAGGGTGCCTACCCAGGCCGCGCCCGCTCACCCGGGGCGCTCGTCACCACGGTGCCCGGCGCGGCAACGAACGTGTAAAGGCTGGGGCGACGGGCGCTCACCAGGTGGGCAGGGGAGCGCCGGCGTGGAACACTGAGCCGCGCTGCCGACGTGGACGAGAGATCTTCCGGCGTCCGGCGCACGCCCGACCACAAGTCCTGGCGACAGCCCTGCGATCGGAGAACGCATGTCCTACGTCCCCACCCGCCGACGACTGATCGGCCTCGGCGCCGGTGTCGCGGCTTCCGCCCTGCTCCTGGCCGCCTGTGGTGGCGGCGGCAGCGGGAGCGCGGGCAGCTCGAGCGGGACCGGCGGCTCCGCCGGCGGCGCGATCGTCGTCGGCACCACCGACAAGATCACCTCGCTCGACCCGGCCGGCTCGTACGACAACGGCTCCTTCGCCGTGATGAACCAGGTCTACCCGTTCCTGATGAACACCCCGTACGGCAGCCCGGACGTCAAGCCCGACATCGCCACCTCGGCCGAGTTCACCTCGCCGACGGAGTACACGGTCAAGCTCAAGCCGGGCCTGAAGTTCGCCAACGGCCACGACCTCACCTCCTCGGACGTGAAGTTCACCTTCGACCGCGACGTCAAGATCGCCGACCCGAACGGGCCCTCGTCGCTGCTGTCGAACCTCGACAGCGTCAGCGCGCCCGACGCGACGACCGTCGTCTTCAAGCTCAAGGCCGCGAACGACCAGACCTTCGCCCAGGTGCTGTCCTCGCCGGCCGGCCCCATCGTCGACGAGGAGGTCTTCTCCCCGACGGCCGTGACGCCGGACCAGACGATCGTCGACGGCAAGGCCTTCGCCGGGCAGTACACGATCGCCAGCTACGACGTGAACAACCTCATCTCCTACAAGGCGTACGACGGCTACCAGGGCCTGCTCGGCCCGGCCAAGACCGGCACCGTGAACGTCAAGTACTACGCCGACGCCTCGAACATGAAGCTCGAGGTCAGCAACAACTCGATCGACGTGGCGTTCCGCAGCCTGTCGGCCAACGACATCGCCGACCTGCGCACGAACAACAAGGTCAAGGTCGTCGACGGGCCCGGCGGCGAGATCCGCTACATGGTCTTCAACTTCAACACGATGCCGTTCGGCGCCAAGACCTCCGACGCGGACCCGGCGAAGGCCCTCGCGGTGCGCCAGGCGATGGCCGACCTGATCGACCGCGACGCGCTGTCGCAGCAGGTCTACAAGGGCACCTACACCCCGCTGTACTCCTTCGTGCCCAAGGGCCTGACCGGCGCGAACGACGCGCTCAAGTCGCTCTACGGCGACGGCACCGGCAAGCCGAGCCCGGACAAGGCCAAGCAGGCCCTCGCCGAGGCGGGCGTCAGCACCCCGGTCGACCTCAAGCTGCAGTACAACACCGACCACTACGGTCCCGGCTCGACCGACGAGTACGGCCTGATCAAGAACCAGCTCGAGAGCTCGGGGCTGTTCAAGGTCGACCTGCAGTCCACCGAGTACGTGCAGTACTCGAAGGACCGCGTCAAGGACGCGTACCCCGTCTACCAGCTCGGCTGGTTCCCGGACTACTCCGACGCCGACAACTACCTGACGCCGTTCTTCGTCAAGAACAACTTCCTCTCCAACCACTACGACAGCCCGACGGTGCAGAAGCTGATCGCCGAGCAGCTGGTGGAGACCGACAAGGCCAAGCGCGAGGCGCTGATCGGCCAGATCCAGGACACCGAGGCCAAGGACCTGTCGACCCTGCCGTTCCTGCAGGGCTCGCAGGTCGCGGTCGTCGGGTCGACGGTGTCGGGTGCGGACCAGACGCTCGACGCGTCGTTCAAGTTCCGCTACGCGGCGCTCTCGAAGGGCTGACGTTGCCCGAGGCACGTGACCCGGGCCTGCCGGAGGACCTCCGGCAGGCCCTGGGGTCGCGCCCATGACGCTTCTCGAGAGCCCGGAGTCGACCGGCGCCACCGTCGTGGCGAAGCCGGAGGGGAAGTCCAGCGGCGGGGGTGGCTTCGGCCGCTACCTGCTGGTGCGGTTCCTGCTGATCATCCCCACGGTGTTCATCCTCGTGACGATGGTCTTCCTGCTCATGCGCACGACCGGTGACCCGATCACGGCGGCGCAGGGCGGTCGGCTTCCGCCCGAGCAGCTGGCGGAGCGGATCCACGCCGCGGGCTACGACCGGCCGCTGCTCGTGCAGTACGGCGACTACCTCGGCGGGCTGCTGCACGGCGACTTCGGCACGACGATCAGCGACAACCGCCCGGTGACGCAGGTCCTCGTGACCTACGGCGCCGCGACGCTCGAGCTCGCCGTGTACGGCCTGCTCGTGGCCCTGCTCGTCGGGATCCCGCTCGGGATGCTGTCCGCGTACGTGCGCGACCGCTGGGGCGACGCCGTGCTGCGGGTGTTCGCGATCCTCTGCTACGCCACCCCGGTGTTCTTCGCGGGCCTGCTGCTCAAGCTGGTGTTTGCGATCAAGCTCGGCGTGCTGCCCGTCTCGGGCCGCGCGACCACGAGCACCGAGCTGAACCTCCAGCTCCTCGAGGGCAAGACCGGCATCTACCTCCTCGACGCGATCCGGCTGGGCGACCCGGCCGCCGTCGTCGACGTCCTCGAGCACGCGGTCCTCCCGGCCGTCGCGCTCGGGCTGCTGACCGGCGGCATCTTCCTGCGCCTGGTGCGCACCAACGTCATCGGCACGCTCGGCACCGAGTACGTCGACGCCGCCCGCTCGCGCGGCGTCGGCGAGCTGCGGCTCGTCCGCAAGCACGCCTACCGGCCCGCGCTGATCCCGATCATCACCGTGATCGGCCTGCAGGTGGCCACGCTGCTGGGCGGGGCGGTGCTGACCGAGACGACCTTCGAGTGGAAGGGGCTCGGCTTCCAGCTGGCCCAGTACCTGACCGCGCGCGACTTCGTCGCCGTGCAGGGCATCGTCGCGCTGCTCGCCGTGATCGTCGCCGTGACCAACTTCGTCGTCGACGTGCTGGCCGCCCTCATCGACCCGCGGGTGCGGTACTGATGGCCGCCACCACGAGCGTCCCCGGCGGCGCCGCGTCCCCGGTGCTGCACGGGCGGCGCCGCACCTGGCGAGACCTGCCGGTCGTGCACCAGGTCCGCCAGAGCGTCGGTGTGCAGCGCGTCATGCTGGTCCTCGGGCTGCTGCTCACGGGCGTCTTCGTGCTGGCCGCGCTGCTCGCCCCGCTCCTCGCGCCGTACGGGTTCGCCCAGATCGAGCAGGACCAGGTGCCGTTCGGCACCCTGCAGGCGCCCGGCGGGGCGCACCTGCTCGGCACCACGCAGGGCGGCTACGACGTGCTGTCGCGGATGCTGTGGGGCGCGCAGACGGCCCTCGAGACGATCGTCGTCGCGGTGGTGCTGTCGCTGTTCGTCGGCGTCGCCCTCGGGCTGGTGTCCGGCTACCTCGGCGGCTGGCTGGACCGGGTCCTGGTGGTCGTGGCGGACGCGGTCTACGCCTTCCCGAGCCTGCTGCTGGCCATCGTGGTCTCGATCGCGATCTCCGGCGGGCAGTCGAGCAAGTGGGGCGGCGTGCTCGCGGCGGCCGTGGCCATCACGGTGGTGTTCATCCCGCAGTACTTCCGGGTGATCCGCGCCGAGACGGTCCGGATCAAGTCCGAGGCCTACGTCGAGTCGGCCAAGGTCGTCGGCGCCTCCACGGGCCGCATCATGGGCCGTCACGTGCTCCGCAACGCGACCCGGACGCTGCCGCTGATCTTCACCCTGAACTGCAGCGAGGCGCTCCTCACCCTGGCCGCCCTCGGCTTCCTCGGCTTCGGCATCCAGCCGACCTCGGCCGCCGAGTGGGGCTACGACCTGCAGCGCGCGATCTCCGACGTGACCGCCGGCGTGTGGTGGACCGGGCTCTTCCCGGGCCTGGCCATCGTGCTCGCCGTCCTCGGCGTCACCCTCGTCGGCGAGAGCCTCAACGACCTGGCCGACCCGCGGCTGCGCGGCCGGCGCGCGGTCTCTG
This sequence comes from Microlunatus flavus, assembly GCF_900110855.1. Classification (GTDB taxonomy): domain Bacteria; phylum Actinomycetota; class Actinomycetes; order Propionibacteriales; family Propionibacteriaceae; genus Microlunatus; species Microlunatus flavus. The sequence goes on from NZ_FOFA01000002.1 coordinate 464,193, forward strand.
CCGCGAGCGGCACCGTGGCGGCCACCTCGGTGGTGCCGGGCGGGACGCTCGACGCCGCCGCCGGGCTGGAGACGCCCGAGGGCCAGACCGACGGAGGAGACCGGCGATGACGCTCACGGACCGTCCGCAGGAGCGACCGCGCCGCACCGGGCCGGTCGTCGACATCCGCGACCTGCACATCAGCTTCGCCAGCGACGCCGGCTCGGTGAAGGCCGTCGACGGGGTCAGCCTCCGGGTGGCCCCCGGCGAGGTCCTCGCCGTCGTCGGCGAGTCCGGCAGCGGCAAGACCGTGACCGCCAAGAGCATCCTCGGGCTGCTGCCCGCGAGCGCGACCGCGTCGGGCATGGTGCTGCTGGCCGGCAAGGACGGCGACTCCGCGACCGACGTCGTGGCCGTCCCGAAGGCACGGCTGCGCGAGCTGCGCGGCACCGACGTCGCCATGGTCTTCCAGGAGCCGTCGACCGCGCTGAACCCCGTCTACACCGTCGGCTGGCAGATCGCCGAGGGGCTGCGGGCCCACACCTCGATGAGCCGGCGCGAAGCCCGCGAGCGGGCGGTCGACGTGCTGCGCCGCGTCGGCATCCCCGACCCCGAGCAGCGCGTCGACTACTACCCCCACCAGTTCTCCGGCGGGCAGAAGCAGCGCGTCGTCATCGCCATGGCCCTCGTGCTCGACCCGGGCCTGATCGTCGCCGACGAGCCGACGACCGCCCTCGACGTGACCGTCCAGGCGGAGATCCTCGACCTGCTGCGGCGCTGCCGCGACGACTTCGGGGCGTCGATCCTGCTCATCACCCACAACCTCGGAGTGGTCGCCGACCTGTCGGACCGGGTCGCGGTCATGTACGCCGGCGAGGTCGTCGAGGAGGCGAGCACCGCGGAGCTCTTCGCCCACCCCCGCGAGGAGTACACCAAGAAGCTGCTCGCCGCCGTCCCGTACGTCGGGCAGGGCCGCGAGCGCGCCGCCGCACGGGCGACCGCGCGCCGGGAGTCGGCCGAGGCGGGCACGGAGCCCGCGACGCTCGTCGAGGCCGACGGCCTGCGGATCAGCTACCCGGGTCGGCTCGGCCGGCCCGCGTTCACGGCGGTGGACGGGGTGTCGTTCCGGCTGGCGTCCGGCGAGGTCCTCGGCCTGGTCGGGGAGAGCGGCTCGGGCAAGACCACCATCGGCCGCTCCATCGCCGGGCTGACGAGGGTCACCGGGGGTTCGCTGCGGGTCCTCGGCCAGGAGATGCGCGGCGTCAAGGAGCGCACGTTCCGGCCGCGCCGCGTCGACATCGGCTTCGTGTTCCAGGATCCCGCCTCCAGCTTCAACCCGCTGCTGACGATCGCGGAGTGCGTCGCGGAACCGCTCGTCGTGCACGGGCGGGCCGGCGACCCCCGGGCCGCGCGGCACCGTGTCGACGAGCTGCTCGAGGCGGTTCAGCTGCCGCGGGCGTACGGCGACCGCTACCCGCACGAGCTGAGCGGCGGCCAGCGCCAGCGGGCCAGCCTGGCCCGCGCGATCGCCCTGGAGCCCCAGCTCCTGATCGCCGACGAGCCGACCTCCGCGCTCGACGTGAGCGTCCAGGCGCGGGTGCTCGAGCTGTTCTCCGAGCTGCAGGCGCGGCTGGGCTTCGCCTGCCTGTTCATCAGCCACGACCTCGCGGTGGTCGACCTGCTGGCCGACCGGATCGCCGTGCTCCACCGCGGCCGCCTGGTCGAGGAGGGGACGGGCGAGCAGGTGCTCGGTGCACCCCAGCACGCGTACACGCAGCGGCTGCTGGCCTCCCTGCCGGTGCCCGACCCGGTCGCGCAGGCCGGCCGGCGCGCGGAGCTGCACCGGCTGCGGGCGTCCGAGGAGAGCAGCAGCTCCGCGCCGCGCTGAGCTCCGGGCGCCGTGACCGCGCCTCGTCGGCTCCGCCTGCGATGATCGCGGAGCCGGACGGGGACGGACGCAGCACGAGCGGGAGGAGGGGTCGATGACGGCACCACGGACCTCCACCGAACGCTCGCGCCGGGCCTCACCGCGCACGTTCGGGCGCGAGCCGAGCCTGCTCGACCCGATCGCCCCGGACTGGGTGGTGCGCATCCTCGCCCCCAAGAAGGCCGCGGTGCCGTGGGGCGACATGGTCCGCTCGATGCTGACGGTGCCCGTCGTCCTCGGCGCCGGTCTGCTCGCGGGGCAGCCCGGGCTCGCCGTGTTCGCGGGCATGGGCGGGATGGTCGGGTCCTTCGGCGACAACGGCGGGTCGTTCCGGGCCCGCTCCCGGCGGGTGCTGCTCGGGGGTCTGGGCGGGCTCGTCGGCCTGCTGGCCGGCCGCTACGTCGAGGTCGGGGTCGCGGCGGTGCTCGCGTTCGCGGTGCTGGGCGCCCTCTCGGCGCTGATCAGCTCGCTGAGCTCGAACCTGTCCTTCGCCAGCCTCCAGCTCCTCGTCTACGCCGCCGTCGCGGCCGCCCTCCCGCAGGGCGTCGGCGTCCACCTCATCGCCGCCGCGTACGCGCTCGGGCTCGCCTGGTCGCTGGTGCTGTCCTGGGTCCAGACCCGGCTCGACCCGCCGGTCAACCAACCGCGCGCCACCGAGGTGTCCGTGCTCCGCGGGGTCGCCGAGGAGCTGCGCCGCCCCGCCGAGCGGCCGGACGCGGCGGCCGTCCACGACCGCCGGGCCGCCCTGACCCGCCAGCTGTCGTCGGCGTACGACGAGGTGGTCACCGCGCGGTCGACCTCCGCCGGACGGCGTGACGACCTGCGCCGCCTCGCCTCCGCGCTGACCGCGTCCTTCTCGCTCGTGACGGCGGTCTTCGACCTGCGGCTGCGGACGCAGGCCCAGCAGCCCGAGGCGGCGGCCCTGGTGGACCGGCTCGCCGACCTCGTGGGGCAGCGCCGCGACCGGGAGGTGCGCGCGCAGCTGGACGCCCTCGAGGACGACGTCGGCCGGGCCGCCGCCGACGACGAGGAGGCGCGGCCGGTGCTCACCACGCTCACCCAGGTCGTGCGCACGGTCGAGGGACGCGCCGACTCCTCCTCGGGCAGCGACCGGCCCAGCTGGGCGAGCTTCGTGCCCGGACGCAAGGCCTGGACGTTCGCCGTGCGGCTGGCGGTGACGATGGCGGTGGCCGAGACGGTGCGGCTGCTCGTGCCGCTGGAGAAGCCGTACTGGATCGTCCTCACCGCCGCGCTGGTCCTCAAGCCCGACCTCGGCTCGATCTTCGCCCGCGGGGTGCAGCGCACGCTCGGCACCCTGGTCGGGGTCCTGCTCGGCGTCGCGGTCGTCGCCGTCGTGCCTCACGGCGGCTGGCTGCTGGTGCCCATGGCCCTGCTCGCCTTCGCCTTCCCCTACGGCCGCAACCTCAACTACGGGCTGCTCTCGACCTTCATCACGCCGCTGGTGCTGCTGCTCATCGACTTCGGCACCCGCGTCGACGGGCGCACCGCGGTGGACCGGCTGATCGACACCGCGATCGGGGCGGGCATCGTGCTCGTCGTCGGCTACCTGTGCTGGCCGGGCACCTGGCGCCCGCGTCTCGGCGAGCACGTCGCGGCCGGGGCGGAGGCGCTCGCCGCGTACGCGAGGGTGGCCTTCGGTGCGGACCGCAGCCTGGTCGGGCCGGCCCGGCGCCAGGCGTACGGGGCCATGTCCGACGTCCGCTCGGAGCTGCAGAGCACGCTGGCGGAGCCGCCCCCGCTGTCGCGCCAGGCGGCGGCCTGGTGGCCGATGATCGCCCAGCTCGAGAAGACGACCGACGACCTGTCCGAGGCCGCGGCCCGCGCCCGGCACCCCGCGGCCCGCCCGCCGGCGGACGACGTGCAGCGGCTCGCGGCGGGGTTCGACGACCTGGCCGAGGCGCTGCGCGGGCACCGGCCGCCGCACGACGTGCCGGACCCCGGTTCGGCGCTGCTCGACGACCTGGCCGGAGACCTGCGCGGGCTGCGCGGCATCGCGAGAGGACCCCTGCATGTCTGAGGACGACGGCGCCACCGGCACCGGGGACGCGGGACGTGTCGCGCTCGAGCTGGCGGACTGGCGGCGACGGGTGGCCGAGCTGTACGCGGCCGTCCGGCAGGAGGCCGACCCGCGGGAGGGGCACCGGCTCTGGCGCGCCGGCCGCGACGCGCTGTTCCGCGGGCACCCGCAGAGCGCGCTGCGCCCCGGCGACCCGCTGCGCGAGACCGGGCTGCCGTGCTGGCCCTACGACCCGGCCTACCGCTTCGAGGTCATGCTCGAGCCGGTGCCCGACGGTTCCCGGGCGCTGGAGCTGCCGAGCGGCGAGAACGGCAGCACCCTGCTGCGGGCCGTGGGCCTGCTCGAGCTGCCCGAACCGGTCGGGGGCACCGTCACGCTCTGGTGGCTGGAGCAGTACGCGGGCGGGCTGTTCCTGCCGCTGCGCGACGGCACGGCGGGCGCAGAGAGCTACGGCGGCGGGCGCTACCTCCTCGACACCGCCAAGGGCGCGGACCTCGGCACCGCGGGACCGGGGGACCGTCTGGTCGTCGACCTGAACTTCCTCTACCACCCCTCGTGCCGCTACGACGACGCGTGGCTCTGCCCCCTCGCGCCGCCGGAGAACACCGTCGCCACCCGCGTGGAGGCCGGCGAGCGGATGGCGTGACGACCGCGCCGAGACTGTGGGGCACGGTTCCGGACGCGGCACACTCGTCCAGGTGACGTCCTTCCTGCCGCGACCGTCCCGGCGCACCGTCCTGCTCGGCGCGGTCGGGGTCGCCGCCGGGCTCGCCGGGTGCGGCAACCCGGGAGCCGGCGACGGGAGCGCGCCGAGCCCGACGTCCGCCGGGGCCGCCACGCCCAGCGCGAGCCCGACGGCCGGCGCGTCGCCGACCGCGTCGGCACGCCCCGGCCCGAGCCCCACGTCCAGCCGCACGTCCCGGCCGAGGCCCAGCCCCACGCCGACCGGAAAGCCCGACCCGGAGGTCGCGGGCACCATCGTCGACGACCTGGACGTGCCGTGGGGGATGGACTTCTTCGGCAACGGCGACGCCCTCGTCTCCGAGCGTGGCACAGCCCGGCTGCTGCGGATCACGACGAAGGGGAAGGTCACGCGGCTGGGCGAGGTGCGCGGGGTGTCGGCCGCGACCGGCCTGGGCGAGGGCGGGCTGCTCGGGGTCGCGCTCGCGCCGGGTGACGAGGACACCGTGTTCGCGTACCTGACCTCGTCGTCGGACAACCGGCTGGTCCGCCTCAGCATCGCGCGCGGCCGCGTCGGGAGGCCGAAGGCGCTGCTCACCGGCATCCCGACGAGCGTCCACCACCACGGCGGGCGGCTGCTGTTCGCGCCCGACGGCACGCTGTTCGTCAGCACCGGCGACGCCGAGGACGCGGCGCTGGCCCAGCAGCGGGGCTCGCTCGCGGGCAAGGTCCTGCGCGTCCGGACCGACGGGCGCGCCGCCTCCGGCAACCCGTACGGCAACCGGACCTGGAGCTACGGCCACCGCAACGTCGAGGGCCTGGCGTTCGACGGCGCCGGGCGGCTGTGGGCCACCGAGTTCGGCGACAAGCGGGCCGACGAGCTCAACCGGATCGTCAAGGGCCGCAACTACGGCTGGCCGCGGGTCGAGGGCCGCAGCTCCGACGACCGCTACACCGACCCGCGCGCCACCTGGTCACCGACGAGCAGCTGCTCGCCGTCGGGTCTGGCGATCACCCGGTCGACGGCGTTCGTGGGCGCGCTGCAGGGCCAGTGCCTGTTCACCGTCGCGCTCGACGGGACCGACGCCGGGAAGCCGAAGGCGCACTTCGCCCGGGACCACGGCCGCATCCGGACGGTCGCGCTCGCGCCGGACGGCGCGCTGTGGATGACCACGAGCAACACCGACGGACGCCGTACGCCCGGCAAGGACGACGACAAGATCCTGCGCGTCACGCTCTGAGGCGGCCGGCGCCGACCCGCGCGCCCCGTCCCGCCGCTGGAGCCGCCCCGCCTCTGCGTCGAGCGGTAGGTTGCGGTGCCTTTGACCCCCGTAGAGCCGCGGCAACCTACCGTTCGCCGGGGAGGGCTGGGGCGTGCGGCCCGAGCGGGAGTCAGCCCGCGACGACGACCGCTCCGAGCAGGAGGCGCCGGGCGAGGTCGTTGCCGAGGTCGGTGACTCCTGCGGAGCCGTCGTCGAGCAGGGCCTTGACCGGGGCGACGTCGGCCTCGTCCAGCACCAGCTCCCCGGCCCGGCTGCGCAGCACGCTGCGCCCGCCGGCCTGGTCGAGCGTCGGGGCGAGGTGGTCGCGCAGCCGCAGGACCGACCCGGGCTCGAGGGCGTTGACGGCGTCGAGCTGGGCGAGCGGCCCGACCGGGGCCGGGCGGCGCGAGTCCCGGTCGGCGCGACGCAGCGCGCCGGCCACGGCGTCGAGGTCGGCGGTCCGGACGGCCTCCAGGAGGGCGGCGCGCACCTGCTCGACGTCGGCGCCGAGCGTGTCGGGCCGGGTCGGGTCGGTGCCCAGGGCGAGCGAGCCGCGGACCGCGGCGTCGCCCGCGAGGGTGGCCAGGGCCTGCGTGGTCAGCTGCTCGGCGAGGGCGTACCGGGTCCAGGTGTGGACGCCCAGCGTGAGGTGCGTGCTCACGCCGCCCAGCGCGGTTGCCGCGTGCAGGAAGCCGCGGGGGAGGTAGAGGCAGTCGCCCGGCTCGAGGACGGCCTTGATCAGGGGCGGCTCGGCGGCCGCGCGCTGGACGGCGGCCCGGCGGTCGGTCCAGGGCTGGTCGCGCAACGGCGCGTCCCACACCGGCGCATGGATGCGCCACTCCTTGGTGCCCGCGACCTGGAGGACGAAGACGTCGTGGACGTCGTAGTGGTCGTCGAAGCCCTGGTTCTGCGGCGGCGTCACGTACGCGTTGGCCTGGACCGGGTGACCCAGCTCCTCGGCGAGCGCCCCGACGAAGTCGATGATCGGCGGCCAGACCCGGTGCAGCGCCTGCAGCACCATCGTCGCGCCGTCGCCGAACAGGGCGACGAGCTTGCTGTCGCTCACCTGGTCGGCGATCCCGGCGCCGACGCCGCCCGGCGCGGTGAAGGTGCGGTCGCCGAGGGTCGAGCCGTTCTTGGCCACCCGGAGGAACGGCGCCCGCAGCCCGCGCTCGGACACGAGCTCGTCGACGGTGCGCTCGTCGAGGAGGTCGGTGAAGGGGTGCGGGAGCTCGGAGGCCCGGGTCAGCAGCGCCCGCCGGCCCCAGTACTCGTGGGCGAAGGTCGCCCGGTCGACGGCGACGAGCCGGTCCAGGGCGGAGGTGGGTACGGCGGGCTCTGGCACGGGTCCTCGCGGTGGTTCGTGGTCGTTCGTGGTGGTGCGCGGTGTCGGGGACGACGACGGTGCCCGGCCCGCAGGCCGGGCACCGTCGTCAGGCGAAGATCAGGCGCCGCCGTCGGCGCCGCCGTCCTGGACGCCCGGGGTGCCGTCGGCGCCGCCGTCAGCGGGGCCCTCGGCGCCGCCGTCGGCGCCACCGTCCTGGACGTCCGGGGTGCCCTCGGCGCCGCCGTCAGCGGGGCCCTCGGCGCCGCCGTCGGCGCCACCGTCCTGGACGCCCGGGGTGCCCTCGGCGCCGCCGTCGGCGGGACCTTCGAGGCTGCTGTCGCTCATCGCTCCTCCTGGTGCTCGTGCGGCTCCACCCCTGGGGGCAGGTGGCCGCGGTCACGCGCCGATCGGCGCCTGGAGCCATCGAACCATCCGGCCCCGGCGCCCTCTCGCGGAGGGTCGGGGACCCGGGACCGGCCCAGCCGCCGTACGCGCGCGAACCCCTGTGCCCGTGGGCGCCTGGCCACCCTGCGTACGTGCCCGCGCCGCCCGCGGCCTCGAGCGGTAGTCGTCACGCACGAGCGGTACCTCGTCCCGATCAGGACGGGCCAGTGACCGGGAAGACCTACCGCTCGGCGTCCACGGCGCGAGGAGGGCAGAACTGTCGGAGGGCGCTACTAGCCTGGCGGGCGTGCGGGAGGACGAGGCGATGGCGGGGGCGGAGGCGGCGCTGGCCGGCCTGCTCGCCCCGTCCGACGAGCCCGCCTCGCCCTCCTCGGGTCGCACCGGGGGCGCTGCGGAGCGGCCCGTCGGGGCGCTGAGCGACGCGGCCATCGCGGCGCTCGTCGGGCCGGAGGCGTTCGCCCGCGCCCTGGTCGCGGTCCGGTCGGGCCACGTCAGCCACGTCGAGGTCGACGACGCCGCTCGTACGGTCTCGGGCCGGGTGCGCGGCACCCACCGCGACGACTACGAGGTGACGGTCTACCTCGCCTCCTCGGCCTCCGGCACCACCACCGTGCACCGCTCGCGCTGCACCTGCCCCGTCGCCCTCGACTGCAAGCACGCCGCCGCGGTCCTCGTCGTCGCCCGCCACGAGCAGGGCCCCGGGCCCCGCGTCGAGCGCCCGGAGTGGGAGCGCCTGCTCGGCCCGCTGGTCACCACGCCGCCGCCCACGACCGCGGTCGAGGTCGCGCCGCTCGGCCTCGAGCTGGGCGTGGAGCGCATCCCGGCGCACCGGGGCTACGCGGGCCGCCTCGACCTGCGGGCGCGCCCGGTCCGGCGCGGCCGCGGCGGGGGCTGGGTCCGCTCGGGCATCTCCTGGGAGGACCTCGACTTCGTCGCCCGCTCGTACGTGCCCGCCCACCGCGAGCTGCTGCTCCAGCTGCGGGCCGCGGCCGGCTCCAGCGCCCGCCAGCCGCTGCCGCGCAACGCCTGGCTGTCGTTGCAGGCGGTGAGCAGCGCCTTCTGGTCGCTGCTCGACCAGGCCGGCGGCGCCGGGCTCGACGTCGTCGTCGAGGACCCGCTGCGCGGCTTCGAGGTGGTCGCCGGCGCCGAGGTGACCCTCGACGTACGCCGCGTCGAGCAGGTCGGGCTGCTCGTCGGCCCGCGGGTCCGCCTGGGGGAGGCCGGCGTCGAGCTGACGTCGGTCGGCGTCCTGGGGGAGCCCGCCCACGGGGTCTTCTCGCTCGGGGCCGACTCCCGGCTCACCCTCGCCCGCCTGGAGCGGCTGCTGCCGCGCGAGCTGCGCTCGCTGGTGGTCGGGGCGCGCCCGCTGCTCGTGCCCCGCAGCGACGAGGAACGTTTCGTCGGCGACTTCGTGCCCGCGCTGCGCCGCCACGCGCCGGTCACCTCGCGCGACGGCAGCGTCGCGCTGCCCGTCGACGTGGCCCCACGGCTGTCGCTCACCGTGACGCCGCGACCGGAGCACCGGGTGCGCCTCGACTGGGCCTACCGCTACGTGGCCCCCGGCGTCGACCGGAGCGTCGACCTCGACGACGAGACGTCCGCCGCGCTGCGCGACCCCGCACGCGAACGGGCCCTGCTCGAGGGGCTCCCGCTCCCGTACGCGGGCACGCCCGTGCTGGCCGAGCCCGGCTCCGAGCCGCCCACCCCCGCCGCGCACGCGCTGCTCGACGGCCTCGACGCCGCGCTGTTCGTCGAGCGGACCCTGCCCGCGCTCGAGGCGTCGGGCGTCGAGGTGGTCCTGGCCGGTGAGCTGCCCGGCTACCACGAGGCCGTGGCCGAGCCGGCGATCGCGGTGAGCGCGACCGAGCGGGCCGAGACGGCCGACTGGTTCGACCTCCACGTCGAGGTCAGCGTCGAGGGCGAGCGGGTGCCGTTCGACCAGCTGTTCGTGGCGCTGAGCCAGGGCGAGGAGCACCTCGTGCTCGACAGCGGCGTCTGGTTCAGCCTGCGCCGCCCCGGCCTCGACCGCCTCCGCGACCTGATCGAGGAGTCCCGCGCGCTCGACGACCGCGACTCCGGCGAGCTGGCGATCAACCGCTACCAGGTCTCGCTCTGGGAGGACCTCGTCGAGCTCGGCGTCGTCGCCAACCAGGCGTCCCGCTGGACCCGGGCCGTACGGGGCCTCGCCGGGGGCGACCCCGCGACCGCCCCGGAGGTGCCCGCGACGCTGCAGGCCACGCTGCGGCCGTACCAGGCCGAGGGCTTCGCCTGGCTGCACCGCCTCTGGTCGCACGGCCTCGGCGGGATCCTCGCCGACGACATGGGCCTGGGCAAGACGGTCCAGACGCTGGCCCTGGTGGCGCAGGCGCGCCTCGAGCAGGCGCAGGACGCCGCGGCGGCGGAGGTCCCCGCGCCGCCGTTCCTGGTCGTCGCGCCGACCAGCGTGGTCCCGGGGTGGGTGGCCGAGGCCGCACGGTTCACGCCCACGCTGCGGGTCGTGAGCCTGGACGGGCGCGGCCGCCGTCGGGTCCCGCTCGCCGAGGCCGTGGCCGGCGCCGACCTGGTCGTCACCTCGTACGCCCGCCTCCGGCTGGACGTCGAGGAGGTCGCCGCGCTCGGCTGGTCGGGCCTGGTGCTGGACGAGGCGCAGTTCGTCAAGAACCACCGCGCGAAGACCTACCAGGCGGCCCGACGGGTCGGCGCACCCTTCACCCTGGCCATCACCGGCACGCCGCTGGAGAACAGCCTCATGGACCTCTGGTCGCTGCTCTCGGTGACGGCACCGGGGCTGTTCCCGTCGCCGCAGCGGTTCTCCCAGTTCTACCGGCGGGCGGTCGAGCGCGACCACGACGTCGACAAGCTGCGCCAGCTGCAGCGCCGCGTGCGGCCGTTCGTGCTGCGGCGCACCAAGCAGGAGGTGGCCGCCGACCTGCCGCCCAAGCAGGAGCAGGTCCTGGAGGTCGAGCTCGCGCCGCGGCACATGCGCGTCTACCAGACGCACCTGCAGCGCGAGCGCCAGAAGGTGCTGGGGCTGCTCGACGACCTGGACCGCAACCGCTTCACCGTGCTGCGCTCGCTGACGCTGCTGCGCCGGCTGAGCCTGGACCCGGCGCTGGTGGACGAGGCGCACGCCGACATCCCCGCCGCCAAGGTCGAGCTGCTGCTCGACGACCTCGCCGAGCTGGTGGCCGAGGGGCACCGGGCGCTCGTGTTCAGCCAGTTCACCAGCTTCCTCGGCCGGATCCGCAACCGGCTGGACCAGGCCGGGATCGCGCACGCCTACCTCGACGGGTCGACGACGCGGCGCGAGCAGGTGGTCGAACGGTTCCGGAGCGGCGAGGCGCCGGTGTTCCTCATCAGCCTCAAGGCCGGGGGCTTCGGGCTCAACCTCACCGAGGCGGACTACTGCTTCGTGCTCGACCCCTGGTGGAACCCGGCCACGGAGGCCCAGGCCGTCGACCGGGCGCACCGGATCGGACAGACGCGCAACGTGATGGTCTACCGGATGGTCGCCAAGGACACCATCGAGGAGAAGGTGATGGCGCTGAAGGCCCGCAAGGCGGAGCTGTTCGGCTCGGTCTTCGACGCCGACTCTCTCGGCGGCGGCGAGCTCGGGGCCGACGACATCCGCGACCTGCTGGCTGCCTGAGCGCCCGCTCCGGCCCGACCCGACGCGGCCCGACCCGACCCGACCCGACCTGGAACCGTACGAGCACCCGCGGCCATGTCACGTCAACCCCCGTGTTCGCGTGACCTCCTTGAGCCAATGCTGAGGATCACTTAGCCCCAGCCGGCCGAAGAGTTGAGCCGCCGGCGACAGGATCGACGTCAGCCGGGTGCGCGCGAAGCAGCCCGGTGAGGACAGGCTCCGTGCCCACGGACTCCGGTCGCCACGGCGACCGGCCCGAGGGCGGGAGCGCAGGTCGTCGCCTCGGGGGAGGGGTCCGGCCGTGTCTGGGGCCACGACCCACGCCGGGAGGCGGAGGACGCGGTCAGGGGGGAGCACGGCTGGTGACGACGACGACGTCCGACCCGGTCTCAACGAGGGCACGACCGGCTCGGGGGGTGGACGGTGTCGTACGACGTCGTCCGCAAGTCGGCCGAGCTCGAGCAGGAAGCGTCGCCGGGGGGTGCGACGCCGAGGGGGATGCAGGGGCGTTCGGGAGGGCGCAGGGGCCGATCGGCACCGGTTCGACGAGGGGGAGGACCGGCGTCGGCGGACGGGCAGGGCGTGGGGGACGCCAGGCTTCCGTCAGAGGCACCTTGGGCTGGACCGGACGGCACCGGACGTGGGCCGGTCCCGGGGGCAAGACCGACGGGATCGGCTCACGCCGGCGTACCAGGAGGCGCAATGGGCGAGCACGACGCCATGATGGCGCGCTTCGTCCACGACTACCTCGAGCTGCTGGACCACCGGGTCTCCTCGATCCGGCACCACCTCGACCAGCGCAACTACATGACCGCCCACGTGGCGCTGCTGAGCCTGGAGTCGACCAGCGTGATGGTCGGGGCCGGCGAGCTCGCGGGTGCCGCGGGCGCCCTGCGGGAGGCCGTCGAGAAGGGCGAGCGCGACGAAGTCGGCGCGCTGCTCGCCGAGGTCACCACCGAGGCCGACCGGGCGCGCGACTCGCTGGGCGCGTCGCGCCAGGAGGAGCGAGGCTCAGCCTGAGACGGACCGCCGTCAGCGCCGCGCGTCGGCGAGGCGGTAGCCGACGCCGCGCACCGTCTCGATGTAGCGCGGCGAGGCCACGGGGTCGTTGAGCTTGCGCCTCAGGTTGGCCATGTGGACCTCGACCGCCCGGCGGTCGGAGTCGCTGACGTAGCCGCTGGTGGCGTAGTCGCCGCGCAGCTCCAGCGCCAGGGTGTCCTTCGAGATGACCCTCCGGTTGCCGGACATGATCGCCAGCAGCAGGTCGAACTCGCTGCGGGTCAGCTCCAGCGGCGCCCCGTCGAGGTCGACCAGCCACATCTCGGAGTTGATGCGCAGCCCGTTGTGGCTGAGCCAGCCGCCGGCGCTGTCCTCCTCGGGCTCGGGAGGCGCAGCGGCCTTGGGCGCCGCCACGGGAGCCGGTGCCGCCTCGGCGGCGCTGGCTGCGGCCGCGGCCTGGACCGGCGTCACGTAGCGACGCAGCATCGCCTCGATGCGGGCGCGCAGCTCACGCGGGCGGAACGGCTTGGTCAGGTAGTCGTCGGCCCCGGCGTCGAGGCCCATCAAGGTGTCGATCTCCTCGTCGCGGGCCGACAGCATGATGATGTAGGTCGAGCTGAAGGCCCGGATCTGGCGCGCGACCTCGAAGCCGTCGATGCCGGGGAGGCTGATGTCGAGGGTCGTGAGGATCGGGTCGTACGCCCGGACCGCCGCGATGCCCTCCTGACCGGACTCGCAGGTGTGGCAGCGGAACCCGGCCTGGTCGAGGATGGCGGCGAGGAGGTTCCGGATGTCGGCGTCGTCCTCGATCACGACGGCGACGCGTTCCGGCTCGGCTGCCATGGGAGTCACCGTACCGACACCGTTGCCCTCGTGACGGCAGCGCGCTGCAGAACGGGCAACGAGAACGCCCGGCGGGGCTCATCCACGGGCGGACGCCACCACGGCCTCGCGGCTCTCGGGCTGCGGCCCAGGGGCGTCAGGTGCCTCCGCCGCCGAGCCGGGCGCGGCCTGCCGGGCGTCGGCGTGGTCGGTCGGCTGGTCGCCCGCCGGGTCGGTGGTGCTCCGCGGCAGGGTGAAGTGGAGCGTCGCCCCGCGCTCGGCGTTGTTGCTCGCCCAGATCCGCCCGCCGGAGCGCTCCACCAGGCTCCGGCTGATCGCCAGGCCGAGCCCGAACCCGCCCTTCTCGCGGGCGTCGCTGGAGTCGACCTGCTCGAAGCGGTTGAAGATCCGCTCCAGCCGGTCCTCGGGGATGCCGCGGCCCTGGTCGCTCACGCGGAACTCGACCACCTCGGCCTGCTGGTCGGCGCTGATCTCGACCAGCCCGCCGGGGTAGGAGAACTTCAGCGCGTTGCCGATCAGGTTGATCAGGGTCTGCGCCGCGCGGTCGGGGTCGGCGTGCACGGCGCCGTCCACCGCGCCGACACGCACCTCGACGCCGGCCTCCGCGGCCAGCACCTGCATCTGCTCGACCGCCGCGTCCACGACCTCGCGCGCGCTCTGCCGGCCGGGCTGCAGCACCAGTACGCCGGACTCGATGCGCTCGATGTCGAGGATGTCGTCGACGAGCCGGTTGAGCCGGTGCGCGCTGATCGAGGCGATCTCGAGCATCCGGCCCGCCGCCGCCGGGAGGGGTCCGAGGGCCCCGCCCGAGATGAGCCCCAGCGAGCCCTGGATCGCGGTGAGCGGTGTTCGCAGTTCGTGGCTGACCATCGAGACGAACTCCGACTTGAGCCGGTCGACCTCGCGGCGCTGCGTGACGTCGCGGAAGATCACGACGGCGCCCACCACGACGTCCTCCTCGGTCAGCGGGGTCGTCGTCACCTCCACCGGCAGCAGCCGGCCGTCCGAGCGCACGTAGCTGTCCGCCTCGGCGGTGCTCACGAGGCCCTCCCGCACCGCCTCGGTGATGTAGCACTGGTCCTTGGGCAGGAGCTGGCCCTCGGGCCCGCGCTCGTGGAACGTGGCGTGCGCGTCGCGCCCGATGAGCTCGGCCGGGCCGTAGCCGAGCGCGCGGGAGGTCGCCGGGTTGACGAAGGTGATCAGTCCCTCGCGGTCGACGCCGTAGATCCCCTCGCCGACCGAGTCGACGAGGAGGTCGGTCCGGGCGGTGATCTGGCGCAGCGAACGGGTCCGCTCGGCGACGCGCTCCTCGAGCCGGCGCCGCAACCGGTCGTTGTCCAGCCCGAGCAGGATCTGCCGCGCGAGGACCGCGAGCACGACCAGCAGCAGCAGGACCACCGCCGACGGGCTCGCCCGGTCGGCGCTGAAGCCGGCGAGGGTGATGCCGAGCGCCACCAGGAACAGCGTGAACATGACGACGGTGCTGGGCAGCGGCGACCTCTCGCGGGACCCGCCCTCCGGCTCCGCGGCGCCGAGCGTGGGCGCCCAGATGGCCAGCACGAGCAGCAGGTAGCCCGACAGCCAGCCGGCGTCCACGAGGGAGCCGTAGCTGAACTGGCGGCCCGACGCCGCCACGAAGGCGAAGGCGAAGTCGGACGCGGCGAAGCAGTAGAAGCTCGCGGCGACGAGCCCGAGCATCAGGTGGTCGCGCCGGGAACGGATGTAGAGCAGGGTGGCCAGCGTCGCCAGCACGACGTCGGTGACCGGCACCACCAGCAGCGGCCAGCCGCCCGGGTTGTCGACGAGCAGGTCGGGGAAGAGGGTGACGTCGGCGACGAGCAGGATCGACCCGCCGATGACGATCCCGTCCAGCACCATGCGGGTGAGGTCGGTGGTCCGCCGCGGGCTGCTGGGGAACTGCACCAGACCGGCGACGGCCACCGCCAGCGCCAGGGTGAGCACGAGGTCGCCCGGCATGACGCGGCCGGGTGCGGTGGCCCGCGGCAGCACGAGCTGGAGCAGGTTCGACAGCGAGGCCAGCAGGCAGGCGAGCACGAACAGCACGTACGCGCGCCGTCGCCGTCCGGCGTGGCTCAGGATCCGGTGGCGGAACCCGAGGCCGGCGACCACGCCGCTGGTGGCCAGGGCGGTGAGGGTGACCGTCTGGCGCACGTGGTGCGGCAGATCGCTGGCGAGGACGACGACCAGGACGGCCAGGACCAGCACGACGGCGAGCCCCATCGAGCGGAGCCGGCGCGTCGCCCTCGTACGGGGGTCGAGGTGCCCCTCCATGCCCGTAAAAATAGCATCCGGGCCGCCCGCGACCACGTCGTCCGCGAAGGTTCCGGACCGGCCGCGCGGCGGTGCGCGCGGTACGACCCCCGTACGATGACCGGCGTGACGGGACCGGTGCGACGCGTGCTGGTCGTCGACGACGACGAGCTGCTGCGCGAGGTGGCGAAGGCGTCGCTCGAGCTGGTCGGCGGCTGGTCGGTCAGCACGGCGGCGTCCGGGCCGGAGGCCGAGGAGATGGCCCGCGCGGAGCACCCCGACGTGATCATGATGGACGTGATGATGCCCGGCCAGGACGGCCCGACGACGTTCGCGCAGCTGCGCGAGGACGAGGACACCCGCGACATCCCCGTGATCTTCCTGACCGCCAAGAACAACACCGAGGGCTGGCACGGCAGCGGGCTCGCCGGCGTGATCGCCAAGCCGTTCGACGCCATGCGGCTCGCGGCGCAGGTCAGCCGGCTGCTGGGGTGGGACGCGTGACCGGCGACGCCGGGCGCGCCGTCCAGGAGGGCTGGGACGACGTCCCCGTCGACGGGCCGGAGACGATCGCCGAACGGCGGCTGCTGGCCTCCTTCGGGCAGCGGGCGCGCGAGGTGAACCTCTCGCGCGTCGGCCGGCTGTCTGAGCTGTTCGACCGGGCCGACGCCGGTCGCCTGGACGAGGACGGGCGCCGCGAGGCCGAGAACCTCGCCCACCAGCTGGTGGGCTCGGCGGGCACGTTCGGCCAGGCGGGCGCCTCGCTGGAGGCCGTCGAGGTCGAGCGGTACTTCGCGGTGACCGACGAGGGCGCTGCGTGGTCGGCGGCAGCAGGCGCCGCGGGCGCACGCCGCGCGCTCGACCGGCTGAGGGCCGAGCTCGCCCGCTGAGCGCGTCCGCTGAGCGCGTCCGTCCGGCGGGGGCCGGTCGGTGGGCTCAGCGGTAGCCGTGCACGGGGGGCGCGGGCCTCCGGCTCTGGGCGTCGCGGCGGTGCAGGCCCCAGGCTGCGAGCACGCCGCCGACCGCCCCGCCGAGGTGGGCCTGCCAGCTGACCCCGCTGCTGGTGGGCAGGACGCCCCACAGCAGCCCGCCGTAGACCAGCAGGATCACCACGGCCAGGGCCACCTGGCCGGGCCGGCGCGACCACAGCCCGCGAGCGAGCAGGTAGGTGAACCAGCCGAAGATCAGCCCGCTCGCGCCGAGCACGATGGTCCCGGCCGGGGTGAGGAGCCAGGCGGTGAGGCCCGAAGTCACGACGCTGACCAGCGACGACACCACCCAGCGGGCCAGGCCGCCGAGCAGGACCAGCAGGCCGAAGCCGAAGAAGGGCAGCGAGTTGCTCGCCAGGTGGTCCCAGCCGGCGTGCAGCAGCGGAGCGGTGAAGATCTCGGGCAGCCCGTCGACCTGACGGGCGTGGATGCCGTAGGTGTCGAGGGCGTTGCCGCTCAGCTGGTCGAGCACCTCGAGGAACCACAGCCCCGCGAGCAGCGCCGCCATCACCACCACGGCGTGCAGCGGGCGCACCGGCCGGTCGGGCCGGCTGCTCGGGCTGAAGGGCTGGGTGACCGGCTGGCTGCTCATGCGCTCCTCCGTCGTCCTCGGGACTCCAGGGTGCCCGGTCGCGACAAGGCCGCGGCCCTGCAGCGGCCGTGCCGTCCGTCCACAGGGCTCGACGTCTGCGGGGCGTCGTCCACAGGCCGGCGCCGAGCGGCGGCACGCCGCGGCCACCGCGCAGAACGCTGCCGGTGTGACCACCTCCTACCGACCCGCCGGCCCGTCGCGCGACCCCGGACCCTCCGACGAGCCCGTCCGGCTCCGCGTGCGCGAGCCGGGCGACCTGCTCGCCACCGTCCCCTTCCTGCTCGGCTTCCACCCCGCGGAGTCGCTCGTCGCGCTGTTCCTCTCCTCCGGCCGGGTGCTGCTCGCGGCCCGCTTCGACCTCGCGCCCGGCCTCGAGGAGGAGGTGCAGGGCCTCGTGGAGCAGCACGCCGTCGAGGGCCTCGTCCTGGTCGCGTACGCCGCCGACGCGGACGCGGGCCGCGGGGTGCTGGAGAGCCACCGCGCCCAGCTGCACGGCGTGGAGCTGGTCGACCTCCTCCTCGTCGACGGCGAGCGCTGGTGGTCGCTCGCCTGCACGACCGGCTGCTGCCCGGCGGACGGGACCCGGTACGCCCCGGACGCGCACCCGATCAGCGCCGAGGCCGTCTGGGCCGGGCTGGTCGCGCGGCCCGACCGGGCGAGCGTCGTCGCCACCGTCGCCGGCCCCCCGCCCGAGCGTCACGCAGCGCTGGACCGCCGCGCCGAGGAGCTCGCGGCGGCCCTCGCGGCCGCGCCCGGGCGGTGGTCCCTCGACGACCGGCGGGCCGCGCTCGGGCTGGCGGTCGTCGACGCCCTCGTCCGCCTCGGCGAGCCGGCGTCCGCACCGGGCCCCGCGCCCCTCGACGACGACGCGTGCCTGACCCTGGCCCTGCTCGCGCATGAGGCCTCGGTGCGCGACGTCGCGTGCGCGCTCGTCACCCGGGAGGACGCCGACCGGCACCTGGCGGTGTGGCTCGAGGTGGTCGCCCGGACCCCACCGGGGCTGGCGTGCGGACCCGTCGGCGTCCTCGGGATCGCCGCGTGGGCCTCGGGCAACGGCACGCTGCTGAACGCCTGCTGCGAGCGGCTCGAACGGCTCGACCCCGCGTACCCGATGGGCCGGCTGCTGTCCGACGTCAGCCGGCGCGCGCTCGCGCCGGCGTGGTGGGACGCGATGGCCGACGGCCTGCGCGGCGACCTGGGGCTGGGCCGGTGAACGCACCCGGCGACCTCGTCGGCGACCGGCACCGGTCCCACTAGGGTGCGGGCATGACGCGCTTCGTGGTCTGCGGCGAGACCCTCATCGACCTGGTCCGGTCCGAGACCGAGGAGTCCACGCCGTTCCGGTCGGTGTGGGAGGCCCTGTCCGCCGGAGGCCCGATGAACAGCGCCGTGGCGCTGGGGACGCTGGGCGCGGAGGCCCAGTTCCTGGGCCGGCTGTCGACCGACGCCTTCGGCCGCCAGCTGCGCGAGCACGTCGAGGGCGCGGGCGTCGGGCTCGACCTGGCGACCGTCTCGCCGCAGGCCACCTCGATCGCCGTCGTCAGCCTCGACGAGGAGGGCGTCGCCAGCTACACCTTCCACTTCGACGACACGGCCAACTTCGGCTGGCGGGCCGAGGAGCTGCCCGAGCTCGCGGACGACGACTGGCTGCACATCGCCTCGCTCTCGTGCGTGGTCGACCCGGGCGCCGAGGTCCTGCTGGACTGGGCCGGAACCGTGCGCACCGGCGTCTCGTACGACATCAACGTGCGCCCCACGGTCATCACCGACCCGGCTGCGTACTGGGCCAAGGTCGAGCCGTGGCTCGCGGCCGTCGGGCGGCGCCAGGGCGTCGTCAAGGCCAGCGACGCCGACATCGACTTCCTCGCCCGCGCGCTCGGCGGCGGCGACCCGGTCGAGATCGCGGCCGGCTGGGTCGAGGAGCACGGCCTGGGGCTCGCGGTCGTGACGCTCGGCGCCGAGGGGGCCGCCGCGGTCGAGCCCGGCGGCGCCGTGACGCGGGTGCCGGGCTTCCGGACCGACGTCGTGGACACGGTCGGCGCCGGGGACACGTTCATGGCCGGGTTCCTCGACGCGCGCGTCGGCCACGGCCTCGACCTGGAGCAGAGCCTCCGCCGGGGGGCGGCGGCGGCCGCGATCGTCTGCGGACGCCAGGGCGCGCAGCCCCCGACCAGCGCCGAGGTCGACGCGCTCGTCGCGGCCCAGGGCTGAGCGCCGGGTCCCGACAGGCCCAAGGTCCCGACCGGCGGGTCGCTCCCGCCGGTGCCCGTGCGCGGTCGTCCAGGCGCCGCCATCAGCCCGTCCCTCGTCGCCGCACGCCTCGGCCACGACGTTGAATCGTGCCACCCGCCTTCCGCGCGAACCGTCCCGAGACGTTCGGTTGACGCCTGCAGCGGGTCGTGGTTGCCTGCTCTAGAACGTTTCATCCGCAACGACGAGGAGAATCATGCCCGAGTGGTCCGCCGTCCTGGTCTCGCCCGACTCCGACTTCGACGGCGCGCCGCTGCTGCGCACCGAGGTCCCGCTCGAGCAGGGCCACGGCGAGGTCGTGCGGGCGGTGCTGCGCGCCACCGCGCACGGCGTCTTCGAGGCGTACCTGAACGGGCACCCGGTGGACGACACCGTGCTCAGCCCGGGGTGGTCGAGCTACGAGTGGCGGCTGCGGTTCGTCGAGCGTGACGTGCTCCCGTTCGTGGCCGGTCTGGGTGAGGGCGAGCCCCTCGTGCTCGGCCTCGCGCTCGGCAACGGCTGGTGGCGCGGGCGCCTCGGCTGGGCCGGCGGTCGCGCGTACTACGGCGACGAGCTCGGGGCGCTGGCCCAGCTCGACCTGACCTTCGCCGACGGCCACACCCAGGTCGTGGGCACCGACGAGACGTGGACGGCCGGGCCGTCGGCGGTGACGGCGAACGACCTCTACGACGGCGAGACCATCGACGCCCGCCGCCTCGACGACTCCTGGCTCCGGCCCGGCCACACCGGGGCGGGCTGGACCGGCGTGCACCGCGGGGAGCTGGACCTCGCCACCCTCGAGCCCTACCTCGCCCCGCCCGTGCGCCGGGTGCTCGAGGTGCCGGCCCAGCGCGTGTGGACCTCTCCGGCGGGGCGCACCCTGGTCGACTTCGGGCAGAACCTCGTCGGCTGGGTGCGGGTGCGGGTGCAGGGCCCGGCGGGCAGTACCGTCACGCTGCGGCACGCAGAGGTGCTCGAGCACGACGAGCTGGGCACGCGGCCGCTGCGGACCGCGCTGGCGACGGACCACTTCGTGCTCAGCGGGGGCGAGGACGTCTTCGAGCCGACCTTCACCTTCCACGGCTTCCGCTACGCGGAGGTCGAGGGCTGGCCCGGCGAGCCGGACGCGGACGCCCTGACCGCCGTCGTCGTCTCCTCCGACCTGCGGCCAACCGGCGACTTCGCGTGCTCCGACGAGCTCGTCACCCAACTGCACCGCAACGCGGTGTGGGGGACCCGCGGCAACTTCCTCGACGTGCCGACCGACTGCCCCCAGCGCGACGAGCGGCTGGGCTGGACCGGCGACATCGCCGCCTTCACGCCGTCGGCGGCCTACCTCTTCGACGTCGACGACTTCCTGCGCGACTGGCTGCGCGACCTCGCCGCCGAGCAGCGCGCCGCCGACGGCATGGTGGCCTTCGTCATCCCCGACGTCCTCAAGTACGTGATCAAGGACGACCCGGCGGCCAGCGTCTTCGGCCCGCCCGACTCGACGGCGGTCTGGAGCGACGCGGCGGTCTGGGTGCCCTGGGCGCTGTGGCAGGCGTACGGCGACCGCCGGGTGCTGGCCGACCAGCTCGACTCGATGACCGCGCACGTGCGCCGGGTGGAGACGCTCCTCTCACCGAGCGGGCTGTGGGAGAAGAGCTTCCAGTTCGGCGACTGGCTCGACCCGACCGCCCCGCCCGAGAACGCCGCGCTGGCCAAGGCCGATCCGAGCGTCGTCGCGACGGCGTGCGTGTTCCGCAGCGCGACGCTGGTCGCGGAGACCGCCGCCCTCCTCGGGCACGGCGACGAGGCCCACTTCCGCGACCTCGCCGAGCGCACCCGCGCCGCGTTCGTCGAGCACTACGTCGGCGACGACGGCCGGATCAAGAGCGACGCCGTCACCGTGTACGCGCTGGCGATCGCCTTCGGCCTGCTCGACGAGGGCCAGCAGCAGCGGGCCGGCGAGCGGCTGGTCGAGCTCGTCCGGGAGGGCGGGCACCACATCCAGACCGGCTTCGCCGGCACGCCCTTCGTCACCGACGCGCTCACCCTGACCGGCCACCTCGACGACGCGTACGCCCTGCTGCTCCAGCGCGAGTGCCCCTCGTGGCTCTACCCGGTGACGATGGGCGCGACGACGGTCTGGGAGCGCTGGGACTCGATGCTGCCGGACGGGACGATCAACCCCGGGCAGATGACGAGCTTCAACCACTACGCGCTCGGTGCCGTCGTCGACTGGCTGCACCGCACCGTCGCCGGGCTGGCACCGCTGGAGCCCGGGTACGCCCGCGTGCTGGTGGCGCCGCAGCCGGGCGGCGGGCTGACCTGGGCCCGCACCTCGCTGGAGACCGCGCGGGGGCGGGTCGCGGTGGCGTGGACCCGCACCGACGACGGCGGCCTGGACCTCGACGTCGTCCTGCCCGAGGGCGTCAGCGGTGTCGTCCGGCTGCCGGGGGAGGCCGACCGCGAGATCGGCCCCGGCGAGCACCACCTCAACGCGGCCCTGGCCGCGGGCGTTGGCTGAACCGTTACGGGCCGGGCACGACCGGGCCCGCCCGATCTGTTGACGTCGGGCAGGTCCGGCCGTTACCGTTCGGGCATTGAAACGATCCAGGCAGCGACGCCCGGGTGGCTCTGGCCTCTGTGCGGCTGTCGTGTCTATTCCGGAGGTCCCATGACTCGAACGACGGCCCGCCGGGGCCTCGCCGCCGCGGCCCTGGTGTCGGCCACCGCCCTGGTCGCTGCCGGCTGCAGCGCCGGCAGCCTCGGCAGCAGCAGCGGCGACGCCAGCGGCGGCGGCAGCGGCGCGACCACGACGATCACCTACCTGACGCCCAGCGACGACACGACCGTCGCCCAGACGAAGGCGCTGATCACGGCGTTCCAGTCCGCGAACCCGGGCGTCACCGTCAGCACCGACACCCGACCGGGCGGCGCGGACGGCGACAACATCATCAAGACCCGGCTCGCCACGGGCGACATGGCCGACGTCTTCGTCTACAACAACGGCTCGCTGCTCCAGGCCATCAAGCCCGAGCAGAACCTGACGGCGCTGGACGACCAGCCCTGGGCGAGCCAGCTCGACGACAACTTCGCGGCCTCGTCGAAGGGCACCGACGGCAAGCTCTACGGCGGCCCGATCGGCACCGCGTTCGGTGGCGGCGTGCTCTACAACATCCCCGTCTACAAGAAGCTCGGCCTGCAGATCCCGAAGACGTGGGACGAGTTCATGGCCAACAGCAAGAAGATCAAGGACGCGGGCGGCGGCGTGGCGCCCGTCGAGCAGACCTACGGCGAGACCTGGACCTCCCAGCTCTTCGTGCTCGGCGACTACGCCAACGTCGAGGCGGCCGTGCCCGACTTCGCGACCAAGTACACGGCCAACCAGGCCAACTACGCCAACACCCGGCAGGCGCTCGCCGGCTTCCAGCACATCCAGGAGGTCAAGGACGCCGGCCTGCTGAACAAGGACTTCGCCTCCGCGACGCTCAACGACGGCATGAAGGCCGTCGCCACGGGCACCGCCGCGCAGTACCCGCAGCTGGGCGGGTCGGCGGCGAACATCGAGAACCTCGCCCCGGGCAAGACCAACGACGTCGGCCTCTTCGCCCTGCCCGGCGACGACGCGTCGAAGAACAACCTCACGGTCTGGCCGGGCACCTCGGCCCTCTACATCCCCAAGACCACGGAGGGCGCCAAGCTCGACGCGGCCAAGAAGTTCATCGCCTTCGCCGCGTCGCAGCAGGGCTGCGAGGCCACGATCCAGGCGTCGCCCCCGCAGGGGCCGTTCCTGTCCAAGGCGTGCACGCTGCCCTCGGACGTCTCCCAGGTGGCCAAGGACACCCAGGCCTACTTCGACGCCGGCCACGCGACCCCGGCCCTGGAGTTCAAGTCCCCCGTCAAGGGCCCGAACCTCGAGCAGATCTGCATCCAGGTCGGCACCGGCCAGGAGAGCGCCGAGAAGGCCGCCGCCCTGTACGACCAGGACGTCAAGAAGCAGGCCCAGCAGCTGAACCTGCCCGGCTGGGACTGACCGGCACCCCTCGGCGGACCCGGGACGCGACAACGCGCCCCGGGTCCGCCGCGGACCCCCTCCCCACGCACGCCCACACACCCAGGAGGTCGGGATGGCGAGCACCGTGAGCACCCCGGAGGCGACCCGCCTCGCCGCCTCGGGCACCACGACGAAGACCGGCAGGGCCCGCCGCAAGGGCCCGTACCCGTACTGGTTCCTGCTGGCGCCCGGGATCATCTACCTGGTCTTCTTCGTCGTCCCGACGCTGTCGTCGTTCTACTTCTCGTTCACCCGCTGGGACCTGTTCACCTCGCGCTGGATCGGGCTGGAGAACTACCGCACCTTCTTCGCCGAGCAGGCGCTGGTCATCGGGCTGCGGAACACCGTGATCTACGCCGTGCTGACCTCCGGGCTCAAGGTCGTCCTCGGGATGGCGCTGGCCGTGCTGCTGACGTCCAAGATCATCGCCCGGGGCTACCTGCGCTCGGTGATCTTCTTCCCCGTGCTCGTGAGCGCGATCGGCGTCGGGATCACCTTCACCATCCTGATGAACCCGGAGAAGGGCCTGATCAACACCTCGCTGGCGCGGGTGGGGATCGACGGGCCGGGCTGGCTCACCAACCCGAGCCTGGCGCTGGTCTCGGTCGCCCTGGTCGACGTGTGGAAGGGCGTCGGGCTCGCCACCGTCATCTACATCGCCGGGCTGGTCTCGATCGCGGGGGAGTACAACGAGGCGGCCCAGGTCGACGGCGCCAGCCGCTGGCAGCTCTTCCGCACCATCACGCTGCCGCTGGCCCGTCCGGCCACCGCGTCGGTCATCACGCTCTCGCTGATCGGCGGCCTGCGGTCGTTCGACATCATCTGGGCGATGACGCGGGGCGGCCCCGGCTTCGCCTCCGACGTCATCGGCTCGGTGATCTACAAGCAGTACCAGGCCGGCTTCTACGGGCTGTCGACCGCCGGCTCGGTCGTCCTCTTCCTGCTCGTGACCGTCATCGTCGTGCCGCTGACCCGGTGGCTCAACCGGGGGGAGGACTGATGAGGAACACCCGCGGCGTCGTCATCGGCGGGGCGGCGATCGTCTTCACGGCGATCTTCTTCCTGGTCCCGTTCGCCTTCATCCTCGCCCTCGCGTCGCAGGACCGGGTGCAGTCCAACGAGCTGAGCTTCAGCTGGCCGCGGCCCTTCGTGCTGCTGCAGAACATCGAGCAGGCCTTCTCGGCCCGCGACTACCTGATGGTGATCGCCTTCATCAACAGCGTCATCCTCACGGTGGTGAGCGTCGCGGCGCTGGTCTTCCTGAGCGCGATGGTCGCCTACGTGTGGCAGCGCCGGGCCGGCCGGCTCGGGAACGTCGTCGGCCTGCTCGTCCTCGCCGGGCTCATCGTCCCGCCGGCCATCGTCCCCACGATCTGGGTGCTCCAGGGGGTCGGCCTGTTCAAGACGATGCCCGGGCTGATCCTGGTCGAGATCGCGTACGGCCTGCCGTTCTGCATCCTGCTCTTCCGGGCCTTCATCGCCGGGGTCCCGCGCGAGCTCGACGAGGCGGCCGTGGTCGACGGGGCGAACCCGCTGCAGGTCTTCTTCCGGGTCATCTTCCCGGTGCTGCGCTCGGTGATGATCACCGTCATCACGCTGCAGTCGGTCCTGATCTACAACGACTTCCAGAACCCGCTGTACTTCCTGCCGGGCACCCAGAACGCGACCATCCAGACGACGCTGCTCAACTACCAGGACCGGTTCACGAGCCAGTACAACCTGCTCTTCGCCACCATCCTGCTCGTGATGATCCCGCCGCTGATCATGTTCATCTTCTTCAACCGCAAGATCGTGGCCGGCATGGCCGCCGGGTCGGTCAAGGGCTGATCCGGGCACGGGCGTGGACGGCACGGCCGCAGCGCGCCGCTCAACCCCGCGTGAGCGCGCTGCTGCGCCGGACGACGAGCTCGGGGGTGAACCGGACGCTCTGGTGCTCGTGCGGGGTGTCGTGGTCGGTCGCCTCGATCTCGGCGAACAGCAGCTCCGCGGCGCGCTCGCCCAGCGCCTGGCGTGGCTGGCGCACCGAGCTCAGCGGCACGGCCGCCGAGGCGGCGTAGGAGATGTCGTCGTAGCCGACGAGGGCGACGTCCTCCGGGACCCGCAGGCCGTGGGTGACGAAGCCCTGCAGGAGCCCGATGGCGAGCAGGTCGTTCATCGCGAAGACGGCGGTGGGCCGCTCGGCGTCGGGCAGCGCGACGAGCTGGTCGGCGGCGGCGACACCGGACGCGGACCCCGTGCTCGCGGTGGACAGGAAGAGCAGCGTGGCCGAGGCACCGTGCTGGCCGCGCGCGATCTCGGCCCCCAGGCGCCGGTCGCGCACCTGGTGCAGCGTGCCCGGGCCGCCGACGACCGCGATCGAGGTGTGGCCGGAGGCGAGCAGGTGGGCCGTCGCCAGCCGCCCGCCCTCGACGTCGTCGACCGACACCGAGCAGTAGCCGGTGCCGTCACCCGCACGGTCGACGATCACCACCGGGATGCCGCGGCGGCGCAGCGCGTCGGCCCGCTCACTCGGCCCGCTCACCGGTGCCCACAGCACGCCGCCGACCCGCTGCTGCTCCAGCACCCGCAGCTGCTCGCTCTCCCGCTCGGGGAGCGAGGCGCTGTTGCTGGCCTGCACGTGGTAGCCGTGCCCGAGCACCCAGTCCTCCGCGCCACGCAGGACGTCGGTGAAGAACGGGTTGCCGATGTCCATCACGACGACGCTGACGACGCGGCTGCGGCCGGCGCGCAGCTGCCGCGCGGACTCGTTCGGCACCCAGCCCAGCTTCTTGATCGCGGTCTCGACCCGCTCCCGGGTGGCCGGGCTGACCAGGTCGGGGGAGTTGACGACGTTGGAGACCGTGCCGAGCGAGACGCCGGCCAGGGTGGCGACGTCCTTCATGCTGGTCGAGGACCTGCGGGGCACGGGGGCTCTCCTGAGGGGTGCGGCGTCGCGACGGACCGCTTCCGCGTTGAAGGTTTCAGCACCCTACTGCGGGGAGCGCTCCCGGCGGGGGACCGCGTCGCCGTCGTGCCGTCCCGGCGACGCGGGCCGGCGGTTGACAGGCCGGGACCCGGGTCCTACTGTCGGACTCGTCATGGAACGTTTCAAGAACAGCGTGACCGCAGTGTCGCCCGCCACGAGAACGGACCCCTGAGATGACCACCTTCGCCGACATCGCGGACGCGCTGGCCGGGCAGGCCATCGAGCTGCCCTCCTGGGCGTTCGGCAACTCGGGCACCCGCTTCAAGGTCTTCGCCACGCCGGGCACCCCGCGCACGGTGCAGGAGAAGATCGCCGACGCGGCGAAGGTGCACGAGCTCACGGGCCTGGCGCCGACGGTGGCCCTGCACATCCCCTGGGACACCGTCGACGACTACGGCGCCCTGCGCGCGCACGCCGAGGACCACGGGGTGCGCCTCGGCACGATCAACTCCAACACGTTCCAGGACGACGCCTACAAGTTCGGCAGCCTGACCCACGTCGACGAGACCATCCGGCGCAAGGCGGTCGAGCACCACTTCGCCTGCATCGACGTCATGGACGCGACCGGCTCGCGCGACCTCAAGATCTGGCTGGCCGACGGCACGAACTACGCCGGGCAGGGCGACCTCCGCGGCCGCCAGGACCGGCTGGCCGAGAGCCTCGCGAGGATCTACGACCGGCTGTCGGGCGACCAGCGGATGGTGCTGGAGTACAAGTTCTTCGAGCCGGCGTTCTACCACACCGACGTCCCCGACTGGGGCACCTCGTACGCGCAGGTGAGCGCCCTCGGCGAGCGGGCGATGGTCTGCCTCGACACCGGCCACCACGCGCCGGGGACCAACATCGAGTTCATCGTCATGCAGCTGCTGCGGCTGGGGAAGCTCGGCTCGTTCGACTTCAACTCGCGCTACTACGCCGACGACGACCTGATCGTCGGATCGGCTGACCCGTTCCAGCTGTTCCGGATCCTCTACGAGGTCATCCGCGGCGGCGGCTTCGGCCCGGGCTCCGACGTCGCGTTCATGCTCGACCAGTGCCACAACGTCGAGGACAAGGTCCCCGGCCAGATCCGCTCGGTGCTCAACGTGCAGGAGATGACCGCGCGGGCCCTGCTCGTCGACCGCGACGCGCTGTCCAAGGCGCAGGCCGACGGCGACGTCCTCGGCGCGAACGGGATCCTCATGGACGCCTTCTACACCGACGTGCGGCCCGACCTGGCCGCCTGGCGCGAGTCGCGCGGCCTGCCCGCCGACCCGATGCACGCGTACGCCACCTCCGGCTACCAGCGCCGGATCGAGACCGATCGCGTCGGCGGCCAGCAGGCCGGCTGGGGGGCGTGATGATGATCAACCCGACCGTCGACGACCTGCTCGCGCGCAGCAACAGCCTGGGCGCGGAGAAGAAGAACACGAACTACGCCGGGGGCAACACCTCGGCGAAGGGCAGCGAGACCGACCCGGTGACGGGCCAGCCGGTCGAGCTGCTGTGGGTCAAGGGTTCCGGGGGCGACCTGGGGACGCTGACCGAGAAGGGCCTGGCCGTGCTGCGGCTCGACCGCCTGCGCGCGCTCGCCGACGTCTACCCGGGCGTCGAGCGCGAGGACGAGATGGTGGCGGCGTTCGACCACTGCCTCTTCGGCCGGGGCGGGGCGGCGCCGTCGATCGACACCGCGATGCACGGGCTCGTCGACGCGACCCACGTCGACCACCTGCACCCCGACTCCGGCATCGCCATCGCGACGGCGGCGGACGGCGAGCAGCTGACGAAGGACGTCTTCGGCGGGCGCGTCGTGTGGGTCCCGTGGCGCCGGCCCGGCTTCCAGCTCGGCCTCGACATCGCGGCGATCAAGGCGGCGAACCCGGACGCCGTCGGCTGCGTCCTCGGCGGGCACGGCATCACCGCCTGGGGCGACACCTCGGCGCAGGCCGAGGAGCGCTCCCGCTGGATCATCGACACCGCGGCGGCCTACCTCGCCGAGCACTCGAAGGCCGAGCCGTTCGGGCCCGCGCTGAACGGCTACGGCCCGCTGCCGGACGCCGAGCGCCGGGCGAGGGCCGTCGCCCTGGCCCCGACCCTGCGCTCGATCGCCGCGCACGACCAGCCCGTCGTCGGCCACTTCACCGACGACGCGGTGGTCCTCGACTTCCTGGCCTCCGCCGAGCACCCGCGGCTGGCCGCGCTCGGCACGAGCTGCCCCGACCACTTCCTGCGGACCAAGGTCAAACCGCTGGTCCTCGACCTGCCCGCCGACGCCGACCTGGAGACGGCGAAGGCCCGCCTGCTCGAGCTGCACGCGGCGTACCGGGCCGACTACCAGGCCTACTACGAGCGCCACGCGACGCCCGACAGCCCGCCGATCCGCGGGGCC
Organism: Microlunatus flavus; assembly: GCF_900110855.1. GTDB lineage: Bacteria > Actinomycetota > Actinomycetes > Propionibacteriales > Propionibacteriaceae > Microlunatus > Microlunatus flavus. Next base: position 492,759 of record NZ_FOFA01000002.1, read on the forward strand.
GACCCGGCGATCGTCCTCGTGCCCGGCGTCGGGATGTTCTCCTACGGCCGTGACGCGCAGACCGCGCGCGTGGCGGGGGAGTTCTACGTCAACGCGATCAACGTCATGCGCGGCGCCGAGGGCGTGTCGATGTACGCGCCGATCGACGAGGCCGAGAAGTTCCGCATCGAGTACTGGGCGCTGGAGGAGGCCAAGCTCGCGCGGATGCCGAGGCCGAAGCCCCTCGCCACCCGCATCGCGCTGGTCACCGGCGCCGCCTCGGGCATCGGCAAGGCCATCGCCCACCGCCTCGCCGCGGAGGGGGCCTGCGTCGTCATCGCCGACCTCGACCTCGAGAAGGCGAGCGCCGCGGCCGCCGAGATCGGCGGGACCGATGTCGCCGTCGGCGTCCGCGCCGACGTGACCGACGAGGACGCCGTGCAGGCCGCGGTGGACGCCGCGGTCCTGGCCTTCGGCGGGCTCGACCTGGTGGTCAACAACGCCGGGCTGTCGCTCTCGAAGTCGCTGCTGGAGACGACGGTGAAGGACTGGGACCTGCAGCACGACGTCATGGCCCGAGGCTCGTTCCTCGTCTCGAGGGCGGCGGCCAAGGTGCTGATCGAGCAGGGCCTGGGCGGCGACATCGTCTACATCTCGTCCAAGAACTCGGTCTTCGCCGGCCCGAACAACATCGCCTACTCCGCGACCAAGGCCGACCAGGCCCACCAGGTCCGGCTGCTCGCCGCGGAGCTGGGGGAGCACGGGGTGAAGGTCAACGGGATCAACCCCGACGGGGTCGTGCGGGGCTCGGGGATCTTCGCCGGAGGGTGGGGCGCCAAGCGGGCCGCGGTCTACGGCGTGCCGGAGTCCGAGCTGGGCCAGTACTACGCGCAGCGCACGCTGCTCAAGCGCGAGGTGCTGCCCGAGCACGTCGCCAACGCGGTCTTCGTGCTGTGCTCCGCCGACCTCAGCCACACGACGGGCCTGCACGTCCCGGTCGACGCGGGCGTCGCCGCGGCGTTCCTGCGGTGAGCGGCGCCACCCCGGTCTTCGCCGCCGTCGACATCGGCGCGTCGAGCGGCCGGGTCATGGCCGGCCGCGTGGTGGCCGGCCGGGTGGTGCTCGAGGAGGTGCACCGCTTCGAGAACGGGGCTGTGCGCTCCGACGGGCACCTGCGCTGGGACCTCACGGGGCTCTTCGAGCAGGTCCTCGTCGGCCTGCGGGTGCTCGCCGAGCGCTTCGGCGGCGCCGCGAGCATCGGCATCGACACCTGGGCCGTCGACTACGGGCTCCTCGACGCCGAGGGCCGCCTGCTCGCCGAGCCGGTCGCCTACCGCGACGCCCGGACCGACGGGGTCGCCGCACGCGTCCACGAGCGGCTGCCCGCGGAGGACCTGTACGCGGTGAACGGCCTGCAGGAGCTGCCCTTCACCACGCTCTACCAGCTCGTCGCCGAACGGTCAGGGCCGCTCTGGCCGCGAGCGCGGCACGCGCTGCTGCTGCCGGACCTGCTCGCGTACTGGCTGAGCGGGCAGGCGCGGACGGAGGTGACGAACGCCTCGACCACCGGGCTGCTGGACGCCCGGACCCGCACCTTCGACGCCGGGCTGCTGCAGGCGCTCGAGCTCCCGGACGACCTGTTCCCCGCGCTCGTCCAGCCCGGGGAGACGCTCGCGACGATCACCGCCGAGGTCGCCGCCCGGACGGGGCTCGACCCGGGCACCCGCGTCGTCGCCGTCGGGTCGCACGACACCGCCTCCGCGGTGGTCGGGGTGCCCGCGCAGGGCCGCGACTTCGCGTACGTCTCCTCGGGCACCTGGTCGCTCGTCGGCGTCGAGCTGGACCAGCCCGTGCTGAGCGAGGCCAGCCGGGCGGCGAACTTCACCAACGAGGGCGGCGTCGACGGCCGCGTCCGCTACCTGCGCAACGTCGGCGGGCTGTGGCTGCTGCAGGAGTCGCTGCGCACCTGGCGCGAGCAGGGCGAGGCCGTCGACGTGGACGCGCTGCTGGAGCAGGCCGCGGCGCTGCCGTCCGGCGGGCCGGTGATGGACGTCGACGACGAGCGGTTCATCGCCCCCGGCGACCTGCCGGCGCGGATCCGGGACGCCTGCGTCCAGGCGGGGCGGCGCGCGCCGCAGGAGCCGGCCGCGGTCGCCCGGTGCGTGCTCGACTCGCTCGCCGTCGCGTACGCCCGCACCGTCGAGCAGGCGGTCGCGCTCTCCGGGGCCGAGGCCGAGGTGGTCCACGTCGTCGGGGGCGGTTCGCAGAACGCGCTGCTCTGCCAGCTCACAGCCGACCTGTCCGGCCTCCCGGTGCTGTCGGGCCCGGTCGAGGCGACAGCCCTCGGCAATGTCGTGGTGCAGGCCAGGGCCTCCGGCGTGCTGGACGGCGACCTGGAGGCGCTGCGCACCGCGCTGCGTGGCAGCGTGTCCCTGCGCCGGCACGCACCGCAACGGTCGGCCGCCGTGGCGGCGAAGGGATCAGCATGAGGTTCGCAGGGTGAGGTTCGCAGCGTGAGGATCGCAGCGTGAGGATCGGCTTGTTCGTCACCTGCCTGGCCGACGGGCTCTACCCCGACGTGGGACGCGCGACGGTCCGGGTGCTCGAGCGGCTCGGCCACACCGTCGAGTTCCCCGAGGCGCAGAGCTGCTGCGGGCAGATGCACGTCAACACGGGCTACCAGAAGCAGGCGGTCCCGCTCGTCGAGCGGTACGCCGACGTCTTCGCCGGCTACGACGCCGTGGTCGCCCCGTCCGGCTCGTGCGTCGGGTCGGTGCGCCACCAGCACGCGATGCTCGCCCGCCGCTTCGGCACGCCGGCGCTGCAGGCGCAGGTCGACGCGGTCGCCGCGAAGACGTACGAGCTGTCGGAGCTGCTGGTCGACGTGCTCGGCGTGACCGACGTGGGTGCGTACTTCCCGCACACCGTCACCTACCACCCGACCTGCCACTCCCTGCGGCTGCTGCGGGTGGGCGACAAGCCCACCCGGCTGCTGCGGGCGGTCGAGGGGCTCGAGCTCGTCGAGCTGACCGACGCGGACCAGTGCTGCGGCTTCGGCGGGACCTTCGCGCTCAAGAACGCCGACACCTCGACCGCGATGCTGGCCGACAAGATGCGCCACGTCCTCGACACCGGCGCGGAGGTCTGCAGCGCCGGCGACAGCTCGTGCCTGATGCACATCGGCGGCGGGCTGTCGCGGATCCGGGCCGGTGCCCGGACCCTGCACCTGGCCCAGATCCTGGCCTCGACGCGGGAGGAGGCGGCGTGAGTGCCGTGATGCTGGGGATGCCGGGAGCGCCGCCCACCTCGCCACGGGGCGTCGGGCACCTGCGCGGCGAGGAGTCGTTCCCCGCCGCGGCGCGCCACTCGCTGGCCGACACCCAGCTGCGCGCCAACCTCGGCCACGCGACCCGCACCATCCGGGGCAAGCGGGCGGCGGTCGTCGCCGAGCTGCCGGACTGGGAGGAGCTGCGCGAGGCGGGCCGTCAGCTCAAGGTCCACACGATGGCGCACCTGCCGGCGTACCTCGTCCAGCTCGAGGAGGCGGTGACCGCGCGCGGCGGCGTCGTGCACTGGGCGCGCGACGCGGCCGAGGCGAACGCGATCGTGGTCGACCTGGTGAGGGGGACCGGGTCCGACGAGGTCGTCAAGGTCAAGTCGATGGCCACGCAGGAGATCGCCCTCAACGAGGCGCTCGAGGCCGCCGGCATCGCCGCGTTCGAGACCGACCTGGCCGAGCTGATCGTCCAGCTCGGCCACGACAAGCCGAGCCACATCCTGGTGCCGGCGATCCACCGGAACCGGGCGGAGATCCGGGAGATCTTCCTGCGCGAGATGGGCGACGTCGACCCGGCGCTCAGCGACGACCCGGCCGCGCTGGCCAACGCCGCCCGGCTGCACCTGCGGCGCAAGTTCCTGTCGGCACGGGTGGCGGTCAGCGGCGCGAACTTCGCCGTCGCCGAGACCGGCACCCTGTCGGTCGTGGAGTCGGAGGGCAACGGGCGGATGTGCCTGACGCTCCCGCAGACCTTGATCACGGTGATGGGCATCGAGAAGGTCGTGCCCCGCTACCGCGACCTCGAGGTGTTCCTGCAGCTGCTGCCGCGCTCCAGCACCGGCGAGCGGATGAACCCGTACACCTCGCTGTGGACCGGGGTCACGCCCGGCGACGGGCCGCAGGAGTTCCACCTGGTGCTGCTCGACAACGGCCGCAGCGCGGTGCTGTCGGACGCCGAGGGCCGCGACGCGCTCAACTGCATCCGCTGCAGCGCCTGCCTGAACGTCTGCCCGGTCTACGAGCGGGCCGGCGGGCACGCGTACGGCTCGGTCTACCCCGGCCCGATCGGGGCGATCCTGTCGCCGCAGCTGACCGGGGTGGAGGACAACGCGTCGCTGCCGTACGCGTCGTCGCTCTGCGGCGCCTGCTACGACGTCTGCCCGGTCAAGATCAACATCCCCGACATCCTGGTCCACCTGCGCGCCGAGCACACCGAGGCGCAGGCCGCCGGGCGGCGGGTGCCGACGGCCGAGGCGGCGGCGATGCAGGCCGCGGCCGTGGTCATGCGCAGCCCGCGCCGCTGGCGGCTCGCGCTGCGCGGCGGGCGGCTGGGCCGGCTGCTCGGGCGCCGGCGCGGCGTCATCGGGGAGGTCCCGCTGCCCGTCCTCAAGCAGTGGACCGACGCCCGTGACCTGACCCGACCGCCGACGAGCACGTTCCGCGACTGGTGGGCGCGCGAGCACGGCGACGGGCAGCCCTCGGACGAGGGGGAGCGGCCGTGAGCGCGCGGGACGACGTCCTGGCCCGGATCGCCGACGCGCACCGCCTCGCCCCGTCACCGGATCTGCCGTACGACGCCGTGGAGCGCGCCTACCGCGGGGCGGAGGTTCCGGGACCGGACGCCGGAGCGCTGGTCGACCTGCTCGTCGACCGCCTGCTCGACTACAAGGCCCTGGTGCGGCGGACGACGCCCGACGGCCTCGCCGGCACCGTCGCGGAGGCGCTGCGCGAGCGCGGGGCGACCTCGCTCGTCGTGCCCGAGGGCGTCGACCCCGCCTGGCTCGCGTCCAGCGACGTGCGGGTCGTGGCCGACCCCGGGCCGGCCGGGCCGCTGACGGTCGACGCGCTCGACACGGCGGACGGCGTGCTGACCGGCTGCGCCCTCGCGGTCGCCGCGACCGGCACGCTGGTCCTCGACGGGACCGCGGGCCAGGGGCGCCGCGCGGTGACCCTCGTGCCGGACTACCACCTCTGCGTCGTCCGGGCCGACCAGGTCGTCGCGGACGTCCCGCAGGCGGTCGCGGGGCTCGAGCCGACACGGCCGACGACCATGATCAGCGGCCCGAGCGCGACCAGCGACATCGAGCTGAACCGCGTCGAGGGCGTCCACGGCCCGCGGACGCTCGAGGTGGTGCTGGTCGAGGACGCCGGGCCGGACCGTGGCTGAGTACTGCCTCGTCGGGCACGTCGACCCGGCGCGGCTGGACGAGTACCGCGAGGTCCACGCCCGGGTGTGGCCGGAGCTGCTGGTCGCCCTGCGCGACGCCGGGTGGCGGCGCTACTCGCTCTTCCTGCGCGACGACGGGACGCTGATCGGCTACGTCGAGGCCGACGACCTCGACGAGGCCCAGGCCAGGGTCGCCGGGACCGAGGTCAACCGCCGCTGGCAGGCCGCGATGGCCGAGCTGTTCGCGACCGACGGGGCCCCCGACGAGGCGTGGGAGCGGGTGCCGCAGGTGTTCCAGCTCGAGCGCCAGCTGGCACAGGCCGAGCAGCCCGCGACGTAGGCGTCCGGCCGCAGGGCCACCGAGGTCCGCCCATCGGGTGCGGAAGGCGCGGTCGGTCAGGGCTCTCGCGGCTGCCGCAGGGCGCTGACCATGCTCCGCAGCGCCCGGAGCGCTGTGGCCTGCTCCTCGGCGCCCAGGTCGGCGGTCATGCGGATCTCCACCGCGCGCACCGCGCGCGTCGCCGCCGCCAGGCTCCGCCGGCCGAGCGGGGTGAGGCGCGTGGGCAGCGCCTTGCCGACCGGGGCCTCCGCCGGGCGGGTCACGTAGCCCTCGCGCTCCAGCGCCTGCAGGAGCACGTTCATCGACTGGCGCGTCACGAAGGCGCCGCGCGCGAGGTCGGAGTTCGACAGGCCCGGCCGCTGGGCCAGCAGCTCCAGGCACGAGTAGCGGGTCACGCTCAGCCCGAGGGGGCGCAGGACCTCCTCCATCTCCGCCCGCAGCGCGCTCGCCGCCTCCTTGAGGAGGTAGCCCAGGGAGGTCTCGAGGTCGATCCCGTCCGCGCCTTGACCCATGTCAGCATCCTGACATACGGTGGATCGTGTCAGAGAGACTGACACCTATGGTCAAGGAGCTCACGTGCCCGTCACCGGTCCCGACTTCATCTCCCTGCAGGCGTCCGACCTGGCCGCCTCGCAGGCCTTCTACGAGCGCTATCTCGGGCTCGTCCGCTCGCCGGCCGGGCCGCCGCACGCGGTCGTCTTCGACACGAAGCCGGTCGCGTTCGCGCTGCGCGACGTCGTGCCCGGCACCGACCTCGCCGTGGTCGAGCAGCCGGGGATCGGCGCGGCGATCTGGCTGCACGCCACCGACGTCCAGGCGATCCACGACGCCCTGGTCGCCGACGGGCACCTCGTCGTGGCCGCGCCGGTCGACGGCCCGTTCGGGCGGACCTTCACCTTCGCCGACCCCGACGGCTACCGGATCACGCTGCACGACCGCGCCTGAGCCGCGCGACGACGAGCAGCCGGTGCGGCCTCCGCCTCGCCCACGCCGTCAGCCCGTCTTGGTGAACGCCGGCGGCATCTTGTCGAGCCAGCGGCTGGGGTGGACCGCGGTGGCCGCGGAACCGGGCGTGCGGCGTACGGCCTCGAGCGCGGCGAGCAGGGCGGGGGCGACGGCGGCGGGGGAGTAGCGCTCCAGCGCCCAGGCGCGGTTGGCGGCGGCGAGCTCGTCGTGGCGGGCGGTGTCCGCGAGCACCGCGGCGACCCGGTCGACGACGAGCAGAGGCCGCTGCTCCGGAACCCGCCACGCCCCGGGAGCGTCGAACAGCTCGGCCCCGCCGCCCCCGTCGTAGCCGACGACGAGGCAGCCCGACAGCATCGCCTCCACGACCGGCAGGCCGAAGCTGTCGGTGTGCGACAGGGCGACGAAGACCCGCGCCTCCGCGAGCGTGCGGACCACCTCGGCGCGCGGCAGGTCGGCGATCACGCGGACGGGCTGCCCGGCCGTGCGGGGGTCGACCTCGAGCAGGCGCTCGAGCAGCCGGCCCTCGTGCGGGCGCTTCTTGGGCAGCAGCGCGAGCCCGGCCTTCGTCGCCGACGGGGTGAAGAGGGCGGGGTCGACGGGCGGCGGCACCCGGTGCACGACGAGGTCGGGGTGCAGGGCGCCGAGCACGGCGACGGACTCGCGCGAGACGGTCCAGACCGACGGCGCCGGGTCCCAGCCCGGGTAGGTCGAGGCCGGGGCGTCCCACGTCGCGTACGTGTAGAAGTGGTTCTGGTTGAACACCACCGTGCGCGCGCCCGGGGCCGGGTCGACGCCGGGCACCACGGGTGCCTCGGGGTAGACGACGACGTCTGAGGACCCGATCTCGAGCGTCGCCCCCGAGACCACCGGCACGTCACCCATCCAGCCGGGGACCTCCTCGGCCGGGAGCCAGAGCGACGCCTCGACGCCCGCCGCCCGCAGCAGCTCGATGTGGCGCAGGTGCACCTCGACGCCGCCGCTCAGGCGCTGGGTGGCGAAGCTCGCGTAGACGACCCGTCCGGACACGACGGTCAGTCTCGCGCGACCCGCTCCTCGGTCTCCGCCCGGGCGGCGGCGGCGAGCGCGTCCAGCGCCTCGCGGTCGCGTCCCGGCCCCGGACGGCGGCCGTCGGGTTCCGTGACGTAGAAGGTGTCGATGGCCTGCCCGGCCAGCGTCGCGACGTGGGCCGAACGGATCGAGAGCCCGGCGGCGCTCAGCGAGGCGCCGAGCGCCCACAGCAGGCCAGACCGGTCGCCCGTGCGGACCTCCAGCACCGACGCGGACTCGCTCGCGTCGCCGACCGCCTCGACGTGCACCTGCGCGGGCTCGGGGTGGGCGCGGGACTCGCGGCGGCGCACGGGCTCGAGCGCGCCCCGGTCGCCCGTCGCGAGCCGTTCGAGCTGCTGGACGAGGAAGGCCGCGTCCGGCACGTCGACCACGCGCTCCTTGTCGACGCGCCAGGTGTTGACCGCGACGGGGCCGGAGTCCAGGTCGACGGTGTGCAGCACGGCGGCGCGCACGGCCACGCCGGAGGCGGCCAGCAGGCCGGCGGTGTCGCTGAACAGACCGAGCCGGTCCGGCGCGGCCACGAGCAGCTCGACGCCGCCGGGCCGGGCCTCGACCCGGACGCGCGCGCGGCCGTCGAGCGCCACCGAGCGGGCCAGCCCGACGTCGACCATGCTCGCCAGGTCGGGCCGGGCGGCCGGGCGGCCGTCGACGAGCATCCCGCCGACGTGGTCGGCGAGGGCGTTGATCAGCGACGCCCGCCAGGGTGACCAGGCGGCGGGTCCGGCGGCCCGCGCGTCGGCGGCGGTGAGGAAGCGGAGCAGCTCGAGCACGTCGCCGCGACCCTCGACCGCGGCGACGAGGGCGTCCTGGGTGCGCGGGTCGGCGTGGTCGCGGCGCGTCGCCAGCTCGGCCAGCGTCAGGTGCTCGCGCACGAGCAGCTCGACGACGGCCACGTCGGGGGCGGTCATCCCCATCCGGTCGGCGACCTCGCGGGCGATCGGCGCTCCCACGGCGGGGTGGGCGGCGCCGGCACCCGGCAGCTTGCCGATGTCGTGCAGCAGGGCGGCGACCAGGAGCAGGTCGGGGCGCTCCACCGACGTCAGGTGGCGGTGGGCCTCGACGACGGTCTGCACCGAGTGCCGGTCGACGGTGTGGCGGTGCAGCGGGTTGTGCTGGGGCCGCGCCCGGATGCCGGCCCACTCCGGCAGCCAGCACGTGATGGCGCCGGCCAGGTCGAGCGCCTCCCACACGGCCAGCAGGGCTGGCCCGGCGGAGAGCATGCCGAGCAGCGCCTCGCGGGCGGGTTCGGGCCACGGGTCGGGCAGCGGGCTGACCCGGGCCCCGATGTTGTCGGCGGTGACGGGGGCGAGCGTGAGCCCCTCGCGGGCGGCGAGCGCGCCGGCACGGAGGCCGACCAGCGGGTCGTCGGCGACGTCGGCGCTGGTGAGCCCGACCTCCTGGCTGCCGGGTGGGCCGGACACGATCAGGCCGTGCCCGGCGACGCGGTACTCGGGCCCGCGCTCGCGCCGGGCGAAGCCGAGGACGCGGCGTACGGGGACCGCCTGGCGCGCCGCGCGGGCGGTCAGGTCGACGGCGTGGGCGACGCGGCGGGCGGCGAGGCTGACCTCGCGGCGCAGGTCGTCGGGCTCGGAGTGGCCGAGCATCCGGGCCACCTCGTCGACCTCGGCGGCCAGGAGCCGGTCGAGGGGGCGCCCGGAGGCCACGTGCAGGGCGTCGCGCACGTCGAGCAGGCGGCCGTACGGCGCCTCGACACCGGCGTGCGGCCGGTCGGTGAGCCACGTCGCGGCGAGGGCGCGGAGCATGGTCATGTCCCTGAACCCGCCCCGCGCCTCCTTGAGGTCGGGCTCGAGCAGGTAGGCCGCGTCCCCGGCGCTGGACCAGCGCTCCTCGAGGGCGTCGAGCAGCTCGGGCAGCCGGCGGCGGGCGTTGGTGCGCCAGGCGCCGAGCAGGGCGGTGCGGGCGCCGCTGACGAGGTCGGCGTCCCCGGCCACCACCCGCAGGTCGAGCAGCCCCACGCCGGCGCTCAGCTCCTGGCCGGCGACAGCGGTGCACTCGGCCGGCGTCCGGACGGCGTGGTCCATCTTGACCCTGGCGTCCCACAGCGGGTACCAGAGGCGCTCGCTGAGCGCGTCCAGCCCGCCGGCCGCTCGGGAGAGCCGGCCGTCGTGGAGCAGGACGAGGTCGAGGTCGGAGCGGGGTCCGAGCTCGCGACGGGCGAGGCTGCCGACGCAGGCGAGCGCGACGCCCGACGCGGGGGCGCCCGAGGCGGCGAAGAGGGCGACCAGGCCGGCCTCGACCCGCGCGGTCATCGAACGCCGGCGGTCCGGCCCTGCCTGGGGCTCCCAGGAGGACCGGACCGCGACGTCGAGCCGTTGCTCGGTGAGCGTGGACCTCAGGTCGAGGCCCAGCCGCTCGAGGTGGTCGGTCAGAGGGCGTCGGCCCCGCGCTCGCCGGTGCGGACGCGGACGACGTCGTCGACCGGCACCGACCAGACCTTGCCGTCGCCGATGCGGCCGGTGCGGGCGCTCTTGACGAGCACGTCGACGATGTCGGTCGCGTCGTCGTCGCTCACGAGGACCTCGAGGCGCACCTTCGGCACCAGGTCGACGGTGTACTCCGCGCCCCGGTAGACCTCGGTGTGGCCGCGCTGGCGGCCGAAGCCGCTGGCCTCGCTGACGGTCATGCCCTCGACGCCGAACGACTCCAGGGCGCTCTTCACCTCGTCGAGCATGTGGGGCTTGATGATCGCGGTCACGAGCTTCACGCGTTGACCTCCTTCTCAGCGGACTTGTCGGCGGACTCGGTGCGGTGGGCCAGCGTGGAGCCCAGCGCGCCGGTGGAGCGGAGGGTCCCGGCGAGGTTGCCGAGGTCGTACGCGGTCTCGGCGTGCTCGACGCTGTCGACGCCCTCGAGCTCCTGGTCCTCCGGTACCCGGAACCCGACGGTCTTCTCCAGCACGAGGCCGATGACCAGGGTGAGGACGAAGCTGAAGACGAGCACGGCGAGCGCGCCCACGACTTGGCGCCACAGCTGGTCGACGCCGCCGCCGTAGAAGAGGCCGTCGACACCCGCCGGGGCGGCGGAGGTGGCGAAGAAGCCCACGGCGATGGTGCCCCAGAGGCCGCCGACGAGGTGGACGCCGACGACGTCGAGCGAGTCGTCGACGTTCAGCTTGTACTTCAGGCCGACGGCCAGGGCGCACAGCGCACCGGCGATCGCGCCGAGGAAGATCGCGCCGACCGGGCTCACCGAGGAGCAGGACGGGGTGATGGCGACGAGGCCCGCGACGATGCCGGACGCGGCGCCCAGCGAGGTGGCGTGCCCGTCGCGGATGCGCTCGGTGATGAGCCAGGCCAGCGCGGCGGCGCCGGTGGCGACCATCGTGTTGACCCAGACGACCGAGGCGGAGTTGCCGGCGGTGAGGGCGGAGCCGGCGTTGAAGCCGAACCAGCCGAACCACAGCAGCCCGGCGCCGAGCATGACCAGCGTCAGGTTGTGCGGGCGCATCGGGTCGCGCTTCCAGCCGGCGCGGCGGCCGAGCACGATCGCCAGCGCCAGGCCCGCGACACCGGCGTTGATGTGGACCGCGGTGCCACCGGCGAAGTCGATGGCCTTGAGGTTGTTGGCGATCCAGCCGCCGACGTGGGAGACGGTCCCGTCGTCCTCGGTCACGCTGAAGTCGAAGACCCAGTGCGCGACGGGGAAGTAGACGATCGTCGCCCAGACGACCGTGAAGATCATCCAGGTGCCCCACTTGGCGCGGTCGGCGATGGCGCCGGAGATCAGCGCGACGGTGATGATCGCGAAGACGGCCTGGAAGCCGACGAAGGCCATCGTCGGCAGGCTCGAGCCGGTGTCCTCCATGAGGCCCTTGAGGCCGAAGTACTGGCCCGGGTTGCCCAGCAGCCCCGCGCCGACGTCGTCGCCGAAGGCCATCGAGTAGCCCCAGAGGACCCAGACGACCGAGATCGAGGCCAGGGCCCCGAAGCTCATCATCATCATGTTGAGCACGGTCTTCGCCCGCACCATGCCGCCGTAGAACAGCGCCAGGCCCGGGGTCATCAGCAGCACCAGCGCGGCTGAGGTGAGGATCCAGGCGGTGTCGCCGGAGTTCACGTCGAGTGGAGTCATGCTTGCTTCTTCCTGCAGTGAGGACGAGACGGACTGGGACGGACTGCTGCCGGGGGACCTGCCCGCGCGCCGGTGGCGGGCGCAGGCGAGGATTGCGATCAGAACTCTGCTGGTCCCGTGTTGCACCGGCGGTGCGGTCGGTTACGGCGGCATGACAGTTCTCACGGGTTCGTGACGGCCACGTTTCACGTGTGAGGTCGCGGCCGCCGGACCGGCGGACTCGGTCGCGGCGGGGTGGCGGCAGGGTCGCGGCGGGGTGGCGGCGCGTACGGGGAGAGCGGACGAGGAGGAGGCGGGGAGCATGACCTGGCTGGTGACCGGAGGGGCGGGCTACATCGGCTCGCACGTGGTGCGGGCGTTCCGCGAGGCCGGTGAGCAGGTCGTCGTCATCGACTCCCTGAGCAGCGGGCACCCCGAGTTCGTGCCCGACGACGTGCCCTTCGTGCGCGGCACGCTCCTCGACGGCGACCTCGTGCGGCACACGCTGCGCGACCACGACGTCACCGGCGTGGTGCACCTCGCCGGCTTCAAGTACGCCGGGGTCTCGGTGAGCAGGCCGCTGCTGACCTACCAGCAGAACGTCACCGGCACCGCGACGCTGCTCGAGCAGATGGACGCCGCGGGCGTCTCCCGGCTGGTGTTCTCCAGCTCCGCCGCGACGTACGGGACCCCCGACGTCGACCTCGTGACCGAGCAGACCCCGACGCACCCGGAGTCGCCGTACGGGGAGAGCAAGCTCATCGGGGAGTGGCTGATCGCCGACCAGGCCCGCGCGGCGGAGCTGGCGGGGCGGGTGCTCACGCACACCTCGCTGCGCTACTTCAACGTCGTGGGCTCCGCGACGCCCGATCTCTACGACACGAGCCCGCACAACCTCTTCCCGCTGGTGCTGGGGATGCTGCAGCGCGGCGAGACGCCGAAGATCAACGGCGACGACTACCCGACGCCGGACGGCACCTGCGTGCGCGACTACGTGCACGTGGCCGACCTCGCCCACTCCCACGTCGTGGCGGCGAAGGCGCTCGAGGAGGGTCGCCCGCTCGAGGCCGTCTACAACCTCGGCAGCGGCGACGGCGTCTCGGTGCGCCAGATCATGGACGTGGCCGCCGAGGTCACCGGCATCGACTTCACCCCCGAGGTCACCGCGCGGCGGCCCGGCGACCCGGCGCGCATCGTCGCCTCCGGCGAGCTGGCGGCGCGCGACATGGGGTGGGAGATGCGGCACTCGCTGCGCGACATGGTCGCGAGTGCCTGGGAGGCGCAGACGCGGCACTCCGGTTGAGCATCAGCTCGCCCACTAGGCTCGACGCGGGTCGTGCCACTGCGGTGCGCCAGCGAGGAGGAACAGCGTGAGCGGCAGCGTGGTCGAGGTCGGCGACATCCGGGACTGGCAGGGTCAGTCGGTGGTCGACGCCGAGGGCTCCAAGATCGGCTCGCTCGAGGGCGTCTACTTCGACACCTCCAGCGACCAGCCCGTGTTCGCCAGCGTGAAGCGTGGCCTCCCCGCCAAGCTCGTCTTCGTGCCGCTGGTCGGCGCCAAGGTCAGCCCCAACCAGGTCCGGGTGACCACCGACAAGAAGACGGCCAAGGACGCTCCCTCGATCGACACCGACGGCGAGCTGACCTCCGAGCTGGAGCCCACGCTCTACAGCCACTACGGCCTGCCCTACGAGCGCGGCGCGAGCGGCGAGCGTCGCCTCGGCCGCCGCTGACGCCCTCGCGGCGGGTCCTGCCCGCCCTCGACCTGCTGGCCAAGCTTGCGCTGGTCGTCCTGCTGCTCGTCGCGCTGGTCCACCCGGACCTGTCGAACCTCAAGGCCAAGGGTGCCGGGGCGCGGCTCGTGGTCTACCCGCTCGGCGCGCTCGCCGTCCCCCTCTGGTGGTGGCGGCGGGGACGCCGGGCGTGGGCCGGGCGGACGTTCCCGTGGGGCGCCGACCTGCTCGTCACCCTGCCGTGGCTGTCGGACCTGACCGGCAACCGGCTGAACTTCTTCGACACCGTCACGTGGTGGGACGACGTCAGCCACTTCGCGCACTGGGCGCTGCTCACCGCCGGCGTCCTGCTGGCCTGGGCGCCCGGCCGGCGGACCGGCCCGGGGGTGGTCGTCATGGTCGGGCTCGGCTTCGGCGCGACCGCCGCCGTGCTGTGGGAGCTGGGGGAGTACGCGGCGTTCCTGCGCACTCTGCCGACCTACCAGCTCGTCTACCCCGACACCCTCGGCGACCTCACGCTGGGCACGAGCGGTTCGCTGCTCGCCGGGCTGCTGGTCGCCGCCTGGCGCCGAGCGCGCCGACCCGTACGTGAGTGAGAACGCTCCCTGAGCCTGTCGAAGGGGGCCTCGAAGAGGTCAGCGTCCTGGCCGGGCAGGGACCGCCAACCCCTCCGGGGCCCTTCGACAGGCTCAGGGAGCGTCGCGCGTGGCCCTTCGACAGGCTCAGGGAGCGTCGCTCGTGGCCCTTCGACAGGCTCGGGGAGCGTTCCTCCGGGAACCGGGGAGACGCCCGGGTCTAGACTGGACGCATGTCCGGGACGCTCCTGCTTACCTAGCCGCGCGGCGACCGTCGCGCGGCTGCCCCTCGTGCCCGTCGGCACAGGGGTTTTTTCATGCCCGGAGGACACGACCCAAGGAGAACGACGATGAGCACGACGGAGGCCGAGCGCCCCGGCGCGCAGGCGGAGCCGGACCGCTACGACGCCGTCGCCGCGCAGAAGCGCTGGCAGCGCTTCTGGGAGGCCGACGCCACGTTCGTCACGCGTGACGACGGCGCGAAGCCGCGGGCGTACGTGCTCGACATGTTCCCGTACCCCTCCGGCGACCTGCACATGGGCCACGCCGAGGCGTTCGTCATGGGCGACATCCCGGCGCGCTACCTGCGGCTGAAGGGCCACGACGTCCTGCACCCGATCGGCTGGGACTCCTTCGGCCTGCCCGCGGAGAACGCGGCGATCCAGCGCGGCACGCACCCGGCCGAGTGGACGTACGCGAACATCGAGACCCAGGCGACGTCGTTCCGCCGCTACGGGCTGAGCCTGGACTGGTCGCGCCGGCTGCACACCTCCGACCCCGAGTACTACCGCTGGACGCAGTGGCTGTTCCTGCGCTTCCGCGAGCGCGGGCTGGCCTACCGCAAGGCGAGCTTCGTCAACTGGTGCCCCAAGGACCAGACCGTGCTGGCCAACGAGCAGGTCGTGCAGGGCGCCTGCGAGCGCTGCGGCACCACGGTGACCAAGCGCCAGCTGACCCAGTGGTACTTCCGCGTCACCGAGTACGCCCAGCGCCTGCTGGACGACATGGCCGAGCTGGAGGGCGGCTGGCCGGACCGCGTGCTGGCCATGCAGCGCAACTGGATCGGGCGCTCCGAGGGCGCCTACGTCGACTTCGCCGTCGAGGGCCGCGAGGAGCCGGTCCGGGTGTTCACGACCCGCCCGGACACGCTGTTCGGCGCGACCTTCTTCGTCGTCGCGCCCGAGGCGCCGCTGGCCGCGGAGGTCGTCACCGACGCCCAGCGACCGGCGTTCGAGGCGTACCTGGAGGAGACCAAGCGGGTCACCGAGATCGAGCGCCAGTCGACCGACCGGCCCAAGACCGGCGTGTTCCTGGGCGTGCACGCCACCAACCCGGCCAACGGCGAGCAGATCCCGGTCTACGCCGCGGACTACGTGCTGGCCGAGTACGGCACCGGTGCGGTCATGGCGGTGCCCGCGCACGACCAGCGCGACCTGGACTTCGCCCGGGCCTTCGACCTGCCCGTCCGGGTCGTCGTCGAGACCGGCCTGCCCGACCCCGGCGAGACCGGCGTCGCGACGCCGGGCGACGGCGCGTACGTCTCCTCTGGACCGCTGGACGGGCTGAGCGACAAGGCCGCCGGCGTCGAGCGCATCGTCGCCCAGCTGCAGGACGACGGCGTGGGCGAGTCGGCGGTGACCTACCGGCTGCGCGACTGGCTGCTGAGCCGCCAGCGCTACTGGGGCGCGCCGATCCCGGTCATCCACTGCCCGGGCTGCGGCGAGGTCGCCGTGCCCGACGACCAGCTGCCGGTCGAGCTGCCGTACCTGACCGGCGCCGCGCTGGCGCCCAAGGGCACCTCGCCGCTGGCGAGCGCGAGCGACTGGGTCAACGTCGCCTGCCCGCAGTGCGGCCAGCCGGCCAAGCGGGACACCGACACGATGGACACGTTCGTCGACTCGTCGTGGTACTTCTTCCGCTACTGCAGCCCGCGCGACGTCGACGCGCCGTTCGACCCGGACGACGTGCGCCGCTGGATGCCCGTCGCCCAGTACGTCGGCGGCGTCGAGCACGCGATCCTGCACCTGCTGTACATGCGCTTCTTCACCAAGGTCCTGTTCGACATGGGCCTGGTCGACTTCGTCGAGCCGATGCGCCGCCTGCTGAACCAGGGCCAGGTCATCAACCAGGGCAAGGCGATGAGCAAGTCGCTGGGCAACGGGGTCGACCTGGGCGCGCAGATCGACGAGTTCGGCGTCGACGCGATCCGGCTGACCGTGGTCTTCGCCGGGCCGCCGGAGGAGGACATCGACTGGGCCGACGTCTCGCCGGCCGGGTCGCTGAAGTTCCTGCAGCGGGCCTACCGCCTGGCCGGGGACGTCACCAGCCCGCGGGGCACCGACCCGCGCGGGGGCGACGTCGCGCTGCGCCGCGAGACGCACCGGCTGCTGGCCGACGTGACCACCGCGGTCGAGACCCAGCGGTTCAACGTGGCGGTCGCCCGCGTCATGGAGCTGGTCAACGCCACCCGCCGCGCGATCGACACCGGTCCCGGCGCGGCGGACCCCGCCGTCCGGGAGGCCGCCGAGGTCGTCACCGTCGCGCTGAGCCTGGTCGCCCCGTACGCGGCCGAGGAGATGTGGGAGCGGCTGGGCCACACCCCGTCGGTCGCCGACGCGACCTGGCCGGAGGTGGACGCGTCGCTGCTCGTCGCCGAGACCGTCACCTGCGTGCTGCAGGTGCAGGGCAAGGTCCGCGGGCGCCTGGAGGTGGCTCCCGACGTGAGCGAGGACGCGCTGCGCACCGCGGCCCTGGCCGACGAGGGCGTCGTGCGTGCCCTGGCCGGCCGCGAGGTCGCGAAGGTGATCGTCCGCGCGCCCAAGCTGGTCAGCATCGTCCCGAAGGGCTGACCGCCCGCCGGGGCGAGGGCCTGGCTTCAGTCCGTTCCGGCGATGGTGGCCAGCAGGCCGAGGTGGTCGCTCCCGGGCACCCGGACCGTCCGCAGCGACGTCGCGGTGAGCTGGTCGTCGACGAGCACGTGGTCGATGGGCAGCAGCGGCGGGAAGGCCCGGTCGGCCGGATAGGTGGGCAGCCACCCCGCGCCGACGAGCTCGGTGGCGCTGCGCATCCCGTCGGCGCGCAGGCGCTGGAGCGGGGCGTGGTCGTCGATGGCGTTCAGGTCGCCCGCCACGACGAGCGGCTGCGACAGGTTGGCGCGGACCGCGGCCTCGAGCGCGGCGTGGTCGCGGGCGAAGGACCCGCCGCCGCAGTAGGGGTTGCACGGGTGCACGCCGAGGAAGCGGACCGGGCTGCGGCCGGGCACCTCGAGCGTCATCAGCCACTGCGTGGCCAGGGAGTTCTTGAGCGTGCTCGCGTCGGTCAGGGGGAAGCGCGAGAAGATCGTCGTGTCGCTCGGCGGCCCGTGCAGGGCCCCGACCGCGTACGGGAAGCGGGCGTCCCACGCCGGCGTCTGGAGCCGGGTCAGGAACGTCCGGTTGGTCTCGCTCAGCACCACGACGTCGGCGCCTTGAGCGACCTCCGCGATCCGGTCGGTGTCGGCCAGGCCGAGGTGGACGTTCTGCGCGAGCACGGTGAAGGACGGGCCGACGACCGGGCGGTGGTCGGGCACGAAGAACGGGGCGATCCAGCTGACGTGCAGGGCCGTCAGCGCCGCGACGACGAGGGCGAGCACCGCCACCGGGGCCTGGCGCCGCGCCCGCACCAGGGCGACGAGCAGCAGCAGGAGCGCGACCACGTAGAGCGGCAGCCCGTAGGGGACGAAGGACGCGAGCATCGCCCCGGTGTCGTCGGTGGGCGCGAGGACCCGCAGCGCCGTGGCCGCGAGCGCGGGGAGCAGGAGCAGCAGGGCCAGCACGAGCGCGACGCCGGGTCGGCGCCGCCGGTGCGGCGTGCTGTCCCAGGCCGGGCGTGCCGCGGTCCGCGCCCTCACGCGGCGCGGCGCGGGCGGCGGCGCAGCTGCTTGGTCATGCGGATCTCCTGCGGGTGGGGCTGGTAGCGGCACGGCCGGCGCTGTTCGCCCTCCTCCCAGCCGTGGCTGCGGTAGAAGGCGCGGGCGCCGGCGTTGCCCTCCAGCACCCACAGACCGGCCTCGAGCTCGCCGTTGTCGTACATCTGACGAACGGCGAACTCCAGGAGTGCCGACCCGTAGCCGCGGCGGGTCCGGTGCGGCACGACGCCGAGGTGGAGCACCTCTCCGGCGTTGGAGAAGGCCACGAAGCCGAGGGCGTCCTGCTCGCGCTCCAGCACGAAGACGCGGGTCGACGGTGCGTGCAGCTCACGGCGCCAGCGGGCGGTGACCTCGGTGACCGGGTAGGGGAACTCCTCGGGCGGGAACAGGTGCTCCAGGTGCTCCTCGCTCGCGGACCGCTCGATGCGGGTGAGCAGGCGGGCCTCGTCGGGGCGCGCCCGGCGGATCCGGAGCCCGGTCTCCTCGTCCTCGAGGGGCGGGTCGCGTCGCTCGAGCTCGTCGATCAGCTCGTGCGCGACGGCGTCGGCGCGCGTGAACCGCCCGCGGCGCAGCGAGAAGGTCGACTTCTGCACGCACCACGCCTCCGCGACGCCGTCGTCGGAGCCGACGACCAGCCCGTTCTCACCGGGCGCGACCAGCGTGACGTCGCCCCAGTCGAAGGAGCGGGAGGAGAACGGGTTGCGCACGTGCAGCCCGTCGTCGTCGGCGACGAGGCGGGGATGCAGCCCGAAGCGCCAGGCGTAGAGCAGCGCGAGCAGCGCCAGCAGCAGGAGGGCGGCCGGGATCCAGGGCGAGCCCTCGCGGCGGTAGACCAGGTACGCCAGTCCGACGAGCGCGGCGGCGGCGAGCAGGGTCAGCACGACGACGGCGACCAGCGTGGCGGGCGCCGCACGCCACACCCGCCTGGAGGCGTCCTTCACCAATCCGTCACTCCCTCGACACCCGGCGTCCGGCCGGACTCTACGGGGCCGGGCGCGTTCCGCGTGCCCGCGACGCCCAGCGGACCGTACGGCGCGAGGCGCCTGCCCCCGTCCGTGCCGGTTGTCCACAGCACGGAACCGGTCGAGGGTTCGTCGTCCACAGCGCCGGGGACCGGCGGCACGCGGGGCCTCGTCCTGCGTACAGATCAGGTGTGGCTCGACGACACCCTCCGCCCGACCCCGAGCTCGCCGCCCTGGCCCGCGACCGGCTGGCGCGCCTGATGGGAGGCGGTGACGTCGCCGCAGGGCCACGCCGGGCGGCCGGGGCGCGACGTTCGGGGGAACGGGAGGAGCAGGAGGACGCTGCCGGCCTCCTCGACCCCGGCCCGACGGGCCCCGGCCGTCCCCTCGGCCCGGACGACCTCGAGCCGCCACGACGCTTCACGCGCTGGCACCTGGGGGTGGTCGCCGCCGTGCTGCTCGTCGGCGTGGTCTGGGGCGGCTGGTCGTGGCTGCAGGCCCGACCCGAGGCGGTCGCCGCACCGACGGTGGCGCCGGCGCCCGCGCAGTCTGCCGACGCCACGGGGTCGTCCGGTTCGTCGTCGTCTCCTTCGAGCGCGAGCGCGAGCGCGACCGCCGCGCCGGCCGACCCGGGTGCGAGTGGCGGGGCCGGCCAGCAGGCCGCCGGACCGGTGGTGCACGTGCTGGGGGCGGTCCGGCACCCCGGCCTGGTCCACCTGAAGTCCGGGGCGCGCGTCGAGGACGCCCTCGAGGCCGCCGGCGGGCTGCGGCGCGACGCCGACCCGGGCGAGCTCAACCTCGCCCAGCCCCTCGAGGACGGGGTGCAGGTCGTCGTCGGCACCCGGCAGCACCCGGCCGGCGAGGTCAGGGCAGGCCCAGGGGGGACCGCCGGCGGGACGTCGGGCACCGCGGCGGGGACGGCGCGCACGTCGGGCGGGACCAGTGGCGGTGCGGCGGGCTCCGTGGTCGACCTCAACCGCGCCACCGTGGACCAGCTGGACACGCTGCCCGGGGTCGGGCCGGTGACCGCGCAGAAGATCCTCGACTGGCGCGAGCAGCACGGACGCTTCTCCCGCGCGGAGGAGCTGCAGGAGGTCGACGGGATCGGGCCGAAGACGTACGCCCGGATCGCGCCGCACGTCCGGGTGTGACGACGCACGCGCCCGACCTGCGCATGGTCGCGGTCGCCGTGGCGGCGTGGGGCGGTGCCTGGCTCGGCACGTCCGGCTCCCCGGCGACCTGGGGTGGTGTCGCGCTCGTCGCGCTGCTCGTCGGCCTGGTCGCGTGGCGGCGGGGTTCGGTGCTCCTGCTCGCGACCGCGGTGGTGCTCGCCGTGACCGGGGCGACCGGGGCGGTCCGTGCCGAGGCCCTCGCCTCGGGACCGGTCGCCACGCTCGCGGCGCAGCGGGCCGTGGCGGCGGTGGTCCTCGAGGTGCGCGGGGACGCGCGGGTGCACCCGGCCGAGGGGGTGCGGCCCGCGTACGCGACCCTGCCGGGCCTCGCCGTCGAGCTGGACGGGCGCGGCCGGACCTGGCGCACCCGCACGCCGGTGCTCGTCGTCGTCACGGGGGGTGCGGTGCCCGTGTGGAGCCACTGGCCCGTCGGCTCGCGGGTGCGGGTGTCCGGCCGGCTCGAGCCCGCCGAGCGGGGCGACCCGTACGGCGCCGTGCTGCGGGTCCGGACCGGGGGCACGTCCGTGCGCGCGCCGCCGGCGTCGCTGCGGCTGGTCGAGCGGGTCCGGCAGGGCCTGCGCGCCTCGGTGGCGCACCGCAGGAGCGAGCCGCGCGCGCTGGTCCCGGCGCTGGTGCTCGGCGACACCTCCGCCCTCACCCCGGCGGTGGTGGACGACTTCCGCACCACCGGGCTGTCGCACCTGACGGCGGTCTCCGGCGCGAACCTGACGCTGCTGCTGGCCTTCTGCCTGCTGCTCGCGCGCTGGGCGGGCGTGCGCGGCTGGGCCCTGCGGGCGGTGGGGCTGGCGACCGTGGTGGTGTTCGTCGGCCTGTGCCGCAGCGAGCCCAGCGTCCTGCGCGCGGCCGCGATGGGGCTGGTCGCGCTCGCGGCGCTCGGCGCGGGCGGTCGGGCGGCGGGGATGCGGCACCTCGCGGTGGCGTCGACCGGCCTGCTGCTGCTCGACCCCTACCTGGGCCGGTCGGTCGGGTTCGCGCTGTCGGTGCTGGCCAGCGGCGGCATCGTCTGGTGGGCCGGGCCGTGGAGCGCGCTGCTGCGGCGCTGGCTGCCCGGCCCGGTGGCGGAGGCCGTCGCGGTCCCGCTGGCCGCGCACCTGGCCACCCTGCCGGTGGTCGCGGCCATCTCGGGACGCGTCAGCGTCTCCGGGTTGCTGGCGAACGCGGTGGCGGGACCGTTCGTCGGTCCGGCGACCGTGCTCGGGTTCGCGGCGGCCGGCGCCTCGCTCGCGAGCGCGCACGGGGCCGCGGTGCTGGGGTTCGGCGCGGCCTGGTCGGCGCAGCCGATCCTGTGGGTCGCGCACGCCGGGGCGGTGCTGCCCGGGTCGGCGCACGACTGGCCGGCGTCGCCGTTCGCGCTCGGCTGGCTCGCGGCGGCCTGCCTCGCCGTCGGGCTGCTGCTGCCGCACGTGCTCGTCCGGCGCTGGCTCGTCGTGGCCCTCGCCGTGCTGATGGTGCTCGCCCTGCTGGCGCCGCCGCACCGCCCGGGCTGGCCCCCGCGGGACTGGGTCCTCGTGGCCTGCGACGTCGGCCAGGGCGACGGGCTGGTGCTGCGGGCGGGGGAGCGGGACGCGGTGGTGGTCGACACGGGGCCGGACCCGGCGCTGCTGCGGCGCTGCCTCGACGAGCTCGGCGTGCGGCGGGTGCCGCTGCTGGTGCTGACGCACTTCCACGACGACCACACCGGCGGGCTGGACGGGGTGCTCGGCGTGCGGCCGGTCGGGCAGGTGTGGGTGTCGCCGCTCGCCTCGCCGTCGGGCGAGGCCGCCCGGGTGCGCGCCGAGGCGGCGGGGCTGGAGGTGCCGGTGCTGACGCCGGCGCTGGGCGCCCGCGCGACGGTGGGCGCGGTCGGGCTCGAGGTCCTGGGCCCGCGGGCCGGGCCGGCGCAGGACGTGGCCGCCGAGGACGAGTCCGGCCGGCAGAACGACGCGAGCCTGGTGGTGATGGCGACCGTCTCGGGGGTGCGGGTGCTGCTGAGCGGCGACGTGGAGCCGCCGGGGCAGGAGGCGGTCGTGGCGGCGGGCGTGGACCTGCACGCCGACGTGCTCAAGGTGCCGCACCACGGCTCGTCGCGGCAGGACGAGGCGTTCCTCGCCGCGACGCACGCGCGGCTGGCGATCGCCAGTGCGGGGGTGGACAACGACTACGGCCACCCGGCGCCGAGCACGGTGGCCCGGCTGCGGGCCCTCGGCATGCAGGTCCTGGCGACCAACGAGCACGGCGCGGTGGCCGTCGAGGCCGACGGCGGCCGCGTGCTGGTGGCGAGCGAGCGATGAGCGGACCGGTGGCAGCGGCTCGGGGTGGCAGGGCCTGCTCAGCGGGCGGCGGTCAGGCCCGTCACGGGGTCGAGCCGCAGGCGGCGGGCGCCGCAGGTGAGGAGGACGACGTCGCCGGGGTCGCCGGGCGTCGTGGCGGCGGACGCCGGGTCGGGCCGGCCGCCGGCGAAGCGCGCGCGCACCTCGCGCTTGTCGCCGCAGACGAAGCGCCACAGGGCGGGGCCGCCGTGCAGCGGGACCGCGACGACCTGGTCGGCGGTCCGGTCGAAGCGGTTGGAGCCGGCCAGCACGAGCACGTCGCCGTAGCGGGCCCCGGCGAGCGGGCGCGGCTCGCCGGCCGGGCCCAGCGAGCCGGAACGGCCGGTGGGCAGGGGCAGCGTCGGCGGCGAGGAGCCGGCCGAGCGGTCGTCGGACGCGCCGGCGGGCGCGGGCCGACGCAGGGCGACGGGGGAGACCGAGACCCCGGCGACGGTGGTGCCGAGCTGGTGGTAGCCGGCGTACGCGGTGACGGTGGCGCAGCCGGACCCGCTGACGGCGACCGTCTGCGTGGGGGTCGCGGCCGGGGCGTCGGTGTCGGGCGGGTAGACCCAGGTCGCGCAGGTGAAGTGCAGCTCGTCGCCGGGACTGCCGTAGCGCAGCTGGGTGACGCGCTGGTCGGCGACGGTCTGCGCGGTCCACCACAGCTCGAGCAGGGCGACCAGGCCGACCGCGAGCGCCGCGTACCAGCGCCACCGCCGCCGAGCACCTCCCCGAGGCCACACCTGGTAGGCGAGCCAGGCGACGACGCCGAGCAGGGCGCCGAAGAGGGAGAGCCGGACGGAGGCCGCCGTCAGCAGCGCGGCGAACCGCAGCCCGACGCTGTTGCCCGCCAGGACCTCGGCCTCGGTGCGCAGGTCGCCGGCGAGGAGCCAGCGGCCGACGGCGAGCGGCCCGGGCAGCAGCAGCACCCAGACGGCGACCAGCAGCGCCCCGGTGCGGCTGGTCACCGGCCGGCGCGGCGCCAGCCCGGCGACGACGGCGTGGCTCGCGGCCCACCAGGCCGACGCCAGCCAGACGAGCAGCACCACGACCGCGAGGGCCCCGGCACCCAGACCGGCGACGGCCTGGGCGAGGAGGAGGACGAGGGCCACGACCGAGCCGACCAGCGTCGGAGGCACGAGCCAGACGGGCGCGACACGGTCGCTGCGGCGGACGAGCAGGGCCAGGGCGGCGCTGCAGAGCAGCAGCAGGCCCGCGCCGAGCGGGTGGTCCAGCACCGACACGAGGCCCAGCTGTTCCAGCCACCAGTCGCGGGCGGGCAGCGCGGTCGTCTCGGGGACGCCGCGCCCGACGACGAAGAGCCACTGGACGCCGAGCAGGAGGGCGAGCGGGACGGTGGCCGCGTGCCGCACGGTACGGCGGACCTGCCCGAGCTCGCGGCCCGGCCACGGCGACCCGAGCGCCGGCTCGACGGCCTTCGTCGCGACCCACCCCGCCGTCGCCGTCACCTCGTCACCCCTGCGGCCCGGGCAGGGCCGCGGGGGCCACGACACCGGGGACGGGCACGAGGGCAGCGGGCCACCCGCGGCCCTCGGTGGGCCAGTCGACGTCGACCACCTCGAGCGCCGACCGGTCGAGGGCCCCGCCCAGGAACGTGCGCGGCAACGCCTCGTCGAGGACCACGCCGAGGCTGCTGCTGGTGAGGTCGGCCAGCGTGCGGCGCCGGACCGCGTCCGTCGTCCGGTTGGTCACCTCGCGGGCCAGGCGCTCGAGGAGCCGGTCGCCGAACCCGTCGAGCAGGTCGGGGCCGTCGTCGCCCCCTCCGCCGCGGAAGCGGGCGTCGTCCTCGAGGAGCTCGTGCAACTCCGACGGCGACGACGCCAGCGACACCGTGAGCCGTAGCTCGACCTGGTGGACCGTGCGGTCGTCGAGCGTGTCGAACGGACCGACGCGCAGCCACACGTCGACGGGGTCGTGGGTGAGGACGACGTACGTCGGCTGGGCTCGGGTCACCAGCGGCGGCCACACGAGCCGGCCGCTCGGCAGGACCTCGGGCGCGGAGCCGGGCCGGTGCAGGAGCACGGTGGTGCCGTCAGCGACGTGGCCGAGGGTCTCGACGCGGCGGGCCCGGCTCACCAGCCGGTTGGGCGGCGAGGGCGGCTGGGCGGCGGCGCGGCGCTGCAGGACACGCAGCAGGAGCACCTCCACCAGCGGCGCGACCACGACGGAACCCCCTCGTCGGGCGGACGCCGCCCTCCTGCGGCCCAGGTATACACCGCAGGGGACCGGTGGGGCCCTCCTGCGGGCGCGCGGTCAGGGCGTGTCGGTGGGTCGGAGGGTGTCGGTGGGTCCTGGCATGCTGACGCCGTGCCCGCAGCCAGGTCGACCTCCCGCAGCGCGGCGCGGCCGTCCTCGTCCCGGGCCGCCACGGGCTCGCCGTTCGGGCGGACGACCCTGGTCACCGGGCCGGAGGGCCTGCTCGCCGACCGCGCGGTGGCCGACCTGCTCGCCCGTGCCCGCAAGGAGTCGCCCGAGGTCGAGGTCAGCCGGACCGAGGCCGCCGTCCTCGACGGGGCGCGGCTGACCGAGCTCAGCGGGTCGTCGCTCTTCGCGACCCGCAAGGCGGTCGTCGTCACCGACCTGGGCAACCTCGCGCCCGACGTCGCCCCCGAGCTGCTCGAGGTCGTCGCCGCGCGGCTCGTCGACGTGGCCCTGGTGCTGGTCCACCCTGGCGGCCAGAAGGGCAAGGGGGTCCTCGACAAGCTCAAGGCGCTGGACGTGACGGTCGTGGACTGCCCGCCGGTCAAGACCTGGGAGCTGCCGCAGTTCGTGGCCGCCGAGATCCGGCAGGCGGGCGGGACCGTGGACCCGGGTGCGGCCCAGGCGCTGGTCGACGCCGTCGGCGCCGACCTCCGGGCGCTCGCCGCCGGCGCGGCCCAGCTGGTCTCGGACACCGAGG
The DNA here is from genome assembly GCF_900110855.1 of Microlunatus flavus. Classification (GTDB taxonomy): domain Bacteria; phylum Actinomycetota; class Actinomycetes; order Propionibacteriales; family Propionibacteriaceae; genus Microlunatus; species Microlunatus flavus. The sequence continues at coordinate 518,205 of NZ_FOFA01000002.1, forward strand.
GCCACGTTCGTACGGAGGACGTCCGCCGCTACTTCGGCGGCCGCGCCGACGTCACCAGCTTCGCCGTCACCGACTCCGTCCTGGCCGGCAGCACCGGCGTGGCGATGGAGCAGCTGCGCTGGGCCCTCACGACCGGGGTGCCGCCGGTGCTGGTCACCAGCGCGCTCGCCTCGGGCATCCGCGCGCTCGGCAAGCTCGTCGGCGCGGCGCCCGGGCAGCGCGACGTCGACCTGGCCCGCGAGGTCGGGGTCCCGCCGTGGAAGCTGAAGAGCATGCGCGCGCAGGCCCGCGGCTGGGACGCGCGGGGCCTGGCGGTCGCGCTGCGCGCGGTCGCGACGGCCGACGCGGACGTCAAGGGCGCGGCGGAGGACGCCGCGTTCTCCCTCGAGCGCGCCGTCCTCGCGGTGGCCGCCGCCCGCCGCTCCTGACCCCCGGCCTCCCGGCACCCTGGCCGGCGGCCCTCAACCGGCGGCCCTCAACCCCTCAAGTCGAGAGGTAGGTTGCCGCGCTCTTCTCGCCCGATCGGGCGCGGCAACCTACCGCTCGCAGAGTTGGACGCCGCAGATCTGGCGCGGCCAGCGGCCGCTCGACGGGCCGCGAGCGCACGCACGACGTCCCGGCCACCCAACGGGTGACCGGGACGACGGTGGAGCTGTGGAGCGCGAGGCGCTCAGACCAGGCTACTGGCCTTGGAGGCGATGGCCGACTTGCGGTTCGCGGCCTGGTTGGCGTGGATCACGCCCTTGGAGACGGCCTTGTCCAGCGCGCGGTTGGCGGCGCGGGCGGCCGTGGTCGCCTTCTCGACGTCGCCGGACTCGGCGGCCTCGCGGAAGCGACGGACGTGGGTGCGCAGGGCGGACTTGACGGCCTTGTTCTTCTGGCGCGCCTTCTCGTTCGTCTTGATGCGCTTGATCTGGGACTTGATGTTGGCCACGGGGCGACTGATCCTTGCGGGTGCGGAGCGGTGAGCTGGCAGAAGTCTGCGCGCCTGGCTCGCAGGCACGATCTGTCAGACTACCAGCGCGCCCCCGACCTGCTCAACCTCGCCGGTTCCCGGGTCCGGCGGCCGCGGCTTCGCGCGGCGGGGGAGTGGGTCGTCCGTGGAATGATTCCGTGGTGATCCCTGCCCCGACTCCCGGCCGCACCGATCCCGCGCTCGTCCGGAACTTCTGCATCATCGCGCACATCGACCACGGCAAGTCGACGCTGGCCGACCGGATGCTCGGGATCACCGGTGTCGTCGACGCGCGCTCGGCGCGCGCCCAGTACCTCGACCGGATGGACATCGAGCGCGAGCGCGGCATCACCATCAAGTCCCAGGCCGTACGGCTGCCGTGGCGGCCGACGACCGGCTCCGGCGACGACACGCCGCACATCCTCAACATGATCGACACCCCTGGCCACGTCGACTTCACCTACGAGGTGTCGCGCTCGCTGGCCGCCTGCGAGGGTGCCGTCCTGCTCGTCGACGCCGCGCAGGGCATCGAGGCGCAGACCCTCGCGAACCTCTACCTCGCGCTCGAGGCCGACCTGCACATCATCCCGGTGCTCAACAAGATCGACCTCCCCAGCGCGCAGCCCGACAAGTACGCCGCCGAGCTCGCCGGGATCATCGGCTGCGACCCCGGCGACGTGCTGCGGGTCTCGGCCAAGACCGGCACGGGCGTCGAGGCGCTGCTCGACGCGATCGTCGCGCAGGTCCCGGCCCCCGTCGGCGACCCGGACGCGCCGGCCCGCGCGCTGATCTTCGACTCGGTCTACGACACCTACCGCGGCGTCGTCACGTACGTCCGCGTCGTCGACGGCGAGCTGAACCACCGCGAGCAGGTCCTGATGATGTCGACCCGGTCGACCCACGAGGCCCTCGAGGTCGGGGTGATCTCCCCGGAGCCGGTCAAGGCGGCCTCGCTCGGCGTGGGTGAGGTCGGCTACCTGATCACCGGGGTCAAGGACGTCCGGCAGTCGCGCGTCGGCGACACGGTCACCGCGACGTCGCGGCCCGCCACGAAGGACCTCGGCGGCTACAAGAACCCCAACCCGATGGTCTACGCCGGGCTCTACCCGATCGACGCCTCCGACTACCCCGAGCTGCGCGAGGCGCTGGACAAGCTCCAGCTGAACGACGCGGCGCTGACGTACGAGCCGGAGACGTCGGGGGCCCTGGGCTTCGGGTTCCGCATCGGCTTCCTCGGCCTGCTGCACATGGAGATCGTCCGCGAGCGGCTGGAACGCGAGTTCAACCTCGACCTCATCTCCACCGCCCCCAGCGTGGTCTACCGCGTCGTGCTGGAGAACGGCACCGAGCTGAACGTGACCAACCCGTCGGAGTACCCGACGAGCGGCAAGATCGCCGAGGTCTACGAGCCCGTCGTCAAGGCGACGATCCTCACCCCGGTCGAGTTCATCGGCACGATCCTCGAGCTGTGCCAGACCCGCCGCGGCGTCCAGCACGGCATGGAGTACCTGTCGGCCGACCGGGTCGAGATCCGCTACACGCTGCCGATGGCCGAGATCATCTTCGACTTCTTCGACGCGCTGAAGTCGCGCACCAAGGGCTACGCGAGCCTCGACTACGAGCTGGACGGCGAGCAGGCCTCCGACCTGGTCAAGGTCGACGTGCTGCTGCAGGGCGAGCCGGTCGACGCGTTCTCGGCGATCGTGCACAAGGACAAGGCGTACGCCTACGGGCTGATGATGGCCGGCAAGCTCAAGCAGCTCATCCCGCGCCAGCAGTTCGAGGTGCCGATCCAGGCGGCGATCGGGGCCCGCGTCATCGCGCGGGAGACCATCAGCGCGATCCGCAAGGACGTCCTCGCCAAGTGCTACGGCGGTGACATCACCCGCAAGCGCAAGCTGCTGGAGAAGCAGAAGGAGGGCAAGAAGCGGATGAAGATGGTCGGCCGCGTCGAGGTGCCCCAGGAGGCGTTCGTCGCCGCGCTCGCGACGACGGAGCCCGCGCCCAAGAAGTGAGCACGTCGGGGGTGGGCGCGTGAGCGCCGAGGCGGAGGCGCGGCACCGCCGCATCGAGGCGCTGCTCGCGCGGCCGTCGAGCTCGGGCAGCCGCCGCCTGCTCGTCTCCGCCGGGGCGGGGCTGGTGGTCGCCGTGGTCCTCGGGGTCGTCGGGCTGCCGCGCTACGGCGTGCTCGCCGGGCTGATGTGCGTGGCCGGCGTGTACGTCGTGTGGACCTACCTCGCGCTGCGGAGGTTCCGGGGGCAGGGCACCCGTGCGCACGCCTCCCGGGAGGACCCGCGCTCGGGGCTGCGCCAGGTCGGGGCCACGGTCGTCATCCTCGGCAACCTGGCGGCCGTGGTGATCATGCTCGTGCTCGACCGCGGGCACCACGGCGACCTCGACGCCGGGCTGGCCCTGGGCAGCGTGGTGCTGTCGTGGTTCCTGCTGCACACGCTCTACGTCCCGCACTACGCGCGGCTCTACTACGCGCGCCCGTCGGACGACCACCACGGCGAGCTGCTGACCGAGCCCGCGACCGGGCGCCAGGTGCACGTGGCGGGCGGCATCGACTTCAACGCCCCGGGCTACTGGCCCGCGTACGCCGACTTCACCTACTTCGCCTTCAACCTGGGCATGACCTTCCAGGTCAGCGATACATCGGTCTCCAGCCCGGCGATCCGGCGGCTCGTGCTCGGCCACTGCCTGCTGTCGTACTTCTTCGCCACCGCCATCACCGCGACGGTGGTCAACCTGGTCGTGGGCCTCGTCAGCTGACCGCGGCCGCGGCACGACCGCTGAGGGACGACCACCCCTCGGCGCGATCGGCTGTCGTTCCTCAGCGTTTCGCGGGGAAGGGTGTTGCGGGCGAGGCTCGCGCGGAGACGGGCTCAGTCGATGCCGGAACGTTCCACGCCCTGCACGAGCTGGCGCTGCAGGACGACGAAGACGACGAGCACCGGCAGGATCGCGACGGCCGAGCCCATGAACACCTGCGCGACGTCGACGCGCTGGGAGGACGTGTACGCGCTCAGCGCCACCTGGACGGTGCGGTAGGCCGGGTCCTGGCCGATGAGCAGCGGCCACAGGAACGAGTTCCAGGCGTTGAGGAAGGTGATCACGCCGACCGCCGAGCAGATGCCCCAGGCGTTCGGCAGCACGACGCGGGTGAACGTCCGCCAGCGGCCCGCCCCGTCGATCGCGGCCGCCTCCTCGAGCTCGAGGGGGAAGCCCGCGAAGAACTGCCGGAAGAGGAAGGTCGCGAAGGCCGAGAACAGCACCGGCACGACCAGGCCGCGCAGGCTGGAGATCCAGCCGAGGCTCGACACCATGACGAACGTCGGCACGAACGTGACCGTCGTCGGCACCATCAGCGTCAGCACGGTCAGGCCCAGCACCAGCCGGCTGGCCCGTGACGGGACGCGGGCGAGGCCGTAGCCGGCCATCGCGGAGATGGCCACGGTGAGCACGGTCTGCAGCACCGAGACCACGGCGGAGTTGAGCAGGCTGCGGGCGAACCGCACGTTCTGGTCGGCGAAGAGCCGGCGCAGGTTGTCCAGCGACGGGTGGGCGGGCCACCAGACCCAGGACGCGGAGGCGAGCTCCGCCGGCGTGGCCAGCGCGTTGCGCACGACCACGTAGAAGGGCAGCAGGAACACCAGCGCGAGCACGAGGAGCAGCAGGTGGCGGGCGACCTCGGGGCCGCGCCGAACGGGCCCGCGACAGGCGAGGCTGCTCACGCGTCGTCCTTGCGGCCGCGCAGCGCCCGGAGCTGGCCGAGGCCGAGCAGCGCGACGACGATCGTGAGGATCACGGTGCCGGCGCTGCCGACGCCGAGGTCCTGGGTGCCCTGCCCGAGCGAGACGAGGTAGAGGTAGACCAGCGGCGGACGGGCGTACGGCGGGTAGGTCCCGACCTGGACCAGGGTGTTGTAGAACTCGTCGAACGCCTGGAACGCCCCCACGGTCAGCAGCAGGAGCACCGCGACGGAGGTGGCCCGCAGCTGGGGCAGCGTGATCCAGCGGACGACGCGCCACCCGGTCGCGCCGTCGAGCGCGGCCGCCTCGTACGTGTCGGTCGGAATGCGCTGCAGCCCGGCCAGGAACAGCACCATGTAGAAGCCGGCCTGCAGCCACAGCCGCAGGGTGACCAGGACGACCCAGTAGAGGTAGTGCTCGCCGCTGAGCCAGCCCACGGGCTCGAGCCCGACCGCGCGCAGCGCGGAGTTGACGAGCCCGAACCGCGCACCGTTGAAGATCGACAGGCGCCAGACCAGGGCGGCGACGACGTACGAGCAGGCGGTCGGCAGGAAGAAGGCCGAGCGGAAGAACGCCTGCGCGAACCGTGCCCGCGCGACCAGCAGCGCCAGGCCCAGCGACAGCGCGAACGTCGTCGGCACGATCAGCACGGCGAACCCGACGAAGGTCGCCATGCTGACGAGAAAGGGGCGGCTGCCCAGCAGGTAGGCGTAGTTGCCGAGGCCGACGAACCGGGTCGGCGTCACCGTGTTGCGGGCGTCGAAGAACGACAGGTAGACGCTCCACAGCACCGGGACGTAGACGAAGACCAGCAGCCCGGCGACGAAGGGCCCGACGAAGACCCAGAACCAGAGCCGGTCGGACCGGCGCCGGACGGCGGAGCGAGGTCGGTCGGCCCGACCGGGCGGGGCGAGTCCCGGGGTCGGTGCGGCGACGGCCACGACGGCTAGCTCTTGGCCCGGGCGATCTCGGTCTTGGCCGTGGCCGCGACCTGGGCGATCTCGGTCTTCGGGTCCGCGTTCTTGGTGATCACGCGGGTGAGGGCCGCGGTCAGGGCGTTCGACGTCGCGGGCGTCCACAGCTTGCTCGGCGCGTGGCCGAGCTGGTCCACGAACTTCGCCGCCTCGGCACCCGGACCGGTCGCGATCTTGGTCGCCTGCGGGACCAGCGACGGCTTGGCCGGGATGTGGGTGCCGTAGGAGTTCGAGAAGTCGACCTGGTCAGCCTCCTGGTCGACCCACAGCCACTTCACGAACGCCTTCGCCGCGTCGGGGTCCTTGCCCTTGGCGGTGACGATCGAGCCGTACGAGCCGAAGGGCACGGCCGGGCGCCCGTTCGCGCCGATCGCGGGGAAGGGCAGCACGCCGAAGTCGTCGCCGAGCGCCTTCTGCACGTCGGGCAGGGTCCACAGCCCGGTCCACTGCATCGCCGTCTCGCCGTTGGTGAGCGGGCCCGCGTCGAACCAGTCGGCCGAGGCGCTCTTGACCAGGGCGCCCGAGGTCGCGAGGTCGCGGTAGGCCGCGAAGGCCGCGTAGCCGTCGGCGTCGTCGAAGCCGATGCCGGTCTGGTCGGCGTTCAGCTGCTCCTTGCCGGCCGCCCAGACGAGCATCGAGGCGAGCACAGCGACGCCGCTGTCGTTGCCGGCGAAGAAGCCGCCCATGTCCTTCGTCGTCACCGCCTTGGCCGCCGCGACCAGGTCGGCGAACGTCTGCGGCGGCGCCACGCCGGCCTTCTCCAGCACCGACCTGCGGTAGAACACCATCTGCATGTCGACGGTCTGCGGGACCGCGTAGACCTTGCCCTCCCACGTCATCGCGTCGAGCACCGGCTTGGAGAACTGGCTCGCGGCGTCGCCCAGGACCTCGGTGAGGTCGAGGACCTGGCCGGCCCGGATCATGTCGAGCGTGGGGCCGTTGCCGTACTCGAAGACGTCGGGCACGTCGGCGGTCAGCAGCGCCGCCGAGGCGAGCTTGTCGTAGTCGCCCGGGTTCCAGCGCACGGACACGCTCGCCTGGTCGTACGCGGCCGCGTACCGCTTGACCGCGTCCTCGACCCCGTCCTCGCCGTACTCGTGGTACCACTGCGACAGCGCCGGCTTGGGGCCGCCCGACGACCCGCCGGACGCGCTCGAGGAGCTGTCGGCCGAGGGACGGCCGGTGTTGCTGCCGCAACCGGCCAGGCCGGCCGAGCCGAGGCCGGCGACGAGGGCGGAGGCGCCCAGACCCGACAGGAACCGGCGGCGGGGGAGGCCGCGCGGAGCAGACGGAATACCCATGAGCCGGACTCTAGTTGGGGTCACTGACGATCCCGGGCGGCGGACCCGGGAACCACGGACGGAGATCTGGGATGCGCGCAGTCACCTACAGCGAGCTCGGCGGGCCCGAGGTCCTCGAGGTCGCGGACGTGCCCGAGCCGCACGCCGGTCCGGGCCAGGTCCGCATCAAGGTCGCGGCGGCGAGCGTCAACCCCGTCGACTGGAAGACCTTCCGCGGGCTGATGCCCGGTGCCCAGGCGCCCGCCGGACCGACGGTCCTCGGCTGGGACGCCTCCGGCGTGGTCGACGAGGTGGGCGAGGGCGTGACCGGCGTCGCGGTCGGCGACGACGTCTTCGGCTTCGGCCGCGGGACCCAGGCCGAGCGCACGGTGCTCACCGCCTGGGCGCCGAAGCCCGCGTCGCTGGACTGGAGCGTCGCCGCGGCGGCCCCGAGCGCGCTGGAGACGAGCGAACGGGTCCTGCGGCTGCTCGACCTGCAGCCCGGCCAGACCCTGTTCGTGGCCGGCGGCGCCGGTGGTGTCGGTGCGGTCCTCGTGCAGATGGCCGTCGCGGCCGGGGTGACGGTGGTCGCCTCGGCGTCCGCCGACAACCAGGGCTACCTGGCGGAGATCGGCGCCGTCGGGGTGCCGTACGGGGAGGGCCTGGTCGACCGGGTGCGGGCCGCCGCCCCGGACGGGGTGGACGCGGTGGCCGACGTCGCGGGCAAGACCCCCGCCGCCGACCTGTTCGCGCTCGCGCCCAGCCGCGACAAGGTCCTCTCGATCGCCAACTTCGACCTCGCCGCCGAGGGCGGTCGGGTGACGGGTGGTTCCGAGAGCGAGCGGCGGCCCACCGAGGCCCTCGCACAAGGCGTCGAGCTGCTCCGCGAGAGCAAGGTCGTGATCAAGGTCCAGACCTTCCCGCTCGAGCGGGCGCGCGAGGCCTACGAGACGAGCCTGTCGGGTCACGTGCGCGGCAAGCTGGTGCTGCTGCCGTGACGCCGCGACGGAGGCGCTGAGATGCCGTCGACCCTGCCCGAGGGCGAGCCGGCACCCGCGGACGGCCGCCTCCCCGACGAGGCCGTCGCCACGGTCGGCCACCGGCCGCTCGGGATCTACCTGCACGTCCCGTTCTGCACGACGCGGTGCGGCTACTGCGACTTCAACACCTACACCGCCACCGAGCTCGGCACCGACCCCGGCGCGAGCCGCGCGGGCTACGTCGACCGGGCGATCGGCGAGCTCGACCTGGCCCGGAGGGTGCTCGGGCCGCACGCGCCGCCGGTGTCGACGGTGTTCGTCGGCGGCGGCACGCCGACGCTGCTGCCACCCGCGGACCTGGGACGGTTCCTCGCCGCGGTGGAGGAGCGGTTCGGCCTGGCCGACGACGCCGAGGTGACGACGGAGTCCAACCCGGACTCGGTTGACGCCGCCGGGCTCGCGCAGCTGCGGGAGGCCGGCTTCACGCGCGTGTCCCTCGGGATGCAGTCGGCCGTGCCGCACGTGCTGGCCACCCTCGACCGCGTGCACACGCCCGGCCGGGCGCAGCGGGCGGTGGCGGACGCCTGGGCCGCCGGCTTCGACCACGTCAGCCTCGACCTCATCTACGGCACGCCGGGGGAGTCGCCGGACGACTGGTCGACCAGCCTCGACGCGGCCCTGGACGCCGGCCCCGACCACGTCAGTGCGTACGCGCTCATCGTCGAGGAGGGCACCCGGCTGGCCGTGCGCGTCCGCCGCGGCGAGCTGCCGATGCCCGACGACGACGCCCTCGCCGACGCCTACCTGGCCGCGGACGAGCGGCTCTCGGCGGCCGGGCTGAGCGCGTACGAGGTCAGCAACTGGGCCCGTGACGACGCCGCACGCTGCCGCCACAACCTCGCCTACTGGCGCGGTGACGACTGGTGGGGCGTCGGGCCCGGCGCCCACAGCCACGTCGGCGGCGTGCGCTGGTGGAACGTCAAGCACCCGGCCGCGTACGCCGCCCGGCTCGCGTCGGGCGCCTCGCCGGCCGCGGGTCGCGAGCTGCTCGACGCGGGTTCGCGACGAGTGGAGCGCGTCCTGCTCGAGCTGCGGCTCAGCGAGGGGCTGGACGTCGACGTGCTCACCCCGACCGAGCGGCGCCGGCTGCCCGACCTCCGGGTCCGCGGGCTGCTCGAGCCCGTCGAGGACCGCGCCGTCCTCACCCGGGCCGGCCGCCTGCTGGCGGACGGCGTGGTCCGCGACCTCCTCGACTGACGGGGCACCGTTCCCAGGAGCGTCGAGGCGGGCACGTGCTCACCCGCCGCACCGGCCGATGCATGACTAGGCTCATGGACCGTGCCTCCTGCGGAACCCACCACCGACCCCGGTGACCTGACGTCGCTGACGCCGGCGTCCTCGCGGCCCACGAAGGGCAAGGACGGCAAGGAGAGCAAGGGCGGCGAGAGCCTCTTCACCGTCATCCTCGCCTTCACGGCCAACCTCGTGATCGCCGTGGCCAAGACGATCGCGGCGATGCTGACCGGGTCGGCGTCGATGCTCGCCGAGGCGGCGCACTCCTGGGCCGACACCGGCAACGAGATCTTCCTGCTCATCGCCGAGCGGCGCTCCGGACGACGCCGCGACGAGGAGCACCCGCTCGGCTACGGCCGGGAGGCGTACGTCTGGTCGATGATCGCGGCGTTCGGCCTCTTCACCGCCGGCGCGGTCGTCTCGATCAGCCACGGCATCTCCGAGCTCCGCGACCCGGAGCCGGGTGGCGACTACCTGATCGCCTACATCGTGCTGGCGATCTCGTTCGTGCTCGAGGGGACGAGCTTCCTGCAGGCGCTGCGTCAGTCGCGCAAGGACGCCAAGGCCTTCGGCCGCACCACCCTCGGCTTCGTCCTCAACACGTCCAACCCCACGCTGCGCGCCGTCTTCGCGGAGGACTCGGCGGCCCTGGTCGGACTCCTCATCGCGGGCGCCGGCATCGTCCTGCACCAGGTCACCGGCTCGCCGGTCTACGACGCCCTGGGCTCGATCGGCGTCGGGCTGCTGCTCGGGGTGGTCGCGGTCATCCTCATCGACCGCAACCGGCGCTTCCTCGTCGGCGAGGCGGTGCCCGCCGACGCGCGGGCCCGCGTGCTCGCCTTCATCCTCGCCCAGCCCGAGGTCGAGCGGGTGACCTACCTGCACCTGGAGTTCGTCGGGCCGTCCCGGCTCTACCTCGTCGCCGCGGTCGACATCACCGGCGAGGCGACCGAGACGACCGTGGCCCACCGGCTGCGCGAGGTCGAGCGCGAGCTCGAGGTCGAGGACGTCGTCGAGGAGGCCGTCCTCACGCTCAGCACCCCCGAGGAACCCGCCCTCACGCTCTGAGGGCGGACGGGGACGCGCCGAGGCGGGGTCAGCCGGTCACGATCTCCAGCGCCGCGTCGACGTCGTCGACGACGTGCACCGCGTCGGCCATCGCCGAGTCCCGGGCAAGGGCGGCCAGCAGCGGCCAGGCCGGCAGCGTGCGGGTCCAGTGCTCCACGCCGAGCAGCACCAGTGGCGCGGTCGCGAGGCCGCGGGTGGCGTAGTAGCGGTCGTTGGCCGCCTGGAACACCTCCTGCACGGTCCCCGAGGCGCCCGCCGCGAAGACGATGCCGCCGCCGCAGCGGTGCAGCAGGGTGTCCTCGCGCAGCGCGTTCGCGAAGTACTTGGCGATGGCGGTGCCGAAGACGTTCGTCGGCTCGTGGCCGTAGAACCACGTCGGGATGCTCAGGCTCAGCCCGGCCTGCCCGGCCTCGGCGCCCGGCCAGCGCCGTCGCACCGCGAAGGCCGCCTCGGCCCACGCGTCCACGTCGTCGCCGTAGTCGGCCGCCCCGGCCAGGTGGCCGAGAGCGGTGGGCAGGGCGTCGGGCCAGGGCGCCAGGTAGGCGCCGAGGTTCGCGGCCTCCATCGCCCCCGGTCCGCCGCCGGTCAGCACCACCCGGCCCGCCCGGCCCAGCCCGAGTCCGAGCCGGGCGGCGGCCGCGTACGCGGGTTCGCCCCGCCGCAGCGCGTGCCCCCCCATCACGCCGACCACCCGCGCGACGTCGAGGGCGTCGGTCGCGTCGTCCAGGGCGCCGTCGACGCTGTGGTCGTGCAGCGTCGCGGCCAGGTCCGCGGTGAGGGTCTGGCCGCGCCGCGAGCGGCTCCACGCCCAGGTCGCCGCGTCGGGGCTCTGCGCGTACGGCGGCCGGTGCCCCGAGGCGTCCACGCCGTACAGCTCCTCGGGGGAGTAGAGCGCGGGCCGGTAGGGGTCGAAGGGCACGTCGGGCAGCGCCGGGAACAGCAGCGCCCCGCGCGAGCGGAGGCTGGCCGCGACGTCGACCGGTTCGGTGGCGAAGCGGCAGCCGAGGAAGACCGAGCCACGCACGTCGCGGTGCAGCAGCTCGTCGCTGCGGCCGGTCAGGTCCACCGAGGAGACGAACCAGTCGCGCAGGGCGCCGGGCCGGCCCGCCCGCGCGTCGAACGTGGCCAGGTCGTCGACCTCGACGGTGCGGCTGCTCACCCCCTCATCCTGCGGCGGCGGACCCCGCGAACCGCACCGCCGCTCCGAAGCAGGTGAACGGCACCGGCTGGTCCGTCGCGGCAGCCGCGTCGGCCAGCGCGACCGCGCTGTCGGAACCCTCCGCCAGCCGCCGGTGGTAGCCGACCATCACCTCCGCCGCGACCTCGTCGCCGACCTCCGCGACGCCGGAGACGACGCAGCGCGCCCCGAGCTGCAGCAGCACGCTCGTCAGCCCGAGCGACTCCTCCCCGGGCCGCACGGTGGCCTGGCCGAGCTCGCAGGCCGACAGCACCACGTGATCGGGCACCTGCCCGGCCTCGAGCTCGTACGCGAACAACGGCCCGTCGGCGAGGTCGAAGGAGGAGAAGAGCGGGCTCTGCGCGACGTGGTGGCCGTGGGTGGCGAGGTGGGCGAGCGTCGCCCTGGAGGCCCGGTCGGTGAAGGCCTCCCGGGTCGCCGACGCGCCGTGCAGCACCCCGGCGCCCGGCCAGGTCGCGGCCACCTGCTCGACCTCGCGCAGGGCGGCGGGCACGTCCGGGCCGGCCACCGCGACGACGCGCGCCTCGCGCGGTCGGGCGGACGGTGGCTCGGAACGGCGCCACCACGCGCCCGCCGTCGGCGCCACCTCGACCGGCCGCCCGCGCAGGCTCGGCAGGCAGCCCCACGGCAGCGTGCTCAGGTCGGCGGTGGGCACGACGACGAGCGGGCCGTCGCCGAGCCCGAGCCCGCCGAGCAGCAGGGCGTCAAGCGCCGCGAGCTTGTGCCGCGCCGACGCCGACGCGCTCGCGCGCAGGCGCTCCGGGAGCCGCGGGCGGGCCACCACGTCGAGGTCGGCGCGCACCGTCCGGGTCAGCGCCGAGGCCCGCGCGGCCACCCCGGCCAGCCGGACCAGCCGTGGTCGGGCACGTCCGAGCACGACGACGACCAGCTCGTCGCCGTGCCGACCGAGCAGGAGCATCTGCCGCACGCACGCGGCCAGCCGCTCGCGGACCTCGACCAGGGGCGTGGCCGTGCCGACGGGGGGGAGCCCGCCGACCTGCCAGGACAGGCCGCGCAGCTCCTCGGTGACGTCCGCGACGCGCTGGCGGACGCGCTGCGCCTCGGCCCGGTGGTCCGGGTCGGCGCCGATCTCGTGCAGCGTCGTGGTCAGCTGGCGCAGCTCGACGAGCAGCGGGGCCGAGCTGCCGCTCGGGGGCGTGACGGGGACGAGCCGGCGGGAACGTTCGCGGCCCCGCTCCAGTGCGGCGAACACCGCCGCCGGTCGACCGCCGGACAGCGCCAGGTCCAGGTCGAGCGCGGCGAGCCGCCGTCCGTGCAGCGCGCTCGCCGTCTGCAGGTCGACGCTGCCGAACCGCGCCTGGTAGCGGGCCAGGTCCTCCAGCCCGAGCCGCACCTCGCGCGCGGCGGCGGCCGGGTCGCCGAGGGCGCGCTCGAGCTGTCCGGCGACGGTGCGGCGCTGCAGCCGCACCTCGAGGACGTCGGTCCGGCTGGGGCGGGGGAGCGCGGCGTACGCCCGCTCGGCCTCGGCCGGCCTGCCGGCCCTCAGCAGCGCCTCAGCGGCGACCAGCCGCGCCGTCGTCGCGTACGGCGTGAGTCCCTCCGCCGTGAACTCCTCGGCAAGGCGGAGCGCGGGGGCGACGAGCAGGCTCGCCGGCCGGCCGTCCGCGAGGTCACCGGCCAGCAGGACGAGCTCCGCCCGGCGCCGCCATGCCTCGTTTCCGCGCCGACGGAAGCGGTTGCGGGCCGAGCCGGCGAGCCGGCGGGCGAGGTCGAAGCGTCCGGTGAGCAGGGCCAGCTGGGCGCCGGACAGCTCGATCTCGGCGACCCAGGCCCAGGCCCGCCCCCGCCGGGCGGCGTCGGCCGCACGCCGCAGGGCCGTGTCCGCCTCGTCGATCAGCCCCGCCTCGGTGAGCACCCGGGCCAGGTCGAGCAGCGACGTCGCCAGCGTCGTCTCCTCGCTGCCGAGCAGCGCCTCCCGCATCAGGCGCAGGGCCGTGGGGAGGTCGCCCGCGAGGAACTCGGTGTAGCCGAGGTTGTGCCGCGCCATGGCCGCGAACTTCTGCAGGTCGGGCTTCGAGCCGGCCCGGACCAGGCACCGCTCGAAGTCCTCGCGCGCCCCCTCGAGGTCCAGCCGCTCGAGCCGGACGGTGCCGCGGTTGACCAGCATCCGGCAGACGTCGAGGTCGGTGGCGGCGTCGGCCAGCGCGTCGGCCAGCGTGAACTGCGCGAGCGCCTCGTCCCGGGCCCCGACGCGCAGGGCGCGCAGCGCCCGGGCCTGGCGGACGGCGAAGGTGAGGTCGTCGGCCCCGAGCGTGACGGCCCGCGCCGCCGCCTCCTCGAGGCGGGGCAGCCCGGCGCCCTGGCCGAAGATCTCCTGCTCCATCGCGGCCAGCAGCGTGAGCAGGCGCACCTCGAGCCGGGACAGCGACGGGTCCGCCGCCTCCGCGCCCGCCGCGCCGTCGCGGCCTGCCGCGTCCTCCGCAGCGGTCCGGCCCGGGAGCAGCCGGAGCCCCGCCTCCGCCTGCCGTCGGCTGAGGTCGTAGCGGCCGCGGTTGGCGGCGGCGACCGCGCGCGCGTGGATGAGCTCGACGCGGACCCGCACGTCCGGCGCCCGCGCCGCCGGGGCCGGCGAGCGCCTGGTCAGCGGGTCCCCGGCACGGCTCAGGCCTGCGGGGCCGCGCGGCGCAGCGAGCTCCAGCACACGTCCAGGGGGTCCTCCTGCTCGTCGGGGTCCTGGCGCAGCCGGCGCGAGGCGTTGAGGCACTGCGCGACGTCGCCGGCCAGCAGCGGCGCGGCGAACGAGGTGCCGCTCCAGGTGGCGAAGCCGGAGCGGAAGTCGTCCGGGTCGATGGTCGCCCGCACCTGCCCGCCGGCGACGAGCTCGACGCTCGGGGCGCTGCCGCCGTCGAAGGAGGTGGGCACGGTGCTGACGAGCGCGGCGCCGGGCCGCCACGTCCGCACCCACGGACCCGCGTTGGAGAACAGGGCGACCGTGCCGTCCGGGTTCGTCGCCCCCACCGCGACCAGCGGGATCTCCTCGGGCACCTCGTCGGGCAGGGGCGACCACGGCGCGAAGGCGGCCGGGTACGCCGGGCGCGACGTCGCGTCGTTGCCGGCCGAGGTGACCACGGCGACCCCGAGCCGGGCCAGCGCGCGCAGCGCGGTCCGCATCACGGGGTCGAAGTCCGCGTCGGTCGGCTGCTCGTGGTAGTAGCCCAGCGAGAGCGACACCACGTCCACGAGGTCCTCGGTGCGCCGCTCCTGCAGGGCCAGCGACTGGCGGACCCAGAGCATGCTGAGTGCCAGCAGCAGGTCGTACTCGTCGATGACGCCGTCGGGCTGGACGACCCGGACCGAGAGGATGCGGGCGTCGGGGCAGCGCTGGTGCACCAGACCCGCGATGAACGTGCCGTGGCCGGCCTCGATGTCGAGCGAGCCGGTGAGCGCCCCGCTGAGCACGCCCAGCCGCTCGACGTCGGTCGCCTCGTCGGTGAGCCCGATCGGCAGGTCCCCGCACCGCGGGGCGCGCTCCACGACGGCGTCGAGCCACGGGTGCCGGCCGGTGCCCGTGTCGAGCACGGCGACGACGGGGCGTCGGGCGCCGTCGAGGTCCGCGTCGGCGCGCCGGGTGGGCGGCGGCCCCATCCACGTCACGGGCATCCGGCCCCCGGAACCCGGCTGCGCGTACTCCGCGGTGGCCTGCGAGAAGGCGACGTGCGGCATCGGGGAGAACGGGTCGGCGCCGGCGCTGAAGGCGACGTGCGGGAAGGGCGTCGCGCCGAAGGCGACGTGCGGGTTGCCCCCGATCCCGAAGGCCACGTGCGGCTTCGGGGTGATGGCCCACGGCACGTACGGCGCGGGGTCGAGCCCGCCGGTCGTCAGCAGGTGCATCAGCGACACCGCGCCGGCACCCGGACGTCCGCGGAGCAGGCGGCGGAACCGCTGCAGCACCACCCAGGCGTCGACCGCGCCGCGCGGTTCCTCGTCGTCGTGGGGCCGGCGCAGGTGCACCCGCAGCACGAGGGGGTGGTCGTCGGAGTCGAGCAGGCCGGCGCGGCCCGCCAGCCCGGCCAGCCGGGCGTCGACGTCCTCGACCTCGAGCTCGTGGTCGGACCCGGCCGCCTGCTCGAGGGCCGCGTGGACCTCGGGCGCCATCCGTCCGTCCCGGCCGGGTCGCACGAGCAGCTCGTCCCCGGCGTACGCGGTGGGTTGGAGGGTCTCGCCGCCGAAGCGCAGCGCCGAGCCCGGGTCGAGGAACCGTGCCCCCCGCGGGTCGAGGTGGTCGCGTCGGGGGCCGTGCCGGCGCGGCGTCGGGGCCAGCGGAGGCCCCGCGAGGGCGGAGGCGGCGGCGGTTCCGGCGGGGTCGGCGGGGTCGTGCGGCATCGGCAGGCCTTCACAGGTCAGAAGGGGCGGGACCTTTCTACCGCGACGGAGGCGAAAGGGCGACGGCTGATACCTCCCCAGGGGTGCCGCGCACCCGCCGGTAGCGTCGTGACCATGGAAGAGCGCATCCTCGGTCGGACCGAACGCCCCGTCTCCGTCGTCGGTCTGGGGACCTGGCAGCTGGGGGCCGACTGGGGCGAGGTGGACGAGTCCGACGCGCTCGCGGTCCTCGACGCCGCCGTCGAGGCCGGCGTCACCGTCTTCGACACCGCCGACGTCTACGGCGACGGACGCAGCGAGAGCCTCATCGGCCGCTACCTCGTCGAGCACGACGACGTGGAGCTGACCGTCGCCACCAAGATGGGCCGCCGGGTCGACCAGGTGCCCGAGAGCTACGTCCTCGAGAACTTCCGCGGCTGGGTCGACCGTTCGCGGCGCAACCTGGGCGTCGACCAGCTCGACCTCGTCCAGCTGCACTGCCCGCCGACGCCGGTCTACTCCTCCGACGCGGTCTACGACGCGCTGGACACGCTGGTCGAGGAGGGCTCGATCGCGGCGTACGGGGTCAGCGTGGAGACCTGCGACGAGGCGCTCACGGCCATCACCCGGCGGGGGACCGCGACCGTTCAGATCATCCTCAACGTGTTCCGCCGCAAGCCGCTCGACTTCGTCCTGCCGGCCGCGCAGGAGGCGGGCGTCGGGATCATCGCCCGCGTCCCGCTGGCCAGCGGCCTGCTGAGCGGGCGCTACGACGAGAGCACGACGTTCGCGGAGAACGACCACCGCACGTACAACCGGCACGGCGAGGCGTTCGACGCCGGGGAGACGTTCTCGGGCGTGGACTACGAGACGGGCGTCCGCGCCGCGCGGGAGTTCTCGCGGCTCGTGGCGGAGCTGCCGTTCGAGGCGACGCCCGCCCAGGCGGCCCTGGCCTGGGTCGTCCAGCAGGCCGGCGTCACCACCGTCATCCCGGGTGCACGCTCGCCCGAGCAGGCCCGCGCGAACGCGGCCGCCGGCGAGCTGCCGCCGCTGGGGGAGGACTTCCTCGCCGCCGTGGCCGACCTGTACGACCGCGAGCTGCGGGAGTCGGTGCACCCGCGCTGGTGAGGCCCTGGTGAAGCCCTGGGTCAGGCGCCGTCGGGCCCGAGCATCGAGGCCAGCATCTTGTGCTCGGGGTCGAGGCGCTCGAGCAGGCGGGCGCTGATCGCCGACAGCTGGTCCAGCTGCTCGGGCTCCAGCGCGTCGACCACGAGCGCCCGCACGGTGCGCACGTGGCCGGGCGCGGCCTGCACGACCTTGGCCCAGCCCGCCTCGGTCAGCACGAGGTTCGTGGCGCGCCGGTCGCCCGGGCACGGCTCGCGCCGGACGTAGCCCGCGTCGGCGAGCCGGTTCACCACCCGCGAGAGCCGCGGCAGCGTCGCGTTGGTCATCGCCGCGAGCTCGGTCGCGCGCAGGGTCCGGTCGGGCGCCTCGGAGAGCATCGCCAGCGAGTAGTAGTCGACGTGGTTCAGCTGCTCGTCGCGCTCGAGCTGGGCGTTCAGCGCGGCGGGCAGCAGCTCCATGACCGCCGCAAGGCGCAGCCAGGCGCGGCGCTGCTCGTCGTCCAGCCAGGGCGTCTCGTCGTCCACGCAAGCCATCCTACCGAGTTGGTTGCACCTACAACCAAAGGCTGCTATCTTATTGGTTGTAGATACAACCAATCGAAGGAGCAGGGCATGAGCACCAGCAGCGTCACGATCTTCGGTTCCGGGAACATGGGCACGGCGATCGCCGACCTCGCCCGCCGGGCCGGCAGGACGGTGCAGCACATCGGCAGCGCCGACGCCGACGCGCAGGTGACGGGCGACCTCGTCGTCCTCGCCGTGCCGCACCCGGCGCTCGACCAGATCGTGTCCGCGTACGGCGACCAGCTGGCCGACCGGACCGTCGTCGACATCACCAACCCGCTCGACTTCTCGACCTTCGACTCCCTCGTGGTCCCGGCCGACGCGTCCAGGGCCGCGGAGCTCGCCGCCGCGGTCCCCGGGGCGAAGGTGCTCAAGGCCTTCAACACCAACTTCGCCGCGACGCTGGGCAGCGGGCAGGTCGGTGAGCAGCCGACCACCGTGCTCGTGGCCGGGGACGACGCCGAGGCCAAGCAGGACCTGCTGGACCTCGTGACCGCGGCCGGCCTCCACGCCGTCGACGCCGGTGCGCTGAAGCGGGCCCGCGAGCTGGAGGCGCTGGGATTCCTCCAGCTGACGCTGGCGGCCGGCGACCAGATCGGCTGGACCGGCGGCTTCGCCGTCGTCCGCTGAGCCCGGCGCGGCACCGACCGGCACCCGACGAGCACGAGACGAGGACGCGATGAGCACCGACCTGATGGCTCCTGAGACCCGGATGGGGGCCGTGACCCTCCGGGTGGCGGACCTCGACGCGATGACCGCGTACTACCGCGACGCGGTGACGCTGTCGGTGCTCCGTGCCGCCGGCGACGAGGTCGTGCTGGGGCGGGGGAGCGAGCCGGTGCTCGTCCTCGTCGCCTCCCCGGAGCTGCGCCGCGCCCCGGCCCGCTCGGCCGGGCTGTTCCACACCGCGATCCTGTTCGAGTCCGAGGCCGACCTGGCCACGGCCGTGCAGGCCGTCGCGACCCGCCACCCGGGATCGTTCACGGGCAGCGCGGACCAACTGGTCAGCCAGGCCTTCTACTTCACCGACCCCGAGGGCAACGGCGTCGAGCTCTACACCGACCGGGAACGTTCGGCCTGGAGCTGGACGCACGGGCAGGTGCAGATGGCCACCCTGGCGCTGGACCCGAACCGGTTCCTGCGCGACCACCTCGACCCCGCCGCCGTCGCCGCGGCGGCCGCGCGCCCGGCGACCGTCGGCCACGTGCACCTGTGCGTGGGCGACGTCGCCTCGGCCCGCCGCTTCTACGTCGACCAGCTCGGATTCGAGACCACGGCCGAGCTCGGCGGCAGCGCCCTGTTCGTGAGCGCGGGCGGCTACCACCACCACCTGGCCATGAACACCTGGACCAGCCGCGGCGCGACCCGGCGCCGTCAGACCCTCGGGCTCGGCCTCGTCCGCATCGAGGTGCCGACGGCCGACGACCTCGGGGCGCTGGGCGAGCGCCTGGCCCACCACGGGGTGCCGACCCGGGACGACGGCCGCACCGTCGAGCTCGAGGACCCCTGGGCCAACCGGGTCCTCGTCAGCGCGGCCGCCTGACCCCCCGGGCGGTCGCCGCCGCCGCGCTCGCCCGCCGCCCGGTCCGGGTCAGCGCCGCGGCGTCGCCAGCCGGCGCAGCCGCCCGTGCCCGAGGGGTGCGGTGTGCCAGACGACCTCCGAGCCCCCGGGCCCGGTGCGGACGCGCAGGCGGTGCGGCGACTCGACCAGGACCAGGTCCGCGACCAGGGTGCCCGACCCGTCCGCGCCCTCGAGGTGGCCGCGCGCCGCGACCAGCGCGCCCCACCCGTCGGCCACGGCGACGTCGGAGCGCCGCCAGACCTCGCGCCCGACCTCGACGCCCAGCTCCCGGCCGTCCTCCGCCAGCCGGAGCAGCCACCCGTCGGCGGTCTCCTCGACGCCGAGGACCTCCAGGTCCGAGCTCGCGGCCGCGCGCAGCCCGCGGTCGGTGACCAGGGCCGAGCGGTCCAGCCGGTCGGCCAGCTCCGCTTCCGCGGTGGCCGACGCGGGCCGGTCGAAAGCCGGCAGCAGGTGCGCCCAGGCGGCGTCGAGGACGCCCTGCATGTTCTCCGTCGCCCCGGTGAGCACGAGGACGGCGTCCTGCTCGGGCATCAGCACGACGAACTGGCCGAAAGCGCCGTCCCCGCGTACGGTGCCGTGCCGCCCGCGCCAGAACTGGAAGCCGTAGCCCTGCCGCCAGTCGGGGTTCGGCTCCGCCGGATTCGGCGTGTGCTCGGCGAGCGCCAGGCCGGCCCAGCCCTCCGGCAGGACCTGGTGGCCGGCGTACGCGCCGTCGGCGAGGTAGAGCTGCCCGAAGCGGGCCAGCGCCCCGGTGGTCAGGTGGAACCCGGTGAAGCCGATGTCACGGCCCTCCGGGTGCTGGTCCCACCAGCCCGGCTCGACGCCCAGCGGCTCGAACAGCCGCGGACGCAGGTAGTCGGTGAGCGTCTGGCCCGTGACCTCCTGGACCACGGCCCCCAACGTGTGCGTCGAGGGGTTGTTGTACGCGAAGACGCTGCCCGGGTCGGACTCCGGCTCGAGGGTGAGGAACCCGCGGGCCAGGTCGTCGGGGTCGGCGGCGTTCGCCCGCTCGAGGGTGTCCGCGTGGTGGCCGGTGGCCATCGCCGCGAGGTCCGCCAGCGTCAGGGCCGCCGTCCGGGAACCGACCTCGCCGCGCGGGGCGAGCCGGTCGACGACGCGGTCGGTGAGGGCCAGCCGGCCCTCGGCCACGGCGAAACCGAGCGCGGTGGAGGTGAAGCTCTTGCTCAGCGAGTAGAGCAGCGTCTTGTCGTCGGGGACGTACGGGTCCCACCAGCCCTGGGCGCACACGCGGCCGTGGCGCACCAGGGCGAGGCTGTGCAGCTCCAGGTCGTCGGTGGCCTCGACGGCGTCGAGGAAGGCGGTGACGCCGGCGGCGTCGAGGGCCACCTCGCTCGGCCGGGCGACGGGCAGGGCGGTCGGGTCTGGCTGGTCCACCCGGCGACTCTAGGCAGGCCGCCCGCCCGGGCGGCGGACGGGTCGCACGCGGGGCGGTCGGGCTCAGGTGGCGGAGGTGAGCAGCCGGGGAAGGGCCTCGACGCGCGTGACCCCGGGCAGCTGGACGGTGAGCTCGGCGCCGCCGTCGTCCGAGCGGCCGGCACGGACGCTGCCCCCGTGGTCCTCGACGGTCTTCGCGACGACCGAGAGCCCGAGCCCGCTGCCGGGCCTCCGCCGGGCGGCGCGGCCGCGGAAGAAGCGGTCGAACACGTACGGCAGCTCCGCTTCCGCGATGCCGGGG
Organism: Microlunatus flavus; assembly: GCF_900110855.1. Classification (GTDB taxonomy): domain Bacteria; phylum Actinomycetota; class Actinomycetes; order Propionibacteriales; family Propionibacteriaceae; genus Microlunatus; species Microlunatus flavus. The sequence goes on from NZ_FOFA01000002.1 coordinate 538,994, forward strand.
CCCGAGTCGGCCACCCGCAGCCGGTTGCCGTCGAGGCGGACGCGGACCGTGCTGCCGGCCGGGCTCCAGGTGACGGCGTTGTCGAGCAGGTGGACGACCGCGCGCTCCAGGGCGTCGGCGTCGCCGATGACGTGCAGCTCGTGCAGCCGCAGGTCGAAGGCGTGGTGGGGCGCCTTCGGGCGGACGCGGTCCACCGCGGCGCGGACGACGACGCGCAGGTCGAGCGGAACGAAGGCCTCGGCACCGTCGCCGCGCGTGAGGTGCACCAGGTCGCCGACCAGGCGCGTGAGCTCCTGCAGCCGGGCGCGGACCTCGCCGAGCACCGCCGCGCGGGCCTCGGGGGTCAGGCACGGCGAGCCGAGGTCGCGGGTCAGCAGGTCGACGTTCTCGGTCAGGCTCGCCAGGGGCGCGCGGAGCTCCTGCCCTGCGTCCGCCACGAGCCGGGACTGGCGCTCCCGCATGGTCGTGATCGAGCGCAGCAGCTGGTTGAACGAGGCGGCCAGCACCGCGACCTCGCCACGCGCCTCGCGCACCGGAACGGACTGGAAGTCGCGGGTGTCGGCAGCGCGCTGCACGGCCCCGGTCAGCTCCCGCACGGGGCGCAGCGCGCTGCGCGCGACGAGGCTCCCCGCGACCGTGGCCGCGAGCAGGCTGGCCAGCACCACGAGCCCGGAGATCACCCGGGCCGCCGAGAGGACCTGGAGGGCGGTGGCCAGGGGGCGCGCGACCACCAGCCCGTCGCCCGTGGTGGGCACGGGCACGACCACCACCACGTACGGCCGGCCCGCGGTGTCGACGCCGCTGCGCCGCACGGTCACTCCGTCCGGACCGGTGGCGGCGAGGTCGCGCGGCGCCAGGACGAGCGTGGCGGTCTCGCCGGGGACGCGGACCACCCGGCCCTGCGCGTCCACCGCCTCGACCACGACGCCGCCGGCCTGCCGGAGCTGCAACGAGAGCTGGTCGGTGGTCGTGAGGGAGCGCGCCGCGGGTTCGACGAGGTCGGCGGCGACACGGAGGGCGACGGACTCCGAGGCGTTCAGCAGCGTGACGCGCAGGGCGACGTAGCCGGCGAGGTTGGACGCCACGACGGCGAGCGCCACGAGCGCGACCGTGAGGACGGTGACGCGCCGCTGCAGCGGGTTGCGCCGCAGCGTGCTCCAGACGCCGTCCACGCGTGGTCTCCGTCCTGACCTGGGCGGCGTGGGGTGCCGGTCAGTGTCGTCACCACGACAGTAGGGCATGCGTTCAGGAAATGTTCAGGTTGAGCGACACGCGTCCTCACGGCGCGCGACGCAGCGCCGGCGACGGGCCTGCGGGCCCGTCGCCGGTGCGCCGTGAGGGACCGGGTGCGGTCCCCGTACGGACCTGGGGTCAGGCCGCGATCTCCCGGCGGCCGCGGCCCAGGCCGGCGCCGTGCTCGCGGGCGACCCGCTCGGCCTCGGCGCGCAGCTCGGCGGCCAGCTCCTTGAACTGGTCCATCGCCGGGTTGACGCCGACCAGCGTGAAGTCGGTCTCGGTGACGGTCAGGTCGAGGCCCCACAGGTCGGCGAGGATGCGGCGCATCCAGGGGGTGGCGTGGTCCCAGCCCTCGCGCGGCGCGCCGGCCTGGTAGTTGCCGCCGCGGACGACGACGAGCTCGGCCGCCTTGCCCGCGAGCGTCGTGGTGCCCGGGGCCATGCGCGGGTCGGTGATGACGAGGTCGACCCACGTCTTGAAGTGCTGCGAGACGCCGTAGTTGAACAGGGGCACGGCGAACAGCAGCGCGTCGGCCTCGACGAGCTCGTCGACCAGCGTCGCCGCGAGGGCCTGGGCCTCGCGCTGGGACTCGGAGCGCTGCTCGGCGGGCACGAAGCCGGCGGTGACGGCGTCACCCCAGGCGGTCGCCGGGATGACGTCGGTGCCGAGGTGGCGGCGGACGACAGCCTCGCCGGGGTTGGCCTCGGTCCAGGCGGCCTCCACCACGTCGGCGATGGCGCGGCTGTGCGAGCCCTCGACCCGGAAGCTGGCGTCCAGACGGAAGAGCGTCATGGTCTTCTCCACTAGTTCGATCTGAGTTGCTAGGTTTTTCCTAGCAGGTAGCCCGATGCTAGCACGGCTAGGATGGGGGTCAAGGAGGGACGCGATGACGCAGACGGCGGGGGCCGGGCAGGACGTGACGCCGCTCGCGGCGTGCGACGCCATGCCGACGTGCGCCGAGGTCGCGCCGACCGTGGTGCGCTGCGACGCGGCGCTGTCGCACGTCTTCGCGATCCTCGGCAAGCGCTGGAACGGCATCATCGTCGGCGCCCTGTCGGCGGGTCCGGCCTCGTTCTCCCAGCTCGGCCGTGCGGTGACCGGGATCAGCGACTCCGTGCTCTCCGACCGGCTGTCCGGCCTGGCCGACGCCGGCATCGTCCGCCGCGAGGTCGAGAGCGGGCCGCCGGTCTCGGTCACCTACGCGCTCACCGAGGCCGGCCGGGCGCTGCTGCCGGCGATGGACGAGCTCCGGCGCTGGGCCGAGGAGCACATGGAGCCGTCGGCCTGACCTGGTGCCGGCGTCCTCGACGCGGAGGGCGCCCTGAACCTGCTCGGACGAACCCCGCGCGGAGGCTGGATACCGCCGGACAGGTCAGAAATTGACGCATTCAGCAACTTCCCTGTCCTTTCTCAGTAATGGCCTGCGCGAAGCGCGCTGACCAGACAGACTGTTCTCGGCTCGGGGGGGCTGGCTGGGGCTGAGTTGCCCACTTCTCCGAGAACGCGCTCGTCGCACTCGGGGGGATCGGTCATGCGCGCACCAGGGCTCGACCCTGCCGTCTTCGTGCACCCGCAGGGGTTGTGCGACTCCGCCGACGTCGGCGCCGGCACCCGCGTGTGGGCGTTCGCCCACGTCCTCGAAGGGGCCCGCATCGGGGCCGGCTGCAACGTCTGCGACGGCGCGTACGTCGAGGGCGGCGCCGTCGTGGGGGACCGCGTCACCATCAAGAACCAGGTGATGGTCTTCGCCGGCGTCACGATCGCCGACGACGTGTTCCTGGGCCCGGGCGTCACCTTCACCAACGACTTCACGCCCCGCGCGCACCTGCACAAGTCGCCCGACGAGCTCGACCCGACCTGGGTGGGGGAGGGCGCGACCCTGGGCGCGCGCGTCACCGTCGTCTGCGGCGTCACCATCGGCGCCGACGCGTTCGTCGGTGCCGGCGCGGTCGTCACCCGCGACGTCGCGCCGCACGCCTTCGTCGTCGGCAACCCGGCGCGCCAGATCGGCTGGGCGTGCCGCTGCGGCCGGCGCCTGCCCGACGACCTGCGCTGCACGTGCGGGCGGACCTGGAGCCTCGACGACTCCGGGCTGCACGAGGGCGAGGTGCTCGCGTGTACGTGAGCCTGCGCAACGCCCCCAAGAGCGCCACGCCCGCGGCCAGCCCCGCCTCTGCCGCGGGCGTGGTCCCGACCGCCGAGGACCACGAGGCCGCCCGCAGCGGCAAGGCCGGGCGCCGTGTCCCCGGGGTCGTGCTCGCCCTGGGCCTGACCAGCCTGTTCACCGACATCTCGTCGGAGGCCGTCACCGCGATCCTGCCGCTCTACGTGACGGCGGTGCTCGGGCTCGGACCCGCCGCGTACGGGTTCGTGGACGGGATCTACCAGGGCGCTTCCTCGCTCGTACGCGTTCTCGGCGGCTGGTGGTCCGACCGCAGCGGACGGCCCAAGCTCGTCGCGTTCCTCGGCTACGGGGTCTCCGCGCTCTCCCGCTTCCTGCTGCTGCCCGTGACCGGGGTCGCCGCCCTCACCGGCGTCGTGGCGCTCGACCGGCTGGGCAAGGGCCTGCGGACCGGCCCGCGCGACGCGATGATCGCCGGCGCCAGCACCCCGGAACGGCTGGGGCGCAACTTCGGCGTGCACCGCGCGCTGGACACCGCGGGCGCCGTCGCCGGCCCGCTGCTCGCGTTCGGCGTGCTGTCCGCCGTGCCCGCCGGGCTCGCGGGCTACCGCGCGGTCTTCGTGCTCAGCATCGCCGCCGCCGTGGCCGGCCTGGCCGTCCTGCTGCTCGCCGTGCCCAACCGGGCCCGGGGCCGGGCCGAGGCCCAGGTGCTCGCCGCGGCCGACGCGGCGGCCGACGGAGCGGCCGAGCCCGTCGCCGCCGTGCCGCCGGAGCGGTGGCGCTGGCGCAACCTCGCCGACCGCCGGCTGCGCTCGCTGCTGCTCGCCGCCTCGCTGCTGGGCCTGCTCACCGTCGGCGACGGATTCCTCTACCTCGTGCTGGCCGACGCGGGCGGCATCGGCCTCACGTACTTCCCGCTGCTCATGGTGGGCACCAACGCCGCCTACTTCGCCCTCGCCGTGCCGATCGGGCGCCTCGCCGACCGCATCGGCCGGGCCCGGGTCCTGGTCGGCGGCCACGTCGTCCTCGTCGCCGCGTACGTCGTCGCCGCCACCACCGGCGCGCACATCGCCGGCGTCGTCGCGGTGCTCGCCCTGCTCGGCTGCTTCTACGCCGCCACGGACGGCGTGGTCAGTGCGCTGGCCAGCCAGGCCGTCCCGGCGAGCAGCCGCGCGACCGGCATCGCCTCGGTCCAGACCGCGGTCGGCCTCAGCCGCTTCGTCTCGTCGGTGGGCTTCGGCCTGCTGTGGCAGCTCACCAGCCGCTCCACCGCCCTGCTCGCCGTCGGCCTGGCCCTCGCGCTGGCCGTGCCGGTCGCGGCCCGCCTGCTGCGCGGCCTCCGGACGCCCGTGCCCCAGGACGCGTCGTGACCCGGGGCCGGCTGGCCGTGCTCGGCCTCGTGATCGCCGCGTGCGTCGCGCTCACCGTCGTCTACGTCCTCCAGGTCCGCCAGGCCGGCGAGGTGCGCGCCGCTACCGCGCCGCCCGTCGCCACCGTCCCGATGGCCGGCGTCCTCGCGGCGCCGCACGTGGTGTTCCGCAACACCACGCTCGGGACCGACTACGGCAAGCTCGCCGCCGTCCCGCTCTCCGACACCACCGGCCCGCGCGCGCTGGGCAGCATCAGCTGCGAGCGCGTCTACGCCACCCGGTCGGCCGGCGTCTGCGTGACCTCCTCCGGCGGCATGGCCCCCACGTACGCGGTCGACGCGCTCGACGCCGACCTCACCAAGACGTCCTCGGCCGCGCTGGCCGGCCTGCCCAGCCGGGCGCGGATGTCGGTCGACGGCCGGCTGGTCTCGACGACCACGTTCATCAGCGGCCACTCCTACGCCTCGTCGTCCTTCTCGACCGCGACCGTGATCCGGGTCGAGGGCAAGGCGCTGTCCAACCTCGAGTCCTGGACGACGCTGCTGCCGGACGGCCAGCGCCTCGTCGCCGCCGACCGGAACTTCTGGGGCGTCACCTTCGCCCCGGACGACGACACCTTCTACGCGACGGCGGCCTCGGGCGGGACGACCTGGCTCGTGCGCGGCAGCATCAAGGAGCGCACGATGCGCGCGCTGCGCACCGACGCCGAGTGCCCGTCGCTGTCGCCGGACGGGCGCCACGTCGCGTACAAGAAGCGCCTCGGCAACCCGACGCCCGGCGTCTGGCGGCTCGCCACCCTCGACCTCACCACCGGCGCCGAGACGCTGCTGGCCGAGACCCGCAACGTCGACGACCAGATGGAGTGGCTCGACGACTCCACGGTCCTCTACGGCATGCCCCGCGCCGGCACGGAGGCCACGACCTCCGACGTCTGGCGCGTCCCCGCCGACGGGAGCGGCACACCCACCGTCCTCGTCCCCAACGCCTCCTCGCCCGCGGTCGTGACCGCGTCCGCCACCGTGCCGGCCGCCACCCAGACCCCCCTGTCCAGCACCACCACACCCAAGGAGTAGTCACTGATGACCATCCGAACGTTCTCGTCGCTTCCGCTCCGGCCGGTGCTCTGACATGGCCACGTTGTTCAAGGTGAGTCCGCGTCGCGCGTCGTCCAGACGCTCCGTCCCCGAGGTCGTCTCGGGGCTGCTCCGCCGGCCGAAGCACGACGCCGCGCCCGAGCGGTCCGGGGGACCCCGCCCGCACGTGCTGATGATCGTGCAGAACCTGCCCGTCCCGCTGGACCGTCGGGTCTGGCTGGAGTGCCAGACCCTGAAGAAGGCCGGCTACGACGTCACGGTCATCTGCCCGAAGGGGCCCGGCGACCCGTCGTTCCAGGAGATCGACGGCATCCGGATCCACAAGTACCGCCCGGCACCGCCGACGAACGGCTTCGTCAGCTACGTCTGGGAGTTCGGCTACAGCTGGGCCCGGACGGCCGTGCTCTCGGCCAAGGTCTGGCGCCACCACCACTTCTCGGTGATGCAGGCGTGCAACCCGCCGGACACCTACTGGCTGCTCGCGCGCCTGTGGCGCGACCGTGGGGTCAAGTTCGTCTTCGACCAGCACGACCTCAACCCGGAGCTGTTCGAGTCCCGCTTCGGCATGCCGAAGCGGTTCCGGGACCGCGCGCAGTACTACGTGCTGCGCTGGCTGGAGCAGATGACCTACCGCACCGCTGACATGGTCATCTCCACCAACGAGTCGTACCGCGCCATCGCCATGGGCCGCGGCCAGCGGGCCGGCGAGGACGTGGTCGTGGTGCGCAGCGGTCCCGAGACCCACCGGATGCGTCCGCTGACGCCCGACCCGGCCCGGCCCCGCGACTCCCGCAAGACGCTCGCGTACCTGGGGATCATGGGTCCGCAGGACGGGGTCGACCAGGTCCTCGTCGTCATGCACGAGCTGGTGCACAACCGGGGTCGCAAGGACGTCCGTGCGGTGCTGATGGGCTTCGGCGACTGCTTCGACGACCTGAAGGCCATCTGCACCCGGCTGGACCTCGACGACTGCGTCACCTTCACCGGCCGGGCGAACCTCGACATGATCGCCGACGAGCTGAGCCTCGCCGACGTCGGCGTCTGCCCCGACCTGAAGTCGCCGCTGAACGACGTCTCGACCATGAACAAGACGATGGAGTACATGGCGTACGCGCTGCCGTCGGTCGCCTACGACCTGGTCGAGACCCGCGTCTCGGGCGGGGACTCGACGCTCTACGTCCCCTCCGGCGACACGACCGGCTTCGCCGACGCCGTCGAGCGGCTGCTCGACGACGAGGACCTGCGCTGCACCATGGGCCGCGAGGCCCGGCGCCGCGTGTCGGAGGAGCTCGACTGGCGCCAGCAGGCCGTCAAGTACCGCTCGGTCTTCTCCCGGTTGACCGGGTGGAGCGAGCAGGACGCCTGGGAGGCCGACGAGGACGGCTCCGTCCTCATGGGCGAGATCGTCGAGCCCGACTGCGACCACCGCGGCCGCAGGTACGTCGACCTCGACGAGACGACCCTGCGCACGTTCATCGCCGACCGCAGCCTGGTGTGACCCTGCTGCTCGACACGACGCCGACACCGGAGCCCGACCCGTCGGGTCCGGTGCCGGCGTTCGACCGAGCAGCGTGCACCCTCGACGAGCACCGTTCCCTGAGCACGCACCACGCACGAGCACGAAGGACCAGACGATGAGGACGAACCTCCACCACCTGCTCGAGGAGGCCGCGGCCAGCCGACCCGAGGCCCCCGCGCTGACGTGGAAGGACACCACCGTCAGCTACGGCGAGCTCTGGCAGACCTGCGAGGCCGCCGCCGGCGGGCTGGCCGCGCTCGGCCTGCGCCGTGGCGAGCGGGTGGCGGTGTTCCTCGACAAGCGTGTCGAGACCGTCGCCGCGTACATGGCGACCTCGGCCGCGGGCGGCGTGTTCGTCCCGGTCAACCCGGTGCTCAAGGCCCCGCAGGTCTCCTACATCCTCGGCAACTGCGACGTCCGGGTGCTCGTCACGAGCGCGGACCGGCTCCTCGCCGTCGCCGGCGAGCTGGCGTCCTGCCCGGCGCTCGAGCACGTGGTCGTCGTCGGCGAGCCGGACCGCGAGCTGCCCGCGGTCGACGCGCAGGTCACCCTCACGCGCTGGGAGAAGCTGCTCGTCCCCGGGGTCGGCCCGACCGGGGCGCGCCCGCTCGACCTGGACGTCGCCGCGATCTTCTACACCTCGGGCAGCACCGGCAAGCCCAAGGGCGTCGTGCTCAGCCACCGCAACCTGGTCGTCGGGGCCGAGAGCGTCAGCTCCTACCTGCACAACACCGCGGACGACGTGATCCTGTCCGCCCTGCCGCTCAGCTTCGACGCCGGGTTCAGCCAGATCACCACCGCCTTCGCCGTCGGCGCGCACGTCGTGCTGCACAACCACCTCGTCGCCTCCGACATCCCCAAGCTCGTCGCCAAGCACCGCGTCACCGGCCTCACCGCCGTGCCGCCGTTGTGGCTGCAGATCATCGGCACCACTTGGCCCGAGGGCAGCACGCAGACCCTGCGCTACTTCGCGAACACCGGTGGCCGGATGCCGCGCACCACGCTCGACCGCCTCCGCGCGCTGTTCCCGGACGCGCTGCCGTACCTCATGTACGGGCTCACCGAGGCCTTCCGCTCGACCTACCTGGACCCGTCCGAGGTCGACCGCCGGCCCGACTCGATCGGCAAGGCGATCCCGGACGCCGAGATCCTCGTCGTGCGTCCGGACGGGACGCTGTGCGACCCGGGGGAGCCCGGCGAGCTGGTCCACCGCGGAGCCCTCGTCGCTCTCGGCTACTGGGAGGACGAGGCCAAGACCGCCGAGCGGTTCAAGCCCGTCCCTGGCGACCGGCCAGCGTGGCGCGCCCCGGAGATGGCCGTCTACTCCGGTGACACCGTCGTCGCCGACGAGGAGGGCTTCCTGTACTTCGTCGGGCGGGCCGACGAGATGATCAAGACCTCCGGCTACCGCGTCAGCCCGACCGAGGTGGAGGAGGCTGCGTACGGCACCGGGCTCGTCGCCGACGCGGTCGCCCTCGGCGTCCCCGATGAGCGGCTGGGCGACGCGATCGCGCTCGTCGTCACGCCGGCCACCGGCACCGAGCTCGAGCCGAAGACCCTGGTCGCCGCGCTGCGTAAGCAGCTTCCGCTCTACATGGTCCCGACGCACGTCGTGGTCCGCGCGACCATGCCTCGTTCGCCCAACGGCAAGTACGACCGGCCCCTCGTCAGGCAAGATCTCCTGTCATGAGCACCGCTGACCTGCTGGCGTCCTTCGGGACGGTCAAGGGCGAGCTCGCCGTGGGTGGCGTGCCGCTGAGCCTGCTGGCCGCCCGGGTCGGGTCGACACCGTTCTTCGCCTACGACCGCAGGCTGCTGACGGAGCGCGTCGCGATGCTGCGCTCGGTGCTGCCCGCCGGGCTCGACCTCACGTACGCGATGAAGGCCAACCCCATGCCGGCGGTGGTGCAGCACCTGGCCGGGCTCGTGGACTCGATCGACGTAGCCTCCGCCGGCGAGATGGCCGTCGCGCTGGACACGGGCATGGACCCCGAGCGCGTCAGCTTCGCCGGGCCCGGCAAGACGGCGGCCGAGCTGCGCCGCGCGGTCGCGGCCGGGATCGTCGTCGAGCTCGAGTCGATCACCGAGGCCCGCCGTGTGCTGGCCGCCGGCAACGAGCTGGGCGTCCGGCCCCGGGTGGCCGTGCGCGTGAACCCCGACTTCGCGGTCAAGGGGTCCGGGATGCGGATGGGCGGCGGCCCGCAGCAGTTCGGCACGGACGTCGAGCAGGTGCCCGAGCTCGTCGCCGAGCTCGTCGGGGCCGATGTGGACCTCCTCGGCTTCCACGTCTTTGCCGGCTCGCAGAACCTGCGGGCCGAGATCATTGCGGAGGCCCAGAGCAGGACCGTCGACCTCGTCGTCGGCCTCGCCGACCTGCTGCCGACGCCGGTGCGCTACCTCAACCTCGGCGGCGGCTTCGGGATCCCGTACTTCCCGGCCGACACCCCGCTCGACCTCCGTGTGGTCGCGGACAACCTCGCGCGCCTGCTCGACGGGCCGATCGCCAGCCACCTCCCGGAGGCGCGAACCGTGGTCGAGCTGGGGCGCTACATCGTGGGGGAGTGCGGCGTCTACGTCACCGAGGTGGTCGACCGCAAGGTCTCCCGCGGCAAGACCTATCTTGTCGTCGACGGCGGCATGCACCACCAGCTCGCCGCCTCGGGCAACCTGGGGCAGGTCATCCGGCGCAACTACCCGCTCGTCGTGGGGAGCCGTGCGGAGCAGGAGGCCACGGAGACGGCCAGCGTCGTCGGCTGCCTGTGCACCCCGCTCGACCTGCTCGGCTCCGACGTCGAGCTGCCGCGCACCGAGGTCGGCGACCTCGTGGTCCTCTTCCAGGCGGGCGCGTACGGCCTCACCGCCAGCCCCACCCAGTTCCTCGGGCACCCGGCTCCGGCCGAGGTGCTCGTCTGAGCCCGATCCCGCACGACCCGCACGACCACCCCGAGCAGAAGGACCGAACCATGAGCACCGCCACCGGCCAGACCACCCTCGCCGAGGTCACCGACGTCGTCGTCGAGACCCTCGGCATCCAGGACCGCGCCGACTCCCTCGACGCCTCCACCCCGTTGTTCGGCGCGATGCCCGAGCTCGACTCGCTCGCCGTCCTCGAGCTCGTCTCCGCCCTCGAGGACCGCTTCGGCATCGTCGTCGAGGACGAGGAGTTCGGCGGGGAGATCTTCGAAACCATCGGCTCGCTGTCCGAGTTCGTCGACGGCAAGCGCGGCTGAAGCCCCCCTCGGCCCTGCGCGGCCGTCCGACGAGCCCGGCCGCGACGGTGTCTGCCGTCGCGACCGGGCTTCAAGCTGCTTCCTCCGGACCGGTGCTCAGCCCACCGACGCGCCGGCGTTCGGGCCGTCGTACCAGGTGTTGCCCGAGACGCTGACGGGCGAGTCGGTCGAGGTGAGCGGGCCGAACGCGCCGCTCTTGGGGTGGATCCTGGTCGAGAAGCGGTTGTCGGTGATCGCGATGCCCGAGACCTTCGACTTGGCGTCGGTGCCGGCCTGGTAGCCCCCGTACACGGTGAACGCGCCCCCGCCAAGCAGGTTGCCGTCGATGCTGACGTTGCGCATGGCGTCGGCGCTGCCCGTCGAGAGCATGACCGCCGACGTCGCCCCGTCGCCCAGCACGATCGTGTTGTGCTGGACCTTCAGCGACGTCGTGCCCAGCGACTGGATGCCGTCGTTGTGCGAGTCGTCCGTCATGGCCAGGTCGTGGATCCAGGAGTCCTTGATGGTCACGTCCGTCCCGGCCTTGAAGCCGTCGATCGTCCCGTGGACGTCGCAGCGCAGGCACGTGTAGCCGCCCCCGGCGACGGCGGAGTCGCTGCCGGCGTTGTTGCGGCCGTCGATCTCGACGTCGGAGAGCAGGAGCCGCCGCCCGCCGTCGTCGGCCAGCACGTTGAAGAAGCACGACGACGAGATGAGCGAGTTCTTGATGGTGACGTCGTCGGCCTTGACCACCAGGCAGCTGGTGATCTTCTTCCCGTCGATGACCGTCCCGTCGGCGGTGATGGTGGACGGTCCGCTGTAGGCCTTCAGCGTGGTGCCGGCCGGGACGCCCGTGCTGGACGCGTCGGGGAAGCCCGCGGGCTTGGGCGGGTTGGTCGTGGGCGACGAGCTCGGCGAGGGCTTCGAGGTGGACGTCGGGCTGGCGGACGGCTTCGGGGACGTGGTGGGGCTTTCGGCGCCCGTGGTTGGCATCGCCGCGAGCCGGGCCTCGATCCGGGCGAGGGCGGCGTCCTGCCGGTCCTCCCGGCAGTCGAGGTAGGCCTTCAGCTTGGACGTGCTGGACTTCGTGAAGAGCTTGTCGCAGGTGTCCTTCGGTGCGGCCACCGCGACGGCGGAGCCGCCGAGGAGGAGGCCGGCGACGAGACCGAGCAGGACGAGCAGGGCGGGGTGGCGGCGCATGAGGACCTCGATCGTGGCGTTCGGGGGCTGGGCACGGACTGCCGTCCCCCGGCCGGGTCCTTGATCTGCTGACGATCGCGCAGATCATCGCTGGTCGGCGACCACGCGTTACACCTGCCGGACCAGCGGTTCCGCCGCCGAGGCTCGTGCCCGACGACCAGGCGCTGCCGGGCAGGGGCTCAGGACCTGCGCCTCAGGACCCGCCCCTCAAGACAGCGATCGGCCTGCCTCGGGACCGTCGTACCAGGTGTTGCCGCTGACGACGACCGGCGGGTCCGCCGAGGTGATGGGGCCGTACGCGCCGCTCCTCGGATGGATCTTGGTCGAGAAGCGGTTGTTGGTGATCGCGATGCCCGAGACCTTGGCCACGTCGTCCTCGCCGGCCGAGTAGCCCCCGTACACCGTGAAGGCGCCACCGCCCAGCACGTTGTCGGAGATGCTGACGTTGCGCATCGCGCTGGCGCTGCCCGTCGAGAGGATCACGGCCGACGTCGCGCCGTCGGCAAGCACGATCGTGCTGCCCCCGATCGTGAGCCGGTTGGTCCCCAGCGACTGCACGCCGTCGTTGTGGGACTCCTTCGTCATCGCCAGGTCGTGGATCCAGCTGTCCTGGATGGTCACGTCGCTCCCGGCCTTGAACCCGTCCGTGGTGCCCTGCACGTCGCAGCGCAGGCAGGTGTAGCCGGCGCCCGCGACGGCGGAGTCTCCGGTGGTGTTGTCCTGCCCGTCGATCTCGACGTCGACGAGCCGCAGGCCGGTGTTGCCGGCGTCAGACAGCACGTTGAACTGGCAGCCCGGCGACGTGATCCGCGAGCGCGAGATGGTGACGTCGTCGGCCTTGATCACAAGGCAGTCCGTGATGGTCGCGGCGTCGATGACCGTCCCGGGCGTCGTGATCGTCGTCGGCCCTGTGTACGGCTTCAGCCCGGTCCCCGGTGGGACGCCCGTCGTGGCGGGTCCGGCGACGACGGGCGTCGAGGCGGCGCTCGCGCTCGCCGGCGGGTTCGAGGGCTGCACCGGCGCCGGCGCGGGGCTGCGCGCGGACGAGCCGCCGGAGGTGGCGCAGCCGGCTGCGAGCAGCAGGGCCGCTCCGCCAGCGGCGAGCCGGAGCCCCGTGCGCGTGGACGAGACCTGCACGGTCTGGGCCTCCTCGAGGTTCGCGTCACGCCGGGAAGCCCCGAGCACGAGATGCACGAGGAACGGTCGCCGTGCCGTCGGACGGGTGCCCCTCATGCTACGGAGCAGGGCGTGCACATGCCGGTTTTGTGACTTTGTGCCGTGATTCGGAGACTGTGGCAGACATCACCACCAGGTGTGGAGGCGGCCCCGCGGTAGTTTCGGGAAAGTGCCCGCGGTGCACCGCCGAGGCCGGCGATGTTCTCTTGCTTGCAAGGGAAGTAAGCCTTCGAACGGGTGCTTTGGGTGACTATTGATGTGAATGGCGTCGAATTGCGAGAACCCGGCGCTGCATTTGTTGATCTTTACCGATCGTCACTGGCGCGGGCGCAAGATGACAGACCGTTATGCGACTGTTATAGTCGCCGCCGTCTCTAAGTCTTGCATTTCTATTTCCCAAGATGGAATTAGATTCGTCCGGAACGCGTCAGGCGCGACGGGTGTCAGCGGGCCTGAGACGTCGAACCCCGACGACCGACCCCCTACCGGTCTCGACAGAAACGGACACCGATGGTGATCACGACGCCTGCTCGGCGCCAGCCCGCCCACCGGCCAAACCCCGGCCCCCGGCCGGCCGGGTCGGCGCGCAGCCTGCCCCGCTCCCTCGCCGGCTCCACCCTCGCGCTGCTGCTCGGCGTGGTGGCCCTCCTGCTGCCCACGAGCAGCCCGACCGCGGCCGCCGCGGAGACGGTGCTCGGCAGTGGCAGCCCCTCGATCTCCAGCTACAACGACGGCGACTCGCTGACCGTCGGCGTGAAGTTCACCCCGAAGTCCTCGGGCGTCGTCACGGGCGTGCGCTTCTACAAGGGCAACGGCAACACCGGCACCCACGTCGGTGCGCTCTACACCGCCGACGGCACGCTGCTCGCCAAGGCGACGTACGGCTCGGAGTCCTCGAGCGGCTGGCAGCGCGTCACCTTCTCCAGCCCGGTGGCGGTCAAGAGCGGAGTCAGCTACACGGCCGCGACCTTCATGCCCGACGGGCACTACTCCGTCACGAACCCCTACGGCTGGCCCGACGAGGGCGCGACCATCACCGGCACCGCCGGCACCTACTCCTACGGGTCCGGTCTGCGCTTCCCGGCGTCCGTCTGGCAGAAGTCGAACTACTACGTCGACGTGACCTTCGAGGCGGCCACCACCGCGGCACCCGCTCCGACGCCGACCCCGACGCCCACGCCCACGCCGACGTCCAGCCCGACGAGCCCGACGGGCTTCCCGAGCTCGTCGACCACGGGCGTGCCCGACGGCACCTCGCTCGGCGCCTACACCGGACCGTCGACGATCACCCAGGACGGGACGGTCATCGACTCGAAGAAGATCACCAGCTGCCTCGTGATCAAGGCGGACGACGTCACCATCAAGAACTCGCTGCTGCAGACCGACCGCTGCTTCTTCAACGTGCTCAGCGACAACGGCAACACCGGCCTGCGCATGACCGACGTGGAGATCGACGGCCAGGGCAACACCGACGGTGACGCGGCGATCGGCGGCGGTGGCTACACCTGCACGCGCTGCGACATCCACGGGACGGTGGACGGGGCCAAGGCCGGCGACGACGTCGTCTTCCGCGACTCCTACATCCACGACCTGGCCATGTCCGGCGACTCGCACAACGACGGCATCCAGTCTCTGGGGACCGACAACCTGCAGGTCCTGCACAGCACGATCATCTCGCCCAAGGGCTCGACGTCGGCCATCATCCTCTCGACCGGCTCGGCCTGGGAGATGCGCAACATCACCATCGACAACAACCTGCTCGGCGGTGGTGCGTACACGGTCTACGGCGGGTTCCTCTCCGGCGTCGACGTGCTGTCGAAGATCTCGAACATCGACATCACGAACAACAAGTTCACGACGCAGGTGTACGCCCGGTCGGGTGCGTACGGCCCGCTGACCTCGGTCGACAACCCGGTCGTCACCAGCGGGAACGTCTGGTACGACGGCCCGAACGCGGGCAGGCCCGCGTACTGATCCGTCCGCCAGGACGACCGCTCCACGGCACCTTCCACCGGCCGTCGGACCTCGGGGTCCGGCGGCCGGTGGCCGCCCGGACGAGTTCTCGGTCCCGGACCTGCGCCACCGGCAGCGGTGAGAGCATGACCCGGTGCGCAGCCCGACCGAGCGGACCGTCGGCTCGCCCGTCACGGTGCTGACCTACGCGCCCTACTCGTTCAACGGCAACGGCCCCGCGCAGACCTGCGCGGCGATCCTGGGGGCGTGGGCTTCCCCAACGGTCACCACGGCGCTCCACGCCGGACGGTTCCGTCGCCGGCCGAAGGGTGTCGTGCTGCGGCCGGGCGTCGCCGGAGCCGGCTCCCTGGTGCCGTGGCGCCTGGTCGAGGAGCGGGCGCTGCGGCGTCTGGACGACCAGTTCGCGGCGGCCCTGGACCGCGTGGACCCGGGGCGCACCGTCGCGTACTTCTGGCCGGACCCTCCCCTCGCGCTGGTCGAGCGGGCGCAGGCGCGCGGGGTGCTCTGCGTCCGCGAGATGATCAACACCGCCCTCGCCACCTCGGGACCGCTGCTCGACGACGCCTACGCCCGGCTCGGGCTCGCGCCGACCCACGGGATCGGCCCCGAGCGGATCGCCTCGGAGTCGGACGCGCTACGCCGCTACGACGCCGTCTTCGCCCCCAACCCCGAGGTCGAGGCCTCGCTGCGCCGGCTGGGTCTGGACCAGGCGCGGATCCTGCCGACGAGCTTCGGCTGGTCCCCCGAACGCCTCGCAGGGGAACCGGAGGAGCGCGACCGGTCCGTCGTCCGCTTCCTGTTCGTGGGCAGCGTGAACGTCCGCAAGGGGGTGCCCGAGCTCCTCGAGGCCTGGGCGCGCGCCGACCTCGGGGCGGGAGCGGAGCTCGTGCTGGTCGGTCGGGTGGCCCCCGAGGTGGCCGGGCGGGTGGCCCAGGCCGAGGCGCTGGGCAACGTCCGGGCCGTGGGCTTCCAGGACCGGGTCGGCGACGCATTCCGCTCCGCCGACGTCTTCGTCTTCCCGACCCTCGAGGAGGGCGGTCCGCAGGTCACGTACGAGGCTGCCGGCTGCGGGCTGCCTGTCATCACGACGCCGATGGGCGCGGCACGCCTGGTCGAGACCGGGCGGTCGGGCGTGGTGGCGGAGCCGGGTTCGGTGGACCAGCTGGCCAGCGCGCTCGTCGACCTCGCCGCCGACCCGGGACGCCGCCGGTCGTTCGGGGCCGAGGCCCGGCGCCGTGCCGCCGACTTCACCTACGCGCGTGTCGGTCCCCGGCGGCTCGAGCAGCTGCGGGTCCTCCTGGACGCCCGTCAGCGCTGAACGCCGGCAGCGTGGTCAGCGCAGCCGCTTGACCGCCGTCTTGATCCGACCGAAGGCGAGCCGGGGGCGCGGTTGGGTGGTGAGCACCTCGGCGCGCAAGCCCTCGAGGGTGTCGTCGGAGCGCAGGCTGAACCGGTGCTGCAACCAGCTGCCTGGCTCCGACGGCTGCCGGTCGCTCGTGAACACGTGGCGGTAGCCGAGCCGGCGCAGGGTGGTGAGGCTGGCTCGCTCGTAGCGTCCGAGAGGGAACGCCGCCTCGTCCACCGACGCCCCCACGACCTCGGCGAGCACCTGGCGCGCGTCCACCAGCTCGCGCTGCTCGTCGGCGGGGGACAGCCCGCGCCAGGGCACGTGGTCCATGCCGTGGGTCCCGATCGTCATCCCGGCGTCCCGCAGGGCGCGGACGTCGCCCGCGGAGAGGCTGTCCGGCCGGTCGAGCCGGCCGGCGATCACAAAGAAGGTGGCGGTGCGCCCATGGGCGAGCACCGCGTCCAGCGCCGTCTCGACGTCGGAGCGGTTGCCGTCGTCGAAGCTGAGGCGCACGTCGTCGCGTCCGTCGACCTCGTCGAGCACGCGGGCGAAGAGCTCGCGGCTGATCCAGTAGCGGCTTTCGCCCGGCTCGCGCTCGCGCACCGGCACCCCGACGCCGTGGAAGCACAGGTGGATCACCGCGTGGCCTCCGGCGCGCGGCCCGCCGGAACAGGTCCGCGCGAGGTCTGGTCCTGGCCCCACGACGGCGGCCGCCTGGACCCCACCCGGGCCAGGACCGCGGCGAGCAGCGTGAATGACGCGTAGACGGCGCCGGCGGGCGCGAGGACAGGACGCTGCAGGACCACGTCCGTCAGCCAGGAGAGCTTGTCCGACCGACGGACGGTCGGGCCCTCCGCCACGGTGCCGCGGCTGGGCACCGAGCCCGGGGCCGTGGCCCGCAGATCGGCGTTGCCGCGCCGTACGCGTACGAGACGGCGCAGGAGCGAGCGTGCGGTGGCCGGTGCGACGACCCCGACGTCGACCGACGGGATGGGCCGCTTCTCGTCGGCGGAGAAGAGCGAGTCGAGGAAGAGGTCGTCGGCCACGACCCCCGGGAAGGTGTCGAAGCGACGCCGACCCGTCTTGGAGAGCACGACCATGCCGCGGCCGAACAGGCTGTTGCGGTAGGCGGGCAGCCGGCTGCTCACCGCCATGTACGCACGGACCAGAAGGCTGCTGCGGGTCGTGACCACGTGGCGCAGCGGTGCGCAAGCGAGCACCGACGGGTCGGCGAGCACCTCGAGGGCGGCCGCCAGCGCGTGCGGCGGGAGCACGATGTCCGCGTCCAGGTAGACGCGGGGGAACCCGTGGGCCACGGCGTCGCCGGCCACCAGGGCGGCGGACTTGCCGGGTTCGGACAGGTCCAGGACCTTCACCCCCGGACGCGTCGCGGCGGCGACCGTGGCGTCGCTGCAGCCGTTGGCCACGACCACCACCTCGAGGTCGCCCGCACCCTGCTGCGCACGCAGCGCGTCGAGGCAGCGCCCGACGACCGCGGCCTCGTTGTGCGCAGCGATGACCACGCTGACCATGCCCACGTCCCGTCCCCCCCGGCTCCGACGTCGCTGGCAGGCCCCGGATCCGCAGGGCCGCCTCGGCGCGAGGCCACGCTAGCGGGCGACTCGGCGGCCTGGGTCGAGTTCGTGGGTTTCGACCGCGGCGCAGGAGGCGGGACCGTATGCTCGCCGCCGTGCCCGGAGGGAAGGACGTGGTCATCCGACCGGTCGCCGACGAGGACGTCGGTCGGGTCGCCGACTACCTCCACCGCGCGCTCAACCCGCGCCTGGACGTCGAGGCCTGGGCGGCGGCGATCGTGCCGTCCTGGGTCGGCGCGGGCCCCAACCACGGGTTCATGCTGCTGCTCGCCAACCGGGTCGTCGGGGTCAACGTGGCCTACTACGCCACACGCGAGGTGGCCGGCGAGACACGCACCTTCTGCAACGTGGCCGCGCTCTGCGTGGACGAGCCGCACCGCCTGCACACCGTCCGGCTGATCCGCGCGCTCCTGCGGCAGCCGGGTCTCGAGTTCACCGACTTCTCCCCGAGCGGCAACGTCGTAGAGCTGGACCGTCGCCTCGGCTTCCGACCTCTGGAGCACCGCACCTGGTTGGTCGCGAACCTGCCCACGCCGACCCGTGGGACGCGCGTCGTGACCGAGCCGGACGAGATCGCCCGGCTGCTCGTCGGGACGGACCGTCAGCACTTCGAGGACCACCGTCGCGCGCTGGCCGCCCACCACCTCGTCCTGGTCCGAGGGGCGCGGACGTGCTACGTGGTCTACCGGCGGGACCGTCGCAAGGGTCTGCCGCTCTTCGCGACGATCCTGCACGTCAGCGACGCGGGGCTGTTCCGGTCGGCGTACGGAGCGGTTGCAGGTCATCTCCTCCGACGCGGGGCCGTGGCCTCGATCCTGGAGAGCAGGGTCGCCGACGTGTCGCCGCCCCTGGGGCGACCGTTCCACCAGAACCGGCCGAAGATGGTCAAGAGCTCGGCGGTCGACGAGCGCGACGTCGACTACCTCTACAGCGAGCTGACCTGCGTGCCCTGGTGATCGGTCGCTACCACCGGTCCGGCCTCGCCGTCCAGGTCCGCCTCGGCTCCGCGTCGGCGCCTGCGCGCCACCAACCGGTCCCAGCTCCAGGCGAGGAGCCCGGTCGCGAGGGCGCCGACGAGCCCGGTCGCGGCGAGCGCGCGGGTGCGGCTGCCCGTCATGTGCTGCACGTCGAGCGCCTCGGGTGACGAGATCGCCCGGACGCGGTTGCGGTCCGCCACGCCGGCCAGCGCCTGCCGCCGTTGGAGCAGCTCCTGGACCTGGCCCCTCACCTGCTCGGCCCGGACCGTCACCTCCTGCTCGCTGCTGCCGACCACCTGGACGTCGAGGGTGGGGGCGGTGAAGAGGGGTTGGAACTGCGAGCCCTGGTTGGGCAACCGGACCTGCACGCCGTCGCGCACGCCGAGACCGAAGAGGGTCGTCGTCGCGTACGACGTGAGCAGCGGGGGCCGCGGGCCGTTGAAGTCGCTCACCACGAGCGCCGCCAGGGGTGCCAGGCTGTGCGGCGCGTCCGCGACGGTGTTCGGGTAGTACGGCTCCGCCGGCGCCACCAGGACGAGCTCCATCTGGGCCCAGTAGACGCCGGGGCGGACGAAGACGCCGCCCAGCGCCACGAGGGTGAGGAGGCCGCCGGCGACGAGGACGTACCAGCGCCGCACGAGCACGTGCACCAGCTCGCGAGAAGTCATCTGTCCCTGCCACCCCCGCGAAGGATCCTCCCACGCGCGCGAGGGCCTCGTCCCGGGTTCGACCAGATCGTCGAGGCCGGGGCGGCTTTTCCCCGATCTCTGCGGGAGCCGTTCCCAGGCTCTACCCTTTCGTGAGGGTGCCGGAGACGGCACCGGGGGATGCAGGGGGGACCTGGTGGTCCGCGAGGCGCGTCGGCGACAGTCGACGCAGCCCCGCGCAGACCGGGCGACCTCGGCTTGTGCTCCTGACGCGTCGTCCTGCGTCGTCAGGTCCAGGGGGGTTTGTCCATGCAGGTCCAGGACTTCA
The DNA here is from genome assembly GCF_900110855.1 of Microlunatus flavus. Classification (GTDB taxonomy): domain Bacteria; phylum Actinomycetota; class Actinomycetes; order Propionibacteriales; family Propionibacteriaceae; genus Microlunatus; species Microlunatus flavus. Next base: position 558,789 of record NZ_FOFA01000002.1, read on the forward strand.
TCCTGGCGATCCGACGGCGCTGGTACCTCGCGCTGGCAGCGCTCGTGCTGTCCGTCGTCGCGACCGTCGCCGCGCTCGCGCTGGTCGGTCCGACGTACGAGGCGAAGGGCACCACGCTGCTCGTGCCGCCCGGCGCGACCCTGCAGCAGCAGCGTCCGGGTGAGGCCGTCTCCACGGGCAACCCGTACCTCGAGCTGAGCGGTCTCGGCCAGGCCCGCGACATCGTCATCCGCTCGATGACCTCGCAGTCGACCTTCCTGGCGCTCTGCTCGGCGACGGGGGACGCGAAATACCTCGCGATGCGCGACTCCCTGTGCCAGTCGCACCCCAAGGTGAAGTACACCGTGACGCCGGACTACGAGAGCAGCGCTCCCGTGATCATGGTGACGATCGAAGCGAACAGCCAGCAGGACGCCATCACCGCGCTCGGTGCCGTGATGAATCAGGTCCCGGCCTCGCTCCGCTCGCTGCAGGGCAGCCTCAACCTGCGGGCCCGCGCCGACATCACCTCCACCCCGGTCACCGCCGACGTGGTGCCGGTCGTCGTGCGCAAGAACCAGATCAGGGCGGGCATCCTCGTCGGCGGCGGTTCGCTGGCCCTGTTCCTGCTCGCCATCGGGCTGCTGGACAGTTTGCTGCTGTCCCGAGGCACCCGCCCCGAGCGACCTGTCGCGGCGTCCGGTCCGGCGCAGGAGGCCGAGGAGGCCGACGCGGGCTGGGGCTGGACCGACGACGACGCGGCTGCCGGCACGCCGGTGGCGGCCGAACCGACGGTCGAGGAGGCCGACGGCTGGGGGTCCATCGGGCCCGAGGTCGAGCAGTCCGACGACCCCCGCGCGCCCGGCGGCAAGGTGCCCCAGCCGACCAGCGCGGGCTGGGGCTGATCGGTGACCGGGCTCGTCCTCAGCGAGCTGGGCCCCGAACGCTCGGTGCCCCAGCGGGTCCGGAGCAGGGGAGTCGACGGCGCCACGGTCCTGACCGTCTACCTCGTCCTGCTGCTCGCCATCCCCTCCGTGATGGTCCTCGGCCCCCTCGGGAGCGCCGGGGCCCCCTCGACCGTCACGGCTGTCGCGCTCTTCCTCGTCTGGCTGTGGTTCCAGGTGGACCGCACGACGCCCGGCCTGCCCTTCGCCAGACCGGTCCGACGCGCCGCGCTCGTCTGGCTGCTGGTGATGGTCGTGGTCTACGCCCACGCGATGGCCTCACCCATCCCCTTCGACGAGATCAGCCCGGCCGACTTCGGCATGCTCAAGCTCGTCGGCTTCACGGGCGTCCTCCTCGTCGCCAGCGACGGCTTGTCGAACCGGGACCGGTACCGGACCTTCGTCTCGCGTCTCGTCCTGGCGGTGTTCCTGGTGGCGCTCCTCGGCCTCCTGCAGTTCGTGACGAAGGACGTGCTGGTCGATCGGATCCACATCCCCGGGCTCACCTCGAACGGGACGGGCGAGCTGATCAACCGCGGTGGGCTCCCTCGACCGAGCGGCACGTCGACGCACCCCATCGAGTACGGGGTGGTGCTGTCGATGGCGTTTCCGCTCGCAGTGGTCCACGCACTGAAGGCCCCACGTCTGCGCTGGCTGTACGCGGCCGTCACGGCGGTGATCGCGCTCGACATCGTCCTCTCGAGCTCACGTTCTGCCCTCGTGTGCTCCGGCATCGCGATCGTCGTGCTCGCGCTGAGCTGGTCGGGCGCTCTGCGTCTGAAAGCGCTCGCCGTCGCGGCGGTGCTCGGCGGGCTGGTGTACGTCGTCGTGCCGAGCTCGCTGGGTGCGACCACCAAGCTCTTCACCCAGGCGGGGGACGACCCCAGCATCGCGTCGCGGACCGGCAGCTACGACCTGGTCGCCACCTTCTTCGCCCACAGCCCGGTCCTCGGCCGGGGGTTCGGGACCTTCCTGCCCAAGTACTGGATCCTCGACAACGGCTACCTCGGCCTCCTGATCGAGGGTGGTGTCCTCGGGCTCGGCGGCCTCCTCGTCCTCATCCTCACGGCCGCCTGGTGCGCGAGAGCAGCTCGCCGACGGCTGACCGACGACTTCGACCGGCAGCTCGCTCAGGGCCTCCTGGCTGCGGTGCTCAGCGGCGCTGCCGGCCTCGCCTTCTTCGACACCTTCGGCTTCCCGCAGTCCGCGGGGTGCTTCTTCCTCGTCCTCGGGCTGGCGGGCGGGCTCTACCGGCTGTCGCGCGAGGAGGTCGAGGCCGCGTGAGCGCGGGGTCGGCGCCGGGTGAGCGGCTGGCGCGCGAGCACGTCGCCGTCGTGGTCGTCCTGTACAACAGCGCACCCCTGCTCGCCGACCTGGTGGCCTCGCTGCCCGGAGGCCTGCGCGGAGTCTCCTACCAGCTGGTCGGCGTGGACAACGACTCCGACGACGACGGTCCCGACGTGCTGGAGTCCCTCGCGCCCGACGCCCTCGTGGTGCGCACCGGGCGCAACGGCGGTTACGCCGCCGGCTTGAACGCCGGGGTGGCGGTGGCGGACCCGCACACCGCCGTGCTGCTCCTCAACTCCGACGTGCGGCTCGAGGAGGGCTGCGTCGCCGAGCTCCTGCTCCGGCTCCGCGACCGGGGGGCCGGGATCGCGGTGCCGCGGCTGACTGGTGCGCAGGGAGAGCTGATCGCCTCGATCCGGCGCGAGCCGAGCTGCGTCCGGTCCTTCTTCGACGCCGTGCTCAGCGCCAAGGTCGCCGGGCGTGTCCTGCGGCTCGGCGAGGTGGTCACGGACCCGCGTGCGTACGAGCACGAGCAGCTCGTGGACTGGGCGGAGGGGTCGACGCAGCTCGTCAGCGCGGAGTGCTGGCAGACCTGCGGGCCCTGGGACGAGTCGTTCTTCCTCTACTGCGAGGAGACCGACTACGGCCTCCGCGCCCGCGACGCGGGGCTGGGCACGCTCTACGTCCCGACCGCGCGCGCGATCCACCTCGAGGGCGGTTCGTCGACCTCGGTCGACTGGCTGTGGAGCCTGCAGACGGTGAACCGGCTGAAGCTCTACCGACGCCGTCACGGTGGCGTCCCGTCCTTCCTCTTCTGGGCGGTCACGCTGCTGCGGGAGGTCACGCGCGCTGCTCTGGGACGGACCAAGAACCGGGCGGCGGCACGAGCCCTGCTCGACCCGCGACTGCTCAGCGAGAGCTAGGAGGATGACCGTGGCGCCCACCGGCGACCGATCGGCCGCAGGGATCTCGATCGTCTGCGTGTTCAACGACCCCGCGGTCCGCACCGAGTGCCTGGATAGCTCGGTCGCGGCCTACCGCGGCGACCTCGACGTCGACTACATCCCCGTCGACAACACGACGCACCGCTTCACGAGCGCGGGTGCCGCCCTCAACCACGGCGCCTCCCTGGCTCGGCACCCACTCGTGGTCTTCGTGCACCAGGACGTCTACCTGCACTCGATCGACCGGCTCGTCGAGGCGGGCTCGCACCTCGAGGGCGGGCGCTGGGGGGTCCTGGGCGCGAATGGCGTGACCGACAGCGGGCTGAACGTCGGTCGGCTGCGCGACCGCACGCAGCTGATCGGCGAGCACGCCCCCGAGCCCGTCGAGGTCCAGACGCTCGACGAGGTCCTGTTCATGGTCCGTCGGGAGCAGGTCCTGGAGCACCCCCTCACCGAGGACCCGGACCTGGCCTGGCACGCGTACGCCGTGGAGTACAGCCTCCGGGTCGTCGGGCTCGGCCTGGCGGCGGGTGCGGTCGACCTCGCGGTCACCCACAACAGCCTCAGCATCAACATGGCGCGACTCGATGTCGCGCACGGCCGGGTGGGCGAGCTGTACCCGACGCTGCGGCCGATCTGCACGACCTGCGGCACGATCGGCGCGGGTAGCTCCCGACTGCGGCGCACCCGACTCGTCCGTGCCCACGGCTGGCGGCTGCGCTGGTTGCGCCACTCGCTGCTCGCCCGCCGCGCCCGCCGACGGCTGCAGGTCCCGGTCGTCCTGAGCGACATCCGTGAGGAGGTGGACCTGCTGGAGCCGGGGACGCCCCTGCGGCTCGTCGACGTCGACCGGGCGGGGGGCTTCGTCGAGCACGGGCGCGAACCGTTGCGCCTGACCCGCTTCGGCCGCCCTGTCACCATGTCCGCGGTCTCGACGGTCGCCGAGGTCCCCGACGTCCTCGCCGGCGTCGGGGTGGAGGAGATCGTGCTCGTCGTCGGACTCGATCTCGACGACCTGGCCGACGCGGCGCTGTTCACGACCGGTGACCGCCCGTGGCTGCTCGGCATCTACCCCGACGAGATGTGGCTGCTGGGCGGTTTGCCGCTGGACCGCCTGCCCGAGGCGTGGTCGCGCCGCGCGGCGCAGCCTCTCGGGGGGTCGACCCTGGTGGCTTGAGCCGGGGCTAGCGCCCGGGTGCGACGACGAGCTCTTCGAGGCGCTCGGCGAAGACCCTGCTCGAGTACAGGCCGTCGACCCGGCGGGCGGCCGCTGTTCCGAGGCGGTGGCGCTCGTCGGCGTCGACCAGGAGCTCGGTCACCGCTGCGGCGAAGGCGTCGACGTCTTCGGCCGGCACCACCCGCCCGCCGTCGCCGACCTGCTGGGCGACCCCGCCGACGTCGAAGGCGACGACGGGTGTCCCGAGCAGCATCGACTCGAGCACCACGAGCGGGAACGGGTCGTCGCGCGACGGCAGCGTCGCGACGTCGAAGCGCCGCATGTGGGGGTACGGGTTGGTGGTGGGGCCCACGAACTCGGCCCCGGCCTCGTCGGCGCCGGGCACGGGTGCGGCGAGGTCGCCGAGCCACACGAAGCGCACGGCGCGCTGCGGCAGGGCCTCGCGCACCCGCCGCGCGACCTGGACCCACAGATCCGGGCCCTTGCGGTGCTCGACGCTGCCGCAGCACCCTACGACCAGATCGTCCGCCGCGTAGGGGCGGTCGGGGTCGAGATCGGCGAGCCGGGCGACGAGGTCGTCGTCCGGGACCGACGGCAGCAGCACCACCGCCTCCGGCGGCCTCCCGGTGAGGACGGCCAGGTCGGCGCGCACGCTGGGCGAGCAGGCCACGAGGGTGGTCCGTTCGAGCTCTGCCGCCGCGTGCTCGTGCCGGAGGAAGGAGGACGCCACCGCGCCGGACTCGTGCACGTGCAGCACACGAGGCAGGCGCAGCCACCGAGCCGGGCGCAGGTAGACGGCGGCCGCGGTCGAGTTGACGTAGACGAGACCGGGCCGGTGCCGCAGCAGCTCGAGCGCGGCGACCGCGGTGTCCAGCGCGAAGGTGACGCCGCGCAGGCCCCGTGTGCGTCGCAGCCGACGCCGCACGCGAGGCAGCGGTTCGACGGCCGCGGGTGCCGCTGTCCCGAGGTCGGCCATCAGCGGCCCGGGCAGGCGCGACAGCACCGCGACCTCGTGCCCGGCCTCCACGAGGTCGCGGGACACCATCGCGGCGACCCGGGGCGCACCGCTGCGCGACGCCTCGTGGCTGATGACAAGGACCCGCACGGGAGTCACCAAGTCCTGGCGTGCCGGAGGTCGTGCGCGGCCGCACGCAGCACGAGGGCACCGGCGTCGGTCAGCCTGCGCGGTAGCCCGGGCAGCTGGCGGAGCTCGGTCCGGTAGAGGGCTTCGAGCTGGTCGGCGCCGGCCTGCAGCCCGTAGCGCTGAACCTCGGCGTGCCCGAAGGCCGCGAGCTCGGCGCGGTGCACCGGGTCCAGCAGGCGCTCGAGCTGGTGGGCGAGGTGGCCTGCCGGGTCCGCAACCGGCTCCTCGCCGAAGAACCCCTCGGTCGCGAAGTGCTCGCGGGTGCCGACGTCGAAGGTCGCGGCGTACCCGTTCTGGCCGAGCACGACGAGCGGGCGCGCGTGGGCCAGCGCCCGGAGCGCGGACCCGCCCATGCCGAGGGCGACGTCGGCGGCGTCGTAGGCCGGCCTCGGGTCCTGCCGGGAGCCGGTGAGAACGACGGCCGGGCGCCCGAGCCGCTCGTTCGCCGCAGCAGCCCGACCCGCGACCCGCTCGAACGCATCGCCGTCACCGACCACGACCAGCCGCAACGCGGGCAGGTCCAGGCGCTCGACCGCGTCGATGGCGTGCCCCAGCCCCTCTTCCTTCAGGTGAGCGTCCACGCGGCCGACCACCACGACCGCCAGCTCGTCGTCGCCGATCCCTACCTCGCGGCGGAAGCGGCGCCCGGCCTCCGGGTCGGCGGCATCGGCGTCGAGGTCGACAGGAGGCTCCATCAGCCAGACGTGGCGGCCCTGCATGCGCTCGGCCTCGTCGCGCAGCGACCTCGTGCCGAGGACGAGCGGCGTCCTCCGCGGCACGTAGGGGACGTTCTCCATCATCCAGTTGGTTACGACGGCCGACCGCGGCGTGGCCCCTGCGACCGCCATCGTCGCGGCGCGCCCGAGCCACGGCCCGAAGACGTGGACGACGTCGGCTGAGGACTCGAGCGCCAGTCGCCGGATCTGCCGAGCGCGTTCCAACGTCCCTGCGTGCTGGGGAAGGACTGTGGGCGTGAAGCCGGAGCGTTCCGCGTAGGGCAGCAGCGAGGTCTTGACCTGCTCGTCGATGGCGAAGACCTCGACCCGGTGCCCGCGGGCGCGCAGCGTCCGGCCCAGGTCCAGGGCGTTGATCGGGCAGCCGCCCAGCGCGAGACCCTCCAGCCCGACCAGGACGCTGAGGCGGCGCCCGTCGTCCGCGGTGCCCGGACCGGCGGGCGTCGTGACGATAGAGGTCACGGGCTCGGACACCTGGGTCACGGGGCTGCGACCTCGCGCCGCGCCTGGAGCGCCCACCCGGGGACCCAGCCGGGCACGAACCGGTCGGGCAGCTGCCGCAGCGCCATGGGGGCGATGGCCAGCGCGTACACGACCCCTCCGGCGAGGCAACCCACGAGCAGGGCGAGCCAGGGCGTGGTGAAGGGCTGGCTGGCCAGGCGGGCCGCGGCCGCGGCGAGCGTCGCCGCCACCAGCGGCGCTACCACGGCGCGCAGCAGCAGGAGAGGGTGCCGGCCGGTGGCTCGCACGACGGCGACGCCGTACGCCGGCACCGCGATCAGGCCGATGGTGACGACGTGCGCCCACGCCACACCACGCAGCCCCGCCCAGTGCTCTCCGAGCACCATGCCCGGGACGAGGACGACCACCCAGCCGAGCTGGATCAGCAGGAGCCGCACGGTCTGCCCGGTCGCGACCAGGACGTTCGCGAAAAGCAGCGAGAAGGCGTAGAGGGCACCGTAGCCGGCGAGGACCACGAGCACCGGCGCCGCCTCGGCCCACCGCGCGCCGAAGACGGTGTCGACCAGCGGGCGGGAGAGGGCGGCGCTGATCGCTGCGGTGGGGAGCGCGACGGCGGCCACGAGCCCCGTGGACGACGTCAGGGCCGCGCCGAGGCGTTCCCGGTCGTCGGCGACGCGGCCGAAGGCGGGCACGACCACGCTGTTGAGCACCGAGCCGAGGACGGCAGTGGACCAGTTCGCGACGTTGAAGGCGATCACGTAGACGCCGATCTGCGCCGCGTCGACCAGCCGCCCGAGGATCATGTAGTCCGCGTTCAGCAGCGTCCAGTTGACCAGGTTGGCCAGCGACAGGGGCAGGCCGAAGCGCAGCAGCGGACGGACGACCTCACGGCGCCAGCGCGGCCAGTAGCGCCGCGACGTGCTGAGCACGAAGACGAGCCCGGTGGCGAGCTGCCCGACCACGCGCGACCAGGCGAAGGCGGTGGCGCCCCCGCCGTGCAGCGCCAGCAGGACCAGGAGCGGGTTGGCGACGAGGAACCCGACCACGGTGCCGAGGAAGATCTTGTCCTGGCGGAACTCGCGGACCAGCTGGGCGCCGGGCACCGCGAACACGCCGGTGAGCACCAGGCACAGCGCGAGGATGCGGATGGGCTGCGCGGCGCCGGGTTGTCCCAGTGCGGAGGCGATCAGCGGTGCGCCGCTCGCCATGAGCACCGCGATGCCGACGCTGGCCAGGATCGAGATCGAGGAGATGGTCGGAGCGATCTCCTCGGGCTCCAGCGGTGACCGCGCGACGGCCGAGGCCATCCCGAGCTCGGCGAGGCTCGCGACCACGAGGTAGACGGCGAGCGCGACCGCGAAGATCCCGAAGTCCTCCTTCGACAGCAGCCGCGCGAGGATCGCCGTCACCGCCACGCTCGCGAACCGCATGGTGATGTTCGCCGCGAGCGCCCACGCCGCGCCGCGGCCCACCGACCGGGCGAGCGTGGGCTCCGCCGCGGCCGGTGCGTCCTGCGCCGACGGCGCCGCCGCCGTCGACGGCCCTGCGCCGTCGGTCACGATGCGGTCGACACCTCGGTCCGGACGCCGTGCGCGGCCACCGCTGCGCGGAGCGCCGCCACGACCTGCTCCTGCTGCGCCTGCGTGATGTGCGGGTAGAGCGGGAGCGACAGGATCTGGTCCGCGGCCTGCTCGGCGACCGGGAACGAGCCCCGCTCGAGGCCGAGGTCGGCGTACGCGCGGGTCAGGTGCACCGGGGTGGGGTAGTGGATGCCGGCACCGATGCCGGCCTCGTTGAGGCTGCGCAGGACGGCGTCGCGCTCGGCGACCCGGACGACGTAGAGGTGCCAGACGTCGACGTTGCCCTCGGCCGAGCGCGGGGCCCGGACGCCGTCGACGTCGGCGAGCAGGGTGGCGTAGCGGGCGGCGGCCTCGCGGCGCCGCTCGTTCCAGCCGGCCAGGCGGCGCAGCTTGGCGTTGAGCACCACGGCCTGGACGGTGTCGAGGCGGGAGTTCATGCCCACGACCTCGTGGTCGTACTTGCGCGCGGAGCCGTGGCTCGCGATGACCCTGATGCGCCCGGCCATCTCGCCGTCCTGCGTGGTCACGGCGCCGGCGTCGCCGGCCGCCCCGAGGTTCTTGCCCGGGTAGAAGCTCGTGCCCGCCACCGCTCCGAGGCTGCCGGCGAAGCGGCCGAACCGGGTCGCGCCCTGGGACTGGGCGGCGTCCTCGACGACCGGGATGTCCCCGGCGACCTCGAGGACCCGCTCGACGGGGGCCACCTGGCCGAACAGGTGCACCGGGACGATGGCCTGCGTCCGTCCGGTGACGGCCGCGGCGATCAGGTCGGGGTCGATGAGCAGGTGCTCGTCGTCGACGTCGACCAGCACGGGGACGGCGCCGATGCGCGAGATCGCCTCGGCCGTCGCGACGAAGGTGTTGGCCGGGATGATGACCTCGCCGCCGGCCCGGACCCCGACCCCGCGCAGCGCGAGCTCGACGGCGTCGGTGCCGTTGGCGACCCCGACGCAGTGGGCGACGTCGGTGGCCTCGGCGTAGGCCCGCTCGAACTCGCCCACCGGCTTGCCGCCGATGAAGGCGGTGGTCGCGAAGACCTCGTCGAGGCCGGCCATCACCTCCTCGTGGATCTCCTTCTGCTGCGCAGCGAGGTCGACCAGTGGAATGGCGGTGTTCACGAGAGGCTCCCCATCGAGGTGGTGTCGTAGGTCGTGCCGGTCACCGGGGTGGACTGGCGCGGTCGGGCCGGCACACCGACCCAGGTCTGGCCGTCGGGCAGGTCGGCGACCAGGGCCGCCCCCATCCCGAGGACCGCGTCGAAGCCGACCGTGGTGTGCTCCCGCACGCTGCTGTTCATGCCGAGGTAGGCGGCGCGCCCGACGCGCACGCTGCCCCCGAGGCTGACCCCGGCGCAGAGCGTCGCGAAGTCGGCCACGGAGTCGTCGTGGGTCAGCGTGACGTTCGGCATCGCCACGACATGCCTGCCCACGTTGACGTCCGTGGTGAGGACGGTACCGGCGAGGATCACGCTGCCGCAGCCGATCCGACAAGTTCCCGGGACCGAGGCGCGCGGGTGCACGAACGTCGCGTACCCGTCCTGCGCGACCCCGAGCCGGGTGAGCCGCTCGACGATCGAGGCCCGGCTCGAGCCCTTCCCGGCGCAGACCAGGAACCGGGCGTCGAGGTGAGCCGCGGCCACGTCGAGCGTCCCCAGGACGGGGAACCCGCCGACAGTCGTGCCCTGCAGGTTCGGCGCGTCGTCGAGCAGGCCGCGCACCTCGAACCCGCATCCGTCGTGGGCCAGCGCGGCGAGGACCTCGCGCGCGAGGCCGCTCGCGGCGACGAGGACGAGGGGGACGCTCATGCCCGGGCGGCCTCGACGAGCACGTCGACCACCCGGCCCTGCTGCGTCTCGTCCATCTGGTGGAAGAGGGGCAGGATCAGCGTGGAGTCCGTGAGGTGCTCGGTGACGGGCAGCGAGCCGGGCGCGGCCACGCCGACGTACGGCGGCTGCCGGTGCGTCGACATGATCCCGCGCCGCGCGGAGATGTCGGCGTGCGCGAGCCGCTCGAGCAGCCCCTCGCGGTCGAGCGGGTACGCGTCGCCGACCTCGACCCAGAAGGACTGGAAGTTGCTCTCGCCCCACGCGGGGTCGATGACGGTGCGCAGCCCGGGGACCTCGGCGAGGAACTTCGTGTACGTCGCCGCCAGCTCGCGCCGGCGCGCCACGACCTCGGGCAGGCGCCCGAGCTGCACGATGCCGACCGCCGCCTGGAGGTCGGTCATGCGGAAGTTGTAGCCCACCTCGTCGTAGGTCTCGGGCGGCGCCAGCACGGAGGCGTGGCGGTCCGCGGCGGACACGCTCATGGCGTGCTCCCGGAGCTTGTGAGCCCGGTCCGCCCAGTCCTGCCGGGAGGTCGTGATCATCCCGCCCTCACCGGTGGTGAGGATCTTGCGCGGGTGGAACGACCAGGCGGCGATCTCCGCGCCGGCTCCGACGGGCCGCCCGCGGTAGGTCGAGCCGGCGCCGCACGCGGCGTCCTCGATGACGGCGATCCCGCGGGGGTCGCACACCGCGCGGATCGCGTCGAGGTCGACCGGGACGCCGCCCTGGTCGACGACCACGACGGCCTTCGTGCGGTCGGTCAGCTCGGCCTCGACCGTCTCCGGCGTGAGGTTGCCCGTGGTGACGTCGACGTCGGCGAAGACGGGCGTCGCACCGACGTAGCGGACGGCGTTGGTGGTGGCGATGAACGAGAACGACGGCACGACGACCTCGTCGCCGGCACCGACGCCCACCACGACCATGGCGAGGTGCAGCCCGGTGGTGCACGAGGAGACGGCGACCGCGTGCTCGGCCTGCATCGACGCGGCGAACAGGCGCTCGAACTCGGCCACCCGCGGGCCCTGGGCCACCCAGCCCGAGCGGAGGACCTCGGCGACCGCCTCGACCTCCTCCTCGCCCAGGTAGGGGAGCATCACGTTCACGCGGCTCATGCCATGGCTCCGGCCGGCTCGGGGGTCGTGTCGTCCTGCGCGTCCTTGCCGGGGTCGTTGCCCAGGGCCTTCTCCGAGCGCCACCAGTCGACGAGCTGACGCAGCCCCTCGTCGAGGCCGATCTCGGCGGTGAAGCCGAGGTCGCGGGTGGCGGCCTCGGTGCTGGCCAGGCGGCGGGTGACGCCGTTGACCGGGCGGTCCGGACCGTGCTCGACGCCGAGGTCGGACCCCATCACCGCGAGAAGGCGCTCGGCCAGCTGCAGCAGCGAGGTCTCCTCGCCGCGGGCGACGTTGTAGACGCCCTCGGCGATCGGGCTCGCCGCCGCGAGCAGGTTGGCCCGGGCGATGTCGGTGGTGAAGACGAAGTCCATCGTCTGCGCACCGCTGCCGAAGATCAGCGGCGGCTTGCCGTCGACGATGCGCTCCATCCAGCGGATCAGCACCTCGGTGTAGAGCCCATGGATGTCCATCCGCGGGCCGTACACGTTGAAGTAGCGCAGGGCGACGTAGTCGAGGCCGGACATCGCCCGGAAGCTGCGGAGCATGCCCTCGTTGAACGTCTTGGCCGCGCCGTAGAAGGTGTCGTTGTCGTACGGGTGCTGGTGCTCGGTCGTCGGGAACTCCTCGGCGAGGCCGTAGACCGACGCCGATGAGGCGGCGACGAGCTTGCCGACCTTGTGCTGGGCAGCCGCCTCGATGACGTTGAACGTCCCGTCGACGAGCACCTCGAGGGCCAGCCGGGGCTCCTCGGCGCACTGCGTGATCCGGATGGCGGCCTGGTGGAAGACGACGTCCGCGCCCCGGGTCAGGTCGTTGACCAGGTCGCGGTCGCGCAGGTCGCCGACCACGAGCCGGACGCGCGGGTCGTCGAGGACGCCGCGGAGGTTGGCCCGTCGGCCCCGGACGAGGTTGTCGAGGATGCGGACCTCGCCGGCCCCGGCCGCGAGCAGCTGGTCGACGATGGTGGAGCCGATGGTGCCGGCGCCGCCGGTGACGAGCGTGGTCGCGCCACGCAGCCCGTTGTCGGGCAGCTCGGGGGCGATCACGCGACGAGCTCGCGGTCGGCGACGGTCGCGCCGTCGGTCCGGACCGGCCCACCGCTGGCGAGGCTCGCGCTGGCGGCCTCGAGGACGGACAGGACGCGCAGGCCCGAGCGGCCGTCGGTCTGCGGCGCGCGGCCCGCCTCGATGGCGGCGGCGAACTCGGTCGCGACGCCCGCGAGGGCCTCGGTCTCCTTCAGCGCCGGGACGACGACGTCGCCCATCCGGTACGAGACGGTGACGGCCTCGCGGCGGGCTGCATCGGCGGCCTGCGTACGCAGGTCGACGCCACGGTCGTGGATCGAGATCCGCTGGGCCGGGTTCATGTCGTCCCACACGAGGGTCCGGCGGCTGCCGCCGATCACCATCTGGCGGATCTTCGTGGGGGACAGCCAGTTCACGTTGATGTGGGCGATCCCTCCGTTGCCCAGCGGCAGCGTCAGGTAGCCGACGCAGGCCTTGCCCGCGCCGAGCGGGTCGGCCCCGCTCGCGGTCACGGTCTCCGGGCGCAGCCCACCGGGCAGGATGAAGTCGAGGATCGACAGGTCGTGCGGCGCCAGGTCCCAGAAGACGTCGACGTCGGGCTGCACGAGCCCGAGGTTGATCCGCGTCGAGTCTACGTAGAGCACCTCGCCGAGCTCGCCGGCGGCGATCACGTCGCGGATCCGCTGGACCGCCGAGGTGTAGCAGAAGGTGTGGTCGATCATCAGCACCTTGCCGGCCGCGTCGGCGGCGCTGACCATGAGTGCCGCGGTCTCCGCGTTGTCGGCCAGCGGCTTCTCCACCAGCACGTGCTTGCCGGCCTCGAACGCGGCGAGCGCGAGCGGGGCGTGCGTACGGGCGGGCGTCGCGATGGCGACCGCGTCGATGTCGTCACGGGCGAGCAGCCGCTCGACCGAGGTCTCGACCTCGACCGTGGAGCGCGACCCGACGACCTTGCGGGCGCGCTGCTCGTCGAGGTCGCAGACGGCGACCAGGTCCCAGGCCGGGTTGGACCGGAAGTTGCGGATCAGGTTCGGACCCCAGTAGCCCGCGCCGATGACGGCGATCGAGAACATCTCTCCCCCAGAGGTGTCAGGTGGTGCTGTGCTGATGTGCGGCTCGGCCGACGTGCGGCCGTGCGCGGCGATGTGCTAAGTGTGCGGCAGATCGAGCGTGTCGGCAGGTCAAACGGAGACGAGCACGTCCACCCAGTAGTTCGTCGAGCTCGCGTTGGTCGGGAAGACGTCGCCGAAGCCGGTCCGCGCACCCGAGGCCGGAACGCTCAACGGCCCGGAGGTGTACGCGGACGAGTACCCGGAGGTGGTGGTGGACCAGTTCCCGGCGGGCGCGTAGTAGCTGGCGGTGTAGGCCGTGCCGGCCGTGATCGAGATCGGTGTGGCGAACGTCGCGGTGCGCCACCCCGTCCCGGTCTGCGTGGTGGTGGCACTGCCCAGCACGGCGCCGCTGCTGGAGTACAGCTTCACCGTCTTGCCGGTGTTCGTGGACGCCGCGTAGTAGCGGATCGCCGTCACCTTCCCGTCCCGGCTCGAGGAGAACTGGACGCCCAGCGTGGACGTCGTGGTGCTCGTCGAGGTGGCGCTCGGGGTCCGGGTGGTCGTGTACAGGCTGAAGGTCTGGGCGGCCGTGGTGAAGGACCAGGTGACGGGGCTGGCCATCGGCACGCCGGAGGTGTTGCTCGCGCTGACCGAGGCCGTGTAGCTCGTCGAGCTGGTGAGGTCCGACGTCGGGTTGAAGGTCGCCGTCCGGGTCGTCGCGCTGTAGCTGACGGCGCCGGGCACGGTCGTGCCGCTCGCCGACTTGAGCGTGACGGCGAGCGTGCCGCTGTTGATGGCGCGGGCGAAGGTCGCGGTCACGTTCGTGGACGCGGCGACGTTCGTCGCCCCGGCGGCCGGGCTCTTCGCGCTCACGCTGGGCTGGTCGGTGTCGGCGGTGGTGAAGGACCAGGTCGTGGGGCTCGTCATCGCCACGCCCGACGTGTTCTTCGCGGTGACCGACGCCGTGTGGCTCGTGAAGCTGGCGAGCGCCGACCCGGGCTTGAACGTGGCGGTCCGGCTCGTTGCGTCATAGGTCGTCGTGCCCGCGACCGAGGCGCCGGCGCTCGTCTTGAGGGTCAGCACCACGGAGGCAGGGTCGATGGCGCGGGCGAAGGTCGCCGTCACCGAGGTGCCCGCACCCACCCCCGTCGCGCCGGCGGCGGGCGAGGTGCTCGACACCGATGGCGCTGCGGCGTCGGCGGTGGTGAAGGTCCAGGTCGTCGGCGCGGTCATCGCCACGCCGGAGACGTTGGAAGCCGTGACCGACGCGGTGAAGCCGGTCAGGCTGGCCAGCGCAGCCGACGGGGTGAAGGTCGCGGTGCGCGTCGTGGCGTCGTAGGCCGTCGTCCCCGCCACAGCGGCGGACGTGGCCGTGTTCTTGACGCCCAGCACGACCGAGGTGGGGTCGACCGCCCGGACGAAGCTGGCCGTGACCTTGGTGGTCGGAGCGACCGCGGTGGCCCCCGGCGCGGGGCTCGTGCTCGCCACGCTCGGCGGGTCGGTGTCGGCCGTGCTGAAGGTCCACGTCTTCGGGGCGCTCATGCTGATGCCCGAGGTGTTGCGCGCCGAGACCGAGACCGTGTAGCCGGTGTTGCTCGCGAGCGCGCTGCCCGGGCTGAACGTCGCCGTGCGGGTCGTGGCGTCGTACGTGGTGGCGCCCGGCACGACCGTGGCGTCACTGGTCCGCGACACGGTGAACAGCGCCGACGCAGGGTCGATGGGCGAGGCGAAGGCGGCGGTGACCTTGGTCGACGTCGGCACGCCGCTGGCCGCGTCGGCAGGGCTGACGGTCGTGACCGTCGGCGGCTGCGTGTCGGCGGTGGTGAAGGACCAGGCCTTCGGGCTGGCCATGGCGACCCCGGAGGCGCTCGAGGCGTTCGCCGTCGCCGTGTAGACCGTGGCTCCGAGCAGCGGGCTCGCCGTGGTGAACGTGGCGGTCCGGCTGGTGGCGTCGTACGCGACCTGACCCGGGACGGCGGCACCGCCCTGGTCCGCCAGCGCGAGCTGGAGCGAGGCCGGGTCGATCGCGGCGCTGAACGTCGCCGTGACGGCCGTCGTGGTCGCCACGCCCGTCGCGTCCTTGGCCGGGCTCGTCGAGCTCACCGTGAGCGGCGCGTCGTTGTTGGTGTCGAAGACGACGTCGACGTAGTAGTTCGTGTTCGCGTACGTCTGGTTGGGGAAGCCGTCCCCGTAGTGGTAGACGCTGCTCGGGTCCACGCTCTTGAGCGGGGTGTTGGTCACCGGGCTCGCGAAGTAGTTCAGGTCGGCCGAGTAGTGCCCGTTGGGCGCGTAGTAGGCCGCGACGTAGGTGGTGCCCGCCGTCACCGGGACGGTGCTGGAGAAGCTGGCGGTCTGCCATCCGGTGCCGTTGTCGTCGAACGTGAGGTCGGCGAGACGGTCACCGGTCGCGGAGTACAGGGTGCCGGTGTGCGTGCCCGTGTTGCTGGCGTCGCGCCAGTAGCGCAGGCCCTTGACGTAGCCGTTCGTCGTCGGGGTGAACTTCAGCCCGAGCGTCACCGCGTCCTTGTCGCCGGAGTCGCCCTGCGCCGGCTGGGTGGTGGTCTTCAGCAGCGAGCACGGGCACGCGGCAGCGCCGGAGGTGGTGAAGGTGAAGGTGACGCTCCCGCTCATCTTGGCGCCGTCGGCGCTGATCGCGCCGCTGACGGTGGCCGAGTACTTCGCGCCCGGGTCGAGGCTGCTGGAGGGGACGAAGGTCGCCGTCGAACCCTGCGACTCCGTGCCGTTGTTGCCGGCCACGGTCGCTCCGTCGGAGATCCGCTTCACGACGATGGTCGCCGACCCCGGCTGGATCGGCACACCGAACATGACCTGCACCTTGTCGTCCACCGGCACCGAGGTCGCCCCGTTGCCCGGGGAGGTCGACAGGACCGTGGGGCGGACGCCGGCCGGGGTGAAGACCGGGTCGACGAAGTAGTTCGCCGACGACCCGCTCGTCGGGGCGGCGCTCGCGGTGTAGGTGTAGCGGCCGCCGTTCGCGGGCGTGCTGAGCGGTCCGTTCGTCAGCGAGCCGGAGAGCCCGTTCGCCGTGTAGCCGTAGCGCCCGTTCGACGTGTACGAGACGACGTAGGTGGCGCCCTTGGTGACCTGCTGGGGCGCGGAGAAGGTGGCCTGCTGCCAGCCCATGGAGGACTCGGTGGTGGTGACGGCCTCGGCCACCTTGGTCGTGCCCGACCACAGGTCCACGGTGTGCGGTCCGACGTCCTCGAACCGCTTGTAGAAGCGCACGGCGGACACCTGGCCGTTCTGGGAGGCGACGAAGGCCGTGCCCAGCTTGACACCCGGGGCGTCGTTCTCCGGCCCGGTCACCGGCTGGTCGGTGTCGTTGAAGAGGGTGCACGGGCAGTCGTTCGGGATGCCGTCGGGGTCGACGGTCGTGAAGCTCCACTGGGTCGGCGCCGCCAGCGTGCTCGCGTTCACGGTGACCGTGTAGGTGGTGCTCGTGCCCAGCCCCTGCGCCGGGTTGAACGTCACCTTGGTGTTCGTCGAGTCCCACGTGGTCGTGCCCGGGATCAGGTTCTGCGCGGCGTCGACCACCTGCAGGGTCACCGACGCGGGGTCGATCGGCTTGGAGAACGTGGCGGTGACGAGCGAGGTGGTGGCCACCGAGCTGGCGCCGGCCTTCGGTGCCTGCGCGACGACGGTCAGCGGGCTGGTGTCGGTGAGCGAGAACACGGGGTCGACGTAGTAGTTCGTCTGGCGGTACGAGGTCGACGGGAACGCCGCGCCGTTCGCGAAGACACCGTTGTCCACGCCCGCACCGCCGGCAGCGGTGAGGTTGCCCGCGTTGAACGAGCGGGTGAAGAAGTAGGAGTCGGCGGAGTAGTGGCCCTTGGGCGCCGAGTACCCGGCGACGTAGGTCGTCCCCGGCTGCACGGCGACCGGCTTGTCGAAGACCAGCGTCTGCCAGCCGCTGCTGGTCTCGTTGGCGAAGACGCCCGCCGCCAGGATCGCCCCGCCCGAGGAGTAGAGCGTCCCGGTGTGGGAGCCGGTGTTCGCCGACGACTTGTAGAAGCGCACGCCGCTGACGAAGCCCGCGGTCGACGTCGTGAACTTCGTCCCGAGCGTGACCGCGTCGGTGTCGCCCGAGTCGACCTGCTTGGGCGTGGCCACGCCGAAGAGGGTGCACGGGCAGGCCGAGTTCACGGCGACCGAGACCGGTGCGGAGGTGCGCGCCGAGTCGTCGGTCGCCCGCACCTGCACGGCGTTGGCGCCGTTGCCCGTGAGGATGCCGGTGTAGGACCAGGTCGTGGTCCCGTCGGCGGGGTGGAAGCTGGCTCCGCCGTCCACCGACACCTCCACGCCGGCCACCTGGCCGCCGACGTCGCTCGCCGTGCCGCTGACCGTGAGCAGCGAACCCTCGGAGAGGTCCTTGCCCGCGGTGGGGGACACGATGCTGACGGTCGGCGGGGTGATGTCGGTCGAGGGCGTCACGGCCGCGATGCCGGGAGCCGGCGTCGTCGCAGGCGCCGACATGTCGGTGAGGACGTTGATGGTCGCCTGGCGCATCCGCGGGTCGGCGGTCGTCGCCGCGCCGTCGTGGGCGGAGTCGAGCCCCCAGGACCACTGGATGGTGCCCGCGGAGAACACCAGCGCCCCGCTGGCCGCGCGGTAGAGGGTGATGTGGTGCGTCGTCGTGCTCGGCTGCACCTGGTTGCCGAAGTCCATCAGGTACTCGGGCGTGCTCCCCGTGGCCGTCGACATGCGGATCAGCCCTGCGGGTCGGGAGCCGTTGTCGACGTCCTCGTTAGACTCGTAGCCGACGGTGTGGTCGCTCAGCGAGGCGGTGGTGCCGCTCGGGAGCGAGGCCAGGGCGCTTCCCCGCCAGATCCGCAGCTTGCCCTCGGCCGAGCTGACCTGGATCGGGAAGTCGTCGAAGTTGGCCTGGTACTGCGTGCCGATCAGGGCGTTCTCGGGGCCGTAGCCGTAGCCGAGGTCGCCGAAGCGGGGGTCGCGCCAGGTGGCCTGGACGTCGGTCCCGGGTCGGTCGATCCGCTTGTTCGCCCAGGTGTCCTTGTAGTCGACCAGGGTGCGGTTGGGCGTGCTGGTCCCGTCCTGCGAGGGCTCGAGCAGGGTCTTCCAGTAGACGTCGTTGCCGCCGAAGAAGGCGAGGTTGACCTTGGCGTCGCGCGCGTCGGTGACGTTCTTGCGCTGGCTCGCCGTCCAGTACTCGTCGTGACCCACCGACAGGAAGACCTTGTGCTTCGGCAGCAGGGCCGGATCGGTCGCCACGTCGATGCCGGAGACGTAGGAGACGTCGACGCCGTTCTGCTCGAGCGTCCTCAGCATCGGGTACTCGTTGGAGAACAGGAAGTCGCGACCGGAGTTGTATCCCCGCGTCGAGTACGGGCGGTTGTAGCTCAGCTTGTACGCGCGTCCGTTGGCGCCGCCCTGGTAGAAGTTCGACCCCCCGTACATGTTGTAGGCCTGCCACGTCGAGTCCGAGGTCTGGAAGACGGCCGCCGACGTGTTGCCGTCGTTCCGGACGACGAAGGGGATGTGGGAGTCGCCCTTGGTGTCGCTACGGATCAGGCGCGCGATGTAGACGCCGGAGACCGAGGTCGAGGGCACGTTCCAGGAGGCGGAGACCGCCCAGGTGCCGCAGTCGACCAGCTGGGTCGAGTCGTCGGTCGCGCACGGCGCCTGGGTCTGGGGCAGGGGCACCGAGGGGGAGATGGTGGTCACGAGCCGGGCACCGTTGCCCTGGTACCAGCCCAGTCGGTAGATCTCCACGGTGTAGGCGCGTGCGTCGGTGTCGATCTTGAAGTCGATGCGCGACCCGGCGTTGACGCTGGTCGCGGTGGCGAACCCCTGGATGCTGGTGTCGCCGACGCCGTCCACGTCCCAGACGCTCTGCGGGGTGCCCGGGAGCTGGTTCTCGCACACGATCGCGTTGCCGCTGCACGCGGCCGCGGCCCTCTCGGCCGGCAGCACGAGCACCGACGCGACCATCGCCAGGATGATCGCCGCCACGACGGTCCAGCGCCGCTTGACCGTGCGCGCCGTCGACGACGACAGCGTTGCGTGCTCGTAGGTCCTCGTCATGCCGCCGCCCCCCGGTCGGAATCCACCGCCGCAGGACGGTGTCCCGCCGCCCCCCGCGGCAGGTCCCGGGCGGCGCCGTCCACCGGGGACGCTCGTGGAGACGAGCGAGGTCGGTGGCCGTGCAGGCCGGGCTCCGAGAAGACTAACGGCCCATTCTCAGGAACGCGGGTGAAGCAAGAATTGCCTGAGAGCGACCTGCGCGTGTAGGTCCTTCACCCGCCACCCACCACCCGGCGTACGAGCGAGGTCGCAGCGCGAGCAGCGGCTCCTCGCAGGTGGCCGGGGCGTCAGCCGGTGACGACCGAGCGCACCGAGTCCGTGACGGACTGCTTGACGTAGTCCTTGGCCTTGCCGTTCACCTGCGCCACGAGCTCCACCTTGAGGTCGACCCGCAGCGTCTGCGCGCCGCGGTCGACGGCCGGGATGGAGAACACCTGGATGTAGGCGTAGGACTGGCTGACCAGGTAGCCCGGGTTGATGTTGGTCGTGTCCACGATCGGGTCGGGACCCGGGAGGAAGGTGTTGCCGTCGTCGATCACCGACCGGACGGAGGCCCGGGTCAGGTAGATCTTCTGCTTGGCCGACCGGTCCTTGCTCACCTGGACACTGACCTGCAAGGGCGTCCCGCTGTCGCTCGCCCAGCGCGGTGGGGGCGGGGTGGAGTAGTCGATGACAAGGGTGAGGCCGCCGGACCGGACCGTGTGCCGCACGGAGCCCTTCGCCAGCTCGTCCACCGGTGCAGCCGTGGAGCTGCTCGGTGACGCCTCCGTCGGCTCCTCGCTGGGAGCGGCCGACAGCGACGGGGACGGCAGGGCCCCGCCCACCGGGGACGACTGGCCGCAGGCGGCGAGTCCCAGCGCGAGCACCGTCGCGAGGACGGCCGGCGCGACCGCCCGCCTTCGACCCATCGTTCCCCCCCCAGAGCAGTGCTGTCGCACAGACGTACGTGAGACAGCACGGTAGTGACCTGGAGGCGCCCCGGCAGGCCATTCGTCGAAGTCGCTCGCCCTCACGCTCCACGACCACGCCCCTGACACACTGAACCCCGTGCGCGACGTGGTGGTCCTGGGCAGCACCGGTTCGATCGGGACGCAGGCGCTCGAGGTTCTGAGCGCCAGGCCGGAGGAGTTCCGCGTCGTCGGGCTCGCGGCGGGCGGGGCGTCGGTGGAGCTGCTGGCCCGCCAGGCGCTCGAGACGGGGGCGCGGGTCGTGGCGGTCGCCCGGGCGACGGCGGTGCAGGACCTGCAGCTGGCGTTCTACGCGGAGGCGAGCCGGCGCGGGTGGTCGAGCGGCGAGGCGACGCTGCCCAAGATCCTGGCCGGCCCGGACGCGGCGACCGAGCTCGCGGCCATGCCCTGCGACGTGGTCCTCAACGGCATCACCGGCTCCACCGCGCTGCGCCCGACGCTGGCGGCGCTCGCGGCCGGGACCACGCTGGCCCTGGCCAACAAGGAGTCCCTCGTCGTCGGCGGGCCGCTGGTGCTCGCGGCGGCCGCGCCCGGCCAGATCGTGGCCGTCGACTCCGAGCACTCCGCCATCGCGCAGTGCCTGCGCGGCGGCCGGGCCGAGGAGGTCGACCGGCTGGTCCTGACGGCGAGCGGGGGACCGTTCCGCGGCCGTACGCGCGCCGAGATGGCCGACGTGACGCCGGCGCAGGCGCTGGCCCACCCGACCTGGGACATGGGCCGCGTCATCACCACGAACTCCGCGACCCTGGTCAACAAGGGCCTCGAGCTGCTCGAGGCGCACCTGCTCTACGGCGTCGACCTCGACCGGATCGACGTGGTCGTGCACCCGCAGTCGCAGGTGCACTCGATGGTGCAGTTCGTCGACGGCTCGACGCTGGCCCAGTGCTCGCCGCCGGACATGCGGCTGCCGATCGCGCTGGCGCTCGGCTGGCCCGACCGCGTCCCGGGCGCCGCGGCGCCGAACGACTGGTCCCGCCCGCAGAGCTGGACCTTCGAGCCCCTCGACGAGGAGGCGTTCCCCGCGGTCGCGCTGGCCCGCACGGCCGGCCGGCACGGCGGCAGCGCACCGGCGGTCTACAACGCCGCGAACGAGGTCTGCGTCGACGCCTTCCACGAGGGCCGGCTGGGGTTCCTCGGCATCGTCGACGTCGTGGCCCGGGTTCTCGGCGAGCACGTGGGCGAGCGCGTGAGCACGCCTGAGCACGGACGTGGCGCGACGGCTGAGGAGCGACCCGGCGCCGACGTACGCTCGACGCTGGTCACGAGCGACGACCTCACCCTGGAGTCGGTGCTCGCGGCCGACGCCTGGGCGCGGGCCCGCGCCGCGGAGCTCGTGGCGGAGGCGTCGCAGCAGTCGGACTCCTAGGAGGGGCACACGGTGGACCTGGTCGTCTACGTCCTCGGCGCCGTCGTCTTCTTCGCTCTGGTGATGGCCTCCATCGGCCTGCACGAGATCGGGCACCTCGTGCCGGGCAAGCTCTTCGGGGTCAAGACGACGCAGTACTTCGTCGGCTTCGGCAGGACCCTGTGGTCGACCCGTCGCGGCGAGACCGAGTACGGCGTCAAGGCGATCCCGCTGGGCGGCTACGTCCGCTTCGTCGGCATGTACCCGCCGAGCAAGGAGCACCCCCACCAGGTCCGCAGGACCCGCACGGGGCTGTTCCAGACGATGAGCGACCAGGCGCGGGCCGCGGAGTGGGAGGACATCCGCCCCGAGGACGACGGCCGGCTGTTCTACCAGAAGCGCGGCTGGCAGAAGGTGATCATCATGGCCGGCGGCCCGATGATGAACATCCTGCTGGCGTTCGGGCTGCTGCTCGGCGTGACCGCGACGTACGGGGTCAACCGGCCCCAGCTGACCGTCGCCGAGGTCCAGCCCTGCATCGTCCCCGGGAACGCGACCGACACCTCCTGCACGGGCAAGGCCCCGACGCCGGCGGCGGCGATGGGCCTGCAGCCCGGGGACCGCGTGGTGGCCTTCAACGGCAGGCCCGTGGACAGCTGGTCCGACGTCTCGACCCTGATCCGCGGCAACCTCGACCAGCCGGCCCAGCTCGCCGTCGTCCGGGGCGGCCAGCGGGTCGAGCTGCCGACCGTGAACACCGTCGTCCAGGGCGTGCCCGACGCGCTCGACCCGTCCAAGCGGGTCGCCGCCGGCTTCCTCGGCGTCGTGCCGACCGTGGAGCGGGTGCGCGGCGGACCCGTCGCCGTCGTCCAGGACATGTGGACCATGACCGAGCAGACGGCCGTCGCGCTGGTGCACTTCCCGGCCAAGGTCTTCTACACCGGCTACAACCTGGTCACGGGCAAGCCGCGCGACCTCTACGGACCGATGAGCATCCTCGGCGCGAGCCGCGCGGCCGGCGAGATCGCCTCGACGCACCAGATCGGCACCGCCGACAAGGCGGCCGCCCTGTTCTCCGTGCTCGGCTCGGTGAACCTCTTCGTCGCCCTGTTCAACTTCGTCCCGCTGCTGCCGCTGGACGGTGGGCACATCGCCGGCGCCCTGTACGAGGCGGTGCGCCGGCGCCTCGCCGCGCTGTTCCGCCGCCCCGACCCGGGCTTCGTCGACACCGCGAAGATGCTGCCGGTGGCGTACGTCGTCGGCCTGCTGATCGCCGTCTCCGGCTTCGTGCTCATCCTCGCCGACGTGATCGACCCGATCCGGCTCTTCTAGGGGCCCGGGGGCCCGGGTTCCGTCGCGGCGAACCCCTCCCACTACCCCGTCGACGGGGGCGACAACCAGGACCTCGGTCCCGCGTCAGGAGCCCGAGCACGGGTAGGCCCGCGGCATGCCGTCCCCGCCCGACCCCCTGCGCCCCGCGCCGCTGGCGATGGAGTACGTCCTCCCGCTGCGCTGGGGTCCGGAGGCCGATCCGCGCGACGCGGTGGCGCTGGCGGCGTACCTGGAGCGGCTGGCGACCTGGCTGGACGTCACCGTGGTGGACGGTAGCCCCGCGCCCGTCTTCGAACGGCACCAGGCCCTCTTCCCGCGGTCGGTGCGTCACCTCGCCCCGGGACCCTGGCCGGGCTGCAACGGCAAGGTCGCCGGCGTGATGACCGGCGTCCGTACGGCGCGCCACGCGAACGTCGTCATCGCCGATGACGACGTCCGCTGGGATCGGCCCGGCCTGGCCCGGCTGGACCGGCTGCTGGCGCAGGCGCCCCTGGTCCGCCCGCAGAACGTCTTCGTCCCGGCACCGTGGCACGCCCGGGAGGACACCGGTCGCTCCCTGCTCAACCGCGCGCTGGGCGCTGACTACCCGGGCACGTACGGGCTCCGCCGCGACGCGCTGCTCGACGCCGGTGGCTACGACGGCGACGTCCTCTTCGAGAACCTCGAGCTGGCCCGGACGCTGCGGGCCGCGGGCGGACGCGAGCTGTGCGTGCCCGACCTCTTCGTGGTGCGGGTGCCGCCGACCGCGCGCCAGTTCCTGGGCCAGCGGGTGCGGCAGGCGTACGACGACCTGGCCCAGCCGCCGCGGCTGGTCTGCGAGATGGCGCTGCTGCCGGCTGCGCTGACGCTCCTCGACCGGGCCGCCCGGTCCGACCGCACGACGACGCGGCGCGCGGCCCGGCGGGCCCTCACGGTCCTGGCCCTGAGCCCCGTCCTGCTCGCCGAGGTCGGCCGCCGGCGGCACGGGGGAGCGACGGTCTACCCGGCCACGGCACCGCTGTGGGCGCCGTTCTGGCTCGCCGAGCGCGCGGTCTGCGTCTGGCTCGCGCTGGGTCACCGGCTGCGCGGCGGGGTGCCCTACCGCGGGCAGCGGCTGCGGGTGGCGGCGCACGGCGTCCGCACCCTGCGGCGCCGCGTGCGGCCCGTGCTCGGGCGGCTCGCCGAACCTTCGCCGTCCGGGTCGGTGCCCGAGGGGCGCGCGGCTACGCTGAACTCGCCATGACCACCGTGAACCTGGGCCTGCCCGCCCTGCCCCCGCCCGTCCTCGCCCCCCGCCGCAAGACGCGCAAGATCAAGGTGGGCAAGGTCGACGTCGGCGGCGACGCTCCGATCAGCGTGCAGTCGATGACCACGACGCTCACCTCGAACATCAACGCGACCCTGCAGCAGATCGCCGAGCTCACCGCGACCGGCTGCGACATCGTGCGGGTGGCCGTGCCGAGCCAGGACGACGCCGACGCGCTGCCGGCCATCGCCGCCAAGTCGCAGATCCCGGTGATCGCCGACATCCACTTCCAGCCCAAGTACGTCTTCGCCGCGATCGACGCGGGCTGCGCCGCGGTCCGGGTCAACCCGGGCAACATCCGCGCCTTCGACGACCAGGTCAAGGAGATCGCGCGGGCCGCGAAGGACCGCGGCACCTCGATCCGGATCGGCGTGAACGCGGGTTCTCTCGACAAGCGCCTGCTGGCCAAGTACGGCAAGGCGACGCCCGAGGCGCTGGTCGAGTCCGCGCTGTGGGAGGCGAGCCTGTTCGAGGAGCACGACTTCCGCGAGTTCAAGATCAGCGTCAAGCACAACGACCCGGTCGTCATGGTGCGCGCGTACGAGCTGCTCAGCGAGTCGTGCGACTACCCGCTGCACCTGGGCGTGACCGAGGCGGGCCCGGCGTTCCAGGGCACGATCAAGTCCTCCGTCGCGTTCGGCGCGCTGCTGAGCAAGGGCATCGGTGACACGATCCGCGTCTCGCTCTCGGCCCCTCCGGTGGAGGAGGTCAAGGTCGGCCTGCAGATCCTGCAGTCGCTGAACCTGCGCCCCCGCAAGCTCGAGATCGTCTCCTGCCCCTCGTGCGGGCGGGCCCAGGTCGACGTCTACAAGCTCGCCGACGCCGTCACCGCCGGGCTGGAGGGCATGACCGTCCCGCTGCGCGTGGCCGTCATGGGCTGCGTCGTCAACGGCCCGGGCGAGGCCCGCGAGGCCGACCTCGGCGTGGCGTCGGGCAACGGCAAGGGCCAGATCTTCGTGCGCGGCGAGGTGATCAAGACGGTGCCGGAGGCCGACATCGTCGAGACCCTCATCGAGGAGGCCATGCGCCTCGCCGATGAGATGCCTCCCGGCGAGGAGAGCGGCAGCCCCGAGGTGCTCGTCGCGGGCAGCGCCCCGGCCCGGGTCTGAGCGCCGCGTGAGCCGGGTATGAGCTCGCGGTGACCGCGACGAGGGCCGGCGACCGCACCGGGGTGCACGGACGCGGACGCGTGCGGGTGCTCGGCCGCGACGACGTGCCCGCGGCCATCCGGGTGCTCTCCGAGCGACCCGTGGAGAACGTCTTCGTCGCCGCCCGGATCCGCGCGGCCGGGCTCGACCCGGCCACGCTCGGCTGCCAGGTGTGGGGCTACGAGCGCGAGGGCACGCTCGTCGCGCTCTGCCACGCCGGCTCCAACCTCGTGCCGGTCAACGCCGACGAGGAGGCGCTGCAGGCCTGGACGGAGTACGCCGGGCGGCAGCGCATGTGCGCCTCGATCATCGGTCCGTCCGACGTCGCCATGCGCTTCTGGCACCTGCTCGGCGAGCGCTGGGGCTCCTCGTGGTCCGAGGTGCGCGACGTCCGGCCGCACCAGCCCGTCATGACGATCGCGGGAGAGCCGCAGGTGGCGCCCGACCCGCGCGTGCGGCGGGTGACCCTCGAGCACTGGGACGCCTACACCGACGCGGCGGTCCGCATGTACACCGAGGAGATCGGCGTCTCGCCCGTCTCCGGGAGCTCGGCGGGCTACCGCTTCTACGTCCGCCAGCTGATCACCAGCGGGCGGGCGTTCGGGCTCTTCGACGGCGACCGGGTGCTGTTCAAGGCCGACCTCGGCTCGGTCTCCGGAACGGTCTGCCAGGTGCAGGGCGTCTGGCTCGACCCGGACGTGCGCGGGCGGGGCATGGCCCCCGCCGCCATGGCCGCTGTCGTCGGGCTGGCCCGCTCGGTCGTGCCGACCGTCTCGCTCTACGTCAACGACTACAACCGGCCGGCACGCGCCACGTACGAGCGGGTCGGCTTCACCCAGGTCGGGGAGTTCGCGACCATCCACTACTGAGTGGTCGCGTCGGCGCCCGGTGCTCCGGGCCCGTTAGCGTGGCCCCATGTCCAAGGTCCTCACCAGCCTGCCCGTCGGTCAACGGGTCGGGATCGCCTTCTCCGGCGGCCTCGACACCTCCTGCGCGGTCGCCTGGATGCGTGACGCGGGAGCGGTGCCCTTCACCTACACCGCCGACCTCGGCCAGTACGACGAGGACGACCTCGTCGGCGTCCCCGGCCGGGCCAAGGTGTACGGCGCCGAGGAGGCCCGCCTCGTCGACTGCCGTTCCGCCCTCGTCAACGAGGGGATCGCCGCGATGACCTGCGGCGCGTTCCACATCCGCTCGGGCGCCCAGACCTACTTCAACACCACGCCGCTCGGCCGCGCGGTGACCGGCACGCTGCTGGTCCGCGCGATGCACGAGGACGGCGTCTCCATCTGGGGCGACGGGTCGACGTTCAAGGGCAACGACATCGAGCGGTTCTACCGCTACGGCCTGCTCGCCAACCCGGGTCTGCGCATCTACAAGCCGTGGCTGGACGAGCGCTTCGTCACCGAGCTCGGCGGGCGCAAGGAGATGTCGGAGTGGCTCCTCGCCCACGACCTGCCCTACCGCGACCCCACCGAGAAGGCCTACTCGACCGACGCCAACATCTGGGGCGCCACCCACGAGGCCAAGTCGCTGGAGCAGCTGAGCACGACGATGGAGATCGTCGAGCCGATCATGGGCGTCCGGTTCTGGGACCCCGAGGTCGTCGTCGAGCCCGAGGACGTCACGCTCACCTTCGAGGGCGGGCAGCCCGTCGCCATCAACGGCGAGGAGTTCGCCAGCGACGTCGACCTCGT
This sequence comes from Microlunatus flavus, assembly GCF_900110855.1. Classification (GTDB taxonomy): domain Bacteria; phylum Actinomycetota; class Actinomycetes; order Propionibacteriales; family Propionibacteriaceae; genus Microlunatus; species Microlunatus flavus. The sequence continues at coordinate 585,889 of NZ_FOFA01000002.1, forward strand.
CATCGCCGCCAACACCATCGGTGGCCGCCACGGGCTCGGCATGTCCGACCAGATCGAGAACCGCATCATCGAGGCCAAGAGCCGCGGCGTTTACGAGGCGCCGGGCATGGCGCTGCTCGTGCTCGGCTACGAGCGGCTGCTGTCGGCGATCCACAACGAGGACACGCTCGAGGCGTACTTCACGCAGGGCCGCCGGCTCGGCCGCTTCCTCTACGAGGGCCGCTGGTTCGACCCGCAGGCGCTGATGCTCCGCGAGGGGCTGCAGCGCTGGATCGCCTCGCCGGTCACCGGCAGCGTCACGCTGCGGCTGCGCCGCGGCAACGACTACACGATCCTCGACACGACGGGCCCGGCGCTGTCGTACCAGCCCGACCGGCTGTCGATGGAGCGCAACGCGAACGCCGCCTTCGGCCCGACCGACCGCATCGGCCAGCTGACGATGCGCAACCTCGACATCGCCGACACCCGCACCCGGCTGCAGGGCTACGCCGAGCGCGGCCAGCTCGTCGCGAAGGACCACCTCCGCTCCGACATCACCCTGCACCTCGACCTCGGCGACGTCACCGAGAACCTGTCCGCGTACGCCAGCAATCGCGAGCTCGAGAGCGGCAGCACCGGCGAGCCCGAGACGCTCGACCGAGCCGCGTGGGAGTCCGGGACGGACTGAGCGGGGACGCTCCCTGAGCTGGTCGAAAGGCCCGGAACGGGTCGGCGTCCCCGCACCTCTGGGGACGCTGACCTCTTCGAGGCCCTTCGACGGGCTCAGGGAGCGTTCTGCGGCCCTTCGACAGGCTCAGGGAGCGCTCCGTGGTCCTTCCCGGGCCCGATCGGTGTTGACCGATCAACAGCTCCCCAGCCGTTTGGGAGCGTTCCCGCGCGGTAACGCCGACCTGTAGAACCTGGCAGCGCGGCCGGGGTCCGCAAGGTCCGTCCGACGCGCGGCGGGTCGCACCGTGCGACCCGGGCCAGCGAGGTCGGGAGCACCATGACCCATCCAACCCTCCGTCGGGGCGCTGCCGCCCTGGCCGGCGCCGCGCTGCTGGCTGCGGCGCCCTTCGCCACCGTCACCGCGTCCGCGGTGACCGCCCGTCCGCTGTCCGGCAAGACGCACTTCTACGTGCCGCCGGCCGCCGACGGGGCGAAGGAGCAGATCGACCGGCTGTGGGACCACGGCCGTGACCGGGCCGCTGCGCTGATCAAGGCGGAGGTGAGCACGCCGCAGGCGGTGTGGTTCACGGACGGCACGCCGAAGCAGGTCCGCAAGGCGGTCCGCAAGGTCAGCGACAAGGCCGCCAAGAAGAAGGCGGTGCCGACCCTCGTCGTCTACAACGTGCCGGGCCGCGACTGCTCGCAGTACTCCTCGGGCGGCGCCGGCTCCGACGCGGCCTACCGCGCCTGGATCGACGGCTTCGCCAAGGGTCTGCGGAACAAGCAGAAGGTCGTCGTGGTCGTCGAGCCCGACGGCCTCACGAACCTGCCCGCCGACTGCCCCGGGGCCTACCCCGGCCAGGACGCGGGAACCTTCCCGAACCCGGAGCCCGGCACCCTGACCGCCGGGCGCATCGCCGACATCGCGTACGCGGGCCAGGTGATCCGCAAGGCGAACCGCAAGGCGCTCGTCTACCTCGACTCCGGCCACAGCGCCTGGAAGAGCGTCGCCGACGCGACCGCCCGGCTCTCCGCCGCCGGCGTGCGCGACGTCCAGGGCTTCTCGCTCAACGTCTCGAACTACCAGTTCACGCCGAACCTGTCGGAGTACGGGACCTGGATCTCGAGCTGCCTGGCGCTGCACCCGGACGCCGCCACGACCACCCCGACCGACTGCGGTGACCAGTACTACAGCGGCGGCCCCGCCAACGGGAACGTCGGCGTGGCGCTCGACCCGCAGCAGGTGTGGAGCGCCACGGCGAGCGACCCGACCGCGAACACCTCTGGCATCGACTCGCGGTACGCGGCCGAGCTGCAGGCCGCCGGTGTGAAGCCGAAGGCGCACTTCGTCGTCGACACGAGCCGCAACGGGCGGGGTCCGTGGGTCCCGGCCGCCGGGACCACCTACCCCGACCCGCAGGTCTGGTGCAACCCGCCGGAGCGCGGCCTCGGTGAGCGGCCGAAGGGGCACCCGGCGAAGGCGTACCCGCAGCTCGACGCCTACCTGTGGATCAAGACGCCGGGCCAGTCCGACGGCCAGTGCAACCGCGGCGTCGCGGGCAGCACGACCGACCCGGAGTGGAACGGCCGCACCGACCCGGCCGCAGGCGCCTGGTTCGGCAAGCAGGCCCTCCAGCTGGCGCGCCTGGCTTCGCCGAAGCTGGAGATCAAGCGCTAGTGCCACCCGGGCGGGTGGAGGTCCGCGCGACGACGCGGTCGACGAAGTCGACGATCTCGCGCTCGACCTCCGCCCGCGTGGTGGGCTCGTTGTGCACCTCGTGGCGCACCCCGGTGAAGACACGGGTGCGGACGTCGGGGTGCCCGGACGCGACGAGGCGGTTCGCGACGTGGTACGCGCCCTCGCCGTAGTTCGTCACCGGGTCCTGGTCGCCGGCCAGGACCAGCACGGGCAGCGCGGCGGGCACGCCCGCGTACCAGTCGTCGCCGTTGACCCGGTCGTAGAGGTCGACGAAGCCCTGCAGGAAGCGCGCGCTGAGCGGCGCCCCGAAGTTGTTGAAGGGGTCGCGGGCGTGGTCGGCCACGACGTCGGCGTCGAGGGCGACCCAGGCCGTCGGGCCCGCCCCGGGCTCGTAGCGCTCCAGGAAGCCGTCGAACAGCTGGCCCACGAGCTCCATCGGGGCCGGGTCCGCGGCGTGGTCACCGGCGGACAGCTCGGCGAGCGCCGCCCGGTCGACGACCTGCTCGATGCCGTGCATCTGCGCGGCGATCCCGCCCAGCACGAGGCCGGCGACCGGCGCACCGGCGCCGGAGGCGGCACGGGGCAGCAGGCCCCGCGCGATCATCGAGCCCCAGCTGTGGCCGTAGACCACCCAAGGCAGCCCCGACGCGCGGTCGCCCAGCCGCGCACGGGCCTCGTCCTGCAGCGTCAGCGTGTCGGCGACCACGACCCGGGCCGCGTCCTCGCCGGCGTCGGCCCAGACGCCCGACTCCATCGCGGTCCGGCCGTGACCGGCGTGGTCGTCGGCCACGACGACGAAGCCCGCGTCCAGCAGGGTCGAGACCAGGTGCAGGTAGCGGCGCGAGTGCTCGCCCAGCCCGTGCACGACCTGGACGACCGCCCTGGCCGGGACTACGGGTTCGTAGACCCACGCCTGGATCGTGTCCCGGTTGTTGGCCGAGGTGAAGGTGATCTCCTGCAGGGCCACGCCGACCGCCTCTCCCCGGCGGCGCCGCCGGGCTCACGCGAACGGTAGCGGTCGTCCCTGGGCGGGCGGCTGGAAGAGTGCGCGGGGTGAGCCCGGAGCGCGCTGCCGTGCCGGCGCTGCCGCGCGCGTTCCGGTGCTTCTGGTGGGGCGAGGCGGTCTCGGGCTTCGGCAACGCGGTCACCGGCCTGGCCCTGCAGACCCTCGTGGTCGTCACCCTCGGCGGCACGGCCGTCCAGGTGGGGTGGCTGAACGCCGCCCGGTGGCTGCCGTACCTGGTGGTCGGCCTCGTCGTCGGCGCGCTCGTGGACCGGGTCCGGCGACGGCCGGTGATGGTGGCCACCGACCTGCTCCGGGCGCTGCTGCTGGCCCTGGTCCCGTTCGCCTGGGCGCTCGGCGTGCTAAGCCTGCCGCTGCTGCTGGGCGTCGTGCTCGCCTTCGGCGCGGCGTCGCTGGTCAACGACGCGGCCTCGCAGTCGTTCGTGCCACGGCTCGTGCCCCGCCCATCGCTGCAGCGGGCGCACGCCCGGCTGGACGGGGCGGCCGCGGTGGCGCAGACGGCGGGGCCGGCGGTCGCCGGTCTGCTCGTGCGGCTGGTCGGCGCGCCGCTCGCGGTGCTCGTGGACGCCGCGAGCTACGCCTTCTCCGCGGCCGTCGTCGCCTCCCTGCCCGACGTCGTCGAGCCGTCCCGCGTGCGCGACCGGCTGACCGCCCGGGACCTCGCGGGCCAGGTCGTCGAGGGGGTGCGCTGGGTCTACGGCCGGTCCGGGCTGGCCCGCCTCGCCGTCGCGACCCACGTCTGGTTCGTCGCCCAGGCCGTCCTCCTCGTGGTGGCGGCGCCGTACGCGTTCCTGCGGCTGCACCTGAGCGCGCTCCAGCTCGGCCTCGTGTACGCGGTCGCGGGCGTCGGCGCGCTCGTCGGGGCGGTGGTGAGCACCGCGGTCGGCCGCCGGGTCGGCACCGGCGGGGCGATCGTCACCGCGCACCTCACCAGCGCGGTCGGTGCCCTGGTGATGCTCGCGGCGCTCGCCGCATCCGTGGGCTGGCCGGGCGCCGCGGTGCTCGCGGCCGGCCAGCTGCTGCACGGCTGGGCGATGGGCCTGAGCAACTCCCACGAGATGAGCTATCGCCAGGCGCTGACCCCCGACGCGCTGCAGGCCCGCACGAACACGACGATGCGGTCGCTGAACCGCGCCGTCGTGGTCGTCGTCTCGCCCCTCGCCGGGCTGGGCGCCGACCGGTTCGGGTACGGCTGGGCCCTCGGGGCCGTCGCCGCCGTGTTCACGCTGTCGGGGATGCTGCTGCTCCTCTCGCCCTTCCGTCGGGCACGGGCGGGCTGAGCGGAACGCGCTCGGTCGCCAGGGGCCGCGTCGCCTAGGGTGAGCCGGTGATCTCGCGGATGTCGGAGCTGTTCGTGCGCACCCTGCGGGAGGACCCGGCCGACGCGGAGGTGCCCAGCCACACCTGGCTCGTCCGCGCGGGCTACATCCGCCGCGCGGCGCCCGGCATCTACTCCTGGCTGCCGCTGGGGCTGAAGGTCCTGCAGAACGTCGAGCGCATCGTCCGCGAGGAGATGGACGCGATCGGCGGCCAGGAGGTGCGCTTCCCCGCGCTGCTGCCGCGCGAGCCGTACGACGCGAGCGGGCGCTGGACCGACTACGGGCCCAACATCTTCCGTCTGCAGGACCGCAAGGGCGCCGACTACCTGCTCGGGCCGACGCACGAGGAGATGTTCACGCTCCTGGTGAAGGACCTGTACTCGTCCTACAAGGACCTGCCGCTCACGCTGTACCAGATCCAGACCAAGTACCGCGACGAGCCGCGGCCCCGCGCGGGCATCCTGCGCGGGCGCGAGTTCGTCATGAAGGACTCCTACACCTTCGACATCGACGTCGCGTCGTTCCGCGAGCAGTACGCGGCGCACCGGGCGGCGTACATCCGCATCTTCGACCGCCTTGGCTTCGAGTACGCGATCGTGTCGGCGATGTCCGGGGCCATGGGCGGGTCGGCGAGCGAGGAGTTCCTGGCGCTGTCGGAGACCGGCGAGGACACCTTCGTGCGCTCGCCCGGCGGCTACAGCGCCAACGTGGAGGCGGTGCGGACCCCGCTGCCCGACGCCGTGCCGTTCGACCACGTCCCGGCCGCGCACGTCGAGGACACCCCCGACACCCCGACCATCGCGTCGCTGGTCGCCCTCGCGAACGAGCGTTTCCCCCGCGACGACCGGCCCTGGAGCGCGGCCGACACCCTCAAGAACGTCGTGCTCATGGTGACGCAGCCCGACGGCAAGGCCGCCCCGCTCGTCATCGGCCTGCCCGGCGACCGCGAGGTCGACCTCAAGCGGGTGCAGGCCCAGCTCGAGCCGGCCGACGTCGAGGTCTTCGACGCCTTCGAGGACTACCCGATGCTCGTCAAGGGCTACATCGGCCCGCAGGTGCTGGGCGCGGAGTCGGGCAGCGGCATCCGCTACCTGGTCGACCCGCGGGTCGGCGAGGGCACCCGCTGGATCACCGGGGCCAACGTTAGCGGCCAGCACGTCTTCGACCTGGTCCGCGGCCGCGACTTCGACGCCGACGGGCTGATCGAGGCGGCCGAGGTCCGCCCGGGCGACCCGGCGCCGGACGGCTCGGGCCCGCTGGAGCTCGCCCGCGGCATCGAGATGGGGCACATCTTCCAGCTCGACACGAAGTTCTCCGAGGCCCTCGGCCTGCGCGTGCTCGACCAGAACGGCAAGCTCGTCACGGTGACGATGGGCTCGTACGGGCTGGGCGTGTCGCGTGCGGTGGCGGCGGTCGCCGACAACACCTGCGACGACAAGGGCCTGTCGTGGCCCCGCGAGCTCGCGCCCTACCTCGTCCACGTGGTCGTGGCGGGCAAGGACCCCGCGGCGCTGGCCTGGGCGACCGAGCTGGCCCAGCAGCTCGACGACGCGGGGGTCAGCGTCCTGCTCGACGACCGCAAGGCGAGCCCGGGGGTCAAGTTCGCCGACGCCGAGGTGCTCGGGATGCCGACCATCGTCGTCGTCGGCCGCGGCTTCGCCGACGGGATGGTCGAGCTCCGCGACCGGCGCAGCGGCGACCGCCGCGACGTCGGCCTCGACGACGCGCTGGCCGAGGTCACCGCGCACGCGCACGGCCGGCTGAGCATCGACGCGTCGGTGCGCAGCTAGCCGGTCGCGGACCCCGGCTCAGCCCACGTGCACGTGCGGGCGGCGTGAGCGGTCGCGCTCGGCGCGGCGCAGCACCTCGCGGGTGACGGGCGCGGCCTCGCCGACCCCGAAGAGCAGGAAGCGCAGCAGGTTGACCGCCGGGTTGCCCTCCGTCCACTCGAAGTAGACGTGCGGGCGGCAGCCGGTGCGGTCGCGCACGGCCAGCATCAGGGCGGCGATCGCGTTCGGCACCGTCGGCCCGCTGAGCCGCAGGACGCGGTAGCGCCCGCAGCGAACCTCGCCCACCACGTCGAGGCGGCTGCTGAAGTCCGACGGGTCGGTGATCGTGATCTCGACGAAGATCACGTCGCTGTCGGGCAGGTCGTTGTCGCGCGTCACCTGGCGCAGCTTCTCGCTGTACTCCGCCCGGTCGCCGCGGTCGGGCTCGTTGGCCACGAGACGGATCGTGCGGTGCGCGCAGTCGCGGATGAACCGGGCCGCCAGGTCGTCGAACGTCACGTCCGTGACGCGCAGCTCGAAGGCCCGCCCCAGCCGTGAGGCGAAGGAGACCGCGAGGATCGCGGCGATGAAGATCGCGGCGATCTTGACGCCGTCCGGGCGCTCGACCACGTTGGCCGCCGTCGTGTAGCCGAAGACCAGCGTCACGATCCCGAAGGCCACCGTGCGCCGCCGCTGGCCGGCGTGGTGCGCGGCGAGGGTGACGGCGAGGGCCGCCGAGGTGATGAGCACGAGCACGCCGGTCGCGTACGCCCCGCCCTGCGCGTCGACGTCGGCGTCGAAGACCACGGTGATGAGGAAGGCGCCGGCGGTGAGGATCAGCACGAGCGGGCGCACGGCCCGCGTCCAGCCCGGCGCCATGCCGTAGCGCGGCAGGTAGCGCGGGATGAGGTTCAGCAGGCCCGCCATCGCCGACGCGCCGGCGAACCACAGGATGGCCACGGTCGAGGCGTCGTACACGCTGCCGAAGGTGCCGCCGAGGTAGGAGTGCGCGAGGTAGGCCAGCGCCCGCCCGTTGGCCGGGCCGCCGGGCTGGAACGCCGCGGCGGGGATGAGCAGCGTGGTGACGAGGCTGCTGGCGATCAGGAAGACGCTCATGATCACCGCGGCCGTGGTGAGCAGCCGCCGGGCACCGCGGATGCGACCCGTCGGGCGCGCGGCCGTGTCGCCCTCGGCGTCGGCGACGTGCGGCATGATCGCGACGCCGGTCTCGAAGCCGGAGAGGCCGAGCGCGAGCTTGGGGAAGACGAGCAGGGCGATCGCGACGACCATCAGCGGGTCGCCGCCGTGCTGCTGCAGCAGCGCGACCTTCCAGTCGACGAACAGGTGCGGCGCGGTCAGCACGTGCTGCACCCCGACGGCGATGACGACGACGTTGAGGACGAGGTAGACCCCGACCAGCCCGACGGCGATGCCGATCGCCTCGCTGAACCCGCGCAGGAACACCGCGCCCAGCAGCCCGAGCAGGACGAGGGTGACGACGACCTGGTGGCCGCCGAGGTACGGCGCGAGGTGCGGGTTCTCGGTCAGGTGCGCCGTCGCGTCGGCCGCGGACAGCGTCATGGTGATCATGAAGTCGGTGGCGGCGAAGCCCAGCAGCACGAGGACGAGGAGCTTGCCCTTCCAGAACGACATGAGCCGCTCGAGCATGGCGATCGAGCCCTCGCCGTGCGGGCTCTCCTGCGCGACGCGGCGGTAGACGGGCAGCGCCCCGAGCAGGGTCAGCGCGACGAGCACGAGGGTGGCGAGCGGCGACACCGCCCCGGCGGCGAGGGCCGCGATGCCCGGCTGGTAGCCGAGCGTGGAGAAGTAGTCCACGCCGGTCAGGCACATGACCTTCCACCAGGAGTGCTTCTTCTCCGTGGCGGCCGGCGCGGCGTGCGGGCCGGGGTGGCCCGCGGGGTGCCGCTCCGGGTGCGCGTCGGTGCCGTCCATCAGCCAGGCGCGGACGGGGTGGGGTGCGGGCCCGGTACGGGTGGTGCTCCCGGGCACGACGGTGGTGGTCACGGCTCTCTCGCAGCTCTCGGTCGACGGGGACCGCGCGTGCGGCCCTCCACCCGAGTAGAGCGCGGGGGCACGCCCCAGCCGTCCGGCCTTCACGCGATTTCTACGCCGTGGTCCGGCCGGGTGCCTGGCGGCGGGGTCAGGGCTGGAAGCGGTAGCCCATCCCCGGCTCGGTGAGCAGGTGGTGCGGCCGCGCCGGGTCGGTCTCGAGCTTGCGGCGCAGGGCCTTGATGTACTGGCGCAGGTAGTGGGTCTGGTCGGTGTACGTCGGGCCCCACACCTCGAGCAGCAGCTGGCGCTGCCCGACCAGGCGGCCCGGCTGGCGCACGAGCGCCTCCAGCAGCTGCCACTCGGTGGGGGTGAGGTGCAGCTGGTCGGGCTCGCCCTCCGCCGCTGGCGTCTCCATCGCCGCCCGCCGCACGGTGTGCGCCTCGAGGTCGACGTCCCAGGCGCCGATGCGGACGGGCTCGGGGGTCGCGGGCTCCCCGACGCGGCGGCTCACGGCGCGGACGCGGGCGAGGAGCTCGTCGACGTTGAAGGGCTTGGTGACGTAGTCGTCGGCGCCGGCGTCGAGCGCCTCGACCTTGGCCCGGCTGTTCAGCCGGCCGGACAGGATGAGGATCGGCACCGACGTCCAGGTGCGCAGCGAGCGCACGACCTCGACCCCGTCGACGTCGGGCAGCCCGAGGTCGAGCACGACGAGGTCGGGACGGCTGTCGTGGGCGGCCTGCAGGGCCGCGCGCCCGGAGCCGGCGGTGACCACGTCGTACGAGCGCGCCTGCAGGTTGATGCGCAGCGCGCGCAGGATCTGGGGCTCGTCGTCGACGACCAGGACCTTGGTCACGGCACCAGGCTCCTCGCCGGCGCAACCGCCGGCAGCGAGATCGTCATGGTCAGCCCGCCGCCGGGCGTGTCCTCGGGCTCCAGGGTCCCCGACATCGCCTCGACGAGCCCGCGCGACAGGGCCAGCCCGAGCCCGACCCCGGTGCTGTTGTCGTGGTCGCCGAGGCGCTGGAAGGGCAGGAAGATCTGGTCGCGGTCGTCCTCCGGCACGCCGGGCCCGATGTCGATCACCCGGATCTCGACCCGCGAGCCGTGGCTGCTCGCCCCCACGCGGGGCGGGTGGCCCTCCGGGCTGAAGCGCAGCGCGTTCTGCACGAGGTTGGCGATGGCGCGCTCCAGCAGCGCCGGGTCGGCCCGCACCTCGGGCAGGTCGTCGGCGAGCTTGAGGACCACCGGCTCGCCGGCCGGCCCGAGGCTCGCCACGGCCGCGTACACGACGTCGGCGACGTCGACCTCCTCGACCACGAGGGCCAGCGCGCCGGCCTGCAGCCGGCTCATGTCGAGCAGGTTCTCGACCAGGCCGCTCAGCCGGTCCAGCGAGCCCTCCGTCGCGTCGAGCAGCTCCTCGCGGTCGGAGTCCGACAGGCGCAGGCCGGGGGAGCGCAGCGTCCCCACCGCCGCCTTGGCCGACGCCAGCGGGGTCCGCAGGTCGTGGCTCACCGCGCTCAGCAGCGCGGTCCGGACGCGGTCCACCTCGGCCAGCGATCCGGCCGTGGCCGCCGTCGCCTCGAGGCGCTGCTGCTGCACGGCGCCCGCCGCCTGGGCCGCGAACGCCTCGAGCACCCGGCGGTCGTCGGCCTCGAGCGGGTGGCCGACGAGCACGAGGGTGTAGCGGTCGTCGACGTGGACCTCCGCGTCGCCCTCCCCGGGGGCCGTGCTGACCGGGTGCCCGTCGGAGGCGACGACGTCCCAGGCGTCGTCGGCGTGCTCCACGCCGGGGCCGGCACCCGCGCCCGTACGCCGCTCGAGCAGCGTCGCCCCCTGCAGCGCGAACGTCTCGCGCACCTGCCCCAGCAGCGCGGGCAGCGGGCGGGAGCCGCGCAGCACGCTGCCCGCGAGGGTGAACAGCGTGGCCGCCTCCGCCTGCGCCCGCAGGGCCTCGCGGGTCCGACGCGCCGAGGCGTCGACCACCCGGCTGAGCGAGAGGGCGACCACGAGGAACGCGACCAGCGCCACGAGGTTCTCCCGCTCGGCGACGGTGAAGAGCCGCAGGGGAGGGGTGAAGAAGTAGTTCAGCAGCAGGAAGCCGCCGACGGCGGCGAGCAGGGCCGGGAGCATCCCGCCCACCAGGGCGACGGCGACGACGAGCAGGAGGAAGACGACCAGGTCGGTGGCGAGGGACACGTCGCCGTCGACGAGGAGCAGGGCGCCGGTGACCAGGGGCAGGCCGAGGACCACCAGCAGCAGCCCGGTCAGCCGGCGCCGCAGGCTGAGCGCGCTCGCCCGGCCGGAGCGCACCCACCGCTGCCACGGTCGGCTGCGCCGGGCCGTCCGCTCGTGGGTGACGAGGTGGACGTCGATCGCGCCCGACTCCGACGTCGTCGTCACCCCGACGCCGGGCCCGAAGAGCTGGGCCAGGCGCCCGCGGCGGCTGGCGCCGAGGACGAGCTGGGTGGCGTTGACGCCGCGGGCGAAGGCGAGCAGGGCGTCGGGCACGTCGCTGCCGACGACCTGGTGGTAGGTGCCGCCGAGGTCCTCGACCAGGGCGCGCTGCCGGGCCAGGTGCGCGGGGTCGCCGCTGCGCAGGCCGTCGCTGCGGGCGACGTGCACCGCGAGCAGGTCGGCGGCGCTGGTCCGGGCGGCGATCCGGGCCGCCCGGCGGATCAGGGTGTCGCCCTCGGGCCCGCCGGTCAGCGCCACGACCACCCGCTCCCGCGTCTCCCAGGGCGCGCCGATGCCGTGGTCGGAGCGGTAGCGCTCCAGCTGCTCGTCGACCTTGCCGGCCACCCACAGCAGGGCGAGCTCGCGCAGCGCCGACAGGTTGCCGACGCGGAAGTAGTTGCCGAGCGCCGCGTCGACCCGGTCGGAGGGGTAGACGTTGCCGTGCGCGAGCCGGCGCCGCAGGGCCTCCGGGGCCATGTCGATCAGCTCGATCTGGTCGGCCCGGCGCACGACCGCGTCCGGCACCGTCTCCTGCTGGCGGACCCCGGTGATGTCGGTGACCACGTCGTTCAGCGACTCCAGGTGCTGCACGTTCAGCGTCGTGACCACCGTGATCCCGTGCTCGAGGAGGACCTCGACGTCCTGCCAGCGCTTCTCGCGGCGCGAGCCGGGGGCGTTGGTGTGGGCGAGCTCGTCGACCAGCGCCACCTCGGGGCGTCGCGCGAGGACGGCGTCGACGTCGAGCTCACTGAGCTCGGTGCCGCGGTAGGTCACGCTCGCCCGGGGCAGCACCTCGAGGCCGTCGAGCAGGTCCGCGGTGTGGCGCCGGCCGTGCGTCTCGACCAGGGCGACGACGACGTCGGTGCCGCGCTCGAGGCGCCGCACGCCCTCCTCGAGCATCTTGTAGGTCTTGCCGACGCCGGGGGCGGCGCCGAGGTAGACCCGCAGCTCACCCCGCACCATGACCCGATCCTCCCCCTGCCGTCACGCCGCGCCCCCGTCAGCCGCGCCGCGGGAAGCGCGTGTCGAGGTCGGCGTTGAGCGTGACCACGTCCACGACCGGCTCCCCGAGGAAGCCGAGCGCCCGCCCGGAGGTGTGCGCGGCGACCAGCTGCTCGACCTGGTCGGGGTCCACGCCCCGCTCGCGGGCGACGCGGGGGACCTGGAGCTGCGCGTACGCCGGGCTGACGTCGGGGTCGAGCCCGGACCCGCTCGCCGTGACCGCGTCCGACGGCACGACGGGCGCCGCGGCGCTCGTCCGGCCCGCGTCGCGGACCGGCGTCACGACGCCGTGCGAGTAGTCGTCGCCCGGGATCGCGCACGAGACGCGGACGCCCTCGTACGTGGCGAGGAAGGGCTGCTCGGGACAGGCCTGGTTGACGCTCACGACCGTGGTCGCCGGACCGGTGAGGCCCTCGGTGCGGACGACGACCAGGACCGCCCCGACGCCGTCGCGGGTGCAGAAGGGCCGAGCGCCGTCCACGCCCTCCGTCGCGCCGACCTCGGCGCTGCGCGCGCAGACCTGCGTCAGCAGGCTCTGCCTGCCCTCGGCCTCGTCGGAGCCCGGCGCGGCCTTCGGGTCGGGGAGGGTGTCGACGACGTCCTCGGGGCCGAGGTTCGACGCGCTGGTCGCCGTCGGGTCGTAGCCGTCGCCGGCCGCCGAGGGCCGGGTCTGGAAGTACCGCAGCAGGGGCTTGCCGTCGGCGTCGGTGAAGGACTGGCCGACGAGGCTGCTGCCGGCGACGCTCCCGTCGGGCCGGTGCAGCAGCGAGCCGTCCGCGCGCTCGCGCAGACCGGGCAGCCGGCCGACCGCGAGGACGGCCAGCGGGTAGACGAGGCCGAGCAGGACCGTCAGCACGAGCAGGGCCCGTACGGCGGCGAGATGGGTGGACAACCAGGACGAGCGCATGTCAGGACAACCCCGGGACGAGAGCGAGCAGAAGGTCGATGATCTTGATGCCGACGAAGGGCGCGACGACGCCGCCCAGGCCGTAGACGAGCAGGTTGCGGCGCAGCATCGCGCTGGCGCCGCCGGGCACGTAGCGCACGCCGCGCAGGGCGAGCGGGACGAGGGCGACGATCACGACCGCGTTGAAGATCACGGCCGCGAGGATCGCGGTCTCCGGGCTGTGCAGGCGCATGACGTTCAGCGCGCCCAGGCCGGGGTAGACCACGGCGAAGATCGCCGGGATGATCGCGAAGTACTTGGCGATGTCGTTGGCGATCGAGAAGGTCGTCAGCGCGCCCCGGGTGATCAGCAGCTGCTTGCCGATCTCCACGATCTCGATCAGCTTGGTCGGGTCGGAGTCGAGGTCGACCATGTTCCCGGCCTCCTTGGCGGCCGAGGTCCCCGAGTTCATGGCCACGCCGACGTCGGCCTGGGCCAGGGCGGGTGCGTCGTTGGTGCCGTCGCCGGTCATGGCGACGAGGCGGCCGCCGGCCTGCTCCGCCTTGATCAGCGCCATCTTGTCCTCGGGCGTCGCCTCGGCCAGGAAGTCGTCGACGCCGGCCTCCTCGGCGATGGCCTTCGCTGTCACCGGGTTGTCGCCGGTGATCATCACCGTGCGGATGCCCATCCGGCGCATCTCGTCGAAGCGGGCCCGCATCCCGGGCTTGACCACGTCCTTGAGGTGGATGACGCCCAGCGCCTCCGCGGGCGCGTCGCCGCGGCGCTCGGCCACGACGAGCGGGGTCCCGCCCGCCGCGCTGATCGCGTCGACGGCCTCGCCGATCCGGGGCCCGGGCCGGCCGCCGTTCTGCCGCACCCAGGCGAGTACCGAGGCGGTGGCGCCCTTGCGGACCTGCAGCAGGCCGCCGCCGGTCGGGTCGGTGCCCTCCGGGTCGGACCCGCCGCCTCCGGGCAGGTCGACCCCGGACATGCGGGTCTGGGCGGTGAACGGCACCCAGGTGGCGTCGGCCAGCTCCCCGGCCGCCCGGGCGCGCAGCCCGTAGCCGTTCCTGGCCAGCACCACCACCGAGCGGCCCTCCGGCGTCTCGTCGGCCAGGCTGGAGAGCTGGGCCGCCTCGGCGAGGCGCTGCGGCTCGACGTCCTCCGCGGTCACCAGGTCGACCGCCTGCCGGTTGCCGAGGGTGATGGTGCCGGTCTTGTCGAGCAGCAGCGTGCTCACGTCGCCCGCCGCCTCGACCGCGCGCCCGGACATGGCCAGCACGTTGCGCTGCACCAGCCGGTCCATGCCTGCGATGCCGATGGCCGAGAGCAGCGCGCCGATGGTCGTCGGGATGAGGCAGACGAGCAGCGAGACGAGCACGATCCCGGTGACCCCGTCCGCGTCGAGGACGGCCGAGCTTCCGGCCGCCGCCTGGACCGCGCGCGAGTAGATCGCGAGCGGCTGGAGGGTGGCGACGGCGAGCAGGAAGACGATGGTCAGCGCGGCGAGCAGGATGTTCAGCGCGATCTCGTTCGGCGTCTTCTGCCGGCTCGCGCCCTCGACGAGGGAGATCATCCGGTCGAGGAAGCTGGCCCCCGGCTCCTGGGTGATGCGCACGACGATGCGGTCCGACAGCACCCGGGTGCCACCGGTGACCGCCGAGCGGTCGCCGCCGGACTCGCGGATGACGGGGGCCGACTCCCCGGTGATCGCCGACTCGTCGACCGAGGCGATGCCTTCGACCACGTCGCCGTCGCCCGGGACGAGCTGGCCCGCCTCGACGACCACGACGTCGCCGCGGCGCAGCTCCGCGGCGGGGACGGCCTGCTCCTCCAGCCCGGTCGCCCCCGGCGTCCAGCCGACGACGCGGCGGGCCACCGTGTCCTCGCGGGCCTGGCGCAGCGCCTGGGCCTGCGCCTTGCCGCGGCCCTCGGCGACGGCCTCGGCCAGGTTGGCGAAGACGACGGTCAGCCAGAGCCAGACCACGATCGACCAGGCGAAGAGGCTGGGGTGCACGAGCGCGAGGACGGTGGTGAGCACCGAGCCGACCTCGACGACGAACATCACCGGGTTGTGCCAGAGCGTGCGGGGGTCGAGCTTGCGCAGCGCGTCCGGCAGGGAGGTCAGCAGCAGCCGCGGGTCGAGCAGGCCGCCGCCGACCCGGCGGGGCGGGTGCGGCTGGTGGTCGGGCAGCACCGGGTCGGTGCGGGTGTCCAGGACGGTCATGAGAGTGCCTCCGCGAGGGGCCCGAGCGCGAGCGCGGGCAGGTAGGTGAGGGCGACGAGCACGACCGTGACCGCGAGGAGCATCCCCACGAACAGGGGCCCGCGCGTCGGCAGCGTGCCGGCCGTGGTCGCGGCCCGGCCCTGGGCGGCGAGGGAGCCCGCGAGGCCGAGGACGAGCACGACGGGGACGAAGCGGCCGAAGGCCATGGCCAGGCCGAGCGTGGTGTTGTACCAGGTCGTGTTGGCGCTGAGCCCGGCGAAGGCCGAGCCGTTGTTGTTGGCCGCGGAGGTGTACGCGTACAGGACCTCCGAGAGGCCGTGCGGCCCGCTGTTGAGCATCGACGCGCGGGCCGACGGCAGGGCCATGGCGGCCGCGGTGCCGACCAGGACGAGCGCCGGCGTGACGAGGAAGTAGAGCGACGCGAACTTGATCTCCCGGCCGCCGATCTTCTTCCCCACGTACTCGGGCGTGCGGCCGACCATGAGGCCCGCGACGAAGACGGTGATGACCGCGAGCACCAGCAGCCCGTAGAGGCCCGAGCCGACACCTCCGGGGGCGACCTCGCCGAGCATCATGTTCAGCAGGACCACCCCGCCGCCTGCGGCCGGGAACGAGTCGTGGAACGAGTTCACCGCGCCCGTGGAGGTGAGCGTCGTCGCGGCGGCGAACGTCGCCGACTGCGAGATGCCGAACCGGGTCTCCACCCCCTCCGTCGCCGCGCCCACGGCGCCGGGCACCGTGCCGCCCGCCTGGGCGAGAGCGAGGTTGGCGAGGGCGACGCCGGCCAGCGCCAGCACGGCCATGGTCAGCGCGATCGCCCGGCCCTGCCCCGTGTCGCCGGTCATGAGGCCGAAGACGCGCGGGAGGCTGAAGGGGATCACCAGGATCAGGAAGATCTCGAACGCGTTGCTGACCCCGCTCGGGTTCTCGAAGGGGTGGGCGCTGTTGGCGTTGTAGAAGCCGCCGCCGTTGGTGCCGAGCTCCTTGATCGCCTCCTGGCTCGCGACCGGGCCGCCGGTCAGGTGCTGGGTGCCGCCGGCGAGCGTGGTGGCGTCCACGCCGGAGGACAGGTTCTGGACCACGCCGGTGGCCAGGAGCACCAGGGCGGCGACGAAGGCCAGCGGCAGCAGCACGCGCAGGCTGACGCGGACGAGGTCGACCCAGAAGTTGCCGAGGGTGGCGCTGCTCGCGCGGGCGAGCCCGCGGATCAGGGCGAAGGCCACCGCGATGCCGACGGCCGCGGAGACGAAGTTCTGGACCGCGAGGCCGGCCATCTGGGCGAGGTGGCCCATCGTCGACTCGCCCGAGTAGGACTGCCAGTTGGTGTTGGTCACGAAGCTGATCGCGGTGTTCCACGCCTGCGACGGCTCGACCCCGCCGAAGCCGAGGCTCAGCGGCAGGACGGCCTGGGCGCGCAGCAGCGCGTAGAGGAGCAGCACCGAGACCGCCGAGAAGGCCAGCACGCTGCGCGCGTACGCGGCCCACGACTGCTCGGCGCGGGCGTCGACGCCGACGAGGCGGTAGACGAACCGCTCGACGCCGAGGTCGCGCTCGCTCGTCGCGACGCGGTGCAGGTGGGCGCCCAGCGGGCGGTGGACGAGCACGAGCAGCAGCACCAGGGCGGCGACGAGCGTCGTGCCCGCCAGTGGGGTGCTCATCAGTCCGGTGCTCATCAGAACCTCTCCGGGAGGAGCAGGGCGCACACGACGAAGACGAGGAGCACGACGGCGACCCCGAGGCCGACCGCGTTCTCCGCGCCGATCAGGGGCATCAGGTGGGAAGTCACAGTCGAGCACCCCCGCGCACGAGCAGGGCGAGGGCCGCGAAGACCGCGACCGTGAGCAGGACGAAGGCGGCGTCAGCCATGGGATCTCTTTCGCACGTCCGCCATGCCAGCAGCGCCCGCCGTCCCACCGGAGCGGTCTTCACGCCCCTTTCACGCCGAGCCCGTAATCTTCACGGCGCCTTCACGCCGAGGGCGCACCGAGGGGCGGGAGCGGGGACCTGAGCGGCTGGGCCGGTCTGCTGGGGGTGGAGCTGTCCCTCGGCACGCTCGCTCTGCTCGTCCTGGCGGCGTTCGTCGCCGGCTGGGTGGACGCGGTCGTCGGCGGCGGCGGGCTCGTCCAGCTGCCGGCGCTGCTGATCGGGCTGCCGGCCGGCACGCCGCCGGCCGCGATCCTCGGGACCAACAAGGTGTCGTCGATGTGGGGCACCGCGACGAGCTCGGTCACGTACGCGCGCCGGGTCCGCCCGGACTGGCGCACCGTGGCGCCGCTCGTGGTGAGCGCGGCGATCGGCTCGGCGCTCGGCGCGCAGCTGGCCAAGCTCCTCCCGAAGGACGCCTTCACCCCCATCGTGCTCGTGGCCCTGGTCGGCGTCGGCCTCTACACCTGGCGCCGTCCGCAGCTCGGGCTGACGAACGCGGTGCGCCACAGCGGGGGCGCCCACTACGGACGGACGGCCGTCATCGGGCTCGTCGTCGGCGCGTACGACGGGTTCCTGGGGCCGGGGACGGGGTCGTTCTTCGTCATCGCGCTGGTCGGGGTGCTCGGCTACGGCTTCCTCGAGGCGAGCGCCAAGGCCAAGATCGCGAACCTCGTGACCAACCTCGCCGCGCTGGTCGTGTTCGCGGCGCACGGCACCGTGCTGTGGGGCCTCGGGCTGCTCATGGGTGCGGCGAACCTGCTCGGCGGCTACCTCGGCGCCCGGACCGCCATCGCCCGCGGGAGCGCGTTCGTGCGCCGGGTGTTCCTGGTCGTCGTCGCTGCGCTGGCCCTCAAGCTCGCCTACGACACGGTGCGCCTCTGGTGGTGAGGCCCGCCTCTGGCCGGTCGGCTCAGTCGGGCCAGCCCGGCCACGCCTGCAGGCCCGCGCCCCAGGCCCCGGCCGTGCGCACCGTGCTGCGCAGCTGCGTCAGCGCCGCCGTGCGCTCTTTAGGCGTGGCCGCGGCGGCGAGCGTGAGCCCCACGAACGGGCCGAGGCGGTACTGCATGCCGCGCACGAGGCGGATGGCGTCACCCGCGCTCCGCACGCCGGCGGTCGGGGCGTACGCGGGCTCCGCCGCCGGGACGTCGGCCTTGCGGCTCAGCAGGAAGGCGATCTCGGTGTCGAGGAGAGTACGAGCGGCCGCGAGCTCGGACACCGCCCGCCTGCGGGCCCCGCTGGCGTACTTGAGCTTGCCGATCGCCAGCTGGTAGCCGTAGACGACGGCGTGCAGCTGGGCGACGAGCTGGGAGGTCGCCGCCACGTCGGTGAGCAGCGGGGCCGGCCGGTGGGCGCGCAGACGGCCGACCGGCGGGGCCTTCGAGGCGCTGAGCGCCGCGGCGTACGTCTCCGCGGCGACGGCCAGCGACCCGGCCAGCAGGGCGTCGAGGCCCGACGCCGTCGTCGCGGCGCGGCGCTGCGCCGACGCCTGCCGCGACTCGGCCTGAGCGAGGCGCTTCAGCGAGGCCGACAGGCTCTGCCCACGAAGGTCCGGCGCGTGGGCCGACGGCGAGGGGGCCGAGGTCGTCGGGCGCGAGGACGGGTCGTCGCCGGCGAGGGCGACGGCGTGGTCGGCGTGGGCGTCGCGCAGGAAGGTCAGCAGCGTCCGTTGGGCTCCGGCGAGGTCCTTGCGGTGGGGTCCGGCGAGCACCGCCGCCGCGAGGGCCGACAGGGACTGCTCCGCCGTCGCGGCCGCGGGCACCGTGGGCGCGGGCGCCGGGGAGGCCGACGGGGGAGCGGTGCGGGCGGAGGTCGCGCCGCCGGGCGGCGGCTGCACCGTCGGCGAGGTCGAGCACCCCGCCAGCAGGGGAGCGGCACCGACGCCGGCGCCGAGCCCCAGGCCGAGCCTCAGCAGGTCCCGACGGGCCCAGCGGCCGCCGGGGTGGTGGGGCGCTACGGGCACCGCACGAACCTACCTGAGGCCCTCCGGGGCGCCGGTATGCTCGACCCTCGGGCCTGCGGGTCCCTCACAACTGCTGGACACAACCGGATCGAGGGCGAGCACGACATGAAGGACCAAGCGATCGAGGCCGTCGTGGCCCCTGTCCTCGAGGAGTTCGGCCTCGAGCTCGACGCCCTCGAGGTGGTGCCGGCCGGCAAGCGGCGCGTCGTCCGGATCGTCGTGGACGGGGACGGCCCGAAGGGTCGCGGCCCGCTCCTCGACGACATCGCCGCGGCCAGCCAGGCGGTCTCGGCCGCCCTCGACACGTCCGACGCGGTGGGCCAGGCCGCGTACACCCTCGAGGTGTCGTCGCGCGGCGTGAGCCGGCCGCTGACCGAGGAGAAGCACTGGCGGCGCAACCGCAGCCGTCTGGTCAAGGTCACGCTGGCCGACGGCAGCGAGCTCACGGGGCGGATCGTCGCGGCCGGGCCCGAGGTCGTGCGCCTCGACGTCGACGGCGGCCCGCGGGAGGTCGCGTACGCCGAGGTGGCCAAGGCCCTCGTGCAGGTCGAGCTGAACCGCCGCCTCGACGACGAGCTCGACGACGCCGAGGACGCCGGAGACGACGCCGATGACGGCGACGAGGCGGACGAGGACGACGAGCAGGACGACGAGCAGGACGAGGACGAGGAGGAGGTGCGCTGATGGACATCGACATCTCCGTGCTGCGGCTGATGGAGCGCGAGAAGGACGTGCCCTTCGAGACGCTGGTCAACGCGATCGAGGAGGCGCTGATCGCGGCCTACGAGAAGACCGACGACGCGGTGCCCGGTGCGCGCGTCGACGTGAACCGGCGCAACGGCCACGTCGCCGTGATGGTCCCCGAGCGCGACGAGGAGGGCACCGTCGTGGGCGAGTACGACGGCACGCCCGAGGGCTTCGGCCGGGTCGCCGCCGCCACCGCGCGGCAGGTGATCTTCCAGCGGCTGCGCGACGCCGAGGACGACCAGAAGTACGGCCACTTCTCGGCCAGCGAGGGCGACATCCTCACCGGTGTCGTCCAGCAGGGCCGCGACTCGCGCACGGTGCTGGTCGACCTGGGCAAGGTCGAGGCGATCATGCCGCTGGCCGAGCAGGTGCCCGGCGAGCGCTACACGCACGGCACCCGCCTGCGCGTCTACGTCGTCGCCGTGCGCCGCGAGCTGCGCGGGCTCCAGGTCGTCGTCAGCCGTACGCACCCGGCGCTGGTCGAGCGGCTCTTCGCCCTCGAGGTGCCCGAGATCGCCGACGGCACGGTCGAGATCAAGGCGACCGCCCGCGAGGCCGGCCACCGCACCAAGATCGCCGTCACCAGCCACAACCCGGACGTCAGCGCCAAGGGCGCCTGCATCGGCCCCATGGGCTCGCGGGTGCGGGCGGTCATGCACGAGCTCGGCGACGAGAAGATCGACATCATCGACTGGGCGGAGGACCCGGCGGCGTTCGTCGGGCACGCGCTGTCGCCGGCCAAGGTCACCTCGGTGACCGTCGTCGACGCGGCGGCGCGGTCAGCCCGCGTCGTGGTCCCCGACTACCAGCTGTCGCTGGCGATCGGCCGGGAGGGGCAGAACGCCCGCCTCGCCGCCCGCCTCACCGGCTGGCGCATCGACATCCGGCCCGACACCGAGCCGCAGCCGGCGGGTGACTGAGGGTCCGGCCGGCGGGGCTCCGGCCGGCGGGGCTCCGACCGGCGCAGGCCCGGTCCGGACCTGCGTCGGCTGCCGCCGACGCGACGACCAGGCCGCGCTGCTGCGGGTCGTCGCCGGCGGCACCTCGGTGCTCGTCGACGCCCGGCACCGGTCGCCCGGACGTGGCGCGTACCTGCACCCGGAGCCCGCGTGCGTCGCCGCGGCGGTCAAGCGCCGGGCCTTCGCCCGGGCGCTGCGGTGCCCGGTGGACGCCGCCGCGGCGGGTTCGGTGGTCGCCGCGCACCTGGACGCCGGCATCGCGTTGGGAAGACGCGGCGGCACCGGCTAGAGTTGGGGATTGCTGAACCGGGTGCGTCCCGGTCCGTGCACCGGGTCCCGGTCGGGGCCCGCAGACACCAGGAAGTGAGCGCTCGCTCATGAACTCTCGATGAGTACTGCTCAATGAGCATGCCCAGCATCTAGCTGGTCCGCGCCACTCAGGGTCGCGGGCCGACAACGTAGGAGATCAGTGCCCAAGACCCGTGTCTACGAGCTCGCGAAGGAGCTCGGAGTCGACAGCAAGGCCGTCCTGACGATGGCCAAGGACATGGGGGAGTTCGTCAAGTCCCCCTCGTCCACCCTGGAAGCGCCCGTGATCCGGCGCCTCCGCGAGAAGCTCGGCCCGTCCGCCGAGGGCGCGCAGACCGCGGCGCCCGCGGCCCGCACCGCCCCCGCACCCAGCAGCACGACGCTCGCGCCGGGCGCGCCGCGTCCGGGCGTCCCGGGCCGTCCCGACCCCAGCCGGTCGAGCTCTGCCCCGTCCACGCGCAACGCCCCGGCGCCGTCCGCGCCGTCGACGCGCACCCCGGGTCCGTCGGCCCCGTCCACGCGCAACGCGCCGGCGCCCTCCGCGCCGTCGACGCGCACCCCGGGCCCGTCGGCGCCGTCCACGCGCACCCCCGGTCCGTCCGCTCCGGCGACCCGTACGCCGGCCGAGCCGGCCGTGCAGGCCCCCGCCGCGGCTGCTCCGGCGGCCCCGGCGGCCGAGGCCCCGGCGGCTCCGGCCGCCAGCACGGCGCCGTCGACCCGCAACGCCCCGACGCCGCAGTCGCCGGCGCCGGGCGCCCCGACCAACCGTGGGGCCACCCCGGGCTCGGCACGTCCCGGCGCCCCGCGCCCGGCCACGCCCGCCCCGGGTGGACGGCAGGACGAGCGTCCCTCGACCTCCGCCCCGCGTCCGGGTGGCACGTCCGCGCGTCCGGGCACGCCCGGCGCCCCGGCTCGTCCGGGCACCCCTGGCGCCCCGGCCCGTCCCGGTTCCACCGGCACCCCGGGTGCTCCGGCCCCGCGCGACCGCCGTACCGGCACGCCGCGTCCGGGCAACAACCCGTTCGCGCCCTCGCAGGGCATGGGCACGGCGCGCCCGACCCGCCCCGGCACGACCCCGACCGACCCGGCCCGCCCCGGCGGCCCGCGTCCGCCGGCCGGCCGCACCGGTGCTCCCGGCGCCCCGGGTGCCCGTCCGGGCGTCCCCGGCATGCCCCGCCCCAACCCGGCGATGATGCCGCGCCAGGCCTCCGGCCAGCTCGGCGCTCCTGCCGGTCCCGGCGCCCGTGGCCGCGGTGCACCCGCGGGTCGCGGCCGTCCCGGCGGCGGCGGCGCGCCCGGTCGTCCCGGCGGCGGTCCTGGTGGTCCTCCCGCGGGTCGCGGCGGCCGTGGTGGCCGTGGTGGCACGCAGGGTGCCTTCGGTCGCGCGGGCGGTCCCGTCCGTCGCGGTCGCAAGTCGAAGCGTCAGCGTCGTCAAGAGTTCGACCAGATGCAGGCGCCGGAGATCGGTGGCGTCCGCGTCAGGCAGGGTGACGGGTCGACGATCCGGCTCGCCCGCGGCGCCTCGCTGACGGACCTGTCGGAGAAGATCAACGTCGACGTGTCGAACCTGGTCCAGGTGCTGTTCAACCTGGGCGAGATGGTGACGGCGACGCAGACCGTCGCCGAGGACACGCTGCAGGTCCTGGCCGGCGAGCTCAACTACAAGATCGAGATCGTCTCGCCCGAGGACGAGGACCGCGAGCTCCTCGAGAGCTTCGACATCGAGTTCGGCGAGAACGAGGGTGGCGAGGACGACCTCGCGGCCCGTCCGCCGGTCGTCACGGTCATGGGTCACGTCGACCACGGCAAGACGAAGCTCCTGGACGCGATCCGCAAGACCAACGTGGTGGCCGGCGAGGCCGGTGGCATCACGCAGGCCATCGGTGCGTACCAGGTCTCGACCGAGGTCGACGAGACCGAGCGCAAGATCACCTTCATCGACACCCCGGGTCACGAGGCGTTCACCGCCATGCGTGCCCGTGGTGCGAAGTCGACCGACATCGCCGTGCTCGTCGTGGCGGCGGACGACGGTGTGATGCCGCAGACGATCGAGGCGCTCAACCACGCGCTCGCGGCCGACGTCCCGATCGTCGTCGCGGTCAACAAGATCGACCGCGAGGGCGCCGACCCGACGAAGGTCCGCGGCCAGCTGGCCGAGTACGGCCTCGTGCCCGAGGAGTACGGCGGCGACACGCTGTTCGTCGACGTCTCCGCGGTCACCGGCCAGGGCCTCGACGAGCTCCTCGAGGCGGTCGTCCTGACCGCCGACGCGGCGCTCGACCTGCGCGCCAACCCGGAGATGGACGGTCAGGGTGTCGCCATCGAGGCGCACCTCGACAAGGGCCGCGGCCCCGTCGCGACCGTCCTCGTCCAGCGCGGCACGCTGCACGTCGGCGACTCGATCGTGGCCGGCACCGGCTACGGCCGCGTCCGGGCGCTGCTCGACGACCACGGTCAGAACGTGACCGAGGCACCGCCGTCCTTCCCCGTGCAGGTGCTCGGCCTCACGGCCGTGCCCGGCGCCGGCGACAGCTTCATCGTCGTCGACGACGACCGCATGGCCCGCCAGATCGCCGAGCGGCGCGCGTCGCGGCTCCGCATGGCGGCGCAGGCGGCCGGCACGAAGCGCAAGACGCTCGACCAGCTGTTCGACCAGCTCGAGAAGGGCGAGGAGCAGGAGCTGCGCCTCATCCTCAAGGGCGACGGCGCCGGTTCGGTCGAGGCCCTCGAGGACGCCCTGTCCAAGATCGACGTCGGCGACGAGGTCAGCCTGCGGGTCATCGACCGCGGCGTCGGTGCCATCACCGAGACCAACGTCAGCCTGGCGGCGGCCTCGGACGCGGTCATCGTCGGCTTCAACGTCCGCCCCCAGGGCAAGGCGACGGAGATGGCGGACCGCGAGGGCGTCGACATCCGCTACTACTCGGTGATCTACGCCGCGATCGACGAGATCGAGGCCGCGCTCAAGGGCCTGCTCAAGCCGATCTACGAGGAGGCCACCCTCGGGCACGCGGAGATCCGCGAGATCTTCCGCAGCTCGCGGGCGGGCATCGTCGCCGGGTGCATGGTGCAGGACGGGTCCATCCGCCGCAACGCCAAGGCGCGGCTGCTGCGCGAGGGTGTCGTCATCACCGACACGACGATCGCCTCGCTCCGTCGGGAGAAGGACGACGTCACGGAGGTGCGGGAGGGGTTCGAGTGCGGTATCACTCTGAACAACTACTCCGACATCCGTCAGGGCGACGTCATCGAGACCTACGAGATGCGCGAGAAGGCGCGCTCGTAGGGCGCTGACCCCGGGGGAGGTCGGGCATCCCGACCTCCTCACCCGCGAACCGCTGACTCCCGACGTCCGATCCTCGCGATCGGCTGTCGGGAGTCAGCGGTTCGTGCGTTCCCCGGGGAGGGATCAGTACGCCGTGGCGACGAGCTCGGCGAACAGCGCGTCGGCGTCGACGGGTAGGCCGCGGCGGACGAACCAGGTCGCCGCGTTGACGCAGTCTCGGTGCAGGAGATCGAAGCCCAGCGGGTTGGCGACCAGGTCGACCATCTGCGGAACGTCGATGACCACCAGGCGGTCGCCGGCGAGGAGGAGGTTGTACGGCGACAGGTCGCCGTGCACGAGGCCGGCGGCGGCCATCCGGCCCATGGCCTCGATCAGCTGCTCCCACACCGAGCGCAGCAGGTCGGGCTCCGGGCGGGTGCTCGCGAGCCGGGGGGCGACGTCGCCGTCGACGTGGACGTACTCCATGAGGATCTCCAGCCCGTCGACCTGGACGGGGTAGGGGACCGGCACGCCGAGCTGCCACAGCCGGTACAGCGCCTCCCACTCCGCGCCCGCCCACTGCCCGGCCGCCACGGCCTGGCCGTGCCGGGTGCCCTTGGCCGCGGCCCGGGCGTCACGGCTGTTGCGGGTGCGCCGGCCCTCGACGTAGGTCGCCTTGCGGTGGAACAGCCGGTGCTCGGCGTCGCGGTAGGTCTTGGCGACCAGGAGGCTGTGGCTCCCGGTGTCGCCGGGCAGCGAACCGGGGACGGCGCGTTCGAGGAGGCGGCAGTCGGCCTCCTTGCCGCTCTTGAGCGGCCCGAGGTCGGTGTCCCAGGCGGCGTGGGTCGTCACGACCCAGCCGGGCCGGGGCTCCGGACCGCGGGAGAGCGCGACGACGTCGTGCCAGGTCGACCAGCGCTGGCCGGGGCCGGGCTCGTCGACCGCGGTGAAGGAGAGGCCGCGCGGGTCGAAGGGGTCAGGGGCGGAGAGGTCAGACGAGCGAGGGTCGAGCGGGTTGGGGTCCGATGACACGGATGGGCTCCACGAGGTGCGAAGGGATCAGGGCGCAGGCCAGGGCCTCGACGGTCATGACGCCTCCCTCCTCGCGGAGCGCGCGCACGGTCGCGCGCACGTGGAGCAGGCATCGTGTCCCGGGCGTCCCGCCGGAGCCAACAGGTTTTCCGCGCTGGGGCAGACTTGGGTGTTCTGCGCGACACCGGCGCAGCGCCACCCACCGCCTCACCCCGTTCGCAGGAGGACGCAATGCCGTCGCCGAGAGTGCTCAAGCTGGCCGACCAGATCAAGGGGATCGTGGCCACGATGCTCGAGCGGCGCGTCAAGGACCCGCGGCTCGGCTTCGTCACCGTCACCGACGTCCGCCTGACGGGGGACAGCCGGGAGGCCACCGTCTTCTACACGGTCCTCGGCGGCGACGCCGACCACGCGGGGACGGCCGCCGCGCTGCAGTCGGCGACGGGCCTGATCCGCTCCCAGGTCGGCAAGCAGCTCGGGCTCCGCTTCACCCCGATGCTCGCCTTCGTGCCCGACGTCGTGCCCGAGAGCGCGCGCCAGCTGGACGACGCCCTCGCTGCGGCGCGCGAGGTCGACGCGCGCGTGGCGCAGGTCGCGGTGGGCGCCTCGTACGCCGGCGACGCCGACCCCTACAAGCACCCCGATGACGAGGACGAGGACGCCGAGGACGACGCGGAGCCCGTCGACGAGGACGAGCAGGAGCGCGACCCTGCCCGCTGAGCGGGTCGAGCCGCCGTCCGGCGTCCTCGTCGTCGACAAGCCCGCCGGGCTGACGTCGCACGGCGTGGTCGCCCGGGTGCGGCGGCTGCTCGGCACCCGCAAGGTCGGTCACGCCGGCACGCTCGACCCGATGGCGACCGGCGTGCTCGTCGTCGGGATCGGCCGCGCCACCCGACTGCTCGGGCATCTCACGTTGACGGACAAGGCGTACGACGCGACCATCCGCCTGGGCGTCGGGACCGTGACCGACGACGCCGAGGGCGACGTGGTGGCCACCCCGGGTCTGCGCGACCTCGAGACGGCGGCCCTCGAGGCGGCCCTCGCCCCGCTGCGCGGCCCGATCCTCCAGGTGCCGACCGCCGTCTCGGCCATCAAGGTCGACGGCGTCCGCTCCTACGCCCGGGTGCGGGCCGGCGACGAGGTCGCCCTCGAGCCCCGGCCCGTCACCGTGCACCGCCTGGACGTCCTCGAGCGGCGCGACGGCGTGGTGGACGGCGTCCCCGTGGTCGACCTGGACGTGGTCGTCGAGTGCACCTCCGGCACCTACGTCCGGGCGCTCGCCCGCGACCTCGGGGCCGCGCTCGGCAGCGCCGGGCACCTGACCGCGCTCCGCCGCACGCGCGTCGGACCGTTCGGCCTCGACGAGGCCGTGGTCCTGCCCGAACCCGGGCCCGACGTCCCCGCACCGATGGTCGAGCCGATCGCCGAGGCCGCCGCGCGCTGCTTCCCGGTGGTGCGGCTCGACGACGGGCAGGCCGGCGACGTGCGGGTCGGGCGCCGGCTCCCGGAGCTGCGGGTCGAGGGGCTGACCGCGCTGCTCGACCCCGAGGGAACCTTCCTCGCGCTCTACCGCCCGGGGCCCGACGGCGCCCGTCCGGAGGCGGTCTTCGTCGGCTGAGCAGGTCGTAACGGGCGCGTGCGCGGCGGCGATGGGGGTAGGGAACGACGGGCCCGCGGGACGCGCCGGCCACCATCCCGCGGAAGGACCTGCCGTGCCCGACGAGCTCCCGACCCCGACCACGCTCGTCGGTCAGGTTGCCCTGGCGCTCGGCGGCGCGGGCGCCCGGGAGGACGCCGTGACCGACCTGGCCACCCGCCGGCGGGCGCTCATGTACGCGGAGGCGATCGACGACGCCGACGAGGCCGACGCGGTGCTGCGCTACGGGCCCCGGCTGCGCGCGTGCCTCGACACGCTGGGCGTCGCGCTGGACGTCGCGGCCTGAGCTCGGCGTAGACCGGTCCGGGTACGCTCCCGGGGTGGTCGACGAGCCGGGCGCGGTGACGCAGGCGCGCCCCGTCGTCGTCATCGGCAACTTCGACGGCGTGCACCGCGGCCACGCGGAGCTGCTGCGCGACGCCCAGGCCGCCGAGCCGGGTGCCCCGCTCGTGGTCGTCACCTTCTGGCCGCACCCGATGTCGGTCGTGCGGCCCGACCAGGCGCCGCCGCTGCTGTGCACCCTCGAGCGCCGCACGGAGCTCCTGCGCGAGCACGGGGCGAGCGACGTGGTCGTGGTCGAGTTCACCCCGGAGGTCGCGTCCTGGAGCCCCGCGCGCTTCGTCGACGAGGTGCTCCGCCCGCTGCACCCCGCCCGGGTCGTGGTGGGGGAGAACTTCCGCTTCGGTTTCCGCGCGGCCGGGACGGTCGAGACGCTGGCCGCGCTGGCCGGCGACGACTTCGCGGTCACCAGCGTCCCGCTGCTCACCGACGGCAGCCAGCCCAGCTCGTCCACGCTCATCCGGCAGGCCGTCGCCGAGGGTGACCTCGGACGCGTGCGCGAGCTCAGCGACCACGCCTTCCGCTTCAGCGGGGTGGTGGTCAAGGGCGACCAGCGCGGCCGCGAGCTCGGCTTCCCGACCGCCAACGTGGCCGTCCCGCCGGGGATGGCCGTGCCCGCCGACGGCGTCTACGCCGGCTGGGTCACCCGGCTCGACGAGCCGGACGCGCCGCGCTGGCCCGCGGCCATCTCCGTGGGGACGAACCCGACCTTCGACGGTCTCGAGCGCCGCGTCGAGGCGTACGTGCTCGACCGGACCGACCTCGAGCTCTACGGCGTCCCCATCGCGGTCGACTTCTACGCGCGGCTGCGCGGCCAGGTGAAGTACGCCGGGGTGGAGGCCCTGATCGTGCAGATGCACAGCGACGTCGAGCACGCCCGCCAGGTGCTGCACGCGTCCTCGCTCGCGCTCTAGGCCCGGCCCGCCGGCGCGCCCTCCGCGCCTGGTCACGGCCGATTTCGGATGACCGGTCGGCCCCGGTATGCTCGGACGTGCCGTTCGATCGGCCGCGGATGCCCAAGAGCTCCCTCGCACACCGGGTGCAGACCCCATCTCGTCAGAGGCGGATCCGGGGAGCGCCGCGCAACGAGACCCCCGGAGGGGAAGCATGGCGCTCGACGCTGCCGAGAAGAAGCAGATCATGGAGAAGTACGCGACCCACCCGGGCGACACAGGTTCTCCCGAGGTGCAGGTGGCGCTGCTCAGCCGCCGCATCGCGCTCCTCACCGAGCACCTCAAGGAGCACAAGCACGACCACCACACGCGTCGTGGTCTGATGCTCCTGGTCGGCCAGCGGCGCCGGCTCCTGAACTACGCCGCCAAGACCGACATCAACCGGTACCGCTCGATCATCGAGCGCCTCGGCCTGCGTCGGTGACGTGACGAGCGGTCTCGCGCGGGGAAGACCCGGCGGGACCGCTCTTCTGCTCGGCCCACAACTCCATAACCGGCCCACCAGCCGAACCCACCCAGACCGCATCCCGCACCGCCAGCCCGCCGTGGCTCGGAACCCGAGACGCCCGGTCTCCGGTAGTGGCCTTCGGGAGCCCGCGCGACACCCGCGCTGCGCCCCCGCGGACCTCGATCGAAGACCGGCTCCCGATGCGAGCCGGAGGGCACGGCGCACGAGGCCCGCCGCTGCTGCACAGCAGCGACGAGCCGGCGCCGTACCGAACCCCGGTGCGTGGATGTGGTCCCCATCCGGCACGACCCCGACCAGGGGCGTGCCTGCGAGAAAGGACCCCCATGGAGGGACCCGACCTCAAGTTCACCGAGGCCGTCATCGACAACGGCGCCCACGGGCGTCACGTCGTGCGCTTCGAGACGGGCCTGCTGGCCCGTCAGGCCGCCGGCTCGGCGACCGTGTACCTCGACGAGGACACGATGCTGCTTTCGGCCACCACGGCCCAGAGCAAGCCGCGCGACGCCATCGACTTCTTCCCCCTGACGGTGGACGTCGAGGAGCGCATGTACGCCGCGGGCAAGATCCCCGGCTCGTTCTTCCGCCGCGAGGGCCGCCCGAGCGAGGGCGCGATCCTCACCTGCCGCCTCATCGACCGCCCGCTGCGTCCCTGCTTCGTCAAGGGGCTGCGCAACGAGGTCCAGGTCGTCGTGACGGTCATGGCGCTCAACCCGAACAAGTCCTACGACGTCGTCGCGATCAACGCCGCGTCGCTGTCCACCCAGCTCGCCGGCCTGCCGTTCACCGGTCCGGTCGGCGGCGTGCGCGTCGCCCTCGTCGGCGACGACTGGGTCGGCTTCCCCGACGTCAGCCAGCTCGCCGAGTCGACCTTCGACATGGTCGTCGCCGGCCGCGTCACCGCCACCGGTGACGTCGCCATCGCGATGGTCGAGGCCGAGTCCACCGAGCAGACCTGGGACCTCGTTCGGGCCGGCAAGACCGCGCCGACCGAAGAGGTCGTGGCTGCCGGCCTCGAGGCCTCCAAGCCGTTCATCAAGGCCCTGTGCGACGCGCAGGCCGAGCTCGCCGCGCAGTTCCCCAAGGACACCGCGGACTTCCCGATCTTCCTCGACTACAACGACGACGTGTACGCCGCCGTCGAGGACCGGGCCTCCGCCCGCCTGTCCGAGGTCATGTCGATCGCGGACAAGCAGCAGCGCGAGCAGGCGACCGACGACCTGAAGGACGAGGTCCGGGGCCACCTGGTGGCCGAGGGCTTCGAGGGTCGCGAGAAGGAGATCAGCGGCGCCTACCGCGCGCTGACCAAGAAGCTCGTCCGTCAGAAGATCCTCACCGACGGCTTCCGCATCGACGGCCGCGGCGTCCGCGACATCCGCACGCTGTCGGCCGAGGTCGCCGTCGTGCCGCGCGTCCACGGCTCGGCGCTGTTCCAGCGCGGCGAGACCCAGATCCTGGGCATCTCCACGCTGAACATGCTGGGCATGGAGCAGAAGCTCGACACGCTCGCGCCGCAGACGACCAAGCGCTACATGCACAACTACAACTTCCCGCCGTACAGCACCGGTGAGACGGGCCGCGTGGGTTCGCCCAAGCGCCGCGAGATCGGCCACGGAGCGCTCGCCGAGCGCGCCCTGGTGCCGGTGCTGCCGACGCGCGAGGAGTTCCCCTACGCGATCCGTCAGGTCTCCGAGGCGCTGGGCTCCAACGGCTCGACCTCGATGGGCTCGGTCTGCGCCTCGACGCTGGCCCTGCTCAACGCCGGTGTGCCGCTGCGCGCGCCGGTCGCCGGCATCGCCATGGGCCTGGTCAGCGACACCGTCGACGGGGAGACCCGCTACGTCGCGCTGACCGACATCCTGGGCGCGGAGGACGCGTTCGGCGACATGGACTTCAAGGTCGCCGGCACGAGTCAGTTCATCACCGCGCTGCAGCTGGACACCAAGCTCG
The DNA here is from genome assembly GCF_900110855.1 of Microlunatus flavus. Taxonomy (GTDB): domain Bacteria; phylum Actinomycetota; class Actinomycetes; order Propionibacteriales; family Propionibacteriaceae; genus Microlunatus; species Microlunatus flavus. Next base: position 616,493 of record NZ_FOFA01000002.1, read on the forward strand.
ACGGCGTCCCGTCCGACGTCCTGGCCGGCGCGCTGACGCAGGCCAAGGAGGCCCGCGCCACGATCCTGGAGATCATGGCCGAGGCCATCGACACCCCGGACGAGATGAGCCTCTACGCGCCGCGGATCATCACGATCACGATCCCGGTCGACAAGATCGGCGAGGTCATCGGCCCGAAGGGCAAGGTGATCAACCAGATCCAGGACGACACCGGTGCGCAGATCAGCATCGAGGACGACGGCACGATCTACGTCGGTGCGGACTCGGGCGACAAGGCCGAGGCCGCGCGGGCGATGATCAACGCGATCGCCAACCCGACGATGCCCGAGAAGGGCGAGCGCTACCTGGGCACGGTCGTCAAGATCACCGCCTTCGGCGCGTTCGTGTCGCTGCTGCCCGGCAAGGACGGCCTGCTGCACATCTCGAAGCTGCGCCCGCTCGCGGGCGGCTCGCGCGTCGAGAGCGTCGAGGACGTGCTGAGCGTCGGCCAGAAGCTCCAGGTCGAGATCAGCGAGGTCGACGACCGCGGCAAGCTCTCGCTCGTCCCCGTGGTCGAGGAGCCGGTGGCCGTCTGAGCACCGTCGCCACCCGTACGCCCGCACGGCGCCGTCCCGACGTGGACGGCGCCGTGCGTCGTACGGTCCTCCCGAACGGCCTGACCGTCGTCTCCGAGACGATGGCCTCGAGCCGCACGTTCAGCGTCGGCGTCTTCGCCGGCGTCGGGTCGCGCCACGAGAGCGCGGCGCGCCACGGGGCGTCGCACTTCCTGGAGCACGTGCTGTTCAAGGGCACGAAGCGCCGCACGGCCGAGCAGATCTCGGCGGCCGTGGAGTCGCGGGGCGGGGAGCTCAACGCGTACACCACGAAGGAGTACACGTGCTTCTACGCCCGCGTCCTGGCCGACGACGGTGACCTGGCCGTCGACGTCCTGACCGACATGGTCACGGCGTCGCGGGTCCGCAGCGCCGACGTCGACGCCGAGCGGGCGGTGATCCTCGACGAGATCGCCATGCACGCCGACGACCCGTCCGAGGTCGTCTCCGAGCAGGTCGCGGACGCCGTGTTCGCGGGCTCGGGGCTCGGGCAGATGGTGATCGGCTCGCCCGCCTCCATCGAGGCGATGTCGCGCGACCTCGTGGTCAAGCACTGGCGCCAGCACTACCGGCCCGCGTCGATGGTCGTCGCCGCCGCCGGCGACGTCGACCACGACCGGCTCGTCGAGCAGGTGGCCGCGCTCGACGCGATGCCGGTGAGCGGCCCCGGCCCGCGTGCCGTCGTGCCCGCCCCGGCCGTGAGCCAGCCCGGCCTCGTCGTCACCCGCCGCCGCATCGAGCAGGTGCAGGCCGTGCTCGCCTACCCCGGACCCGGCCTCTTCGACGACCGCCGCTACCCCTCGGGGCTGCTGGCGGCCGTGCTGGGCGGCGGCATGGCCTCGCGGCTGTTCGTGGAGGTCCGCGAGCGGCGCGGCCTCACCTACGGCATCGACGCGGGGGAGACCACCTACTCCGACGCCGGCATGTGGAGCGTCGAGTTCGCCTGCGCGCCGGACCGGCTCGGCACCATCCTCGACGTGGTCGCCGGCCAGCTCGACCAGGTCGTCGAGCACGGCGTCACCGCCACCGAGCTCGCCGACGCGAAGAGCCAGATGCGCGGCCAGACGGTGCTGTCGTACGAGAGCCCGTCGAGCCGCATGGGCCGGCTCGGCACGAGCGCCCTGCTGGGCGACTCCCGCCCGCTGGACGAGGTCCTCGAGCGCTACGACGCCGTCACCCCCGACGAGATCCGGCTGGAGGCCGCGCGTCTGTTCGGGCAGCGGCCGACGTTGGGCCTGGTGGGGCCCCGGGTGCCCGCCGCCGTGACCCGTCGCTGGGGCTGAGCCCGCTAGGTTGGGCCTCCCGACATCCCCGACCCGCAGGAGTGACGTGACGCTCAAGGTCGCCGTCTTCGGTGCCCGTGGCCGGATGGGCGCCGAGGTCTGCCGCGCCGTCGAAGGCGCGAGCGACCTGGAGCTCGTCGCCGCGCTCGACGCGGGCGACGACCGCACCGCGGCGGAGACCGCCGACGTCGCGGTCGACTTCACCCACCCCGACGCCGTGATGGACAACCTCGCCTGGTGCCTGGGGCGCGACATCGGCGTGGTCGTCGGCACCACCGGCTTCACGCCGGAGCGCCTGGACCGGGTGAACGAGCTGCTCGGCCACCACCCCGGGACCGGGGTGCTCGTCGCCGCGAACTTCTCCGTCGGCGCGGTGCTGATGATGCACTTCGCCGAGCAGGCGGCCGCGTTCTACGAGAGCGTCGAGATCATCGAGCTCCACCACCCGGGCAAGGCCGACGCCCCGTCCGGGACCGCTGCGGCGACGGCGGCCCGCGTCGCCGCCGCCCGGACCGCCGCCGGGCTCGAAGCGCCGCCCGACGCGACGTCCTCCGGCCTCGAGGGCGCCCGCGGCGCGCGGGCCGACGGGATCGCGGTGCACAGCGTGCGCCTGCGCGGGCTCGTCGCGCACCAGGAGGTGCTGCTCGGGTCGGAGGGCGAGACGCTGACGATCCGGCACGACTCCCTCGACCGCGTCTCCTTCATGCCCGGCGTCCTGGCCGCTGTGCGAGCGCTGCCGGGCCGGCCGGGCCTCACGGTCGGCATCGAGTCCGTCCTCGGGCTCACGTGACCCGGCCGACGCGCCGAGGGGAGCGCGGCGCGGCGGGCGCCCGCTTCGCGATCGTCTTCGTGGTCGTGGCGGCCGTGCTGGCCGCGCTCTTCTACGGCGGGGACGCGTACGCCCACGCCCGCGTCGAGCGCGACGTCGCCGCGCAGCTGCAGACCGGGCTCGGCACCCCGCAGCCCCCGTCGGTCGACGTCGTGGGCCGACCGTTCCTCACGCAGGTCGTCGCGCGGCGGCTGCGGGAGGTCCACGTGGTCGCCGACGACCTCGGCCAGACCAACGGGAGCGCCCTGCCGATCGCGCACGTCGACCTCACGCTGCACGACCTCAGGACCACCGACTGGTGGCGGACGATCGACGCCGCGAGCGCGGACGGCACCGCCCTGGTGGACTACGCGGCGCTGACCAAGGCCGCGGGGGTGCCGCTCGAGTACGTCGGGGACGGTCGCTTCCGGCTCGAGGCCAACCAGAGCCTCTACGGCCTGACCGTCAAGGCGACCGTCACCGGACGGCTGGCCCTCGACGCGTCGGCCCAGACGGTCTCGCTGGCCGACCCGACGGTGCAGGTCGCGGGCTACACGCTGCCCGACGTCGTGGCCGAGCAGCTGATCAAGGCGGTGGTGCGGCCCATCCCGCTGGAGGGCGTGCCGTTCGACCTGAGCATCAGCTCGATCGACGCCCGCGACGACGGCCTCCACGTGGGGCTGACGGGGACGGACATCCCGGTCCGCCGCTGAGCCGTCGCGGCGGTCGGGTCGTCAGGCGTCGGTCCCGACCGGCAGCGTCGTGTGCAGGCGCACCTGCTCGAGGACGAGCGAGCCGTCGTCGGCGCCGATGCTCCGGGTGGCGCCGTCCGGCTCCCAGCCTGCAACCGCCAGGAAGCGGCGGAGCTCGACGTCCGGCCCGAGAACCCACCAGCGGGCGTGGGTGAAACCGTCGGCCCGCAGCGTGTCCGCACAGGCGTTGAGCAGGCGCGAGCCGTGGCCCTGGCGGCGTGCCGGAGGGTCGATCCAGAACTGGTCGACCTCGCCGTCGGCGCCCGCCTCCGCGTCCGGGTCGGCGGACGGGCCCGTGGTCGCGAAGCCGACCACCCGACCGCCGCCCCCGAGCGCGGTCAGGACGCGTTGGCGGGCGTCCCGCGGCCGGGCGAGCACCTGCTCCCAGGCCTGGACCATCTCCGCCTCGTCCACGCCGGCCAGGAGCGTCCCGCCCAGCTCTCCGGGAAGGTCGAGCCAGGCGCGGCGCTGCACGGCGGCGATCGCCGCGGCCTCGGTCGGCCAGGCCAGCCGTACCGAGTCGGCGACCGGGAGGGGTTCGGGCACGCGGCGATGCTATCGGGGCCGGCGTGTGCCTCACGTCACAGCCGTGCCGGTGCAACGAACCGAGTGGCTGCGGCGATGGTCCGGGTGAAGTCGGCGCCCTACCTGAACCCCCGAGCAGGCATGGCGCCGACTTCGTCATGTCCTGAGCGGGCGCGGTGGGGGCACCACCCGGATCCGCCGGCGGCCGCTCCCTTACGTTGGCGAGGTATGCCCGCCGCCTGGTGGGCAGCCCGAGGAGCATCCATGGCGGCCGGCACGGACAAGACGACCGACGAGAAGACGGAGCGCACGAGGTCCGGCCCCCAGCAGGACGGCGGCGCCGAGGGCGTCTCCCAGGCGCTGACCGGGCGGATGCTGCTCGCCGCTGTCGTGTCGGCCATCTCGGCGCTGCTCTACGGCTACGACACCGGCATCATCTCCGGCGCGCTGCTCCAGATCCGTCGCGACTTCCAGACCGGCAACGGCATGGAGCAGGTGATCGCGGCCAGCATCCTCTTCGGCGCGGTCCTCGGCGCCGCGACGTGCAGCCGGCTCTCCGAGCGTCGGGGCCGCCGGACGACCATCCTGATCATCTCGGGGGTCTTCGTCGCCGGGACGCTGCTCTGCTCGGTCGCCCCGAACGCGACCACCCTCGCGCTCGCCCGCATCGTGCTCGGGTTCGCCGTCGGCGGCGCCACGCAGACGGTGCCGATGTACGTCGCCGAGCTCGCGCCGGCCCGCAAGCGCGGCCGTCTCGTCCTCACCTTCCAGCTCGGCATCGGGGTGGGCATCGTGCTCGCGACGCTCGTCGGCGCGTCGGAGGCGTCGCCCTGGCGCGTCTCGGTCGGTGCTGCTGCGGTGCCGGCGGCGATCATGCTCGTCCTCATGCTCCGGCTGCCCGAGAGCCCGCGCTGGCTGGTCAAGGCCGACCGGCGCGACGACGCCCGCGAGGTGCTGCGCGGTGTGCGCGAGGAGGGCAGCGACCTCGATGCGGAGCTGCAGGAGATCGTCGACCTCGAGGAGGAGGAGCGTTCCGCCGGCGACGGCAACCGCGGCTGGCGGGGGCTCCGCCAGGCCTGGGTGCGTCCCGCGCTCGTGGTCGGCCTCGGCATCGCGATCTTCACGCAGCTGAGCGGCATCGAGATGATCATCTACTACGCACCGACGATCCTCACCGACAACGGCTTCTCGGAGACCGCCGCCCTGCGCGTCAGCCTGGCGCTCGGTGTGACCTACCTCGTGATGATGATCGTGGGCCTGACCATCGTCGACAAGGTCGGCCGGCGCCGCCTGACGCTGATCATGGTGCCGGGGGCCGCCCTCGCCCTGGCCGTGCTGGGCGCGCTCTTCGTCACGGGCCACAGCGGGCCCGACGACATCCCGTTCATCATCGCCTGCCTCATCGTCTTCATGTTCTTCAACGCCGGCGGCCTGCAGCTGATGGGCTGGCTGACCGGGTCGGAGATCTACCCGCTGGCCGTGCGCAGCGCCGGGACGAGCGCGCAGTCGGTCGCGCTGTGGAGCACGAACATGCTCATCACCCTGACCGTGCTCACGATGATCGAGGGCATCGGCGTCGGCGCCACCATGTGGGTCTACGCCGCCTTCAACGTCGCGGCCTGGATCTTCGTCTTCCTCCGCATGCCCGAGCTCACCGGCCACAGCCTCGAGGGCATCGAGAGCCGCCTGCGGCAGGGTCACTTCCGTCCGAAGGACTTCTGAGGTCTCCCGCGCCGGGCCCGTCGTGGCCGGCGCCGCCGCCCGGTCACGGAGGGTCGGGCGCCCGGCTCTCATAGGTGTGCCCGGTCGGCGTGGTGGTGACGACGGTGTGGGGCCGGTCGCCGAGGCCGTCGTGGACGACCGTCGCGCTCCAGCCGGGTTGTTCGCGGGCGAGGTTGTGCCGCGCGCACAGGCCGCGGGCGTTCGGCAGGGTCGTCGGGCCGCCGTCGGCGTGGCGCTGGACATGGTCGAGGTGGCGGACCGGGGCGTCGCAGTACGGCTCGCGGCACGTCTGGTCGCGCGCCAGGACCAGGTCGGCCAGCGCCCCGGTAAACCGGCGCCGCCCACCGATGTCGACCAGGTGCCCGGCGGGCGATCGGTGCAGCAGGCGCAGGTGCTTGGTCCCGCCGCTGTCGTCGACCAGCTGACGGGCCACAGACAGGGGCAGGGCCCCGACACCGGTGACCGTGGCTGTGCCGGGCTCGGTCGAGCGCGGGCTCGGACTCGGACTCTGTGAGGCTGAGCCGTCGAGCACGGGCCCGTCCGCGACGTCGAGCGCGGCGTCGCTGGCCGCCAGCGCGTCGACCGGCACGATGATCTGGATCTCGACGGCGACGTCGCCGGCGCGGGTCTGGCCGGTGAGGCGTTCGACGAGGGTGTCGGCCATGATCTGGCCGCGGGTGCGTTCGTCGCCGGTGGCGACGGCGCTGTCGGTGTGCGTGCGCAGGGCGGCGAGGCAGGCCACGCCCTGCTCGACGGGCAGGTAGCCGGTCAGCACGCTCATCGTGTCCGGCGCCGGGCGCAGCGCGACGTAGCGGTCGTCGCGTGCGTGGCGGCCCCGTTCGAGGTAGGCGCGGGGGTCGGCGGCGTAGGCCGTCGTCGTGATGGCGGCGAGTGCTCGTCGGACGCCGAGGCCGGGCAGGTCGGTGCGGGGGTCGTGGAGCTGCTGGTCGACCTCGCGCCGCGTCACCGCAGGCAGGTGGCGGGTCTGCTCGACGACGGCGTTCGCGACGCGTTCGTGCAGCCGGCCGGCGGCGAGGGCGGCGTAGGTGTGGGGCAGGTCGAACCACCACGCCTTCGCCGCGCCGAGGCGTCGGGCGGCGACGGTCGGTGAGAGGCGGCAGGCCAGGGCGATCTCCTCGGCCAGGCCACGCCCGATCCGTTCAGGGCGCTGCTGCTCGGCGGTCTCGCGTTCGACGCGGACTCTGGTCAGGCGCACCATCGCCGCCGCCTGGGTCGCGGCGACCGCGCTGCGCAGGCGTTCGAGCAGGCCGACCTGGTCGACGAGGTCGGACTCGGTGAACTCGTCCTCGACCCCGCCCAGCGCGTCGGCGGTCAGCTCGCTCAGCTGCGCCAGCAACCCGGTGAGGGCGGCGGTGGTGGGGTGGAGGCCCTCCTCCACCGGGTCGACCGCCGCCAGTGCTATACGAGAACGCTATCGAGCGGCGCGACTCATTCGAACACCTGAATCGAACAGGACAACACCCCGGCCGACCCGGACAACACCAGCGCGCGAGGACCCACGAGAGGCCGCTCAGCGGTAGTACGGCTGAGGCTCCTCCGGGTCCGTGCGGACGACGTCGAGGTCGGTCCGGTCCAGCAGGGCCTCGATCGCCGGCGGCTCGCCGCCGATGCCGGCCCAGTGCGGGTCGACGTCCTTCGCGAGGCACCAGCGGCGGTCGTCCGGCCACACGAACGCGGGGGCCGCGAGGAACCCGGGCGCGACCTCGTCCCAGTGCTCGAGGTCGGAGACGCTCCCGCGCAGGAGCCCGTAGCGCCGGACCGCGCCGAGGCCCTCGCCGACGACATCGAACCGCGGCAGGTCCGCCGGGACGTCGAGGCTGCCGGGGTAGCCGTCCCACACCGCGAACCAGCACGTGTCGGGCGTCGTCGTCCAGCCCGCGAGCACCTCCAGGCACAGGCGGACCTGCTCCAGCTCGCTCGGGTGGTCGTCCGGCAGGTCCTGGTCGGCCTCGGTCTGCCCGTCGCGCACCGGGTCGGGGACGATGCGCAGCCGCGCGTACGCCGCGAAGCCGTCGGGCCCCAGCTCGACCAGCCGCGTCCACGGAACCGTCGCCCCGAGCAGCCACCGGGCCGCGTCGGTGTCCCTGGACCAGGTGAGGCTCACCGGGCGACCGTACGATCCGGCGTCGCGCAGCGCGGAGAGGTCGGCCGAGGGGTGCGACGAGGCCGACGAGGACCCGATGAGGGCCCTCCGGAGGCCCCGGGAGGAAAAAAAGATCCGCAGGCTGCCTGAACCCCCGAGCAGCCAGCCTGCGGACCCTGCACATCTTCTCCCAACGCCAGGACCGTCACTGTGGTTCCGGAGAAAATTAAGGATCGCGGGGAACGGTAGGGTCGAGCGACGTGGCTCCCTCTCGTCTGCACAACCCTCCGCCCCTCCCTCGCGACGCCATGCGCGTCACGCCGTTGGGAGGTCTCGGCGACATCGGGCGCAACATGACCGTGATCGAGCACCACGGTCAGCTGCTGATCGTGGACTGCGGCGTGCTGTTCCCCGAGGACGACCACCCGGGCGTCGACCTGATCCTGCCCGGCTTCGGCGCGATCGCCGACCGGCTCGGTGACGTCGTCGGCCTGGTGCTGACGCACGGGCACGAGGACCACATCGGCGCGGTGCCCTACCTGCTCAAGCAGCGCCCCGACATCCCGCTCATCGGCTCCCGGCTGACGCTCGCGCTGCTGCGCGAGAAGTTCAAGGAGCACCGCCTGCGCCACACGGTCGAGCTCATCGTCAAGGACGGCGAGCAGACGCAGGTCGGGGCGTTCGACCTCGAGTTCGTCGCCGTGAACCATTCGATCCCGGACGCCCTGGCGGTGGCCATCAGCACGTCGGCGGGCCGCATCCTGCACACCGGCGACTTCAAGATGGACCAGCTGCCGCTCGACGGACGCCTCACCGACCTGCGGGCGTTCGCGCGGCTGGGGGAGGCGGGCGTCGACCTGTTCCTGGTCGACTCCACCAACGCCGAGGTGGCGGGCTTCACGACGCCGGAGCGCGACATCGCCAAGGCGCTCGGGTCGGTCCTCGACCGCAGCCGGCAGCGCGTCATCGTCGCGTGCTTCGCGTCGCACGTGCACCGCGTGCAGCAGGTCATGGACGCCGCCGTCGCGCACGGGCGCAAGGTCGTCTACGTCGGGCGCTCGATGGTGCGGAACATGGGGGTGGCGCGCGACCTCGGCTACCTCCACGTGCCCGAGAACACGCTGATCGAGATGCGCGACATCGAGAACCACAAGCCCGAGGACGTGGTGATCATCTGCACGGGCTCGCAGGGCGAGCCGCTCTCCGCCCTGTCGCGGATGGCAGCCAACGAGCACCCGGTGATCCAGCTGCGCCGCGGCGACACCGTCGTGCTCGCGAGCTCGCTCATCCCCGGCAACGAGAACTCGGTCTACCGCGTGATCAACGGCCTGACGCGCCTCGGCGCGCACGTCGTGCACAAGGGCAACGCGCTGGTGCACGTGTCGGGCCACGCGAGCGCGGGCGAGCTCCTCTACTGCTACAACATCGTCAAGCCGCGCAACGTGATGCCGGTGCACGGCGAGGCCCGCCACCTCGTGGCCAACGCCGACCTGGCGGTGGCGACGGGCGTGCCTCGCAAGCGGACGATCATCGCCGAGGACGGCGTCGTCGTCGACCTCCAGAACGGCAAGGCGTCCGTCGTCGGCAAGGTCGACGCCGCGTACATCTTCGTCGACGGCGCGACCGTCGGCGACATCTCCGAGGCGGCACTCACCGACCGCAAGATCCTCGGCGAGGAGGGCTTCGTCTCGATCGTGGCCGTCGTCGACACCCGGACGGGCAAGGTGGTGAGCGGTCCGGACATCCACGCCCGCGGCTTCGTCGAGGGCGACTCGGTCTTCGACTCCGTACGCCCGCAGATCACCGCCGTACTGGAGACCGCGCTGGCCGAGGGCGTCGACGACACCTACCAGCTGCAGCAGGTGATCCGGCGCCGGATGGGTCGCTGGGTCAACGACACGCACCGCCGCCGGCCGATGATCGTGCCGGTCGTCGTCCAGACCTGATCCCGGAGGCGCGGGCCGGACCACCGGCCCGCGCCCGGGTGACGCGCCAAGACCCGCGCCTCCCGGGGAACGCGAAGACCCGCCCGTCCCGAGGGACGAGCGGGTCTTCGGGCGTCAGGAGACGGGCGTCAGCCCGCGGTCACCTTGCCGGCCTTGATGCACGAGGTGCAGGCGTTGATGCGCTTGGCGCGCCCGGAGACCGCGGCGCTCACGGTCTGGATGTTCGGGTCCCAGCGCCGGTTGGTCTTCTTCTTCGACCACGGCTTGTTGTGGCCGAAGCCGGGGGTCTTGCCGCACACGTCGCACACCGCAGCCACTTGAAGTCACTCCCGCAAAAGAACGATCTGGTATCAGGTCCAGCCCAGGAACGACCACACGGGTGCTCCGGGCAACTTCCTCAGCGTACCCGACGCGACGGAAGGCGGTCGAATCAGCGAGACTCCCCGCGTGGGCGGCGACGTGGGCGGCGACGTGGGCGGAGGCGCGGACGGGGCCGACCAGGCCGCGCAGGCCGCGCGTCTGGCGCTGGTCCGCGACGAGACCCGCTTCGAGCTCGGGCTGCTCCACGACCGGGTGAACGCGCTGCTCGCCGCCGAGGCGTTCCTGACGATCGCGTACACGGCCGCGATGAGCAACGGGGCGTCGTGGGGCGCCGCCTTCGCCGCGGTAGCCGCGCCCGTGCTCGCGCTCCTCGGCCTGCTGCTGGCGCTCCTGGCCCTGCCGGGGGTGGGTACGACGGTGCGCATCGTGCTGGCCCTGACGGCGCAGCAGGACGAGCTCTTCGCACGGCTGCGGGGGAGCGCGGTGGCCTACCACGGTGCACCCGGTCGTCCGGCGGCGCTCGACGACCAGCGGCGCAGCCTGCTCTTCTTCCGCGCCGTGCCCGTCCTCTTCGCGGTCGTCTGGGTGGTGCTCGGCGTGCTCGCCCTCGTGCTCGTGTCGTAGGCGACCTCTACGGTGGTGCCCGTGGCTGGTCGCAGCGGGGCGGGGACGCTCGTGCCCGAGGTGCGACCGGCGGACGCCGCGTGGCGCACGCCGACGTTCCGGCAGCTCGACGCCCGCCTCGACACCCTGGTCGGCGGACGCACCGCGACCCAGCTCGAGGGCCTGCGCGTACGGACGGTGGGCGACCTGCTGCACCTCGTCCCGCGCCGCTACCTGGCGGGCACCGAGCTCTCCGACCTCTCGGTCCTGCAGCCCGACGAGGACGTCGCGGTGCTGGCCGAGGTGCGCACCGTACGGGCGCACAACCTGCCGACGGGCGGCCAGCGGACCGGACGCAAGGCGCGCCTGGAGGTCGTGGTCACCGACCGCCGCGGCTTCCTGACCCTCACCTTCTTCGGGGCGCCGCACCTCATCCGCTACTGGCAGAACGACCTGCAGCCGGGCGCCCGCGGCCTCTTCGCGGGCAAGGTGCGGGTGTTCAACAACGCCCTGCAGCTGTCGCACCCCGACTTCGTCATCCTCGGCGAGGACGGTTCCGTGATCGGCGGCGCGGCCCGCAACGAGGACATGGCCTCCATCGCGGGCAGCTCGTTCGTCCCGATCTACCCCCAGACGGGCAAGCTGCGGACCTGGACCATCGGCTCCTGCGTGACGCTCGCCCTGGGCGCGGTCGACCGGCTGCCCGACCCGCTGCCGCCGTCGGTGCGGGAGGCGGCGGAGGTGACCGACCTCGTGGCGGCCTTCCAGGGGGTCCACCAGCCCCAGGGCCGCGAGGAGCAGCAGCGCGGTCTGGAGCGGCTCCGCTTCGACGAGGCGTTCGCGCTGCAGCTGACGATGGCCCGCCGGCGCGCCGACGCGGCCGCCCACGGAGCGACCCCGCGCGCGCGGCGGCCCGGCGGCCTGCTGGACGCCTTCGACGCGCGGCTGCCCTTCGAGCTGACGGCGGGGCAGCGCGAGGTGGGCGACCTGCTGTTCGACGAGATCGCCCGGACCGCGCCGATGCAGCGCCTGCTGCAGGGCGAGGTGGGCTCCGGCAAGACCCTCGTGGCCCTGCGCGCGATGCTCGCGGTGGTCGACGCGGGCGGTCAGGCCGCCCTGCTGGCGCCGACCGAGGTGCTGGCGACGCAGCACCGCCACACCATCGCCCGGATGCTCGGCGACCTCGCCGACGCGGGCACGCTCGGGGCGGCCGACCACTCCACCGAGGTCGTGCTGCTCACCGGCTCGCTCGGGGCGACCCGGCGGCGCGAGGCGCTGGCCCGCGTCGCCTCGGGCGCGGCGGGGCTGGTCGTGGGCACGCACGCGCTGCTCAGCGAGGACGTCGCCTTCGCCGACCTCGGCCTGGTCGTCGTCGACGAGCAGCACCGCTTCGGCGTGGAGCAGCGGGCCGCCCTGGGGGCGAAGGCCGCGGCCGGGGGCCGGGCGAGGCCCCACGTCCTCGTCATGACCGCCACCCCCATCCCGCGGTCGGTGGCCATGACCGTGTTCGGCGACCTGGAGACCTCGACGCTGCGGGAGCTGCCGGCCGGACGCGCCGACGTCAGCACCGTGGTGGTCGACGTGCGCCGCCAGCCCGCCTGGGTCGACCGCGCATGGCACCGGGTGCGCGAGGAGGTCGCCGCCGGGCACCAGGCCTACGTCGTGTGCGCGCGCATCTCGTCGACGGCGAAGGACAGGCCGGGCGCCCCGAGCGACTCCGACGGCACCGGCTTCGAGCCGGAGGACGCCCCGCCGGCGGTCGCGGTCGAGGACCTGTACGCCGAGCTGTCGGCGGGACCGCTCGCCGGGATCGCGGTGGAGATGCTGCACGGCCAGCTGCCGGTGGAGGAGAAGGACGCGGTGATGGCGCGCTTCGCCGCCGGGGAGACCGCCGTGCTCGTCGCGACCACCGTGATCGAGGTCGGTGTCGACGTGCCGAACGCCACGGTGATGGTCATCTGTGACGGCGACCGCTTCGGCATCTCCCAGCTGCACCAGCTGCGCGGCCGGATCGGTCGCGGCGGGCACGCGGGGGTGTGCCTGCTGCTGACGACCGCCACCCCCGGCACCCCGGCCCGCGAGCGGCTGGACGCGGTGGCGTCCACGCGCGACGGCTTCGCGCTCGCCGAGGTCGACCTGGAGCAGCGCCGCGAGGGCGACGTGCTCGGCTCCAGCCAGTCCGGGCGCCGCTCGAGCCTTCGGCTGCTCCGGGTCCTCGACGACGCCGACCTCATCGAGCGCGCCCGGGACGTGGCGGCGCTCTGCGTCGCGGACCCCGGGCTCGCCGACGACCCGGGCCTCGCCGACATCGTCACCGACGTCGAGCGGCGCGCCGCGGGCGACTGGCTGGAACGCACGTGAGCCGGGTCATCGCAGGCACCCACCGCGGCCGGCGGCTGCAGACCCCGACCGGCGACAGCACCCGGCCGACGACCGACCGCGTGCGCGAGGCGCTGTTCTCCGCGCTGGCGTCGTGGGCGGGCACGGCGTCGGCCGGCGCCGAGGAGGCGCTGGCCGGTCTGTCGTTCCTCGACCTCTACGCGGGCTCCGGCGCGGTCGGGCTCGAGGCGGCCAGCCGCGGCGCGGCCCCGGTGCTGCTCGTCGAGTCCGACGCGCGCACCGCGGCCGTCGCGCGGCGCAACGTGGCGACCCTCGGGGTCCCGGCCACGGTGCGGGCCACCGCGGTCCAGACGCTCGCGCGCACGGCGGCCGACCGCGCCTACGACGTGGTCTTCGCCGACCCGCCGTACGCCGTCGAGCCGGACCGTCTCGACGCGGTGGTCGCCGACCTGCTCGCGCAGGGCTGGGTGGCGCCCGACGGCCTCGTCGTCCTCGAGCGCTCCACCCGCTCCGTGGCGCCGGTCTGGCCGCCCGGGACGGACGAGCCGTGGTCGCGCGCGTACGGGGAGACCGTCCTGCACTTCGCCAGCGTCGCCGCCCAGCCGAGGAGCCCCGCGTGACCACCGCCGTCTGCCCCGGTTCCTTCGACCCGGTCACCCTGGGCCACCTCGACGTGATCGGCCGGACCGCCGCGCTCGTCGAGGAGGTGGTCGTCGCCGTCGGCCGCAACGCGAGCAAGCGCTCGCTGTTCACCGCCGACGAGCGCGTCGAGATGCTCGTGGAGGCGTGCCGGCCCTGGGAGAACGTGAGCGTCGAGGTGCTCGACGGGATGCTCGTCGACTTCTGCACCGCGCGGGGGATCGGCGTGGTGAGCAAGGGGCTCCGCAGCGCCGCGGACACCGACTACGAGGTGCAGATGGCGCAGCTCAACCGCCGGTTGAGCGGCGTCGACACCCTGTTCCTACCCACCTCGCCGGAGCTCTCCTTCGTGTCGTCGACCCGGGTGCGCGAGCTGGCGGCGTACGGCGCGGACCTGTCGGCGCTCGTCCCGCCCGGCGTCGCGGAACGCACCCGGGCCAAGGTCGCCGCCGACCGCTGAGGGCGGCGGAGCAGACCTGCGAGGACGGCGTCACGTGCCTATGCTGGTCGGCGCCCCCAGCACGAGAGATCGAGGTACGCATGCCCGCCACCACGGCCGAGGAGAAGCTGACGCAGCTGCGCCAGCTCATCCTGAACGCGCGGTCGATGCCCATGTCGGCGTCGTGCGTGATCAACCGCGGCGAGGTGCTGGACGCCATCGACGACGTCGTCGCGCACCTGCCCGACGAGATCGCCGACGCCCAGCAGGTCATCGACGAGAAGCAGTCCGCCATCGCCGCGGGCGAGGCGAAGGCCGGACGCATCGTCGAGGAGGCCCGCGAGCAGGCGAGCGAGCTGGCCCGGCAGAGCGAGGTCGTCAAGGTGGCCGAGGAGATCGCGGCCAAGGTCAAGGCCGACGCCGAGGCCGAGGCCGAGGCGCTGCGGCGCGAGACCGACCTCTTCATCGACTCCCGCATGGCGAGCTTCGAGTCGGTGCTGCACAAGACCACCAGCCAGGTGCACACGGCCCGGGCGCGGCTCGCCGAGCGCAGCGGTCTCGACGCGGCGCGCACGGGCAGCTGACGGGCACCTGCTCGGAAAGAGTTGGTCCGGCCCTCCGGCCCGGCTAAGATCGAAGGTCGGTCCACCTGCCGCTCACCGCGGCCCCGGGCCACCGCGGCTGCGTGAGACCTCTCCGCAGCCCGCCCGACGCGACGACCGAAGGAGCTGTGCCATGAGGGCGTCCCAGCCCACGGTCGACCCGCGCTCGCCCCTGGTCTTCGACACGCGCGCCCTCGGCCGCCGTGCCGGCGCGATGACGACGGTGCGGACGAGCGTGCCCGCCCCGGCCGGCCTCGGCACCGAGGTCATCGGCGTGCCGGAGGGTGCGCCGATCGAGCTCGACCTGCGCTTCGAGGCCGTCGTCGAGGGCGTGCTGGTCACGGGGACCGCCGCGATGGAGGCCG
Source organism: Microlunatus flavus (assembly GCF_900110855.1). Lineage (GTDB taxonomy): Bacteria > Actinomycetota > Actinomycetes > Propionibacteriales > Propionibacteriaceae > Microlunatus > Microlunatus flavus. The sequence continues at coordinate 631,535 of NZ_FOFA01000002.1, forward strand.
TGGGCGAGTGCGTCCGCTGCCTGATCCCGGTGAGCGTCCCGGTCGAGGTCGACGTGCAGGAGCTGTTCGTGCACGACGCCGCGAGCGAGGACGACGAGGAGGTCAGCGTGCTGGCCGGCGACTACGTCGACCTCGAGCCGGTGCTGCGCGACGACGTGGTGCTCGACCTGCCGTTCCAGCCGCTGTGCACCCCGGACTGCTCCGGGCTGTGCCCGACCTGCGGCGTGCGGCTCGACGACCATCCCGGCCACCACCACGACGCCGATGCCGACCCGCGCTGGGCGGCGCTCGGCGCGCTCGACCTGGACGACACCGACGACCCGGCCCGTGGCCAGGTGGAGCAAGACGTCCCGCATCCGTACAATCGATCCGGCCTGTCGCAGGGCGGGGAACTCTCCCGCTGACGCGGGCGATCCGGCAAGACGAGAAGAGAGAAGCACCATGGCTGTCCCGAAGCGGCGGATGTCGCGCAGCAACACGCGTAGCCGCCGGTCTCAGTGGAAGGCCGTCGCGCCGACCCTCGTGACCTGCGCCAACCCGGCCTGCCGGCAGAAGCACCTGCCCCACACGGCGTGCCCGAGCTGCGGGTCCTACGGCCCGCGCGCGAACCGTCGTCAGGTCCTCGAGTCCTGACGAGCGTGCCGACCGGGTCGACCGTGGGTCGGCTCCCCGCCCGGGAGCTGCTCGAAGAGCTCGGGCTCGTCCTCGACGCCGAGCTCTTCGAACGCACCCTCACCCACCGCTCGTACGCGTACGAGCAGGGCGGTCTGCCCACGAACGAGCGCCTGGAGTTCCTCGGGGACTCCGTGCTCGGGCTCGTCGTGACCGAGCACCTCTACACCACCTTCCCGGACCTCTCCGAGGGCCAGCTCGCCAAGCTGCGGGCCGCGGTGGTGAACTCGCGCGCGCTCGCGGACGTGGCCCGTGGCCTCGACCTGGGCGCGCTCGTGCACCTCGGACGCGGTGAGGAGACGACCGGCGGGCGCGACAAGTCGTCGATCCTCGCCGACACGATGGAGGCGCTCATCGGCGCCGTGTTCCTCGAGCACGGCATCGACCAGGCCCGGCGCTTCGTGCACCACCTGTTCGACCCGCTGATGGCCGAGGTCTCGACCCGCGGCGCCGGCCTCGACTGGAAGACGAGCCTGCAGGAGATCGCCTCGCTCTCCGGCCTGGGCGTCCCGGTCTACCGCGTCGTCGAGTCCGGCCCCGACCACGCCAAGTCCTTCTCGGCGACGGTCGCGGTCGACGACCTCGACTACGGGCCCGGCGCCGGGCGCAACAAGAAGGAGGCCGAGCAGAACGCGGCCGCCCTCGCGTTCGCCGACCTCAAGGCGCGCCGCACGGAGGCCGCCGCCCACGCCGGCGCCGCCGACGCCGCCTCCGCCTGACCCGCCGGCCGCACCCTCCCCGTGCCCGAGCTCCCCGAGGTCGAGACGGTCCGGCGCGGCCTCGCCGGCCTCGTCACCGGGCGCCGGATCGAGCACGTCGGCGTCCTGCACCCCCGTCCCGTCCGGCGCCACCTCGCCGGGCCGGACGACTTCGCCGTCACGCTGACCGGGCGCACGTTCGCCGAACCGGCGCGGCGCGGCAAGTACCTCTGGCTGCCCTTCGCCGACGGCGACGCGCTGCTGGCGCACCTCGGCATGAGCGGGCAGTTCCGCCTCGACGCCCCGGACGCCCCGCTCGCGCCCAACACCCGCGTCCTGCTCGACCTCGACGACGGCACCCAGCTCCGCTTCGTCGACCAGCGGATGTTCGGCGGGCTGTCGTTGTCCCCGGGCGGTGCCGCGCTGCCGGCCGAGGTCGCCCACATCGGGCGCGACCCCTTCGACCCCGCGTTCGACGTCGCCGCGGTCGGCCGCCGCATCCGGTCGCGCCGCACCGGGATCAAGCGCGCGCTGCTCGACCAGCAGGTGGTCTCGGGGATCGGCAACATCTACGCCGACGAGGCGCTGTGGCTCGCCCGCACCCACTACGCGCGCGGGACCTGGACGCTCTCGGCGGCCAAGGCGGTCGAGGTGCTGACCGCGGCGACGACGGTGATGCGCCGCGCGCTGGCCGCCGGCGGCACGTCCTTCGACGCCCTCTACGTCGACGTCAACGGCTCGAGCGGCTACTTCGACCGCGCGCTGGCCGTCTACGGCCAGGAGGGCCGCCCGTGCCCGCGCTGCGGCACCGCGATCCGGCGCGAGCCCTTCATGAACCGGTCGTCGTACCGCTGCCCCCGCTGCCAGCGCTCGCCCGTCGCCACGGCACGCGCGGCCTGAGCCCGCTCTGAGCGCGGGAGACCCGAGGAACCATCGGCCCGGCGCTATCGTCGTCACACTGTGAAACGCCTCGGGCACTACGTCTTCGTGCGCCACCGGCAGAACTGGAACCTGCTGTTCCGCTTCGGCCTGGTCGGCGGGTCCGGCGTGCTCGTGAACCTCCTGGTCCTGGTGCTCCTGCGCCGCACCGGGCCGCACTTCGACGACGTGCTCGTGGACCTGCCCCTGACCTCGTTCAACGTGCGGTGGTACCACCTCTACTCGACCGCGGCCTTCCTGGTCGCGAACCTGTGGAACTTCCAGCTCAACCGGCACTTCACGTTCCGCAGCGCGAAGCACTCGGGCTGGCTGCGGGAGTACCTGCCGTTCCTCGCGGTCGGCTTCGTCGCCCAGCTGATCGGGCTCGGCCTGCTCACGCTGCTCATGCACCCCGGGTCCTTCCTGGCCCTGCCGCGCACCCTCCTGGACGACTCGACCGGGCTGCGCAACCGGCTCTACTGGGCGCAGCTGATCGTCATCGTGGTGACCGTGCCGCTCTCGTTCGTCGTCAACAAGCTCTGGACCTTCTCCTCCGTCCGCGGGGGCGAGCACCCGACGCTGACCGAGGAGGGGGTCGCCGAGGAGCGCGACGGCACCGCGCCGACCTCCGCGCCGAGCACCGCGCCGAGCCCGGAGCCGACGCCGACCCTGGCGGCGACGGCGACCGACGCCGCACGGACGCCCCGGGTCGAGCGCGCGCGCTGAGCGGCACGCCGGTCCCGGTGCGCGTCGCGCGCCGCCCGGCGTCCTACGCTGGCGGCTCAGACCGGGGCTTCCTCCGGCGCACCGCCCCGCGGCCGCCGCCCCACCGGTCGTACGCGCGTGCGACCGACCCCGTTCACCCCACCTCCGGGTGGGTCGGAGAGGCGCCACGTGTACCTGAAGAACCTCACCCTGCGGGGGTTCAAGTCGTTCGCCTCGGCGACGTCGCTGACCTTCGAGCCCGGCATCACCTGCGTGGTCGGCCCGAACGGCTCCGGCAAGTCGAACGTCGTCGACGCCCTCGCCTGGGTCATGGGGGAGCAGGGCGCGAAGTCGCTGCGCGGCGGCAAGATGGAGGACGTCATCTTCGCCGGCACCGCCGGGCGCGCGCCGCTCGGCCGCGCCGAGGTCGCGCTGACGATCGACAACACCGACGGCGCGCTGCCGGTCGAGTACAGCGAGGTGACGATCTCGCGCACGATGTTCCGCAACGGCGGCTCCGAGTACGCCATCAACGGCCGGTCCGCCCGCCTCCTCGACGTGCAGGAGCTGCTCAGCGACTCCGGCATCGGCCGGGAGATGCACGTCATCGTCGGCCAGGGTCAGCTCGACACGATCCTGCAGGCGACGCCGGAGGTCCGCCGCGGGTTCGTGGAGGAGGCGGCCGGCGTCCTCAAGCACCGCAAGCGCAAGGAGAAGGCGCTGCGCAAGCTCGAGGCCTGCGAGGGCAACCTCGAGCGCCTCGCCGACCTGCTCACCGAGATCCGGCGCCAGCTCAAGCCGCTCGGCCGCCAGGCCGAGGTCGCGCGCAAGGCCGCCGTGGTGCAGGCCGAGGCGCGCGACGCCCGCGCCCGCCTGCTCGCCGACGACCTCGTCCAGGCGACGCTGGCGCTGGAGTCGGAGGTCGCGGGCGCCGAGGCGCTGCAGGCGCGCCGCGGCTCGCTCGAGGCGGCGCTGGAGCAGGCCCGGGCGGCGGAGGCGACGGCCGAGGAGCGTCTGCGCGCCGCGTCGCCGGCGCTGACGCAGGCCCAGGAGACCTGGTACGCGCTCGCCGGCCTGCGCGAGCGGGTCAGCAGCACCATCTCCATCGCCACCGAGCGCGTGCGCCACGCGAGCGACCAGCCCGACGAGGTGCGGACCGGCCGTGACCCCGAGGCGCTCGAGCGCGAGGCCGAGGTCGTCGCCGCGCAGGAGGCCGACCTGCTGGCCGAGGTCGCCCGACGATCCGCCGCCCTGCAGGAGTCCGCCGCCGCGCGGGCCGGCGCCGAGGAGGCGCACCGGGCCGAGGAGCAGCGCTACGCCGCGCTCGTGCGGGCCGCGGCCGACCGGCGCGAGGGTCTCGTCCGCCTGCACGGCCAGGTCGAGGCGCTGCGCAGCCGTGGCGAGGCCTCCGACGCCGAGCTGGACCGGCTCGCCGGCGCCCGCGCCGAGGCTGAGCGCCGCGCCGCGGAGGCGACCCTGGCCTTCACCGCGCTCGAGTCGCAGATCGCCGGCCTCGACGACGGCGAGCTGGGCCTGGACAGCCGGTACGAGGAGGCGGCGGCGGCGCTCGAGGCGGTCGACGTCCGGCGCCGGGAGCTGCGCGAGGCCGAGACGGCGGCCGCGCAGGACCGCGCCGCGCTCGCCGCCCGCGTCGACGCCCTCGGCGTGGGTCTGCAGCGCAAGGACGCCGCGGCCGCGCTCCTGGCCGGGGGCGGGTCGGTGCCCGGGCTGCTCGGGTCCCTCTCGACGCTGCTCCGCGTCGAGCCGGGCGCGGAGACGGCCGTCGCGGCGGCCCTGGGCGTGCTCGCCGACGCCGTCGCCGTCGACGGGCTCGACGCCGCCCTCGGTGCGGTCGCCCATCTCAAGACCGAGGACCTGGGTCGCGCGGGCCTGCTGGTCGCGGACGCTCCGACCCAGGACGAGCGCTCCCTGAGCCTGTCGAAGGGCCTCGAAGAGGTCGGCGGTCGTTGGGCCACCGACGTCGTCCGAGCGCCGGACTCGCTGCAGCCTGCCGTCACCCGCGCCCTGCACCTCGTCGCCCTCGTCGACGACCTGGACGCGGCTCGCACGCTGGTCGACCGACAGCCGCAGCTCACCGCCGTCACCCGCGAGGGCGACGTCGTCGCGGCCCACCTCGTGCGCGGTGGCTCGAGCGCGCAGCCGTCGCTGATCGAGGCGCAGGCCGCCCTGGACGAGGCCCGCGAGCGGCTCACCGAGGCCGAGCACACGCTCGAGCGGCTGCGGTTCGCGCGGTCCGGCGTCGAGGACGAGCACCGCGAGGCGGCGCAGTCCGTCGAGATCGCCCTGGGCCAGCTGCACGAGTCGGACGCCGTCATGTCGGCGCTGGCCGAGGAGCTCGGGCAGCGCAGCGCTCAGGCCCGCAGCTCCACCGCCGAGGCCGGTCGCCTGGGCCAGGCCATCGCCCAGGCGCAGGCCGCCCGGGAGGAGGACGCCGCCAAGCTGGTGGCCCTGCAGGAGCGGCTCGCCGCCGCCGAGGCGAGCACCGGCCAGGAGGAGCCCGACCCCGCCGCGCGCGACGCGCTGGGGGAGCAGGCCCGCGTGGCCCGCGCCGGCGAGATGGACGCACGCCTCACGCTGCGGACGCACGAGGAGCGCGTCCGGGCCCTGTCCGGACGCGCCGACACGCTGCGCCGGGCCGCCCGGGCCGAGCGCGACGCCCGGGCCAAGGCCCACGCCCGGCGCGAGCGGATGCGGCGCGAGGCCCGGACGGCGGCGGCCGTACGGCTCGGGGCCGAGCACCTGCTCGCACTCACCGAGCGGTCGCTGACGCGTGCCGCCGCCCGGCGCTCCGAGGTCGAGGCCGTACGGGCGGACGCGGACGCCGCCCTGCGGGAGAGCCGCGGGCGGGTGCGCGCGCTCGCCGCCGAGCTCGAGACGATCGTCAACGAGTCCCACCGCGACGAGATGGCGCGCACCGAGCAGCGGCTCCGGGTGGCCAACCTCGTCGAGAAGGCCGCGGCCGAGCTCGCGCTCGAGCCCGAGGTCCTCGTGGCCGAGTTCGGCCCCGACCAGCTCGTGCCCGTGCTCACCCGGCCGGACGGCTCGGCCCTGCCGGCGGTGGAGGACCTCGCCGACGGCGAGGAGCTCCCGGAACCGCGGCCGTACGTCCGCGAGGAGCAGGCGACGAGGCTCCGCAAGGCCGAGAGGGCCCTCGGGGTGCTGGGACGGGTCAACCCGCTGGCGCTGGAGGAGTTCGACGCGATGGAGGAGCGCCACCGCTTCCTCGCCGAGCAGCTCGACGACCTCCGGCGCACCCGCAAGGACCTCGTCGACATCATCGCCGACGTCGACGCGCGCGTTCAGCAGGTCTTCGCCGAGGCGTACGCCGACGTGGAGGTGGCGTTCGCGCGGGTCTTCGCGCGGCTGTTCCCGGGTGGCGAGGGCCGGCTGGTGCTGACCGAGCCCGGAGACTGGCTCACGACCGGCATCGACGTCGAGGCGCGGCCCGCGGGCAAGAAGGTCAAGCGGCTCTCGCTGCTGTCCGGCGGGGAGCGCTCGCTGGTGGCGGTCGCGTTCCTGGTCTCGTTGTTCATCGCCCGGCCGAGCCCGTTCTACATCCTCGACGAGGTCGAGGCCGCGCTCGACGACACCAACCTCGGTCGGCTGCTCGACATCTACACCGAGCTGCGGGCCAGCAGCCAGCTGCTCGTCATCACGCATCAGAAGCGCACGATGGAGGTCGCCGACGCCCTCTACGGGGTCACGATGCGCGGCGACGGGGTCTCGGCGGTCATCTCCCAGCGGTTGCGGGAGGTCGAGGCGGTCGCCTGAGGCCGCTACGGGCGACGAGCGCGGAGGCCGGCGACCAGCACGGCGACCCCGATGAGCAGCCAGACCACGCTGCCGGTGGCGCCGCCCGGACGACCCGTCAGCACGCTGACGACGATCCCGACCGCTCCGAGCACGGTGAAGACCGCCCCCAGCACGACGGCGAGGCGGTCGTAGCGCTGCCGCTCGTCGCTCTCCAGCCGCTTCCAGTCGAAGGCCACGCCTCAGGGTAGCGACGCCGGGCCGGCCTGCGACCCTCCGGCGAGCCCCGCGGCGCCGTTACCGGATCGGTAGCAAGCCGCGGCGTGTCACCGGGTCGGGAGGGGCGCGTGCCGACGGACGATTCCTGCGTCGGCACGACGGCGTGCCGGCACCTCCCTCGGCAGTTCCTTCCCCGGAACACCTGACTGTCGGAAAGGTCGCTGACCCATGACTGCGATCGTCGTCGCGAGCCTGTTGCTGCTCACCCTCATCATCGCCATCGTCGGTGTCGTCGTCGTCGGCCTCGAGGGCCGCGGCGTGGCCCGGCTGCCGCGCCTGGCGCCCCGCCTGCGGCGGGCCGCCCGGCACCTGAACGGCGAGGCCACGCCGCCCCCGGCGTTCCTGCGCCTGCTGCGCCGCCTGCACGTGATCACCAGCTGAACCACCGCGGCGGCCGGTGCCCGCACCGGCCGCCGAGCGCGAGGGTGCCCCTCTCCGCGCCCCTAGGATGAGCCGGTGACAGGCACAGAGCTCTGGTACGTCGCGGGTGCGATCCTCGTCGCCGCGTTCCTCGTGGTCGGACTGGTGGCCGGCACCCGTCGCCGCGCGCTGCGGCGGGGGAGCGACACCCGCTCGATCACGGGCGCCCCCGGCCACCCGGGGGCGACGGACGGCGACGCCGAGCGGACGGGTTCGCTGGGGCTCCTCGAGCGGCCCGGCACCGAGGCGCCGGAGGCCGTCGAGGTCGAGCCGATGATCCCGCCGCTCGTCCACGAGCGGCCGGAGACCGCGGAGAGCCGGCTGGCCCGGCTGCGTCGCCGCCTGGCCGGCAGCGACAGCGCGCTCAGCCGCGGGCTGCTGATGATCATCAGCCGCGACCAGATCGACGAGCAGACGTGGGAGGACTTCGAGGACACCCTCATCACCTCCGACCTCGGCGTCGGCCCGACCACCGAGCTCGTCGAGCGGCTGCGGACGCGCTTCCGCGTCGAGGGGGTGTCCGAGCCGGCGCAGGCCCGCGCCGTGCTGCGCGAGGAGCTGCTCGCCCTGGTCGACCCGACGATGGACCGTTCGCTGGCCACCGACCGCGACGGGGCACCGGCGATCGTCATGGTCGTCGGGGTGAACGGCACCGGCAAGACCACGACGGTCGGCAAGCTGGCCCGCGTGCTCGTCGCGGAGGACAAGGACGTGCTGCTGGGCGCGGCGGACACGTTCCGCGCGGCGGCGGCCGACCAGCTCGAGACCTGGGGCGACCGCGTCGGCGTCCCCACCGTCCGCGGGGCCGAAGGTGCCGACCCGGCCAGCGTGGCCTTCGAGGCCGCACGCGCCGGGGTCGAGCAGGAGGTCGACGTCGTCATCATCGACACCGCCGGCCGCCTGCACACCAAGACCGGCCTCATGGACGAGCTCGGCAAGGTCAAGCGGGTCGTCGAGCGGCAGGCGCCGGTCGGCGAGGTGCTGCTCGTCCTCGACGCCACCACCGGTCAGAACGGCCTCACCCAGGCGCGGATCTTCCGCGACGTCGTGCAGGTCACGGGGCTGGTGCTCACCAAGCTCGACGGCAGCGCGAAGGGCGGCATCGTCGTCCAGGTGCAGCGCGAGCTCGGCGTCCCGGTCAAGCTCGTCGGGCTCGGCGAGGGCGTGGACGACCTGGCCCCCTTCGACGCCGAGGTGTTCGTCGACGCGCTGCTGGAGGCCGTCTGACGCCGGTCGTCGGCGTCGTGCTGTCATGGCGGCCATGACCGTCGCCCGAGCCCTGCTGAAGACCGGGCCAGCCGTCGCCGCCTGCGCCGTGCTCGGCTCGATCGGCACCCGCGAGGTGAACAGCCTCTGGTACGGCACGCTGCGCAAGCCGGCCGTCCAGCCCCCGCCCGTCGCGTTCCCGGTCGTGTGGACCGCGCTCTACAGCGACCTCGCCGTCACCTCCGCCGTCGCGCTGGACGCGCTGCCCGAGGAGGAACGGCCGGCGTACGCCCGCGCCCTCGCGGCCAACCTGGTGCTCAACGCCGGCTGGTGCTGGGTGGCGTTCGCCGGCCACCGGCTGGGCTGGGCGGTCCCGACCGCCGCCGTCCTCGCCGCGAGCAGCGTCGACCTGGTGCGCCGCACGGCCGCGGCCGAGGGGCTCGCGGGGGCCGCCCTGGCCCCGTACGCGGCGTGGTGCACGTTCGCGACCGTGCTCGGCGCCGCGCTGTGGCGGGCGAACCGCGGGCGCCGGCCGTGACCGGGGAGCGCGAGCTCGACGTCGTCCTGCTGGGGGCCACGGGGTTCGTCGGCCGCCTGACCGCGGCGCACCTCGCCCGCTCCGCCCCCGCCGGACTGCGCGTGGCGCTGGCGGGACGTTCGGCCGAGCGGCTCTCCGCCCTGCGCGACGACCTCGGGGAGGCCGCGTCGTCCTGGGCGCTGCGCACGATCGACGTCACCGACGACGACGCGCTCGACCGGCTGGCCGCCTCGACCCGGGTGCTGGCCACCACGGTCGGGCCCTACCTGCGCTCGGGGCTCCCGGTCGTACGGGCCTGCGCCGCGCACGGCACGCACTACGCCGACCTCACCGGGGAGCCGCTCTTCGTGCGCGAGACGGTCGCGACGGCGCACGCGCCTGCGCAGGCCTCCGGCGCGCGGATCGTCCACGCCTGCGGCTTCGACTCGGTGCCGTCCGACCTCGGCGTCCGGCTCCTGGCCGACCACGTCGCCGCGGGCGGCGACGGCACGCTCGGGGCCACGACGCTGCACGTGCTGGCCATGCGGGGCGGCTTCAGCGGCGGCACGATCGACTCCGGGCGCCAGCAGCAGATCGCCACGGCCGGGCGGCCCGACCTGCGCCGGGTGGTCGCCGACCCGGAGGCGTTGACGGGCCAGGCGCCGTCGGGGCGCGCGCGTCGCGGCCACCCCGTCGTGGCCCGCGAGGCCGGCAGCGACGTCTGGTCCGGCCCTTTCGTCATGGGCGGCTTCAACCGCCAGGTCGTGCTGCGCAGCGACGCGCTGCGGGGGTGGGCGTACGGGCCGGGCTTCGACTACCGCGAGGTGGTCGACACCGGTCCCGGGCCGCTCGGCGCCGTCGGTGCGGCCGCGCTCGCCGGGGGCACGGCGGCGCTGCTGGGCGGGCTGTCGTTTGGCCCGACCCGCGCGCTGCTCGACCGGGTGCTCCCCGCGCCCGGCGAGGGTCCGAGCGACAAGACCCGGGCGCAAGGCCGGTTCGCACTGGAGATCCGCACGACCGCGACGAGCGGCGCCCGCTGGACGGCCCGCGTGGCCGCCCCGTACGACCCGGGCTACGACGGCACCGCGGTCCTGCTCGGGGAGTCGGCCCTCGCGCTCGCGGGCGACGACCTGCCCGACGCCGCCGGCGTGCTCACACCGACGACGGGGATCGGACCAGGCCTGGCCGACCGGCTGCGCGCCCACCGCTTCGAGGTGGACGTCAGCCGGACCGGCTGAACCGGGCCAGGCGGCTCAGGCGGCGACGGCCTCGACGGCCGTCACCGTGGTGGGGACGTTCCCCCGCACGGCGTTGCTGTAGGGGCAGACCTGGTGCGCGGCCTCGGCGAGCTCCTGCACCTGGGCGAGCTCGAGGCCGGCCACGGCCACCTCGAGGTCGACGGTCAGCGCGTAGCCCTGCCCGGCAGGGCCGAAGCCGACCTTGGCGCTGACGTGCGCGTCGTCGGCCTTGACGCCGGCCTGCTTGGCGACCGCGAGGAAGGCGGAGTTGAAGCACGCGGAGTAGCCGGCGGCGAAGAGCTGCTCGGGGTTGGTGCCGGTGCCGGGGCCGCCGAGCTCCTTCGGCGCGTTCAGGTCGACCTCGAGCAGCCCGTCGCTGGAGCGGGCGTGACCGCCGCGGCGCCCGCCCGTGGTGGTGGCGACGGCGGTGTAGAGGATCTTCTCGGGTGTCGTGGTCATACCGGCGACAACCTCGAACGGCCCTGCAGCCTTCCCGGCCCCGGAACTTCTCAGGAGGTGAGGCGCCGGGCCAGGCAGACGATGCCCGGCGAGCCCGCCCAGTGGCCGAACGGCGGGACGTCGGTGTAGCCGCAGGCGCGGTAGAACGCGACGGCGTCGGCCTGGACGCCGCCGGTCGAGAGCACCATGACGTCCGCCCCGTACGCGGTGGCCGTCCGCTCGAGCTCGTGGAGCAGGGCGCGGGCGACGCCGCGGTGCCGGGCCGCCGGGCGCGTGTACATGCGCCGGACCTCGGCGGGCCGGGTGCCGCCGAGCGCGTCGACCGGCTCGATCCGGCGCCACCCCGCCATGCCGACCGGCTCGTCGTCGAGACGGGCCAGCAGGAACAGGCCCGTCGGCGGGGTCAGCTCGGCCTCGGTGAGCGGGGAGTCGTCCGGGCCGCCGTAGATCTCGCGGTAGTAGGCCTGGACCTCCTCGGTCAGCGTCCGGGCGTCGGGGTCGGCGTACGTCACCCTCGCGAGGGTCAGGTCGGGCACGAGGCCTTCCTACCGCCTGGACCCGGCGAGCCGGGTCCGGTCCAGCTCCACGACCAGCGCCCGGTGGTCGGACATCGGCAGCCGGACGGCGCGCGCGTCGACCACGTCACCCACGTCCCCCCGGGCCAGCACGTGGTCGATCTGGAACCGCGGCTCGCCGACGGGAAAGGTCGGGGCCGAGGCGAGCGGACGGAAGCGGGTGACCGCCCGCGCCGGGCGCGGGGTCATGTTGAGGTCGCCCATCAGCACGGCCGGCCCGCGCGTGACGCTGAGGGCACGGCGCAACGCGTACAGCTGGAGGTGGTTCCAGCCGGGGAAGAACGAGAGGTGCGCGCTCGCGACGAGCAGCGGACCTCCGGGGGTCTCGAGCCGGGCGATCACCGCGGCCCGGAGCTCCTCGTGGGCGAGCTCGATGCGTCGGGGGTGCCGACGGACCCGGGGCACGGGCGGCGTGATGCGGGGCAGCCGCAGGTCGCGCCAGCCGACCAGGGGGTAGCGGCTGAGGAGCGCGACGCCGTACGCCGCCGCGTCCGGGTCGGGCGTCCGGAGCGCCGGCTGCCAGCGCTGGTGCGGGTCACCGGTCATGGCGGCGACGAAGCGGGTGGTCGCCGCGCCCATCGCCGCGCCCGCGACCTGCGCGAGGTCGGCCCCGTGCGACCGCGACTGCCCGCGGTCGACCTCCTGCAGGGCCAGCACGTCGGGGTCGAGCGCCCGGACGGCCGCGGCGAACCGGTCGAGGTCCACCTCGCCGTCCTCGGGGCTCGCTCCGTGGAGGACGTTGAACGTCACCAGCCGCACGCTGCGAACCTAGCGGTGCCCGTCCGGCTGGGTAGGCTGACCGCCGTGTTCGACACCCTCTCCGACCGGCTGGCCGCGACGTTCAAGACCCTGCGCGGCAAGACCCGGCTGAGCGACGCCGACATCGACGCGACGGCCAGGGAGATCCGGGTCGCCCTGCTCGAGGCTGACGTCAACCTCGCCGTGGTCCGCGACTTCGTCGCCCGGGTGCGCGAGCGGGCCAAGAGCGCGGAGCTGTCGGGCGCGCTGAACCCGTCGCAGCAGATCATCAAGATCGTCGACGAGGAGCTCGTCGGCATCCTCGGCGGCGAGACGCGCACCATCCGCTTCGCCAAGAACCCGCCGACCGTCATCATGCTCGCCGGCCTCCAGGGCGCGGGCAAGACGACGCTGGCCGGCAAGCTGGCCCGCTGGCTCAAGGGCCAGGGCCACTCGCCGCTGCTCGTCGCGGCCGACCTGCAGCGCCCGAACGCGGTCAACCAGCTGCAGGTCGTGGGGCAGCGCGCCGGCGTCCAGGTCTTCGCCCCCGAGCCCGGCAACGGCGTCGGCGACCCGGTGGACGTGGCGAAGCGCTCGATCGAGGAGGCCAACCGCCGTCTGTTCGACGTGGTCGTCGTCGACACGGCCGGCCGCCTCGGCATCGACGCCGACCTGATGCAGCAGGCCGCGGACATCCGCGACGCCGTCGACCCCGACGAGGTCCTGTTCGTCGTCGACGCGATGATCGGCCAGGACGCGGTCAACACGGCCAACGCCTTCGCCGAGGGCGTCGGCTTCGACGGCGTCGTGCTGACCAAGCTCGACGGCGACGCCCGAGGTGGCGCCGCGCTGTCGATCGCGCGGGTCACCGGCAAGCCGATCATGTTCGCCTCCAACGGCGAGGCGCTCACCGAGTTCGACGTCTTCCACCCCGACCGGATGGCCAGCCGCATCCTCGGCATGGGCGACGTCCTCACGCTGATCGAGCAGGCCGAGAAGACGTTCGACGCCGAGCAGTCGGCCAAGGCGGCCGCCAAGCTCTCCTCCAAGGAGGGTCGCGACTTCGGGCTCGCCGACTTCCTGCAGCAGATGCAGATGGTCCGCAAGATGGGCCCGCTGTCCAAGATCTTCGGGATGCTGCCCGGGATGGGCGACTTCAAGGACCAGATCGCCAACATCGACGAGCGCGAGGTCGACCGGCTCGAGGCGATCATCCACTCGATGACGCCGGCCGAGCGCGACGACCCCAAGATCATCGACGGCTCGCGTCGGGCTCGCATCGCGAAGGGTGCGGGCGTTCAGGTCTCCGACGTGAACGGCCTGGTCAACCGCTTCTTCGAGGCCCGCAAGATGATGAGCTCGCTGGCCGGCGGCAAGATGCCGGGCATGCCCGGGATCCCGGGCATGGGCGGCGGCGCCAAGAAGGCGCCGGCGAAGGCCGCGGCCAAGAAGAAGGGCCACAAGGTCTCGGGCAACCCGGCCAAGCGGAACAACCCCGGCGCGGCCGCGCCTGCTCCGGGCTCCGCGTTCGAGCCCGAGCAGCTCGACGAGAAGGCGCTGCAGGAGGCGATGGCGAGCTTCCAGCTGCCGGCCAACCTGCGCGACCGGCTCAAGTAGCGGTGCGGCGGTCCGCGGCGGCCGTCCCGCCGGGGAGGCGTCATCGCTGACCCCGCTCTCCACCTCTCCGCAGTCGTCCTGCCCGAGGGTGAGCGGCGCGAGCTGTACGTCGTCGACGGCCACGTCACGCACGAGCCCGTCCGCGACGCCGAGCGCGTCGAGGGCGCGTACGTGATGCCCGGGCTGGTCGACGCGCACTGCCACGTCGGGCTGGAGAGCACCGGCGCGGTTCCCGACGACGTCGCCGAGCAGCACGCGCTGGCCGAGCGCTCGGCGGGCGCCCTGCTGCTGCGCGACGCGGGCAGCCCGGCCGACACCCGCTGGATGGACGAGCGCGAGGACCTGCCGCGGATCATCCGGGCGGGGCGCCACATCGCCCGGCCGAAGCGCTACCTGCGGAACTACGGCGACGAGGTGGAGCCGGACGCGCTGCTCGACGCGGTGGAGCGCCAGGCCGCGCGCGGCGACGGCTGGGTCAAGCTGGTGGGGGACTGGATCGACCGGGAGGTCGGCGACCTGACGCCGCTGTGGCCGGCCGACGTCGCCCGCGCGGCCATCGACCGGGCGCACGCGCTCGGCTGCCGGGTCACGGCGCACGTCTTCGGCGAGCAGGCGGTCGCCGAGCTCGTGGAGGCCGGCATCGACGGCATCGAGCACGGCACGGGCCTGGACCCGGAGACGAACGCCGCGACGATCGACCTCATGGCGCAGCGGCAGGTCGCGCTCGTGCCGACGATGATCCAGCTCGAGAACTTCCCGGGCTTCGCCGACGCCGCGCAGGACAAGTTCCCGGCGTACGCGCGGCGGATGCGCCACCTGCACGCCCGCCGGCACGCGACGTTCGGCGCCGCGCTCGACGCCGGGGTGCCGATCTACGCCGGCACCGACGCCGGCGGCTACCTGCCGCACGGCATCGTCGGCCGGGAGATGGCCGCGATGCGGTCGTTCATGGGCGCGGAGCAGGTGCTCGGCGCCGGGTCGTGGCGGGCCCGGGCCTGGCTCGGCCGTCCCGACGTGCTGGCCGAGGGGGCGCCCGCCGACCTCGTGGTCTTCGCCTCCGACCCGCGGGCCGACCTGCGCGTGCTGGGCACGCCGGCCGCCGTCGTGCTGCGGGGGCGCCGGGTTGCCTAGGGCGCGCGCGGTGCCGGCGCTGCCGGCGCTGCTCCTGGGGCTCGTGCCCCTGACGCTCACCGCCGTGGCGGTGCCGGCGGCGGCCGCCGACCGGGTGGTCGAGACCGTGCTCTCGGTCCGCGGCACGCCCGAGCCCGACGGCGCACCGGTGACCCTCGACGCCACCCTGCTGACGACCGACCCGTCGGTGCCCAGGCCCGCGATCGTGCTCGCGCACGGCCTCGGCGGGACCAAGGCCGACAGCCTGCCGACCGCTCGGACCCTGGCGCGCGACGGCTACGCGGTGCTCGTCTACACCGCCCGCGGCTTCGGCGCCTCGGGCGGGCTGGTCCACCTCGACGACCCGGCGTACGAGGGTCGCGACGCGGTCGCCATGGTCGACGAGGCCGCGGAGCGCCCGGAGGTCGAGAAGACCGGCACCGGCGTATCGGCCGACCCGGTGCTGGGTTTCGCCGGCGCCAGCTACGGGGGCGCGGTGGCCCTGGAGGTCGCCGCCCTCGACCGGCGCGTCGACGCGGTCGTGCCCGCCTTCACGTGGGCCGACCTGACCAGCGCCCTCGTCCCGCAGAGCCGCGTGGCGGGCGGTCCCGGCTCCCTGGCCGACGTCACGCCGGCGGGCGGCACCGGGGTCCTCAAGGCCGCGTGGGCCGCGCTGCTGTTCACCGGGACCGCGGCGGGCACCGGTGAGGGGCCGGGCGAGCAGGCGACGCCCAGCGTCTGCGGACGGTTCGCGGCCGACGTCTGCCGGGCCTACGTCGAGGCGGCGCGCAGCGGTACCGCCGGCGACGACCTGCTCGCGCTCGCGCGGCGCTCCTCACCCGACCTGAGTCGCGTCACCGCGCCGACGTTGATGATCCAGGGCGAGGACGACACCCTCTTCGGCCTCGACCAGGCCGACCGCGTCATGCGTGGCCTGCCGCCGACGACCCCGGCGGCGACCGCCTGGGTCCCCGGCGGCCACGACGCCAGCATCGCGGTCGACGACCAGCTCGACCGTGTGACGGCGTGGTTCGACCGCTACCTCAAGGGCGACGCCGCCGCCCCCGTGCAGCCCGGGCTGTCGGTCACCGTGCCACAGACGACGCTGGTCGGGACCGGCGGCGGGGCCGACGACTCGGGTGCGGCACCCCGCGTCCTCACCGCGGACGCCTACCCGGGCCGGGGGGGCGCGGCGCCGGGCCTCCGCACGGTCGCGCTCGACGGCGGGGTCCAGACCGTCGTGAACCCGGCCGGCGCCCGGCCCGGCGCCCTCACCAACCTCCCGGGCAGCGGCGCGGCCGGCGCCGCGGCCGCCGTCGCCGGCTACCCGCTGGCGGTGCTGCCCGGGCAGGCCGCGACGTTCACGAGCGCGCCCGTCGGGCGCCCGTTCGACCTCGTCGGCAGCGGGCGGGTGCGGGTGGACGTCACCTCCTCGGGGACCGAGGCCGTCCTCTTCGCCGGCGTCTGGGACCTCGGGCCCGACGACCCGCAGACCCACCGGCCCACGTCGACCGTCCTGCCCGGGCGCGCCGTCGCCCCGGTCCGGCTCACCGGCCTGACGCCGGGCCGGTCGACCACGGTCGAGGTCGCCCTGCCCGCGGTGTCGCACCAGGTGCCGGTCGGGCACCGCCTCCGACTGGTCCTCGCGACCACCGACAGCGCGTACGCGGGCCCGCTCGCGCCGGCCATCTACCGCGTCGCCCTCGCCGAGCCGTCGCTGACCCTGCCCGCGCTCGGCGCCCTGACGGCGAGCGGCGGGAGCCGGCTGGACGTGCCGCTGCCCCTGGTCGTCGGGGTCGCGCTCGTCGTCCTCGCCGCGCTGGTCGGGCTCGTGCTGCTGCGCCGCGCCCGGCGCTCGTTCGGCGCGGCGCCCGAGCGCGCGGACCTCGCCGACGTCCCGCTCGTCGTCGAGGGGCTGGAGAAGACCTACGCCGACGGCCTCAAGGCGGTCGACGGGGTCACGTTCACCGCGGAGCGCGGTCAGGTCGTCGGGCTGCTGGGCCCGAACGGCGCCGGCAAGACGACGACGCTGCGCATGGTCGTCGGGTTGATGCGGCCCGACGCCGGCGCGGTGTGGGTCGAGGGGCGCGGCGTGCACGGCGGCGCGGACGTCCTCGCCTCGGTGGGCGCGCTCATCGAGGGGCCGGGCTTCCTGCCGCACCTGAGCGGCCGGGCCAACCTCGAGGCGTACTGGCAGGCGACCGGCCGCCCGCTGGAGGAGGCCCACCTGGAGGAGGTGCTGGCCATCGCCGACCTCGGGACCTCCGTCGAACGGCGCGTCCGCGGCTACAGCCAGGGCATGCGCCAGCGTCTCGGCATCGCCCAGGCCATGCTCGGGCTGCCCTCGCTGCTGCTGCTCGACGAGCCGACCAACGGCCTCGACCCGCCGCAGATCACCGCGATGCGCCGCGTGCTCGCCGACTACGCCGCCGCCGGGCGCACCGTCCTGGTCTCCTCCCACCTGCTCGCCGAGGTGGAGCAGAGCTGCGACCACGTCGTGGTCATGGCCCGGGGACGGGTGCTGCTGTCGGAGGCCACCTCGACGCTCACCGGCGACGGCCGGCGCCGGCTGGAGGAGGCGTTCCTCGACCTCGTGGGCACCGGACCGGCGGGAGGCGGCACGTGACCGCGCTCCCGCTGCGCGCCGAGGTCCGCCGCCAGCTGTCGCGCCGGCGCACGCTGGTCGTCTTCGCCGTCCTCGTGGCCCTGCCGCTGGTGCTCGTCGCCGCGTTCGCCCTCGGCCGGTCCGACGACCCGACCACGGCGCGCGGGTTCGTCGACCTGGCGCAGGACAGCGGTGCGAACCTCGTCGTGTTCGCCCTGTTCGCCTCCACCGGCTTCCTGCTCGTCGTCGTGGTGGCGCTGTTCGCCGGCGACCCGGTGCCGAGCGAGGCGAGCTGGTCCAGCCTGCGCTACCTGCTGACCGCGCCCGTGCGCCGCGAACGCCTGCTGCGCCAGAAGCTCGTCGCCGCCGCGCTGTTCAGCGGCGCGGCGTTCGTGTTCCTCCCGGCGTGGACGCTGCTCGTCGGCGGGCTCGCGTACGGCTGGGGCCCCTACGTCGGGCCCACCGGCGACCAGCTCGGCTACCCGCTCGTCCTCGCCCGGCTCGGCCTGGTCGTGCTCTACCTGGCCCTGTCGCTGGGTGTCGTCGGCGCGTTCGCCTTCTTCCTCGGAACCCTCACCGACGCCCCGCTCGCCGCGGTCGGCGGGGCCGTGGTGCTGTGGATCGTCTGCGCGATCCTCGACCAGATCACCGCGCTCGGCGGGCTGCGCCAGGGGCTGCCCGGCCACTTCGCCTTCGCCTGGGCCGACGCCCTGGCGCCCACCGTCGACTACTCGGCCATGGCCCAGGGCGCGCTGTGGTCGGTCGGGTACGCGGTGGTCCTCGTCGCGGCCGCGGTCTGGCGGTTCCTGCGCAAGGACGTCACGAGCTGACCTGCCGCCCGGAACGGTCCGCGGGCGCCGGGCGGGGCCCGCGCGGGGCCGCGCAGGTCCGACCGGCGCGGAGTCGCGTCTGCCCGCCGGTGTCTGGCATGATGGACGTCGCACTCGTGCTGTCCGGCGCCCTCTCACCGCCGTCCGGTACGGGTCCCTCGGGACCTGATGGACGCGAACCCACCGCGTCGTCGGATCCCACCCACCTCGTGACCAGCGCGGACGCGCCCGGTCGCGTACACAAACAGGAGTTCCCACACACGTGGCTGTCAAGATCCGTCTGAAGCGCCTCGGCAAGATCCGCTCGCCGCACTACCGCATCGTCGTCGCCGACTCGCGCACCAAGCGCGACGGTCGCGCGATCGAGGAGATCGGCAAGTACCACCCCAAGAACGACCCGTCGGTCATCGAGGTCGACTCCGAGCGCGCGCAGTACTGGCTCTCGGTCGGCGCCCAGCCGTCGGAGGCCGTCGTCGCCATCTTCAAGCGCACCGGCGACTGGCAGAAGTTCTCCGGCGACACCTCGCCCTCGGGCGTGGAGCCGCAGAAGGAGAAGCCGAACAAGCTCGACCTCTTCAACGCCGCCCTCGCCGAGGCCGGCTCCGAGCCCCGCAGCGCGTCGATCACGAGCGGCGAGCGCTCCTCGCGCCGCAGCACGCCGGACGCCGAGGTCGAGGGCACGCAGGGCGAGGCCCAGCAGGCCGCCGACGCCGGCGCGTCCGCCGCGGGCAGCGCCTCCTGATGCTGTCCGAGGCGCTCGAGCACCTCGTCCGGGGCATCGTCACGCACCCCGACGACGTCGTGGTGCGCGACAAGGACCAGCGCCGCGGGCGGATGCTCGAGGTGCGGGTCAACCCCGAGGACATCGGCAAGGTGATCGGCCGCCAGGGCCGCACCGCCACCGCGCTGCGCACCGTCGTCAGCGCGCTGGCCGGGCGCGACCAGGTCCGCATCGACTTCGTCGACGTCGACCGCCAGGCCCGCCGCCCGCGTCACTGACGCGACCGGCGAACCCGCAGCACCGCATGACCCCGCAGCACACCGAGGGCCCCGACGCCCACCCCGACCTGGTCGAGGTGACCGTCGGGGCCCTCGGTCGTGCGCACGGCATCCGCGGCGACGTCGCGATCGACCTGCGCACCGACGAGCCCGAACGGCGCTTCGCCGACGGGGCCCGGCTCCGGGTGGAGGGCAGCACCCGCGTCCTGACCGTCGAGTCGTCGCGCTGGCACTCCGGGCGGCTGCTCGTGCACTTCGTCGAGCTGGCCGACCGTACGGCGGCCGAGGGCGCGCGCGGCCTGGTGCTCGTGACCGACGTGCCGTCCGACGAGGTGCCGACCGAGGAGGGCGAGTACTACGACCGCCAGCTGCTCGGCCTCGCCGTCGAGACCACCGACGGGCGCGCCGTCGGGACGGTGCGCGACGTCCTGCACCCCGGCCCGCAGGACCTGCTCGAGATCACGACGGACGCGGGGATCCGGCTGGTCCCGTTCGTCGAGGCGCTCGTCCCCGAGGTCGACCTCGCCGGCGGCCGGATCGTCGTCGCCGACGTGCCCGGCCTGCTGACCGACCTGGCCGACGAGCCGGACCAGGCGGACGAGCCGGCGTGAGCCCCGCCCTGCGGGCCGACGTCGTCACCATCTTCCCCGACTACCTCGCGCCCCTGCGCCTCTCGCTGATCGGGCGCGCGGCCCAGACCGGCATCCTCGACCTCGCCGTCCACGACCTGCGCGAGTGGACCCACGACCGGCACCGCACGGTCGACGACACCCCGTACGGGGGCGGCGCCGGCATGGTGATGCGCCCCGAGCCCTGGGGCGAGGCCCTCGGCGCGCTCGTCCCTCCCGGGACCACGCCCGTCCCGCGCCTGGTCGTGCCCACGCCGGCCGGGCGGCGCTTCACCCAGGCCGTCGCCGTCGAGCTCGCGGCCGAGCCCCACCTCGTCTTCGCCTGCGGGCGCTACGAGGGGATCGACGCCCGGGTCGCCGCCGACGCCGCGACGCGGATGCGGGTCGACGAGATCAGCATCGGCGACTACGTCCTCAACGGCGGCGAGGCGGCGGTGCTGGTGGTGCTCGAGGCCGTGGTGCGCCTGCTGCCGGGCGTGGTGGGCAACCCGGAGTCGCTGACCGAGGAGTCGCACGCCGCCGAGCACGACGGGCTCCTCGAGGGTCCCGTCTACACCAAGCCCCCCGTCTGGCGCGGGCACGAGGTGCCTCCGGTGCTGCTGTCCGGCGACCACGGGGCGATCGGCCGCTGGCGGCGCGAGCAGGCGCTCGAGCGCACCGCGCGGGTGCGCCCCGACCTCGTCCCCGTCCCGGTCGCGGGGCGGGGCCTCGACGGGCTGACCGTGACCACGGCCGTCCCGGCCGACGCCGGCGAGCTGCTGACGCTGCAGCGGGCGGCGTTCGTCGACGAGGGCCGGCTCAACGGCTCGATGGACATCCCGCCCCTCACCCAGACCCTCGACGCGCTGGCCGCCTCGCTCCGCGAGCCCGGCACGGTGCTCGTCGCGCGCGACGGCGCCCGGATCGTCGGGACGGTCCGCGTGGCGCCGAGGCCCGATGGCAGCTGGTGGCTCAGCCGCCTGGTGGTGGCGCCCGACCGGCAGGGCCGCGGTCTCGGGTCGGCGCTGCTGCGCCGCGCGCTCGGCCTCGTGCCGGCCGGTGCCGCGGTGGGGCTGCTGACCGGCGCGGCCAGCCGGCGCAACCTCGCGCTCTACCGGCGCTCCGGGTTCCGGGTGGTCGCCGAGGGCGTGGACGAGGTGGGCGTCGGTGTGGTCACGCTGCGGCGCGAGCCGGCCGGCGCCGCCGCGACCGACGCCTGACCGGAGCTATGGGCGGGCCTCGTACGCAGCCAGCACGGCCTTGCTGATGACGGCCGTGCCGGCGGGGTCGGGGTGGTCGCCGTCGTCGGCGAGCAGGTCCGTCGGGTCCTTGCTGCCGTCGCCCTTGAACGGCGCGTACAGGTCGACCAGGGTCGCACCGTGCTGCCGCGCCACGGTGGCGATGGCCTGGTTGGCCTGCCGCGTGAGGGTGTCGCTCCACGCCAGGTAGCCGGACCGCTCCGCCTTGCGGGCGACGTCGCCGTCGGTGAACACGTTCCAGTAGGTCGTCACCAGCACCCGCGCGTGCCCGCCCTCGAGCGTCTGGACACGGTCGAGCACGCGGCCGAGGTCGGTCTGCATCTGCGCGACCTCCGGGTCGGAGCAGGACGCGTCGCACGAGCCCTGCCGGAAGGCGTCGAGGGCGGGCTCGAGGTCGTTCGCGCCCATCGTCAGCACGACCACGTCGGCCTTCGCCACGTCGTGCTGCTCGGCCCGGTCGTCGCCGTCGGTGCCGTCCAGCTCGTCGGCGAGGCCGTTGCTGGTGGAGCCGGCCTCGCCGTCGTTCGTGGCCTTGACCGCGATGCCGTCGCGCGCGGCGAGCAGGTGGGCGAAGCCGGTGACGTAGTCGTCGCAGTCGCAGTGGTAGCCCGACGTCACCGAGTCGCCCAGGCCGACGACCTGCAGCGTCGCGCCGGACCTCGGCGTGGGGGTCGAGCCGGACGGCGACGGGGTCGAGGAGGACGACGGTGCCGCGGTGCCGGCACGTCCGGGGTCCGGCGTGGGGGCGAGGGCCACGGCGGTGCCGCACGCGCCGGCGAGCAGGACCGCGAGGACCGGCGCGACGAGGCGGAGGGCGCGGGCGGGACGGAGCACGGGTCGGGAGCGTAGGCAGCCCACCTGTGCGGCACCTGGCAGCCAGCCGGGCGAGCCGCTCGACGACCGGTGCGCGACCGACCCGCGACGCGCCCGGGCAGGCGCCCGGGGCGGTGCAACCGGATGCGGGGGACGACGTGACGAATGACACCAGTGAACGCACTGGCCTTAACTCGCGCCTCGCGCGGGCGCCGCTCTATCGTGGCGGGGTGGCAACAACGACGCTGACCACGTCGCAGCGTGCGGCGCGGTCCACGGTCGCGCTCAAGGCCCTCATGGCTGTCAGCGGGATCGTCCTCATCGGGTACCTGCTGGCGCACATGTACGGCAACCTCAAGGTGTTCGCCGGGCAGGCGGCCTTCGACGAGTACGCGCACCACCTGCGCACCATCGGCGAGCCCGTCCTGCCGCACACCGGGCTGCTGTGGGTCATCCGCGTGGTCCTGCTGGTCGCGGTCGTCGCGCACGCGTACGCCGCGTTCAAGCTCTGGAAGCGCAACCACCACGGCCGCGGCGGCGCCAAGCGCTACCACGCCCCCCGCGCCGCCCGGGGCGTGCAGCGCTCGTACAGCTCGTTCACGCTGCGCTGGGGTGGCATCATCATCGCCCTCTTCGTGGTCTTCCACCTGCTGAACTTCACCTGGCAGGTCATCACCCCCGGCGGCGCCTCGGCGAGCCCGTACGAGCGGGTGGTCAACGGGTTCAGCGTGTGGTGGCTGGTCGTGGCCTACACCATCGCGATGCTGGCCGTCGGCTTCCACCTGCGCCACGGCACCTGGAGCGCGCTCACCACGCTCGGCGCCAACACCTCGACGGTGGCCCGTCACCGCCTCAACCTGATCGCCTACGTCGTCGCCGGCGTCGTGACGGTCGGCTTCCTGCTCCCTCCCTTCTCCATCTTGTTCGGGCTGGTCCGGTGACCCTGGTGGCCCCCGCCGCACGTCGACCTCGAAAGGTGTCCCGATGAGCGACAAGCAGCACGAGAGCCTGCGCGACCGGGTCCTCGGCAGCGTGCGTCACGCCGCCGACTCGGTGAAGGACTCGGTCGGCGACCTGGTCAACTCCGTCGACGCGGACGCGCTGTTCGACCACGGCGACGACATCGCTGACACCAAGGCGCCCAAGGTCGACATCGCGCAGCGCTGGGACGAGCGCAAGTTCAGCGCCAAGCTGGTCAACCCGGCCAACCGCCGCAAGCTGAGCGTCATCATCGTCGGGACCGGCCTGGCCGGTGCCTCGGCCGCCGCGACGCTGGGCGAGGCCGGATACAAGGTCACCAGCTTCTGCTACCAGGACAGCCCGCGGCGGGCCCACTCGATCGCGGCCCAGGGCGGCATCAACGCGGCGAAGAACTACCGCAACGACGGCGACTCGGTCTACCGGCTGTTCTATGACACGGTGAAGGGCGGCGACTTCCGCTCGCGGGAGTCGAACGTCTACCGCCTGGCCCAGGTCAGCACCAACATCATCGACCAGTGCGTCGCGCAGGGCGTCCCCTTCGCCCGCGAGTACGGCGGTCTGCTCGACAACCGTTCGTTCGGCGGCGTGCAGGTCTCACGTACGTTCTACGCCCGGGGCCAGACCGGCCAGCAGCTGCTGCTCGGCGCCTACCAGGCCCTTGAGCGCCAGATCGCGGCCGGCACGGTCACGATGCACACGCGCCACGAGATGCTCGAGCTGATCGTCGTCGACGGCAAGGCTCGCGGCGTCGTCGTGCGCGACATGGTCACCGGCGACATCGAGAGCCACACGGCCGACGTCGTCGTGCTCGCCAGCGGCGGCTACGGCAACGTCTTCTACCTCTCGACCAACGCGATGGGCTGCAACGTCACGGCGACGTGGCGCGCGCACCGCAAGGGCGCCTACTTCGGCAACCCCTGCTACACCCAGATCCACCCGACCTGCATCCCCGTCAGCGGCGACTACCAGTCCAAGCTCACGCTGATGAGCGAGTCGCTGCGCAACGACGGCCGCATCTGGGTGCCCAAGTCCGGCGAGGACAAGCGCGACCCCCGCGAGATCCCCGAGGACGAGCGCGACTACTACCTGGAGCGCATCTACCCCGCGTTCGGCAACCTGGTGCCCCGCGACATCGCCTCCCGCGCGGCCAAGAACGTCTGCGACGAGGGTCGCGGTGTCGGTCCCGGCGGGCTGGGGGTCTACCTCGACTTCGCCGACGCGATCGAGCGGCTCGGCCGCAAGAGCGTCGAGGCCAAGTACGGCAACCTCTTCGACATGTACGCCCAGATCACGGGCGAGAACCCGTACGAGACGCCGATGCGCATCTACCCGGCGGTCCACTACACGATGGGCGGGCTGTGGGTCGACTACGACCTGCAGAGCTCGATCCCGGGCCTGTTCGTGACCGGCGAGGCGAACTTCTCCGACCACGGCGCCAACCGTCTCGGCGCGAGCGCGCTCATGCAGGGCCTGGCCGACGGCTACTTCGTCCTGCCGAACACGATCAACGACTACCTGGCGGCCGGACCGTTCGCCAAGGTGGACGAGTCGCACCCGGCGGTCGCGGAGGCGGTCGGCGCGGTCAAGGGCCGCATCGACAAGCTCCTGTCGATCAAGGGCAGCCGCACCGTCGACTCCTTCCACAAGGAGCTCGGCCACATCATGTGGGACTACTGCGGCATGGAGCGCACCGAGGAGGGCCTGCGCAAGGCCATCTCGCGCATCCGCGAGCTCAAGAGCGAGTTCTGGTCGGACGTGCGCGTGCTGGGCACGGGGGAGGGCGTCAACCAGGCCCTCGAGCGGGCCGGGCGTGTGGCCGACTTCATCGAGCTGGGCGAGCTCATGTGCATCGACGCGCTGCACCGGCGCGAATCCTGTGGTGGGCACTTCCGTGCGGAGTCCCAGACCGAGGACGGCGAGGCGCTGCGTCACGACGACGAGTACGCCTACGTCGCGGCCTGGGAGTTCGGTGGGGAGGACCGCAAGCCGGTCCTGCACAAGGAGCCCCTGGTCTACGAGTACGTCGAGATGAAGCAGCGGTCGTACAAGTAACCACCGACGTGTCCTGAGCCTGTCGAGGGACATCACCACCCCGGGTCCGTCCTGGGGCCTGCGCGACGCGCCCCGAGCGCGAAGGAGAGCGACATGAAGATCACCGTCAGGGTCTGGCGCCAGGACGGCCCCGAGGCCGAGGGCCGCATGGTGCCGTACGAGGTCGACGACGTCAGCGAGCACATGAGCTTCCTCGAGATGCTGGACGTGCTCAACGAGCGCCTCACCATGCGCGGCGAGGAGCCGATCACCTTCGACCACGACTGCCGCGAGGGCATCTGCGGCAGCTGCGACCTGGTCATCGACGGCATCCCGCACGGGCCGCAGCAGACCACGACCTGCCAGCTCCACATGCGGTCCTTCTCCGACGGCGACACCATCGACGTCGAGCCCTTCCGTGCCGGGCCGTTCCCGGTCATCAAGGACCTCATGGTCGACCGGAGCGCGCTCGACCGGATCATCCAGGCCGGCGGCTTCATCTCCGCCCCCACCGGCACGGCCCCGGACGCGCACGCCACCCCGGTGCCCAAGAACGACGCCGACCACGCCTTCGACGCCGCCACCTGCATCGGCTGCGGCGCCTGCGTGGCCGTCTGCCCGAACGGCTCGTCGATGCTGTTCACGTCGGCGAAGGTCACGCACCTGGGCCTGCTCCCGCAGGGCCAGCCGGAGCGCCGCTCGCGCGTCGTCAACATGCTCAACCAGCAGGACGCCGAGGGCTTCGGCGGCTGCACCAACATCGGCGACTGCACGGCCGTGTGCCCCAAGGGCATCCCGTTCGAGACCATCAGCCGCCTCAACCGCGACCTGCTCGGCTCGCTGGCGCGCGGGCGGGATTAGGTCGTGTCGTCTGTCCTCGCTCCGCTCGGACGCTCCTGACGCTCTGATCCGCCGTCTTCCTCCCTCGCTCCGACGCCGACGACTCACCTGTTGCCAGGGTGAGACGTCGGCGTCGTCGCTCCGTCGTCCAGACGGCGGCGCGTCACTCGGCGGTGGGCGAGCCCGGTCGTCCTCGTCCGACTGGCGGTCGACACACTCGATGATTTCGGTAGGCCTGCTGCGCTGTGGCAGACTTGCTCGCTGTTGCCCACGTCCCGCCACCTGCCTCAGGGGGAGAGCGCGTGACGCCGGGCCTCCTGATCCTGAGCACGACACGAGCATGGTGACCTGTGGCACCGGCAAGGACATGACATGAGCAAGCTGATCGACGAGCTCGACCGCGCCTCGCTGCGCACCGACGTCCCGGTGTTCCGCCCCGGTGACTCCGTCAAGGTGCACGTGAAGGTCGTCGAGGGCAACCGCTCCCGCATCCAGGTCTTCGCCGGCGTGGTCATCTCGCGCTCGGGCGACGGCCTGCGCGAGTCCTTCACCGTCCGCAAGGTGAGCTTCGGCGTCGGCGTCGAGCGCACCTTCCCGGTGCACTCCCCGATCATCGACAAGATCGAGGTCGACCGCCGCGGCGACGTGCGACGCGCCAAGCTGTACTACCTCCGCGGTCTGCGCGGCAAGGCTGCCAAGATCAAGGAGAAGCGCGAGGCCTGAGCCTCGGGCGTGGGAGCAGGGGCCGCGGTTGCGGCCGGCCGGACGGGGCAGGAGCCATGGCGAGCGAGGAGCTGACGGTGGAACGCCCCGGAGGACGCCGGACCAACCCGGCCCTCTCCTTCCTCAAGGAGCTCGTCTTCGTCGTCGTCGGCGCGATCATCGTCAGCTCGCTGCTGCGGGCCTTCGTCGGGCAGATGTTCATCATCCCGTCGGCGTCGATGGAGAACACGCTCCTCATCGGCGACCGGGTCGTCGTGCAGAAGATCACCGACTTCCACCGTGGCGACGTGGTCGTGTTCAAGGACCCGGCCGACTGGCTCGGTGACGAGCCGAGCGAGGACCCGACCCCGGTCGACCGGCTGCTCGAGTTCATCGGCATCCCGACCGCGAGCTCGCCGGGCCACCTCATCAAGCGCGTGATCGGCATGCCCGGCGACACGGTCGTGTGCTGCGACGACTCCGGCCGGGTCACGGTCAACGGCAAGGCCCTCGACGAGACGTCGTACCTCTACACGAGCCCGTCGGGGGAGCAGGTGGCCCCGTCGGAGGTGCGGTTCACGGTCGTCGTGCCGCGGAACCGGATCTTCGTCATGGGCGACCACCGCGACCTGTCGGCGGACTCACGCTGCCACCTGGCCGACCTCTCGCAGCAGGGCCGCGGGCAGACGGCGTTCGTCCCCATCTCGGACGTGGTCGGTCCGGCGTTCGCGATCGCCTCGCCCTTCGACCGGGCGAAACGCCTGCGCGTGCCGGCGACGTTCGCCGACGTGCCGTCGCCCACCGAACCGGCGCCCGAACGAGGCGAGATCAAGCCTGCCGGCGTGAGCTGTGTCTGAGGCCGCCGACCTGGGGGCTGTTCCGGCGCCCGGCAGCATCCGGCTGCGGCGCGACAGCGGCCTGTACGGCTACGAGCGGGCCCTGCACCGCGCGGGCCTCGACCCCGTGGCAGGAGCCGACGAGGCCGGCCGCGGAGCGTGCGCAGGACCCCTGGTCGCCGGCGCCGTGATCCTCGGCGAGTCCAAGGCACGCCGCATCGAGGGGCTGCGCGACTCCAAGCTCCTCACCCCGCTGGCCCGTGAGCGGCTCTACGACGAGATCACCCGCAAGGCCGTGGCCTGGTCCGTCGTCGCCGTCGAGCCGGAGGAGTGCGACCGCCTCGGCATGCACGTCGCCAACCTGGCCGCCCTGCGCCGCGCGCTGCTGCGCCTCGACGTCGCGCCGACGTACGCGCTGACCGACGGCTTCAGCGTGGACGGGCTCGGCGTCCCCGGCCTCGCCGTGTGGAAGGGCGACCGGGTCGCCGCGTGCGTCGCGGCCGCCTCGATCCTCGCCAAGGTCACCCGGGACCGGATCATGACCGGGCTGCACGAGACTTACCCCGAGTACGCGTTCGACGTCCACAAGGGCTACTGCACGCCGCTGCACCAGGAACGTCTCGACGCGTACGGCCCCTCGCCCACGCACCGGCGGCGCTTCGTCAACGTGCGGCGGGCGGCTAGGGTCGACGGCGTCTCCTCCCACGACGGGGTGGACGACGAGCAGGGCGAGCAGGGAGAAGCACGAGCCTCATGAGCGCGGAAGACCTCGAGCAGTACGAGAGCGACCTGGAGCTCCAGCTCTACCGCGAGTACAAGGACGTCGTCGGGATCTTCACCTACGCCGTCGAGACCGAACGGCGCTTCTACCTCTGCAACGCCGTCGACCTCAAGGTCCGCACCGAGGGCGGCGACGTCTACTACGAGGTGTCGATGGGTGACGCCTGGGTGTGGGACATGTACCGCCCGGCCCGCTTCGTCAAGAGCGCCAAGGTCCTGACGTTCCGCGACGTCTCCATCGAGGAGATCGCCCACTCCGACCTGCAGGTTCCCAAGAGCGTCACCGGGGAGTAGGCCCTCGGCGCCCCTGGGTGCCCGCCGCCTGGCCCGACCCGCCGCCGCCGTTCCGCGGCCTCCCGCGTCTCGCGCCGACCCGCTGCCTGGCCGCCTCCTGAGCCTCAGTTTTCACGTTCACGTGAAACCCCGGTACCGACCGCAGCAGATCTGGTGCGGGAACCACGGGTTCTCTGCGTGCACCGGGCTTCGGTGCGGCCCTCGCCGTCGTCGCCCCCGAGGTCCTGAGACCTGGAGCCCTGCGGCGGAGGTGCCGTTCGTCCACAGGACGAGCTCCAGGTGGGCGTCGTCGTCCACAGGCCGCAGCACGACCGGCACGTTCCGGCGTTCCTCAGCATGCTCCCGGTGGAGGTGAGCGATGGGGACGCAGCGGCAGTCGGTCGGGCGGCACGGGGAGGACCTCGCGGTCGCGGAGCTGGAGCGCCAGGGGCTGGAGGTGGTCGCCCGCAACTGGCGCTGCGGACGCCTCGGCGAGGTGGACGTGGTCGCCGTCGACCGGACGGGCGCCGTGCCCGAGGTCGTGGTGTGCGAGGTCAAGTGCCGGACGGGTCTGGGGTTCGGCCACCCGCTGGAGGCGATCACGTGGGCCAAGCTGCGCACGCTGCGCCAGCTGGCCGCGGAGTGGGTGCGAGACCACCCGACGGGCCCCGGACGGGTGCGGATCGACGCCATCGGCGTCGTCCTGCTGCCGGGCCGGGACCCGCAGCTGACGCACGCCCGAGGGGTGGGCTGATGCTCGCGAGCACCTGGTCGGTCGCCCTCGTCGGCGTCGAGGGGCGGATGGTGCAGGTCGAGGCCGACATCGGCGGCGGTCTGCCCCGCACCGTGCTCGTCGGCCTGCCGGACACGGCGCTCTACCAGTCGCGCGACCGGTGCAAGGCGGCCGTGACCAACTCCGGCCACCCCTGGCCCGCCACCCTGCTGACGATCAACCTGAGCCCGGCCACGCTGCCGAAGGCCGGCAGCCACTACGACCTCGCGATCGCGGCCGCCGTCCTCGCCGCGTCGGGCGTCGTGCCGCTCGACGCGCTGCGGCGGACCGCCCTGCTCGGCGAGCTGGGGCTGGACGGCCGGCTGCGACCGGTGCCCGGCGTCCTCCCGGCCACGCTGGCTGCCGCCCGGGCCGGCTTCACGCGCGTCGTGGTGCCGCTCCGGCAGGCGCCGGAGGCCGGCCTCGTCGACGGCGTCGACGTGCTCGGCCTGGCGTCGCTGAGCCAGCTCGTGGCCGAGCTGCGCGGCGACCCCGTGCCGCTCGTCGACCCGGTCGAGCTGAGCGTGACGACGGCACCGGGCGTGCGGACCGGCGTCCTCGACCTCGCCGACGTGGTCGGCCAGGAGGAGGCGAAGTGGGCCCTGGAGGTCGCCGCCGCGGGCCGGCACCACATGTTCCTGCACGGGCCTCCGGGCGCGGGCAAGACGATGCTGGCCTCGCGCCTGCCGGGGCTGCTGCCCGACCTCGACGCGGTGGACGCCCTCGAGGTGTCGGCCGTGCACTCGCTCGCCGGCTTCGACCTGACCGGCGGGCTGGTCACCCGGCCCCCGTACGTCGACCCGCACCACTCGGCGAGCGTCGCCAGCATCGTCGGCGGCGGCCCGCGCATCGCCCGACCAGGGGCCATCTCCTGCGCCCATCGCGGGGTGCTGTTCCTCGACGAGGCGCCCGAGTTCGCCCCCCAGGTGCTCGACGCGCTCCGGACCCCGCTCGAGTCGGGCACGGTGAGCATCGCGCGCAGCGAGCTGAACGCACGCTTCCCGGCGGCCTTCCAGCTGGTGCTGGCGGCCAACCCGTGCCCCTGCGGCATGGCCGCCACCCCCGGCGCCGAGTGCCGGTGCGCGCCGGCCGCGGTCCGTCGCTACGCGGAGAAGATCTCGGGCCCGGTGCGCGACCGCGTCGACATCGTGCAGACCTTCCTGCCGCTGCGACGCTCGCAGCTCAAGGCGGCCGCCGAGGGCGAGTCCTCCGCGCGGGTCGCCGAGCGTGTCGTCGAGGCCCGCGCGCGGCAGCGGGAACGGCTGCGGCAGACGCCGTGGCGGACGAACGGCGAGGTCCCGGGACCCCACCTGCGCCGCCACCTGCCGCCGCCGCACGGCGCGCAGCTGGCCTGGGACGCCCTCGACCGGGGCCGGCTCAGCGCGCGCGGCGTGGACAAGGTGTTCCGGCTCGCCTGGACGGTCGCCGACCTCGCGGGCCGCGACCGGCCGAGCCGCGACGACACCGCGCTCGCCCTGGCCATGCGTCGCGGCGAGCAGCCCGGCACGCTCGTCCGGGAGGTCGGGTGACCACCGGGGACGCCGCGCTGGAGGACCGCGAGGCCCGTCTCGCCCTCGGTTGCGTGGCCGACGCGGGCGAGCCGGCGGTCGGCGAGCTGGTGGAACGGCTCGGAGCGCCGGACGCGTGGGCCGCGGTGCTCGAGGACGCCCTCGGAGACCTGGTCGGCGGCCGAGCCCGCACGTTGGACCTCGACGAGCGGCAGGCGGACTGGCAGCGTTCCGGTGCACGCTTCGTGGTCCCCGGCGACGAGGAGTGGTCCGCCCGGCTGGACGACCTGACCGGGCTCGAGGCGGTGCAGCGCCGAGGGGGCGCGCCGCTCGGCCTCTGGCTGCGCGGCCCCGGGCACCTGCGCACGCTCGTCGAGCGCTCGGTGGCCGTGGTCGGATCGCGCGCCGCGACCGCGTACGGGAACGGCGTGGCCGCGGACCTCGCGGCCGACCTCGCCGACGCGGGGTTCACCGTGGTCTCGGGGGGCGCGTTCGGCATCGACGCGGCCGCCCACCGGGGCGCCCTCGCGGTGGGCGGACCGAGCGTGGGGGTGGTGGCGAACGGGGTCGACGTGGCGTATCCGCCGGGCAACGCGCGGATCTTCGACGGACTGGCGGCGCAGCACCTCGTCGTCTCGGAGCTGCCGCCCGGGTCGCACCCCACCCGGGTGCGCTTCCTCGCGCGCAACCGGCTGATCGCCGCGCTGACGTGCGGAACCGTCGTCGTCGAGGCCGCGCTGCGCTCCGGCGCACGGAACACGGCCGGCTGGGCCAGCGCGCTCGGCCGTCCGCTGATGGCCGTTCCGGGCCCGGTGCACTCCGCGGCCTCCGTCGGACCCCACCTGATGGTCCGGCAGGGGCAGGCGGTGCTCGTCACCCGCGCCGCCGAGGTGCTGGAGCTGGTGGCGTCCTCGGGTGAGCACCTGCTGCCCGCCGAGCACGGCCCGACCCGCCGGACCGACGCGCTGGAGCCGACGGCGCTGGCGGTGTTCGAGGCCCTGTCCGCCCACCGCTGGCGCACGCCAGGGGAGGTCGCCGGCCTCGCCGGGGTTCGGGTACCGGTCTGCCTGGCCGCCTTGAGCGAGCTCGAGGCGCTCGGCCTGGCGACCGGGGACGCCCGGGGCTGGCGCGCGACGCCGAGCGGAGTGCGGCGGTGACCAGCCGGGCGCCGGTCGGGGTCCTGGGCGGGTCCGGCTCAGCGGGCGCCGCGCAGGAACGACTCGAGCAGCGGTCCGGCGCTGCCGGAGCCGGAGGCGCCGTCCTGGACGAAGACAGCCACCGCGAGGTCGCCCTGCCCCGCGATCATCCAGGCGTGGGTCTTGGGCGGCTTTCGGCTGCCGTACTCGGCCGTCCCGGTCTTGGCGATGACCGGCGGGCCCTCGAGCCCGGCGAGCCGGGCCCCGCTGCCGGTGGTGACGACGCCGCGCATGAGCTGCTTGAGCGCGGCCGCCTCGTCCTGCGTGAGGGGCTTGGCCGTCGAGCGGGCCGTGCGGCCGTCCAGCAGCGTCGGGAGGACCGTGCGACCGGCCTCGACGCTCGCGGTGACGAGCGCCATGGCGAGCGGCGAGACCTGGTCCTTGCCCTGCCCGAAGATGGCCTCCGCCCGCACGTTGGGGTCCTTGCCGACCGGGACGGAGCCGAAGTAGGCCGGGAACCCGACGTCGTAGTCGGTGCCGACGCCCAGCGAGGCGGCGGCCTCCCGCAGGTCGTCCTCGCCGAGCTCGTCGTACTGACCGATGAAGGCGGTGTTGCAGGACTGGGCGAAGGCCGTGCGCAGGTCGATGCGGCCGAGCTCGGACGCCGGGTAGTCGTCGTAGTTCTCGTACGTCCTCCCGTCCACGGTGATGGTGCGCGGGCAGTCGACGGGGGAGGACGGCTTCAGCCCCGCCCGGAGCAGGGCGAGCGCCGACACGACCTTGAAGGTGGAGCCGGGCTGGACCCGGCCGGCGTTCGCCACGGGCTGGCGGTCGGTGGCGGTGTTGCTGGCGAGCGCGAGGACGGCACCCGTGGAGGGCCGGACGGCGACCAGCGAGGCCGGTCCCCGGCTCTTGGCCAGGGACCGCTCGGCGAGCTTCTGGAGCCCCACGACGAGCGTCGTCTCGAGGGGCTTGCCCCCGACCGGCTTGGCCTCGAAGACGGGGGCCGAGGCGGTCGGGGAGGAGGTGGGCGTCGGCGAGCCGCTCGGCGAGGGCGACGGGCTGGAACCGCCGCTGCCGGTGGGCACGAGGTCGACCCGGACGCCCGGCGTGCCCCGCATCTGCTGGTCGTAGCGCTTCTGCAACCCGCTCAGGCCCACCTGGTCGCCGTCGACGACGGCGCCGCCGGAGGCGTCCACCACCTCGGCCGTGGCGGGACCGACCTGCCCGACGAGCGCTGCCGCGAAGTCGCGGGTGGGCGGCAGCATCGTGTCGTCGTTGACGGGCAGCGCGCCGCGGATCGCGAAGACCTTGTCGTTGTCGGGACGCCTCGGGTCCTGGGCGCGGAAGGTGATCGCCGGGACGAAGGCCTGCGGACCCGCCTCGGCGACGAGCTTGACGTAGCTGCCCTCGTCGATGTCGACGAGACGGGCGAGACGTCGCGCCGACCTCTCCTCCTGCGCGTCGGGGAGGTTGGCCTTGTCCAGCCCGATCCGCACCACGGGGCGCTTCTCGACGATCGGGTCGCCGTCCTCGCCGAGGAGCTCGCCGCGCGCGGGCTGGAGCCGTCGCTGGGAGAGCCGGTGGGACCCGTCCAGGTCGGGCTCGAGCAGGGAGGGCGACCAGGTCGGGCGCCAGGCGCCGTCGGCGCGGCGCAGAGTCACGGTGCTCGCGTACGTCCACGGTGCGGGCACCCCGGGGAAGGTCCACCTCCACGCGAGCGTCGCCCGTGCCTGGTCGCCGTCCGTCGTCACGTCGGACACGTCGACCTGGGGCCTGAGAGGACCCATGCCGCGCACGAGGGGCTGGAACAGCGCGTCGGTCTGAGGGCCGCCGGCGTCGGCGAACGTGACGGGCGTCAGGTCCTTCTTCTCCAGCGCGGTCGCCAGCTGGTCGGCCGCCGCGCGGGCGGCGGCCGCGTCCGGAGGGGGCGACGGCGAGGGCGAGGGTCCGCTGGTGCAGCCGGACACCAGCAGGGCGAGCACGACCAGCCCGACGCCTCTTCGCACCGCCCTTATCCTGCCACCCGTAGGAGGTGGCATGAGGATCTACGCGCAGCGGCGTGGCCGGCTCGCGACGCAGGTCGCGAGCGACGTCGCGGTGGCGGCGTGGGCGGTGGTCTGGGCGGTGGCGGGCGTGCTGGTGGACGCCAGCGTCTCCGCGCTGGCCGGTCCGGCCCGCGACACGGCCCGCACGGCCCGGACGCTCTCCGGCCAGCTGGGCGAGGCCGCGACCTCGGCCGGGCAGGTGCCGGGCCTGGGCGACCAGCTCCGTCGTCCGTTCGACGCCGCGTCCGGGAGCCTCGGCGACCTGGTGGCGACGGCCGACGCCCAGGCGGCGAGCATCGAGCGGCTCGCCGCGGTGCTGGGCTGGCTGGTGTTCCTGATCCCGGTGACCACGGTCCTGCTGGTGTGGCTGCCCCGACGGGTCCGCTTCGTGCGCCGGGCCCACGCGGCCCAGCGCTTCATCGACGCGCAGGCCGATCTCGACCTGTTCGCCCTGCGGGCCATGGCCAACCAGCCGATGCACGTCCTCGCGGGCATCAGCGACGATCCCGTCGGTGCCTGGCGCGCGGGGGACCGGCGGGTGATCGACGCCCTCGCCGAGGTCGAGCTCCGCGACGCGGGACTGCTGCTGCCCACCCGGGCGTCCTGACCCGCCGGGTCCCGCCGGAGCACGTGCGGGCCGGGGCGACGGACCGGCTCAGCCCACCAGGTCGGCGTACTCCGGGTGCTCCTCGAGGAAGTCCACGGCGAAGGGGCAGGAGGGCCGCACCTTCTCGCCGCGGCGGCGGGCGTCGTCCAGGGCGGCCGCGGTCACCACGCTCGCCAGCCCCCGGCCGCGGAACTCGGGCTCGGTCCCGGTGTGCGTGAGCAGCAGGACCTCGCCCTGACGCACGAACGCGAGGACGCTGACGACCTGCCCGTCGATCCGGCCCTCGTAGCGCGAGCGCTCGTCGTCGCGCGTGACGTCCACCTCGTCGCTCATCGGTGTCCTCCCACGGCGGTCGTCCTCGGCGTCGTCACGGCGGTCATCCTCCCCGGGCGGCCAAGCGTCCGAGCAGCCGGTCGCGGGCCTCGGGCCACTCGTGGGCGAGCATCGCGAGCTGCACGGTGTCGCGCCAGCTCCCGTCGGTGCGGATGCGGTGGTGGCGCAGCACCCCCTCGCGCTGCGCGCCCAGCCGGGCGATGGCCTCCTGCGAGCGCACGTTGCGGATGTCGGTGTGCCACACGACCCGTTCGGCCCCGAGACCCTCGAAGGCGCGGGTCAGCATCGCCAGCTTCGACTCCGTGTTGACGAACGTCCGCCACCAGGGCCGGGCGACCCAGGTGTGACCGATCGCCAGCGCCCGGACGGCCGGGGCGATCTCGTAGAACGACGTCGTCCCCACGAACGTCCCGTCCACCAGCCGCTGGGCGTACGCCACCCGGTCCGGGTCGGTGAGCGCCGCGGCCACCACGGCGCGAGCCGCCGCCACGTCGTTCAGGGGCGGCAGGCGCAGGTGCGCCGTCACCTCCGCGCGCTGCTCGGGGGTCCCCAGGGCGGCGAGCAGGTCCGGCGCGTCGGCCAGGCGCAGGGCGTCCAGGCTCAGCCGGGCGGTGCGCAGCCGCGGCGCGGCGTGCCACTCGGCGTCGCTCACCGGCCGCCTCCGCGGGGACGCGTACCCGCTCCGCGACGCGCGACGACGAACAGCCGCCGGAAGGGCAGCACCGTGCCCCACGGCCGCGCCGGGTACGCCTCCGCCAGCCGGTCGCGCAGCGCCGCGGTGAAGGCGGGTCGCAACGGGTCGGGCAGCGCGTCGACGTAGGGGCGCGCGCCGGTGCCCTCGAGCCAGTGCAGGACGGGGTCGGGCCCGGCGAGCACGTGGAGGTAGGTCGTCTCCCACGCGTCGACCTCGCAGCCCAGGCCCGCCAGGTCCCCGAGGTAGTCGGCCGGCTCCGCCACGGCGGTGCGGGTCACCCCGGCGGTGTGCTCGGCGAAGGGTTCTTGGGCCGCGACCGCCCGGAGCGCCCGGTGGCTCGGCGCGTCGTGGTTGCCGGGCACCTGGAACGCCAGCCAGCCGCCGTCGGCCAGCAGGTCGACCAGGGCGGGCAGGAGGGCGCGGTGGTCCGGCACCCACTGCAGCGCCGCGTTGCTGAGCACGACGTCGAGCGGTTCTGCCGGCGCCCAGGCCGCGAGGTCGGCGAGGTCGGCGAGCACGAAGGACACCCGCGGACCCGCGTGCGGGCGGGCGGCGTCGATCATGGCGGTCGAGGAGTCGACGCCGAGCACCTCGGCACCGGGCCAGCGCACGGCGAGGCCGGCGGTCAGCGGGCCCGGGCCGCAGCCGAGGTCGACCACGCGGCGCGCGTCGTCGGCGCGCACCCGGGCGAGCAGGTCGGTGAAGGGCCGCGAGCGTTCGTCGGCGAAGGCCGAGTAGACCTCGGCGTCCCAGCTGGGCACGCGTCCCCCTGTCTCGTGCGGCGGGCCGCGGGCCACGCTAACGGGTGCTGCGTGCGAGCGCCGTCCCGCCGGCTGCGCAAACCTCCAACGCGTCCGGCGCCCCCGTCGTAGGATCTCGCCAAGACACACAGTCAGGGGGGCGATGTGTCAACAACTGATCTCGGCATGCGCAGAACACCGGTCCGGCCGGCGTCGGGGGTGGGCCGTGTCCCACGGACGGACGGCACCGTGCCGTCCCGGCCCGCGCCTGGTCCCGCGGCCTCGGCTCCGTCGACGGCGCCGGCAGCATCATCGGCACCGACGCCACCGTCCGGTGGTGGTCGCGGCCTGTCCGTCCTGATCCGCATCAGGAGCGCGCTGCCCAGCCTGCGCCCGGCGGAGCAGCGGGTGGCGGAGGCCGTGCTGGCCGACCCGGCGGGGGTCAGCGAACGCTCGATCACCTCGGTGGCGAGGCTGTGCCGCACCTCGGAGACCACGGTGCTGCGCTTTTGCCGCGCGGTGGGCCTGGCGGGCTACCCGGAGCTGCGGATCGCGCTGGCCCGGGCTGCGCAGGGCGAGGAGAACGACCGCGCCCGCAGCGCGACCGCGGACAGCGTCATCGCGGCCTCGGACTCGCTCGCGGACGTGGTCTCGAAGATCACCTACGCCGACCAGCGGGCGGTCGCGGACACCGGTGCCGCGATCGACGTCAAGGCGCTGCAGGCCGCCGTCGACGCGGTGGTGAAGGCGCGGCGCGTCGACGTGTACGGCGTGGGGGCGAGCGGGCTGGTGGGGCAGGAGCTGCACGGCCGGCTGCAGCCCCTCGGCGTGGCGAGCTACGCCTGGGTCGACCCGCACGCGGCCCTGATGTCGGCCGCCCTGCTGGGTCCGGGCGACGTCGCCGTCGGCGTCTCCCACACCGGGACCACGACGGACGTGCTCGACGCGCTGCGGCTCGCGCGGACGCGCGGCGCGACCACGGTGGCCATCACCAACTTCGACCGGGCCCCGATCGCGGGGCTCAGCGACATCGTGCTGACCACCGCGGCCCGGGAGACGACCTTCCGGACCGGCGCCATGGCCAGCCGCGTCGCGCAGCTGGTCGTCGTCGACTGCCTCTTCACGGGGGTGGCCATGCAGTCCTACGACCGCTCGGCCACCGCGCTGGACGCCTCGCGGTCGGTGCTGCGCAGCCGGCACACCGAGCGCCACGACCGTGGGGTCGGCGTCGGCGCCTGAGCCCGGCTCGTCCAGGCTCGGTCAGTCCAGTCCTGACCGTGCCCCCGGCAGCGGGAGCACGGTCACGACCGCTGCCGGTCACGTGCGCCGGTGGTAGGCCTCGCGCCAGGTGGGCACGTGCGGCACCCGGCGCAGCGGCATCCTCGCCTCGGCCGGGGTCTTGTCGGCCTTGACGTTGTTGCAGCGCGTGCAGGCGGCCACGGTGTTCTGCCAGGTGTTGGCGCCGCCCCGGGACTGGGGCATCAGGTGGTCGACGGTGTCAGCGACCTGGCCGCAGTAGGCGCAGCGGTGCTGGTCGCGGCGCAGGACGCCCCGCTTCGACCACGCCGGTGCCGCGGCGTAGAGGAAGGTCGTCTTGACGTAGCGGATCAGCCGCAGCACGACCGGCCAGGGGTAGGGCCCGATGGAGGCGCCCACGCGGGACTCCTCGACCACGGCGACCTCGCGCACCAGCATCTTGATCGCGTGCTTGACCGAGACGGTGTGCAGCGCGGTGTTGTCGGTGTTGAGCACGACGACCGCAGACATGGCCGCACCTCCCTCCGCCCCGTGCGCCTCGAGGGGTCGAGGCCTGGCTGGTCACGAGCCCGGATCAGGGTGCACGAAGGACGACTTGGCTGTCAGCAGGATTATGGGGCCACCGGCCGCACAGGCGAAGGAGGCCGGGCACTCCGGTACGCAGCTGTCACCTGGGCTGTCACCTGGGCGTCGTCGAGCCGCCGCCGCCCGGTCGGGTGGCCGGTGTCTCCCGGACGGGAACCGGTGTCGTCCGGTGGCGAGACGGGCTTGACGATGTCGAACACGTGTTCGAATATAGGCAGGTGTCCGTCGCCGTCGCCGTCCCCGCTCCCGACCAGCCTCGCACGCTGGGCGCGACCGGCTCGGCGGCCGGCACCCTGGCCGAGCTGCGCCAGCGCGTGCACCGGATGCAGGGCGGCGCGACGAGCCGTCGGCTGCCCGGGCTGACGCCCGACCTGGACCTGGCGACCGGGGCCGCGTACGCCACCGACAGCGCCAGCCTGGCGCTCGCCCTGCTGGCCGGCCCCTCGTCCGCGGGGGAGTGGGTCGGCGTGGTGGGGGCGCCCGACCTCGGCTACGAGGCGGCGGCCGGGCTGGGCGTCGACCTCGAGCGCACGATCGTCGTGCCGCACCCCGGGGAGCACTGGCTGAGCGTCACCGCCGCGCTGGTCGACGTCGCCTCGGTGGTCCTGGTGCACCCCGCCGGGCCGGTCGCGGAGCACCCGGCCGAGCGGCTGCGGGCCAGGCTGCGCACCAAGGACGCGGCGCTGGTCTGCTGGGGCGAGTGGCCGCGCTGCTCGGCCCGGTTCGCCGTGCGCGAGTCGGCCTGGACGGGGCTGGGTCGGGGGCACGGGCACCTGTCGGGACGCCGGCTCGTGGTCGAGGTGGGGCGCCCCGGCGCGCCGCGCCAGTCGTTCGGGCTGCACCTGCCCGGACGCGGAGGGGTGGAGCCGGTCGCGGTGGCGTCGGAGGCCCGGCAGCGCCCGCAGGTCGCCGGGGCGGCGTGGTGAGCGCCGTGCTGACCCTGGACACGCCGGGTGCGGACCCAGGCGAGGCCGACCCCCTCGTCGGCGCCGGGGCGGGCGCGCCGCGGGTGATGGTGGTCTGGTGCCCCGACTGGCCCGTGGTCGCGGCGGCCGCCGAGCTCGGTCTCGCCGTGACCGACCCCGTCGCGGTGATCGAGGCCGGTGAGGTCCACGCCTGCTCGGAGGAGGCCCGCCGCGACGGGGTCCGGCGCGGGATGCGACGGCGCGACGCCAGCGCGCACTGCCCCGACCTCGTCTGCGTCGACCACAGCCCCGAGCGCGACGTGCGCGCCTTCGAGGCGGTGCTGGCCGCGGTGGAGCGGGTCAGCGCCACGGTCACCCCGATCCGTCCGGGTCTGTGCGCGCTGAGCGTCCACCGGCGCTTCTACGGCGGTGAGGAGGAGGCGGCGGCGGTGGTGGCCGAGCACCTCGTCGCCGCCGGCGTGTGGGACTGCCGCACGGGGATCGCCGACGGCATGTTCACCGCGGAGCAGGCGGCCAAGCACGCCGCCCCGCAGGAGAGCGTCGTCGTGCCGCCCGGCGGGTCGCGGCGCTTCCTGTCGCGGCTGCCGGTCGCGGTCCTCGACGACCTCGAGCAGGTGAGCCTGTTCCGCCGGCTCGGCCTGCGCACCCTCGGCGACCTGGCCGCGCTGCCGGTGCGCGACGTCGCCACCCGCTTCGGCACCTCCGGCGCCTGGCTGCACCGCCTGGCGCGCGGCGCGGACGGGAGGCCCGCGGTGCCCCGCCGGCCTCCCCGCGAGCTCGACGCCCACGTGGACTTCGCCCCCGGGCTGGAGACCATCGAGCCGATCGCCTTCAGCACGCGGCGCACGGCGGAGACGTTCGTCGCCCAGCTGTCGGAGCACGGGCTGGTGTGCAGCGAGGTGCGCATCGAGGTCAGCGGCGAGCGCGGCTGGCTCGGCTCGCGGGTGTGGGCGCACCCGCGCTGGTTCAGCGCGGCCGACCTGGTCGACCGGCTCTACTGGCAGCTGCAGGGCGACCCGGCCCCCGAGCCGGTGGAGACGGTGCGCCTCGTCCCGGAGTCGGTGGAGTCGCTGGCCGACCACGGCGAGGGGCTGTGGGGCAGCGCCCCCGACGAGCGGATCGTGCGCGGGGTCGCGCGGCTGCAGGGGATGCTCGGACCCGAGCAGGTGCTCGTCCCCTCGATCCAGGGCGGTCGCAGCCCGCGCGACCGGCAGGCGCTCACCCCGTGGGGCGAGCGGTCGGGCCAGCACCGACCGGCGGGCCTGCCCTGGCCGGGGAGCCTGCCTCCGCCCGCCCCTACCCGCGTCCTCGCCGAGCCGCTGCCCGCGGTGGTCCTGTCGGCCGAGGGGATGCCCGTCCGGCTCACGGGCCGGGGCGCGGTCTCCGGCGAGCCCGTCCGGGTCCGGGTCGGGCGGCGTGACGACCGGCGCTCCGGCGACCTGGAGGTCGACCTGGTGGTCGACGCCTGGGCCGGTCCCTGGCCGATCGACGAGCTCTGGTGGGACCCGCAGGCGGCGCGGCAGGTCGCCCGCTTCCAGGTCGTCGCGGTCGACGGCTCGGCCTGGCTGCTCGTCGTCGAGGACGGCCAGTGGTGGGTGGAGGCCCGCTATGAGTGAGCCGGCGCACGGCGCGGGGCAGGAGTAGCCGTGGGCTGGAGCAACCCGCCGCAGAGCTGGTCCGACCTCGAGCGGGCGCTGTCGGGCCGACGCCCGTCGGGGCCGCCCGCGCAGGAGCCGCTCGTCGAGCCGGCCCCGCCGCCGCCCGAGCGGCGGGCGAGCCTGGACCACCCCGGCGACGACAGCGCGCCCGGCTACTCGCACAAGCGCCCGGCCTACCGCGTGCCGGAGGCGCGGCCGGACTCCCCGGACGAGCCGTACGTGCCCTACGCCGAGCTGCACGTGCACAGCGACTTCAGCTTCCTCGACGGGGCCAGCGACCCGGAGTCGCTCATCGAGGAGGCGGCCCGGCTGCGGCTGGCCGGGCTGGCGCTGACCGACCACGACGGCTTCTACGCCGCGGCGCGCTTCGCCGAGGCGGCCAAGGCGTACGACCTGTCCACGGTCTACGGCGCCGAGCTGTCGCTGGGCCTGACCGTGCCGCAGAACGGGGTCGCCGACCCGGAGGGGGAGCACCTGCTGGTGCTGGCGCGCGGGGTGGAGGGCTACCACCGGCTCTCGTCGGCCATCACCGCCGCCCAGCTGCGCGGCGACGAGAAGGGCCGCCCCCTCTACGACCTCGACGAGCTGGCGCAGCGGGCGGAGGGGCACTGGCTGGTGCTCACCGGCTGCCGCAAGGGGCCGTTGCGCTCCGCGCTCACCCGGCACGCCGAGGCCGGCCGGCCCACGCGGGTCGGGACGACCGCGGCGGCGCGGGCGCTGGACGACCTGGTCGGGATGTTCGGCCGCGACAACGTGGCCGTGGAGATCAGCGACGCCGGTCTGCCCACCGACTCGGTGACCAACGACGTGCTGGCCGGGCTCGCCGCGGAGCAGCGGCTGCCGCTGGTGGCGACGCAGAACGTGCACTTCGCCACCCCCGACGAACGCCGGCTGGCCGCCGCGATGGCCGCGGTCCGGGCGCGCCGCAGCCTGAGCGAGATGGACGGCTGGCTGCCGCCGCCGGGGGCACACCTGCGCTCGGGCCACGAGATGGCGCAGCGGTTCGCCCGCCACCCCGAGGCGGTGCCGACCTCGGTGCGGCTGGCGGCCGAGTGCGCCTTCGACCTCCAGCAGGCCAAGCCGCGCCTGCCCAAGCAGCAGGTGCCGCCGGGCCACACCCCGGCGTCGTGGCTGCGCGAGCTGTGCCGCCGCGGCCTGGAGGAGCGCTACCCGCCCGAGCGGCGGGAGGTCGCCCGCGAACGGCTCGCCCGCGAGCTCGCGGTCATCGAGGACAAGGACTTCCCCGGCTACTTCCTCATCGTCCGCGACATGGTCGCCTTCGCGCGCGAGCAGGGGATCCTCTGCCAGGGCCGCGGCTCGGCGGCCAACTCGGTCGTCTGCTACGTCCTCATGATCACCGCGGTCGACCCGATCCTGTACGACCTGCCCTTCGAGCGCTTCCTCTCGGTCAACCGCGACGAGGAGCCCGACATCGACGTCGACTTCGACTCCGACCGGCGCGAGGAGGTCATCCAGGAGGTCTACCGGCGCTACGGGCGGCTCAACGCCGCGCAGGTGGCCAACGTCATCAGCTACCGGCCCAAGTCGGCGGTGCGCGACATGGCCAAGGCCCTCGGCCACTCCACCGGGCAGCAGGACGCCTGGTCCAAGCAGATCGACTCCTGGGGCTCGGTGACGATCAACGGCCACCACGAGCAGCACGACCACGACATCCCGACCGCGGTGGTCGACCTCGCCGAGCAGCTGCTGCGCGCCCCGCGGCACCTCGGCATCCACTCCGGCGGCATGGTGCTCACCGAGCGGCCGGTCGGGGAGGTGGTGCCGATCGAGCGCGGCCGGATGGACGAGCGCACCGTGCTGCAGTGGGACAAGGACTCGTGCGCCTGGATGGGCCTGGTCAAGTTCGACTTCCTCGGCCTCGG
The DNA here is from genome assembly GCF_900110855.1 of Microlunatus flavus. Lineage (GTDB taxonomy): Bacteria > Actinomycetota > Actinomycetes > Propionibacteriales > Propionibacteriaceae > Microlunatus > Microlunatus flavus. Next base: position 674,162 of record NZ_FOFA01000002.1, read on the forward strand.
CATCCTCGCCGCGATCCAGTACACCCTCGACCTCGCCGCCGACCGCGTCGGCGAGCGCTGGGACCTCGACTCGATCCCCAAGGAGGAGCAGGGCGTCTACGACATGCTCTGCCGGGCCGACTCGATCGGGGTGTTCCAGGTCGAGAGCCGCGCCCAGATCGGGACCCTGCCGCGCCTGCAGCCGCGGCGCTTCTACGACCTCGTGGTCGAGATCGGCCTGATCCGGCCCGGACCCATCCAGGGTGGGGCGGTGCACCCGTACATCCGCCGGGCCACCGGCAAGGAGGAGATCACCTACCTGCACCCGGCGCTGAAGCCGGTGCTCGAGCGCACCAAGGGCATCCCGCTCTTCCAGGAGCAGCTGATGCAGATCGCGATGACGGTGGGCGGCTGCACCGGCGACGACGCCGACCTGCTGCGGCGGGCGATGGGGTCCAAGCGCGGGGTGGAGAAGATCGAGCGGCTGCGGGCCACGCTGTACGAGGGGATGGCCTCGCACGGCATCGTCGGCGAGCTCGCCGACGACATCTACGCGCGGATCCAGGCGTTCGCGAACTTCGGCTTCGCCGAGAGCCACTCGATCAGCTTCGCGCTGCTGGTCTACGCCTCGTCCTGGCTCAAGCTGCACTACCCGGGGGCGTTCCTCGCCGGGCTGCTGCGCGCGCAGCCGATGGGCTTCTACTCCTCCCAGTCGCTGGTCGCCGACGGACGCCGGCACGGGGTCAAGGTCCTGCGCCCCGACATCGTGCGCTCCGACGTCGACGCCGACCTCGAGCTGCTCGACGAGGGCGACGCCGGTGCGGAGGTGCTCGCCACCGGGCGCGACGCGTGCACCGAGCGCGACCAGCCTCCCGTCGGCCCGTGGGTGCCCGGCACCCCGGACAAGACCCACGAGCACCGCCGGGACGGCCGGTTCGCGGTCCGGCTGGGCCTGACCGAGGTGCAGGGGATCGGGCGTGCGCAGGCCCAGCGCGTCGTCGACGCCCGCGCCGACGGCCCGTTCACCAGCATCAACGACGTCGTCCGCCGCACCGGTCTGACCGTCGCGCAGACCGAGGCGCTGGCCACGGCGGGGGCGTTCGACTCCTTCGGGCTCTCCCGGCGCCAGGCGCTGTGGAACGCCGGGTACGCCGACAGCGCCGACACCCTGCCCGGGTCGGCCGTCGACGCCGCGCCGCCCGAGCTGCCCGGCATGAGCGCCGCCGAGCTGACGCTGGCCGACCTGTGGGCGACGCAGATCAGCCCGGACGACCACCCGGTGGGGCACCTGCGCCCGGTGCTGGACACCCATGAGGTCGTCCCGATCTCGGCCCTGGGCATCGAGCACGACCGCACCCGGGTGCGGGTGGCCGGGCTGGTCACCCACCGCCAGCGGCCCTCGACGGCGGGGGGCGTCACGTTCCTCAACCTGGAGGACGAGACGGGGATGCTCAACATCGTCTGCTCGCGGCCGATGTGGCAGCGCTTCGTGCGGGTGGGCCGGCGGACCAACGCGATGCTGGTCCGCGGCACCATCGAGCACGCGGACGGTGTGACCAACCTGGTCGCCGACCGCCTCGAGCCGCTCAGCAGCCTCTTCCCGAAGGAGGTGACCGCCGCGATCCCGCAGAGCTACCGCTCCCGGGACTTCCGCTGACCAGCCTGGTGGGGCGGCCGCGCCCGAGGGGCTTGCTGGACGGGGCGACCCGCCCCGGCGGCTACGCCTGCGGGGCGCCCGGGCTGGAAGGCCGCGATCCGTCCGTCGCAGGGGCCTGCTGCGCGCCGGGGTTCGTGGCCCCCGGCGGGTGCGGGAGGTAGGACTGCGGCGCTCCGGGGCCCCACGGCGCGGCGGACGGGGGAGTCTGCGGCGCTCCGGCTGGGCCCCACGGCGCTGCGGGTGGGTAGGCCTGCGGCGCACCGGCCGGGCCCCACGGCCCTCCCGGCGGGTTGGCCTGCAGGGGCGGGTACGCCTGCGGAACACCGGCGCCGGGTGCCCAAGGACCGTCCGGTGGGTACGACTGCGGCACGCCCGGGCCGGAACCGGGCCAGGCCGGCTCCGCGCTCGCGGGTCCGGGAACGTACGTGCGCTGGAGCCCGGTGCGGGAGGCCCACGCCCAGAGGGCGCCGGCGCTGAGCAGCAGGATGACGCCCGGCAGCAGGACGGACGGACCCGCGCTGCCCGCGCCCCGGTCGAAGACGGTCGAGGTGTCCTGCTGCATCAGCACCAGGCTGCCGAAGGCCACCAGGTTGTTGAACGTGTGCAGCAGCACCGCCACCTCGAGGCCGCCGGTGCGCCAGGTGAGCAGCGAGAGCACGACGGCGAAGGCGAAGTAGAAGGCGATCAGCCACGGGTCGCCGGCACCGTGGGCGAGGGTGAACACCGCGCCCGACAGCAGCGTGCCGACGAGCAGCGCCAGCCGCGGTGACGCGCACCACGACCCCGCGCCGCGTGTGATCAGCCCGCGCGCGCCGAACTCCTCGCCGGCGGCCTGCAGCGGTGTGGTCAGCACGACGATGACCAGCAGCGCGAGGTAGGTCCCGCTGGGCGCCCGCACCGACTCCGGTGCGGCGACGAGGGTGATGGCGAGGTACGCCAGCCAGAAGGGCAGGGCGACGAGGGACGCCCGCCCGAGCACCCGCCAGCGGAACCGTCCGGTGACCGAGCTCAGCCAGCGTCCGCGCTGGCCGAAGAACGCCCGCTGCAGCAGCATGCTGAGCGGGATCGCCGCGGCGTTGGAGAGGTTGACCGCGAGCAGCAGCGTGGGGGTCAGGTCGAGCCGCATGGCCAGCACGTCGTTCAGCGAGACGCTGCCCCGCGCGACGTCCCAGCCGATCGCCGCGCCCTGCAGCACGGTGCTGACCAGCAGGTAGGCCGCCACGAAGGACACGATCATGAGCAGGCCACGCACCCACGACGACCGGGGCGTCCGCAGCATCTGCGGGTAGGCCACCGGGGCCACCGGCATCGGGTCGCGCAGCGCGCGCACGGGCGGCGGGTACGTCACGGGGTAGGTCACAGGTCTCCTCGAGGACCGCGCCCGGGATCACCGGGCCGGACCTCCAGTGTGCGTGGCGTCCGGGGCACGCCGCCCTGACGCACGCCCGGCCTGTGGACGCCGGCGCGCTCTCCCGGCGGCCGAACCTCCGCAGGCCCCGGTGCTCTTTGCGATCTCTCAGTAACAGCCCGGCGGCGGACGACGAGGAACACCACGACAGGTCCACCCCCCGGGACCGCACCGCTTCCTGCTGCCCCCGCAGCGCCACCCCCAGGAGCGCCGATGACGTCCGCTTCCACCCCTGCCAGCTCTGCCAGCTCTGCCAGCGCTGCCACCTCTGCGACCTCCAGGGCCCGACGGGCCGTCGCCGCCCTCGCCGGGGCGGTCGCCCTCGCCGCGCTGACCGTGCCCGCCGGACCGACGACCTCGCTGCTGGCCGCCGACGCCGTCGCGGCCCCGGTCGTCGCGAGCGCGAAGCCCGCGTCCGCTCCGCTGCGCGTCGCGACCTACAACATCCGCAACGCGAACTCGTTCGACGGCAAGAAGAACGAGAAGCGCTGGGAGGACCGGCGCGGAGCCGTCGTCGCGGCGATCAAGGGCCAGGACCTCGACGTGCTCGCCGTCCAGGAGGCGACCCAGGGCATGCTCCACGACGCCGAGTCCGAGCGTGCCCGCGTCAACCAGTACGAGGACCTCGTGAACCGTCTCGGCGGCGCCTGGCAGGTGACCAACGAGGCCCACTACAACTGCGCGAACAGCGGCTCCCCGAACCGGTGCGCCTACCGCTACACGGGGGCCTCGGAGGGCAACCGGATCCTGTACGACGCCGACCGGGTCGACCTCGTGGACCAGGGCTCGCGGCTGCTGCCCGTGCCGGCGGGCAAGGGCGACAACTACATGACCTGGGCCGAGCTGCGCCAGCGCAGCACCGGCAAGCGGTTCATGGTCTCCAACCTGCACACGGTCGGCACCGACGCGCAGTACAAGACCAAGAACAAGCAGGCCCGGCTCGCGCTGGCCGAGCTGAAGGAGAACAACTCCGACGACCTGCCGATGATCGCCCTCGGCGACTGGAACTCCAGCCGCTTCGAGAAGCCGAGCAACGGCCCGTACGACACCTACGTCAAGGCCGGCTTCGTCGACCCGCTGGGCGGGGCGTACAAGACGCACAAGCCCAAGGGCGCCACGGTGGAGCACCGGATCCGAACCTGGCTCAACAGCTCCAACCCGAAGTGGTCGCGCAAGGCCCCCGGGCACAAGGCGTGGGGCAACGGCAGCTACATCGACTACATCCTGACGACGCCGATGCGCGTCAGCGAGTGGGAGACGGTCGCGAAGCTCGACAAGAAGGGCCGCTACAAGGGCGTCATCCCGTCGGACCACAACATGGTCCGGGCGACCGTCTGGCTGCCCTGACGCCGGGCACCCCGGCCTCCGCAGGCGGCCGGGAGCCCCGACGGGCTCAGGTAGTCGTGCGACCCCGGCGGCGGTGGCCGAGCAGCGCGACCACCGACGCGGCGGCGATGCCCATCGCCGCGCCGGCGTAGGACCAGGCCGGCCCGCCGGCGTCGATCACGACGCCGGCGACCGCCGTGCCCAGGGCGGCGCCGGTCGTGTTGGAGGCCGACAGGAACGCCTGCGCCTCGTTGAGCCGGCCGGGCGGCACGAGCTGGTCGAGCAGGGCCTGCTGCATGATCAGCGTCGGCGCGATCGTCAGACCGGTCAGGAACAGCACCGGCAGCAGCACGGGCAGCGCGGTGGTGCCCGACGCGAGCAGCACGGCCAGGGTCGTCAGCAGCAGCGCGAAGAGCCCGAGCAGCGCCGGGACGGCGTGCCGCTCGCTGACCTTCCACGCCCGCGCCCCGTAGGCCAGGCCCCCGATGGTGCTGCCGCCCGCGATCGCGGCGAACAGCACCCCGACGCGGTCGGTGCTGCCGAGCGCGAGGTCGGCCGTCGCCGCCATGGAGGTGTCGAGCTGGCCGAAGCCGATGCTGAGGACCAGCATGACGAGCAGGACGGCGGGCACGCCCACGGCGGTCAGCGCGGTCCGAGGGCCCGGGTCGGCGGACGCCGGGTCGTGCCCCGCGGCCTCGCGCTGGGTGGCGGCGTCGGCGCGACGCGCGACCCGGGTGAGGCAGTAGCCGACACCGCCGGCGGTGAGGAGCCCGGCGGTGAACAGCAGCGGCAGCGGACCGATCCCGGGGAGCAGCAGCGCCGACAGCAGCACCGGCCCGATGACGAAGGTCAGTTCGACCGACGTGCCATCGAGCGCGAACGCGACCCGCCGCGACGCCGGGTCGGGCAGGGCGATGCGAAAGCTGGAGCGCAGGGCCGGGCCGATGGCGGGGTAGCCCAGCCCCACGCCGACGGCCAGCGCCATGAGCAGGTGGTTCGGGGCGTCGCTCGTGGTCGCCAGGGTCAGGGCGACCAGCAGGCCCGCGCTGGCGAGCGTCGTCGGCAGCAGCACCCGCATCTGGCCGAAGCGGTCCATCAGCCGCCCCCACAGCGGGGTGCCCAGCGCGGCGCCGACGGCGTACGCGCCGCTGACGAGGCCGGCGACGGCGTACGTGTGCCGCTCGGCCTCGACGAGGATGAGGATGCCGAGCGGGATCATCGACAGCGTCAGCCGGGCGAGCGTCGCGAACAGGAAGGGCCCGGCCGCCGGACCGTGGCGCAGCAGCCGCCCGTACGCCCGCAGGCCCGTGCCGAGCTGGACCTCAGGGGCTTCGGTGGCCTGCGGGGCCAGGGGCGTGCGCACGGTTCTCCAGGAGCGGTCGTCGACGGGGGCGAGCGCTGCCGGCCGGCGGGCTCCGGGGCGCGTCGTCGCGGGCCGGGCCGTCCGCCGACCCGGGGCTGCTCGGCGCCGACCGGGTCGGAAGGCATCCTATCGGCCGCGTCGTCGGGCGTCCCCGGCGAACGTTCCGTGCCGGAGTTTCGCCCACTTTCGTCGTCGTCGACGGGCGTGCCAGGATGACGTCGTCACGCCGGTCAGGGAGGTGCACGTGGCGGCTGCCGGTCCCCACGACCCGGGCGACGCCCGGGTGACGGTCGCCGACATCGCCCGCGACGCCGGCGTCTCCATCGCCACCGTCTCCAAGGTGCTGAACCGCCGCCCCGACGTCGCCCCGGAGACGCGCGCCCGGGTGAACGGCCTCCTCGCCGAGCGCGGCTACGTCCTGTCGGCCCGGACGCGGAACAAGACCCGGGCGAGCCGTCCTGCCCGCGGTGGTCTGGTCGACCTCGTCTTCAACGACCCCGGCTCGCCCTGGGCCGCCGAGGTGATCCGCGGTGCCGCGGCGGCGGCGAGGACGGTCCGCGCCTCGATCGTCGTGACCGCGCTCGACCCCGAGCAGCGGGGGCGGCGGCGCTGGCTGGACGACCTGGCCGACCGGGGCTCCCTCGGCCTGGTGCTGGCCGTGTCGAGCATGTCGGCCGAGGAGCAGGGGGCGGTCCGCCAGCTCGGGCTGCCCGTCGTGCTCATGGACCTGGTGGGCGACTTCGAGTCGACGCTGCCCGCGCTGGGCACGGGGAACTTCGGCGGCGGGGTCGCGGCGACGCAGCACCTCCTCGACCTCGGCCACCGTCGCGTCGCCACCATCACCGGGCCGCAGCGCTACCTCTCGAGCCAGGCCCGGCTGGCCGGCTACCGCGCCGCGCTGGAACGGGCCGGCCTGCCTGTGGCGCCGGAGCTCGTGCGCGAGGGCGACTTCCACCACGGCTCGGCGCGCGAGGCGACCGCGGTGCTGCTCGGGCTCGCGGACCCGCCGACCGCGGTCTTCGCCGCCAACGACGAGCAGGCGCTCGGCGTCTACGCCACCGCGCAGGCCCACGGGCTGCGGGTGCCGGAGGACCTCAGCGTCGTGGGTTTCGACGACGTCCCGATGTCGCAGTGGGTCCTGCCCCCGCTGACCACCGTCCAGCAGCCCATCCGCGAGCTGGCCGCCCTGGCCACGCGCTCCCTGCTCGGTCTCGGCGAGGGCGACGGGCTGCCGGCGCGCGGCCGGGTGGAGCTGCCGACGACCCTGGTCGTCCGGGCGAGCACCGCGCCGCCGCCGGAGCGACCCCCGGGTGTGCCGGCCTCCTAGCGCAGCACAACGAGCGCCGGACTAGCGCAGCTCGCCGCTCCCGGCGAGGGCGTCGGTGCCCTGACGCGTGCTCGCGAAGTGGCAGACGGCGGCGTGCACACGCTCCGGCGCGCCCGGCCCGGGGTCGTCGGTGGTGCAGATCGCGCGGCCGGGGTCGACGGCCGGTCCGACGGGGCAGCGCAACCGGTAGTCGCAGCCGGGACCCGGAGCGGGACTGGCCGCGGTCGACGCCTCGATGGCGGCGTCGGAGAGGAGGCGGCGCTGGCCGACCTCGGGCACCGCGGCCAGCAGGGCCCGGGTGTACGGGTGCTGCGCGCGCGCCAGGATGTCGTCGACGCCGCCCTGCTCCACGACGCGCCCGTTGAACATCACCGCGACGTCGTCGCACATGTAGCGCACCACGGCCAGGTTGTGGCTGATGAAGAGCATCGACAGGCCCAGCTCGGCGCGCAGCCGGCGCAGCAGGTTGAGCACGACGGCCTGGACGGACACGTCGAGCGAGGCGGTGACCTCGTCGGCGACCAGCACCTCCGGACGCGCCGCGAGCGCCCGGGCGATGGCCACGCGCTGCCGCTGGCCGCCGGAGAGCTGCCCAGGTCGGTTGCGGACGAGCGCGGGGTCGAGGCTCACGAGCTCGAGCAGCTCGCGCACCCGCCGGCCCTGGTCGCGGCGCTCGCCGGCCGGCAGGCCCTCGGCGACGCACTGACCGACGGTGAAGCGGGGGTCGAGCGAGCTCCGCGAGTCCTGGAACACCATCTGCACCCGCCGGCGCGCCTCGCGGGCGTCCCGGCTGCGGGGCGACGACGCGTCGCGCTCGCCGACGCGGACGGTGCCCGTGAAGGGCGCGAGCCCGACGACCGCGCGGGCGGTCGTGCTCTTGCCCGAGCCGGACTCGCCGACGAGGCCGAGCACCGAGCCGGCCCGCAGGTCGAACGAGACCGACCGGACGGCGGTCACGGAGCCGTAGCGGACGGTGAGGTCGGAGACGGACAGGGCGGGGGTCACGAGGCGGCCCTCTCCTCGACGAGGGCGGGCGCCTCGACCGGGTCGTCGGCGGTCAGGGGGTGCCAGCAGGCGGCGCGGTGCCCGGGGGCGCCGATCTGCAGCAGCGGGGGCCGCTGGTCGCGGCAGTCCTGCTCGGCGCGGGGGCACCGGTCGGCGAAGTAGCAGCCGGGCAGGTCGACGCCCGGTCCGGGCATGCGGCCGTCGAGCATGGGCAGCGGCCGGGACCGGTCGGCGGCCATGTCCGGGCTCGCGGCCAGCAGCAGGCCGGTGTACGGGTGCGCCGGCCTCGCCAGCAGCTCCTCGGTCGACGCCTCCTCGACGACGAAACCCGCGTACATGACGAGGATCCGGTCGCTGATCTCGGAGACCACCGCGATGTCGTGGGAGATGAAGAGCACGCTCGCCCCGGTCTCGTCGCGCACCTCGGCGACGAGGCGCAGGATCTGGCGCTGCACGGTGACGTCCAGCGCCGTCGTCGGCTCGTCGGCGACGAGCAGCCGGGGCTCGCCCATCAGCCCGATCGCGATGCAGACGCGCTGCTTGGTGCCGCCGGACAGCTCGTGCTGGTGCTGGCCGAAGCGGCGCTCGGGGTCGTTGACGGCGACGGCGCGCAGGGCGTCGAGCGCCCGGCGCCGGGCGAGGGGCTTGTCCTCGTGCAGGTGCACGACCGCGGGCTCGACGAGGTGGGTCCCCACCTTGATCGCCGGGTTCAGGGCCTCGCCCGGGTCCTGGAAGATCATCGCCATCGAGCGACCGAGGACCCGCTCGTCGTCCTTGGTGCGCCGCGTCAGGTCGACGTCGTCGAAGCGCAGCGTCTCCGCGTGCACGGAGCCCGGTGCCTCCACGAGCTGCGCCACGGCCGAGGTCGCCATGCTCTTGCCCGAGCCGGACTCGCCGACGATCCCCACGGTCTCGCCGGGCGCGACGCTGAACGACACGTCGCGCACCGGAGTGACCGTGCCGCCGTCGGGGCCGGGGTAGACGACCCGCAGGCCACGGACCTCGAGCAGCGGACGGGCCGCGGGAGCCGTGGACGACCCGAAGGCCTGGTCCGCGAGCCCCTCGGCGTGCGCGCCGCGGGAGGACGTCTCGGTGCCCGTCGCACCGGGGCCGTCCGCCGGCGCCGGCGCGGCGTCGACCTGGCGGGGCGCGGAACGACGGCCGCCGACCAGGTCGGACAGGTGCTCCCCGGCCATGTTGAACGTGAGCCCGGCGAGCACGATCGCGACGGCCGGGCCCAGGGCCGCGGTCGGGGTGATGTAGACGCGGGTGAGGCCGTCGCTGAGCAGCCGCCCCCAGTCGTACGACGGCGGCTGCACGCCCAGCCCGAGGAAGCTCAGGCCGGACAGCGCGAGGATCGCCGTGCCGATGTGGATGGTCGTGTAGAGGATGACCGGCTCGGCGATGTTCGGCAGGACGTGCCGCAGGACCACCGTGACCGGGCCCTTGCCGAGCACGCGGGAGGCCTCGACGTAGTCGCGGCTGATCGCCGACGCCGTCAGGGTCTGGGTGATGCGGGCGAAGCCGGGCGCGAAGGACGCGCCGACCGCCAGCACGCTGCCGACGGAGCCGATGCCGAAGAGCACCGCGAAGAAGATGGACAGCAGCAGCGCGGGGAAGGCCATCAGCAGGTTGATCACCGCGCCGAGGACCTTGCCCAGCCGGTTCGACGCGCCGGAGAGCAGCCCGAGCGCGACGCCCACGACACCGCCGACGACGGTGGCGAGCACGGCGAGGACCAGCGAGCTGCGCGTGGCGACGAGCGTGCGCGCGAACAGGTCGCGCCCGAGGTCGTCGGTGCCCAGCCAGTGCTTCGCGCTGGCCGCCTGGTTGGCGTCCACGACGTTCGTCGCCCCGGCCGCGTCACCCCAGATCCACGGGCCGGCGACGCTGAGGAAGACGAACGCGAGCAGGAGGACGAGGGCGACCCCGCCGGGCAGCCGGACCCGGCGGCGCCGGGCGGCGGCCCGCGTCGGGACGGTCGTGCTCATCGCAGCGCCCCGAGCCGGGAGCGGGGGTCGAGCACGCCGAGCAGCACGTCGACCACCATGTTGAGCAGCAGCACGGCCGCGCCGAGGACGAGCAGGACGCCCTGCACGAGCGGAAAGTCCTTCTGGATGACGGCCTGCGAGATCACGGTGCCGACGCCCGGCCAGCCGAAGACGTTCTCCACGAGCACCGTCCCGGCCACGAGCCCGGACAGGATCATGGCGCCGAAGGTCAGCGACGCCGTCATCATGTTCGGCAGCACGTGGCGCAGGTAGAGCAGCCGGCGCGGCAGCCGCCGCGACTTGGCCGCCCGGACGTACTCGGTGTCGAGGACCTTGAGGGCCTCGACGCGCACGATCCGCGACAGCGAGGCCGCGGGCCCCACGACCAGCGCGGCCACGGGCAGCACGTACGAGCGGGGGCCCGTGAGCCCGGCCGCCGGGAAGAGCTTCAGCCCGACGACGAAGACCACGCTGAGCACGGTGGCCATGACGTAGTCGGGCACCGAGTTGAACAGCCCCGTCACGTTGACGAACACGCCGCGGGTCACCCGGCCCCGCCCGCCGCGGGTGCGGACCGCGGTCAGCAGCCCGACCGGCAGCGCGATGAGGATGACGAGGACGAAGGCGGGCACCGCGAGCCGCAGCGTGTTCGGGAAGCGGGTGCCGAGCAGGTCGCCCACCGGTGCCTCGGTGACGATCGAACGACCGAGGTCACCGGTGACGACCCCGCGCAGGTAGTGCACGTACTGCGCCGGGAGGGGCTGGTCCAGGCCCAGCTCGTGGCGCCGCAGCTCCACCAGCTGCGGCGTCGCCTGCTCACCGAGCGCCGCCTGGACCGGGTCGCCGGGGACCAGGTGCACCATGACGAACGTCGCGGTGACCAGGACCAGCAGGGAGACCACGAGCCGCAGCAGCCGGCTGGCCACGAACCGGATCCAGGGGCGCGCCCTCGACGCGGTCGGCTCGGCGGGCAGGGCGGGCGAGGGCAGCGGGCCCGCCGGCTCCAGCGTCGTCGCGGTGGTCATGCGCGTCCCCTGCCCTCGTCCTTCGCTCCCGTCCTGCTCGTGCTACTGGGTGAGCCGGATGCTGGTCGGGACCGCGAACAGCCCGACGGTCTGCAGCGTGGCCTTCGCGGTGTAGAACGGCCGGTCGCCGTTCGACACCGGGATGACGTCGGCCCGCTTGAACAGCTCCTGGTGGGCCTTGGTCCACAGCGGGCAGGCCTCCTCGGCCGGCGCCTGGGCGGCCTGGGCGGACAGCTTCTCGAAGGCCGGGTTGCGGATGTCGCCGGAGTTGCGGCCCCCGTCGGCCGGCGTCGCGCCGCCGAAGAACGTGGTCGCCATGTACGGGAACTCGACGTTGATGGCGCTGTAGAAGATGTCGAAGTCCGCGGTCGTGTAGAGCGACTCGAGGAAGGCGGCGTTGGTCAGGCCGACCAGGTCGGTGCCGATGCCGGCGGCCTTGAGCTGCTGGCCCAGGAGCTCCACGGCGGACGCGGTCTGCGGCGCACCGGTCTGGTAGATGATCTTGACCTTGAGCGGCTTGCCGGCCTTCGAGCGGGTGCCGTCCGCGGCCTTGGTCCAGCCCGCGGCGTCGAGGACCGAGCTGGCCTTCGCGACGTCGAAGGTCGGCAGGGCGCCGGTCGTCTCGTCGCCGGGGCAGGCCACCGGCGCCTCGGCGATCAGGTTGGTGGCCAGGGTGCCCTGGTTCGCGGTGCTCACCGGGGCCAGGTCGTCACGGTTCACGGCCGACGCCGCGGCCTGGCGCAGCTGCTCGTCGTTGAACAGGCGACCGGCGGCCTCGTTGAAGTTGATCTCGCCGACGATCACCGGCACGTCGAAGCGCTGGACGCCGGGGGTCTTGTCGAGCCGGGCACGGTCAGGGCCGGTGATCTGCGCGGCGTTGATCTGGCCGGAGACGAGCTGGTTGGCCATCGTCGACTCGTTGGCCACGAAGGCGATGGTGACCTTCTTCGGCACGCCGGGCGTCGCCGTGCTCGCGCCGGCCGGGCCCCACGTGTAGCCGTCGCGCCGCTCGAACTCGTAGTGGTCGCCCGACACGTAGTTCGTGATCTTGAACGGTCCGGTCCCGGCCGACGCGTGCTCGATGGAGGCGGGGTCCTTGAGGCCGGCGGGGCACAGGATCGGCACCGCGCCGGCGCCCTGCAGCAGCGAGCCGAACGGCGTCTTGGAGGTGATCGTGAACGTGCCGGCGGTGTCGTCGGAGGACACGGTGTAGCTCACCGGAACCGAGAGCGCCACCCACGGGGAGAGCGTCTTCGGGTCCTTGATGTAGTTGAAGTCGGCCTCGATGTCGCTCGGCTTGAGCTTCTGGCCGTCGTCGCAGGTGGCGGTCCCGCCCAGCTTGTAGGTGACCGAGTCGCCCTTCACCTCCCAGCTCGTGGCGAGCTGCGGGACGGGCTTGCCGTCCGCGCCGCGCCCGACGAGCGTGTCGTAGGCGAAGGCGTACACCTGGCGGTTGAAGCCGCCGGTGCTCTTGTACGGGTTCACGCTGCCCGGGTCGCTGCCGAGGTTCATGGTGAACGTGCCGTCGACCTGCGGCTGGCCCGGCTGGGAGGTCCCGGCGGCTCCGCCGCCTCCGCCGCACGCGGCGAGGAGGGTCAGGAGGGAGGCCGCCGCGACCGCGGGCAGCGTCGTGCGCTTCATGAATGCACCTTTGCTTCAGGAACGTCTGGCGTGAGGAACGTGTGCTGGCGATACGTGTGCTGGCGGTACGTGTGCGGGCGATGCGTGTGCTGGCGGGGCTCGTGCTCGAGGGACGTGCGCCGGAGGGACGGGCGGCCGGTGGGACGAGCCCACCGCGGCTGCTCGACGGGCGAGGGCTTGCGTCGCGTCGAAAGCCGGGCGGAACTCCGAAAGTCCCGCTGCTTCTTTCGACGCTCCGTGCACCGTACGGCCGCTGCGTCGAGGGCGTCAAGGGTTCCCGGACGGTGTGTCGAAACCGGTTTCGAAGGCGCCGACCGGTCGGCGGGGGAGGGCTGACAGATCGAGCCTGAGCGCGTACGGTGACCGCACGAACCGCCTTCCTCCCACGGGCGACCGACATCGGTCACCCATGGGGACGCGGCCTGGTCGACGACCGAAACTCACCGAAACTACGCCGGTGGGCAGCGGGCGCCGGACACCCCACGCGCGCAGCCCGTGCGCCGAGAGCACTCGCAGGAGAGAGCCACCCATGGTCGAGACCCAGGACATCCGACGCCCGGACCCCGCGCTCGTGCGCGGGCTGCAGGCGATCGGCAGCGCCACGGCGAGCAGCGAGCTCAACAAGCTCGGCGTGCGCAGCGCCCACATCCGTGGTCCGGTGGCCCGGACGCCCGGCGCGTGCATCGCCGGACCCGCGCTGACCCTGCAGTTCCTGCCCAAGCGGGAGGACCTCTACCAGGTCGACGAGTACGCCGAGCCGGAGAAGCAGCTGCACCGCCACGTCATGTACCACACCCAGCCGGGCGACGTGATCGTCGTCGACGCCCGCGGTGACATGGCCAGCGGCGTGTTCGGGGAGATGATGCTGACCTACTTCGCCGGCCGCGGCGGCGTCGGCGTGGTCGTCGACGGCTGCATCCGCGACTTCGGCCAGGCGAAGGACCTCGGCGTGGGGCTGTGGCTGCGAGGCACGACCCCGAACTTCCACTCCCAGACCGACATCTTCCCCCACGCGGTGAACGTCCCCGTCGCCTGCGGCGGCACCGTCGTGGTGCCCGGCGACATCGTCGTGGCCGACGACGACGGCGCGGTGGTCGTGCCGATCGCGCTCGCGCCGCGGCTGCTGGAGATCGCCAGCGAGCACGCCGAGTGGGAGGACTTCTCCCGCCTGCGCCTCTCGCAGGGCGGCGACCTGCGCCTCTACTACCCGCTCTCGGAGGCGGCCCGGCCCGAGTACGAGCAGTGGCGCGCGGCCCAGGCCGACGCCTCCGAGGCGGCCGCTGCCGGCGCGGGGGTCGCCCGATGAGGATCACGCGGCTGGTGCCGTGGCTGGTCCGGTCCTCGGCGTCGTTCTGGGGCCAGTTCCTCTTCGTCGAGGTGCGCACGGACGAGGGCGTGACGGGCTGGGGCGAGATCACCAGCACGACGCGGACCGCGAACCGCTCGGTCGCGCGCATGCTCCGCGAGGTCGAGGGCCTCGTCGCGGGCGAGGACCCGGCCGCGATCGAGCTGGTGTGGCACAAGCTCTTCCGCGCCTTCACCTACGCGGGCAGCCGCGGCGCCGCGTGCACCGTCGCCAGCGCGGTCGACATCGCCCTGTGGGACATCCGCGGCAAGGTGCTCGGCGTGCCCGTGGCCGACCTGCTCGGTGGACCCGTCCGCCGCGAGCTGTCGCTCTACACGCACCCCGACCAGAGCCGCTTCGCGACCGCGGAGGGCGTCGAGGAGGAGATCGGGCGCATCGTCGGCGCCGGCTACGGGGCCATCAAGTTCGACCCGTTCCCGCACGCCGAGGACGTCCCCGAGGCCAACGACCGCTACCTCGACGGGCGTCTCTCGCGCAGCGACGAGCACCGCGCGATCGAGCTGTCGCAGCAGATCCGGGCGGCGGCCGGGCCCGACGTCGAGCTGCTCGTGGACGCGCACGGGCGCTTCGACGTGCCCACCGCGATCCGGCTCGCGAACCACCTGCACGAGGCCGTGGACCTGCACTGGTTCGAGGAGCCCGTCCCGCCGGAGAGCTACCACGCGCTGCGCCAGGTGCGGGAGCGCACGCAGGTGCCGATCTCGGTCGGGGAGCGTCTGCACACCCGCTGGGACTTCGTGCCCGTGCTGGAGCGCGAGCTCGCCGACTTCGTCATGCCCGACGTGACCTGGACGGGCGGCATCAGCGAGCTGAAGAAGATCGCCTCGATGGCCGAGGCCCACTACGTGCCCGTCTCGCCGCACGACGCGGCCGGGCCGGTGAACCTCGTCGCCGGGGCGCACGTGATGGCCACGACGCCGAACTTCTACCGCCTCGAGTCGAGCAGCTACGACCTCGCCACGTACAACGAGCTGCTCGAGGTGCCGCTGGCCGCCGTCGACGGCCGGCTGCCGCTGCCGACGGGGCCCGGGCTCGGGCTGGCCTTCGACACCGACTACCTGAGCGCCAACGTCGTGGACGGGTTCGGCGGCACGGACTGAGCGTCCGCCCATGGAGCACGAAGGGCCCGCCGGCACCAGCCGGCGGGCCCGCTCGCGTCCGGGCTCAGAGGTCCCAGCGGTCGGCCATCATGACCTTGCTCCACGCCCGGGCGAAGTCGCCGACGAACTTGTCGGCCGCGTCGTCGCTGGCGTAGACCTCGGCCACCGCGCGCAGCTCGGAGTTCGAGCCGAACACGAGGTCGTTGCGGGTGCCGGTCCAGCGGACCTGGCCCGTCGCGCTGTCGACGCCCTCGTACGTGCCGGGCGCGCCCTCCACCGGCTTCCACTCGGTCCCGAAGGCGAGCAGGTGGGTGAAGAAGTCGTTGCTCAGCACCCCGACGCGGTCGGTGAGCACGCCGTACGACGACTCGCCGACGTTCGCCCCGAGCACGCGAAGCCCGCCGACGAGGACGGTGAGCTCGGGTGCGGTCAGCCCGAGGAGGTTCGCCCGGTCGACGAGCAGGAACTCCGCCGGCAGCCGGTGGCCCTTGCCGAGGAAGTTCCGGAACCCGTCGGCGGTCGGCTCCAGGGGCGCGAACGACTCGACGTCGGTCTGCTCCTGGCTGGCGTCCGTCCGGCCCGGCACGAACGGGATCGCGACCGGGTGGCCGCCGTCGGCCGCCGCCTTCTCGACCGCGGCGTCGCCGGCGAGCACGATCAGGTCGGCGAGCGAGATCTTCGTCGGCCCGGCGGCGTTGAAGTCGGCCCGGACTGCCTCGAGCGCCCGCAGCGCGCGGTGCAGCTCGTCGGGCTCGTTGACCTCCCAGCTGCTCTGCGGGAGCAGCCGGACCCGGGCGCCGTTCGCCCCGCCGCGCTTGTCGCTCGAGCGGTAGGTCGAGGCCGAGGCCCACGCCGTCGCGACGAGCCGCGAGACGCTCAGCCCCGCGTCGAGGACGCGCTGCTTGAGCACCGCGACGTCGTCGGCGGTCACGAGGGGGTGGTCGACGGCGGGGACCCGGTCCTGCCACAGGAGCTCCTCGGCCGGCACCTCGGGGCCGAGGTAGCGCTGGATCGGGCCCATGTCGCGGTGCGTCAGCTTGAACCAGGCGCGCGCGAACGCGTCGGCGAAGGCGCCCGGGTCGTTCAGGAAGCGCTCGCCGATCTCGCGGTAGACGGGGTCGACCTTGAGGGCGATGTCGGAGGTGAGCATGCCCGGCGTACGGGTGGGCTCGTTGGTCTCCGGGTCAGGGACCGTCGCGGCGCCGGCGCCGCCCTTGGGCGACCACTGCCAGGCGCCGCCCGGGCCCTTGCCGAGCTCCCAGTCCAGGCCGTAGAGGTTCTCGAGGTACTTCTGGCCCCACGTCGTCGGCTCCGAGGTCCACGTGACCTCCAGCCCGCTGGTGATCGTGTCGCCCCCCTTGCCGGAGCGGTAGCCGTTCTTCCAGCCCAGGCCCTGCTGCTCGATCGGGGCGCCCTCGGGCTCCGGGCCGACGTGCAGCTCCGGGTCCGCCGCACCGTGGGTCTTGCCGAACGTGTGGCCGCCGGCGATGAGGGCGAAGGTCTCCTCGTCGTTCATCGCCATCCGGCCGAACGTCTCGCGGATGTCGCGCGCCGAGCCCATCGGGTCGGGGTTGCCGTTCGGGCCCTCGGGGTTGACGTAGATCAGGCCCATCTGGACGGCGGCCAGCGGCTTCTCCAGCTCGCGGTCGCCGGTGTAGCGCTCGTCGCCGAGCCAGGTCTGCTCGGGGCCCCAGTAGACGTCCTGGTCGGGCTCCCACGCGTCCGCGCGGCCGCCGGCGAAGCCGAAGACGGGCAGGCCCATGTCCTCCAGCGCGACCGTCCCGGCGAAGACGATGAGGTCGGCCCACGACACCCGGGCGCCCCACTTCTGCTTCACCGGCCAGATCAGGCGGCGGGCCTTGTCGAGGCTCGCGTTGTCGGGCCAGCTGTTGAGGGGGGCGAAGCGCTGCATGCCCGCGCCCGCGCCGCCGCGGCCGTCGGCCACGCGGTAGGTGCCGGCGCTGTGCCACGCCATGCGGATGAAGAAGGGGCCGTAGTGGCCGAAGTCGGCGGGCCACCACGGCTGCGAGGTCGTCATGACCTGCTTGAGGTCGGCCCGCAGCTCGTCGAGGTCGACCGTGGCGAAGGCCGCCGCGTAGTCGAAGTCGGGCTGCATCGGGTTGGAGGCGGTCCCGTGCTTGCGCAGGACGGAGAGGTTCAGCGACTCGGGCCACCAGCGCTGGTTGGTGCTCCCACCCTCCGTGGGGTGGTTCATCCGCCCCGCGTCGACCGGGCAGCCGGCCGCCTCCTCGGTGTTCATGTGACCCTCGCGCGTCTCGTTGTCGACACGCTCCGTCGAGGGGCCGGCCTCGTCGGTGGCGGGGTGGTTGGCGTCGGTCATGTGGCTGAGGGCCCTTTCCTGGGTCAGGGACGGCGGGGGAGGGATCGGGTGGGCACGGCGTGCGTCACGAGGTCTCGTTCGGGTATCGGGGTGCCGGGAGACACGCCGGTCGGCAGGAGCCTCGCGCACGACCTGATTCTGCACCGTACCGAGCGTCCCAAGACGACGCTCCGCGCCCGGCTGCCGGTCGGGGGACTCGTCGGTGCCGCGGACGCGGGCGACCTGTCGGTGCTGGGCTCGGCCGGGCTTCGGGGCTGGTGCGGTTCGTCGGACGAGGTCCGACGGCGGTGGTGCGCCCTCCAGGCCGCCGTGGCCGGGGAGACCCCGACCTTCTTCTCTGTGTCCGAGGGGGGACTTGAACCCCCATTCCCGGTAAAGGGAACTAGCACCTCAAGCTAGCGCGTCTACCTATTCCGCCACCCGGACGAGTGGTTCGGCCCGTTCCCGGACCGGTGGATGACTATAGCGGGCCTCGGCCCAGGTTCCGAACGCGATCTCGGCGTGGACACCGGCGGGGACACCGGCCGGGCTGCTCGGCGAGGTCAGCGGTGGCGGTCGTGCCAGTGCCGGGCGATGGCCTGCGGGAGCGGGTCGACGACCTGGCCCTGCGCGGCCATCCCGGCGCGCGTGAGCTGGCGGCTGCGGATCAGGCTGAGGAAGCCGAAGGTCCAGGGCAGGTACTGGAAGCAGAAGGCCAGCTTGAAGTCGGTGAGCGTGTACGCCCCGCCCGGCGAGCGGAGGTCGAGCACGAAGCCGATGGCCAGGATCGTCAGCAGCGAGGCGGTGAACCCGCCGACGTTGACGATGCCCGAGGCGACGCCGAGGCGCGGCGTCGGGTTGAACGACCGGGCGAAGTCGAAGCCCACGGCCGAGGCCGGCCCGTTCGCGGAGAGGACGAGCAGCAGCAGGACGACGACGGGCAGCGGGGCGGCGCCCGGCCAGAGCAGCACGACGGTCCAGGCCAGCACCGTGGCGATGCTGACGCCGAGCACCAGGTTCGAGCGGCGGAAGGGGTACGCGGCCGTGAGCCCGCCGAGGACGGGGGCGACGAGCAGGCCGGCCAGGACCATCATCGTCAGCAGGCCGCCGGCGAGCGCCGCGCTGTAGCCCAGCCCCACCGTGAGGAAGGGGTAGCCCCAGAGCAGGACGAACACCATCTGCGAGAACTGCGACGTGAAGTGCGACCACAGGCCCAGCCGGGTGCCGGGCTCGGCGAACGACGACTGCAGCTGGCCCACGGCCTCGCGGAACGACACCGGTGGGGCGGCGCTGCGGCCGAGCGGGGAGTCGCGGACGGCGAGCAGCACCGCGATGGACACCAGCACGCCGATGGCCGCCGCGCCGAGGTAGGCCGGCGTCCACCCGAACGCGTGGAGCACGAGCACGAGCGGGATGGTGCTCGCGACCTGGCCGAGCTGGCCGAGCAGCCCGGTGACCTGGGTCAGCACGGGCACGCGCCGCGCCGGGAACCAGGACGGCACGAGCCGCAGCACGCTGACGAAGGTCATGGCGTCGCCGGTGCCGACGAGCATCCGCGCGACGACCGCGCCGGGGGTCGTGGTGCTGACCGCCATCAGGACCTGGCCCAACGCCATGACGAGGGCGCCGACGGCGACCAGGCGGCGGGGGCCGAAGCGGTCGACCATCACCCCGACGGGGACCTGCATACCGGCGTACATGACGAGCTGCAGCACCACGAAGACCGAGAAGACCGAGGCGCCGATGCCGAAGCGCTCGGTGGCGTACGTCGCCGCGACGCCGAGCGACGTGCGCTGCAGCACCGCGACCGCGTACGCGAGGACCCCGACGCCCCAGACGAGCCAGGCACGACGGGGGAGGTCCACGGGCCTCATTCTCACCCGGCGGGAGGGGCCGCCTCCGGACCTGGACAGCCGGCCCGGCGATGATGACTCGGTGACCTCGCAGCCGACCGACCGCCCGGCGTCCTCGTCCAGCACACCGGCCCCCGCCCCCGACGCGGAGGTCGTCGACCTGTGCCGTGAGCTCATCCGGATCGACACGACGAACTTCGGCTCCGAGCCGGGCCCGGGGGAGCGCGACGCGGCCGAGCGCGTCGCCGGGTGGCTCGACGAGGTCGGCATCAGCAGCGAGCTGTACGAGCCGGAGCCGCGCCGCACGTCCCTCGTCGCCCACTGGTCGCCGGAGGGGACCGACGAGAGCCTGCCGCCGCTGCTGGTCCACGGCCACCTCGACGTCGTGCCCGCGAACGCCGACGACTGGAGCGTCGACCCCTTCTCCGGCGAGGTGCAGGACGGCTGCGTGTGGGGCCGAGGCGCGGTCGACATGAAGGACTTCGACGCGATGGTGCTGAGCGTCGTCCGCGACCGGGTCCGCACGGGCCGCCCACCGCGCCGACCGATCCGGCTGATCTTCACCGCCGACGAGGAGGCCGGCAGCGGCCTCGGCGGGCGCTTCCTGGTCGACCAGCACCCCGAGGTCGTCGAGGGCTGCACCGAGGCCATCGGCGAGGTCGGCGGCTTCTCGCTCACCGTCCGCGACGACCTGCGGCTCTACCTCGTCCAGACCGCGGAGAAGGGCCTGGCCTGGCTCAACCTCATCGCCGACGGCCGGGCCGGGCACGGCTCGTTCCGCAACGACGACAACGCGGTCACCGAGCTCGCCGCCGCGGTCGGCCGCATCGGCACGTACGCGTGGCCGAACCGGATCACCGCGTCGCAGCAGGCGTTCCTCGAGGCGGTGTCCGAGGCGCTCGGCGTCGAGCTCGACCCGCACGACGTCGAGCCGACGCTGGCCAAGCTGGGCAGCATCGCGCGCATGGTCGGCGCGACGATGGGCAACACCGCCAACCCGACGATGCTCAAGGCCGGCTACAAGCACAACGTCATCCCCGGCCGGGCGACCGCGTCGGTCGACGGCCGCTTCGTGCCGGGCGGGCGGGAGGAGTTCTTCGACACGATCACCGAGCTGCTCGGCGACAAGGTCCGCTACGAGATCGAGAACGTGCAGCCGGCCGTGGAGACCGAGTTCTCCGGCGCGCTCGTGGAGGCGATGCAGGCCTGCCTGTCCGCGGAGGACCCGGCGGCCAAGGCCGTGCCGTTCCTCATGAGCGGCGGCACCGACGCCAAGTGCTGGGACGCGCTCGGCGTGCGCTGCTTCGGCTTCGCGCCGCTGCGGCTGCCCGCCGACCTCGACTTCGTGGGCATGTTCCACGGCGTCGACGAGCGGGTGCCGACCGAGTCGCTGGAGTTCGGCGCGCGCGTGCTCGACCGGTTCCTCGACCAGGCCTGAGACGCGGCCCACAAGTCCGCTCTGGCGCTGGCCTCGCGGATTAGGCTCGACCACGATGATCGAGAGCACTTGGGGCGCACGCCCGGTCGACTACGAGGTCCAGAAGGTCCGCCTGTCCCGCGACCTGTCGCGCGGCGCGGTCCGCCAGCTGCTCAGCGAGCGCTGCGAGCACGGCGGGTGGGAGCTCACCCGCCTGCGCCGCTACCGCGACGGCACCCGCGACGTGTGGGTCCGGCGCAAGATCATCCGCGCGCGCCTGACCGTCTGATCCTTCGACCGCCTCTGGGTGACCTCGGCCTCCCGGCTCTCGCCGAGCGGTAGGTTGCCGCGGGATCTGGGTCAAGAAAGTCGCGGCAACCTACCTCTCGGCGGAGCTCGAGGGTCACGATCGCGTCTCGTCCGTTGCCCGTGAGCCCCGCGAGGCGGATCGTCGGGTCATGGGTCGAGGTCGCCGGACGTCCGCAGGTGCGGTGGTGCTCGCGGGGCTCGCCCTCGTCCTGACCGCCTGCGGCACGCCGGCGTCTCCCGCCGCGCCGACAGCCACCCCCACATCCAGGCCGTACGCGGGCCCGCTCTGGGTCGCACCCGACCCCGCTCTCCACCTCGAGGACGACCCCGGAGCGGCCGGGCGTGTCGTGACCTGCGACCAGCCGGTCCTGGGCGGCAGCGTGGCGGAACCGTTCTCGATCGGGGGCGAGGTGCGCGAGTCGCCCGACGCGGCGTTGCGGGAGGCCCGCGACGAGGGCCAGTGGAGCGGCTACGACGACGACGGCATGCGCGAGGTGCGCCGCGAACCGGACCGCGCCCTCTACACCTACGAGTCGGGCGGCCGTGTCCTCCAGGCGGTCGTCGTCCGGCACGGGCGCGTCCTGCCCGGACGTGGCGCGGGTGCCGACGGCATCGCGTGGTGGGTCGAGTCCTCGGCCCGGTGCGACGTCGTGGAGTACCGCGACGGCCTCGCCGAGTCGTACGGCTCCGAGGTGTGGACGGACGCCGCCGGTCACCGGATCAGCAGCCAGGTCGTCACGTCCTCGACCAGCGACGGCGACTGCCTCGCCGACGGCACGCGGGTCCTCTACCTCGGGAACGGTGACGAGGGCCGCCGGGCGTACCTCCGGAACACGGCGGACTACCCGAAGAACGTGGGCGAGCCCTTCCAGGCCGACGTGCCGCTGCCGGCGGACGCGGTCGACAGCGGCTACCGCCACGGCGAGGAGCGGCTGTGGTTCGCGCCCGACCGCCGCCGGGCCTACGTCGGCGGACCGGACCGCGTCGAGCTGTGGCCGCTGGAGACGGAGGTGCTCGGCTGCGCCTAGGGCGTGGTCGGTGGGTGCCGCAGCGCGTTCGGCCCGCCGGACACGTCGTCGAGCGCCGACGCGATCTCCGGCGGCAGGGTCAGGTCCTCGGTGGCGAGGGCCGGGGCCAGCTGGCCCGCGGTCCGGGCGCCGAGCAGGGGAGCGGTCACGCCGGGAGCGTCGCGGACCCAGAGCAGCGCCACCTGCAGCGGCGTCAGGTCCAGGCCCTCGGCGGCACGGACGACCGCCTCGACGACGCCGCGGCTGCGCGGCTCGAGGTAGGGCTCGACGAACCACGCGAAGTGCTCCGTCGCCGCCCGCGACCCGCGCGGCACGCCGACCCGGTACTGCCCGGTGAGCACCCCGCGCCCCAGCGGCGACCAGGGGAAGCAGCCCATCCCGAACGCGCGCAGCGCCGGCAGCACCTCCACCTCGGCCCGCCGGGCCAGCAGGGAGTACTCGACCTGCGCGCTGACCAGCGTCGTGCGGGCCGGGTCCGCGCGCTGCCAGGTCGCGGCCTGCGCGGTCTGCCAGCCGACGAAGTTGGAGACGCCGGCGTAGCGGACGCGCCCGCTCGTGACCGCCTGGTCGACCGCGCTCAGCGACTCCTCCAGCGGCGCGTCGCCCCAGGCGTGCACCTGCCACAGGTCGAGGTGGTCGGTGCCGAGCCGGCGCAGCGACGCGTCGAGGTCGCGCAGCAGCGCCCGCCGGGAGGTGTCGACGACCCGCTCCCCACGGCGTACGACGAAGCCCGCCTTGCTCGCCAGGACCACCTCGTCGCGGCTGGTGACCTCGTCGACGAGCCGCCCGAGGAGGCGTTCCGCGTCCCCGGCCCCGTACGCGGCGGCGGTGTCGATGAGCGTGCCGCCGGCCTCGACGAACGTCTCGAGCAGGCCGCGCGCGGCGTCCTCCCCGGTGTCGCGGCCCCAGGTCAGCGTGCCGAGCCCGAGCCGGGACACCACCAGCCCGCTGTCACCGACCCGTCGCTGCTCCACGACGGGAGACCCTAGTGGGGCGGGGCGCCCGTACCGTCGGGGTGTGCGGCTCGCTCTCAACCTCGGCTACCTGACCGGACGACCCGACCCCGGCGAGGTGCTGGCGCTGGCCCGGCACGCCGAGCAGCTCGGGTTCGCCTCGGTGTGGGCGGCGGAGGCGTACGGGTCCGACAGCCCCAGCGTGCTGGCCTGGCTGGCCGGGCAGACCACGACGATCGGCCTCGGCTCGGCCGTCATGCAGGTCCCCGGCCGCACCCCGGCCATGACCGCGATGACCGCGGCGACGATCGACCTGCTGAGCGGCGGCCGCTTCCGCCTCGGGCTCGGCGTGTCCGGGCCGCAGGTGTCGGAGGGCTGGCACGGGGTGCGGTTCGACGCCCCGCTCGCCCGCACCCGGGCGTACGTCGAGGTCGTGCGTGCCGCGCTGGCCCGCGAGACCGTCCGGCACGCGGGGCCGCACTTCGAGCTGCCGCTGCCCGACGGGCCGGGCAAGGCCCTGCGGCTGTCGTTCCAGCCGGTGCGCGACCACGTGCCGCTCTACCTCGCCGCCGTCGGGCCCAGGAACGTCGCGCTGGCCGGCGAGGTGGCCGACGGCTGGCTCGCCGTCTTCGTCGACCCGTCGTCGGCCGCCGAGCAGCTGGACCAGGTGCGGCTCGGCCGTGCCCGGGCCGGGCTCGACCTCGACGGGTTCGACGTCGTCGCCACCGTGCCGCTGTCGGTCGGGCCCGACCCGGACGCCTGCGCCGAGCCGGTCCGGGCGTACGCCGCGCTCTACGTCGGCGGGATGGGCAGCCGGGAGCAGAACTTCTACTTCTCGCTGGCGGTGCGGATGGGCTTCGGCGACGAGGCCGCGCAGGTCCAGGACCTCTACCTGGCCGGACGGGCGCGCGACGCGGCCTCCGCGGTGCCGTACGCGCTCCTCGAACGGACCTCGCTCCTCGGCGACCGCGACCGGGTCGCCGCCGGGCTGGCCCGGCTCGGCGACGCGGGCGTCACGACCTGCGCGGTGGTGCCCCACGGACGCACCCTGGACGAGCGCCTCACCGCGCTGACCACGGCCGCCGAGGCGCTGGAGCTGGTCGGGCCCTAGGAGTCCGCCGAACAGCCATGTCCCGGCACGTCCTCGCTCGGAACAGCATCGTCCAGCGCCCTCCTGGAGACTGGTCGCGTGACGATCCACAGCGACCACCCCTTCGCCACGCCCGCCGGGGACCGCGACCCGCTGCGACGCCTCCGCGGGCGCACGACGTCGCCGGTGAGCCTGTGGACGGCCGGGGTGGGCCGGGAGCGCGCGGGCTGGACCGTGTCGTCCTTCCTCCTCGCCGACGGCGACCCGGGCGAGGTCGTCGGCGTCCTCGACGAGGACAGCGCCTTGGCGGAGCTGCTGCTCGGGACCGACGAGCCGACGTTCGTCGTCAGCCTGCTCGGCTGGCCGCACCGCGGGCTGGCCGACGCCTTCGCCGGGCTGGCGCCCGCGCCGGGCGGCGTCTTCCGGCTGGGCACCTGGACCGACTCCGCCTGGGGGCCGGTCCTGGAGGGTTCCGCCGGCTGGCTCGGGGCCCGGCTGCGGCCGGAGCCCGTCGAGCACGCGGGCTGGGGCTTGCTCGTGCGCGCCACCGTCGAGCACGTGGAGCTGCCCGAACCGCCCGCCGAGGGCCTGCTCGTCCACGTCCACGGCCGCTACCGGGCGTCGGAGGCGTGAGGGGCGACGACCTAGCCTGAGCCGGTGACCACCGTCCTGCTGATCCGCCACGGGCGCACGTCCGCCAACACCGCCGGCATCCTCGCCGGCCGCTCCGAGGGCGTGCAGCTCGACGAGGTCGGGCACCAGCAGGTCGCCGCGCTCGGCGAGCGGATCGGGCGCGTCCCGTTCGTGGCGCTCGTCAGCTCGCCGCTGGAACGGTGCCGCCAGACGGGCGAGGCCCTGCTCGGCGCCCGCGAGGACGACCTCGCGCTGACCGTCGAGGACGGCCTCACCGAGTGCGGCTACGGCGAGTGGACCGGCAAGGCCCTGCGCGACCTGGCCAAGGAGGACCTCTGGAAGACGGTGCAGACGCACCCCTCCCACGTCCGCTTCCCCGGCGGTGAGTCGCTCTCGGAGATGTCGGCGCGGGCCGTCCAGGCCGTACGCCGCTGGGACGCGGCGGTCGCCGCCGAGCACGGCGACCACGCCGTCTGGGCCCTGGTCTCCCACGGTGACCCGATCAAGGCGATCCTGGCCGATGCGCTCGGGCTGCACCTCGACCAGTTCCAGCGGATCATGGTCGACCCCGCCTCGCTGTCGATCGTCCGCTACACCGCCACCCGCCCGTACGTCGTCACGACGAACTCGACGAACGCCGACCTCGCCGCCCTCCTCAGCCCGCCCCCGAAGGACGTCTCGCGCAGCGAGGACGCCGCGGTGGGCGGAGGGCTGGGGGCTGCCGGCGAGGACGCGCCCCCGGCCGACGGAGCCCCCGTCGGAGGACCCGCACCCGCGACCGTCGCGCAGGACTGATCATCGCCGCACCCGTCCGTGCGCTGACCTAGGCTGGGGCGCATGGCGATTCTCGTGCACCGCTACGACGCGCCGGACCGATTCGTGGCCGGGACCGTCGGCCAGCCGGGCGAGCGGACCTTCTTCCTCCAGGCCCGCCAAGGCAACCGCATCACCAGCGTGGCTTGCGAGAAGCAGCAGGTCTCCGTGCTGGCCGAGCACCTCGACCGCGTCCTCGACGAGGTCGTCCGACGCGGCGTGGCCGGCTCCGGCACCTCGGTCGGCACCGGCCGGGCCAAGGACGTCGATCCGCTCGACGCGCCGATCTCGGAGGAGTTCCGGGTCGGCACGATGACCATCGCGTGGGACCCGAGCATCGACCGGATCGTCATCGAGCTGTTCTCCAACGTCGACCGCGACGAGGCCGAGGAGGCCGAGGAGACGCCGGTCGAGCCGGAGCCGACGGGGACGACCGCCGACCTCGACGACGACATCGAGGCCGACGAGGTCTTCGTCGTCAAGATCACCGCGTCGTACGCCCGCGAGTTCGTGACCCGCGCCCAGGCGCTCGTCGCGGCCGGGCGCCCGCCCTGCCCCTTCTGCCTGCAGCCGATCGAGCCGACGGGGCACATCTGCCCGCGGGCCAACGGGTACCGACGGGCCCTGTTCTCCTGACCGCTCCCGCCCCGACCCCGGCCCTGCTCCCGGTGGACGCCCAGTGCCTGGACGCCCTCGGCGCGAGCGGCGTCGTCGCGTGAACGCCGCCGTGCCCGCCGAGGGCGCTCCGCACCGCGCGCTGACGCTGCCGCTGCGCAGCGGCCGCTACGAGCGCGACGAGCTCGAGGTGACCGGCCGGCTGCTCTCGGCGTCGAACGCCACGTTCCTCACGCGGCTGCGCGCCGACGGGCTCGACGTGGAGTGCGTCTACAAGCCGACGCAGGGCGAGCGGCCGCTGTGGGACTTCCCGGTCGACACCCTCGGCCGGCGCGAGGTCGCCGCGTACGAGGTCTCGCACGCGGCCGGGTTCGACTGCGTGCCCGTCACGGTGTTCGTGGAGGGCCCGCTCGGCCCGGGCTCGCTGCAGGCGTGGGTCGACTCCGAGGAGGACGCCGTCTCCCGGCTCGTCGACCTCGTGCCGAGCCGCAAGGTTCCCAAGACCGGGTGGTTCCGCTGCGTCGAGGGACTCGACGCCGACGATTCCGCCGTCTCCGTCATCCACGCCGACGACCCGGCGCTGCGGCGCCTCGCCGTGTTCGACGTGCTGGTCAACAACGCCGACCGCAAGGGCGGGCACATCCTCTCCAGCGAGGGGCACCTGTTCGGCATCGACCACGGCGTGACCTTCAACGTCGACCCCAAGCTGCGCACGCTGCTGTGGGGCTGGGCCGGCACCGAGCTCACCGAGACCGAGCGCGAGCTCGTCCGGCGCGCCCGCGACGAGGCGCCGGCCGTGCTCGTCGGGCTCCTCGACGACGAGGAGGTCGACGTCTTCACGCGCCGTGCCGAGCGCCTGCTCGACCGCGGCCACCTGCCCCGGCCGCCGCGGGGGCAGTGGCCGTCGATCCCGTGGCCGCCCTTCTGAATTGTTTGGTCGCTCTGGACGGGGTTCGCTGTCGCAACCCCGCCCACAGCTCCGGCCGTCGTGGTCACCCCCAGGCGGTCACCTCTCGCTGCTGACCTTCGGCTGCTCGACTCTCGGTGGTCACCGCTCGTCGGCGCACGGGTTCGTCCTCGCTCGCCGTTAGGGTGCTGCGGTGCAGGCCTGGCGTTCCCGAACCGTTCCCGAGATCCCGGCGACGGGGGAGCGGCGACCGATCCGCGCGTACGACTCCAAGGCCCAGGAGGTCGTCGAGGTCGGGCCGGCCGACGGGACGGCGCGGATGTACGTCTGCGGGATCACGCCGTACGACGCCACGCACCTCGGGCACGCGAACACCTACGTGGCCTTCGACCTGCTCAACCGCGCCTGGCGCGACAGCGGGCTGCTGGTGAACTACGTGCAGAACGTCACCGACGTTGACGACCCGCTGATCGAGCGGGCCGACCGCGACGGCGTCGACTGGCGGGACCTGGCGCAGGAGCAGATCGCGCTGTTCCGGGAGGACATGGAGGCGCTGAACGTCCTCGCCCCCGCCAGCTACATCGGCGCGGTCGAGGCGATCTCGATGATCGTCGAGCTCATCGCGCGCCACCAGCGCGAGGGGCTCGTCTACGCCGTCGAGGACCCGACCGACCCCGAGCACCCCGACCTCTACTTCGAGCAGGCGTCCGACCCGACGTTCCTGTCGCTGTCGCACCTGAGCCCGGCGGAGGCCCGTCCCGTGTTCGCCGAGCGGGGCGGCGACCCCGACCGGCCGGGCAAGCGCGACCCGCTGGACGCGCTGGTGTGGCGCCTCGAGCGTCCGGGCGAGCCCGCCTGGGACTCGCCCTTCGGCCGTGGCCGCCCGGGCTGGCACGTCGAGTGCACGGCCATCGCGCTCGACCGGCTCGGCCCGGCCTTCGACGTGCAGGCCGGCGGCAGCGACCTCGTCTTCCCGCACCACGAGATGTCCGCTGTCGAGGCGCAGGTGACCACCGACGAGGTGTTCGCCCGGGCGTACCTGCACAGCGGCATGGTCGGCCTCGACGGCGAGAAGATGAGCAAGTCGCGCGGCAACCTCGTGTTCGTCTCGGCGCTGCGCCGCCAGGGCGTCGACCCGATGGCGATCCGGCTCGCGCTGCTGGCGCACCACTACCGCTCGGACTGGATGTACTCCGACGCCGACCTCGCCGCGGCGCAGGACCGGCTGGCCGGCTGGCGCGAGGCCGTCCGCCTCGACAGCGGCCTCAACGCCGACGGCGTGGTGGCCGAGGTCCGCGCGGCCCTGGCCGACGACCTCGACGCCCCGCGCGCCCTGGCCGCGGTGGACGCGTGGGCCGACGCCTCGCTCGACGTCGACTCCGACGACGCCGAGGCACCCGCCCTCGTCGCGCGGGCCGTCGACGCGCTCCTCGGCGTCGTCCTCTAGCCACCCCGGCCGCGGTCGTCGCGCAACTTCTCGCCCTCTGACCGCCGCTGCGGTGGTCGGATGGCGAAAAGTTCCCGAACACCTCGTACGCTGATGGTTGACGAGTTGATTCAGCTCGCGCGTGTTCCGGGGTCGGTGCAAGTCCGAACCGGCGGTGACAGTCCGCGACCCGTACGCAGCCAGCGCACGGTTGATGTGGTGAAACTCCACGACCGACGGTGAAAGTCCGGATGGGAGGGGCACGCCGCAGCCTGGTCGCGCGTGGGCACGGACGCCTGCACGCGAGCAGTGGTCTGCGCACCCCCGGACGCCTGCGGGCGTACGGAGCGGAGCACTGAGATGGACCTTCTGAACCGGCTGCTGGAAGCCAAGCTCGACTGGGGACCCGGCATCTACTGGCGCGAGATCGTCGGCAACGTCTTCGGCCTGGCGAGCGCGCTGCTCGGCATGCGCCGGCGCGTGTCGGCCTGGCCGGTGGGCATCGTCGGCAACGTCCTGCTGTTCACCGTCTTCGTCGGCGGTGCGCTGGGCGGACCGTTCGACGAGGCGGGCAAGGTCGACCTGTGGGGCCAGGCCGGCCGCCAGGTCTTCTTCGTCGTCGTGAGCGTGTACGGCTGGGTGCGCTGGGCGCAGTTCCGCCGCGAGGGCGGGGCCGGGGGCGCCGGCGTCCAGGTCCGTTGGGCGGGGATGCGCGGGCGCCTCGAGCTGCTGGCCGGCGCGGTCGTGCTCTGGGTGGTCTTCTTCTTCGTGCTCGGTGCGCTCGGGTCGTGGAACCCGGCCGCCGACGCGTGGATCCTCACCGGCTCGATCCTCGCCACGTACGGCATGGCGCGCGGGTTCGTCGAGTTCTGGCTCGTCTGGATCGCGGTCGACGTCGTGGGCGTGCCGCTGCTGCTGACCGCCGGCTACTACCCGAGCGCGATCATGTACGTCGTCTACGGCGCCTTCTGCGTGTGGGGCTTCGTCGCCTGGCTCCGCCTCGAGCGTTCCGGTCGCCGCGCCGCCGAGCACGGCGCGGCCGACCCGGTCATCGAGACCGTCGGCTGACTCTCGGCGGCGGTCGGCCACCCCGGTCGCGGCTAGGGTGGCCGACCGTGACCAGCACGACCCCTGACCCCAAGACCTTCGAGTCGCTGTTCGCCGAGCTCAAGGCCAAGGCCGACGCGCGCGAGCCCGGCTCGTCGACCGTGGCCCGGCTCGAGGGCGGCGTGCACGCGATCGGCAAGAAGGTCGTCGAGGAGGCGGCCGAGGTCTGGATGGCGGCCGAGCACGAGTCCCGCGTCGACGCCGCCATGGAGATCAGCCAGCTGCTCTACCACCTGCAGGTCATGATGATCGCGCTCGACCTGTCGCTCGAGGACGTCTACGCGCACCTCTAAGGAGCGCTGGACGGGCTGAGAAGGACCAGGTCGGACGACCGGGCCCACCTAGGATGACCGCCGTGACGAGCCAGGGCAGCGACAGGGCCGGCGTCGAGGGCGGTCGCCGCCTGATCCGCGTCGCGGTGCCCAACAAGGGTGCGCTGGCCGACGCCGCCGCGGACATGCTGCGCGAGGCCGGCTACCGCCAGCGCACCGACAGCAAGGAGCTCGTCCTCCTCGACGAGGAGAACGGCGTCGAGTTCTTCTACCTCCGCCCGCGCGACATCGCCGTCTACGTCGGCGAGGGCACGCTCGACGTCGGCATCACGGGCCGCGACATGCTGCTCGACTCCGGCGCGCCGGTCACGGAGGTGCTGCCCCTCGGCTTCGGGCGCAGCCGGTTCCGGTTCGCCGCCCCCGCCGGGACGGGGTACGCGGTGACCGCGCTCGACGGGCTGCGCGTCGCGACGTCGTACCCCGGGCTGGTGAAGGCCCACCTCGCCGAGCACGGCGTCACCGCCCGCCTCATCACCCTGGACGGCGCGGTGGAGACCGCCATCCGGCTCGGCGTCGCCGACGTGATCGCCGACGTGGTCGAGACCGGCACGACCCTGCGCCAGGCCGGGCTCGAGCTGTTCGGCGACCCGCTGCTGGTCAGCGAGGCCGTCCTCGTGCGCCGCCGCGACGCCGCCGTGCCCGACGGGTTCGAGCAGCTCGAGCGCCGCCTCAACGGCGTCCTGATCGCCCAGAACTACGTGATGATGGACTACGACGTCGCCGACGAGGTCCTGGCCGACGCGTGCGCCGTCACGCCCGGCTTCGAGGGCCCGACGGTGTCGCCGCTGGCCCGCGACGGGTGGAAGGCGGTCCGCGTCATGGTGCTGCGCCGGGAGGCCCAGCGCGTCATGGACGACCTGTGGGACGTCGGCGCCCGCGCCATCCTCGTCACCGACATCGCCGCCTGCCGGCTCTGAGCGCCGTGCCCGCCGCTCCCGGGTCAGCCTCGACGCCGGCCCCGCAGGGCACCCAGCCCGTCGTCTTCACGCCCCGGCGGCTGCGCGTGGTGGCCGTCGCGATCGCGGCGGCGCTCGTGGCGCTGACGTTCTACGGCTGGTTCGCCCTGCCGCGCGAGATCCGTGTGCTCTTCACGCCGTCCCAGCTGCTGACGCTCCTCGGCGTGCTGGGGGTGCTGGTCCTCGTCATCGTGGGGGTCGCCGCCAGCTCCGTGCGGGCCGACGCCGACGGCCTCCGCGTCCGCAACGGGCTGCGGGTGCACTGGGTGCCCTGGGACCGCGTGCACCGGGTGATGCTGCGTCCGGGGGACCCCTGGGCCTTCGCGCTGCTGCGCCCCGAGGGCGAGGTCGGCGCCGACTTCGTCCCCGACCTCGACACCCAGAAGCGTCACCTCGTCGGCATCCAGGCTCACGACGGGGCGTACGCCCAACAGGCCGTTGCCGAGCTGCGCCGACGGCACGCCGTCGCCAGGGGCAAGGGCACCGGCGGAAGCGCCGTCGGCGGGGCTACTGGATCCCGCGGGACTTGAGCAGGGCCTCGATCTCGGCCATGTCGTCGTCCTCGGCCGGTGCCGCCGTGCCCCGGCCCGGCTTCGCGGCCGCCTTGGCCGTCGTGCGCCCCGCCGGCTGACGCGCCGGCGCCACCCCGGTGCCGACCGCCCGGCCCTGCTCACGGCTCTCGACGGCGGCCGCCTTGGTCCGCCGGCGGGTGCGGCGGGCGAGGACGCCGCCGACGACCCAGAGCACGACGCACAGCGCGAGGAGCCCGAAGCCGATCCAGGCGCCCAGGTCGAAGACGTTGCCGGTGGCCCAGCGCACGACGGCGACGACGGCGTCCCACACCAGGCGCAGGAGCCCGGTGAGGTAGAGGGCCACGGGAGCCAGGGCGAGCGCCAGGCCCTGCAGCGCGCGGGCGCGGCGGCCGCGGACGAAGGCGACCACCGTCACGACCACCCCGACCAGGGCCAGGGCGATGCAGAGGGGCAGGAGGGCTTCGTCCGCGGCGGGCATGCGTCCACCCTGCCACCGCCCGGGCGGTCCGGCATCGGGGAGAGCACGGGCCCGACCCCGAGCCGCGCGTACGGTGGCCGGCATGCCCGAGCCCGGTCACGCCCCACACGAGCGCACGCTGGCGCCCTCGCCCTTCCCGGGCGACGACGGCCTCGCCGACCCCGCCGCGCGGCGCGCGCTGGCCGCGGCGGTGCGGGAGCCGGGCACCACGTCGTACCTGCGGGCGGTCGCGGCCCTCTGCACGACCCGGGTCCTGGTGCCGGTCGTCGCCACCGCCACGCGCACGGCCACCACGAGCACGGGTCTGTCCTCCGACAAGGAGGCCGACATGTCCGTGGTCATGCTGCAGGCGGCCGACGGCCGGCGCGCGCTCCTGGGCTTCACCGGGCTGGACGCGCTGACCACCTGGAACGCCGAGGCCCGTCCCGTGCCCGTGACCATCGACCTGGCCGCGCGGACGGCGCGCGCCGAGGGGGTCGACGCGGTGCTGGTCGACGTCGCCGGACCGCACCCGCTGGCCATCGACGGCCAGGTGCTCGACGCGCTCGCCGCCGGCCACCGCCTGGTCGAGGTGGCCGAGGGGGAGTTCGGGTGGGCCGTGCCCGCGGAGGGCGAGGAGCCGGGCCCGCGGTCCTGACCCCTGTCGGGCCGGGCAGGACGCGGGACCAGCCGCGGGAACAAGAGCACCCCGGGTGGGCGTTGAACCTCTGTCGGGCGAGCGCCCGGGGCGTGCTTCGGTCGTCCCGACGGTGATAACATCTTTCTCGACCGGTCTGGCGCACGCGCCGGACCCGCAAGCGGAGACCTGATCTCCCACCCGTACGACCCCTCCGAGCCCGCTCGGGGCGCCGGTGGTCGGGTCGGTCCATCGCCGCCGGCGCACGCGCCGGCGGTCGTGGTGCTCAGGGTCTTCGCACGCGGTGCGAGGACCCTTTCTCGTTCCCGGGTGCGGGTCCTCGCGGGCCCGCGCGGTCGAGCGGACGAATCACACGCAGCGCCTGGCAGCACGAGCACCACAACCACCTGGAGGACATATCAGCACCGAACCGCGAATCAACGACCGCATTCGCGTCCCCGAGGTCCGCCTCGTCGGACCCGCGGGGGAGCAGGTCGGGATCGTCAAGATCGAGACCGCCCTGCAGCTGGCCCACGACTCCGAGCTCGACCTGGTCGAGGTCGCGCCGATGGCCCGCCCGCCGGTCGCCAAGCTCATGGACTACGGCAAGTTCAAGTACGAGAACGCGCAGAAGGCGCGGGACAGCCGCCGTAACCAGACGAACACGATCATCAAGGAGATGAAGCTCCGCCCGAAGATCGACAGCCACGACTACGAGACCAAGAAGGGTCACGTCGTGCGGTTCCTCAAGGGTGGCGACAAGGTCAAGATCACGATCATGTTCCGTGGTCGTGAGCAGTCGCGTCCGGAGCTGGGCTTCAACCTGCTCAAGAAGCTGTCCGCCGACGTCGACGAGTTCGGCTTCGTCGAGTCGTCGCCGAAGCAGGACGGCCGAAACATGATCATGGTCCTGGGTCCGCACAAGAAGAAGACCGAGGCCAAGGTCGACGCCGCGGTCGAGCGCGAGCGCCGCATGGCCAACCGTCAGGCGGACCTCGACGCCGAGGCGGCCGCCGCCGCCGAGCAGCGGGCCGCGCACGCCGCGCAGGTCGCCGCCCTGGCCGAGCCGAAGCAGCGTCGCCGTGGTCCGGCGGACAACATGGACCCCGACATCGACCTCTGAGGTCCAGCACTAGGCGGCCCGGTCGGAGACCGACCGGGCCGCACGAACGAGCACGACCCGCCGGGGCAGCCCCCGGCGGGACATGAGAAGGCCCGCCGAGAGGCGGGTGTGGGACAGAAGTGGAGCGGCACATGCCGAAGATGAAGACGCACTCCGGTGCGAAGAAGCGGTTCCGGTTCACCGGCACCGGCAAGGTCATGCACCGCAAGGCCGGCAAGATGCACCTCAACGAGCACAAGCCGACCTCGCAGACCCGCCGGCTGACCGGCGACGCCGTCCTCGAGCCCGGCGACGCGGCCAAGGTCCGTCGCATGCTCGGCAAGCGCGGCTGAGCGACCTCCTCCACCACCTCCCTCCCGTCGGGCGCTGACCAGCGCGTCCGGCCCCAGACCAGTAAGGAACACCGATGGCACGCGTCAAGCGCGCAGTCAACGCGCAGAAGAAGCGTCGTGAGGTCCTCGAGCAGGCGTCCGGCTACCGCGGGCAGCGCTCGCGGCTGTACCGCAAGGCGAAGGAGCAGGTCACCCACTCCCTCGTCTACGCCTACCGCGATCGCCGCGCCCGCAAGGGCGACTTCCGCAAGCTGTGGATCCAGCGGATCAACGCCGCTGCCCGCGCGGAGGGCATGACCTACAACCGCTTCATCGCCGGTCTGAAGACCGCCGGCGTCGAGGTCGACCGCAAGATCCTCGCCGAGCTGGCCGTCTCCGACGCGCCGGCCTTCGCCGCGCTCGTCGCGGTGGCCAAGGCCGCGGCTCCGGCCGAGGCCGACGCCGCCACCAGCGCGGCCTGAGGTCGTCCTGCACCGGGACACTCCCAGGGATCGTCCGGGGCCCGGTCGTCTCACGCGCCGCAAGGAGCGTGAGGCGGCCGGGCTCTTCCTCGCCGAGGGCCCCCAGTCCGTGCGGGAGGCGCTGCGCGCGGGCGTCGTGACAGATCTCTACGTCGACCCGGCCGCGCGCGACCGGCTCGGCGAGCTCGAGGCCCTCGCGGCGGAGGCCGGTCTGCGGACGCAGCCCCTGACCGGTCGCGACCTGGCCGCGCTCACCGACACCGTCACGCCGCAGGGTGTCGTCGCCGTCTGCCGTCGCGTCGACGTGCCGCTGGACCAGGCCGTACGCCCCGGGTCCGGGCTCGTCGTCTGCTGCGCCCAGGTGCGCGACCCCGGCAACGCCGGGACCGTGGTGCGCTGCGCGGACGCGTTCGGGGCCGACGGCGTGGTGCTCAGCACCGGATCGGTGGAGCTCACGAACCCCAAGACCGTGCGCGCCAGCGTCGGGAGCCTGTTCCACCTGCCCGTCAGCGTCGGCGCGGAGCTGTCCGCGGTCGTCGCCGCGGCCCACGAGGCCGGGTTGCAGGTGCTGGCCGCCGACGGCAGCGGTGACGCCGACCTGGCCGAGCTGTCCGCGGGCGGCGAGCTGGAGCGGCCCACCCTGTGGGTGTTCGGGAACGAGGCGTGGGGCATGCCCGCCGCCGACCGCGCCCTGGCCGACCGGGTCGTCCGCGTGCCGCTCTACGGGGCGGCCGAGAGCCTGAACCTCGCCACCGCCGCGGCGGTCTGCCTCTGGACCTCGGCGACGGCGCAGCGCAGGGCCGGCACGAGTCCGGGCTGAGGCTCGCTTCACGCCGGCTTCCCGGGGTAAGGCATGACGCTCGAGGGGTCGACGGCGTCCTTTCCTGCAGATCATCCTGACGGGAAGGACCCACCCCATGACAGAGCACACTCTCGGCGCGCGCCTCGGTGCCGAGGCCCTCGGAACCTTCGGTCTCGTGTTCGGCGGTTGCGGCAGCGCGGTGCTGGCCGCGAAGTTCCTCACCGACGACGGCGTGCAGCTGGGCATCGGCTTCGTCGGTGTCGCGCTGGCGTTCGGGTTGACGGTGCTGACCGGGGCGTACGCGTTCGGCCACGTGTCGGGTGGCCACTTCAACCCGGCCGTGACGATCGGGCTGGCCGTGGCCAAGCGCTTCGAGTGGAAGGGCGTGCTGCCCTACATCGTCACCCAGATCGTCGCGGGCACCGTTGCGGCGCTGGTGCTGTACATCATCGCCAGCGGCAAGGCGGGGTTCAGCGCGAGCGAGAGCGGGTTCGCGTCGAACGGTTACGGGGCGCATTCCCCGGGTGGGTACGGGTTGGGGGCGGCGTTGCTGACCGAGATCGTGATGACGGCGGCGTTCTTGTACGTGATCTTGGGGGCGACCGACGACCGGGCGCCGAAGGGGTTCGCGCCGATCGCGATCGGGTTGGCGTTGACGTTGATCCACCTGATCTCGATCCCGGTGACGAACACGTCGGTGAACCCGGCACGTTCGATCGCGGTGGCGTGGTTCGCGGGTGGTGCGGCGTTGTCGCAGCTGTGGTTGTTCATCGTCGCCCCGATCATCGGTGCGGTCATCGCCGGCGCCAGCTACGCCACCATCACCGGGCTGCGCACCGACAAGGTCGACGTCGGCGTCGCCAACAACCCGGGCCGCCGGGGCTCCTCTGTCCCGAGCCCCACCCGGTAGCGCACGGGGGCGGCGAGGGGTGACGGCGACGGTCCGGCACGCCCCGCCGCGGAACGCGATGGCGGCGTCGCGTCGGCCTTCCTAGACTGGCGGGGTTTGCGACACGCAGCGGCGGCGTCCGTGCCGCCCTCGAGAGCAGCCCCTGAAGGAGTCGAGCACCCATGTCGGGCCCGAACAAGAACTACGACCCGGTCCAGGTGACCCCGTTGAACGCCGACGAGGTGGAGGCGATGGTGCAGGCCGCCACGGCCGCCTTCGCCGAGGCGACCAGCACGGCCGAGCTGAAGGCCGCGCGGCTCGCGCACGCGGGCGAGCGGTCGCCCATCGCGCTGGCCAACCGGGAGATCGGGGCCCTGCCGCCGCAGGCCCGCAAGGACGCCGGCGCCCGCGTCGGCCGGGCCCGGGGCGCCATCAACGCCGCGCTCAAGGCCCGCGAGGCCGAGGTCGTGGCCGCCGAGCTCGAGCGCACGCTGCGCGAGGAGCGGGTCGACGTCACGCTGCCCGTCGCGCTCGGCCCGGTCGGCGCCGTGCACCCCATCACCGGCCTCATGCACCTCGTCGAGGACGTCTTCGTCGCCATGGGGTGGGAGGTCGCCGAGGGTCCCGAGCTCGAGGCGGAGTGGCTGAACTTCGACGCGCTCAACTTCGTCCCCGACCACCCGGCGCGGACCCTGCAGGACACCCTCTTCGTCGGGCCCGAGGGCAGCAACCGCGTGCTGCGCACCCACACCTCCCCGGTGCAGGCGCGCACGATGCTGACGCGCGAGCCCCCGATCTACGTGATCTGCCCGGGCAAGGTCTACCGCGCCGACGAGTACGACGCGACGCACACCCCCGTCTTCCACCAGATCGAGGGCCTCGTCGTCGACCGCGGCATCACGCTGGCCCACCTGCGGGGCACGCTCGACCACTTTGCCAAGGCGATGTTCGGCGACACGCGCACCCGCATGCGCCCCAACTACTTCCCCTTCACCGAGCCGTCGGCCGAGGTCGACCTGCTCTGCTTCGTCTGCCACGGCGACTCGGTCGGCAACCCGGACCGGCCGTGCAAGACGTGCCGCAGCGAGGGCTGGATCGAGTGGGGCGGCTGCGGGGTGGTGAACCCGCGGGTCCTCGCCGCCTGCGGCGTCGACCCCGAGGAGTACTCCGGCTTCGCCTTCGGCATGGGCGTCGAGCGGACCCTGATGTTCCGGAACAACGCGGAGGACATGCGCGACATGGTCGAGGGCGACGTGCGGTTCAGCCGCTCTCTCGTGGGAACGGCGCGATGAAGGCCCCGGTCAGCTGGCTGCGCGACGTCGCCGCCCTGCCCGCCGACCTGACCGGCCGGCAGCTGTCGGACGCCCTGGTGCGAGCCGGCCTGGAGGTCGAGACGGTCGAGGAGGCCGGCGCGGACGTCCAGGGCCCGGTCGTCGTCGGGCGCGTCCTCGACTTCACCCCCGAGGAGCACAGCAACGGCAAGACGATCCGCTGGTGCTCGGTCGACGTCGGGGAGGAGCAGCCCCGCGGCATCGTCTGCGGCGCCCCGAACTTCGCCGTCGGCGACCTGGTCGTCGTCGCGCTGCCCGGCGCCCGCCTGCCCGGCGACTTCGAGATCGCCGCACGCCGGACGTACGGGCACGTGTCGGACGGCATGATCTGCTCCGCCCGCGAGCTCGGGCTGGGTGACGACCACTCCGGGATCATGGTGCTGACCGCGGCGGCCGGCGAGGCCGAGCCGGTGCCGGGCCAGGACGCCCGGCCGGTCCTGCGGCTCGACGACGAGGTCCTCGACATCGCCGTCACGCCCGACCGCGGCTACTGCCTCTCCATCCGGGGTCTGGGCCGCGAGGCGGCGCAGGCGACCGGGACCAGGTTCACCGACCCGGTCGACCGGCCCGTCCCGGCGCCGGTCGCCGAGGGCTACCCGGTGGCGATCGAATCCGACGCGTGCTCCGTCTTCACCGCGCTGACCGTCACCGGCCTGGATCCGTCGCGTCCCAGCCCGCGCTGGCTGACGCGCCGGCTGCAGCTGGCCGGGATGCGGCCCATCTCGCTGGTCGTCGACGTCGCCAACCACGTGATGCTCGAGACCGGCCAGCCGCTGCACACGTACGACGCCTCGGCCCTGGCCGGAACCGTCGTGGCCCGGCAGGCGCGGCGCGGGGAGAAGCTGCGGACCCTCGACGACACGGCCCGCGCCCTCGACGAGTCCGACCTCGTCATCGCCGACGACTCCGGGCCCATCGGGCTCGCCGGCGTCATGGGCGGCGCGGCCAGCGAGGTCACCTCCGCGACCACCTCGGTGGTCATCGAGGCGGCCGCCTTCGACGCGCTCACGCTCGCCCGGACGTCGCGTCGCCACAAGCTGTCGTCGGAGGCGTCGCGGCGCTACGAGCGCGGCGTCGACCCGGCCGCCGGGTACGCCGCCGCCCACCGGGCCGCCGCCCTGCTGGTCGAGCTCGCGGGCGGCAGCCTCGAGACGGGGGAGACCGTCGTCGGCACCGTCCCGGTGCCGCCGGTCACCCGCCTCGACGCGTCCCTGCCCGAGCGCATCCTCGGCACGCCCGTCGACCGGGCGCAGGTCGAGGAGCTGCTCGCCGCGGTGGGCGTCGAGGTCCGTCCGGGGCCCGAGGAGCCCGGCGCGCCCGACGGCGTGCTGAGCGTGCGGCCGCCCACGTGGCGGCCGGACCTGCGGGACCCGTACGACTACGTCGAGGAGGTCGGCCGCCTCGTCGGGTTCGAGACGATCACCCCCGTCGTCCCGCTCGCCCCGCCCGGGCGCGGCCTCACGCGCTCGCAGCGCGACCGGCGGGCCGTCACCGCGCGCCTGGCCGCCGTCGGAGCGGTGGAGGTGCTGACCTTCCCGTTCGGCTCCGTCGCCGAGCTCGACCGGCTCGGCGTGCCGGCCGACGACCGGCGCCGCTCGCTGAACACGCTGCTCAACCCGCTCTCCGACACGCAGCCGTCGCTCCGGACGACGCTGCTGCCGGGGCTGTTCAGCGCCGTCACGCGGAACACGAGCCGCGGGCTCGACGACCTGGCCCTGTTCGAGACCGGCGCGGTGTTCTTCGCCCCCGACGAGCCCCTCGTCGCGCCCCGGCCGCCGGTCGACCGGCGGCCGGACGAGGCCGACCTGGCCCGGATGGACGACGCGCTCGGCGACCAGCCGCGCATGCTCGCGGTCGTCCTCACCGGCGACTGGGTGCGCGCGGGCTGGCAGGGGCCCGCGCGGCCGGCGTCCTGGACCCAAGCCGTGGCCCTGGCCGAGGAGGCCGCCGCGGCGGTCGGGACCGCCCTCGACCGGCGTCCGGTCGAGCACGCCCCGTGGCACCCGGGCCGGTGCGCCGAGCTGCGCCTGGCGCAGACCGACGTGGTCGTCGGGCACGCCGGCGAGCTGCACCCGCAGGTCTGCGCGGCCTTCGGCCTGCCGCCGCGCACGAGCGCGCTCGAGCTCGAGCTCGACGTCCTCGTGGCCGCCGCACCCGACCGCGGAGACATCGCACCGCTGTCGTCGTACCCGGTGGCCAAGGAGGACGTGGCCCTCGTCGTCGACGAGTCCGTCGCCGCCGAGGACGTCGCCGACGCCCTGCGCCGCGGAGCGGGCCCGCTGCTGGAGTCGGTCGAGCTGTTCGACGTCTTCCGCGGTGCCCAGACCGGGGAGGGGAAGAAGTCGCTGGCCTACGCCCTGCGCTTCCGCGCGGAGGGCCGGACCCTCACCGCAGCCGAGGTGAACGAGGCCCGCGACGCCGCCGTCGCGGCGACCGCGGAGCTCGGCGCGGTCCAGCGCACGGAGTAGAGCCGGCAAGCTCTGGGAGGGTCACTCACGGTTCGGCGTGCCCAGCAGGACGCTCCCTGAGCTCGTCGAAGGGCCTCGAAGAGGTCGGCGTCCTTTCCGGAGACGGAGCGACGCCGACCCGTTCCGGGCCCTTCGGCTGGCTCAGGGAGCGTCGCTCCGGCTCAGGCTGCGACGGCGGCGGCCGGCTGGCCCACGACCAGCTCGACCGGGCCGCGGATGACGGTGCCGCTGCGGCGGCGGAGCCGTCCTCCGCGCTCGAGGCGCGGGAACCGC
Source organism: Microlunatus flavus (assembly GCF_900110855.1). Lineage (GTDB taxonomy): Bacteria > Actinomycetota > Actinomycetes > Propionibacteriales > Propionibacteriaceae > Microlunatus > Microlunatus flavus. Next base: position 714,415 of record NZ_FOFA01000002.1, read on the forward strand.
TCGGCCAGCCGCTGCACGGCGGTCACCGCCTCGAGCCGGGCGAGCGGGGCGCCCAGGCAGTAGTGCGCGCCCGCGGAGAAGGCCAGGTGCTCCGCGCCGCCGACCCGGGTCAGGTCGAAGCGGTCGGGGTCGTCGAACGCCGCCGGGTCGCGACCGGCGCCCGCGAGGTACAGCAGGACCTTCGAGCCCCCGGGCACGGTGGTGCCGGCGAGCTCGACGTCGACCGAGGCGACGCGCAGGGTGCGCTGGACGGGCGGGTCCCAGCGCAGCGTCTCCTCGACGGCCGCGGCGGCCAGCCCGGGGTCGTCGGCGACGGCTCGCCACTGGTCGGGGTGGTCGAGCAGCGCGAGCACGGTGTTGCCGACGAGGTTGACCGTGGTCTCGAACCCGGCCAGCAGGAGGAGCATCACGAGGGGGTGGAGCTCGTCGGGCCGCAGCTGGTCGCCCTCGGCGGCGAGCAGCCGGCTGACCACGTCGTCGCCGGGCTCGCGCCGGCGCAGGTCGAACAGGTCGGTCAGCACACCCCCGAGCCGCCGGTTCGCGGCGACGAGGCGGGCCACGTGCGCGAGCGACTGCGGACCGGCCAGGGCGCTGCCGATCGTGGCGCCGTACCGGGCGAAGTCCGCGGTGCTCGCGTCGGGGACCCCGAGCAGGTCGGTGATGACCGCGATGGGCAGCGGGGCCGCGAGGCCGGCGACGAGGTCGAACGGTCCGTCCGCCGGCAGGGCGTCGAGCAGCCCGTCCACGACGGCCGTGATCCGCTCGTCGTAGCCGGCCAGGGCGCGTGGCGAGAAGGCGGGCGACGCGAGGCGGCGCAACCGCGTGTGGTCGGGGGGATCGAGCTCGAGCAGCGACATCTGGCCGTCGCCGCGCGGCCCGTCCTTGGCCTGCACGCCGAAGCGCCGGTCGCGCAGGACCTCGCGGCAGACCTGGTGGCTGGCCGTCTGGAAGCCCATGGTGGCGCTCGGCACGACCTCGCCGGCGGCGCGCACCTCGGCGTAGAGCGCGTACGGGTCTCGGCGCCCCTCGGCGCGGTTGAGCCGGGCGAAGGGGTCGCGCTCCCGCACCGCGTGCCACGCGACGACGGACCGCGTCACCACGAGCTGCTGGAGCAGCCCGACGACCGGGTTCATGCTCGGTCCACCTCGACCTCCCGGACGGTGACGACGGAGGCGGCTCGCCTCTCGGCCATCGTCCTCCCCGTGTCCAGCCACCGGCTGGACCGGCTTCGCATGCTTTTGTCTTGCATGGCATAGTCATGCACATGGTCCTGAAGGTCGCGGTCGCCGGGGCGACCGGCTACGCGGGGGGCGAGCTGCTGCGGCTGCTCCTGTCCCACCCGCACGTCGAGGTCGGCGCGCTCACCGGGTCGAGCAGCGTCGGCGCCCGTCTCGGCGAGGTGTCACCCCACCTGACCCCGCTCGCCGACCGCGTGGTCGAGGCGACGACCCCCGACGTGCTGGCCGGCCACGACGTCGTGTTCCTGGCGCTCCCGCACGGCGCCTCCGCGGCCGTGGCGGAGGCGCTCGGGCCCGACGTCCTCGTCGTCGACTGCGGCGCGGACTTCCGTCTCGTCGACCCGGCGGCCTGGGAGCAGTTCTACGGCTCACCGCACGCCGGCACGTGGCCGTACGGGCTCCCGGAGCTGCCCGGCCAGCGCGACGTCCTGAAGGGGACGACCCGGGTGGCCGTGCCCGGGTGCTACCCGACCACGGCGACGCTCGCCCTCTTCCCGGCGGTGCGCGGCGGCCTGGTCGACGGCCACGACGTGGTCGTCGTCGCCGCCAGCGGACCGTCCGGGGCGGGCAAGTCGCTCAAGCCGCACCTGCTCGGGGCCGAGCTGATGGGCTCGGCCAGCGCGTACGGCGTCGGCGGCGTGCACCGCCACACCCCCGAGATCGTGCAGAACCTGCGGGCGGCCGGCGCCACCGCCGCGCCCACGTTGTCCTTCACGCCGGTCCTGGTGCCGATGTCGCGGGGGATCCTGGCGACCTGCACCGCGCCGCTCGCCGACCCCGACGTGACACCCGAGGCGGCGTACGCCGTCTACGCCGAGCAGCTCGTCGACGAACCGTTCGTCCAGCTGCTGGCGCAGGGCCAGTGGCCCCAGACCCAGTCCGTGCTCGGGTCCAACGTCGTCCAGCTCCAGGTCACCGTGGACCGCGCGGCGGGCCGGCTCGTCGCCGTCGCCGCGCTGGACAACCTCACCAAGGGCACCGCAGGAGGCGCCGTGCAGTGCATGAACCTGGCCCTCGGGCTTCCCGAGACCACCGGGCTCCCGCTCGTGGGGGTGGCGCCGTGAGCGTCACCGGAGCGGCCGGCTTCGTCGCCGCCGGCGTCACGGCCGGCCTCAAGTCGAGCGGGCGGCCCGACCTCGCCCTCGTGGTCAACACCGGGCCCGACCAGGTCGCGGCCGCCGTCTTCACCACCAACCGCGTCAAGGCCGCGCCCGTGCTCTGGTCCCAGCAGGCGGTCCGCGACGGCCGGCTGCACGCGGTCGTCCTCAACTCCGGCGGGGCCAACGCCTGCACCGGGCCCGAGGGGTTCGCGGACACGCACCGCACGGCCGAGCACGTGGCCGCCGCGCTGGGCGGGCGCGACGGCGTCGAGGTCGGCGCGGGCGACGTGGCGGTCTGCTCGACCGGACTCATCGGCACGCGTCTCCCGATGGACCTGCTCACCGCCGGGGTCACCGACGCGGCGGCGGCGCTGTCGGAGGAGGGGGGTGCGGCGGCGGCCGGCGCGATCATGACCACCGACACCGTGCCCAAGACCGCGCGCTACGTCGACGAGGGCTGGTCGGTCGGCGGCATGGCCAAGGGAGCCGGCATGCTCGCGCCCGGCCTCGCCACGATGCTCGTGGTGATCACCACCGACGCGGTGCTCGACGCCGAGGCCGCCGACGCCCACCTGCGCAAGGCGTGCGCGACGTCCTTCGAGCGGGTCGACAGCGACGGCTGCATGTCGACCAACGACACCGTCGTGCTGATGAGCAGCGGTGCGTCGGGGTTCCGCCCCACGCCGCACGACTTCCAGGCCGCGCTGGACGAGACCTGCCACGACCTGGCGATGCAGCTGCTGCGTGACGCCGAGGGCGCGAGCCACGACATCGCGATCGAGGTGCAGCACGCCGCCAGCGAGGCCGACGCCCTCGAGGTGGCGCGCTCGGTCGCCCGCAACAACCTGTTCAAGTGCGCGGTCTTCGGCGGCGACCCGAACTGGGGCCGCGTGCTCGCGGCGATCGGCACCACCGCCGCCGACTTCGAGCCCGACCGGATCGACGTCGCCTTCAACGGCGTCGAGGTCTGCCGCGACGGGGCCATCGGGGAGGACCGGTCGCTGGTCGACCTGTCCGGCCGCGACGTGCGCGTCGTGGTCAACCTGCGCAACGGCCGCCACGGCGCGACGATCTGGACCAACGACCTGACGTACGACTACGTCAAGGAGAACGCGGAGTACTCGACATGATCATCACCATCCAGACGCCGGCATGAGCAACGCGGCACCGCGCTCGGAGGAGGCGCTCTCGCTCGTCGAGAAGGCGTCGATCCTCACCGAGGCGCTCCCGTGGCTGGAGACGTACGTCGGCAAGACCGTCGTGATCAAGTACGGCGGCAACGCGATGGTCGACGAGGACCTCAAGCGCGCCTTCGCCTCCGACATCGTCTTCATGAAGCGCTGCGGCGTGCACCCCGTGGTCGTGCACGGCGGCGGCCCGCAGATCTCCTCCATGCTCGGCCGGCTGGGCATCCCCTCGGAGTTCCGCGGCGGCCTGCGGGTCACCACGCCGGAAGCCATGGAGGTCGTGCGGATGGTCCTGGTCGGCCAGGTCGGTCGCGACCTGGTCGGCCTGATCAACGCCCACAGCACGCTGGCGATCGGCCTCTCCGGCGAGGACGGCGGGCTGTTCACCGCGCAGCGCCGCGGAACCGTCGTCGACGGCGAGGAGGTCGACCTCGGGCTCGTCGGCGACGTCGCGCACGTGCGCACCGAGGCGATCCGTGGGCTGATCGACGCGGGCAGCGTCCCTGTCGTCGCCAGCATCGCCCCCGACGCGAACGGCGTCGTGCACAACGTCAACGCCGACACCGCGGCGGCCGCCCTGGCCGTCGCCCTCGGGGCCGAGCGGCTCGTCGTCCTCACCGACGTCGAGGGGCTCTACCGCGACTGGCCCGCCTCCACCGAGGTGATCGAGGAGCTGAGCGCCTCCGAGCTGCGCGCGCTGATGCCGGCGCTGCAGTCGGGCATGGTGCCCAAGATGGAGGCCTGCCTGCGCGCGGTGGAGGGCGGCCTGACCCGTGCGACGGTCACCGACGGGCGCGTCCCGCACGCCCTGCTGCTGGAGATCTTCACCAACGCCGGGATCGGCACGATGGTCACCCAGGACGGCCTGGTCCGCCTCGGCAGCCGCGTGTTCTCGGCGGAGGAGGGCATCCCGCCCCACGAGTACGCGAACGGCGAGTTCAGCCGCGTCCCGGCCCCGGCGCCCACGCCGACCCCCGCCCACGACCCGGAACCCTCGGCCCTCGACGACGTAGGAGGACTCTCGTGACCGCCCTCTCGACAGGCACCGGGGCCGCCCGCGACGTGCTGGTCAGCGCCGAGCTGGCCGGGCCCGCGCCCCGCGGATCCCAGGGCGTGCTCGAGGCGTACGCGCACTCGGTCATGAACACGTTCGGCCCGCCCAAGCGGGTCTTCGTCCGCGGCGAGGGCTGCCACGTCTGGGACGCCGACGGCCGCCGCCACCTCGACCTGCTGGCCGGCATCGCCGTGAACGCGCTCGGCCACGCCCACCCGACGGTCCTCGCGGCGGTCACGGGGCAGATCTCGACGCTCGGCCACGTCAGCAACTTCTTCGCCACCCCGGCGCAGGTCGCGCTGGCGACCCGGCTCGCCGGCCTGACCGGCGACCCGGACGCCAAGGTGTTCTTCACCAACTCCGGCACCGAGGCCAACGAGGCGGCCTTCAAGCTGACCCGGATGACCGGGCGCACGAAGATCATCTCCACCGAGGGCGCCTTCCACGGCCGCTCGATGGGCGCGCTCGCGATCACGCACAACCCGAAGTACCGCGCGCCGTTCGAGCCGCTGCCCGGCGACGTGACGTTCGTGCCGTACGGGGACGCCGACGCCCTGGCCGCCGTGGTCGACGACACGGTCGCCGCGGTCGTCCTCGAACCCATCCAGGGCGAGAACGGCGTCGTCGTGCCGCCACCCGGCTACCTCGCCCGGGCCCGCGAGCTGTGCGACGCGGCCGGCGCGCTGCTCTGGGTCGACGAGGTGCAGACGGGCATGGGGCGCACCGGTTCCTGGCTGGTGCACACCGCGCAGGGGGTGCGCGCCGACGTCGTCACCGTGGCCAAGGGCCTGGGCAACGGCTTCCCGGTCGGCGCGTGCATCGCCACCGGCCGGGCCGCGTCGCTGCTCCAGCCGGGCAGCCACGGCTCGACCTTCGGCGGCAACCCCGTCGCCGCGATCGCGGGCCTGGCGGTCATGAACGTCATCGAGCGCGACGGCCTGCTCGAGCACGTGACGGCGATGGGGGAGCACCTGGAGCGCTCCGTCATGGGCCTCGGCCACCCGCTGGTGGCGGAGGTCCGGGGCCGCGGTCTGCTGCGCGGCGTCGTGCTCACCGCCGACGTCGCGCCGGCGGTGACCGACCTCGCCCTCGAGGCCGGGTTCGTGATCAACGCTCCGCGGCCCCACGTGCTGCGGATCGCGCCCCCGCTGATCATCACGGCCGCGCAGCTCGACACGTTCGTCGAGGCGCTGCCCGGCCTCCTCGACGCCGCCTCGGGAGGTGTCTCGTGACCGCCCAGCCTTCGACGACGCCGGTGCGTCACCTGCTCGCCGACGACGACCTCACGCAGACGGAGCAGGCCGCCGTCCTCGACCTGGCCGAGCGGCTGCGCACCGACCCGTACGCAGCCCGCTCGCTCGCCGGCCCGCGCAGCGTCGCCGTGATCTTCGACAAGCCGACGCTGCGGACGCAGGCCTCCTTCAGCGCCGGCATCGCCGAGCTCGGCGGCTTCCCGATGATGGTCGACGGCCGGCTCGCCGCGATCGGCAAGCGCGAGACCATCCCCGACGTCGCCCGGGTGCTCGGCCGGCAGACGGCGGCGATCGTGTGGCGCACCTTCGCGCAGGACGACCTGGCGACGATGGCCGCGTACGCCGGGGTGCCGGTCGTCAACGCGCTCACCGACGCCTACCACCCCTGCCAGATCCTGGCCGACCTGCAGACGCTGCGCCAGCACGGGCGCCCGCTGCCCGGGCTGACCTTCGCCTACGTCGGGGACGGCGCCAACAACATGGCCGCGTCCTACCTCCTCGGTGGGGCCACCGCCGGGATGCACGTCCGGATCGGGGCGCCCGAGGGCTTCCACCCGGAGCCGGGGCTCGTGGCGCGGGCCCAGACGCTCGCGGCGGCGAACGGGGGCAGCGTCACCGTCACCGACGCACCGGCCGAGGCCGTCGCGGGCGCGGACGCGGTCGCGACGGACACGTGGGTGTCGATGGGCCAGGAGGACGACGGGCTGGACCGGGAGACCGCCTTCGCGGCCTACCAGGTCGACGACGCCCTGCTGCGGCACGCGGACGGCGACGCGCTGTTCCTGCACTGCCTGCCCGCCTACCGGGGCAAGGAGGTGAGCGAGGAGGTCCTCGAGGGCCCGCGCTCGGTGGTGTGGGACGAGGCGGAGAACCGTCGGCACGCGCAGAAGGCCGTCCTGACCTTCCTGCTCGAGCGCTCCGGCCTCGTCGAGCCGAGCGGGCTCCTGGCGCCCGCCGCGGCCGGCGACCGAGGGGCGGCGTGACCGTGACGCGGGGGGCGGCACCGACCAAAGCCGCCCGGCACGCCCGCGTCGTCGACCTGCTCGGCAGCCAGCAGGTCCGCTCGCAGACCGAGCTGGCCGAGCTGCTGGCCGCGGAGGGCCTGCACGTCACGCAGGGCACGCTGTCGCGCGACCTCGTCGAGCTCGGCGCCTTCCGCGTCCGCGGGGCGGGCGGGCACCTCGTCTACGCCGTGCCCGCCGACGGCGGCGACCGCACGCCGCTCGTCGGGGAGTTCGCCACCTTCGAGAACCGGCTGGCCCGGCTGTGCCAGGAGGTGCTCGTCTCGGTCGAGGCCTCGGCCAACCTCGTCGTGCTGCGCACCCCGCCCGGGGCCGCCCAGTACTTCGCCTCGGCCCTCGACCGGGTCGGCTGGACGTCGGTGCTGGGGACGATCGCCGGCGACGACACCATCCTGCTCATCACGCGGAGCCCCGAGGGCGGCGAGGCGCTGGCCGCCGACCTGGTCCGCATGAGCGAGACCGGCAAGCCCAGGGAGACCTCATGAGCGAGCACGACACGGCGACGACCCCGGAGCACGCGGGTCGGCTCTGGGGCGGCCGCTTCGCCGGCGGCACCGCGCCGGCCATGGCGGCGCTGAGCCGCTCCACGCAGTTCGACTGGCGCCTGGCGCCGTACGACCTCGCCGGGTCGGTCGCGCACGCCCGTGCGCTGCACCGGGCGGGGCTGCTGACCGACGACGAGCTGGCCGGGATGCTCGACGGGCTGGCGACGCTGCGCGACGAGGTCGCCTCCGGCGCCTTCGTCCCGGGCCCGGACGACGAGGACGTGCACGGCGCCCTCGAGCGCCGGCTCACCGAGGTCGTCGGGGCCGACCTGGGCGGCCGGCTCCGCGCCGGGCGCTCCCGCAACGACCAGGTGGCCACGCTGCTGCGGCTGTGGCTGCGCGACCACCTCCGGCTCGTCGCCGCGGCCGCCGGCGAGGTCGCCACCGCGCTGCACGACCAGGCGACGGCGCACCTCGGGGCGCCGATGCCGGGCCGGACGCACCTCCAGCACGCCCAGCCCGTCCTGCTCTCCCACCACCTCCTGGCGCACGCCTGGCCGCTGCTGCGCGACGTGGACCGGATGCGCGACCTCGACGCCCGGCTGGCGCAGAGCCCGTACGGGTCGGGAGCCCTGGCCGGCACGTCGCTCGGGCTGGACCCCACCTTCGTGGCCGAGCAGCTGGGCTTCGCCGGCTCGGTCGCGAACTCGATCGACGGGACGGCGGCCCGCGACCTGGCGGCCGAGGCGGCGTACGTCCTCGCGCAGGTGGGCGTCGACCTCTCCCGGCTCGCGGAGGACGTGATCCTCTGGTGCACCTACGAGTTCGGCTTCGCCCGGCTCGACGACGCCTGGTCCACGGGGTCGAGCATCATGCCGCAGAAGAAGAACCCCGACGTCGCCGAGCTGGCCCGCGGCAAGGCGGGACGGCTGGTCGGCAACCTCGCGGGTCTGCTGACGACGCTCAAGGGCCTGCCGCTGGCGTACGCGCGAGACCTCCAGGAGGACAAGGAGCCGCTCTTCGACTCGGTCGACCAGCTCCTCGTGCTGCTGCCCGCCGTGGCCGGGATGGTCGGCACGCTGACCTTCGACACCGAGCGGCTCGCGAGCCTGGCCCCGCGCGGCTTCTCGCTGGCGACGGACCTGGCCGACTGGCTGGTCCGCGAGCGGGTGCCCTTCGCCGTCGCCCACGACGTCGCCGGGGAGGCGGTGCGCTACTGCGAGCAGCGGGGCCTCGAGCTGTCGGACCTGACGCCGGCGCAGCTGCAGGAGGTGTCGCCGCTGCTGGCGCCCGCGGTGCTGGACGTCCTCACCGTCGCCGGCTCCATCGACAGCCGCGACGGGCGCGGCGGCACGGCGACCGTGCGGGTGCGCGAGCAGCTGGACGAGGTGGCGACCGCGCTCGGCGAGGCGCAGGCGTGGGCGACGAGAAACCCGGCGGGGCCAGCCGGTCCCGACGCCTAGGGTTGGCGACCGTGAGCGACGTGCTGGACGAGCTGAAGTGGCGGGGCCTGCTGGCCAACTCGACCGACGAGGAGGCGCTGGCCGCGCACCTCGACGCGGGGCCGGTGACCTTCTACGTGGGGTTCGACCCGACGGCGCCGAGCCTGCACTTCGGCAACCTGGTGCAGCTCGTGGTCGCCCGGCTGCTCCAGCGCGGCGGCCACCGGCCGCTGCTGCTGGTGGGGGGCTCCACGGGGATGATCGGCGACCCCAAAGAGTCGGGGGAGCGGGTGCTCAGCAGCCCGGAGGTGGTGGCGGCACGGGTCGAGCGCATCCGCGAGCAGGTCGCGCGGTTCATCGACCTCGGCGGTGACAACCCCGCCCGGCTGGTGAACAACCTCGACTGGACAGGACCCATGTCGGTCCTGACCTTCCTGCGCGACGTCGGCAAGCACTTCCCGGTCAACCGGATGCTCGCCCGTGACGTCGTGCGCAACCGGCTGGAGGAGGGGATCTCCTACACGGAGTTCTCCTACGTGCTGCTGCAGTCGATGGACTTCCTCGAGCTGTTCCGGTCGCACGGCTGCACGCTGCAGTTCGGGGGCAGCGACCAGTGGGGCAACATGACCGCCGGGGTGGAGCTCGTCCGCCGGGCGGAGGGCGAGCGGGTCCACGCGATGGCCACCCCGCTGCTCACCAAGGCCGACGGGACCAAGTTCGGCAAGACGGAGAGCGGCACGGTCTGGCTCGACCCGGCCATGACGTCCCCGTACGCCTTCCACCAGTTCTTCCTCCAGGCCGAGGACGAGAAGGTCGTGGACTACCTCAAGGTGTTCTCCCCCCGGGGACGGGAGGAGATCGAGGAGCTCGCCCGCCAGACCCGCGAGGAGCCGTACCGCCGGGCGGCCCAGCGCGCGCTGGCGGACGACGTGACGGCTCTGGTCCACGGGGAGCCCGAGCGGGACGCGGCGGTGGCCGCCGGGCAGGCGCTGTTCGGTCAGCACGACCTGGCGGAGCTGCCCGAGCCGGTGCTCGCCGGCGTGGTCTCCGAGCTGGGTGGGGGTGAGGTCGACGTCGACACGGGCTGGCCGAGCGTGGCGGAGGTGCTGCAGGCGGGTGGCGTCGTGGCGAGCCGGTCGGCCGGACGCCGTGCGGCCGCCGAGGGCGGGGCGTACCTCAACAACCGTCGGGTGACCGACGGGGATGCGCAGCTGTCCGCCGACGACCTCCTGCACGGCCGCTGGGTGATCGTGCGCCGGGGCAAGCGGACGGTCGGCGCCGTTACCATCAGCGGCACCTGAGCCGGCGTCCGTGGACGCTCCTGGGCGGTGTGAGAACGCCCACCGCCCAGGAGTTGCCTGCGGCGTCATCTGGGCGTAATGTTCTTTCTCGCCCCCCGGGGCAGCGGACGAGCAAGACAGTGGCCTTCGGGTCTGCTGGTGGACTCGGCCGGAACTGGGTGGGATCCACTGGGCCAAGGTTGTCCGGATAGGTGTGCGCTCTTGTCGAGCCCATCGATGCCGGTGCTGGCGGACGTCTGGTGGGGGTCGGGTCTGGCGGATTTGCTTCGTCGGGGATGACCGGGTAATGTTTTACGAGTTGCCCCAAGCCGGGATGTGAGTCCCGTGTGCGGTGTGCGAGCGAAGTTTGAGAACTCAACAGCGTGCTTAAAAGTCAATGCCAAATAGCACTATCGAAC
>NZ_FOFA01000001.1 GCF_900110855.1 Microlunatus flavus
GAAGAAGAACAACATCGTCGTCACGAAGTACAAGTTCCCGATCACCTTGTGATCGGTCGTCACCATCCACTTCCACGAGATCGTGCCCAGCTGCCGCTTCGGCAGCGCGACCTCGGTCGCCGTGCGCTGCAGGGTGGTGGCCACGGGCACTCCTTCAGGGTCGGACCAGCGCTCGGCTGTGAGACAGCCGAGCGTGGTCTGAGACTACCGAGTCCGGCCGCGCACGCTGGTGGACGGCCCGCCCCTCTACGGGCGCGGACCAGGCGCCGGGGCCGGTGGACGGCAGTCCGGCGTGGCTTCGCGACCACCGCCGGCTGCAGCCTGAGAATCGTCGGGAGCGAGGTCCCGTCTGGGTCCGGCGGCGGGGCCCGCTCATCCAAGCGCCGGTCCTGCGCGCTTCGACGTCCCCGGGCCCGGGCGGGCACACTGGCCCCGTGGTCAGCGTGTTCGAGCTCTTCACCGTCGGCATCGGGCCGTCGAGCTCGCACACCGTGGGCCCCATGCGGGCCGCCAAGCGGTTCGTCCAGACGCTGACGGGCACCGGCGACCTCGCGCGTACGCAGCGGGTCCGCGTCGAGCTGTTCGGCTCCCTGGGCGCCACCGGGCACGGGCACGGCAGCGACCGCGCGGTCCTGTGGGGGCTGATGGGGCTCGACCCCGAGACGATCGACACCGACAGCGCGCCGGGCCTGGCTCGTACGGTCAAGGAGTCCCGCCGGCTGGTGCTCGCCGGGCAGCACGAGGTCGCCTTCGACGCCGCCGAGGACCTGGTCATGCACCGGCGCCGCTCGCTCCCCTTCCACCCCAACGGGATGACGTGCACGGCCTGGGACGCGCAGGGCGCGGAGCTCGCCTGCCGCACCTACTACTCCATCGGCGGCGGGTTCGTCCTCGACGACGACGGTTCCGGCCGGCCGGCGCTGCGCCCGGACACGACCCCCGTCCCGTACCCCTTCCGCACCGCGGGCGAGCTGCTCGCGACCTGCGAGCATGAGGGGCTCGGCATCGCCGACGTCATGCTCGCCAACGAGGCGGCGCGGACGTCGGAGGCGGAGGTCCGGGCCGGCCTGCTGCACCTGTGGGACGTCATGGTCGCCTGCGTGGAGCACGGGACCACGACGCCCGGGGTCCTGCCCGGCGGGCTCAAGGTGCGTCGGCGCGCCGCCGACCTGCGCACCTCGCTCGACGGGGGCGACCCGGCGCACCCGGAGCGCGCCCGGGGCGTCGACCCTCTCGGTGCGCTCGACTGGCTGACCGTCTGGGCGCTCGCGGTCAACGAGGAGAACGCCTCCGGCGGCCGCATCGTCACCGCCCCCACCAACGGGGCCGCCGGCGTGATCCCCGCGGTGCTGCACTACGCGGTGCAGTTCCTGCCGGGTCCCGCGGAGGACACCGTGGTGCGGTTCCTGCTGACGGCCGGGGCGATCGCCGCGATCTACCAGCAGACGGCCTCGATCTCCGGCGCCGAGGTCGGCTGCCAGGGCGAGGTGGGCACCGCCTGCTCCATGGCCGCGGGGGCGCTCGCGGCGGTGCTCGGGGGGACCCCGGCCCAGGTCGAGAACGCCGCCGAGATCGGCATGGAGCACCACCTCGGCCTCACCTGCGACCCGGTGGGCGGGCTCGTCCAGATCCCCTGCATCGAGCGGAACGCCGTCGGCGCGGTCAAGGCCGTCACCGCGGCGCGGCTCGCGCTGCACGGCGACGGGCGCCACACGGTCAGTCTCGACAAGGTCATCAAGACGATGATGGAGACCGGGGCGGACATGAAGGTCAAGTACAAGGAGACGTCCCGCGGCGGCCTCGCGGTGAACATCGTCGAGTGCTGAGGTCGTGTCGTCTGTCCTCGCGGAGCCTGTCCTGAGCCTGTCGAAGGACTCGGACGCGGATCGCACCCTGGTGCGATGTCTTCCTTGCCGCCTGCTGGATCCGCTCGATAGGAAGCGCCAGCTGCTCCTTCGGGGTTCCTCACGGCCCCGAAAGACCAGCTGGCGCTTCCTTTTGCGCAACCGTCTCGCGAACCGGCCGGAGGTCGGGGCGGTCGCTCGAGCCGGAAGAATCCGCGACGTGAAGCGGACCGTCACCAGCCACCTCGACCTCGGGCTCTCCGCGCCCGCGCGGCTCGTCTTCGCCGTCGCGGCGGCGCAGGGGTCGCCGTTCGAGAGCCAGTCGCTGTCGATCACCGTCGACGGCCACGACGTCATGCCGCGCGAGCTGGTCGACATCACCGGCAACCGCATGCACGTGCTCGACGCGCAGGGCGGGCAGGTGGTCATGGACTACGCGGCCGCCGTCGTGGGCGAGGCCGCGCCGCCGCCGGTCGACGACTTCGACCTCATCACGTACCTGCGCCCGAGCCGCTACTGCGAGTCCGACAGCCTCGCGCCGACCGCGGCGGCGCAGTTCGGCGGGCTGCAGGGCGCCGAGCTCCTCGACGCGGTCTCCTCCTGGGTGTCGGACATCCTCACGTACGTCCCCGGCTCGAGCCTGCCCACCGACGGCGCGGTGCGGACGTTCCTGGGGCGCCAGGGCGTCTGCCGCGACTACGCGCACCTGTGCATCGCGCTGCTGCGCGGCCTGAACGTCCCCGCCCGGCTCGCCGCGGTCTTCGCCCCCGGGCTGAGCCCGATGGAGTACCACGCGGTCTGCGAGGCGTACCTCGACCAGACCCCCGACGGCGGCCCCGGCGGCTGGTACGTCGTGGACGCCACCCGCCTCGCCCCGCGCCAGAGCCTGCTCCGCGTCGCCACCGGCCGCGACGCCGCCGACACCGCGTTCCTCACCAACTACGGCGGCAACGTCTCCCTCGACGGCCTCGAGGTCACCGCGGTCGTCGACGACTTCGACACCGACGACGGCAGCCAGCTGGTCCAGCTGCGCTGACGGCGGTCCCCGCCGGGAGCTGGTGCTTCCCGCAGCAGATCCGCCGTGGGGAGCGACGGTTCTCACGTGAACGTGAAAAACCGGAGACCGCTGGGACGAGCGGGTCGGAGCGCGAGACGCCTCCGAGCGGACCGAGGACAGATAACACGAGTCACAGGCGCACCACAGGTCGTGGTCTGTCCACCTGAGGGTTGCTCGGCTACAGTTCGTCTCGCGCAGCGCTGCGTAGCGCTACGCGTTTTTCCACTACGGATCGTCGGGCACGTACCTGCCCGTGGAAAGGAAGTGTGGCGTGGCCACAGTCAACTTCAGGGACGCGACCCGGGTCTACCCCGGTGCGGACCACCCGAGCGTCGACAAGCTCAACCTCGAGATCGGCGACGGCGAGTTCATGGTCCTCGTCGGCCCCTCCGGGTGCGGCAAGTCCACCTCCCTGCGCATGCTCGCGGGCCTCGAGGAGATCAACGCCGGCTCGATCTACATCGGCGACCGCGACGTCACCGACCTGCCGCCGAAGGACCGGGACATCGCGATGGTGTTCCAGAACTACGCGCTCTACCCGCACATGACCGTCGGCGACAACATGGGCTTCGCGCTCAAGATGGCCGGCGTCCCCAAGACGGAGCGCCAGCAGCGCGTCCAGGAGGCGGCGCACCTGCTCGGCCTCGAGGACTTCCTCAACCGCAAGCCGAAGGCGCTCTCCGGCGGCCAGCGCCAGCGCGTCGCCATGGGCCGCGCGATCGTCCGCTCGCCCCAGGTCTTCCTCATGGACGAGCCGCTGTCGAACCTCGACGCCAAGCTCCGCGTGTCCACCCGCACCCAGATCGCGGCGCTGCAGACGCGTCTCGGCGTCACCACCGTCTACGTGACCCACGACCAGGTCGAGGCCATGACGATGGGTGACCGCGTCGCGGTCATGAAGCTCGGCATCCTGCAGCAGTGCGACAGCCCGCTGACCCTGTACGACCGCCCGAACAACCTGTTCGTCGCGGGGTTCATCGGCTCGCCGGCCATGAACCTGATGGAGGGCAGCGTCGTCGAGGGCGGCGTCCGGATCGGTGACTACACCGTGCCGGTCTCGCGCGAGACCCTGGCCAAGGCCGGGAACGAGAAGTCGCTGGTCGTGGGCATCCGCCCGGAGGCCTTCGACCTGTCGGAGACGGGCGAGGGCATCGGCGTGGACGTGGCCGTCGTCGAGGAGCTCGGCGCCGACTCGTTCATCTACGGCACCCTCGCCGGTGTCGCGGACGACGAGAAGCTGACCGCGCAGCAGGTCGTGGGCCGCATCTCCGGCCGCACGGCGCCGCAGCGCGGGGCGTCGATCCGCCTCGTCACCGACCCGAGCAAGGTGCACGTCTTCTCGAAGACGACCGAGGAGCGGATCTCCGCCTGAGGCACCGGCCGGTGAGCACCACCTGAACCACGACGAGGCCCCTCGCACCCACCGGTGCGGGGGGCTTCGCCGTTCCCGGAGCAGTTCCCAGGAGCCGTCGCGCACCGCGTACGCGCCCGTGCTCGGCCGGTGCGCCGACGCCTGCCCGGTGGGAGGATGAACGGGTGCCCCGCTTCCTCTCGGTCAAGCCCGACACCCGGCTGATCACGCTCCCCTGGAGCACGCCGCTGGCGGAGTGGCCGACCGACCTGCTCGTCGCGCTCCCCCGCGGCATCTCCCGCCACGTCGTGCGCTTCGTCAAGGTCGGCCGCGAGGTCTACGCGGTCAAGGAGGTCATCGAGCACCTGGCCCGCCACGAGTTCTCCCTGCTGCGCGACCTGCAGCGCCTGGACACCCCCTCGGTCGAGGGCGTCGGCGTCGTCGTCGGCCGCCTCGACGCCGACGGCGAGCCGCTCGACCCCGTCCTGGTGACGCGGCACCTGCAGTTCTCGCTGCCCTACCGCTCGCTGTTCACCCGTGGTGTCCGGCAGGACACGGTGAACCGGCTCGTCGACGCCATGGTCGTCCTCATCGCCCGGCTCCACCTGATCGGCTTCCTGTGGGGCGACGTCTCGCTGTCGAACACGCTGTTCCGCCGCGACGCGGGCGCCTTCGCCGCCTACCTCGTCGACGCCGAGACCGGGGAGCTCCACGAACGCCTGACCGACGGCCAGCGCGAGCACGACCTGCAGATCGCCCGCACCAACCTGTTCGGCGAGTTCCTCGACCTCGAGGCCGGTGGCCTGCTCGACGAGGCCCTCGACCCGCAGGTGCTGGTCGAGTCGATCGAGAGCCGCTACCGCGAGCTGTGGGGCGAGCTGACCGAGGTCGAGGAGTTCTCCGACAGCGAGATGCACCGCATCGACAGCCGCGTGCGGCGGCTGAACGCGCTGGGTTTCGACGTGGCCGAGCTCGACATCACCACCGACTTCGCCGGTTCGACCATCCGGATCCAGCCCAAGGTCGTCGACCCCGGCCACCACCAGCGCCGGCTGCTGCGGCTCACCGGGCTGGACACCGAGGAGAACCAGGCCCGCCGCCTGCTCAACGACCTCGACTACTTCCGCGCGATGACCGACCAGCAGGGCGCCGACGAGTCGATCGTCGCCCACCAGTGGCTCACCGAGCGGTTCGAGCCCGTCGTCGGGTCGGTGCCGCCGGAGCTGCGCGGCAAGCTCGAGCCCGCGGAGGTCTACCACCAGGTGCTCGAGCACCGCTGGTTCCTCGGCGAGCAGGCCGGCCGGGCGATCCCGCTGATGGAGGCGGCCCAGGGCTACGTCCACGACGTCCTCGGCAGCCTGCCCGACGAGCAGATCGCGCTGTCGTCGATGGCGTCGATGGGCCCGCTGGCCAACCCGTACGACCCGTCGCAGGGCTACGACGACGACGAGGAGTCGGCACCGTACGACCCGTGGGAGGACGACGAGGCGGCGGCCGACGACGACGCCGCGCCGTCGGGGTTCCTCGACATCGCGGCGCTGCGTGCAAAGGCGGGCAAGGGGTAATCGCTCCTCCGACGAGCGGGGCGCCGCGGGCGAGCAGCCTCGCGGCGCTGCTGTGGCGCGCCCGGACGCCCACTACCCTTGGGTGATGGACGACGAACTGCTGGCGCTCGGCGAGGACCTCGTCACCACGGCGGCGCGGGTGGTGCGGTGGGTGCCCCGAGGAACCGACTTCGGGCTGAGCCTCGCGGCGGTCCGCCTCCTCGCCCGCATCTCGGACCACGGCCCGGTGCGCATCAGCGACCTCGCCGTCGCGGAGAACTGCTCCCAGCCGACCATCACCAACCACATCAAGAAGCTCGAGTCCGAGCACCTCGTGGACCGTGCGGCGGACCCGAAGGACGCGCGGGTGTGGATGATCGACCTCACCGACCTGGGACGCCAGCGCCTCACCGAGATGCGCCACTCGCTGGGGACCAGCGTGCTGCCGAACCTGTCCTCCCTGTCACGCAAGGACCAGAAGGCCCTGCGTGACGGCGTCGACGCGATGCGCCGGCTGATGGCCGCGCAGGCCTCGAGCAACTGAGGCACCGGCCCGGCCCCGCTAGACTTCCGCGGTGCTGACGGGTGAGGGAGAGCGGGCTGAGGCCCGCGAGGTGGGCGGTTTCCGCGTCTACGACACCCGGACGAGCACGGTCTGCGACCTCGAGACGGTCGTGCCGGGCAAGGTCTCGATCTACCACTGCGGCCTGACCGTCCAGTCGGCGCCGCACGTCGGCCACATCCGCAAGGAGGTCGTCTTCGACGTCCTGCGGCGCTGGCTGGCCCACCTCGGCTACGACGTCACCGTGGTCGCCAACGTCACCGACATCGACGACAAGATCCTCGCCAAGGCCGAGGCCAACGGCGAGCCCTGGTGGGCGCTGGCCTACCGCTTCGAGCGCGAGCTGCACCAGGCGTACGACGCGCTCGGGTGCCTGCGGCCGACCTACGAGCCGCGCGCCACGGGGCACGTCCCGGAGATGATCGAGCTGATCAAGGTCCTGATCGACCGCGGGCACGCGTACGCCGCGACCGACGGTTCCGGGGACGTCTACTTCGACGTGCTGTCCTGGCCCGCGTACGGCGAGCTGTCGCACCAGGCCATCGGCGACATGGAGCCGGCGGCCGACGCCGACCCGCGCGGCAAGCGCGACCCGCGCGACTTCGCGCTCTGGAAGGGCCACAAGCCCGACGAGCCGGAGACCGCGTCGTGGTGGACCCCGTGGGGCCGCGGCCGTCCGGGCTGGCACCTGGAGTGCTCCGCCATGGCCGCGAAGTACCTCGGCGACGAGTTCGACATCCACGGCGGCGGCCTCGACCTGCGCTTCCCGCACCACGAGAACGAGCTCGCCCAGTCGACGGCCGCCGGCCAGCGCTTCGCGCGCTACTGGATGCACAACGGCTGGGTCACCGCGGCCGGCGAGAAGATGAGCAAGTCGCTGGGCAACGGGGCGCTGGTCAGCGAGGTGGTGCGCGCCTACCCGCCGCGCGCCGTGCGCTTCTACCTCGCGGCCCCGCACTACCGCTCGGCGATCGAGTTCAGCGACACGTCGCTGGCCGAGGCGACGGCGGCGCTCGAACGGATCGACACCTTCGTCCAGCGCGCCACCGTCCTGGTCGGGCCGGAGCTCGCGTCCCCGGTCGTGCCCGAGGCCTTCGCCGCCGCCATGAACGACGACCTCGGCACCCCCGGTGCGGTCGCCGTGCTCTACACCGCGGTGCGCACGGGCAACAGCGCCCTCGCCCAGGGCGACACCGACGCCGTCGCCGCCAGCCTGGCCGAGGTCCGCGGCATGCTCGGCGTGCTCGGGCTCGACGCCGACGACCCCGCGTGGGCGGGGTCCGCGCAGGACGACCGTCTCGAGGGCGTGGTCGACGGCCTCGTGCAGGCCGTGCTGGACCAGCGGGCGCAGGCGCGACGGGACCGCGACTTCGCGGCGGCCGACCGGCTGCGCGACCTCCTGAGCGGCCTCGGGGTCGAGGTCGCCGACACACCCCAGGGCGCCGAGTGGTCGCTGAGGGCGCCGAGCACGAGCACCACCACCAGCGACAAGGACGGGGTCTGATGCCCGGGAACAGCCAGCGCAAGGGCGCGGTCGCCCGCAAGGGCAAGGGGAACACCGCCGGTTCCGGGGGCCGCGTCCGTCGCGGGCTCGAGGGCCGCGGCCCCACGCCCAAGGCGGAGGACCGGCCGTACCACGCGGCCCACAAGGCCAAGAACCGCGCCGAGCGCTCGGCGTCGGGCCGCCAGACGACCCCGGCCAAGCGCACCGGGCGACCCGGGTCCGGGCCGGAGTGGGTCATCGGCCGCAACGCCGTGCTCGAGGCCATGGAGGCGGAGATCCCGGTCAAGGCCGCGTACGTCGCCGAGGGCGCCGAGCGCGACGACCGCCTGCGCGAGGTGTTCAGGCTCGCCGCCGAGCGCAGCACCCCGATGCTGCAGGTCACCCGGGCCGAGCTCGACCGGATGACCGACGGCACGATCCACCAGGGCCTCGCCCTGCAGCTGCCGGAGTACACGTACACGCACCCCGACGACCTGCTGGCCGCCGCCCTCGACGCCGACACGGTGCCGCTCGTCGTCGCGCTGGACTCGATCACCGACCCGCGCAACCTCGGCGCGGTCATCCGCTCGGCGGCCGCGTTCGGCGCGAGCGGCGTGCTCATCCCCGAGCGCCGCTCGGCCGGCATGACCGCCGCCGCGTGGAAGACCTCGGCCGGCGCCGCCGCCCGCATACCGGTGGCGCGTGCGGTGAACCTCAACCGCGCGCTGCGCGCGTACGCCGACGCCGGCTTCACCCTGGTCGGCCTGGACGGCGAGGCGGAGACCGACATCGCCGCGGCCGAGGGCATCGCGGGCCCGCTCGTGCTCGTCGTTGGGAGCGAGGGCGCCGGGCTGTCGCGGCTCGTGCGGGAGGCGTGCGACACCATCGCCGCGATCCCGATCAGCGCCGAGGTGGAGTCGCTCAACGCGGGTGTCGCCGCCGGCATCGCGCTCTACGAGATCGCGCGCCAGCGCCGCGTCCCCTGAGCCCGGTGAGGAGCGGCCCGCAGGAGTAGGACTGGAGCGTGTCGTCCTGGCCCCTCTGGTTGCTCCTGCTCGTCTTCGCCGCCGCCGCCGCGCTCGTCTGGGTCGCCGGCGTCCAGCTCTCCCGCACCACCGACGTCCTCGACGACCGGCTGCACCTCGGCAGCGCGCTGGGCGGGCTGGTCGTGCTCGCGGTGGCCACGAACCTGCCGGAGATCGCCATCACCGTCAGCGCGGCGATCAGCGGCAACCTCGGCGTCGCCGTGGGGAACATCCTCGGCGGCATCGCCCTGCAGACGGTGGTGCTCGTGGTGCTCGACCGGTTCGGCAAGCGGGGCCGTGACGCCAGACCGCTCACCTACCGCGCCGCGTCCCTCACGCTCCTGGTCGAGGCCACGACGGTGATCGCCGTGCTGGCCGTCGTCGTCGCCGGCACCCAGCTGCCGGCCGGCTCGGTCGTCGGCCGGGTCAGCCCCAGCGGGCTGCTGATCGCGGTCCTGTGGGTCGTCGGGCTGCTGCTCGTCCGCCGGGCCGGCCGTGGGTTACCGTGGACGAAGGACGGGAACGCGCCGGACGCGTCGCCGCACGCCTCCGGGCACCGGCGCAGCACGCCCGAGAAGCCGCACAGCGGCTGGAGCACCGGCAGGGCCGGCCTCGTCTTCGGCCTCGCCGCCCTCGCGACGCTGGTCAGCGGTGTCGTGCTGGAGCGGGCCGGGGACGCGGCCGCCGACCGGCTCGGCCTCGGCGGCGTGCTCTTCGGCGCCACGGTGCTCGCGCTCGCCACCTCCCTGCCGGAGATCTCGACCGGGCTGCAGGCGGTCAAGCAGGGCGACGACAACCTGGCGGTCAGCGACATCTTCGGCGGCAACGCCTTCCTCCCGGTCCTGTTCCTCGTGGCCACCGTCATCTCGGGCGAGGCCGTGCTGCCGAAGGCCGGCGCGGCGAACGTCTACCTGACCGCGCTGGCCATCCTGCTGACCCTCGTCTACGCCGTCGGCCTCGTGTTCCGGCCCCGGCGACGCGTGCTCGGGATGGGCGTCGACTCGCTCGTGGTGCTGGTGCTCTACCTCGTCGGCGTCGGTGGTCTGGTCGCCATCACCTGAGGTGGCCCGGGCCCACCGGGACGAGGCGGTCGGTCGACCACCACCGCGTTAGATTGGGCGGAGTCCGCCGACCTGCTGCCCAGGAGCACGCCCGTGACCGACACCCTCACCCCCGCGACGACGACCGGTCCGGCGACGGCCGGCAGCGACCTCAGCGGGGCCGCGACCCAGGCGTACCGGTCGGCCCTCGAGGTGATCGCCTCCGTCGAGCCGCGCATCGCCGAGGCCACCCGCGCCGAGCTGGCCGACCAGCGCTCGTCGCTCAAGCTCATCGCGTCGGAGAACTACGCGTCGCCGGCCACGCTGCTGACGATGGGCACCTGGCTGTCGGACAAGTACGCCGAGGGCACGGTCGGCCACCGCTTCTACGCCGGCTGCCAGAACATCGACACCGTCGAGTCCGTCGCCGCCGAGCACGCGCGCGAGCTCTTCGGCGCCGAGTACGCCTACGTCCAGCCGCACTCCGGCATCGACGCCAACCTCGTCGCCTTCTGGGCGATCCTGGCGCACCGCGTCGAGCTGCCCGAGCTGGCCGAGCTCGGCCTCAAGAACATCAACGAGATGACCGAGGCGCAGTGGGAGACCCTGCGGCACAAGTTCGGCAACCAGCGGGCGCTGGGCATGTCGCTCGACGCCGGCGGCCACCTCACCCACGGCTTCCGCCCGAACATCTCCGGCAAGATGTTCCACCAGCGCTCGTACGGCACCGACCCGCAGACCCAGCGCATTGACTACGACGCCGTCCGCGCCGCTGCGCGCGAGTTCAAGCCGCTCATCCTCATCGCCGGCTACTCGGCCTACCCGCGCCGGGTGAACTTCGCCAAGATGCGCGAGATCGCCGACGAGGTCGGCGCGACGTTCATGGTCGACATGGCGCACTTCGCGGGTCTGGTCGCCGGCAAGGTGTTCACCGGCGACGAGGACCCGGTGCCGCACGCCCACCTCGTCACGACCACGACGCACAAGTCGCTGCGCGGTCCGCGCGGCGGCATGGTCCTGGCGACCGAGGAGTACGCGCCGAGCGTCGACCGCGGCTGCCCGATGGTGCTCGGCGGTCCGCTCGGCAACGTGATGGCGGCCAAGGCGGTCGCCCTCGCCGAGGCGCGCACGCCCGCGTTCCAGACCTACGCCCAGGCGGTCGCGGACAACGCGCAGACCCTGGCCGGCGGGCTGCTGTCCCGCGGTGCCCAGCTGGTCACCGGCGGCACCGACAACCACCTCGTGCTCATCGACGTGAGCTCGTTCGGCCTGACCGGGCGCCAGGCGGAGTCGGCGCTGCTCGACGCCGGCATCGTCACCAACCGCAACGCGGTCCCCGCCGACCCGAACGGCGCCTGGTACACCTCCGGCGTCCGCATCGGCACCCCGGCGCTGACCACGCGCGGCTTCGGCGCCGCCGAGTTCGACCGGGTGGCCGAGCTCATCGTCGACGTGCTGGAGAGCACGTCGCCGGCCACGACCGCCGCGGGCACCCCGGGCAAGGCCAAGTACGTGCTGGCGGACGGAGTGGCCGAGCGGACCAAGGCGGCCTCCGCCGAGATGCTCGGCGCGCACCCGCTGTACGCCGGCCTGGAACTCTGAGGGCTCGGGCGGCAGCCGGGGGACGGCGGGGTCGGCACGATGGCGGCGACCACCTTCACGAGCATCGTGCTGGTGGCGTTCGCCCTGGTCGTGCTGACCATCGCGTCGTACGCCTGGTTCGGTGACTGGGAGCCGCAGCCGCGCCGGCTGCCCGCCGACGAGGAGCGCGCCCGGGCGGAGGTCGAGGCCTTCCGCCGGGCGATCGAGTCCTACGAGCGCGACCAGCAGCAGGGCTGAGCGTCAGCCGGCGGCGGCGCGGTAGAGCTGCCAGGTCTGGCTCATCCGGCTGACCTGGCCCTTGGTGAAGCGGCTCAGGCACTTGTCGTCGCCGTAGCTCATGAAGTTGTGGACCGGGTCCTTGCCCTTGCTGCGGCAGGTGTTCAGCTTGCTGCTGCAGGAGAAGATGTTGTCGCCGTCGGCCTGGTACGGGGTGTCGGAGACCAGGTCGCCGGGCTTCGCGCACCCGTTCTGGAAGGTGTGCAGCAGGCCCAGCCAGTGCCCCACCTCGTGGGTGGCGGTGTCGCCCTTGTCGTAGCCCTTGGCCGACCCACCCGGCAGGGCGCTGTTCAGCAGGACGACGCCGTCACGCGGCAGCGTGGTGTCCCAGGGGAACGACGAGTAGCCGAGCACCCCGTCCTCGAGGGCGGCGACGTAGAGGTTCAGGTCGCCGAAGCCGCCCCGGTGCAGGGCCGTCTTGGGGGCGACGTCGTCTCCGACGCCGGTGTCGGTCGGCGGCGCCCAGGAGTACCAGTCCGAGCGCGCCGTCCGGTCGACCGCCTCGAGCTCGAACCTGAACGGGGTCTTCTTCGACGACTTCGAGGTCTTGCCGGCGTACGCCTTGTTGAGCACCGAGATCTGCTTCTCGATGCGCTCGGTGCTCACGTCGCCCTTGCCCGAGGCGGTCGTGATCACGTGCACGTAGACGGGGATCGTCGTCTTGCCGAGCTTGTGCTGCGCGCTCACGCGGCGCTGCTGCGTCCGTGCCGCCGAGGCGTCCTGCGCCTGCTCCGTCTGGCCCAGGCTGAGCGTGTTGGGGTCGGCGCCGTCGGACGCGCTGCCGACCCGCACCCGCTGGGCGGAGGACGCGGCGAGGCACGGCTCGTCGTGCGTGGCCGCGACCACGCGGACGTCAGGCGCAGGAGCGGACGCCGTCGGACGAGCCGCCCCGCCCGCCGTCGGGACCGCGGCCGGTGCCGCGGCGGCGACGCCCAGGGCGGTGGTGGAGAGGGCGGCGGCCAGGCCGAGGGCCACGCGTGCCGCGCGTCCGGCCCGAGGGTGCCGGAAGGTGATCATGATGTCCTGACGTCGACGGAGTGCCCGGCTCCCGTCGGCGCCGGGCAGCAGCGCGCGACGGAACCGTCGCACCGCACCGCCCGCCCCCCGAGAGGCAGACCCCGAGAACCTTAGGTGCTCACGGCCGTGCCCGCGGGCGCTTCGCGGGCTTGGGGCAGGCTGGGGGCATGACGACCTCCACCTCCGCTCTCGGCACCCGCGTCCTCGGCTCCTCCGACGCCGCGCTGACCGTCTCCACCCTCGGCCTCGGGTGCATGGGCATGAGCGAGTTCTACGGGACGGCCGACGAGTCGGAGGCGACGCGGACCATCCGGCGCGCCCTCGACCTCGGCGTCTCCTTCCTCGACACCGCCGACATGTACGGCCCCTTCACCAACGAGCAGCTCGTGGGCCGCGCGATCGCCGGGCGCCGCGACGAGGTCGTGCTGGCGACCAAGTTCGGCAACGTGCGCGACCCCGACAACCCGCGCAACCGCCGCATCGACGGCAGCCCGGACTACGTGCGTTCCGCCTGCGACGCCAGCCTCCAGCGCCTCGGCGTCGACCACATCGACCTCTACTACCAGCACCGGGTCGACAAGACCGTGCCGATCGAGGAGACGGTCGGCGCCATGGCCGAGCTGGTCAGCGCGGGCAAGGTGCGCCACCTCGGGCTCAGCGAGGCCTCGCCGGAGACCATCCGCCGCGCGCACGCCACCCACCCGGTCACCGCGCTGCAGACCGAGTACTCGCTGTGGACCCGCGACCTCGAGGACGAGATCCTGCCGCTGCTGCGCGAGCTCGGCATCGGGCTGGTCCCCTACTCCCCGCTCGGGCGCGGGTTCCTGACCGGCACCATCACCAGCACCGACGACCTCGACCCCGACGACTTCCGGCGGCACAACCCGCGCTTCGCCGGCGACGCGCTCCAGGCCAACCTGGCGATCGTCGACGCGGTGAAGGCGGTCGCGGACTCCCTCGGCGCGACGCCGGGCCAGGTCGCCCTCGCCTGGGTCCTCGCCCAGGGCGACGACGTCGTCCCGATCCCCGGCACCAAGCGCGTGCGCTACCTGGAGGAGAACGTGGCCTCGGCGTCGGTGCAGCTCAGCGCGGACGACCTTGCCCGCCTGGACGACGCCGTTCCTGCCGCCGTCGGCGAGCGGTACCCGGACATGAGCAGCATCGACGTGTGATGGGTCCTCGCTCCGCTCGGACGCGATCCGCGAGGACGCTCCCTGAGCTCATCGTCGAGCCAGGACGCCCGCCGACCCTGCGTGCCGAACCCCTCCACATCGTCGAGAGGTAGGTTCCCGCGCCAGATCGGCTGGGAACAGCGCGGCAACCTACCGTTCGACAGCCTCAGGGAGCGTCGCTCGTACGCCGACGAGTGCGTGGGCCTCGACCGGCTCAGGGAGCGTTGAACTCGGGGTTCTCTGCCAGAAGCTGGTCGAGGTCCTTGAGGCGGTCGAGGTTGCGGAGCACCTGGCCCATGCGGAAGTTGCCGGACAGGTGCTCGCGGTTGCGGTTCAGGAAGCCCCAGTAGCCGACGGTGAAGGGGCAGGCGTCGTCGCCCGTGCGCTTCTTCGGGTCGTAGACGCAGTCGCCGCAGAAGTCGCTCATCCGGTTGATGTAGGCGCCGCCGCCCACGTACGGCTTGGTGCCCAGCACCCCGTCGTCGGCGTACTGGCTCATGCCGACCACGTTCGGCACCATGACCCAGTCGTAGCCGTCGACGAAGCTGCGGTGGTACCAGTCGGTCAGGGCCTGCGGGTCCCAGCCGCGCTGCTGCGCGTAGTTGCCGATGACCATCAGGCGCGGGATGTGGTGCGCCCAGCCGACCTCACGGACCGACGAGACGGCCCAGGACAGGCAGCGCGCCTGCGTGCCCGACGGGTCCAGGTCGCTGAACCACTGCGGCAGCGGTGTCGTCGCCCTCAGGGCGTTCTCGTTGCGGTAGTCCTCGCCGAGGTACCAGTAGAGGTTCCAGATGTAGTCGCGCCAGCCCATCACCTGGCGCACGAACCCCTCGACGGCGGAGATCGGGGCGTCGCCGGCGACGTACGCCTCCTCGGCCGCCCGGACGATCTCGAGGGGGTCGAGCAGGCCGAGGTTCAGCGGCGCCGAGATCAGCGAGTGGGCCATCCACCGGTCGCCCGTGAGCATGGCGTCCTCATAGCGCCCGAACAGCGGGAGCCGGTGCTCGACGAAGTGGTCGAGCGCCGCCTGCGCCTCGGCCGTCGACGCCGCAAACGTCCGCGGACCGTCCTCGCCCACGAACTCGTAGCCGTCGGCCTCCATCTGGTCGAGGTCGGCGCGGACCTGCGCGTCGATCTCGTCCTCCTCCGGCCACCACGGCTCGAGGACGTCGAGCCGCCCGCTCTTGGGCGGGGGCTCGCGGTTGTCGGCGTCGAAGTTCCAGCGGCCCTCGACGGGCTCGGCGCCCTTCATGAGGACGTCGTTGCGGGTGCGCGCGTCGCGGTAGAAGTTCTCCATGAGGAGCCGCCGCCGGCCGCGACCGTCGGCCCAGCGGCTGAACTCGGCACGGCCCGTCACGTAGCCGCGGGCGGGCAGCCGCTCGATCTCGCGCTCGGTGGCGAGCGTGTCCACGAAGTGCACGGCCGCCCACGTCGTCGGCTGCACGACGCTGAGCGGCTCCTCGACCTGCTCCAGCGCCTCGCGGTAGGTGTCCGTGACGAGGTAGGTGCACCGCTCCCCCAGCTCGGCGGCGCGGTGCCGCATCGCCGAGAGGATCAGGTGCGCCTTCTGCCGGTGGAACCGCCGGCGACGGAACACCCGACGCGACTCGACGATCAGGACCTGCTGGTCCTCGTCGTCGAGGAAGTACGGCCCGAGCTGATCGCCGAACAACCACCGGGTGTGCTCCACGGCCACGACGCCTCCTCCGGTCCGAGGACCGGAAGGCCTCGCGAGCGCTTACCCCGCCGACCGGGCGGTCAGCGCGTGAAGAGGGTTCCGGAGACGGTGGTCGTGAAGTTGCGCAGGGAGTCGGGCAGGTCGCGCAGGTGCCAGTCGTCGGGCCCGTGGAACCAGGACAGGTCCTCCGAGTCCGGCGCCGCGTCGGTGTCGGTGGCGACGAGCGCGTCGAGCCAGCGCTCGGTCCCGCCGAGCACGATCGCGTACGGGAGCACCTCCGACAGCTCCTCGACCGCACGCCCCGGCGGCATCTGGTCGGTCGGGTGCGAGGTGAGCTCGGAGCGCAGCGCGCCGAGCCCCTGCAGCAGCGCGACGCCCTTGGCCGTGCGGGCCGGCATCTCCTGGGCGACCAGGATCAGCCCAAGGCCGAGGATGATCAGCGCCAGGCCGACCAGGCCGAAGGTCGTGAACGCGGCGAGCAGCGCGGTCACGACGACGGCGACGATGAGGACGCCGAAGGCGAGCTGGGTGGTCCGGCTGCGGACGACGTCCGGGCGGCGCGCGTACCAGCCGTTGGCGACGACCTCGTCGTAGAGCGCGTCCTGCACGCCGCCGATGGCCGCGTGCACGCGGCCGCCGATCTCGGAGACGCGGACGGCCTGGCCGTCGGGCGCGATGCCCTCGAGCAGGCGCTGCTCGAAGGGACGCAGGCCGGTGCCGTCGCCGGTGCGCGTGAGCGTCCAGTCGGGGCGCCCGTACGCGCTGGTGCGCGGCAGCTCGGTGATCAGCAGGTGGCCGCGCACGGCGAGGTCGACCAGCGTCGCGGTCACGTCGATCGGGTCGACGCGCTCGTCGGCGACGGTGCCCACGTGACCGGGCCGGACGTCGTCGACGACGCGGAACTCGGACTGCCCCGGGCCGACGGGGACGAACTCGCCGACGCGGGCGGCCTCGCCCGAGTACGCGGCGTCGGCGCCTCGGCGGCGGTGCGCCAACCAGAGCGCCAGCCCGCCGAGCACGAGCAGCCCGATCGCGATGCCCAGCGGCAGCGGGTCGGGCGAGAAGGCGCGACCGATCGTCCAGCGGTACTCGACCTGCTCGTTGGCGGTGACCTCGCCGGCCGGGAAGCCGATGTCGACGGCGACGACCTCGCCCTCGCCGCGCGGGCCGTCGGTGAAGGTGGGCGTCGTGGCGTCCTCGGTCCCGGCGGCGGCAGACAGGCAGGGGGTGGAGGAGTTCGGGCTGCCCGCGGTGCAGCGGACGTACGTGAAAGTGCCCGGGATCAGCACCCGCGCCTGGAACGAGGTGACGGCGACGTCGAGGCCCTGCAGCATCCGCCACTGCAGCGCGGTGCCGTCCGGCACCGTCACGACCGCGCCGTCGACGGTGTAGCTGATCACCAGCTCCGGTGCGCCGTTCGTGGCGACGGTCGCGGTGGTGAAGCGGCCCTCGGTGCTGACCTGCGGCGTCACGGCCGCGCCGCCGGCGGTGGCGGTCACGTCGCGCACGGTCGTGCGGTACTGGCGGTCGCCGACCAGGTTCTGAAGGGTCTCGAACTTCTGCGTCACCTGCGCCGGGGCCGACCCGTCGAAGGTGATGGTCTCCGTCACCTTCAGCGTGCCGTCCTTCGCCAGGTTGCCGGCCGCGACCACCTTCGAGGCGGTGCCCTCCGCGTGCGCCGTCCGCGTGAGGGGGCCCGCGAGGAGCCCGGCTGCGAGCAGCAGCAGGGCGAGGAGGGCGACGACGCGCCGGGGACCACCGAGGACGGCGGCCGGGGCGGAAGATCGTGGGTGCACGGCCGGATCATTCCATCCTTCGGGTGCCCTGTGGAGCATTAAGGTGCCTCACGTGAGCTACCAGCAGTGGGGTGGGCGTCCCGCGGCGGGCCCCTGGCAGCAGCAGGGCTACCCGCAGGCAGGGTTCGGGCAGGGCTACGGCCAGCCCGCCTTCGGCCGCCAGGGACCCGGCTACGCACCGCAGGGTCCCTTCGGTGGCGGCCCGCAGCGCCCGCCGCGGCGACGCGGCGGCGCCGGCACGATGCTGCTGATCGGGCTCGGGCTGATCGGGTTGTTCGCCCTCATCGGGTTCGTCGCGACGGGTCTGCACGGTGGCAGCAACAACTCCGACGTCGCCTACCAGAACGACGACTACCGAGTCCCCCCGCCCGACCTCAGCCCGCCGCCCCTCCCGGTGCCGGACACGTACGAGCAGGCCCAGGACCTCATCACCAACAGCCCCTTCTACGGCCAGCAGGTGCCGGCGCCGGTGCGCTGCGACGCCACCCCGATCAACGTCGGCACCGCCTCCGACGCCCAGCTCGAGGACCACTTCACCAAGGCCATGGAGTGCCTGGTGCGGGTCTGGGAGCCGCCGGTCACCGGAGCCAAGCTCATCATCGTGCGCCCGAGCGTCACGATCTACGGTTCCAAGATGACCACCAAGTGCGGCACGAGCGGCGTCAACGCCTTCTACTGCGCGGCCGACCAGCAGGTCTACTACTCCAACCAGCTCGCGCGGGCGGTCCCGATCGTCGCCGACGACAAGTGGGCGGCCGACGTCGTCATCGCCCACGAGTTCGGCCACGCGCTGCAGGCGCGTACGGGCATCCTCATCTCGGCCAAGGCCCTCGGGCAGAACTCCAACGACGAGCAGACCGACCTGCTCTACAGCCGGCGGCTGGAGACCCAGGCCGACTGCTTCTCCGGCATGTACATCCGCGCGGTCGCCACCTCGCTGGGCATCCAGCAGTCCGACGTGCAGGGCATCGAGGACACCTACAAGGCCGTCGGCGACGACCAGGTGACGGGCGACCCCACCATCGTCGGCAACCACGGCCTCGCCCGCTCGCGCGTCTTCTGGGGCGACAAGGGTCTCGGCAGCGCCGACATCAGCGCCTGCAACACCTTCACCGCGCCGAAGAACGAGGTCCGCTGAGGTTCGCTGAGCCTGTCGAAGGGCCCGGCGGACGTTCCCTGAGCCCGTCGAAGGGCCCGGCGGACGTTCCCTGAGCCCGTCGAAGGGCCCGGAACGGGTCGACGTCCTGCCTGGTCGAGGAGCCGACCTCTTCGAGGCCCTTCGACGGGCTCAGGGGGCGTTGACGCGCTCAGGCGGCGTTGGACAGGCCCCGGGGACGTCGATGAGGCTCAGCCCGGAGTCGTGCGGTGCACCAGCGCGGTGGCGAGGGCGGCGATCCCCTCGCCGCGGCCGGTGAGGCCCAGACCGTCGGTCGTGGTGGCGCTGACGGTCACCGGTGCGCCGACGGCTTCGCTGAGGACCGCCTCGGCCTCCGCACGGCGCGGGCCCAGCTTGGGCCGGTTCCCGATCAGCTGGACGGCGACGTTCCCGACCTCCCAGCCCGCAGCGCGTACGCGGCGGGCCGTCTCCACGAGGAACGCGACCCCGCCGGCGCCGCTCCACTCGGGCTCGCTGGTGCCGTAGTTGGAACCGAGGTCCCCCAGGCCGGCCGCGCTCAGCAGGGCGTCGCAGGCGGCGTGCGCGACGACGTCGCCGTCGGAGTGGCCCTCCGGCCCGTGCGGGTCGTCGAAGACCAGGCCGGCGATCGTCATCGGACGACCCCCCACAAGACGATGGACGTCCGTACCGATCCCGGTACGGACGTCCATCTGCCCTGCACTGCTGTTCATCTGGTGCCCCGGTGGGGCAGCGCCATCAGGAGGCCAGCACCTCGTCGAGCAGCACCTCGGCGCGCGTCTCCTCGACGCGCTCCGCGAGCGCGAGCTCGGAGACGAGGATCTGACGGGCCTTCGCGAGCATGCGCTTCTCGCCGGCCGACAGCCCGCGCTCGCGCTCACGACGCCACAGGTCGCGGACGACCTCGGCGACCTTGAGCACGTTGCCCGAGTGCAGCTTCTCCAGGTTGGCCTTGTAACGACGCGACCAGTTGGTGGGCTCCTCCGTGTGCGGCGCACGCAGCACGCTGAAGACCCGCTCCAGGCCGTCGGCGTCGACGACGTCCCGGACCCCGACCAGGTCGAGGTTCATGGCGGGCACCCGGACGACCAGGTCGGTCTGGCCCACGATGCGGAGCACGAGGTAGAGCCTGTCCTCGCCCTTGATCTGTCGAGTCTCGATGTCCTCGATCACGGCTGCGCCGTGATTGGGGTAGACCACCGTTTCGCCGACTGTGAAAGACATGTTCCTCCAGTAACCCCGATTGAGCGACCGACCAAGTTTAGCACGCTCACAGGGTCGGCCAGAAAGCGTTCCCGCTGGTCAGAGCCAGTTTAGGCGCTGACCGGGGGTTGACAAACCTGTGGTTCCTATGCGTGCGGAGGGTCGTCGGTGCCACCGGCCGGGTCGTACCTGCACCACCACCGCCGGTGTCGCTAGGCTGCACCCGATCGACCAGCAGTCCCACGAGCAACGCAGGACTCCGACGGAGCACCGCGCCGTGGCTGCACGAACCAGACGAGACAGGGGTCCCCGTGACTGTCAGCGCGCAACGCGCCCGCCGCTCCCGGCTCGCGCGTACGGGCCGGGCGCGAGCCGCCCTCGCGGCCACCGCCCTCGCGGTGGTCCTGCCGACCGCGGCGTGCGGGTTCGGCGGGCAGACCTCGCGTCCGTACACCCCCGCCGAGGGCGTCAACTTCGACGTCGGCGACCCGAACGACCCCAACGTCGTCGTCCACGTGCGCAACCTGCTGGTCATCAGCCGCAGCCCCGGCAGCGGCATCGTCTCCGGGACGATGGTGACCGCCGGTCGTGACACCCTGACCAGCGTCACCGGTACGCCCTACAAGGCCGACAGCAGCAAGGGCACGCCCTTCACCGCCGACCTCGCCAGCCCGGTCCTGCTGACGAACAACGCGCAGGTCGTGCTCACCAACCAGCAGCCCTTCCTCACCATCACGGGTGCGCAGGGCCTCCAGGCCGGCCTCGACACCGAGATCACGGTGACCTTCAACAAGGCCGGCAGCTACACCACGCGGACCACGGTCGTCGACGGCAACCTCTCGCCGTACAACCAGATCACGCCCTCCGCGAGCCCCTCGGCCACCCCGTCGGTGACGGCGGCGCCGAGCCCGACGCCGTAGCTCTGTGCTCGCTCCGCTCGCACGCGGAGCGGGCTCAGACCCGATGCCTTCCTCCCTCCCGGGCAGGACGAAAAGCGTGTCCTGCCCGTCCGGTCGTCCAGGCACCGGCGCCCGCTCCGGCGAGTCTTCTGTCCTCGCTCCGCTCGGACGCGGAGCGGGCTCTGACCCGATGCCTTCCTCCCTCCCGGGCAGGACGAAAAGCGTGTCCTGCCCGTCCGGTCGTCCAGGCACCGGCGCCCGCACCGGCGGTGATCAGGTCGGATCCTGCCGGACCTCGGCGCCCGAGGATCGACCGTCACCATCTCGCCGGCGCTGACCCGTTCCTGTACGCCGCGGCGCGGGAGGGTTGACCAGCCACCGCCGGTCCGGGCGCCGGCGCCTGGACGACCGAGAGAGCAGACACGCTTTTCGTCTGCGAAGGAGGGAGGAAGGCGCCGGACCAGAGCCCGGACCGCGCCGGAGCGAAGCGGAGGCAGAAATTACGCCTCGAACTTGTAGCCCAAGCCCCTCACCGTGAGCAGGTGCTCGGGGTTGCCCGGGTCGGTCTCGAGCTTGGCGCGCAGGCGCTTGACGTGGACGTCGAGGGTCTTGGTGTCGCCCACGTAGTCGGCGCCCCAGATGCGGTCGATGAGCTGGCCGCGGGTCATGACGCGGCCCGAGTTGCGCAGCAGCATCTCCAGCAGCTCGAACTCCTTGAGCGCGAGCTTGACCGGCTTGCCGTCGACGGCGACCTCGTGGCGCTCGACGTCCATCCGGACGCCGCCGGACTCGACCACGTCGGGCACCAGCTCGACGTCCTGGCCGCGCCGCAGCACCGCGCGGATCCGGGCGACGAGCTCACGGTGGCTGAAGGGCTTGGTGACGTAGTCGTCGGCACCGAGCTCGAGGCCCACGACCTTGTCGATCTCGGAGTCGCGCGCGGTCAGCATGATGACCGGGACCGGGCCGCGCTGGCGCAGCTGCCGGCAGACCTCGGTGCCCGGGATGCCGGGCATCATGAGGTCGAGCAGCACGATGTCGGCGCCCGCCCGGTCGTACGCGGCGAGCCCCTCGGCGCCGTCGGCGGCCTCGAGCACCTCGAAGCCCTCGCGTCCGAGCATGAAAGCGAGCGTCTCGCGGTAGGACGGCTCGTCCTCCACGACCAGCACGCGCGTCACGACCGCACCTCCTGGGGCTCGTCCTGCGCGGCGGGGGAAAGGTCCTGCGGCACTGCGTCCTCCTCGGGGCGCGTCTCGTCCTGGCCCGCCCGCTCGGCGCTGCGCACCTGGGCGAGGTGGGCCGGGATGGTGATCGTGAAGGTCGAGCCTCGGCCGAGCTGGCTCCAGACACCGACCCTGCCGCCGTGGCTGGCGGCGATGTGCTTGACGATGGACAGGCCGAGCCCGGTGCCGCCGTTGGCACGGCTGCGGCCGTAGTCGACGCGGTAGAAGCGCTCGAAGATGCGCTCCGCGTCGGTCGGGGTGATCCCGATGCCCGTGTCGGACACGGTGATCTCGACGTCGTCGTCCTCGCTGTGGGCCCGCGTGTGCGCGGCCACGACGACGCGCGCGCCGGGGTCGGAGTAGACGACGGCGTTCTCGACGAGGTTGCCGACGGCGGTGCTCAGCTGGCGGGCGTTGCCGAGCACCTTCGCGCCGTGCGCCCCGGCGAGCGTCAGCGTCACCCCGCGCTTCTCGGCGTCCACGCGGCAGCGGTCGACGGCGTCGTGCAGCACCTCGTCGATCTCGACCACCTGGGGCTCGGAGAGCGGGTCGTCGGCCTGCAGGCGGGAGAGGTCGATGATCTGGCTGACGAGGTCGGCGAGGCGGGCGGACTCGACGCCCATCCGGCCGGCGAACCGGCGTACGGCGTCGGCGTCGTCGGCCGCGTCCTCCACGGCCTCGGCCAGCAGCGAGATGGCCCCGATGGGCGTCTTGAGCTCGTGGCTGACGTTGGCGACGAAGTCGCGACGGGTGGCCTCGATGCGGTGCGACGCGGTGAGGTCGTCGGCCAGGACGACCACCAGGCCGCCGGCGAGCGCCGCCACCCGGGCGCTGAGGTAGAGCGTGGCCTCGCCCGGGCCGCGGTTGAGCTCCAGGTCGTGCACCCGCGTCTGCCCGTCCCGACGGACCTGGCGGACGAGGTCGAGGACCGGCTGGAGACCGACCCGGGTCCCCCGCGCGATCCCGAGGGACCGTGCGGCGCGCGTCGCCTCGAGCACCTCGTCGTGGGGCCCGACCACGACGGCGCTGGAGCTGAGGACGGCGAGGACGTCCGAGACGCCCTCGGGCACGACGGCCGGCGGGTCGTCGTCGAAGGTGATCGGCTCCGGAGCCGGCGGCCGGCGCCGGACGAGCCAGGACACCAGCAGGCCGACGAGGATGCCCGCGACCAGCACGGCGGCAGCCCCGAGCAGGTTCACGCGGCGATCCTAGGCCGACCGTTCACCCGGGCTTCACGTCCAGACCGGTCGCAGGCGCAGGCGTCGCCAGGCGTTCGGGGTGCGTTCACCCGACGTTCACGCCGCCGTCGGATCCGGTGCGGGGCCCACTTCTACTGTGGTGCCGCAGATCACTTCTGAGATGGGACAAGATTCGCTCATGCGCGAGAACTACCGCGAACAGCTCGACGACATCCTGGCCGACCTGGTGCAGATGTGCCAGACCGTGTCCGGGGCCGTACGGACCGCGACGACCGCCCTCCTCGAGGCCGACCTGCAGCTCGCCGAGGTCGTCATCAGCGAGGACGAGGCGATCGACGCCAAGCAGCGCGAGGTCGAGGGCCGCGCGTTCTCCCTGCTCGCCCGGCAGGCCCCGGTCGCCGGCGAGCTGCGCACCGTGGTCACGACCCTGCGCATGGTGACGGAGCTGGAGCGGATGGGCGACCTCGCCGCGCACGTGGCCAAGATCGCGCGGCTGCGCTACCCCGAGGTCGCCGTGCCCGCCTCGCTGCGCTCCAACTTCGTGCGCATGGGTGACGTCGCGGAGAAGATGGTCGTCACCGCCGGCCAGACCCTGAACGACCGCAACATCCAGGTCGCCCAGGAGCTGCGGGCCCGCGACGAGGAGATGGACGAGCTGCGGCGCACCCAGTTCCGGGTGCTGCTGAGCGAGGACTGGGACGACGGCGTCGAGGCGGCCGTGGACGTCGCGCTGCTCGGGCGCTACTACGAGCGGATCGCCGACCACGCCGCGTCGATGGGCCGCCGCGTGATCTACGTCGTGACCGGGCAGTTCCCGGACGAGGAGTTCTGGCCCCAGCCCTGAGGCGGGGACGACGAAGGGGCGAGGCCGTCGGCCTCGCCCCTTCGTCGTGCTGCTACTTCTTGCCCTGGTTCTTGACGGCCTCGATGGACGCCGCCGCGGCCTCCGGGTCGAGGTAGCGGCCCGGGCCGGTCGGGCGCAGGTCGTCGTCCAGCTCGTAGACCAGCGGGATCCCGGTCGGGATGTTCAGGCTGACGACCTCGGCGTCGCCGATCCGGTCGAGGTGCTTGACGATCGCGCGCAGCGAGTTGCCGTGCGCGGCGACCAGGGTGACGCGGCCGGCCTGGAGGTCGGGCACGATCGCGTCGTACCAGTACGGCAGGGCGCGCAGCAGCACGTCCTTGAGGCACTCCGTCGCCGGGCGGGCGTCCGGCGGGAGGCTCGCGTAGCGCGGGTCGTGGAAGTTCGCGAACTCGTCGTCCGGGTCGATCGGGGGCGGCGGCACGTCGTACGAGCGGCGCCAGGTCATGAACTGCTCCTCGCCGAACTCGGCGAGCGTCGCCTTCTTGTCCTTGCCCTGCAGCGCGCCGTAGTGCCGCTCGTTGAGCCGCCAGGAGCGCCGGGCGGGCACCCAGTGGCGCTCCGCCTCCATGAGGGCGATCTGGGCGGTACGGATGGCGCGCTTGAGCAGCGAGGTGTGCACGACGTCGGGCAGCAGGCCCGCCTCGACGAGCAGCTCGCCGCCCCGCTTGGCCTCGGCCGCGCCCTTCTCGTTGAGGTCGACGTCCACCCAACCGGTGAAGAGGTTCTTGGCGTTCCACTCGCTCTCGCCGTGCCGGAGGAGGATCAGCGTCGAGGTCATGACGCGAGCCTATCGAGGACGGCCCAGCGGTCCGGCCCTGCCCGCTCCTCGTCTGGGTAGGGTCGCGCACGTGCCCCGCTCCATCGCCACGAACACCTCGGCCACGCTCGACGAGCTGCTCGACTTCGTCCGTCCGCGCCACCGCTTCCTGCTGGCCACGACGCGGCGCGACGGCCGCCCGCAGCTCTCCCCCGTGAGCGGCGGGGTCGACGCGCAGGGCCGCCTCGTCGTCTCCTCCTACCCCTCGCGCGCCAAGGTCACGAACGCCGAGCAGCGCCCGCAGGTGTCGGTCTGCGTGATCTCGGACGAGTGGAACGGTCCCTGGGTGCAGGTCGACGGCGACGCCGAGGTGCTGCACATGCCCGAGGCCGAGGACGGGCTGGTCGACTACTTCCGCTCGATCGCGGGCGAGCACCCCGACTGGGACGAGTACCGCGCGGCGATGCGCGTCCAGGACAAGTCCCTGCTGCGCATCACCCCGACGCGCTGGGGCCCGATCGCCACGGGCGGGTTCCCCGCCGACGTGGCCGCCCGCCTGGACGGGTAGGTCCCGGCGACCGAGGCACGCTCCCTGAGCTCGTCGAAGGGCCACGTAGTGGTGGGCGTTCCTCGTGCGTCGAGAACGCCGACCTCTGACGAGGCCCTTCGACAGGCTCAGGGGGCGTTCGGGGTTCAGTCCGCGGCGCGTGCCGGGTCGAGACGGCTGAACGCCGCCAGGTTGCGGGTCGACTCCCCACGGGCGCGGCGCCAGGCCCACTCGCGCCGGATGCTGTCGGCGAAGCCCAGCGCGACGATCGTGTCGAAGCTGCCGTCGGCGGTCTCCGCGACGGCCCCGAGGACGAAGTCGACGCTGCTCGGCTCCAGCCCGGCGACGGGCAGGCGCCCGACGAGGTAGACGTCGCCGAGGTGGTCGAGGCAGAAGGCGACCCCGCCGAGGCGGAGGTTCCGCTCGAGCAGCCAGCGGTGCACGCGGTCGGCGTCCTGCTCCGGAGCGCGGGCCACGAACGCCCGCACCTGCACGGTGTGCGCCCCGACCTCGAGGGCGCACTCGGTGCTCAGCTTGTGCTCCCCCGGCAGCGTCACCGTGAACGTGTCGCCGCTGCGTGACCACTCCAGCCCGAGCCCCTCGAGCGCCTCCTGGACGACCTCGACCGCACTCACGTGGGCGCCACGAACCAGCGCACCTCGTACGGCTCGAGGTGCAGGGGGCCGTCGGTGAGGGGCGTGTCCTCGGTGAGCGCGTCCCAGGCCCAGCTGCCGACGGGGACGACCCAGCGCGGCAGGCTCTGCACCTCGGGCGTGACGTTGTGGACGGCGACCATCGTCTGGGTGGGTGCGCGGCGCAGGTAGACGAGCACGGCCGGGTTCACCGGGTCGAGCACCTCGGTCTCGACCGCGGCCTCGAGCGCGGCCAGGGAGGAGCGGACGGCGACCAGGTGCCGGATCCCGCCGAACACCCGGTGCTCGAGCGTGCCGGGCTCGTGGCGCCGATCGGCCACGTCCCACGGCATCCGCGGCCGGTGGACCCAGCGGTTGTCGTCGGCGTGGTCGGGGTCGTCGGCGTAGGAGTGGTCGTTGCGCAGACCGAGCTCGTCACCCATGAACAGCAGCGGCAGCCCACCGAAGCCGAGGAACATCGCGTGGGTCAGCAGCAGCTTGCGCACGGCGAGGTCGACCTGGGCGTCGTCGCCGCTGGCGAGGGCCGCCTCGAGCCCGGCCAGCGACGCGGCGGTGCCGCTGATGCGCCGGTCGCCGGTCTGCAGGTTCTCCTGGAACACCAGCCCCCGCGCGTCGCTCATCGGGTAGGTGCCGGCGTAGTAGTCGGCGAGGAAGCGCCGGTGCTCGTGGCCGTCCAGCCCGACCGACGCCGCGTCCGCGTCGTCGATCGCCCAGCCGATGTCGTCGTGGCAGCGCAGGTAGGTGCCCCACACCGTCGTCGGCGGCTTGGCCGGGAAGCGGTTCATGGCCGCGCAGAAGAGGCGCGTGTCCTTGGCGGCCAGCGCCGACCAGATCTGGACCATGAGCGAGTTCTGGTAGGCGAGGTCGCTCACCTTGCCCGCGTGCTTGCCGACGCCGAGGTACGGGGCCAGGTCGGCCGGGCCGACGATCGCCTCGGCCTTGAAAACCAGCGCCGGCGCGGCGATCCGGGCCACCGCCCGCAGGGCCTGGGTGATGGCGTGGACCTCGGGCTGGTTCTGGCAGGAGGTGCCCATCCGCTTGAAGATGAACGCGATGGCGTCCAGGCGGAGGCACTCCACGCCCAGGTTGGCCAGCCACAGGACCAGCTCGGCGAACTCGTAGAAGACGTCCGGGTTGTGCCAGTTCAGGTCCCACTGCCAGGAGTTGAAGGTGGTCCACACCCACGACCCCGACTCCTCGTCGAAGGTGAAGCTGCCCGGCGCGGTGTCCGGGAACACCTCCGGCAGGGTCCGCTCGTAGGCGTCCGGCAGCTCGCGGTCGGCGTACAGGTGGAAGAAGCGGCGGTGGTACGCGTCGCCGGCCCGGGCCGCCTGCGCCCAGGCGTGCTCGCGCGCCACGTGGTTGAGCACCAGGTCGAGGGTCAGCGAGATGCCTCGCGAGCGCAGGGTGGTCGCGAGGTCGCGGAGGTCCTCGACGGTGCCGAGGTCCTCGCGCACGGCCCGGTAGTCCATGACGGCGTAGCCGCCGTCGTTCTGCCCCGGTCGCGGCTTGAGGAGCGGCATCAGGTGCAGGTAGGTCACGCCGAGCTCGGAGAGGTAGTCGACGCGCTCCCCCACCCCGCGCAGCGTCCCGCCGAACAGGTCGGTGTACGTCGCGTAGCCGAGCATCGACTGGTGGCCGAACCACTGCGGGTCGGCGTGGCGCTGGAGGTCGAGCACGCGCAGGTCCTCCGGACGGCGGCGGAACCCGTCGGCAGCGATCTCCACGAGGCGCTCGGCCATGTCCACCGCGTGCGCGGGGTACGCGCCGCCCAGCCCCGTGAGCAGGTCGGGCCAGTAGCGCCTGAGGCGGGTCTCGAAGACCGCCTGGTCGTGCCGCGGCTCGCCCTCGAGCAGCCCCCGCACGTCGGGAGTCGTCACGCGGGCAGCCTAACCAGCCGAGGCGCTAGCCCCGGGAGGCGGTTGATCTTGAACGTTCGCGTCCGCCGCGTCAGGCCGAGGTCTTCGACCGGATCTTGAGCCTCTTCTTGAACTCCTCGGTGAACGCCTCGCGCACGGCGTCGGTGTCGAGCACGCCGCCGACCTTGCCGAACGACCCCGTCGCCGCGCGCTGGCAGACGGCGAGCCAGGCCTGACCCATCGCGTACGTGTAGGTCGAGGCGACCCCGGCGCCGATCAGGCCGCCGGCGATCGTGCCCGCCCCCGGCACGAGCTTGAGCAGCCCCGTGAACGTCGCGCGCCCGGCCTGCGTCGCCGCGGTGGTCGACGCGATGGCCATGAGGGCGGCCCGGTCGAACTTGATCTTGTAGAGCTGAGCGATCTTGGCCATCATGCCGAGCTGGATCGGCACGAGCATGACCGCGTCCGAGAAGGGCACAGGGACGGCGGCGCTCGCCGCGGCGCTCGACGCCGCGGCCGCGATCACCTTCTGGGCCTCGGACGCCTTCCGGGAATGATCGATCTCCTGCGCCGCGACGAGAGCTCCGTGAACACCTTCGGGCGCAACGCGAAAGGTGGCATCGAGGACCTCTCGCAGGCCGTACGCCCGCTGCTGCGTCCACTCGTCCGGCTTGGCGTAGGTGAAGAACGGGCTCCCCGGCACCACCGGGAGGTGGCGCTGCCGGATCAGCTCGGCGAGGGCGACGGCGTCGGGGTGGAACCCCATCTCGTTGCGCGGCACCTGCGTCATGACGATGATCACCGGCAGCCCGAGCTCGTCGAGCCGGCGGACGAGCTCCGCCTCGGTGTCCTCGAAGCGGCGGTCCATGCCCCGCACGCAGTACCAGGCGACGTGCACCTGCTCGCTCAGCGGGAGCTTCCGCGTGCGGTTGATCATCTTCTGCATCTCGTCGATGATCTTCTTGTCGTCGACGCCGATCTCCAGGCCCTGCGTGTCGACGATGCCGAGGCTGCCGACCTTGTCCAGGTAGAGGTGGCTGCCCTGCGTGACGGGCTCGCCGATGCCGACCTTGGCGACCTCCTCGCCGAAGATCGCGTTGACCAGCGTGGACTTGCCGACGCCGGTCTTGCCGAACACCGCGAGGTTGAACCGGCCGATCGCCTCCGACTCCTGGTCGTAGCGCTCCCGGAACGAGTCCTTGAGCCAGTCGCCTGCCATCGCGCCTCCTGCGCTGGGTGGGAGCCCAGGGTACGGGCCGGCCCTCGTCAGCCGGGGACGCTCGCTCCCCCGTCGGTCGGGACGGCGTCGCGGGCGCCCAGCTCCGCGGCGCGGATCACGAGGCGGCGCAGGCCGAGCCGTTCCGCCTGCGCGGCGACCTCGCCGAGGCGCGCCCCCTCGGGCTGCCCCCCGCGGGCCAGGTCGAGCTCGAACCGGGCGAGGGCGCAGCGCAGCGACACCGGTCCGCCCTGGTTGCGGGCGACCATGTCCTCGGCGAGCGCCAGGTCGGCCGCCGCGGCGTCGACGTCGCCCAGCACGGTGCTCAACCGGGCGAGCGGCAGCGCGACCGGACCGCACGAGGCGACCTGGCCGACCATCGCCAGGTGGTGCCGGTCCGGGAGCAGCTGCTCCACCAGGGCCGGCGCGTGGTGGACGAGCCCGAGGTCGGCGACGACGTTGGCGAGCACCGTCAGGTGGCCGAGGGTGAGCCACACGGTCGGCACCTGGACGGTCAGCCGCTCGGCCACCAGCGCGTCGGCCCGGTCGCGGTCGCCCGCGAAGGCCGCCCGCACGGCCGCCCAGGTGAGGTCCTCGCGCACCTGGAACGCCTGCGGCCACTCGACGACGTGGCCGGTGTCCAGGCCGAGCAGGTTGGTGGCGAGCTCGAAGATGCCGAGCTCGTAGAGCTCGGTGCGCCGGTGCGCCTCGATCGCGCCGTCGAGCAGGTGCTGGGCGTCGCCCGCGCCGTGCCACGTGGCGAGGCCGAACTCGGCCCAGCGCAGCTGGGCCCGGAGGAGCCGCAGGCGCAGCCGGTCGGCCTCGGCAGCGCCGGCCGCCAGGTGGCGCTCGGCGCCCGCCACGTCGCCCAGCAGCGTGCGGCTCATCGTCGAGACCGTGTGCAGCAGGACGCCGTCGACGTCGCGCTGCGCGTGGTCGAGGGCGTGGAGCCGCGCGAGCAGCGCCTCGCACTCCTCCGCGTGGGAGGCCACACCGACGTAGGTCAGGATCCGCCCGACCAGCGCGTCGGCGAGCGCCTCGACGTCCCCCACCTCCTCGGCCAGCGCGAGCGCCCCCCGGGTCAACCCGTCGGCCACGCGCGGGTCCGGGTTGTAGCCCTGGCCCACGCCCATGGCCGCGAGCAGCCGGACCCGGGCCACCGGGTCGGGCTCGACGAAGCGTTCGAGGGAGGCCAGGCGTCCCAGCAGCGGGAGCGGGTCGTCGCCCCCGCTCGTCCAGGGCCAGGCGCCGGCCGAGCGCAGCAGCGCCGAGCACAACCGGCCCACGGTCGCCGTCGTGCCCGTGGCCTGCACCTCGGCGAGCGAGGACTCGACGAGGTCGAGCAGGGTCTGCCCCCGCCCCGACCTCGCGAGGGCCGCGACCTGGGCGACCAGGAGCGCGTCCCGGCCGTCGGGGTCGGCGTGGCCGTGGGGTGCGGAGTCCCAGGCCGCGAGGGCCGTCTCCCACCACTGGGCCGCCGTCTCGTAGCTCCACTGCTCCTCGGCGCGCCGGGCGGCGGCGCGGCACGCCTGGACGGTGGCCCGCACGTCGGCGAGGGGCAGCGCGGCCACGAGGTGGTGGGCGCGCCGGGCGAGGGGCTCCTCGGTGCTGGTCGACGGCGCGTCGGCGAGCACGTCGGCCACCCGCAGGTGCAGCCGCTGCCGACGGATCGGGCTCAGCCCCGCCAGCACCTCGTCGCGCAGCAGCGCGTGCGTGAAGCCGTAGCCCGTCCCGCCCGGCGTCGGCCCGATGATGGCCTCGTCGGCGGCGCCGTCGAGGAGGTCGGCGGCCCGCTCCGGGTCGAGGCGGACCACCCGGCCGAGCAGCGGCAGGTCGACGCGCTCGCCGATCACGGCGGCCGCCCGGACGACGTCGAGCACGGCCGGTTCCAGGACCTCGAGCCGCCGCCCCAGCACCGCACGCACCGCACCGGGCAGGGCGGCCCCGAGCCGCTCCTGCGCGGGGAGCCTGGCGTACTCGCGCACGAAGAGCGGGTTCCCACCGGTGCGCTCGGCCAGGGAGGCGGCGTCGGAGCCGGACAGGGCCTCGCCGCTCACCGTCCCGACCATCGCGGCCACGTCGGCGGCGTCGAGCGGTCCGAGCGCGAGGTCGCGGGCGTCGGGGGCGCGCCCGACGGCCCCGAGCGCGCGGCGCAGCGCGTCCTCGGTCGCCGGACGGCGCTCGCCGTCGCGCAGCGTCGCCAGCACGGCGACGTCGGCGTCGTGCAGCGTGACCGCCAGCGAGGCGAGCGCCGCCAGGGACGTCGCGTCGGCCCACTGCAGGTCGTCCAGCACGATCACCAGCGGAGCGCGCGACGCGGCGCTCCGCAGCAGCTCCTCGAGCCGCTCGTAGACGAGGAACCGTCCGGCGTCGGCGTCCGCGCCCGCCGGCGGCGCGAGCAGCACCGCCGGATCAGCCCCGAGCGCGCGGACCACCGCCCGCCACGGCCACCAGGCCGGCGCCCCCTCCTCCTCGAGGCAGCGCCCCCACACGGCGCGCGCGCCGGTGGCCTCGGCCCGGTGCACCGCCTCCTGCGCGAGCCGGGTCTTGCCGATCCCGGGCGGGCCGGTGAGCACCGCCCAGGCCGTGCGTCCGGAACGTCCCTGCGCCAGCACGTCCGCCAGCGCGGCGAGCAGCCCCGCACGCCCGACGAAGCGGTCGGCCGGCCTCGGGGAGGCGGGTTCCCCCGCCGGGGGTGGCGCGCCCGGCGCCGGCGCGGCACGGGTCTGCGGCGCCGAGGAGCGGGACGGGGACGGCACCGACGGGACCGACGAGACTGCCGGGGCCGGGACCGAGCCCTCGGGCCAGGCCGCCAGCGCCGCGTCCCCCCGGAGCACGGCCTGGTGCAGCGCCCGCAGCTCCTGGCCGGGGTCGAGCCCGAGCTCGTCGGCGAGCCCGTCGGCGTACGCACGGTAGGCCTCGAGCGCCTCGGTGGTGCGGCCGGCGCGGGCGAGCACCCGGACGAGCAGGCCGGCGACGTCGTCGCGCCACGGGTGCTCCTCGGCCAGCGCCCGGGCGACCTCGAGGGCCGTGCCGAGGTCCCCGGTCGCCGCGTGCGCGAGGACGGCGTCGGCCAGGGAGCGCGCCCGGCGCTCGTCGAGCGCGGTCGCCTCCGCCTGCACCCGGTCCTCGTCGGCCAGGTCGGCGAGCAGCGGTCCGCGCCAGAGGCTCCGGGCGCGGTCGCCGGCCTCGACCGCCACCCGCCACTCGTGCCGCTGCACGGCGTCGGCCTGCACCCGCACCGCCTCGAGGTAGTCGTCGAGGTCCACCGCGCTCCCGGTCACGTCGAGCCGGTAGCCGGGCGCCTGGCGGACCAGCGGCGTCGCGCGCCCGGAACCGTCGACGTCGGGCTCGCGGAGCAGGCGGCGCAGGTTGGACAGGTACGCCTGCAGGCTCGGCACGGCACTGGGCGGCGCGTCCCGCGGCCACGCCGCGGCCACCAGCCGGTCGGTCGAGACGACCCGGCCGCGCTCGAGCAGGAGCAGCGCGAGGACGAGCCGCTGCTTGGGCGCCCCGAGGTCGAGCGGGCGTCCGTCACGGCTGACGGTCAGCGGACCGAGCAGCCCGTACGCGAGTGCCATCCACCGTCCTCGGCGAGACCTTGGCGATTTCTTGGCGGGCGCCCCTTGCCGAACCCGGCGATGTGTGGTGCCCGCGCCATTGTTCCGCCAAACCCGCGGCACGACTGTAGCTGCGCAAGGTCGTCCACGACCACGAGACCGCCCAACAGGGCACGCACCAGGGAGAACATCGCATGAGCAGCACGAGCACGACGAGCGGCACCGCGACCACGGGGGGCGCCCAGCGGCTGACGGCGCTCCGGGACGCCGGCCTCGTCGTCCACGCCCCGGGCAGCGACGCGTACGACGCGCTCGTCAGCGGCTTCAACCTCGACAACGCGGTCAGCCCGGCCGCGGTCGTCGAGCCCGCCGACGCCCACGACGTCGCGACCGTGGTCCGGCTCGGCAACGAGCTGGGCTTCGGGGTCGGCGTGCGCCTCACCGGTCACGGGCTGAGCCCGGCCCTCGACGACCAGGTCATGGTCCACACGGGCACCTTGTCCGAGCTCCACGTCGACCCCGACGCCCGGCGCGCCCGCGTGGGTGCCGGGGTGGTCTGGCAGCAGGTGCTCGACGCCGCGGCCCCCTACGGGCTCGGCGCGGTCGCCGGCTCCGCGCCGGCGGTCGGGGTGGTCGGCTACACCACCGGCGGCGGCGTGAGCCCGGTCGGGCGGACGTACGGGCTGGGCATCGACCGGGTGCGGTCCTTCGAGGTCGTGACGGGCGACGGCTCGCTGCGGGAGGCCAGCGCGGAGGAGGACCCCGACCTCTACTGGGCGCTGCGCGGCGGACGCGGGACGGCCGGCATCGTCACCGCGGTCGAGATCGAGCTCGTCGAGCAGGCCGAGCTCTACGCCGGCTCGATGTTCTTCGACGGCGCCGACGCGCCGGCGGTGCTCCGGGCCTGGGCCTCCTGGTCGGCGGCGCTGCCGGAGGCCGCCACGACATCGCTCGCCTTCATGCGGCTGCCACCGCTGCCGACCCTGCCGCCGCCGCTCGCGGGACGGTTCACCGTGGGGGTGCGGTTCGCCTGGACCGGGTCGGCGCAGGAGGGCGCCGAGGCCCTCGCACCGCTCCGCGCGGCCGCCACCCCGGTGCTCGACGGGATCGGGCCGATCCCGTTCGCCGCCTTCGGCGCCATCCACATGGACCCCGTCGACCCCATGCCCGTCGTCGAGGACCACACCCTGCTGGCCGAGCTCCCGGACGGGGCCGTCGACGCCCTGCTCGCGCTGGCCGGGCCGGAGGCGGAGTGCCCGCAGATCATGGTCGAGGTGCGTCAGCTCGGCGGAGCGATGCGCCACGGGACGGACGCCGCGTTCGCGCACCGCGCCGCGGGCTTCAGCGTCCACTCGGTGGGCCTGGCCGTGCCGCCGGTGCGCGACGCCGCCCTGGGGCACGGCGCCGCGCTGGTCGAGGCGGTGCGGCCCTGGAGCACCGGCGGGCGGCTGCCGAACTTCGCCACCCGGGGCGACGCCGACTGGTACCGCGCGGCGTACGGCGAGACCGGTGTGGCCCGGCTGCGCGAGGTCGCGCTGGCCCACGACCCGCGCGGCGTGCTCGCGGGCACCCGCGCCCTCCGTGCCGCGACGGACTGACCGCGGACTGACCGCAGACTGACCACGGACGGGTCGTCCAAGGACGCCGTCCGACCGACCACCGCCTGGTGCGGCCCGGGGTCACTCCCCGGGCCGCACCAGGCCGCTGGCGTAGGCGAAGGCGATCGCCCGGTTGCGGTCCCGCAGCCCGAGCTTGTCCAGGACCCGCCCGAGGTGGGTCTTGACCGTGGTC
Source organism: Microlunatus flavus (assembly GCF_900110855.1). Lineage (GTDB taxonomy): Bacteria > Actinomycetota > Actinomycetes > Propionibacteriales > Propionibacteriaceae > Microlunatus > Microlunatus flavus. The sequence goes on from NZ_FOFA01000001.1 coordinate 34,358, forward strand.
TCGCCGAGGTAGAGCTCCGCCGCGATCTCGGCGTTGCTGTGGCCGAGCCCGACGAGGCGCAGCACGTCGGTCTCGCGGGGCGTCAGCACGTCGAGCTCCACCGCCCGTGCCGGCGCCGCCGGCGCGGCCGAGATCCGCGAGATCACGCCGGGCACCACCTTGGGGTCGAGCGCCCCCTGCCCGGCTCGCGCGTGCCGGATGGCGTCCACGAGGTCCTCCGGCGGAGAGCTCTTGAGCAGGAAGCCGGCCACCCCGTGGCGCAGCGAGGCGTCGACCACCTCGTCCTCGTCGAAGGTGGTCAGCATCAGGACCTTGGTCGCCGGGGCGAGGGCGAGCACCCGCCCGGCCGCCTCGAGGCCCGACAGCCGCGGCATCCGCACGTCCATCAGCACGACGTCGGGCCGCAGCCGTGCGACCACCTCCACACCCTCCTGGCCGTCGGCCGCCTCGCCCACGACCTCCAGGTCGTCCTCGCTGGCGATCAGCAGCCGCAGGCCGGCCCGCACCATCTGCTCGTCGTCCACCAGCACGACCCGGGTGGGAGCGCTCACCGGGCGACCGCCGGCTCCGGCGCCGCCGGACGCCCGGCGCCCGCGCGGTCGGGATCCAGCGGCAGGTCCGCCCGGACGGCGAACCCGCCCGCGGTCCCCGGGCCGTAGGTCAGCGCACCGCCGAACGCGGCCACCCGCTCACGCATGCCCGTCAGTCCGTGGCCGGCGACGACGGGGCCCGGCGCCGGGCCGTCGTCGACGACGCCCACGGTGATCGCCGTGGTCCCGACGGCGAGGTCGACCGACACCGTCGAGCCGGGCGCGTGCTTGAGGGCGTTGGTCACGGCCTCCTGCACGAGCCGGTAGACCGTCACGCCGAGGGTCGGCGCCACGTCGTCCAGCGCCCCGCTGCGTCGCAGGGTGATCGTCGTGCCGGCCGCTCGGACCTGGTCCACGAGGTCGTCGAGCTGGGCCAGCGAGACCACCGGGCTCAGCTCGGGAGCCGCGGTGCGCACCAGCCCGACGATCCGGCGCAGCTCGTCGACCGAACGTCGCCCCAGCTGCTCGGCCTGGGCCAGGGTCTCCTGCTCGGCGGGGAGCGCGCCGAGGCGGCGCCGGACCACGCCGACCTGCAGCGTCATCACGCTGACGCTGTGCGCGACGGCGTCGTGCAGCTCGCGGGCGATCCGGGCGCGCTCGGCGACCAGGGCGTTCTGCGTGCCCTGCTCGCGCTCGGCGGCCAGCTCGGCGGCGAGCGCGCTCAGCTCGGCCGACCGGGTCCGCTCGCGCTGCAGCAGCATGCCCACCACCCACGCCGGCGCGAGGAACAGCAGGTAGAAGGCGATCTCGAAGACGTCGCCCCGCTCGCTGAGGGCCGCGCTCAGCCCGACGGAGGACGCCGCGACGGCCCAGGCCGCGAGCCCCCAGCGCCCGGGCAGGCGGAAGGAGAGGAAGCCGATGAGGAACAGCAGCGTGATCAGCTCCGTCCCACCGCCGTGCGGCATGCCGGGCACGAGCATGTTCGCGATGCTGAGGGCCACGGCGAGGAGCAGCCCGAGGAACGGCGTCGGGTACGCCGCGAGGCAGGCGAGCACCGCGATGCCGATGCTGAGCCACACCATCGGGGTGATGGCGCCCTGCGGGAAGGCCGCGTTCTCCAGCAGCATCGAGCCCGTCAGCAGCCCGCAGACGCCGACCATCGCCAACCAGCCGCGCCGCGACGTCTCGAAGAGCTGGCGCGGCCTGCGCCCGACGGGGCGCGGCGGCGGCGCGACGACGTCCATGACGTGAACCTAGGCCAGCGCAGGGCCCGCCGCATCGTCTCGCGGGAGGAGCCGGCCGCCGAGGAGGTCGTCCCCGGAAAGGATCCGACGGCCCGGCGGCCCTCCGCCGGTCGCACCCGGGACCGCCCGCAGGATCGATGTGGCGCCCGGTGCTGCTCCGTAGCGTCCTCGGCACCGACCTCTCGGCTCGGAGACCGACACCAGGAGCAGCCATGACCACCCTCGCGACGACGTCCGCCGCCGTCGAGCAGACCCCCGGCACCAGCGCCACCCCGGCCGCCCCGGCCGCCTCCACAGGTGACCCCGGCGTCGGCCGGACGTTCTCGCTGCTCGGGGGTGCGGCGCTCGCCCTCGGCCCGCTGCTGATCGTCGGCGGGACGCTCACGAGCCCGCCCCAGGCGAGCGGCAGCCGGGCGGACTACATCGCCTCCCTCGCCGCGGACCCGGCGCTGACGCACCTGTCAGCGAGCCTGTTCCACTACGGCTGGGTCGCGCTCACCTTCGGCTTCCTCGCCGCCGTCGGCCTGGTCCGTGGGGCCCGCGGCCGCACCCTGGCCCTGGTGGGCGGGATCGGGGGGTCGCTGGGCGCCCTCCAGATGTCCGGGCTGCTGCTCGCCGACTGGTCCGACGGCGCAGCCGGTCGGATCGTCCCGCTCGACCAGGCCGTCGCGATCCTCGAGGCGATGGACGGGTCGGTGTCCATGGCGATCTGGTTGAGCTCGGCCAAGGTGCTGGCGATCGTGTTCCCGGTCCTGCTCTTCCTCGGGCTCGCGCGGGCCGGTGTCGTCTCGTGGTGGATCGCCCCGCTGATCGCCGGGAGCATGCTCGTCGGCGCGCTGCTCCTCTTCCTCGTCGGCGGGGTGCTCGGCGGCGTCCTCGGCGTCGTCGTCTCGCTGGTCTGCTACCTGCCGGCCTTCGTCGCGGCCGCCCGCCTCGTCGAGCGCGGCCGCACCGCCTGACCCTGCGTCCCGGCCGCCCCGGACCCGGCGTGTCCCGCGGGCCGGGCGCCTCCTCCTCCAGGCCGTCGGGGTCGTCCGCGGGGAGGACCCCTGCAGCCTCCGGACGGGCTCCCGGACGGAGGAAGCACCGCCCGTCGGGCCGATCCCGCGACCGCTGCACCTTCCTAGCGTTCTTCCCACCAGCTCCCCGACCCGGGGACCAGCACAGGAGCCACCATGACCACCACCCTGCCCCGCCCCACCAGCCCCACGACCGAGGCCGACCCGGCCGCCGGCACCGACGACTCCGGCACCTGCGGGGCCTCGCTGCGCCGCCCGGTCAGCCTCGTCGGCGGCGCCGCGATGCTGGCCGCCCCGCTGCTCGTCGTGGCCGGCATCCTCACCTCGCCCCCGCAGGCGACGCGGGGCCAGGCCGACTACATCGCCTCGCTGGCCCGCGACCCGTTCCAGAGCGCGCTGTCGGCGTCGCTGCTCCACTACGGCTGGGTCGCGATGGCACTCGGCCTCGTCGTCGCCATGAGCCTGGTCAGGGGCCGCCGCGGCCGGGCGCTGACGTTGGTCGGCGGCCTGGGAGGCGGCTTCGCGGTCGTCCAGATGTCCGGGCTGCTGCTCAACGACTGGTTCCTGGTGGCGCTCGGCACCCACCTGCCGATGCCGCAGGCGGTGAGCGTCGCGGACGCGATGATGGTCGACGGGGACGCGTGGTCCCAGGTCTGGGTCCAGAGCGCGAAGCTCGCGATCGCCCTGCCCGTGCTGCTCTACGCCGGGCTCGCGCGCGCCGGGGTCATCTCCTGGTGGCTCGTGCCGCTCGCGGCCCTGCCGATGGTCGCGCCGTACGTGGTCATGGGCCTCGTGGGCGGCGCCGCCGGTCAGGTCGTGGGCGGGAACGCCTTCGGCCTGGTGGCCGGAGGGCTGGTCGGGCTGGTCTGCTACCTGCCGACCTTCCTGGTCGGGCTGCGCCTGGTCGGACGAGGACGGCTGGCAAGGGCCTGACCCTCGCTCCGGACCGGGCCAGCACGCCTGGGCGCGGGGCGCAGCACGAGGACGGGTCCACGGACGACGGGCGTCCCGCGCGAGCGGGACGCCCACCTCCGCGCGCCGGGTAGACTTCTCTGGTTGCCCGAACGACGCCGTCGCGGGCCCGCTGGACCGGCACGACCTGGTCCGCCACCCCGGACGATAAGGAACACCGCTCCATGCCCGTACGCAGCGACCTGCGCAACGTCGCCATCGTGGCCCACGTCGACCACGGCAAGACGACCCTGGTGGACGCCATGCTCTGGCAGTCCGGCGCCTTCCGCGCCAACCAGGACATCAACAACCGCGTGATGGACTCGATGGACCTCGAGCGCGAGAAGGGCATCACCATCCTCGCGAAGAACACGGCGGTGCTGCACCACGCGCCCGACGGTTCCGACGTGATCATCAACATCATCGACACCCCCGGCCACGCCGACTTCGGCGGTGAGGTCGAGCGCGGCCTCGAGATGGTCGACGGCGTGCTGCTGCTCGTCGACGCCTCCGAGGGCCCGCTCCCCCAGACCCGGTTCGTGCTGCGCAAGGCGCTGGCCAAGAACCTGCCGATCATCGTGGTCGTCAACAAGGTCGACCGGCCCGACGCCCGCATCGCCGAGGTCGTCGAGGAGACGTACGAGCTCTTCCTCGACCTGCTCGAGGACGGCGACACCGACGTGCTCGACTTCCCGGTCGTCTACGCCTCCGCCAAGGCCGGCCGCGCCTCGCTGACGGCCCCCGAGAACGGTGAGATGCCCGACTCGGAGAACCTCGGCCCGCTGTTCGCGACGATCCTCGACGGCGTCCCGGCGCCGGAGTACGAGGAGGGCGCGGTCCTGCAGGCCCACGTCACCAACCTCGACGCCTCCCCCTACCTCGGCCGCCTCGCGCTGTGCCGGGTGTTCGCCGGCGAGATGAAGCGCAACCAGGTCGTCGCGTGGTGCAAGCAGGACGGCACCGTGCAGAACGTCAAGCTGTCCGAGATGCTGATCACCGAGGCGCTCGACCGCGTCCCGGCCGACATCGCCCGGCCCGGCGACATCGTCGCCATCGCCGGCATCCCCGACATCACCATCGGCGAGACGCTGTCGGACCCCGAGAACCCGAAGCCGCTGCCGCTGATCACGGTCGACCAGCCGTCGATCTCGATGACCATCGGCATCAACACCTCCCCGCTCGCGGGCAAGTCCGGCAAGAACCTCACGGCGCGCCTGGTGAAGAACCGCCTCGACGCCGAGCTCATCGGCAACGTGTCGATCAAGGTCAACCCGACCGAGCGCCCCGACACCTGGGAGGTGCAGGGCCGCGGCGAGCTCCAGCTCGCGATCCTCGTCGAGATGATGCGCCGCGAGGGCTTCGAGCTGACCGTGGGCAAGCCGCAGGTCGTCACGCGCGAGATCGACGGCAAGCTGCACGAGCCCGTCGAGCGCCTGACGATCGACGCGCCCGAGGACTTCGTCGGGGTCGTGACCCAGCTGCTCGGCCTGCGCAAGGGCCGCCTGGAGCAGATGATCAACCACGGCACCGGCTGGGTCCGCATGGAGTACCTGGTCCCCGCCCGCGGCCTCATCGGCTTCCGGACCGAGTTCCTCACCGAGACCCGCGGCACCGGCATGATGCACCACGTCTTCGAGACGTACGAGCCCTGGCACGGCGAGCTGCGGACGCGTCCGAACGGCTCGCTCGTGGCCGACCGCAGCGGTGTCGTCACCGCGTACGCGTCGTTCAGCCTGCAGGAGCGCGGGACGCTCTTCGTCGGCCCGACGACCGAGGTCTACGAGGGCATGATCGTCGGCGAGAACGCCCGCGCCGACGACATGGACGTCAACATCACGCGCGAGAAGAAGCTCACCAACGTGCGCTCCTCCACCGGCGACGAGCTGGAGCGGCTGATCCCGCCGAAGCTCATGGCCATGGAGCAGGCGCTGGAGTTCTGCCGCGGCGACGAGTGCATCGAGGTCACCCCGGCCGCGGTGCGCATCCGCAAGGTCGTGCTCAACGCCGGCGAGCGGTCGCGCACGCGCTCGCGCGCCAAGAACGCCTGAGCGGGACCGCACGCACGCCGACGCCGGGCGGTCCGCCGCCCGGCCCCGGTGTTGACGACGTCCGACCCGTTCCGTAGGTTCGCGGTCAGGAGAAACTTCCTCTCCTGACCGCGAAACTTTCTGACGAGGACGTCAACGATGGCCAGCGCCACGCCCCTGATCCGGACCTCCGGCTCGTCGTTCCTGGGACCGGACGGGGAGCCGCTGCTCCTGCGCGGGGTCTGTCTGGGCGGCTGGCTCAACATGGAGAACTTCATCACCGGCTACGCGGCCAACGAGTCGCTGATGCGCGCCGAGGTCGCCAAGGTGCTCGGCGCCGAGCGGGCCGAGGCCTTCTTCGAGCGGCTGCTCACCCGCTTCTTCGACGAGGCCGACGCGGCCTTCCTCGCCGAGTCGGGCTTCAACCTGGTGCGCATCGCCGTGGGCTACAAGCACCTCGAGGACGACGCGCGGCCCTTCGAGATCAAGCCCGACGGCTTCCGCCACCTCGACCGTGTGATCGAGCTGCTCGCGGCCCACGGCATCTACTCGATCGTCGACCTGCACGCCCTGCCCGGTTCGCAGAACCAGCACTGGCACTCCGACAACCCGACCCACGTCGCCGCCTTCTGGCAGCACCGCCACTTCCAGGACCGGGTCGTCAACATCTGGGAGGCCGTCGCGGAGCACTACCGCGGCAACGGATGGGTCGCGGGCTACAACCTCCTCAACGAGCCCTCCGACGAGACCGGTGCGGTCGTCGGCCCGTTCTACGAGCGGCTCGTCGCCGCCATCCGCGCGGTCGACCCCGACCACGTGCTGTTCCTCGACGGGAACACGTACGCGACCGACTTCTCGATGTTCGACGAGCCGTTCCCCAACGCCGTCTGGACGCTGCACGACTACGTGCCCGCCGGCCTCGGCCGCAGCCCGCACTACAGCACCGAGGAGGCGGAGGCGAAGTTCCTCGAGCGCTCCGAGCACGCCCGGTCGCTGAGCTCGCCGATCCTCGTGGGCGAGTTCGGGCCGATCTACGGCGGCGACGAGGAGCACGACGCGTGGCTCCGCGGCATCCTGCGCGACCAGCTCGACCTCTACAACCGCCACGCGGCCAGCTGGACTTTGTGGATGTACAAGGACATCGGCCGCCAGGGCCTCGTCTCGGTGAAGAAGGACACGCCGTACCGGCAGCGCTTCGACGCGTTCGTGGCCAAGAAGGAGCGCCTCGCCGTCGACCAGTGGGGCAGTGACGGCATCGGCCTCGCCGAGGTGACCCAGCCGGTCCAGGACCTCGTCGCCGCCGAGTTCCCCGACTTCGACCCGTACCCCTGGGGTCGCTTCGACTGGGTGCGCACCCTGCTGCTGAACATCACGCTGGCCCAGCCGATGGCCCACGAGTACGCGAGCCTGTTCCGCGGGCTCTCCGACGACGACCTGGACGCGCTGGCCGACTCCTTCGCCTTCGAGCACTGCGAGGTGCGCGCGCCGCTGCTGGCCGAGCTGCAGCGGGCCCAGGCCGCGGCCGACCCGCACGCCGCCCTGGAGAGGGAGGACGCCTGATGCGCGCCGCCGTGCTCCGCGAGACCGGGGCGCCCCTGACGATCGAGGACGTCGAGCTCGACGACCCGGGCCGCGGCGAGGTCCGGGTCCGCGTCGAGGCCGCCGGGGTGTGCCACAGCGACCTGCACTACGTTCTCGGCGACCTCCCGGCGAGGCTGCCGCTGGTCGTCGGCCACGAGGGTGCCGGCGTGGTCGAGGCAGTCGGTCCGCTCACCACCGGCCGGGTGTCGGTCGGCGACCGCGTCGCCCTGCAGTGGCGGCCGCGCTGCGGCGAGTGCGACGCCTGCGTCGCCGGCAACCCGGTGCTCTGCCGCTACGGCCGCGTGCTCGCGACGACCAACGGCCTGATGGACGGCACCAGCCGCCTGCACGCCGGCGGCGAGACCCTGCACCACCTGATGGGCGTCTCCTGCTTCGCCGAGCAGGTGGTCGTCTCCGAGACCAGCGTGCTGGCCATCCCCGACGGGGTGCCCACCGAGGTCGCCGCCATCTCGGCCTGCGCCGTCATCACCGGCGTCGGCGCCGTGCTCAACGCGGTCGACGACGTGGCCGGACGGCCGCTGCTCGTCATCGGCACCGGCGGCGTCGGGGTGGCCGCGGTGATGGGGGCCTCCCTCGTCGGCGCCGGCCCGGTCATCGCCGTCGACGTCGACCCCGCGCGCCTCGAGCTGGCCCGCTCCGTCGGCGCGACGCACACCCTGGACGCCCGCGAGGGCGACGTCGTGGCGCGCGTGCTCGACCTCACCGGCGGGGTCGGCGTGCCCTGGGCCCTCGACGCCGTGGGCAGCCCTGACACCATGCGGCAGGCGGTCGACGCGCTCGCGCCCGGCGGCACCCTGGTCGCGGTCGGCCTGAACCGTCCCGACGCCACCGTCGCCGTGGGCATCAACGACCTCGTGCAGCGCCAGAAGCGTGTCGTCGGCGCGCTCTACGGCGCCAGCAACCCGCGCCTCGACCTGCCGCGGCTCTTCGGCCTGTACGCCTCCGGGCGCCTGCCGATCGACCGGCTGGTCGGCGCGCGGCGCCCGCTCAGCGAGGTGAACGAGGCCCTGGCGGGCCTCCGCGGGGGCAGCGCCGGCCGGACGATACTCGTGCCATGAACGACGTCGACAAGCACAGCCGGCAGGACCCCGACCACCAGCCCCTCCGCAGCGACGCCTGGTACGCCGGCGACGACCGCAACGCCTACCTGCACCGCGCCTGGATGCGGCGCGGGGTGCCGTCGAACGCGTTCGAGGGCCGCCCGCAGATCGCCATCGCCAACACCGCCTCCGACCTCACTCCCTGCAACGCCCACCTCAACGAGGTCTCCCGCGCGGTGCAGCAGGGCGTGTATGAGGCCGGCGGCATCCCGCTCGACCTGCCGGTGGTCTCCCTCGGGGAGACGCTGGTCCGCCCGACCGCGATGCTGTGGCGCAACATGGCCGCGATGGCCATGGAGGAGATGTTCCGGGCCAACCCCATCGACGGCCTGGTGCTGCTCGGCGGCTGCGACAAGACCATCCCGTCGCTGCTCATGGCCGCGGCCAGCGTCGACCTGCCCGCCGTCGTCGTCCCCGGCGGGCCGATGCTCAACGGGACGTTCCGGGGGCAGACCCTGGGCTGCGGCACCGACGTCTGGCGCCTGGGCGAGGAGGTCCGTGCGGGCACGCTGAGCGCTGAGCAGTTCGTGCGCTCGGAGTCGTCGATGATCCGCAGCCGCGGCCACTGCAACACCATGGGCACCGCGTCGAGCATGGCCGTGGTGGCCGAGGCGCTGGGCATGACCATCCCGGGCATGGCCGGGACCCCGGCGCCCGACAGCCGGCTGCTCGAGGGCTCCCACGAGGTCGGCCGCCTGGCCGTCGAGCTGGTCCGCGAGGGCCGCACGATCAAGCAGGTGATCACGCGGGAGTCGTTCCACAACGCGATCGTCGCGCTGGCCGCGGTCGGCGGCTCGACCAACGCGGTCGTGCACCTGATGGCCATCGCCGGCCGCCTCGGGATCGACCTCGACCTCGGCGACTTCGACCGCATCGGCGCCGGCGTGCCGCTGCTGGTGAACCTGCAGCCGGCTGGTGAGTTCCTCATGGAGGACCTCTACCGCGCGGGCGGGCTGCTGGCGGTGCTGCACCAGGTCGCCGACCTGCTCGACCCCGGCGCGATCACGGTGACCGGCGAGACCCTCGTGGAGGCCGCCTCCCGGGAGCACCCGGTCTGGGACACGACCGTCATCACGCCGCGCGAGACCCCGCTGCAGGCCGACGCGGGCATCGCGGTGCTGCGCGGCAACCTGGCCCCGCACGGCGCCATCGTCAAGCCCGCCGCGGCGAGCAAGGAGCTGCTCACCCACCGCGGGCCTGCGCTGGTCTTCGACTCCGTCGAGGACCTCAAGGCCCGCATCGACGACCCGGACCTGCCCGTCACCCCGGACTCGGTCCTGGTGCTGCGCGGCTGCGGTCCCCGCGGCTACCCGGGCATGCCCGAGGTCGCCAACCTGCCCCTGCCGAAGAAGATGCTGCAGCTCGGCGTCCGCGACATGGTCCGCGTGTGCGACGGCCGGATGAGCGGGACCGCGTACGGCACGGTCGTGCTGCACGTCGCCCCGGAGGCGGCGGCCGGCGGCACGCTTGCGCTGGTGCAGGACGGCGACACGATCGTGCTCGACGTGCCCAACCGGCTGCTGCAGCTCGACGTCAGCGACGAGGAGCTGGCCGCGCGCACGCCGCCGGCGTCCCTGGTCCAGCACTTCGCCGCCCCGACGCGCGGCTGGGAGAAGCTCTACGTCGAGCACGTGCGCCAGGCGGACACCGGTGCTGACCTCGACTTCCTGGTCGGCAGCACCGGCCCCGAGGTCGCGCGCGAGTCGCACTGAGCCGACGACCCCTGGGCCCCGTCCGCGGGCCCAGGGGTCGGTCCGACCGGCTCCCGCCAGCGGAAGGTCAGCCGGCGTACGCGTGCGGCACGGCGCCGCGGATCCCGGCGTCGTGGGTGAAGACCGCGCCGGCCTCGGGCTGCTCGCCGTCGGGCACGCCCTGGCGCGAGGTCGTGATGAACAGCGTCGAGAGGTCGGGCCCGCCGAACGTGCAGGCGGTGACCTGCGTGACGGGCAGCTCGACCACGCGGTCCAGACGGCCGTCGGCGGTCCAGCGGCGGACCTGGCCGCCGCCCCACAGGGCCACCCAGACCCCGTCCCCCTCGTCGATCGCCATCCCGTCGGGCAGCCCGGGACCGTCGACCTCGGCGAACGTGCGCCCGTCGGACCAGGCGCCCGTCGCGGGATCCACGGCGAAGCGCTGCACCTTCGCCGTGGGCGTGTCGACGTAGAGGGCGGAGCGGCCGTCGCAGGTCCACTGCACGCCGTTGGAGATCGTGGCGCCGGTGCGGACGACCGACACCCGGCCGTCCGGGTCGAGCCGGTAGAGGGTGCCGCGCCCGGGCGTCTCGTCGTAGGCCATGGTGCCGACCAGGAAGGCCCCGAGCGGGTCGCAGCCGCCGTCGTTGAAGCGGAGCGTCGGGTCGGCGAAGACGGGCGGCAGCTCGCGCTCGACCGCGAGGTCGTCGTCGAGGAGCAGGAAGCGGTCCTCCGTCGCCAGCACGAACCCGCCGCTCCGACGTGCCCGCAGCGCGGCGGCCACCGACGCGAGGTGGTGGCGCTCGACGCTCGCCCCGCCCACGTCGTCCGGGCGTACGGCCAGCACGTCGCCGGCGAGCATGTCGACAAGCAGGAGCCGGTCGCGCGGCGCGTCCCAGGAGGGACCCTCGCCGTGGCTCGTGCAGGGCTCTGTGAGCTGCTCGGCCCGCACGGTCACATCCAGCCCCCGTCGACGACCCACTTCTGCGCGGTGCAGCGGCGTGAGTCGTCGGCCGCGAGCCAGAGCACCATGCGCGCGACGTCGTCGGGGTAGAGCTTGTCGGGCAGGCACTGGTTGCGCTCGATCGAGGCCTCGGCCTCCGGCGTCACCCGCTCGGCCAGCTGCTTCTCGGTCATGATCCAGCCCGGGATGATGCAGTTCACGCGGACGTGCCAGGGTCCGTACTCACGGGCCAGCGTGCGGGTCAGGCCCTCCACGCCGGCCTTGGCGGTGATGTAGCCGGGCAGGTCCATCAGGTCGATGTGCACGCTGATCGAGCCGAGGTTGATGATCGACCCGCCACCCGCGTCGCGCATCATCGGCGCCACCGCCTGCGCGGCGAAGAAGTGGTGGCGCACGTTGACCGCGATGCGCTCGTCCCACAGCGCGACGTCCATGTCGGGCACCCGGTCGCGGTGGTCGTTCGCGGCGTTGTTCACGAGGACCCGGACCGGCCCGAGCTCGTCGGCCGCGGTCGCGATCGCCGCCTGCAGCGCCGGGACGTCGCGCACGTCGCAGACGGCGAAGCGCACCTGCGCGCCCTCGTCGCGCAGCCGCTGCTCGAGCGCGCGACCGCGCTCGGCGTCGACGTCGACGAAGAAGACGCGCGCGCCCTGCCCGGCGAGCTCGACGACGAACTCCGCCCCCAGGCCGGACGCTCCCCCGCTGACGAAGGAGGTACGCCCGCGCAGGCTCGGGTAGGAGGCGTAGACCGGCTCCGACTCGGGCACGGCCACTTCCGCGCCAGCCGCGCTCATCCCAGCCATCCGGCGGGGTCGGGCACCAGCCGCTCCAGCTCGTCCCACACGTCGTCCGGCACCTCGACGGCCGCCAGCTCCAGGGTCTGCGCCACCCGCTCGGGCGAGCTGACCCCGATCACGGTCGAGTGGACGCTCGGCAGCCGCAGCGAGAACTGCAGCGCCGCCGCCGCGAGCGGCACCCCGGCCCGCGTGCACACGTCCCCCATCCGCCGCGCCGCGTCCGCGACCTCGTCGCCCCGCGTGCCGTAGGCGTACTTCGGCTGGGCCTCCGGGCCCTTGGACAGCATGCCGCCACCGTACGGCGCGGCGTTCAGCACGCCGATGCCACGCTCCGCGGCCTCCGCGAACAGCGGCAGCACCGAGCGGTCGAGCAGGGTCGCCCGGTTGTGGCTCAGCACCACCTCGAACTCTCCGGTCCCGAGGTAGTCGCGCAGCACACCGACGGGTCCGCCGGCCACGCCGAGGTGGTCGACCAGACCGCGCTCGCGCAGCTCGACCAGGGCCGGGACGGCCCCGCCGGGCTTGATGGCGTCGGCGAACTCCATGCGCTCGGGGTCGTGCAGGTGCAGCAGCGGCACCCGGTCGACGCCGAGGCGTTCGAGCGACTCCTCCAGGGAGCGGCGCACCCGCTCGCCGGAGAAGTCGCCGGTGCGCTTGTCCGGGTCGACCTTCGTGCTGAGGACGAGGCCCGGGGGCAGCCCGCCGGCCTCACGGACGGCGATGCCGATGCGCCGCTCCGCGCTGCCGTCCTCGCCGTAGCCGTTCGAGGTGTCCAGCAGCGTCACCGGGCTGTCGAAGACCGCCCGCACGGTCGCGACGGCCCGCTCCTCCGCCACGGCGTAGCCGTAGAGGTTGCTCATGCTCGCGAGCGGGCTGGTGCCGAAGGCGACCGGGGTGACCTGCAGCCCGGTCGACCCGAGCGCCCGGGGGGTGCTGGCGGTGCTCGTCGGGTTCACCGCGCACCCGCCTGCGGCGCGCGCTCGGCGAAGGCGGCGCGACCGGCGTGGTAGGCCCCGACGATCCGGTCGAGCACCTCCTCGGTGGCCGTGTCCGGCCCGGTGGTCTCCGGGTGGTCCGCGCGCCAGCGGACCATCCGGTGCACGGCGCGGGCGAACGTGAGCCGCGGCGCGTACGAGGGCACCAGCCGGCGGACCTTGGTCGTGTCGAAGACGGCGCTGTGCCCGATGTCGCCCAGCACCTCGCCCGACCAGAACCAGTCCGGCGCGACGACGGGGTAGAGCTCGGAGGCCACGTGCACCAGCCGCGGCTCGACGCCCAGCGCCTCACCGACGAGGGTGTGGATCAGGTCCCAGGTCAGGACGTCGTGGCCGGTGATGTTGACGACCTCGCCGACCGCGTGCGGGCCGATCAGGCCGACCAGTCCCTGCGCGAAGTCCTCCGCGTGGGTCAGCGTCCACAGCGACGTGCCGTCGCCGTGGACGGGGACCTCGACGCCGCGCGCGATGCGGTCGACGACCGTCCAGCCGCCGGCGAGCGGCGGGTTCGCGTCGTCGTAGGTGTGCGAGGGGCGCACGATCGTGACCGGGAAGCCCTGCTCGGCCCGGGCCTGCTGGAGCGCGACCTCGGCGCCCCACTTCGCCGTCGCGTACGGCAGCACGGGGTTGGGCCCGGCCGGCGTCGACTCGGTGATGGGAGTGGTCCAGACCGGCTTGGAGTAGACCGAGCCCGAGCTGATGTGGACGTACTGCCGGGTGCGCCCGCCGCCGAAGATCCGCACCATCCGCGCGACGTCGGCGGCGTCGTACGACACGAAGTTGACCACCGCGTCGAAGGTGCGGTCGCCGAGGGCGGCGAGCAGCGAGTCGTCGTCGCTCGCGTCACCGACGAGCCGGGTGACGCCCTCGGGCAGGTCGCGGCCCGCGCTGTTGTTGCCGCGGTTCAGGACGAAGACGTCCAGGCCGGCCTCGGCCGACAGGCGCACGCACGAGGTGCTGATCGTGCCGGTGCCGCCGAGGTAGAGCACGCGGAGCGCCGCGCTGTCGTGTCGCATCATCTGGGGTTCGGGTCCTTGGGGTGGGAGCGTCGCGCCGGGGTGGCGGCGCGGGGGTCGTGGCGCGTGGACGGCCCGGTCAGGAGCCGGCGTACCAGTCCTCGAAGCCGTTCTCGGTGACGGCGATCAGGATGTCCTCACGCCGGACGCCGGCCTCGGCGAAGCGCTCGGCCACGGCCTCAAGAAGCGCCGCTTGGTTGCCACGGGGTACATGTGGACCATCGTCACGCGGACGAGGACGAGCTGCTGGCGGTCGACCCCGCCGAAGGTGCGGTCGAAGCGCAGCTCGCCCTTGGGCCGGGGGGTGAAGACCTGGAACAGGTCGTCGCCGGGGATGTCGAGCGCGGCGAGCTGGGCCGCGTGCACGGCGTCGCTCAGCTGGTCGCCGGCCCGCTCGTAGAGCTCGGCGTCGAGGTCGATCTGGATCAGCGGCACGGGTGCCTCCTCATCGGTCGGCTCCCCGGGCGGACGGTCCGCCGCGGGTCGGTCGTGGAGCGGCTCGGGGGGCGCGGGGAGGAGCGGGGCGTGCGGTCGGCCCGGCTCACTTCAGGGCGCCGGCGGCGAGACCGCGCTCGAAGAGCCGCTGCAGGCAGAGGTACGCGACGACCTCGGGGATCGCGGTCAGCACGGCCGAGGCGAGGATCTTGGTCTGGTCGTTGCTGAACTGGCCGACGAAGAACTGCGGGACCAGGGTGATCGTCTGCATCTCGGGCGACTGCAGGAAGACCAGCGGCATCAGGTAGTTGTTCCAGGCCCCGATCAGGGTGAAGATCAGGATCGCCGCGGCGATCGGGCGCGTCAGCGGGATGACGAGGTGGACGAAACCGCGCACCGCGCTCGCGCCGTCCACCCGGGCCGCCTCGAACAGCTCGTCCGGGATGCCGTTGACGAAGTTGCGCGTCAGCAGCACGGCGAAGGGGACCTGGAGCGCGGCGAGCGGCAGGATCACCGCCCAGTAGGTGTCGAAGAAGCCGAACGCCTGCGCCGTGGTGAACAGCGGGGCGAGCAGCACGACCTCGGGCAGGGTGAGGCAGGCCAGCAGCAGCCAGAAGTAGACCTCGCGGCCGCGGATGTGCAGCTTGGAGAAGCCGTACGCGGCCAGCATCGTCACCGCGTAGACGATGACGATCACCGCCGCCGCGATCACCACGGTGTTGACGAAGAAGCGCCACAGGCCGGGCACGGCCAGCACGGCGGCGTAGTTGCCCCAGCCGTCGCCGGCCAGCGAGCCCTGCACCATCGCCACCAGCGGGAACAGGAAGGGCAGCACGAGCAGGGTCACCACGAGCTGCAGCAGCAGCCGTGCCCCGCGGCTCCGGACCTCGAACATCAGCCCGTCGTCTCCTTCTCCCGGCTGCGGACCTGCAGGAGGATCGCGAAGCCCAGCGCCAGGACGAGCAGGATCACCGACAGCGCGGCGCCGTAGCCGACGTGCGACTGCGCGATGGTCTTGCGGTAGATGTACGTGCCGAGGAACTCGGTCGCGTAGTTCGGACCGCCGACGGCGACCAGGTAGGGCACGTCGAACGTCTTCAGCGCGCCGATGGCGCTGAGGATGCCGAGCGCGACGGTCGTCCCGCGCACGCCGGGCCAGATGATGCTGGCCAGGACCCGCAGGTTGCCGGCGCCGTCGATCCGGGCGGCCTCGAGGACCGACACGTCGATCTGCGCCATCGCCGCGAAGTAGAGGACGAAGGTCAGGCCGGTCCACTGCCAGATGGTGATGGCCATGATCACGGGCAGCGCCGTGCTCTCCTGACCCAGCCAGGGCTGGGCCAGCGACCCGAGCCCGATGTGCTCCAGCACCCAGTTGAACTGGCCGTCCGGCGCGTACAGGCGGCGGAAGACCGGTGCGGTGATCGCCGGCGCGAGGACCACCGGGATGAAGATGATCACCTTGTACACGACGGCGAGGCGCACCTTCGAGTGCAGCAGGACGGCGAAGACGACCCCGAGCGCCGTCTGCACGACGAAGGTCACGACGAAGAACACCGCCGTGTGCTCGATGGTCTTCGCAAAGATCGGGTCCTGCGCGATCCGCACGTAGTTCCCGGCCCCGACGTGCTCGGGGAAGGGGTCGAGCCCGTCCCAGTCCCACGTCGAGATCACCGCCGTGTAGGCGATGCAGTAGTAGATCAGCCCCACGCACAGCACCAGCGCCGGGAGGATCCACAGGTAGCCGGCGGGCCGGAGCCGGCGGCGGGTGCCGGGACCCACCTCGGTCCCGGCCGCCCCTGCCCCCAGCCGCTGCCGCTCGGCCGTCGTTCCGCTCACCGCTGCTCCCCCGTCGGGTCGACCTGGTCGGACGTCGTCGGCGCTCAGCGCGCCGCCTGGGCCGCCTTCTGCAGCGTGTCGGCGGCCTCCTGCGGCGTGGCCTTCCCGGTCGCCGTCGACGTCGCGGCCGCGAGGATCGCGTCCTGGACGTCGGTGGTGAGCAGGGCGAAGCGCGGCTCGGTGACCGTCCCGACCTGGCTGAGCAGCTGCTTGACCGGCGCCGCCTGGGTGGCCGGGTCGACGAAGGTGATCTTGTCGAAGTCCGGCTCGACGCCCTTGAGGGCGGGCACGTCGTTCAGCTGGTCGGCCACGGCCTGCTGGCCGGCCTTGGACGTCGCGAGCCAGGTCACGAACGTCTCCGCGGCCGCGCGGTCCTTGGCCTTGGTCGAGACCGACAGCCCGTAGTCGGCGTCACCGAACATCTCGCTGGTGTTGCCGGCCTGGGCCACGTCGGGGAACTGCATCGGCAGGATCGGGAACGGCTTCGCCCCGGAGACGCCAGCAGCCTTGAGGGCTGCGGTCATCGCCTTCTCGGTCGAGTACTGGGTGTACCAGGTGCCCATCTGCACCATCGCGTACTTGCCCGTGAGGAAGTCGTTGTTGGCGTCGGGGTACTGCTGGTAGCCGACCGCGCCGGGCTGCATGATGCCGCGGCTGAAGAGCTGGTGCCAGATGTCGAGGGTCTTGACGATCGCCGGGTCGTTCCACGGCACCTCGCCGTTCGACGCCTTGGTCCACACGCCCGGGGAGACCGAGTTCGCGATCGCCTGGAGGGTGTCCTGGTCGAAGCCCTCGCCGGCCGCGCCCTGGACGAAGCAGCCCTGGTCGTGCGACTTGAAGGTCTGGCAGACCTTCTCCCACTCGTCGAGCGTCTTCGGCGGCTGCAGGCCGTACTTGTCGAACAGGGCCGGGTTGTACCAGACGGTGCCGGAGTAGACCGCGCCCACGGAGGCGGCGACGAGCTTGCCGTCGGCCGACAGCCCGCTCACGCCGGCCGGGGCCACCTTGGACTGCCAGTCGTCGCCCAGCGCCTTCTGCATGACCGGGGTCAGGTCCTCGGCGAAGGACTTGTAGTTCTTCACGTACGCACCCGGCTGCATGTCGAACACGTCGGGCCCGGCGTCGGAGCGCAGGGCCGGCGGCAGCGCGGCCTGCCAGTCGGAGATCGCGACCAGCTTGAAGTTCACCTTGATGTCGGGGAACTCGGCGTTGAACGCCGCGATGTAGCCCTGCGCGGTGTCCACGTCGGTGGGCGTCCAGCCCCACCAGTTGACGGTGCCGGAGGTCGCCGAGCCGGCGTCGGACTGCTGCGCGGACTTGGCACCACCGCCCACCGGGGAGCAGGCGGCCAGCGGCAGGAGCGCGGCGACGGCGGCCACGGCGACGGCGCGCAGCGCGGTGCGAGCACGACGCCCGCCGGGGCCGTGGGAGCGCGAGCCGGTCGTGGGACGGGCGAGACGGGTCGTGAGCTGCATGACGGTGATCCCCTTCGATCGACCGGGAGCCGGGAGCGTCCTCGGACGGGGGGCCCGGGACGAGCCGGAGGACCGGTCGGCACGCCTGGTCGCACCAGCCCGTGTCGAACCTGCCGGCGCGGGAAGCCCCGCAGGGGGCCGGACCTCGTCGGCGTCGTCCTCCGCGGGGTTGCGCTCGAGCAACCCGCCGCGTGACGGCGACGCTACTTGCGCACTCCGGAGGCGTCAAGTTTCTTCGTGATTTCAGAAAGTTTCGTAGAACCGGGTGGAGCGGTGCTGTCGCGGACGATGAGCGTCGTCGCCATGTCGATGCGGCTCGCCCCGGAGGCGGTGCCCGCGCGCGGTTCCAGCACCAGCTCGACGGCCTCGGCCGCCATGTCGGCGATCGGCACCCGGACGGTGGTGAGCGCAGGGCCCGCCCACTGCGCCACCTTCACGTCGTCGAAGCCGACCACCGAGAGCTGGCCCGGGACGGACACCCCCAGGGCCCGGGCGGCCTCGTACACCCCGAGCGCGTGCACGTCGGAGGACGCGAAGACCGCGGTCGGCGGGTGCGCGAGGGTGAGGAGCGCCCGCCCCTGCTCGATGCCGTCGGCGTGGTGGAAGCCGCCGTGGCGGAGATGCTCGGGCCGCAGCTCCAGGCCCGCCGACTCGAGCGCGGCGCGGAAGCCCGACAGGCGCGCGGTGGCGGCCATCATGTCCTCGGGCCCGGTGATGATCGCGATCTCGCGGTGCCCGAGCCCGACCAGGTGCCGGGTCGCGGCGTACGCCCCGCTCCAGTCGGCCGAGCCGATCGTCGGCACCTCAGGAGGGACGTCGCCGGTCGGCCCGAGCACGACGAAGGGGATGTTCCGCGAGCGGAGCTGCTGCATCTGCTCGCCGGTCAGGTTCGTGGAGACGAGCACCGCGCCCACGGGGCGCCGGTTCAGCACCCCGTCGATCCAGCCGGGGTCGGGCTTGTCGCGGTCGTTGGTGCCGGAGACCACGACGCCGACGCCGCGCCGGCGCGCGACCCGCTCGATCGACGCGAGCGCCTCGCTCGCCCAGGAGCTGTCGATCTCGAAGCAGAGGACCTCGATGAGCGGCGCGTGGTTGGGTCCGGGGTTGCGCGGGTTGTAGCTGTGGTCGGAGAGCAGCGCCTCGATCTTGGCCCTGGTGTCCTCCGAGACGCCGGCCCGGCCGTTGAGCACCTTGGAGACGGTGGAGACGGAGACGCCGGCGCGCTCCGCGACCTCGGCGAGCGTGGCTCGGGTGGTCGTCACGCCTCCGGCCGGGTCGGCGGGCATGAGGAGCAGCGTAGCCGTCGTGCCCCTCGCGGACCCCCACCCGAGCGCGACCGGGCCGGAGCGCCGGTCATCGCGGGAACAGCGCGGGCGGGGCGCGGGCTCAGCGGGCGAGCAGCGGGGCCACGGCGTCGACCAGGCGCCGGGCCGCCGCCCGGGTGCCGTCCTCGGTCGCGGCCGTCTCCAGCTCGGCGACCTCGAGCCCGACGACCTCACCGCGCGCCAGCGCGGCCAGGGCCCCGGCGAGGTCGTCCAGCGTCAGGCCGTCCGGCACCCGGTAGTCGGTCGGCACCGTGCCCGGCTCGAGCACGTCGCAGTCGACGTGCACGAAGACCGGGCGGCCGCCGACCACCGTGGCCAGGCGCTCCGCGAAGCCCGGCCCCGGGGCCACGAGCGTCACGCCGCCCGCGTCGAGGAGCTCCCGTTCGGCGGGATCGATGTCACGGGCCCCGGCGAGCACCGCCCGCTCGGCGGCCAGGCCGGCGCCCAGGCCGGAGTCCCACAGGCCGAGCGGGCCGGACAGGGCGAGCCCGCCCAGGAAGTCGGTGGTGCTCGTCGCCGGCGTGTTCAGGTCGGCGTGGCCGTCGAACCACACGACCACGGCGTCCGGGCGGTGCCGGGCCACGACGGGCAGCGTCGCCAGCGCCACGGAGCAGCGGTTCACCGCGGCGACCGGCGTGCGGCCGGCGCCGAGCAGGTCGTCGAACGTCGCCGCCAGGGTCACGAGACCCGCGCGAGCGGCCTCGAGCTCCTCGTGCCACCCGGCCGAGAGCGCAGGTTCGGGGTGCCCCACGACGAACGGGGGCACCCCGAGGTGCTCGGCGAACGCGGCCGCGACGTACGGCGCCGCCGCCATCGCGCGGTCGTTGTGGTCGCCGGAGCGCCCGGCGAAGTGGACGACCGCCTGGTCGGGCACGGGAGGGTTCAGCTCTCGGTGCCCGGGCCCGTGACCGGGTCGACCGGCTGAGCCGGTTCGGCGGGACCAGAGGCGGCGTCGGTCGCGTGCTCGTGGGCGGCGGCCACGTCCGCGGGCGTCGGCGTCGTCTTCTTGGCCGTCGTCTTCTTGGCCGCGGCCTTCTTGGCGGGTGCTCCCGCGGTCGGGGACGGCGCAGCCTTCTTGGTCGCGGCCTTCTTCGCCGGCGCCTTCGTGGCCGCCTTCTTCGCCGCCTGCTCGACCTCCCGCTCCTGGGCCAGGGCCTGCGCGGCGCTGGTGCCGTCGCTCTCCGCACTGCCGGTTGCGGCCGTCGCGGCAGCCTCCCGGGCGGCGCGCGTGGCGCTCTCCGGCGTGACGTCGCCGGACGCCGGGGCGGAGGTCTTGCGGGCCCGGGCGGCCCGGCCGGTCACGTTCCGCCGCACGTCGGTGACGGCCTCGGCGGCGGTGTCGACCACGGGCTCGACGGTCTCGGCGGCGGCGTCGGCCGCGTCCTTGGCGGCGTCGCCGGTCTCGCGGCGGACCTTGCGCGCGGTCGAGCGCACCTCGCCCACCCGCTCGTCGACGACGCGCTTGCCCCGGCCCGCGAGCGAGCTGTAGGTGTCGCGGGACTGCTCCAGCAGCTCCTCGGCTTGGCGCTGCAGCTCGGCGAGACGCGTCCGCGTCGTCTCCGGGAGCGCCCGGAACTGCTCGGGCAGCGTGGACAGGAACTCGCGCAGCTCGTCGGCGTTGACCCGGGCCTGCTCGGCGCGCTCCAGGCGCTTGTCGCGGATCTCGGCGAAGCGCTGCTCCGCGCGGCGCTGACGCTCGGCGAGGGTCTCGCGGAACGTCTCGGCGATCACGTCGGCGAGACCGGCGACCGCGTAGAAGGGACCGAGGTCGGACTCGGCGGGCGTCGTACGACGGTCGTCGTCGGGCGTCGAGGTCATGGCTGCTCCTTGGGGGTGGTGGTGGCGTCGACGGGGTCCGGCGCGCCTGCGTCGGGTGCGGCGTCGGAGGGGGGCTCGGACGGGGTGTCGGGGGGCTCGGCGAGCACGGCGGCGTCCTCGGCGACGAAGCTGCGGTACACGTCGAGCAGCACCTGCTTGTGCCGCTCGGTGATCGCGGTGTCGGCCAGCACCGCCGACTCGACACCGCCGGAGGGGTGCTCGTCGGGGTCGAGGATCCCGGCGCGCACGTAGAGGGACTCGGCCGAGACCCGCAGCGCCTTCGCCAGCTGCTGCAGCACCTCGGCCGACGGCCGGCGCAGCCCGCGCTCGATCTGGCTGAGGTACGGGTTCGAGACGCCGGTGAGGTCGGCGAGCTGGCGCAGCGTCAGCTCGGCCGCCCGCCGCCGGTCGGCGATGAGCTCGCCCACCGACCCCAGCTGCTCGCCGACCGTCCTCCGCACCACGGATCCAGTGTGCTTGCAGCAGCAAGCACAAGCAAGCAAGGGGAAGCACGCAACCTTCTGAGCGCCTCAAAGCGCCCCGGGGCGCCTTCCCTCCCCCCGGTTCCGGACGAACCGCTGACACACGACGACGGATCGGGCCGATGCGGTGGCGTCTCTCAGCGATTCGCCCGACGGGGCGGGCGAGGGTGGGTCTGGGGCGTCACACCATCGCAACGCGCGGGGCTCGACGTGAAACAGACCAGCCGCCACACTGGTCTCCCCCTGCAAGCCCGCCGAAGGAGCAGCCGTGAGCCAGACGACCACCGCCGACCGGCCCGGGGAGACCTCGGAGCAGCTCGAGCTCAAGCGGGTGATGGGACCCAAGCTCCTGCTGCTGTTCATCGTCGGCGACATCCTCGGCACGGGCATCTACGCCGTCACCGGAACCGTCGCCAAGGAGGTCGGCGGCGTCGTCTGGCTGCCGTTCCTGGTCGCCTTCGCCGTCGCGCTCGTCACCGCGTTCTCCTACCTGGAGCTCGTGACCAAGTTCCCGCAGGCGGCCGGCGCGGCGCTCTACGCGCACAAGGCCTTCGGCATCCACTTCGTGACGTTCCTGCTGGCCTTCGCGGTCATGTGCTCGGGCATCACGTCGGCCTCGACGGCGTCGCGGGCGTTCGCGGCCAACCTCGAGGCGATGGTCAACGTGGTCCGCGCCGAGTGGCTGGGCGGCGCCGAGGTCGACATCTCCGCCGGGCTGACGACCGTCCTCGCCGTCTGCTTCATGCTCGTCATCGCCCTGATCAACCTCCGCGGCGTGGCCGAGAGCGTCTACGCGAACATCGTGCTGACCTGCGTGGAGCTCACCGGCCTGCTGATCGTGATCTTCGTCGGCTTCTACGCCTTCACCCAGGGCAAGGCGGACCTCTCCCGCGTCGTCATGTTCGACACCCCCGAGGACAAGTCGCTCTTCATCGCCGTGACGACGGCGACCTCGCTGGCCTTCTTCGCCATGGTCGGCTTCGAGGACTCGGTGAACATGGCCGAGGAGGTCAAGGACCCGTCACGGGTCTTCCCCAAGATCCTGCTGACCGGGCTGTCGATCACCGGACTGATCTACGTCCTCGTGTCGATCACGGCGATCGCCCTCGTGCCGGCCGGCGAGCTCGGCGAGGGCGACGCCCCGCTGCTCAAGGTCGTCAACGCGGGAGCGCCCGACCTGCCGGTGGGCGACGTCTTCCCGCTCATCAGCATGTTCGCGGTCGCGAACACCGCCCTGATCAACATGCTGATGGCGAGCCGGCTGCTGTACGGGATGGCCAGGCAGCGCGTGCTCCCGCCGGTGCTGGGCCGCGTCCTGCCGGGGCGGCGTACGCCGTGGGTGGCGATCATCTTCACCAGCCTGCTGGCGGTCGGCCTGATCACCGTCGTCGGCCAGATCAGTGCGCTGGGCGGCACGACCGCGCTGCTGCTGCTCGGGGTCTTCACCGTGGTCAACGTCTGCTGCCTCGTGCTGCGCCGGCAGCGCGTCGAGCACCAGCACTTCCGCGCCCCGACCTGGCTGCCGGTCGTCGGCGCTCTCGCGTGCGCCTACCTCGTCGGCCCCTGGACCGGCCGGGCGACCGAGCAGTACGGCATCGCCCTCGTCCTGCTCGGCATCGGCGTCGTGCTGTGGGCGGTCACCTTCGTCGTCAACCGCGCCCTCTACAGCCGCCACACCTACTTCGAGCGCCCCGAGGAGATCGAGAAGTAGGAGGAGCACAGGGAGCCACCGCCGGGTCCTGCGCCGGTGCCTGGACGACCGGACGAGCAGGACACGCTCTTCGTCCTGCTCGGGAGGGAGGAAGGCACCGGGTCAGAGCAGGATCCGCGCCGGAGCGGAGCGGAGGCAGAAGGCACCGGATCCTGCGCCGGTGCCTGGACGACCGAGCGAGCAGGACACGCTCTTCGTCCTGCTCGGGAGGGAGGAAGGCACCGGGTCAGAGCACGATCCGCAGGCGAGGCGCAGCGCGCCCATCAGACGACAGTCGCCTGCGGAACGCTCGCGGTGATGAGGGTGCCGTCCGGACGACGCTCGCCGCCGCGGGCGCCGAGGGGTCCCTTGAGGCGAGGCCCCTGGTCCTCGAGCGGGACCCAGACCTGCTTCGCCGCGGTGACGACGACGGCGTGCCCGCGCACGCTCACCTCCACCTGGGTGCCCTCGACGACCTCGAAGCCGATGCGCGTCGGCTCGAGGTCGACGCGGACGCGCGTGCCCTGCAGGGTCAGCGGGAACGACAGCCCCGACCACCCGTCGGGCAGGCGCGGGTCGAAGGTGATCACGCCGTTGTAGTCGCGCATCCCGGCGAAGCCGTAGACGAGCGCGTTCCACACCCCGCCCGTCGACGCGACGTGGACGCCGTCGCTGGTGTTGCCGTGCAGGTCGGCCAGGTCGACGTAGAGCGAGCTGGTGAAGTAGCGCAGCGCCAGGTCGGCGTAGCCGACCTCCGCGGCGATGATCGACTGCACGACGCCGGACAGGGTCGAGTCGCCGGTGGTGATCGGGTCGTAGTACTCGAAGTCGACGCGCTTCTGCTCGGCGGTGAAGTGGTCGCCCTGCAGGAACAGCGCCAGCACGACGTCGGCCTGCTTGAGCACCTGGAAGCGGTAGATCACCAGCGGGTGGTAGTGCAGCAGCAGCGGCCGCTTGTCCATCGGCGTGTGCGCGAGGTCCCACACCTCGCGGTCGAGGAACAGCGAGTCCTGCGGGTTGATGCCCGTCACCGGGTCGAAGAGGATCGACATCGCCCGGGCGCACGCGGTCCACTCCGCCGCCTCGCCGTCGTGGATGTGCAGCCGCTCGACCGCCCGCTCGTACTCCTCCGGCGCCTCGGTCTTCATCCAGCCGAGCGTCCACGAGGCCTGGTCGAGGTTGAAGCGGGCCATCACGTTGGTGAAGAGGTTGTCGTTCACCACCGTCGTGTACTCGTCCGGGCCGGTGACGCCGTGGATGTGGAAGCTGCGCCGCCCGTCGCCGTTCTCGCGCCAGAAGCCGAGGTCGGCCCACATCCGCGCGGTCTCCACGAGGATGTCGATGCCCTCGCGGTTCATGAAGTCGTGGTCGCCGCTGGCGGCCACGTACTTGCACAGCGCGTACGCCACGTCGGCGTCGATGTGGTATTGCGCGGTCCCGGCCGCGTAGTAGGCCGACGCCTCCGAGCCGTTGATCGTGCGCCACGGGTAGAGCGCACCCGCCTGCGTCAGCTCGCGCGCCCGCTGCCGGGCGGCGCCGAGCAGCTGGTAGCGGAAGCGCATCGCGCTGCGCGCCATCGCCGGGGAGGTGTACGACAGGAACGGCAGGACGTAGATCTCGGTGTCCCAGAAGTAGTGGCCGCTGTAGCCGGAGCCCGTCACGCCCTTCGCCGGCACGCCGGACTGCTCGGCGCGCGCGGCGGCCTGCGCCACCTGGAACAGGTTCCACCGGACCGCCTGCTGCAGCTCCGGCTGGTCGTGGAGCACCACGTCGGAGCGCTCCCAGAAGGCGTCGAGCCAGTCGCGCTGGGCGGCGACCTCGCGCTCCACGCCGTGCTGCAGCACCCGGTCCAGGGTGCGCCGGCACCGGTCGCTGAGCTCGCGCACGGGCACGCCGCGGGAGGTGTGGTACGCCACGGTCTTGGTCACGGTGATCGTCTGGCCGCGCGACGCGTTGACCCGGTAGACCATCTTGCCGGTGTCCTCGTCGGCGCTGATGTGCTCGGTGTAGGCGTTCTCGGTCTCGATGCGGTGGTCGACGCCCACGGCGAGCGTCATGCCCGACCGCGCGCTGCGGTAGCCGATCATCAGCCGCGTGCCGTCGGCCCAGTGCATCTGCGGCTCGAGCACCCGCTCGGAGAAGCCGTCGGCCTTGCGGGGGTCGGCGAGGTTGCCCTCGCCCATCGCCGCCGAGCGCACGTGGTACTCGTCGCGCCCGTCCTGGCGGTTGAGCGTCTGGCTGGAGATCACCACCGGTGCGGAGTCGTCCAGCATCGTGACCTCGAACGTCATGATCGCCAGGTGCCGCTGGGTGAAGCTGACCATGCGCGTCGAGGTGACCTGCACCCGCTTGCCGGCCGGGGTGCGCCAGATCAGGTCGCGCCGCAGGCGGCCCTCGCGGAAGTCGAGCGTGCGCTCGTAGCACTCGAGGTCGGCGACGGGCAGCAGCAGCGGCTCGTCGTCGACGTAGAGCTTGATCGTCTTGTTGTCGGGAGCGTTGACGATGGTCTGCCCGACGCGCGCGAAGCCGAAGGCCTCCTCCGCGTGCCGGATCGGCCAGGTCTCGTGGAAGCCGTTGACGAAGGTCCCGTGCGCGTAGGTCTCGCGCCCCTCCTCCACGTTGCCGCGCATGCCCAGGTAGCCGTTGCCGACCGCGAAGAGGGTCTCGGTGACGCCGAGGTCCTCGGAGCTGTAGACGGTCTCGCTGAGGCTCCAGTCGCGGACCGGGAAGCGGACCCGGTCGAGCGGGTCACGGTGGAGCGGAGGCGTGTCCTCGTGGCTGCCGCGCATCAGTCGACCAGCTCGGCGAGGTCGCGCACGACGCGGTCCGCGCCGCCCTGCTCGAGGCTCTCCACCCCGGCGCCGCGGTCGACGCCGACGACCAGGCCGAACCCGCCGTCGTGGCCCGCGCGCACCCCCGACACCGCGTCCTCGAAGACGACGGCCCGGGCCGGCTCGACGCCCAGCCGGCGCGCGCCCTCCAGGTACGTGTCCGGCGCGGGCTTGCCCGGCAGGCCGGCCTCGGCGGCGACCTGTCCGTCCACGACCACCTCGAAGCGGTCAGCGAGGCCGGCGGCGTCGAGCACGGCCGGTGCGTTGCGGGAGGACGAGACGACCGCGACCTTGGTCCCCGTCTGCTCGAGGTGGTCGAGCAGCGCCACCGAGCCCGGGTACGGCTCCACCCCGTCGGTGGCCAGCGCGGCGGCGAAGAAGGCGTTCTTGCGGTTGCCGAGCCCGCAGACGGTGTCGCGGTCGGCCGGGTCGGACGGCTCGCCCTCGGGCAGCGTCAGGTCGCGCGAGGCGAGGAAGTCGCGGACGCCGTCGTAGCGCGGCTTGCCGTCGATGAAGTCGAAGTAGTCGCTCTCGAGGTACGGACGGTCGGTGATCCCGCGCAGCGTCAGGTAGTCGGTGAACAGGTCGCGCCAGGCACGCATGTGCACCTCGGCGGTCGGCGTCAGCACGCCGTCGAGGTCGAAGAGCGCAGCGTCGTAGTCGTGCCAGTCCACGAGAGTGAAGCGTAGAGGG
The DNA here is from genome assembly GCF_900110855.1 of Microlunatus flavus. Taxonomy (GTDB): domain Bacteria; phylum Actinomycetota; class Actinomycetes; order Propionibacteriales; family Propionibacteriaceae; genus Microlunatus; species Microlunatus flavus. The sequence continues at coordinate 60,882 of NZ_FOFA01000001.1, forward strand.
GGAATGTGACGCATCTTCTGTCCTCGCTCCGCTCGGACGCGCCTCGCGCTCCAACCCGCTGCCTTCCTCCCTCCCTCGCAGGACGAAGAGCGTGTCCTGCTCGCTCGGTCGTCCAGGCCCCGGCGCGCGAGCCGGTGGTGGTCAGGAACACGGCCGGGCCCCGGGGCGTCCTAGGGTCGGGCGCGTGACCAGCCCGTTCGACAGCGATCCGATCCTCGTGGAGGTCGTCCGCGACGGCCTCGTGGAGAGCGTCCACCACGGCCGGGTGGCCGTGACCGGGCCCGACGGTTCGCTGCTCGCCGCGCTCGGGGACCCCGGCGCGCTCGTCTACCCGCGCAGCGCCAACAAGCCTCTGCAGGCGGTCGGGATGGTGCGCGCGGGTCTCGACCTCGAGGGCGAGCTGCTCGCGCTGGCGTGCGCCTCGCACTCCGGCGAGCCCTTCCACCGCGAGGGCGCCGCGCGGATCCTGACGCTGGCCGGGCTCGACGAGACCGCGCTGCAGGACCCGCCGGACTGGCCGCTCGACGAGTTGGCCAAGGAGGAGCTGCTCCGCGCAGGCGCCAGCAGGTCCCGCCTGGCCATGAACTGCTCCGGCAAGCACGCGGCGATGCTGCTGACCGCGGTGCGCTCGGGCGCCGACACGGCCACCTACCTCGCGCCGGAGCACCCGGTGCAGCGCGCGATCGAGCAGGCGCTGGGCGACCTGGCCGGCGAGGAGCCGGCCGGACCCGCCGTCGACGGCTGCGGGGCGCCGCTGTGGGCCCTGTCCCTCACCGCGCTCGCGCGGGCCTTCGGCCGCCTGGCGGCCAGCACGGAGGCGACGGAGCAGAAGGTGGCTGACGCGGTGCGCGCGCACCCGGCGTACGTGTCGGGGACCCGGCGCGACGAGCTCGCCCTCCACCAGGGCCTGCCGGGCGTCGTCGCGAAGGCGGGCGCCGAGTCGGTCTACGCCGTCGGGCTGCCGGACGGGCGAGGGGTCGCCCTCAAGATCGATGACGGTTCGACGCGCGGCCGCGCGGTCGCCATGGCCGCGGTGCTCCAGCGGCTCGGCCTCGAGGCCGACGTCCTGGCCGAGCAGGCCTCGTTCCCGGTGCTCGGCGGCGGGCGGCCGGTGGGCGAGGTCCGCCCGTACGCCCCGACGCTCGCAGGCATCGGGGCGTAACGGGGCGGACCTCGCCGGCCGACTACTTCTTCTTGCTCTTCTTCTTGTCGTCCTTCTTGGACTTCGACTTCTTGTCGTCGTCCTTCTTGGACGACTTCGACTTCTTGGCGTCGTCCTTGGTGCTCTTCTTGTCGTCCTTCTTCGACGACGGCGCGGCCTTCTTCGCGGCCTTCGGCGCGGACGGCTCGCTCGCCCCGGTCGCCGCCGCAGTCTGAACCGTCGCCTCGAGCCGGGCCAGACGCTCCTCCGCGCTTGCCAGCGCACGGCTCAGCACCTTGAGCTGGTCGCCCTGCGCGTCGACCTGGTTGTCGATCTCGGTGATGACGTCGCTCACCGGGGTGTCGATCGTCGCCGGGCGCGCGGGGGCCGGGGCCGCCGCCTTGCGGGCGCCGGTCGAGCGCGGGCGACGGGTGAGCCGCTCGGCGGTCTCCTCGGGCAGCGCCTGCTTGTTGTTCGGCGCGTCGAGCGGCGAGTCCGGGGTCTCGGCGCCCGACTGCGGCGTCGGCGCGGGCGTGCTGGCCGTCTTGCGCGGCGTCGTGGTGGTCTTGCGCGGGGTGGTCGCCTTGCGGGGCGTCGTCGTCTTGCGCGCGGTCGTCGTGCGCGGCGTCGTGGTGCGGCGCGTGGTCGTCTTCTTCGCCGGCGGCGCTCCCGCCGGCGCGGTGCCGGCGTCGGCGGCCTCGTTCCCGGGCGTCACGCTCGGCTCGTCGGCGGTCGTCGCGCTGGTGTCGGTCGGGGCCGCGGGACGCTCGGCGGCGTCGTCGGCGGCGGGCGTGGCCGCGTCGGCGGTCGGTTCGGTCATCTGCGGTCCTCGGGTTCGGCGGGGTGGGTGGGGTGCTCGGCAGGCTGGATCCGGGGGTGGCTTACCCGCCCCGGAGACGACTCAGCCGCCACCGTGCGGTGGCGGCTGAGACGAGGACGTCGTGCTTACTTGAAGGCGTCCTTGACGTCGCCGGCGGCGTCCTTGACGTGCTCGCCCGCCTGCTTGGTCTGGCCCGAGGCCTGGTCGGCCTGACCCTCGGCCTGCAGCCGCTCGTTGTCCGTGGCGTCGCCGGCGGCCTCCTTGGCCTTGCCGCCCAGCTCCTCCGCCTTGTTCGAGATCTTGTCGCCGATACCCATTCCTGGCTCCCTTCGTCGTCCGACGTGTGACAGCCACGTTACGTGGGTACAGGCGGGGGTTCACAGGGGGCCTCAGCCGACGCCGAGGCGCGGCCTCACGTGCAGCCCGACCTCCGGGTCGACGAGCACCTCCTGCGCGGCCGCGACGCCGTCGGCCAGCAGCGTCGCGTCGACGTCGACGTTCCGCTTGACCAGCCCGAGGGCGATCGCGCCGAGCTCGTGGTGGCGGGCCGAGGTGCCGACCCTCCCGACGGTGCGCCCGTCGAGGACGAGGGCCGAGCCGACCTCGGGCAGCCGCTCGGCGCTGCCGTCGAGGAGCAGCAGGACCAGGCGGCGCGGCGGGCGGCCGAGCGTGTGGACGCGCGCGACCGTCTCCTGCCCGCGGTAGCAGCCCTTGTCCAGGTGCACGGCGACGCCCAGCAGCCCCGCCTCGTTGGGGATCGTGCGGTGGTCGGTGTCGAGGCCGATCCGGGCCACCCCGGCAGCGACGCGCCGCGCCTCGTACGCCCAGGTCCCGGCCAGCGGGCCGTCGCCGAGCACCTCGGCGAGCCGCGCGCGAGGGACGAGCAGCTCCGCGCCACCGAGCGAGTCGGCCGCCCGACGCACGACCAGGGCCGCCTCGTGCTGCACCTCGGGGTCGGCGCTCCAGACGACGGCCACCTCGTCGGACACGTCGGCGACCTCGACCCGCATCATGAAGCGCATCGAGTCGAGCCAGGCGGCAGCGGCCGCGGCGGCGCCCGGCTCGGTGTGCGCCCAGAAGCTCGTGCCGTCGTCGACGCCGTGCAGCGCGTGCTCGACGTGGCCCTGCGGCGACAGCACGAGCGTCGTCGTGCCCTGCCCGGGGGCGAGGCCCAGCAGGTGCTGGGTGGTCAGCGAGTGCAGCCAGCTCAGGCGGTCCGGCCCCGAGATGCGCAGCACGCCGCGGTGCGACAGGTCGACCCGGCCGGACCCGCGCTCGAGGGCCCGCTGCTCGCGGACCGGGTCGCCGTAGTGCCACGCGACACCGGCGTCAGGGCCTTCGTGGGCCACCACGGCGGTGGGCGTACGTGCGTCGTTCATGTGGGGTCAGCGTCCGCCGGACGCCGATTCTTCCCGGGTCTCAGACCCGGCGGAGCCGCGCCCAGAGGTGGTTCTGCAGGGGGTGACCGCCGGCCGCCTTGTCGAGGGTCCACAGCAGGTCGCCCTCGACGAGCCCGTACAGCCGCTGACCGGCGGTGTACTCCTCGGCCGTCGCGGTGCGCACGACCGCGTCGGTCGTGAGCTCGATCTTGGCGCCGGTGATCTTGCCGTACCAGATCTCCGCGTAGCCGGTCGGGTGCGCCATGACGACCTCGAGGGAGTCGTCCGGCTGCGGACGCCAGAAACCCGTCTCCATCGACAGCGGCCGCACGGCCTTCCCGTCGGCGTCGACCTCGAAGGTCTGCGAGAGGTAGTGCAGGAAGTCGCCGCCGTTGTGGGCGAAGTCGACCTGCTGACCGAAGTCGAACTCCTCGGTGCCCGGGTAGACGCCCTTGCCCGTCCCCTCCCAGCGGCCCACGAGCCAGGCCAGGCGGTTGACGGCGGGGTTCAGCCCATCGGGGATCTCGAACGGCACGCCCCAACCCTAGTGGCCCACCGCATACCGTGGCCCGGTGCCGAAGCGCTACGTGATCATCGGGGCCGGAGCCATCGGCGGGTCGGTCGGCGGCCGCCTGCACCAGGCCGGCCGCGACGTCGTCCTCGTCGCCCGCGGGCAGCACCTCGACGTGCTGCGGAACGAGGGCCTGCGGCTGCGCACGCCGGACGAGGACGTGACCCTGCGCGTGCCGGCCGTCGCCGGTCCCGACGAGCTGGTCCTGAGCGACGACGACGTGCTCGTCTTCGCCACGAAGACGCAGCAGGTGGAGGCCGCGCTCGTCGCCTGGGCCGACGCGCCCGTACGCGGCGGGGACGGCTCGGAGGGCACCGCCGGGTCGCGCCTGCCCGCGCTGATGGCCCTCAACGGCGTCGCGTCGGAGGCGATGGCGCTGCGCTGGTTCGCCCGGGTGGTCGGCGTCTGCCTCTGGCTGCCGTCGGTGCACCTGACCCCGGGCGAGGTGATCATCCGCGGCGGTCCGCGTTCGGGGATGCTGCACCTGGGGTCCGTGCCGGCGGCGCGGGAGACCACGCTGCTCGCCGAGGTGGCGGCCGACCTGGAGGCGGCCAACTTCGACGTGCCGCTGCCGGCCGACGTGATGCCGTGGAAGTACCGCAAGCTGATCTCCAACCTCGCCAACGGGCTGCAGGCCCTGCTGGGTGCCGGCGGTGGCTCGGCCCCGCTCGCCCGCGCGGTCGACGCCGAGGCCCGGGCCGTGCTCGACGCGGCGGGCATCGAGGTCACGACCGACGCCGAGGAGAGCGCCGCTCGGGCAGCCGCGTTCACCATGCACCACGTCCCCGGCGTGCCCGACGACGTCGGCGGCTCGACCTGGCAGTCGCTGCAGCGCGGCACCGGCAACGTCGAGACCGACTACCTCAACGGCGAGATCGCCCGGATCGCCCACGCCCACGGCACCGAGGCGCCGCTGAACACGCGGCTCGCCTCGCTCGTCCGCCGAGCCGCGGCACGCGGCCAGCAGCCGGGCGAGATCAGCGCCGACGAGCTGGCGGTGGCGCTGGGCCTGGAGTCAGCCGACGCTTCCTGAGCAAAGGGATTCAGTAGACGAGGGCCTGGACGTCGGGCTGGAGCACCCGCTCGACGAACGTCGCCGCCCCGGCGATGCGGGACCCGTCGAGCAGGTCGGCCTGGGTGAGCTCACGCCGGGCGGCGCACTGGGTGCAGACGACGACGGCGCCGGTCTCGACCAGCGGGGCGACGAGCTCGGCGACCGGCGTGGCGTGCTCCAGGCCCAGGTCCGGCTGCGCGTCGCGGACCGCGAACCACACCGCCTCACCGGTCAGCCAGACGCCGACCTCGGCGCCGGCGGCGAGCGCGGTCGCCGCGACGGTCCAGGCCTGGTTCGCCCGTTCGGGCGCCTCGGCACCGCAGGTGATCTTGACCATCAGGGGCCGTGGCGTCGCGGGCACCGCCCCATCGTCGCGCGTCGCCCGGACCGGCGCTCGCTAGGGTCGGCGCGTGCGGGTGGTGGTGCAGCGGGCGACGACGGCCAGCGTCACGGTCGACGGGGCGGTGGTCGGGTCGCTCCCCGCCCCCGGCCTCGTGGTCCTCGTGGGGGTGACCCACGACGACACGCCGGCCGACGCCGTACGGCTCGCGGAGAAGGTGTGGACACTCCGGATCCTCGCGGGCGAGCGTTCCGCGGCCGACGAGTCCGCGCCCCTGCTCGTGGTCAGCCAGTTCACGCTCTACGCCGACACCCGCAAGGGCCGCCGCCCGTCGTGGAGCGCGGCGGCGCCGCGACCGGTCAGCGAACCGCTCGTCGAGGCCTTCGTCGCCGACCTGCGCGAGCGCGGCGCGCACGTCGAGACCGGCGTCTTCGGGGCCATGATGCAGGTCGCCCTCGTCAACGACGGCCCGATGACGCTGCTGCTCGACTCCGCGACCTGAACCCGGGCGCCCTCGGAAACCCATGAAGGCATGGGTTCCTGGTGCTCAGCACGTCCTGCAGCGTGTGCCAAGCGCCGGAACCCATGCCTTCATGGGTTTGTCAGCGGGCTCAGGCGGCCGTGAGCTCCACGTCCACCTCGGCCACGGAGCCGACGGCCGCGACGACCTGGCGGTCGGTCTTGGCGCCCGGCGCGAGGGTGCGCAGGGTCCAGCGGCCGTCGTGGGCGAAGAACCGGAAGTGCCCGGTCGCCGAGGTCGGGACCTCGGCCGTGAACTCGCCCGACGGGTCGAGCAGACGGACGTACGCGTTGCCGACCGGCTCGCCGCCGCGCAGGACGCGACCCTGGATGACCGCCTCCTTGGAGGTGTCGACGCCGGCGATGCTCAGGCCGCCCTTGGTGGAACCGCACATGGTGTTGACCTCGCTGGGAGAAGGGGGAACGGGTGGGGGTCAGACGGTGCCGGGCTCGTCGCCGACGGCCACGGGCACGCCGACCAGGGAGCCGTACTCGGTCCAGGAACCGTCGTAGTTCTTGACGTTCTGCTGGCCGAGGATCTCGTGCAGCACGAACCAGGTGTGCGCGCTGCGCTCACCGATGCGGCAGTAGGCGATGATGTCGGCGTCGAAGTCGAGGCCGGCGTCGCCGTACAGCTTCTTCAGGTCGTCGGCCGACTTGAAGGTGCCGTCGTCGTTGGCCGCCTTGCTCCACGGGACGTTGACCGCGGTCGGGATGTGGCCGCCGCGCTGCGCCTGCTCCTGCGGCAGGTGCGCCGGGGCGAGCAGCCGGCCGGCGAACTCGTCGGGGCTGCGGACGTCGACCAGCGAGTCCTGGCCGATGGCGCCGACGACCTCGTCGCGGAACGCGCGGATCGACAGGTCGGGCTCGGACGCCTCGTACTGCGTGGACGGGCGGGTGACCGTCTCGGTCGACAGCGGGCGGGCGTCGAGCTCCCACTTCTTGCGGCCGCCGTCGAGCAGCTTGACGTCGCCGTGGCCGTAGAGCTTGAAGTACCAGTAGGCGTACGCGGCGAACCAGTTGTTGTTGCCGCCGTAGAGGACGACCGTGTCCTCGTTCGCGATGCCGCGCTCGGAGAGCAGGGCGCCGAACTGCTCACGGTTGACGAAGTCACGACGCACCGGGTCCTGGAGGTCCTTCTTCCAGTCCAGCTTCACGGCGCCCTCGATGTGGCCGCCGTCGTACGCGGTGGTGTCCTCGTCGACCTCGACGAGGACGACGTGGTCGTCGGACGCGTGCTCGGCGACCCAGTCGGCGTCGACGAGGACTTCAGACGTGCTCATGCGGTGATCTCCTGTGCAGGTTCGACGGGGGTACGGCTCGGGGGCGGGGCGGGCACGACGAGGCGCTCGGTCCCAGGGTTCGGCGTCAGGCGCGCGGGTGCGGTGCGCTCCGGACGAGCGCGGGCTCGGGCGGCGCGTTCAGCGCCGGTTCGACGAGCCGGTCAGGGCACCCAGGTCAGGCCCGACAGAGCGACGAGCGCATTCGGCCGTGGTCGACCGCCCGGCGGCGGACGAGCGGCAGCACATGCGCGGACGTCATAGGTGCCACGGTACGTCCACGGGCCCGGGAAGCGGCACCCCGTGTCCCGGTTTTCGAGATCGCTGTCCGACCAGTGAGACGCCAGGCGGACGGGAAGCCTTCGATCGGCGTGAAGTAGTTCACACGCCGTTCACCTCGCCGACACCCGGCAGGGCCTGCGGGCGCGGTCATCCCCCCGCGAACGGAGGCAGCACCTCGATCGTCGTGGCCCCGGCGAGAGGACGCCCGAGGGCCTCCCCGGAGGCGCTCACGCCGTCGACCAGGAGGCTGCTTGCCCTGACCACACGCGTGAAACGGGCGTCGGCGTGCTGCTCGAGCACCAGCGCGAGGGCCTCGGCGACCGAACCCGCCTCGACGGCCTCGGTGGCGGTCCCGGCGGCCGCCCGGGCGCCCGCCCAGAAGTTCATGGTCACCAGTGGCACTGGGATATTCTCCCGCCGTGCACCAGGGCAGCCTCGACACGGGGTTCGCGACCGGCCCGGGTGCGGTCCGGCGGCCGCGGCGACGCGGCTGACGGGGCGGACCGACCGAGGAGACCACCATGGCCACCTTGCTCCTGCTGACCAACGACATGCACGCCTCCGCGGAGATCCTGCCCGCGCTCGAGCTGCTGCCCCACCAGGTGAAGGTGGCCCAGGCGGAGGCGACCGCGCTGCTCGACGCCCCCGCCGCGGACGTGATCCTCCTCGACGCCCGGCGCGACCTGGCCGGCGCACGGTCCCTGTGCCGCCTGATCGAGACCACGGGCAAGGAGTCCCCGCTGCTGGTGATCGCCAGCGAGGGCGGGCTGGCCGCGCTCAGCTCCGACTGGGGCTTCGACGACCTGCTCCTCGCCACGGCCGGGCCGGCCGAGGTCGACGTGCGCCTGCGCCTCGCCATGACCCCGGTGACGCCGGCCGGCGCCGACCCCCTGATCCAGACCGGCAACATCGTCATCGACGAGGCCGGCTACAGCGCCAAGCTCAACGGCGTCCAGCTCGACCTCACCTACACCGAGTTCGAGCTGCTGAAGTACCTCGCGCAGCACCCGGGCCGGGTGTTCAGCCGCCAGCAGCTGCTGAGCGACGTGTGGGGCTACGACTACTACGGCGGCACCCGCACCGTCGACGTCCACGTGCGCCGGCTGCGCGCCAAGCTCGGCCCCGAGTACGAGTCCGTCATCGGCACGGTGCGCAACGTCGGCTACCGCTTCGTCACGCCCGCCGACGAGACCGGGCGCGAGCCCAGCCGGGTCTCCTAGCCGGAGCCGAAGGCGCGGCCCTCGCGAGGAGGACTTCCTCCGAGCGTCGGCAAGGGCTGGGCCGGGTCCGGTCTGGACGACCAAGCGAGCACGTCGCGTCACGATGCCCGACCCGCGCCGAGAACACCGCGGCGTGCGAGCGCGGGAGGAAGACCGGAGCTGGAGGCCCAGTCCGGGCGCGAGGAGGAGCGATCAGTCCTCGTGCCGCGCCCGCTCGATGCGGGCGGACAGGTTCCGGACGTGCGTCGGGACCGTCCCGGGCGGGCCGTCCCGGCGCACGTGCTGCACGGCACCGAGGACCTGGGCGGCGATGAGCGGGACCAGGGCCAGCGTGGCGAAGGTCGAGACACCACCCGCGAAGCCGACGTCGTGGCTGGCCGCGACGCCGGCGAAGATGCCGAGCACGACGACGACGTACGAGGCGACGTGCAGCCACCACGACGTGCGCTCGACGCGCTCGGTGGCGATCGAGGAGAGCCAGCGGCGCCAGGCGAGGTTCCACAGCCGGACCTGCACCACGCAGAGCAGGCCCATGGCCGCCGCGCAGGCCAGCAGGACGACGATCCACGGCACGGCGGTGCTGTCGGCCGCACCCGTGTAGGCGGCGCTCAGCGCGAGCAGCCCGAGCACGAGCGCCACCGTCGAGAGCAGCGTGCCGACCGCCACGAAGAGCATGGTCCGCTGCGCGCGGGCGACCTGAGCCTCGACCTCGGAGGTCCCGCGCCTGCCTGCTCCTGCCTGTGCCACGGCGCCCAAGGATAGGGGCGCGGACCGTGGGCAGGTCCGCCGTACACGGCCGGTAGCGTCGCGGCATGGCTGCGGGTGACGACGAGCTCGACCTCACCGACGACCCGGGCCGGGAGCTGTTCGCCCAGGTCGAGGACCTGATCGCGGCGGCCGCCGCCTCCGACGGCGTGCCTGCCCTCAACGAGGCCGGCGTGCTGGCGCTGCGGCACCCGCACCGCGGCGGCACCCGGCACCTCGTGGCCGCGGTGGACGGCGACGCGGTCGGCTACGGCCAGCTCGCCTCCGACGGCACCGGGCAGGTGGTCGTGGGCCCGTCGTACCGGCGCCGCGGGGTGGGCCGGCGCCTCGTCGCCGCCCTCCTCGAGCAGGCCGCCCGGCAAGGTCTGCCGCTGCGCGTGTGGGCGCTCGGGAACACTCCCGCCGCCGCCGGCCTGGCCGCGCGGACCGGGCTGGTCGCCGAGCGCGTCCTGCTCGTGATGCGCCGTCCGCTGGCCGACCTGCCCGCGCCCGTCGTCCCCCCGGGTGTGGTCGTGACGACGTTCCGTCCGGGCGCCGACGAGGACGCCTGGCTCCACGTGAACGCGCGGGCCTTCGCCCACCACCCCGAGCAGGGTGCGATCGACCGCGAGGACCTGGCCGAGCGGACCGCCGAGCCCTGGTTCGACCCGGCGGGTTTCTTCCTCGCCCGCTCGGTCGAGGACGACGCCCCGGGCGCCCCGGTCCTCGGCTTCCACTGGACCAAGCAGCACGACGCCATCGGCGAGCCCGGCCTGGGCGAGGTGTACGTGCTCGGCGTCGACCCCGACGCGCAGGGCCGGGGGCTGGCCAAGGCGCTGCTGCTGACCGGGCTCGCGCACCTGCGCGACGCCGGCGACGAGACCGTCGAGCTCTACGTCGAGGCCGACCAGGCCGGGCCTGTCGGGCTCTACACCGCGTACGGTTTCACCGAGTCCAGCCGCGACGTGATGTACGCCGGCCCGGGTCCCGCAGGGCCCGCGAGCGATCGCTGATCACGCGCCCGGGCTGTTCACCTCGGCTGAGTAGCATCAGCCGTCCCGAGCGACGAGGAGTGTGATGGACGTGGTCGACACGGCGGTCCCCAGCCTGGAGACCGACGGGGGGACCCGGAACACCGACGGCGCGGACCTCAGCCTCCTCGACGACCTGCCCGCCCCCGACCTGCCGGGCGACCGGTTCCTCGACCGCGAGCTGTCCTGGCTCGCCTTCAACAACCGCGTCCTCGACCTGGCCCGCGACACCCTCCGGGTCCCGCTGCTCGAGCGCGCGAAGTTCCTCGCGATCTTCTCCTCCAACCTCGACGAGTTCTTCATGGTCCGCGTCGCCGGGCTCAAGCGCCGGATCGCGGCCGGCGTCGCGGTGCCCGGGGTGAGCGGGATGCTGCCGCGCGACCTGCACCTCGCGATCCTCAACCGCACCCGCGAGCTGGTGGAGGAGCAGGCGCGGATCTTCGGCGAGGAGATCCGCCCGTCGCTCGCCGCCGAGGGCATCGAGATCCTGCACTGGGACGAGCTGCGTCCCGACGAGCGCGAGCGCATGCACGTGCTCTTCGCCGAGCGGATCTTCCCGGTCCTGACGCCGCTCGCGGTCGACCCGTCGCACCCGTTCCCGTACATCTCCGGGCTGTCGATCAACCTCGCCGTGCTGGTGAAGAACCCCGAGACCGGGGTCCGGCAGTTCGCCCGGGTCAAGGTGCCGACCGTGCTGCCGCGCTTCGTCCAGCTCGACGAGGGCCGCTTCGTCCCCCTCGAGGACGTCATCGCGCGCCACCTCGACCAGCTCTTCAGCGGCATGCAGGTCGTCAGCCACCACGTCTTCCGCATCACGCGCAACGAGGACCTCGAGGTCGAGGAGGACGACGCCGAGAACCTCCTGCTCGCGCTCGAGAAGGAGCTGCTGCGCCGCAAGGTCGGTCGCCCGCCGGTCCGCCTCGAGGTCGAGGAGGACATGGACCCGCGGATGCTGGAGATCCTCGTCTCCGAGCTCGACATCACCGAGCGCGAGGTCTTCGCCCTGCCCGGGCCGCTGGACCTGCGCGGGCTGTTCTCGCTGGCCGACATCGACCGGGCCGACCTCAAGTACCCGGCGTTCCTGCCGACGACCCACCCGCACCTGGCCGAGGTGGAGACCGCGCAGCCCGCCGACATGTTCGCGGCGATCAAGCAGCGCGACGTGCTGCTGCACCACCCGTACGACTCGTTCGCGACGAGCGTGCAGCGCTTCATCGAGCAGGCTGCCGACGACCCGCAGGTCCTGGCGATCAAGCAGACGCTCTACCGCACCTCCGGCGACTCCCCGATCATCGACGCCCTCATCGAGGCGGCCGAGGCGGGCAAGCAGGTGCTCGCGCTGGTGGAGATCAAGGCGCGCTTCGACGAGCAGGCGAACATCGCGTGGGCCCGTCGCCTGGAGCGCCACGGCTGCCACGTCGTCTACGGCGTCGTGGGCCTCAAGACCCACTGCAAGCTGTCGCTCGTCGTGCGCGACGAGCCCGACGGGCTGCGCCGCTACGCCCACGTCGGCACCGGGAACTACAACCCCAAGACGGCCCGCACGTACGAGGACATGGGTCTGCTCACCGCGAACCCGATCATCACCGACGACATCGGCCGGCTCTTCAACCACCTGTCCGGCATGAGCCAGGAGACGTCGTACAAGCGGCTCCTCGTGGCGCCGCACGGCGTGCGCACCGGGCTGATCGAGCGCATCGAGACCGAGATCGCGCACCACGAGGCCGGCCGGCCCGCGTACGTGCGGATCAAGGTCAACTCCCTGGTCGACGAGGAGGTCAGCGACGCGCTCTACCGCGCCTCGCAGGCTGGCGTGCCCGTCGACCTGTGGGTGCGCGGCATCTGCACGATGCGTCCGGGGGCGCAGGGGCTGTCGGAGAACATCCGGGTGCGCAGCATCCTCGGACGGTTCCTCGAGCACAGCCGGCTGTTCTGGTTCGCCAACGGCGGGCAGCCCTCGGTCGGCATCGGCTCCTCCGACCTGATGCACCGCAACCTCGACCGCCGCGTGGAGGTCCTGGCCTCGATCAACGCCCCGGCGCACGTGGCCGAGATCGGCGAGCTCTTCGACGTGGCCTTCGACAAGGGCACCGCCTCCTGGAAGCTCCAGCCCGACGGCACCTGGGTGGCCTTCACCACCGACGACGAGGGCAAGCCGCTCCTCGACATGCAGGAGTGGCTGATCAACTCCAAGAGCCGGCGCCGGCTCATGGGCAAACAGCCACCGGCGTGACGCTCTCCGTCATGCGGCCGGGCGGGGTGCAGGTGATCCCGGCCAAGCCCGTCCTGGCCGGCGGCGCCGTCGTCACCCGGGAGCACCCGGTACGGGGCACCGAGGTCGTCGTCGTGCACCGCAAGCGCTACGACGACTGGTCGCTGCCCAAGGGCAAGGTCGAGGCGGGCGAGTCCGTGCCCGCCGCGGCGGTGCGCGAGGTCCTCGAGGAGACCGGCGTCTCCGTCCGCCTCGGCGTCCCGCTGGACACGGTCTCCTACGACCTGACCAAGCCGGCACGGCCGGACCTCTCCAAGCACGGCAAGGTGCTCAGCGGCATCAAGCGCGTCAGCTACTGGGGCGCGACGGCCACCTCCAGCGTCAAGCGCGCCCCCGACCACGAGGTCGACGTCGTCGCCTGGCTCCCGGTCCGCGCCGCGCTCGGGCGGCTCTCGTACGCCGCGGACCACTTCCTGCTCGAGCAGTACCTCGACCAGCCGGTCACCACGCCCCTCCTCATCGTCCGCCACGCGAAGGCGATGGACCGCAAGGACTGGTCCAAGAAGGACGCCGCCCGCCCCATCAACGCGCTGGGGCGGCGCCAGGCCAAGCTCCTCGTGCCGATGCTGCGGGCGTACGGCGTCGAGCGCCTGGTCTCCTCGACCGCCGTCCGCTGCCTGTCGACGTTGCAGCCGTACGCCGAGGCGAGCAAGCACAAGGTGAACACCTACCCCGGTCTCACCGAGGAGGAGGGTTCGGACGACCCGAAGGGCGTGGCCAAGATCGTCCGCAGGATCCGCACGAGCGCGATCAAGGCCGGGCGCCCGACGGCGATCTGCGTGCACCGGCCCGTGCTCCCCCACATCCTCGACGCCCTCGAGATCGCCCCGACGACCCTGGTCACCGGCGAGTTCCTCGTCGCGCACGTGACGGGGGACGGTTCCGTGCACGCCCTGGAGCGGCACCGGCCGCAGGCGTGACGCGCCTTCTGTCCTCGCTCCGCTCGGACGCGCGTGTGTTCTGCCTCCGCTTCGCTCCGGCGCGCCTCGCGCTCTGGTCCGACGGCGTCGTCGTCGATCGTGACGCCGGCCCCATGGCTCGCTGGCGCTCGCGGGCCGGCGTCACGCTCTCCTCCTCCGTCCGTCGGCGCGCGAGTCGGTGGTGGTCATCCTCACGATGAGTTCGGGTCGCTCGGGCGGTCTGGCCCTGGGAGCTGATCGACGAAGGAGAGACATGACGAACATCAGGGTGCTGGTGCAGGGGGCGAGCATCGCCGGGCCGGCGCTGGCGTACTGGCTGCGGCGGTACGGGGCCGAGGTCACGGTCGTGGAGCAGGCGCCCGGCCTGCGGCAAGGTGGCCAGGCCGTCGACGCCCGGGGGGTGGCCAGGGAGGTCGTCCGGCGGATGGGTCTCGAGGCGCAGGTGCAGGCGGCCCGCACCAGGACCGCCGGGGTGCAGCAGGTGGACGCCACCGGGAACGTCGTGCACACCGAGCGCGCCGAGGACCAGGGCGGCGACGGGTACGTCGCGGAGATCGAGATCCTGCGCGGCGACCTGGCCCGGGTGCTCCACGAGGCCACCCGCGACGACGTCGAGCACCTCTTCGGCGACCGGGTCGCCGCGCTGGCCCAGGACGCGGACGGGGTCGACGTGACGTTCGCGGGCGGCGCGCAACGGCGCTTCGACCTCGTCGTCGGCGCGGACGGGGTGCACTCCTCGCTGCGCAGGATGGCCTTCGGGCCGCACGAGTCGATCGTGCGCCACCTGGGGCTCGTGGTCGCGTGGTTCAGCCTGCCGAACGCGTTCGGGCTGGACCGGTGGCTGGTCGAGCACGCGGAGGGAGGTCGCTGCGCCGGCCTGCGGCCCGTGCAGGACACGGAGCGCGCGATCGCCACGCTGTGGTTCCCGGCGCCGGCGCAGGCCCTCGACCATCGCGACGCGGCGGGCCAGAAGGACCTGCTGCGCGCGGGCATGGCCGGCTTCGGCTGGAGGACCGACGAGATCCTCGGCCACGTCGACGACGCGGGGGACTTCTACCTCGACGAGTGCGCCCAGGTCGTGCTGGACCGGTGGTCCCGCGGCCGGGTCGGGCTGATCGGGGACGCTGCGTACAGCGCCTCACCGATGTCCGGCGCCGGCACCGGCCTGGCCCTGGTCGGCGCCTTCCTGCTGGCCGGTGAGCTGGCGGGCGCCGGCTGGGACCCGGAGGCCGGGTTCGCCGGCTACCAGCGGCGCATGCAGGACTACGTCGACGCCAACCAGGAGATCGGCCGGATGCACGTCGAGCACGTCCTCGGCCCCGGGCCGGGCGAGGCGGCCCCGGAGCCGGACATGGAAGCGCTGATGCCGCTCATCGAGCGTGCGGTCACCGGACCCGCGCTGCCCGACTACGCCTCGCCGGAGACGTCCCGGGCCCGCTGAGCCGGCACCTCGTCCTCGACCACCCGGTCGTCGTCGGTCCGGCGGACCACGAAGGCCGAGGCGTCCGGGCGCGAGGCAAGGGGTCCGACGAGCTGCTCGTCGACGAGGTGGAGCGCGCAGCCGTCGTCGACCGCGTACGTGTCGCCGAACCCGCCGTCGACCAGGCGGTGCAGCTGCGGCCGGCGGGCCGGCTCGGAACGGTAGTGGGGGCAGAAGCCGCCGCTCAGCCAGCCCAGCCCGTCGCGCAGGCCGTCGGCCCGGCCGACGCGCCAGGAGTCGGTCGTGCACCGCTGGAACCAGCAGTTCGCGCCGGCGCTCACCCCGGCCATGACCACGCCGCGCTCGTACGCGCGCCGCAGCGCGGCGTCGAGGCCGTGGGCGCGCCAGACGGCGAGCAGGTTCACGGTGCTGCCCCCGCCGACGTAGACGAGGTCCTGCTCGGCCAGGAAGGCGTCGAGGTCGGCGACCTCCCGGTTGAAGAGCCGCAGCACGGCGAACCGCGCCCGCCCGGCGAGCGCGTCCTGCATCGTCGCCACGTACGCGTCCGCGTCGCCGCTCGCGGTCGGCACGAAGCAGACGCGCGGCTCGTCGCGGCCGGTCAGCGCGAGCAGCCCGTCCTCCAGGCCACGGTCGGCCGCCACCGCCTCGCCGAAGCCACCCCCGCCGAGGGCCACCACCTGCCGCGCCGCCACGCAGGCAGCCTCCCACCTCCCGGCGACCGCCGCGCGGAGGGCCGGGTCGCGCTCGCGCGACCCCGGATGTTCACCTGTCGTTGCATAGCCGTTCGATGGACCTGGGGCCGTCCCGAGGGTGACGATGCGGGACGTGAGTCTTCTGGAGCAGGGCGGTCAGCCCACCACCATCGACGAGTACACCGAGTGGAACGCGCGCGAGCTGGCGCGCGAGTCCGTGAGCAGGCGCAGCATCCTCAAGGCGGTGATGGCCGGCGCCGGCGGGTACGCCGCGGCGCAGTTCGGCCTGGCGAGCGCCGCCTTCGCCGCGGGCGGAGGCACGGCCGGCACCACGGGGACGGTGATCTCCGGTCGGCACCTGTCCTTCGTGCAGGGCCACGGCGGCCGTCCCGACAACGCCATGGCGGTCACCGCGCAGCTGGTGAGCAAGACGGGGACGCTGCCGTCCAAGCTGCGCTGCTTCGTCGACGTCGGCACCGAGCCCGGGCACTACGGCGAGCGGTACGAGGCCGAGATCGTCCACCTCGTGGGCCAGTACGCGATCCCCGGCGGGCCGGTCGGGAGCCAGTTCTACGCGAAGGCGCGCCTCGACCACCTGCGGGCCGACAAGGTCTACCACTACCGTCTCCGCCTCTCCGACGGCGCGACGAGCGGGACGGCGTTCTTCACCACGGCGCCGAAGCCGCCGAGCGGCCGACGGAACCACGCCAGCGAGGTGCCCGAGGAGTTCACGTTCACGGCGTTCGCCGACGTCGGCACCAACAGCGCCCCGACCGACCCGCGCCACGCCTGGGCCGACGACCCCAAGGTGGTCACCGACGCCGGCGGCACGTGGCCGACGGGCGTCTTCGACAACAACTACTACAAGCCGGACGACCCGGTCGCGGGCACGAGCGGCCGCGACCCGCACCCGGCCGCGACGCAGACCAACCTGATGGCCTCGCAGCGTCCGGTCTTCACCCTCCTGGCCGGGGACATCTGCTACGCCGACCCGGGTGGCAGCGGCCTCCCGGCCGACGACTCCCACACCCCGCTGGGGACGTCGGCGCCGGGCACGAACCTCTACAACCCCTACGTCTGGGACGTCTTCCTCAACCAGATCGAACCCCAGGCGGCCTTCGCCCCCTTCATGTTCGCCACCGGCAACCACGACATGGAGCCCCTGTACGGCAACACCGTGCAGCTCGGCGACAGCCCGACGCACGGCTACGGCGGCCACCTCGACCGGCTCGACCTGCCGACCAACGGACCCAAGGGCTGCCCGTCGGTCTACGCGTTCGTGTACGGCAACGTCGCGGTGATCTCGGTCGACGCCAACGAGCTGAGCAACGAGATCCAGACCAACAAGGGCTACTCCGACGGCGCGCAGCTGGCCTGGCTGGAGCGCACCCTCAAGCACTGGCGGACCGACGCCGACCAGGCGCACGAGATCGACTTCGTCGTCGCCTTCTTCCACCACTGCGCGTACTCGACGACCAACAACCACGCCTCCGACGGCGGCCTGCGCGACGCGCTCGACCCGCTGTTCAGCCGCTACGAGGTCGACCTGGTCGTGCAGGGCCACAACCACCTGCTCGAGCGCACCGACCCGATCCGGTACGGCAAGCGCACCCGCAGCGCACCCGACGGTTCCGTGCTGCACCCGCAGGTCGACGGCGTCACCTACATCTGCGTGGGCAGCGGCGGCCGCCCGCGCTACCCGTTCCGGCCGGCCCCGAGCGCGGACGCCCCGGCCCCGCAGGGCGTGACCCCAACGGGTGCGCAGCTGCTGCCGGAGGGCCAGCGCTACCGCGGCTACTCTCCCGCCGGCGGCGCGAACACGGCAGAGAACAACACCGAGAA
The DNA here is from genome assembly GCF_900110855.1 of Microlunatus flavus. Lineage (GTDB taxonomy): Bacteria > Actinomycetota > Actinomycetes > Propionibacteriales > Propionibacteriaceae > Microlunatus > Microlunatus flavus. The sequence goes on from NZ_FOFA01000001.1 coordinate 78,430, forward strand.
CGTCGTGAACAGCTACTACTGGTCGGCCGACGGCACCGCCAAGAACGACTCCGGCTACCTGCAGGGGACCAAGGTGCCCGAGGTCGTCGACTGGTCGCAGGTCCGCTACGACGCGTACGCCTTCCTCGCGATCGACGTGAAGCCGGCCAAGCAGGGCCACCACACGACGTTCACGATCCGCACGCTGGCCGACGCGCTGCCCGGGACGAACGAGGCGTACAGCGAGATCGACCGGATCACGTTGCGCCGGCGGGCGGGCGAGGGACGCATCCGGCGCCTCGACGCAGGACCGGCGGCCGACCCGACGCCGTAGCGCGGGCCGGTACGCGCACCCGGCCGGCCCTCCGGGCCCTGACCTCAGACGGTCGGGGCCGGAGGGTCGGCCGGGCTCGTGCGGTGGTGGTCCTTGGGGGCCGCGTTCGGGTCGCCGCCCATCTGACCGAGGGCGGGCAGCTTGGCCGAGGCGCTGGCGCCACGCGCGGTGCTGCGCCGCCTCAGCACCGGGACCAGGATCGCCGCGGCGACCACCAGCACGACGACGACGACGATCAGGACGATGGTTCCGGTGCTCATGAGGCCTCCTCGGCCGGACCTGACGGTCCATGCCCCCAGAGTGCGCGCACCCACCTGACGGACACCCCGAGCGGGCAGCCGTTCAGTCGGTGACGACGAACGCCTGGTCGCGCACGGCGCGGGCGACCAGGCGGATGGACATGCGCTTGAAGGCGTCCTCGATGAAGGCGTCGACGCGGTCGGCGCTCACCGGGAACGAGGAGACCGGGATCTGCCCGGACTCCCAGCCCAGCCGCTCGATGTCGTCGATCGACACCAGCCCCGAGGTCTGGCGGTCGAACGCGTACACCGTCACCGCGGTGGACTCGTCGACGGCGATGTCGATGCCGAGGATCGTCCAGCGCTCGCGGTCCACGCCGGCCAGCTCGTAGAGGCTCGGCGAGCCGAGCGTCGCCACGGCGTCCTCGGCCGCGGCGGTCCCCACGTAGTCGCTCCAGCCGGCGCTCGCCGGGCCCAGCACCTGGTGCTCAGTCACGTCCGGATGCTCGCAGGGCCAGGTGAACACGCGACGAACGACAGGCGACGACCGGCGTCGGGCAGGGCGGCGGCGTCAGGCGACCAGCGCCGAGCGGGCGACGTCGCCGATGTCGGGGTTGTCGGTGAAGAAGTCGTCCATGCCCGCCCGCAGGAACGTCTCGATCTCGCCGAGCAGGTCGCCGGGTGCGTCCTCCGACCCGGCGCTGCGGTGCTGGAGCGGGAGGAAGCGGTTCTCGCGGCGGAACGTCCAGCCGGTCACGCGCAACCCGGCCGCGTGGGCGTCGTCCAGGACCGGGCCCGGCTCGAGCAGCCGCCCGTCGGCGTCGCGCGGGATCATCAGGTCCTTGTGGAGCGCCACCTGGTCGGCGTACTCCTTGATCCCGGCGAGGCCTTGCGGGGTGACGAGGTCGAGCGACGTGCGCGGGTCGCCCGTGCTGCGCAGGTCGTACGGGGCGCCCACGACGTGCAGGACCTGGATCAGCGGCAGCTCGGTGAGCCCGCGCAGCATCCGCAGGTTGCCGGTCTCGAAGCTCTGGATGACCACGGGGTCGTCGCGCCGGCTCCACCCGTGCGCGCCGAGCGCGTCGACCAGCGCCTCCTCCAGCGGCAGCCCGATCGAGCGGAAGTACGTCGGGTGCTTCGTCTCCGGAGCCACGCCGACCGGTCGGCCGTCGCGGGTGCGGGAGCGCCGGGCGAGGTCGAGGACCTCGTCGAGGGTGGCGACCGGTTGGCCGTCGAAGGCGACGTTCTGGGGCCGCAGCGCCGGCAGCGGCTCGCGGGCGGTCAGGGTGCGGATCTCGTCGAGGGTGAAGTCCTCGGTGAACCACCCGGTCAGCTCGCGCCCGTCGATCGTCTTCGTCGTGCGCCGGTCGGCGAACTCCGGGTGCTCCGAGACGTCGGTGCTGGCCGTGATCGCGCTCTCGTGGCGCACGACGAGGTGGCCGTCGCGGGTGGGGACGACGTCGGGCTCGATGACGTCGGCCCCCTGCTCGATCGCGAGCTCGTACGCCGCGATCGTGTGCTCCGGGCGGTAGCCGCTGGCGCCGCGGTGTCCGATGACGAGGTTCACGTCGCCATCCCAGCAGAACGGCCGCCGCCTCGTGGGTATTGGCGGTGGAACCCCGCGCGCCGCACGCCACCGGGAGTTCACCTGGTGTCCACCGGGCGCTTCTGCCGCCGACACCTGCGGACGGGTTCGCACCCTAGGTTTCGGGCGTGAGCGCTCCCTGCTACCTGGTCGCCACCACGCCGCACGAGGTGCTCGTCATGGCCGCGGCGCTGCGCGGCGGCCACCTCGACGCCGCCGCGTCCTGCGTCCTCGTCCTCGGCACGGGCGACGCCTCGGACGCGGCTCGGCGGACCGCGGACCAGCTCGGCCTCGCCGAGCGGGTCGTCGCGCTCGACGACCTCGTCGCCACGTCCGGGCGCCTCGAGGAGGGTCCGGTCGAGCTGGTCGTCGGCACCGCGTCGGTCGAGGCGGGCCGCGCGCTGGCGCGGCGCCTCGTCGAGCTCAGCGTCACCCTCGTCGCGGTGGGCGCCGACGCGTACGGGCCGACGCCGGACGGCGTGCGGGGACGGTTCGCCCGCCTGACCCACCGCGTGCTGCACCTGGACCTGGTGCCCGGCGTGACCCCTCTGCTGCTGGCGGAGCGCCGGGTGCCCGCCGTGGCGGTCGCGCTCCCCGACCACCGCGCCGCGGCGTCCGCGCTGCCCGCCCCCGGCCCGGTGAGCAACCCCACGACCCTGGTGATCGGCCGCACGTCCGCCTGGGCGGACGCCCTCGACGCCGAGCGCCGCACCGCCCTGCTGGTGGCGATGGTGCAGCGCTGCGCCGAGGCGGGTCACTCGCGCATCGTCCTGCTCGCCGAGCCTGGCCTGCGGCCCCGGGCGCGCCGCGAGCTGGAGAAGGCGGCGAAGCAGGTGCGGGCCGACCTGACGGTCGTGGACGACCTCGGTCCCGTCGAGGCCTGGCTGGAGACCGGCGCGGTCCGCCTGGTCGTGGGGTCCGCTGCGCCGGAGCTGCTCGTGGCCCGCGACGTCTACGGCCTGCGCGTGGCCCAGCTCGACTCCGACGTCGTGCTCAAGCGGCTGGCGCCCTTCTCCCACCCCGGCCGGACGGCCGCGGCGCTGGTCGAGGCCACGGTGCCCGACCTGCGCAGCTGGACGCGCGCGCCCGAGGGCGAGCCCCCCGCCGCCGTCGACCTGGGGGCCACGATGACCGCCGTCGCGTACGCCATGGCGCCAGGACTGCTCGCCGAGCGTCGTGCCGACGTCATCGCGCACCTGGCCCGGACGCCGGACGACGTGCGCCGTCGCTTCGTGCGGCGGCGCCGGCTCGGCGAGCTCCGGCTGCCCGGCGGGAAGCGCAAGGTGAGGGCCGCGCTCGATGCGTGAACGTTCGGCGACGACTCCGGGAACGGGCCCGAGCCGCAGCAGGCTGCACGCCCAGGTCTTTGTAGCGTCCGCGGACATGACCACGCTGCACGAGCCCGACGCCGCCCCGGTCGACGCCGCGACGCGCCCCGTCGAGCACCGGACCGGGCCGGCGCGGCTGCGCCGGGTCGACCCGGCGGTCGCCGCACCCGTCGTCGCCTCGGTCGTCGTCATGCTGGTGGTCGGCCTCTGGGGCCTCGACCGCGGGTCGATGTGGCTGGACGAGGCCGCGACGTACACGGTGGCGACGCGCCCGGTCCACCAGATCCTCGCCGTGCTGCAGAACATCGACCTCGTCCACGGCGCGTACTACCTCTTCATGCACCTCTGGCTGCTGCCCGGCGGCGGGGAGGTCTGGATGCGGGTGCCCTCGGTGCTAGGGATGGCCGTCGGCGCCGGCGCGACGGCCGCGCTCGGCGTGCGCCTGGCCGGTCCTCGGACGGGGCTCGTGGCCGGGCTGCTCTTCGCCGGATGGCCCCTGGTGTCGTACTACGGGCAGGAGGGGCGCTCCTTCGCCCTGGTCCTGGGCGCGGTCCTGCTCGCCACGTGGTGCCTGGTCCAGGCCCTCGCGTCGGGCCGGCGGCGCTGGTGGTGGGGCTGCACGGTCTGCCTCGTCACGGCGGCGACGCTGCACGAGTTCGCGGTGCTGGCGGTCGCCGCGCACGCGGTGACGCTGCTCCTGGCGCGGCCGGCCTGGCGGGTGTGGCGCGCCTGGCTGCTCTCCGCAGTGGTGTGCGGTCTCCTCGTCGCCCCGCTGGCCTGGCTCACCCAGCAGCAGGCGGGCCAGGTGAGCTACATGACCTCCCCCACCTGGAGCACGCTCACCGACCTGGCGGCGAAGTTCCTGTCGGTGAACCTGTGGCTCTCGCTGGTGCTGGTCGCCCTCGTCGCCGTCGGGACGGTGGCCGAGGTGCGGCGCCGGCCGCCCACGCCGCTCGGCCTCGCCGCCGTCGCGCTGCCGCTGCTGCTGGTGCCGGTCGGGCTCCTGCTGGCCGCGTCCCTGGTCCACCCCTTCTTCCAGGTCCGCTACGTCCTGTTCTCCGTCGCCGGGCTGCCGCTCCTCGCCGGGCGCGGGGTCGACCAGCTCGCGTCCACGGCAGCCCGCGTCACCCGCAGGACGGCCGTCGGCTGGGTCGTGGCCGTCGTGCTCGTCCTCGCCGTCTCCCTCGCGCAGCTGCCCGCGCTGCGCCACGAGCGGACCACCGGCTCCCGCTCCCAGGACTTCGCCGGCGCTGCGGCCGTCGTCGCGGCCGTGGCCCGGCCCGGCGACGGCGTGCTGTTCCTGCCCCTGAGCTACCGGCTCGGCGCCATGGCCTACCCCGACGCGTACGCGGGCGTCGACGACCTGGCCCTCAAGCGGTCAGCGGTGCAGGCCGCCAACCTGCGCGGCACGAACCGCACGCCGGACGCCATCCGCAAGGAGATGCTCACCCGCCAGCGCATCTGGGTCGTCAGCACCAAGAACCAGCGGGTGAAGGCCGGCGACGAGGTCGGGGCCGCGGAGATGGCCGTGCTGAAGGACCACTTCGCTGCCGAGCAGCTGTTCCCCGCCCCCGGAGCAGGGGTCCGCAGCCTCGAGGTGCACCTCTACGTCCGCACGGACGCGGGCTGAAGGCTCGGAAGACCGAGGGGCTCGGAAGACCGACGACCGAAGGCAGGGCTCAGAGGACGGGCGGGCGGCCCAGGACGGTCATCCGCGCCACCGTGCGCCAGCGCATCGGGCGCCGGGCCGGGCGCGCCGCCCAGGCCTGGCGGTAGCCCGCCAGCACCTGACGTGCCGCACCGCCGCGGGCGACCGCGAGCAGCGTCCAGATCGACACGTAGACGGCGGCGACGGGCAGCGGGAGCGAGCGCCAGGCCGCCCAGAAACGGTTCCGGGCGGTCAGGAGGACGTGGCCCGGGTGCCGCGACGGCGTGGTCCGCGGGTGGAACGCGGTGAGGTCGGCGGAGTACCAGAGCGACCAGCCCGCGTCGAGGAGCCGCCAGGAGAGGTCGGACTCCTCCATCGCGTAGAAGAAGCGCTGGTCGAAGCCCGCAGCGCCCGTGAACGCCTCGGCGCGCACCGCGCAGGCCGCGCCGATGAAGTGCGTGACCTCGCCCGAGCGGAGCGCGGAACGCTTCCCGACCCGGGGCACGTGCCGCCGCTGCGTGAGGCCCTCGTGGTCGACGAGGCGGATCGCCATCGCGCCGAGGCCGGCGTCGGCGTCGAACCGCTCGACCACCGTGGCGAGCACGTCGGGCCCGAGGAGCTCCGCGTCGTCGTCGAGGAACATGATCACCCGGGCGTCGGCCGCGGCGGCGCCGATGTTGCGCCCGCCGGGGATGCCCGCGTTCTCGGGCAGCACGATGAAGCGGTCGGACGGGCCGAGCCGCGGCAGCTCCAGCCGAGCGGCGTTCTCGGCGAGGGCGCCGTTGAGGACCAGGACGAGCTGCAGGTCGAGGCCCCGCTGCGTGCGCACGGACGCCAGGGCCCGCACCAGCTCGTCGGGCCGGTTCGCCTGGGTGAGCACGACGACCGCCAGGTCGTGGGGCCGGCCCGCACGGGCGACCCCCTCGGCGGGTGCCGCCTGCGTGGCCAGGCCGCCCTCGAGGAACAGCCCTGCGTCCAGCCAGGCCCCGAGGGGCCGCTCAGCGACCGCCGTCATCGCGCACCTCCGTCGTCGTGGCCAGCACTGCTGGACGTGATCCTCCGGGCGGCTGCTGAACGGTCGGTGAACCCCGGAGGTGCAGTCGCCCAACAGGGTGTGACGACGTGCGCGCAGGCCCTGGTCGGGGCGTGACCCCGCACTACGGTGCGGCGCGTGCCACCGGTCCCTGCCGTCCTGCCCGTCACCGAGACGGGCCGCCCCCGCTGGTCCGTCGTGATCCCTGTGCACGACTGCGCGGGCTACCTGGCCGAGGCGCTGCCGGAGGTGCTCGCGCAGCTCGGGGGCGACGTCGACGCCGGCCGCGCCGAGGTCGTCGTCGTCGACGACGCGTCGGCCGACGACCCGGCCGCCGTCGTCGGGCGGCTCGGCCGGGGCCGGGTGCGCTACGAGGGCCAGGCCGTGAACCGGGGCGCGATCGGCACCTTCAACCACTGCCTGGACCTCGCCTCCGGCGAGCTGGTGCACCTGCTGCACGGCGACGACCTGGTCCTGCCCGGCTTCTACGACGCCGTCGAGGACGCGCTCGACGACGACCCGGCCGCGGTCGCCGCCGTCTGCCGGGTCGAGGACGTCACGGCCGACGGACGGCCGACCGACGTGACCCGCTCCTACCGCCGCGGCACCGGCCGGTGGACCGGCGCGCTCGGGTCGCTCGCCGTGTCGAACCGGGTCCGCGCCCCGGGCGTCGTCGTCCGTCGCAGCGCGTACGAGGCGGTCGGCGGCTTCTCCACCGACCTCCCCCACGCGGCGGACTGGGAGATGTGGGCCCGGCTCGCCGCCCACGGGCCCGTGGTCTTCGTCGACGAGGTCCTCGCCCGCTACCGCCGCCACGACGCGTCGGACACCTCGACGCGGGTGCAGAGCGGGGAGAACGTGCGCGAGCGCGTCACCGCCCTCACCCCGGTGCTCGCCCACGTGGCGCCGGAGCGACGCGGCGCGCTGCGGCGACGGGCGCTGGCGTACGCGGCGGTGTTCGCCGGCAGGACCGCGCTGCAGCTCGCGCGACGGGGGCGCTGGGCCGGTGCGGCGCGCCAGGCGCGCGAGTCTGTCCGCTGCCTCGCGCTCCTCGTCCGGCCTGCTCCGACGCCCGATGGTGAACCTTCGCCGACGCCCCGGTGACGCCTCGACGACGGCTGGTCGACGGTCGTCGGACAACCCGTCCGGAGCCGTGTCTTCGGAGCCGGGAGGGCCCGTACGCCTCACTACGGTGACGGCCGTGACGCGACGGGAGACGACTCGATGAGGTTCGGCATCGCCGGCGCCGGCTTCTCCGGGGCGGTGATCGCGCGACAGCTGGCCGAGGCCGGGCACGACGCGATCGTCTTCGAGACCCGCGACCACGTGGCCGGGAACTGCCACACCGAGCGCGACGCCGAGACCGGCGTCATGGTCCACCGCTACGGCCCGCACATCTTCCACACCGCCGACGAGCGCGTCTGGTCCTACGTCAACCGGTTCGGCGTGATGGTCCCGTACGACCACCGCGTCCGGACGACCGTGGGCGGCCGGGTCTACTCCCTGCCGGTCAACCTGATGACGATCAACCAGCTCTTCGGCACCGCGCTCGGCCCCGACGACGCGAGGACCTTCATCGCCGCCCAGGCCGACTCCTCCATCGGCGAGCCGCGCAACTTCGAGGAGCAGGCGCTCAAGTTCATGGGCCGCGACCTGTACGAGGCCTTCTTCCTCGGCTACACCCGCAAGCAGTGGGGCCTGGCGCCGACCGAGATCCCGGCGTCGGTGCTCAAGCGCCTGCCGCTGCGCTTCAGCTACGAGGACTCCTACTTCAACCACCCGCACCAGGCGATCCCCCGCGACGGCTACACCGCGGTGGTCGAGGCGGTCCTCGACCACCCGCGCATCGAGGTGCGGCTGTCCACGCCCTACACCGAGGCCGACCGCGGCGACGTCGACCACTCGGTCTGGTCGGGCCCCCTGGACGCGTGGTTCGGCTTCGCGCACGGGCGCCTCGGCTACCGGACGCTCGACTTCGAGGAGATCCGCGCCGACGGCGACCACCTGGGCTGCGCGGTGATGAACTACGGCGACCTCGAGGTCCCGCACACCCGCATCGCCGAGCACAAGCACTTCGCCCCGTGGGAGCACCACGCGCAGACGGTCTGCTTCCGCGAGACGAGCCGGCTCGCCGAGGAGGGCGACACGCCCTACTACCCGATCCGCCTGGCCGAGGACAAGAGCCTGCTGCGCAGCTACGTCGACGCCGCGCGCGCCGAGCGGGGCGTGACCTTCGTCGGCCGGCTCGGCACCTACCGCTACCTGGACATGGACGTCACCATCGGCGAGGCCCTGGCCGCGGCGGACGGGATCCTCGCCGCCGTCGAGGCCGGCCGAGCGGTGCCGTCGCTGTTCGTGGACGCATGAACGAGGAGGGTTCCGTGACGCCCGAGCCCACGCCGTCGCCGGAGAGCACGTCGACCGCCCCCGGCAGGCTGTTCACCGTCGGCATCCCGGTCTACAACGGCCGCGGCCTGCTGCGGGCCTGCCTCGCCTCCGTGGTGCGCGCGGACTTCCCGCACGAGCGCTACGAGGTCGTCCTCGCCGACGACGGGAGCACCGAGCCCGAGACGCTCGCGATCCTGCGCGAGCTCGAGGCCGCGCACGCCGACGAGCCGGGCTTCGTCCGGGTGCTCCGGCTGCCCGAGAACTCCGGCGGCGCCGCGCGGCCGCGCAACCTGATTCTCGACGAAGCCGTCGGGGAGTACGTGTTCTTCGTCGACGCCGACGACACCGTCGGCAGCGAGTCGCTGCGGCGCATCGCCGACGCGCTCGCCGAGACCCCCGACGAGCCGCCGGTCGACTGGATCGCCCTGCACCAGGCCCTGGTGAACGGCCGGCAGGGCGCCGCCCGGGTCAAGCAGGCCCGTCTCGACGTCCCCCGCATGAAGGCCTTCTCCACGCTCACCGTGCACAAGGTGTTCCGGCGCGCCGAGATCGAGCGCCAGCGGCTGCGGTTCGACGACCGGCTGCCGTCCGGGCAGGACGTGACCTTCGCCTTCTCCTACATCCTGGGCGCCAGCCGCTTCCTGATGCTCGGCGGCTACGACTACTACTACCTGACGCGCCACGCCGGGAACCCGGAGGAGCCGCCGCACCTGTCGCGCACCGCGAACACGGCCAAGCGGCTCATCGACAAGAACCACCGCATCCTCACCTCGATGCTGGCCGACCTCAACCGCAGCGAGCTGCCGATGGCCGAACGCCTGGACGTCCTCGGCAACGTCGCCCTGCCGCGGGTCCTGGTGCAGCAGCGCTACCTCACCTCGATCGTCAGCGAGGGGCCCCGGGCCGGCGCCCGCGAGCTGCTGCGGCTCTCGGCCCTGCTCGACGACCCGCTCGCCGTACGGCTCGACCCGGCGCGGCTGCAGAAGGCCTTCACCGCCGAGCAGCTCGCGGTCGTCCGCGCGGCGGACTGGCCGGCGCTGGCCGAGCTGCTGGCCGAGCCCGGCGACACCGCGAAGGCGCCCCCGAGCCGTACGGAGCGCTGGGTGCGGCTCGGGCGGCGTGTCTCCGACGCCGCCACGGGACGCGGGCGGCACCGCCGCGTGCTCCACGAGCTGACCGGCCTGCGCACGGCCGTGCGCGACCTGCAGAAGGCGCAGGCCCGCCTCGAGGCCGAGGTGCGCGAGGCCCTGGGTCGCGGCCCGACCGGCTGACCGGCCCGGGGCGCCGCCCCGGTCAGGAGGGCCGAGAGCCCTCGCCCAGCTGCGCCTCGAGCTCGGCCAGCCGCCCGTCGATGCCGGTCAGGTGGTCCTCCAGCCCGTCGAGGCGCTGCTGGATGACGACCAGGCCGAACATGAGGTCCTGCCGGGTCGGCTCGTGGTGCCGGACCCGGGAGGCCAGCGTGGCGACGCGGTGCAGCCGCCGCCCGCGCAGGACGTTGCGGACGTAGCGCCCCGTGAGGACGGCGGTGTGGGTGACGCCCGAGTGCTTGAGGTGGAACGTGGCCGTCACCAGTGGGTTGTCGGAGGCGGGCCGGTTCGACAGCCGGCGCACGAAGCTGCCGAACTCGCGCTTCGCGACCGCCGCGCTCATCCGCTGCGTCGTCGCGCCCTTGTTGCCCTCGCGCAGGGCGGCGGCGAGCGTCGTCGGCGGGTACTGCCCGACGATCGGCACCAGCGTGTCGAAGAGGCGGCGCTGCAGCGCCGGCGGCGTGCGCTTGGAGATCCACTCCATCTGCGAGACCACCCAGCCCAGCAGCGTGGTGTCGTAGACGTCGAGCAGTCCGCGGGCCTCGAGCCAGGCGTGGATCGTGTCGTGGTGGGCGAAGATCTGGAACAGCCGCTCGTCGGCGGCGGCCATGGTCTGGCCGCTGCGGCCGACCCGGTGGTAGCAGAGCACCTCGGGCACCACGGCGACGGAACGCGCGGCCAGCAGCGTGAACCAGTGGAACGGGTTGTCCTCGTAGAAGCCCTCGCTCACCGGGAAGCGGATCCGCTGCTCCTCCAGGACGCTGCGCCGGTAGAGCTTGCGCCACGGCACCGCGATGAAGCGCAGGAAGCGCTTGCGCGTCTCGACGTCCAGCACGTACGCCGGCTGCGTCAGCGCGCCCCAGCGGTGCGCGTCGGCAGGGTCGTGGCGCTCGCCGGTGCCGTCGACCACCTCGGCGTACTCGCACATCGCCAGGTCGGCGTCGTGGGCGACGGCCGCGCCGACCAGGCGCTCGAACATCGTCGGTTCGACGAAGTCGTCGCCGTCGACGAAGCCCAGCCAGCGCCCGGTGGCGCGGTCGAGCCCGGCGTTCGCGGCCGTCGCCACCCCGCCCGGGCTGTTCGTCGGCAGCAGCACCGGGACGAAGCGCGGGTCGCGCGCGCAGAACGCGGTGATCACGGCCGGCGTCGAGTCGCTCGAGCCGTCGTCGACGACCAGCACCTCGAGGTCGGTGAGGGTCTGCGCGGCGACGCTCTCCAGGCACTGCTCGACGTAGGCCTCGATGTTGTACGTCGTCACGACGATGCTCAGCTCGGGCACGGGGCGCCCCTTCCGCTCGTGGTCCGCGACGCTCACGCGAGCGCCCGCCGGACCAGGCGGGTCGCGAGCTCGGTGTCGTGCCGCAGCCGGATCCGGGTCAGGTCGCCCAGGTCGATGCGCAGCAGGTGCTCCTGCAGGCGCAACGAGAACTCGTCGGCCACGTCCGGGGTCACGCGGCTGGTCGCCCAGCCGCCGACCCGCAGCACGAAGTCCCAGTAGTGGTGGGCGTAGCGGGCCCGCTTCTCGGGACGCCGCTCCAACGCGGTGTAGGTCTCGTCGAGGGCGTCGAACAGGCTCAGCCGCGCCCGGCTCTCGCGGTTGGTGAGGTTGCGGGCGCCGACGTTGACGATGTGGGTGCACAGCGGCTGGTCGAGCAGCAGCACCGTCTCCGCGTCGAGCAGGGTCAGCCAGTGCCCGAGGATGTCGTTGTGCACGACGGTGCCGCTGAACCGCAGCCCCGTACGCCGGTAGTGGTCGGTGCGGACCACCTTGTTCCAGGGGTAGTTCGAGCACCCGAGCAGCGAGGGCACCTCGCCCAGCCGGGTGAGGCGGCGCGGACCGGTCGCGTAGCGGGTCCACACGGCGGCGTCGAAGGAGTTCATGCCCTCCGCGCCGCCTCCCCCGCGCCGGTAGCGGTACGGCAGCACCGCCACGTCGGCCCCGGTGTCCTCCAGCCCGCGGACCGCCGCCACCAGGCTGTCGGGGTGGAGCTCGTCGTCGGCGTCGAAGAAGAGCGCGTAGCGGCCGGTGGCGCGCTCGAAGCCGCGGTTGCGGGCGACGCCCGCGCCGGCGTTGGTGCTGAACCGTTCGACGACGACCTCGGCACGGCCCAGCGCCTCGACCTGCGCGACGGAGTCGTCGGTCGACGCGTCGTCGACGACGACCACCTCGACGTCCAGGGCGTCGATGGTCAGGGCCGAGCGCACCAGGCCGCCGACCGTGCCGCCGGCGTTGTGCACGGGGATGATCACGGACACGTCGGGACGCACCGTCATGCTGGTCCTCCGGGCTTGCGAGTGGCTGCCCACCCTCGGAAATCGCGTGCAGCCTAGACGACCCGGACGTCCTCGCCGCCCTGTTGATCACGGCCTGTCGTCCTTGATCATGAGGCTCCACGGAGGCCGCCCGAGCCGTTCACCTCGCGTTCACCTGACGGGGGCCAACCGGACAACTGGCGTGCGTAGTTTCACCGTCAACCGGCGAGGTGCCGGTCGGCGTCGGGGGGCGCGAGAGCGCTCCCGCGGCAGCCCTCCACTGTTGTGTGAAGGACTCGAATGATCAGCTCCCGCCGCGTGCGGAACACCACGTTCGCCGCCCTCGCCGCGATGGCCTCCCTGAGCCTCGTGGCCTGCGGCTCCGACCCGGGTGGCACCACCGCAGCCCCGGGTTCGTCGGGCTCCGGCTCGACCAGCGCCAACGCCTCCGGCCTCACCTGCCCCTCGGGCAAGCTGAACGCCGAGGGTTCGACGGCCCAGGCCAACGCCATCACCGAGGTCATCGCCGACTACCAGTCGGCCTGCAACAACGCCTCCACCATCGAGTACAACCCGACCGGCTCCGGCGCGGGCATCAAGTCGTTCTACAACAACCTGGTCGACCTGGCCGGCTCGGACTCCGCGCTGAAGACCGTCGCGGTCGACGGCGTCGTCGAGGCGGACAAGGCCAAGGAGCGGTGCGGCGGCAACCCGGCCTGGAACATCCCGATGGTCGTCGGCCCGATCGCCTTCGCCTACAACGTCGACGGCGTCGACAAGCTCGTGCTGAACGCCGAGGTGCTGGCCAAGATCTTCAACGGCACCATCAAGACCTGGAACGACCCGGCCATCGCCAAGCTCAACTCCGGCGTCACCCTGCCGGGCGACCCGATCACCGTGTTCTTCCGCTCCGACGAGTCGGGCACCACGGAGAACGCCACCAAGTTCCTCGCCGCGGCCGGCAACGGCGCGTGGACCAAGGAGCCCGCCAAGGCGTGGAGCGGCACGGGCGAGGGCAAGAACAAGTCCTCCGGCGTGGCCGAGGCCGTCAGCAGCACCAAGAACTCCATCTCCTACATGGAGTGGAGCTACGCCCGCGACAACAAGCTCGCGATCGCCCAGCTCGACAGCGGCAGCGGCGCGACCGAGCTGACGGGTGACTCCGTCGGCAAAGCCGTCTCCGAGGCTACCGTCGCGGGCACCGGCAACGACCTGGCGCTCAAGCTCAACTACCAGCCCAAGGACGCCGGCGCCTACCCGGCGCTGCTGACGACGTACGAGATCGTCTGCAGCAAGGGCCTCGACGCCGACAAGACCGCCCTGGTCAAGGACTTCCTGACCTTCTTCTCCTCGCCCGAGGAGCAGCAGTCCCTGCAGGACCTCGGCTACGCACCGCTGCCGACCGACCTGCAGACCAAGGTCAAGACCGCGGTCGCCGCGATCTCCTGAACCCCCGTCGCCGGTGCCGCCCGGCCGCGCCCTTCCGGGCGTGCGCCGGACGGCACCGGCGTCCTAGCGTGAGGCCCGTGCACTGCGTGAAGCGAAGGAGGAGGGCGGAGGCGTGACCGACACGACCCGCAAGCCCGGCCAGGACGGCAGCACCGGCATCTCGACGGTCGCCGACCCCCTGGGGCATGCCGACGTCGACGCGGACCGCCGCGACCAGACGTTCGACGAGACCCCCCGAGAGCTCCTCGAGGCCGGGCCCGCCGCGGCCGACCCGAGCATCTCGCCCGTGCACGACGAGGTGGCCCGGCACAGCCCGGTCCCCGTCGTCGAGCACCACGCGCGTCCCAGCCGGAGCGCCGACCCCGACCACGCGGTCGCCTCGACCGGTTCCGGCGTCAAGCTCGCGTCGATCAGCCGCACCGGAGACCTGCTCTTCGGCGGGCTGACCAAGGGCACCGCGATCGTCCTGGTGCTGCTGGTGGCCTTCGTGGGCATCTTCCTGCTCGTGCTCGCCCTGCCGAGCATCCTGGCCGACCAGGACAACTTCCTGACCAGCCGGAACTGGCAGGTGTCGGGCGGCGACCTGCGCTTCGGCATCCTCGGGCTGCTGTGGACCACGGTGCTCTCCTCCGTGGTCGCGCTCGTCATCGCCGTGCCCGTCGCGGTCGGGGTCGCGCTGAGCCTGACCCAGTACCTGCCCAAGCGGGTCGCGGGCCCGGTGGGCTTCCTCGTCGAGCTGCTCGCCGCGGTGCCCTCGATCATCTTCGGCCTGTGGGGCCTGATCGTCTTCGGGCCCTTCCTGGGTCCGATCGGCACCTGGATCGGCGACGTCCTGGGCTTCATCCCGCTCTTCGCCCTGGTCTCGGACCCGAAGAGCACGGTCTTCGTCGCCGGCATCGTCCTGGCGATCATGATCCTTCCGATCATCACGTCGATCTCGAAGAACGTGTTCGAGCAGACCCCCCGCGACCAGATCGAGGCCGCGCTCGCGCTCGGCGCCACGCGGTGGGAGGTCATCCGGACCTCGGTGCTGCCCTACGGCCGCTCCGGCGTCATCAGCGCCTCGATGCTCGGCCTGGGCCGCGCGCTCGGCGAGACCATCGCCGTGCTGATCATCCTCAGCCAGCCTGCGCCCGGCAGCCCGTTCACGCCGTCGATCTTCGCCGGCGGCGAGACCTTCGCCAGCAAGATCGCCAACAACGCGTCCGAGTTCGACACGCCGTCCAAGACCGGCGCCTACATCGCGGCCGGCCTGGTGCTCTTCGTGGTCACCTTCGTGGTGAACGCGGCAGCCCGGGTCGTCGCCGACCGAGGGGTGAAGTGATGGCCACCGCCACCGCGCCGAACGACCTCCAGGGCGGCGACGCCCCGCTGTCCTTCCGCAAGCCCAGCGGCTCGCGCACCGTCAAGAACGCGCTGGCCACGGTCTACGTGACCGTGGCGACGGTCCTGGCCCTCATCCCCCTGGTCTGGGTGCTGTGGACCGTCGTCAGCAAGGGCATCGGGCTCGTGCTCACCTCGACCTGGTGGCTGCAGAGCCAGCGCGGGATCACCCCGCGGCGCGAGGGCGGCGGCGCCTACCACGCCATCGTGGGCACGCTCGAGATCGGGCTCGTCTGCGCCCTGATCGCGGTGCCCCTCGGCGTCCTCGGCGCCATCTTCCTCGTCGAGTACGCCCGCGGGACCAAGGCGTCGAGGGTCGTCAGCTTCACCGTCGACATCCTCAGCGGCATCCCGTCGATCGTCGCGGCGCTGTTCGTCTACGCGCTCGTCATCACGATCCTCGGCTTCGGCCGCTCCGCGATCGCGGTGTCGCTCGCGCTGGTGCTGCTGATGCTGCCCGTCGTGCTGCGCTCCACGGAGGAGATGCTCAAGCTGGTGCCGGACTCGCTGCGCGAGGCCTCGTACGCGCTCGGCGTGCCGAAGTGGAAGACGATCCTCTTCGTCGTCATCCCCACCGCGTTCGGCGGCATCTCCACCGGCGTCATGCTCGGCCTGGCCCGCGTCATGGGCGAGACCGCTCCCCTGCTGATCCTCGTGTCGTACGCGGTGGGCATCAACTTCAGCCCGACCAGCTCGACCATGGCCTCGTTGCCCACCATGATCAACTCGAGCCGCGACGTGGCCCCCGGGCTGCCCGGCTACGACCGCACGTGGGCCGCGGCGCTCACCCTGATCATCATCGTCATGCTGCTCAACCTCGTCGCGCGGGGCATCGCCCGCGCGACGAAGCTCAAGGAGAAGTGAGAACCGTGGCCAAGCGCATCGACGCGAAGAACGTCGACATCTACTACGGCGCCTTCCACGCCGTCCAGGACGTGTCGCTCACGGTCGAGCCCCGCACCGTCACCGCCTTCATCGGCCCGTCCGGCTGCGGCAAGTCGACCTTCCTGCGCACGCTCAACCGCATGCACGAGGTCATCCCGGGCGCCTACGTCAAGGGCAGCGTCACCCTCGACGGCACCGACCTCTACGCCCAGGGCGTCGACCCGGTGGCCGTGCGGCGGATGGTCGGCATGGTCTTCCAGCGGCCCAACCCCTTCCCCTCGATGTCGATCTTCGACAACGTGGCGTCCGGGCTGCGGCTCAACGGCGTGAAGAACAAGGGCGTGCTGAGCGACGCCGTCGAGCGCTCGCTCAAGGCCGCGAACCTGTGGAACGAGGTCAAGGACCGCCTCGGCCGCGCCGGCATGGGGCTGTCCGGCGGTCAGCAGCAGCGCCTCTGCATCGCCCGCGCGATCGCGGTCGAGCCCCAGGTGCTGCTGATGGACGAGCCCTGCTCGGCGCTCGACCCGATCTCGACGCTGGCGATCGAGGACCTGATCAACGAGCTCAAGGAGCAGTTCACGGTCGTCATCGTCACGCACAACATGCAGCAGGCCGCGCGCGTCAGCGACCGGACCGCGTTCTTCAACCTCGCCGCGCAGGGCAAGCCGGGCCGCCTCATCGAGGTCGGGCCGACCGACACGATCTTCTCCAACCCGACGGAGAAGGCGACCGAGGACTACATCACCGGCCGCTTCGGCTGATCCCCCGTGCTCTGCGTCGAGGGGCTGCCGAGGGCTGCTCCCCGCCCCGCACCGTCAGGTCACAGTCCGCTGTGAGACGGCGCGCGGGCTGGGGGGCAGCCCTCGGCCCTTCTAGAATCGGCTCGTGAGCGCGACGGCCGGCTGGTACCCCGACCCGGGCGGCGGCCAGGGTCTCTACCGCTACTGGGACGGTCAGGCGTGGTCCGCCGCGACCACCACCAACCCGGCCTCCGCCCCGCCACCGCAGGGCATCGTCAACCCGGGACCGCCCGCAGGCGCCACCGGCCAGGGCACCGGCTACGGGCAGGGCGCGTACGGCGGGGGCTCCTACGGCCAGGGCGCGTACGGCGCGGGCTCCTACGGGCAGGGTGCGTACGGCCAGCAGGGCGGGCAGACCGGTCAGAGCGGGCAGAGCGGTCAGTCCGGGCAGAGCGGGCAGACCTCGTTCGGCCAGAGCGCCTACGGCCAGGGCGCGTACGGCGCGGGTGCCGGCGCCGGTGCCCGTCCCGGGGGGCAGCAGGGCGGCGGGGCACCCTCGTACGCGCAGTTCCAGCGCAAGAGGCGCTCCGGCGTGGGCTGGTGGATCGGTGCGGGCGCGCTCGCGCTGGTCCTCGTGGTCGTCGCCGTGCTCGCGATCCAGGCCGCGACGAACGGCGGCGGGGCCGCCGGCGGCGGCGCGAGCGGCCAGGCCTCGTCCGACCAGTGCCCGCCGCAACGTTCCGACTCCCCCAGCGCCCCGTCGTCGGGCACGAACGACGGCCGCGTCCACGGCGGACCCGTCTCCTACCCCCAGCTCGGCTCGCCCTGGGGCGCCCCGACGGGTGAGAACCGGGTGCCGTTCGGCGTCAACGTGCTCAGCCAGAACGTGACCGTCGAGAACAACTACGACGGGCAGGGCAGCAGCTGGGTCGCGTCGGTCACCATCGGCGAGCTGCAGGCCGGCGACGGCTTCTTCACCCCCGAGCAGGGCTCGCAGATCGTCGTGCGCTGCATCCTCGGCGCCTTCTACGGCAACAACCCCGTGAACAGCGACGTGGTGCAGAACAAGGCGACGACGATCGACGGCAAGGACGCCTGGCTCGTGGAGTCCAAGCTGACCTTCGACATCGCCGGGCTCCAGACCAAGGGCGAGCGCCTCATCGTCGCCATCGTGCAGGCCAGCCCCGAACGTTCCGGCCTCTTCTACGCCTCGATCCCCGACACCACCCCGGAGCTCCTGCAGCCGGCACGCGACGCGCTGTCGCAGCTGAAGGTCGACGGCTGAGCGGGTGCCGGGACGGGCGCGGTCCTTCCCCGGCACGCGCACTAGGGTGAGCGCATGTCTCTGGTCAGCGCCTCTCCCCGCACCCTCGGCGACGTCGTCCCGGGCGGACTGGTCCGCAACGTCGCGCTCGTCGTCGGCGGCACGCTCTTCGTCGCGCTGAGCGCGCTCGTCCAGATCCCGCTGCCCTTCACCCCGGTCCCGCTGTCGCTGCAGACGTTCGCGGTGCTGCTGGTCGGCGCCTCGCTCGGCAGCCGCCGGGGCGCCGCCTCGATGGCGCTCTACCTGCTCGCCGGCGTGGCGGGCGTGCCGTGGTTCGCGGCGCACCAGAGCGGCTGGGCCTTCGCCTCCTTCGGCTACGTCGTCGGCTTCGTGGCCGCCGGCTGGCTGGCCGGCCGGCTGGCCGAGGCCGGCGCCGACCGCCAGGTCGTCAAGAACACCGGCCTCCTGGTCCTGGGCAACGTCGTCATCTACGCCTTCGGCGTCACCGGCCTGATCGCCTTCACCGGCAGGGGCGTGGGCGACGCGGTCGCCAAGGGCGTCGTGCCCTTCCTGATCGGCGACGTCGTCAAGATCGCCGTGGCCGCAGCGCTGCTGCCCGCGGCCTGGAAGCTCGTCGGCTCCCGTCGGGGCTGAGACCCCGGGTCGCCGGACGCCGGCCGCCGCGGTGCCGGGCTTCGACGCGGAGGTCCGCGCCTCAGGGCGCGGCAGCCACGCCGTCGTCGTGCCCAAGGCCGTCGTCGCGGAGCTCGGTGCCCGCCGGGTCCGCGCGACCCTCGGGGCCGAGTCCTTCGAGGCGACGCTCGGCGCGTACGGCGGCCGCACGTTCCTGGGCCTGCGGAAGTCCCTGCTGACCGCGCTCGGCGTCACCGCGGGCGACACCGTCCACGTCGACCTCGAGCCCGCCGCTCCCCTCGAGGAGCCCGTGGTCGAGCCGGCGCCGCTGACCTGCGCCGAGCTCGACGAGGCGCTCGCCGCCGACGTCGCGCTGCACGACGCCTGGACGGCGCTGCCCGAGGGTCACCGCGACGAGTACGGCCGCTGGATCAGCGGCGCCGAGGACCCGGAGACCCGCCGCGCCCGCATCGCGCGGACGCGCGCCCGGCTGCTGCGCTAGCTGTGATGTCCAGGCAGGTTGTTGAGCCTGGTGGCTGGGGCTGCTCCGATGGCGGAGTGGATGCGGTGGTAATTGTAGAAGTGCAGCCAGCCTGGCAGGGCTGCTCGGCGGTCGGCGTCTGAGTTGTAGTGGCGGGCGTAGGCCCAGCCGTCGGCGAGGGTGCGGTGGAACCGTTCGATCTTGCCGTTCGTCTGTGGCCGATACGGCCGGGTCCGCTTGTGCGTGATCCCGAGCTCGGCGCAGGCGTCGCGCCAGGCGTTGGAGCGGTAGCAGGAGCCGTTGTCGGACAAGACCCGCTCGATGTCGACGCCACGTTCGGCGTACCAGGCCGCCGCGCGGCGCAGCACCGCGACCGCGGTGCTGGCTTGCTCGTTGGTGCAGATCTCGACGTACGCCAGTCGGGAATGGTCATCGATCACGGTGTGCAGGAACGCGGTGCCGGTGCGGGGCTTGCGGTCCGCGCCTCGGGGCAGCCCGGGCGTGGCTCGCTGGTTGCGGGCGCCTTGCTGACGCCCGACGTAGCGGTGCCCGCCGCCGTCGGGGATGTTGGCGAACTTGGTGACATCGACGTGGATCATCGAGCCGGGATGGTCGTGCTCGTAGCGGCGCAGCGGTTCGCCGCTGATGCGGTCGATGTGGCTGAGCCGGTTCAACCGGTTGCGGACCAAGACCGCGTGCACGGTCGAGGCCGGCACTCCGAGGCGGCCGCCGATCTGGACCGGTCCGAGGCGTTGGCGCCAGCGGAGCTGGACGATCCTGCGCACCATCGAACTGGTCGTGCGCCGCGGGCAGGTTCGGGGTCGGCTCGAGCGGTCCTGCATTCCCGCTCGGCCCTCGGCACGCCAGCGCTGGGCCCACTTGCGCGCGGTGACCGCAGAGACCATGAACATCTTGGCCGCTGCCGAACAGGTCCAGCCGTCGTCGACGACCAGCCTGGCGAGGCGTTCGCGGGCTCGTGGGGTCAGCAGAGCATTAGCGTGGACCACGAAGGCCTCCTGGTGGCGAAGCGGTGAACTAGACAGCTCCACTCCACACCGGGAGGCCTTCGCCTACGTCAATCGACGAGCCGCGTCACGCAACAACGTCCCTGGACATCACAGCTAGCCGGCCTCAGACGTCCAGCGAGCCCTCCGGGCGGGGCAGGGCGAGCAGCGCGTTCTCCACGACCTCGGCCATGGCGGGGTGGATCCAGTACTGGCCCCGGGCGACGTCGTGGGCCGGGACCCCGAAGCTCATGGCCTGGACCAGCGGCTGGACGAGCGACGAGGCCTGCGGGCCGATCAGGTGGGCGCCGAGCAGCAGCCCCGTGCGCCGGTCGGCGACGACCTTGACGAAGTGGTCCTCGTCGCCCATCGCCCACCCGTATGCGGTCGAGCCGTAGTCGCGCACGCCGACGGCGTAGTCCAGGCCCTGCTCCTTCGCCTGCTCCTCCGTGAGGCCCACGGCGGCCACCTGCGGGTCGGAGAAGACCGCGTGCGGCACGTAGCGGTGGTCGGAGGAGACCATCGCGTCCGGGTGCAGGAGGTTGTGCCGCACCACGCGGGCCTCGTGGTTGGCCACATGCTTCAGCTGGTACTTCGAGGAGACGTCGCCGAGCGCGAAGACGCCGGCGGCGGCGGTGCGCTGCTGGGCGTCGACGACCACGCGGCCGTCGTCGTCGACCTCGACCCCGGTCGTGGCGAGGTCGAGGGTGTCCGCGTTGGGCACACGGCCGGTGGCGACGAGCAGCAGGTCGCCCTCCACGTGGAACTCGGTGCCCGCGTCGCTGCAGGCGGACAGCCGCACCCCGTCGCCCGACGCCCGGGGCCCGACGTGCTGCACGTCGCTGCTGGTGCGGACCTCGACCTTGCGCCGGAGGAGCTCGGTGAACCGCTGCGCGACCTGCGCGTCCTCGCGCGGCAGCAACGTCGGGGTGCGGGCGACGACGCTGACGCGGACGCCGAACGAGGAGAAGACGTGCGCGAACTCGGCCGCGATGTAGCCGCCGCCGACGATGACGATCGACCGCGGCAGGCTCGGCAGCCGCATGACGGTGTCGGACGTGACGTGCGGGACGGTCTCCAGGCCCGGGAAGGGCGGGACGACGGCCCGGCTGCCGTTGGCGAGCACGAAGCGGTCGGCGGTGATCGTCGTGGCCGGCCGGCCTGCGCGCGCAGCGAGGGCGAGCTCGTGGTCGCCGACGAAGCGCCCCCACTGCTCGTACAACGTCATGTTGGGCCGGCTGGCCCGCCAGTCGCGGCCGCCCGAGGAGATCGTGTCGATGCGGCCGAAGATGCGGTCACGGATGTCGGGCCAGCGGACGTCGACGAGGTCGAGGTCGACCCCGAGGGCCTTCGCGCCGGCCGGCGAGGACGCCAGGTCGGCCGGGTAGACGTACATCTTGGTGGGGATGCACCCGACGTTGAGGCAGGTGCCGCCGAAGGTGCCGGCCTCGACCATGGCGACCGACCAGTCGTCCATCTCCTCGTCGACGACGCTGTTGCCGGAACCGCTGCCGATGACGCAGAGGTCGAAGTGTCGCACGCGACCATGGTGCCAGCCGAGGCCGAACGGCGAGGGTTCCCGCCGGTCTCACCGACCGGACGACCACGTGCGCGCGTTCCCCATGTTCCCTACTGTGGTGGCAGGGATTAGGAGGAACCACCGCGATGAGGACGCTGCACCAGCGCCGGCACGTCGACCTGCTCCGCACGGCGAGCTCGACGTGTCGAATGACCACGCGCCTCTAGGCGCGTCTCGCGAGGGCCGGCCGCACCGTGCCGCCCCTCTCCCTCATCGTCGTGAACGGACCTTCCCACCATGCCCGCACGTCATCTCGTCGACCTCGCCGCCACCGCCACCCGGCTGGCGGACGCCCCGTACCTGTGGGAGCCGCTCGTCGACTACGACCCCGTCTCCCGCTTCTACGCCCGCCTCGCCCTGACGCCGGAGCACGAGGCCTGGCTGCTCACCTGGGTGCCCGGCCAGGGCACCGACTGGCACGACCACGGCGGCAGCGCCGGGGCGTTCGTCGTCGTCCGCGGCAGCCTGACCGAGGAGCACGCCCGGTTGCAGGACGACGGTTCGGCGCGCGTCGCCGAGACCCGCTCGCTGGGCACCGGGGCGTTGCGGCCCTTCGGCACCCGGCACATCCACCGCGTCACCAACACCGGCCTGGAGCCGGCCGTGAGCATCCACGTGTACGCGCCAGCGCTCACCCGCATGAACGGCTACGTCCGCGAGGGCGACCGGCTCGAGCTCGTCGAGTCGCGGCTGGCGGGGGTGGCCTGGTGAGCACCCTCGCTCCCCCGCTCGCCCGGCGCCGCAGCATCGCCGAGGTCCTCGACGAGGCGCGCTCACGCCTGCACCGCCTGACCCCGGCCGAGGCCGTCGCGGCCCGCGCCGAGGGTGCGGTGGTCGTCGACATCCGCCCCGCCGCGCAGCGCGCGCTCGAGGGCGGCCCCGACGGCGTCCTGCTGGTCGAGCGCAACGTCCTGGAGTGGCGCTTCGACCCGCAGAGCGACGCGGCCCTGCCGATCGCCGCGTACGACCTGCAGGTGGTCGTGCTGTGCCAGGAGGGCTACACGTCCAGCCTGGCGGCGGCCGCGCTGCAGGACCTCGGCCTCCACCGCGCCACCGACGTGGTGGGCGGGTGGGCGGCCTGGCGCGAGCAGCTCGGCCGCTAGGCGCTACACCCCCGCGTAGGAGTGCAGGCCGGAGACCAGCAGGTTGACGCCGATGAAGTTGAACCAGAACGACGCCAGCCCGACGATCGCGATGACCGCCGCCTTGGTGCCGCGCCAGCCCGCGGTCGAGCGCGCGTGCAGGTAGCAGGCGTAGATGACCCAGGTCACGAGCGCCCAGGTCTCCTTGGGGTCCCAGCCCCAGTAGCGGCCCCACGCGTACTCGGCCCAGATCGCCCCGGCGGCCACGGTGAAGGTCCACAGCGGGAACGCGAACGCGTGGAAGCGGTAGGTGATCAGGTCGATGCGCCGCGAGCTGGGGATGCGGGCGAGGTAGCCGCGCACCTCGCCCTTGTCCTCGGCGCGCTTCTTGACGATGTAGAGGATCGACAGCAGCCCGCCGACGTTGAACGCGGCGGCCGAGATCGAGGCCGCGGTGATGTGGATGAGGAACCACACCGAGTGCAGCGCCGGGACGAGCGGGGCGACGGCGACGTAGAAGACGGTCACCGCGAGGCCGTTGGCGACGGTCGCCAGCAGCGTCACCGGCAGCCCGAGCCAGCCGAGGCCGGCGCGCCAGACCATCAGCAGGTACGCCGCGACGACGCACACCAGGGCCGTGGTCGTGAACTCGTACATGTTGCCCCAGGGCCCGCGGTCCGCGGCCAGGCCGCGACCGACCACGCCGATGACGCTCAGCGCGAAGCCGATGACCGTGAGCATCACGCCGATGCGCCCGAACTGCTCGATCCGGCGGTCGGCCAGCTCGTCGTCCGGACCGGCGACCAGCGGCTCGCGCACCCCCGTCGACGCGCTGCCGGAGCCGCTCGCCGAGGACCGCGCACCGGCCGTGACCAGCTCGCGCTCCACCGCCGGCTCCGCGACCCCGATGCGGCGGGCCGAGGCCCACTCCGCGGCGTGGGCGAAGAACGCCAGCAGGTAGACCACGACCGAGCTGACCAGCGCCACGCTCGAGTAGTAGCCGTAGTTCACGTCCGTGCCCTTTCCTCGTCGGAGCGCCCGGCCAGCCTCGCGGCCAGGTCGTCCACGTCGTCGGTCAGCCCGCCCCGCGCGTCCGCCCGGTCCAGGCCGCCGACCTCGATCACTCTAGGTGCGTCGTCCGCACCGACCGCGTCGTCTGCGTCGTCGGGGGTGGTTCCCCGGGCGACCCGGACCCAGACGCGACGCGGCCTCACGAACAGCGACAGGCACAGCCCGGCCACCGCGAAGCCGATCGCGACGAGCGCGATGGGGGCGCCGGGCGAGTCGCCGACCTGCAGCTTCACCCACCGGCTCCAGCCGTCCAGCTGGACCGAGCCGAGCCCGTTGGGCAGGTCGACGCCCTGCCCCGGCGAGAGCGCCAGCCGGACGATGTCGCCCTTGTCGTTCTTGAGCTGGGTGAGGCCGGTGGTGTCGAGGGAGTAGACGTTCTCCGGCTTGCCGGTCTCCTTCGCCGGCGGCCCGGACCAGACGTTGACGAACAGCTTCGGGTCGTAGGCGTCGGGGAAGACCGAGCGCGGGCCCTGGGCGTCGACGACGGCGGTCGGCAGGAAGAAGCCCTGGAAGGCGAGCCGCTGCGGGCGCGCGTCCGGCACCTTGACCACGCCGGCGGAGGTGAAGTTACCGTCCTGCGGCAGGAAGATCACCGGACCGGAGAAGGCGACGTTGCCCTGGCCGTCCTTGACCGTGACGACGGGGGCGTAGCCGTGCCCGATCAGGTGCACGGTCGACCCGTCGACGTGCAGCGGGTGGTTGACCTCGAGCACCTCGGAGCGGGTCGGCTCCCCCGGCGCGTCGGTGACGTCGACGTCGGCCTTGAACAGGCGCGCGGCGCCCGTCTGGACGGGGCCGGTCTCGAAGGCGACCTGGAAGTCCTTGACGACCACGTTGAACGGCTTGAGGTTCGGCGCCCGGAACCAGCCGCCCGCGCTGAGGTCGTCGTACTGGGTGACGCTGTTGGAGAAGCCCTGCCCGACGACCACCACGCTGCTGCCTCGGTAGCCCCAGAGCGCGCCGACGGCCACGCCGAGCAGGAGCACGAGCAGGCTGATGTGGAAGACCAGGTTGCCGGCCTCGCGCAGGTAGCCGCGCTCCGCGGCGACCGAGGCGCCGTTCGGGCCCTCGACGACCCGGACGCGGTAGTGCTGGCGGCGCAGGTCCGCGGCGGCCCGCTCGAGGACGCCCTCCGCCTCGTCGGCCCCGACCTCGGCCCGGGCGTACGCGGGCAGGCGGCCCAGGTTGCGGGGCGTGCGCGGCGGCTGCGCACGCAGCGCGCGAGCGTACACGCCGAGGCGCGGCACGATGCAGCCGACCAGGGAGACGAACAGCAGCAGGTAGACCGCGGAGAACCACGGCGAGGTGTAGACCGAGAACAGCCCGACCTTGTCGTAGATCGGGCCCAGCGTCGGGTGCTGGGTGAGGAAGTCGCTGACCCGGACCGGCGAGATGTGGCGCTGCGGGATCAGCGACCCGGGGACGGCGGCGACCGCGAGGGCGAAGAGCAGCACGAGCGCTGTGCGCATCGAGGTGAGCTGCGCCCACAGGAACCGCAGGGTCCCGCGCCAGCCGAGCCGGGGCAGGTCGGGACCGGCGGTCTCCGGACGGGGGTCGTCCGGGCCGTCCGCGTGTCCCGGGGGCCGGGTCTGGGTGTCGGTCATGCGCTCAGGTCGCTCGTTCCGCTGGTCAGATCGGGGGCGTGAAGGAGGCGAAGGTCTGCCGCAGGTCGCCGGTGATGGTCGTCCACAGCCCGGTCACGAGCAGCACCCCGACCACCACCATGAGGATGCCACCGGTGCGCAGCAGCGCCGTCTGGTGACGACGCAGGAAGCCGACGGCCCGGGCCATCCGCGTGTAGACGAGCCCGGCGACGACGAAGGGGACGCCGAGGCCGAGCGCGAAGACGAAGGCCAGGAGGGCGCCGCGCCCGGCGGTGCCCTCGTTGAGCGCGAGGCTGTAGACGACGGCCAGCGTCGGGCCGATGCACGGCGTCCAGCCGAGCGCGAAGACCACGCCCAGCAGGGGCGCCGCGGCCACGCCGACCGCGGGCAGGCGGTGGATCCGCACCTCGCGCCGGCCGAGCGGGAGCACGCCGGCGAACATCAGCCCGAGCGCGACGATCAGGACGCCGAGGACCCGGCTGATCGCCTCGGCGTGGCTCAGGACGAGCACGCCCGCGCTGCCGATCACGGCGCCCGTGACGACGAACACCGCGGCGATGCCGAGGACGAACAGCGACGTCCCGGCGAGCATCCGGCCGCGTCGGCGGGTGCCCTCGACGACCTCCGCGGCTCCGAGCCCCGTGGCGTACGAGAGGTAGCCCGGCAGCAGCGGCACCACGCACGGGGAGAAGAAGGAGACGAGCCCGGCCGCCAGCGCCACGGGCAGGGCGAGCAGCATCGAGCCGCCGACGGCCTGCTGCGCCCAGGTGGACACGTCGAGGGGCGTCATCGCCCGGCCGCGACCTCGGCGACCATGTCGACGAGGGTCGCCTTGGAGATGGTGCCGAGCACCCGGATGGCCACCCGGCCCTGGCGGTCGAGCACCAGGGTGGACGGGATGGCGCTGGGCGGCACCTGCCCGCCGAGCCGGAGCAGCGTCTGGCCGGAGGGGTCGAAGATGCTCGGGTAGGTGATGCCCTGCGCCCGGACGAAGGCCTCCGGTGCCGCGGGGGCGGCGTCGCGGGTGTTGATCCCGACGAACTGCGCGTCGGCCTTGGTCTCCACGCTGGCGGCCTGCAGGTCGGCGGCCTCCGCGCGGCACGGCGCGCACCAGGAGCCCCAGACGTTGATCACGAGGACCTTGCCGGCGTAGTCGCCGGTCGAGACGGTCGCGCCGTCCTTGCCGAGCTGCGGCCCGCTGAGCGCGGGCACGGCGGCGCGCTTGTCCGGGGCGACCCGCGTGAGGGCGCCGTCGGACCCGACGTAGCCCTGCTGGTCGGCGCCGCGCACGGGTTCGTCGGCGCCCGTGGCCGAGCACCCGGCGAGCAGCACGAGGCCGGCGAGGAGACCGGCCAGGGCCCCGGGCCTACGCACCGGCGACGAACTTGGTCGGGGGCGGGCCGGCGTAGAGCTCGGCGGCGGGCTCGGTGTAGTCGACGGAGGCGACCCGTCCGTCGAGCAGGGTCAGGGAGGTGACGCTGGCGAGGCGGCACTCGCGCTTGCGCGGGTCGTGCGCCAGCCGGCGGCCCTCGGCGTCGCAGCGCGCCATCCAGATCGGCAGCTGGTGGGAGACGATCACGGCCTCGTGGCCGCGCGCCTCCTCCTCCGCGTCACGGATCGCGAGGCGCATGCGCGCGACGATCTCGCGGTAGGGCTCGCCCCACGTCGGGCGCAGGGCGTTGCGGAAGAGCCACCAGCTCTGGGGGCGCCGGATGGTGCCCATCAGGCTGACCTTGATGCCTTCGAGGTAGTTGTCGGCCTCGATCACGCGGCCGTCCGTCGTCACGGGCAGCCCGACGTTCGCGGCGATCGGCTCCATCGTCTCCTGGGCCCGCTCGAGCGGCGAGCAGCGCAGGTGCACGACGTCGCGGCCGCGCAGGTGCTCGGCGACGAGCCCGGCCATCGCCCGACCGGTCTCGGAGAGGTGGTAGTCGGGCAGGCGACCGTAGATGAGGCCGACGGGGTTGTAGACCTCGCCGTGACGCACCAGGTGGACGATGGTCCGGATCGGGGTGCGCTCGCTCATCAGGCCTCCGCCCCGGCCGCCGCCGCGGCAGCCGCCGGCAGAGCGCTGACGACCCGGTCGAGGGCCGCGTCGTCGTGGGCGCTGGAGAGGAACCAGCCCTCGTACGCGCTGGGCGGCAGGTAGACGCCGCTGTCGAGCATCGAGTGGAAGAAGGCGGCGTAGCGCGTCGTCACCTGGGTCGACGCGGTCGCGTAGTCGGCCACGGCGTCCACGTCCTCGCCGACGAAGAACACGCTGAACAAGTTCCCCGCGGCCTGGATGACGTGCGGCACACCGGCCGCGGAGAGGGCGGCGGCGACCTCGCGCTGCAGCAGCGCCGCGGCGCGGTCGACGTGCGCGTAGACCTCGGGCGTCGCCAGCCGCAGCGTGGTGAGGCCGGCGGCGGTGGCGACGGGGTTCCCCGAGAGGGTGCCCGCCTGGTAGACCCCGCCGACCGGCGCCAGGCTGTGCATGAGCTCGGCGCGACCGCCGAACGCGGCGGCCGGGAACCCGCCGCCCATCACCTTGCCGAACGTCATGAGGTCGGGCTCGACGCCGTCGATGCCGAACTGGCCGGAGGCCGTGACCCGGAAGCCGGTCATCACCTCGTCGCTGATGAACAGCGCGCCGTGCTCGTGGCAGAGGTCGGCGAGGAACCGGTTGAAGCCGACCCCGTCCTCCTCGCCCGGCGGGACGACGCCCATGTTCCCGCAGGCGGCCTCGCTGATCAGGCAGGCGATCTGGTCGCCGTAGGTCGCGAACGCCTCGCGCACCGCGGCGCGGTCGTTGTACTCGACGACGATGGTGTCGGCGGTCGTCGCCTCGGTCACGCCCGGGGTGCCGGGGATCGCGAGCGTCGCGACGCCCGAGCCGGCCGACGCGAGCAGCGCGTCGACGTGGCCGTGGTAGCAGCCGGCGAACTTGACGATCTTGTCGCGGCCGGTGATCCCGCGGGCCAGCCGGAGCACCGACATGGTGGCCTCGGTGCCGCTGTTGACCAGGCGCACCATCTCGACCGGCGTGCGCTCGACGATCGCCGCGGCCAGGTCGACCTCGGCCGTCGTCGGGGCGCCGTAGGAGGTGCCGTGCTGCGCGGCCGCCGTCACCGCGCCGATGACCTCGGGGTGCGCGTGGCCGAGCAGCATCGGGCCCCACGAGCAGATGAGGTCGACGAGCTCGTGGCCGTCGAGGTCGTAGAGGTACGGCCCCTGAGCCCGCGCGATGAAGCGCGGGGTGCCGCCGACCGAGCGGAAGGCGCGGACGGGCGAGTTCACGCCGCCCGGGATGACCTGCTGCGCGCGGGCGAAGGCGGCGGCGGAGGCGGTGTCGGCGGCCTGCTGCAGCGCGGTCACCGGCGACCCGCCTCGGCCCAGCGCTGCGCCCACTCGAGGGCCCAGTAGGTGAGGACGGTGTCGGCCCCGGCCCGCCGGATCGACGTCAGCGTCTCGGCGACCGCGGCGTCCCGGTTGATCCAGCCGTTCGCGGCGGCGGCCTCGACCATCGCGTACTCGCCGGAGATGTTGTACGCCGCGACCGGCACGTCGACGGCCTCGCGCACCGCGCGGATGACGTCGAGGTAGGCCAGCGCCGGCTTGACCATGACCATGTCCGCGCCCTCGGCCAGGTCGAGCGCGACCTCGCGCAGGGCCTCACGGAGGTTGGCGCCGTCCTGCTGGTAGGTCTTGCGGTCGCCCGTGAGGGAGGACGCGACGGCCTCGCGGAACGGGCCGTAGAAGGCCGAGGTGTACTTCGCCGCGTACGCGAGGATCGCCGTGTCGTGGTGACCGGCCGCCTCGAGCGCGTCGCGGATGGCGCCGACCTGGCCGTCCATCATCCCGCTGGGGGCGACGACGTGGGCGCCGACCTCGGCGTGGAGGACCGCCATCTGCGCGTACAGCTCGACGGTGGCGTCGTTGTCGACCGTGCCCGACGGCGTGAGCACGCCGCAGTGGCCGTGGCTGGTGAACTCGTCGAGGCAGACGTCGGTCATCACCAGGCAGTCGTCGCCGACCTCCTGGCGGACCGCGCGCACGGCCTCGGTGAGGATGCCGTGCGGGTCGAGGGCACCCGAGCCCTGCGCGTCCTTGACCTCGGGGATGCCGAAGAGCATGACGCCGGCCAGCCCGGCGTGCGCGGCTTCGACGGCCGTCTTGCGGAGCGTGTCGAGCGTGTGCTGGACGACGCCGGGCATCGAGGTGATCGGGCGGGGCTCGCGCAGGCCCTCCGCCACGAAGAGCGGCAGCACCAGCCGGCGGGGCTCGACGCTGGTCTCGGCCACCATCGAACGCATCGCCGGCGAGGTCCGCAGCCGGCGCGGGCGCTGGCGGAGCGACATCTCAGGCACCTGCCCAATCTAGTCGCCCACCAGCCGGAACAGTGTTGTCCGCTTGTCCACAGTCCTGTGGAAAACCTCACGACGGGGCTCGCATCCGGTCGGTCTGGAGCCAGCTGCGGGCATGGACCGCACCGGCGCGCACGACGCCGGCATCCCGCCCCGGCTGCCGCCCCTCGAGGAGTGGCCCCGCTGCGCACGCAGGCCAAGCTGCACCACCACCGGCGCGGCCTGATGGGGCCGCTCGGCTTCACCGTCCGGCGGCTGTGCGCGCACGTCCAGCAGGGCGACCACCACGGCCGTATCGCCGTCCTGCTCAGCCGTCCCGGGCGTGCCGCGCTCTGCGCCAGCGACCGCCGGTGGGGCCGCGCGCTCGTCGACTCGGCCCGCAGGAGCGGCGTATGGCTCGCACCGTTGCACCTCGCGAACGACGAGGTGCTGGGTCCGCTGACCGGCGACGACCTGCTGGTGCCGCGCGGCCGATGACTGCGCTCCTCGACGGAGGTCTGCACCGCAGGAGCGGATCGGGAGGAGACGCGGGATGAGCGAGACGGTGCTGCTGGTCGGGACGCGCAAAGGCCTGTGGATCGGGCGGTCCGACGGGGCGCGACGACGCTGGGACTGGTCGGCGCCCGAGCTCCTCATGCAGGGCGTGTACGGGCTCGGCATCGACACCCGCGGCGCCGCGCCGCGGCTGTTTGCGAGCGGGACGAGCGAGCACTGGGGTCCGGGCGTCTACCGTTCCGACGACCTCGGCCGGACCTGGCGCGAGAACGAGGGCGTCTCCGTCCGCTTCCCGGCCGACCTGGGCAGCAGCGTGGAGCGGGTCTGGCAGATCCAGCCGGGCGGCGAGGCCGAGCCGGACGTCGTCTGGGCTGGCACGCAGCCCTCGGCGCTGTTCCGCTCGGAGGACCGGGGCGAGTCGTTCAGCCTCGTGCGGTCGCTGTGGGACCACCCGCACCGCCCGCAGTGGGGCGCGGGCTTCGGCGGGCAGGCGATCCACACGATCGTCCCGCACCCGACCGACCCGCGGCAGGTGACGGTGGCGATGTCGACCGGCGGGGTCTACCGCACCACCGACGGGGGCCAGAGCTGGGCGCCGGCGAACGTGGGGATCAAGGCGTACTTCTTCCCCGACCCCTGGCCCGAGTTCGGTCAGTGCGTGCACAAGGTGGCGGCGCACCCGTCGGCGCCGCAGCGGCTGTTCGCGCAGAACCACCACGGCGTCTACCGCTCCGACGACGGCGGCGCGCGGTGGGTGTCCATCGCCGAGGGGCTGCCGGCCGACTTCGGCTTCCCGATCGTCGTGCACCCGCACCAGCCCGAGACCGTGTACGTCTTCCCGCTCGTCGCGGACGGCGCGCGGATCCCGCCCGACGGCCGCGCTCGCGTCTGGCGCTCGACCGACGCGGGCGAGACGTGGACGCCCTCGGAGGCCGGGCTGCCCGACGGCTTCTGGTCGGCGGTGATGCGCGACGCCATGACCACCGACCGGGCCAACCAGGCTGGGCTCTACCTCGGGGCCCGCGACGGCACGGTCTGGGCCAGCCTCGACGACGGCGAGTCCTGGACGCAGATCGCCGCCCACCTGCCCGACGTGCTGTCCGTGCGCGCCGCTGTGGTCTGAAGCCCCCGCGCAGCCGGTCGTCGGGGGCTGTCGCTCCCGCCCGGGATGCGGCAGCGTGGACCCATGCCCGATCCACTGGCTCACGCGCCCCTGTTCGACCTCGTCATCGTCGACTGCGCAGACCCCGAGACGCTCGGCCGCTTCTACGCGGACCTGCTCGGCTGGTCGATCCGTGAGGACTCCGACGAAGGCTGGGTCGACCTCGTCCCCCCGCGAGGCGGCCTCGGCGCCGACAACCCGGAGGGCCAGACGACGATCGCCTTCCAGCGGATCCCCGACTTCGTCCCGCCGACCTGGCCGGGCGGCGCGCACCCGCAGCAGATGCACCTCGACTTCTCCGTCGGCGACATCGACGCCGCCGAGCCGCGGGTCCTCGCGCTCGGCGCGACACGGCACCCGCACCAGCCGGCGACGGACGGCGGGTTCCGCGTCTACCTGGACCCGGCCGGCCACCCCTTCTGCCTGATTCGCTGACTCCTCTCGGACAGATCTCCCCGTACATGTAACGACGCGCGGGTCCCGTGCGATGAAGGAGGGGAAGTCGGCGCCCTACCTGAACCCCCGAGCAGGCATGGCGCCGACTTCTCTACGTTCCCAGCACCTCGTCCTGCGTCCACTCGTCAGGGAGGGT
Source organism: Microlunatus flavus (assembly GCF_900110855.1). GTDB lineage: Bacteria > Actinomycetota > Actinomycetes > Propionibacteriales > Propionibacteriaceae > Microlunatus > Microlunatus flavus. The sequence goes on from NZ_FOFA01000001.1 coordinate 110,294, forward strand.
CGGGCGCCCGGCTGGTGTAGTCGTGCCCGGTCGGCGCGGTGGTGACGACGGTGTGGGGCCGGTCGCCGAGGCCGTCGTGGACGACCGTCGCGCTCCAGCCGGGTTGTTCGCGGGCGAGGTTGTGCCGCGCGCACAGGCCGCGGGCGTTCGGCAGGGTCGTCGGGCCGCCGTCGGTGTGGCGCTGGACGTGGTCGAGGTGGCGGACCGGGGCGTCGCAGTACGGCTCGCGGCACGTCTGGTCGCGCGCCAGGACGAGGTCGGCCAGTGCCCCGGTGAACCGGCGCCGCCCACCGATGTCGACCAGGTGCCCGGCGGGTGATCGGTGCAGCAGGCGCAGGTGCTTGGTCCCGCCGCTGTCGTCGATCAGCTGACGGGCCACAGACAGGGGCAAGGCCCCGAGACCGGTGACCGTCGCCGTGCCGGTCGCCTCTACCGATCTCGGAGCCAGGCCCTCGACGCCTGAGCTGTCGGGCACGAGTCCGTCGGGCGCGAGCCCGTCGGGGCCGGGCCCGCTCGGTACGTCGGTGACAACGCCTTCGGGGACGAGCGCGTCGGGAACGAGGGCATCGACCGGCACGATGACCTGGATCTCGACGGCGACGTCGCCGGCGCGGGTCTGGCCGGTGAGGCGTTCGACGAGGGTGTCGGCCATGATCTGGCCGCGGGTGCGTTCGTCGCCGGTGGCGACGGCGCTGTCGGTGTGCTTGCGCAGGGCGGCGAGGCAGGCGACGCCCTGCTCGACGGGCAGGTAGCCGCTCAGCACGCTCATCGTGTCCGGCGCCGGGCGCAGCGCGACGTAGCGGTCGTCGCGTGCGTGGCGGCCCCGTTCGACGTAGGCGCGGGGGTCCGCGGCGTAGGCCGTCGTCGTGATGGCGGCGAGGGCTCGTCGGACGCCGAGGCCGGGCAGGTCGGTGCGGGGGGCGTGGAGCTGCTGGTCGACCTCACGCCGCGTCACCGCGGGCAGGTGGCGGGTCTGCTCGGCGACGGCGTTCGCGACGCGTTCGTGCAGCCGGCCGGCGGCGAGGGCGGCGTAGGTGTGGGGCAGGTCGAACCACCACGCCTTCGCCGCGCCGAGGCGTCGGGCGGCGACGGTCGGTGAGAGGCGGCAGGCCAGGGCGATCTCCTCGGCCAGACCCCGCCCGATCCGTTCAGGGCGCTGCTGCTCGGCGGTCTCGCGTTCGACGCGGACTCTGGTGAGGCGCACCATCGCCGCCGCCTGGGTCGCCGCGACCGCGCTGCGCAGGCGTTCCAGCAGGCCGACCTGGTCGACGAGGTCGGCCTCGGTGGACTCGTCCTCGACCCCGCCCAGCGCGTCGGCGGTCAGCTCGCTCAGCTGGGCCAGCAACCCGGTCAGCGCAGCAGTTGTCGGATGGAGGACCTCCTCCACCGATTCGACCGCCGCCAACGCCATGCAACCACGCTAACGGCCACCACTGACAGAATCGAACACCTGTACGAAGCAGACAACACTCCCCGGGCTCCGGACACCACGACACCGGGGCGAGGCGGAGGCATCCTGACGGGCACCCGCCAGATCAGTCGAGGTCAGGGAGGTCGGAAGGGCCGCGTGTCGATCTGCAGGCGCGGACGCACTCACCGACGCACGGACGGGAACGTCAACCCCTTCGGGGCCCCTCGACAGGCTCAGGGAGCGTTCCTCGCGGTCCCCGCAGGCGCGGAGTGCGACCATCCCCGAACTCTTCGACAGCGCGCAACGCCCACCACGCGCAACAGGGCCGACCGGGATTCCGGTCGACCCTGCTCGACGAACCTGCTCGGGCCCAGGGGCCCCCACGAACCCTCGTCAGACCCTGCGGCTCGGTGCCTTGCGCTGCGAGGGGCGGAGGACCGTCTCCCCCGCGGCGACCATGGCGTCGCGGCGGTCGGCGGCGAAGGAGGCGAGCGCGTCGGCGAGCGCGACGACCGACGGCTTGCCGGCGACGACGTCGACGCGCAGGCCGTGCTCCTCGCACGTCTTCTGCGTGGCCGGGCCGATCGCGGCGATCACGGTGCCCGGGTGCGGCTTGCCGGCGATGCCGACGAGGTTGCGCACGGTGGAGGACGACGTGAAGACGACCGCGTCGAACTTGCCGGTCTTGATCGCCTCGCGCACCTCGGCGGGCGGCGGGGCGGCGCGGACGGTGCGGTAGGCCGTGACGTCCTCGACCTCCCAGCCCAGCTCGACGAGCCCGGCGGCGAGGGTCTCGGTGGCGATGTCGGCCCGCGGCAGGAACACGCGGTTGATCGGGTCGAGCACCTCGTCGTACGGCGGGAACTCGGCGGCGAGGCCGGCGGCCGACTGCTCGTCGGACGGGACGAGGTCCGGCTCGATGCCCCAGCCGCGCAGGGCGGCGGCGGTGACGTCACCGACCACGGCGACCTTCAGCCCGGAGAAGGCGCGGGCGTCGAGGCCGTACTCCTCGAACTTCTCGCGCACGGCCTTGACCGCGTTCACCGAGGTGAAGGCGATCCACTCGTAGCGGCCCTCGACGAGGCCGCGGATGGCCTTGTCCATCTGCAACGGGCTGCGCGGCGGCTCGACCGAGATGGTCGGGACCTCCTCGCTGTGTGCGCCGTACGTCCGCAGCCGCGCGACCATCGGCGCGGCCTGGTCCTTGGTGCGGGGGACGAGCACGCGCCAGCCGAACAGCGGCTTGGTCTCGTACCAGCTGAGCTCGCCGCGCTGCTCGGCGGCGACGCCCATGATCACGTGCACGGGGTCGCCCCCGGGCGCCTCGGTCGCGGACACGGCGACGACGACCTCGTCGAGCCGGCACGGCACCGTGACCTGGTTGGTGCTGCCGCCGTGCAGCGTCAGCACGACGTGGTCGTCCGCGGGGCGGCCGGCGGCGAGCGCCGCGTCGACCAGGCCGGGCAGGTGCTGCACGAGCGTGCTGACGACGACCGTGGCCGCGTTGCCCCAGGGAGCGGTGGCCACCTTGGTGAACCGGCCGTCGGTCATCGACGCGAACTGCACGCCGCCGGCGTGGACCAGGTCGATGCCGGCGTACTCGGGCACGGCGGTGAGGCTGGAGACGCCGGGGACGACCTCGAAGTCGATGCCCCCGCGGACGCAGGCGGCGGCCTCGTCGGCGACGGCGTTGTCCCAGAAGGGGTCGCCGTTGACGAGCCGCACGACCCGGCCGCCACCGGCGGCCTGCTTGATCACGATGCGGGCGCGGGCGGACGGCGTGAGCGGCTTCTGCCCCTCCGCGAAGCCGAGGGCCGTGACCGCGGCGTCCTCGCCGAGCGTGATCGCCGGGTGCGACAGGATCTCGCGCTGCCGCTCGTCGTCCAAGATCACCGCGCTTGCGTCGGCCAGCGCCGCGATGGCCCCGAGCGTCAGAAGATCAGGATCGCCGGGACCCGCACCGACGAAGATCACCCGGCCGCGGGTCGTAGGAGCGCTGGAGGCGGAGTCGGAGGAGGTGGGGACCGAGGTTGTGCTCACTGGGCTCCATCGTGTCGGGCAGGCGCAGGACCGGCGCGGCGCCGGCCCTCGTCGGACAGCTGTGCGAGCACCGACCGGGCCAGGTCCGCCCCGAGCCGCGCCGGGTCGGTGGTCGACCCGGAGACGTCGACGCGTACCGGTGGAAGGCTTTTGGTCGTTACTGACAACGTGTCCAGCAACGTTCTTTCAACAACCGCTCTCATAGTCAAATCGACGGCGTTACCACGACGCCCCACGACGCGTGCACGGACCCCGACCGGAGCGGTGCAGCCGGCCTCGAGCGTCGCGAGGAACGCGCGCTCGGCGCGGATCTCGGTGTGCGCGACCGGATCGTCGAGGAGCAGGACGGCGGCACGGGCCGCGCCACCGAGCGAGCGGCTGACCTCGAGCGCCAGCGCACCCTGACCGGGCGCCGGCAGCATGAGGTCCTCGTCGAGCACCTCGGCCGGAAGACTTCTGACAACGGTGTCTCTTTTGTCAGATCCCGACAACTCGACCGCCGCGTCGGACAGGTAACCGAGCCGGCGCAGACCGGCACCGGCCAGCACCACGGCGTCGAGGCCACCGCCACGGGCGAGGTCGATGCGGGTGTCGACGTTGCCCCGGACGGGCACCACCTCGATGCTGCGGCCCTGCGACCGCGCCCAGTCCTGCAGCTGCATGGCACGCCGCGGCGCACCGGTGCCGACCCGTGCGCCGTCGGGCAGGTCGGCGAGCGTCGACCCGACGAGCACGTCACGGACGTCCTCGCGCGCGGGCACGCTGATCACCTCAAGATCAGCTTCGGCCGCGGTGGGCAGGTCCTTCAGCGAGTGCACCGCGCAGTCGATCTTGTCGACGCGCAGCGCGTCGCGCACGGCGCTGGCGAAGACGCCCGTGCCCCCGATCTCGGTCAGCAGCCGCGGGTCCACGTCACCGGTCGTGGTCACCCCGACGAAGGACGAGCCGACGCCGTGCGCCGCCAGCATCGCGGCCACCAGGTCGACCTGCGCGCGCGCGAGCGGCGAGGTCCGCGCGCCGAGCCGCAGCGCGGGGGCCTCGGGCACGGCGGGCGTCCCGGACGCCGAGGGGTCGGTCATGACGGGCCTCATCCTGCCCGTTCGGGGCGGGGGCTAGGCGTTCGTCTCGGCTGACATGACGGCCGCGACGGTCTGCGGGTCGAGGGCGAAGAGCTCGCGCAGCGCGGCGGCGTAGTCGAGGGCGTCGGGGTCGGCGGAGAGCTCCTTGACCCGCACCGTGGGCTGGTGCAGCAGCTTGTCGGCGATGCGGCGCATGGTCCGGCCGACCTCGTCGCGCTCGTGGTCGTCGAGGCCGGGCACCCGGGCGTCGAGGCGCTTCATCTCGGCGGCCACGACCTGGGAGGCCATCGACCGCAGCGCCACGACGGTCGGGGCGACCGCGGCGGCGCGGCGTGCGCCGAGGAAGTCGTGGACCTCGGAGCGGACGAGCGCCCGCGCGGCCTCGACCTCGGGCGTCGCGGTCTCCGAGCGGGTGGCGACCAGCAGGTCGAGGTTGACCAGCAGGATGCCGAGCGAGGTCACGTCGGCGGAGATGTCGGCGGGCAGCGCCAGGTCGACGGCGGCCGTCACCGGCGTGCCGGCGAGGTCGGCCGCGTCGAGGTGGAGCGAGCGTGCCCCGGTGCAGGTGACGACGACGTCGGCCTCGGTCAGGGCGGCCGACAGCCGTTCCAGCGGCTCCGCGCGCCCGCCGACCACGTCGGCGAGCCGCTGCGCGCGCTCGAAGGTGCGGTTCACGCAGGTGACGCGCGCGCCCGCGGCGGCCGCGGTCCGGGCGGCCAGCCCCGCCATCGCGCCGGCGCCCACGACGAGGACGCGCCGGTCGTCGAGCTCGCCCTGCGCCTCGACGAGCAGGTCGTACGCGGCGGTCACCATCGAGCGGCCGGCGCCCGAGACGCCGGTCTCGGTGTGCACGCGCTTGCCGACGCGGATGGCCTGCTGGAACAGCGCGTTGAGGACGGTGCCCACCGTGCCCTGCTCCTGCGACAGGGCGAGCGCGGCCCGCACCTGCCCGAGGATCTGGCTCTCCCCCACGACGACCGAGTCGAGCCCGGAGGCGACCGAGAACGCGTGCGCGACGGCCCCCTCGTCGAAGAAGACGCGGGCCATGGCGCGCAGCTCGTCGACCGGCTCCCCGGCCAGGTCGGACAGCGCGAGCACGGCGTCGTCGAGGCCGCCGTGGAAGCGCGACACCGACGCCCACAGCTCGGTGCGGTTGCACGTCGACAGAACGACCGCCTCGTCGATGTGCTCGCTGCCGACCAGCGTCTGCGCGAGCTTGGCCGCCGTCGCCCGGTCCATCGCCAGCGCCGCGAGGCGCGCGACGGACGTCGAGCGGTGCGACACGCTCACCGCGAGGATGCTCATACGGCCTCTTCCACCTTGCGCTGCTCGTGGAACGCCAGGATCGCGAGCTCCTGGCCGAGGTCCACCTTGCGCACGTTGACTCCTTCAGGGACCACCAGTGCGGTGGACGCGAAGTTGAGGATGCTCGTCACTCCCTGATGCACCAGACGGTCGGTCACGTCCTGCGCCGCCTCGGCGGGCGTGGCGATGACCGCGATCACCGCGCCCGTGTTCCGGACGACCTCCTCCAGGTCGGCGAGGTCGGAGACCTCGATGCCCTGGATCGTGGTGCCGACCCGCTCCGGTGCGGGGTCGACGAGGGCGACGAGGCGGAAGCCGCGCGCCGCGAAGCCGGCGTAGTTGGCCAGCGCCGTGCCCAGGTGGCCCACGCCGACGACGACCACCGGCCACTCGGAGGCGGCGCCGATGTGCGTGGCGATCTGGCGCTGCAGGCGGGCGACGTCGTAGCCGACGCCGCGGGTGCCGTACGTGCCGAGGCAGGACAGGTCCTTGCGCAGCTGCGACGGGCTCACCCCGGCCGCCTCCGCCAGGGCGGCGCTGCTGACGACCTCGACGTGCCCGGCGAACAGCCGCTGGAGCGCCTCGTGGTAGACGGGCAGCCGCGCGACGGTCGCCGAGGGCACGCCGCGCGCCGGCCTCGTCCCTGCGCCGGGACCCGGCAGCAGGTCCGAGATCACCGGCCCACTCTACGCAGCCGGCCTACGCCCGAGGGCGCGCGAGCGCCGCCCGCAGCCGGGCCGGGTCGACGCGCCAGTAGTCGTGCTGCGCGCCGTCGACGAAGGTCACGGGCACCTCGTCGGTGTAGCGCCGCAGCAGGGCGGGGTCGTCCTGGGCCGCGCGGTCCAGGTCGAGGAGCTCGTACGCCTCCCCCGTCTCGTCGCACACCGCCTGCACGACCGCGCGCGCCTCGTCGCAGAGGTGGCAGCCCTCGCGCACGAGCAGCCGGACGCGCGGCGGACGGGCGGGGTCGGTGGGCTCCACGCCTGCAGTCTCCCACCGCCTAGGCTGGCGCCCGTGGACGCGCCGGAGGCAGGGCTGCCGGACGGGGTGGAGGCCGAGGCGCTCCCGCACGGCGCCGGGGCGGTGCGGCTCGAACGGGAGCCGCGCGGCCAGGCCGTGATCCAGCCCGACCCCGGGGCCGCCGCGTTCTTCGACCTCGACAACACGATCGTCCAGGGCGCGTCGATCTTCCACTTCGCCAAGGGGCTCTACCGCCGCGGCTTCTTCGACGCGCGCACGATCGCCAAGGCCCTGTGGTTCCAGACCTACTTCCGCGCCGTCGGCAAGGAGAGCGCGGCCCACGTCGCCGACGCCCGGGAGACGATGCTCGCCTTCATCGAGGGCCACACCGTCGCCGAGATCACCCAGGTCAGCGAGGAGGTCTACGAGGAGTTCGTGGCCCAGCGGATCTGGGCCGGCACCCGCGCGATCGCCCAGCTGCACCTCGACGCCGGTCAGCAGGTCTGGCTCGTCACGGCCGCGCCGATCGAGATGGCGGGCATCATCGCCGCCCGCCTCGGCCTCACCGGGGCGCTGGGCACCATCGCCGAGCACGTCGAGGGCGTCTACACCGGGCGTCTGGTCGGCGAGATGCTGCACGGGCCCGCCAAGGCCGACGCCGTCCGCGACCTCGTGGCGGAGCACTCGCTCGACCTGAGCCGCAGCTTCGCCTACTCCGACTCCTACAACGACCTGCCGATGCTGTCGCTGGTCGGCCACCCGTGCGCGATCAACCCGGACCGCCGCCTCGCCGCGCACGCCGAGGACCAGGACTGGCAGGTCCGCGACTTCCGCCGCGGCCGGCGCGCGGCCCGGCTCGGGCTCCTCGGCGCGGGCGCGGCCGGAGCGGCGGCGGGGGCCGTCGCCGCCGGCGTGGCGGTCACGCGCTTCTTCCGCCGCTGACCGCCCGCCGCGCCGCGCGCCTCGCCGTGCGAGAGATGAGGGCGACCGCGACGAGCAGGTAGACCAGGTAGGCGATCAGGCCGAGCACGCCCATCGCCTCCGCCTGGCCCGCGCGCCCGGTGAGGCCGACCACGACGACGGCGACCGCGAGCAGCACGAGGGTGCCGGAGCCGACGAAGACGAAGCCCTGCAGCTGGTCGAGGTCGAGCGCGCCAAGGCCGGTCGTGGCCGCCGGGGCACCGGGGCGGCGGACGCGGCGCCAGACGATCCCGGCGGCGAACAGGGCGGTGGCGGCGACGAGCACCGCGATGGGGGCGTACACGAGGTCGTCGCGCCGCTCAGAAGAAGGTGCCGCGACGCTGCATGAGCAGCGTGTAGAGGGTCTGCTGGATGGTCTCGCGGACCTGGTCGGTGACGTCGAAGACCACCATGGGGTCGTCGGCCGCGCCCGGCGGGAGCTCGTCGGTGGCGATCGCCTCGCCGACCTCGATCACCCACTTGCTGGGCAGCGGAACCATCCCGAGCGGCCCGAGCCACGGGAACGTCGGGGTGAGCGGGAAGTACGGCCACCCGAACGCGCGGGCGAGCGTCGGCAGCCGGCCCAGCAGCGGGTAGATCTCCTCCGAGCCCACGATCGAGACCGGGATGATCGGGACCGACGCCCGTACGGCGGTCGAGACGAAGCCGCCGCGTCCGAAGCGCTGCAGCTTGTAGCGGTCGGCGAAGCGCTTGCCCAGCCCCTTGAAGCCCTCGGGGAAGACCGACACCAGCTCGCCGGCCCGCAGCAGGCGCTCGGCGTCCTCCGGGCAGGCGAGGGTCGTGCCGGTCTTGCGGGCGAGGTCGGCTGAGAAGGGCGTGGAGAAGATCAGGTCGGCCCCCAGCATCCGCGGGTGCCGGCCGATCTCGTCGAACACGACCGAGTGCAGGACCATGCCGTCGAGCGGGAGCGCGCCCGCGTGGTTGGACACCAGGAGCGCCGGGCCGGTGGTCGGCAGGTTCTCGGCGCCGCGCAGCTCCACGCGGAACCAGGACCGGACGAGCGGGCGCAGCAGTGGCAGGAACACCTGCTCGGTCAGCTCGACGTCGAAGCCGAACTCGTCGACCGGGTAGTCGCCCTCGAGGCGGCGGCGCAGGAACCGCGCCAGCGCCTCGCGCGCGGCCGGGGTGTCCTCGGCGCCGCGGTGCCGGTCGGCCCAGTCCTCGAGCCGGACGACCTCCGCGTCAGGCACGGCCCGCCCGCTCCTCGACGCCCCGCGCGAAGCGGGTCACGGCGCCGACCGCGCCCTCGACCCGTTCGGCCGACAGCAGCCCGGGACGCGACGCCGCGACGAACTCGGCCAGCGCGTCCGCGCTCGAGCGGGTCGGGACGAAGCCGGCCGCCGCGAAGCGGGAGGTGTCCATGACGCGACCGTAGGTGAGTGCGTCGATCTGGTCGGCCGAGAAGTCCGCGCCGCGCCAGCCGCGGAACAGCGACGCGACGCTGGACGCGCTCCCCCGCGGCACGCCGACGGTCGGACGGCCCATCCGGCGCAGCGCCTGGCCGAGGGTGACCACGTCGGGCGCGGCCACGTTGAACGTGCCGGGCACGTCCTCGCGCACCGCGTGCTCGAGCGCGCCGACGGCGTCGTCCGGGTGGAGGAACTGCAGCCGCGCGTCGAAGCCGAGCACCCGCGGCACGACCGGCAGCGCGAGGTAGCGCGCGATGCGGCTGTCGACCGTCGCGCCCATCAGGGCGGCGAGGCGCAGCGTGGTCACGACGACGTCGGGGCGCCGGCGAGCGAATCCGCGGACGTACGACTCGATCTCGATGGTGTCCTTGCCGAAGCCGGTCCTGGGCGACACGCGCGCCGAGTCGTCCTCCGTGAAGGAGGCGGGGTCGCGAGGGGAGGCGCCGTACACCGACACCGAGCTCTGCACGACGAGCTTGCGGACCGATGGCACCCGCTGGCACGCGGCGAGGAGCTGGAGCGTGCCGATGACGTTGATCTCCTTCGCCACCTCGCTCGACTGCCGACCGACCGCGCCCGCGGGCGCGGAGGTCACGGCCATGTGGACGACCGTGTCGACGCCGCGCGCCTCCACGACCCGGCCGACGGCGGGGCTGCGGATGTCGGCCCGGACGAACGAGGCGAGGCCGAGGTCGTCGCGCGGCGGGATCAGGTCGACCCCGATGACCTCGAACTCCGGGTCCGCCGCGAGCGAGCGCGCGAAACGGGCGGCGAGGGCGCGCGAGGCCCCGGTGACCAGGACCTTGCGCGTCATCCCCTGCCGCCCTCAGGTGGCGCTGGTGCGCCGGTGCTTACTTGCCGGCGCGGCGACGCTGGATGCGCGTGCGCTTCAGCAGCTTGCGGTGCTTCTTCTTCGCCATGCGCTTGCGTCGCTTCTTGATGACCGAACCCACGTGAGACCCTCTCGTTCCCGAGACAGCCTGGCCCCGGACGACGTACGAAAATAGATTGGCGCGCCGGTTCACCGACGGCCACGGAAGCCTACCTGGCGCGACCGCTAACGTCGAAGTCGTGGACGCGTCACCGGCAGACCTGCACCCCCTCGCGTACCTGGAGGACACCGGCCCGGGCTGCGGTCGCCGCAGCCGGGCGCGGGCCTGGCTCGCGACCGACGCCGGCTCGCTGAGCCTCGACGGCGACTGGCGCTTCCGCTGGTCGCCCTCCCCGGTGGGCCTCGACCCTGACCCCGGGCGCCCGGACTTCGCGGACCCGGCCTTCGACGACGCCGCCTGGGACACGCTGCCCGTGCCGTCGCACTGGGTGCTGCACGGCGACCCCTCGGGCGAGCGCCGCTACGGCGCCCCGGCCTACACGAACGTGCAGTACCCCTTCCCCGTCGACCCGCCGCACGTGCCCGACGACAACCCGACGGGCGACCACCGGCGCCGGTTCACCGCGCCCGCCTGGGTCACCGACGAGGCGGAAGCACGCGGTGGCGCACGCACCCTCGTCCGGTTCGACGGGGTCGAGTCGCTCTACCGCGTGTGGCTCAACGGCGTCGAGGTCGGGATCGGCAAGGGCAGCCGGCTGGTCCAGGAGCTCGACGTCACCGAGGCCCTGCGGCCCGGCGAGAACGTCCTCGCGGTCCGGGTCCACCAGTGGTCGGCCGCGAGCTACGTCGAGGACCAGGACCAGTGGTGGCTGCCCGGCATCTTCCGCTCGGTCACCCTGCTCGAGCGCCCCGTCGGGTCGCTCGACGACGTCTGGCTCGCCACCGGCTACACCCGGGTGAGCCGGACGAGCGGCACCGGAACCGTCGACCCGCGCCTGGTCGCCGGAGCCGAGGCGTACCCGGTGACGGTCCGGGTGCCGGAGCTGGGCGTCGAGCGGACGTTCGCGTCGGCGGCCGACCTCGGGCCGTTCGCCGTCGGCGACGTCGAGCCCTGGACCGCGGAGTCGCCGCGCCTGTACGCGGCCAGCGTCAGCTCGAGCGGGGAGACGGTGAGCCTGCGGCTCGGGTTCCGCGACGTGGCGGTGGTCGGCGACCGGCTCCTCGTCAACGGCGACCGGCTCGTCTTCCGCGGCATGAACCGGCACGAGACGCATCCGGAGCGCGGGCGGATGTTCGACGAGGACTTCGCCCGCGCCGACCTGCTGGCGATGAAGCGGGCGAACGTCAACGCGATCCGCACCAGCCACTACCCGCCGCACCCGCGCGTGCTGGACCTGGCCGACGAGATCGGCCTCTGGGTGGTCCTGGAGTGCGACCTGGAGACGCACGGCTTCGTCTTCACCGACTGGCGCGGCAACCCGAGCGACGACCCAGCGTGGACCGAGGCGTACCTCGACCGCATGGAGCGCACCGTCGAGCGCGACAAGAACCACGCCAGCGTCGTGGTCTGGTCGCTCGGCAACGAGGCGGGCGACGGGCGCAACCTCGCGGCGATGAGCGACTGGGTGCACCGGCGCGACCCCAGCCGCCCGGTGCACTACGAGGGCGACCACAGCTGCGCCTACACCGACCTCTACTCCCGGATGTACCCGAACTACGCCGAGACGGCGGCGATCGGGTCGGAGTCCGGCTTCGTCAGCTACCTGCGCTCGGCCGCGGAGGGCGTCCGCATCCGGCAGCGCCCGACGGTGCTGTGCGAGTACGTGCACGCGATGGGCAACGGGCCCGGCGGGGTGCGGACCTACGACGACCTGTTCGAGGAGCACCCGCGGCTGCACGGCGGGTTCGTCTGGGAGTGGCGCGACCACGGGCTGCTGGCCCGGACACCCGACGGTGGCGACTACTTCGCCTACGGCGGCGACTTCGGCGAGGTCGTCCACGACGGCAACTTCGTCATGGACGGCATGGTGCTGCCCGACGGCACCGCCACGCCCGGCCTCGCGGAGTGGGCGCAGGTGAACGCTCCCGTACGGCTGGGCCGCGACGGTTCCACGCTGCGCGTCGCCAACCGCCAGCACTCGGCGACGACCGCACGGTTCCGGCTCGTCGGGGTGCGCGAGGTCGACGGCGTCGCCGACACGCCCGTGCGGATCGACGCGCTGCCCGTCCCCGCGGGCGAGACCGCCGGCATCGCCCTGCCGCCGGCGCTGCTCGAGGCGTCCGACGAGCGCGGCGTCGAGACGTGGCTGACCGTGCGGGTGGAGCAGGCCGACGCCACGCCGTGGGCGCCCGCCGGGCACGTCATCGCGACCGGGCAGTGGGACCTGACGCCGCCGGCGCCCGTACCGCGCGCCGGGCGGTCGTGGACGTCGACCGGGCTGCGGCCTGCGCGACGTTCCGGGAACGTGCGCCTGGGCCCGGCGGAGCTCGACCTCGCCACCGGCCTGCTGACGCGGCTCGGCGACCTGGAGGTCTCCGGGCCGCGGCTCGAGCTGTGGCGCGCCCCGACGGACAACGACCGCAGCAGCGAGCGTGGCTCGTACGAGCTGGGGGCACCCGAGGACACCCACGGCGAGGGTGCGCCCGGCCCGTCGTCGGCCGCCCGTTGGCGCGAACGCGGGCTGGACCGCCTGCTGCACCGGGTCCGCGACGTCCGCGAGGGGGCCGACGGCGACGAGGCGGAGGTGCGGGTGCGGGTCGCCGGTGCCACCCGCGCGCTCGGTGTCGAGGTCACCTACCGCTGGCAGACCACCGACGACGGGGTCCGGCTGCGCGTCGAGCTCCAGCCCGACCCGGCCTGGGACTGCACCTGGCCGCGCGCCGGCGTGCGGCTCGACCTCCCGCTCGCGCTCGAGCGGGCCACGTGGTTCGGCACCGGGCCGGACGAGAGCTATCCCGACACCCACGACGCCGCGCGGGTCGGCCGGTTCTCCGGCCGGGTGGACGAGCTCGGCGTGCGCTACTCCCGCCCGCAGGAGACGGGCCACCGGGCGTCGCTGCGCGAGCTGGTGCTGAGCGACGCCGGGGCGCCGCGGCTGGTGGTGCGCACCCGTGCGGCCGCCGACGGGCACCGGCCCGGCTTCACGCTGAGCCCGTGGACGCCTCAGCAGGTCGACCGGGCGCGCCACCCGTACGAGCTGCCGGCGCCGACGGCGACCCACCTGTTCCTCGACGACGCCGTGCACGGCGTCGGGAGCCGGGCGTGCGGCATGGACGTCCTACCCGAGCACGCCCTGTGGCCCGGGGCGCGGGCGTTCGAGGTGGAGCTGGCGCTGCCCTGACCGGCCGCCCGCGCGGTACCAGCGCAGGCACACGAGCACCGCGAGCAGCAGGTCGACGGCGTCGCCGCCGTAGTACATGAGCTGCGCGCCCTGCGGCAGGTCGGCCATGCTCATCGGCGCGTACCCGTACGCGTAGAGGCGCTTGGCCAGCACGTCGTGCGCCGCGAGGGCGAGCACCAGCACGACCAGGAGGTGCCGCGTCCCGCGCCGGTGCGGCAGCGGGTCGCGGCCGACCATCACCGCGCTGAAGAGGTGGCCGGCGAGCAGCACGTGCGCGTGCACGAGGAGGCCGACCCCCGGGTGCGCGTGGGCGAGGGCGAGCAGCGGGGTGGCGTAGAGGAGCCAGAGCCCGCCGACGTCCAGGACGGCGGCGACCGAGGGTTCGGTGAGGACGCGCAGCGGACGGCTCCGGAGCACGCGGCTCAGCCGCCGTGCACCCGTCACGGGGAGCGCGCGGAGGGCGAGCGTGACCGGGCCGCCGAGGACGAGCAGCAGCGGGCCGAGCATCCCGAGCAGCAGGTGCCCGGCCATGTGGGCGGTCCAGCTCATCGTGGACGCCGTGGCCAGCGGTCCGCTCACCGCGGCCGTGGCGGTGAGGCAGCCGGCGGTCCAGGCCAGGCTGCGGGACAGCGGCCAGGAACGACCGCGGCGGCGGCTGGCCACGACCGCGAGGGCGTACGCCGCGAGGGCCACGAGCCCGACGACCGGGCCGAGGACGGCGAGCAGGTCGACCGTGCCCGCGGGGTGCTCGTGGGTCACGCCGTCACGGCGGCGGGGCGTGCGCGGAGCGTCACCACGGCGCCGGCGAGGAGGAGGACGGCGGCCAGGACGTTCCAGGTGACGTCGTAGGCGACGAGGTCGACGCCGTAGCGGATCTGGTGCAGGCCGAAGACCTTGTGCTGCACCAGGCCGTCGTAGAGCTGGAAGGCGCCCGCGCCGAGCAGGACGCCCCCGACCCAGCGCCCCACCACGAGGGTGCGGCGCCGGCGGAGGTCGGCGAGCAGGAACAGCCCCGTCACGACGGCCACGAAGCCGAAGGCGTGGAAGATCCCGTCCGACACCAGCCCGGCGTCGGCGGTGGAACGGTCGTAGAAGTGGTGCCAGTGCAGGAGCTGGTGGAACACGGTCTCGTCGACGAAGGCGACCAGTCCGAGCCCGGCCAGCCCCCCCGAGGCCGTGCTGCGCCCGGCCTGGCCGGACGGTCGTGCGGTCACGAGCGGAACCTCCTGGTCGCGGTCGTCCCTATGCTGTCGCAGGTGAGCGGACGGGCGGTGGGGCCGACGGCCGGCCGCGTCCGCCTCGCGCGCGCGACGCTGCTCGGCGGGCTCTCCCTGGTCCTCGCGAGCGGCGCGCACGTCGTCGGCGGCGGCACGCTGCCCGGCGCCGGCGTCCTCGCGGTCGCCACGGTCCTGCTCGGCCTCGCCGCGGCCGTAGTCACCGCCCACCGCTGCCGCTTCGTCGTGCTGGCCCTGCTGCTCGCCGGGCAGCAGGTGCTGCTCCACGCGCTGTTCAGCGTGGCCGGCGGCGCCGCCCACGTGCACCTGGCGGCCGGGCAGCACGGCCCCGGCCACGCGGCTGCGGTCCACGGCCTGGACCCCACGGCCCTGCACGCTCTCGGCGCACCCGCCATGGACATGGCGTCCCCGGGCTGGGCCATGGTGCTGGCGCACCTGGTCGCGACGCTCGCGACCGCCTGGCTGCTGGCCCGCGGCGAGGCGTGGCTGTGGCGGGCGGCGGACTCCGTCGCGGTCGCCGCCGGGCTGCGCTGTTCCCTCCGGCTCCGCCGCTCGGTCGCCGTCGTTCTCGTGGGCGCGGTGTCGTCGCGGCTGCGGCCCGACCCCTCCTGGCTCGTCGCCGGCCCCCGCGGACCCCCGGTGGTCGCCGCCGGCTGAGGCCGGCGTCCGACTGTCCTTCCTCGGTGAGCGCCGGCCCGCGTACGGGTGCGGCGTCGCCGTCCCGTCCTCCCGCGAGGTTTCGTTGACCGCTCCTGTCCTGACCCCCGTGCGCGCCCCTGCGCCCGCACCCGAACGTTCCCGGCGCAGCTCCTGGTTCGCGCCCTTCTGGCGCTGGCACTTCTACGCCGGCTTCCTCGTCGTCCCCGTCTTCGCGGTGCTCGCCGCGACCGGGTTGATCTACCTCTTCCGCTTCCAGCTCGAGCCCGCCCTGCACCCCTCGCTGATGCGCGTCGAACCCGCGCAGGACGGCTCCCTCATGCCGTACGCCGTCCAGCAGCAGCAGGTCGTCGAGCGGGTCGGGACCGACCCGGCGCTCGCCGGGGCGACCCTCGTCTCCGTCACCGAGCCCGCCGACCCGCGCTCGTCGACCCGCTTCAGCCTCTCGCTGCCCGACGGTTCCACGCGCGACGTCTTCGTCGACCCGTACGACGCGCGCGTCCTGGGGTCGCTCGACCCGGACACGACGCTCAGCGGCACCGCCGTGCGGCTGCACGCGAACCTCATGACCGGCTGGGTCGGCGACGCCGTCATCGAGGTGGCCGTCTGCTGGGGCATCGTGCTGGCGCTCACCGGCTACCTGCTCTTCGTGCGGGGGTGGAAGGCCCGGCGACGGGTGCTGCGGCACGCGCGGACGGCGGCCGGCCGGCCCGGCGGCTCCACCCGGCTGCGCGACGCGCGGCTGCGCCAGCGGCACGCCCTCGGCGGCGCGGTCCTCGGCGTGGCCCTGCTCGCGGTGCTCGTCACGGGGCTGCCGTGGACGGGCGTCTGGGGCGCGCAGGCGCAGCAGCTGGCCACGCGCGGCGGCACCTCCTTCTGGTCCGACGACCCCGGTGCCGTGTCCAGCCCGACCTCGACGCTCGACGAGTCGCTCCCCCACAGCCACAGCCGCGACGTCCCGTGGGCTCTGGGCGGGACGGAGCGGCCCACCTCGGGCCCGGCGCCGTCGGAGGACGACGAGCGCACGGTCGCCAACGTCGACACGGCGGTCCTGGTCGCCGCCCGCGCCGGGCTCGCCCGCCCGCTCACCGTCGCGCTGCCCGAGACCGAGGACGGGGTGTTCTCGGTGATCGGCTACGCGTTCGGCGACCCGACGGCGGAGCGCACCGTGCACGTGGGCCGCTTCGGCGGCGAGGTGGTGTCGACGTACGGCTACGCGGACTACCCCGTGCTGGCGAAGGTCGTGGCGCACGGCATCGCGCTGCACGAGGGGCGCCACCTCGGGACGGCGAACATGGTCGGCTCGGCCGCGCTGTGCGTGCTCGTGCTGTTCATGTGCGTCTCGGGCCCGCTGATGTGGTGGCGACGGCGGCCCAGGGACGGCACCCTCGGCGCCCCACGCGCCCGGCTGCCGCTGCGGACGACGCCCGCGCTCGTGGTCGCGCTGGTCGCGCTGGGGGTGTTCCTGCCGCTGTTCGGCGCGAGCCTGCTGCTGGTGCTGCTGGCCGACCACCTGGTGCTGCGCCGGGTGCCGGCGCTCAGCCGCTGGTTCGCGGTGCGACCGTGAGGGCTCGGTCAGAGCTCAGGAGCGGGGCCTAGCCGGTCTCGTAGTACGAGCCCTTGAGGTAGGCGTCGACCGCCTTCTCCGTGACGCGAAAGCTGCGGCCGAACCGGACGGCCTCCAGCTCGCCGCCGTGGATGAGGCGGTAGACGCTCATCTTCGACACGCGCATCAGCGCCGCCACCTCGGCGACGGTGAGGAAATTGACGTTCGACAGGTCTCCGCCGATCGGCCTGACGCCACCGGGGGTCGGGTCCACCATGCTCGTGCGCTCGTTTCTGTGCCGTCGGCGCCGGGCTTCCCCTCCGGCGTCACGCGAGCACTGGTGTGAGAGTAGTGGTAAGCGAGGCTCCTGGGATAGGCACTTCACAGGAAAATCTTGGAACACGCCGAACCCGGTGCTTGACCCATCAGAAGCGCGAGTTCTCTGAGGCGCAGCCTGCGCCGCGCGCCCGTACCCGTGCGCGCGCCCGGGTGCGCCGCCCGTGCCCGCGGGCGCTAATAGGGGCTCGGGCTCCCTGCACCTAGAAGCCGGGGTCGATGCCCAGCTCGGGGAACACGGCGCGCCGGGTGGCCATGATCGCCTGGTCGAGCCGGCTGTCCGGCGAGAAGCCGCCGTCGAAGTCGCGGTAGGAGACCTCGACGCCGTCGCCCATCGTCAGCGGCGCGTACTCGCCGACCTTGTCGCGCCAGGACTGCGGGGTCGGGGTCTCCGGGTCGAGCGGCTCGCCGCCGACGATCGCCAGCAGGTGGGTCCACGCCCGCGGGACGATGTGCAGCACCGCGTACCCGCCGCCGCCGGTGGAGACCCAGCGGCCCTCGCAGAGCTCGTCGGCCAGGTCGGCGAGGGCGAGGTACGACGCCCGCTGCCCGTCGACCGTGAGGTCGAGGTCGGCGAGCGGGTCGTGGGCGTGCGAGTCGCAGCCGTGCTGGGTGACGAGCACCTGCGGGCGGTGCGCCGCGAGGACCTGCGGCACGATCGCGTGGAAGGCCCGCAGCCAGCCGGAGTCGTTGGTGCCCGGCGGGAGGGCGACGTTGACGGCGCTGCCCAGGGCGCCCGGACCACCGATCTCGGTCGGGAAGCCCGTGCCCGGGAACAGGCAGGCCGGCGTCTCGTGCAGGCTGACCGTCATCACGCGCGGGTCGTCCCAGAAGACCGTCTGCACCCCGTCGCCGTGGTGAACGTCGACGTCGACGTACGCCACGCGCTCGACGCCGTGGTCGAGCAGCCAGCGGATGCCGACCGCGACGTCGTTGTAGACGCAGAAGCCGCTCGTCTTGTCGGGCATGGCGTGGTGCAGCCCGCCGGCGATGTTGCTCGCCCGGAGCACGCCGCCCTCCCAGACCTGGCGAGCCGCCTCGACGGTCGCCGTGACGACCTGCGAGGACACCTCGTGCATGCCCGGGAAGACCGGGTTGTCGGTCGTCCCGAGCCCGTGCTCGGGGTCGGGCTGGCAGCGTCGGACCGCCTCGATGTAGGCGGGGGTGTGCACGGTCGCCAGCAGGGCGTCGTCCGCAGGTGGCGGCGCCACCACGTCGAGGTGGTCGAGGACGCCGAGCGAGCGGGCCAGCCCGACCGCCTCCTCGACACGGCCCGGCGACATGGCGTGGTCCTTGCCGAAGTCGTAGCCGGTCAGCGCGTCGGAGTAGACGAGGACGGGGGTGCCCGGGCGTCCGGCGCCGTCGGTCACGCGCCCGTCCGCTGCTGACGGGCGGAGGCGGCGAGGGCCTGGCTGCGGTCGCGCGCCGCCTCCATCGCGGTGAGGAACGCGGCGCGCACCTTGTGGTCCTCGAGCTCGCGCAGGGCCGCGGCCGTCGTGCCGCCCGGGGAGGTGACGCGCTCGCGCAGGATCGCCGGGTGCTCACCGCTCTCGCGGAGCAGCTTGGCCGAGCCGAGCATGGTCTGCACGACGAGCTCGGTGCTGACGTCGCGCGGCAGCCCGAGGTGCACCCCGGCCTCGATCATGGCCTCGACGACGAAGAAGAGGTACGCCGGCCCGGAGCCGGAGATCGCCGTCACGGCGTCGAGGTAGCGCTCGGGGACCACGGCGACCCGACCGGTCGCGGAGAGGATGTCGCGCACCCGGTCGAGGTGGTCGGTCGTCGCCGACGAACCGGCGCTGATCGCGGCCATGCCCTCGTCGACCTGCGCCGGCGTGTTCGGCATGACGCGCACGACGGGCTGGCCCGACGGCAGGCCGCCCTCCAGCGTCTCGGTGTCGACGCCCGCCGCCATCGACACCACGAGCGTCGACGGCGCGAGGGCCGGCGCGATGTCGGCCAGGAGGCCGCTCATGTCCTGCGGCTTGACGACGAGGAGCACGGTCTCCGCGCCGCGCACGGCCTCGACGTTGGAGGTCATCGTGATGCCGTACGCCGCCTCGAGCTCGGCGGCCCGCTCCGGGCGCCGGTCGGTGGCGACGACGGACCCCGGCTCCCAGCCGGCACGGATGAGGCCGGAGAGGACGGTCTCACCCATCACCCCGGCGCCCAGCAGGGCCAGTCGGCGTACCGGAGGCGACGCGTCGGTCACGGGGGCGCTCACGTCAGGCCCGGCTGCCCGCGAGCCTCTTGACGAGGAGCTCGGCGATCTGCACGGCGTTGAGCGCCGCGCCCTTGCGCAGGTTGTCGTTGCTGATGAACAGCACCAGCCCCTTGCCCTCCGGCGCGGACTGGTCGACGCGGATGCGGCCGACGTAGCTCGGGTCGCGCCCGGCCGCGTCGAGCGGGGTCGGCACGTCGGACAGCTCGACGCCCGGGGCCTCGGCGAGCAGCCGGGTGGCCTCCTCCGGGCTCAGGTCGTCGGCGAACTCGGCGTGCACGGCCAGCGAGTGGCCGGTGAAGACCGGCACGCGCACACAGGTGCCGGCCACGCGCAGGTCGGGGATGTGGAGGATCTTGCGCGACTCGTTGCGGAGCTTCTGCTCCTCGTCGGTCTCCAGCGAACCGTCGTCGACGACCGAGCCCGCCAGCGGCAGGACGTTGTACGCGATCGGCTTGACGTAGGTCTGCGGTGCGGGCATCGCGACCGCCCGGCCGTCGAAGGCGAGGGCGGCGGCCTGGTCGGCGACCGCGCGGACCTGGCCGTCGAGCTCCGCGACGCCGACCCCGCCGGAGCCGGACACGGCCTGGTAGGTCGCGACCTGCAGGCGGACGAGGGTCGCGGCGCGGTGCAGCGGGCCGAGGACCGGCATCGCGGCCATGGTGGTGCAGTTCGGGTTGGCGATGATGCCCTTGGGCGGCTCGAGCGCGTCGTCCGGGTTGACCTCGGAGACGACGAGCGGGACCTCGGGGTCCATCCGCCAGGCCGACGAGTTGTCGATCACGACGGCCCCGGTGGCGGCCACGCGCGGCGCGAGCGCCTTGGACGCGGCCTTGCCGTTGGAGAACAGCGCGACGTCCAGGCCGCTCAGGTCGGCCGTGTCGCTGTCCTCGACGACGACCTCGCCGCCGGCCCACGGCAGGGTCCTGCCCGCCGAGCGGGCCGAGGCGAAGAACCGGATCTCGTCGACCGGGAACGATCGCTCGGCAAGCAGCGTGCGCATCACGCCGCCGACCTGACCCGTCGCCCCGAACACACCCACGCGCATGGGACCCACCCTAGGTGCTCCCTTACACCCGGCCGCCGTCCTTCCAGCGTGCGGGTGAGGCGCGTGTCCGTCACGCGCACCGCCTGCGCGGGTGGCGTCGCGGTCTGGCGGCGCCACCCTGGTGGCGCCGGGCAGGATGGGCGCGTGGCGCTGGCGTTGCGGGACCGGTTCAGCGGGCTGGCCTTCGACCCGCCGCCCCTGCCGGACGGGCTGCGGAGCCGCTACGGCTTCGAGATCTTCCTGGTGCTCGGCCTGTCGCTCGGCCGCTCGGCGGTCTACTCGATCCTGTCGATCGTCGAGCGCGAGACCCGCGGCGTCCCGCTGGCGTCCCAGACCTCGACGCTGAACGCCTCGGCCACGCCCGACCGGCCGTGGCTCGACCTCGGCTACCAGCTCGTCGGCATCGGGTTCGCCATGGTGCCGGTGCTCCTCGCGCTCTACCTCCTCAACGCGACGAACCCGCCCGCCGGCCGCCTCGTCGGCCTCGTCCCACCGCGGCCGAGCACCGACCTGCTGGGCGGCGGGCTGATCGCCGCCTGCATCGGGATCCCGGGTCTCGGCCTCTACCTCGGCGCGCGGGCGCTCGGGTTCAACACGCAGGTGCAGGCCTCGGGGCTCGGCGACAGCTGGTGGACCATCCCCGTCCTCGTGCTGTCCGCGGCGCAGAACGCGGCGCTCGAGGAAGTGATCATGGTCGGCTTCCTCGTGGTCCGGCTGCGCCAGCTCGGCTGGTCGCTGCCGGCCGTCGTCGCCCTGAGCGCGGTCGTGCGCGGGTCGTACCACCTCTACCAGGGCTACGGCGGCTTCGTCGGGAACCTGATCATGGGCGTGATCTTCGTGCTGGTCTTCCTGCGCTGGCGCCGGGTGACGCCGCTGGTGGTCGCCCACACGCTGCTCGACGTCGCCGCGTTCGTCGGCTACGCGCTGATCGCGCCGCACGTCAGCTGGCTCTGATCGTGGGCGAGGATGATCACGTGACCACCCAGGCCCCCGCCGTCGTCCTGCGCCCCGCCACGTCGGCCGGCGGCAGCGAGGAGGCCTGGCAGCAGGCCTGGGCCGCGGGCGGGCGCACGGCCCTGCTGCCCGACCTCACCCCCTCGCCCGGCCTCGTGGTGCTCGAGTCGCCGGGGCTCGCCGTGCTGGCCGGCCTGTCCGACGCCGGTGCGGACCGGGCGGTCCTGTGCGGCAGCGGCTACGGCGCGATGGTCGCGCTGCACCTCGCCGCGAACCACCCCGAGCGCGTCGCCGCCCTCGTGCTCACCACCGCCAGCCGCGTCGTCGACCGCGAGCGCCGCGGGATCGCCGACGCCGCGTACGGGCTGCTGCCGGTCAGCCGCGTCCAGCAGCTGCACGGGCCGCAGCGCCGGGTGCTGGAGCTGCTCGACCAGGTCCGCACCGTCGACTGGACCCCGTTCGCCTCCCGGGTCGCGGTGCCGGCGGTGGTCCTGCTCGGGGAGCGCGACGTCATCAACAAGGGGCCCAGCCGCCGCCTCGCCGCGGTGCTGCCCGGCTCGGAGCTCGTCGTCGTGCCGGGCGCCCGGGAGGGCTGGGTCGCGCGCGACCCGTCAGCCCTCGTCGACGCCGCAGCACCGTTCCTCGAGCGCCTCGCGGTCTAGCGCTCCTGCGCGCTGCCGCTCGCGTCCACCGCGAACGACCGCGATCCCGCGGCCAGGTGGGACCTGGTGAACTCCAACGCCTCGGCCAGCTCGGACTCGCGCTTGCTGCGCGAACCGCTCTTGCGCGAGTTGACCTCGAGCACGACGTGGCCGTCGAAGCCGTTCTCCGCCACCCAGGTCAGGGTCTCCCCCGCCCGCTGGTCGCCGTAGCCGGGCATCAGGTGCTCGTCCTTGCGCGACCCGGTTCCGTCGGTCAGGTGGATGTGCCGCAGCCGGTCGCCCCACGACTTCGCGAGGTCGATCGACTGCTGCAGCGCCGTCGAGGCGTGCGAGAAGTCGAGGGTCAGGTGCTCGTACGCCAGCTCCGTGGGGTCCCAGCCGGGCACGTACGCCTTGACCTCGCGGCCCGGCGTGCGCCAGGGGTACATGTTCTCGACGCAGAAGGTGACGTCGTACTCGCGGTTGAGCCGCTCGATCCCGGCGACGAACCCGCGGGCGTACTCCGGCTGCCAGCGGAACGGCGGGTGCACGACGACGACGTCGGCGCCGAGCCGGATCGCGGCCTCGGCGGAGCGGTCGAGCTTGGCCCACGGGTCGGTCCCCCACACGCGCTGGCTGATCAGCAGGCAGGGCGCGTGCACGGCGAGCACCGGGACGCCGTGGTAGTCCCGCAGCTTCTCCACCGCGTCGATGTCGGCGGCGACCGCGTCGATGCCGACCATCAGCTCGACGCCGTCGTAGCCGAGCTTGCGGGCGAGCTCGAAGCCGCTGGAGGTGCCCTCGGGGTAGACCGAGGAGGTGGAGAGCGCCACCTTCGGCGGGCCGGGGACGTGCTGGCCCGAGGCGTCAGACGCTGTCACCCTGCGAGACTACGCTGACCCGATGCTCGAGGTGCTGGCCTGATGCCGGAGGTGAGCGTCGGTTTCCCGCGGGCGTGGACGGAGTTCGCCGACCCCGGTGACCCCGACCAGGTGTTCCGCTGCGACCTGACGTGGCTGACCTCGCGCTGGACCTGCATCTTCGGCCGCGGCTGCCCGGGCATCTACGCCGACCGGCCCGACGACGGCTGCTGCACCCTCGGCGCCCACTTCGCCGACGAGGAGGACGAGCAGCGGGTGGCCGAGGCCGCCGACGCGCTGACCGCCGAGCAGTGGCAGCTGCGCGACGTCGGGCTGCGCGACGGCTGGGTCGAGCTGGAGGACACCACCGGGCTCCCGGCCGGCACCGAACCCGCCCGCAAGACGCGCGTGCACGACGGGGCGTGCGTGTTCCTGAACCGTCCGGGCTTCGCCGGCGGCACGGGCTGCGCGCTCCACAAGCTGGCCCTCGACGTCGGCCTGCCGCTCACCGAGACCAAGCCCGACGTCTGCTGGCAGCTGCCGCAGCGCCGCCAGTACCGCAACGTCACCCGCACCGACGACACGACCTACCTCGAGATCAGCATCGGCGAGTACGGCCGCGACGGCTGGGGCCCCGGCGGCCACGACCTCGACTGGTACTGCTCCTCCAGCACCGAGGCCCATGTGGCGGACGAGCCGGTCTACCGCACCAACGCCGTCGAGCTGCGCGCGCTGATGGGCGACGATGCGTACGCGGTGCTGGTGGGGCTGTGCGAGGAGTTCGAGACGCGGCGCGGGCGTCGCCTCGCCCACCCCGCGGACCCGGTTCGGGCCGGGAGCGGGCCGGAGGCGAGACTGGTTTGATGCAGGGGACGACGCAGGGGACGCGGATGCAGCTGGACCACCTGGCCTTCGCCGCCGGGCCGGAGGGCCTCGACGAGACCACGCGGCGGCTCGGCGGACAGCTCGGCGCCCGCTTCGTCGAGGGCGGTTTCCACCCGCGCTTCGGCACCCGCAACCGGATCCTGCCCCTGGCCGGCGGGCAGTACCTCGAGGTCGTGGAGGTGCTCGACCACCCGGCCGCGGAGAAGGCGCCCTTCGGGCAGGCGGTCCGCGCGCGCTCCGAGGACGGCGGCGGTTGGCTCGGCTGGGTCGTGTCGGTCGACGACCTCGGGCCCTTCGAGCAGCGGCTCGGCCGCACGGCGGTCGACGGCAGCCGGTTCACCCCCGAGGGGCACCAGCTGAGGTGGCGCCAGCTCGGCGTCAAGGGGCTGCAGAGCGACCCGCAGCTGCCGTTCTTCGTGCAGTGGCTGAGCGACCCCGGGCAGCACCCGTCCGCCGGCGGCGGCGAGGTGGCCCTGTCCAAGCTGGAGATCGCGGGCGACCACGACCGCGTCGACGAGTGGCTCGGCGGCAAGGCCAACCTGGTGCTCGACCAGCTCGACATCGAGTGGGTCGCGCCGAACGGTCAGCCGGGCGTGGTGGCCGCCGTGTTCACCACGCCGAACGGCCTCGTCCGGGTCTGACGCCCGACCCCCTCCGACGCCGGAAAGCACCTGATGCCCGTCCCGCTCCGCCCGGCCGTCTCCGGCCTGCCCGCGTACGTCGCCGGTCGTCCCGCCCCCGAGCGGGACGACCTGGTCACCTACAAGCTGTCGAGCAACGAGAACCCGTTCCCGCCGCTGCCCGGCGTCCTCGACGCGGTCGCCGAGGCGAGCCGCTCGATGAACCGCTACCCCGACATCGCGAACGCCCTGGTCGCCGAGGCCGTCGCCGCCCGCCTGGGCGTCACGGCCGACCGGCTCGCCTTCGGCACCGGCTCGGTGGGCGTGCTCTACCACCTGCTCCAGGCCGTCTGCGGCCCGGACGACGAGGTCGTGCACGCCTGGCGCAGCTTCGAGGCGTACCCGATCTCGGTGCTGCTGACCGGCGCCCGCTGGGTCGGCGTGCCCCTGGCGACCGGGGCCGAGCACGACCTGGACGCGATGCTCGCCGCCGTCGGCCCGCGCACCCGCGCGGTGCTGCTCTGCAGTCCCAACAACCCGACCGGGCCGGCGCTGCGCCACGACGAGGTGCTGCGCTTCGTCGAGGCGGTGGGCGACGACGTGCTGGTCGTCGTCGACGAGGCGTACGTCGAGTTCGTCACCGACCCGGCCGCGGTGCGGGGGCTCGAGGTGGCGCAGGGCCACGACAACGTGGTGGTGCTGCGGACGTTCTCCAAGGCGTACGGACTGGCGGGCTTCCGCGTCGGCTACTGCGTCGCCGAGCCGCGGCTGGCCCAGGCGGTGCGTTCCGTGGCGCTGCCCTTCGGGGTGTCGCTGCCGGCGCAGGCCGCCGTGCTGGCCTCGCTGCAGCAGGAGGCGGCCCTGCTCGAGCGCGTGGCCGCGCTCGTCGAGCGGCGCGACGCCCTCCTCGCCGGGCTCCGCGAGCGCGGGCTCGACGTGCCCGACGCGCAGGGCAACTTCGTCTGGCTGCCCGCCGAGGGCGCGACCGCCGACGTCGCGGCGACGTTCGCCGAGGCGGGCCTGGTCGTGCGCCCGTACGTGTCCGGCCAGCCGGGCGACGGGGTCCGGATCACCGTCGGCGAGCCCGAGGCCAACGCCCGCGTGCTCGACGTCGCGGCCCGGCTCGGGCGCGGCTCGGCGGAACTGTCAGAGGTCCCGCCTACCGTCTGAGCCGTGCCGAAGACAGCGAGCAGGCCCGGCTTCCACTGCACCGAGTGCGGCTGGACGACGGTGCGGTGGCAGGGCCGGTGCGGCGAGTGCCAGACCTGGGGCAGCGTCGTCGAGGCCGGGGCGCCCAAGCTGGCCCAGGTCAAGTCGCAGGCCCCCACGGCCAAGGCCGTCCCCATCGCCAAGGTCGACCCCGACCTCGCCGCCCGCACGCTGACCGGCGTCGGCGAGCTCGACCGGGTCCTCGGCGACGGGCTCGTGCCAGGGGCGGTCGTCCTGCTCGCGGGCGAGCCGGGCGTGGGCAAGTCGACGCTGCTGCTCGAGGTCGCGGCCCGCTGGGCCAAGGCGGGGCGGCGCACGCTCTACGTCTCCGGCGAGGAGTCGGCGGCCCAGGTGCGGCTGCGCGCCGGCCGGACGCACGCCCTGGCCGACGAGCTCTACCTGGCCGCCGAGACCGACCTCGGCACCGTCCTCGGCCACATCGAGGAGGTCGCGCCGTCCCTGCTCGTCGTCGACTCGGTGCAGACGGTGGGGACGGCCGAGGCGGAGGGCTCCCCGGGCGGCCCGACGCAGGTCCGCGAGGTGACCGGTGCGCTGGTGCGGGTGGCCAAGCGCCGCGGCATGGCCGTCGTCATCGTCGGCCACGTGACCAAGGACGGCGCCATCGCCGGACCCCGGCTGCTGGAGCACCTCGTCGACGTCGTCCTGGCCTTCGAGGGCGACCGGCACTCCGGGTTCCGGATGGTGCGCGCGACGAAGAACCGGTTCGGCCCCGCCGACGAGGTCGGCTGCTTCGAGATGGCGGAGACCGGCATCGTCGAGGTGACCGACCCGAGCGGGCTGTTCACCTCCCAGCACGCCGAGCCGGTGCCGGGCACGTGCGTCACGGTGACGATGGAGGGCCGCCGCCCGCTGCTCGCCGAGCTGCAGGCGCTGGTGGCGCCCACCGAGCTGCCGAGCCCCCGCCGCACGGTCAGCGGCCTCGACGTCGGCCGGGTGTCGATGGTGCTGGCCGTGCTCGAGCGGCGCTGCGGCGTCCCGGTCGGGCGGCGCGACGTCTACGCCTCGACCGTCGGGGGCGCCCGGGTGTCCGACCCGTCGGCCGACCTGGCCATCGCCGTGGCCGTCGCGTCGGCCGCCACCAACGCGACCCTCGGGCCGCGGACCATCGCCATCGGCGAGGTCGGGCTCGCCGGCGAGCTGCGCCGGGTGCCGGGGACGGAGCGGCGGCTGGCCGAGGCCGGGCGGCTCGGGTTCACCGACGCGCTGGTCCCGACCGAGGCCCCGCCGGGCAGCAAGAAGCTCGTCGACGCCCGGCGGCTCGCGACGACCGACCGCGGCGGGATGCGGGTGCACGCCGTGCCGACGCTCGCCCACGCGCTCGCGGCGGCGGGGCTCAGGCGCGGGTGAGGCGCCCCGGTCGGCCTTAGAATCGGCCGCGGCCCGCTGCGGGGTGGGCCGCAGGACGACTCGGGAGCGTCGGATGGTGGGCACGGAGGGCGACGGCGGCGTGCACCCGGCGCTGCTGGACGAGCTGCGCGCGCTCGCGCCCGGCACCCCGATGCGCGACGGCCTGGAGCGGATCCTCCGTGGGCGGACGGGCGCCCTGGTGGTGCTCGGCGACAACGCGGTGATCGACGAGATCTCCACAGGCGGGTTCGCGCTCGACGTGGCCTTCACGGCCACCGCCCTGCGCGAGCTGGCCAAGATGGACGGCGCCATCGTCCTCAGCGAGGACCGTTCGCGCATCGTGCGCGCCGGCGTCCACCTGATGCCCGACCGGTCGGTCGAGACCGTCGAGACCGGCACCCGGCACCGCACCGCCGAGCGCGTCGCCCGCCAGGCCGGGCTGCCCGTCGTCTCGGTGTCCTCCTCGATGGCGACGATCTCGCTGTTCCTCGGCGACCAGCGCCACCTCGTCGAGCACTCGGCCCAGATCCTCAACCGGGCCGACCAGGCGCTGCAGACCCTCGAGCGCTACCGCGGCCGCCTCACCGAGGTCATCTCCCGGCTCTCCTCGCTCGAGGTCCAGGACGCGGTCACCGTGCGCGACGTGGCCCTGGTCGCGCAGCGCCTGGAGATGGTGCGCCGGCTGGAGGACGAGATCGAGAGCTACGTCCTCGAGCTCGGGTCCGACGGTCGCCTGCTCACCCTGCAGCTGTCCGAGCTGGCGGTCGACTTCGCCCGGCTGCCCGAGCTGCTGGAGCGCGACTACCGCCCGTACGAGGAGGCCGACTTCTCGCTCGGCCACCTCCGCGGCCTGAGCACGGCCCAGCTGGTGGAGCCGGCCGTGGTGGCGCGGACCATCGGCTTCGGCCCGGTCGTCAACCTCGAAGGCCGGGTCGTGAGTCGCGGCTTCCGCCAGGTCGCGCAGATCGGGCGCCTGCCCGCGGCCCTCGGCGTCCGGCTGATCGAGCACTTCGGCAACCTGCAGGCCCTGTTCGGGGCGAGCATCGCCGAGCTGCAGGACGTGGAGGGCGTCGGCGAGAGCCGGGCCCGCATCATCCGCGACGGCCTGCTGCGGCTGGCCGACGCGGCGTACAGCGACCGTCTGGACTGAGCCCGGCCGGGCTCAGGTCAGGATGAGGCGCCAGCGGACCTCGCGGGCGTCGTCGAAGTTGGCGATCGCCCAGTAGTAGCCGGCCTCCGGCGACTCCTTGCGCTCCTTGCAGCCCTTGCCCGAGCGCGTGCCGTCCCAGCGCATCGTCCAGTCGACCGACTTCTGCGGCGTGAGCTTGCGGCTCTGCGCGGGCACCGCCTTGGGGCAGTCCTCGGAGGACCAGATCCGGTCCGAGCCGGACACGATCGTCAGGCGGAAGTTCGCGCCGGTGACCTTGGCGTAGCAGGACTTGTCGGACCCGTTGATCAGCGACAGCGAGAACTTCGCGGACTTGCCCGCCTTGACCTTGCGCGGCCCGGTGAGCGTGGAGCGCACGTCGTCGGCCGGGCAGGAGGCCAGCACCGTCGCGGCCTTCTTCTTCTTGGCCGCGGCCTTCTTCTCGGCGGCCTGCTGCTCGGCCTTCTTCTTGTCCGTCGAGGTCGGCGGCGTCGAGCGCTCCGACTTCGGCTTCTGCTTGGGGTCGGGCGTCACCGTGTCGCTGGGCGTGGGCGCCGCCGAGGACGGCGCGGCGGCGGAGGGGGTCGCAGAGCCCGGGGTGGGCGAGCCGGACGCCGTCGGGCTGGCGGTCGCCTCGGCGCTCGGGCTCGCGGAGGGCGTCGGCGGCAGCGTCGGCGCGGACACGCTGGGCGGCGCCGGCTCGGCCTGCACCGCCGAACCCGCGCTCATGGCGTTCCCGACGAGGGCGATGACGATCCCGATCGCGACGACCGCGGCCACCAGCACGGCGACCCGCCGCACCCAGTAGCGCTCCCGCGGTTCGGGCCCGACCGGGTGCAGGACGCTGCTCATGGCCCGAGGTTAAGGACGCCTCCCGGTCCGGTCGCTCAGGCTCGCCGCGCACCTCCGGGTTCGCCTGAGCGCTCTCCTCCGCCGGCCGCCCACCGGTCACCTGGGAGCGCGACATGTGGCTTGGTCGACCCGCCTTCGACCAGTGGTCGCCGAGGGCCGCAGCACTCGTACGCGTCCGTAGGCTTGACCACCAGCGGCTCACGCG
This sequence comes from Microlunatus flavus, assembly GCF_900110855.1. Classification (GTDB taxonomy): domain Bacteria; phylum Actinomycetota; class Actinomycetes; order Propionibacteriales; family Propionibacteriaceae; genus Microlunatus; species Microlunatus flavus. The sequence goes on from NZ_FOFA01000001.1 coordinate 139,436, forward strand.
CCGGTCCTGCGGAGGAGCGAGGAAGGCATCAGGGTGGAGCGCGAGACGCCTCCGAACGGAGCGGAGACCGTGGGCACGGTCGTCGCCTGGTACGACGCGAACGCCCGTGACCTGCCGTGGCGGCGTCCGGGGACGAGCGCGTGGGCGGTCCTGGTCAGCGAGTTCATGCTCCAGCAGACGCCGGTCGAGCGGGTCCGCGAACCATGGGCCCGCTGGCTGGAACGATGGCCGACCCCGGCCGACCTGGCGGCGACCCCGTCGGGCGAGGCGGTACGCGCCTGGGGCCGGCTCGGCTATCCGCGCCGGGCCCTGCGGCTGCACGGCGCCGCGGTCGCCATCACCGAACGCTTCGGCGGCGAGGTGCCCGCCGACCTCGACGACCTGCGCAGCCTGCCCGGGGTGGGTTCCTACACCGCGGCCGCGGTGGCCAGCTTCGCGTTCGGGCGCCGCGCGGTCGTCCTCGACACCAACGTCCGGCGCGTGCTGGTCCGCCTGCACGCGGGCGAGGCGTACCCGGGCGCCACCCCGACGCGGGCCGAGACCGCGGTCGCCGAGGCCTACCTGCCCGACGAGCCAGCGCTGGCGGCTCGGTGGGCGGTCGCCTCGATGGAGCTCGGCGCCGTCGTCTGCACGGCGCGTCGACCCCGCTGCGACGCCTGCCCGGTCGCCGACCGGTGCGCGTGGCGTCACGCGGGCCACCCGGCCTGGGACGGGCCGCCGCGGCGCGGGCAGACGTACGAGGGGACGGACCGTCAGTGCCGGGGAGCGCTGCTGGCCGTGCTGCGCAGCAGCGACGAGCCGGTCGACGACGCCGAGCTGACGCGCGCGTGGCCGGACGCCGTGCAGCGCGAGCGCGCGCTCGGCTCGCTCGTCCACGACGGCCTCGTGGTGCCCGCACGGGCGGCGGGGATGCTCACGGATGAGCGGCGCTGGGCGCTGCCGGGCGGGCCGGGTGCCGGAGTCGCCGGGCCGTAGGTTGAGGGGGTGTCCCTGACTCCTGACGACAGCGCCCGCCCCGACGCGATCCCCACGATGCCGGCGCCACTCGCGCCCACGCGCAAGCTCGTGCACGGCGCCGAGATGCCGGTGCTCGGCCTCGGAACCTCCCCGGTGCAGGGCGAGGCGGTCGTGCGCCAGGTGGCGGAGGCGGTCGCTGCGGGCTACCGCCTCATCGACACGGCGGAGAACTACGGCAACGAGGCCGGCGTCGGCGAGGGGCTGCGCGCCTCGGGCGTCGACCGTTCCGAGATCTTCCTGACCAGCAAGCTCAACCGGCGCTGGCACAGCGTCGACGGCGTGCGGCAGGCGTGCGAGGCCAGCCTGGAGCGGCTGGGCACCGACTACCTCGACCTGTTCCTCGTGCACTGGCCCAACCCCGACCAGGGCACCTACGTCGACGCCGTGCGCGGGCTGGAGGCGCTGCGCGAGGAGGGCCTGCTGCACGCCATCGGGGTCTCGAACTTCAAGCCCGCCCACCTGCAGCGCGTGGTGGACGAGACCGGCATCTTCCTCGACGTCAACCAGGTGCAGCTGAGCCCGTACACGACGCGGCCCGACGTGCGCGCGGCCAACGACGTCTACGGCACCGCGACCGAGTCGTGGAGCCCGATCGGCGCGAGCAGCGCCGAGCTGCGCGAGGACGAGGTGCTGGCGCGCGTCGGACGTCGTTACGACAAGACCCCGACCCAGGTGATCCTCCGCTGGCACGTGCAGCTGGGGCTCGTCCCGATCCCCAAGTCGACCGACCCGGCTCACCTGGCCGAGAACATCGCCGTCTTCGACTTCGAGCTGGCGCCGGACGACCTGGAGGCGATCGCCGGCCTCGACCGGGGCGACGAGGGCCTCACCGACTCGGACACGTTCGGGCACTGATCCGCGTGGGACGCCGGCGCAGCGACGTCACCGTCGAGCGGGTCTGGTCCGACGGCCTCTACGCCCGGGTCAGCACCGCGGGCGCGGACGGCTCGCGGGCCTTCGTCCTGGTGCCCGGCATCGGCGTCACCTCGAACTACTTCGAGCGCCTGGCCCTCCGCCTCAACGAGCTCGGCCCGGTCGTGGCGCTCGACCTGCCCGGCTTCGGCGGCGTGCCGCACCCGCGCCACCCCCTGAGCATCGACGAGTACGCCGCGCTCGTCGGCCGCGTCCTCGACCGGCTCGGCCTCGAGGACCCGGTCCTGGTGGGCCACTCCATGGGCACGCAGATCGTCGCGGCGCTGGCGAGCACCCGCGCACTGTCCGACGTCGTGCTCATCTCGCCGGTGACCGACCCGCGGCAGCGCCGCGCGTCGACGGTGCTGCTGCGGTTCGTCCAGTCCTGCCTGCACGAGCCACCGCGCGTGGTCGCCCTGGCCCTCTACGCGTACGCGCTGTGCGGGCTCCGCTGGATCTTCCGCATCCTGCCCGCGGTTCTGCGCTTCCGCGTCGAGGACGTCCTGCCGCACGTGAGCGCGCGCACGCTCGTCGTCTCCGGCGAGGAGGACCGGCTGGTCCCGCCGTCGTGGGCGCAGGAGGTGGCGCGGCTGCTGCCGCGGGGACGGGCCTGGCGCATCCCGGGCGCCGCCCACTCGGTCATGCACCGTGACGCCGAGGAGGTCGCCCGGCTCTGCGTCGCCCACGTGCGGGGCGACCTCCCCGCCGACGACGAGGTGCGCCGGGTGCCGGAGGAGACGGTCGAGGCGAACGACGGGCCGCCCGCTCTCCGCGGGGCGCTGCTGGCGGCCACGGGCCGCCTGACCGAGGTCGTGGGCATCCTCGCCGACGACGACGCGACGATCGCGCGCGGCAAGACCGAGCAGGCGCGGGCGGAGGAGCGCGCCGAGGGCGTGGCGGACGACCGCTGAGCAGTCACCTGCCCGACGGCACGAGCCGGAGCGTGGTGCTGACCGCCTCGGGCGTGACCATCGAGCCCGCGCCGGCCCGGTACTTCGCCCGGTAGGCGGTGTCGACCGCGGCGCTGAGGACGGGGTCCGCGTCCCCGAGGTCGTCGACGGTCACGTCGGCCTCCAGGCCCGGGACCCGCACCCGCGCGTGCCGTGACCGGAGGACGGCACCGAACCATCCCGTCCCGCGCCGGTACCAGCTCCGGACGAGCACCTGCTCGTCGACCCGCACCACCCAGACGGGCGTCCAGGCGCGCAGCGCCCCGTCATCCCGGCGTACGGCGATCTCCAGCTCGGCCGCGGCGTCGACCGCGGCCAGCTCGTCTCGCTCCCAGCCTCCGGTCCGCTCCCCCACGTCACCATCGTCCTCGCCGACGTTCGACGAGCAGCACCGTGGTGGTGTGGGGGCGCGCCGGCGGACACGCCGGTACCGCCCGCGGACGCAGCGAGGCCCGGCACCGCGAACGCGGTGCCGGGCCTCGGCTGGTCGATCGGTCAGGCGGGATCAGCCGTTGGCGGCGTTGTCCCCGGGCTCCTCGAAGCCCTCGAGCCCGTTCTCGATGATCCCGTCGAACTCCACCGGCGGCGCGTCGGGAGCGGTGTCCCGCTTGTGCCCGGTGAAGGTGAACGGGTGCTCCGACCCAGGGTCGGCGACGTCGACGACGACGATCTCGCCCGGGTTGAGCTCGGAGAACAGGATCTTCTCCGCGAGGATGTCCTCGACGTCGCGCTGCAGCGCACGGCGCAGCGGGCGCGCCCCGAGGACCGGGTCGTAGCCGCGCTCGCCCACGAGCTGCTTCGCGGCCGGCGTGAGCTCGATGCCCATGTCGCGGTCCTTGAGGCGAGCCTCGATCTGGGCGACCATCAGGTCGACGATCCGGACGATGTCCTCCTGCGTGAGCTGGCGGAACACCACGATCTCGTCGACGCGGTTCAGGAACTCCGGACGGAAGTGCTGCTTGAGCTCGTCGGCGACCTTCGCCTTCATCTTCTCGTACGACCCCTCGGCGTTGGTCGAGGCGCTGAACCCGAGCGACACGCTCTTGGCGATGTCGCGCGTGCCGAGGTTGGTCGTCATGACGATGACGGTGTTCTTGAAGTCGACCACGCGGCCCTGGGCATCGGTCAGACGACCCTCGTCCAGGATCTGCAGCAGCGAGTTGAAGATGTCCGGGTGGGCCTTCTCGACCTCGTCGAAGAGGACCACGCTGAACGGCTTGCGCCGCACCTTCTCGGTGAGCTGGCCGCCCTCCTCGTAGCCGACGTAGCCGGGAGGCGAGCCGAACAGCCGCGAGGCGGTGTGCTTCTCGGAGTACTCGCTCATGTCGAGCTGGATGAGCGCGTCCTCGTCACCGAAGAGGAACTCGGTCAGCGCCTTGGTCAGCTCGGTCTTGCCGACGCCCGAGGGCCCGGCGAAGATGAACGAGCCGCTCGGCCGCTTGGGGTCCTTCAGACCCGCCCGCGTACGCCGGATCGAGCGCGAGAGCGCCCGGACCGCGTCGTGCTGGCCGATGTAGCGCTTGCCCAGCTCGTCCTCCATGTGGAGCAGCCGGGCCGACTCCTCCTCGGTGAGCTTGAACACCGGGATGCCGGTGGCCGTCGAGAGCACCTCGGCGATGATCTCCTCGTCCACCTCCGCGACCACGTCGAGGTCGCCGGACTTCCACTGCGCCTCACGCTCGGCGCGCGCCGACAGCAGCTTCTTCTCGTCGTCGCGGAGGCCCGCGGCGCGCTCGAAGTCCTGCGCGTCGATCGCCGCCTCCTTCTCGAGGCGGACGCTGGCGACCTTCTCGTCGAACTCGCGCAGGTCCGGCGGCGCCGTCATGCGACGGATCCGCAGGCGGGCGCCGGCCTCGTCGATCAGGTCGATCGCCTTGTCGGGCAGGAAGCGGTCGGAGATGTAGCGGTCCGCCATCTGCGCCGCGGCCACGAGGGCCTGGTCGGTGATGGTGATGCGGTGGTGGGCCTCGTAGCGGTCACGCAGCCCGCGCAGGATGTCGATCGTGTGGGCGATCGACGGCTCCGCGACCTGGATCGGCTGGAAGCGGCGCTCGAGCGCGGCGTCCTTCTCGACGTACTTGCGGTACTCGTCGAGGGTCGTCGCGCCGATGGTCTGCAGCTCGCCCCGGGCCAGCATCGGCTTGAGGATGCTGGCGGCGTCGATCGCACCCTCGGCGGCACCCGCACCGACGAGGGTGTGGATCTCGTCGATGAACAGCACCACGTCGCCGCGGGTCTTGATCTCCTTGAGCACCTTCTTGAGGCGCTCCTCGAAGTCACCGCGGTAGCGGCTGCCGGCGACCAGGGCGCCGAGGTCGAGGGTGTAGATCTGCTTGTCGCGCAGCGTCTCGGGGACGTCGCCGCGGACGATGGCCTGCGAGAGGCCCTCCACGACGGCGGTCTTGCCGACGCCGGGCTCGCCGATCAGCACCGGGTTGTTCTTGGTGCGTCTGCTGAGCACGGTCATGACGCGCTCGATCTCGGTCTCGCGACCGATGACCGGGTCGAGCTTGTTCTCGCGCGCCGCCTGCGTCAGGTTGCGGCCGAACTGGTCGAGCACCATCGACGAGGACGGGGTCGAACCCTGCTCGGGAGCGCCGGACGTCGCGGCCTCCTTGCCCTGGAAGCCCGAGAGCAGCTGCAGGACCTGGTTGCGCACGCGGTTGAGGTCGGCGCCCAGCTTGACGAGGACCTGAGCGGCGACACCCTCACCCTCGCGGATGAGGCCGAGAAGAATGTGCTCGGTGCCGATGTAGGAGTGGTTGATCTGCAGCGCCTCGCGCAGCGAGAGCTCCAGGACCTTCTTCGCCCGCGGCGTGAAAGGGATGTGGCCGCTGGGCGACTGCTGGCCGTGGCCGATGATCTCTTCGACCTTCTGGCGGACGGCCTCGAGGGAAATGCCGAGGGACTCCAGCGCCTTTGCGGCGACGCCCTCGCCCTCGTGGATGAGGCCGAGCAGGATGTGCTCGGTCCCGATGTAGTTGTGGTTGAGCATGCGGGCTTCTTCTTGAGCCAGCACGACGACGCGACGCGCCCGGTCGGTGAACCTCTCGAACATGCTTGCGGTGCTCCTCGCTACTTGCGGTGCGGACGCCCGTCGGCGGCTGCCCTCCAGCCCGTCTCATGCTAGTCGGGAGGGCGTGCGCCGGACCTGGTCGTGCTTCCAGAGAACCACGCCGGGACACCCGCTGGGGGTGGTCGGACGTTCCGTGCTGGTGACAACGCTGTGACGAGGGGCGGTGATTCCACCTACGAGCGGCCGAAGACGCCGATCCCGAGCCTTCCTGACGCCTGTTCAGGGGCCGTTGCCGCCCGTTCCGGCGTGGCACCGGGGCCGCGACGGCCTTCAGGGGCAGGGAAGACGGTCGCACCCGGGGGAGGGGCGTTCGCCCAGGGCGCAACCGTCGACGTGCGTGTGCGGCTCGAGGAGCGCGCAGCGCTCAGGCGTGGGCCTTGTCGTAGGCCTCGCGGACCTCGGCGGACACGCGACCGCGCGACGAGACCTCGTAGCCGTTCTCCTGCGCCCAGGCGCGGATGTCGCTGGTGTTGGACGAGCCGTTCGTCGCGGCCCGCGGGGCGACGATGCCGGCGGCGTTGCGCTTGCGGCGACCGCCCGTGCGGCGCGCGGAGGCGACCCAGGGCGCCAGGGTGTCCTTCAGCTTCTCGTAGTTCGCGCTCGAGAGGTCGATCTCGTACTCCACACCATCGAGGCCGAATTGCACGGTTTCGTCGGCCTTGCCGCCGTCCAAATCGTCCTCGAGGATGTACTCCACCCGCTGTGCCATTTCTTTCCTTCCCTGGATCACTTTCCTGACGGGAAGAACGATAACGCAGCAGGAGCAGAAAAGTTCACACGAGGTCCATCGCGATATCGAGTATCGGAGCCGAATGCGTGATGGCTCCCACAGCAATGAAGTCGACCCCGGTCTGGGCCACCGACACCGCGCTCGCCAAAGTCAGGCCGCCGCTGGCCTCGAATTCCGCGCGACCTTTTAGCGAAGCAATGATCTCGCTCATGGCCGCGAGACTCATGTTGTCGAGCAGGACGTCCGTGCAGCCCGCGTCGACCACCGCGTGCGCCTGCTCCGCGGTCGTCACCTCGACCTGGATCCACAGGTCGCCGAACATCGCCCGCACGCGCTCGTACGCGGGCACGACCCCGCCCGCGGCGATCACGTGGTTGTCCTTGACGAGGGCCGCGTCGGCCAGCGACATCCGGTGGTTGACACCACCGGCGACGCGCACGGCGTACTTCTCGAGCATCCGCAGCCCCGGCGTCGTCTTGCGCGTGTCGCGCACGCGGGTGCCCGTGCCGGCCAGGGCGTCGACCCAGGCCCGGGTCGCCGTGGCGACCCCCGAGGTGAGGGTGAGCAGGTTCAGCGCGACGCGCTCGGCGGTCAGCAGCGCACGGGTGCCGCCGTGGACGCGGACGAGCACGTCGCCGGTCTCGACGCGGTCGCCGTCGGTGGCGAGCACCTCGACGCTCCAGCCGCCGGCAGGCTGCTGCTCCGCCCCCTCGAGGACGACGGCCAGCACGTACGCCGCCACCGGCAGCCCGGCCACCACGCCCGGCCGGCGCGCCACCAGCTCGGCCGTCGCCGTGGCGTCGGCCGGGATCGTGGCCACCGAGGTGACGTCGACGCCCCTGCCGGTGCCGGGCGGCAGCACCCCGCGTCCACCGAGGTCCTCCCCCAGCGCCTCGGCCACGATCACGGCCAGCGCCTCCACGCTCAGGCCGGCCCCGGCGACGAACGCCTCGGCCTGGGTCAGGTCGGTGATCCGGGTGCTCATCGGCTGCTCTCCTCGCTCGCGCCCGTCGGGCTGTCCATCCCGGGGGGACGACCCCCCGAACCCCCCGCTGAGCGCTCCTCGCTGGCGCTCGTCGGGCTCCCGACCTCGGTCAGCTCGTGCTCGAGCCCCTCCGGGCCCACGTGGACGACCAGGTGGCGCTGCCACTCCTCGCGCCGGTCGCCGAAGTCGTCGCGCCAGTGCGCCCCGCGCGACTCCTCGCGGACCCGGGCGGAGCCGAGCACGGCGGCGGCGACGCAGAGCAGGTTGGTGGCCTCCCACGCGGCGAGGCCCGGCGAGGTCACCCGCCGGCCGGCGAGCCGCTCCAGCTGGTCGGCGGCGTGGTCGAGCCCGACGGCGTTGCGCAGACCGCCGCAGTCGCGGCTCATGGTGCGCTGCAGCGCGGGCACGACCGCCGGGTCGACCAGCCAGGCCTCGCGGGCGTCGTCGAGCGGCTCGCGCAGCGGCGGCAGCTCCCGGCCCAGTGCGTCGGCGATCCGGGCGGCGAACACCAGGCCCTCGAGCAGGGAGTTCGAGGCCAGGCGGTTGGCGCCGTGCACCCCGGACGAGGCGACCTCGCCGCAGGCGTACAGCCCGGCCAGGTTCGTCGCGCCCTCGAGGTCGGTCTCGACCCCGCCGCAGAAGTAGTGCGCCGCGGGGGCGACCGGGATCAGGTCGGTCGTCGGGTCGATGCCGGCCTGGCGGCAGCTGTGCAGGATCGTGGGGAACCGGACCCGCCACGTCTCCTCGCCGAGCGCCCGCCCGTCGACGTAGACGTGGTCGGTGCCCTCACGGGCCATCTCCTTCATGATCCCCTTGGCGACCACGTCGCGCGGGGCCAACTCGGCCAGCTCGTGCTGCCCGACCATGAAGCGCTCGCCCGCGGAGTTCACGAGCAGGCCGCCCTCGCCGCGCACGGCCTCGCTGACCAGCGGCAGCTGCCCGCGGGCACCGGTGCCGAGGAACAGCACGGTCGGGTGGAACTGGATGAACTCGACGTCACGCAGCCGCGCACCGGCCCGTAGCGCCGCCGCGACCCCGTCGCCGGTGGACACCGGCGGGTTCGTGGTGACGGCGTAGATCTGCCCGATGCCGCCGGTCGCGAGGACCACCGCCCGGGCGCGGACGGCGCCGACGCCCTGCCGCGTGCCCTCGCCGAGGACGTGCAGGGTCACACCGGCGACCGCGGGCCGCCCGTCCTCGGTGGCGGCGGGCAGCAGGTCCAGGACGAGCGCCTGCTCGACGATCTCGATGCCCGGGTCGGACTTCACGGCCGCGACGAGCGCCCGCTCGATCTCGGCACCGGTGGCGTCGCCGCCGGCGTGCGCGATGCGGTTGCGGTGGTGGCCGCCCTCCCGCGTCAGGGCGAGCCGCCCGGTCGCGTCGAGGTCGAACTGCGTCCCCCGCGCGACCAGCGTCGCGACCTCGTCCGGGCCCTCGCGGACCAGGACGTCCACGGCGGCCGGCTCGCAGAGCCCGGCGCCCGCGACGAGGGTGTCGGTGACGTGCTCGGCCACGGTGTCGCCCTCCGCCTGGACCGAAGCGATGCCGCCCTGGGCCCAGCGCGTCGAGCCGGAGGCGACGACGTCCTTGGTGACGACCACGACCCGGCTGGCCTCGCCCAGCCGGTCGCGGCACTCCAGCGCCGCCGTGAGCCCGGCGACACCGGAGCCGACCACGACGACGTCCACCTCCCGCACCCAGCCCGGGGGCTCGGCGGAGAGGCGGCGCGGCAGGGGCGGGTTCGGGCTGGGGTGCAGGCGCGGCGGAACCGTCGCGGTCCTCGTGGAGGTGCCCGCGGTCGCGCTGGTGGTCAGGGTGGACGGGGTGCTCTGGGCGGGCTCGTCCTCGAGCTCCGCCGACGTCGGCAGCATGTCCCCATGGTCTCGCACGACGAAACGGGCCCGGCCCGGCCGGGGGCGGCGCGGACGGGCGGCGCCGGCGGGTGGCGGTCCTGGCGCCAGGCCTGGGACGACGCCGCGTACGGCGAGGACGGCTTCTGGTCCCGGGAGCAGCCGGGGGCGCACTTCACGACCGGCGTCGGCGTCGGCGCGCACGTCGCCCGCGCCGTCGCGGCCCTGGCGCCGGCCGGCGTGGGCGTCGTGGTCGACGTGGGCGCGGGCGACGGTCGCCTGGTCACCGCGCTCGCCCCGCTGCTGCCGGGCGTCGGGCTGGTCGGCGTGGACCGTCGGGCGCGACCCGACGGGCTCGACCCCCGGGTGGGCTGGGTCGTGGACCACTGGGACGCCGGGGCGGGGCGGTGGCAGCAGGGCGGGCCGGAACGCTGGTGCGCGACCGGGGCGCGCCCGCTGCTGGTGGCGCACGAGTGGCTCGACGACCTGCCGGCCACGGTCGCCGTCCGGGAGCGGCAGGACTGGCACGAGGTCTGGCACGCGATGGCGCACGACGGGTCGGGCCGCGAACGACAGGGCCGGGTCGTGGCCGCCGAGGACGCGGCCTGGCTGGACCGGTGGTGGCCGGGCGCCGAGGAGGGTTCGCGCGCGGAGGTCGGGTCACCGCGGGACGCGGCCTGGGCGGACCTCGTGGCCGCAGCCGTCGCCCGTGGCGGACGTGCGCTGGCCGTGGACTACGGCCACCTCGCCGACGGACGACCGCGGACCGGCAGCCTGACCGCGTACGCCGCAGGGCGGCAGCGCTCCCCCGTCGCGGACGGCAGCGTCAACCTGACCGCCGGGGTCGCCGTGGACGCCCTGGAAGCGGCCGGGCGCCGCGCCGGCGGGGAGACCCTGCTGCTCGCCCGGCAGGCCGAGGTCCTGGCCGACCTCGCCGCCGACCCGCAGACCGACGCCTCGGCGTCCGGGGCCGACCCGCTCGCGGCGCTGGTGCGGCGCAGCGAGCTGGCGTCGCTCACCGCGCCCGGCCGCTGGGGTCCGCTGTGGTGGCTCCTGCAGGGCGCGGCCGCCGCGCCGGACGCTCCTCTCCTACCCTGACCCCGTGCCCACCCCGCTGCGCGTGCTCGTCGGCGCCCTCGGGCCCGGCGTGCTGCCCCGGCTGCCCGAGACGGGCGCCACGCCCGCGGGCGCCCTGCTGCTCGACCTCGGCCCCGAGCACCCGAGCGGCACGGGGCTCGTCGAGCTGCGGCTCTGGGTCGAGGACGGCGTCGTCACCGAGGCCGGCGTCGTCGTCGGCGCCCTGCACCGGGGGGTGGAGAAGCTCTTCGAGGTCCGTGACTACCGGCAGGTGCTGGTGCTGGCCGACCGCCACGACTGGCAGGCGCCCTTCGCCGCCGAGCTGACCGTCGCGCTGACCTGCGAGCAAATGCTCGGCCTGGAGGTCCCGCCCCGGGCGCTCTGGCTGCGCACGCTGCTCGCCGAGCACACGCGCGTGCTCAGCCACCTGGGGTTCCTCGGCTGGGTCCCCTCCCGCCTCGGCGTCGGGTCGTCGGTCCCGGCGCTGCGCGAGTCGCTGCGCCGGCAGCTGCAGGACCTGACCGGCAACCGCGTGCACCCCATGGTCAACCGGGTCGGCGGCCTCGCCGCGGACGCGGACGGCGCCTGGCTCGACGCCGAGCTGGAGGTCCTGGACGCCGTGCGCGAGGCCGCGGACCGCCTCGACGAGCAGCTGGCGTCGGCGACCCTCCAGGAGCTCCTCGTCGGCACGGCGGTGCTGCCGCGCGACCTCGTCGAGGCGTACGGGGTCACCGGGCCGGCGGCCCGCGCCAGCGGGTTGGACGTCGACCTGCGCCGCCAGCGGCCCTACCTGGCCTACGCCGAGCTGGCGTCGCTGCTGCGGCCGGACCCGGCCGGCGCGGGTGACGCGTACGCCCGGCTGGCGACGCTGGTGCACGAGCTGCGGGTGTCGGCCGACCTGGTCGAGGCCTGCGCCGCCCGGCTCCGCGAGCTCGACGGCGAGGTGGCCGTCCGGCTCGGCAAGGTGGTGCGGCTGCCGGAGGGCGAGGCGTACGGGGCCACCGAGGCGCCGCTCGGCGTGTCGGGGGTGTTCCTGGTGTCGCGAGGCGAGAAGACCCCGTGGCGCCTCAAGCTGCGCACCCCGTCGTTCAACCACGTCGCCGCGCTCGAGCCCCTGCTCCGCGGCGTCCCCGTCGACGCCCTCGAGGCGACGCTGGCCACCATCGGCTACGTCGTCGGCGACCTGGACAAGTGATCACCGACAGGCGACCACGGCGGGTGGGCCGACGCGCTCGCCCGACCACAGAGCCCGCGAGCGTCGGGGACCGGGCGCCGCTCCGTCTGGACGAGCGAGGGGCACGACACGCTTTTCGTCGCGCCCCGCAGCGAGGAAGACGGAGCATCGGGGCGCCCGGTGCGCGAGCGGGCAGCCCAGGCTAAATCGCGCGGCGGGTGGCCTCGTAGTTGGGCATCACCATGGCCAGCTCGGCCATCTGCGGGTCGAGGACCTCGGCGGCGGGCTCGTCGGCCGGGCGGGAGCGGCGCGGGAGGTGGTGGACCTCGGCGCCGGTGCGCTCGACCTGGCGGACCTCCAGCAGGGCCGCCTCCTGCTCGCGCAGGCTGCTGCGGAACAGGCCGATGATCCCGTCGCGCTCGGCGACCTGCTCGACCAGGGCGTCGCGCTCGGTGGTGAGGACGCCGACCTCCCCGCGCAGCTGGGCGATGACCGTGCGCTGGCCCGCCACGACCATGCCGACGCTGCTCACGCGCTCGGTCAGGGCGTCCACGACCTCGGCGTTGCGGGCCCGCTCGTCGCGCAGCGTCTCGCCGTGCCGGTGGTCGACCGCCAGCAGGCGCTGGGCGTGCCGGCGCCGGGCGGCGGCCAGCTCGCGCCAGGCGAGGGCGCACGTGACGACGGTCGTCGCCACGGCGACGACGAGCCCGACGCGGACCAGCCAGAGCGGGCCTGCCGCGGCGGCCAGCGCGAGGACGCTGCCCGCGACCAGGACGACCTGCGTGGCCCGGTGCAACCGGTCCACGGGCTCCCGCCGGGCCGGACGGTCACGACGGTCGGCCGGGGCCGCTGCAGGGGTCATGCGCAGACCTTAGAGCCGTCCGGCGCCCTGGCCCGACAGACACGCGAGCAGCGCCGCCGGACGCGTGGCCGACGGTCTCAGACCTCCTCCGGACGGCGCGGGTCGCGCTCCTCGTCCTCGTCGTGGGGGACGCGGCAGGCCCGCTCGAGGAGCAGCCCGGCGACCATGAGGCCGACGCCGCCGACGATGGCGACGAGCGAGCGGACGACCCGTTCACGGGGTCCCTCGGCCTCGAAGCGGGAGACGAACGACAGCGCGTAGCCGAGGTAGCCACCGGCCACCAGCGCCCCGCCCAGGGCGGAGGCCTTGCCCAGCACGAGGAAGGCGACGGCGCGCTGCGGCTCCATGCGCTCGCGCCGGACCTGGATCTGCTGGTGCGTCGACCACGCGATGGCGCCCACCAGCGCACCGACGACGACCAGTCCGACCGGCGCCGACCAGGGGATCGACGGCGGGACGACGTCGAGGGCGGCGGTGGTGATCGCGAGGAGCCACCCCGCCAGCCCGCCGAACAGCGCGGCGACGACCAGCGCCCGGCGGGGCGTGCTGGTGACCTGGTTGCCGCTGGGGGCCTGGCTCATCGGGTGCGCAGGGGTCGGTCCGTGCCGGTTCGACGCGTCAGTCGATGGCCAGGTCGTCGCGGCGGGCGATGCCCGACCGGTCGACCTGGTCGACGAGGGTGGCGAGCGGTCCCTGCCCGGGCAGCTCCCCGCGCGGGTCCACCGCGGCCCACGGCACGAGGACGAAGCCCCGCTCCTGGGCGAGAGGGTGCGGCAGCCGGAGGTCGTCGCTGTCGACGACCGTGGTGCCGACCATGATCAGGTCCACGTCGAGGGTCCGCGGCGCCCAGTGCCCGCTGCGCTCGCGCCCGTACGCGTCCTCGATCGCCTGCGCGCGCTCGAGGAGCGTGCGCGGCTCCAGGGTGGTCTCGGCGACCACGACCAGGTTGAGGAAGTCGGGGCTGTCGTCGGGCCCGCCGACGGCGGCCGTCTCGTAGACCGGCGACACGTCCACGACGATCACGTCGGGGGTGTCGCGCAGCGCGTCCACGGCGCCCTGCAGGTTGCCCAGGCGGTCGCCGAGGTTGGAGCCGAGGGAGTAGACGACCTTGCGCAGCGGCTTCATCCCGCTGAGCGTGTCGGTGTCGATCGCGTGCGGGTTGGGGCTGGTCATCAGCGGCTCCTGGTGAGCGTGACGGCCACGTCGGTGAACGCGACCGAGATCGGCGCCTGGGGCTTGTGGACGGTCACCTCGACCCGCCGGACGCCCGGCTGGCGCAGGCAGGTCTGCGCGACGCGCTCGGCGAGCGCCTCGATGAGGTTGAGGGGCTCCCCCTGGACGTCGGCGACGACGGCCTCGGCGAGGACGCCGTAGTCGACCGTCCGGCCGAGGTCGTCGGTGGTCGACGCGGGGGCGAGGTCGAGCAGGAGCGTGACGTCGACGACGAAGTCCTGGCCCTGCTCGCGCTCGAAGCCGAAGACGCCGTGGTGGCCGCGCGCCCGCAGACCGGTGAGGACGACCCGGTCGGTCGGCTCCGGGGTCGGCTCGGAGAACGGCTCGTACGGCGTCCCCACCGGCACGGGACGCGGCAGGGTCGTGCGCGACGCGGCGCCGCTCGGCGCGGCCGGCGTCGGCTCCAGGTCGTTCGCAGCGCTCGTCATCCCACCTCCCCAGGCACGGCGACCTTATCCGACGTCCCCTACGCACCCTCGCGCTCGGTGGACAGCCGGCGGACGACCTCGACCGCGTCCCGGTTGGCCCGGACGGCGTGGACGCGGACGCCCCAGACGCCCTGCCGGGCGAGGAGGGCGGTCAGCGCGACGGTGGCGTCGTCGCGGCCCTGGGGCGCCCGCGGGTGCCCGTCCGGGCCGGGCAGCAGGGTGCCGAGGAAGGACTTGCGCGAGACGCCGACCAGCTGCGGCAGGCCGAGGGCGGCGAGCTCGTCGAAGCGGTCCAGCAGCTGCCAGTTGTGCTCGCCGGTCTTGGCGAACCCGAAGCCCGCGTCCAGCACCAGCCGGTCGTCGCGCACCCCGAGCGACCGCGCGTGGTCCGCCTGCTCGCCGAGCTCGCGGGCCACGTCGACCACCACGTCGTCGTAGACGGCCCGGCCCTGCATCGTCCGGGCGTGCCCGCGCCAGTGCATGCACACGTACGCCACCCCGAGCCGGGCCACGGTCGGCAGCATCGCCGGGTCGGCGCGACCACCGGAGACGTCGTTGACCAGCCGCGCACCGGCCGCGACCGCGGCCTCGGCGACCTCGGCCCGCATGGTGTCGACGCTGACGCAGGCGCCCTCGGCGACCAGGCCCTCGACGGCGGGAAGCACCCGGCGCAGCTCCTCGTCCGGGTCGGGCCGCACGGCCCCCGGACGGGTCGACTCGCCGCCCACGTCCACGACGTCGGCGCCCTCGGCGAGGAGCTCCAGCCCGTGCGTGAGCGCCGCGTCCGGCGCGAACCACGTCCCGCCGTCGGAGAAGGAGTCGGGCGTCACGTTCACCACGCCCATCACGAGCGTGCGTCCCGGGGCCGGCAGGCCGGGCACCACCGGGAAGTGCATGCTCTCCACCCTAGAGAGGCGGCGGGCCGCGGCGCGAAACCGGCCCTGCGGGGCGTGCGCTGTCTATGCTCGTGCGATGCCGGCGCCCGAGGACCCCTGGGGCGACCGCGGGCGCGAGCCCCGCGAGCACCTGGGCCGGGGAGCGGAGCCGGGTCCGCGGCACGCCCGCGAGCCGGAGCCCGGCCGTCGCTGGCCGGTGGTGCTCGCTCTGGTCAGCGCCGCCGTCCTCACCGGCCTCGTCGCCACCAGCATCGTGATGGCGGCCCGGAACCACGACCGTGCCGACCCGGCAGCGCCGACGACGGCGACCGCGTCCGCCCGGCGCGTCACGCCGGCCTCGGCGCCGACCAGCCCGCCCTCCGTGCCCAGCGTGTCCCCCACGCCGAGCCCGACGCCCGTCCCCGTCCCGGGCACCACGGCCCCGACCGCCGCCCCGGCCGACCCGCTGCCCACCGCCGCCGAGCCGCCGAGCGCCCCTGCGGGACCGAACCGCAGCCTGGAGCGCAACACCCTGTACGGGATCGACCTCGGCGGCGTGACGACCTCCTGCGACCTCGAGGTGCGCCGACCCAAGCCGCCGCTGGCGAACAAGAAGCTCCAGCCCTACCTGACCGAGGTCGTGGGCTGCCTGACCAAGGCCTTCCGCGGCCCGCTCGCCGCCCGCGGGTTCGTCCTCGAGACGCCGAAGGTGAAGACGTACCACAAGCAGCTGGAGACCCCCTGCAGCACGTTCGGGCAGAGCGGGTCACCCGCCTACTACTGCTCCCGCACCAGCACCATCTACTGGCCCGACACCGTCGACGACGGCCGGGAGGCGTACACGTTCGCCCGCCTCGGCTACGTAGGCCTCGTCGCCCACGAGTTCGGCCACCACGTGCAGCTCACGACGGGCATGCTCAACGGCTACTCCGACCAGTACGCCGAGGCGTCCAATAAGCAGCGCTACGCCCTGAGCCGCCGCCTCGAGCTGCAGGCCCAGTGCTTCGAGGGCGTCTTCCTGCACACGGCCCGCAAGAGCCTGCACGTCTCGGGCAAGGACCGCGCGGAGCTGAAGTCGTGGCACAGCTACACCGGAGACGAGGACCCGCCCGACGACCGCAAGCCGGACCACGGTTCGTCCAAGGCGCAGTTCGGCTGGCTCGAGCGCGGCCTCGACTCCGGCGACTTCGGCGACTGCAACACGTGGTCTGCGTCGTCGAAGTCGGTCACCTAGCTCTTCGCAGGCTGCCCTCGATCTTGGCGCCGGAAGACCCTCAGCACGCGGCGCTTCGCAACCATCCGCCCGGGCGCGCAGCTCACGCCCGCACTCGTACGCGGTCGCGCCCGGGCTCCCGCCAGGCCCATCCACGCTCAGCGCCGCGTCCTGAGGGTCTTCCTTCACGGTCGCGCTCCGCGCGTCACTCTGGCGGGTCCGCTCGTGCCGTCGACCTGTCGCTGCTGTCGTCGGCGTCCGGGGCGGGTGCGCGCTCGGAGCACAGGGGGGTGTTGCTGGCCCTAGCCGCGGATGAGGTTCATCGCCTCGGCGCGGGTCGTGGCGCTGGTGCGGAGGTGGCCTCGCACGGCGCTGGTGATCGTCTTCGAGCCGGGCTTGCGGACGCCGCGCATGGTCATGCAGAGGTGCTCGCACTCGAGGACGACGATGACGCCGCGGGGCTTGAGGTAGCGCTCGAGGGCGTCGGCGATCTGGGTCGTCATGCGCTCCTGGACCTGGGGCCGCTTGGCGTACACGTCGACGAGGCGCGCCAGCTTGGACAGGCCGGTGATGCGTCCGTCGGGGTTGGGCAGGTAGCCGACGTGCGCCTTCCCGGTGAAGGGCACGAGGTGGTGCTCGCAGCAGCTCCACACCTCGATGTCCTTGACCAGCACCAGCTCGTCGTGACCGAGGTCGAAGGTCGTGGCTAGCACGTCCTGCGGGTCCTGACGCAGCCCCGCGAACATCTCCGTGTACGCCCGCGCGACCCGCTCCGGCGTCTTCTGCAGGCCGTCGCGGTCCGGGTCCTCGCCGATGGCGGCGAGGATCTCGCGGACCGCCGCGGCGATGCGGGGCTCGTCGACGCCCGGCCGCTCGTCGGGCGGCGTCTCGTCGACCTCCTGGTCCAGGTCGGGTGTGTCGAGGCTGCTCACCACCACATCTTGTCCGAGCCGGGTGAGGATGTTGCCGTCGCCCTCGGGACGCCACACCTGTGGCATGCTCCGTCGGCAGCGGCGACCACGACGACGAGCAGGGAGTGCCCGAGTGACGACAGCGGAGGTCACGTCGGACCGAGAGCAGGCGGCGCTGGGCCTGCGCGTCGCCGGCTGGGCGCTGCACCTCTACACGGCCAGCGGCTCGGTCCTCGCGCTGCTCGCCGTCGTCGCGGCCTTCGCCGGCGAGGTCGAGCGGACCCTGTGGATCCTGCTCGCCGCCGTCGTCATCGACGGCACGGACGGGATGCTGGCGCGCCGGCTGCGGGTGAGCGAGACGATCCCGGGCTTCGACGGCGCCCGGCTCGACGACATCGTCGACTACCTGACGTACGTCTTCGCGCCCGTCGTGCTGCTGCTCACCACCGACCGGCTCCCCGAGGGCACCTGGGGGCTGGTCGTCGCGGCCCTGCCGCTGCTCGCCTCGTGCGTGCAGTTCTGCCGCACCGACGCCAAGACCGAGGACCACTACTTCCTCGGCTTCCCCAGCTACTGGAACGTCGTCGCCTTCTACGTCGTCGTCCTCGGCCTGGGGCCGGCGGTCACGACGGCGATCCTCGTCGTCTGCGCCGTGCTGGTCTTCGTGCCGGTGAAGTACCTCTACCCCTCGCGGACCCCGCGGGCGCGCGTGCTGAACCTGACGCTGGCAGGGGTGTGGCTGCTGCTGTACGCGGTCGTGCTGGCGACCATGCCCCACCCGAACCTGGTCGCGCTGATCCTCTCGCTGGCCTACCTCGGCTACTACGGCGTGGCCAGCGTCCTGCTCACCGGCGTCGACCGCGTACGCCGGGTCCGTTCCGTCGCCTGATCGCCCGGCTCCGTCACCCAGCCGCGAGGCCATGGCGCCTCCGGGCCGCCAGGTCTCTGGGCCGCACGCCTCCGGGCCACGTCACCGAGGCCGCTGCGTCTCCAGAACGGTGCATGACGCACGCCAACGACGACGCGGCCGCACCCTGCTGGGTGCGGCCGCGTCGTGGTGTGCGGTGTCCTGCCGACTAGCGGAAGTCGGGTCCTCGCGGCGGGAGGTTGCTGCCGCCGGCCGGGCCCTGCGGGAGCTGCGGCGGGACCGGCGACTGCCCCGGCGGGATCGGCGCGCCGCCGGCGGGGACGCCCTCGCCCCCGTCGACCGGGCCGTGGCCGTTGCCGTTGGCGCCCGGGCCGTAGCCGTTCGAGCCGTGCCCGTTGGTGCCGTTCAGGCTCGGCTGGGGCACGATCCGCGGCGGCGGGTTGACCGGCGGGAGCTCCGACGGGACGCGGGTGTCCGAGCCCGTCCAGGCGGGGCGCTTGGGCCACAGCCGCAGGTTCTGGAAGATGCCGGCGACGGCCGCCCGGTCGAGCGTCTCGTGCTCGAACAGCGCCCGCACCAGGTCGTCGAGCACGTCACGGTTGGCCGTGAGGATGTCGAACGCCTCCTGGTGGGCGTTGCTGATGAGGCGCGAGACCTCCTCGTCGACGACCGCGGCGATCTCCTCGGAGTAGTCGCGGCCCTGGCCGTAGTCCCGGCCGAGGAACGGCTCGGAGTCGCCCGACCCCAGCTTGATGGCGCCGAGGCGCTCGGTCATGCCGTACTGGGTGACCATCGCGCGGGCGACGTTCGTCGCCTTCTCGATGTCGTTGCTGGCCCCGGTGGTGGGGTCGTGGAAGACGAGCTCCTCCGCCGCGCGGCCGCCCATCATGTACGCGAGCTGGTCGAGCAGCTCGGCGCGGGTGTTGGAGTACTTGTCGTTCTCCGGCAGCACCATCGTGTAGCCGAGGGCCCGCCCGCGCGGCAGGATCGTGATCTTCTGCACGGGGTCGGTGCCCGGCAGCGCCGCGGCGACGAGGGCGTGGCCGCCCTCGTGGTACGCGGTGACCAACTTCTCCTTCTCGTTCATCAGCCGGCTGCGCTTCTGGGGGCCGGCGACGACGCGGTCGATCGCCTCGTCCAGGTAGGCGTTCGTGATGACCTTGCTGTTGGAGCGCGCGGTCAGCAGGGCGGCCTCGTTGAGCACGTTCGCCAGGTCGGCGCCGGTGAAGCCCGGCGTGCGGCGGGCGACGGACTCGAGGTCGACGTCCGGCGAGACCGGCTTGCCTTGCGCGTGGACCTTGAGGATCTGCAGGCGGCCCTTGAGGTCGGGGTTCTCGACCGGGATCTGGCGGTCGAAGCGGCCCGGACGCAGCAGGGCGGGGTCGAGGACGTCCGGACGGTTCGTCGCGGCGATGAGGATGACCCCGCCGCGGACGTCGAAGCCGTCCATCTCGACGAGCAGCTGGTTGAGCGTCTGCTCGCGCTCGTCGTGGCCGCCACCCATGCCGGCGCCGCGGTGCCGGCCGACGGCGTCGATCTCGTCGATGAAGACGATGGCCGGCGCGTTCTCCTTGGCCTGCTCGAACAGGTCGCGGACACGGCTGGCGCCGACGCCGACGAACATCTCGACGAAGTCGGAGCCGGAGATCGAGAAGAACGGCACCCCGGCCTCGCCGGCGACCGCACGGGCCAGCAGCGTCTTGCCCGTGCCGGGCTGGCCGTAGAGCAGCACGCCCTTGGGGATCTTGGCGCCGACCGCCTGGAACTTGGCCGGCTCGGCGAGGAACTCCTTGATCTCCTGGAGCTCCTCGACGGCCTCGTCGGCCCCGGCGACGTCGGCGAACGTGGTCTTCGGCGTGTCCTTGTTGGCCACCTTCGCCTTGGACTTGCCGAACTGCATGACCCGGCTGCCGCCACCCTGCACGGAGTTGAGCAGGAAGAAGAACACGACCGCGATGAGGATGAACGGGATCAGGGTCGCCAGCAGGCTCGAGAAGAAGCTCGGCTGCGGGTTCTCGCCCACCCAGCTGTCGAGGGTCTTGTCGGCGACGCGCTGGTTGAGCCGGTCGATGATCTGGTCGCTCTGGTTGCCGACCCAGGTCGCCTCGAGGCGCTGCTCGGGCTGGCCCTTGGTCACGACCTGGATGGTCTGCTCGCGGTCGCGCAGCGTCACCTCCGACAGCGGGTCGTTGGCGTTGATGAGGGCGACGACCTGGGAGGTGGGCACCTCCTTGTAGCCGCCGGAGAGCCGCGTGCTGAAGTCGATCAGCAGCCCGACCGCCACCACGGCGAGCACGATCCAGATGAGTGGACCGCGGAAGATGCGCTTGAGGTTCATGACCTGCCTAGAGTGTCGGGAGCAGCGCAGCCCGAGAAAGGTGCGCCCTCTGGCGGCCCAGGTTACCGGTGCCGGGCAAAGCGCACCGTCCTGCGCACAGCCCGGTCGAGGTGCCGGCGGCGGCCCTCAGCTGTAGACGTGCGGCGCGAGCGTCGCGACACCCTTGAGGTTGCGGTAGTGCTGGTCGTAGTCGAGGCCGTAGCCCACGACGAACTCGCTCGGGATGTCGAAGCCCACGTACTTCACCTCGACCGGCATCTTGAGCGCCTCCGGCTTGCGGAAGGCGGTCAGCACCTCCAGGCTCGCGGGGCCGCGCGAGCGCAGGTTGCTGATCAGGTACGACAGCGTCAGGCCGGTGTCGACGATGTCCTCCACGACCAGGACGTCCATGCCGGCGATGTCGGTGCTCAGATCCTTGAGGATCCGCACGACGCCGGAGGACTTGGTCCCCGAGCCGTACGAGGAGATGGCCATCCAGTCCATCCGGCAGTGCACCGAGAGCGCCCGGGACAGGTCCGCCATGATCATGACCGCGCCGTTCAGGACGCCCACCAGGAGCACGTCCTTGCCCTCGTAGTCGCGGTCGACCTGCGCCGCCAGCTCGTCGATCCGGGCCTGCACCTCCTCGGGGGTGAAGAGCACGCGTTCGAGGTCGTTGCCGAGGTCTGGGGCGTCCACGGCGTCAGCCTGCCACAGCCCTGCCCCAGCCCCGACCACTCGTCGGGTGGAACGGTAGACGTCGCCGGTAGAATGGTGGACGTGAGCCTGAACATCAAGAACGAGCACGTGCACGACCTCGTGCGCCAGGCCGCCGAGCGCACGGGGCTGAGCCAGACGAGCGTGGTGGAAGAGGCGATCAGCCAGCTCCTCCGTCGGCTGGACGCCGAGCAGGAGGAGCGGCGCCGCCGGGTGGACGAGATCCTCGACGACATGCGCGATCTCCTCACCGACGAGGACCGCGCCGCGCTCAGCACCGACTTCCTCTACGACGAGAATGGGCTGCC
The DNA here is from genome assembly GCF_900110855.1 of Microlunatus flavus. Taxonomy (GTDB): domain Bacteria; phylum Actinomycetota; class Actinomycetes; order Propionibacteriales; family Propionibacteriaceae; genus Microlunatus; species Microlunatus flavus. The sequence continues at coordinate 160,939 of NZ_FOFA01000001.1, forward strand.
CGCGTGATCGTCGACACCTCGGCGGTCGTCGCCCTGCTCCTCGAGGAGCAAGGCGCCACACGTGTGCGCAGCGCGCTGACTGGGCTCGACGGGGGAGCACGTGCCATGTCGGCCTCGAGCTACGTCGAGCTCGGGGTCGTGATCGACCGCCGTCGCAAGCCCGCTCTGTCGAGGAAGGTCGACGCCCTGGTCAGCGGCTTGGACATCGAGGTCGTGCCCTTCGACGCCGAGCAGGCTCGCGTGGCTCGTCAGGCCTACCGCGACTTCGGCAGGGGCAGCGGTCATCCGGCCCGGCTCAACTTCGGCGACTGCTTCTCCTACGCGCTCGCCTCGGTGCGCCGGGAGCCGCTGCTCTTCGTCGGCGGCGGCTTCGGCCACACCGACGTCAGGTCGGTCCTCTGAGCACGCCGTCGGTGCGTCCGACGCGGACCCCCGGCAGGTCGACCGGGCCCTGACCGTGCCAGTCGAGGACGAGCGCCTCGACGGCGGCGACGTGGCGCGCGATCAGGTCGTGGGCGCCGAGGTCGCGGAGCCAGGCAAGCAGCACACGGGTCCGCAGGGCGGCGGGCAACGCGGCGAGGCCGGTGCAGTCGAGGGCGCCGTCCTCCTCCACGCGCTCGCGCGCCTCGGCCGCCAGCGCGTCCAGCAGGTCCGCGTCCGCCCGCAGCAGATCGGCGGTGCGGGCCAGCGCCTCGGGGACGCCGGGCCCGAGCTCGGCCTCGAGGACGGGCAGCACGCGGGCACGGACCCGGACGCGGGCGTACGCGGGGTCGGCGTTGTGCGGGTCGTCCCAGGGCTCCAGCCCCAGCTCGGCGCAGCAGGCGCGGGTCGTCGCGCGGCTCACCCCCAGCAGCGGGCGCAGCAGTCCCTCGGCCCGTACGGCCATGCCCGACAGCGAGCGCGCCCCCGACCCCCGCGCCAGCCCGAGGAGCACCGACTCGGCCTGGTCGTCGCGGGTGTGGCCCAGCAGCAGGGTGGCCCCGCGGTCCTCGGCCACGGCCCGCAGCGCGGTGTACCGGGCGTCCCGGGCCGCGGCCTCCGGGCCCCCGCCCGCCGCGGCCACGACGACCGCCACGACCGTCGCGTCCAGGCCCAGCCCCTCGAGCGTCCGCGCCGCGCGTCGGGCCACCTCCGCCGAACCGTCCTGCAGCCCGTGGTCCACGACGACGGCGGCGTACGCGCGCCCGGACCGCGGGGCGACGTGCGCGACCCCGGCCGCGAGGGCCAGGGAGTCGGCGCCGCCGGAGCAGGCGACGAGCAGCGCCGTGTCCTGGGGGGTGAGGGCGGCCTCGACGGCCTGCGCGACGGCGAGCGTCGCCCGACCGAGGGCCCGGCGGGCCACCGGGATCAGCCCGCGGGCGCGGCGGGCTCGGGATGGTTGCGGATGACCCAGAGCTGGGGGTTGGCGATCTCCGCCTTGCTCGGCAGGGTGTCGGGCGACGTCCAGACCCGGTTGAGCCCCGTCATGCCGACCTCGTCGAGGACGTGGCGGCAGAAGGCGGCGCCGTCGCGGTACTGGCGCATCTTGGCGTCGAGGCCGAGCAGGCGGCGCACGATCTTGTCGGGCCCCTGCCCCTGGCGGCGGACGTCGAACTTGGCACGGATCTGGGCGACGCTCGGCACCACCTCGGGGCCGACGCTGTCCATGACCACGTCCGCGTGCCCCTCGAGCAGCGACATGACCGCGGTGATCTCGTCGACGATCTCGCGCTGCGCCGGCGTCTGGACCAGGTCGAGGACCGAGAGCTCCTCGCCGTCGCGGATCCCCTCCACGATGCGGCGCACGGCCTCCTTGACGACCTGCGCGAGGACGCCGCCGTCGAGGTCGGCCGTGCCGACCAGGCGCCCGATGAGGCCGAGCAGGTGCTGCCGCAGCCACGGCACCGCCGTGAACTGCACCCGGTGCGTCTCCTCGTGCAGGCAGACCCAGAGGCGGAAGTCGCTCGGCGGCACCCGGAGCAGGCGCTCGACCTCGACGACGTTGGGCGCGACGAGCAGGAGCCGGCCCTCGGCGCCGTCCGGTCCGGCCCAGAAGGGGTCGAACTGGCCGAGCACCTTGGGCGCCAGGTAGCTCAGCAGGACGCCCATCTCGGCGCCGGTGACGCGGGAGCCGACGGCGCTCGCGCGCGGGTTGTCGGCCATCCGGCTCTCGGCGAGGTCGGTGAGCGGGGTGAGCAGCGTGCGGAACGCGTCCAGGTTGGCCTGGATCCAGCCCGGCCGGTCGACGACGAGGACCGGCGCGCTGCCGGAGCTGGCGTCCAGCCCGGTCACCTCGGTGACGTAGCGCTCGGCCCGCGAGGCCGCCTCCCGCAGCTCGGCGACCGCCGCGGCGGCACCGTCGGCCGAGATCGTGGGCCCGGGTCGCACCAGCCGCGTCGCCGTCGTGCGAGCGAGCGTCCAGTCGACCATGCGAGGCGCTGCTGGGGGCATGCGACGAGCGTAGGCCCCGTCTGTTGTCCTCGCTCCGCTCGGACGCGGTCGGTGACGACGAAAAGCGTGTCGTCACCATCCGGTCGTCCAGGCGGAGGCGCAGGATCCGGCGCACCCGGGCTCGACCACCACCGGTCGGTGCGCCGGCGCCTGGACGACCGGAGGAGCACGCCCGCCGGACTCCGGCAGGCGGCGTCCTCCGCGTGCGAGGGAGGGAGGAAGGCGCCGGACCAGAGCACCGACCGCGTCCGAGCGAAGCGAGGACAGAAGATGCGACCGCGGCGCGCGGAGCGAGGACAGAAGATTCAGCAGCCCTCAACAGCCGCACTTGCTGATCGCCGCGGTCACGCGCTGCAGCCAGACCGTGGCGTTGTAGTCGTTCTTCGGGTCGTTCACGAGGAACGCGTAGGTCAGGACCGCGCCGTCTCGGGTGGTGATGGTGCCGGCGAGGCCGTGGACCTTCGTCAGCGTGCCCGTCTTGCCGCGCACCACGCCGCGCCCGGCGAGGCTCTCGTCGTCGCCGAACTTGGTCGCGAGGCTGCCCTCCACGCCCGCGACCGGGAGCCCCGTGATCAGCGCCCGAAGCCTCGGGTGGTCGTCCTCGCCGGCGACCCGCAGCAGCTCGGTGAGGGTGCGCGCGGGGATGCGCGTGCTGCGCGACAGCCCGCTGCCGTCGCGGAGCCGGACGCCGGAGGTCTGCACACCCAGGTCACGCAGCTGGTCGGCCACGACCGCGGTCCCGTCGGTGAAGGTCCCCCTGCGCCCCGCCGCGATCGCCGCCTGCCGCAGCAGCACCTCGGCGCCGTCGTTGTCGCTGGTCATGAGGACGTGCTCGACGATCCGCTCGAGCGTCATCGAGGAGACCGAGGCGACCCGCGGCGCACCCTTCGGCGCCTTGGCCTTCTGCGTCTTGGTGACCGTGATGCCCTGGCGCTCCAGCTGGCGCTCGAAGGCCTTGCCGGCCTCCTTGGCCGGGTCGGACTGGCGGGGTCCGAGCACGCCGCCCCCCGGCGTCGTCCGGCCCTCGCCGACCCACAGCGCCGACACCTTCGAGGCGACGTCGCCGTACGTGCCGGGCCAGGTCGGGTTCCAGGAGGGGCCGGAGAACAGGGAGGCGTCGTAGCCGAGGGACACCTTCGTGACGCCGTCGGCCTTCAGGGTCCGGGCCGTCGAGCGGGCGAGCGTGCTGAGGGAAGCGCGGGTGGGCTCGGCGCGCGAGGCCTTCTCGAGCAGGTACGGGTCTCCCCCGCCCACGAGCACGAGGCGACCCTTGGCCGGAGAGACCACGGTCGTCGCGAAGCGGTGCTCGGCGCCGAGCAGGTTCAGCGCGGCGGCCGCCGTGACCAGCTTGGTGGTCGACGCGGGGATGGCGCCCTTGTCGGCCCGGTGGGCGAAGAGCACGGTACCCGTCCGCAGGTCGCGGACCTCGCCGGAGTAGCCGCCGGAGTCCTTGACCTTCACCCCGCGCACGCGCTCGGCGAGCCGGGCGGCGGAGGTCCGGCCCTCGCCCTCGGTGCCGGCGAGGACGGCGGCGGGCATCGGCGCGCGGCTCGCGCTGGGCGACGGGGACGGGCTGCCGGTGGCGGTCGCGCTCGACGCCGAGGCCGCGACGGCCCCGGACGGCGCGGTGCTGGGCGCGGCCCGCGTCTGGAGCCCCGCGGCCTCGAGGCCCTGGTGGGCGAGGGAGCCGAGCACCCCGCTGACGAGCCCCAGGACCAGCGCCGTCACCACGAGGAGGGCGACGACGGGGACGACCAGACGTCTCAGACCCATGGGCGCGCCCCCTTCCCGACCGCTAGGCTCGCGCCTGGCCCCGTCCGCAAATCCCCGGGCGGCACCCGGGGCGGCACCATCCGCAGCCCGGTCAGTGTATGGAGGTCGGCGTGACTGCACCCAACGCGGAGAACGTGCGCGAGCTCAGCGGACTCGAGTTCGACGTCACGGTCGAGATCCCCAAGGGCAACAAGAACAAGTACGAGGTCGACCACGCGACCGGCCGCATCCGGCTGGACCGCACGCTGTTCACCTCGACGGCGTACCCCGCCGACTACGGCTTCATCGAGGGCACGCTCGGCCAGGACGGCGACCCGCTCGACGCGCTGGTCATGGTCTCCGAGCCCACGTTCCCCGGCTGCCTCATCCGCTGCCGCGCGATCGCGATGTTCCGGATGACCGACGAGGCGGGCGGCGACGACAAGGTGCTGTGCGTGCCGTCCAAGGACGTCCGCCGCGACCACCTGCGCGACATCACCAACGTGCGCGAGTACCTGCTGCTCGAGATCGAGCACTTCTTCACGGTCTACAAGGACCTCGAGCCCGGCAAGTCCGTCGAGGGCGCGACCTGGGTGGGCGTCGAGGAGGCCGAGGCCGAGGTGCGCGCCAGCTTCGATCGCGCCGTCGGCACCGACTACGCGGCCGGGGAGCTCTCGCACCTCTGACGGACCTGCGGGACCGGCGCCGCTGGGCGCGGGCACCCGGGAGCTCCCGCTTTCGCTAGCATCCCGGCATGTCCACTAGGGAATCCCGTCCGGACGCGCTGGTCGTCGGCGCCCCGAAGGCCGGGACCAGCGCGCTGCACGCCGCTCTGGCGCGGCACCCGCAGGTCCACGCCTCGCCGGTCAAGGAACCCAAGTACTACATGTGCACCGACGCGCCGCCGCCGGCGTACGTCGGACCGGGCGACGCGCACAGCCAGCAGGAGTGGGTCTGGCGCGCCGACGACTACGCAGCCCTGTTCGACGCCGCGCCGGAAGGTTCGGTGCGGCTGGAGAGCACGCCCTTCTACCTGTACCTGCGCTCGGCGCGGCGCCGCATCGCCGAGGAGCTCCCGGACGCGAAGCTCGTCGTCGTCGTGCGCGACCCGGTCGACCGCGCGTACTCGAACTGGATGCACCTCTACGTCGACGGGCTCGAGCCCGAGGCCGACGTGGTGGCGGCGTGCCGGGCCGAGGACGAGCGCATCGCGTCCGGGTGGGCGCCGTTCTGGCACTACCGGCGCACGGGGCGCTACGGCGAGCAGCTCGCCGACCTCTTCGACCACGTCGAGCGGGACCGCGTGCTCGTGCTGCGCTACCGCCAGCTCGTCGACGCACCCGTCGAGACCCTCGACACGGTGGCGCGGTTCCTGGGCGTCGAGGAGGGCCGCGTCGGCACGGTTCCGCCGGACAACTCGCGCGGGTTCGTCAGGCCCGGCCTGCGCACCGAGGCGCTGAGCCGCGCGATCCGGCTGGGCGCGGCCGCCGGTGCGTACGCTCCCCCGCAGGTCTGGCGCCGGGCGAGCCGTCCCCTCACCCGCGCGCTGCAGGCCGGCGGCCCCGACCGCCGTCCCCGCCTCACGCCCGACCAGCGCGCCGAGCTCCTCGAGGGCTGCACCGACGACATCGGCCTCCTCGAGGACGTCCTCGGCCAGTCGTTCGACGACTGGCGCTCGGTCGAGGGCCGCGGTTCCTTCACCGAGCGCGCCGCGCGCTGAAGCGCCGGCCTCACCCGCCGCCCACCCTCACCACCTCCCCCTTCCCACTCCCCTCCCGACCCTCCGACAAACTTCTGGCAGCAGAAGTCACGAGTAGCGCCCCGAATCGCGCTTTCTGCTGCCAGAGGTTCACGCAGCCCTGTGGAAAGCGGACCTCGACCCGTGGCGTGCTGCGAGGGTCGAGGCGTGGGCAGCTATCGGGAGGACGTGCGTCACGCCGTACGGCCACGCAGCCGCGCCGAGCTGCTCGGCGGCGGCGTCTCCCCTCGCGCGCTGGCAGGGCCGACCTGGCGCCGGGTCGGCAACGGGCTGCACGTGCCCTCGGCGGCGAGGCCCGTGCCTGCGCAGCGCGTGATCGAGGCGGTCACCAGCGTGCCCGGCGGCTGTCTCAGCGGGTGGGCCGCCGCCTACGTCCTCGGCGCTGACGCCTTCGACGGTCGCGACGCGCTCACCGGACGCCGGCAGGACGTCCGGGTCGTCCTGCCGCTCGCTGCCGGCCGCATCGTCGCGCCTGGTCTCCGGTGCGTACGGACCGAGCGGCTGGGCGAGGACGAGGTCGTCCTGCGCCACGGGGTGCGGGTGACGGCGCCCGTCCGCACCGCCGTCGACCTGGCGCGCGAGGCCGCGGACGTCGTCGAGGCCGTCGTCGCGCTCGACGGCCTCCTCAGGGCCCGGGTTCTCCGACCGCGACAGCTCGTCGAGGTGGCGACGGTGACCGCGCTCCGCGGTGCGGCGCAGGCGCGTCGCGCGGCCGCGTTGGCCCGAACCGGCGTCCGCAGCCCGTGGGAAACGCGCTTGCGCCTCTTCGTCGTGCTCGACCTCGGACTGCCCGAGCCGCTCGTGAACACGCCGGTCTTCGACCTGCACGGCACGTTCCTCGGGGCGCCGGACCTGCTGGACGTCGAGGCGGGCCTCGCCCTGGAGTTCGACGGCGCCGGGCACCGGGAACGCGAGCAGCACCGCGCTGACAACGTCCGCGAGGAGGGCTTCGAGCGCCACGGGCTGGTCATCGTCCGCGCGGACAGCCTCGACCTGGCGCAGCACCGGCCGGAGCTTGGACGACGCGTCGTCTCCGGCCGTCGCGACGGCCTCGCCGACCGCTCCACCCGCCGCTGGACCCTCGATCCGCCGGCGTCGTGGCGAGGTCTCCCGGCATGACTTCTGGCGGCAGAAGTCACCAAGAAGGGCCGTTCGCGTGACTTCTGCTGCCAGAAGTCCGCAAGGGAGGGGGTGAGGGGCTGGGCGGGGTGAGGGGGCTGGGGCGGGGTGAGGGAGCGGCGCTCAGGCGGAGAGGGAGGTCATCAGGTCGTGGGAACCGTCGGCACGGGCGGCCTCGAAGTAGAAGCGGCGGCGGCCGTCGGGCAGGGCGACGACGCTGACGTAGCGCAGGGCGCCGTCGCCGTCGGGCGAGGTGGCGACGGGCTCGGCCGAACCCACGAGGACGCCGTCCACCTCCTCCGCGACGCCGGTCTGCTCGAACCAGTTCGACGCGGCGTCGGGGCGTCCGTCGTAGAGGACGCGCAGCGGGTCGTGCGACAGCACCGCGGTCACCCGGGCGCCCCGCGCGTCCCAGCGGCCGGGCACGCCCTCGAGGACGTCGCCCTGGACGTCCCACTCCAGGCCGTCGGTGCTCGTCGCGTACGCGGTCACCATGCGGTCCTCCGCGCCGGTGGGTTCGAGCGGGTGGCAGCAGACCCACATCTCCCAGCGGCCGTCGGTCAGGGTGACGACCGGGTCCTTGACCCCCCACCGGCGGTCGCCGGGCAGGACGACCGTCCGCCGACCGCCGCGCAGGTCCTCGGGCCGCGCGGCGTCGACGGCCTCGATCCACCAGTGCTTGGAGTCGAGCGTGGCGCAGCTGAGGTACAGCCGCCACCCGACGCCGGGGACGGGGAGGATCACGGGGCGCTCGAACGACGCCGCCGCGAAGGTGTCGCGCTCGAGGCTCGTGACGGGGACGAAGTGCACGCCGTCGCCCGAGCGCGAGACCACGACGCTGACCCCGCGACCGGCGTCGAGCGGGCGTCGGACCCGGTGGGCCATCCAGTACTCGCCGTCGGCGAGGACCACGCTCGCCGCGCCCGCCCAGTTGCCGGCCCCGGTCGCCGGGGCGGGCACCACGACCTCGGCACCCTCGTAGGAGGGCAGCTCCACGTCGACCAGGGTGCTCACCGGGCCACCCTAGATCAGCAGGGTCGACTTCTGCCGAGGTTCCCAGTCGGTGCGCTAGGGAACAGTCGCCATGCGCTCGAGCGCGAGCGCGGCGAGCTCCTCCGGGCGCTCGTCGGGGATCCAGTGGGAGACGCCCTCGAGGACGACGAACCGGTAGTCGGCCTCCACCCAGCGGGCCGTGCGCTCGGCGGCCCACCGGCCCAGCGCGGGGTCGCCGTCGCTCCAGACGTACGTCGTGGGCACGCGTACGACGCCCGGCCCCCCGCCGCCGGCGACGCTGCGTGCGGCGGCGCGGTACCAGCCCACGGTCGCGCGCGCCGCGTCGCGGTCGGCCAGGAGCGCGCGGACCGACGCCTCGTCGGGGGTGTCCATCGCGGCGAGCAGTCGGTGCGCGACGCGGGGCCGCCCGAGCAGCGTCTCGGGCAGCCAGGGCAGCTGGAAGGCGGCCATGTACCAGGAGCGCAGCGCCTGGCCGTGCGGCATGGCGGCGACGAGCGCCCGCGGGTGCGGTGTCGAGGCGACGGTCAGCGAACGGACGCGGTCCGGGTGCCAGGCCGCCAGCGCCCACCCGACGCCGCCGCCCCAGTCGTGGCCCAGCACGTCGAACCGCTCCGCGCCGGCCGCGTCGACCAGCGCGAGGACGTCGTCCACGAGGTGCGCCAGCGCGTACGGCTCGACGCCGGGTGGCCGGGCGCCGGGCGAGTAGCCGCGCTGGTCGGGCGCGAGCACCCGGCGGCCGGCCGCCGTCAGGTGCGGCGTGACCGCGTGCCAGGCGCGCGAGGTCTGCGGGAAGCCGTGCAGGGCGACGACCAGCGGCCCGTCGAGCGGGCCCTCGTCGCGCACGTCGAACGTCAGCCCCTCGTGCCCGTACACCGTCAGCCGCTCGCCCACCGCCTCAGCGTGGCACGGGGCGACGCGGGCCTCCGGCCGGTCACCTGCGACGCTGCGGGACGAACCGGCACCGGTCCGGGCCGGAGCGAGGAGAGGAAGAGCCGTGCTGCCCACCACCTCACCGGGGGTCGTCGTGCACGCCGCCGGGGACCTCCGGGTCGAGCCGGTGCCGCTGCGGGACCCGGCACCGGACGAGGCGGTCGTCGAGGTCGCGTACGGCGGGATCTGCGGCTCGGACCTGCACTACTGGTCGCACGGGTCGGCCGGCGAGTCGGTCCTGCGCGCCCCGATGGTCCTCGGCCACGAGGTGGTGGGCACGGTGCGCCGGCCCGCGGCCGACGGCAGCGGGCCGCCCGAGCGCACCCCCGTCGCCGTGCACCCGGCGACCCCCGCCGGCGACGGGCGCACCCGCTACCCCGCCGACCGCCCGAACCTCTCGCCGGCCGGCACCTACCTCGGCAGCGCCGCCCGCTTCCCGCACCGGGACGGCGCGTTCGTGCGGTTCGCGACGCTGCCGTCGCGGATGCTGCGCCCGCTGCCCGCCGGCCTCGCCCTGCGCGACGCGGCGCTGGCCGAGCCGGCGGCGGTGGCCTGGCACGCGGTGGGCCGCGTGGGCGAGGTCGCCGGCCGCAGGGCCCTCGTGGTGGGGGCCGGACCGATCGGCGCGCTGGCCGTCGCCGTCCTCGCACGGGCCGGCGCGGCCGAGATCACCGCCGTGGACGTGCACGACCTCCCCCTGCGGGTCGCGCGCGACGTCGGCGCGACCCGGACCCTAGACGCGCGCCGCCCCGAAGACGCCGCCGCGGTCGAGGAGGTGCAGGCCGACGTCGTGGTCGAGGCGAGCGGGACGGCCCGCGGGCTGGCCAGCGCCGTCCGGGGTGCCCGGCGCGGCGGCCGGGTCGTCATGGTCGGCCTGCTGCCGGCGGGCGACCAGCCCGTGCCGGTGTCGCTGGCGATCAGCCGCGAGCTCGAGCTCGTCGGCTCCTTCCGCTTCAACGACGAGATCGGCCCCGTCCTGGACGCGCTGGCGGACGGCAGCCTGCGCGTCGGCCCGGTCGTGACGCACGAGGTCGACGTCGCCGACGCGCTCGCCGGCTTCGCCCTGGCCCGCGACGCGGCGACGTCCTCGAAGGTGCTGCTCCGGTTCTGAACGGGCGGTCCGCGGCTCCGCCCCGACCCGCGGTCTAGACGGTGGAAGCGGCCAGGAAGCCCAGCGCGGCGAGCCCCGTGGCGACCACGACCTGGCCGAGCCCGTGCACGAGCGCGGCGGCCCAGCGTCGCTGCTCGGCGAGGCGCACGGTCTCGAACGCCGCGGTGCTGAAGGTCGTGTACCCGCCGAGGAAGCCGGTCCCCAGGACGAGCAGCCCGTCCTGCGGCAGCAGCCGTCCGGCGGCGAGGCCCGTCAGCAGGCCGAGCAGGAACGAGCCGGTGAGGTTGATCAGCGTGGTGCCGACCGGGTAGCGCCACGCCCGCGCTCCCGTGAGCACGCCGTCGAGGACGAAGCGGGCCACGGCGCCGAGGCCGCCGGCGAGGGCCAGCAGCAGGACGGTCACGCGGTCGCCCGCGTCCGGCCGGTCCGGCGGGCGGCGGCGACGCCGAGGACCGACGCGGCGTACCCGAGCACGAGCGTCGCACCGACGTAGGCCAGCGCGTGGCCGGCCAGGCCCTGCCGCAGCAGGCCCGCGGTGTCGTTGGCGAGGGCGCTGTAGGTGGTGAACCCGCCGCAGAAGCCCGTGCCGAGCGTCACCCGCAGCGCTCTCCTCCGGCCCTCGTCGGGTCCGCGCCCGGCCAGGTGCGCGAGGAGGGCGCCGAGGACGAAGGCCCCGATGACGTTGACCGCGAGGGTGCCGAGAGGGACGCGGCCGAGGTGCGGGACGGCCAGCCCGGTCGCCCACCGAGCCAGCGTCCCCGTCGCCCCACCGAGGAGGACGAGCAGGAGCAGCAGCGGCTGCCGGTACGCCGGGCGGGCGGCGTCACGACGGTCGGGCACGACCCGCAGGCTACGGCCCGACCGCCGCCACCGGCGTCACCCCGACGTCGCCGTCAGCGCTGCAGCTCGTGGCTCAGCTCGGCGAGCTCGTCCCCGCCGGCCATCTGGCGGGTCAGCTCGTCGAGGCCGACGTCGGAGCGGTGCTTGTCGAGCACCGCCTGGCCCAGCTTGAGGATGATGAAGTGGTTGCCCACCAGGTAGGCGTGGTGGGGGTTGTGGGTGATGAACACGACGCCGAGGCCGGCGTCGCGGGCGGCCGCGGTGTACTTCAGCACCACGCCCGACTGCTTCACGCCAAGGGCGGCGGTCGGCTCGTCGAGGATCAGCACGCGGGCGCCGAAGTAGACCGCGCGGGCGATCGCGACGCACTGGCGCTGCCCGCCGGACAGCTCGCCGATGGGCTGGTCGATGTCCTTGACGACGATGCCCATCTTGCGCAGCTCCTCGTCGGCGATGCGCTTCATGTCCTTCGTCTTGAGCCCCGACAGCGGGAACTTGCTGCCCGTCATCTCCGAGCCCAGGAAGAAGTTGCGCCACACCTCCATGAGCGGCACGACGGCGAGGTCCTGGTAGACGGTCGCGATCCCCGCGGCCAACGACTCGCGCGGCGAGGCGAAGCTGCGGGGCTCCCCGTCGACGAGCAGCTGGCCCTCGTTGTGCGGGTGCAGGCCGGCGATGATCTTGATCAGCGTCGACTTGCCCGCGCCGTTGTCGCCGAGGACGCAGGTCACCTCGCCCGCGTTGACCGTCAGGTTGATGCCCTTGAGCGCCCGGATCGCGCCGTACGTCTTGCCGACGTCGATCATCTGCACCAGGGACTCCCCCTTGGCCAGGGTGGGGTCGGCGTGCTCCTGCAGGGTGTCGGTCATCGGCGGGCCGTGCCTCTCGGTTCCTGGCCGGCGCGGGCGTGGCATCCGCGCCCGGTCCGGCTAGACGGTGGAGTGAAAGCGCAGCGGGCTGCGCTGAGCGACGCCGGCGACGCCGGCCGGGATGCGGGGCCGAGCCGGCGCCCGTCAGGGACGAGAGGCACGGCCTAACCCACCTTCCTGATGGTCGAGAGCTTCTTGATGTAGAGGTTGACCAGCACGGCGAGGAGCAGCATCACGCCGAGGAAGGCGCGGAACCAGTTCGGGTCCCAGCCGGCGTAGACGATGCAGAGGCTGGTCATGCCGAAGATGAAGGCCCCGATGGCGACGCCGAGCGAGTTGCCGTAGCCGCCGGTCATCAGGGTGCCGCCGACGACCGCGGCGATGATGTAGAGGAACTCGTTGCCGACGCCGTTGCCGGCCTGCAGCACGTTGAAGTTGTAGAGGTAGTGCATGCCGGTGAACCAGCCGAGGAACGCCACCGTCATGAACAGCCCGATCTTGACCCGCTTGACCGGCACGCCGACCGCGCGGGCGCTGGGCGCGCTGCCGCCGACGGCGTAGATCCAGTTGCCGATCCGCGTGCGCTGCAGCACGTACGCGGACAGCACGGCGAAGGCGAGCCACCAGATCACGGTGATGCTGAGCTGCACCGGGCCGATCTGGAAGACGTGGGCGAAGATCCAGTTGAGGGAGGCGTAGCCGTCCATCTGGTTGATGTTCTGGCTCGACACCGAGCCGGTGACGATCTTGGTGACGCCGAGGTTGGCCCCCTGCAGCACGAAGAACGTGCCCAACGTGATCAAGAAGCTCGGGATGCCCGTCCTCATGACCAGGTAGCCGTTCAGGAACCCGACGGCCAGGCAGAAGACGAGGCTGAGGATCGCGCCGACCCACAGGTTGATCCCGAGGTTGTAGCAGAACAGCGCGTTGAAGAGCCCGCCCGCGGTCACCAGCACACCGGCCGACAGGTCGAACTCGCCGCCGATCATCAGCATGCCGACGCCCACGGCGACGATGCCGATCGTCGAGGACTGGTAGAGCACGGTGAAGAAGGAGGGCGCCGAGCGGAAGGCCGGCGCGACGATCAGGAAGAAGATGAAGATCACGACCGCCGCGACCAGCGCACCGATCTCCGGGCGGGCGAGCAGGCGGTTCGACAGGCCGAGCGAGACCCGGTTCGACGCCTCCGCCGGCGCACCGGCCGGCGCGGGCTTGAGGGCTTGACTCATGGTGGCTCCCGTGGGGTGCGGGCCGGAGGGGGCCGGGTGCGCGGACGGGTCCGACGGCACCCGGCTCCCCGGGGCGGTTGGGGTCAGCGGGTGTTCTGGTTGATGAAGGGCAGGATCGTGGCGACGTTGGTGCTGTCGACGAAGGACGGACCCGTCAGCGTGGCCTTGCCGCCGCCCATGATGTTGCCGTTCTTCTTGTAGAGGTAGAGCTGGGTGATCGCCAGGTAGCCCTGCAGGTACGGCTGCTGGTCGATGCAGAACTGCAGGTCGCCGGACTGGACGGCCTTCGCGGCGTCGACGTTGAGGTCGAAGGTGCCGACCTTGACGTCGTCACGACCTGCCGCGCTCTTGGCCTTGAGGGTGTCGAGCGCCTGCGGGGCGCCCAGCGTGATGACCCAGTTGACGTCCTTGTCCTGGCTCAGCTTGGCCTGGATCGCCGAGGTCACGGCCGAGTCGTCGGCGCCGTTCACCTGCAGGTTCTCGGTGTTCGGGAAGCTGTCCTTGACGCCGGCGCAGCGGTCCTCGAGCGCGACCGAACCCGTCTGCTGGATCGTGCAGAGGATCTTGGTGGCGCCGGCGGCCTTGGCCTTGGCGCCCGCCTGCTGGCCCGCGAGCTTCTCGTCGGAGGAGAAGTGCGCGATCGAGCCGGCCTGCTGGTAGTAGTCCAGCCCCGAGTTGAAGGTGTCGACCGGGATGCCCGCGGCCTCGGCCTTCTTGAGAGACGGGATGAGCGCGTCGGGCGTCACCAGCGTGCTGGCGATGCCGTCGACCTTGGAGTTCACCGCGGTGTCGATCAGGGTGGCCTGCTTGGTCGCGTCCGGGTCGGCGGAGTAGTTCAGCTTGGAGCCGGTGTCCTTGGCGGCCTGCTCGGCGCCCGCGCGGATGCGGTCCCAGAACGTGTCGCCCGGGGTCTCGTGGGTGATCATCGCGAACGTGTAGCCGCTGTTGCCGCCGCCGCCGCTGCCGCTGCTGGCCTCGGGGGCGGCGGGCGGGGCGCCGCCGCCGCTGCACGCCGCGGTGAAGGCGAGGGCCGTGGTCGCGGTGAGTGCGGCCAGCGCGCGCACGAGGCGGGGACGACGCGGACCGCGGCGTCCGTCTCGGAGCGGAGTCATCGGTGGTTCCTTTCGGTTCAGCTGGTTCCGGCGGGCGCCGGGCGTCCGGAGCGGACTGGCCCTACGAACTGCATGCACCGGTGCGAGCTGCGCTGCGGGCAGAGCCGGGTGCAGAGCGGCGGGAGGCGGTGCGGGCAGACGTGCGGCCGGGCGGTGGCGGGCTTGCGGGTGGCGGCACCGGAGGGCGAGGCCGCGCCGCGGGTGCTGGTCCGGTCGACCCGGACGGGGACCCGTACGCGGTCGAGGCCGTGGTGACGGCTGCGGCGTGGCGGGACGACCGGGTCATCGGCGCTCCAGGAGGCGAGGCCGGCGGCGGTGCCGACGCGGCCTAGCGTCGCCCAGTCCCCAGGGCTTGTCAAGACTTTGTTCTAACAATGTTGGCGAACTTACCTCGGAGGTCGGCCGCGGGGAATTTTCCGTATCCCTCCCCACGACCGCCCGCTCTGAGTACGGTGAGGAACGTCTTCCCAGGTGGGAAAGCCGGGCGGGGTCCAGACCCTGCCCGGTTCCTGCGAGGCGCTCGTCAGGGGATGCGCGCGGAGCGGGGCCTGGGTCGTCAGGGGCGCCCGCACGGGCGCCGTCGGGGAGCACGCGGGGGATTACCGATGCACGTCAGACCTGTTGTGGGCCGCGCCGCCATGCCGCGCGTGGGGCGCACCGCCCAGGAGCACCGATGAGCACGCAGGAGATGCCCGTCGACGGCTTCGACCTGCTGGGTGAGCTCGCGCCGGCCCGGCGGGCGACCCGGACGGTGTCGCCGCCGCGTCCCGACACCCCCACCGGACCGCGCTTCGCGGTCTGGGCCCGCCGCTACCTCGTCGCGCTGACCGCGCTCGACGTGCTCGTCGGGGGGACCGCCGCGCTCGTGCCGGCCGTGTCCAGCCACACCCTGTCGTCCTCGCCGCTGCGCGTCGCGCTCCTCGCCGTCGTGGGTGCCGTCGTCTGGCCGCTGGCCGTGGCCACGATGAAGGGCTACCAGCGCCGGGCCGTGGGCGTGGGTTCCGACGAGGTCCACGCGGTGCTGCGCGCGTGGGTCGCGGTGGTCGTCGCCGGGGCCATGGGCGCCGAGCTGATCCCGACGCTGACCGCCCCCGAGCGGGACGCCCTGCTCAAGCTGACCGTCACCGGCACCCCCTTCGCCGTCGCCCTCGGCATCGGCGGACGGTTCGTGGGCCGCAAGCTCCTGCACCGCCAGCAGCGCGCCGGACGTCTGGTGCGCCGCGTCGTGGTCGCTGGGAGCGCCGCTGCAGCGAGCGAGCTCACCGCCCGCCTCGCCGACGATGCGCAGTGCGGCATGACCGTGGTCGGCGTCTGCGTCCCCGACGCCGAGCTGGCCGGCCTGGTCGGGCTGCAGGCCCCGGTGCTGGGCGACCTGCGCGACGTCGCCACCGCGGTGGAGCGCTTCGGCTGCGACGCCGTGGCCGTCACGAGCGACGACGCCACGCGCTTCACCTACCTGCGCGAGCTCTCCTGGTCGCTCGAGGGCAGCGGCGTCGAGATGCTCGTCGACCCCGGCCTGGTCGAGGTCGCCGGACCGCGCATGCACATCCGGCCCCTGGTCGGCTTCCCCCTCCTCCACATCGAGGAGCCGCACTTCACCGGACCGAGGCGCGTCGTGAAGCGGACCACCGACATCGTGCTCACCGGCCTCGGGATGCTCGTCATCTCGCCCGTGCTGCTGCTCATCGCGCTGGCCGTCAAGCTGCAGGACGGCGGACCGGTGATCTTTGCCCAGAAGCGCATCGGGCGCGGCGGCGAGGAGTTCACGATGTACAAGTTCCGCTCGATGCGGATCGGCGCCGAGAACGAGCTGGCCTCGCTCATGGAGCGCAACGAGGGCAAGGGAGGGTTGTTCAAGATGAGCGACGACCCCCGCATCACCCGCCTCGGTCGCATCCTGCGCAGCTTCTCCCTCGACGAGCTGCCCCAGCTGGTCAACGTCCTCAACGGGACGATGTCCCTCGTCGGGCCGCGGCCGCACCTCGCCCACGAGCTCGCCAAGATGCCGGCGCACTCGAGCCGCCGCGCGCTCGTCACGCCGGGCCTCACCGGCCTCTGGCAGGTCAGCGGGCGCTCCGACCTCGAGGGCGACGCGGCCATCCAGCTCGACCTGCGCTACGTCGAGAACTGGTCGCTGACGCTGGACCTCCACATCCTGTGGAAGACGTTCTCCGCGGTGCTGCGCCGCGTCGGCGCCGCCTAGCCCCACCGACGGGCCCGACGCCCTCCTGCACGCGAGGCACCCCCTGCCGAGGTGCCTCGCTGCACCTCCGCGGCCCGACCTCCTGACCGGTCTTCCCGGCCGGCCCCGCTGCTCCGGCCCTGCTCGTCCGACCCTGCCGACCGGCCCTGCCGATCGGGCCGTCCGGATCGGTGTTCGAGCCGCCGTGCGCGGGGTATCGACCCCGCACAGAGCCGGGCGGGCCCGCCGACCGTGGACCGGGCCCGCCTCCCCTCGCCGTACGGCTGCGTGCCGAGCACCTCAGGGCGCGGCGGTCCGACCCCCGCGCCCGCACCTAGGGCGTGCTCCCGATGCGCCCCCACCGGCCTCAGACCGAGCCTCGAGGTCCAGGCGGTCGGCGCGCGTTGCCCGACCGCTCCACGGTCGAGGACGAGGAGCCGGCGATGGTGGACCACACCTACGGCCAGGCGTACGCGGAGTGGCAGGCCGACCTGCGTGCGGCGCCACGGCGGGAGCCGCTCGTCGCGGCGCCCCGGGCCCGCGGCGCGAGGGCGGGAGCCGACGGGCGGGCGGCGGCCCGGGCGTCGCGGCCCTGGTCGCAGCTGTGGTCACAGCTTTGGTCACCTCTCCGGGCCCGGCTCCGGCCGGCGGCTCCCGGGCCCCGGACGCACGAGGGCCCTCCGTCGACGACGGAGGGCCCCTGCCGGGCGACTGACCTGCCGAACGTCAGCCGACCGTGATCTTGAGGTTGTCGAGGTCGACGTAGCCGGTCTTGCTGCCGGCCCAGTTCGCCTCGGCCCCGCCGCGGAAGATGCTCCAGTCGAAGTGCGTGATGTGCACGTTCGGGTCGGTCCGGTAGACGACGTGGGTGTCGGACATGACGAGCCGGCCGTCGAACCAGGTCTGCAGCACCCCGTCGGCCTTGCCGATCGTGTTCATCGTGTGGCACTGGCGCACGTTGTGCCACTGGCCCGCGACGAACGTGCTGCCCCACGAGACGTTGTCGCCGAACTTGCGCTCCTGGCCGGGGTGGTAGAGGTACGTGACGACGATGTTCTCCTTGTGGGCGTCGCGGACGAACTTCCACACCTTCGGACCGAGCCACATCAGCCGCCCGGACCAGCCGTGGGCCGTGGAGCCGCCGCCCTCGGGGGCGCTCGGGGAGGTGCCCGGCGCGACGCCGACGAAGCCCGGCAGCTTGCCGCCGGCGCTGAAGTCGAAGGGCGCCGCGAACCGCACGTCGTAGGACATGCAGGCCGAGTCCCACGAGCCGGGGAGGCGGATGGGCAGCACGTTGCCGCGGCCCTCGCCGGACGACGCGATGAACTTGCCCGCCGCGAGCTTGGTCCGCACGACGTTGCCGCCGCCGTGGCGGTAGTCCTTGCGGTAGCTCATGCCCGCGTACGCGCCGCGGTGCGGGCTGGCCCAGCCCACCTGCTTCTGGAAGGACTTGGGGTCGACGGCGCCGCGCTTGGTGGAGTTGAAGTCCGCGTCGACGAGGGTCTTCTGGTTGGCGAAGGACGGCGCGACGACCGGGGCGGCGGTGGCCACCTGGGTCTGGCTCGTGGTCGCGACGAGGGCGACGGAGGCCAGCATCGCGCTGGCGAGGGTGAGGCCGGTGCGGAGGAGGGCGTGCGTCATCACGGCGCCTTTCAAGGGGGTCCCCGAACTGGAGGGTGGGCGGGAGCGAGGGACGCAGGTCCCCCTCCGGGCCGCGGGCCCCGTGCGCGTTGTCCCCCGCGCCAGGAGCCCGACCGCTCGATGCTCGTGAGTCACATCGCCGCGTGACGCAGCGAATTACTGATCCTTTGCCTGAAGATCCCTCAGCGAGCGCTCAGCGTGACGAGGGTCACCGGCCGTCCGACCGGACGGTCAGCCGCCGACCGGCTTCGACGTGCCCCAGCTGTGCTCGTGGCCGGCGCCCTGACCGGGCCCGTGGCCGAGGTAGGCGGCGTAGCGCCGCCGCTCCCCGCGCGACAGCCGCCGTCCGTTGAGCACGACGCCCAGCACGCGGGCGTGGACCTGCTCGAGCATGCCCACCGCCTCGCGGACGTCGTCGGCCCTGCTCCGCCCCCACCGCACGACGACGAGGACGCCGTCGGCCAGCCCGGCCGCCAGGGCGGCGTCGGTGACCGGCAGCAGCGGCGGGGAGTCCAGGAGCACGCGACCGTACGAGCCGCGCAGCCCGGCGACGAGCTCGACGGCCCGCGCCGACCCGAGCAGCTCGGCGGGGTTCGGCGGGAGGGCGCCCGCGGGCAGGACCCACAGGCCGTCGGTGCCCGTCGGGCGGACGGCGGCGCTCAGCGGCGCCTGCCCGGCCAGGACCTCCGACAGGCCGGGCCCGGCCCCGAGGTTCAGCGCCCCCGCCAGCGTCGGCCGGCGCAGGTCGGCCTCGACGAGCAGGACCTGCTCGCCGCTCTCCGCGGTCGCCCGGGCGAGGTCGAGGGAGGTGGTCGTCTTGCCCTCCCCGCCGAGGGCCGAGGTCACGACGACGACCTCCGCGCCCGGCTCGCGCCCTCCGGCGGCCCGGAGGAAGGCCAGTCCCGTGCGCAGCTGACGGACCGGCTCCGCCCTCGCGGCCGCGTCGGGGTCCTCGTCGACGACGGCGAGCGTCGGGGCCCCGACCAGCTCTGCAGCCCTCCCGGCCGAGCGGACGGTGGTGTCGAGCAGGTCGCGCAGCACGGCGAGCAGCGCGCCGAGGACGAGCCCGGCGAGCAGGCCCAGCACGAGGTAGCGCTTCAGGTCCGGGCCCACGGGCGCGCTCGCCTGCGTCGGCCCGGAGACGACGTCGATGCCGATGACGTCGCTCGGGCGTCCCTGGTTGTCGAGCTCGTCGACCAGCGGGCCGAAGGTGTCCGCGAGCCCGCGGGCCACGGCCAGCGTCCGCGCGGCCGACTCGTCGCGCACGCTCACGCTGATCAGCTGGCTGTTCTGCTGGGCGCTCGCGCTGATCATCGACGACACCGCGGACGGGGTGAGGGGCAGCCCCTGGTCGGCGATCACCCGGCGGGCGGCCTCGTCGCTGCGCACCAGGGAGACGTAGGAGTTGACCTTCGCCTGGGCGTACTGCGTGGCCGTGGCCGAGCTGCCGCCGGCGGCGGGCGGCACGCTCACGTAGAAGGTGAGGCTGCTGGCGTGCACGGTGGGGGTCAGCACGTACGCGACGAGGCCCAGCAGCGCGCCGAGCACGGCCAGGGCCGCCACGAGGACCCAGCGCACCCGGAGCGCGTTGACGTAGGCGCGCAGCTCCACGGGCCGGTGTCCTTACCTGTTCGGGGGTGTTCTTGCGGGTGCTCCAGCGGTGCACCGCACCGCCCGGGACCCGGACGGAGCACCCCCGATGATCCCACAAGCACCCGGGAGCAGGCCGGTAATCTGGGCGACCGTGCCTGCCGACCCGTCGCCCGCGACCGACGTCCCGGAGCCCGGGGACCCGGCCGCCACCCGGCCCTCGACCTCGCCGACCATCGCGTCCGCCCCTGCGGTCGTCGTCGGCGTGGCCACCTTCCGCCGCCCGGCCGCGCTCGCCCGCCTGCTGCCGGCGCTCGTCGCCCAGCTCGAGGCGTACGCGGGCGAGGCCTCCGTCCTCGTCGTCGACAACGACCCCGACGCAGGCGCTCGCGAGGAGGTCGCCCGCTGGGCCGGGGGCCGGGTCCGCTACGCGCACGAGCCCCGTCCCGGCATCGCCGCCGCCCGCAACCGCGCCCTGGCCGGCGCCGGCGACGCCCGGCTGCTGGTGTTCGTCGACGACGACGGGCTGCCGCAGCCCGGGTGGCTGTCGCGCATGGTCGAGGCCTGGCTGCGCTGGCGCCCGGCGGCGGTCTCGGGTCCGGCCGTGCCCCGCTTCGAGGAGGGCGAGCCGGACCCGTGGGTGGCGGGCTCGGGCGTCTTCGACCGCACGGTGCGCCCCACGGGGATGCTGCTCGGCGGTGCGAGCAGCGCCAACCTGCTGCTCGACCTGGAGCAGCTGCGGGCCTTCGGGCTGGCCTTCGACGAGGCGTTCGGCCTCACCGGCGGCAGCGACACGATGCTGACCCACGCGATCGTCGCCGCCGGGGGCGAGATCCGCTGGTGCGACGAGGCCGAGGTCCTCGACTTCCACTCCCCCGACCGGATGACCCGGGCCTGGGTGCGCCGGCGCTCCTACCGCACCGGCAACGACTGGTCCCGGGTGGCGCTCGCGCTCGCCCCGAGCGGGCCGCGACGTCTGGCGGAGCGGGGCGAGCTGGTGGCGCGCGGCGCGGTGCGTGGGGCGACCGGCCTGGCGAACCAGCTGCGCGGCCGGCTGGCCCACGACGTCGCCCGGCAGGCGCTCGGCGCGTGCCAGGTCTCGACCGCGGTCGGCGTGGTCGGCGGGGCGCTGGGCGTGGTCAGCGTGGAGTACGGGCGCCCGGTCACGCCCGGCTGACGCGCTCGCGCCGCAGCAGCCCGCGGGCGGCGGCGAGCTCGGCCCGCTGCGACGGCAGGACCGCCAGCAGCAGACCGACCCAGCCGAGGGCGAGCACGCCGCCCACGACGAGCTGCAGCACGGCGCCGTCGACCAGCCAGGTGCCGAGGTGCGCGAGGAGGCCGAGCGGCAGCGTGAGGGCGACCAGCGCGACCAGCGCCTGCCGCAGCAGCCGGCCGGCGTCGAGGCCGGTGGCGCGGCCCATGGAGACCAGCGAGACGACCCAGTAGGCGGCGAACGCGGCCGAGTGCCCGACGGCGACGCCGACGGGGCCCCAGGGCAGGCCGCCGAGGATCATGCCGATCATCAGGGGACGGGTCAGGAGGTACATCCGCAGCTGGCGGTCGGCCCGGCCGCGGGCCAGGAAGCCCCAGTAGGTCACCAGCCCCACCCCGCGGAACACGCCCCCGACGGCCAGCACGACGAAGACCGGGACCACCGCGGTCCACTGCGGGCCGAACAGCACCGCGACGAGGGGCGCCGCGAGCCCGGCCGCGACGCCGAACGCCGGCCCCAGCCCGTACGTGCCCACGCGCTGGGCCTTCTCGACGTAGCGCTGCAGCGTCGGCAGGTCGTCCTGGACCCGGGAGAGCACGGGCAGCACCACGCGGCTCATCGGGTCGTTGATCTGGTTGATCGGCACCATGAGCAGCTGGTACGCCCGGCTGTAGACCCCGAGCGGCCCCGCGCCCCAGACGGCGCCGATCCCGACGTTGTCGACGTTGTTGGTGGCGTAGCCGAGCACCTGGGTGCCGAGCACGTGGCTGCCGAAGCGGACGAAGCGCCGTACCGACGTCGAGCGGCTGGGCAGGCCCGGCCGCCAGGCGCAGAAGACCACGCACAGCACGCAGGTCGTCAGGACCACGGTCCCCTGCTGCAGGACGATCGACCAGTAGCCGGCGCCGAGGGCGGCGGCGGTGATGGCCACCGCGACGCCGGCCGCCTGCGCCGAGAGCTCGACCACGCCCAGGGCGACGAAGCGGAGGTCGCGGCTGAGCTCGGCGCGGAACTGGGTCGTCACGCCGCTGACCACGAGCAGCCCGGCCAGCGCGAGCACCACACCCGCGACCCGGGGGTCGCCGTAGAGGGCGGCGATGGGTCGCGCGCCGACGAGCGCGACGAGGGCGCAGGTCGTGCCGATGGCCACGTTGACCCAGAACAGGTTGGTGCGCTCGGGGTTCGTCAGCTCCTTCGCCTGGATCGCCGCCGACGACAGCCCGAAGTCGCGGACCAGCTCGGCCACGCCGAGCACGCTGGTGGCCATGGCCACCAGGCCGAACGCCTCGGGGCTCAGCAGCCGCGCCAGCACGACGAGCGAGCCGATCTGCAGGACGAACCGGCCGCCCTGCGCCCCCAGCGTGAAGGCCGTCCCGCGCGCCGCCGCCCGCCCGAGGTCAACCACGCGCGCCGGCGAGGCGCACGGGCCCGCTCCTCGTGCCCGTGCCGGTCCCGGTCGCTCCGGCGAGGTCGTCGGCGTCCGGGTCCTCGCGCCACGGGTCGCCCACGAGCAGGGTGGCCAGCGGCAGCAGCAGGACGGCGTCGAAGACGCTGTTGGCGGTGGGCAGCAGGGAGATCTCCAGCAGCGAGGCGCCGGCCAGCGCCAGCAGCAGCGCGAAGCCGGTCGCGTCGCCGTCCGGCGCGTCCGCCGCGCGCCGGATCGCGGCGAGCAGGAGCAGCCCGGTCAGCACCAGGAGCACCACCCCGCCGGTCACGAGGAGCTGCACGACCTCGTTGTGGCCGTGGGAGACGGTCGGGCCGAGGTTGCCCGAGGTCTGCGCGACCTGCGCGTAGAAGTCCGAGCCCAGGCCGAGCCACGGGTGCGCGCGCCAGGCGTCGAGGCTGACGGCCCAGATGCGGCCGCGGGTGGTGAAGGCCATCGGGTCGTGGGTCACGAACGGCAGCACCGCGACCAGGCCGAAGGCGCCCCACAGCACGAGCCGGTACGGCACCGAGCGCCGGTCCCGCGGGAGCAGCGAGAGCACGCCGACCGCGGCGGCCAGGCCCGCGGCCGCACCGATCGACGACCGGGCCGCGCTCCAGGCCAGCGCCCCGGCGACCAGGGCGAGCCACGCGGCCCGCACCAGACGGGGTCGCACGAGCGCCACGAGCGGCAGGCCCATCAGCAGGTACTGGCCCAAGACGTTGCCGTGGGTGAAGATCCCGACCAGCACGCCGAAGGGCAGGAAGGCCTTCTCCTCGGTGATCTCGCTGCCGTCGACCGCGCGGAACACGCCCTGGTCGGGCAGCGCCACCGCGATGACGACCGACAGCAGCGCGACGACGCCGACGAGGTGCCCGAGCAGGCGCAGGTGGCGACGGCCGGGCCGGAGCAGCCAGACCGCGACGACGACGGCCGGGTAGACGAGGTCGGACACCCCCGGCAGCGAGCCGAGCGTCCAGCCGCGCACCACGACCCACACCCAGGGCGCCAGCAGCAGCAGGAGCCCGCCGAGGTGGCGCCGCGGGTTGCGCCGCAGCGCGTCGAGCACGACGAGCAGGCACCACCCCAGCAGCGCCGCGGTGAGGAGGGTGGTCGCGGCGCTCGTCAGCGCGGTCGGCGGCGGCTCGGCCTGACCGACCCACACGCGGTACTTCGGCGCCGTCAGCGTCTGCAGCACCTTCGGCACGACGGCCCAGGCCGCCACGAGCACGAACAGCACCCCGGCCTGGTCGAAGCGGCGGGAGCCGGGCCGGGGCGTGCTAGCGGACCCGACCACGGAACTGCACCACGGGCTGGCCCGACGTCACGTACACCGACACGGTGATGTCCCCGCGGGTGGCGTCGTCGAGCAGGAAGGCGTACGTGGCCTCGGCGCTGGCGCCCTTCTTCACCGACCCGGCGAGCGCGCGGGTCGGCGCGCCGGTGACCGCGGTCCCGGGCGCACCGGCGGCGTTCGTGACGTTGACCTGCACGAAGCCGGTGTCGAGGGTCTTGCCGGTCTGGTTGACGAGCTTGAGCCGGAGCAGGACGCCGGGCCCGGAGCTGTCACCCGGGGTGGCCGCCTTGATCGACGTGGCGCGCACCGAGACGAGCGAGACCTGCGCACCGGCGGTCCGCGTCGGTTCGTCCAGCTTCTTCGGCGGGGCGGTCTCGACCGGCCGGCTGGGCTCGGTGCTGCCGTCGCCGCTCGGGGCGGGGGTGGAGGCGCGCCCGCTCGAGGACGGCGACGGGGACGCGGCGGCGGTCGGGCTCGCCGACGGAGCGGCCGACCTCGCCGGGGCGCTCGCCGACGCGCTGGGGAGCGACGGGGCGGGCGCCGGGCTCGGCGCGGGTGCGGGGTCCGAGCAGCCGGCGACGAGCAGGACGGTGCCGGCCAGCACGCCGGCCAGCCCCGTCAGCCTGCGTCGACGGTCGTGCTCCACGGGGCCGGTCAGCTCGGGGTCACGAGCAGGTTGTCGAGCCCCAGCGTGACCGGCGAGTTCGTCGCCGTCTTCGGCTGGCTGGCCCGGAAGCCGACCGCACCGCTGACGCGGAGACTCTTGGTGCTGTCGGTCGTCGACAGCTGGGCCTTGGGCTCCTTGGTGCCCGAGCGCCAGACGGTGACCTTGATGCGCGCCTTGCTGGCGCTGCTGATGCTCGCCCGGAACCGCAGCATGCCGCCCGCGGTGTAGGTCACCTTGGTGTCGACCTTCTTGACCGTCGTCTCCTTGCCCTTGACGACGCGGGTCACCACGAGGGTCGTCTTGCCCCCGCTGCGCAGGACCAGCTGTGCGCGGTACTCGCTGGTCCCCTTCTGACGCAGCACGTACGACCCGACCACGCCCGACCCGGTCCCGACCTTGTCCGTGGTCACGTCGGCGACGACGTTGGCCTTCTTGGTGGAGACGGGCAGCGTCGCGGTCCAGGCCTCGCCGGGGCGCGAGAGCGCCAGGACGCCCTGGGCGCCGTCGACGGAGAAGCCGGCGTCGGGGTCGAGCCGCCAGGTGCCGCCCTTGTCCGCGGAGCCCCAGCCGGTGCCGGTGCGCTGGAACGAGTCGGCCGCGACGGTCGTCCCGCCGGTGCGGACGTTCTCGGCGTTCCAGTCGGTCGCGCCGTCGTCGTCGGTCACGGTCAGCTTGACGTAGTAGCTGCCGGTGCCCGAGTAGGTGTGCGTGACCTTCGACTTGGTGCTCGACGAGCCGTCACCGAAGTACCACTTGTACTTGGTGATCTTGCCGTCCCAGTCGGTCGACTTACGAGCGTCGAAGCTGATCTTCTTACCGCTCGCCTTGGCCGTGAACAGCGCGACCGGCTCGGAGTTGCCCTTGGCGTCCGCGGACTCCTTCGCCGACGCGCTGGTGCCCGAGGCGTTGGTCACGGTCAGCGAGACGTCGAAGCTGCCGGCCTTCTTGTAGGTGTGGCTGACCTTGGCGTCGCGGCCGTGGTACGGCACGCTGTCGTCGCCGAAGTCCCAGTCGTAGACGAGGTCGTCGCCGGGCGCGGACGTCACCGTCGAGGCCGGGGAGGGGGAGCTCCCGGCGTCGGCGGCACCGCCCGTGCCCTCCCCCGCCACGAGGGCGGAGGAGGTCTGGGGGGCCGAGCCGGACGCGTCGTAGGAGCACGTCAGGCCCGAGCAGCTGGTGGTGAACGCGGCGGTCGGCGCGGTCGCCGCCGACCGGCCGGTGTCGCCGTAGTGGTCCTTCACCTGGGCCGCGCTGAGCGCCGCCGGGTAGACCGACACGTCGTCGATCGAGCCGGACAGGAAGCCCGTGGTGCCGGAGGGCAGGGTGTCGGCCCCGACCCGCCAGAAGCCGCCGTAGTCGCGGCCCGAGGTGATCGCGGCCCACGAGGCGACCTTGGCCCCGTCGACGTACAGCACCATGCCCGAGGTCGAGGACAGCGTCGCGACCACCTGGTGCCAGGCCCCGTCGTTGTAGCTCTTGGTGCTGGTGATGGCCCGCGAGGTGCCCTGCTGGTCGAGGTAGTAGACGATCTTGCCCGACGCGTTCAGGTAGACCTGCCGGTCGTGGCGGTAGCTGGTGCCGGTCGGCACGTCGCCGAAGCCCACGACCTGGCCGCCCGCGGTCGACTTGGTCTGGAACCAGGCCTCCACGCTGTAGGTCTGCGGCGCCCGGACGAAGCCGTTGGAGCTGGCGGCCGAGGCGTTGATCGTGCCGTTGACGGCCGCGCCCGTGTCGCCGTCGATCGCCCCCGCGGCGCCGAGCGTCATGCCCGAGGCCTTGGTGAGGTCGGTGCTGCCGGCCCAGTCGGTGATCGCCGAGGCCGGGTCGTCGAGGCGCCAGTAGTTCGAGGCGCCGTCGGCGAGGACCTGCTGGGAGTAGGCCGAGGTGCCGACGGTCGCGCCGCTCGGGACGAGGCTGCGGGCGTTGCTCGTCGTCACGTTGCCGTCGACGTCGGTGATCCGCAGCTTGTAGCTGTACGTCGTGCCCGCCGTGATGTCGGTGTCGGTGTAGGCCACCGTCGTCTTCCACCACGGGGCCGTGACGTTGGTCTGGGTCTGCACCACGACGTTGTTGCGCAGCAGCTCGACCTTGGCCAGCACGGCGCTGTCACGGTCCCACGGCGCCGCGGTGACGCGGACGACGTTGGCGCCGACGACCTGCGCGCTCGGGGTGCCGACGGAGGTGCTCGCGCTGCCCGGGTCGGAGAAGTACACGCGCGGCGCGTCCTTCTTCGGGGCGAGCGAGCCCCGGGCGAAGCGGACGAGACCCTGCTGGGCCTTGCCGTTGACGGTCGGGAACTGCCCGCCGACCACGACGTAGTCGCTGGTGCTCTCGATGGTGAGGGTGGCCTGGCCGGAGTAGTAGCCGGTCGAGGTGTTGCCCATCGCGAACTGCGGGAACCAGTTGATCAGCGCCGGCGCCTGGTAGCCCACGAAGTCCTTGAACTTCGTCGGCGAGTACGAGTTGCGCAGCACGTCGCCCTGGGCGTCGGCCGTGAACGCGTTGGCGCGCCACTCGACCTGCGTCGGGCGCTGCTGCGGGAAGGAGCCGATGTTGGAGCAGTCGTGCTGGTGGCTCGCGGCGTACAGCACGCCGTTGGCGACGGTCGTGTCGTAGGTGTCGCCGTGGCAGTCGGCGAGCCACTTGATGGCGCCCCCTGCGGGGTCGACCGCCCAGGCGCCCTCGAAGTTGGAGTCGGTCCCGCCGAACCAGAAGCCGGCGCCGTAGACGGTGGTGCCGTCGGTCTTGAGCGACAGCACGCCGCCGTTCTGGCCGAACTGCTTGACGACCTTGTTGACCGCCCAGGTCTGCGGGGCGCCCGTGGTCGGGTCGAGCGAGATGGACCCGTTGACGGTCGTGAGGGTCGAGCTCGTGAGGCTGCCGACGCTGCCGAACTGGCCGCCGGCGATCACGTTGCCGTTGGGCGCGACGAGCAGGGCGCGGACGGCCTGGAAGTCGCCCGACTTGGGGACCCAGCCGGAGAGCAGCCCGCCGTCGGAGGCGCGGAAGGCGGCGAAACGGCCGCGGTTGACGCCGTTCGCCTGCGTGAAGGAGCCGCCGACGTAGACCGTGCTGCCCGTCGCGGAGATGGCGTAGACCGGGCCGCCGAGGTTGACGTTGAAGGTCGGGTCGACCTGGCCGGTGGCGGTGCTGAAGGCCACGAGGCGGTTGCGGGTCTGGCCGTCCACGCTGGTGAACTCGCCGCCCACGTACAGCCGGGACTGGTCGGGCGACAGGGCCAGGACGTGCACGACGCCGTTCAGCGTCGGCGCGAAGCTGCTGACGAGGTCACCGGTGCTGATCGAGTAGGCCAGGAGGTTGGAGCGGACCGACTCGTTGCTGCCCGCGGCTGCGCCGGCCGGGCGCGCGGAGGCGAACTTGCCGCCCGCGTACACCGTGTCGCCGGCGATGGCCTGGTCCTCGACCCAGCCGTTCGGGTCGATCTGCGTCGTCGGCAGGACGTCGGTGGTCACCCCGCTCGAGGGGTCGGGCTGCACCACCGCGGGCGGTGCCGCGGCCGAGGCGGCCGGCAGCCCGAAGGCGCCCAGCAGGCTGACGAGCCCCAGGGCGAGCGTCAGCGGCAGCGTGACGGCGCGCCGCGTCGTCGTGGAAGTAGAAGTCACCGCGAAAGTCCCCCGCAGTCGAAGAGATGTGAGGGGCAGTCGTGTCCCCGTGCCCCGCGAGGAGTATAAGGGCTTCCTGAATGACGTGTGGCCTTTTGCCCCTACCACCCGGCAAGAGCGGCAAGCCCTGTCGCTCACGTGGTGAGCGAGGTCACCGGCAGATGGTGTGAGGGCGTGCCCCCCGCCTCGGGGCACGCCCTCACGTCGTTCCGGTCGTCGTCGTCGCCCGTCGCGCCGCCGTGCTGCCCGCACGGCGGCGCCAGGTCAGCGACCCGAGTCGGTCTTGTGGTCCTTGACCTGGGCGGCGCTGAGCGCCGTCGGGTAGACCGCCACGTCGTCGATCGTGCCGCTCAGGTAGCCGGTGGCGCTGCCGGGCAGCTTGTCCGCCCCGATGCGCCAGTAGCCGCCGTAGTTGCGCGACGACGTCACCCCCGAGCTCGACGACACCTTGGCGCCGTCCACGTAGAGCACCATGCCGCTGCTCGACAGGGTGGCCACCACGTGGTGCCAGGCGTTGTTGTTGTAGCTGGAGGCGCTGGTCACCGTCCGCGACGTGCCGTTCTGGTCGAGGTAGAAGGCCAGCTTCCCCGCCGAGGTCAGGTAGACCTGCCGGTCGTGGCGGTAGCTCGTGCCGGTGGGCACGTCGCCGAAGCCGACGACCTGGCCGCCCGTGGTCGACGACGTCTTGAACCACGCCTCGACGCTGAACGTCTGCGGGGCGCGGACGAAGCCGTTGTTCGCCGCCGCGGACGCGCTGCCGCTGCCGTTCACGGTGGCCGCGCGGTCGGTGCCGATCGCGCCCGCGGTGCCGAGGGTCATCCCCGAGGCGCGGTTGAGGTCGGTGCTCCCGGCCCAGTCGGTGACCGTGCTGCTCGACGACGGGTCGTCCAGGCGCCAGTAGTTCGAGGCGCCGTCGGTGCGGACCTGGTTGTCGTAGGTCGAGCTCGGGATGGCCGACCCGCTCGGCGTGACGCTGCGGGCGTTGCTCGTCGTCACGTTGCCGTCGGCGTCGGTCATCCGCAGCCGGTAGCTGTACGACGTCCCCGAGCTGACGCTGCGGTCGGTGTAGGCGAGCGTCGTCTTCCACCAGGGCGCGGTGACGTTGGTCTGGGTGTAGATCGTCGAGCCGTTGCGCTGGAGCTCGACCTTGGCCAGCACCGCGTCGTCACGGTCCCAGGGCGCGGCGGTCACGCGCACGGCGTTGGAGCCCACGACCTGCACGGCCGGGGTGCCGACGGACGTGCTCGCACTGCCCGGGTCGGAGAAGTAGACCCGCGGGCCGTCCTTCTTGGGCGCGATGCCCCCGCGGGCGAAGCGCACGAGGCCCTGCTGCGCCTTGCCGTTCACCGTCGGGAACTGCCCGCCGACGACGACGTAGTCGCTCGTGCTCTCGATGGTGAGCGTCGGCTGGCCCGAGTAGTAGCCGGTGGTCGGGCCCATCGCGAACTGCGGGAACCAGTTGACCATCGCGGGCGCCTGGTAGGCCGAGTAGTCCTTGAACTTGGTCGGCGAGAGCGAGTTCGGCAGGACCTGGCCGCGGGCGGTGGCGGTGAACGCGTTGGCGCGCCACTCGACCTGGGTCGGCCGCTGCTGGGTGAAGCCGTTGATGTTCGAGCAGTCGTGCTGGTGGCTGGCCGCGTACACGACGCCGTTGGCGACGGTGGTGTCGTACGTGTCGCCGTGGCAGTCGGCGAGCCAGGTGATCGTGCCGTCGGAGGGCCGGACCGCCCACGCGCCCTCGTAGTTGGACTGCGTGCCGCCGAACCAGAAGCCGGCGCCGTACACGGTGGTGCCGTCGGTGTGCAGCGACAGCACGCCGCCGTCGGAGCCGTACTGCTTGACGACCTTGTTGACGTTCCAGGTCTTGGCGGCGCCGGTCGTCGGGTCGAGCGAGGCCGAGCCGGGCGCCGTGGTGAGCGTGGAGCTCGTGAGGCTGCCGATGCTGCCGAACGAGCCGCCCGCGACGACGTTGCCGCCTGGTGCGACGAGCAGTGCGCGGACGACCTGGTAGTCGCCGGACTTGGGCACCCAGCTGCTGAGCAGCGCGCCGTCCGTGGCCCGGAAGGCGGCGAGGCGGCCGCGGTTGACGCCGTTGGCGGAGGTGAACGACCCGCCGACGTACACGGTGCTGCTGGTCGCCGAGATCGCGTAGACCGGGCCGCCGACGTTCACGTTGAAGCTGCTGATGACTGCGCCGGTCGAGGTGCTGATGGCGACCAGGCGGTTGCGGGTCACGCCGCCGACGGTGGTGAACTCGCCACCCACGTAGAGGCGCGACTTGTCGGGCGAGAGCGCGAGGACGCGGACGACGCCGTTGAGGTTCGGGTTGAAGGACTTGAGGGCGCCCGTGCTGATCGAGTAGGCCAGCAGGTTGTTGCGCGTGCTCTGGCTGGTGCCCGCCGCGGCGCCCGCCGGGCGCGCGGAGGTGAACTTGCCGCCGACGTAGACCGTGTCGCCCACGATCGCCTGGTCGAGGACGTAGCCGCCGCTGTTGATCTGCGTGGTGGGCAGCACGTCGGCCGTCATGCCGTACGCGCTGTCGGGCTGGACGTCGGCCGGGGGCGCCGCCGCCTCAGCCTGCGGCAGCCCGAAGGCGCCGAGGAGACCTGCGAGCGTGAGCAGCAGGGTCAGGGGCAGCGTGACTGCCCGTCGGCCGTTCTGTATCGAGTCAGTCCTCGTGTGAGTCAACGCGTGTGCCCCCCGGCCGCAGAAAAGAGTGGTGACCCCTGGGCGACGCAGCCCGGAGCCGGGCTCGATAGTAGGAAGTGTTCTGGCCGTCGTGCACATCACGCCCAGGTCACGGCGTCCCCTCCCGCTCACGCCGTGACCGATGTCACCTCCGGAAACGGGCCGCGCGCACCGGCGCGCCGCTGGCGAGCGCGTCGCCCAGCGACCGTGCGCGGAGCCCCTCGGCGGCGTACGCGGTGAGCACGCGGTCCACCAGGTCGCCCCGGTCGACGCTCGGCGCGCGCAGCGGCCCGTCGGGCGCCTCGGCACCGTCGGACTCGTCGGCGAAGGCGTCGTGGGCCAGCACGACCGCGCCCGCGCGGGCGCCCTGCCGCGCCTTGGCCACCCGTTCCTCCTGGGTGACGTCGCGCCAGTCCCAGGTCGTGGGTCCCCACAGCACGGGGACCATCCCCGCCCGCCGGACGGCGAGCCAGGTCGCCGGCGTCTGGGCGCCGTAGGGCGGGCGGAACCAGCGCACGGCCTCGCCGGTCAGCGCCTCGAGCTCGGCCTTCGCGGCGGCCGTGCGGGCGCGCACCTCGGCCGGGGGCAGGTGCGTCAGGCGGGCGTGGTCGACCCCGTGGAGCGCGACCTCGTGCCCGGCGGCGCGCACCCGGGCGAGCAGCTCCGGGTGGCGGCGGACCCGGGTCAGCAGCACGAAGAACGTCGCCGTGGCGTCGTGGGCGGCCAGGGCCTCGAGCACGGCCGGCGTGCCCACCGGGTCCGGGCCGTCGTCGAACGTCAGCACGAGCTCCGGCCGCTGCGTGCGGACGGCCTCGACGGAGCCGACGACGCCGGCGGCGCGCCGCACGGTGTCCTTGAGCCCCCGGGGCACGCGGTCACGCAGCGGCACCGGTCCCCCTCGCGTACTCGGCGTGGTGCAGGCCGAGCGCACCGCGCACCATGCCCAGCCCGCGCAGGGCGGCGCGGAGACCGCGGGCCTGGTCGACGGGACGGCGCAGCGCGAGCCCGGCGCCGGCGCGCAGGCCGCCGACGACCACGCGCACCGAGCCGGCCAGGGCCGCACGGGCGCGGACGACGGTGCGGGCGACCGGGCCGGGCGCCAGCCGCAGCCCCACCCGCACCCAGGCGTCCCCGTGGCTCATGGCCCGGCCCAGCACCCAGCGCCGCGTCATCCGCTCGGGCAGCACGCGGTCGACGGCGACGGACCCCGCGCACCAGACCATGGCCTCGCCGCGCGCGTGCAGCTGCCGGCTGAAGAGCGTGTCCTCCCCGCCCGCCAGGCCCACGCTCTCGTCGAAGCGCTGGCCGAGGGCGCGCAGCCGCCGGGCGTCGAGGAGCAGGTTCCCGGCCGCGGCGACGCTGATCGGTGCGCCGGTGGCGAGGTTGCGCCGGGTGTGGAAGCGGCCGGCGGCGACCCAGGGGTCGAGCGGCCCGGTGAACTCGGGCACCACCCGGCCGGCGACGAGGACGGCGCCGGTGGCCTCCTGGGTCTCGACGAGCGCCGCGAGCCAGCCGGGCTCGGGCCGCTCGTCGTCGTCGATCATCGCCACCAGGTCGCCGTCGAGGTCGTCGAGCGCCCCGTCGAGGATGCGGTTGCGGACGGCGGCGATGCCGGGCACCGGCTGGTGCGCGTAGTGCACCCGGCCGTCCGCGAGGGCGTCGACCGTGGCGCGCGCCGAGCCCTCCGGGTCGTTGTCGACGACGAGGACCGCGAACGGCCGCCCGGGCAGGTCGCGGGCCTGGTCGAGCAGGCGGGGCAGCAGGTCCGCCAGCTCGGCGGGCCGGCGGTAGGTCGGGACGCCGACGACGACGCTCGCGCGCACCGGCGCCCTCAGCGGGCGGCGAGGACCGAGCGCAGCGCGGTGCTCGAGGTGTGCGGGGTGTACGGGAAGTAGCGCAGCTCGACGCCGACCTGCGCCATCTCGGCCTCCAGTCGGTCGCCCTTGGCGGTGCCGCGCCAGTCGTCGCCCTTGAACAGGACGTCGAAGCCGACCTTCTCCCAGGCCAGCAGCTTGTTGGAGGAGGTGTCGACGACGACGTCGTCGACCAGGCTGATCGCGTCGACCACCGCAGCGCGCTCGGCCAGCGTCACCATCGGCGGACGGCCCTTGGCGCGGACGAGGGCCTCGTCGGTCACGACGCCGACGACCAGGCGGTCGCACAGCGAGCGCGCCCGCTCGATGATCCGCAGGTGGCCGATGTGGAACATGTCCCAGCCGCCCGGCACGTAGCCCACGCGGACGCCGGGGTCGGACGCCTCGGTGCGGACGATGACCTCGGCCACCGCGGGCAGCGCCGGCGCGTCGCTGCGGGGCCGCAGCACCTCCGCCGTCGCACCCGGGGCCTCGGCGGTGAAGAGGTAGGCCTGCTTGGGCCCCAGCCCGGCCGCGGCCTCGGCGGGGCCGACCACGTCGACGTCGTCGACGTCCTTGAGGGCGGCGACGAGGCTGATCCGCTCGTCGAGCGGCATGACGGGGGCGAGGCCCTCCAGCCGCTCGACCTGCTCGTCGGTCCGCACCCGGGCCACGAGCCGCTCGCAGCGGCGCCGGGCCTGCGCGATCACGTCGAGCTGCCCGACCGTCAGCAGGTCGAAGGCACCGGTGAGCCGTCCGACCTCCACGGGTCCCACGCTACCGGCGCCGGAGGTGCGCCGTGGCTGCTCAGGCGACATCGGCCCGGGCCTCCGCGCGGAGCCGGTCGAGGGCGACGACGTCGCGGCGCCACTTGAGCACGACCAGGAGCGTGTAGCCGACCGTGGCGGCGGCGAGGAACGTGTAGACGCCGACGAAGACCGCGTGGGCGCCGAGCAGCAGCATCGCCAGGCAGAGCACGCCGTAGTCGGTCGGCAGCTTGAGCAGCGCGCTCGAGGCGCCGGGCGCGGTCTTGGCCGGGGCCGGGACCCCGAGCTCGGCCCGCGTGGTCCGACCCAGCAGGTCGACGAGGATCATGCCGAAGAAGTGCACGCTCGAGGCGGCCGCGAAGGCCAGCGGCACGACGAGCCAGCCCGGCGCCAGGTCGAGGTGGAGGAACCACGTGACCAGCACGGCCATGTGCACCACGACGACCTTGAGCGAGTCGACCGTGTGGTCGAGCCACTCCCCCAGCAGGCTGCCGCCACCGCGCAGGCGGGCGAGCTGGCCGTCGGCGGAGTCGAGCGCGTAGCCGAGGACGAGCAGCAGCGCGACCCCGATCCCCGTGGCCCAGGTGGCGGGCGCGAGCGCCAGCAGCACGATGCCCGCGAACGTGGCGACGGCGCTCAGCGCGGTCACCTGGTTGGGCGTGAGCCCCGCGACGTACGCCAGCGCGGCGAGCACCCGGCCCAGCGGCCGGTTGACGAAGATCGAGTACGGGGGTCCGCCGCGGGCGCTCTTCTGCGCCCCGCGCAGGCGGGCGAGCGCCTCGCGGAACCCGGGGGCTCCGGTCGTGCCGGCCGCGGCCGGCGTGCCGGCGGTCGTGCCGGCGGGCGCGTGCGCGCCGGGGGCACCGGCTGTGCGTTCGGGGGGCATGAGGTCCTCTCGGGCGGCCGCCGGCGGCGCGACCCGCGCCACTCAGCCCGGCTCGCGCCGACGATGGGGAACGCCAGAAGGATAAACCGTCGCAGGCCCCCGCCACCTACGATTCGCGCATGCTCCCCGGACGGCCGACCCCCGACGACCCCCGCGCGGGCACCACGCTCATCTTCATCCACCCGAGCGACGAGCTGTACGGCGCCGACCGGATGCTGCTGGAGATGGTAGACGCAGCGCGGGCCGACGCGCGGGTCGGGGCCCTCGAGGTGTGGCTGCCGACCGACCTGACGCACCCGGAGCCGGCGATGGCGCTCTGCGGGGTCCTGGAGGGGCGCGGCGTACGGGTCCGGCACCTGGACCTGCCCGTGCTGCGGCGCGCGTACCGGACGCCCGTCGGGCTGGCCCGGCTCGCGGCCCGCGGGGCGCGGCTGCTCGTCGAGCTGCGCCGGGCGCAGGCCTCGGTCGTCTACTGCACGTCGAGCGCGACCCTGCTCGCCGCCCCTGTGGCGCGGCTCGCCGGCGTGCGGCAGGTGGTGGGCCACGTCCAGGAGATCTGGTCGGCGGCCGACCTGGCGGCCCTCGCCGGGCCGGCCCGGGCCTGCGGACGGCTCGTCGCCATCTCGAAGGCGTCGGCCGCCTCGCTGCCCGGCTGGCTCGGTCGTCGCACGACGGTGGTCGCCAACGGTTCGCCCGACCCCGGTGCCCCGGAACCGCTGGCGGGCCGCACGGGTCCGCTGCGCTTCGTCGTGGCCAGCCGCTGGAACGGCTGGAAGGGCCACGCCACGCTGCTGGCGGCGTGGGACGCCGCCGGCGCACCGGGGCGGCTGGTGGTCCTCGGCGGACCTCCGGCCAGCGGGGACCGGACCGACGTGCCCGCGCTCGTCGCCGGGCTGGGCGACCCCGGCTCGGTGGAGGTCGTCGGGGAGGTGCCCGACCCGTCGCCCTGGCTGCGTGCGGCGGACGTGGTCGTCATGCCCTCCGACCGGCCCGAGCCCTTCGGCCTGGTCGCCATCGAGGCCTTCGCTCGGGCGCGGCCCGTCGTCGCCAGCGCCGCGGGCGGGCTCCTCGACGTCGTGACGCCGGAGGTGGACGGCTGGCTCTTCGGTCCGGGCGAGGTCGACACCCTCGCCGCCGTGCTGCGCCGGCTCGACCGGGCCACGGTGGAGCGGGCCGGGGAGCGGGCGCGGGCGACCTACGAGGAGCGGTTCACCGAGCGTGCGTTCGCCCAGCGGTGGCGGTCCGCGGTGCTGGGCGGGCTTCCGGCGGTCGGGCGCTGAGGGGCGGCCCCGCCGGCCGGAGGACGGCGGAAGGGGTCAGACGCGCGCGTCGGCGTGGCGACGCACGTCGGCGCGGGCCGTCGGCCGGGCGTCCTCGCCGGGACCGGTCGTCTCGACCGCCGACAGCTCGGCCGAGTCCGTCCAGGTCATGACGCGGCGTCCGCTGGGACGTCCGCTGCGCCGGCTCGAGCCGTTCTCGACGAGCCGGCGGCACAGCTCCTCGTAGCGCCGGGCGACGTCGTCCCAGTCGTAGCGGCGCACGGCCTCGCGGGCGAACCCGCCGAGGTCGACGGCCTGCTGCGGCTCGCGCTCGCTGGCGACCAGCAGCTCGGCGACGTCCTCCGAGGTGCGGAAGTAGTCGCCGTCGCCGTTGAGGACCTCGTGGTTGAAGATGCAGTCGTAGGCGACGACGTACGCGCCGGCGCCGAGGGCGCGCAGCAGCGACGGGTTGGTGCCGCCGACCGAGTGGCCGTGCACGTAGGTGAGCGAGTTGGCGTAGAGCTGGTCCAGCTGCTCCTGGTCCCACACCGCGCCGAGCAGGCGCACACGGTCGTCCGCCGCGGCCTCGATCTCGGCGGTGTACTCCTGCCCGTACGGCGCGGAGCCGACGACGACGAGCGGCAGCCGCGAGTCGCTGGCGACGTGGCCGCGCACGATCTCGAGGACGTGGTTCTCCGGCTCGAAGCGGGCCACGACGAGGTGGTAGCCCTTGGGCTCGAGCCCGAGCTCGGCGATCCGGTCGGAGCCCGGGTCGGTGATGATCGGCGCGCCGTACGCGATGAGCTCGGTCGGCGCGGCGAACTCGGTGCGGTAGTAGTCGGCGATCCCGACCGCGTCGGCGATCAGCGCGTCGGACCAGCGCACGGCCAGGGACTCGACCATGCGGTAGTAGCGCCGGCCCGCGCCGCGCCACTTGCTGCGGCGCCACTCGAGGCCGTCGACGTGCGTGGCCACCGGGATCTGGTGGGCGCGCAGGACCGGGATGAGCGGGGCGTTGCCGGCGTTGAAGACGATCGCGCAGTCCACGTCGGAGATCGAGCGGTGCAGCATCGAGACGGCCGTGTGCGACAGGGTCTCCAGGACGCGGTGCCGCACGGCCGGCAGGTGGACCAGCTCCATGCCCAGGTAGGACGAGGGCTGGTCCGCGGCCCGCTCGCCCTCGGGCGGGCGGCAGTAGACGACGACCTCGTGGCCCGCGTCGACCAGACGGCGGCCGACCTCCTCGACGCAGGTCTCGAAGCCGCCGTAGCGCGCGGGGACCCCGCGCGTACCGAGCATGGCGACCCGCATCGACCCGTTCGTGGGAGTCCTTCCCCGTGGGCGGCCCGCCCGACGTCCCGGCTGGGGTCGGCGCCTGGCCACACTGAATTCAAGCACTGTTCGTCTGTCGCCCCTTGCCCGCCGGGCAGGTGGCCGAGCCCTCGGGGGGTCAGCAAGGCTCAGCGGAATAATACGTGAGCCGCAGGGCGCCCGGCAGCGGTTCGGAGGCCCTCGGGGTGTGACGCCCGGCACCCTGGCGCCTCCAGGGCGCCCGCCACGGCCGCTCGTCGGGCCGGGCCGCGCGCGCCGCGCTGACTACAGTCGTGCCATGGTCGCGACCGCAACCCCCTCGCCGCTCCACGCCGCCGACGAGGTCGTGCTCGTCGACGCGGACGGCACCCCCGTCGGCAGCGCGCCGCGCCTGAGCGTCCACGACGAGCAGACGCCCCTGCACCTGGCCTTCTCCTCCTACGTCGGCGACGGCGAGGGGCGGGTGCTCCTGACGCGGCGGGCCCTGGACAAGCGGACCTGGCCCGGCGTGTGGACGAACACCTGCTGCGGGCACCCGCGCCCGGGCGAGCCCCTCGAGGACGCCGTCCGGCGCCGGATGGTCGACGAGCTCGGCCTGGAGGTCGGCGAGCTGACCTGCACCCTGCCCGACTTCGCCTACCGGGCCACCGACGCGAGCGGCGTCGTCGAGAACGAGGTGTGCCCGGTCTTCACCGCGCGCACGCATCCGGGCTCGACGCTCTCCCCGAACGCCTCGGAGGTCATGGAGTGGAGGTGGGTGGAGTGGGGTTCGCTGGCGCAGGCCGTACGCGCGACGCCGTTCGCCTTCAGCCCGTGGGCGGCGCTGCAGGTGCCCCAGCTCGACGAGCGGACGACGGCGTGGCTCTGACCCGCCGGCCCACGCCCCGCCTGATCGGCGTGCCGCGCTGCGTGGTCGCGTCGCGGGGAGCCGCGTGAGCGCCGCGGCGGCAGGGCCGCTCCGGGCCGGTCCCGGCCGGGGCGACGGTTCGGTGAGCTCGCTCCCGCCGGCCTCGACCGGCGCGCTGACGCAGGACTACCTCGCCGAGGTGGACCGGGCGCTGCACGACGCCATCGCCCGGCTGGTGCACACCTGGCGCGTGGAGCTGGCGAGCCCGCTCGGACCGGGCAGCCCGCCGGCGCCGCCCGCCGACATCCTGCTCGACCACGACCTGCCGGAGATGCTGCAGGCGCTCAACGGCACCGGCGGCAAGCGGATCCGGCCGAGCATGGCGTACTGGGGCTGGGTCGCCTGCGGCGGTCCCGGGGCCGAGGGCGCCGGCACGACGGACGACGGCGGGGCGGCCCACGTCGTCCGGGCCGGGGCCGCGCTGGAGCTGCTCCACATCTTCGCGCTGATCCACGACGACGTGATGGACGAGTCGGACTCGCGCCGCGGCCAGCCCTCGGTCCACACGCTCGCAGCCCAGCTGCACCTGCACGCGGGCGCGCGGGGCGACGCGCGCCACTTCGGCGAGTCGATCGCGGTGCTGGTCGGCGACCTCGCCCACGCCGAGGCCGACCACCTCGTCACCGAGCTCCCGCGGCCGATGCGCGAGATCTGGCGGCTGCTCGTGATCGAGCTCGTCCACGGCCAGAGCCGTGACCTGACGGGCAGCGCCGCGGGGCGGCGCGACCTCGACCACGCCCGCCGGGTGGCCCGGATGAAGTCGGGCCGCTACACCGTCCAGCGCCCCCTCGAGCTCGGCGCGGCCGCGGCCGGTGCGTCGGCCGAGGTGCGCGACGCGCTGCTCGACTACGGCGAGGAGGTCGGTGAGGCCTTCGCGCTGCGCGACGACCTGCTCGGGGTGTGGGGCGACCCGCGCTCGACCGGCAAGCCCGCCGGCGACGACCTGCTGAGCGGCAAGCCGACCGTGATCATGGCCCTCGCCGACGAGCGCCTGCACGGGAGCGCCCGGCGGGTGCTGCGCCGCGTCGGGACTCCGGAGCTGAGCCCGGCCGACGTGACGCTGCTGCAGTCGGCGCTCGCCGAGCAGGGCGTCGTCGAGGCGGTCGAGGCGCGCATCAGCGCCCACGTCCGCTCCGCGGGCGAGGCCCTCGCCCGCGTCGACCTCGCCGAGGACGGCGTCGCCGGCCTGACCGGCATGGCCCACCTGATCGCCTGGAGGGACCGGTGAGCACCTGGCTCACCCTCCCGCCGGGCAGGACCTGGAGAACACGTTGAGCCCCGTCGTCGTCATCGGAGCCGGCCTCGCCGGCCTCGCCGCCGCCTGCCACCTGACCGGGGCGGGCTACGAGGTGACGGTCGTCGAGCGCGCGTCCGGCCCCGGGGGCCGCAGCGGGCAGCTGCAGCGCGGGGGCTTCTCCTTCGACACCGGTCCCAAGGTCCTGACCATGCCCGACCTGATCTCGGACGCCCTGCGCGCCGCCGGGTCCGACCTGTCGGCGCTGGGCCCGCTCAAGCGGCTCGACCCCGCGTACCGCGCCCGCTACGCCGACGGCAGCACGATCATGGTCCGCGGCAGCCGCGAGGAGATGCGCCAGGAGATCGCCGACACCTGCGGCAGCGTCGACGCGGCCGCGTTCGAGGAGTTCGTGGCCTGGCTGCGCAAGCTCTACCTCGCCGAGATGCCGCACTTCATCGACGTGAACTTCGACTCCCCGCTCGACCTGCTCCGCAGCCCGCGCGCCGCGGCGCAGCTCGTGCGCCTCGGCGCGTTCCGCAAGCTCGGTGACGCCGTCCGCTCCTTCTTCACCGACCCGCGGCTGGTCAAGCTGTTCAGCTTCCAGGCCATGTACGCCGGCCTCGCTCCCGAGAAGGCGTTGGCGATCTACGCCGTCATCACCTACATGGACAGCATCGAGGGCGTCTACTTCCCCGAGGGCGGCATGCACGCCGTCCCCCAGGCCCTGGCGGCCGCGGCCGAGAAGGCCGGCGCCCAGCTGATGTACGACTCCCCCGTGGAGGCCGTGCTCCGCTCGCCGAGCGGGCGGGTGGCCGGCGTCCGCCTCGCCGGCGGCGAGACCGTCCGCGCCGACGCCGTGGTGTGCACGCTCGACACCCCCGTCGCATACGAGCAGCTGCTCCCCGACCTCCGCCCGCCACGGGCCGCCCGCCCCGGCAAGGGCGACTACTCCCCCTCGGCCGTCGTCTGGCACGTCGGCGTCAACGGGCTCCCGCCGGCCGAGGCCGCGCACCACAACATCCACTTCGGCGAGCAGTGGGACGAGAGCTTCGATGCGCTGCTCGAGCGCGGCACGCTGATGCCCGACCCGTCACGGCTGGTCTCGGTGCACTCCCTCGACGCCCCCGACCAGGCGCCGGAGGGCTGCTCGTCGCTCTACGTGCTCGAGCCCGTCCCCAACCTGGACGCCGGGCGCATCGACTGGAAGCAGGAGGCGCCGCGGATGCGCGACCGCCTGCACGCCTTCCTCGGCCAGAACGGCTACCCCGACGACGTCGTCGTCGAGGAGCTGCTGACGCCGCTGGAGTGGAAGGAGCAGGGCATGGCGGCGGGCACGCCGTTCGCGCTGGCCCACACGTTCCCCCAGACCGGACCCTTCCGGCCGCCGAACGTCGAGCGCCGTCTGCCGGGGCTGTTCTTCGCCGGCTCCGGCACGGTTCCCGGCGTCGGGGTGCCCATGGTCCTGATCTCGGGCAAGCTCGCCGCCCGCCGGGTGTCGGACTACCTGCCCGGGCCGGGCCGGTGACCGCGCCCGCCCGACCCGTCCGCCTCGCCACGGCCGTCGACGGCAGCGTGGAGGCCGCGAAGCTCGAGCGCGGCTACGCCGAGTGCGCGCGCCTGACCTGGCGCCACGGCACCACCTACTACTGGGGTGCGGCGCTGCTGCCGAAGGAACGCCGGCGCCACGTCTTCGCGGTGTACGCGCTGTGCCGGCTGGCCGACGACATCGTGGACCTGCCGCAGGAGGAGGGGCCGGACCCCGAGTCCCGGCGCCCCGAACCCGCCCAGGACCACCCGCGGACGGCCGCCCGGCTCGAGGCCTTCGCGCAGGGGTTCCGCGACGCGCTGGCCGCCGGGAGCAGCGAGGACCCCGTGATGGCCGCCATCGTGCACAGCGTCCGGGTCTGCGCGGTCGACCCCGAGTGCTTCGACCGGTTCTTCGCCGCCATGGCGATGGACCTGACCACCACGACGTACGAGACGTGGGAGGACCTGCTGGGCTACATGGAGGGTTCGGCGGCCGTCATCGGGGAGATGATGCTGCCGGTCCTCCAGCCGACCTCGCCCGCGGCCAAGGAGCCGGCCCGCGCGCTCGGTTTCGCCTTCCAGCTCACGAACTTCCTCCGCGACGTCGGCGAGGACCTCGACCGCGGCCGTGTCTACGTGCCGCAGGAGGACCTGCGCCGGTTCGGGGTGGACCTGTCCCCGTTTGTCGCGGGGGGGCCCGGGGGGGTCGTCCCCCCCGCAGGGCACGGCCCCGAGGGGCGGAAGGTCACCCCGGAGTGGCGCGCCTGCCTGTCGTTCGAGATCGCCCGCAACCGCGAGCTCTACACCTACGCCGACACCGGCATCGCGATGCTGCCGCCGCGCTCGGCGCGCTGCGTCGGCGCCGCCCGCGTGCTCTACGCGCGCATCCTCGAGCGGATCGAGCGGGCCGGGTACGACGTGTTCGGCGAGCGCGTCCGGGTCCCCACCTGGCGCAAGGCGCTGACCACCGGCCGGGTGCTGGTCGCCGGGCCGCCGCGGTCCCTCTCGCACCCGTCGCCGACCACGAAGGAGCTCGCGTGAGCATCGAGGCCGAGCGCACCGCGCAGCCCGCCACCGGCGCCCGCGCACGCCGGACGCCGCCGAGCCCGCCGGCCGTCCCCGTCGCGGGCCGCACGCCGGCGCGCATCCCCATCGAGCGGGTGCCGCAGCCGCGCGAGGACAAGATGAGCGAGACCTGGCGGCTGGCACGCCCCTCGCGGATCGGGAAGTCCCTCGACCTGTCCCAGGCCCGGACCGGCGGCGGCTGGTTCGTCGCCGGCGTCAGCGCCGACGTGGGCCGGACCGAGTCGGTGACGCGCACCATCGCCGGCCGCGAGGTGGTCTTCTGGCGCGACGAGGACGGCGGTCTCGTGGCCGGCCCCGGCTCGTGCCCCCACCTGGGGGCGCTGATGGACCGCTGCCCCGTCATCGACGGGACGATGTACTGCCGCTGGCACGGCCTCGCCCTCACCCGCGAGGGCGACCGGACGTGGAGCCCGTACCGGACGTTCGACGACGGCGTGCTGATCTGGGTCGGCCTGCCCACCGCGGGCGAGCCGCCCACGGACCGGCCGTCGCTGCCGGTGCGACCGCCCGCGAAGGGTTCCGTGGCGGCGGTCATCTCCGAGCCGGCGGTGTGCGAGCCGCAGGACGTGATCGCCAACCGCCTCGACCCGTGGCACGGCGCGTGGTTCCACCCGTACGCCTTCAGCCACCTGGTCGTGGACGACGCCGCGAGCACGCCCGAGTGCCTCGTCGTGGACGTGACGTTCCGGATCAACAAGACCTGGGGCGTGCCGGTGCGCGCGGAGTTCGCCTGCCCCGACCCGCGCACGATCGTCATGACGATCACCGACGGCGAGGGTGCCGGCAGCGTCGTGGAGACGCACGCGACGCCGCTCGGCGTCGACGCCG
The DNA here is from genome assembly GCF_900110855.1 of Microlunatus flavus. Classification (GTDB taxonomy): domain Bacteria; phylum Actinomycetota; class Actinomycetes; order Propionibacteriales; family Propionibacteriaceae; genus Microlunatus; species Microlunatus flavus. The sequence goes on from NZ_FOFA01000001.1 coordinate 203,089, forward strand.
AGGGTCGTCCGCTGACGATGATCACCGAGGCGACCATCGCGTACAGCGAGCGCAAGGGCTTCAAGATCGCCAACCTGGCGGCCCCGCTGCTGATCCCGATGATCAAGAGGACGGCGCACCAGCTCTGGGTCGACGACCGCGACTACGCCGAGCGGCGCTACGAGCTGCGGCGACGGGGCGAGTTCCCCGGCTGATCATGGCCTGACCAGGAGCGGCCCCGGTCGCGATCATGGTCCGCCGCCGGCTCGGCCTCCTCGCCGACGATCGTCCTCAGGGTGTGGACAACCCTGTTGATCAGGCGTCCCAAGATCAGGTCCGACAGCCTGCGCACAGGTTCGCGACAGCCTGCTCTCAGTGTTGACCCGCCCGTGCCGGGAGGTTCACCCGCCGTTCACGCGGTGTTCCCCGGGGGTGGATCAGATCACCGTGCGACTCCTGCACGGGGCAGGAGCTCCGTAGCGAAGGTGCACAGATGCCTCTCTCCCTCCCGCGACCGCGCGCACGTGCGCTCGTCGTCGGCCTCGCCGCGACCGCCGTGGCCTTCAGCGCCGGCGTCGCCGTCGCCGGGCCCGCGACGACCTCGCCGGCCCAGCTGGCCGCGCACGGCGGCGCCACGCGCCTCGACGGCGACCAGACCAAGAAGATCCGCAAGGCCGTCGAGGGCGGCAAGGCGCGCAACGTCATCCTGCTGATCGGCGACGGCATGGGCGACTCCGAGATCACCTCGGCCCGCAACTACCGCTTCGGCGCCGACGGCCGCTTCCCCGGCATCGACGCCCTGCCGCTGACCGGCCAGTACACGACGTTCTCCCTCGACCAGGAGACCGGCAAGCCCAACTACGTCACCGACTCCGCGGCCAGCGGCAGCGGCTGGGCGACCGGCACCAAGACCTACAACGGCGCGATCTCGGTCGACGTCAAGGGCAAGAAGCAGGTCACCCTGCTCGAGCTCGCCAAGCAGCGCGGCCTCAAGACCGGTGACATCACCACCTCCGAGATCCAGGACGCCACCCCGGCCGTCCAGGTCTCCCACGTCACCGACCGTTCCTGCTACGGCCCCGAGGAGACGACGAAGACCTGCCCGACGAACGCGCTCGAGAACGGCGGCGACGGCTCGATCACCGAGCAGCTGCTCGCCACGCGCGCCGACATCACCATGGGTGGCGGGGCGGCGTCCTTCGCGGAGAAGGCGACCGCCGGGAAGTACAAGGGCCTGACCCTGGCCGACCAGGCCAAGGCCCGCGGCTACCGCGTCATCACGACCGACGGCGAGCTCAAGAGCGTCGCGAAGGCCGACCAGAAGAAGCCGCTGCTCGGCCTCTTCGCCGACGGCAACCTGCCGGTGCAGTGGACCGGCCCGGCCGCCACGAAGGACGGCGCGCTCGCCGACCCGGCCCGCTGCAAGCAGAACCCGGACCTGCCCCCGGCCCAGCCGCAGCTGGCGGCCATGACCTCCAAGTCGATCTCCCTGCTCAAGGGCGCCGACAAGGGCTTCTTCCTCCAGGTCGAGGGCGCGAGCATCGACAAGCGTGACCACGCCGCCGACGCGTGCGGCCAGATCGGCGAGACCGTCGGCTTCGACGCGGCCGTCAAGGTCGCGCTCGACTTCGCCAAGAAGGACGGCAACACCTCGGTCTTCGTCACCGCCGACCACGGCCACACGAGCCAGATCGTCTACGACGGGGAGACCACGCCCGGCCTGACGGTGCGCCTCGAGACCGCCGACAAGGCGCCGATGACGCTCAGCTACGGCACCGCCGCCGAGGGCTCCAGCCAGGAGCACACCGGCACCCAGGTGCGCATCGCCGGCTACGGCCCGCAGGCCGCGAACATCGTCGGCCTGACCGACCAGACCGACCTGCACTTCACCATCGCCCGCGCGCTCAAGCTGAAGACGCCCGCCAAGGGCTGACGCACCAGACGCCGCGCCGGCCTGACACCGGCGCAGCACGAGGGGGACGGTCCGTACGGGCCGTCCCCCTCTTGCGTCCCCACGTGTGCCCTCGGTTCGCTTGTCCGCGAGCGGTACGCCTTCCCGCTCCGACGAGGTTCGTGAGCGGGAAGGGCTACCGCTCGCCGAGGTGGGACCACGCTCGACGTACCTCCGGCGCGACCCCTCAGGGTCAGGAGGCGCGCTCGAGCAGGCGGTGCAGGGGCGGGCTGACGCGGTTGCGGGCCTGCATCGGGACGCTCCACAGGTCGTGGCCGCGGACGTCGTGGCGGGCGAGCAGCGCGTTGGCCGCGAGGAACCCGGTGGTCGCCGCCCGTTCCATGAGCGCGACGGGCAGGTCGCAGCGGACACCGTCGCCCGCGAGCACGAGCCGGGGGTCGGGGGTCTCGACGGTCAGCCGGTCGAGCCACGGGGTCGGGGCGGCGAGCGGGCAGTCCTGCCGGACCAGCCACTCCTCGTGCACGGCCTGCGCGTCGGCCAGCTCGGGGTAGGCCCGGGTGAGCTCGTCGCGCATCCGGCGGCGCAGCGCCGGCTCGTCGAGGTCGTCGAGCCCGCTGGGGAGCGCGTACGCGTGCAGCTCCACGACCGAGCCGCCGTGCTCCGCCGTCCAGGCGCGGGCGCCCTCCTCGAAGCGTTCGACCAGCGACACGTTGTCGACCGGGCCGAAGCCGCTGGTGCCCAGGAACGGCGGCCGCGAGGCGTCGGCGGTGCGGTCGAGCCACAGGCGCCAGACCGCGAACGGCGGGGCGAGTCGCTGGGCGGCCACCCGGTCGCGCCAGGACGGGTCGTCCACCCCGGCCTCGAGCAGCAGCCGCCGCGCGGTCGTCGGGTCGGCGGCGAGGACGACCGACCCGGCCTCGAGCAGCTCGCCCGAGGCGAGCAGGAGCGTCGCCGCGCCGGGCGCCGACAGGTCGAGCCCGACGACGGCCTCACCGGTCCGCACGTCCACCCCGAGCCCCTCGAGGTGGCGCCGCAGCGGGCCCCACACGCTCGTCTCGTAGTCGTCGACGGGGACGTCGAAGAGCAGGCCCTCCGACGAGCCCAGGAAGTAGGCGTGGAACATCGCCACCAGCTCCCCGGCGGCGAAGTCGTCCGGGTCGGCGAAGAAGCTGCGGGCGAAGACCTCCAGCGCCAGGTGCCGTGCGAGCTCGGGGAACCGCAGCCGGTCGAGGAACGCCGCCGCGCTCTCGCCGTCGTAGCGCGAGAACGTCTGCGGGAAGGACACGTCGAGCAGCTCCATCGCCGCCCCCGCGTCCACCCGCGCCAGGTCGGCGAGGGTGAAGGAGGGGCTCTTGGCGACGAAGGCGGCCAGGTTCAGCGGCGGGGTCCGCGGGATGCCGGTGAAGGAGTCCGAGGGCCCGTCGGCGAGCACCAGCGGGTAGTCCTCGATCGGCACCAGCCGCTCGAGGGCGGGGTCGGCGCGGCGCAGCAGCGCGCGCAGGTTGTAGTACTGCCGGAAGAAGGCGTGGAACCCGCGGCTCATGCTCCGCCCGTCGGCCAGCGGCCAGGCCCGGACGCGGCCGCCGAGCTGCTCCTCCGGCTCGACGAGCACGACCCGCGCCCCGCGCTCGGCCAACCCGGTGGCCGCGGCGATGCCGGCGATCCCGCCCCCGACGACGACGGTGGGTCCAGCGTCGTCGGGCAGCCGGCTCCGTCCGCCCGCGGCTGCGTGCCGGACGGCCCGCGGGTCACGCCCAGGCGTCCAGGCGCGGCTCACGCGCCGACCCCGAGGACCCGGCCGGCCGCTGCGGGCCGGGTGGACGAGGAGGAGCGGGGGCGTACGGAGGGGGAAGAGGTCACGCTGGCTTTCGGGCTCGGAAGGTGTGCAGGATGCCGTTCTGCCAGCCCGGGACCGTCCGGACCTCCACGTCGACGAAGCCGGCGGCGTACAGGCGGTCGACGAACGTCTGCACCGAGTCGAACTCGCGCACGCTGCGCCACAGGTAGCGGTAGAGGCGCGTCTGGCGCGAGGTGATCCAGCTCAGCGGGATGACGACGGCCCATGAGACCAGCGTCCACACGGCCGAAGCGAGCGGGGAGCCCGCGACCGAGTACTCCTGGACCACGAGCGTCCCGCCGTCGGAGACGAGGGCGTGCACGTCGGCGAGCACGGCGTCCCGCTCGACGACGTTGCGGAACAGGTACGCCGCCAGCACGCCGTCCGCCGGCGCCTGGAGCCCCCACTCCTCGCGGTGCGCGCCGAGGTCCTGCGCGAGCCCCTGGTGGAAGTCGACGCCGACGGGCCAGCGCTTGGCGCGGGCCTGCTCGAGCATGCCCCCCGACGCGTCGACGCCGGTGACACGGACGTCGGCACGCTCCGCCCGCGCGGCGGCCAGGAGGGCGCGGGTCGAGGCCCCGGACCCGCAGCCGAGGTCGACGAGGCGCAGCAGGCGGTGGGGGTCCAGCGTCTCCAGCAGCCCGGCCGCGGCCGAGCGGAGGTGGCGGTGGTAGCCCGGGTTCAGCGAGACCATCCGGTCGTAGCGCGACGCGGCCTGGGTGAAGGCGTCGGGGACGTCGGCGGACTCGAGGTCAGAACCGAGGACGGTCACGTGAGCGGGCTCCCTGCAGCAGGACCGGCACGGCGCCGGCGCACCAGCACCCTAGTGGCCGTCCACGAGGGGCGGACCCAGCGACGCGTGGCGGTCGCCGACGGTGCGGTGGTGGCCCCTGGCGGGCTCGGTAAGGGCTTGCCCGCCCGACGGCCCGACGACACCGGCGTGGCGCGCCCGGAAGCCCGGTCAGGGGGTTGGCGGAGACCCTCCGACACCGTTATCGCAGCGTGACCAGGGATGTAGCCCGCTTCGACCCCTTCGGCGCGACTTTCCAACCAGGACGAGAAAAAGCGCTGTCAGGTTCGGGTTTCGTCAAGATTTCCACAAGGTTTCCCAACAGGCGTCAGTTTCTCTTTCAACGGTTAAGGTTCAATCTCATGGCAGGGATACGTATGGCTGAACCGACGGGGGTTCGGGACGGCTTCGCGCGGGGCGGAGGCTCGGGCGAGCTGCGCCAGAGCAACCTCACCGCGATCCTTCGCTACCTGCGTGACCACGGTCCCAGCAGCCGTCACGACACCGCCCGCGGCTGCGGCCTGGGCGTCTCGACGATGACCGACCTCGTGGGCGACCTGCGCTCGCGCCGCCTCGTCGTCGAGCTCGACCCCATCCGGCGTCCCGGCGCCGGCCGGCCCACCCGTCCGATCGCCCTCGACGGCGAGCCGTGGGCCGTCATGGGCGTGCACGTCGAGGTCGACCGGATCCACGTCAAGGGCACGACCGTCGGCGGGACCGACCTGTGGCAGGAGACGGCCACGGCCTCCTTCACCGACCACCACGACGGCGCCGAGGTGCTCGCCCGGCTGGTCGTCGACCAGCTCGCCCACGTGGGTGAGGGTCTCCAGCTGGTCGCGGTCGAGATCGCCGTCCCGGGCTACGTCACCCCGGACGGCATGGCCGTCACGTCGCGCGCGCTCGGCTGGGACGGTGCGGGCGTGGGCAAGGCCGTGCGCGCCGCCCTGTCCGACGCCGGGCTCCCCGACGTCAGCGTCGGCCTGTCCTCCGACTTCCACCTCGCCGGCCTCTACGCGGCCCGCGCCCAGCTGAGCGACGCCTCCTCCACCGTCGTCGCCTACTTCGGCGGCGTCACCGAGATGGGCAGCGCGCTCGTCGTCAACGGCGAGATCTTCCGCGGCGCCGGCGGCGGCGCGGGCGACCTCGCCCACCTCCACGTCCAGGCCGACGGCGCCGAGTGCTGGTGCGGTCGCCACGGCTGCCTGAACTCGGTGGTCCGCGTCCAGGAGCTCCTGGCGCACGCGGGCCTGCGGACGCCCGAGGAGGCCGCCGAGCTCGTCGTCACCGATCCGGAGGGAGCGGTCAAGCTGCTCGCCGACGGTGCGGCGGCGGGCGACGAGGCGGTCTGCCGGGCCCTCGACCGGGCCGGGACGGCCCTCGGCCGCGCGGTCGACGACGTCCTCGGCTCCGTGAACCCGCACGCGGTGATCCTGGGCGGCTACGTCGGGCACCTGGCGTCGTACCTGATGCCGGCTCTCGACCGCCAGCTCCGGGCCCGGGTGCACGAGGGCCCGTACGCCGGCACGCGGATCCTCGTCACCGAGGAGGAGGCCCCGCCGGTGACGGAGGGCGCCGTCCTGGCCGCCCGCGACGCGTGCCTCTACGACCCGCTGGGCCTGACGACGCCGCTGCGCTGAGGCGCGCGGCACCGGCTCCCACCAGCACCGGGAAGGTTCCCGCACCACCATGGTGCAGGAACCTTCCCGTTCGTCGTCCTGGGCCGGCAGGACCCTCGGCGAGGCGGTCAGGCCTCGCGGCGGCGCAGCGTCAGGACGGTGACGAGGAGCGCGATGAGCACGCACGCCACCGCGGCGACCGTCCCGTCGCCGAGCCCGAGCCCCCCGCCGTGCGACGCGGGCTTGCCGCACCAGTCGGCGAGGGAGGCGCCCAGCGGGCGGGTGAGGACGTACGCGCTCCAGAAGGCGACGACCGGGTTCAGCCGCAGGAAGCGCCAGGCCAGGGCGGGGACGGCGATCGCGACCGCGAAGACGACGGCCGACGTCAGGTAGCCCAGCCCCAGCTGGTCGGCGGTGAGGTCTCCGGCCGCCGTGCCCAGCGCGAAGGTGGCCAGCACGGTCGCCCAGTAGAAGAGCTCACGGCGGCGCGTGGTGATGCTGTGCACCGAGAGCGTGCCCTCGCCGCGGTGCCAGGCGAGGAGCAGCCCGGCGACGACGAGCAGGTAGACCGCGGTCGTCACCGCGTACGGCAGCCCGACGAGGTGCACGGCGTCGGCCGCCATGGTCCCGAACACCGCCACCATGGCGACGGCCAGCCAGTAGACCGGCGTGCGGAGGCGACGGGTCCGCAGCTGCAGCCAGAGCGCGCCGGCCAGGCCGACGACCCCCACGGCCACGGCGACGACGACGTCGGAGTTCGCCAGGAAGTCCGAAAGTGCCTCCCCCATGCCCGTGGTGAGGGTCTTGACGACCCAGAACAGAACGGTCAGCGCCGGAACCTTCACGGCGAGGTCGGAGCGGGCACCCGTCGCGTCGGTGACGGCCGGGGTGTCGGCGGGGGCGGCGGCGGTGGGCACGGGGGCGGCGGTCATGGCGGTCCTCGGGACGGGCGGTCGGCGGGCGACCCGAGCGCGGCGCTGCCTCGGCGTCGCGGCCGGCGTCTGGTTGGGGCAGGACGACGGCCGCCGGGCCAGTGTTCGGTGCGCCCGCTGAGCCGCACCTGAACGCTCGGCTCAGAGCTCGACCGGCACCCCGTCCCGGGGTCGCCGCGGCCGGCGGATCGCGGCCCGCAGGTCCTCCGGCACGAGCAGGCCCCGCTCGACCAGCCAGGAACCGACCACCACGACGACGGTCTGGGCGGCCAGCAGCCCGACCAGCACGAGCAGCTGGGCGGCGCCGGCCTGCGCGGGGCTGCCGCCGCCGAGGAGCACGCCGACGAACGCACCGGGCAGGGTCACGAGGCCGACCGTGCGGGTCTGGTCGAGCCCGGGCACGAGGGACTCCGCGCGGTGGCGGGCGACGACGAGCCGCACCGCGACGGGCACCGGGAGGCCGAGCGCGAGGGCGCCCTCGTACGTGTCGCGCTCCTCGCGGAGGGCGGCGAACAGGCGGCGCCCGTTGAGGCTGCTGGCGGTCATCGCGCCGCCGATGACGATGCCCGCCATCGGGACGACGGCGGCCCCGGTCCAGGGCACGGCACCCGAGGCGAAGACCACCACCAGCACCGGGACCGCACCCGAGGCCATCGCGACCAGGACCCACGGCCAGGCCCGTCCGGCGCCGATCCGGCGGGCCGAGGTGCCGACCGCGACGCCGAGCATCACCACGGCGAAGGCGATCGAGAAGGACAGCCGGCCGAGGACGGCGACGAGGACGAGGGAGACGAGGGCCAGCTGGCCGAGCGCCCGGACGACCGCGACGGCGTCGGCCCGGGCGGTGCCCAGGCGCGCGAGCGCCGCGACGACGACCGCCAGCCCCGTCAGGACGGCGAGGGCCACGACCAGGTGCACCGACAGGCTCGTCACCGGCTGGTTCCCCGGACCCGGTGGCACCGGCTCAGGCCCGGCTCAGCCGTCCGGTCGGACGCTGGACGGATGAGCGTGCAGGCAGCGGTGCGGACGGTGAGCGACCCGACCTTCTGCGAGGTGCGGCGAGCGGCCGAGGCGCTGGTCACCGAGCTCGGCCGCCACCTCGACGCCCTGGCGGCGCTGCCCGAGGGCCCGGTCGGCCTCGTGCGGCTGGCCGACCTCAACGACCCTGTACGGCGAGCCGTGGCGCGCTGGGACCGGGCCGTGCTGGCCCACACCGGGACCTTGCCGCTGGCCGTCGACGACGGGTGGGGCGAGGACCTCTCCGACTGACGACGTGCGCGGCCACCTCGCCGGCCGCCTCGCGTCACGCGCCTCCACCGCCGTCGGGGACGAGAGTGCCCGGACCGAGAGCGTCAGGTCCGTCGCCGACGGCTCCGCCGGCGTCGGGCAGCGGGAGGCGCACCTCGAAGCGGCACCAGCCCTCGGGGTGCTCGACGACCGCGAGCCGACCGCCCTGGGAGGCGATGCCCGCCCGCGCGATCGCGAGCCCGAGCCCGCTGCCCCCGGCGTCGCGGGAACGGCTGGCGTCGAGCCGGACGAACCGCTCGAACACCCGGTCGCGGTCGGCGGCGTCGATGGGCGGGCCGTCGTTGTCGATCCGGACGACCGCCTCGCGACCCTCCCGGACCAGCGTGAGCACGACCGTACGGGCGGCGTGGCGGGCCGCGTTGTCGACGAGGTTCCGCAGGGGCTGCGCCACCCGGGCCGGCTCCGCGCTCACCCGGACCGCCTCCACGCGGCTCTGCACCTCGAGGTCCGTCGTCGTCCGCAGGCGCCGCGCCTCGGTGTCCACCAGGTCGTCGAGGTCGACGTCGGCCGGGGCGGTGACGGTCTCGTGCGCGTCCACCCGCGCCAGCGTCATCAGGTCCGCGACCAGGGCGCCGAGCCGGCCGAGCTCGGCGTTCATCGTGGCGAGCAGGCGGGCCCGCGCCTCGTCGTCGCCCGTCCTCGCCGCCAGCTCCCCTGCCGTCGTCAGCGTCGCCAGGGGGCTGCGCAGCTCGTGGCTGGCGTCGGACACGAACGTGCGCTGAGCGGTGTCGGAGGACTGCAGGCGGTCGAGCATCGCGTTCATCGTCCCGGCCAGCGCAGCGATCTCGTCCCGGGTCGGCGGCACCTCGAGCCGGGCGTCCAGCCGCCGCGCGTCGATCTCGGCCACCGTCGCGCGGATCTGGTCGACCGAGCGCAGCGCCCGCCCGACCAGCACCCACACCGCGACGCCGACCGCGGCGAGCAGCAGCGGCGCGGCGGCCAGGAGCAGGACGGTGACGGTGCGGACGGTGTCACGCTGCACGCGGATCGGCACGGCCACCTGCACGAACCAGGTCCGGTCGGCCGACCGCAGGGCGGTGGTGACGACCTTCCACTCCCCGCCCTCGTCGAGGGTGTCGATGTCGCGCTCCACAGAGCTGTACGCGCCCACGTCCGGCCGCTCCAGGGACAGGGCCGCCGTCGCGGACCGGCGCGAGGAGCCGACCACCGTGCCCCGGTCGTCCAGGAGCAGCGTGACCGCGTCGGTCCGGCCACGCTCCCCCAGCGTCGCGGCGGTCGCCGGCACGCCGTCGGCCGCGACCTGGGAGACGACCTCCGCGGCCCGCGTGACCCCGGTCGCCTCGGCCGACTGCTCCAGCGACGTCCACAGCGCCAGCACCAGCGCGGAACCGCCGAGCAGCAGCGCCACCAGCACCACGACGACCGCCACCAGCACCGACCGGACCCGTACGCCGGTCCGTGCGCCCAGGAGCTGCAGCCTGCGCCTCATCGGCGTGCGCACCCCACCTCTCCCCGCCGCCACCTCGGGGCGATCGTCCCACGGCGGGCGCCACGACGCCGTCGGCACGACGCGAGCCGTCCGGACGGGGGCCCAGGGCCACGCCGGTCCGGACCTCGCGACGCGTCCTGGGGTCGGCACGCGCAGCACGGTCCTCCGCGGCGGCTGTGCCGGTCCTGAACGGCCCGCGGGCGCTGCCGGTCCGGGTCCTGCTCAGGTCGGGCTCAGCGGGCGCGGCGCACGATGCCGGACGAGCATGGCGACGGGCCTGCCGGGGAGGGCGTCGGGGTGAAGATCCTGCTGGTCGAGGACGAGCACCGCCTCGCCGAGGTGGTGAAGGAGGGGCTGGTCGCCGAGGGCTTCTCCGTCGACGTGGTGTCCGACGGGGTCACCGGCCTGTGGGCCGCGTCGTCGAACCCGTACGACGTCATCGTCCTCGACATCATGCTGCCCGGGCTGAACGGCTACGACGTCCTCAAGGAGCTCCGGAACCGCAAGGTGTGGGCCCCCGTGCTGATGCTCACGGCGAAGGACGGGGAGTACGACGAGACCGACGCCTTCGACCTCGGTGCCGACGACTACCTCACCAAGCCCTTCAGCTTCATGATCCTGGTGGCCCGGCTGCGGGCGCTGATCCGGCGGGGCGCCCCGGAGCGGCCCGTCCTCCTCACCGTCGGCAGCCTCGTGCTCGACCCGTCGCGGCGCTCGGTCACGCGCCGCGGCACCGCGGTGACCCTGACGGCGCGCGAGTACGGCCTGCTGCTCTACCTGATGCGCAACGCCGGCGACGTGCTGAGCAAGGCCCAGATCCTCGACAACGTGTGGGACTCCGCCTACGAGGGCGGCGACAACATCGTCGAGGTCTACATCGGCTACCTGCGCCGCAAGCTCGACGCGCCCTTCGGGCTCACCACCCTGCACACCCTGCGCGGCCTGGGCTACCGCCTCGACGCCGACCGCTGAGCCGGGGAGCGCACCTCCGGAGCGGGGCACACGGGCACGGCGGCGGCGCGTGCGAGCATCGCCGCGTGGCGCACGAGGCGGTCGGAGCGGCGTACGACACCTGGGCGGACGCGTACGCCGAACGGTTCGGCGACGTGGACCGTGCGGCCCCGCCGGACCGGGCGCTGGTCGAGCGGTGGTGCGACGCCGCGGAGGGTCCGCTGCTGGACGCCGGCTGCGGACCCGGCCACTGGACCGCCCTCCTCGCCGCCCGCGGCCGGTCGGCGGTCGGCCTCGACCTCTCGGCACGGTTCCTGGCGCACGCCCGCGCGACGTGGCCGGGCGTCGCGTTCGTGCGCGCGTCCGCCGACGCCGTGCCGCTGCGCGACGGTTGCGTCGGGGGTGTGCTGGCCTGGTACTCGCTGATCCACCAGCCTCCGCAGGCCCTGCCGGCGACGTTCGCCGAGCTGCGGCGCGTGCTGCGCCCGGACAGCACGCTGCTGCTCGGCTTCGTGGACGGCGAGCCGGGCGCGGCGTTCGCGCACACGGTCGTGACCGCGTACGCGTGGTCGGCCGACGCGCTGGCCGACCTGCTGGCGGCGGCGGGCCTCGAGGTCGTCGAGGAGCACCACCGCCGCGACGAGGGGGTGCGTCCGCACGGCGCGCTGCTCGCGCGCGCCACCGAGGAGCCCTTGCGCGACGTCCGGTCCTAGCGCCGGGCCGCCGCGCCCGTGCTGACCGCGGCGGCTGCGCCGGCCGGCAGCAGCGAGCCGTAGAGCGCGCGGTGCCGGTCGAGGACGGTCGCCCAGTCCAGGCCCTCGACCGGGCGGCGGGCCGTGCGCCGCAGCGCCTCGAGCGCACCCGGCTCCCGGACGAGGTCGACCAGCCGGTCGGCCAGCTCCTCGTCGCTGCCGACGAGGTGGCCGTCGACACCGTCGGTGACGAAGTCGGCCAGGCCCGTCCCGGCCATCCCGACCACGGGCAGCCCGGCGCAGCGGGCCTCGAGCGCGGCGATCCCGAACGACTCCTGCCGCGACGGGGCCAGGTAGAGGTCGGCCCGCTCCAGCAGGCGCTGGATCTCGGGGCGGTCCAACCGCCCGGTCGCGGTGACCCACCCGGACAGGGCCGGCCGGGCGATCCGGCGCCGGACCGCCGCGTCGAGCGGTCCCTCGCCGACGAGCAGGGCCCGCAGCGGCAGCTCTTCGCCGACCCGGCGCCTGACCTCCTCCAGCACCCGCAGGAGGGCGAGGGGTCGCTTGCGCGGGGCGAACCGCATCACCGAGACCAGCACCGGCGCCGGACCGGGCGTCAGCGGCGTCCGCGGGGCCCAGGCCGCCGGGTCGACCGCGTTCGGCAGCACGCCGACGGTGCGCCCGGGCAGCGCGGGGGCGAGGACGCGGGCCGCCACGGTGCTCACGGCGGTCCAGGCCGTGCCCTCCGGCACGTCGCGCAGCAGCGCCCCCAGCGCGCGACCCGGCGCGCCCTGCGGCCAGAGCGAGTGCAGGGTGACCACCGCCGGGACGCCCGCCGCCGCCGCGGCGCGGGTGCCCGCCCAGGCCAGCGGCGAGACGAGCGAGCTGTGGGCGTGCACGACGTCCACGTCGAGCCGGGCCACCAGCCGCTCGAGGTCCGCCTGCCGCCGGCCCGGGCGGTCGAGGCGGACGACGCCCTCCTCGGTGGGGCCGGCGGTCGCCGTGGCCACGGTGACGTCCTCGCCGGCCAGGGCCTGCCGGCGGGCGAGGTCGCTGACGTGCAGCTCCATACCGCCGAGCCGGGGCAGGTAGACGTCGCTGACGTGCAGGATCCTCACGCGGCGCCCTCCGCGGCCGGCTCGGGCGCGAGGTCCCGGACGCCCCGGCCCCACGAGCGCCGCAACCCCCAGCCGAGCAGGACGGCCCCGCCGACCGGGACCTCCGCGGCGACGGTGAGCGCGCGGTAGAGCAGCACCGCCGCCAGTCCCGGTGCGGCCGGCAGCCCCCCGGCCAGGACGACGGCGGACAGCGCGGTCTCGACGACCCCGACCCCTCCGGGCGTCACGGGCACGAGCGTGAGCAGCCGGTCGGTCGCGAAGAGGGCGGCCACGAGGGCGAGGCCAGGGTGGAGGCCGCAGACGCGCTGGCAGGCGGCGAGCAGGACGGCCTGGAGCAGGGCGTACGCGGTGCCGGCCGCGACGACCCGGGGCCAGGCCCGGCGCAGGAGCGTGACGCAGGAGGCACCCAGCTGCGGGAGCCGGTGCCGAAGGTCGGTGCGGAGCGGTCGCCGGACCACCCGCCCGAGGCGGGCCGCGGCCGTGTCCACCGCGCCGCCGACGGCCGTGGCCACACTCGTGCGGAGCAGCAGGAGGGCCCCGAGCAGCACGGCGCCGGCGACGCCGAGCGCCGTCGTCGCGAGCGCGCCGGGCAGCACCGCCTGCCCGGCGAGGAGCACGAGCACCGCGGCGACGGCCACCACGACGACCTTGCTCACGACGTCGAACAGATTCGTGACGACCGTGTAGGTCGCGAAGGCGGCGCGGCCGTGGCCCCAGGAGCGGACCATCGCGTAGTTGGTGCCGATGCCCGCGGCGCCGCCGAGGGGCAGCACGTTGGCGACAGCGCTCCCGGCCAGGCTGAGGGCGAGGGCCCGGCGGACGAGGAGCCCGGGCAGGCAGGCGGCGAGACCGGTGGCGCTGGCCACCAGCCCCGCGAGCCAGAGGACGGCGAGGGCCGCGAGGTCCGGGGCGGAGACCTCACGGACGACCTGCGCGACGCCGCTCCAGCTGCTGCCGCTCTGCCCGGGCACCCACGCGACGAGCGCCACGGCGACGCCGGCGACCCCCACCGACGCCAGGAGCCGGAGGGGGGACCGCCGGCCCTCGTGGACGCTCATCGAGGCGATGGTGCGCAGCCGGTCCTGTGCCGAACCTGAGCAGCGTCGCCGACCTAGGCTGCCCCGGTGCCGTTCACCCTGGTGTCGTTCCACGCGCATCCCGACGACGAGGTCCTCTACACCGGCGGCACCCTGGCCCGGGCCGCGGCGGAGGGGCACCGCGTGGTCGTCGCGGTCGCCACGAACGGTTCCGCGGGCCTCGCCGCACCGCAGCACCACCGGGGCGGGCTGGCCGCGCGGCGCCTCGCCGAGCTCGAGGCGTCGGCCGCCGCCCTGGGCTGCGCGGACGTCGTGCGCCTCGACTTCGCCGACTCCGGCTACCGGACCGCGGCGCCGCCCGGGTCGTTCAGCCGGCTCCCGGTCCCGGAGGCGGCCGCGCCGCTGGTCGAGCTGCTGCGCCGCGAGCGGGCCGACGCGCTCACCGTCTACGACCCCGCGGGCGGCTACGGGCACCCCGACCACGTCCAGGTGCACGCCGTCGGGACGTACGCGGCCCGGGTCGCCGGGACCCCGCTCGTGCTGGAGGCGACGGTCGACCGGTCCCGCATCCGGCCCCTGATCCGGCTGGTCGCCGCGACGCCGGGGCTGCTGCCCGAGGTGGTGCTGGCCGACTACGACCGCAACTACAGCGGGCCCGAGGAGATCACCCACCGCGTCGACGTCCGCGCGTACGCCGACGTCAAGCGGCGGGCCATGCGCGCCCACGTCAGCCAGGCCAGCTCCGCGGGCGGGGCCCGCACCCTCTCGCTGCTGCTGCGCCTGCCAAGGCCCCTGTTCCGCCGGGTGCTCGGGACGGAGTGGTTCGTCGAGCGGGGCCGCACCGGGCCGGTCGTGGACGACGTCTTCGCCAGCCTGCGCTGAGCCCCCGCCCGCCCGGCACCCCTCCGGCCGGGCACCGCTCAGGCCGGGCACAGGGGACGCGGCCGACGATGACCTCCCGCCCACCCTGGAGGTCCTGGTGCTCCTGCCCGTCCGCTCGCGCTCCCGGCGCGTCGACGTCGCCTGGGTCCTGGGGCTCGCCGCGCTCGCCTTCGCGGTCCCGCTCGCGGTCGACCTGCGCAGCGGCGGGCTGCACGGGCGCATCGGCTACGACGGCTCGGTCTACTACGCCTCCGCGGTGGCCCTCGCGCACGGGGTGCTCCCCTACCGCGACTTCCTCCTGCTGCACCCGCCGGGGATCGTGCTGGCCCTGCTGCCCTTCGCCGCGCTCGGCGCCGTCGTCGGCGACCCGGACGCCCTCGCGCTGGCCCGGCTGGCCTGGTTCGCCGCGGGCGCGGTGAGCGCCGCGCTCGTCTTCGTCGTCCTGCGCCGGCGCGGGCGCTGGCCGGCGGTGCTGGGCGCGGCCGCATACGCGCTCTGCGTCCCGGCCGTGGTCAGCGAGCACACAACCTCGCTGGAGGCGGTGGGTTCGTCGTGCCTGCTCGGCGCGGTGGCCCTGCTGACCGCGGGGCGCGACCGGCGTACCGGGCCGGTCTGGCCGCTGGTGGCCGCGGGCGCGCTGGTGGGGGTGTCGACGGGGACCAAGATCTGGGGCGCCGCGGTCGTGCTCACCCTGGTCGGCTGGGCCACGGCCCGGCTGGGCGTGCGCCGGGCGGGGCTGGTGCTCGCCGGGGCCGTCGGGACGACGGTCCTCGTCTGCCTGCCGTTCTTCGTGGCGGCCCCGGGTCCGATGTGGCGGATGGTCGTGCTGGACCAGCTGGGCCGCCGCCGCGTGCCGGGCGGGCTGGCCCAGCGGGTGGTCGACGTCGCCGGGTGGTCGGGCCTGCACGGGATCGCGAGCACGAGGGTGCTGGCCGGCGCCGCGCTCGTCCTGGGCGCGGCGGCGCTCGTGCTGGCCGTGCGTGACCCGGTCGGCCGGCTCGCCGCGCTGCTGCTCGTGGTCACGACGGCCGTGCTGCTGGCGACCCCGCCCTGGTCGGTCGCCTACACCGGGCTCGCCGCCCCGTCGGTGGCCCTCGTCGTCGGCTCCGCGGTCGCCCGCCTCGGCGAGCGGGGCCGTCCGCTCCGGGCCGCCGCCGGGGTGCTCGTGGTCGCGGCCGTCCTGGGCTGCGCCGCGGTGTCGCTGCCGGCCCTGCACCCCGGCTCACGCTTCCCGGGCGCGTCCCTGGAGCGGGTCCTGGCGCAGGTGCCGGGCTGCGTCACCACCGACGACCCGATCGCCCTGGTCGAGACGGGCGCCCTGCGGCGCGACCTCGCCCTGCGCTGCCCGGTCGTCGTCGACCCGAGCGGCTACTCCTACGACCTCCAGCCGTCGGCGGCCCGGCACGTGAGCCGGCCCGCGAACCAGCAGTGGCAGGCGTTCCTCACCGACCACCTCGCGAGCGGCCGGCTGGCCGTGGTGGTCCGGTTCCGGACGGCGCCGGGCCTCAGCCGCGCGACCCGCCGCACGATCGGGCGCTGGCCGGTGGTGGCCACGGTGGGCGGCTACCAGGTCCGCCGCCCGACCGTGCCCCCGTCGGGGGGCTAGGACCCCGGACGCACGACGCCCCAGACCTCGCGGGTCTGGGGCGTCGGAGGCGGTCGCGACCCGGCAGGGCCGTCACCGCCCGGAGGTGCGGACGGTCGTCAGTGCGCGCTGCCGCCGGAGACGTCGCCGCGCCACTCGCCGGTGGAGGTGCCGCGGGACTCGATGAAGGTCTTGAAGTCGCGGGTCGAGGAGTCGACCTGACGCTGGTCGAAGCCGAGCGCCGCGCCGGCCTTCTCGACGATGCCCTCGGGCTCCCAGCCCAGCTCGACGTCGACCTTGGTGCGCGAGGCACCGAGGGAGGTGAAGAGGACGCGGCCGGAGTGGCCGCCGGTGTCCCCACCCGTCGAGCTCCAGGCGATGACCTGGTCGGGGGTCTGCTCGGTGATCTGGGTGTCGAACTCACGCTCGACGCCGCCCACCTTGACCTTCCAGTGGTTGCTGGTCTCCGTGGCCTGCGTGATCGACTCGACGCCGTCCATGAACTGCGGGAACGACTCGAACTGGGTCCACTGGTTGTACGCGGTGCTGACGGGGACGTCGACCTCGACACTGCTCTTGACGGTGCTCATGGAACCTTCCTCCTGGGGCCTCTGGTCGCCGCGCGGGGTCTGCCCGGCGCCGAGTGCGTGTTACCCAGCCCTCGTGGCGACAACGTGTCGTGCGCGAGGTGACAGCAGATTCTCAGAGCCGTGAGCCACCCGTACGGCTCGCCAGCGCGGCCCGGCTCCGGGTGATCAGCGGGACCAGCGCCGCGTGCAGGGAGACGACGTCGTCCTCGGTCAGCTCGAGCTGTTCCATGACCGCGCCCGGCACCTTGAGCGCCTCCTCCCGCAGAGCCCGGCCGCTCTCGGTCAGGCTCACCTGCAAGCTGCGCTCGTCCGCCGGGTTGCGGCGCCGGTCCACGTGGCCCAGCGCCTCGAGCCTCTTGAGCAGGGGCGACAGCGTCGGCAGGTCGAGCTGCAGCAGGCGCCCGATCTCGGTCACGGTCAGCGGCGAGCGCTCCCACAGGGCGAGCATCACCAGGTACTGCGGGTGGGTCAGGTCGAGCCGCTCGAGGATCGGCCGGTAGACCCCGATCACGTTCCGCGCGGCCACGGCGAGGGCGAAGCAGACCTGGCGCTCGAGGGCGAGCGGGTCGACGCCCGCTTCGGTACCGGCGTTCGCTGGTGTTTCGGTCGTCACACCGCAGAACTTTACGCGCCCGCTAACACTTCGTACACTAACTGTTGTGACGCGAAGCAAGCAGAACATTCCGGCTCAGGACAGCTTCGGGCTCTGGTACCGCTTCAAGGCCCTCGTGGTCTTCAACCTGCTCTACGTCGCCGGGCCCGCCCAGCTCGACGGGCGCCAGGACCCGCGCAAGGCGGTCGAGCACGACTACGAGCGGCGCCGCGACCTGCACCGCGCCCGTCGCGGCCTCCCGCCGGTGGTCAAGGAGCCGCCGACCAAGGGCGGCCTCGACGTGGTCGTGCTGCTCGCCGCCGGCGGCGGCGTCGCGCTGGTGCTGCTGCTCGTCTGGGCGATCCTCAGCTCCCGCTGACCACGCGCACGCTCGCTCTCTGAGCCCGCCGAACGCTCCCTGAGCGCAGGAACGCTCCCTGAGCCCGTCGAAGGGCCTCGAAGAGGTCAGCGCAACAACGCTCCCCGAGCGCAGGAACGCTCCCTGAGCCCGTCGAAGGGCCTCGAAGAGGTCAGCGCAACAACGCTCCCCGAGCGCAGGAACGCTCCCTGAGCCCGTCGAAGGGCCTCGAAGAGGTCAGCGCAACAACGCTCCCCGAGCGCAGGAACGCTCCCTGAGCCCGTCGAAGGGCCTCGAAGAGGTCAGCGCTCCGCATCCCCCGCGGGCGCCAGCAGGTCGGCCGTGAGCACGACCGCGGCCGCGGTCCAGGCGAGCGGGGCGACGGCGGCCGGGTGGCCGTCGGCGAGGACCTTCTCCGGCAGCGAACCTTCCGCCGTCCGGTGCTCGGCCAGCCAGCGGAGGCGGTCCAGCGCCTGCCTGGTGTCGCCGCTGCCCGCGGCTGCGAGGGCCCAGGTCGCCGTCGTCGGCGTCCAGCTGACGCCGTCGCGCTTCCACGAACCGCCGGGCGCGAGGCCCCCGGCCGGGCGGGCCAGCAGCGATCCCGCCTGCTCGAAGCGCGCGTACGCCGCCGGGTCCACGTCCGTCGCGAACGGGGGCAGCAGGAAGGCCACACCGAGGTCGACGCTACCCGCCCGACCCCCGAGCCGACGGGGATACCCGTGCGCGCCGAAGGTCGCCGCGATCGCGGAGCCCAGGCGCTCCTCCCCCGCCCTCGCCCGGTCCGTGGCGACCGCGTCGCCGTTCCAGGTCTGCACGCGGGCGGCGGCCTGGAGGCCCGAACGCAGCACCGCGGCGGTGGCCAGCGTGGTGCGCGTCTCGCGCACCTCCCAGTAGTCGGGCGAGGCGGGCGGCAGCCCGCTCGGCCCGGCCGTGGCGGCGAGGGCCGCGCGGGTCGAACGGTCGACGAGCCCCCGGTGGCGCGCGAGGAAGGCGGTTCGGGCGGCAGGCGGCAGCGTCGCGGCCACCTCGGCGGTCGCCCAGAGCGCCCAGCCGACCCCGTCCAGCTGGGCTCCGCGGTCGTCGGGCACCCCGCTGCCGTCGGGCAGATAGCGCGCCTGGAAGACCCCCGACGCGGGCTGCACCCGGCCGAGGAAATCGAGGATCCGCCCCGCGTCGTCGAGGTGGCCGGTGCGCGCAAAAGCGACCGCCGCAAAGGCCGCGTCCCGCGGCCAGACGTAGCGCCAGGCGGGGCTCCAGCCCGCCACCGGCACCCCGTACGCCTGCGTCAGGACGTGCAGGTCGAGCAGCGCGCCGCGCACCAGGTCGCCGTCGAGGCCGGGGACGACCGGGGCGGTGCCGGCGTCGAGCCACGCCTGCTCGGCCGCGACGGCCGCGGCGCTGCCCGGGCCCGCGAGCACCCGGGTCCCCGGCACCAGCGCCGCGTCCCCGGTCGCGACCTCGGTCACGACGCCGCCGGCACTGACGGCGACCGTCCCGCTGTAGAGGGGGACGTCGGCGTCCTGCGGCGCGACCCGGGCCAGGACCACCCCGCCGGCGGTGAGCAGCAGCGCCAGGCAGAGGCCGAGGGTCAGCGGGCGCGGGAGGCGACGCAGCAGCGCGACGGCCGGCGCCAGGCGCACGGGTGCCGCGCCCGGGAGCACCGCCGCGACCGCCATGGCCCGACCCTAGTGCGACGGGGACACTGGCGGGGTGCCCGAGGGAGACAGCATCTACGTGCTGGCGCGCAAGCTGCGCCCCGCGCTGGTCGGGCGCCGGGTGACGCGGGCCGAGCTCCGCGTCCCCGCGTACGCGACGCTCGACCTGGCCGGGGCGTCGATCGCCTCGATCGAGACGCACGGCAAGCACCAGCTCACGCGTTTCGTGACGACCGAGGCCGAGGCGCTGACCCTCCACACGCACCTCAAGATGTCGGGCAGCTGGACGGTCGTCGGCGCGGGCAAGCGGCTGCCGGCGCGGCTGATGGACTCGGTGCGGGTGCTGCTGGCCCTGGACAGCGGCGCCACGGCGTACGGGCTCGACCTGCCGGTGGTGGAGGTGCTGCCGACGTCACGGGAGGTCGACGCGGTCGGGCACCTCGGCCCCGACCCGCTGCGCGAGGACTGGGCCGCGCCGGAGGCGGTGCGCCGGCTGGAGTCGCAGCCGGACCGGCCCGTGGCGGCCGCCCTCCTCGACCAGCGCAACCTCGCCGGGCTCGGCAACCTGTGGGTCAACGAGCTCTGCTTCCTGCGCGGGACGAGCCCCTGGACGCCCGTCGGCGAGCTCGACGTGCCCGCCCTGGTGACGCTCGCGGCCCGCTGCCTGCGGCACTCGGCGCTGGTGCCCGGCGCCTACCAGGTCACCACCGGCGACACCCGCGACGGCCGCTCGCACTGGGTCTCGGGCCGGGCCGGCAAGGCGTGCCTGCGCTGCGGCACGCCCGTCCGCGTCGTCGACGAGGTGCCCGGCGACGCCGAGCGCCGCCGCACCTGGTGGTGCCCGCGCTGCCAGCCCGGCCCCGGTCCCGACCCCGCGCGCAGCGGACCGGCCGCGCCGGACGTGGCCTGGGACCGGCCCCTCGAGGGCCGGTCGGGCCTCACTCCTCGATCACCGAGCAGACGTTCCCGGCGGGGTCGGTGAACCAGGCGATCGTCGGGCCCCACGCGCGCTGGATGCCCTTGGGGTCGTCGATCCCGGGGTAGTGCTCGAAGGCCACGCCCCGCTCGACGAGGGCGTCCACCGCCGCCTCGACGTCGGGCACCGGGAAGTTCAGGACGGTGTACGTCGCCGGCGCGTGGTCCCGCTTGGGGTAGACGAGCGTGCGGGTGCCCTGCGCCAGGTGGAGCCAGAGCATCCCGTTCTCCTCGCTCACCTCCAGCCCGAGCACGTCGGCGTAGAAGGCCCGTGCCGCAGGGATGTCGTCGACCGAGAAGCCGTGGAAGGCGGGTGAACCGGCGAGCATGCGTTCCTCCTGGATGGTTCGCCTCGTGACGGGCATGCGCCCGCGCCTCTACGACCGGCCTCGACGCCCGCGCTCATCGGCCGGGCCCCACGAACGCCCCCTGAGCCTGTCGAAGCGCCGCCGAACGCTCCCCAGAGCCCGTCGAAGGGCAAGCACGCTCCCTGAGCCTGTCGAAGGGCAAGCACGCTCCCTGAGCCTGTCGAAGGGCCCGGAACGGGTTAGCGTGCGGCGGCTTCGGCACGCCGACCTCTCCGAGGCCCTTCGACAAGCTCAGGGAGCGTTCCACCGCGTTGGGCTCGATTCGGCACGCCGACCTCTCCGAGGCCCTTCGACAAGCTCAGGAAGCATTCCACCGCGTGCTGCTCGGGTCGGAACGCCGACCTCTCCGAGGCCCTTCGACGAGCTCAGGGAGCGTTCTCGGTTCCGCTCTCGCGGAACTACGCCGCCTATCGTGCCGCACCTGCTGACGTAAGATCGCGCTCGTGCCGAAGATCCGCATCCGGGACGCCGCGGCCTTCCTCAGCGTCAGCGACGACACCGTGCGCCGCTGGATCGAGGCCGGGTCGCTGCCGGTGGAGACCGACGCGAGCAACCGCAAGGTCGTCGACGGGCGGGCGCTCGCCGAGTTCGCCCGCGCGCACGCCAACCCGGCGGCTGACCCCTCGCGCGTCGAGCGCTCGGCCCGCAACCGCTTCGTCGGCCTGGTCACCGCGGTGCAGGCCGACACGGTGATGGCGCAGGTCGAACTCCAGTGCGGGCCGTTCCGGGTGGTCTCCCTGATGAGCAGCGAGGCCGTGCGCGAGCTCGGCCTCGAACCGGGATCCGTCGCCGTCGCGGTCGTCAAGGCCACCACGGTGATCGTCGAGACCCCCGGCGGCTCCGGGTCCGCAGCGTGAGGCCGCGTTCGCGCGTCGCGCCGGCGCTCGCGAGCACGGCCCTCCTGGCCCTGGTGGCGGCGTGCGGTGCGACGCCCGGCGCGTCCGGTCCGACGAGCAGCTCGGCGGGCACGCAGACGCTCACCGTCTTCGCGGCCGCGTCGCTGAAGCAGACGTTCACGACGCTCGGCACGACGTTCGAGGCTGCTCACCCCGGCACGACGGTGACGTTCAGCTTCGCGGGGTCGTCCGACCTCGTCACCCAGCTCCAGCAGGGCGCTCCCGCCGACGTCTTCGCCTCCGCCGACACGAAGAACATGCAGAAGGCCGTCGACGACCAGCTCGTCGCGGGCTCCCCCGTGGACTTCGCGACCAACACCCTCGAGATCGCGGTCCCGCCGGACAACCCGGCCGGGGTCACCTCCTTCGCCGACCTGACCAGGCCCGGGGTCAAGGTCGTCCTCTGCGCCCCGCAGGTGCCGTGCGGGGCCGCTGCGCAGACGATCGAGAAGGCGACGAACACGACCCTGGAGCCGGTGAGCGAGGAGAACGCGGTCACCGACGTGCTGGGCAAGGTCACCTCCGGCGAGGCCGACGCCGGCCTGGTCTACGTCACCGACGTCAAGGGGGCGGGCGACCAGGTCAAGGGCATCCCCTTCGCCGAGTCGAAGCAGGCCGTGAACACCTACCCGGTCGCCGCCCTGAGCGGGAGCAGGCAGGGCGAGCTCGCCGGCCAGTTCGTCCGGCTGGTCACGGGGACGGAGGGCCAGAAGGTGCTGGCCGACGCCGGTTTCGGCCCGGCCTGACCGGGACCCGGGATCGATGGCTCGCCGCTGGTCGGGCGTACCCCTCTGGGTCTACGTCCCCGCGACGCTCGGGGCGCTCTTCGTGGTGCTGCCCCTCGTCGCCATGGCCACGCGCGTGGACTGGGCGCGCTTCGGCGCGCTGGTCACGAGCCCCGCGTCGCTCGACGCCCTCGGGCTGAGCCTGCGGACGTCCCTGGCCTCGACGCTGCTGTGCCTGGTCCTGGGGGTGCCGATGGCGCTGGTGCTCGCCCGAACGGCGTTCCCCGGCCAGCGCGTCGTCCGCGCCCTGGTGCTGCTGCCGCTGGTGCTGCCGCCGGTGGTCGGCGGCATCGCGCTGCTCTACACGTTCGGCCGGCGGGGACTGCTCGGGCACGCGCTCGAGGTCCTGGGGCTCCAGGTCGCCTTCTCCACGACCGCGGTGGTGCTGGCGCAGACGTTCGTCTCGCTGCCCTTCCTGGTGGTCAGCCTCGAGGGCACCCTGCGGGCGGTCGGGCAGCGCTACGAGACCGTTGCCGCCACGCTCGGGGCGGGGCCGACGCTCGTGCTGCGCCGTGTGACGCTGCCGCTGGTGCTGCCCGGCCTGCTGTCGGGGTCGGTCCTGGCGTTCGCGCGCGCCCTCGGGGAGTTCGGCGCGACGCTCACGTTCGCCGGCAGCCTCCAGGGGGTCACGCGCACCCTCCCGCTGGAGATCTACCTGCAGCGTGAGACCGACGCGAGCACCGCCGTCGCGCTCTCGCTGCTGCTGGTGGCCGTCGCCGTCGGCGTGGTCGGCCTGGCCGCCGGCCGTACGGGGCGGGTGCTCTGAGGTGGCCCTGTCCTTCTCCGCACGGCTCCAGGAGCGCGGGTTCGACGTCGCCTTCGAGGTCGGCGACGGCGAGCGGCTCGCGGTGCTCGGCCCGAACGGCGCGGGAAAGTCGACCCTCCTCGGCGTCCTCGCCGGCACGGTGCGGCCGGACACCGGCCGTGCCGAGCTCGACGGGGAGCCGCTCTTCGACGTGGCTGCGCGGCGCTGGCCGGCTCCCCACCGGCGGCGCGTCGGGCTGCTCGCCCAGGACCCGCTGCTCTTCCCGCACCTCACCGTCCTCGCGAACGTCGCCTTCGGACCTCGCGCCGCCGGGGTGGGCCGCCCCGCGGCCGAGCAGGCTGCGCGGACCTGCCTCGCGGCGGTGGAGGCCGAGCACCTCGCGGGGCGCCGGCCCGCGCAGCTGTCCGGCGGCCAGGCGCAGCGCGTCGCCATCGCCCGGGCGGTGGCGACGGACCCGCGGCTGCTCCTCCTCGACGAGCCGCTCGCCGCGCTCGACGTCACGCTCGCCCCCCTGGTGCGCCGCGTGCTGCGCCAGGTCCTCGTCGGGCGCACGAGCGTCCTGGTCACCCACGACCTCCTCGACGCCCTCCTGCTCAGCGACCGGGTCGTCGTCCTCGACGCCGGTCGCGTGGTCGAGGCGGGCCCGACGGCGGAGGTGCTGCGCCACCCGCGGACCCCGTTCGCGGCCCGGCTCGCCGGGCTGAACCTCCTGCTCGGGACCGCCGGACCCGCCGGCGTCACCACGGCCTTCGGTCTGCACGTCGGGGCGAGCACCGCCGGGCTGCCCGCGGGGTCGCCGGTCGCCGCGGCGTTCGCGCCGTCGGTGGTGTCGGTGTTCGTCGACGCGCCGCACGGCAGCCCCCGCACGGTGCTGACGGCGCGCGTGGTCGAGCTCGAGCCGTACGCCGACGAGGTCCGCGTGACCACCGAGACCACCTCGGGAGAGACGGTGACCGCCGCGGTGACGGCGGCGGCGGTCGGCGAGCTGGACCTCTACCCGGGGCGCGCGGTGCACCTGGCGGTGAAGGCGACGGCGGTCACCGTCTACCCGGTCTGACCCCGTCCGCCAGAGCCGGGCAGGGCGCGTACGACCCGGGTCTCGGGCTGCTCCGACCTGCGTCCCCGGACCGGGCCGAGGCCTTCCGCCGCTGCCGCACGGCGGCGAGGCTGCCGTACGTGGACCAGCTGACGCCCTACTCCCACCGCCCCTCCCCCACCCGCCCGCTCACCCTCGGGCCCGGCGCCGCGCTGCGCGTCGGCGAGGTCGAGCGGGCCGCCGCCTGCGACGCCCTCGCCGACCACTACGCCGCGGGACGGCTCGACCCGGCCGAGCTGGACGACCGGCTCGCCCGCGCAATGGCCGCCCGCTCGCAGGGCGACCTGCGGGTGCTGTTCGCCGACCTCGGTCCGCGCCGGACGCCGCCGCCGGCGCTGCGCGCCGAGCCCGCGGAGCCGGTCGAGACCCGCCCCTCCGGCGCGCTCGTGCCCCTGCTCGCCGCGGTGATGGTGATGGCCCTGCTCGTCGCGGGAGGGATGCTCATGGTCCTCGGCGCGTACAACCCGGCGCTGTTCGTGGGCGCGCTGGTCGGCGGGACGGCGACGGCCGTGGCCGGCGTCTGCGGGACGGTCGTCGCGCGGACGACCTGGCGGCGCCGCTGAGGCATGTCGCCCCCCAGCAGGGCCTCCCGCTGGTGGGCGCCAGGCGTCGTTAGCGTGAGCATGCGTCCGGCACCGCCGGAGGCGTCCACGCCGACCCGCCGGAGCCGTCATGAGCATCTCGTCCGCCACGCCCGACCAGGCCATGTCGGTCCACGGCGCCCCGCTGCCGGACACCCCGATCCGCACGCTCGTCCTGCTCGGCGCGAGCGGCGACCTCGCCCACCGCCTCCTGATGCCCGCGCTCGGCAAGCTGCTCGACGCGGAACCGCAGCGCCGCGACCTGGTGCTCGTCGGCGCCGGGGCCGAGGACTGGGACGCGGCGGCCTGGCACGACCGGCTCGAGGACTCGCTCACCAAGGGCGACGTGTCGCGCGAGACGATCGACGCGCTGCTCGCGACGACCTCGTACCAGCGCGCGGACGTGACGAAGGCCGACGACCTGCGCCGGCTCGTGCAGGCGGGCGAGGCGGCCCCCGCGCTGTACTTCGCGCTGCCGCCGGCCGTCACCGCCAAGGCGTGCGACGCGCTCGTCGACGTCGAGCTCCCCGAGGGCACCGTGCTCGTGCTGGAGAAGCCGTTCGGCACCGACGAGGCCAGCGCGAAGGCGCTCAACGCCCGCCTCGCCGGCCTGGTGCCCGAGGACCGCACGTTCCGCGTCGACCACTTCCTCGGGCGGGCCACCGTGCTGAACCTGCTGGGCGTGCGCTTCGCCAACCGCATCTTCGAGCCCGTCTGGAACGCCGGGCACGTCGCCAGCGTGGACATCGTCTTCGACGAGCCGCTGACGCTCGAGGGTCGCGCCGGCTACTACGACAAGGCCGGCGCGCTGGTCGACATGATCCAGAGCCACCTGCTGCAGGTGATGGCCCTCGTGGCGATGGACCCCGTCGGGTCGGTCTCGGCGTTCGACCTGCGCGAGTCCAAGGCCGAGGTGCTGCGCGCCACCCGCGTCTGGGGCGGGGACGCCGCCTTGGCGTCCCGCCGCGCCCGCTACAGCGCCGGCTCCATCGGCGGTCGGGAGGTGCCCGACTACGTGCACGAGCCCGGCGTCGACCCGGCACGGAACACGGAGACCCTGGCCGAGGTGACGCTGGAGATCGACAACTGGCGCTGGGCCGGCGTGCCCTTCCGGCTGCGCTCGGGCAAGTCGGTCGGGACCCAGCGCAAGGAGGTCGTCGTCACCTTCAAGCCGGTGCCGCACCTCCCCACCGGGCTGACCGGCACCTGCGAGCCCGACCGGCTGCGGCTGGTCATGGGCCCCGACGCCATCGCGCTCGACCTCAACGTCAACGGCGAGGACGACCCGATGGGCATCGACCACGTGACCCTCGACACCGAGCTCAGCCCCGGCCGCCTGCCCGCGTACGGCGAGGTCCTCGCCGGCGTCCTCGACGGCGACCCCCTGCTCGCCGTCCGCGGCGACACGGCCGTCGAGTGCTGGCGCATCGTCGACTCCGTGCTGAAGGCCTGGGCCGCCGACGAGACGCCCATGGAGACGTACGCCGCCGGCACCCAGGGCCCGGAGGGCTGGCCCGTCTGAGCCGGGCCTCGCGTTCCGCGGACCCCGCCCGCCCCTCGCCAGCCAGGTCCCACTGGCCTCAGGTTTTTCACGTTCACGTGAAAAGCCGGTGGTTCCCGCGACAGATGCGCTGCGGGAAGCACCAGCTCTCTGCGGGTACCGGCGCGCGCGTGCGGGCTGACCCCGGCTCGGCGTCCCCGCGCCCCAGGGAGCCGCACGGCCGAACCCCGTCCTGCTGCAGCCGGTCCGCGCAAAAGGAAGCGCCAGCTGAGCTGTCGGGCTGCGTAGGGGCCCTTCGGAGCCAGCTGGCGCTTCCTTCTGCGCAGAACGACCGGCAGCAGCGCCCCTGCGCCCGGCTCGGCCGGTCGGGCGGGTACGGCCTCGCGCACCCTCTGCTGCCGCGCGCAGCCTGCGAGGTGCGCGTCGTGGAGGACGGTGCCGCCTCGCGCCTGGACCGCGGGCGGCCGCCCCTTCCCCTGCACTCCCCGACGTCCCGAGGACAACCCCTTGAAGAACACTCGGAATATCTTCTAGACTATCGGCGATATATCGGTGACGCCGCCACGAGGACGGCGACCAGACAGTCCAGGAGACACCATGCGACACCACTTCAACGCAGCCCCGCAGGGCTTCATCCCGCCCAAGGCCTTCCGTCGGATGGCCGCCATGGCCGCGGCCGGCGCCGAGGGCTTCGGCCCCGGTCGTGACGGTGGCC
Source organism: Microlunatus flavus (assembly GCF_900110855.1). Taxonomy (GTDB): domain Bacteria; phylum Actinomycetota; class Actinomycetes; order Propionibacteriales; family Propionibacteriaceae; genus Microlunatus; species Microlunatus flavus. The sequence goes on from NZ_FOFA01000001.1 coordinate 230,056, forward strand.
CCGGCTTCGGCCCCGGCTTCGGTCCGGGCTTCGGCCGTGAGGGCGACCGCGACGGCGGCCCGGGCTTCGGCCCCGGTCGTGGCTTCGGCGGCGGCCACCGCGGCTTCGGCCCGGGTCGCGGCTTCGGCCCCGGCGGCCCCCGCGCCCGCCGCGGCGACGTCCGCAGCGCGATCCTCGGCCTCCTCGCCGAGGGCCCGTCCAACGGCTACGGCCTCATCAAGGCCATCGCCGACAAGACCGACGGCGCCTGGAAGCCGAGCCCCGGCTCGGTCTACCCGACGCTGGCCCAGCTCGTCGACGAGGGCCTCGTCACCAAGGAGGACGGCCCGCGTGGCGCGTACTCCCTGACCGAGGAGGGCACGGCCCACGTGGCCGAGAACCGCGAGTCGATCGACGCCGCGCTCGACAACGCCCGCGAGGGCGGGGCCGGCTCGGACCTGCGCGACGCCGCCCGCAAGCTGATGGGCAGCCTGCAGCAGTTCCGCGGCGCGAACGCCGACCAGCAGGCCCGCGCCAAGGAGAAGGTCGACCAGCTCCGCCGCGAGCTGTACGGCATCCTCGCCGAGTGAGCTGAACCGCTCGGTGCACGTCCCCGAGGGGGTGGTCGGTCCGCCGGCCACCCCCTCTGGCGTCGGGGTGCCGCACGGGCGCCGGAGGACCGCCTGCACGATGGTGCCTGGAGCGCGTGCCGGACCGGGGTCGTGAGCACCCCGTACGCCTCCCGCCCCGCCCGCCGACGTCAGAGGAGACGCCCGTGACCCACGTCTACGACGACCCCGCCGCCTTCAAGGACGACGTCCTGGCCGGGTTCGCGCTGGCCTACCCCGACCACGTCCAGCGGGTGCCCGACGCGTCCGGCTTCGTCCGGGCCGGTGGGCCGCTCGAGGGCAAGGTGGGCCTCGTCATCGGCGGCGGCGCCGGCCACTACCCCTCGTACAACGGGGTGATCGGCACCGGCTTCGCCGACGCGGCCGTCCTCGGCGGACTCTTCTCCTCCCCCTCGGCCGAGCAGGTCTACCGCGTCTGCCGCGCGGCGGACGGCGGCGCCGGCGTGGTCATGGGCTTCGGGAACTACGCCGGCGACCGGCTGAACTTCGGCGTCGCGGCCGACCGCCTCCGCGCCGAGGGGATCGACACCCGCATCGTCTACGTCACCGACGACATCGCCTCGGCGCCGCCGGCCGAGCAGGGCGACCGGCGCGGCATCGCCGGGACCTTCACCGTCTACAAGATCGCCGGCGCGGCCTCCGAGGCCGGCCTCGACCTCGACGGGGTCGAGCGGGTGATGCGCGCCGCGAACGCGGCCACCTTCTCCTTCGGCGTCGCCTTCGACGGCTGCACGATGCCCGGCGCCGGGGAACCGCTCTTCCACGTCGAGCGCGGCCGGATGGACTTCGGGCTCGGCATCCACGGCGAGCCGGGCATCACCTCCGACGCGTGGATGCCGGCACCCGACCTCGCCGCCAAGCTCGTCGAGACCGTCCTCGCCGAACGGCCCGCCGACGCCGACGGACGCGCGGCGGTCCTCGTGAACGGTCTGGGCGCGACCAAGTACGACGAGCTCTTCGTCCTCTTCGGGCTCGTCGCCCCGCTGCTCGAGCAGGCCGGCGTCCGCCTCGTACGCCCCGAGGTCGGCGAGCTCGTCACCAGCCTCGACATGGCGGGCTGCTCGCTCTCGGTGACGTGGCTGGACGACGAGCTCGAGACCTTCTGGACCGCGCCCGCCGACACCCCGGCGTTCCGCCGCGGCACCCCGGCGACGAGCACCCGCTTCACGACGCACCGCCAGGTGAGCAGCGAGTCGGCCCGGACCACCGTCGCGGAGGCCACCGAGGAGTCGCGGGCCGCGGCCGAGGTGGCCCGCCGGGCACTGGCCGCGCTCAGCGCGACGGTCGAGGAGCACAAGGACGAGCTGGGCCGCCTGGACGCCGTCGCCGCCGACGGCGACCACGGCATCGGGATGTCGCGCGGCGCCCTGGCGGCCACCGAGGCCGCCGACGCCACCGCGGCCCAGGGCGGCGGGGTGCAGAGCGTCCTCGCCGCGGCCGGCTCGGCCTTCGGCGACAAGGCCGGCGGCACCAGCGGGATCCTCTGGGGCCTGCTGCTCGACCGCACGGGTCAGCAGCTCGGCAACACCGACGCCGTCACGGGCGACGCCCTCGCGCACGCCGTCCGCAGCGCCGCCGACCAGCTCAAGGAGTTCAGCGGCGCCGACCTGGGCGACAAGACGATGCTCGACGCCCTCTTCCCCTTCGTCGACGCCCTGGTCGGCGCGGTCGACGCGGGCGAGCCGGTGGGCACCGCCTGGCCGGCCGCGGCGCGCACCGCGACCGAGGCCGCCCGCGAGACCGCCGCGCTCCGGCCGAGAGTCGGTCGGGCGCGCCCGCTGGCCGAGCGCAGCGTGGGTACCCCGGACCCGGGCGCGGTCTCCCTCGCGCTCATCGTCACCGCGGTCGGGGACGTCCTCGCCGACGCCCCCGTCCGCTCCTGAACCACCACCTGAGGAAGAAGGTCGATCACGTGCCCGAGGGCATCCGTCTCCTGCTCGGCGGCGACAGCGCCGGCTACCGCTACAAGGACGCGCTGCTGGCCGACGCGCGCGAGGACCCGCGCGTGGCCAGCGTCGAGGACCTCGGCGTCAACGAGTCCGACCCCACCGCCGGCACCTACCCGTCGGTCGCGATCGCCGCGGCGACCAAGATCATGAAGGGCGAGGCGGACCGGGCGATCCTCGTCTGCGGCACCGGCATCGGTGTGGCGATCTCCGCCAACAAGGTCAAGGGCATCCGCGCGACGGTCGCGCACGACTCGTTCAGCGTCGAGCGCTCGATCCTGTCCAACGACTGCCAGATCCTCACCCTGGGCGAGCGCGTCATCGGCCTGCAGCTCGCCCGTCGGCTCGCGCGGGAGTGGCTCGGGTACGCCTTCGACCCGTCCAGCCACTCGAAGGCCAACGTGGACGAGATCGTCGACTACGAGGACAGCCTGACCGACTGAGGCGACCGCCCGGTCGGTGCGGACGCGGGTCCCTGCGGCCGCGCGCCGGGCGGTGGTTAGCGTGGAGCCGTCTTCCCGCGCCCGGTCCGGCTCCCGCCTGCCCGCGCACCACCCCACCAGAGAGGTCCGCCCGATGACGTCCGAGGCCACCCAGACCACGACGAGCAGCGCGCTCCCCGAGACGATGCAGGCCGTCGTCTGCCACGGGCCGGAGGACTACCGGATGGAGGAGGTGCCGGTCCCCCAGCCGGGCCCGGGCGAGGCCCTCGTCCAGGTCGAGGCCGTCGGCATCTGCGCGAGCGACCTGAAGTGTTACCACGGCGCGGTCAAGTTCTGGGGCGACGAGCACCGCACGGCGTACGTCGAGACCCCCGTGATCCCCGGTCACGAGTTCGTCGGGCGGATCGTCCAGGTCGACGACGCGGCGGCCGCCAAGTGGGGCGTGTCGCCGGGCGACCGGGTCGTCGCCGAGCAGATCGTCCCGGACTGGACGTGCCGCTACTGCCTCGACGGGGCGTACCACATGTGCGCGACCCACGACATCTTCGGCTTCCGGCACGCCACCCCGGGCGCGATGGCGTCGTACATGATCTTCCCGGCCGGCTCGCTCGTCCACAAGATCAGCGCCGACCTGCCGCCGGCCCACGCGGCCTTCGCCGAGCCGCTGTCGTGCGCGCTGCACGCGGTCGAGCGGGCCCAGCTGACCTTCGACGACGTCGTCGTCGTCGCGGGCTGCGGACCGATCGGCCTGGGCATGATCGCCGGCGCCAAGGCGAAGAACCCCAAGCTCGTCGTCGGCCTGGACATGGACGACACCAAGCTCGGCATCGCGCGGGCCACCGGCGCCGACGTGACGATCAACATCGCCTCGGAGGACGCCGTGGCCAGGGTCCTGGAGCTCACCGACGGCTGGGGCGCCGACGTCTACCTCGAGGGCAGCGGGCACCCGTCCGCGGTCGGCCAGGGCCTGAACCTGCTGCGCAAGATGGGTCGCTACGTCGAGTACAGCGTCTTCGGCGCGGAGGCCAGCGTCGACTGGACGATCATCAGCGACGACAAGGAGCTGAACGTCCTGGGCGCCCACCTCGGCCCCCACACCTGGGGTGCGGCGATCCGGCTGATCGAGTCGGGCGCGCTCCCCCTGGACCAGATCTGCACCCACCAGCTCCCGCTCGCCGACTTCCAGCACGGCCTCGACCTCGTCGGCAGCGGCAAGGAGTCGATCAAGGTCAGCCTGATCCCCTGACCCGCTGACCCGCTGACCTCTGCCTCCGCTTCGGTTCGGCACGTACCGGGGCCCTGCATCTCACGACAGCGTGAGATGCAGGGGCTCTGCCGCACCGGCAGGGCGAGAAGAGCACCCGCAACCGGGGACAAGTGCCGCCGGCGAGCCTCGCCCATCGGCGATGGCTGGATGTGGCGTGCTCGCCCCCTCGGCCCGGCTCGCTCCGGGCTCAGGGGTCGACCGGCAGTCCCGGATCGACGCGGAGGCAGGAGGTACGCGGCTACGACTTCTTGAGCGTCAGGCTCGCGTTGGGGAGGGTGACGGCGGCGGTGCCGGCGGCGTCGTCGCAGGTGACCTGGGCGGTGACGCCCTTGCCGAGCAGCTGGCCGGCGAGCTCGCTGGCCGAGCGGGTCCGGGTGAAGCCGAAGCCTTTGATGCTCACGTCGCCGTCGGCGCTCTTCGTGGTCAGGCGCAGCGCCGAGGGCTCCCCCGCGTACGTGCCGCTGATCGTGCCGTCGAAGCGCAGCTGCGCGTTCGTCGGGCCGATGTCCACCGTGACGGGCTGGGCGCCGTCGGAGCTGATGGTGAACGTCCCGTCGGTGAAGTCGGCGTCGATGTCGCCGCCGGTGCCCTTGCCGATGGCGGCCGCCTCGCCGCGGCCCTCGAGGCCGGTCACGCGGTAGGACCCGTCCGGGCAGGCGCCGGCGGACGCGGTCTCCGACGGGGTCGGCGACTCGAACGTCACGGTCGGTCCGGGGGTCTGCGCGGGCTCCGGGGTCGCCGAGCATGCGGTCGCCAGCAGCGCGGCGGCACCCGCCACCAGCAGCCCGGCCCTGACCACGATCACCACGTACGCACCTCCGTCTCGGGCGTCAGCGTAGGTGACCGGCCCCAGCCCTGCGGGCCTTCCGGGCGATCGGGCACCACCGACGAGCGGGCCTGACGCGGCCCGCTCCCGGCCCCGGACGCAGCAGCACCGGGCACCGCCGGCCGTCGAGCGTCCCCCCTCGGTGCTCGACGCGGCCGCCGGTGCCCGGCGCCGGTCTGCGTGCTCAGCCCTCGAGCTGGCCCTTCAGCCAGGCGTAGCTCTGGCGGATGCCCTCGAACGTGTCGCCCTCGTAGTGGTCGTACTCGATGACGGCGTACTGCGCGCTGCTCGCCGCCTTGAGCGCCTCCGCGAGCGGCACGTCGCCGGTGCCGGCCGGGGCCTGGTCCTTCGGCAGCTGCCGCGAGGTGATGCCCTCGCGCATGGGCCCGTCCTTGACGTGCACGGCGACCACGCGGTCCCCGAGACCCTGCAGCAGCCGGACCGGGTCGACGCCGCCGGCGGTGGCCCAGTAGAGGTCGACCTCGAGCAGCACCGACTCGTCGAGCAGGCCCGCGAACACCTCGAGCGCCGACCGGCCGTCGATCTTCGAGGAGAGCTCGTGGTCGTGGTTGTGGTAGCCGACGCGCAGGCCCTGCTCCGCGGCCTGGGCCGAGACCTCGTTCAGCCGCTCGGCCGTGCGCTGCACGTCCTCGCGCGTCTGCCACTTGGCCAGCGGGACGTGCGGGTCGATGACGACCTCGACGCCGAGGGTCTTGGCCGCGGCGAAGACCTCCTCGGCCGGCGGGCGGGTGAGCAGCCCGTCGGGCGTGTTCGCCGTCTGCTCGACGAGGACCGCGTGCGCGGTCGGCGAGCGGAGGCCGTAGCGCTCGAACGACGCCTTGAGCGCGTCCGCGCGGCGGACGAAGTCGAAGGCCTCGACCGTCGTCAGGCCGGTCTCCGCGAGCTTGGCCAGCGAACCGTCGAGGTCCTGGTCGAGCTCGTGGTGGATCGAGTACAGCTGCACCGAGATCTCGGGCTTGGGCATGGTGGTGCTCCGTCCTGCGTTGGGGAGTCGCTGCGGTGGGGGTGTGGCCCGTACGGGTCAGAGGGTCGAGGCGAAGGGGTCGAAGTCGTCGGCCACCAGCGGCACGCGGTCGACCCGGCTCTCGACGTCGACGACCCGGCCCTCGCGGACGGAGTCCTCGATCGCGAGGAGCGTGTCGAGCACGTGGTACGCGAGGTCGCCGGACGCGAGCGGGCGGCCGCCCGTCCGGGCGGCACGGGCGAGGTCGAGGACCCCGAGCCCGCGCTCGGCGTACACGCCCTTGACCTCGACGTCCTCCCAGGTCTGCGGGGCCGAGTTGACCTCGCGCACCTCCTCGGGGGTGGTGGCGTTGCCGAGCACCGGACCGCGGGCGATCCGGACCTCGCCGGTGAAGCGGTTCGGGTCCGGGACGACGAGCGTGCCCTCCGTCCCGGTGATCTCCACGACCCCCTGGCGCTTGAGCGGGGACTCGAAGCTGAAGAGGCTCTGGCTGACGCCGCCGTCGACGTAGGAGGCGATGGCCGACACGAAGGTCGGGACCGTGACGTCGAAGGTCTGACCCGTGCGCGGGCCCACCTGCACGGAGCGCTGGCCGCGCCCGATGCCGCCGAAGGCGGCGATGCTGCCCACCGAGCCGAAGACCTGCACCAGGGTGGTCAGGTAGTACGGGCCCATGTCCAGGACTGGGCCGCCGCCGGGGGCGAAGTAGAAGTCGGGGTTCGGGTGGAAGATGTCCGGCCCCGCGTACTGCATGACGGTCTGGGCCGACAGGGGCTCGCCGATGTCGCCGCGGGCGATCGCCCGGCGGGCGCTCTGGACGCCCGGGCCGAGGACGGTGTCGGGCGCGCAGCCGACGAGGACGCCCGCCGCCGCGGCCTGCGCCAGCAGCTCGCGCCCGCTCTCGCGGTCGGTGCTGATCGGCTTCTCCGACCAGACGTGCTTGCCGGCGGCGACCGCGCGGCTCGCCACCTCGGCGTGGAACGCGGGCAGGGTCAGGTTGACGACGAGCTCCACCTCGGGGTGCGCCAGCACCTCGTCGGGGCTGCCCCAGGTCGGGATCCCGAACCGTTCGGCCTGGGCGCGCGCGACCTCGGTGTTGAGGTCGCCGAGGGCGACCACCTTCACGTCCGGGAACCGGGTCAGGTTCTCCAGGTAGGTCGTGCTGATCATGCCGGTGCCGATGAACCCGACGCCGACGGGACCGCTGGAAGCCATCGTTCTCCTCGTCCGCTGCACGGCCGCCCTGGCCGTCGCTTCCCACGAATACTAACCACCTGCTAATTTTTCATGCAACGCGGGGTCGAGGGGGTGAGCGGTGACGGTCGGACCGGGTACGACCTCGGACGGACGGGTGGAGCAGCAGGGCGTCGTGCGCCCCGGGCGAGGCCCGTACCGCAAGGGGGTCGAGCGCCGCTCGGCCATCGTCCGCTCGGCGACGCAGGTGTTCGCCGAGCGCGGCTACCACGGTGCCTCGCTGCGCACCATCGGCGAGCGCGTCGGGGTCTCCTCGGCCTCCCTGGTGCAGTACTTCGGCACCAAGGAGGGCCTGCTCGCCGCGGTGCTGGAGGAGTGGGCCCGCGAGAGCCGCCCGGCCGGGATCGACGGGCTGCGCGGGCTCGACTGGATCCGCAGCATGCGCGAGGCCATGCTCTTCAACGCCGACCACCCCGGCCTGATCGAGCTGTTCCTCACGCTCACGGCCGAGGCCACGAGCCCCGACCACCCGGCCCGGCCCTTCGTCCAGCAGCGCTACGCCGCGGTCGTCGCCGAGCACGTCGTGCACCTGCGGGAGGCGGTCGCGGACGGGGAGGTCGCGGCCATGGGCGACGCCCAGCTACGGCAGGAGGCCCGGCTGTTCGTCGCCGCGATGGACGGCATCGAGCTGCAGTGGCTGCTCGACCCGGCGGTCGACCTCCTCGAGCTCTTCGACCGGCTGCTCGCTCAGACGCTGAGCCGCTGGGCGCCGTGAGCCGCGCGCGGGACCTCCGGTCGCTGGGAGCGCTGCGGCTCACCTACCCCGAGGTCGGGGCCACGGCCGATCCCCTGCCACCGGGGTACCACCATCTCGACGTCCGCCGGACCGTCGGCCAGGGACGCGCGTGGTTCGACGTCGCGACCGCACGGCTGCTGGCCTGGGAGGTTCAGCGTCGGGCCGGCGTCCGCGTCACGGCCGCGGGCGACGTCGCGCTCGGCGCCCGGGCGGTGCTCACCCTCGGCGTCGGGCCGGTCCTCGTCCGCGCCCCGGTCGAGGTCGTCGCCCTGACCCGCGAGGCGGAGCGGGTCGGCTTCGCGTACGGGACGCTCGAGGGCCACCCGGAGCGAGGCGAGGAGCGCTTCGAGGTGACGCTGGTGGGTGACGTCGTCGAGGCGCGCATTCGGGCGTTCTCCGTGCCGGGGCGCTGGTTCACCCGGCTGGCCGGACCCGTGGGACGCGGCCTGCAGCAGCGGATGACGGAGCGCTACCTCGCCGCCCTCACCGCGCCGCACTGACCCGCTGGCGACGGCCGCGCCCGGCGTCCCGGCTCAGCGGTGGGCGGCGAGGTGCGCCAGCACGAGGTCGGCCACGGCGTCCGGCGCCTCCCGCTGCGGGAAGTGCCCGACGCCGTCGAGCACGACGCGCCGGTAGGCGTCGAAGTGGTCCTCGAGCCCCTCGGACTCCGACGGCGGGTCGCACGTGTCCGCGGCGCCCTGCACCATCAGCGTCGGCACCGTCAGGTGGTCGACCTGCGCGACCCGGCGGCGCAGGTCGTCGTGGCGGGGGTCGACCGGCTCGTCGGCGAGGAAGCGCGAGAGGTAGCCGTTGAGCGTCGTGGCCGGCCAGTCCGGGTGCCGGAACGCGGCGTCCGCCGTCGCCTCGAGCTCGGCCTCGTCCCACCAGCCCGGCGGGCTCCACGTCTCCCACTGCCGGCGCGCGAAGCCGACGGGGTCCTCCCGCACGGCCTGCGCGCCCGCGTCGACGTACATCAGCCACTGGTACCAGAAGTTCTGCGCCTGGGCCCACGACGGGAAGCGGAACTCGCCGCGCGGCTGGTACGCCAGCGCGAGCCCGGCGATGCTGCTCAGCCGCTCGGGCACGAGCGCGGCGAGCACGTACGCGACCCGTGCACCCCAGTCGTGCCCGACGACCGCGAACCGATCGAGCCCGAGGCCGTCGGCGAGGTCGAGCACGTCGGCCGCGAGCGCGTACGCCGTGGCGTCGCGCACCGTCTCCGCCGACCGGAAGCGGGTGCCCCCGGTGCCCCGCCAGTCGGGCAGCAGCACCCGGTGCCCCACGTCGGTCAGCCGGCGCGCCACCGGCGCCCAACCGCGGGCGGCGTCCGGCCACCCGTGCAGCAGGAGCACCGGGTCGCCGTCGCGCGGGCCCTCGTCGGCGTACGCGAGCTCGAGCGCGGCGGTGGTGAGCGTGGGCACGCGCGGAGCGTAGCCGCGCACCGGGCCCGAGGGCCCCGGTGGTGGGATGGGCCGGTGCCCGTGCCCGACGTCCCCGCCCTGTTCGACCTGACCGGGACGGTCGTGCTCGTGACCGGCTCCAGCCGCGGCATCGGGCGCGCGCTCGCCGAGGGGCTGGCCGGGGCGGGGGCGACGGTCGTCCTCAACGGTCGCGACCCCGAGCGGCTGGCGCGGACCCGCGACGAGCTGGCCGCCGAGCTCGGGGAAGGCCGGGTGCACGCGTACGGGTTCGACGTCACCGACGCCGACCAGGTCGAGCGCGCCGTCGCCGCGGTGGAGGCCGAGGTGGGCCCGGTCGGGGTGCTGGTCAACAACGCCGGCGTGCAGCACCGCGTGCCGCTGGTCGACCTCGACGTCGCCGACTGGCGCCGGGTCGTCGAGACCGACCTGACCAGCGCCTTCCTCGTCGGCCGTGCCGTCGCGCGGAGCATGATCAGCAGGGGGCGCGGCAAGATCATCAACGTCGCGTCGGTGCAGTCCGACCTCGCGCGGCCCGGCATCGCCCCGTACACGGCGGCCAAGGGCGGGCTGCGCACGCTGACCCGCGCGATGGCCGCCGAGTGGGCCGGCTCGGGCGTGCACGTCAACGCGCTCGCGCCCGGCTACCTGGCGACGGAGATGACCCAGGCGCTCGTCGACGACGAGCAGTTCACCCAGTGGGTCGTCGGCCGCACCCCGGCCCGGCGCTGGGGCACGACCGCCGACCTCGTCGGACCCGCGGTCTGGCTCGCGTCCCCCGCCTCCGACTTCGTCGACGGGCAGACGGTGTTCGTCGACGGCGGGATGACGGTCGTCGTCTGAGCCCCCGCCCTCCGTCCGCCAGCCACTTGCCGCTCACCGGGTGGCGTCTGCTCGATCTTGCCAAGTCTGCGCGCTTCGCAAGGCGCGCAGGCTCGAGAAGGTCGAGCAGACGTCGGGCAGACCGCCCTCAGGCCTGCGGGGTGAAGTAGGCCTCGTCCAGGTCCTGCAGGAGGCCCGGCCCGGTCGGCTCCCAGCCGAGCAGCTCGCTGGTCAGGGCGTGCGACGCACGGACGTCCATCGCGAACATCCGCGCCATCCAGCCGAAGTGCTCCTCCGCCGCCGCGCCGGGCTCGACGGCGGTGACGGGCAGGCCGAGGTGGCGGCCGATGGCCTCGGCGATCGCGCGCGTCTCGACGCCCTCCTCCGCGGTCGCGTGCAGCGTCGATCCCGCGGGCGCCGACTCGACGGCCAGCCGGAACAACCGGGCGGCGTCGGAGCGGTGGACGGCCGGCCAGGTGTTGCGCCCGTCCCCGATCGTCGCGGAGACGCCCTGCCGCTGCGCGATGCCGATCAGCGCGGGCACGAACCCGTGGTCACCGGCCCCGTGCACCGTGGGCGCCAGCCGTACGGCGGACGCCCGCACCCCGCGCCCGGCGAAGGCGAGGGCGGTGGCCCGGTGCGCCTGGGCGGGTTCGTCGCGCTCGGTGACGACCCGGCCCGCGGGCAGCCCGAGGACGCCCGACGCGGTGACGAGGGCCTTGCCCGTGCCCTCCAGCGCCTCGGCCATCGCGGTGATCGCGGTCGCGTCGGTGACGCCGGCGGCGGCGAAGTTCGCGAAGTCGTGGACGAAGCCGAGGTGGATGGTCCCGTCGGCCTCGCTCGCCCCGCGCCGGAGCACGTCGAGGTCGGCCAGCTCGCCGCGCAGGACGTCCGCGCCGGCGGCGGCCAGCCGTTCGGCCGAAGCGTCAGAGCGCGCGAGGCCCACCACGGTGTGCCCCGCGCCGAGCAGCTCGGGGACGACCGCCGAGCCGATGAAGCCGGACCCGCCGGTGACGAAGACGTGCATGGTTCCTCCTCGATGTCAGTGACTGACATGAGCGTAGCACCGTGATGTCAGTAGCTGTCGTCGCCTAGGATCGCCTCATGGGTCGCTGGCAGCCGGACGCACGGAGCCGGCTCACGCAGGCCGGGTTGGCGCTGTTCGAGGAGCGCGGCTACGACGCCACGACCGTCGCCGACATCGCCGCGGCCGCCGGGCTCACCGAGCGCACCTTCTTCCGCCACTTCAGCGATAAGCGCGAGGTCCTCTTCGACGGGTCCGTGGCGCTGGCCCAGGCCATGGTCGAGGCCGTCGAAGATGCCCCGCCCGAGGCCTCGCCGCAGGAGGCCGTCCGGGCCGGGCTCGGGGCGAGCGCGGCGTTCTTCGCGGACCGCCGCGCGCACGCCGGCCGTCGCCAGGCCGTGCTCGCGGACAACCCCGTGCTGCTCGAGCGCGAGCTGATGAAGCTGGCGACGCTGACCGACGCGCTCCGGGGTGCCCTCCGGGTGCGCGGCGTCGACGAGGCGACCGCCACGCTCGCCGCCGAGGTCGGGGTGCTCGTGTTCCGGGTCGGCTTCACCCGCTGGCTCGAGGAGGACCGCCCGCTCACGGAGCTGTTCGACGAGACGTACGCCGCGGTGCAGGCCGCCACCACCGGAGCCTGACCCCTCCGGTCGGGCGCGACCTCAGGCTCGCGGAACCGCCCAGTCGGGCTCGCCCCTGCTCGCGGCCGCTGCGGCGACCAGCGCCGCCGCCGTGACGGCGACCACCGCCACGAGGGCTGCCGGCACACCCTCGCCGAGGACCAGGAGGGCGCCGACCAGGGCGCCGACCAGCATGCTCACGACGGCGACGACGCGTCGGGCCGCCGTGGCGAGGTCACCCCGGCGGAGGTCGGCGCCGATGCCGGTCAGGGTCATGGTGAGGACGGTCGTGGTCATGTCCGGCACGGCGAGGTGGCGCACCACCGAGTTCTGGACGCCGAGGGGGAACGCCGCCACCCCCAGCACGGCCAGCTGCACCGCGAGGTCCGCCAGGTCGGGGGTGATGCCCAGCGCGACCAGGAACAGCAGGAGCTGCGCGAGCAGCGCGTTGCGCAGGAGCCGCCCCCGGTGGCCGGCGAAGCGGCCGATGAGGAACCCTCCCACCGCAGCACCCAGCAGGAACGTCACCAGGGCGACGACCGAGCCGAGGAGCGAGAAGCCCGGGGCCCCGGCGAGGGCGAACCCGATGAAGACGACGTTGCCCGTCATGTTCGCCACGAAGACCCGCCCGAGCCGCAGGATGCTGATCGCGTCGACCAGCCCGGTGCCCAGCGTGAGCAGCAGCAGGATCGCGGGGAGCGGTCCGTGGCGAGGGTGCCCCGTCCAGCTCGCGAGCGTCGGTCGCGACGTCGACCCAGGCACCGGTGCGACCCTCCTCGTCCTGAGCGAACCCTCTGCCCCAGGAACCTACGACGAGGGCCACGGGCCGTGGGCGCCGGCTCCTCGGTGGCCGGCAGGAGCAGATCAGGGTTGGATCCGGCCGCCGGCCGGAGCCGGCGCCGCTCAGCTCCAGGCGCGGTGCGTGGGCGCGTCGGCGGGCGCGTCGAGCTGGGCCATCAGGCCGGCGAAGTCCTCGAGGTGCCAGGTGGCGACGATCTTGCCGTCGCGGACCTGGTGGACGTCCATGGTGCGCATCTCGATGCGCCGGCCGGTGGGCTGGACGCCCACGAACGCGCCCTGGTGGGTGCCGCTGACGGTGTTGCGGACGGCGACCTTGTCGCCCTGGACGATGACGTCCTCGTGGGTGACGGCGTAGTCGGGCATGGCGTGGCGGAACGCGGCGATCTGGCCGGCCATCCCGCCGGGTCCCTGCTCCTGCCCGGGGGCGAGGGGGACGTCGATCCACTCGGGCGCGAGGACCTCGTCGTACGCGCTGGTGTCGCCGGTGCGGAAGGGCTCGTAGAAGCGGCGGACGACCGCGGCGACGGTCGCGTCGTCCGTGGTGGCGGTGGTCGGGTCGGCCTGCTGGTCGGGCGTGCTCATGGTCGTGTCCTTCCGCTCGGTGGGTGCGGGGCGGGGCAGCGCGGTGGGTGTGGTGCGGGGCGGAAGGAGCGAGCGGCTGGTCAGCCCAGGGCGAGGACGAGGCCGGCGACGACGAGGACGAGCGCGGTCGAGGCGTGGACGCTGAGCGCGTGCCGGAGGGTGCCGCCGTTGGTGACGACGATGATCGCGTCGCCGACCGGGGTGATCGTGGCGGCCAGGAGCGCCCAGCCGAACACGTGCGGTCCGCCGGCGGCGAGGACCACCAGGGGCACGATGCCGGAGGTGATGTCGCGGACGCCCTTGGTGCTGGTGAAGGCGCGGGGCCGGTCCTGCGGGACGCCGAAGCCGGCGGTGGCGACCGCGGGCGCGATGAGGAAACGGGCGCCGATGAAGAGGATGAAGAGGCAGCCGGCGATGGCGACGACGAGTGCGGCGATGGACATCTGGGGAACCTTCCAAGGTTGTCTAACAACGTTGTGTAACGACGCTAGCACACGATGTCGTCGGTTCGCTAGCGTCGTTACGTACTTCTGCTAGGTTGCGGGTCGTGGCTCCTCGACCCGCTCCGGACCTCGACCTGCGGCGGGACCGGATCACGGGCGCCGCGCGGAGGGTGGCGGAGGCCGAGGGGTGGGAGGCGGTCACCATGCGGCGGCTCGCCGCCGAGCTCGGCGTGACCCAGCCTGTCCTCTACTCCGCCTTCCCCGCGGGCCGGCAGGCGCTGCTCGACGCCGTGGCCCTGGCCGGGTTCAGCGCGATCGCGGACGCCCTGGAGGCCGTCGAGGCCGAGCCGCGCGCCCGGATGCGCGCCTACCTCGACTTCGCCCGGAGCAACCCACGCGTGTACGACGCGATGTTCTCCATGCCGACCGGCATGGCCTTCGGGACCGGCGACGGCCCCGAACCGCTCCGCCGTGCCTTCGCTGCCGTCCAGGCCGCCGTGGCCGATCGCGACGAGGTCGAGGCCGAGGTCGTCTGGGCCACCCTGCACGGGCTCGCCGCCCTCGAGATCAGCCGGCGCCTGCCGGCGGTCCGGGCCGAGGCCCGCCTGGAGCGCGCGGGCACGATGATCACGGAACGCCGGTCGACGGCGACCTGAGCGGCACGTGGCCGCCGGAGCGGTCCTCGAGGCCACCGTCCGCCTGGACGACCGGGGCCGTACGTTCCTCGGGACCGATCCGTCGCAGGAGGAACGATGAGGCTCCACCACGTGCAGGTCGCCGGTCCTCGCGGCGGCGAGGACGACGCCCGCCGCTTCTACGCCGAGGGCCTCGGGATGACCGAGGTCGAGAAGCCCGAGGACCTGAAGGCGAAGGGCGGCGTCTGGTTCCGCTCCTTCGCCGCCGACGAGACGGTCCTGGCGGAGGTGCACGTCGGGGTGGAGGAACCCTTCACGCCGGCGCTCAAGGCGCACCCGGCGCTGCAGCTCGACAGCGTCGCCGAGCTGGAGGCGGTCGCCGACCGGCTGGCCCGGCTCGGCTTCGTGGCCGACTGGACCCAGCGCCACAGCTTCCCCGGCAACGAGCGCTGCCACACCGCAGACGGGCACGGCAACCGGGTCGAGCTGCTGGCGCCCGCGCCGGCCGGATGACCGCAGGCGACTCCGCGCCCCCGGTGACCGCCTCGCCGACGCGGCAGGAGTCCCGGCGCTCAGAACTCGTCCGCGTGCTCGACCGCCCAGACGTCGAACGCGGTGGCCGGCCGCCCGAGGACCCGGCGCACGGTGTCGGTGGCCGGCGAGCTGCCGGCGGCCGCGTCGTCGAGGAACTGCAGCACCGCCTCGGCCTCCGCCGGTGGCATGAACCGCGCGAAGCGTGCCGACGCCTGGTCGCGCGGCAGCTCGGCGACGGTGACGTCCTCGCCGATGGCGGCCGCGATGGCCCGCACCTGGTGCCGCTGGGTGATCCGCTCCGGACCGGTCAACAGCTCGCTCACCGTCGCCGAGTCGTTCCCGGTGAGGGCGGCGACGGCCACCGCGGCGACGTCGCGCTCGTGGACGGGCGCGGTCAGCGCGTCCGGCTGGTACAGCGCGACCGAGCGGGCGGCCTTGATCGGGCCGGCCCAGGCGAGTGCGTTCGTCGCGAGCACGAGCGGTCGGATCGGGACCACCTCGAGCCCCGAGCCGGCGAAGGCGTTCTCGACCTCGCGGTGCTCCTCGGTGATCGCGTTGCCGGCCGAGCTCGGGTGGATGACGCTGCCCGACGACATCAGGACGATCCGGGAGACACCCGCAGACCTGGCCGTCTCGATGACGCCGTCGACACCCTCGTGGTTCGCGTGGAGGAACAGCTGACCCATGCCCTCGAACGCCGGCCCGAGGCTGGCTCGGTCGGTGAGGTCGGCCTGGACGACGTCGAGCCCGGGGGCGAGCTGACCGGGTCGGGGCTGGCGGGCTGACACCCGGACGGGCACGCCCCGCTCCAGCAGACCGCTGAGGACGAACCTGCCGACGCTCCCGCGGGCACCCATGACGAGGGTCGGCAGCGGTAGAGGCTGGTGGTCCTTCGTGAGCGCCCCGGCCGAGCACCCTGTTCCACGGACAGTCAGGGCTGTGCCTCGACATCCCCCGTGGCAAGGAGGTGTCCCGGGTCCAGCTCCAGCTCTACAGCTGCAACTGGACGGACGCCCAGCGGTGGGACGTTCCCGGCGCATGAGCCGTCACCGTCAGCGGCGGCTGTCGACTCCGTCCGGCGAAGGCCTGGGCACCTCTTCTGCGGCGACGACGCTCGACGTCTGCGTGGACCTGCTCGCCGACGCCCTCGGGCAGCTCCCCTGAGGAAGTCCCCGCTCGACGACCTGGGCGATTCGTCGTAGAGGGAGTTGACGCGTCGCGCGCCACGTCGCCTCGTGCGACTGGTGCTGCTGTGGAGACCGCTCCCACGGCCATCCTCTGCTGGTCCCTCGTGAAGAGCAGGTGGGCGCGCATCAGCGAGCGACCGGCGCCGGTGCAGTGCGTCGCCCTCGCAGCCGGTGGAGCAACCACGTCAGCCCGATGAACGGGATCAGCGCGAGGAGGAGCCAGAGCGGCAGGAAGAGGAGCAGCAGGACGCCGGTCAGCTGTCGTCCGTCGCCAGCACGATCATCGCGGCGACAACCGCTGCGCTGAAGAGCACGCACGTCATCACGGCCGCGGACATACCTCGAGGCAGGCGCTTCGCCGTGAGCATGACAAGAGCGACGAGTGCTGCAGGGACGGAGGCGTTCCAGGCCAGCACGGCCAGCGAAGAACCGATCTGCCCGACGAGGGCCGTACCCGTCCACGCGTCCGGTCCCGTGCAGTAGGGCACACCCAGGTGGACGAGTTCCGCCACGAGAGACAGCAGCGCCGCCGCTGGGAACACCATCAGGCACCGGACGCTCCTGCTGGTGGCGCCTGGTCCGCTGCGCTCGGCACACCTGAGCCGGCGCGGGTCTGGACATGACTCCAGTGTCGGGTACATCCGGAGCTCGAGGGCGGCATGGAGCACGTCGCTCCCCTACGCCGTTCTCCGGTCAGACGGCATCGCCGTCGGCGAGAACCGTCGGCGCTAGCCGGCGAACAGCCACCGGCTGGTCTCGACCTCGATGAGCACCCGTGGCCCGTCGGGCTCCTCCGACGCGATGTCCCAGTCGTCGTACTTGGCAGCGAAGGCTTGCGACACCGCAGCAGGGAACTCCGACCAGTGGATGCGGGCCCGACCCTGCGCGACCACTGGTCGATCCGGGTCTGGCAGGGCCAGCGACACCTGGTCCTCGAGCTGGAGGTTGCGGACCTTGACGTTGCGGCGCGCCGTCGCGACCCACCAGGTGCCTTCGGCGAAGACGAACCACACCGGAGTCACGTGCGGCGACCCGTCAGGACCCACGCAGACGAACCATGCGACACGCTCTCGACGAAGACGCGCCAGATCAGGTCCCGGAAACGCCGTCACGACACCGGGTCCTGCTCGCGACGGGTCAGCTCGCCCAGGACGCCCGCGAGGTCGGCCGACACCTGAACGCCGTGGCGCTCAGCCTCGTCGAGAAGCAGACGCGCCACGACCTCGAAGCACGCCGACAGCGGCTCGAGCTCGACCCTGCTCGGGTGGGTCCGCACCAGCCCGTCGAGCAGGTCGGCCGGCAGCCGGTCGACCCCGCGCCCTTCAGCCTGGGGCAGATCGAGTCGCTGGCAGTAGAGCCCGACGACGACGTCACGGACCGACTGCAGCATCCACAACGCCTGCCACCACCGACCGCGCCCGAGGGCCGAGCGCAGGTGCAACGCGTACAACCATCCCATCCGAACGGCTGAGCGCGACCGATCGAGCTCGCCCACTGCGGCGACGACGGGATTGCGCGGGAACTCGCCGAAGAGCACATCGACAGGGGAACCGCCGGCGAGGGGCTGGACATGCGGCCAGAACAACGGGGTCCGACTGCGCGACCAGCTCGGTCCACGCCTCGACCACCTCGTCCACCTCGACCCCGGGAGCAAGACGTAGCGCGAGGTCGACGTCGGACCACCGGTCCAGCTCTCCACGCGCTGCCGATCCCAGCGAGGCTGCAGCGACAACCCGAGCATCCTCGCGAGCGAACCCGATCAGCCGGGTACGCAGCGCCTCGCGCTCCTCCTCGGTGAACATGGCGCGCAGCCTTGCACGACCGGCTCGACCGGGTAGGCAAGAAGCCTCGCGCCCGCCGAAGGTCCGCCCGTCGTCGTACGCTGACCGGCTGACGGGCCGACTTCGGGAGCGGCCCGCGTCTCACACGTCGCGCTCGACCGCCGTACGACCACAATGGCTCGATGGACACGGTGACGCGTCGAACCGGTCGGGTGCTGCCGATCCACCGGGCCCGGGTGCTGCTGATCCGTGGTGGCGACCCCGGCCGACCCGACGCAGGTGAATGGTGGTTCACCGTCGGCGGTGGCTGCGAGCTCGCGGAGTCGCCCGCGGAAGCGGCGCGTCGCGAGGCGTTCGAAGAGGCCGGGCTGGTCCTCCCCACCGATCTGGGACCGGTCGTGCTGCGACGCGAGGCCGACTTCGAGTTCGACGGCGAGTGGCTCCAGCAGACCGAGGAGTACTACCTCTGCGAGGTCGACAGCGATGTCCTGACCGATGCGGGATGGAACGAGCTCGAGCAGCGCGTCTTCACCGCCCAACGCTGGTGGTCGATCGACGAGCTGCGGACCACGACCGAGGTCGTCTTTCCGTCCGATCTTGCCGACGTGCTCACCCGCCTCGACGACCCTGACGAATCGCCGTAGCGGACCCTCCACCGACGTCGGTCAGACCCTTGCTTCCTCGGCCCAGGTCGGCCAGGTGCTCGGGTCGGCCGGCGGATCGACGCCTCGCAGCCGGATGAGTTCGACGTCCTCGCCGCTTCGCACCACCGCCCACAGGCTGTGCGGCCGGCCACCGCTGTCGGCCCGCACCCAGTCCAGCACCTCGTCGAGGTCCGCCCCGGTGAGCTCCCGTTCGTCGCAGGCTCCGGGGCTGTCCCAGAAGTAGGCGCGGTAGGCGGGATCGTCGACCCTCGGCGGTCTGATCCCGTGGGTCGACGGGCGACGCGATCACCGCTCGAGTCTGGCGCACGTCGCGGCGACGTCAGCCGACCGCCGGGCGGAGCACGCCTGCTGACCGTTCAGCGGGAAGGGCGGGTTCAGTCCGAGCAGCAGGCGTCGGTACAGCTCGCCCCGCACCCGCAGGCGGTCGGGGTGGTTCTCCCGCTGCTGCGCAGGGCGGCGTCGGGGCTGCAGCAAGCGTCTCCACGCCAGGCCTCCACGCCCTCGCGGATCGCGACCGCGGCGATGACCAGAGCCGCGACGGGATCCGCCCAGGACCAGCCGAGGAGGCTGTTCAGGGCGAGGCCGACGAGCAGGACCGCGGAGAGGTACGTGCAGAGCAACGTCTGCTTGGAGTCGGCGACCGCCGACAGGGAACCCAGCTCGCGACCGGTCCGGCGCTGGCCGTACGACAGCAGCGGCATCACGGCGAGGCTGACCGCGGCGAGGACCAACCCGACGGTGGAGTGCTGGGCCCCCCCGGCGCCGAGCAGGGACCGGAGGGCGTCGACGGTGACGAAGGCGGCGAGGCCGAAGAAGGAGAACGCGATGATGCGCAACGCGGTCTTCTCCCTGGCCTCCGGGTCCCGTCCGGCGAACTGCCAGGCGACGGCAGCGGCCGAGGCCACCTCGATGACGGAGTCGAGACCGAAGCCGATCAACGCGCTCGAGGAGGCGTGGCTGCCCGCCGTGATCGCGACGACGGCCTCGATCACGTTGTAGCTGATCGTCGCGGTCACGAACCACCGGATGCGCCGACCGAGAACTGCCCTGCGGGCCGGCGACGGACCAAGAGCCAGCAGTGTCACACCCGCACACCCTCCGTCGGAGCCGACGCCGTCGACACCATCACCCCATCCGCTGACGACGCGGTGGCGCCGTCGGCGTCCTCGCCGCCGCAGCAGGCCGGATCGACCACCAGGACGACGTCGAGCAGATCATCGAGCGCGTGACCGAGTCGCGCGTCCGTCAGCTCGTAGCGGGTCCGGCGCCCGTCAGGCCTGGCCACGACCAGGCCGCAGCCGCGCAGGCAGCCCAGATGGTTCGACATCGCCTGACGCGAGACCCCGATCCGGTCGGCGAGATCGGCGGGATAGGCCGGGCCGTCGCGCAGCGTCAGCAGCACCCGCGCGCGAGTCGGGTCGGACAAGGCGTGGCCGAACCGAGCCAGCGCGTCGGTCGGCGACGAGATCAGCACGGTCGGACGATACACGCCTTCATGTATTCAGGCCCACACGGCGCCAGGAGGACCTTGGGCAGCTCCCGCTGCTCTCGACGTCTCGCCCGAAACTGCCGATGACCAGGCCGGACGCTCTGGAGCCACCTGTCGGATTCGAACCGACGACCTACGCTTTACGAGAGCGTCGCTCTACCAACTGAGCTAAGGCGGCGTGCGGTCCGCGGGCGACGAGCGCCTCACGAACGACGGCCTACTGTACCCAACGGACGGCGCGGCGTCGAAGCGGAAGCGGCCCCTGGGACACGAGCCCGGCCGATCGGCGTGCCGCCGTGATCTGATGCGGTGATGGACCCCTGGCAACGGCAGGTCTCGCTCGCCCGCGCGACGATCGCCTGGAGCGTCGTCAGCACCGCCGTCGGAGCGCCCCTCGCAGCCCGCGGCGACGACTTCTGGCGGGCCTTCGGGCGGCAGCAGGTCGGCTGGGCCGCGGTCGACGTCGGCGTGGTGGTGGTCGCGGGCGCCCTGCGCAAGCGCCGGATGCGCCGCTCCGGCAACCCGTACGCCCCGACGGTCCTGCAGCGGGAGCGCCGCGTCCTGCGGCGGGTGCTGCTGGCGAACGCCGCCGCCGACGCCCTCTACGTCGCCGGCGGCGTCTGGCTGTGGCGGGCGGGCCGTGACCGACCCGCGCGGGCGGGCGCCGGGGCGGGCATCGTCGTGCAGGGCGCCTTCCTCTGCGTGCACGACACGGTGCAGGCGCTGCGCGGCTAGCCGGAACCGCAGCGGGCGCCCTTCGCGGGCACGGTCCCGTCGTCGAAGTAGGCCTGCACCAGCCGGCGCACGCAGGCGCTCGAGCCGTACGCGGTGTGGCCCTCCCCCTCGTGCGTGACGAGGACGGCCGAGTCGAGCTGGCGGGCCATGTCGACGGCGTACTCGTACGGGGTGGCGGGGTCGCCGGTCGTCCCGACCACGACCACCGGCCGGTCGCCGACGCGGTGCAGCGTCCGCACCTTGGCCGTGGGGGCGACGGGCCACAGGGGGCAGAAGACGTCGGCCCCCGCGAACGGGCCGAGCACGGGGGCCTTGGCCACGAGCTTCGTCGCGGTCCGGTCGGCGTCGGCGACGCTCACGTCCTGGCTGTCGAGGCAGCGGATGGCGGGGAAGGCGGTCGCGATCGAGCCGTAGCGCCCGTCGCGCGAGCGCTCGTTGCCCGCGTCGGCCAGCGCGAGCAGCCCGGCGCCCTGGCCGCGTCGCGCCTGCTGCAGGGCCTCGGCGAGCCGCGGCCAGCCGTCGGTCCCGTCGTAGAGCGGGGTGAGCACCCCCGACAGGCCGAGCTGCTGGGTGAGCTCGCGGCCCCCGCTGCCCGGCAGCGGCTGGGCGTCGAGCCGGGTCAGCAGGTCCTTGATGCTCGCCAGGACGGCCGGGCGGTCGTCGCCGAGCCCGCAGCGCTGCGCGGCGCACCAGGAGCCGAAGTGGCCGAGCGCCCGCTCGAAGCCCTGCAGCTGGTTGACGTCGGAGTCGTCGCCGAGGTCGACCGCTCCGTCGAGCACCATCGCGCCGGTGTGCTCGGGGAACGTGTCGGCGTACTGCGCACCGATCTGCGTGCCGTAGGAGAAGCCGAGGTAGCTGAGCCGGGCGTCGCCGACCAGCCCGCGCAGCAGGTCGAGGTCGCGGACGGTGTCGGCGGTCGCGATGTGCTCGAGGAGCACGCCCGACCCGGCGAGGCAGGTCCGACCGAAGTCCTCGACGGCGCTGTTCAGCCGCGAGCTCTCCTGGGCGTCGTCGGGCGAGACGTCGAGGGAGAACAGCGCGTCCAGCTGGGCGTCGGTCCCGCACCGCACCGGCGTGGAGCGCCCGACGCCGCGCGGGTCCCAGCTGGCCAGGTCGTAGTGCTCGAGGCCCTGGGTCGGGAAGCCCGCGAGCAGGTTCAGCCCGGAGCCACCCGGGCCGCCCGGGTTGATGAACAGCGTCCCGAGCCGCGGCGACGCGGTGGCCTTGATGCGCCCCATGACGAGGGTGAGCGCGCGACCGTCGGGTGCGGACCAGTCGAGCGGGGCGGCCACCGTCGCGCACTCCACGCGCTGGGTGCAGGGGTTCCAGGCGAGACGCTGCGCCGTGTAGCGGGCGACGCCGGACCCCGCCGGCGGGTCGACGATCCCCTGCGGCAGGACGGCGGGCACCGGCTCGAGGGGCCGTCCGTCCGGCGGGGTCGGGTTCACCCCGGACGGCGCCGGGCTCGAGGACGCCGGCGTCGTGCCGGCGCCGGGGGACGACCGGGGCAGCGGCAGCGGGAGGAGCCCGCTGCAGCCGGCCAGCAGCCCGACGAGCAGGAGCGCGAGCAGCGCGGCGACCGTCGGGCGTCCGGGCGGCCTCACGCGGTGGGGTCGTCCGCGCGCTGCGTGCGTCCGCGCCGTCCCGTCGTGCCCCGACCCTCGTACGCCTGACGCGAGCCGCAGACGCTCGCCCGGCTGCAACGGCTGACGGCGCCGCTGTCCTTCATCCGCACCAGCACCGCGTCCGCCGGCACCTGGTGCGCCACCACGGTGCCCTCCTCGCCGTCCACCTCGACGCGCGCGCCGACGGCCGGCGCCTCGCGGGCGAACTCGGCGTAGAGCGGGTGCTCGTACTTGAGGCAGCAGAGCAGGCGCCCGCAGGCCCCTGAGATCTTGAGCGGGTTCGGCGGCAGGTCCTGGGCCTTGGCCATCCGCAGCGTGACCGGCTCGAAGTCCTTGAGGAAGGTGGCGCAGCACAGGTCGCGCCCGCAGCTGCCGATACCGCCGGTGAGCCGGGCGGCGTCGCGGGAGCCCACCTGGCGCAGGTCGACCCGCGAGTCCAGGCTGCGGGCGAGCTCGCCGACCAGCGCGCGGAAGTCGACCCGGTGCGGGGCGGTGAAGTAGACGACCACCAGCTGCTCGGGCGCGGTCGCGGGATCGAGGTAGTCGATGCCGACGATCTTCATCGCCAGGCCGTGCCGCTTGATGAGCCGGCGGGCCACGAGCTTGGCCTCCGCCCGACGGCGGCGGTGGTCCGCGTCCCGCTCCAGGTCGGCCTCGCCGGCCCGGCCCGCGCAGAGCGGCAGACCCACGAAGCCGTCGTCGTCGCTCACCCACTCGGGCGCCCAGACGCACTCGGCGACCTCGGGCCCGGCCTCGGTGGGCACCAGCACGCGGTCCCCGACGGCGTACGTCTGCTCGCCGGGGTCGAGGTAGTGCAGGCGTCCGTAGCGTTCGAAGGACACCGCCATGACCCGGGGCATGGGCGCCAGCGTACGAGGGCGTGCGAACCGGCGCTGGCGACCCGCAGGTCCGACCGTGGCCGCGGCCGGAGATGCGGAAGCCCGGCAGATGCGGGTCTGCCGGGCTTCCTCGGGTGGGCGAGCTGGGGGGCAGGCGGCCCACCCGCGCCAGGGACGTCACGGAGATCATGCCGCAAGCGCTTGCACCGCGGGGCCGGTACGGGGCGCGCCCCGACGTTCCCGGAGTGAACCGCCTCACAGCGCAACGGGTCGCCGGACGGGTCGGGGTGTGGTCCGACCGTCTCGGGAACGGCTAGCGGCGGGTGTCGAACAGCTCCAGCAGCTCGCGCACGAAGCCGGCCTCCGCGTGGGTCGGGTCGTCGTGCCGGTCGAGCACGTCGCTGTAGCCGGGCAGGTCGACCGGCTCGGCGTCGAGGTCGTTGAAGCCCATGCTCCAGCCGGGGAACTGGCGCTCGAGCTGGTCACCGGTCGAGACCGTCGTCACGTGGTGGTGGCGCGGGTCCTCCTGGATGGACGCGTAGAGCGCCTCCACGCGGGCGCGCTGGCCCTCCAGCAGCTGGACGAAGGTTCCGTCACGGTAGAGCAGGAGACCGGTGAGCCGGGCAGCGCTGTTGTGCGCGCGACTCGACTGCAGGAGCTCGACCAGGGCGTCGCGCGTCATCGGCGACGTCGCCCGGCTCGTGTAGACCAGCGAGAAAAGCACGCGCAGAAGAGTAAGAGATCCTCACCCTGCTAGCAGGAAAATCCGGGTGTTCAGGGCTCCACGAGGGCGATCATCGTGGATTCCAGCGCCAGGAGGGGCGCCACGTTGCCCTCCAGCGCGGTCCGGCAGGCGAGCAGGGCGTCGATGCGGCGCAGCGTCGACTCCGGGGTCGACCGTCGCGCGAGCGTCGCGAGGCGGGGGGCCAGCTCCTCGTTGACCAACGCGGCGCCCGACCGGGTCTGC
The DNA here is from genome assembly GCF_900110855.1 of Microlunatus flavus. Classification (GTDB taxonomy): domain Bacteria; phylum Actinomycetota; class Actinomycetes; order Propionibacteriales; family Propionibacteriaceae; genus Microlunatus; species Microlunatus flavus. The sequence goes on from NZ_FOFA01000001.1 coordinate 254,288, forward strand.
AGGCTGAGCAGGTCGCGGTAGAACGTGGTGAGCTCGGTGAGGGCGCGGTCGATGGCGTCGCGCTGGAACCGCTTGGCCCGGGCGCGCTGCTGCTCGTCGAGCTCCTTGACCGCGGCGTTGGCCTGCCGGGGCCGCGCACCCCGGGTTCCGAAGCCGAGCGCCTCCTCGAGGGCGGCCCGCTCGCGCGCGTCGACCCCCTCCGTGGCCGCGGTCGCCTCGGCCGAGCACATCTCCACCAGCCGGGCGGCCGCACCGAGGCAGGCCGACAGGCTGCTGAGACCGAACGGGACCAGCAGGATCTCGCGGCGGCGCTGGCGGGCGGTCTCGTCGCGGGCGAGCACCCGCGCCCGCCCGACGTGGCCCTGCGCGGCCCGGGCTGCCTCGGCGGCGAGCGCGGGCTCGACTCCGTCGCGGGCGACCAGCAGCCGGGCGACCGCGTCGGTGGTCGGGGTGGCGAGCGACAGCAGGCGGCAGCGCGAGCGGATCGTGACCACGACGTCGTCCGGCGTCGGCGCGCACAGCACCCACACCGTCCCCGGCGCCGGCTCCTCCACGCTCTTGAGCAGCGCGTCCGCCCCCCGCTCCGTCACGCGGTCGGCGTCCTCGACGACGATGACCTGCTTGTGGCGAAGGGTCGGGCTCATCGCCGCCCGCCGGACCAGGTCACGGACCTCGTCCACCCCGATCGACAGCTGCTCGGTGCGGACGAGCGTGACGTCGGGGTGCGCCCCGCTCAGCGCGGTGCGGCAGCCGGAGCAGGTCCCGCAGCCCGCCTCGACGCCGCCCGGACGCTCGCACTGTAGGGCTGCGGCGAACGCGCGGGCCGCATTCGACCGGCCCGACCCGGGGGGCCCGACCACCAGCCAGGCGTGGCTCATCGCGTGGTCCTCGCCGCGCGCGGCCCGCCGCAGCGTACGGACCGCCTCGTCCTGCCCGACGAGGTCGCCCCACACGCCGTACGCGGTGCCCTCTCGCTCCTGCGTCGCCCCGCTCACGGGGCCAGGCTGCCAGGTCGTTCCGACAGCAGGGCCTCCACGCGGGCGGCGACCGTTCCGGCGAGCTCGTCACGCGGACGCCGGGCGGGCAGCACGAGGTAGCGGTCCGGGTCGCGCCCGGCGAGCGCGAGGAACGAGGCCCGGGCCCGGGTGTGGAAGTCGAGGCCGGCCGACTCCAGGCGGTCAGGGTCGGTGAGCGTGCCGAGCCCGGCCTCCGGGTCGAGGTCGAGCAGCACGGTCAGGTCGGGCCGGAGGTCGCCGGTCGCCCAGCGCGCCACCCGCTCGACCTCGTCGCCGTCGAGGACGCGACCCGCGCCCTGGTAGGCGACCATCGAGTCGACGTAGCGGTCGCACACCACGACGGCGCCGCGCCCCAGGGCGGGCCGGACGACCTGGTGGAGGTGCTCGGCCTTGTCCGCGGCGTAGAGCAGGGCCTCGGTCCGCGGGCCGACCTCGCCGCCCTCGCCGTGCAGGAGCAGGCCGCGCAGCACCGCGCCGAGCGGGGTGCCTCCGGGCTCGAAGGTGGTGACCACCTCGCGTCCCGCGGCCTCGAGGCGCTCGGCGAGCAGCGCGACCTGGGTCGACTTCCCGACACCGTCGCCGCCCTCGAACACGACGAAGGCGCCGCGCGGGCTCACGACGCGAGCCGCCGCACGGTCTTGGCCCAGCGCTCGACGAAGTGCTGCCGGGCGGCCTGGTCACGCTGACGGGCCCGCTCGTGGTCGCGACCGGCGGCGAAGGCCTCCGCCGGGGTCATGGCGCTCACGTCGGGCGGCGGCGGGACCTCGCCCACACGGACGGCGTCGAGCACCCGGCCCGGCTTGCGGACCAGGGCCAGCGCGGCCGCCGACTGCTCGGGAAGCACGGCCGACGCCGTGGCCGCCAGCCCGCGCAGCCGTCCGGCCACCGCACGCACCTCCTGCCACGCGGTGTCCGGGGCGTCGGCACGCAGCGGGTCGGCGACCTCGCGGAGGTGGCGCGTCTCGGCCTCGAGGACCCCGGCGAGGAGCGCGCCCGCGGGCTCCGACCCGTCGACGACGAGCTGGGGCGAGCGGGCGGCGGAGACGAGGCGCTCGAGGACGGACAGGTAGCGCTCGGTGCGGAGCACCGCCGCGCCGGTCGCCGCACCGACGAGCCAGTCCAGGTCGTCGTGCAGGTCCTCCTCCCACGCCGCGTCGAGCGTGGGGGCCAGCCCCGCGAGCTCGCCGCGCAGCGCCCGGGCCTCCGCGACCAGCCGGTCGAGCGCGTAGGCGTCGCCGCCGCGCAGCGCCAGGTCGCTGCGCACGACCTCGCGCAGCCGGTTGCCGACGACGGCTGCGACGAACCGGCGGAACGGCATGGCGGCGTCCAGGGCCTGCACGTCCGGGATGTCGGAGGGACCGGTCGCGGGCGCCCCGAGGCGGGCGACGAGGCGCGGGAAGCGCGTGACCCGGTTGGCGCCGACGAGGGAGAAGGCGCGGTCGACCGACGAGCGCTGGTCGGCGCTCAGGCCGCGACCCACCGGGGTCACCATGACCTCGCGGTAGCGCGCGGTGGTCAGCCCGCCCCGGCGCACGGTCACCTTGTCGTCGCGCAGCAGGGCGAGCGTGGTGCCCGCGTCGTCGCGCAGCGCGAACTCGCGGCGGTCGCAGTGCAGCGCGGCGACCGGGCCGAGCGTGGCGCGCCGGCGCAGCGGCCGGACGAGCGCCGCGAGGTCCTCGGGCAGGTCCGCGTCCCCCATCGGCTCGATGTGGTCCTTGGGCAGCAGGGGCTGCCAGTCCGGCGCCGTGAGGAACCACTCCCCCCGGCCGTCGAGCACGCGGTGCGCCAGGAGCACCCCCGAGCGGCTCAGCCGGTGGTCGGGGGCGTCGAGCAGGGTGACGTCGATCGTGTACGCCGCGTTGTGCCCGGCGCGCGCGACGACGTTGTGCAGCCCGACGTCGCGGTTGACCAGCCTCGGCTCGGGCGAGCTGAACGGGACGTCGTACAGCCGCTGACCGGGCGGGCGGCCCGGCACGGTCGGCGGCTCCGGCAGGAGCTCCTCGGTCTCGACGTCGGCGCGGTCCCGCTCGCGCCGACGGGCGCGTTCGGGCCGGCCCTTCGCGGCCTTGGCGCCCTTGCCGGCTCTGCCGTCCGGGCCGCCCTTCTTCGCGCCGGCCTTGGCCATCAGCCCGCGGAGGAGGAGGCCGCCGCGCGCGGCGAGGCCGTCTTCTTGGCCGCGGCCTTCTTCGCCGGGGCCTTCTTGGCCGTCGTCTTGGCCGTCGTCGTCTTGGCCGCGGACTTCTTGGCGGGTGCGCGGCGCGTGGTCTTCTTCGGCGCCGGCCCCTTGGCCCGCTTCTCCGCGAGCAGCTCGGCGGCCCGCTCGGCGGTCAGCGTCGCCACCTCGTCGTCACGGCGCAGGGTCGCGTTGAACTCGCCGTCGGTCACGTAGGCGCCGAAGCGGCCCTCCTTGACCACCATCGGCTTGCCCGACGCCGGGTCGGGACCCAGCTCGGCCAGCGGCGGCTTGGCCGCCGCCCGCCCGCGCTGCTTGGGCTGGGCGTAGATCGCCTCGGCCTGCTCGAGGGTGATGTCGAAGATCTCGTCCTCGCTGGTCAGCGAGCGCGAGTCCGTGCCCTTCTTCAGGTAGGGCCCGTAGCGGCCGTTCTGCGCGGTGATCTCCTCGCCGTCCGCACCCGCGCCGACCACCCGCGGCAGGCTCATCAGCTTGAGCGCGTCGTCCAGGGTCACGGTGTCGACCGTCATCGACGCGAAGAGCGAGCCCGTGCGCGGCTTCGCGTTCTTGGGCGCGTCCTCGGGGAGGACCTCGGTCACGTACGGACCGAAGCGGCCCTGCTTGGCCACCACGGTGCGGTGCGTCTCGGGGTCGGTGCCGAGCTCGCGCTCCTCCCCCATCGGCTTGCTCAGCAGCTCGCGCGCCAGCTCGAGCGTCAGCTCGTCCGGCGGCAGCTCCTCGTCGACGTTCGCCCGACGGCCCTCGGAGTCCTCGACGTAGGTGCCGTAGCGACCCACGCGCACGACCACGTCCGAGCCGAGGTCGCCGACCGGGAACGTCGACAGCCGGCGGGCGTCGATGTCGCCCAGCTCGGAGACGAGCTGCTGCAGACCCTCGTGGCCACCGGAGACCTCCACCGCCGCGTCGGGACGACTCTCGGGGCCGGTAGCGGAGACCGCGGCGGGGTCGCCGTCGGGCTTGCCGCCGCTGCCGAAGTAGAAGTCGGTCAGGACCGCGACGCGCTCGGCGTTGCCGCTGGCGATCTCGTCGAGGGTGTCCTCCATCTGCGCGGTGAACTTGTAGTCCACCAGCCCCGGGAAGTGCTCCTCCAGCAGCCGCGTCACCGCGAACGCCAGCCAGGTCGGCACCAGGGCCGAGCCCTTCTTGAACACGTAGTCGCGGCTCGTGATCGTGCGGATGATCGACGCGTACGTCGACGGCCGCCCGATCTCGAGCTCCTCGAGCTTGGCGACCAGCGACGGCTCGGTGTAGCGGGCCGGCGGGCGGGTCTCGTGACCGGCCGGGGTCAGCGAGTCCGGGCGCAGCGCCTGGTCCTCGCGCAGCTGCGGCAGCCTGGCCTGCGCGTCGTCACCGGTCGCGCCGGGCTCGTCGGTCGACTCCACGTAGGCCTTGAGGAAGCCGTGGAAGGTGATCGTGCGACCCGAGGCCACGAAGGTGCACGGCTCTCCGTCGCCGGGCGTGGCTTCGATGCGGACGGTGGTCGAGAACCCCTCCGCGTCCTTCATCTGCGAGGCGATCGTGCGCATCCAGATCAGCTCGTACAGCCGGAACTGGTCGCCGCGCAGGCCGGTCTGCGCCGGCGTCCGGAACGTGTCGCCCGCTGGGCGGACGGCCTCGTGGGCCTCCTGCGCGTTCTTGACCTTGGAGGCGTAGACCCGCGGAGCGCTGGGCAGGTAGTCGCTGCCGAAGAGCTGCGTCACCTGCGCCCGCGCCGCGGAGATCGCGGTGTCGGACAGAACCGAGGAGTCGGTACGCATGTAGGTGATGTAGCCGGCCTCGTAGAGGTCCTGCGCTACCGACATCGTGCGCTGCGCGGTGAAGCCGAGCTTGCGGCCCGCCTCCTGCTGCAGCGTCGTCGTGCGGAACGGCGCGTACGGCTTGCGCGTGTACGGCTTGGAGTCCACGCCGGCCACGCGGAACGGTGCGGTCTCCAGCGACGACGCCAGCGCGCGGGTCTGCGCCTCGTCGAGGTGGACCAGCGTCTCGTTGGGCCGGCTCACCAGCTGGCCGTGGCTGTCGAAGTCGCGCCCCTGCGCCACCCGGCGCTCGCCGACGCGGGTCAGCCGCGCCGGGAACAGCGGCGGCTCGGCGCCGTCGCCGGCGTCGAGGACGGCGTCGAGGTCCCAGTACGACGCGGTGCGGAAGGCGATCCGCTCACGTTCGCGCTCCACGACCAGCCGGGTCGCCACGGACTGGACGCGGCCCGCCGACAGCCGCGGCATGACCTTCTTCCACAGCACCGGCGAGACCTCGTAGCCGTAGAGGCGGTCGAGGATGCGGCGGGTCTCCTGGGCGTCGACCAGGTCGGTGTCGAGGTCGCGCGGATTGGCCACCGCGTCCTGGATCGCCTTGGGCGTGATCTCGCGGAACACCATCCGCCGCGCCGGGACCTTCGGCTTCAGCTCCTGCAGCAGGTGCCAGGCGATCGCCTCGCCCTCGCGGTCGTCGTCGGTGGCCAGCAGGAGCTCGTCGGCCTGCGCCAGCGCGTCCTTCAGCGAGCGCATCGTCGACTTCTTGTCGGGGTTGACCACGTAGAGCGGCTCGAAGTCGTGGTCGACGTCGACACCCGTACGGGCCCACTTCTCGCCCTTGTACTTGGCGGGGACCTCCGCGGCGCCGGTCGGCAGGTCGCGCACGTGCCCGCGGCTCGACTCGACGATGTAACCGTCGCCGAGGTAGCTCGCGATGCTCGCGACCTTGGTCGGGGACTCGACGATCACGAGGCGGCGACCGCCTCCGCCCGTCTTGCCTCGACCTGTTGCAGCCTTCGCCACCTGTTCCTCCATCTGGTGCTCGCACGCCGTCGGGGCGTGGGCGGGGCACACTCTACGGCCCGCCTCTACCCCCACCGCCCGCAACGACCCGCGCCTGCGGACCATTCCGCGAGCGGTCGTGCTCGCTCAGCGCTCCGACGACCCACCCACGGCGCCGCCGACGTCCCCGGGCGGCCCGGCCTCGAGCAGCACCCCGTCGACGGCGAGCGTCCGGACCCTCTCGACGAGCTCGCGCGCGAGGTCGTCGCCGTCGACGTCGAGGAGGCCCGCGACGGTGTCGACGAGCGTGCCCAGCGGCAGGTCGCCGTCGCAGGCCCCGAGCACCCCCGCCTCGGCGGTGCCCAGGGCGACCGCGCGGCGCAGGCCCCGCTGCTGGCGCAGCACGATCGAGGAGGGGTCGGCCGCGCCGGGCTCGCCGACCGTCTCCTCGGCGACGTCAGGAGCCAGGCGCCAGGCGGTGCCCAGGACCTCGTCGGCACCGCGGTCGCGCCAGCGCTCGACCACGTCGAGCTCGTGGGCCAGCGCCGGGGCCACCGGCTGCTCGACGGCGTAGGGCCACTCCTCGAGCGTGCGGTGCGCGGTCCCGCCGGCCGCGGGCCGTCGCGCGACGACCCAGCCCATGCCCACGCCCTCGATCCCGAGGTCGTCGAAGTAGGCGCACCAGGCGGCGTACCGCTCGGCGTAGTCGCGTGCCCCGGTCAGGCCGGCGTCGGCGAGCCAGAGCTCGACGTAGGCGTACGGGTCGAGCACCTCGCGCTCGACCACGTGCAGGTCGAGGCCGTCGGGCACCCAGCCCGCGACCCGGTCGCGCCAGTCCTGCCCGCGCACGTGGGCCCAGTTCGCGAGGACCTCGAGCACCCCGCCCGCCGCCAGGTGCTCGACCCCCTGCCGGACGACCGCCTCGACGAGCCCGTCCGAGGTCCGGGTGCCCTCGCGGTAGGTCAGGCGCTCGCCGGTCGGCGGGGACAGCACGTACGGCGGGTTCGTGACGACCAGGTCGAACTGCTCCCCCGCCACCGGCGCGTAGAGGTCGCCGTGACGCAGGTCGACGTCGAGGCCGTTGAGGTCGGCGGTGAGCCGGGCGAGGACGAGGGCGCGCGGGTTGAGGTCGGTGGCGACGACCGTCCGGGCGTGCCGCGCCAGGTGCAGGCTCTGCACGCCGCACCCGGTGCCGAGGTCGAGCGCCCGGTCCACCGGCCGGCGCACGGTGAGCTGGGCCAGGCTCGAGGAGGCGGAGGAGACGCCGAGCACGAAGTCGGGCCGCATCGGCGTGACGCGGGTGTCCAGGCCGGGCGTCAGGTCGGAGGCGATCCAGGCGTCGTGGCCGGTGTCGCCGTCGTCGGAGGCGTAGGGACGCAGGTCGACCAGCGCCCGCACGCCGCTGCCGTCGGCGGCGACGATCCCGGCGTCCGCGAGCACGGGGACCAGGCCGGGCAGCGCCCGGTCGAGGTCGGCGCGGCCCACCGTGTCCTGCAGCAGCCAGAGCCGGGTCAGCGTGGCGAGCGGGTCGTCGCGGCCGGTCAGGGCCAGCCGCGCCGGGACGGTCGCGTTGCGCCCGAGGGCGGCGTGCGCCCGCTCGCCGACCGCCTCGACGACGGCGTCGACCTCGTAGCGGTGCCGCACGAAGACGCCGGTCAGCTCGGCGCACTGCCCGGGCGTCAGCAGCCGCCGGGGCTGCGCGCCTGCACCCTCCGGCGGCATCAGCGGAGCTCGACGGCCGCGCCGACCAGCAGCGGACCCAGCAGGGCGCCGTACGGCGTCGCGTCGGTGGGGTCGTCGGCCGGGTGCACGTACGTCCCGGGCGCCCAGCCGGCCCCGAGCGCCTGCGCGACGAGGTCGAGGGTCCAGGCGTGGTCGTACGTGGCGGCGGGGCCGTCGTCGGTCAGGCGGAGCAGCAGCGGGCTGTCGGCCGGGAGCACCTCGGCCGCGGCCGGCTCGAACGAACCCGGCTTCATTACGGCGGCCAGGTCGATGTCGCCGAGCGAGGCGTCGAGCGTGCCGGCCTCGGGCCGGAGCACGACCTGGTAGTCGGCCGACCGGCCGGCCTCGGCGAGCACCGCGGCGACCGCCGCCTTGCGGGCCGCGTCCACCACGACGACGGCGGGGCGGTCGACGGCGGGGTCGTGGCCGAGCCGGCGGACGGCCCCGGGCGCCTCCTCCATGACCGGGACGGCGACCGCCCCGACCCGCGCGCAGGCCAGCAGGCCGATCACCAGCTCGGGCACCGGGCCCAGGGCGAGGACGACCTGACGCCCGGGTCGTACGCCCAGCTCACGCAGGCCCCCGCCGAGCTGCGCGACGCGCTCGAGGAGCTCGGCGTAGGAGTAGTAGGAGCGCACCCCCGCCGCGGCGAAGGGGTGCAGCAGGGCCGGCTCGTCGGCGAGGCCGCGGACCACGTGCCGGTCCAGGGCGTTGTAGGCGAGGTTGAGGGAGCCGGGCGTCGAGCCCGACGGCCGGGCGAACCAGTCCGGGGCCACCTGCGGCGTCTCGGCGGGCGGGTCGGTCGGGGTCACGCGCGCTCCTCGGGTCGGGCTGGTCGGGGGGCGCGGCGTACGCGGGCCCCCGGACGCACGACGGGGCCGCTCCGATGGAGCGGCCCCGTCACGGTGGTGGAGGTTCAGCTGGGGTTGCGCTCGGCCGGGGTGGTGACCTCGGCCTGCGACTGCCCCTGCGTCACGGCTGACGCGCCGCCGGCCGTCCCCGTGGTGACCGACGGGGTGCCGGAGGACCCGGCGTCGTCGGTCATGCCGGAGTCGCCGCGACGAGCGCTGATCACGAGCATCACGACGATGACCGCAGCCGCCGCGAGGGCGATGAGGTAGCGCAGGGCGCTCGGGTCGCTGCTGAGCGGGGACATCGCGACGACGGCCGGGGCGATGAGCAGGGCGACGAGGTTCATCACCTTGATCAGCGGGTTGATGGCCGGGCCGGCGGTGTCCTTGAACGGGTCGCCCACGGTGTCACCGATGACGGTGGCCTCGTGCGCCGGCGAACCCTTGCCGCCGTGGTTCCCGTCCTCGACGAGCTTCTTCGCGTTGTCCCAGGCGCCACCGGAGTTGGCCAGGAACACCGCCATCAGCGTGCCGCAGGCGATCGCGCCGGCGAGGTAGCCCGCCAGGGCCGGGGCCCCGAGGCCGAAGCCGACGGCGATCGGCGCGCAGATGGCCAGCAGGCCGGGCGTGGCCAGCTCGCGCTGCGAGTCGCGGGTCACGATGTCGACCACGCGGCCGTACTCCGGCTTGCCCGTCCCGTCCATGATCCCGGGGATCTCGCGGAACTGGCGCCGCACCTCGTAGACCACGGCGCCCGCCGCGCGGCTCACCGCGTTGATGGCGAGGCCGGAGAAGAGGAAGACGACGGCCGCACCGATGAGGAGCCCGACCAGCGTCAGCGGGGAGAAGACGACCGACTCGTCGACGAAGCTCTGGTAGCGCTCGAGGAGCACGCCGCGGATCGAGTCGGTGTAGGAGCCGAAGAGCGCGGTCGCCGCCAGGACGGCGGTGGCGATCGCGATGCCCTTGGTGATGGCCTTGGTCGTGTTGCCGACCGCGTCGAGCTCGGTGAGGATCTGCGCGCCCTCGCCGTGGACGTCGCCCGACATCTCGGCGATGCCCTGCGCGTTGTCGGAGACCGGGCCGAAGGTGTCCATGGCCACGATGACGCCGACCGTGGTCAGCAGGCCGCAGCCGGCGAGCGCGATGGCGAAGAGTCCGACGACGCCGGAGCCGCCCACGAGGAACGCGCCGTAGACAGCCGCACCGATCACGAGGGCGGTGTAGACGGCCGACTCCAGGCCGAGCGAGATGCCGGAGAGCACGACGGTCGCCGCGCCGGTGAGCGAGGTGCGACCGACGGTCTTGACCGGCTTGTCCTCGGTGCCGGTGTAGTAGCCGGTGAGCTTGAGGATCGCCGCCGCGAGCACGATGCCGATGATCACCGAGATGATCGCGACGAGCCGCGGGCTGCCGACCGGTGCGCTCGCGTCGACCCCGAGCTCGGCGAACGTGCCGGGGAGGTAGACGAGGCTGGCGATCACGCACAGGACCGCGCTGATGACGGCCGAGAGGTAGAACGACCGGTTGATGGTGACGAGGCCGTTCTCGCCCTGGCGCGGCTTGGTCAGGAAGATGCCGATGAGGGCGGTCACGACGCCGATGGCGGGGATGATCAGCGGGAAGACCAGGCCGGCCTCGCCGAAGGCGGCCTTGCCCAGGATGAGCGAGGCGACCAGCGTCACCGCGTACGACTCGAAGAGGTCGGCCGCCATGCCCGCGCAGTCGCCGACGTTGTCGCCCACGTTGTCGGCGATGGTCGCCGCGTTGCGGGGGTCGTCCTCGGGGATGTTCTGCTCGACCTTGCCGACGAGGTCGGCGCCGACGTCGGCGGCCTTGGTGAAGATGCCGCCGCCCACGCGCATGAACATGGCGAGCATCGCGGCCCCGAAGCCGAAGCCCTCGAGGATCACCGGGGCGTCGCCCTGGAAGATCAGCACGACCACCGCGGCACCCAGCAGGCCGAGGCCGACCGTGGCCATGCCGACGTGGGCGCCGGTGCGGAAGGCGATCCGCATGGCGGGGCTGCGGCCCTCGGCACCGGCGCGCGCCGCGGCGGCGACGCGCAGGTTGGCGCGGGTCGCGAGCCACATGCCGAGGTAGCCGATCAGGCCGGAGAACACCGCACCCGCGAGGAAGGCGATCGACCGGGCGATCCGCAGGCCCCAGTGGGAGCCCTCCTCGTCGGTGTGGGCGGGCAGCGCCAGCAGCAGCAGGAACGCCACGACCGCGAAGACCCCGAGGGTCCGGAACTGCCGGCCGAGGAAGGCGCTCGCGCCCTCCTGCACGCCGCGGGCGATCACCTGCATGTTCGGTGTGCCGTCGCCAGCCGCGAGCACCTCGCGGCGGAACACGAAGGCCATGACCAGGGCCACGGCCGCGATCACGGCGACGATGGCGACCAGCGTCAGGTTGCCGCCGGACAGCGTCGTCACGGGCATCGGGGGTCCTCCTGTACAACATCAGCGGGGGACACGGGCGCACGTCGCGGTGGCGGCGGTGGCCAGCCTGTCGCACAGGTCCTCGGGGTATCAGACGCCAGGAGTGTAACCACAGGACGCACTGGTTTCCTGCCGCCGTGGTGCGCGCCCACGCCGTCCCGTGCGGGACCGACAACCAGCGGCCACCCTGCCGACGAGCCCCGCCCTCACGGCCAGCGCCCCCACCGAACACCCGGCGCCGTGCGTCTCCCCCACCTGCTCCCCCGTCGCTCCTCCTCTCCTTGCTCCATCCGCTGATCCGCAGCCGGCTCCGCGCTCGGACGCCGGTCCCGAGCTCGTGCCCGACCCGCTCAGCGGACCGGTCCGGCGTGCGCCCGGCCCTCGAGGTGCCGCGGCAGTCCCGGCACCCGCACCCCCACGTCGACGACGACCTCCACGCTGACCACGTAGTCGACGTCGTCGCCCACCCGGTCGCAGCTCGCGAGCCGACCGCCGTTGGCCTTCGCCAGCCGGGCCGCCGCCGGGCAGGGCGCGCGACCCTCGGCGTACGCCGCCGCCCCGCTCAGGGCCGCCAGGTCCGCCGCACCCCGGGCCTGGTGCCCGGCCACGAGGTAGGCCGCGGCCACCATCGCGACCGCCGCGACCACCCCGACCACGGCCATCACGCCGACGACGAGCAGGGTGCCGCTGCCGCGCTCGCCGCGCGTGCCCCAGGCCTCCGGCGCGCGGGGGCGGCTCACCAGTCGCCCCCGGGTTCACGGGCGACCCGGGCGCGTGCGGCGAGCGGCACGGAGGGCATGCCCGACAGCAGCGGCCGTGCCCGTACGTGGACCTCCACCGTGACGACCCCGGCCCGGGTGCTCGTCGAGACCGTCGCCCCCGGAGGCGCGGCAGCCTTGGCCAGCCGGACGCCCTTCGCGTCCCCACGAGCGGCCTGCCGGGCCACGGCCGACGCGGTGTCGACGCAGCGCAGCTCGACGACCACGAGGAAGATCCCCCAGAGCAGCATCCCGAGCAGCACCAGGGCCGCGAGGGTGGCGACGGCCAGCTCGGCCGTCACCATCCCCCGCTCCCCCGGGCGCCGCCCGGCCGGCCCCGGCCCTCCGAGCCCGACCACCGTGCGGCCTCCGCTCAGTGCGCGAACTTGAGGAACGTGCTCAGCACCTTCAGCACGATGGCCAGGAGGGCAGCCTTCACGGCGCCCGTCGTCACCACCGCGAGCAGCACGCCCGCGATCGCGACCGCCGCGACGATGCCGACCGCCCACTCCGCGCTGACCATCCCCCGCTCGCGCCGCTGCCGCGGCGCGGGCACGCCCTCCGCCCAGCGCACGACCGCGCCCTCCTGGGCCGGCCCGCACGGCTCGACGGCCCCGACCGCGACCGGCGTCGCCGTGTCCTGCACCTGCTCCATCTCGGACCTCCTCAGGTCTCCCACCCCCGCGGGGATGTCGCGTCCACCCGGACGCACTCGGAGTGTTCTCAGGGACCGCCGGATGCGCCGGTCCTGCGACGGGCTGTGCACGGAGACGACCGGTACCGAGCTCGTCCTGTGGACAAGCGGCACGGCTGCTGCAGGGCACCGCGGTCGACGCGGAGCTCGGTCGGGTGGGCGCACGGGCGACCAGCTCGGGTGGCGAAGCCGATCCACCAGGTAGGAGGTGAGGTCTGTCGGCTGAGAACCACGACGGCGCCGCGCCCGCGAGAGCCCTCCCGAGGCAACCGGCCCGGCAAGGCTTGGTCTCGGTCCGTGGCTCCTGGCACCAGAAGGCACGTCTCCCGCGACTTCTGGCCCAGCGAGCAGGGGCTGGCGCCGTGGGGGCGGACTGCGGCGGGCTGCACCCTCGCGCGGCACCGGTGGCCGCAGCGCGTGACCTCGGGCATCGGAAGCGCCCCGAAGGGCCGTGCGCCACCTCCGGGCGCAGCGGGCACGCTGCCGTACGCGCGCGAAGCCTTGCGAGCGGCCGGGCTGGCCGCCTCCTCACGTCGAGTGCGCGCCGATCCGGCGGCTCGCCGGCGTGTCGGCCCGCTTCGCGCGCACTCGACGAGAGCGGGCCCTTACGCCAGGGCCATCGTCGCCGTGGAGGCCCCGGCCGAAGCCGTCATGGCCGAGTGGCAGCGCCGACCCCAGGGCGCGCAGCGAGAGCACGATCGCCCGACGCTCGGCCACCTGGCCTGCGCTCCACGCCCGTCGAACGGACGCGGAGCCGCCCCGCGTCACAGGGACAGGGCGCGCGCGAGGGCGGAGGCGACCGTCGGGACGACGCCGAGCAGCAGGAAGGCGGGGATGAAGCACGTCATCAGCGGCATCACGCTGCGGACGCCGACGCTGCGGGCCACGACCTGGAGGGCGGCCTGACGCCGCTCGCGCGCCTGGGTCGCGTGGTGGCGGAGCGTACTGACGAGCAGGGTGCCCGACTCGACCGACCGGGCCAGGTCGGCCGCGGCGGGACCGAGCTGGGGGTGTCCGGCCAGCGCCTGCCAGGCCTCCGCGTCAGCGACCCCGAGGTCGGTCGCCGCCCGGACACGGCCCAGGTCCTCCGCCACCGGGCCGTCGAACGCGTCGCACACCACCGCGCAGGCGCTGCGGACGGGCAGGCCGGCGGCCAGGCAGGACGCCATGAGCTCCAGCGCCTGCGGCGTCTGCAGCACGAGGGTCTGGCGACGCCGCCGGGTGGACGACGGTTCGACCCGGCCGAGCAGCACGACGGCAGCGACGAGCAGCACCGGCGCCAGCCCGACCGACAACCAGACGGGCGCGCCGACCCGTACGGCGAGCAGGGCCGCCACGCCGGCCAGCACCGCTCCGAGACCGAGGCGTCGCCCGAGCGGCACCGCGTCCTCGCGCCCGCGCAGCCACGCGATGACCGGCCCGGGCTCCCCCGGAACCGTCGCCCCGGGCTCCCCGGACGAGCGGAGGTCGCGCGGCGGGGGCAGCAGCGCGAGCACCGTGGCTGCGGCGCACACGGCAGCCACCCAGGCCCAGGGTGACGCCGCCGCCAGGTCGACGCCCACGTCAGGCGCCCGCCGCGGCCGCGCCGGCGAGCCGCTCGATCCACAGGACCCCGGCCGCGGCGAGCGCGAGGCCGACCAGCAGGCACGCCCAGCCGAGCGGGCCGGCGACCAGCCAGTCCAGGGGTCGGCCGCCGAGCAGGTAGCCCAGCCCGATGCCGACCAGGGGCAGGACCGCCATGACCTTGCCGGTCGAGCGTGGCGCCGAGAGCTCCGCCGACACGACCGACCGAAGGGACTCGTCGGAGGCCAGCCCCGACGCGACCTCCTCGAGCGCGGGCGCCATGGGCGCGCCGGTCGAGGTGGACACCTGCCAGGCCCGGGCGAGGTCACCCAGACCGCCGTGGCCGGGTCGGCCCGCCCGGGACCGCAGGGCCTCCGGCACGTCGCCGCCGATCTGCTGGACCGCGGCCGCCTCGGCGAGCACCGGGCACTCACGCGCGACGAGCGAGAGCGCGTCCGCCGGCACCTGCCCGACGCGGACGTACGAGGCGAGCACGCCGCACGCCCGGGCGACGTCGCTCTGCGCGGCGCGAGAGCGACGGTCGGCGGCGTGCAGCGCGACCACCTGCGCGACCGTCCCGGCGGCCAGGGCGAGCGCCGCGGCGAGGACCGCGCCGCGCGCCCCGGCGACGACGCCGCCGCCGGTGACCAGCCCGGCAACGGCGACGACGGCGAGCACCCGCCGCAGACGGCGCCGTCCGGAGACCCGCACGGGCTCGCCCGCCTCGGCGCGGAACCGGGTCCGGGCGCGGGCGTCCGGTGCGGCCGGGACCGCCAGAGCGGCCGTCAGGACGGCGAGCCCGACGGCGAGGAGGGGCACCAGGCCGGGTGGCGTCGTCATCGCGCGAGCATCTGCTCGAGGCGGGCGCTGCCCGGTCCGAGGCGCGTGCGGCCGTCCGGGCCGAACGCGACGGCCTGCTCCGTCCGGGTCAGCCCGCTCGCGGCGTCCCGGGCGAACACCGAGATCTCGCTGACCCGTCGCCGGCCCTGCTCGTCGCGGGTGATGTGGACGGATGCGTGCAGCGCCGAAGCGATCTGCGCGTGGACGGCCAGCCTCGGCAGCCCGCCGAGCGCGGCCAGCGCCTCGAGCCGCGCGGGCACGTCGGCCGAGGAGTTGGCGTGGACCGTGCCGCAGCCGCCCTCGTGGCCCGTGTTCATGGCGGTCAGGAGGTCGGCGATCTCGGGTCCCCGGACCTCGCCGACGACGAGCCGGTCGGGTCGCATGCGCAGCGACTGCCGGACGAGGTCGGTCAGCGTCACCGCCCCGGCGAGCTCGGAGTTGGCCGGGCGGCCCTCCATGCGCACGACGTGCGGGTGCGCGGGCGCGAGCTCGCGGGAGTCCTCGACGACCACGATGCGCTCGCGGGGCGGCACCAGGGCCAGCAGCGCCGCGAGCAGGGTGGTCTTGCCGCTGCCGGTGCCGCCGCTGACCAGGAACGCCAGCCGGGCCTCGACGACGCGCGTGAGCAGCTCGGCGGCCCCGGGCGTCAGCGAGCCGGACGCGACGCAGTCGGCCAGCGAGAAGGACCGGCGGGCCGGGACGCGGAGGCTGATGCACGTGCCCGGGTCGGCCAGCGTGCCCAGTACGGCGTGCACCCGGCTCCCGTCCGCGAGACGGGCGTCCACGAAGGGCACCGCGTCGTCGAGGCGGCGCCCGACCGACGCGGCGAGGCGCTGGGCGAGGCGGCGCACCTCGGCCTCCGAGCCGAAGCGCACCTCCGTCCGCTCGAGCCCCCGGCCGCGGTCGACGAAGACCTGGTCCGCGCCGTTGACCAGCACGTCGGTGACGCCCGGCTCGGCGAGCAGGGCCTCCAGCGGCCCGGCCCCGACGCTGTGGCGGTGCAGCAGGTCGAGCGTGTCGATCACGGCGCTGTCGCTGACCACCCGGCCCTCCGCCCGCATCGCGTCGGCGACGTCGGCCGGCGTGTGCGTACGGCCGAGGCGGGCCAGCCGCGTACGGATCGGTCCGAGGTCCTCGAGCGCGCTCACGCGACCAGCTCCCCGGTGCGCACCAGCCGGTCGCAGAGCTCCCGGCAGAGGCGGGCGAGCGGGGAGCGGGCCGGGTGGCCCGGCGGGTCGCCGCGCTCGGCGGCGGCCAGCAGGGCCGGGTCCTCCTCGAGCACCCCGGCCAGCGGGAGGTCGAGCGTCTCGGCGACGACCTCGGGGTCGAGCCGGTGCCCGCGTCCCCGGCGGACGACGACCTCGAGCTCGCGGCAGCGCGGAGCCAGCCCGCGCAGGCAGGCGTCGGCCGAGGCGACACCCCGGACGTCGGCCCGCGCGACGAGCAGCACGGTCGCCGCACGCCGCAGCACCACGTCGTGGGCCGGGTGCGCCGCCCGGGGCAGGTCGACGACGACCAGGTCGTGGCTCGCCGCGGCCGAGTCGAGTACGGCGGCCAGCTGGACCTCGCCGAGCGCGCCGGACTCGAGCGCGGTGCGGTCCACCGCGAGCACGTCGACGCCGTCGCAGCGGGGCAGCTGCCCCGCCAGGTCGCCCAGGTGCCCGCGGGCCGAGGCGAACCGGCTCCAGCGCCACCCGGCCAGGTGCTCGGCCCCTAGGAGCACGTCGACCCCGCCGCCGACCGGGTCGGCGTCGAGGAGCAGCACGCGCCGGCCGTCAGCGGCCGCCGACAGCGCCAGCGCAGCCGCGAGCGAGGACGTCCCGACCCCGCCGGACCCGCCCGTCAGCACGAGCACCCGCCCGCGGTCGTCCCCGGACACGAGGCCGGCCAGGGCGGCCGCGAGGTCGGGGGCCGCCTCGGGCAGCAGGACGGCGGCCGCGTGCAGGCGGCTCGCCCAGGCGTACGTCTCCGCCCGCTCGTCGTCGCGACCCACCACGTGCACGCCGGTGCGGGACGGCAGCACGAGCCCGGCGACGCGGGCCGCCTGGTCGGCGCCCACGAGGACGGCCGCGGCGCCGCGCCAGGCGCTGCGGAGCAGGTCGTCCGTCGACGCCTCGTCCGCCTCCAGCCCGAGGGCGGCGACGACCGAGAGCAGGTGGCGCGCGAGGACGGCGTCCGCCGTCAGGACGAGCACGGAGCGGACGGGGCCGGGCGGTCCCGACGGCCGGGCGGCGGGGCGAGAAGGTGGGGTGGTCGGCACGTCGTCAGCCTTCGTCGCGGAGCCCCGGTCGTGCCGGTCGACCGGTCGGGCTGTGGACGACGGGCGGAGCCCGAGAACCGTCCTGTGGACGACCGGCACACCCCAGCGTGAGCGTTCGGAGCGGGCGCAGCAGGGCGCCCGCCCGCTCCGCCCGAAGCCGGTGAGTTTCCTGAAGAATCCTGTGAGCCACTTCACACGAAGCGCCCGAGAAGGTAGACAGGGGTCCAGGAGATCCGGGGCCGACGACGACTCTGGATCCGGGTCCGGCGTCGCGCACCCACGCGGCGATCACCCATCGCTATGGGAGTTGCGTCCTCGGCTCGACCGGGGCCAACGCTGCAGAACGCACGCCTGGTCACACGGCGCCGGACCACCCCCACCTTCTTCGCACGCCCCCGTCTACGAGCCGCACCCGTCGCGGGGCACGCGGCCGTGGTGGACCGGCGGGCCGTCCGGCGCGACTACCGTGTGCGCCATGCCCGCCGCCCCTGTCCCCGGTTCGCGCCGGCCGGGCGCCCTGCAGCCGGCGGCCGTCGACTGGATGGTCGGCGAACGGCCGGCCCGGGTCCTCGACCTGGGGTCGGGACGGGGCTCCTTCGCCACCGCCCTCGTCGAGGCCGGCCACGAGGTCTTCTGCCTCGACCACGACCCGGAGCGCGTCGCCGCTCTGCCCGCCCGGCTCGGAACCCGTCTGCACGTCGCCGGCCAGGTCGAGTCGATGCCCTACCTGTCCTGCCACTTCGACGTCGTGACCGCTGCCCAGACGCTGCACCGCTTCGCCCCGGGGCTCGCCGTCACCGAGATCGCCCGCGTGCTGCGCCCCGGCGGCCACCTGGCCGTGCTCTACCAGACCCGGGACGACACGGTCCCCTGGGTGCGCCGGCTCATGGGCATCCTGCAGCGGGTGGACCCGTCGGCGATGCAGGGCGCGTACGGGGACGCGTCGGTCGCCGAGCTCGCGCAGAGCCCCTACTTCCACGAGCTCGAGCGGCGGAGCTTCCGCACCTGGGTGCCGACCACGCGCGACGCGCTGGTGACGATGGCCGCCCGGCGCCCGGCCGTCGCCGCCCTCCCCCAGAGCGAGCGCGACGCCGTGCTGGCCGAGGTCGGCGGTCTCTACGACTCCTCCGCCCGTGCGCCCGAACCGTTGCTGCTGCCCTTCCGCACGAGCTGCTGGCGCGCGATGGTGGACCACTCGGGGCTGACGATCGACGAGGACCCGGCGCTGACGATCGCGGTCTGAGGAACGGGTCGCGTGCGGCTGCGCAGGGCTCGGCTCCGCCGACCTGGGCCGACCCGCGCTGGGGCGCAGCGAAGGGCGACGCGCCCGAGACCGAGTCGGCACCCCGGTCTGGGCGTCGTCGCCCTCCGCGCCAGAACCCCGAGAGGTCCTGGCATGCCGTCTTTCTACCCTGTCCGAAGCAGTTCACACAGCACCGGGGTCCACGGAACCGTCGCGGCTCGCTTCGTGTCAGCGGCCTCGGGTAAGAAGGTCGGAGCGTCGTCGACGGCGCCGTCACCGCACGCCCAGCACCCGAGCACCAGTCCTGCACCGCCCCGGAGGCCAGACCCGTGACCCTGATCGACCAGCCCGGCACCACCGGCACGCCGCTCACCGAGAGCCGCGACCCCGACGGCTCCCGGCCGATCACGATCGTCGACCCGCAGGACGGCAGCACCGTCGGCACCGTCCACAGCGCCGACGAGGGTGACGTCGCCGCCGCCGTGCAGGCCGCCCGCCGGGCCGCCGAGGGCTGGGCCGCCACCGCTCCCGCCGCCCGGGGCGCACTGCTGCACGCCATGGCCGACGCGCTCGCCGCGCGGGCCGACGAGGTCGCGGCCCTGAACACGCGCGAGACCGGCAAGCCGGCGGGCGACGCACGTGGGGGCGTCGACGCGGCCGTCGGGACGCTGCGCCAGTACGCGGAGCTCGGCCCGCTGCACCGCACCCACAGCCTGCGCGGGGCCGACGTGGCCATCGACTACACCCGACCCGAGCCGCGCGGCGTCGTCGCCGCCGTCACCCCCTGGAACGACCCGGTCGCCGTCGCCGCGGGCCTCGTCGGCGCCGCCCTGGTCACGGGCAACACCGTCGTGCACAAGCCCAGCGAGCGCTGCCCCCACGTCGGGCGGCTGCTGGGCGAGATCTGGTCCTCCCCGCTCCCGGAGGGCGTCCTCACCACCCTCACCGGGGACGGCCGGACGGGCGCCCAGCTGGTCGGCTCCGCCGGTGTCGACGTCGTCGCGCACGTGGGCTCGACGGCGACGGGCCGTGCGATCGCGGCCGAGGCGCTGCGGACGGGTGCGCACACGATCCTCGAGAACGGCGGCAACGACGCCCTGCTCGTCGACGCCGACGTCGACCCCGCCTGGGCGGCGGCGCAGGCCGCGCTCGGCGCGTACGCGAACAGCGGCCAGATCTGCACCTCCGTCGAGCGCATCTACGTCCACGCCGACGTCGCGGACGCGTTCGTCGAGGCGCTGGTCGCCGAGGCCGAGCAGCGCAACGCGGACGGGATGGCGCCGCTGGTCGACACGCGGATGCGCGCCGAGGTGCACCGCCAGGTCGCCGCGGCGCAGCAGGCGGGCGCCCGGGTCCTCGTCGGCGGCGAGGTCCCGGCCGGTCCCGGCGCCCACTACCCGGCCACGGTCGTCGTCGACGTCGCCTCGGACACCGACCTGGTCCGCGAGGAGACCTTCGGACCCGTGGCTCCCGTGCAGGTCGTCGCGAGCTTCACCGAGGGGCTCGACCGGGCCGTCGCGTCGCGCTACGGGCTGGCCGCGACGGTCCTCACGGGTTCGCTGGAGCACACGACGGAGGCCGTCCGCCGGCTGCCCGTCGGCACCGTCAAGGTGAACGCCGTCTTCGGCGGGGCGCCGGGCGGGGCCGCGGAACCGCGGGGAGCGAGCGGGCACGGCTTCGGCTACGGTCCCGAGCTGCTCGACGAGATGACCACCCGCAAGGTCGTGCACATCGGCCGGCCGGTGCTGCGGACGCAGGCCTGACCTGCGCCGCGGCGCCGCGACCGCTTGACCGGCGCCGGAAGCGGCGGGACGCCGCTGGGGTGCTCGGACGCGCACCTCGATCGGTGACGCACGCCGAGGCCGTCCGGGCCGCGGCGGGCGGGGCCGTGGTCGTGTACTGGCGCAAGGGCTGCCCGTTCACGGCCCGGTCGCGCCTGGTCCTGGGCAGCCGTGCGCGCGAGGCGGTCTGGGTGGACGTCTGGGCTGACCCGGACGCGTCGGCGTACGTCCGCAGCGTCGACGGCGGCGACGAGGTCGTGCCGACCGTCGTCATCGGGGGTCGGCCGCACACCAACCCGTCGCCCCGCGTCGTGGCCCGGGCGCTGGCGGCCCGTCGGCGCTGACCCGGCGCGCACCCGAGCGGCGGCTCCCCCGATCGAGCGCCCGAGCGGTCTGCACGGGGGCGGCGTTCAGGCGTCCAGAGGCTCCAGGAGGTCGTGCTCGACGACGGTCGGGAGCGAGAGCGTCTTGTAGCCGACGTCGTCGAAGAGCACCACGACCTCCTCGCCCTCGACGCTGATGACCATGCCCTCGCCGAAGCTCGCGTGGCTCACGCGCTCCTCGGGCTGGAAGGGCGAGTCCGGCGCCGCGGCGTCCTGCGCCTCCTCGGCGGCCGCGGCCCCGGAACGGCAGTTGTCGCAGCGCTCGCAGCGTGGCGTGTCCGACTCGCCGAGGTAGGCGAGCAGGAACTGCCGCCGGCACCGCCGGGTCTCGGCGTAGCCGCGGACCATCTCGACCCGGGAGCGCTGCAGCGTCTGGTAGCCCTCGGCGCGGGCGCGGACCTCGTCCACGCCCACGGTCTCGCCCTCCGCGCCCGCCTCGATCACGAGGTTCGCGATGCGCTGCAGCTTGCGCAGGCTGACGTCGGCCACCTCGGCCTGCTCCGCCGCGGTCGCGTCGGGCCGGGTGGCGAGGGCGGCCAGCACCCGCGACACCTCCGACGGCTTGGGCACGGGCACCGTCTGGAACCGGCGCAGCGAGAGGTCCTCGGTCCGGAAGTAGAGGACGCCCGCCGACGGGTCGCCGTCGCGCCCGGCCCGGCCGACCTGCTGGTAGTACTCGTCCGGCGACTCGGGGATGTGGGCGTGCAGCACCCAGCGCACGTCGGGCTTGTCGATGCCCATGCCGAAGGCCGAGGTGGCCACCACGACGTCGACCGCGGAGGTCATGAAGTCGGCCTGCGCCTGCTCGCGGGCCTTCTTCGCCAGCCCCGCGTGGTAGCAGGTGGTGGTCCGCCCGGCGTCCGCGACGAGCGCCGCGTAGTGCTCGGCGGCCTTGCGGGTGGAGACGTAGACGATCCCGCTGCCCTCCTGGGCCGCGGCCGCCGCCACGACGCGCTCCTCCTGGTCACGCTCGGTCACGCACCGCTCGACCGACAGGTCGATGTTCTCCCGGGCCGCGCCGCCGACGATGATCGAGACGTCGGTCAGGTGCAGCCGGTCCACGATGTCGGTCCGCACCGGCAGGGACGCGGTCGCGGTCATCGCGATGGTGCGGGCGCCGAGGCCCTCGAGGAGCTCGCCGAGGCGCAGGTAGTCCGGCCGGAAGTCGTGGCCCCAGGAGGACACGCAGTGCGCCTCGTCGACGACGACGAGGCTCGGCCGCATCGACGAGACGGCGGCGTGGACGGCGTCGTTGGCGAGCTGCTCGGGGGCGAGGAAGAGGAACTCGACCTCGCCGTCCCGCGCGGCCGCGAGGGCCTCCTCGCGCTGCTTGGGCGTCTCGGCCGAGGAGATCCGGCGGGCGCGCGTCCGGTCGCCGTACGCCTCGAGGTGCTCGGCCTGGTCCTGCTGCAGCGCGAGCAGCGGGGAGACGACGAGCGTCGGCCCGTCGATGAGCACGGCGGCGAGCTGGTAGGCCAGCGACTTCCCCGCGCCCGTGGGCTGCACCAGCAGGGCGTCACGCCCGTCGAGCAGCGCCTGGACCGCCTCGCGCTGCCCGGCGCGCAGCCGGTCGCGCCCGAACACCGTCCGCGCGGCGTCCGAGATCTTGTCGCTCACCTGTCCTCCTTGGCTGGGCACCCGGGCTCGTTACCCCGAGACCGCCCTGTCGCACGCGTCCGGGCCACCCCGGTCGGCGCCGGACACGGCGCGTAGCGTCGGGCGCATGAGGCTTCCCGAGATCGCGCAGCTGCTCACCGACGACCCGGGCCCCTTCGCGACCGCGTACGCCGACGTCAGCCGGGTCGCCGAGGCCGGGGACGACGCCGTCGCGCTGACGGCGCGCGCGGCCCACGACGAGCTGGTCGCGGCGGGCGCGCCCGCCGCGGTGGCCGAGGCCGTGCGCGACGCCCTGGGAGCGAGCACGCACGAGGGCGGCGAGGTCGCCCGGGTGGTCGTGGCCAGCGAGCGCGGGGTCCGCCACGTCGCCCTCGTCCGCGGGCGCCGGCCGCAGCCGTCGACGTCCTGGGGCGCGCTGCCCGACCTCGGGCCCTGGCTCGAGGACGCGACGCTGGTCACGCCCTTCGTGCTCGCCCGCGTCGACCACGAGGGCGGCAGCGTCGCCACCTACGCCGACGCGGCGGCGGCGCCCGACCACGAGGCCGAGGCGACCGGCGGCGACCCGAACTTCCTCCACAAGGCCGGCGGCGGGGGCATGTCGTACGGCCGCCACGAGCACTCGGTCGAGGAGGAGTGGAAGCGCAGCGCGGACGCCGTCGCCGAGGAGGTCGAGCGGCAGGTGCGCGTCGGCCCGTCGCTCGTGCTCGTGGGCGGCGAGCCCGACGCGGTCAGCGAGCTCAAGGCCAAGCTGGCGCACGTCGAGGCGGAGGTCGTCGAGCTGCAGGGCGGGCGGCGCAACGCCGACGGCGGCGAGGAGGCCTTCGCCGCCGAGATCACGCAGGCCCTGCGCGGCCGGGCCGTCTCGGCCTCGCTCGACGCGCTCGAGGAGCTGAAGCAGCGCCTCGGCGAGCAGGCCCAGGGCAAGAGCGCCCGGGCGGCGTCCGGCGTGCACGACGTGCTCGACGCCCTCGTCCGGGGGCAGGTCGACACGCTCCTGATCGACGTGCGGGCGGCGGCGGAGACGTCCGTGACGCCGGCCGACCAGCCCGGCCTGGACCTGGGCGCGGTCGTCACCCTCGACGCCGTTCCGGCCGACCAGGTCCTGCTCGCGCTGGCGGCGCTGACCGGTGCCGACGTGCGGGCCGCGCGCCGCAGCACCCTGGGCGGGGAGCCCGTGGCCGCGGTGCTGCGCTGGGACAACACCGCCGAGCCGGAGGCGCCGTCCGCGTCGCGCTGACGCCTCGGGCCGCCGGGAATCGTCAGCCCCGGCGGCCGAGCAGCACGTAGGCCAGCGAACCGCCGGTGTTCAGCGCCGACAGCGCCCGCCAGAGGTTCTTGCCGCCGCGCACGCCCGACGCCGGGCGCCGGGCCAGGTCGCGCCACACGAGCGCGGTGACGAGGACGTGCCCGGCGAGCGCGGGCAGCAGGACGGCCGGACGGCGCGAGGAGGAGCTCATGGCTCCACGATGCGCCTGGCCCTCGTGCGCAGCGGCCCCGGTCCGGTGGCCCGGGCCCTCGAGCCGGCCGCCGAGCCGGCCCGGATCGGCCTGAGGGGCTCAGCCCTCCGCGGCCATGCTCCGGATCCGCGTGACGACGTCGGTCGTCGAGTGCGCCGGCACGAAGTCGAGGATGCGGACCTCGCCGCCGTACGCGCGGACCACCGGGGTCTCGGCCATCATCTCGGGCGTGTAGTCGCCGCCCTTGGCGTAGACGTCGGGCTTGACGAGCTCCAGCAGCGGGATCGGGGTGTCGGTCTCGAAGACCGTCACGTAGTCCACGCAGCTCAGCGCGGCGAGCACGCCCGCGCGGTCGGCCTCGGTGTTGATCGGGCGCTGGGGCCCCTTGAGCCGGCGCACCGACTCGTCGCTGTTCACCGCGACGACCAGCAGGTCGCCGAGCCGGGCCGCCTGGGCCAGCGAGGTCGTGTGGCCGCGGTGCAGGACGTCGAAGCAGCCGTTGGTCAGCACGACCCGGCGGCCCGCGGCGCGCTCGGCCTGCAGGCGCAGGGCCAGCTCGGCGGCCGGGAGCACCCGCTCCGAGGTGCGGCCCAGGTGGTCGGCCAGGTCGTCGGCGGTGCAGACCGACGTGCCGGAACGGTGGACGACCACGTCGGCCGCGGCCTGCGCCAGCTCCAGGGCCGCCGGCAGCTCCACGCCGCCGGCGCGGGCCAGCGTGAGCGCGGCGACGAAGGTGTCCCCCGCGCCTGCCGCCTGCTTGTCGAGCACGGGCCGGGCGGTGGTGCGGTGCAGGATCCCCGTGGCGTCGAGCAGCACGGCGCCCTCGGCGTCGAGCGTGACGACGACCTGCGCGGCACCGGTCCGTTCCACGAGCGCGGCGGCGGCGTCGGTCACGGCCTCGACGCGGGCGGCGAGCGGCGGGGTGCGGTCGAGCAGCCCGAAGGCCTCGCGGGCGTTGGGCGTGACGAGGTCGGGGGCCACGACCGCCCAGGGCGCCGGGTCGTGGGCGTCCACGACGAGGAGGGCGGGGCGCTCGGACTGGAGCACCTCGACCAGCGCCGGGGAGGGCCCGGAACCGTAGTCGCAGACGACGACCGCGTCGGCCCGCGCCAGGACCCCGGTGGCCGCGCGGGCCGCCCGGTCGCGCACGTGCTCCGGCGGCACCTCGTCCACGCCCTCGTCGATGCGCAGCAGGATCTGCTCGCCGCCGACGATGCGGACCTTGGTCGTGGTGCGCACCTCGGGCGCGACGAGCAGGCCGGTGACGTCCACCCCGGCCGCCTCGAGCAGGCTGCGCAGCAGGTGGCCGGGCTCGTCGTCGCCCACGACGCCGACCATGCTGACGCGGGCGCCGAGGGCGGCCAGGTTCACGGCCGTGTTCGCGGCGCCGCCGGGCACGTGCCGGCGCTCGAAGACCTCGACCACCGGCGCCGGCGCCTCGCGCGACATCCGTTCGGTGCGTCCGCGCCACCAGCCGTCGAGGATCGGGTCGCCGACCACCGTGACCCGGGGTGCCTGGTCCCGCAGGACCAACGGCAGCTCCGGACCCAGCAGCCGCTCCGGGCCGCCGTCCTCCCACCCTGCTGTACGCATGCGCGCCCCTTACCCCGTCGGACGAGGACCTATGTCACGGCGGCGGGACGACCTCGGGGCGAACGCTACGCGAGCGCCGGCCCCCCGGGCCACGGGCGCGTGGCCGCTCCCGCTCGGCGAGCAGGTCCGGCGAGCGCGGGTCGGCGCTAGGTGGCGCTGACCACGCCGGTCAGCAGCAGGACGGCGATGACCACGGCGAGGACCACGCGGTAGCCGACGAAGACCGTGATCGGGAACTTGGCCACGATGCGCAGCAGCCACGCGATCGAGGCGAACCCGACGACGAAGCTCACGACGGTGGCGACGGCCGTCGGGCCCCAGCCGACGGAGGTGGCGATGTCGTCGGCGCTGCCGACGGCCTCGTACACGCCGGCCGCGGTGAGGGCCGGGATGGCGAGGAAGAAGGCGAGGCGGGTGGCCGAGACGCGGTCGAGCCCGCGCAGCAGGCCCGCGCTGATCGTCGCGCCGGAACGGGAGACGCCGGGCACGAGGGCGAGGCACTGGACCACGCCGACCACGAGGGCGTCGACGAGGGTCAGGTCGGACTCGCTGCGGTCCTGGCGGCCCAGCCGCTCAGCGAGGACCATCACGACGCTCCACACCAGCAGGCCGCCGACGACGAACCACAGGCTGCGCAGCGGACCGGTGATCAGGTCGCTGAGGAGCAGGCCAACGATGCCGATCGGGATCGAGCCGGCGATGACCAGCCAGGCCATCTTCCAGTCCCGCTCCTGGCGAGCCCCGGCGTTCACCAGCCCGCGGAACCACGCCCCCGCGAGGCGGACGATGTCCGCGCGGAAGTAGACGATCGAGGCGATGATCGCGCCGACCTGGATGACGGCGGTGAAGGCGGTGACGCCCGCGTCGTCGATGCGCAGCCCGAGCAGCTTCTCCACGATGGTGAGGTGGCCGGTGCTGGACACCGGCAGGAACTCGGTGATCCCCTCGACGACGCCGAGCAGCAGGGCTTCCCAGAAGTTCACAGGCGCAGAGCCTAGGGCTGATCGGCGCGCCCGACCCACTCGTGAGCCCCCGCGGCGGGGACGAGAGACCCCGGACGCACCTTCTCACGGCGGCGTACGACCGTGGCGGGACCCCGGAGCGAGGCCAAGGTCACACCTCGGCCGCGGACCCGACGCCCCGTCCACGCCGCCGGTCCTGCCCTCGCGGCGGCGCAGCACCCGGCGCACCAGCACCACCACGACCACCACCACGACCACGGCGCCGAGCGCCAGCTCGCTGGCGTGGTCGACCTGCTTGAGCACCGACGCGTACGCCGCACCCGCGCCGAAGCCGAGGCTCGCGACGACCCCGGCCCAGGTGAGCCCGCCGGCGACGTTGGCGAGGGTGAAGTCCCGCTCACGCATCGCGCTCGCCCCGGCGACGCCCGGCACGAGCGCGCGGAGCAGCGCGGTCCACCGACCCAGGAGCACCGCCCAACGACCGCGGCGGCCGACGAGGTCGGTCACGTACGCGGCCCGGGGGCGCAGCCGACCGGGGAGGCGGTCGACGAGGCCCGGGCCGAAGCGTCGTCCGAGCCGGTAGCCGACCTGGTCGCCGACGACGGCGCCGACGGCCGCGGCGGCGATCACCGCCGCGAGGTCCAGCCGTCCGCCGTGCGCCACGACCCCGGCCACGAAGACGGCCGTCTCCCCCGGCACGACGAGCCCGACGAAGGCCGACGCCTCGAGGGCCGGCAGCGCGGCCGCGACGAGGAGCACGAGCCACGGCGGCAACCCGACGAGCACCTGCACTACCTGCGTCATCCCGACCTCCTCCCGCTCGACCCGGCAGCCCGGACCACACCCCCTGCACCAACGCCGCAGGACGGGCGTCGGTGCCGCCGCCGCGCACGGTCCGCTCAGCCTGCACCCAGATCGCCCGCGCGACGACCCCGCCGCGACGCCCTAGCATCGCTGCCCGTGCCGTCCTCCGTCCTCGTCGGCGACCTCGGGCCCCGATTCGACGACGTGCGGCGGATCGCCGTGCTGCGCGGGCGCGGGATCGGCGACCTCATGTTCGTCCTGCCCGCGGTCGAGTCCCTGCTCGCCGCCTACCCCGGCGCCGAGGTGACCCTGCTCGGGATGCCCTCCCACGCCGCCCTGCTCGGCGAGCAGCCCGCCCCGTTCACGTCGGTGGAGGTGCTGCCCGTGCACCCCGGCGTCCGCGAGCCCGACCCGGCGCACCCGGTCGACGCGGACGCCACCGAGGCCTTCTGCGCCCGGGCGCGGGCGCAGCGCTACGACCTCGCCGTCCAGGCGCACGGGGGCGGCGGCAACTCCAACCCCTTCCTGCTGCGGCTCGGCGCCCGGCACATGATCGGCACCGCCGCGCCGGGGGCGCCCGCCCTCGACCGGGTCGTCCCCTACCGCTACCACCAGCACGAGACGCAGCGCTGGCTCGAGGTCGCCGCCCTCGCCGGCGCCCCGGCCGTCCAGCTCGAGGCGCGGCTGCGCGGCCGCGCGAACCGTCGCCCCCGGCCCGGCGCCCGTCCCCGGCTCGTGGTGCACCCGGGCGCGACCGACCCGCGGCGGCGCTGGCCGGCCTCCCGGTTCGCGGCCGTCGCACGGGCGGTGGCGGAGCGCGGGGTCGAGGTCGTCGTGGTCGGCGACGCGAGCGACCTGCCCGCGGCCGCGCGCATCGTCGAGGTCTGCGCGAGCCCGCTGGTCACCTCCGTGGCCGACGCGCTGCCGCTGGCACAGCTCGTCGACCTGCTCGAGGACAGCGACGTCGTCCTCGCCAACGACTCCGGCCCCCGCCATGTCGCCATGGCCGTGGGAACGGCCACGGTCGGGGTGTTCTGGGGACCGAACATGATCAACGCGGCGCCGGTCGGACGCCGCCGGCACCGGGTGCACCCGGGCTGGACGGTGCACTGCCCCCGCTGCGGCGCCCCGCTGGCCTCCGGCGACGAGCTGCGCTGCGCCCACGAGGACGAGTCCTGGGTGGTCGACGTCGCGGTGGCACCGGTGCTCGCCGACGTGCTCGACCTGCTCGAGACCGCACCGGTGCCCGGGTGAGCGGGACCGCGGACGCACGCCCGGTCGCGCTCGTCCTGCGCGCGCTCGGCCTGGGCGACCTGCTCGTGGCGGTCCCCGCGCTGCGCGCCCTGCGGCGGGCGCGGCCCGAGCACCACGTGGTCCTCGCCGCACCGGAGTGGCTGCGCCCGGTGGTCGGGTTGACCGGCGCGGTCGACGCCCTGCTGCCGGTCGCCGGCCTGGAGCCACTGCCGTACGTGGGGCCGGTCGACCTCGCCGTGAACCTCCACGGCGCCGGTCCTCAGAGCCACGCCCTCCTCGACGCCCTGCGACCCCGCGAGCGGATCGGCCACGCGGCGCCCGGCTGGGACGGGCCGCCCTGGGTCGACAACACGCTCGAGCGGTTCCGCTGGATCGAGGTGCTCCGCCACCACGGTCTCGACGGCGACCCGGCCGACGTCGCCATCGCCCGTCCGGCGGAGCCGAGCCCGGCTCCCGGTGCGGTCGTCGTCCACGTCGGGGCCGCGTTCGGGTCGCGGTCCTGGCCGGCCGAGAGGTTCGCGGCGGTCGTGGCGGCGCTGGCCGCCGACCGGCCCGTCGTCCTCACCGGCTCCGCGGCCGAGCGCGAGCGCGCCGCCGGCATCGCCGCGGCCGCCGGGATGCCCGACGCCGCGAACCTCGCCGGTCGCACCGACCTGGGGGCGCTCGCCGCCCTCGTCGCGCAGGCGGCGCTCGTGGTGAGCGTCGACACCGGGGCCGCGCACCTGGCCACGGCGTACGGGACCCCGTCGGTCGTGCTCTTCGGACCCGCGCCGCCCTCGCGCTGGGGGCCGCCCCCCGCTGGGCCGCACGTCGTCCTGACCGACGAGTCCGTACGCCGCGGCGACGCGTTCGGTGACGAGCCGGACCCGGCGCTGCTCGCCGTCGGCGTCGACGACGTGCTCGCCGCGGCCCGCCGGCTGCTGGCCTGACCTCCCGGGGCCGACCTCCCGGGCGCCGGGCCCGGGCGCTGCGACACTCACCCCATGGCTGGGAGGTCGAGGCAGGACGACCCGCTGGACGCCGAGCTGCGGCACCGGCGCGCGGGCCAGGGCGAGAACCGGCTGGTGCCGACCCTCGCCGTCCTCGCCGCCGTCGTCGCGTACGCGCTGCTGCCCGAGGACCTGCTCTTCGCGCCCCGCTACCTCATCGCCGGCGTCGAGCTGGCGCTGCTGGTGGCCCTCGTGCTCACGAACCCCCGCCGCCTGGTCCGGCGCACGCGCGTCTCCCGCGGCGCCTCGGTGCTGCTGGCGGCGACGGTGATCGTCACCAACCTGGTCGCGCTCGGGATGCTGGTCGCGAGCCTCACCCGCCCGGACACGCCGGGGGGTTCGCTGCTGCTGGCCGCGATGCAGGTCTGGCTGACCAACGTCGTCGGCTTCGCGCTGCTCTACTGGGAGCTCGACCGCGGTGGGCCCGTCGCCCGGCGCCGGCTGCGCCGCGACGAGCTGCCGCCCGCCGACTGGCGCTTCAGCCAGGACGAGATCGGCGACAACGTCGAGGAGGTCCGGGTCAGCGCCAGCGGCGAGAGCGGGTGGGTGCCGACCTTCGTCGACTACCTCTACCTCTCGCTGACCAACTCCAGCGCGTTCAGCCCGACCGACACCATGCCGTTGAGCACGCGGGCCAAGGCGCTCATGGGGCTGCAGGCGACGGCGGCCCTGCTCACCACCCTGCTCGTCATCGCCCGGGCCGTCGGCTCGCTCGGCGGCTGAGGCGCCCGACCGCGCGGGCCGGGCGCCGGCGCCCCCGGTCGGACCAGAGCCCCGGACGGACGGGAGCCCCGGCGCCGCCCCCTTCCTGGCGGCGCCGGGGCTGTCCTGGAGGCCCGGTCAGGCCGGCCGGACCGGTCCGACCGTCACTCGACGATGTCCTTGATCTTGCCGAGGGTCTTGTCAACGAGGTTCGGCTCCGGCGTGGTGCCGTAGAGGCGCGGGTCACCGTGGTTGCCGACCGGCGGCATGGCCGCGGTCGTGGTCGGGCCCTCGGAGTAGCTGAACTCGCCCTTGCCGTCCGGCGTCGGCCCCTTGGCCCAGCTGCCCTCGCCGGCCTGCTTGCCGTCGGAGAAGTTCATGGACGTGTACGCGACGTCACCCACCTCGTCGGACAGCGGGAAGTTGCTCGGGACCGGCAGGTCCTCGTAGCCCTCCTCGCGCAGCTCCCGGGCCGCGGCGATCCACTGGTTCTGGTGCATGTGGTCGCGCGCGATGAGGAACGACAGCAGGTCGCGGACGCCCTTGTCGTCGGTCATGTGGTAGAGCCGGGCGGCCTGCACGCGGCCCTGCATCTCGGCGTTCGCGTTGGCCGTGAAGTCGGCCAGCAGGTTGCCGCTGGCGGTGATGTAGCTGCCCTGCCAGGGGTTGCCGTTGCTGTCGACCGCACGGGCGCCCGCACCCGCCACGATGGCGTGCTGCACGTCCTCGCCGCCGATGATCGCAGCCATCGTGGGGTCGCCCTTGACCGCGGCCTCGACGTCGCTCGCCGGCGCCTTCTCGAGCAGCTGGGCGATCATGATCGCGATCATCTCGACGTGGCCGAACTCCTCCGCCCCGATGCCGTAGAGCAGGTCGCGGTACTTGCCCGGCAGCTTGGTGTTCCAGGCCTGGAAGCCGTACTGCATGGCCACGGTGATCTCCCCGTACTGGCCCCCGAGGATCTCCTGCATCTTGCGGGCGAAGAACACGTCCGGCCCGGCCGGCGTCGCGTTGTACTGCAGCTCCTGCTTGTGGAAGAACATCCCTGCCTCCTGGCGGCGGACCACGTCGGTGGACGATCTCCGTCGCCCTCCGGATGCCTTCCCGTGGGGCCGGGCACCAAACCCCGCGGCGCCGCTCGCTGATGAGCTGGGGCCACGACCCCCCGAGGTGAGGCGTGCGCCCCGTCACAGCGCACCTGCGCCACGTGTCCCTGTGCGGCACTTGTCACACGCTCGTCACGCAGTCGTCGGTTTGGTGGCGAGAAGCAGGGGTACTTCTGGGGGAAGGTCTGCTTCTCGAGGGGAGATGGTGTTGCGGGTCGCTCTGGTGTCCGAGCACGCGAGTCCCCTCGCCGCGATCGGTGCGGTCGACGCGGGCGGGCAGAACGTCCACGTCGCCGAGCTCGCCAGCGGGCTGACCCGCCTGGGTCACGAGGTCGTCGTCTACACCCGGCGTGACGACCCGGACCTCCCGGCCACCGTCCGCACCGACGACGCGTACGACGTGGTCCACCTCGACGCCGGCCCGCCGCGCAGAGTCCCGAAGGACGCCCTCTGGCCGCTGATGCCGGCCTTCGCCGACGCGCTGCGCGCGCACCTGCGGGCCCACCGGCCCGACGTCGTGCACGCCCACTTCTGGATGTCGGGCTGGGCCGCGACCCGGGCCGCCCGCCGGCTGCGGATCCCCACGTTCGTGACGTTCCACGCTCTCGGCTCGGTGAAGCGCCGCCACCAAGGCAGCGCCGACACGAGCCCGCCGGAGCGTGTCGACGTCGAGGTCGCGGTCGCGGAGCGCGCCACCGGCGTCATCGCCACCTGCCGTGACGAGGTGGCCGAGCTCGCCGCCCTGGGCGTCGACCTCGACGGCGTCGACGTCGTGCCCTGCGGGGTCGACGTGCGGCACTTCACCACCGGCGCCGCTCCCCTGGACCACCCGCCGCGCCGCGAGCCCCACCGCATCGTCAGCGTCGGCCGCCTCGTGCCGCGCAAGGGGTACGCGACCATCGTCGAGGCCCTCGTCGACCTGCCCGGCGTGGAGCTGGTCGTGGCCGGCGGGCACGCCGACGGCACGGTCGAGGCCGAGCAGGTGCGCCTCGAGACGCTGGCCGCCGACCTCGGCGTGGCCGACCGCGTGCACTTCGTCGGCCAGGTCGGCCACTTCCTCATGCCGGCGCTGCTGTGCACCGCCGACGTCGTGGTCTGCTCGCCCTGGTACGAGCCGTTCGGGCTCGTCCCGCTCGAGGCCATGGCCTGCGGCGTCCCCGTGGTCGCCTCGGCCGTCGGCGGGATGCTCGACAGCGTCGCCGACGGCGAGACCGGCCTCCTCGTCCCCCCGCAGGACCCGCAGGCGCTCGCCGCCGCGGTCGGCGGGCTGCTCGCCGACCCGGCTCGTCGGGCCGCGTACGGACGGGCCGGCGTGCGCCGGGCGCGTTCCCAGTTCTCCTGGGACGCGGTGGCGGCCGCCACCGCCGAGGTCTACGCGCGGGCCCACGACCGGTCGAGCACCGCCGCCGGGACCCCTGCCGCCGGAACCGCAGCCGGGCGCCTGCCCGCGCTGGGACCGGCGTGAGGCCGCCCGGGCGCGAGGGGGCCCGGGTGCGCGCGGTGCTCTTCGACCGCGACGGCACGCTCGTGCACGACGTCCCCTACAACCGCGACCCCGCGCTGGTGGCGCCCGTCGACGGGGCACGTGAGGTCCTCGACGACCTCCGCGCGCGCGGCGTGGCGCTCGGCGTGGTCAGCAACCAGTCGGGCCTGGCCCGGGGCCTCATCACGCCGGCGGAGCTCGAGGCGGTCAACGGTCGGGTCGAGGAGCTGCTCGGTCCGTTCGGCACCTGGCAGGTCTGCCCGCACGGCCCCGGCGACGGCTGCGCCTGCCGCAAGCCCGCACCCGGCCTCGTCCTGGCCGCCGCCGCGGCGCTCGGCGTCGCGGTGTCCGACTGCGTCGTCGTCGGCGACATCGGGGCCGACGTCGGTGCCGCGCTCGCGGCCGGTGCCGGCGCCGTCCTCGTCCCCACACCGGTGACCCGCGTCGAGGAGGTGGACCACGCCCGCGCGCACGCGCTCGTGGCCACCGACCTGCGCGAGGCCCTCATGCTGATCACGGACGAGCAGGTCCTGGCGTGAGCGCGCCGCACGGCCACGTCCTGGTGGCACGCCTGGACAGCGTCGGCGACATCCTGCTGGCGGGGCCCGCGGTCCGGGCCGTCGCCGCGTCGGCCGCCAGGGTGACGATGCTGGTCGGGCGCGGACGCGCCCCGGTCGCCCGGCTGCTGCCGGGCGTCGACGACGTGATCGAGTTCGAGGCGCCGTGGGTCGTGCCCGACCCGGGCGGCGTCGACCCGGCCGCGGTCGACGCCCTGGTCGCCCAGGTGCGCGCCGCGCGGGTGGACGCGGGCCTGGTGCTCACCTCGTTCCACCAGTCGCCGCTGCCGCTGGCCCTGCTGCTCCGGATGGCCGGCGTCGGCTGGCTCGGGGCGATCAGCGAGGACTACCCCGGTTCGCTGCTCGACCTGCGCCACCTCATGCCCGACGCGCCGGCCGACGTCCCGGAGAGCGAACGGGCCCTCGCGCTCGCCCGCGCGGCAGGTTTCACCTTTGAGGGGCCGGCCCGGCTCGAGGTGCGCCACCCGCTGCCCGACGTGAGCGCCCTGGTGGGCGAGGGACCGTACGTCGTCTACCACCCGGGCGCCGACGCCCCGGCCCGCCGGCCGAGCGCCGGGCAGAGCCGCACGCTGGTCGCCGCCCTCGTCGCCGCGGGGCACCGCGTCGTGGTGACGGGTTCGCCGGTGGAGGCGGACCTCACCGGGACCGTCGCGCAGGGCCAGGCCCTCGACCTCACCGGGGCCGTCGACCTGGCCGGGCTCGCGGCCGTCCTCGAGGGCGCCCAGGTGGTCGTCGCGCCGAACACGGGACCCGCGCACCTGGCCGCCGCCGTCGGCACGCCGGTGGTGTCGCTGTTCGCGCCGGTCGTCCCGCCCGAACGCTGGGCCCCGTACGGCGTCCCCGTCGTGCTGCTCGGCGACCAGGACGCCCCCTGCCGCCTGACCCGCGCCCGGCACTGCCCGGTGCCCGGGCACCCCTGCCTGGACGGCGTCGACCCCGACGCCGTCGTCGCCGCCGTGGCGACGCTCCGCCTCACCCCACCCGCCGGCACGACCGTGCCGGCCCGTACCCGCGAGGTCGACCATGTCTCTTGACACCCGCACCCCCTTCGACGTGGAGGTGGACGCCGCCGGCAGCGTCGGCCTCGTCGCCGAGCACCTCGCCGCGCTGGCCGAGGCGGCCTCCCGCGCCGGCGCGTACGCCGCGACCGTCGCCCGCTGGGGCGCCGAGCTCGCCCGCCGCTACGAGGACGGCGCCCATCTGATGGCCTGCGGCAACGGCGGCAGCGCCGCGGAGGCGCAGCACCTGACCGGCGAGCTCGTCGGCCGGTTCCGTCACGACCGCCGCCCGCTCCCGGCCGTCGCGCTCTGCGCCGACTCCGCGGCGCACACGGCGATCGCGAACGACTACGGCTTCGAGGAGGTCTACGCCCGCCAGGTCACGGCCTGGGGCCGTTCCGGGGACGTGCTCGTCGCCTTCTCCACCAGCGGCACGAGTCCGAACGTGGTCGCCGCCGCCAAGGCCGCGCACGAGGCCGGCGTGACGGTCTGGGCCCTGACCGGCCCGGGCCCGAACCCGCTCGCCTCGCTCGCCGACGAGGCGGTCGCCGTCGAGGCGCCGACCACCGCGACGGTCCAGGAGATCCACCTGAGCCTCGTGCACGCGCTCTGCGTCGCGCTCGACCACGCCCTGGGCGTGCAGCCGAGCGTCGCGTGACCGGTCCGGCCGCCACCCGCGGTCCGCTCCTGGTCGTCGGGGACACCCTCCTCGACGTCGACCTCGAGGGCAGCTCCGACCGGCTCGCGCCGGACGCGCCCGTCCCGGTCGTCGACGTGACCCACGAGTGGCAGCGGCCGGGCGGCGCCGGGCTCGCGGCGCTGCTCGCCGCCCGCTCCGGCCACGAGGTCGTGCTGCTCACCGCGCTGGGCGCCGACGAGTCGGCCGACCGGGTGCGCCAGATGCTCGGCGAGCTCGTCGAGGTCGTCGCCCTGCCGCTCTCCGGCGCGACGAGCCGCAAGACCCGCGTGCTGGCCAACGGCGTCCCCGTCACGCGTCTCGACGTCGGCAGCGGCCGGGCCCTCGACGCCCCGCTGCCCCCGGCCGCGCACGCGGCGATCGAGCGCGCCGGCGCCGTGCTGGTCGCCGACTACGGCCGCGGGGTGACCGGCCTCGACGACCTGCGCGAGCACCTCACCGAGCGGGCCCGCGCGATCCCCGTCGTGTGGGACCCGCACCCCCGCGGCTCGGCGCCCGTGCCCGGCTGCGCGCTCGTGACGCCCAACGCCAGCGAGGCCCGCGCCCTCGGAGGGGTCGACGGCACGGCCGACCAGGGACGGGTCCTCGCCCGGCTCTGGCAGGCCCGCGGGATCGTCGTCACCCTCGGCGCCCGCGGTGCGCTGCTGGTCCAGGGCGACACCGAGACGCTCGTCCCGCTCGACGACCCGGAGGCCGAGGACCGCCCGGCCGGCGGGCGCGCCCCGCACGCCGGACGGCTCGACACCTGCGGGGCCGGCGACGCCTTCGCGACGGCCGCGGCGGTCGCGCTCCTCGAGGGCCAGGCGCCGTACGAGGGCGTCCGCACCGCCGTCGGGCAGGCCACCGCGTTCGTCCGGGCCGGCGCCGCCACCGCCGTGTCGACCGAGGTCCCGTACGCGGGCTCGTCCGACCGACCCGAGCCGGCCGACGCCTTCCGGCTCGTCGAGCAGGTCCGGGCCGCCGGCGGGACGGTGGTCGCGACCGGCGGCTGCTTCGACCTGCTGCACCGGGGGCACGTCAGCCTGCTCAGCGCCGCCCGTTCCCTGGGCGACGCCCTCGTCGTGTGCCTCAACTCCGACGCCTCGGTCCGGCGCGGCAAGGGCGCGGACCGGCCGCTGGTCACGCAGGAGGACCGGGCCCGCGTGCTGTCCGCGCTGGCCAGCGTCGACGGTGTCGTCGTCTTCGACGAGGACACCCCCGCCGAGGTCCTGGCCCGGCTGCGGCCCGACGTCTGGGTCAAGGGCAGCGACTACACCGACCAGCCGATCCCGGAGGCCGCCGTCGTCGAGGCGGCGGGCGGGCGGGTCGTCCTGCTCCCCGTCGTCGACGGATACTCCACCACCCGCCTCGTCGACGCCTCGCGCGCGGCCGGCACCCCGTCCACCAGCACCACGAACCAGCACACCGAGGAGAACTGATGACGTCGACCCTGACGCCCCCCGCCACCGAGACCGCGAACGGGAGCCGCGAGCGCACCGCGCTCGGCACCGTCCTGATCACGGGCGGTTCCTCCGGCCTGGGCGCCGCGACCGTCGCCGCCGTGCAGGCCGCCGGCGGCACCCCGCTCGTGCTCGACCTCACCAAGCCGGCCGCCGACCTGCCGGACGGGGCGTACGCCGAGGTCGACCTCTCCGACCCGCGCGCCGCGGAGCAGGCCGTGCGCGACATCGTCGAGGCCAACGGCGGGCGCCTCGACGGCGTGCTGACCGCGGCGGGCATCGACTTCCCCGCTCCGCTGGACGGCATCGACGGCCCCACCTGGGAGCGCATCGTCATGGTCAACCTGTTCGGCACCGCCGCCGTCGCGCGCGCCGCCCTGCCCTACCTCAAGGAGAGCCGCGGCCGCATCGTCACCGTGGCCTCGACGCTGGGCATCAAGGCCGTCGGCGACGCGACCGCGTACTGCGCCTCGAAGTTCGGCGTGGTCGGCTTCACCCGCTCGCTGGCCGCGGAGACCGCCGGCCAGATCGGCGTGACGCTGCTCATCCCGGGCGGCATGCACACGCACTTCTTCGACGACCGCGACGCCCAGTACAAGCCGGGCGCCGACGCCGTGCTCAACAAGCCCGAGGACACCGCCGCGGCCGTCGTCTTCGCCCTCTCCCAGCCCGCCGGCTGCGAGGTCCGCGAGCTCGTCGTCGCCAGCTCGGTCGAGACCTCCTGGCCCTGACGGGTCTGGCCGGGCCTCCGGGCCCGGTACGCCCGCGTCTCCGGCCTTTCACGTTCACGTGGAACTCCGATGCTTCCCGCAGCAGATCTGCTGCGGGAAGCACGAGTTCCCTGCGGTCAGCGGTGGAGCTTCACGTGAACGTGGGACGGGGACCGGGTGGCGTGCGGGTCGGCCGGGACCGAACCCCTCGGAACCAGGTCAGGCGACCCCGGCGGCGCGGGCCATGTCGACGGCGGGGCCGACGCCCTGCAGCCACGGCTCGCCGTGCCCGGGCAGCACCGCGGGCACGTCGAGCGCGGCCACGGCCGTGAGGGAGTCCAGGGCCGTCCGGGCGTCGTTCGTGGCCCCGCGCGCGACGACGCGCGGCCCGCGGCGGCCCGTGTAGATGTCGAGGGTGACCAGCGCGTCGCCCGTGATGACCGCGTCGTGGTCGGGCAGGTGCACGACGTACTCGCCGTCGGTGTGGCCGGGTGCCGGAACCATCTCGGGCCGGGCGGGCAGGTCGAGCACGCTGCGGCCCTCGAGCAGGTGGTCGGCGGTCAGTCCCGGGACGCTCAGCGCGCCGGCCCGCACCATCGAGCCGAGGACCGGCAGCGCGCGCGGGTGCGTCAGCGGATAGGCGAACCGCGGCCGTTCGGGCCGGTAGCGGTACGGGTGCCGCAGGATGGGCGCGTCCGCCGCGCCCGCCCAGACCTCGATGCCGTACGAGCGCTGCAGGCGGCTCGCGAACCCGACGTGGTCGAAGTGCCCGTGGGTGATGATCAGGCCCTTGACGTCGGACGCGCTGCGCCCGACGTCGGCCAGGCACTGCCGCACCGCCGCCCACGTCCGCGGGAAGGCGGCGTCGACGAGCGTCACGCCGTCCTCGCCCTCGACGACGTAGCAGTTCGTGTGGCCGTGCGTGACGAGGTGGACCCCGGGGACGACGTCTCGGACGGTCCTCGTCGAGTCGGTCGAGGCGGAGGACTGGTCAACGCGCGGCACGTCCCCCTCCTACCCCGTCACCCTCCCCCTCAACGCACGCCCCCGTGAGCCGCGGTCAGCGCGAGGCCACGTCGGCCAGCACCCTGTCCCAGTCCCCCAGGAACCGTCCCAGCCCGTGCCGCTCGAGCGCGGCCTCGCGCGCGACCAGCCCGGCGGCGCGGGCCGCGTCCGGGTCGGCCAGCAGCCGGTGGGCGGCGGCCACGAGCTCGTCGGGGTCGGGCGAGATCGCGCCGGCCGCCGGCGGCACGGTGCGCGCGGCGACCGTGGCCTCGAGGACGACCACCGGCAGCCCGAGGAGCATCGACTCGATCAGCGACAGCCCGAGCGACGTCCAGCGGTTCAGGTGCAGGTACGCGCGCCGCTGCACCAGGGCGTCGCGCAGCTGCGGCGGCTTGAGGTTGCCGCCGTACGCCACCCCGGGCTGGTCGCCGAGCGCCGCGGGCAGCAGGTCGGCGTCGATCCCGAAGGCGTCGACGGGGGCCGGCGCGAAGCGCGGCAGAAGGTCGGTCCCGGTCACGCGCCAGCGCCGCACGGGTTCGTTGACCACGAAGGCCAGGCGCGCGAGCGACCCGTCGTAGCGCAGGCCCGGGTCGGCCAGCCCGTGCTCGACCACCGTCGTCGGCGCCGACCCGGTGTCCCACAGCAGCGCGTTGAGGTGGGTGACGTGCACGACCAGCAGGCCGGCGTCGGCCAGCGGGTGGCGCGTGTTCGGCACCGACTCCTTGGGCGTGTTGTGCTCCAGGAACAGCGCCGGAACGTCCCGCCCGGGCCGCAGCCCCGTACGGGCCTCGACGGTCGCCGCCTCGTCGGGCCGCTGCAGGACGACCACGTCGGGCGGGTCGTCGCGCAGCGTCTCCTCGGCGACCTCGCGGGCGCGGGCGGGCGCGTCCGCGCCCAGGCGCGACAGCCCGCCGTGCCCGTCGACCGCGGGCAGGAACTCGTAGTCGTGCTCCCCGGCGACGAACGCGTCGGTGTAGCCGCCGTGCACGTCGGACAGCAGGATCCTCACGAGCGCGCAGCGTACGGGGCCGCCGGCCCACCCTCCCGGGGACGGGCTCCGCTCAGGGCGTGCGCCAGTCGTCGGAGGTCAGGTGCGAGCCGGCCATGGGGCCCATCTGCAGCATGCCGCCGTCCACCGGCCAGGAGGCCCCGTTGACGTACGAGGCGGCGGGCGAGGCGAGGAACGCCACGACGGCAGCGATCTCCCAGGCGTCGCCGGGACGGTTCAGCGGGACGCCGGGCCGGGCGGTCCGCCGCGGGTCCTCGTCGGTCTGACCGGTCATCGGGGTGGCGATCTCGCCGGGGGCCACGCAGTTCGCCGTGATGCCGAACCGTCCGAGCTCCAGCGCGAACGTCTTCATCAGCCCGCCGAGGCCGTGCTTGGCCGCGTCGTACGCGCCCGAGCCCACGCGGGGCTGGTGCTCGTGGACGCTCGTGACGGCGATCAGCCGCCCGCCGCGGCCGCCGGCGAGCAGGTGGCGCGCGGCGCGCTGCAAGCAGACGAACGCGCCGTCGAGGTCGACGGCGACGACGTGGCGCCACTCGTCGAAGCCCATGTCGACGAGCAGGGTCCCGCTGCCCGTGCCGGCGTTGTTCACGAACACGTCGACGCCGCCCAGCTGCTCGACGAGCGCGTCGACGACGTCGCCGCAGCCCGGCACGTCAGCCGTGTCGAGCCGCTCGACGAACGCCTGCCGGCCGTGGCCGCGCACCTCCTCGGCGGTGGCCTGGGCCCCCGCCTCGTCGCTGTGCCAGGTGATGCCGACGTCGTGGCCCTGCTCGGCCAGGGCGACCGCGGTCGCCCTGCCGATGCCGGAGTCGGAGGCGGTGACGATCGCCCGCCGCGTGCGCGTGCCGTTGGTCATGCCCGAACCGTTCCCCGTACGGCGTCCGGCAAAACTCCTCGGTCCGGCGTGGGTCCGTGCGCCGCAGGCAGCCCGGGTCGCTCAGGCCGCCGCCGGGACCTCGCGCTCGTCGAGGGAGCCGATCAGGCGGCGGAGCTTGGTCATCAGGCGGGCGAGGAGACGGGAGACCTGCATCTGGTTGGTCCCGAGCACCCCGGCGATGTCGCTCTGCGAGCGCTCCTCGTAGAAGCGCATGCGCAGGAGCTCACGCTCCGCCTGCGTCAGCTCGGGCCACACCGACGACACGAGCACCCGTGCCTCGCAGCGGTCGCCCTCGGGGTCGTCCTCGGAGCGGTCCTGCGCGAGCGCGTCGAGCGAGCTGCAGGTGTAGGCCTGGCTCGCGCTGCGCGCGCGCCGGACCTCGTCCACGCTGGCGCCGAGCGAGGCCGCGAGCTGGCGCTCGGAGGGCTCGCCGCCGACGGCCTGGGCGATCTCGGGCCAGGAGCGCCACATCTCCGCCGACAGCTCCTGCGTCGGGCGGGGCGGGCGGATGGACCAGCCGTGGTCGCGGAAGTGCCGCTTGACCAGACCGGTCACGGTCGGGAAGGCGAAGGCCGTGAACGGCCCCTGGTCGGGGTCGAAGCGGGAGCACGCCTCGACCAGGCCGGCGCGGGCGATCTGGCGGAGGTCGTCGGCCTCCTCCCCGCGGTCACGGAACCGTCGGGCGACGGCGTCGGCGAGCCAGAGGTGGCTGGTGACGATCTCGTCGACGATCGCGCGCCCGCGGTCCTCGTCGGCGGCGCGGGACTCACGGAAGAGAGCCAGCGTGTGCGCGGCGAGCTCGGCGCGCTGGTCCTGGTCCGGCGCACGCAGCGC
This sequence comes from Microlunatus flavus, assembly GCF_900110855.1. Lineage (GTDB taxonomy): Bacteria > Actinomycetota > Actinomycetes > Propionibacteriales > Propionibacteriaceae > Microlunatus > Microlunatus flavus. Next base: position 294,901 of record NZ_FOFA01000001.1, read on the forward strand.
GGTGGACGCGTCGGCCGAGGCGGCGGGCGAGAGAGTGAGAAGAGGCATCAGTGCGCTTCCGTTCGTTGAGAGACGAACGTGGCGCGCTGCTGGCCACGCATCGAGTGAAACACGCGACCATCGAGCGAGTCCACCACCCCTGGGTATGTGGACAAGATCTCAGGCTCTGCTCAGAAACATGGCCTGACAAGGAAAGACGCCGTTGAGGCGTCAATCCGGGACGCTGACAGCCGCGGGACGACGGGTCCGCGAGGCCGCCGGCACGGCAGAGTGGCGGCGTGTCCAGCACGTCGCTCTCCCCCGACCGGACCGCCACCGCCGCCGGCGTACGCGCGACGTACGCGGCCTTCATCGCGACGGGTTTCGCCTTCGCCAGCTGGGCCTCCGAGATCCCCCAGGTGCGCGACCACCTGGCCCTGTCGTCGGCCGAGCTGGGCCTGGTGCTGCTGGCCATCGCCGCCGGTTCGGTGATCGCGCTGCCCCTGGCGGGCCCGCTCGTCGCGCACGTCGGCTCGAAGCGCAGCGTCCAGGCCATGTCGCTGCTGTCCGGCGCCGCCCTCGTCGGCATCGGGCTGGGGTCCCCGTACGGCGTCGTGCCGCTGGTCGTCGCCCTGTTCTTCCTCGGCTTCGCCCAGGGCGGTTGGGACGTCGCCATGAACGTCCAGGGCGCCGTCGTGGAGCGCCGCCTCGGCCGGGCGATCATGCCGCGCTTCCACGCCGGCTTCAGCATCGGCACCGTGGTGGGCGCCCTCAGCGGGGCCGGGCTGGTGGCGCTCGGCGTCCCCGTCACCGCCCACCTCGTCGCCGCGGGGGTCGTCGTGATGGCGGTCGCCCCGCTCGCCGTGCGGGGCTTCGTCCCCGACACCGAGGAGCGCGCGCACGACGACCCTGCACCACCCCGCCGCAGCGCGCTCGCCGCCTGGCGGGAGCCGCGCACCCTCCTCGTCGGCCTCTTCGTCCTGGCCTTCGCCTTCGCCGAGGGGACCGGCAACGACTGGACCAGCGTCGCCCTCATCGACGGCTACGGCACCTCCCGGGTCGTCGGCATCCTCGGCTTCGCGACCTTCCTCGCGGCCATGACGGTCGGTCGCTGGATCGGCCCCGGCCTGCTGGACCGGCACGGCCGCGTCGCCGTCACCCGCCTGATGGCCGCGGCCAGCGTGGCCGGGCTGCTGCTGTTCGTCTTCGGCCAGCACCCGGTGGCGGCCTTCCTCGGCGCCGTCCTGTGGGGCGCGGGCCTCTCGCTCGGCTTCCCCGTCGGGATGAGCGCCGGCGCCGACGAGCCCGCGTACGCCGCCGCCCGCGTGAGCGTGATCGCCTCGATCGGCTACGTGGCGTTCCTCGGCGGGCCCCCGCTGATCGGCTTCCTCGGCGAGCACGTCGGGGTGCTGAAGGCCCTCACCGCGGTCGCGGTGCTGCTGGCCATGGCGACGGCCATCGCCGGCGCCGTCCGGCCGCTGCCGGGCTCCGACGACCGCTGACGCGCGGGCTCCGGCCGCCCGCACCAGCCCGGTCGGTCGCGCGCACCCGGTCGCTTGGGGGCTCCTGCACACTTCATCGGTGAAGATCGTCTACAACGCGTTCAACGGACGCTACGCGGACAGCCCCCGCGCGCTGCACCAGGGCCTGCTCGCGCGCGGCGTCGAGGCCGAGCACGTCTGGCTCCAGGACGAACGCTTCGTGGGCGGCTTCCCGGCCGGCGTCGCCACCGTCCCGATCGGCACGCCGACGGCCGTCGCCGCGCTGGAGTCGGCCGACGTGCTGATCAGCAACACCCACATCCAGCTCGACCGCTGGCAGAAGCCCGCCGGTGCCTTCTACCTGCAGACCTGGCACGGGACCCCGCTGAAGCAGATCCACCGGGCGGCGGCCAGCATCCCGCCCGAGGAGATGATGGTCGAGCTCGACCTCGACATCGCCCGCTGGGACGCCCTGGTCAGCCAGAGCCCGGCCGCCACGGGGCTCCTGCGCACGGCCTTCGGCTACGCCGGCCCCGTCATGGAGACCGGCTACCCGCGCAACGACGTGCTCAGCGCCCCCGACGCCGCGCGGCGCCGGGCGGAGCTGCGCGAGGAGCTCGGCATCGGCGACGACGTCACCGCGGTGCTCTACGCCCCGACCTACCGCGACGACACCGTCGACGAGGCCGACGCCCCCGACGGCCTCGACCTCGAGCAGCTCGTCCGGCGCCTCGGCCCCGGCCGCACCGTCCTGCTGCGCCAGCACTACTACCTCTACCGCCGCCCGGTGCGGACGGGCCTCGCCGGCCTGGTCGACGTCTCGGACAACCCCGACATCGCGGACCTCTACCTGGCCGCCGACGCGATGGTCACCGACTACTCCTCGGCGATGTTCGACTTCGCGGTGACGGGCAAGCCGCTGCTGCTGCACCCGTACGACCTCGAGCACTACCGCGACCAGCTGCGCGGCTTCACCTTCGACCTCGACACCGAGGGCCCCGGTGAGCTCGTCCTCGACCCCGCGGTCCTGGCCGAGAAGCTGCTGGCGCTGCCGGCGACCTCGGCGGAGGACGCCGTGCGCTACGCCGCGTTCCGCCGTCGCTGGTGCGGCCTGGACGACGGCCACGCCACCGACCGCGTCCTCGACCAGCTGCTCGAGCTCATCCTGCCGAGCACGGACGCAGAGCCCGGATCCGTCGATGGCCGCCTTGCGAGCGGCACCAGGTGGGTGTGATGGTCAGGCGCCGGCGCGAAGGCAGCCTGGACGGCTGTTGAGCGTCGGCAACGCAGCCAGCGCGCCCGCACGGGGTCGCGCAGCCGGCGGAGATCGACGGTTCCGGGCTCAGCCGGCGGGCCGGTTGCGGTAGCGGCCGACCAGCTCGGGCGCGGCCTGCTGCAGCCGGACCGGCGCGAGCCCGGCGGCCATGAGCTCGAGGTCGTCGACGACCATGTCGCCGATCTCGAGGAACGCGGCGGGGATGCCGCCGGCGCGGTGGGCGGAGAGCACCACGCCCTCCAGCGAGCGGAAGGGCGAGTCGGCCGGGACCGGCTCCTCGGGCCACACGTCGCTCGCGGCGAGGAAGCGGCCCGCGGCCACCCGCTCCGCGAGCGCGTCGTAGTCCGTCACCGCGGCGCGGCTGACCAGCACCAGCCGGGCACCGTCGGGCAGCAGGTCGAGCTCGCGGGCGCCGAGCAGGTGCTCGCTGTCGCCGGTGACCGTGGCCAGCACGAAGACGAAGCGGCTGCTGCTCAGGACCTCGTCCAGACCGGCCGGGGTCGCGTCGGCCTCGCGCAGCACGGCGTCGGGGAGCCAGGGGTCGTAGACACGCAAGGTCGGCGCGAAGGGCGCCAGCAGCGGGCGCAGCGCCCGTCCGAGGTTGCCGTAGCCCACGAGCCCGACGTCGGCGTGGCGCAGCAGCACGGCGTCGGCGTTGCCCTCACCCAGGTAGCGCTCGCGGCCCTCGCGGAACGCCCGGTCCTCCCGGCTGATGCCGCGCGCCAGGTCCAGCGCCAGTCCGAGCGCGTGCTCCGCCACGGCCTGCGCGTACGCCGGCCCGCAGCCCAGCACCCGGATGCTGCGGGCGAAGGCGGTCGGGTAGTCGATGTTCGGGTAGAAGTTCCCCTCGACGTTGACCACGGCCCGCAGGTCGGGCGCCCGGTCGAGCCGCTCCGTCGGCAGGTCGGGCTGGCCGACGACCGCCCACGCATCGGGCAGCGCGGCGTCGAGACCGTCGGCGCCCGCGGGCTCGACGACGGTGAAGCGTTCGCGCAGCCGCGCCAGCGTCTCGGGACGGAAGATCCGCTCGACGGGCTGCGGCTGCGGGACGAGGACGACGACGGGTTTCACGGCGCCCATCCTCCCGGACCCCAGCTGCCCGCCGAGAGGTAGGTTGCCGCGCCCGAACGCCCTCGAAGCGCGCGGCAACCTACCTCTCGCCGGGTGGAGAGGTCAGAGCGCAAGAACGCTCCCCGAGCGTCAGCGGTGCTCGGGGAGCGTCGAGCTCAGGCGTGGAACGCGTCGCCCGCGGTCTCGGCCTTCTCGGAGTCGCGGGCGCTGGCCCACAGGTCGACGCCGGACTCGACGGCGAGCTCGTCGATCCGCTTCAGCTCCTTGTCGCTGAAGTCGAGGCGCTGCGTCGCCGCGACGTTGTCCTCGAGCTGCTGGACGCTGCTGGCGCCGATCAGCGTGCTCGTGACGCGGGAGTCGCGCAGCACCCACGCCAGCGCCATCTGCGCCAGCGTCTGGCCGCGCTCGGCCGCGATGTCGTTCAGGCCCTTGACGCGCTCGATGACCTCGGGCGTGATCGTCTCGGCCTCGAGGGACTTGCCCTGCGCGGCGCGGGAGTCGGCCGGGATGCCGTTGAGGTAGCGGTTGGTCAGCAGGCCCTGGGCCAGCGCGGTGAAGGCGATGCAGCCGGCACCGACCTCGTCGAGCGCGTCGAGCAGGCCGCCCTCGATCCAGCGGTTGAACATCGAGTACGACGGCTGGTGGATCAGCATCGGCGTGCCCAGCTCGCGCAGGATCTTCGCCGCCGCCAGCGTGCGCTCCGGGGAGTAGGACGAGACGCCGACGTAGAGCGCCTTGCCCGCCCGGACGGCCGCGTCGAGCGCGCCCATCGTCTCCTCCAGCGGCGTGCCGGGGTCGGGACGGTGGTGGTAGAAGATGTCGACGTAGTCCAGGTTCAGCCGCTTGAGCGACTGGTCGAGGCTCGCCGTCAGGTACTTGCGCGAGCCCAGGTCGCCGTACGGGCCGGGCCACATGTCCCAGCCGGCCTTGGACGAGATGACGAGCTCGTCGCGGTAGGGCTTGAAGTCCGCCTTGAGGATCCCGCCGGCGTTGGTCTCCGCAGAGCCGTACGGCGGGCCGTAGTTGTTCGCCAGGTCGAAGTGGTTCACGCCCAGGTCGAAGGCGCGGCGCATGATCGCGCGCTGGGTCTCCAGCGGCTTGTCGTCGCCGAAGTTGTGCCAGAAGCCGAGCGAGACGGCGGGCAGCTGCAGCCCGCTCACCCCGCAGCGGCGGTAGGGCTGGACGTCGTAACGGTCCGCGGCGGCGCGGTAGGGCTCGGGAATCACGTCCGGCAGTTAACCAAAGACCGTTCCCACCAATCTCTTGACACCCCTTCAGCCCGACCTCTACTGTCCTGGGAACGTTCCCATGGGAACGGTCCCAGAAGCTCACGAAGGAGTGGCAGATGTCGTCGACACGCAGGCACCACCGCTGGGCGGCACTCGCCGCCGGCGTCACCACGCTCGCCCTGGCCGTCGCCGGCTGCGGTGGCTCGAGCGGCTCGGCCGAGGGCGGCTCCAGCTCCGGCACCGGCAACGAGAAGGTCGAGCTCACCGTCACGACCTTCGGGACGATGGGCTTCGACAAGCTCTACGCGCAGTACGAGGCCGCGCACCCGAACGTCACCATCAAGGCCTCGAACATCGACACGGGCGACAACGCGCTCACCGACTGGAAGACCAAGCAGGCCGCCGGCAGCGGGCTGCCCGACGTCCAGGCCGTCGAGGAGGGCTGGCTCGGCCAGGTGATGAAGGTGTCGAGCTCCTTCACCGACCTGCGCGAGCACGGCGCCGACGCCATCAAGGACCGCTGGGTGCCCTGGAAGCTCGCCCAGGGCACCGACCCCGAGGGCCGGATCATCGGCTACGGGACCGACATCGGCCCCGAGGGCCTCTGCTACAACCGCACCCTGTTCAAGCAGGCCGGGCTGCCGACCGACCGCGACGAGGTGGCCACGCTGTTCGGCGGCGACCAGGCCTCGTGGGCGAAGTACTTCGAGGTCGGCAAGCAGTACCACGACAAGACCGGCAAGGCCTTCTACGACCAGAGCGGCTTCGTCTGGAACGCCATGGTCAACCAGCAGCCCGTCGGCTACTACACGCCCGACGACAAGCTGAACATCGAGGGCAACGCCACCCTGCGCGGCCTGTGGGACCAGCTCGGCACCGCCGCGTCGCAGGGCCTCTCGGCCAACCAGTCGCAGTGGGACTGGGGCAAGGGCAAGGCCTTCACCGACGGCAGCTTCGCGACCTTCGTCTGCCCGGGCTGGATGCTCGGCGTGGTCAAGGGCCAGGTGAGCTCCGGCGGCGGTGACGCCAAGACCGGCTGGGACTTCGCCGACGTGTTCCCCGGCGGCGCGGCCAACTGGGGCGGGTCGTTCCTGACCGTGCCCAAGACCTCCAAGCACCCGGCCGAGGCGGCCGCGCTCGCCGACTGGATGACCCAGCCCGCGCAGCAGGCGGCGGCGTTCGCGGCGGCCGGCGTGTTCCCGAGCGGTGTCCAGGCGCAGAGCGACCCGGGCGTCACCGGCACGAACGAGCTGTCGACCTTCTTCAACGACGCCCCGCTCGGCACCATCCTCGCCAAGCGCGCCCAGGGCGTCGTCGCGCAGCACAAGGGCCCGCAGGACTCGGTGATCCAGTCGCAGGTCTTCGGCCCAGCGATCAAGGAGATCGACAAGGGCGTCCCGGCCGCGCAGGCCTGGGACGACGCGATCAAGCTCCTGAACCAGGTCGTCAACAGCTGACCTGGCTCCCACCGCAGCGGGATGTCCCCGGGTCGCCGGTTCCGGCGGCGACCCGGGGCACCCCTCTCCTGATCCGACCCACCGACGGGCTCGGGGCACCTGGGCGACGGGCTCAGCGCGCGCGAGCCGAGGAGCACCATGACCGCCACCGCCACGCTGCCCCCGGGCCGCACCGACCGACCCGCACGACCGCCGCTCACGCCCCGCCAGCGGCTCAGCCGCGCGGACGTCCGCTACTCCCCCTACCTCTACGTCGCGCCGTTCTTCGTCCTCTTCGGGCTGGTCGGCCTCTTCCCGCTCGTCTACACGTTCGTCGTCTCGCTGAACGACTGGGACCTGCTGGGCGGGCCGGGCGACTGGATCGGCCTCGCGAACTTCCGCGCCGAGCTCGTCGACCCGCTGTTCTGGAACTCGATGCTCAACACCGTGAGCATCTTCGTGCTCTCCGCCGTCCCGCAGGTCGCCATCGCGCTGGTCCTCGCGGCCCTGCTCGACCAGCAGCTGCGGGGCAGCACGTTCTGGCGGATGAGCGTCCTGCTGCCGTACGTGGTCACGCCCGTCGCCGTCGCGCTGATCTTCTCGAGCCTGTTCGGGGAGACGTACGGGCTGATCAACAACCTGCTCGGCGCGGTCGGCGTCGACCCGGTGCAGTGGAAGCAGAGCCGCCTCGCCAGCCACCTGGCGATCGCCACGATGATCAACTGGCGCTGGACCGGCTACAACGCGCTGATCCTGCTCGCGGCCATGCAGGCCGTGCCGCGCGACCTGTACGAGTCGGCCGCCCTCGACGGCGCGTCGCCCGTGCGCCGCTTCTTCTCGATCACCATCCCGAGCATCCGCCCCACGATCATCTTCGTGGTGATCACCGCGACCATCGGCGGGCTGCAGGTCTTCACCGAGCCCAAGCTGTTCGACGCCACGAGCGCGACGCCGGGCGGCGCGTTCAGGCAGTACCAGACCACCGTGCTCTACCTGTGGGACCTGGCCTTCAACCGCGGCGACTTCGGCAAGGCCGCGGCGGTCGCCTGGATGCTGTTCATCGTGGTCGTCGCGATCGGCCTGCTGAACTTCGCGATCTCGCGCAAGATCGCCTCGGGCGATGCGCCCAGGAAGAAGCGGAAGCGCCCTTCGACAGGCTCAGGGAACGTCGTGGGCTCAGGGAACGTCGTGGGCTCAGGGGACGTCGTGGGCTCGGGGGACGTCGCGGGGCTCCGAGGTCGTCCGATGAGCGCGGCGAGCGTGCCCACCGCGGTCGCGGTGCAGCCCGTCGACGCGGTGGTCCCCCGCCGGCGCGGGCGGCTCGGCGGCGCCCGGCCCGGCTTCCTCACCTACGGCCTCCTGCTGGCCTGGTTCCTGGGCACGGCGTACCCGCTGTGGTGGTCCTTCGTCGTCGGCTCGAACGGTCCCGCGACGCTCAGCTCGACCTATCCCCCGCTGCTGCCGGGCGGGGCCTTCTGGGCCAACGCCGCCCAGGTCTTCGACACGGTCGCCTTCTGGCAGGCGATGGCCAACAGCCTGATCGTCTCCGGGATCATCACGGTCTCGGTGCTGACCTTCTCCGCGCTGGCCGGCTTCGCCTTCGCCAAGCTGCGCTTCCGCGGGCAGGGCGGGCTGATGGTCTTCGTCGTCGCCACGCTCGCCGTGCCGACCCAGCTCGGCATCATCCCGCTCTTCCTGCTGATGCGGACGTTCGGCTGGACCGGGCACCTGGGCGCGGTGATCATCCCCACGCTGGTCACGGCGTTCGGCGTCTTCTTCATGCGGCAGTACCTGATCAGCGTCGTCCCCGACGAGCTCGTCGAGGCCGCCCGCGTGGACGGGGCGTCGACGTTCGGCACCTTCCTGCACGTCGGCCTGCCGGCGGCGCGTCCCGCGCTCGCCGTGCTCGGGCTGTTCACCTTCATGACGGCGTGGACCGACTACCTGTGGCCGCTGCTCGTGGTCCCGCAGAACCCGACGCTGCAGGTCGCGCTCAGCCAGCTGCAGTCGGCGCGCTACGTCGACTACCCGGTCGTGCTGACCGGCGCGGTCCTGGCGACGCTGCCGCTCCTGGTGCTTTTCGTGGTCGCCGGCAAGCAGCTGATCAGCGGCATCATGACCGGGGCGGTGAAGGGATGAGCACCACCCTGGACCCGGTCCTCGCCCTGGCTCCGGACGCACCGGCTCCGGACCCACTGGCGCAGGTCGGGCGTACGCCGTGGCCCCCCGGCTTCCTCTGGGGAGCGGCGACGTCGGCCGGCCAGATCGAGGGCGGCGCGCACGCCGACGGCCGCGAGGACTCGATCTGGGACGCGTTCGCCCGGGTGCCGGGCAACGTCGCCGGCGGCGACACCCCGGAGCGCGGCGCCGAGCACCTGGAGCGGATGCCGGACGACGTCGCGCTGCTCGGCGCGCTCGGCCTGACGGCGTACCGGTTCTCGGTCAGCTGGGCGCGGGTGCGCCCGGGCGACCGTTACCGCAACGACGCCGGGCTCGCCTTCTACGACCGCCTGGTCGACGAGCTGCTGGCCCGCGACGTCGTGCCGTTCCTCACGCTCTACCACTGGGACCTGCCGCAGGCGCTCGAGGAGCGCGGCGGCTGGACCGTGCGGGACACCGCGGAACGCTTCGTCCGCTACGTGGAGGACGTGCACGCCCGCCTCGGCGACCGGGTCGAGCACTGGACGACGTTCAACGAACCCTTCTGCTCGGCGTTCATCGGCCACGCCTCCGGCGAGCACGCGCCGGGGCGTCAGGACCCGGGCGCCGCGCTCGCCGCGCTGCACCACCAGCACCTGGCGCACGGGCTGGCGACCCGCCGGCTCCGCGAGCTCGCCCGTCCGGGCGTGCCGCTGCAGGTCGGCATCAGCCTGAACCTCACCACCGCGGTCCCCGCCGACCCCGACGACCCGGTCGACGTCGACGCGGCCCGCCGGGTGGACGCGCTGTGGAACCGGGCGTTCCTCGAGCCGGTGCTGCACGGGCGCTACCCGGCCGACTTCCTCGCCGACGTGGCCGGGCTCGGCCTGGAGGAGGTCGTCCGCCCGGGCGACCTCGAGACGATCGCCCAGCCGATCGACTTCCTGGGCGTGAACCACTACCACGACGACTGCGTCACCGGCCACCCGCAGAGCGGGCCCGGCGGGCTCCGGCCGACCGACAAGGTCACGCGCTCGCCCTTCGTCGGCAGCGAGCACGTCGGCTCCGTGACCCGCGACCTGCCGCTGACCGAGATGGGCTGGGAGGTCCACCCGGACGGGCTGCGCGACCTGCTCGTCCGGCTCGGGCGGGAGCACCCGGGCCTGCCGCTGCACGTGACCGAGAACGGGGCCGCGTACGCCGACGTCGTCACCCCCGACGGGTGCGTCCACGACGCCCAGCGAGCCGCGTTCGTCGAGGCGCACGTCGCCGCGGTGGCCGAGGCGGTGGAGCTCGGGGCGGACGTGCGCGGCTTCTTCGCGTGGTCGCTGCTCGACAACTTCGAGTGGGCCTGGGGCTACGCGAAGCGCTTCGGGATCGTGCACGTCGACCACGCCACGCAGCGGCGCACGGTCAAGGACAGCGGGCACCGGTTCGCGGCGCTCGTGGCCGCGGCGCGGCACGGCGACCAGCCGGCGCCGGCCGGGGCCCGTGCTCAGCCCGCACCCCTACCATGAGGCGCGTGAGAGCGGCAGCGCGATGACCGTGGCGACCGACACCCCCACGCTCAAGATGGTCGCCGCGGCGGCCGGGGTGTCGAAGTCGACGGTCTCCCGGGTGATCAACGACTCCCCCAGCGTGACCAAGGAGGCCGTCGCGGCCGTGTCGGCCGCGATCGAGCAGCTCGGCTACACGCCCAACCGGGCGGCCCGCACGCTGGTCAGCCGGCGCACGCAGACCCTGGCGCTGGTCATCCCCGAGAACACGGCCACGTTCTTCACCGACCCGTACTTCGCCTCGGTCATCCAGGGCGCGGCGACCCGGGTGTCGGAGACCGAGTTCACCCTGGCGCTGCTGATCGCCGGGGGCAGCGAGGACAAGGTCCGCCGCTACCTCCGCGCCGGCAGCGTCGACGGGGCCCTGGTGCTGTCGCACCACGCCGACGACCGCTCGTACTCCCACCTCGCCGGCCGGCTGCCGCTCGTCTTCGGCGGCCGCCCGATGAGCCAGGAGGGCGACCTGCCCTTCTACGTCGACGTCGACAACGTCGCCGCGGCGCAGGAGGCGACGCGCCGGCTCGTCGCCGCCGGGCGGCGTCGCATCGCCACGGTGGCGGGGCCGGCGGACATGGCCGCCGGCGTGGACCGGCTCGAGGGGTGGCGCCGCGCGCTCGCCGAGGCCGGCCAGAGCGACGACCTGGTCGAGCGCGGCGACTTCTCCCCGGCGAGCGGGGAGGCGGCCGCGCGCCGGCTGCTCGAGCGCGGCGAGCCCTTCGACGGGCTGTTCGCGGCCAGCGCCCAGCTGGCGTCCGGGGCCCTGCGCGTGCTGCGCGAGCACGGCCGGCAGGTCCCGCACGACCTCGGCCTGGTGACCGTCGACGACGACTACTTCGCGCAGGGCTCGACGCCGCCGCTCACCACCGTGCGCCAGCCGACCCTCGAGGTGGGCCGCCGGATGGCCGACGTGCTCATCGACCTCGTCATGGCTCGCGACGTCGAGCGCGTGACGATCTTCCCCACCGAGATCGTCGACCGGGGCTCGGCCTAGCCGTCGCCGTGACAACCGCCCGGCGACCCCCGGGCGCCCGGACCCCCGTCGTAGGGTGAGCGCGACGAGCGGGTGACGAGGGCGAGGAGGCCTGAAGGTGGCGGACGCGGAGACGCAGGACCAGGGGCTGGAGAGCCTGTCGGCCGAGGAGCGGCGCTTCCCGCCCCCGCCGGACCTGGCCGCGCACGCCAACGTCACCGAGGCCACGTTCGCGGAGGCCGCCGCGGACGACGTCGCCTTCTGGGCCGAGCAGGCCAGGCGCCTGTCCTGGGCGACCGAGCCGACCGAGACGCTCGACTGGAGCGGCGCGCCCTTCGCCACCTGGTTCGCCGACGGCACGCTGAACGCCGCGTACAACTGCCTCGACCGCCACGTGGAGGCCGGGAACGGCGACCGCGTCGCCTTCCACTTCGAGGGCGAGCCGGGCGACACCCGCACCATCACCTACGCCGAGCTGACGGCGGAGGTCTGCCAGGCGGCGAACGCGCTCGTCGAGCTGGGCGTGAAGTCCGGCGACCGGGTCGCCATCTACATGCCGATGATCCCCGAGGCCGCGGTGGCCATGCTGGCCTGCGCACGGATCGGCGCGCCCCACACCGTCGTGTTCGGCGGCTTCTCCTCCGACGCGCTCGCGACCCGCATCCTCGACTGCGGGGTCGAGGTCGTCATCACCGCCGACGGCGGGTTCCGCAAGGGGAAGGCGTCGGCGCTCAAGCCTGCCGTCGACGAGGCGCTGGAGCGCTGCCCGGACGTGCGCAGCGTGCTGGTCGTGCGCCGCACGGAGCAGGAGACGGCCATGGTCGAGGGCCGCGACGTGTGGTGGCACGACCTGGTCGCGTCCCAGCCGACCGAGCACGCGTACGAGGCGTTCGAGGCCGAGCACCCGCTCTACATCATGTACACGAGCGGCAGCACCGGGAAGCCGAAGGGCATCTTCCACACGACCGGCGGCTACCTGACCGGCGTCGCGTACACGCACTGGGCGACCTTCGACCTGAAGCCCGAGACCGACGTCTTCTGGACCGCCGCGGACATCGGCTGGGTGACCGGGCACTCCTACCTCGTCTACGGCCCGCTCGCGAACGGCACGACCAGCGTGATGTACGAGGGCACGCCGGACACGCCGCACCAGGGCCGGTGGTGGGACATCGTCGACTCCTACGGCGTGACGATCCTCTACTGCGCGCCGACGGCGATCCGGACGTTCATGAAGTGGGGCGCCGACATCCCCGCCAAGGCCGACCTGTCGAGCCTGCGCCTCCTGGGTTCCGTCGGCGAGCCGATCAACCCCGAGGCGTACGTCTGGTACCGCGAGCACATCGGTCACGACCGCACGCCGGTCGTCGACACGTGGTGGCAGACCGAGACCGGCATGCACATGATCTCGCCGATGCCGGGCGTGGCCGACGGCAAGCCCGGCGCGGCCATGCGCGCGGTGCCCGGGGTGAGCGTCAAGGTCGTCAACGACGAGGGCCAGCCGGTCTCGGACGACGCCGCGGGCTACCTCGTGATCGACCGGCCGTGGCCGGCGATGCTGCGCGGCATCTGGGGCGACCAGGAGCGCTACGTCGACACCTACTGGTCGCGGTTCCCGGGCGTGTACTTCGCCGGCGACGGGGCCAAGCTCGACGCCGACGGCGACATCTGGCTGCTCGGCCGCGTCGACGACGTCATGAACGTCTCCGGCCACCGCATGTCGACCGCCGAGATCGAGTCGGCGCTGGTCAGCCACCCCAAGGTGGCCGAGGCGGCCGTCGTCGGGGCGACCGACGACACGACCGGGCAGGCGATCGTGGCGTTCGTGATCCTGCGCAGCGAGGCCGGCGACGGCGGTCCCGACGTGGTCGACGAGCTGCGCAAGCACGTGGCCCGCGAGATCGGCGCGATCGCCCGCCCGCGCCAGATCATGGTCGTCGAGGAGCTGCCCAAGACCCGCTCCGGCAAGATCATGCGCCGCCTGCTGCGCGACGTGGCGGAGAACCGCGAGCTCGGCGACGTCACGACGCTCACCGACTCCACGGTCATGGACCTGATCAAGGGCAACCTCGCCGGGTCCTCCTCCGAGGACTGAACCCGCCCGCCCGCCGCGGGACCTGCCGCCCTGGAGTCACAGGTTCTTCACGTTCACGTGAAACTTCGATGCTTCCCGCAGCAGATCTGCTGCGGGAAGCACGAGTTCTCCGGGTGGACGAGGCGTACCGGGCGGGCGGACCCGCTCAGGCCGGCGGCTGGGCGATCCGGACGTGGTTGCCGAACGGGTCGCGGAACCCGAAGTCGGTGCCGTAGTTGCGCGGCGTCGGCTCCTCCGGCAGGTCCACGCCCTTGGCCTTGAGGTCGTCCCACGTCCGCTGGATGTCGTCGGTCTCGAAGAACAGGGTGCCGCCACCCGCGCCCTTGGTCACGAGGTCGCGCACCTGCTCCGCGGTCGCGTCGTCCATGGCGGGCGGGCCCGGGCGTTCGAGGAGGATCTCGCGCTCCTCGCCCGGGACCTTCACGGTGAGCCAGCGCATGAAGCCGAGGTCGAGGTCGTTGGAGACCTCCAGGCCGAGCGTCCCGACGTAGAAGTCGAGCGCCTGGTCCTGGTCGAGGACGTGGAGGGACGTGATGGTCAGCGAGGTGATCATGTCCTCGACGCTAGCCAGCGACGGCCGGCCGCGCTTCTCCGAAACTGCTCTCCCGCACGGCCCCCGGCGCGAACGTGCTCGGCCGCAGCCAGGCCATCGCGAAGCACGACGGCACGGGCGGCAGCGGCCCCCGCCGGCGGTACGCGGTCGGCGTCTCCCCGACGACCCGCACGAACGTCCGCGTGAACGTCCCGAGGCTCGCGAACCCGACGGCCCAGCAGACCTCGGTGACCGGGGTGGACGTCGTGCGCAGCAGGTGCATCGCCCGCTCGACCCGGCGCCGCTGCAGGTAGCGGTGCGGCGTCTCGCCGAACGTCGCCGCGAAGGTGCGGATGAAGTGGCTCGGCGAGCAGCAGGCCAGCCGGGCCAGCTCGGCGACCTCCAGGGGGCGCTCGTACGCGGCGTCCATCGCGTCGCGGGCCCGCAGCATCGCGCGGTTGCGCTCCTCGCTCGCCCGGCTCACGCGCGTCATTCTCGCTCGCCCGACGCCGCCCGGCAGGGCAGGCTGCACCGGTGAGCTCCGCACCCGGCGTCGTCCGGCACCTCGCCGTCGCCCAGGCCTTCTTCATCGCGGCCTCGAGCGTGGACCTCACGCTCACCGGGATCGTCGGGGCCTCGGTCGCCCCGCGCCCCGACCTGGCCACCCTGCCCTTCAGCCTGCTCTTCGTGGCCGGCGGGCTGACGACGTTCCTGGCGTCGCGGAGCATCGGCCGCTTCGGCCACCGGGCGACCTTCGTCGCGGCCGGCCTCGTGGCCGCCGGCGGCGGCACGATCTCGGCGCTGGCGATCGCGCGCGGCTCGTTCGTCCTGTTCTGCCTCGGTACGGCCGTCGTCGGCGCCTCCAACGCGACGGCCGGCTACTACCGCTACCTCGCCGCCGACACGAACCCGGCTACCCGCGCCCGCGCCGTCAGCACGGTCCTCGCCGGCGGCCTCGTCGCGGCGCTGGCCGGACCGTTCGTCGCCACCGCGCTGCGCGACGTCACCCGTACGCCGTACGTCGCCTCCTACCTGCTGGTCGCCGCCCTCGGGCTGGGCGCCGCCGCCTGGAACACGCGGCTCCGCGTCCCCGCCCCCAACCCCTCCGGCGGTCCGCACCCGAGCGTGGCGACCGCGCCGCCCCGGGCGTACGGCGTCCTGTGGCGCCAGCCGGTCCTGCTGCTCGGCACCGTGGCCGTCGTCACCGCCGCCCTCACGATGCTCGCGCTGATGACGGCCGGGCCGATCCTGGGCCTGAACGCCGGACGCACGCCCGGCCAGGCGGCCCTGGCGATCCAGCTGCACCTGGTCGGGATGTTCGCGCCGGGCTTCGTCGTGCCGCGGGTCGTCGGGCGCCTCGGCGAGCGCCGGGTCGCCGCCCTGGGGTGCGCGGTGATCGTCGTCGCCGGCCTGGCGGCCGCGGGCGGGGCCGCTCTCCCGCTCTACCTGACGGCGATGTTCGCCGTCGGGGTCGGCTGGAACCTCGCCTACTCCGGCGGCAGCGCCATGATCGCCTCGGCCTACCGCCCCTCCGAGCGCGGCCGGGTGCAGCCCGTCGCCGAGGTCCTCGGCATCGCCGCGCAGGTCGGCGGGTCGTTCGCGGCGGCGGGGTTCACGACCGAGACGAGCTGGCGGGCCCTCGGCTGGGCCACGGTCGCGGTGGCCGTCGTCGTGGGGACCCTGCTCGTGGCGCACCGCGCGCGGGTCGAACCTCCGCCGGCGGTCGACGCCCCGGCGTGACGGGGAAGCCGCTCAGGCCGGCTGCGCCGGGTGGGCCGCCAGGACCTTGTCCAGCAGCAGCCGGAGCTGCTCGCGCTCGTCCACGTCGAGCGCGGCGAGCAGCTCGTCCTGCACGCGTCGGGCGCTCCGCTCGAGGCCGGCGAGGCGGGCCGTCCCCGCGGGGGTCGCCGTCAGCACCTGACGCCGTCCGTCGTCGGGGTCCTGCGTGCGCGCGATCAGCCCCTCCTGCTCCAGCCGGGTGGCGATCCGGTTGACGTTCGCGCGGTCGAGCCCCAGGCTCCGGCCGATCTCCGCCTGGCTCAGCGGCCCGAGCTCGTCCAGGGCGGCCAGCACGGCGAAGTCCGACCTCGCCTCCAGCGCCATGTGCGCGGCCGTCAGCCGGGCGCCCAGTGTCGCCACCCGTCCCGCCTGCCAGCTCGCGAGCGCGCGGAGCCGGGCCGGAGCGGCCTGTGGCTGACTCATGCTCCTCCAAACTGTTGTCGACACCAACGAGTTCCCTGTATGTTGTCGGCAACAACGAAACGACAGGAGACCGCCATGCCCATCCTCACAGCCCCCACCACCACGACCTCGACCGCACCCACGGGTTCGACCGCCCGGACCCGGGTCCTGGCGGGCCGCCGCGTGCTGGTCCCCGGCGGCACCGGGGCGGTCGGCGAGGGCGTCGTCCGCGCGTACCTCGACGCCGGCGCGGACGTCGTCGTCCCCTCGCGCAGCGCCGTACGCGCCGCCGAGCTGCACGCGCTCCTCGGTCCCGAGGACGCCGCCCGCCTGCACGTCTTCGAGCACGACTACACCACGTTCGCGGGCGCGGGGTCGCTGGTCGCGACGATGCTCGACCGGCTCGGCGGCGTCGACGACGTCGTCGCCCCCATCGGCGGGTGGTGGGCGGGCCGGAGGCTCACCGAGGTGGAGGACACCGACTGGCAGAGCGCCTTCGTCGGTCTCGCGACGACGCACCTGGCGGTCGCCCGGGCGGCGCTGCCGCACCTTCCGAGGCAGGGCGCGTACGCGGTGGTCGTCGGGCAGTCGGCGCACCACCCGGTGCCCGGGAGCGGGCTGGTGAGCATGGAGCAGGCCGCCGTGCTGATGATGCAGCGAGTGCTGGCCGCGGAGGCCGGGGACGAGGCCCGCGTCTTCGCGCTGGTCCTGGGTCCCGTCCGCACCCGGGCCGTCGCCGGCGAGCCGGCCTGGGTCAGCGCCGCGCAGGTCGGCTCCGTCGCGGTCGCGCTCTCCGCCGACCCGAGCCTCACCAGCGCGGAGCTCGGCCTGGGCGACGGCGACGCGGCCCGCGCGGTGCTCGAGGAGCTGGCGGACCGGACGGGCCGGTAGCGCCTCCGCGCTCCGGGGTCGCGAGCGGGCCCGTACGCGCGTCGGCGGGCTGATCCGTGCGGGGCCCGGCCCAACCACTAGGCTCCGGAGCGACGAAGGGGAGGCAGCATGGCGGAACAGGGAGTGGGCGAGATCGTCCGCGCCATCAGTGACGACGTCAAGGAGCTGGTGCGCGACGAGGTCCAGCTGGCGAAGGCGGAGCTCGTCCCGGCCGCCAAGGCGGGTGGCATCGGCGCGGGCCTCCTGGCCGGCGCGGCCTTCTTCGGCGTCTCCGCCGTGTTCATCCTGTACTTCTGCGTCGTGTACGTCCTCGTGCGCCTCGGCCTGCCCGAGTGGGCCTCGTTCCTCATCGTCGGCGCGGCCCTGCTGCTGCTCGCCGCGCTCCTGGGCGCCGTCGGCTACTCGATGATCAAGAAGGTCAAGGCGCCGCAGCGCACGATCAAGCAGGCGAAGGAGACCGTCGACGCGGTCAAGGCCTCCGCCCAGCAGACGCTGGCCGCCATCAAGGGCAGCAAGGACGACACGAAGGCCATCTCCCGCTAGCGCGCCGCCGTCCGGACCAGCCGGTTCCACCCCGACGGAGGCTGGCGGCCGGGTCGCCGCGTGACGGATGATGCTGCCGGGCCCGTGCCGCACGGGCCCGGGACGGGTGGGCACGACGTGGTCCCGCCGTCCACCTTCCGACGGCCGCACCCGTGGCCGGGCCCTAGACCCCCCGCTGGAGCCCCTCGTGAGCAGCCTCGCGACCACGCGTCCGCCGAGCACGCCCGTCACCCAGGGGCGCGTGCCCCGCGCGCTGCTGGTGGGCGTGCTCGCCGTCACGCTCGTGACGAACGTCGCCGCCCTGGTCGCCGACGTCGTCCGCGGGACCTACCTCAACGTCTACAGCGCGACGCAGTACTACCTGACCTGGCAGGACGGCTTCTTCCGCCGCGCCTTCCCGGGCACGGTCCTGCACCTGCTGACCGGCCGTGATCCCTCGATCGCCGGCCTGACCGTGGTCATCACCGTCGTCACCGTGCTCGGGCTGGTCGCCACGGCGGTCCTCGTCGCGCTGGCCGCCCGGCTCGACGCCTTCCGCGGCGTGGAGGCGCTCGCTCTCACGGTCCTGGTGACGTCGCCGCTCACCTTCTCCATGGTCCTGCACAACCGCAGCCGGCTCGACTCCGTCGTCGTCCTGCTCTTCCTCCTGCTCGCCCTGCTGCCGTCGCGGGTGCTCGGCGCGCGGTGGCTCTCCTCGGTGCTCGCCGCCGGCCTGGCGGCCGCCGCGGTCGGCAGCCTCGAGCTCTCGGTCGGCTTCGTCGGCGCGATCCTGCTCGCGCGGGCGCTGCGGGAACCGGCCGGCCCCGCCCGGGTCGTGCGGCTGGTCGCCGAGGTCGCGCCCGGCGCCGCCATCGCGCTCGCGAGCCTGCTCCTGCGGCCCAGCGCCGCGTCGGTCGACCGCGTCGCGGGGCGGTTCGCCTCGGTGGGCATCGCGGCGCCGCACGAGAACTCGGTCTCGGTGCTGACCAACGACCTGCCGCAGGCGCTCGCCCTCAACCGCGACCACCTGCTGGCGACCCGGGTGCTCTGGTTCCTGGTCTTCCTGGCCTGCTTCGTGGTGACGGTCCACCTGCTGCGCCGCCTCGCGGACCGCACGGCCGGGGCAGGCCCACGGCGCGCCGAGACGGTCTTCGCCGCCCTCGTGCTCGTCACCGCCGGCGCGGTGTCGGTCGTCGGCTTCGACTACGGCCGCTGGTTCTCCCTGGCCCTGCTGGCGCTGCTGGCCAGCAGCGTGGTGCTGCGCGGCCGGCCGACGACCCCGCTGCGGGTGCCGACGCAGGACCGCCCGCTGCCCCGCACCACGAACCGGCTCCTGGTGGCCGTGCTCCTCGTGTCGCTGCTCGGCCAGCACTTCCCCGTCTACCCGGCCTGGGGCTGACCCCCGCCGGGTCGCACCGACGCGGGCCGCGTACGACCCGGTG
Organism: Microlunatus flavus; assembly: GCF_900110855.1. GTDB lineage: Bacteria > Actinomycetota > Actinomycetes > Propionibacteriales > Propionibacteriaceae > Microlunatus > Microlunatus flavus. The sequence goes on from NZ_FOFA01000001.1 coordinate 313,698, forward strand.
ACCGCGCCGTACGAGCCGTGGGCCGTCGCCCGCTCAGGCGAGCAGGAACATCCGTGACTCCCACGCCTCGAGCTCGGGCGTACGCCGGTCGCCGTGCGTCGCGAGCAGCAGCCGGGCGCCGTCGAGGGCGGGCAGCGCCCCCTCCGGCACCGTCGCCGGGCGCGACGAGCAGTTCGCGACGAGCAGCAGGGTCTGGTCGCCGAGCGTGCGGCGCACGACCCACAGCTGCGGGTCGTCGCCGAGGAGGAGCTCGAAGCGGCCCTCGGCGAGCACGGGCAGCTCGTGACGCAGCGCGATCAGGCGCCGGTGGTGGTGGAACACCGAGGCCGGGTCGAGTCGCTCGGCCTTCGCGTTGACGACCACGTAGTTCGGGTTGACCGAGAGCCACGGCACGCCCTGCGTGAAGCCGGCCTGGTGGGTGTCGTCCCACTGCATCGGGGTGCGCGCGTTGTCGCGGCTGCGGACGGCGAGGCCGGCCATGATCTCGTCCGCCGCGACGCCGAGGGACGTGGCCTGGGCGTGGTAGTTCAGCGACTCCACGTCGGCGAACGAGGAGATGTCGACGAACTGGGTGTTCGTCATGCCCAGCTCGTCGCCCTGGTAGACGTACGGCGTCCCGCGGTGGGCGTGCAGCACGCTGGCCAGCGTCTTGGCCGAGGCCACCCGGAACTCCGGCGAGTCGTCGCCGAACCGCGACACCGCGCGCGGCTGGTCGTGGTTGTCCCAGTAGAGCGAGTTCCAGCCGACCTCGGCCAGGCCGACCTGCCACGACTCGAGGTTGCGCTTGAGCGCGACCAGGTCGAGCGGCGCGACGTCGAACTTGCCGCCGCCCGGCCCGACGTCGATGTTCACGTGCTCGAAGGTGAAGACCATGTTCAGCATGCCGTTCGCCGGGTCGGTGATGGCGCGGGCGTCCTCGATGGTCGAGCCCGGCATCTCCCCCACGGTCAGCAGGCGGTGCCGGTCGAGCCCGACCGCCTCGTTCATCTCGCGCAGGAACTCCTGCAGCCGGGGACCGTGCGCGACCTCCATGCCGGCGTCGGCGTACGCGTGCCCGGGCCGGACCTCGAGGTCGCGCAGCTCGACGGGCTTGGAGATGAGGTTGATGACGTCCATGCGGAAGCCGTCGACCCCGCGGTCGACCCACCAGCGCATCATCGCGTAGACGGCCTGGCGGACGTCCGGGTTCTCCCAGTTCAGGTCCGGCTGCTTGCGGGTGAACAGGTGCAGGTAGTACTCGCCGCTGGTCTCGTCGTACTCCCAGGCGGACGGGGAGAAGAAGCTCGACCAGTTCGTCGGCTCGGCCCCCGGGGTGCCGGGCTCGTGGCCCTCGCGGGCGGGGCGCCACCAGTACCAGTCGCGCTTGGCCGAGCCGGGCCGGCGCGACTCGACGAACCACGGGTGCTCGTCGCTCGTGTGGTTGACCACGAGGTCCATGACGATCTTGATGCCGCGGCGGTGGGCCTGCGCCAGCAGCTCGTCCATGTCGTCGAGCGAGCCGAAGAGCGGGTCGATGGCCTGGTAGTCGGAGATGTCGTAGCCGTTGTCGTCCATCGGCGAGGCGTAGACCGGGGACAGCCAGACGACGTCGACACCGAGCTCGGAGAGGTGGTCGAGGTGGTCGATGATGCCGCGCAGGTCGCCGGTGCCGTCGCCGTTGCTGTCGGCGAAGCTGCGGGGGTAGACCTGGTAGACCACCGCGTCGCGCCACCAGCCCTCGGGCCGTCCGGCCGGGTCGCCCGACGCCTCCGGCGCCGGCTGGAGGGTCGTGTCCTGGGTCTCGTCGATCGGCGCCGTCACGGCGTCCACCCTGCCACGGGCCGCCTGCGCCCGCTCCTGGCCTCTCGGAGCGACTCAGGCGTCGAGCGCAGCCTCGGGCGGCTCCACCCCGAGCCGCTCGGCGATCTCGAGGACCTCGCCGCGCAGGTTCGCCCGCGCGGCGCCCGCGAGCTGCTTGCCCTTGCCGGTCCGGAACAGGTCGCGCTCCAGCAGGGGTGCGAGGACGTCGAGGCGCGCGGCCAGGAACGTCGCGTCCGGCACGGCCGCGTACTCCTCGCGCACGTCGTGGACGTACGCCGCGTACGCCTCGGGCGAGCCGCCGAGCACGGCCAGGTCGGCGTCGCACAGCAGGTCGCCCTCGGGGTCGCGCGTCCCCGGCAGATGGTCGGCGGTGAGGCGCACCAGGCGGGCGACCTGGGTGAGGTCCTCCTGCTCCAGGCCGGCGCGGCTGAGCTCGCGCAGCGCCAGGCGGGCCGACGCGTCCTCGTTGGTCAGCTCGCGCGGTGGGATGTCGTACACGGCGTCGTGGAACCAGGCGCCCAGCCGGACGAGGAACAGGTCCTGGTCCCCGGCGAACGCGTCGACGTCCCGCAGCACGGCCAGCAGGTGCCGGACGTCGTGGTAGCGCCGGTGCGGCTCGCGGTAGCGCGCGACGAGGGCCTCGCCCAGCTCCGGCTGGTGCGGCAGGACGGCGTGCCAGCGCTCGGCCAGCTCGGCGCGGTCGGCCTCGTCGAGCGGTCGTGGGGTGCGGTCAGTGGGCATCGGGTCCTCCGTCGTCTCGCGTGCGGGTGCTCGCGCGGCGGTCGCGAAGGTAGCGCTCCGGGATGCCGACCTCGCGGGCGGCGTCCCAGGGGCGCGACCAGCCCGCGAGGTCGAGCACCGCGTCGAGCAGGTGGGCCGTGAGGCCCCAGACCAGGTGGTCGGCCACGGTGAAGGCCGGGCCGCGGTAGCCGAGCGGGTGCCTCGCCGTGGCCCGGTTCGCCGGGTCGACGAGGTCGGCGACCGGGACGCTCAGCACGGCGGCGACCTCCCCCGGGTCGCCGGGGGCGACGGCGTGCGGGTCGCGCCACCAGCCGACCACGGTCGTCACGTCGAAGCCGCTGACGCGGACGTGCGCGGGCGGCAGGCAGCCCAGCACCTCGACGCCGTCGCGCACGACGCCGCACTCCTCGTACGCCTCGCGCAGCGCGGTGTCGGCGAGGTCGACGTCGCCCGCGTCGACCCCACCACCGGGGAAGGCGATCTGCCCGGGGTGGGAGCGGAGCGTGTGCGCCCGCTCGACGAGCAGCACCTCGGGCCCGGAGCGACCGCCGGGCGGGTCGCCGAAGAGGGCGAGGACGGCCGACTGCCGGGCCCCGCGGGCCGGGCGCAGCGCGTCGACCCAGGGCCGGTCGTCGTCGTGCAGCGCGGTGCGCAACCGCCCGACCCAGTCCGGCTCGCTCGCGCCGGCGGGCCGTACGGCGCTCACGGCGTCACCCCGAGGTACTGGCGGCTGGCGTCGTCGAGCTCCTGCCGGGAGAGGAACGGGCCCGCGTGGCGGCCGGCGACGGTTCCGTCGGCGCGGACGAAGAAGGTCTGCGGCAGGCCCAGGACCTGCAGCCGGCCGCGGACGACGAGGTCGGCGTCGTAGAGCTGCGGGTAGGTCCAGCCGGCCGAGCCCGCGAAGTCGACCGCGGCCTCGGGCACGTCGGGGTAGTCGATGCCGAGCACCTTGACCGTGCTCGAGCGGCCGGCCTCGGCGAGGAACGGCGCCTCCGCACGGCACGGCCCGCACCACGAGCCCCACACGTTGACCAGCATCGGCCCCCTCAGGTCGGACAAGCGCACCGGGCGTCCACCGCCGAGGCACTCGAGCGTGACGTCGGGCAGGCCGCCCCGTACCGGGGCGCCCGAGGTGTCCGGGCAGTCGGGGATGCCGGCAGCCTTCTTCGCGGCCGCCAGGTCGACGTTGGGCGCGGCGTCGCCGGTCGGGACCTGCTCCGTCCCGCCGTCGACCGTCGCCGCGGCGGACGGGTCGCGCACCACGCTCGGCGTCTCGGTGCACCCCGTCAGGGCGAGCGCGACGAGCAGCCCCACGGCGAGCAGCCGCCGGGGCGCCGTCATCCGCGAGGCTCGCGGACGAGCTTCGCCGCCTTCTTGGGGTCGGTCTCGCCCTCGCCGTACGAGGGGCAGAGCTGCGCGACCGGGCAGGCCCCGCAGGCCGGGTTGCGGGCGTGGCAGCGCCGGCGGCCGTGCCAGATCACGTGGTGGCACAGCATGATCCAGTCCTTCTTCGGGAACAGCGTGCCGACCTCGGCCTCGACCTTGTCGGGATCGGTGTCGGTCGTCCACCCGAACCGTCGCGCCAGGCGCCCGAAGTGCGTGTCGACCGTGATACCGGGGACGCCGAAGGCGTTGCCGAGCACGACGTTCGCGGTCTTGCGGCCCACCCCGGGCAGCGTCACGAGCTCGCGCAGCGTGGCGGGGACCTCGCCGTCGAAGCGCTCGACGAGCTGCGCGCCGAGCTTGAGCAGCGTGTCCGTCTTGGCGCGGAAGAACCCGGTCGGCGTGATCAGCACCTCGAGCTCGGCGCGGTCGGCGCCCGCGTACGCCGCTGCGTCGGGGTAGCGCGCGAACAGCACCGGCGTGATCGTGTTGACGCGCTTGTCCGTGCTCTGCGCCGACAGGATCGTGGCGACCAGCAGCTCGAGCGGCGTGGTGAAGTCGAGCTCGACGTGCGCGTCGGGATAGGTGTGGCCGAGGGTCCTGTCGATGGCTCGCGCTCGGCGCACCAGCGCGGTCCGGCTGTCGCTCGGGCTCACCGCGCCACCCTACGTCCGGGGCCGTTTCGGCGACCTCTCACGCCAGATGCGGTTTCCACGGCTAACGTGAGGACGCCGCCCGACCGGGGCGGTCCCGTCCTCCCCACTGCTGCGCGACGACGGTAGGTTGTTGTTCACTGTGACGAGGGATACAGGAGGGCGCCGGTGGACCCCGAGGTGTTGACCAAGGCTCCTCTCTTCGCGGAGCTCGACGAGGCCAGCGCCGAGGCCCTCGAGAAGGCCATGGGCTCGATGCGGCTCGCCAAGGGCCAGATCCTCTTCCGCGAGGGTGAGACCGAGGACCGGCTCTACGTCGTCGTCGCCGGCAAGATCAAGCTGGGACGCAGCGGTTCGGCCGGGCGGGAGAACCTCCTGGCCGTGCTCGGTCCGGGGCAGATGTTCGGCGAGCTGTCGGTCTTCGACCCCGGCCCGCGCTCCAGCACGGCGACGGCGGTGACGGCCGCCGAGGTCCGCGTGCTCGAGCACGACGAGCTGATGGACTGGCTCGCCGGCCACCCCGAGGTGGCGCGCAGCCTGCTCGGCCAGCTCGCCGCGCGGCTGCGCCGGGCGAACGACGTGGTCGCGGACCTCGTGTTCTCCGACGTCCCCGGCCGTGTCGCCAAGCAGCTGCTGGAGCTGGCGCGCCGCTTCGGCGACCGCAAGGACGACGGCGTGCACGTCCACCACGACCTCACGCAGGAGGAGCTGGCCCAGCTGGTCGGGGCCTCCCGCGAGACGGTGAACAAGGCGCTCGCCGACTTCGCCGCCCGCGGCTGGATCCGCCTCGAGCCGCGCTCGGTCACCCTGCTCGACGTCGAGCGCGTGGAGCGCCGGGCCCGCTAGGCCCGCACGGTCCGCTGCGACGGCCGGCGCCAGCCGGTCGCGCGGTCCAGGCCGTGGCGCCGCAGCACCGGGCGGACGCGCTCCGCGAGGTCGGAGGCGTACGAGCGCAGCACGTACGAGCCGCCGCGGTAGAGCTCGGTGTACGCGTCGACGAGGTCGGGGTGGTGCTGGCCGAGCCAGCGCAGGAACCACTCGCGGGCGCCCGGACGCAGGTGCAGCGCCATCACCGAGGCCGAGGTCGCCCCGGCGTCGGCCACCGCGCCGATCACCCGCTCGAGGTCCTCGTCGGTGTCCGTCAGGTGCGGCAGCACCGGGGCGACCAGCACCTGGCAGGACAGCCCCGCCGCCCGGATCGCCCGGACGAGGTCGAGGCGCGCCCGCGGCGACGGCGTCCCGGGCTCCAGCGTCGCGTGGACGTCCTCGTCGACGAGCGCGAGGGAGACGCCGAGGGTGACCGGCACCCGCTCCCCCGCCCGGGCGAGCAGCGGCAGGTCGCGCCGCAGGGTCGTGCCCTTGGTGAGGATCGAGAACGGGGTGCCCGAGGCCGCCAGGGCCTCGACGATCCCCGGCATCAACCGGTAGCGACCCTCGGCGCGCTGGTAGGGGTCGGTGTTCGTGCCGAGCGCGACCGGTTCGTGGCCCCACGACGGCCGGCCGAGCTCGCGGGCCAGCACCTCGGCGACATTGACCTTGACGACGATCTCGGAGTCGAAGTCGCGCCCGGTGTCGAGGTCGAGGTAGGAGTGCGTCTTGCGCGCGAAGCAGTAGACGCACGCGTGGGTGCAGCCCCGGTACGGGTTGATCGTCCAGTCGAACGGGCTGTCGGAGCTGGCGGGCACGTGGTTGAGCGCCGAGCGCGCCATCACCTCGTGGAACGTCACCCCCGCGAACTCGGGCGTGCGGACCGTGCGCACGAGGCCAGGCATCTGCTCCAGCCCGGGGAGCGCGTCCGCGTCGTCGACCAACCCGCCCACCGACTGCCCCGCCCACCGCATGGACCTATCAGAACACCTGATCGATTCCCGGACAAGCCCGAACGGCCCCCTGAGCCTGTCGAAGGGGCGGAACGAACGCTCCCTGAGCCTGTCGAAGGGCGGAACGAACGCTCCCTGAGCCTGTCGACGGGGCGGAACGATCGCTCCCTGAGCCTGTCGAAGGGCGGAACGATCGCCCCCTGAACCTGTCGAAGGGCCCCGGACAAACGCTCCCTGAGCCCGTCGAAGGGCGGAACGACGCTCCCTGAGCTTGTCGAAGGGCCCCGAAGGGGTTGGCGTTCGTGACTCCACGCCGAGCGGTGCCGACCTCTTCGAGGCCCCCTTCGACAGGCTCAGGACACCGCATCGACGAGCTCAGAGGGCGTTCCCGCGTGCCTCCCTCGCGGGGACCGCCAGGCCGCGAACGCCCACCGGCCGCCGCTCTCGAGGGGGAGGAGCGGCGGCCGGTGCGTCAGGAGACCCCTGCGGCGGGGGCCAGACCTCAGGCGCGCCCGAGCGTCACGTCGGCGGTCTGCGGGGCGCCGCCGTCGCGGGTGTAGGTGACGGTGATCTTGGTGCCCGGCGCGTAGTAGCGGGTGGCCGCGATGAGGCCGTCGGGCGTCGTGGTCGGGAAGTCGTCGACCTTGGTGACGACGTCGCCCACCCGCAGGCCGGCCGCGGCGGCGGCGCCGGAGGCGTTCACGGTCTGCAGGGGCACCCCGGTCGCGGTGGAGAGGCCGTTGTCGGCACCCCCGACGCTGACGCCGAGCGCGGCGTTGACCGACTTGCCGTCGGCGATGAGCTCGCTCGCCACCCGTACGGCGACGTCGGACGGGATGGCGAAGCCGATGCCGATGTTGCCGGACTGGCCGCCGCCCTGCGAGCTCCCGGTGCTGGCGATCGAGGAGTTGATCCCGACCACCGACCCGTTCAGGTCGACCAGCGGGCCGCCGGAGTTGCCCGGGTTGATCGCCGCGTCGGTCTGCACGGCGAGGTAGACCGCGTCGTTGTCGTCGCCCGAGCGCACCGGGCGGGCCGTGTTGGAGACGATGCCGCTGGTCACCGACTCGGAGAGCCCCAGCGGGGCGCCGAACGCGACGACGGCCTGCCCGACCTTGATGGAGCCCGACTTGGCGAACGTCGCCGGCTTGAGGTCGGCGACCCCGTCGACCTTGATCACCGCGAGGTCGTTGCTGGCGGAGGTCCCGATCACCCGGGCCGGCGCCGTACGGCCGTCGGGCAGGGTCACCGTGACGCTCGAACGGCTCGAGCCGGAGGCGGCGGAGACCACGTGGTCGTTGGTGAGGATGTGGCCGTCGGTGTCGAGCACCACGCCGCTGCCGATGTCGCCGCTGTTGCCCGCCTGCACCGTGATGGTCACGACCGAGGGGTCGATCTTGGCGGCGGCGGCGCTCACGGTGCCGTCGAGGACGGGCGTGTTCGCGGCGGGGACCGTCGTGACGCTGATCGGCGAGGTGGCCGAGCCCGTGCCGCCGACGTAGGCGTACGAGCCGATGCCCGCGCCGGCTCCGATCACGGCGGACAGGGCCGCGGCGGCGAGGACGCCCCCGCGCCGCTTGCGGGGCCGGCCCAGGACCGCGGTCCCGGTCGGTGCCGGCTGCGCCGGGGTGGCGCCGTACGCCTGGCCGTACTGACCGCTCCCGTAGCTGCCGGTGCCGTAGCCCCCGTACCCGGCGCCGCCGTAGCCCTGGCCCTGACCCTGCTGCGCGCCGGCGTACGCCGAGGACCCCCACGCCGCACCGCTCGGCGGCGGGTAGCCCGAGGGGTCCGTCGCGCCCTGGTCCGACGGCTGCCCCGGCGCCGAGAAGCGGGGGTACGCGCGGTCGTCGGCCGACGGTCCCTGCCCGTAGCCGCCGTAGCCGCTCGAGGGGCCGGGGGTGTCGCTGCCGCGCTGCTCGTCCGAGGTCATGCCCCTACGGTGCGCGACGAGTCTGTGGGGTTCCTGTGCCCGACCTCAGTGCTCGCGATGAACGTCGAGGTGGTCGAGCTGGGCCTGGACGGACTGCAGCGCCGCCCGCTCCAGCGGCGTGCCGACCGCGTCGGGGTACACGGCGGCCAGGACCTCCGCAGAGGTCACCGCGCCGCACGCGAGGGCGGCGCGCACCTGGTCGAGCCGCTCGCGCCGGTGGGCGCGGTAGCCCTCGAGCACGGCGACCGGATCGTCCACCACCGGGCCGTGGCCGGGCAGGAGGTGGGCCACCCCGCGCTCGGCGACGACGGCGACCAGCCGGTCGAGCGAGGCGAGGTAGGCGCCCAGGTCACCGTCCGGCTGGGCGATCACCGTGCTGCCGAAGCCGAGGACCGTGTCGCCGGTGAGCAGGTCCGTCCCGGCCTCGTGCGCGGCGACGAGGCTGACCGAGTCGCTCGTGTGGCCCGGCGTGGCGACGACCTCGACGCGCACCCCGTCGACCTCGACCACGGACCCGTCGTCCAGGCCGCCCGCGCCCGGCCCCTCCCCGACGCGCCAGCGCGGGTCCACCGCTCGTACGCCGCACCCGGCCAGGGCCGCGAAGCGCGCCGCACCCTCCACGTGGTCGAGGTGGCGGTGGGTGACGAGCACGACCGCCACCGACGCGCCGGCCGCGTCGAGCACCCGCCGCAGGTGCTCCTCGTCGTCGGGGCCGGGGTCGACGACCAGGGTCGGCGCGCCGGGCCGGCCGAGCACCCACGTGTTCGTGCCCGACAGCGTCATGGGACCCGGGTTCGGGGCCAGGACCGAGGCGACCGCGGGGGTGAGGCGCCGGACGCGGTCGACGCCGCTCACGCGACGACCTCGTAGACGAACCGCCAGCCGTCGCCCGTGCGCTCCGCACGCGGCAGCACGGTCTCGACCCGGCGGTCCCGGCCTGCCGCCAGCAACGTCGCGACGTCCGGGGCGGCGGCGACCTCGAGCAGGATCGACCAGGTGGGCGGCATCAGGGCCAGCCGCCCGGCCTCCCGTCCGGCGAGCGCGTCCGCGGCGAGGACCCAGGCCGCGTGCTCCGTCTCGCCCGACACGTCGTGGGCCTCCTGGCCCTGCGGCAGGCGGGCGAGGTAGAAGGTCGTGTCGTAGCGGCGCGGCTCCCGGGCCGGGGTGATCCAGCGCGCCCAGCGCACGAGCGCACCGCCCGGCAGGACGACCGTCGTCTCCTCGGCGGTCTCGCGGCGGGCGCAGGCACGCACGGCGTCGGCGCCCGACCCGTCCACCGCGTCGACCCCGCCGCCCGGGAAGACCGCGACCGAGGGCGCGAAGGGCATCCGGGCGTGCCGGTGCAGCAGGTAGACCTCGACGCCGGAGGTCGGCGCGTCCCGCAGGAGCACGACGCTGGCCGAGGGTCGCGGCTCGACCGGGCGGACGCCGGCGCCCTCGAGCACGGCGCGCTGCGCCGCCGGCGGGACGGGCGGCGCGAAGCCCGCGAGCACGTCCGTCGACCGCGTCGCCACGCCCTGCCCCGGCACCCGGCCCCGCCCGCCCGTCAGACCGGGACGACGGTCGGGCTGCTGCGGACCTCGGCGACGACCTCCACCTCGACGGGCGAGTCGAGCGGCAGCACCGACACCCCGACCGCGCTGCGGGCGTGGTGGCTGCCGAAGACCTCACCGAACAGCTCGCTGGCGCCGTTGGCGACGCCGGGCTGCCCGGTGAAGTCCGGCGCGCTCGCCACGAACACGACGACCTTGACGACCCGGACGACCTGGTCGAGGCCGCCCGCCTGGTCGGCCACGGCCGCGAGGGCGTTCAGGCCGGCCGTCCGGGCGTAGCCGTAGGCCGCCTCGGCGTCCACGGCCGAGCGCAGCCCGTCGCCGACCTGCCCCGTGGCCGGCAGCCTGCCGTCCACGAACGGCAGCTGCCCGCTGGTCCAGACGGTGTCGCCGAGGCGCACCGCCGGGACGTACGCCGCCACCGGCGGGGCGACGGGCGGCAGCTCCAGCCCGAGCGCCGCCAGCCGCGCCGACGGCGTCTGCTCCTGCCGGCTGTCCTGGGTCACGGCTCAGGCCGCCGGCAGCGGGCGCTTGAGGTAGGCCACGAGGTTCTCCGGGTTGAGCCCCGGCACGACCTGCACCAGCTCCCAGCCGTCGGCGCCCCAGTTGTCCAGGATCTGCTTGGTGGCGTGCACCAGCAGCGGCACGGTCACGTACTCCCACTTGGTCATGCGCGGAGCCTATCGACCGGACCGTGACGAGGCACCGGGCGCGGGCGGTCGCCGCGTCAGGTCAGGCAGAGGCAGAACGGGTGCCCCGCCGGGTCGAGGTAGACCCAGAAGTCCTCCTCCGGCCCGGGCCCGTGCACCCGGCGCGCGCCGACCGACTCGGCGAAGGCCCCGGCGCTCGCGAGGTCGTCCACCGCCAGGTCGAGGTGCGCCTGCTGCGGGACGTCGGGCTCGGGCCACGTGGGCGCCACGAAGTCGGGCGCGAGCTGGAAGGCCAGGCGCGCTCCCCCGCCCGGTCCCGTGCCGTCGTCGCCCCGGATGGTCACCCAGTCGTCGTCGGTCCGCTCGACGTGCCACCCGAGGAGGTCGCAGTAGAAGCGCGCGAGGCCCGCCGGGTCGGGGGTGTCGAGGGCCACGGTGTCGAAGCGCACCAGGTCGTCCGTCATGGGGCCACCCTCGCGCAGACCACGGACAAGACGGAAGGTCGGAGGACCCGAGCCTCAGTCCCTCGTGCGCCGGGCCTGCGCGAGCAGCCGGCAGGACAGGTCCCACGTCAGTGCTGCGTGCTCCGGGTCCTTCGCGTACGCGGCCACCCCGCGGCGGACGCCGGGGCGGTAGGGCGGGGCGACCTGGCAGTCCTCGAAATACTCCCCCGTCACCCCCTCGACCAGCGGCGACGCCGCCAGCAGGACCGAGGTGGCCGCCCCCTGCGCGACGTCCTTCACGCTGACGCCCGTCGCCCCCGCCGGGTCGAACGAGGCCGGCGGCGCGGTCCGGTGGCGACCCAGGCCGGTGGCGGCGATGCGACCGGGGTTGAGCGCGTTGACGTCGATGCCGTCGCCCGCCCAGCGGCGGGCCGCCTCCACCGCGAACAGCACGTTCGCGGTCTTGGACTGGCTGTAGGCCGCCCACGGGTCGTACGGGCGCCGCTCGAACATGAGGTCGTCGAGGTCGACGTCACCGTTCACGTGCCCGACGCTGCTCACCGCGACGACCCGCGACCGGCCGGCGGCGACGAGCGCCGGGTGCAGACCGGTCGCGAGGGCGAGGTGCCCGAGATGGTTCGTGGCCAGCTGCAGCTCCCAGCCCTCGGCGGTGCGCAGCAGCGGCGTGGCCATGATCCCGGCGTTGTTCACCAGGACGTGCAGGGGACCGGACCAGCGGGCCACGAAGGCGTCGACGCTGCCGAGGTCGGCGAGGTCGAGGACCTCGGCGCGCACCGAGCCCCCGGTCGCCGCGGACAGCGCTCCTGCCACGTCGTCGCCGGACGCCCGGTCGCGCACCGCGAGCACGACGTCGGCACCGGCGGCGGCCAGCACTCGCGCGGTCTCCCGCCCGATGCCCCCACCGCCGCCCGTCACGACCGCTCGCCGCCCGTCGAGGCGGACCCCGTGCAGGACCTCCGCGGCGGTGCTCTGCGCATCGAAGGGGATCTGGGTCATCATGCTCTCCTGGGCTGAGAATCGGAGCCGACTCCGGTTGTCGTGGAAGACTAAGCGGACTCGGCTCCGCATGCAAGGAGGTCTCGTGCAGGACGCAGGACGAGAGGCTGCGCTGCGCGCCGACGCACGCCTGAACCACGACCGGCTGCTCGAGGCGGCCGCGCAGGCGTTCGCCACCGAGGGCGCCGACACCTCCCTGAAGGCGATCGCCCGTGCCGCGGGCGTCGGCATCGGCACGCTCTACCGCCGCTTCCCGACCCGCCCGGACCTCGTCGAGGCGGTCTACCGCGCGGAGAACGCCGCGCTCGCGGCCCGCGCCGACGAGCTCGTCGCGGCGCTTCCCCCGGTGGAGGCGCTCCGCGCGTGGGCCGGGGGCTTCGTCGACTACATGCTCGTCAAGGACGGGATGGCCGACGCGCTGCCGACGATCCTCTCCACGCAGGAGGACCTGCGCGCGCACAGCCGCGCCGCGCTCACCGGAGCCGTCGCGACCATTCTGGACGCGGGCGTGGCCGACGGGACGCTGCGGGCCGTCTCCGCCTGGGACGTCCTGATGCTCCTGGGCGGGATCACGCTGATCACGCGCAACGAGTCCGACCGGGGGCTGGCGACGCGGCTGGTGGATGCGGCGCTGCTCGGGCTCGAGCGGCACGAGGGGTAGGAGACCGGTCACGCCTTGACCATCGGCCGACGGACCACCAACCCCTGCGAGACCCGCTGGCTACCATCGGAACCATGACGTCCCCCGCCTGCCCGCACGCCCTCCCGCGCTCGTGAAGGTCGGGATCCTGGGCGGGACCGGACCCCAGGGGCGCGGTCTCGGACGCCGCTTCGCCATGGCCGGCCACGAGGTGCTGCTCGGCAGCCGCGACGCCTCCCGGGCCGAGGAGACGGCGGCCGCCCTCGCCGAGGCCGGGAACGTCGCCGGCGTGGCCAACGCCGACGCCACCGACGCCGACCTGGTCGTCGTGGCGGTCCCGTACCAGGGCCACGCCGACCTGCTGACCTCGCTGGCCGACCGCCTCGCGGGCAAGGTCGTCGTCGACTGCGTGAATCCCCTCGGGTTCGACAAGCAGGGTCCGTTCCCGATCGAGGTCGCCGACGGCTCGGCCGCGCAGGAGGCGCAGCGGATCCTCGAGCGCTCGACGGTGGTCGCCGCGTTCCACCACGTCAGCGCGGTGCTGCTGGACGACCCGTCGGTCACCCACATCCCCGGCGACGTGCTCGTCCTCGGCGAGGACCGCGAGGTGGTCGGGCAGGTGATCGAGCTGGCCGCCGCCATCCCGGGCGCCCGCGGCGTGTACGCCGGGCGGCTGCGGCTGGCGCGCACCGTCGAGAGCTTCACCGCCAACCTCATCGCCGTGAACCGTCGCTACAAGACCCACGCCGGCATCGCGGTGACCGGCCTGGACGAGGGGGACGCGTGAGCGAGCCCCGCCACACGCTGCACGTCGTCAGCGGCAAGGGCGGCACCGGCAAGACGACGATCGCCGCCGGGCTGGCCTGCGCGCTCGCGACCCGTGGCCGCCGGGTGCTGCTCTGCGAGGTCGAGGGCCGCCAGGGCCTGGCCGAGCTGTTCGGCGTGCACCCGCTGGAGGGCGACGAGGAGCGCCGCCTGACCCGGACGCCGACCGGCGGCAGCGTCTACGGGCTGTCCATCGACGCCGAGGACGCGCTGCGCGAGTACCTCGACACCTTCTACCACCTGGGCCTCGCCGGGCGGGCCCTCGACCGCTTCGGCGTGATCGACTTCGTCACCTCCATCGCGCCCGGGCTGCGCGACGTCCTCCTCACCGGCAAGGTCTACGAGGCCGTCCGGCGCGGGCAGAAGGGGCTGCCGACCGCGTACGACGCCGTCGTCCTCGACGCGCCGCCCACCGGCCGCATCGGGCAGTTCCTCAACATCCACGACGCGGTCAGCGGCATCGCCAAGGTCGGCCCGATCCGCTCGCAGGCCGACTCGGTCGCCGCGCTCCTCCGCGCCCGCACGACGATCGTCCACCTCGTCACGCTGCTCGAGGACATGCCCGTCACGGAGACCGAGGAGGCCGTGGCCGCGCTCGCCCCGAGCGGCACGCGGGTCGGCACGATCATCGAGAACATGGTCAGCCCCTCCCCCTTCGAGCCGGCCGTCCTCGCCGACGTCGCCGCCGGTGCCGTGAACCTCTCGGTGCCGGGCTGGGACGAGCAGCGCAACAAGACGCTGGCCGGCGAGTTCGCGGTCGAGGCGGCCCGCACCCTCGAGCAGCAGGTGCGCCACGACCGCCTGCTCCGCCTCGGCCTACCGCTCGTCCAGGTCGACTTCGACCCCCTCGGCGTCGACGCCGAGTCGCTGTTCGCGATCGCCGAGCAGCTCACCGACCAGCTCGCCCTGGAGGCCGCGTGAGAGCGCAGACCCCGCACGGGCACGTGCACGCCGCCCCGTTCCTGGACGTCGACACCCTGATCGGCGACCGCGACATCGAGATCGTCATCTGCTGCGGGTCCGGCGGCGTGGGCAAGACGACCACGTCGGCCGCGCTGGCGGTGCGGGCCGCGGAGGCCGGTCGCCGGGTGGTCGTGCTGACCATCGACCCCGCCCGCCGGCTCGCGCAGTCGCTCGGCCTCGGCGAGCTCGACAACACCCCGCGCCCGGTCGTCGGCATCGACACGACCCACGGCGGCAGCCTCGACGCGATGATGCTCGACATGAAGCGGACCTTCGACGAGGTCGTGCTCACGCACTCGACACCGGAGAAGGCCGAGCAGATCCTCGCGAACCCCTTCTACGAGGCCCTGTCGTCCTCCTTCTCCGGGACGCAGGAGTACATGGCCATGGAGCGCCTCGGGCAGCTCCACGCGCAGGCCGAGGCGGACGCGAGGGCCGGCCGGCGCGGCTGGGACCTCATCGTCGTCGACACGCCGCCGGCCCGCTCCGCGCTGGACTTCCTCGACGCGCCGGAGCACCTGAGCTCGCTGCTCGACGGCCGCTTCATCCGGCTGCTGCTCGCCCCCACCCGCGGGCCGCTGCGCCTGATGGGCGTGGGCTTCACGCTCGTCTCCAGCGCCATGAACAAGGTGCTCGGCAGCCAGATCATCGCCGACGTGCAGACCTTCGTCCGCGCGTGCGAGGCGATCTTCGGCGGGTTCCGGCAGCGGGCCGAGGAGACGTTCGCGCGGCTCAGCTCGAGCCACACCGTGTTCCTGGTCGTCGCCACGGCCCAGCGCGACGCGCTGCGCGAGGCCTCGTACTTCGTCGACCGCCTCACCGAGGAGGGCATGCCGCTCGGCGGGCTCGTGGTCAACCGGGTCCACGACAGCACGCTCGACGTGTCCGCCCAGCGCGCGGCCGCACTGGCCGAGGACCTCGAGGGCACCCAGCAGCTCGAGGCGGAGGCGCTGCGTCGCCACGCCGACCTCATGCGCGTGGCCGAGGCCGAGTCGGCCCTGCTCGACCGCTTCGCCACCGCGCGGCCCGAGGTCGCGCAGACGAAGGTCCCGGCCCTGCCCAGCGACGTCACCGCCCTCGACGACCTCCGCCAGGTCGGCGTGCTCCTCGCCGAGAAGGACGACTGACCCGCTGGCGTGCCCGGGAGCGTTCGCTCGATCTTGTGGTCCTCGCGCGTGTTCAAACACGCGCAGACGCGACAAGACTGAGCGAACGCAAGACGGCACCCGGCAGCGGGGGCCGCGCGTAGGCACCCGGCAGCGGGGGCCGAGCGCGGCGAACCTCACCGCGCGCCAGCCCGCGACCCGACCGCGCGACCGACCCCGCGGGCAGCGTCAGCGCGACCACGCGACAGGAGCCACGACGGACCCGACGCCGAACCGCACCTGAAGGACGGCTCGTGGAGCACGCCGCGGAGCGTGGATGGGCCTGGCGGGAGCCCGGGCGCTGCGCAGGTCCGCCAGAGAGCCGTACGGAACGGCGCCCGGGCGGATGGTTGCGAAGCGGCGTGCTCCACGAGCCGTCCGGCGCCGACCTCAGCCGGCGCCGGTCAAGCCGAGAGGCTCAGGCCGCGCGCTCGACCGAACGCTGACCGCCCATGAGGAGGTCGGCCCAGGAGGAGACGTCGGGGCGCTGGCGCAGCAGCTGACGGCGCTCGCGCTCGGTCATGCCGCCCCACACACCCCACTCGATGCGGTTGTCGAGGGCCTCGGACAGGCAGTTCATGCGCACGGGGCACCCCATGCACAGCTGCCGGACGCGCTTCTGCTCGGATGCCTCTGGGAAAAGGGCGTCTTCCATGCCCCGGCACTTGGCCTGAATCGTCCAGTCGGCGTGCGTGATCGCAGTCATAGCTGCTTCTCCCCTTGTGGTTGTGGCTGCCGACCCGGGCTATCCCCGGCCCATGTGGGTCGACTGCTGAATCGTACGGGCGCCAGATTCGTTACGCCACCAAATCTGGCTCTGTGCTGAGAAACTGATGAGATCGTGATCTTTTCTTGACTTCGAGGCGAGACTGCCCTGCGGATTGGTCGGGCTGCGCACGATTTCCCGCGAGACCTAAGGCCGCGCCCTGCGCCGGTGTGCAACGATCCGGGCGTCAGCCGCGCGGGATTGCTCCGCGTCGGCCGCCCTCGCGTACCCTCGTGCAGTGCCAAGTCCGAAACGCGTGGGGAGCGTGGCGTACTCGCTCACGATGTTCGCCATCGTCAGCGTGCTCGCCGGTGTCCTCGTCGCCGGCCTCTTCGTCCCCTACGCGGGCCTGGCCGGGATGGGGAGCAAGGCCGCGGCCGACGAGCTGAACAGCCTGCCCACCGAGCTCGCCACCCCGACGCCGCCGACGCGGTCCACGGTCTACATGGCCAACGGCAAGGTGCTCGCCTACTTCTACGACGAGAACCGCATCCCGGTCGCGCTGAACAAGATCGCCCCGGTGATGCGCCAGGCGCAGCTGGCGATCGAGGACCACCGCTACTACGAGCACGGCGCGCTCGACATCAAGGGCACGCTGCGCGCGCTCGTGCGCAACTCGACCAGCGACGTCGGCACCCAGGGCGGGTCGTCGATCACGCAGCAGTACGTGAAGATGGTCCAGATCGAGGCCTGCCAGACCAAGGGCTCCACGGACGCCAAGATCAAGAAGTGCGTCGACGACGCCCGGGCGCCCACGATGGAGCGCAAGGTCCGCGAGCTGCGCTACGCGATCGCGCTGGAGAAGCGCCTCACCAAGGACCAGATCCTCTCCAACTACCTCAACATCGCCTACTACGGCGACGGCGCGTACGGCGTCGAGGCGGCGGCGAAGCACTACTACAACACCTCGGCCTCCAAGCTGAACCTCGGCCAGGCGGCCATGCTCGCTGGCCTGGTCCAGAACCCCGACGCGAACAACCCGATGAACAACCGGGCCGCGGCGCTCGACCGGCGCGACGTCGTGCTCAACCGGATGGGCGAGCTGGGCCTCGCGACGCCGGCGGAGATCAAGAAGGCCAAGACGCAGGGCTTCGACACCAAGGCGGTCAAGTCGATCGTCCAGGGCTGCGTCGGGACGCGCTACCCGTTCCTGTGCGACTACGTCCGCCGCACCCTGGAGCAGGCCCCGAGCCTGGGCGACAACGTGCGCGAGCGGAACAACCTGCTCGACCGCGGCGGGCTGAAGATCTACACCGCCATCGACCCCAAGTCGCAGGACCTGGCGCAGAAGAAGGTCAGCGCGGTGGTGGGGGCCACGGACCCGATCATCTCGACGATGAACATGATCCAGCCGGGCACCGGCCTGATCGTGGCCTCGGCGCAGAGCCGTCCGGTGATGGGCTCGAACAAGAAGAAGGGCCAGACCTACTTCAACATGTCGGCCCCGAGCGAGATGGGCGGGATCCAGGGCTACCAGGCGGGGTCGACCTTCAAGCCGTTCACGATGGCCGCGGCCTTCGAGAAGGGCATCCCGATCACGAAGAAGTACAACGCCAAGTCGCCCTACGACTTCACCGGCAAGACCTTCAGCACCTGTGACGGCACCGGCAAGATCGTGAAGAAGTACGCACCGAAGAACTCGGTGCCGGGCCACAGCAAGAAGATCAGGATGACCGAGGCGGCCGAGTACTCGGTCAACACCTACTTCATCCAGCTCGAGCTCGACGCGGGCATGTGCGGGGTCACGAAGATGGCCCAGAAGCTCGGCGTCAAGGTCGGCCACCCCCTCGGTGCCAAGCCCGTCGACATCGTCAAGCAGTACCAGGACATCCCGTCGTTCACCCTCGGCGTCGCCGAGGTCGCGCCGCTGTCCATGGCCGAGGCGTACGCGACCTTCGCCTCGGGCGGGATCCACTGCAGCCCGATCATCGTGTCGAAGATCGTCAACCCCAAGGGCAAGCAGCTCGAGGTCCCGAGCGCGAACTGCCGGCGGGTGATCGACGAGGACGTGGCGAACGGCGTCAACAAGGTCCTCAAGTCCGTGATCGACAAGGGCACGGGCAAGCCCGCCCGCGTCCCCGGCAGCTTCGACCAGGCCGGCAAGACCGGAACCATCAACAGCAACAACGCGGTCTGGTTCGCCGGGTACACCCCCGAGATCGCGGGAGTCTCGATGATCTCCATCGACAACACCCGCAAGCCCTGGATCAAGGGCAAGAGCGGTTTCCGCTCGAAGGGCGTCGAGTACTACACGGTGCCCTCGACGAAGACCTACCTCCAGGGCTCGGGTGGCGGCGACGCCGGGGCCAAGATCTGGAAGCCCGTGATGACGAGCTACCTGAAGGGCGTGGACCACCCCGACTTCAAGGAGCCGCCGAGCAAGATCAAGGTCGGCAAGAAGGTCACGGTGCCCTACGTCGGCAACCTGAGCATCGCGTCGGCGACGAAGAAGCTGAAGAAGGAGGGCTTCGACGTCTCGACGCAGTACGTCTACAGCAGCCGTCCGAAGTACACGTTCCTCGGCTGGTCGCCGGGCGCCGGCTCCCGCATCGCGCAGTTCAGCACGGTCTACAAGCTCGTGAGCAAGGGCAAGGACCCCGCGATCGAGAAGGCCAAGAAGGCCGCGAAGAAGAAGGCTGACAAGAAGAAGGACGACAAGAAGAAGGACGACAAGAAGGACGGCGGCTGACCACCGCCCCGCAGACGACCGAGGCCGGCTCCCCGACGGGGAGCCGGCCTCGTGCGTCCCGGGCGTCGACCAGCGGCGCTCAGCCCGCGAGCTGGCGCCGGACCTCGGCCGCGACCGCGCCGCCGTCGGCGCGACCCTTGGTCTGCGGGGTGACGACGCCCATGACCTTGCCCATGCCCTTGAGGCCGAGCTCGGCGGCGCCGGTCTGCTCGACGGCGGTACGCACGACCTCGCTGATCTCCTCGGCAGTCATGGCCTGCGGGAGGTAGTCGGCCAGCACGGCGGCCTCGGCCTGCTCCTTGTCGGCCAGCTCGGGGCGGTCGGCGTCGGCGAAGGCCTGCTGCGCCTCGCGCCGCTTGCGCGCCTCGCGCACCACCACGTCGAGCACCTGCTCGTCGGTCAGGGTGCGGGCCTCCTTGCCCGCGACCTCGGCCTCGGTGATGGCGGCGAGGACCATCCGGATGGTCCCGGAGCGGACCTTGTCGCGGCTGCGCATGGCGGCGGTGAGGTCGGTGCGGAGGCGGTCCTTGAGCGGGGTCGTCGTGTCGGGCATGGCGTCCAGTCTGGCAGCACCACGAACGCTCCCCCACGGGTTTGCGGGCGTCCGACCGGGAGGCGGGCGGGCGCGCGCCGGTAGCCTGAGCCCGTGCCGACCGCCTCCTCCCTCGCCCGACACGCCCTCCAGGGCCTGGGGGTCGCCGGCGCCGTCGGGGTCGGGACGCTCGCGTACGCCGGGCTCTACGAGGTCGAGGCGTACACGCTGCGCCGCTTCACGGTGCCCGTGCTGCCGCCCGGAGCGCGCGACGTCCGCGTGCTGCACGTGTCCGACATCCACATGACGCCCGGCCGCACCCGCCGGCAGCGCTGGATCAGCGAGCTGTCCGGCCTCGAGCCCGACCTCGTGGTCGACACCGGCGACAACCTGTCGCACCCCGACGCGGTGCCCTTCGTGCTGCAGAGCCTCGGGCGTCTGCTCGACGTGCCCGGCGTGTACGTCTGGGGCTCCAACGACTACTCGGCGCCGACCTTCAAGAACCCGCTGCGCTACCTCACCGAGCGCGGGCGCCCGCCGAAGGACCCGCTGCCGGAGCGCGAGCTGCCCTGGGTCGACCTCGGCGAGTCGTTCGCCCGCCGGGGCTGGGTCGACCTCACGCACACCTCCACGACGCTGGAGGTCCAGGGCGTGCGGATCGGCTTCCGCGGCACCGACGACGCCCACCTGGGTCGCGACCACTACGCCGAGGTCGCCGGGCCCGTGGACCGTTCCGCCGTCGACGTGGCGATCGGGGTGACCCACGCGCCGTACCGGCGGGTGATCGACGCGATGACGGCCGACGGCCTCGACCTCGTCCTGGCCGGGCACACGCACGGTGGGCAGGTCGCGATCCCGGGCTACGGCGCGCTCGTGACCAACTGCGACCTGGACACCGCGCGGGTCAAGGGCCTGTCGCGGAACAGCGCGGGCGGGCACACCGCCTGGATGCACGTCTCCGCCGGCCTGGGGACGTCCCCGTACGCGGCGGTGCGCTTCGCGTGCCGCCCGGAGGCGACGCTGCTCACGCTCACGTCCAGGAGCGCGAGCGGGTCGGGACAGCCCCGGTGATGGGCTAGACTCTGCGAGGCCCGCAGGGGCATTCGGGGTGTGGCGCAGCTTGGTAGCGCGCTTCGTTCGGGACGAAGAGGTCGCAGGTTCAAATCCTGTCACCCCGACCTTCAGGTGGCTCTCGCCACCGCTCACGTGGGGCCACAGGCCCACGCATCGCTGCGGGTGCAGCGTTCCCAGGGCCGCCCTTCGTGCCGCGCCCCTCTCCTCGTGCGGTCTCCACGGACCCGAGCACCCGTGTCGTCTTTAGGACGAGTAACTTCCCTCCCCGAGGTGCGTGATCAACGACGCACGACACACCGCGAGCGAGGGAGACGACGATGTCAGCGTCGGTGGAAGAACGACCGGTCAAGAGCCTCGTGCCGGTCCGCATGGACAAGATGCCCTGGTCACGGTTCCACTGGATGGTCATCTTCGGCCTCGGGACCGCCTGGATCCTCGACGGCCTGGAGATCCAGATCGTGGCCTCGGCGGGCTACGCCAAGGACCTGGGGATGTCCGACACCCAGGTCGGCTTCACGGCCACCGTCTACCTGATCGGCCAGGTCGTGGGCGCGCTCGTCTTCGGGCGCCTGACCGACAAGCTGGGCCGCAAGAGGCTCTTCATCATCACCCTCGCCGTCTACCTGATCGGCTCGGGCATCGCCGGCCTGTCGCCGAACATGTGGTTCCTGTGGATCTTCCGCTTCGTGGCGGGCGCGGGCATCGGCGGCGAGTACTCGGCCATCAACTCCGCGATCGACGAGCTGATGCCCGGCAAGTACCGCGGCCGCGTCGACCTGGCCATCAACGGCACCTACTGGGCCGGTGCCGTGCTCGGCTCGCTGGGCAGCTTCTACCTGCTCGACACCGACCGCTTCGCCGAGAACATCGGCTGGCGCATCGCGTTCTTCATCGGCCCGGTCCTCGGCCTCATCATCATCTTCCTGCGCCGCCACATCCCGGAGAGCCCGCGCTGGCTCGTGACCCACGGGCGGGGCGACGAGGCGGAGGCCATCGTCTCGGGCATCGAGAAGTCGGTGCGCGAGAACGGCCAGGAGCCGCCGAAGCTCGACGAGTCGCAGGGCTGGTGGATCAAGGCGCACGAGGGCGTCACGCCCAAGCAGCTCGCGTACGTGTTCTTCAAGCTCTACCCGACGCGCACCGTGCTGGGCCTGACGCTGATGATCACGCAGTCGTTCCTCTACAACGCGATCTTCTTCACCTCGTCGCTGGTGCTGCAGAACTTCTACGGCAAGACGTCGTCGAGCGCCGCGCTCTACTTCTTCCCCTTCGCCATCGGCAACCTGCTCGGCCCGCTGATCCTCGGCCGCTTCTTCGACACGGTCGGCCGGCGCAAGATGATCGGCGGCTCGTACACGATCGCGGCCGTCGTGCTCTTCATCTCCGCGGTGCTGTTCCAGGCCGACCTGCTGTCCGCGGGCACGCACACCGCCCTGTGGTGCCTGTCGTTCTTCTTCGCCTCCGCGGGTGCCTCGGCGGGCTACCTGACGGTGTCGGAGATCTTCCCGCTGGAGGTGCGGGGGCAGGCGATCTCGTACTTCTTCTCGATCGCGCAGATCTTCGGCTCGGTCGGCCCGCTGATCTTCGGCGCCCTCATCGGCGGCGGGGCCGCGCGCGGCCCGCTCTTCTGGGGCTACGTCGGGGCGTCGGTCATCATGCTCATCGGCGGCCTCGTGGCCTTCAAGTTCGGCGTCGATGCCGAGGGCAAGGCGCTCGAGGACATCGCCCCGCCGCTCTCCACCTACGACGAGAACGGCAACCAGCTCACCAGGCTGCCGGTCTGAGGGAGGGACTGACGTGACGGACACAGCTGTGGAGGAGCAGACGGACGTCGCCCGGCGCCCGTACACGGTGGTGGTCGGGGTCAGCGGGACCTCCGGGTCCCCGACGGCCCTGGCCTGGGCGCAGGCCCAGGCGCAGCAGAACGGCGGCCGCGTCGTGGCCGTCCGGGCCTGGCGGCCGAGCATCCCGCAGGCGACGCCGTCGGGCACGCCGGCCTCGCGCATCACGCACGAGGCCGACGTCGAGCGGGACGCGGAGGAGTCGCTCGCCGCGGACGTGGCCCGGACCCTGGGCCCCGACCACGGCGTCGAGCTCCGGCTCGTCAAGGGCGGCCGCTACCGCGTGCTCGCCAAGGCGGGCCGGGACGCGGACGTGCTGGTCATCGACGCGCCGCGCCAGCTGCTGACGGGGCCGATGTTCGCGCACCGGCTCGTCTACACGGTGCCCTGCCCGGTGGTGGTGATGCCGCCGCAGATCTCGGGCGAGCCGCAGACGTGGCTCACCCGGGTGGCGGCCGCGGTCGGCCGGAGCGTCGTCGCGGCCGCAGGCACGGCCGGACGCCCGGGGGGCGGCATGCGCCGCCCTCCGCTCGCCCCGCAGGACACGCAGGAGTAGGACCGCACCACCCGGGCGCTCTGACCGCCCCGCCCTTGTGGCGGGACGGTCAGAGCGCGCGGTGCAGCAGCTTCGCCATCCGGGTGAGCCCGTCGACCAGGCGGTCGTCGGGCACGCCGGAGTAGCTGAGCCGGGCGTGGTTCGGCCGCTGGGTCACCGGGAAGAACGTCGCCCCCGGCACGTAGGCCACCTTCTCCTGCGGCAGCAGCTCGCGGGCGAGGAAGTCGGTGGCGTCGAAGCCCTCGGGGAAGCCGAGCCACACGAACAGCCCGCCGTCCGGACGCGTCCGCGTGACGACCTCCGGGAACGTCTCGTCCATGGTGGCGAGCATCAGGTCGCGCTTGTGGCGGTAGACCGGGACCATCCGCGCGACGTGCGCGTCGACGTCGAACGCCTCCAGGTACGCCGCGGTGGCGGCCATGTTCAGGGTGCTGTTCTGGGTGTCCGCGGCGAGCTTGAGCAGCGCGAGCCGCTCGAGGACGTCGGGCCGGGCGGTCGCCCAGCCGAGCCGGAGCCCCGGCGCCAGGATCTTGGAGAAGCTCCCGAGGTGCAGGACCCGACCCGAGGTGTCCAGGCTGAGCAGGGTCGGCAGCGGGCTGCCCTCGTAGCGCAGCGAGCGGTACGGCGTGTCCTCGACGACGAGCAGGTCGTGCTCGTCGGCGAGCTCGAGCAGCCGGTGGCGCCGCTCGTACGACAGCGTCACCCCGGTCGGGTTCTGGAAGTCGGGGACCGTGTAGAGCATCTTCGCACCCGGGTTGGCCTCCAGGACGCGCTGCAGGTCGTCGGTGTCCAGGCCGTGCTTGTCGGTGCGGACGACCGCGTACGCGGGTTCGGTCGGGGCGAAGGCGATCAGGGCGCCGAGGAAGGTCGGGTCCTCGGTGACGACGACGTCGCCCGGGTCGACCATGAGCTTGGCCGCCAGGTCGAGGCCCTGCTGGCCGCCCTGGATGATCAGCACGTCGTCGGCCGTGCGCGGCGACCCGTCGCGCGTGAGCCGTTCGGCGACCAGCCGCCTCAGGCCCGGCAGCCCGTTCGACGTCGTGTACTGCAGCGCGTCGGCGTGCTCGGGCACGAGCAGCCCGCGGTAGACCGAGGCCAGCTCCTCGACGGGGAACAGGGAGGCGTCGGGGTAGCCGCCGCCGAACGAGATCACCTCGGGGTCCGCCCCGAGCCGGAGCAGGTCGCGGATCGCGGACGGGCGCACCCCGTCCATGCGCCGGGCCCAGCGCCCGCTCACGCGGGGCTCACGAGAACCGCAGCCGGCTGTCGCGGCCCTCGCCGAGGGCCGCGAGGTGCTCGTCGAGGTTGAGGTGGTCGAAGAGGGACTCGCCGGCCTCGATCGCCGCCCGGAGCGCCTCCTCGCGGCGCTGGATCTCCTCCGCGCCGTCGATGGCCGCGGCCACCTCCTCCGGCGAGCCGAGCACCACGCCGTCGTCGTCGGCCAGGACGAGGTCGCCGGGACGCACCTCGAAGCCGTCGACCGCGACGAGCGGGTCCTCCAGCGGGAGCCGGGTCGCGCCGTACGCCCGCGGGCTGGTGCCGCGCGCGAAGACGGGCAGGTCGCTGGCGCGCAGCGTCCGGCTGTCGCGGCACAGGCCGTCGATGACCAGGCCCGCGAGGCCGCGACGCAGCGCCTCGGTGGCGAAGAGCTCGCCGGCCAGCGCGCGGCCCGGCGAGCCGGTGACGACGAGGACGTCGCCCGGACCGGCCGCGCGCAGCCCGACCAGCACCGGCACCAGGTCGTCGCGGGAGTCGACGGGGACGGCCGTGCCCACGATCCGGGTGCCCGCGCGCAGCGGCCGGATCTCGCTCGGCAGCACCCGCAGCGTCGGGCCGGCGTCGGCGAGCGAGGTCGAGTCCACGCCCTCCAGACGACGCGCCAGACCGGCCGTCCGGTCGCCCGGGACCTGTTCCGTCATCACCCTCAGCCCTCCTCGCCGGCCGCAGACGGACCGCCACCGGGACCCTACGATGCGCCCATGGCGAGCACGGGCGAGGCGCGCACGGCGGGCGGCGGCGGCCCGCGCACGATCGACGAGCGGTTCGTCGGCGGCCTGGACCGCAGGGTGTGGACCGACGCCTACCTGCCGGCCTGGTCGTCCCGCGAGGCCGCGCGGGCGAGCTGGTCGGTGGGCGCCGACGGGCTGCACCTGGGCGTCCCTCCGGAGCACCCGGTCTGGTGCCCCGACCTGCACGAGCCGCGGCTGCGGGTCTCCGCGGTGCAGAGCGGCAACGCCTCGGGCCCGCTCGGGAGCACGCAGGGCCAGCAACCCTTCCGCGAGGGCCTGCGGGTGCGCGAGGCCCAGCCCACGACGTGGGGCTTCACCCCGTTCCTCGGGCGCGTCGAGGTCGAGTGCCGGGCGAACGTGGGCCCGGGGTCGATGTTCTCCGCCTGGATGGTCGGCCTCGAGGACGTGCCGCGACGCTCCGGCGAGATCTGCCTGGTCGAGGTGTTCGGTGAGACCGTGCGGCGCGAGGACGGCCGGCTCGTGGCCGACGTCGGGTCGGGCGTGCACGCGTTCCGCGACCCGGCGCTGCACGAGGACTTCGTCGCCCCGACCACTCCGCTCGACGTGGCGGCCTTCCACACGTACGCCGTCGACTGGTCGCCCGGGCGCTGCGTCTTCTCCGTCGACGGCACGACCACCCGGGTCGTCGAGCAGGCGCCGGACTACCCGGTGCAGCTGATCCTCGGCGTCTTCGACTTCCCCGACGAGGACCCGGACCCCGCCCTGGTGCCCGAGCTGGTCGTCCGCCGCGTGACGGGGCGGGCCCCGGGCGCCTGAGCCACCTCAGCCGGGCAGCGTCCAGCGGTCGTACGGGTGCCGACCGGGCCGGAACCCGAAGGACTCGACCATCGCGACCGCCTCGCCGAGCCGGTGGCCGAGCGCCGCGGGTTCGTGGGCGTCGCTGCCGAAGGTGACGACGCGACCGCCCTCCTCGCGCCACCACCCCACCAGCTCGGGGAGCATCGGGCCCTTGGTGTTGACCTCGAGGACGCGGCCGGTCCCGGCCAGGGTCCGCAGCGCGTGGCGGAACGCGTCCTCGAAGGCCCCGACCTCGAACGGTCCGGCCGCCGTCGGCCAGTGCCGCAGCGGGTAGTCGAGGTGGGCCAGCACCTCGAACGTCTCGGTCTGCGCGACCATCACGGCCAGCTCGGCGAGGTAGGAGCGCACGACCTCGGCGGCGTCGCGGCGCCGGTAGAGCTCCGGCGGCTCGGCGGCGTACGCGCCCTCCGGGAGCGAGTGCAGCGAGCCGAGCACCCGGTCCAGCGGCCCGGCGGCGAGGACCCGGGCGACGGCCTCCGCGTGCCAGTGCGGCTCGCCCAGCTCCACGCCGCTGAGGACCGTCAGCCCCGGGAAGCGGTCGCGGCAGCGCTCGACCGTCCCCAGGTAGCTCTCGACGGCGAGCGGACCGGGGACGAAGGTGTCGCCCTTGTGGTCGCCGCGCGCCCTCGGGTCGAGGGCGCCCTCGGAGACCAGCCAGCGGGTGTGGTCGACGTGCTCGGTGAAGGCGACGGCCGGCAGCCCCAGCTCGACTGCCCGGGCGCAGGTCGCCTCCATGTCGCCGGCGAAGGCGTCCCAGGACCACTCGCTGTGCACGTGCCCGTCGAGAGGGAGCATCCGACCCCTTCCGCACCGGTTCGCGCTGCCGAGGGCCCAGCGAACCACGCGGCCGGCGGTCTCGAGCTCGGGGCCCGGCACCCCGGGCCTGCTGCGCTGCGGCCCCACGAACCCTGGCGGCGGACACGGGAACCAGGGAGGCTGCGAGGTGCCACCATCGACCCACCACCCGCACCGAAGGGACCCTCCATGCTCCGGCGCCCCGCGCTCGCCCTCGTCTCGACCGCCGCGCTGCTCGGGTCCCTGCTGGCCTGCGCCCCCGAGGACCAGGCCGCGCCCGCCGCGTCCGGGTCGGCGGCCGGCTCGGCCAGCCCGGCCGGCTGCACCAGGGACCAGCTGGCCACCGTCAAGCCCGGGACGTTCACGGTCGGGACCGACAAGCCGGCCTACTCCCCCTGGTTCAGCGACGACGACCCCAAGAACGGCAAGGGCTTCGAGTCGGCGGTCGCGTACGCGGTCGCCGGCAAGCTCGGCTTCGACCAGGCCTCCGTCACCTGGGCGGTCGTGCCGTTCACGAGCGCGTACGCGCCGGGCGACAAGAGCTTCGACGTCGACATCAACCAGGTCTCCATCACCGACGCGCGCCGCAAGGCGGTCGACTTCTCCGCGCCGTACTACGCGGTCACGCAGACCGTCGTGACCTACAAGGGCTCGCCGATCGACGGCGCGACCACCGTCGCCGCGCTCAAGGACGCCAAGCTCGGCGCGCAGGTGGGGACCACCTCCTACAGCGACATCGGCGGCCAGATCGAGCCGACGAAGGCCGCCGCGGTCTACGACACCAACGACCTCGCCGTCCAGGCCCTGAAGAACAAGCAGATCGACGGGATCGTCGTCGACCTCCCCACGGCCTTCTTCATGGTCGCGGCGCAGCTCGACGACGGCGTGATCGTCGGTCAGCTGCCGGCGGGCGCTGGCCAGGCCGACCAGTTCGGGATGGTGCTGGCCAAGGGCAGCGCGCTGACGACCTGCGTGTCCCAGGCGGTCGAGGCGCTGCGCGCCGACGGGACGCTGGCGAGGCTGGAGAAGACGTGGCTGTCGGGCACCGACGGCGCACCGCAGCTGTCCTGACGCGAGGCCCGGGGACAGGTCGGGAACGGTGACGTCCCCCTCGGTCGCCCCCGGGGCGTCGCCCGAGCGGCCGCCGGGGTGGGAGCCGTCGTCCCTCGAGCGGGAGCGCACGGCGTACCGGCAGCGGCGCGCGCGACGCTCGAGCCTGGTCGCCCTGCTGAGCACGCTCGTGCTCGGCGCGGTCCTGGTCCTCGGGATCACCGCGACGCCGGGCTGGCCGCGGGTGCAGGAGACGTTCTTCTCCCCCGGACGGGCGTGGCAGGCGCTGCCCGCCGTCGCCACCGGCCTGTGGCTGAACGTCCGCGTCATGCTCGTCTGCGGCGTCCTCATCGCCGTGCTCGGCCTGACCGTCGCCGTGCTGCGGACGCTCCGCGGGCCGGTCTTCTTCCCGGTCCGGCTGGTCGCGACGGCGTACACCGACCTGTTCCGCGGGCTGCCGCTGCTGCTGGTGATCTTCCTGCTCGGCTTCGGCGTGCCCGCCCTGCGGCTGCAGGGGGTGCCCAAGGACGCGGTGGTCTGGGGCGGCGCCGCGCTGGTGCTGACCTACACCGCCTACGTCGCCGAGGTCTTCCGCGCCGGCATCGAGTCGATCCACCCCTCGCAGTGGGGGGCGGCCCGCTCGCTCGGGCTGTCGTACGCGCAGACGCTGCGGTTCGTCGTCGTGCCGCAGGCCGTCCGCCGGGTCGTGCCCGCCCTGCTGAACGACCTGGTCAGCCTGCAGAAGGACTCCGGCCTGATCGCCGTGCTCGGCGTCATCGACGCGATCCGGGCGGCGCAGATCGAAACCGCGACCGACTTCAACTTCACCCCGTACGTCGTGGCGGGGCTGCTGTTCGTGGTCCTCACCGTGCCGCTGGCCCGCCTCACCGACTGGGTCGCGCGGCGGCAGGGCTGGGCCGGCGCGACGGGTGCGGTCCGGTGAGCCTGCCGACGGGGCCCGCGCTGCTCGAGGCGCGCGGCCTGCGCAAGACCTTCGGCACGCAGGTCGTGCTCGACCGGCTCGACCTGCACGTCGGCCCCGGCGAGTGCGTCGTGCTCATCGGCGGTTCCGGGTCGGGCAAGTCGACGCTGCTGCGCTGCCTCAACCTGCTCGAGGTCGTCGACGACGGCCAGATCCTGCTCGAGGGCGACGACATCAGCGACCCGCGCGTCCGCCACGACGCGGTCCGGGCCCGCATCGGGATCGTCTTCCAGGCCTTCAACCTCTTCCCGCACCTCAGCGTGCTCGACAACATCACCCTCGCCCCGCGCCGCGTCCACCGGGTCCCGCGCGCGGAGGCGGAGGAACGGGCCCGGGCGATGCTCGACCGGGTCGGGCTCGGCGACCGCGCGGCCGCGCTGCCCGACCAGCTCTCCGGCGGGCAGCAGCAGCGGGTGGCCATCGCCCGCGCGCTGGTCAACCGGCCGGCGCTGCTGCTGCTCGACGAGGTGACCTCCGCCCTCGACCCGGAGCTCGTCGGCGAGGTGCTGGCGCTGCTGCGCGAGCTGCGGTCCGAGGGCATGACGATGGTCATCGCGACGCACGAGATGTCGTTCGCCCGCCAGGTCGCCGACCGTGTCTGCTTCCTCTCCGAGGGCCGCGTCCTCGAGGCGGGTCCGCCCGAGCAGATCTTCACCAGCCCGCGCAGCGCCCGGCTCCGGGCGTTCCTCGCCGCGCTCGACGGCGGGGGCGGTCTCGCCGAGGGGGCCGGTCAGGACCCCGCGGGCCGGTAGCGGGCGGGGCGGGTGGCCCGTCCGTCGCCGGGCTTCGCGGCGGTCACGAGGCAGC
Organism: Microlunatus flavus; assembly: GCF_900110855.1. GTDB lineage: Bacteria > Actinomycetota > Actinomycetes > Propionibacteriales > Propionibacteriaceae > Microlunatus > Microlunatus flavus. The sequence goes on from NZ_FOFA01000001.1 coordinate 343,181, forward strand.
CGCGGAGCAGCGTCGCCCCGGCGCTGGGCTGGGCGACCCGGCCGGCGGGCAGCGGGACGGCCGCCTCCACGCCGACCAGGAGCCCCTTCGCGTACGCCTCCTCGGTCGCGATGCTCATCGCCCGGGTGGTGCTGCCGCCCGCCTTCGCGCCCACCTCGTTGTAGACCCACGGGACCTTCGCGAGCAGCTGCACGAGCGCCAGGTTGCCCGGCTCCAGCGGCGGCCGCCCGGTGAAGGAGTTCTCGCGCACCGACACCGTCCGGCCCTGGACGCGGGTCCGCTCGCGCGCGATCGTGGCCGCGGCCCTCTCGCTCGCCCGGGCCACGTCGGCGTCGCGGAAGACCGTGCGCCTGCTGCCGGTCCCCCGGTACATGGGGTGGTACGCGCCGCCGCGCTGCACGCCGCGCTGGGAGTAGGTGGCCTGGAAGCCCGGGCCCTGGGAGTGGTCGTCGTGCACGCTGATCGCCAGCGCGGCCCGGCCCTCGTTCGCGACCCGGGCCCGGGCGGCCAGGCTGACGCTGTCGAGCGCCGTGCGCTTGGTCAGCGTGACCCGGTAGCCGTCCGCGCGCAGGCCCTTCGCGACGCAGGCGCTGACGTCGAAGGTCTCGTAGATCTCCGGGTAGTTCGGGTAGTCGACGTCCCGCAGCCCGGTCGTGCGGTCGGTGCTGCGGATCGAGCGCCCGCTGTGGCCCGGGTCGACGACGATCAGCGGTGCCGTCGTCCGCGGCGTGCTCGTCGGCGTCGGGGTCGGGGCGACCGGGGTGGGGCTGGTGGTGGGGGTCGGGGCTGGGACGCTCACCTCGGACGGCGTCGGAGCCGGGGTCGGCGAGGGCGTGACCGGCTCGGGTGAGAAGACCGTCTGCGGCGGGGCCGGCAGCGGTGGCCGGGCCTGCGGCTCACCGGCGCCGCACCCGGCGAGGAGCACGCCGAGCGCGAGCGGGACGACCGGGCCGAGCGCCCGCAGCCGCCCGCGCACCCGATCGCCCCTCGAGCCTGCCGAGGGCCTAGCGACCCGTCCCGGCGTACACCACGGCCTGCTCGGTGGCGTCGAGCCCGAAGGCGGTGTGCGCCGCCGCCACAGCCCGGTCGACGTCGTCCTGGCTGACCACGACCGAGATGCGGATCTCGGAGGTGGAGATCATCTCGATGTTGACGTCGGCGGCCGCGAGCGCGGAGAAGAACTTCGCGGTGACGCCCGGGTGCGAGCGCATCCCGACGCCGACGACGGAGACCTTGCCGATCTGGTCGTCGTAGAGGACGTCGGCGAAGCCGACCTCGTCCTGCAGCGCGTTGAGCGTGGCGACGGCGCGGGCGCCGTCCGCCTTGGGCAGCGTGAACGAGATGTCGGTCCGACCGGTCTGCACGGCGGAGACGTTCTGGACGATCATGTCGATGTTGATCTCGGTCGACGCGACGGCCTCGAAGATCCGGGCCGCCTCGCCCACCTTGTCGGGCACGCCGACGATGGTGATCTTGGCCTCGCCGCGGTCGTGCGCGACGCCGGAGATGATCGCCTGCTCCACGAGGCTGCCTTCCTGCTGCTGGGACGGGTCGGCCGGGGTCAGGTCCGCGAGGTCGCGCACCCAGGTGCCGGGTCGGTCGGAGAACGACGAGCGCACGTGCACCGGCACGCTCTCGCGCCGCGCGTACTCCACGCAGCGCAGGTGCAGGATCTTGGCCCCGCAGGCCGCCATCTCGAGCATCTCCTCGTAGGAGATCTCGGGGATGCGCCGCGCGCTGGGCACGATGCGCGGGTCGGCGGTGTAGACGCCGTCGACGTCGGTGTAGATCTCGCAGAAGTCGGCGCCCAGCGACGCCGCCAGGGCCACGGCGGTCGTGTCCGAGGCCCCGCGCCCCAGCGTCGTGACGTCCTTGGTGTCCTGCGCGACGCCCTGGAAGCCGGCGACGATGACGATGTGGTCCTCGTCGAGGGCCTTGGTGATGCGGCCCGGCGTGATGTCGATGATCCGCGCGTTGCCGTGGGTGCCGGTCGTGATGATGCCGGCCTGCGACCCGGTCAGGGACCGGGCGTGCATGCCCTGGTCGGCGATGGCCATGGCCAGCAGCGCCGCGCTCATCCGCTCGCCGGCCGTCAGCAGCATGTCGAGCTCACGCGGCGGCGGCTGCGGGGAGACCCGCAGCGCGAGGTCCATCAGGTCGTCCGTCGTGTCGCCCATCGCGGAGATCACGACGACGACGTCGTGCCCCTGCTGCTTGGTGGCCACGATCCGCTTCGCGACGCGCTTGATGCTCTCGGCGTCGGCGACGGACGAGCCGCCGTACTTCTGCACCACTCTCACGCCGGCCAACCCTAGTTGGACGTGCTGTGCGGCCGGCCCGGCGTCCGAACCGGGAGCGCCCCGCCGTCGTCGGGCGCAGCCGCACGACGACGTCCGCGTCTAGGCGCGGACCAGCACCGGCGTGTCGTCGTCGAGGACCTTCTCCACCCCGAGATGGGCCAGGTCGGCGACGAAGCGCGCCCGCGAGACCGGCCTGCCGGTCGTCGCGCGCAGGTAGCCGCCGTAGACCTCGTCGGTCGACAGCTCGCCCAGCCAGCTCGGGTCGCTGCGGAACCAGCGGACGACCGACGGATCCGGGTGGCCCGCCGACGAGGGGTTCGCCGACGCGGTCGACGAGGGCTCGTCCGGCGTGAGGTGGTGGCCGCACGAAGGGCAGGTGACGTCAGGCATGGCTCCGAGCCTGCTCGAACCGGGCCGCCGTGCACATCAGACCTCGGGCCCCGGCGTGCGGCGCGCCGTCGGCCCCGGGTCCGACCGCTCGGAGTCCCGCGCACCGCGTACGGACCCGGGCACGGGTTCCTGCGGACCCCGGCCTTTCGGAGGGCTGGCGGGTGCGTCCGACCCCGCTCGGTGAAATAGTGGCACCGTGAGCGAGCAGGGCCCCACCCCGCAGCGCATCGGGGACGCAGAGCGTGACCGCGCCGCCGCGCTGCTGCGCGATCACATGGCGGAGGGCCGGCTGACGGCCGAGGAGTTCGACGAGCGGATCGACGCGGCGCTCAAGGCCAAGGTGGCGAGCGACCTCGACCCGCTCTTCTCCGACCTGCCCGGGCCGCGACCGGGTCAGGGCCTGGCGACCACCCAGCCGTACGAGGCGCCGCCCTGGGAGCGCGCCGCCACCCCGGCGCCGGCCCGGCCCGCCTTCCCCCCGGCCCCGCCGATGCTGCAGCCGCGCGGCCCCGGCGCGACCGCGCTGAACAGCCTCACCGGGGTCCTGTGGGTCGTCGTGCCGCTCGTGATCACCTTCGTGCCCGGCCTCGGCTGGCCGCACTTCTGGTGGCTGATCTTCCTGCCGATGGTCATCTCCGGGATGGTCGGCAAGAACGAGTCGGAGCGCGACAAGGAGCGCAAGCGGATCGCCCGCGAGCAGGAGAAGCTCGACCAGCGCCGGCGCGCGATCGGCGACTGAGCGGGCGCCGGACCCGTCACTACAGTGGCGGGCGTGAGCACGCCGATCGCTGAGCGCCCCGTCCGCTGGGGCATCGTCGGACCGGGCCGGATCGCGGAGTCCGTGGCCCCCGACTTCGCGCACGTCGACGGGGCCGAGCTCGTCGCCGTCGCCAGCCGCTCGCAGCAGCGGGCGCAGGCCTTCGCCGACCGGCACGGCATCGCCCGCGCGTACGGCGGTTACGGCGGCATCCTCGGCGACGACGAGGTCGACGCCCTCTACATCGCGACGCCGCACCCGCAGCACGAGGCGATCGCCCTGGCCTCGATCGCGGCCGGCAAGGCCGTGCTGGTCGAGAAGACGTTCACGGCGACGCTCGCCGGCGCGCAGCGGGTCGTGGACCTCGCGCGCCAGGAGCAGGTCTTCGCCATGGAGGCGATGTGGACCCGGTTCCAGCCGGTGCTCGTCAAGATCCGCGAGCTGGTCGCCGAGGGGGCGATCGGCGAGGTGCGCCAGGTGCAGGCCGACCTCGGCGTCGACCGGCCGTACGACCCCTCCGACCGGCTCTTCGACCTCGCGCAGGGCGGCGGGGCGATGCTCGACCTCGGCGTCTACGTCGTCTCGATCGCCCAGCACTTCCTCGGCGAGCCGACCTCGGTGAGCGTGAGCGGTTCGCTGGCCCCGACCGGCGCGGACCGGGAGGCGGGCCTGCTCCTCGGCTACGAGGACGGGCGGGCGGCCGCGCTGCTGATGTCGCTGCGCAACCCGACGCCGGGCGCCGCCCGGCTGCACGGGACGAAGGGCTGGATCGAGATCCACCCCCGCTTCCACCACCCGAAGTCCTTCACCCTGGGCCGGACGGGTGCGGAGCCGGAGACGTTCCGGCTGCCGCCGCTCGGCGTCGGCTACAGCCACGAGCTGATCGAGGTGAACGAGTGCCTGCGGGCGGGGCGCACCGAGAGCGCGGTCATGCCGCTGGCCGACACGCTGACGGTGCAGCGGATCCTCAACGGCGCCTGCGAGCAGCTTGGCGTCTTCCACCGCGAGGACGAGCGGGTGGCGGTCTGATGAGCGACCTCGAGTCGCGCGACCTCGTCGCGTCCACCCCGGTCCCGACCGCGGTGCTGCCCGGGGTCGTCACCGGCGCCGGAGCCGCGCTGGCCGCGACGGTCGTGTTCCAGCTCGTCCGCCTCGGCTTCTGGGCGGCCGACCGGATGACCCTCCACGCGGGGCAGACGGCCACGGTCGGCCTGCCCAGCGGCTCCGCCTTCATCGGCCGCGAGCTGCTCCCCTCGCTCATCAGCCTCGGGCCGGCGCTGCTCGCCGGCGCGCTCCTCGGCGGGCTGACCGGGCTGATCATCACCCAGACCTGGGACCGCCAGGGACCGCTGCGTGCGGCGCTCACCGGCGCGCTGGCGACCTTCGTCGTCGCGCTCGTCATCAACGCGACCGTGCTCGGCCGGCACCGGACGGCCCCGCTGACGTACACGCGCTGGTCGCACCTGATCGGCTACCCCTCGGTGCTCTTCGTGCTGGTGTTCGCCGGCGTCGGGGCGTCGCTCTACGTCAACCGCGCCCGCCAGGCGGCAGCCCCCACGACGGTCGACCTGCGCACGCGCCTCTGACGGCCCCGCCCTCGTACGCCCGCCTCGTACGCCCGTCTCGCAAGCCCGCCCCCATCTCCCGGCGAGCGGTAGGTTGCCGCGGCATCCACACGAGTAGACGGCGCGGCAACCTACCGTTCGACGCAGGGTGGGGCGAGGCGTCGGTAGGGCGTGGGGAGTGGAGCCGAGCGGTCAGCTGGCTTCGACGAAGCGACGGCCCTCGAACGCGCGGCCCAGGGTGACCTCGTCGGCGTACTCGAGGTCGCCGCCGACCGGCAGGCCGCTGGCGAGCCGGCTGACGCGGACGCCCATGGGCAGCAGGAGCCGCGAGAGGTACGTCGCGGTGGCCTCCCCCTCGAGGTTGGGGTCGGTCGCGAGGATCACCTCGGTGACGGTCCCGTCGGCGAGGCGCAGGCAGAGCTCGCGGATCTTGAGGTCGGCGGGCCCGATGCCGTCGATGGGGCTGATCGCCCCGCCGAGCACGTGGTAGCGCCCGCGGAACTCCCGGGTCCGCTCGACGGCCACGACGTCCTTGGACTCCTCGACCACGCAGATGGTGGTGGCGTCGCGCCGCGGGTCGCGGCAGATGCGGCAGCGGGTGTCCTCCGAGACGTTGAAGCACACCTCGCAGAACTTGACGGTCTCCTTGACCAGCTGCAGCGTCGCCGCAAGGCGCATCACGTCCTCCGCGTCGGCGGCGAGGATGTGGAACGCGAGCCGCTGGGCGCTCTTCGGGCCGATGCCCGGCAGCCGGCCGAGCTCGTCGATGAGGTCCTGGACCGGACCCTCGTACACCGCCTGGGTCCTAGAAGCCGAGCCCGCCGCCGAGCCCACCGGCCAGCGGCCCGAGCTTGGTGGCGGCGAGCGTCTGGGCCTGGTGGTTGGCGTCGCGGACCGCGGCGAGCACCAGGTCGGCCAGGGTCTCGGTGTCCTCGGGGTCGACGGCCTCGGGCTTGATCACCAGGCCGACGAGCTCACCGGCGCCGGTGACGGTCGCGGTGACCATGTCACCCCCCGCGCTGCCCTGGACCGTGGCCTCCGCGAGCTCCTGCTGCGCGGCCACCAGCTGGGCCTGCATCGCCTGCGCCTGGGCCAGCAGACCAGACATGTCGCCACCGTCGGGGATCATGGCGCCCACCCTAGTCGGCGGGGCCGACACCGCCGTGCGGCGCGACGCGGCCCGCACCCCCGGACGCTCCCCGAGCCGTCGAAGAGCCCAGAACGGGTCGGCGTGCCCGTCGGCCTCGGAGCGCCGACCTCTTCGAGGCCCTTCGACGAGCTCAGGGAGCGTCTCGTTGCGTACGCGCTCCCTTGCCCCCCGGAACGGCCGCGGCCGGCGTCAGACGCCCGGCTCGTCCTCGGCGATGATCTGGGCCCCGAGGTGGCGGGCGAGCAGCTCGGTGTGCGACTCGACCCCGTCGTCGACGTCGACGTCGTCGCGGTCCGCGGCGTCGTCCGGGTCGCGCGTCTCGGCCGGGCCCGCGGCCTGGACGCTCGCGACGGCGCGCTCTCTCGCCGAGGGGGTCGGCGCCCGGACGGGGGCCTGGCCGGCCGGTGCCTCGGGAACCTCCGCCGCCGGCGGGGCGACGGGCGCCGCGGACCGGCTCTCGGCAACCCGTGCGGTCGTGCCGGAACCCGGGGCGCCCGCGTCGACCATCGTCTCGATGCGGAAGTCGGTGCCCAGCACGACGACGAGCGCTTCGCGCAGCACGTCCTCGCTGCCGCCGCGCCCGAAGCTGTCCCGGGCCCCCGTGTTGGCCATGGCCAGCAGCAGGCTGCCGTCGTGCACCTCGGCGACCTGAGCGTTCTGGCTCAGCAGGATCCAGGTGAAGCGCCGCTTGCTCTTGACCTCCTCCAGCACCTCCGGCCACAGGCGGCGGACGTCGGTGACCGTGAGGCGGGAGCCGGAGGGCGCCGACGGCGCGGCGGGAGGCTCCTCCGTACGGGTCGCGCCCAGCATCGTGTCGTCCGTGTCGCCACCGGAGGGACCGCGGGCGTCGCCCTGCTCGGGAGCCGGCTCCGGCTGCGCGTCGTGGTCGCGCTGCAGGGCGGCGAGCTCGGGACGGACCGGCTTGGGCGTGGTCGGTCGGGCCGGGCCACGGGACACGGCCGGGGCGGCCTCGCTCCGAGTGACCGGCGCACGGGGCTCGGGCCGTTGCGCGGGAGCCGGTGCGGCCGGCTCCCGGTCCCGCTCGTCCCCGGCGCCCGGCTCGGCCGTACGGGCAGCCTGCTCGTCGCGCGGCGTCGGCGTCGACGTGTCGCCCGGCTCGTCGTCGGCCTCGTCCTGCGGGGCCCGTTCGGCGCGGGGCGAGGGTTCGGGGCGCGCGGCCGCGGCCGGGCGCGCGGGCGCGTCGGTGCCGCTGACCATGTCCAGGCGCCGCTCGATGCGGTCGAGGCGGGCGTGCAGGCCGCGGTCGTCGACGTCGGCCCCGGGCAGCAGCACCCGGGCGCACATCAGCTCGAGGTGCAGCCGCGGGGCCGTGGTGCCGCGCATCTCGGTCAGGCCGGTCGAGATGACCTCGGCGGCCCGCGTCAGCTCGCCCGGCCCGAGCGACGCGGCCTGCGTGGAGAGCCGGTCGGCCTGGTCGGGCGCGACGTCGACCAGGCCCGAGGACAGCGCGTCCGGCACCGCGGCCACGATCACGAGGTCGCGCAGCCGGCGCAGCAGGTCCTCCGCGAACCGTCGCGGGTCCTGGCCGACCTCGATGACCTTGTCCACCGAGGCGAACACGCCGCCGGCGTCGCCCGCGGCGAAGGAGTCGACGAACTCGTCGAGCAGCGAGTCCGGGGTGTAGCCGAGCAGCGCCGTGGCCTGGCGGTAGGACACCCCGCTCTCCTCGGCCCCGCCGAGCAGCTGGTCGAGCACCGACAGGGTGTCGCGCACCGAACCGGCACCGGCCCGGACGACGAGCGGCAGGACCGCCGGCTCGACGGTGATGCCCTCGGCCGCGCAGAGCTTGCCGAGGTAGTCGGTGAGGATCCTGGGCGGCACCAGCCGGAAGGGGTAGTGGTGCGTCCGCGAGCGGATCGTCCCGATGACCTTGTCCGGCTCGGTCGTGGCGAAGATGAACTTGACGTGCGGCGGCGGCTCCTCGACCAGCTTGAGCAGGGCGTTGAACCCCGCCGTGGTCACCATGTGCGCCTCGTCGACGATGTAGATCTTGTAGCGGCTGGCGACCGGGGCGAAGAACGCCCGCTCGCGCAGGTCGCGGGCGTCGTCGACGCCGCCGTGGCTGGCCGCGTCGATCTCGATCACGTCGATGCTGCCGGAGGCGCCCGTTGCCAGGTCGCGGCAGGAGCGGCAGTGGCCGCACGGCTCGGCGCGCGGGCCGTACTCGCAGTTGAGCGCGCGCGCCAGGATCCGCGCCGACGTCGTCTTGCCGCAGCCGCGCGGGCCCGAGAACAGGTAGGCGTGGTTGACCCGGTTGTTGGCCAGCGCGCGCTGCAGCGGCTGCGTCACGTGGTCCTGGCCGATGACGTCGGCGAAGGTGTCCGGGCGGTAGCGCCGGTAGAGCGCCAGCGGCGGCGTGCCGGACGGCCCCGAACCGCCCTCGGGCTCGCCGAACAGCGCCTCGTCCTGGGTCGTCAGCTCGTACGCGGCGGGCTCGTCCTCACGCTCGTCCCAGGGATCCGGCTCGGCCCGCAGGCCGCCCGTCGTCGACCCCTCGAGCACCTCGTCCACGACGACGACCTTATGCCCGCCGACCGACAGTTCTCGTCGGGCGCCGACCGGCCGCCGTACGCCTCCCGCCCCCGTCGCGGAAGTGGTCACCGCCGGTCGGCGACACGCCGTTGACCGGGTCGGGACCGACCACTTTCTATGGAGACGGAGGGGGAAGGGCGCTCAGACCACGCCGTGCTGGTACGCCCAGGCGACCAGCTGGGCGCGGTCGCGGACGGCGAGCTTGGCCAGCAGGTGGTTCACGTGGGTCTTGACCGTGGCCTCGGAGAGCACGAGCTCGCGTGCGACCTCCCGGTTGGCGGCGCCGCGGGCGACCAGCCGGAGCACCTCCACCTCGCGGGGGGTCAGTCCTTCGACGGCCGGACCGGGCGCGGGCGCCCCGCCCGGGCTCCCCGCGGCCGCCACCAGGCGGGCCTGCACGCCCGCGTCGAGCAGCGAGCGTCCCGCGGCCGCGGAGCGAATGGCGTCGGCGATGGCGGGCGCGTCCGCGTCCTTGGTGAGGTAGCCGAGCGCGCCCGCCCGGAGCGCGGCGAGCACCGAGGTCTCGTCGTCGAAGGTCGTGAGGACGACCACGGCCGGGGGCCGCTCGAGCGCCCGGACGCGCCGCGTCGCCTCGACCCCGTCGACGCCCGGCATGCGCAGGTCCACCAGCAGCACGTCCGGAACGGTCGCGGCCACGACCTCGACCGCCTCGGCGCCGTCCGCCGCGGTGCCGACCACCTCGACGCCCTCGGCGAGCCGCAGCATCAGGCAGACCCCGTCGCGCACGACCGTCTGGTCGTCGGCGACCACCACCCGTACGGGTCGCTCCGGCTCAGCCACGCTCCTCAGCCTCCTCCCCCACGGGCAGTCGGGCCTCGACCCGCCAGCCGTGGTCCGACGGCCCCGCCGCCAGGTCGCCGCCCACCTCGATCGCGCGCTGCCGCATGCCGGCCAGGCCCATCCCGCCGTCCGCGGCGGCCGGCGCCGCGGACCCCTCGTCCACCTCGACCGTCAGCACGAGCGCGTCGCCCTGCGCCAGGGTGACGCGGACCGGGCGTCCCGGGGCGTGCCGCACGGCGTTCGTGAGGGCCTCGCGCAGGATGCCCGACGCGGCGCCGACGACCGGTGCCGGCACCCGGTCCAGCGCACCCGTCGTCCGCAGCGCGATCTCGGCCTGCGTGGTGATGCGGTGCTCCCGCACCTGGCGCTCGACGACCGCGCGGAGGTCCAGCCGCGTACGCCCCTCGTCGCCGCTCGCGAGGCTGGCCACCGCTGTCCGCGCCTCGGCCAGCCCGTCCACGGCCAGCGCCCGCGCACGCCCGACCTGCTCGCGCGCCGCGGGGGACGCGCCCTCCGCCTCGAGCAGCGCCGCGGTCGCCTGCAGCGTCACGGTCAGGCCGGAGAGGGTGTGCGCGAGCACGTCGTGCAGCTCGCGCGCGATCCTCGTGCGTTCGACCGCGGCCGCGCTGCGGACCTGCTCCTCGCGCAGCGCCTGCTCCTGGGCCAGCAGCAGCTCGGCGTCCTCGAGCTGCTGCCGCCGGGACTGGACCCGCAGCCCGGACTGGTGGAGGACACCGACGGCCACCGCCCAGCCGACGTAGGCCCACCAGGGGCCGTCGCTCACGACGGTGTAGACCGCCAGCGAGGCCGTGGCGACGACCAGGGCGGTGTACCGGCCCCAGGCGGGCAGGCGGGCCTGGGCCGAGAGCCGCGCCAGCACCAGCGGGACGGCCGGCCCGCTCGAGTCCGGCAGCAACCAGCACAGGGCGACGCCGCAGGCCGCGAGCACGACGAGCGCCGCGGTCGAGACCGTCGGGGGGACCGGCAGGGCGGGCCGGCCCCGCTCCGTGGCGCTGAGCAGCAGCGCGACGCAGGCCAGCACGGTGAGGCCGACGAGGACCCCCCGGGACGCGCCGTCGCCGTGCCGGACCGTGCCCGTGCCGAGGAGCGCGACCGCCAGGCCGGCGGTCAGCAGCACCCGGGAGGCGAGCACGAGCCGGTGGGGCATGGCCTCAGCCTGCCGTGCGGACCGGCTGCCGCGGCGTCGTCCGCGCCGAGGGACCCGACAGCGCGGCGACCCGCCGGGTCAGGACCAGGTGCTGCAGGCCGAGCGAGACGCCGAGGTAGACGAGCAGCGTCGCGTTGCCGAGCCCTCGACCGATCCCCTCGCCCGGGTCGACGAGCCCGAGCAGGGCGTCGAGGCCGAGGTGGGTGCCGATCGAGCAGAACCACAGCACGACGGTCAGCGCGGTCCCGCGCCGCCACCAGGTGCCGTCCTGGACCCACAGCCGGACCGACCGGGCCCGCAGCCACGCCAGCCCGGCGGCCAGGACGAGGCTGACCGCGAGGCCGGTCACGGCGAGGGCGTCGACCCGGTGGGCGCCGGCGTACTCGAGACCGAGCACCGCACCGATGGCCCCGAAGACCACCGGGCGCCGGTAGCCCGCCGCACCGCCGACGGGCTGGCTGCGAAGCTGGCGGTAGAGGATCAGGGCGAACACGGCCAGTCCGGCCACGGCGGGGAGCAGGGAGTGCGTCATGGCCTCCACGCTCCTCGGCACGGGCCCGCGGCACATCGACCCGAGGGTGGAGCCCGGGTGGAGATCACCCGCGCTGCCCGTCCGCCGGCCGGAGCCTCACCGCGTACGAGGATGGGTCCGTGATCCGCGTGGGCATCTCGGGCTGGACCTACCAGCCGTGGCGCGGCACGTTCTACCCGCAGGGCCTCGTGCAGCGGCGCCAGCTCGCGTACGTCGCCGAGCGGATGACCAGCGTCGAGGTGAACGGCAGCTTCTACGGGCTGCTGCGGCCGTCGAGCTACGCCAGCTGGGTGAACGAGGTGGCACCGGTCGCCGACGAGCACTTCGTGTTCGCGGTCAAGGGCAGCCGCTTCATCACCCACATGCGCAAGCTGGCGGAGCCGACCACCGCGCTGGCGAACTTCTACGCCTCCGGGGTGCTCGCGCTGGGCCCGCGCACCGGACCGTTCCTGTGGCAGCTGCCGGCCACCTTCCGCTTCGAGGAGGCCCGGCTGGCCGCGTTCCTCGACGCGCTCCCCCGCACCGCCGCCGAGGCGGCCGCCCTGGCCGAGCAGCACGACCAGCGGGTCGCCGGCGACCGCGCGCTGACCACGACGAGCACGCCCGACCTGCCGCTGCGGCACGCGTTCGAGGTGCGCCACGAGAGCTTCCGGGTGCCCGCGTTCAGCCGGCTGCTGCGCGAGCACGACGCCGCGATGGTGCTGTCGGACAACCCGGGCCAGTGGCCGGTGTTCGACGAGGTGACCGCGCGCTTCGCGTACGTGCGCCTGCACGGCCACGACGAGCTCTACGCCAGCGGCTACGACGACGACCAGCTGGACGCCTGGGCGGCGAAGGTGCGCGGGTGGGACGCGGCCGGGCTGGACGTCTACGTCTACTGCGACAACGACGCCAAGGTGCGCGCCCCCTTCGACGCGATGAACCTGCTCGCCAAGGTGCGTGACGCGAACGTCCGCTGAACGGACCGCGTCGCTCGCCGGACACCGTTCCGTGGCGCTGGGAGGATGGGGCGTGTGAGTGCACCCGTCCGAGCCGTCCTGTTCGACTGCGACGGGGTGCTGCAGCGCCCCGCCAACGACTGGGCCGGGGAGATCGGCCGCCTCACCGGCCTGTTCGGTGACGACCTCGACGACTTCCTCGACGCCATCAGCACGGCCGAGCAGCCGGTGCTCGACGGTTCGCGCCCGTACGCCGACGTCCTCGCCGAGGTCCTGCGCGACCACAGCCTCGAGGTCGGCGCCACCGAGCTGCTCGACGTCTGGCAGCACCTCTTCGTCGACCCCTTCATGCTCGAGGCCGCCCGCGAGCTGCAGGACAGCGGGATCCGCTGCGCGCTCGGGACCAACCAGCACCGCGAGCGGGCCGCGTACATGCGCCGCGAGCTCGGCTACGCCGCGGTCTTCGACCCGATGATCATCTCGGCGGAGATCGGTGCGGCGAAGCCCGACCCGGAGTTCTTCCGCACCGCCGTGGCGCAGATCGGCCTGCCGGCCGGGCAGGTGCTGTTCGTCGACGACGTGCGGGCCAACGTGGAGAGCGCACGTTCCGTGGGGCTGGTCGCCGAGCAGTTCGCCAAGGACGCCGGGCGCCCCGAGCTCGACCGCATCCTCGCCCTGCACGGGCTCGCGGACCGCCTCGCGGCCTGAGGCTGTCGAGGTTCGCTGAGCCTGGCGGCGTTCCCTGGCCCGGGGACGTTCCCTGAGCCTGTCGAAGGGCCCGGGACGGGTTGACGTCGCCTCTTGTGCCGACGACGCCGACCTCTTCGAGGCCCTTCGACAAGCTCAGGGATCGCTTCCCGGGTTCTTCGACAAGCTCAGGGAGCGCTTCCATCGCGCATCAACCAGGTCCGGGAGAAGAAAGAGCCCCCCGCGCACCCGGCAGAGCTCACTGACCCTTGCTGCCGTCAAGCCCTGGGGGAGTTGGGTGAGGTGCCGCCACGCGGGGGACCGGCCACCACTGTACGCGAGCCCGACGGCACCCGCCGCCACCGGCCGGGCCGGGACGGTCGGGACGAACGCGTTCGGACGTGGTCGCGCCAGCAGGTAAGGTTCCGCGCGGAGGATTCGCCTAGAGGCCTATGGCGCTCGCTTGGAAAGCGGGTTGGGTTCACGCCCTCACGAGTTCGAATCTCGTATCCTCCGCCACCACCGGGGCCGCCCGTCCGACGGCCGCCTCGGCCTCGGCGGCCGGGTCCAGGACCAGCCGACCCAGAGCGCCAGGAACACGCTGCTCACGAGGCTGTGCAGCAGCGCGTCCACGGTGAACGGCGACCCCGGGCGACCGGTGACCAGGTGGACCACGCTGCCCAGCACGACCGCGAGCGCCAGGCCCACCCCGGTACCGACGAGGAAGCGCACGAGCCTCACCCGCGGCGGGTACGGGCTCGGCTCCTCGTCGGGGCCGTACCAGGTGCCCTCGCGCTTGGCCTTGGCCACGCGCGCCTCCCAGTCCGTGGGCGGTCGTTCGTCCATGGCCCCCTCCGGCTCGCGGTGCCGACCACCCTGCCAGGCCGGAGGCCGACCGGGAGCCTCGCCCGAGAACTTCTGCACGGTTGACCACACCAGAGGTGGACTTCGCAGCAGAAGGTCAGCCGCGCGCCTCGAGGTGCTCGAGGAAGTCCGCCAGGTCGGTCCACAGCGCCAGCCGGAGCGCGAGCGGCATCCCGTTGTTGGCGCCGGAGGGACCGGGCAGCACGAAGGCCGGGATCCCTGCGACCGTCCACCCCAGCTCGCCGTAGCCCTGCGGCAGCCGCTCCCCCGCCCCGCGGGCGTACCAGGTCGCCGCCGTCTTGCTCACGAACGCGACCGCGCGCGGAGCTGCCGCACGGAGCACGCGGTCGAGCTCGTGGCGGTGCACCAGCACCTCCGGCTCCTGCCCGGCGTGCTGGACGCGCTCGATCACGAGATCGGTGAGCCCGACGCCGAGCGCGGGCAGCCGGTCCACCGAGTCCGGTCCGAGCCGCTCGTCGACGAGCCCGCTGCCCTGCAGCAGCTCGTAGAAGCGGTTGCCGGGACCGGCGTAGTACTGCGCGGGTCGCGTGTGCCGGCCCACCGTGCCGACCACCACCACGCGGAGGCCGGGGCGCAGGAGCGAACGGTCGGGCGTGGTGCTGGAGGAGGCCATGGCCTGTCCATCCCACCAGACGCCGGACCGGAGGGAATCTGACCGCGTCTCCCCGACCCGATCGCCTCCGATGTCTCGGCGTCAGTGCAGCGAAGAGTCCGGCTCGCCCACGGCGTGCCCGGTGAACGTCACCGTCAGGCCCGCGCGCGTCGGCGCCGCCATCAGCAGACCGCCCGCGACTGACGCGTCGGGGTCGAGGTGGGCCAGACGAACCAGCCGGTACGGCTCGTCGTCGACCCGGGCGCGGATCGTCACGGCATCACCGGAACGGCTCGCGCGCACCGTGACCACCTGGCCGGCCCACTCGGGGACGGGCGCGACCGACCAGTCGGACGTCTGGTGCGTCACGACGGCACCGACCCAGGGCACGCCGTCGGAGAACTCGACGCCCGCCTTGATCCACTCGTCCGCGCCCGCGCGCAGGAACAGCCCGGCCTGGTCGAACTGCTCGGCGTAGTCGAGCCGGAACGAGACCTCCAGCCCGAACTCACCCGGCAGCTCCTCCACGAGCGCGTGCTCGGAGTCGTGGACGAACCCGTACGACGTCGTCCGCCAGGCGTCGCTCCCCTCGACCGCGGTCACCCGGAGCTCGGCGCCGTCGAGGCGGACCGCCTCGGGCTCGTGCGTCCAGGTCCCGCGCCCGACCAGCTCCTGCAGGCTCATGCGCGTCCCTCCGTCGGCCGGAGACCCACGCTACAAACCGCCGAGACGCCCTCGCCCCTCACCCGTCGCGGGGTGAGGGGCGAGCAGCCGAGACCGTGAGCCCGACGCCGATCAGCCGAAGCGCATGCTCCGTGCGGCCGGGCAGTCGAACGGGTCGCGCGCGGCCAGGCCGACCGTGCGCAGGTGACCGAGGACCGAGCGGTAGGCGACGGCCAGGTTGGTCTCGGTGTACGGCACGTCGAGCACGCGGCAGTGCTCGCGCACCATCTTGCGGGCGGCCCGCAGGTGCGGCCGCGGCATGCTCGGGAAGAGGTGGTGCTCGACCTGGTGGTTGAGCCCGCCCATGAGGGCGCTCATCCAGATGCCGCCGCGGATGTTGCGCGAGGTGCGGACCTGCTTGGAGAGGAAGTCGAGCTTGGCGTCGGCCGGGACGATCGGCATGCCCATGTGGTTCGGGGCGAAGGTGCCGCCCATGTAGAGGCCGAACACGGCGAGCTGCACGCCCAGGAACGCGGCCGCGAGGCCGACCGGGAAGATCCACAGGAGCAGCGCCACCCAGAGGGCGAGGCGCAGCACCAGGGCCACGAGCTCGCGACGGCGGCCGGGGCGCGGCCCGCCGCGGACGAGCGAGCGCACCGAGTGCAGGTGCAGGTTGACGCCCTCGAGGAGCAGCAGCGGGAAGAAGAACCACGCCTGGCGCCGGGTGAACCAGCCGACCAGGCCGCGCTTCGTCGCCGCGTCCTCCGCGGTGAAGGACACGGCGTCGACGGCGATGTCCGGGTCCTTGCCGACGCGGTTCGGGTTGCCGTGGTGGCGCGTGTGCTTGCTCATCCACCAGCTGTAGCTGATGCCCGCGAAGCCGACCGCGAGCAGCCGGCCGCCGTGGTCGTTGGCGCGGTTGGAGGCGAAGATCTGCCGGTGCGAGGCCTCGTGGCCGAGGAAGGCGAACTGCGTCAGCACGAGCCCGAGCGCCCCGGCCATCAGCAGCTGCAGCCAGGAGTGGTCGAGCAGCGCCATGCCGGTGGCGATCCCGACCAGGGCGAGCAGCAGACCCGTGAAGACCAGACCGTAGAACCACCGGGTCCGACCGAGCAGACCTGCGTCGCGGACGTCGGCGATCAGCGTGGTGAAGCTCCGCGTGTGGGCCTGGTTCGCGAGCCGCGCCGTCGCTCGTGCGGGCGCGACGGCAGGGATGGTGGTGGCGATGACGTCTCCTGAGTTCGGTCGGGGCTTCTCAGCCGGGACGCAAGCAGAAATCGAGGAGTCGTGACGCGACCGATGCTCACCAGATGATTCGAGGTTAGCGGGGACACCTGTGCCCAGGCTGGGCGCCGACCCTGGCTCGCCCCCGATAGGTTGCGCCCGTGTTCGACCTCCTGAGCGGCTTCAGCGGCACCGGGCTGCTGGTGGGCCTGGAGATCGCGCTGATCCTCGTGGCACTCGTCATCACCCCGCGCAACCGCCCGCCGAGCTCCGCCCTCGCGTGGGTGCTGCTGATGGCCCTGATCCCGCTGCTCGGCATCGTGCTCTTCTTCCTGATCGGCAGCCCCCGGCTCCCGCAGAGCCGGCGCGAGAAGCAGCAGAACATGGACACCCTGATCGAGGAGGCCGCCCGTGCGGTGGGACCGGTGCGGCCGGGCGAGGACGCGCCGGCGTGGTTCCCGTCGGTCTCGACGCTCGTGGACCGGGTCGGGGCGATGCCGCTGCTGCAGGACAACGACGCGCGCATGGTCATGGGCTTCGAGGAGCAGCTGCGCACGCTGGTCGCGGCCGTCGACGGCGCCGAGCGCTACGTGCACTCGGAGTTCTACATCACCATCCGCGACGCGACCACCGAACCGTTCTTCGCGGCGCTGGAGAAGGCCGTCGCCCGCGGCGTGACCGTACGGCTGCTGCTCGACCACATGGGCACCCGGCCCTACCCCGGCTACCGCAAGACGCTCAAGGCGCTGACCGCGATGGGCGTCGTCTGGCACCTGATGCTGCCGGTGCAGCCCCTCAAGGGCCGCTGGCAACGGCCCGACCTGCGCAACCACCGCAAGCTCATGGTCGTCGACGGCGACGTCGCCTACGTCGGCTCGCTGAACATGATCGACCCCAGCTACGACAAGCGCGGCAACAAGCGGCGGGGCCTGCAGTGGGTCGACGAGCTCTGCGAGGTGCACGGCCCGGTCGTGCACGAGGTCGACGCGCTCTTCGTCACCGACTGGTACTGCGAGACCGACGAGCTGCTGGACAGCTCGCGCGAGCAGGCCTCCGACGCCCAGCGCTCCGGCGAGCTGCTGGCCCAGGTCGCGCCGAGCGGCCCGGCGTACGACCAGGAGAACAACCTGGCGCTGTTCAACAGCCTGCTCTACCACGCGGAGCGGCGGATCAGCATCACGAGCCCGTACTTCGTGCCCGACGAGTCCCTGCTCGCCTCGATCACCACCGCCGCCCGTCGCGGGGTGGACCTCGAGCTGTTCGTGGGCGAGATCGGCGACCAGTTCATGGTCTTCCACGCGCAGCACTCGTACTACTCCGAGCTGCTGGCGGCGGGCGTGAAGATCTACCTCTACCCGAAGCCGCACATCCTCCACTCCAAGCACGTCTCCATCGACGACCAGGTCGCCGTGATCGGCTCGTCGAACATGGACATCCGCAGCTTCCAGCTCGACCTCGAGGTGATGCTGATGGTCTGCGGGCGCACGTTCGTCGACCAGGTCAAGGCCGTCGAGGACGAGTACCGCCGCCTCTCGCGCCGCCTCGACCAGGGCGCCTGGGAGCAGCGCGGCTTCTGGCGCAGCGTGATCGACAACCTGATGCGGCTGACCTCAGCCGTCCAGTAGCCGGTCCGCCGACCGCCGCTCAGGCGGTCGCGCGACTCGTCAGCGCCACATCCCGTGCCGGCTCTCCCCCGGCACGAAGCCGTGCCGGACACCCCACAGCACGGCCTGCGTACGGCTCGAGACGCCGATCTTGCGGTAGATCGTGCGCACGTAGGACTTGATCGTGTTGGGGCTGAGGAACGTGATCGAGGCGACCTCGGCGTTGCTCCTGCCCTGCGTGATCAGCGCCAGGATCTCCGACTCCCGGTCGCTCAGGCCCTCGGCCCGCCCGGGCCAGTCCAGCCCGGTCGCGCTGCGGGCCCGGCCGGGCGGCTCGCTGACCACCGACTCTCCCGCGGCCACCCGCTCCAGGCTGGCGACCAGGTCGCGCGCCGGCAGGGCCTTCGACAGGTAGCCGTGGACCCCGATCTCCTGCGCCTGCTCGACCAGCCGGGGGTGGAAGTTCCAGGTGTAGACGACGGTGCGTCCGGCGAGGGGGTTGTCGAGGAACAACCTCAGGTCGGCCGTGTCGCTCTCGGGTTGGGCGAAGGCGTCGTACAGAACGATGTCGACGGGTCGGTCGACGGTGGAGTCGGTCGAGAGCTCCGCGACCTGCACGCGGTCGGGGTACTGCTCGAGCATCCGGGCCACGCCGAGCACGACCACGTCGTAGTCGTCCACCACGGCCACGCTGATCGGTCGGGACATATCGGCACCCTACCCACCTTGGGGTGTACCCAACCGCCCCTGAGGGGGGCTTGACTCGAGGACATGATGAGTTGTTGTGACCAGCCTGTGCTGATGGTCCTGCGCGGGGGCCCGGCACTGCTCGCCGGGGGTGTCAGAGCCAGAGGTCCGCGGCGTGCGGGCTGAGGGCGAGGGCGTCGAGCTGCCGCTCGACAGCCTGCTGGAGGTCGCACCCCGCGGCACGAAGCGCGTCGACGAGCTCATCGGCCACGACCTCGGCCAGCGGCCCGCGCGCGACCTGAACACTCCCCCGCGCGGTCGCGAGCGCGAGGCCGAGCGCGAACGGACCGCGGACCTCATCGGTCTGCTCGGCGGGGCGACCCCGGACGAGCGGCGGATGATCCGCGACGAGGTAGTGACGCTGCACCTGTGGCTCGCGACGAGCGCTGCGCGCCGCTACGGCCCCCGCAGCGAGTACGACGACCTGGTCCAGGTCGCGCGGGGCGGGCTGGTCGAGGCGTTCGACCGCTACGACCCGAGCCAGACCACGTACGCCTACTTCGCCTGGGTGACGATGACGGGTCTGCTGCGGCGCTACCTGCGCGACCACGGCTGGTCGGTTCGGCCGCCGCGCTCGGTCCAGGAGGCGGCGAACGTGCTGCGCGGGGCCGTCCCCGACCTCTCCCAGGAGATCGGCCGGCCACCCACGACGGCCGACCTCGCCGCCCACCTCGGCTGGACCACGCAGGCCGTGGAGGACGCGAAGACCGCGGAGCTCGGGCTGCACGCGACGAGCATCGACGCCCTCGTCGGCGACGCCTGGATGCCGGAGCACCCGCCGGAGTGGAACGTCGTCGAGACCCGCGTGCTGCTGCACCACGCGCTGCGGAGCCTCACCGACGCCGAGCGCGACCTGCTGCGGATGCGGTTCCTCGAGGAGATGACGCAGTCGCAGATCGCCGCCGTCGTCGGCGTGACGCAGATGCAGGTGTCGCGTCTGCTCTCGCGGCTGATGACCAAGATGCGCGGGCTGATCGGCGAGCTGGACGGCGACGGCGACGTCGACGAGCTCGACCCCGCGGGGGCCTGAGGCCGCTCCTCCGCGCCCAGCACGCGCTGCCGGTCGCCGGCGCGCGCACGCCGGGACCGGCTACCGCCCGGCGGCCGCCGCACCGCTCGGTGCGACGGCCGCGGGTGGGTCCTAGAGGACCTCGGCGAAGAAGTTCTTCATCGCCTGCCAGCTGCGCGCCTCGGCGACCGCCTGGAACTGCGCGCCGTGGTCCGGCGCATTCGCACCCGGGATGGTGAAGGCGTGCATGGCGCCGGAGTACGTGACGACCTGCCAGTCCAGCGACGGCACGCGGCGCAGCTCGTCGGTGAACGCGTCGACGGCCTCGGGCGGCACCACCGGGTCGACCGCGCCGGTGAGCACGAGGATCTTGGCGCGGATCTGCTCGGCCTCACCCTCGGGCCCCGTCGAGAGGCCGCCGTGGAAGGTCACGACGCCCTTGAGGTCGGCGCCCGTCCGGGCCAGCTGCAGGACCCCGGAACCGCCGAAGCAGTAGCCGATCGCGGCGACGCGGGACGTGTCGACGCCGGGCTGGGCGAGCAGCTGCTCCAGGCCCGCCGCGAGCCGGGACCGGAAGAGCTCCTGGTCGCCGTAGAAGCGACCGGCGACCTGCGGCGCCTCCTCGTCGCTCGGGCGGGTGTCGGCGCCGAAGATGTCGGCGGCGAAGGCCACGTAGCCCAGCCGGGCCAGCATGTCGGCCCGGAACCGTGCGGCGTCGGTGACGCCGAGCCAGTCGTGGACCACGAGCACGGCGGGGTGCGTCGCGTCGTCGTCGGGACGGGCGACGTAGCCGGAACAGGCGGTGCCGTCGACGTCGTACGCCACCTCGGCGGAGGTGGTGCCCTGCGCGGGCACGGGCTCGCGGTCGAGGATGGCGGTCTGCTCTGGGGTGTAGGGCACAGGTGCTCCTTGAGGTGCGGTGGAGGGGTGGCCTCGCCGGAGGAACGCGAACGGCCGTCGCCCATCTCAGCATTAGGGTGGGAACCCGTCGTGAGCGGTCGGCGCGCGGCACGAGCGAGCGAGGAGCACTCCCGGTGACGGACGTCAGCACGAGCGACGAGACCCAGGTGGACGTCGAGACGGCCTCGGAGTCGGAGTCGAGCTCGTACGACGCCGCGCAGCGCCGCTCCCGACAGATCGAGGCCGACCTGGCCGGCGACGCCGGGCGCTACCGGATGCTCACCGGCGACCGGCCGACCGGTCGGCTGCACATCGGGCACTACTTCGGTTCGCTGGCCAACCGGGTCCGGCTCCAGGAGCTCGGCGTCGACTCGTGGATCGTCATCGCCGACTACCAGGTGATCACCGACCGCGACGGCGTCGGCCCCATCCGCGAGCGCGTCCTCTCGCTGCTCGTGGACTACCTCGCCGTGGGCCTCGACCCCGCCCGCAGCACGATCTTCACCCACTCGGCGGTCCCGGCGCTGAACCAGCTGATGCTGCCCTTCCTCTCGCTCGTCACCGACTCCGAGCTGCGCCGCAACCCGACCGTGAAGTCCGAGCTCGCCGCCAGCCAGCGCCCGATGTCGGGGCTGATGCTCACCTACCCGGTCCACCAGGCGGCCGACATCCTCTTCTGCAAGGCCAACGTCGTGCCGGTCGGCAAGGACCAGCTCCCCCACCTGGAGCAGACGCGGGTCGTGGCGCGGCGGTTCGACGAGACGTACGGCCGCGGTTCGCTGAAGGCACCGGTCTTCCCGCAGCCGGACGCGCTGCTGTCGGAGGCCCCGAACATCCTCGGCACCGACGGCACCAAGATGAGCAAGTCGCGCGGCAACACCATCGAGATCGGCATGACCGCCGACGCGACGGCCAAGATCATCAAGCGCGCGGTGACCGACTCCGACCGGAACATCACCTACGACCCGCAGGGCCGTCCCGAGGTCGCCAACCTGCTGCTGCTGGCGGCGCTCTGCACCGGCCGCACGCCGCAGAGCTGGGCCGACGAGATCGGCGACGGCGGCGCCGGCCGGCTCAAGGCGGTCGTGACCGAGGCCGTGAACTCCACGTTCGCGCCGATCCGCGAGCGGCGGGCCGAGCTCGAGGCCGACCCCGGCCACCTGCTGCGGGTGCTGGCGGAGGGCAACGCGCGCGCGAACGCGGTCGCCGAGGCCACCCTCGACGAGGTCCGCGAGGCGATGGGGATGGCGTACGACCTGGCCTGACCGGCCCGCCCGGAGCACCCCTCCGCGCCAGGCGGGGCCGTCGTCGTCAGGACGGGGTGGCACCATCGGTCCTCGCGGGTCGTTCTCGACCTGACGTGCAGCGAGCTCGGCAGTGAAGTTCGGCGATTCGACGAAGACTCGACGAAGAGGTGCCCATGCGGGTGGATATCCGAAGTGGCGGCGACGGTGTCGCCTGCTGGAACGGCGACGCGGTGCGCGCCTTCGCCGGCAAGGCGAGCGAGCGCGAGGAACGGCTCGCCGCCGCCAACCCCGACCTGGTGGTGACGCAGGGCCAGGTCAAGTGCTACGGCTGCGAGGTCATGGAGCACGGCTACGGGACGCGCTGCACGGCCGTCATGACGCTGACCCTCTACAGCGTGGAGGGCGAGATCGCGCCGCGCGAGGCCGACGCCAAGGGTTCGCTGCTCGACATCCCCGGCCTGGTCAGCAAGATCGAGACGCCGGCGGAGCTCGACACCGCGCCGGCGGCCGCCACGGCCCCCACCCCGGGCCGCTCCGAGCCTGCGTCCGGTCGTCCCGAACCTGCCCCGTCGGTCCGGGGCGGGCTGCGCCGCCTCATCGGGCGCTGAGCGGCACCGACCCCGCGCGGCTCCTCGACGAACGGGTCGCCGCCGCCCGGGCGCAGGAGGCCGCGCTCGCGGCGGCGATCGAGCAGACGCGCGACGCGCGGCTGCTCATGTTCAGCGACGACGAGCACGACCCGGAGGGGTCGACCGCCTCGATGGACCAGGTCCGCGACACCGCCCTGCTGGCGACCGTCCGACGAACGCTCGCCGAGCTGCTCGCGGCCCGCGAGCGTCTCGACGCCGGGGCGTACGGGGTGTGCGAGTCGTGCGGCCGCCCGATCGCGCCCGAGCGGTTGGAGGCCCGCCCCGGGGCGCGGACGTGCGTCGCCTGCGCCGCCCGGCGCTGATCGCCGTCCCTTCCGCGCGGAAGGTCGCCCGGCTCCCCCTCCGCAGCCCGTCCGGGCTGCTCCGGGAACGTTGGAGAGCGTGGCCCGGATCGAGTACGTGCGAGGTTTGCGTCGCAGACCGGTTTGACATTCCGTGAAGAAGGAGCAGACTGGTCTGCATGACAAACCAGATGCAGCAGAGCACGGAGGACCTCCGGCGCACCGCCGCCGTCGCGGCCGACTACGAGGTGCTGCAGGGCCTGATCACCGCGAGCACCGGCGTCGGTCTGGTGGTCTGGGCGTTCGGCTCCTCGACCTGGGCGACCATCGTGATCGCCCTCGGTGTGGCGGTCGGGGTCGGCTACTACCAGAAGCGCTTCGGCAAGGCCGTCAGCCGGCACTCCGCACTCCTCACCATCGCGTACGCGCTGGTCGCCGTCGTGGTCTGCGGGACGGCCTACTCGATCGACCGCGCGCTCGGCCTGCCGGTGCTGGTGCTCCCCCTCGCCGCAGGCGCCCTCCTGGCCGTGGGCTACCGGTGGGGCTACCGCCACGTCGGCGTCGGCCCGGCCCACTGGGTGGCCCTGGCGGTCGTGGTGCTCAGCGCGTTCGCCCCGCTGGTCGGGCTCGACGGCCTCCGCGAGCGGGTCGGCCTGTTCTCGCTCGGGCTCGCGCTGGTCGTCGTAGGACTCGTCGACCACGCCCGTCTCGTGGCGTCGATGAAGCCGGTGCCGCGTGACTGAGGCGGAGCGCGACCAGGCCCCGCCGGCCCCCGACTTCGACGTCGACCGCCTCGTCCACGAACCCGCCCGGCTCGGCATCCTCACGGTGCTGTCGTCGGTGCGGAGCGCGGAGTTCCTGTTCCTGCAGAGCACGCTGGGCCTGAGCAAGGGCAACCTGTCGAGCCACCTCGGCAAGCTGGAGCAGGGCGGCCTGGTCGAGATCACCAAGAAGTTCGTCGGGAAGAAGCCGCAGACGAGCGCTGCGCTGACCCCGGCGGGGTTGGAGGCGATCGGCCGCTACTGGCGCCAGCTCGACCACCTGCGCGGCCTTGGCGGACCGGGCGCGTGATCCGCGCCGGCGCCGGGAGGCGAAGGTAGTGCCGTGAGCCCGAAGCAGACCAAGAACGCGGTCCCGGACGACGTCTACCCCGGCATCCAGGCGGAGCGGGTGCAGAGCCTGAACGACGACGCGGTAGCCGAGGACGGCGCGTACGTCCTCTACTGGATGCAGCAGGCCCAGCGCACCGAGCTGAACCACGCCCTCGAGTACGCGGTCCGGCGCGCGAACGACCTAGGGCAGCCGCTGCTGGTGGCCTTCGGCCTGATGGACGACTACCCCGAGGCCAACCGGCGCCACTACCACTTCATGGTCCAGGGCCTGGTCGACGTGGAGCAGGCCCTGGCGAAGCGGCACATCACCTTCGTCGTCCAGCGCGGCAACCCCGCCGACGTCGCGCTGCGGCTCGCCAAGGACGCGAGCGTCGTCGTCTGCGACCGCGGCTACCTCCGCCCGCAGCGCGAGTGGCGCGAGAAGGTGGCGGAGCAGGCCGGCCGCTCGGTGGTGCAGGTCGAGAGCGACGTGGTCGTCCCCGTGGAGCTCGTCTCGGACAAGAAGGAGTCCGCCGCCCGGACCATTCGGCCCAAGATCACCCGGCATCT
Source organism: Microlunatus flavus (assembly GCF_900110855.1). Lineage (GTDB taxonomy): Bacteria > Actinomycetota > Actinomycetes > Propionibacteriales > Propionibacteriaceae > Microlunatus > Microlunatus flavus. The sequence goes on from NZ_FOFA01000001.1 coordinate 367,485, forward strand.
CGACCGCTTCCTGGTGCCGCTGCCGAAGGCGACGCTCAAGGACACCGGGTCCCCGAAGGCCGACGGCGAGGACCTCTCGGACGTCGACGCGCTGCTCGACCGGCTGGGGCTCGACGACGACGTCCCCGTCGTGCCCCTGTTCACCGGTGGGACGAGCGCCGGCAAGAAGGTGCTCCGCGACTTCCTGCGCGACCACTTCGACGTCTACGCCGAGCACCGCAACCAGCCGCAGACCTCGGACGTGTCGCACATGAGCAAGTACCTGCACTTCGGCCAGCTGTCGCCGGTCTACATCGCCCTCGAGGCGCAGGAGATGCCGGCGAGCGAGAACCGCGACGACTTCCTCGAGGAGCTGATCGTCCGGCGCGAGCTGCCGATGAACTTCGTCTACTACGAGCCGCGCTACGACGCGTACGCCGCGATCCCCGACTTCGCGCGCACGACGCTGAGCGAGCACGAGGACGACGAGCGCGAGCACGTCTACACCCGCGCCCAGCTCGAGGACGCCGAGACGCACGACGAGTACTGGAACGCCGCGATGCGGGAGATGAGGGCCACCGGCTACATGCACAACTACATGCGCATGTACTGGGGCAAGAAGATCCTCGAGTGGTCGAGCACGCCGCAGCACGGCCACGCCACCACGCTCTACCTCAACAACAAGTACTTCCTCGACGGCCGCGACGCGAACTCCTTCTCCAACGTCGCCTGGGTCTACGGCCAGCACGACCGCGGCTGGACCGAGCGGGAGGTCTTCGGCAAGGTCCGCTACATGAACGCCGCCGGCCTCGAGCGCAAGGCGAAGCCGAAGGAGTACGTCGCCAAGGTCGACGAGCTCGAGCGCGAGGTCGCGGAGAAGTCCGAGGGCAGGCCAGGCCACGCTCCCTGAGCCTGTCGAGGGCCGCCAGGGCGGGCCCGAGCCCGACGACGAGCTCAGCGGACGTGCGTGTGCACCGCCGTCAGCGCACCACGACCAGGTCCGCCGGCCAGTCGGCGCGCCCGGTGAGGGTGAGCAGCAGGTCCGTCCCGCGCCCCTGGTCGAGGACGGCGGCGGTCGCCAGGGTGGCGGTCTCGCGCAGCGCGGCCGCGGGGACGTCGGGGTCGAGGCCGAGGGCTCCGGCGACATCGAGGCTGTGGACGACCAGCTCGAAGGTCCGGGTGGGCAGGTAGGAGACCAGCCGCATGCCGCCGCCGATCGTCTCCACCAGCGTCGACGGGTCGGCGGCCCGCACCCGCGTGACCGCGCGGTCCGCGGTGGTCGACACCCACGCGTACGGGTCGTCGCCGAGCTCCTGCCCGGCGCTCACGCCGCGGGCGAAGACCGCGTCGCCGTCGGACTTCCCGGCGCCGCGCAGGTAGGCCGCGGCCGTCGGCAGGTCCTCCTGCTGCGCGGGCCGGTCGAGGTAGGTGGTCACGGTCACGAGCGCACGCGCCGTGTGCCCGACCAGCGCACGCAGGTCCCAGCGACCGAGCCCCGGCCGGTCCCAGCCGCCGTCGACGCGCCCGACCAGATCGACGAACGCCCCGGTCGCCGCCTCGAAGGCCTCCAGCACCGGCGCCGCCGGACCCTCCCAGCCGCTCATCGCGCCACCTCCCTCTCTGCCGTGCCCTGGACCGTGCCCTGCACCGTCACCGTCGCCTCGTGCCGCACCGGAAAGCTCACCGACGACGCGATGAAGCACGCGTCGTGGGCGGGACCGTGCAGCGCCTCCGCCTGCTCGACCATCGACGCGTCGGCGACCACCACCTCGGGCCGCAGCACGGCCTCGGTGAAGTGCCCGCCCATCCCCTCCTGGCTCATCGTGGCCGCGGCGTGGTCGGTGTAGGACGTCACGACCACGCCCGCCCGGGCGCAGAAGGACAGGTACGACAGCAGGTGGCACTCCGAGAGGGCGGCCAGCAGGAGCAGCTCGGGGTTCCACAGGGCCGGGTCGCCGCGGAACGGCCGGTCCGCCGACCCCACCAGCACCGGCCGGCCCGGCGCGACGACCTCGTGGCGGCGCGCGTACGTGCGGTAGTCGCGCGTGCCGCCCGGGTCGGCCCAGGTCAGCTGCGTCGCGTAGCGGTGCTCGGCCACGGGGCCGACAGTAGCGAGGCCCGTCCCCCGAACGCTCGCTGAGCCCGTCAGGGAGCGTTCCGCCGCGACGCGCCGCCCGCCGGCAGGGGTTCCTACACTGGGCGGGTGGGCGCGACGGCAGGGACGGGGCAGGGTCGCGCGCGCCCGTACGTCTGCGCCGGTCTGCGCTGATGGCGAGCACCACGGCCACGCGGCCGGCCGCGCGCAGCACCGAGGAACCGACCGGCTCCGGGCGGCTCGTCCTCGTCACCGCGGGTGCCGTCGCGGTCGTCGTGGCCCTCGTGCTCCTCGGCACGACCGGCGCGCTGGCCGCGCCGAGCGCCGGGCTGCTCGACCCGGGCCCGCTGACCCGCTACGGACTGCCGGCCGCGCGCGCCGTGCACGACACGGCCGCCTCGCTGACCGTCGGCCTGCTCGTGCTGGCCGCCTGGACCGTCGCCCCGGCGCCCGGGAAGAGCGTCGACAGCCTCGCCGGCCCCCGCCGCTCGATGGTCCGGGCCGCGACCGTGTCGGCGCTGGTCTGGGCCGGGGCCGCCGTGGTCGTGCTCGTCCTCACCGCCGCCGACGTCGCCGGGTTCTCGCCGTCGCAGCCCGGCTTCAGCCTGGTCTTCTTCTCCTTCACCTCCCAGCTGGAGCTCGGTCGGGCGCTGCTGGTGAGCCTGCTGCTCGTCCTGCTGGTGGCCGTGCTCTGCACCCTGGCCACGCGCGTCGTCGCGGTCGCCTGGGCCGCCGTCGTCGCCGTCCTCGCGGTCCTGCCGCTCTCGCTCGCCGGCCACGCCGGCGGCACGGACAACCACATGACGGCCGTCGACAGCCTCGCGCTGCACCTGGTCGGCGTCGTGGTCTGGGTGGGAGGGCTCGGCGCGCTCGTCCTCACCGGCGGCCGGCTCGGCGACCAGCGGGCGGCGGTCGTACGCCGCTACTCGGGCCTGGCGGCCGCCTGCTTCGCCCTGGTCACCGTCTCGGGCCTCGTGAACGCCGCGCTCCGGGTCGGCTCGTTCGCCGGCCTCGCCACCCCGTACGGCCTCCTCGTCGTCGGCAAGGTGGCCGCGCTCGCGCTGCTCTTCGTCGCCGGCCTCGCGCACCGGCGCCGGACCATCCCGCGCCTGGGCACCGACCGTTCCGCGTTCGCGCGTCTGGCCGCGGTCGAGCTGCTGGTCATGGGCGCGACGCTCGGCCTGGCCGTCGCCCTGTCGCGCTCCGCACCGCCGGTGCCCGAGACGCCGGACACCGCGGACCGGGTGGCGTCGCTGCTCGGCTACCCCGCGCCGGCGCCCTTCACCGTCGGGCGCTACCTGACCGCGTTCTACCCCGAGCTCCTCTGGCTGGTCGTCGCGCTCGTGATGCTCGGCCTCTACCTCGCCGGCGCGCTCAAGCTGCACCGCCGCGGCGACCGCTGGCCCCTGCAGCGGACCCTCTTCTGGACCCTCGGCTGCCTGGCGCTGGTCTACGTGACCAGCGGCGGGCCGGGCGTGTACGGACGGCTGGGCTTCAGCCTGCACATGGTCCAGCACATGGCGCTGATGGTGCTGGTGCCCTTCCTGCTCGTCTTCGGCGCGCCGATCACGCTGGCCCTGCGCGCCCTGGACGCGCGGCGCGACCGCAGCTTCGGCCCGCGCGAGACGCTGCTGCGCCTCATCCACGCACCGGTGCTCAAGTTCCTGGGCAACCCCGTCGTCACCGCCGCGCTCTTCACCGGCGGCCTGACCGTCTTCTACTACACGCCCCTGTTCGGCCTGGCCCTGGCGACGCACACGGGCCACGTGCTGATGACGGCGCACTTCCTGCTCACCGGCTACCTGTTCGTCTGGTCGCTGGTGGGCCTCGACCCGGGCCCGGAGCGGCCGCCGTACGCGTTCCGGCTGCTGATCCTGCTCGTCACGCTGGCCTTCCACGCGTTCTTCGGCATCGCCCTGATGTCCGGCTCCGCGCTGCTGGCGCCCGACTGGTGGTCGGCGCTCGGCCACACCGACACCGCGGCGCTGGTCGCCGACCAGCAGCGCGGCGGTGCGATCGCCTGGGGCGCGGGCGACCTCCCCTCGCTCGCGCTGGGCGTGGCCCTGCTCGCCGGGTGGCTCCGCAGCGACCGGCAGACCAGCAGGCGGCTCGACCGCCAGGCCGACCGCGACGACGACGCCGAGCTCAAGGCCTACAACGCCCGGCTGAGCGCGCTGTCGACGGCGCGCGAGAGCCGCCGCCCCTCGGAGCCGGCGGAGTGAGCGGCTCCCGGGCCGCGTCGGCCTCCACGGCGCTGACGGGCGCGGGCCGTGCTGCCCGGGTCGGGCTGCTCGGCGGCGGTTCGTTGCTGCTCGCCACGGCCGCCCACGTCTCCGGCGGGGGGTCGCTGCCCGGACCGGGGGTGCTCGTCGTCGCGGGCTTCGTGCTCGGGCTGGTGGCGCTGCTGCTGACGCGGCGCCGCGTACGCCTCCCGGTCGTCCTGGCCACGCTCGTGCCCCAGCAGGTCGCCCTGCACGTGCTGCTGGACGCCGCGGCCTCGGCCGCCGGGGGCTGCACCCCGGTCCAGGCCGCGCACCACGCGATGGCCACCCTGACCTGCATGCCGACCCACGGCATGGGCCCGATGGGCTACGCGTGGCCCATGTTCGTCGGTCACGTCGTCGCCACGCTGGGGACCGCCTGGCTGCTCGCCCGCGGCGAGGCCTGGTGCTGGCGCCTGGCCGAGCGCGTCACCCGGGCCGCCCTCGTCCAGCCGGGCGCCCGTCCGAGCCGGCGCCGCGCCCGACCGGTCGTCGAGGCCCTCGTGGGCGCCCTGCCCCGGCGTACGCCGGGCCCCCACGGCTCACGGGCCCCACCCCTGTCCTTCGCGTAGCCGACGTCCGCCGTCCCGACGGCGGGCACCCACGCCCCTCCGGCCCTGCCGTGGGCGCCGACCGCTTCGACGAAGGATCCGCATGCCTCGCTCCACGAGCTCCACCGCACCTCCCGGCCGGCCGCGGCCGGCCCGCCGCGTCCTCGCCACCCTGGGCGCCGGCCTCGCCCTCGCCCTCGCCCTCGGCGCGCCCGCGTACGCGCACGACGAGCTCACCGCCAGCAACCCGACCGACGGCGACTCGCTCGGCCACCCGCCCGCGCAGGTCGTGCTGACCTTCGAGGAGGCGCCCGTCGACCTCGGCCTGCAGGTCGTCGTGACCGGCCCCGACGGCCCCGTCTCCGCCGGCGCCCCGCGCATCGAGGGCACGACCGTCGTGCAGGACGTGCAACCCTCGGCCCCCGCCGGTCGTTACACCGTGGAGTGGCGCGTGACGTCGGACGACGGGCACCCCGTGTCCGGGCGGTTCGGCTTCAGCGCGCAGGCCGCCGGCACCGGTGCGACGCCGGGGGCCACGGCAGCGCCGACCTCGGCCGCGACCCCGGCACCCGCCGAGGCCCCTCGTCGCGAGCCGCTCATCCCGTCGTGGGCGTGGATCATCGGCGGCGTGATCGTCATCGTGGCCGCGGTCCGGCTCAACCGGCGCTCCGCCGCCGCGAACAAGCAGCAGGAGGACTGAGAGATGGCGAAGACCGCCAGCACCAAGCCGGGCGGCCGGAACGACCCCGCCGCCTCCGACCGCCGTCGCCAGGCCCGGGCCGCCCAGCAGGCCGCCCTGGCCCGGGCCAAGCGGCGCCGCACCCTCACCCAGGTGGCCATCATCGGCGGCGTCGCCGTCGTCGTCATCGCCATCGTCGCCACGGCGGTCCTGCTCGGCCGGCGGGGCTCGACCCCGGCCGCCGACGGCACGGCCGGCGGTGCACCGTCCTTCAGCGGCACGACGAACGTCGGCTCCGGCGCCTCCGTGCCGCTCGCCATCGGGGGCAGCGACGTCCCGAACGGCGTCCGCGTCGGCAAGACGGACGCCAAGGTCACCATGGACCTCTGGGTCGACTACTCCTGCCCGCACTGCCAGGAGTTCGAGGGGCAGAACAACGCCACGATCACCGACCTCGTCGCCTCCGGCAAGCTCGCGGTGACCTACCACAACATCCAGATCGTCACCGACTACGGCACCGAGGCCGGCAGCGCCTCGGCCTGCATGGCGGTGCACGACCCGGGCGCGTGGCCGGCCTTCAACGCGGCGCTGTACGCCAACCACACCGCCGGGACCGACGGTTGGGGGCCGAGCGACTTCGCCTCGTTCGCCGCCTCGAACGGCGCCGGCGACGCGACGCAGAAGTGCATCACCGACGCTCCGTACAAGGACTGGATCAGCCAGAACACGGCGGCCTCGGTGAAGGCCGGCGTGACGGGGACGCCGACGATGTTCATCGACGGCGCCAAGACCGACACCCTCTCCGGCCAGGCCCTCGTCGACCGCGTGAACTCGCTGGCCAGTGCCTGAGCCCGAGACCCGCTCGACCCTGGTCGACCGGGAGGCCGCGCGCGTCGTCGAGCCGGAGCCCGCGGTCGAGCCGGAGCTCCCGGTCGAGCCCGACGACGAGGACGAGGGCGTCGGACCGGCCGGCTCCGTCGGCCCCGTCCCCGCGGCGGGACGCGGCGTCGGCGTGCTCATGGTCGTGGCCGGGGCCCTCGGGCTGCTGGCGGCGATGGTGCTCACCATCGACCGGTTCAAGCTCCTGGAGGACCCGAACACGCAGCTGGCGTGCAACCTCAGCCCGTTCATCGCCTGCGGCCCGGTCATGCAGTCCCGGGCCGGTGCGCTGTTCGGCTTCCCCAACCCGCTGCTCGGCATCATCGGCTTCTCGGTCGTCCTGACGACCGGGGTGCTGCGCGCGGCCGGGGTGGCGCTGCCGCGGTGGTTCCACCGCGGGATGCAGGTCGGGGTGCTGCTGGCGGCCGTCTTCATCACGTGGCTGCAGACGCAGTCGCTCTACGTGATCGGCGCCCTGTGCCTGTGGTGCATGCTCGTCTGGTCGGTGACCATCCCGCTCGCCGTGGCCGTGACCCTCGAGAACGCGGCGACCGGCCGGCTCGGGACCGGCCTGCAGCGCCTCGGCACCCGGCTGCGGCCCTGGACGGTGACGGTCGTCGCGGTCTGGTACCTGGTGGTGCTCGCCGCGATCGGGCTGCGCTTCTACCGCGAGTTCGCCCTCTACTGGTTCGGGGTCGCGCTCTAGCCGCGCACCCGACGACCAGCCGTGCAGCTCATGGACAGCCGCACACCCGGCAGGGTGTGCGGCTGTCGGCTGCCCCCGTCCGGACGGCGCGGAAAACCCTTTGCGAGGCCGTACGGCGCTCGCCTAACGTCCTTCCTGACGCCGGACCGCGGCGTCACCCAGACGTCGAGGAGGTGAGCCCCGGGATGCCGATGACCATCGTGCGTGGAGACCACGCCGCCCTCGTGACCCGGGCACCGTTCCTCGGCTGCCGCCGAGACTGATCCGGCGCCACCCGCGCGGCTGACGGCCGCGCGCACCGGCGACCGCAACGGTCGCCCTCGTCCTCGCGACGACTCGTCACACCGCTGACCTGGCGGGCGCACGCCCTGAGCCCGGTCGACCCCGCGCGCCCGGAGCCGCTCCTGCGCGCCTCCACGAAGGAACCTCAGATGAACCCGCATGTCCCTCTCGGCAGCCTGGGCACCCCCGGCCTGCCGCTGAGCTCGTACGAGCAGCTCGTGTCCCCGAGCCGCACCAACCTGCCCTGGCCGGCGGAGCGACCGCCGCGTCCGGGCCCGACCCCCCGTCGCGGCCTCCTGCGCCGCGTCGGCCGCCTGCCCCGGCTCGTCGTCGGGGCCCGCTGACCCGCTACCTCGGGAAGACGGCCCGGACCGCTCGGCCTCGCGCCGACGGTCCGGGCCGTCGTCGTCTCAGCGCTTGCGGGCGGCGCCGAACAGGCCGCGCACGATCTCGCGTCCCGCCGACCGCGCGAACTGGCGGAACACCGTCGAGGACGCGATCTGCTCGACCATCCCCTTCTGCTGCCGGCTCGAGGTCCGCGAACGGCTGGACGACGGCGTCCGGGCGGCCCGCTCGGCCTCGGGCTGCGCGCGGGCGTCGTCCTTGGCCTGCTGCTCCGCCGCCTGCTGCGCACGCTGCGCCTCGTCGGCCCGCTGCCGCTCCTGCTCGGCCGCGGCCGCGCCCGCCTCGAGCTTGCGGGCGAGCATCTCCTGCGCCGAGTCGCGGTCGACGGCCTGGCCGTACTTGGCCATCAGCGACGACTGCGCCACGCCGGGGCGCAGCACGTCCTCCGGGGTCGGGGCCATCAGGGACTGCGGGGCGATCATCCGGGTCCAGGCGACCGGCGTCGGTGCGCCGTCGGGGTCCATCACCGTGACGATCGCCTCGCCGATCCCCAGCTGCTGCAGCACCTCGGCGAGGTCGTAGCCCGACCTCGGGAAGGTGGCCACGGTCTGCTTGAGCGCCTTGGCGTCGTTCGGGGTGTGGGCGCGCAGCTGGTGCTGGACGCGTGACCCGAGCTGGGCGAGCACGTCGTCGGGGACGTCCTTCGGCGTCTGGGTGACGAAGAAGATGCCGACGCCCTTGGACCGGATGAGCCGTACGGTCTGCGCGATCGCGGTGAGGAACGCCTTGGACGCGTCGGCGAACAGCAGGTGCGCCTCGTCGAAGAAGAAGACGAGCTTGGGCTTGTCCACGTCGCCCACCTCGGGCAGGTCGTGGAAGAGGTCGGCCAGCAGCCACATCAGGAAGGTGGAGAAGACCGCTGGGCGGTCCTGCAGGTTGGGCAGCTCGAGCAGCGACACGACGCCGCGCCCGTCGCCGGTGACGCGCAGCAGGTCGGCGGTGTCGAACTCGGGCTCGCCGAAGAACGCGTCCGCCCCCTGGTCGGAGAAGGTGATCAGCGAGCGCAGGATCACCCCGACCGTCGCCGCGCTCAGGCCGCCGATGCTCTTCAGCTCGGCCTTGCCCTCGTCGCTGGTCAGGTGGGTGAGCACCGCCCGCAGGTCCTCGAGGTCGAGCAGCGGCAGGCCGGCCGTGTCGGCGTAGTGGAAGACGAGCCCGAGCGAGGACTCCTGCACGTCGTTGAGGCCGAGGACCTTCGACAGCAGCGTCGGCCCGAACGAGCTCATGGTGGCCCGCAGCGGGACGCCGACCCCCTGGCCACCGAGGGAGAAGAACTCGGTCGGGCAGCCCTGCGCGTGCCAGTCCTGGCCCAGCCTGGCCGTGCGCGCGGCGAGCTTGTCGCTCGACTGGCCCGGCGAGGCGATGCCCGACAGGTCGCCCTTGATGTCGGCCGCGAAGACCGGCACGCCGGCCGCGGAGATCTGCTCGGCCATGAGCTGCAGCGTCTTGGTCTTGCCGGTGCCGGTCGCCCCGGCGACCAGGCCGTGGCGGTTCAGCATGCTCAGCGGGATCCGGATCTGCGCGTCCGGCTCGGGGGTGTCGTCCTCCATGAGCACGCCGAGCTGGATGGAGGGCTCGTCGAAGGTGTAGCCCTTGGCGATCGCCTGGCCCGCCTCGCTCAGCGGGGGCGGCGGCGGTGGCGCGGGCGCGTCGCTCGCTGCAGGGGCGGGAGCGGCCGGCGCGGCGGCGGCGGTGGGCGGCACGTAGCCGGGACCCGAGGTCATAGACCGAATCGTAACGATGCGGTCCGACGCCCCCGGAGGATCGTTGACTAGTCTGACCCGGTGATTTTCAAGCGCGTCGGGGACAGCCGCCCCTACCCCGACCACAGCTACGTCCAGAAGCAGTGGGCGGCCATCGCGCCGCACCAGGTGCGTCTGGACCAGCTCGTGACCACCAAGCGCACGCTCGACCTCGAGGCCCTCCTCGAGGAGGACTCCACCTTCTACGGCGACCTCTTCGCCCACGTCGTGTCCTGGCGCGGCGAGTACTACCTCGAGGACGGGCTGCACCGCGCGCTCCGTGCCGCGCTGCAGCAGCGCCAGACGATGCACGCCCGGGTCCTTGAGCTGCGGTGACGCCGGCACCCTTCCGGATGGGCTGGACGCCCGCCACGTCGGGTTAGGCTTCGCGCGCAGGCGCTCGGGGGTCCTCGGTCACGCCGACCGGACCGGCGCCGCGGCACGACGGGGTGCATCGGCGCACCCTCGTCGCGACACGGCAAGGAGCTCGCTGCGTTGATCGGACGCATCTTCCGGGTCATCCGGACGCCGGTCACGCTGATCATCCTGCTGGCGGCGCTGGTGTACGCGGCGTACTGGGGCTACACGAACGTGATCGCGCCCGTGCCCCCGCCGCCGCCCACCCCGTGCGTGGAGCAGTCGCTGCCCAAGCGCCAGCTCAGCACCAAGCAGGTCTACGTGAAGGTCTTCAACGGCGGCGACAGCCGCGGGCTCGCGGCCAACGTGAGCCGGTCGCTGCGCAGCAAGGGCTTCAAGGTCACCGGGACGTCGAACACGATCGAGAAGATCGACCAGACCGTGATCGTCGGCTCCGGCGAGGGCGACCCCGAGGTGCAGCTGGCGAAGCGCTTCTTCAAGGGTGCGACCGTACGCGCCGACGGCCGGGCCGACCACTCGGTCGACGTGCTCGTGGGCAACCGCTACGGCGGGTTCAACAAGAGCGCCAAGACCACGATCACGGTGGACGCCGACACCCTCTGCCTGCCCGCGCCCGAGAGCGCCTCCGCCTCACCGACCCCGGCCTGACCCGCGGCCCCGGGGGTCGTGCGGTCCGGGCTCCCGCCGAGCGGTAGGCCGCCGCGGGTCCGGCTCGGCGTGTCGTCGCGGCAACCCACCGCTCGCGGGGAGCGGAGGGCGGACTCAGGTCGCGCCGGCCCGCCTCCAGCGGGCGAGGCGCCCGCCCTGCGCGAGGTCGTGGAGACGCTGCTCGGCCAGCGAGCGGGTCACCGTGGGCGTCACGATCAGCAGCTCGTCCCCGACCTTGATGCGCTCGCCCGGCGCCGGGTTGAAGGGCGACGTGCCGCGGATGATGAGCGAGACGACCGTGTTCGGCGGCAGCCGGAGCTCGCTCACCTCCAGCCCGGCGAGGCGCGACCGCGGCGGCACGCGGACCTGGAGCAGGTCCGCGGCGATCTGGTCGAGCGGCGCCGCCTCGACGTCGACGTCGCGGGCCGCCCGCTCGTCGACGAGGCCGAGGCGCCGGGCCAGGAACGGCAGCGTCGGCGCCTGGAGGCAGGTGAACACGACGACGAAGACGAGCACGACGTCGAAGAAGAACAGCGCGCCCTCGATGCCGTCGGCCAGCGGGACCGTCGCCAGCACGATCGGCACGGCGCCGCGGAGCCCGGCCCAGGACAGGAAGGCCTGCTCCCGCAGCGGCACCTTGAACCAGGCGAGGCTGGCCCAGACCGACAGCGGCCGGGCCACGAAGGTCAGGAACAACCCGGCCGCGACCCCCACGAGCGCGGCCTCGAGCGTGACCCGGCTCGGCGTGGCGAGCAGGCCCAGCATCACGAACAGCCCGATCTGCGCGATCCAGCCGATGCCCTCCACGAACGAGCGCATCGCGGCCCGGTGCGGCAGCTGGGCGTTCCCGAGCAGGACGGCGCAGACGTAGACGGCGGCGAACCCGCTCGCGTGCGCGGTCGACGTGATCCCGTAAGCGAGGACGGCCCAGCCCAGCGTGGCGAGCGGGTAGAGGCCGGACGACGGCAACGCGACCCGGCGAAGGATCTGCACGCCCAGCCACCCGAGCACGGCCCCGATGACGACGCCGCCGACCAGCTCCAGGACCACGAGCGTGCCGACCAGCAGCGGCCCGCCGTCGGCCTCGTGCCCGGCGGCGAGCCCGCTGGCCAGCGTGACGAGCAGGACCGTCGGCGCGTCGTTCAGGCCGGACTCGGCCTCGAGCATGCCCCGCAGCCGGTGCGGGATCGGCACCCGCCGCAGCACCGAGAAGACCGCGGCCGCGTCGGTCGGCGAGATGACCGCGCCGAGCAGCACCGCGACCCAGAGGTCGAGCCCGAGCACGTAGTAGCCGAACGCGGTCACCGCGGCGACGCTGACCACGATCCCCACGGTGGCGAGGAGCAGCGCAGGTCCGACCACCGGTCTGATCTCGGACCACTTCGTGGTGAGCCCGCCCTCGGCGAGGATCAGCACGAGGGCGGCGAAGCCCAGCGCGTGCGCGAGGTCGGCGTCGTCGAAGGCCAGCCCTCCGGGCCCGTCCTGGCCCAGCAGCATCCCCAGGCCGAGGAACAGCAGCAGGGACGGCAGCCCGAAGCCGGACCCCAGTCGGGCGGCGAGGATGGCCACGATCAGCACGACGGCACCCACGAGGAGGATGACGTCGAGGTCGATCATGGCGCCATCCTTCCGGACCCGGGCTACGGGCGTGCTACGGAGCGACCTTGGCGGCAGACCGATGATGACGATCTATTGATCCGTATAGCGAACCCCTATAGTGCCCTACAGGTGCACATAGATCGCTACGATCGCGCTGTGGATCCTGTCCTCAACCCCTATTCGCCGGGTGCTGGGCGCCGTCCGGCTGCGCTGGTCGGTCGGGACGGCCAACGCGACGGCTGGGACGTCGCGCTCCGGCGGACGGAAGCTGGTCGTGGTGCCCGCTCGATGGTGCTCTACGGGCTTCGCGGCGTCGGGAAGACCGTGCTCCTCGCCGAGCTGGCCAAGCAGGCGCGCGATCGGGCCTGGGTCACGGCGAAGTTCGAGGCGGGCAGCGGGAAGGCCCTGCGGCCCTCGCTCGGAGAGGCGCTGCACGGTCCGCTCTCCGACCTGGCTCGACCGGGCGTGGGGACGCGGGTGCTCCGGGCCCTCAAGACGGCCCTGAGCTTCAAGGCGTCGTACGACACGGCCGGCACCTGGAACTTCGGCCTCGACCTCACGGGGCAACCCAGCGGAGGCGCCGATACGGGCAGCATCGAGGCGGACGTGTCCAAGCTGATGAGGGACGTGTCGGCTGCGGCCGGCGAGGAGGGGGTCGGGCTCGCACTGCTGGTGGACGAGGCGCAGGACCTCACCAGCGAGGAGCTGACGGCCCTGTGCGCGGCGATCCACCTCGCCGGGCAGGACGGGTGGCCGCTGCTCGTCGGGCTGGCCGGGCTGCCGAGCCTCCCCCGCATCCTGGCCGAGGCGAAGTCGTACTCCGAGAGACTGTTCGAGTTCGAGCACATCAGGGAGCTCGACGAGGACCTGGCCCGCAGCGCCGTCGTCGAGCCGGCGGAGGCCGAGGACGTGGCCTGGGAGCCCGACGCGCTCGCGCTGGTCATCCGCGAGACGTCGGGCTACCCCTACTTCCTGCAGCAGCTGGGTCAGGACACCTGGAACCTGGCCGAGGGCTCCCCGATCACCCTGGCCGATGCCCGGGCCGGAGCCGAGCGGGGACGAGCAGCGCTCGACACGGGGTTCTTCCGCGCGCGGTGGGACCGTGCGACCCGGGCGGAGCAGCGCTACCTGCGCGCCATGGCCCAGGACGGTGACGCAGGGAGCCAGTCGGGGACGGTCGCCGAGCGTCTCGGCCGGAAGGTCACCGCGCTCGGACCTGTGCGGGCCAGCTTGATCGCGAAGGGACTGGTGTACGCGCCCGAGCACGGCGTCGTCGCCTTCACCGTTCCGGGCATGGCGGCCTTCGTGACGCGCCAGTCGGCGGAGAACGGGGCTTAGGCGACACCCGCGCGGCAATCCGCGGAACTGTCGGTTCCCGGCCCTACCGTGCGCTCATGTCCGTCCGGACCGCGCCGCGCCCGTACCCCTCGCTGGGGTTCCGGCGGATGCGCGCCTTCACGATCCTCATGCTCGCCGTCGCCCTGGTGAACACCGTCGTGCACCTGCTCGACCGCCCGGACGCCCTCGTGACGCAGGCCGCGGCGCCGGTGACTGCGGCGGCCCCCGCGCAGGCGGCCCCGCCCCCGACGCCGGCGGCGGTCGTCGCCAGCGCCGTCTCCCGCTGGCACGACGACGAGTCGGGCCACCTGGCCGTCGTCGTCCAGGACCTCTCGACCGGGAGGTCCCACACGTACGGCGACACCGGGAAGGCGTTCGCGACCGCCAGCATCGTCAAGGTCGACATCCTCGCCACGCTCCTCCTGCAGGAGCAGGGCAAGCTGAGCAGCGCCCAGAAGGAGGTCGCGGCGCGGATGATCCGGCAGAGCAGCAACGGCGCGGCCACCACGCTGTGGAAGGCGATCGGCCGGGAGAAGGGGCTGGCGGCCGCCAATGCGACGTTCGGGCTGACGCAGACCAAGGGCGGCACCAAGGGCCGCTGGGGAGCGACGACCACGACGACGGCCGACCAGCTGCGGCTGCTGCAGGTCGTCTTCACCGACGACTCGCCCCTGACGCCCGACTCCCGCGCCTACCTGCAGTCCCTGATGGGCGGGGTGGCGCGCGACCAGAACTGGGGGGTCACCGCCGCGGACTCGCGCGGCGACACCCACGCGTTCGTCAAGAACGGCTGGCTCCCGCGCACCGGCGGCTGGGCCGTGACCAGCGTCGGCAAGGTCGAGCACGAGGGGCACCCCCTGCTCGTCGCCGCGCTGTCCGACGGGGGGTCCACGCAGAAGGAGGGCGTCGCCGTCGTCGAGCTCGTCGCCCAGAACGCCGCGAAGGACCTCGTCGGGGCCTGACGACCGGCCCCCACCGCGCTCCCGCACGCCCGGGTCGAGAATGGGGGCGGTGGAGCCGACCTCGCGATGCTGACGGCTGCAGGGGCCCCACCGGTCTTTCGCACTCGCCTCGTCCCTCGGGGCGGGTCGCGGTGAGACCCTCCGTGCTCGGGCTCGTCGCCGACGACCTGACCGGGGCCGGGGACTCGGCCGTCGGGTTCGCGGCGGCGGGCTGGACCGCGGTCCTCGCCCTGCGCGCCACCCGCCTGCGCCTCCCTGCCGCGACCGGTCCCGTCGTCCTGGCCGTGAGCACCGGCGCCCGGGCCGCCCCGGACGACGAGGCGGCCGCCCGTACGGCCGCCGCGGTCGACGCCCTGGTCGCGGCCGGCGCCGAACGCCTGTACGTCAAGATCGACTCGACCGTCCGGGGTTCGGTGGCCGGGCAGGTCGACGGCGCGCTCAGCGCCTGGTCAAGGCACCAGCCCGGGGCCCACGCCCTGGTGTGCCCGGCGTTCCCCGCGCAGCGTCGGACCGTCGTCGATGGGGAGGTCCTCGTCGCCGGGCGTCCGCTGGCCGAGTCGGCGGCCGCCCTGGACCCCGTGACACCGCGGCTCGACGGCGACCTCGGGCGCGTCGTGCCCGGAGCCGTGCGGCGTCCGGTCGGCGACCTCGGTGCGGCGGCACCCGGGACGCGGCTGGTCGTCGACGCGCGCGACGAGGACGAACTCGACCGCATCGCCCGCACGGCCGACGCCGCCGGGGCCGACCTCGTCCTCGTCGGCTCCGGTGGTCTGGCCGCGGCGCTGGGCCGGGTGTGGTCCTCTCCCCTGGCCCGTCCGACGACCCCACCGTTCGCGGGCCGTGTGCTGGTGGCCGTGAGCTCGCTCCACCCGGCGGCGCTGGACCAGGTCGGGTGGCTGCGGAACCTTGCAGCGGCCGGCGTGGACGTCCTCACCACGCCTCCCGAGGTCGTCAGCCCCCAAGCCGCCGCCCGCGACCTGGCCGGGCGGGTCGGCGACGCCCTGGCCACGAGGGCGTACGACGCGCTGGTCCTCGTCGGCGGGGACGGCGCCGCCGCCGTGCTCGACCGCCTCGAGGCCGACGGCGTGGACGTCGACGGCGCCGTCGTCCCCGGCTGCCCCACGGGCACGGTCACCGGCGGCCCCGCCCACGGGCTCCGGCTCGTGACGAAGTCGGGCGGCTTCGGCGACACGTCCGCCCTCGACGCGATCGTCCGGGGCCTGCGCGACCCGGCCGCGCCGCCGGCCCCGGCCGGCTCCGACCGGCCCCACCCGCTCCGCCACCCCGACGCCGCACCCCGGCCGACCCCGAAGGAAGCCCGATGACCACCGCACCCCTGCCCGTGCTCGCCCTCACCCTCGGCGACGTCGCCGGGATCGGCCCCGAGATCACCGCCAAGACGCTGCTGCTGCACCCCGAGCTGCGCGAGGTCTGCGTCCCGGTGGTGGTCGGGGACGCGGACGCGATGCGCGCCGGCGCCGAGCGGGCCGGGCTGGACCCGGGCACCGTCCGCGTGGTCACCGACCCGCGCGCCACGACGAACGACCCCGCGCTCATCGAGCTCTGGCAGACGGGCCCGTCGCTGGCCGAGGTCGCGGTCGGCGAGCTCAGCCCGGTCGCGGGCGACGGGGCGTACCGGTTCGTCGTCGAAGCCTGCCGCCTCGCCCGCGACGGCGTGGTCGACGGCATCGTGACCGCGCCCCTGAACAAGGCGGCGATGCACGCCGCCGGGCACCGGTGGCCCGGCCACACCGAGCTGCTGGCGCACGAGTTCGGGGTCGAGAACTTCAGCCTCGTCCTGTCCGCCGGCGACCTCTACGTCTTCCACCTCACCGCGCACGTCTCGCTCGCCCAGGCCGTCGCCGGCACCACGCCCGAGCGGACCGACGCCATCTTCACGCTGGCGTCCGCCTTCACCCGTGCCCTCGGGCGGCCGGACGAGGCCATCGGCCTGTGCGGGCTCAACCCGCACGCGGGCGAGAACCGGATCTTCGGCGACGAGGACGCCGACGTCCTGGAGCCGGCCGTGCGGCGCGCGGTCGCCCGCGGCATCAACGCCCACGGCCCGATCCCGGCGGACGCGCTCATCCCCGCCGCGGTGCGCGGGAAGTGGAACGTGGTGATCGCCTGCTACCACGACCAGGGCCACGCCCCCTTCAAGGCGGTGTACGGCGACGACGGCGTCAACATCACCATCGGCCTGCCGGTGGTCCGGGTGTCGGTCGACCACGGCACGGCGTTCGACATCGCCGGCCAGGGCGTCGCCCGCGAGTCGAGCCTCGTGCTGTCCTGCCGACGGGCGGCGGAGCTGGCGCTGGGCTGGGGCGACGTGTGGGAGGCTGCGCGGCAGAGCCAGGCCGTCTCGGCCTGAGCGACCCGCGGGGCCGAGGAGGAGCAGGGACCGTCCATGCGCGCCTTCGTCGTCACCGCACCGGGCCACGCGGAGGTCCGGGACGTCGCCCCGCCCGAGGCGACCGCGGGGCTGGTCGTCGTCGACGTCGAGCGCGCGGGTGTGTGCGGCACCGACGCCGAGCTGTTCTCCGGGCAGATGGCCTACCTCGACTCCGGGGAGGCGCGCTACCCGCTGCGGCTCGGGCACGAGTGGTGCGGGCGCGTCAGCGCGGTGGGCGACGGCGTCGACCCCGGCTGGCTCGGGCGCCGGGTCACCGGCGACACGATGCTCGGCTGCGGGCACTGCCGGCGCTGCACGTCGGGGCGTCAGCACCTGTGCGCGGACCGCTACGAGATCGGCGTCCGCAACGGCTGGCCGGGCGCCCTGGCCGAGCAGCTGCCGGTGCCCGCGTCGGCGCTCGTCGCGCTGCCGGACGGGGTCGACGCCGCGCTCGGGGCGCTCGTCGAGCCGGGCGGCAACGCCCTGCGCAGCGTCCGGGCCGCCGACGTCGGGCCCGGCTCGCGCGTCCTCGTCCTCGGACCCGGGACCATCGGGCTGCTGGTCGCTCAGGTCGCCCGCGCCCACGGCGCCGAGGTCCACCTGCTCGGCAAGGACGACGGCTCCGGGGCCTTCGCCGCCACGCTCGGACTCGACCGCTTCTCCACGGCGGAGACCCTCGACCGCTCCCTGACCTTCGACGCGGTCGTGGACGCCTCGAACGACCGCCGCCTCCCCGCCCTGGCCGTCGAGCTGGTCGAGCCGGGCGGACGCGTCGTCCTGATCGGCCTCTCCGGTGAGCCGAGCCCCGTCGACTCGCGCGCCCTGGTCCTCAAGGACGTGACCGCGGTCGGCGTGCTGAGCGCGTCGGGCGGTCTGACGGGAGCCGCGGACCTGTACGCGTCGGGCCGGGTCGACCCGCGTCCGCTCGTCGCCGCGACCGTGGGCCTGGACGAGGTGGCCGCGGTGCTCGCCGGCACCCGGCCGGCCGGTGCCGGACCGGGCCCGAAGGTGCACGTCGACCCGCGCCGCTGAGCTGTCCCGGACCACGTCGAGCGCCACGACCTCGGGAAGCACGACGCCGACGCCGCCCCGAGGGCTGCGTCGGCGTCTCGCCCGGACGGGCATGGCGGTGGCGGAGGGATTTGAACCCTCGGAAGTTTTCACTTCACGCGCTTTCGAGGCGCGCTCTTTAGGCCGCTCAGACACGCCACCGCGGGAGAGATTACCGGGAGCGGGAGGGCGACGCTAATCCGTACCAGCGCCCGGCCCCGGGCCCCGGTGCGTGGTGAAGAAGTCGAGCAGCACCTGCCCGCAGTCCGCCTCGAGGATGCCCCCGCGCACGTCGACGCGGTGGTTGAGCCGGGGGTCGCGCAGCACGTCGAACAGCGACGCCACCGCCCCGGCCTTGGGGTCGTACGCGCCGAACACGCAGCGTTCGACGCGGGACAGGACCACGGCACCCGCGCACATCGTGCAGGGCTCGAGGGTGACGACCAGCGTGTGGCCGTCGAGGCGCCAGGTGCCGGCCGCGGCGGCCGCTCGGCGCAGCGCGAGGACCTCGGCGTGCGCCGTCGGGTCCTGCGTCGCCTCGCGCTCGTTGCCCGCCACGGCCACGACCGCGCCGTCGGGGCCGAGCACGACCGCGCCCACGGGGACGTCGCCGGCCGCGCCGACCCGGCGCGCCTCGGCCAGCGCGAGGCGCATGGCCTCGCCCCAGCGCCCCCCGGCCGCGCGCGACGGGCCCGTCGTCACCGCGTCAGTCCCTGAACGCCGCCTCGGTCGCCCGCGAGAAGTCGGGGTTGATGTTGATGCGGTCGGCGATGGCGCCGAGCATCTGGTCGCTGCCCAGGTCGAGGTCGTCGACGATCGTGCCGAGCTCGAACTCGCTGAGCCCCAGGTCGGTCAGCATGTCGAGGTCGCCGACCGGCTCGCCCTCCTCGTCGTCGAGGTCGTCGACGTCGATGTCCTCGCCGAGGAAGTCGAGGACGTCGTGCGCGATCGGGAAGTCCGCGGCCGCGGCCGAGTCGGACAGGATCGCCTGCACGCGCTGCCCCCGGACCCGCAGGATCACGAACACCTCGTCCACCAGGCTGACGAAGCCGAGCGAACCGGCGTCGCCGGGCAGGCGGCGCAGCTGCTCGATGAGCCCGTCGAGGTCGTTGGCGAGCTCGTCGTCGAGCGCCTGGACGTGGATCTGCCCGTCCTCACGGTAAGCCGCGAGCACGTAGTCGATCTCGTCCTCCGCCGCGTCCTCGAGGTCGTCGTCGGGGTCGGAGTCGTCCGGGTCGTCCGCCTCCATGGCTGCGGCCGGTGCCTTGTCGGCCTCCTCGAACGACACGTACTCCTCGTCGTCGAACCCCGCCATGATCTGTCCTCCCCGTACCTCCGGGCCGTCGCCGACGCGGCAGTGGCCCGGGCCGTCCCAACGTCCGGCTCCGGTGGGCCATGGTGTCAGACATCGCCCGGCTTCTTCTGTCCGGTCACGCCGCCAGCGGGGCCTGCCGATAGCCTCACGGTCGTGGATGTCACGGTCATCGACCACCCGCTCGTCGCGCACAAGCTCACCGCCCTGCGCGACGTCGAGACCGACTCGCCCACGTTCCGGCGCCTCACCGAGGAGCTCGTGACGCTGCTGGCGTACGAGGCGACCCGCGAGGTCCGCGTCACCCCGACGCAGGTGCAGACCCCGGTCGCCCCGGCCGACGGCGTGCGCCTGGCGCTGCCGAAGCCGCTCGTGGTGCCGATCCTGCGGGCGGGGCTGGGGATGCTCGAGGGCATGACCCGGCTGGTGCCGACCGCCGAGGTCGGCTTCGTCGGCATGGTGCGCAACGAGGAGACCCTCGAACCCTCGACGTACGCCGAGCGGCTGCCCGACGACCTGAGCGGTCGCCAGTGCTACGTCCTCGACCCCATGCTCGCCACCGGGGGCACGCTCGCGGCCGCCGTGCGGTTCCTCGTCGACCGCGGCGCCGACCACATCACCTGCATCTGCCTGCTCGCCGCGCCGGAGGGCATCGAGCGCCTCACCACGCTGCTCGACGACCTGCACGTGCCCTGCACGCTCGTCCTCGCCGGCCTCGACGAGCGCCTCAACGAGAAGGGCTACATCGTCCCCGGCCTCGGCGACGCGGGCGACCGGCTCTACGGCGTGGTCTGAGCGGGCTCGCCTACAGGCGCACGTCCGACGCGCGGGTGAGCCGGGTCCAGCGCGTCTCCAGCCCCGGCGCCCCGCGGCGCAGGTCGGCCGGCGTCGCCGTCGTCGGCACGGGCAGCCGGTCCGCCGCGACCAGCGGGGCGAGGTCGAGCCCGGTCAGCGTGGCGATGTCGACGACGGGCACCTGGTAGGTGAGGTAGGCACCCAGCGTCGGCGCGGCCGTCGTGGCGCCCGGCGGGTCGGACAGGTCGATGGCGTCGAGCTGCGCGGACTGGTCGAGCACGTAGCCGGTCGCAGCCAGCACCGGGTCGGTCGGATCGCCGTCGTTCCAGGCCGCGATCTTCCAGAAGCGGCGCGGGATCCGGGTCCCGCGGTAGGGCGGGTCGTCGTCGCCGAACACCGGAGCCGTCAGCACCGTCAGCCGCTGGGCGTACGTGCGGGCGTGCTCCAGGACGTAGTCCTCCAGCCCCGACCACAGCAGCTCGCCCTGGTTGAACAGCGCCGCCTGCGGTGCCGCGTTGACGTAGCTGAACGTGTCGACGTTCGCCTGCTCGGCGACGGCGCGCTCGCCCCAGACCGGGTCGCGCCGCCGCGTCAGGTGGCCGCGGTCGAGGTCGTTGCGCGCGTACACCTCCGGGCCCGTCTGGGCCTCGACGGGCACGCGCGGGTCGAGGTGCCAGTCGTCGCCGCGGTCGATCTCGACCAGGCTCGCGCCGTCGAGGTTCGCGGCGGTGACGATCGCCAGGCGCCGCTCGGGCGCAAGGACGACGGTGAAGTGCGTGAACGGCAGCGTCGCCGTCTCCACCCCGTCCGGGGTGCCCGGCAACGGGAGCGGCGTGCCCAGGAACCAGGGGTCGTACGGTGCGGCGGGCGCGGTGCTCGAGGTCATGACCACGCCAAGCATGCTGGCACTCCCACGACCTCAGCACCCAAGCCTGATGGCCGAGGCGCGCCTCGGCGCCGACTCGTCAGGGCTTCGCGTCCTCGGCTGTTTCGGGCACGATGACCACGCTTTCCGCGCGTGCAGCGAATTCCGAGTTGAGGTCGAGCACGTCGTCGAACTCCCCATTCAAGTTCCGAACGAGCGTGTCCGCCAGGCGGTGACCCATGGGCCGGAAGGTCACGAAGGTCAGTCCCGCTGAAACGACACCGCCGACGACTGGCACGGCCTTGGTGATCGCCTTCTCCACGGTCTTCTTCGTGATCTTCATCCCGATGATGGCTCCCACCTTCTTCACCAGCGGGTACCAAGCAGTCTTCGTCAAGGCTTGAGCTGCCACCTTCTTGCCTATGTTGGCCCCGGCGACCTTCGAGGTCTTCGCAACCAGGGACGCTGCCCCGGCGGCGCCGAACATCGCGCCGAGAAATGCGATCACTCGCACCTGAGCCGCTTCGGACAGCTCGCCCCCGCCCTCGAAGAGCTCGTCCTCGCCGAAGAGGTAGGCAATCTGTTGCGCGAGGTTGATGGCGAAGCCGAAGTACTGAACAACGTCTGCCCCTCCGGCCGCCACCATCACCGCGGGGTTCCCGGGGAGACCCGCGGCGAAAGAAACGGCCGAGGTCTTTGCCGTGCTATTCCTGATGAGGCTGTTCGCCTTCTTGCGCAGCGACTCAACCGAGTACACGGCTTGCGGCCCGCGCTCCAAGATCACGTCGAGGTGCTCGAAGTCACTGAACTGCTTGCGCAGGAAGGCCTCCCGGTCAACTCTCACCACCGGCAGCTTTGCCACGACACCGATGGTCCTCAGCGTGGTCGAATAAAGTTTGTCCTGGGAAGGCTCGGCCATGTCGGGAACTGTAGCCGGGGATGCAGGCCGCCGCTGCTTGCTTGATCATCGGATGCGACCGCTGCGGAGACTCGACCTCGCCGAATTCTCGGTCAAGCACCGCTGACCCAAGCAGCCGTTCAGCGGCGAGCGGCGGGCGCGGCGCTCGAGGTCACGGCGGGGCCCTCAGTAGTAGTAGGGGAAGTCGGACCAGTCGGGCGCGCGCTTCTCGAGGAACGCGTCGCGGCCCTCCACGGCCTCGTCGGTCATGTACGCCAGGCGGGTCGCCTCGCCGGCGAAGAGCTGCTGGCCGACCAGGCCGTCGTCGACCGCGTTGAACGCGTACTTGAGCATCCGCTGCGCGGTCGGGCTCTTGCCGCAGACCTTCTCGCCCCACTCCAGGCCGACGCGCTCGAGGTCGGCGTGCGGGACGACGGCGTTCACCATGCCCATGCGGTGGGCCGCCTCGGCGTCGTAGGTGTCGCCGAGGAAGAAGATCTCGCGCGCGAACTTCTGCCCGACCTGGCGGGCGAGGTACGCCGAGCCGAACCCGCCGTCGAACGAACCGACGTCGGCGTCGGTCTGCTTGAACCGTGCGTGCTCGGCGCTGGCGATCGTCAGGTCGCAGACCACGTGCAGGCTGTGCCCGCCGCCGGCCGCCCAGCCCCCGACGAGGGCGATGACGACCTTGGGCATGAACCGCACCAGCCGCTGCACCTCGAGGATGTGCAGCCGCCCCTGCTTGGCCGGGTCCACCCGCTCGGGCGCCTCGTCCTCGGCGTACGTGTAGCCCGAGCGGCCGCGGATCCGCTGGTCTCCCCCGCTGCAGAACGCCCAGCCGCCGTCCCTGGGCGACGGACCGTTGCCGGTGAGGAGCACGCAGCCGACGTCGGAGGACTGCCGGGCGTGGTCGAGGACGGCGACCAGCTCGTCGACGGTGTGCGGGCGGAAGGCGTTGCGCACCTCGGGCCGGTCGAACGCGACGCGCACCACGGGCGAGCGCCGCGCGCGGTGGTAGGTGACGTCGGTCAGCGCGAAGCCGGGGACCGGCTCCCACAGCTCGGGGTCGAAGGGCTGCTCTGCTGCCTCGTCCTGACGATCGCCCACGGGCTCACCGTAGTGCGGAGGAGTGACAAGTCTTCCCGCGCGAGCCGGTGCAACGGCATGCTGCTCCCGTGACGACGGCTGAGCGGGACCCCTGGACCGACGCCTGGGAAGCAGTGACCCAGCCCGTGCTCGCACCGCATCTCGCTCGGGTGCGTCGTGCGGTCTGGATGCGCGAGGTCCTGGTCCTGGTCGTCGGGTGCGCGGTCGTGCTCGTCGTGTCCCTCTGGCTGCCGCCCGGCGAGTTCCTGTGGGACGTCTCGCCCAGCCTGCGGCACGCGAGCCTGGCGCTGATGGTCGTCGGCCTCCTGCTGATCCTGGCGGGCAACGTGCGGTCGTCCACCAAGGGCCACGACCGGACCCTCGTCGGACCCGACGCCTACCTGCCGAAGAGCGAACGCACCTGGTTCCGCGAGCAGATCACCCACGGACGGGCCGTCCCCGCGGACAGGCGCTACGTCGTCATCGCCCTGGCCGACCGGATGCGCGGCGAAGGCGTCCAGGCGCTCGCCTACGTCGGGACGCTCTGCTTCTACGTCGGCATGCTCGTGGGGCTGCCCCTGCCGTCGACCGTGCTCGCCTTCACCGTGCTCATGGTGTGGATGACGGTGCGCCTGGTGCGGGCCCTGGTGTGGTCGCACCGCTCCGGCCGCTGGCTCGCCCAGCACGCCTGAGCGCTCTCGTCGGAACCGCTCAGCGCGGCTTGCCGAAGTCGGTGGTCAGCCAGAGCTTGCCGTGCGTGGTGTCGTCGACGACGTCCACGCCGACGTCGACGTAGGTGGTGCTGAGGATGTTGCGGCGGTGCCCGTCGTTCGGGGGCGTCTCGTTCACCATCGACGTCTCCAGCGCCAGCGCGCCGGCCTGGGTGCGGTTGCTGTTCCAGCCAATGTTCTCCCCGCACGCCGACGAGGCGTAGAAGACGCCGACCCGGTCGCCGAGGGAGGCCTCGCCCGGCAGCTGGTGACTCAGGGAGTCCTGCTGCGCCATGGCCAGGTTGTGCCGGTGCGCCGAGTAGAAGAGCTTGTCGCTCCAGCGCAGCGGCTTGAGCCCGTTGCGGGCGCGCTCGCCGTTGAGCTGGGTGAACACCGCCGTCGCCCAGTCCTTGTGGTTGACCGTGGTGGCGGAGGCCAGCGCGGGAGCGACAGCCGGCGCGGGCGCGGCCTGGGCAGCGGGGGCGACCAGTGCGGCGGCGGCCAGTCCGAGACCGGCGACGCCGGCGACCAGGCGGGAGCGGGAGTGCGTGGGCACGGGGCACCTCGTGGGGGTTCGGGGTCTGGGGTCACGTCCTCAAGGACGCTCGGCAGAGACAACCACACGACGCAGCCGTCTCCCAAGCCCCGGATCGACCCCCGCGCGCCACCCGTTACAGCTCGACGACCTTGCTCTCGCCCACGTCCGGGCGGCCACCGGTGACGGCGGCCTTGGCGTACTTGGCGAGGGTGACGACCATCGGCGCCTTCGAGGTCCAGTACTCCGCCGTCTGCGCCTCGACGCGCAGCAGCGCGACCGCCGGGTCGTCGCGACCCTGCTCGAACCACGCCTCCGCCCCGGCGTTCCACAGCGCCTCGATCTTCGCCGGGTCCTTGCTGACGCTCCCGCGGCCGCTGATCGACAGCCAGCCGTGGCCGGCCTGCAGCGCGACGTTGACCTGGTCGTTGGCCCGGACCTGGTCGGTCTTGGGCGACGGGTCCTCGGTGAAGAACCACAGGTCGCCGTCGAACTCGCGCTGCTGCACGGCCAGCGGGCGGCTCACCAGCGACCCGTCGGGCGCGACCGTCGTCACCAGCGCGATCGAGGCCTTCTCGACGAGCTTCGCGATCGTCTCGACGTCCTCGTCGGTGGCGGGCTGCTCGGTGTGCTCCGGGGTGCTCATGCTGCGGACCCTACCCACGGGGGCTGAGCGGCCGCCCTAGCCGCGACCCACGTACGGCATGGTCGTGGCCATCACCGTCATGGTCGCGACGTTGCTGCCGGGCGGCAGGTCGGCCATGAGCAGCACGGCCCGGGCCACGTCGTCGACCGGCATGGTGGGCTCGGCCCGGACGCTGCCGTCGGCCTGAACCACGCCGGCGGCCTGGGCGGCCGCCATCGACGTCTCGGCGTTCCCGATGTCGATCTGACCGCAGGAGATGCCGTACGGTCGGCCGTCGAGCTGCACCTGCTTGGTCAGCCCGCTGACGGCGTGCTTGGTGGCGGTGTACGCGATCGAGCGCGGCCGCGGCGCGTAGGCGGCGATGGAGCCGTTGTTGATGATCCGGCCGCCCTGCGGCTCCTGCCGGCGCATCACGCGGAAGGCCTCGCGCAGGCACAGGAACATGCCGGTGAGGTTCACGTCGACGACCGCCTGCCAGTCCGCCAGCGACAGCTCGTCGATCTCGACGGCCGGCGCGCCCCGGCCGGCGTTGTTCACCAGCAGGTCGACCCGGCCGTGCCGCTCGACCGCGCCGTCGAACAGCGCCCGGACGGCCTCCGGGTCGGTGACGTCGGTGGGCACGATGTCGAAGCCGCCGCCCTCGCCGGTCGGCGACCCCGCGACCTCCTCGAGGAGGTCGGTCCGCCGTGCGGCCAGCACCACCCACCAGCCCTCGGCGGCCAGCGCGAGCGCGACCGCACGTCCGATCCCGCTGCCCGCACCGGTAACCACCGCGACCCGCCTCACGTCCACCGGCGACAGTCTGCCGCCGCGTCGTCCGGCGCGGGCCGCGGGCCCGCGCCGGACGAGGGCGCTGCTCAGTGGTGCGCGACCGCCGAGCCCTCGGGCGCCTCGGCACCCTCGGGCCGCTTGGCGTTGTGCATGAAGGCGGCGAGGACGACCGTCGAGATCGAGATCAGCGCGGCGACGCCGAACGCGGTCCGGATCCCGCTCAGCTCGGCGTCGACCGCGCCGACCCCGGACGCCTGCTGGGCTGCGGCGTGGCCGGAGTAGACCGCGACCAGCAGCGCGGTCCCGGCGGCGCCGGCGACCTGCTGGAGGGTGCTGAGGATCGCGCTGCCGTGGGAGTACAGCCTGGGCGGCAGCGGGTTGAGGCCGGTCGTGAAGCCCGGCGTGAAGAGGAAGGCCAAGCCGATCGAGAGCAGCACGTGGATCGCGATGAGCATCCAGATCGGCGTGCTGAGGTCGATGGTGCTGAGCCGCCACATCGAGATGACCAGCACGACCGAGCCGAACAGCGTCAGGCCGCGCGGGCCGTACCGGTCGTAGAGCTTGCCGACCTGCGGGCCGAGCAGACCCATCACCAGGCCACCGGGCAGCAGCATCAGACCGGTCTCGAGCGCCCCGATCCCCCGCACCTGCTGGAGGTAGATCGGCAGCAGGATCACCATGCCGAAGAGGGCCAGCATGGCGGCGCAGAGCAGCGCGACGCTGATGCTGAAGGCCGGGAACTTGAACGAGCGCAGGTCGAGCAGCGGGTTGTCGCTGCGGTAGAGCCGCGACTGGCGCCACCCGAAGACGAGCAGAGCGAGCGCGCCCACCCCGACGAAGGCCAGCGGCGGGATGCCGCCCGGGCCCTCGGCGCCGAGCTGGCTGAGGCCGTAGACGATGCCGCCGAAGGCGGGGACGGTCAGGACCACCGACAGCACGTCGAGCTTGGCGGCGCCCGGGGTGCCGACGTTCACGAGCCTCTTGACCCCGAAGAACAGGGCGCCGAGCGCGATCGGCAGCACCAGGATGAACATGAAGCGCCACGGGAAGAAGTGCAGGACGACGCCGGAGACCGTCGGGCCGATGGCCGGGGCCACCGAGATCACCACCGTGACGTTGCCCATGACGACGCCGCGGCGCTCGACGGGGACCAGGGTCAGGATCGTGGTGATGAGCAGCGGCAGCATCATCGCGGTGCCGCTGGCCTGCACGACGCGGGCCGGCAGCAGCAGCCAGAAGGCGGGCGACACGGCGGCGAGCAGGGTGCCGGTGCTGAACAGGATCATCGCCGTCACGAAGACCTGGCGCGTCGTGAGGCGCTGCAGCAGGAAGCCGGTCGTCGGGATGACCACGGCCAGCGTCAGCATGAAGACCGTCGCGAGCCACTGACCCGTACGGGCGTTGACGTCGAGGTCCTCCATGAGCCGCGGGAGGGCGACGTTCATGATCGTCTCGTTGAGGATCACGACGAAGGTCGCCACCAGCAGGATCGCGATGACGGCCCTGGTGCTGACGTCGGCGGGCGGCGCGGAGGCCGCGCCGGTGGTGGTCGTCGGGGTGCTCGTGGCGGTCACGGGTGTCCGTTCGTCGTGCTGCTGTGCTGGATCTGGTGAGGCGCCGGCGCCCTTGCCGCGGCGGTCGTCGTTCCGACCCTGCCAAGGCCGTGAACTCATCGCCCGCCGACGCTATTCCAGCCTCCGGGAACGTTCCACCGACTTTCTCCCGGCGCTCGCGCTCAGAAGGAAGCGCCAGTCGAGATCTCGTGCCCCGTACGGGGGTCGAGACACCGGCTGGCGCTTCCTTCTGCGCGGACCGCGTCCGGCACCGCACGGGCCGCGCCCTCGGACGAGGTGTCCTGCCACACTCGCCTCGTGCCCGACCAGCTCGTCGTCGCGGCCGTCCTCGTCGACGACCTCGTACGCCCCACCCGCGCCCTCGCCGCCCGCCGCACGCGGCCTCCCGAGCTCGCGGGCCGGTGGGAGCTCCCCGGCGGCAAGGTCGAGCCGGGCGAGGACCCCGTCGACGCGCTGCGGCGCGAGCTCGCCGAGGAACTCGCCGTCGAGGTCGAGGTCGGCGAGGAGCTGGTCTCTCCCGGCGAGGCGCTCGTCGGCTGGCCCCTCACGGCCGGGCTGGTGATGCGGGTCTGGTGGTGCGCGATCAGCTCCGGCGAGGCTCACGTCGGGGAGGCCCATGACGCGCTCGCCTGGGTCGACGCCTCCTCGATCAACGACCTCGCGTGGCTCACGCCCGACCTGCCCCTCGTCGACGCCGTCGTCGCCCGACTCGCCCCGGTGGCGCCGCCGCCCCCTCCGGGGACACTGGGGTCATGACGCGGCGCCCGCTCGCCCCGACCGTCCTGCTCGGCCTGATCGGCCTGCTCGCGGGGTGCAGCGGCGAGCCCGAGGCGCCGCAGGCATCCACCGCGACCTCGTCGGCGTCCACGTCCGTCGCGGCCAGCCCCTCGGCGACGCCCGCGCCCACCCCCACGCGCGCGACCAGCAGCCCGACGCCCAGCCCTACCCCGAGCCCGCGCACGAAGCCCGACCCGGTCTCGATGCAGGCGCTGATGGAGAAGCGCTACGACGGCCGTGACCTGACCCGGGGCCGGCTGCTGGCCGACCAGGGCTCGTACAAGCGCTACGCGGTGACCTACCGCGGCGACGGCGAGAAGATCACCGGGATCATGAACGTCCCCGACGGCAAGGGGCCCTTCCCGGTCGTCGTCCTCAACCACGGCTACATCGACCCGGACACCTACTGGTCGGGTCAGGGGATGCCGCGGGAGCAGGACGTGCTGGCCCGGCGCGGCTTCGTGGTGCTGCACGTCGACTACCGCAACCACGCCGGCTCCAGCAACGACCCCGACGTCGACCTCGAGCTCCGCCTGCCCTACGTCGTCGACACGATCAACGCCGTCAAGGCGGTCAAGGGGGCGACCGGGTCGGCCTGGAAGGTCCTCGACCGCGAGCACGTGGGCTGGTTCGGCCGCTCGATGGGCGGGGGCGTGACCCTGCGCGCCCTGGTCGCGCAGCCCGGCCTCGTCGACGCCGCGGCCGTCTGGGCGTCGGTCAGCTCCCTCGAGGCCGACAACTGGGAGCGCTGGTTCGCCGACGACCCGGCGCGCCGGGCCACCAACCGCCGCATCGAGAAGACCCACGGGCTGCCCGACGAGTCGCCGGGGTTCTGGCGCGCCGCCTCGGCCCGCCCCTACTTCGACCGGATCACCGAGCCCGTGCTCGTGCAGCACGGCGGCGCCGACCGCACCTGCCCGCCGCGCTGGGCCCGCGCCACCGTCGACGCCCTCGAGGACGCGGACGTGGACGTGCGCTCGAACGTCTACCACGGCGCCGACCACACCTTCGAGGGCCGCACGTTCACCACCGCGATGGAGCGCACCGCCGACTTCTTCGACGACCACCTGCGCTGAGCGCGGACCGTCCTGCGCCTGTCGAAGGGCAGCCCTCCGACAGGCGCAGGGGTCGTGATCGGCCCGGACGCCGGCGCCCGGTCAGAGCAGCGAACGCGCCGCCTCGGCGATGCCGTCGGGCGACATGCCGGCCCGGTCGAGCAGGAAGCCGGCCGAACCGGTCGGCTGGAACGCGTCGAACCCGAGGATCCGCACCCGCGTCGGGTGGTGCGCGACGACGGTCTCGGCGACCGCGCCGCCCAGGCCGCCGGCCGTCGTGGACTCCTCCGCGGTCACGATGCCCCGCGTCTCGCGGGCCGCGGCCAGGACCGCGTCGACGTCGAGCGGCTTGACCGTCGGCATCGAGACGACCCGGGCGGAGACGCCCCCCGCCTCGAGCTGCTCGGCCGCGGCCAGCGCCCGCCACAGCACCGTGCCGTTGCTGATGATCGTCACGTCGTCGCCCTCGCGCACGGTGGTCGCCCGACCGGGGACGAACGTGTACGACTCGTCGAAGATCGCCGGCACCGACATCCGGCTCACCCGGATGAAGGCGGGACCCTCGGTCGCCGCGGCCCAGCGCATCGCCGCGGCGGTCTCGACCGGGTCGGCCGGCACGACGATCGTCATGTTGTCGATCGCCCGGAGCCAGGCGATGTCCTCGATCGACTGGTGGGTCGGGCCGAGCTCGCCGTACGCGACGCCGGGGCTCATCCCGCAGAGCTTGACGTTGCGGTCGGAGTAGGAGACGTCGGCCTTGATCTGCTCCAGCGCGCGCGCCGTGAGGAAGCACGACGCGGCCGAGACGAACGGGATGCGCCCGCCGTTGGCCAGGCCCGCCGCGACGCCGACCATGTCCTGCTCGGCGATGCCGACGTTGATGAGCCGGTCCGGGAAGGCCTTCTTGAACGCGTCGAGCTTGCTCGAGCCGACCGAGTCGTTGACGACCCCGACGATCCGGTGGTCGCTCCGGGCCAGGTCCGCCAGCGTGTCGACGTAGGCGTTGCGGCAGTCGAAGCGCGGCTGGTCGGCGATGGGGCCCCGCTCCGCGAGCACCGGGGGTGCCGTCGTGGTGGTCATCGCTGCCTCTCGTCGCCGGTCGCGCGCGCGACCTCCTCGTGCTTCTGCTCGGCCTGGAGCCGGTCCAGCTCGGCCAGCGCCTGCTCCAGCTGGGCCTCGTCGGGGACCTTGTGGTGCCAGGCCACGTTGTTGCTCATGTAGGAGATCGGGTGGCCCTTGTGGGTGTGCGCGATGACGAAGGTCGGCTTGCCCGGCCTGAACGGCACCGCCGACAGCACGTCGAGCAGCTCGCCGTGGTCGTGCCCGTTCACCTCCACGACCGCGAACCCGAACGCCGCGGCCTTCGCGTCGAGTGGGTCGAGGTCGTTGGTCTCCCTCGTCGTCGCGCCCTGCTGCAGCCGGTTGCGGTCGACGATCACCGTCAGCGAGTCGAGCTCGTGGTGCGAGGCGGCCATCATGGCCTCCCAGTTGCTGCCCTCCTGCAGCTCGCCGTCGCCGGTGAGGACGTACGTGCGACGCCGCGACACGTCGAGCTTGGCCGAGAGCGCGTGCCCGACGGCGATCGGCAGGCCGTGGCCGAGCGGGCCGGTGTTCGCCTCGACGCCGCGGACGTAGTTGCGGTTCGGGTGGCCGTTGAGCTTCGACAGCGGCTTGAGGAACGTCGCGAGCTCCTCGACCGGGAGGAAGCCGAAGGCGGCGAGCGTCGTGTAGAGCGCGCCGGCCACGTGGCCCTTCGACAGGATGAACCGGTCGCGCTCCGGGTCGTCGGGGTGGTCCGGGTCGACGTTCAGCACCGCGCCGTAGAGCGTGGCGAGCACGTCGATCGCGGAGAAGTCGCCGCCGATGTGGCCGGCGCCCGCGTGGTGGACCAGCTTGAGGTCCTGGAGGCGGATCTGGCGGGCCGCCTCGGCGATGTGCGCGACCTGCTCGGCCCGGCTCGCGTGCGGCGAGAGCCGGCCGAGCACCGGCATCGTCACGTGCTCGGGGGCGAGGGCGGTCACTGCTCGTCCGCCTGGGACACGGAGTCGGCCATCGAGCTGAGCAGGACCTTCTGGACGAGCTTCTGCGCGGCGAGCGCGTCGTGACGCGACTGCGCCTCGGCGAGCGCGTCCTCGTCGAGGGCGTCGAGCGCGCGGTGGATCGCCTTGAGGAACGTGATGGCCTGCTTGGCCGCCTGCACCCGGTCCTCGCGGAAGGGGAACTGGTCGAGCTGCCAGACGCCGTCCCAGCCGTTCGCGCGGAGGGTGTGGAAGAACTCGAAGGTCTCCACGAGGTGCACCGATCCGACGACCATGTCGTCGTCCCAGCCGCGGAAGTTGTCGTTGACGTCGATCGCGAAGAGCTTGCCGGCGTCGATGCAGAGCTGTGCGGCGTCGGCCGGTGTCTCCAGCCCGTACAGCGAGTGGCCGAAGTCGAGCAGCACGCCGAGGTTGTCGCAGCCGGTCTGCTGGATCGCCAGCAGCGTGCGGGCCGCGTTCGGGAAGATGATCTTGTTGCGCGGCTCGCGCGGCTTGTACTCGATCACGAACTTGATCTCCGGGTGCGCGCTGCACAGCTCGCGCAGCGCGTCGACCGCGTTCTTCCACACCGAGCGGTAGTCGACCTGGAACGGGTAGTCCCAGCCGTCCTGGCCGAACCAGAGCTTGACGTAGTCGCAGCCCAGCTCGAGCGCCAGCTCGGTCGCCTCGTGCAGCAGCGCGATCGCCTTCGCCCGGACCGCCGGGTCGGGGTTGGTGATCGAGCCGCGGATGTAGTCCTTGTTGTAGATCTCCGGCGTGATCGCGACGGCGCGCAGGCCGTTGCGCGCCAGCGCCGCCTTGACGTCGTCGGTCGTGCCGTCGAAGCCCGCGAACGGCCAGTTGAGGTCGACCACGGACAGGTCGCCGACCGAGCCGGCGAGGTCGATCTGCTCCAGCAGCCCGACCGGCTCGCCGTAGCCCTCGGTCGCGTAGCGGTCGACGTAGGTCGCGAAGTGCCAGATGCCGGCACCGAAGACCGGGAGGTCGCTCATCGGGTGTGCTCCTTCTGTGGAAGTGCGTGTGCTGAGCCTGCCGACCGGCGAGGAGCCGGTCCAGGGGTGGGCCCGTCAGGGGCCAGGGGCGTACGGGCTGCGGAGCCGGTGAGGTCAGCCCTTCTCGGCGCCCGCGGTGAGGCCGCCGACGATCCAGCGCTGCAGCAGCGCGTAGGCGATCAGGATCGGCACGACGGCGATGAGGATGCCGGCGGCGAGCCCGGTGTTGTTGTTGGAGAACTGTCCCTGGAAGCTGAGCAGCCCCACGGGGATGGTCTTGTTCGTGTCCGAGCTCAGGATGATCAGGGCGAAGAGGAACTCGTTCCAGGTCGCCACCGCGTCGAGGATCGCCACGGTGATGAGTGCCGGCAGGGACAGGGGCAGCACGAGGGTGAAGAAGATCCGCCACTCCGACGCCCCGTCGATGCGGGCCGACTCGATGATCGAGTCCGGGATCTGGCGGAAGAAGGACTGCAGGATCAGGGTCTCCAGCGGGATCCCGAAGGCCAGGTAGGGGCCGACGAGGCCGAAGATGTTGTCGGTCAGCCCCGCGCTGCGCAGCATGATGAAGACCGGCACGATCGTGATGTAGATCGGGATCGTGAGCCCGAGGAACACCGCGAACATCACCGTCCGGCGGAAGCGCATGTTCAGCTTGGCCAGCGCGAAGGCCAGCAGCGCCGAGATCAGCACCCCGAGCGGCACCTTGACCAGCAGCAGGGTCGCGGAGTTGCGGTAGGTGTCGGCGAACTTGCCGATCCCCCACGCCTGGCGGAAGTTGTCCCAGGTCCACTCGGTGGGCCACGACAGCGGTCCGTGCGCGACGAAGTCCGACAGCGGCCGCAGCCCGGTGGTGACCAGGAGCAGCAGCGGCGAGATCCAGAAGAGCGCGACGACGGAGAGGATGATCGTGACGACGACGCCCCCACGCCTGCGGGGCCGCTCGGCGAGCGGGTCGTGACCGCTGACGACGGCGTCGGGCAGGGCCGCGGCGGCGGCGAGCCCGGAGGCCGAGGCGCTCATGCGTGCTCCTTGGTCTGGGAGAGGACGTACGGGATGCTGACGGCGATCGCGATCACCGTGATCACCACGGCGATGGCCGTGCCGTAACCCGCTTGGTAGTACTGGAAGACGTTGGCGTACATCCAGGTCCCCATGACCTGCGTCGCCGTGCCCGGCCCGCCGTAGGTCATCGCGTAGATCATGTCGAAGACCTTGAACGAGTCGATCAGGGACAGCGCGATGACGATGTAGTGCGCCTGGCGCAGGCTCGGCAGCGTGATGAACCACAGCTGCTGGGACCGCGAGGCGCCGTCGACCGTGGCCGCCTCGTACAGCTCGGCGGGGATGCCCTGCAGAGCCGCGAGGTAGAGCAGCATCGGGAAGCCGACGCGGAGCCAGATCGCCGGGACCATCACGGCCCACAGGGCCGTCGAGTCCTGCCCCAGCCACGGCTGGGCCAGGTCGCCGAGGCCGACGGCACGCAGCGTCTCGTTGATCACGCCGGAGTCGGGGTTGTAGAGCCAGCCCCAGATCGAGGCGATGGACACCAGCGGCAGGACGCAGGGGGTGTAGAAGAGCAGCCGCAGCGGCGTCTTGCCGCGCACCTTGCCGTTCAACAGGATCGCCAGCGTCAGCCCGATCAGGACCGGCACGACGATGGTGACGACGGTCCAGATCAGGTTGTTGAGCAGGGCCTGGATGACCACCGGGTCCTGGGCCATCGCCGTGTAGTTCGCCAGCCCGACGATGTTGTACGTGGGGCTCAGGCCGTCCCAGTCGGTGAAGCTGAAGAACAGCGACGTGGCGGCCGGGTAGACGAGGAAGGTCGCGTACACGGCGAGGGCCGGGAGCGCGAACAGCCACGGGCGCAGGCCGCCGTACCTCTTCTTGTTCTGCCGGACCCCGGCCACCCGTGAGGTGGCCGGGGCGACAGCGGTCGCGGTCGCCATCAGGTCAGGACTTCGGGAGCCCGGCCGCGACGGTCTGCATCTGCTTGGCCGCGTCGGCCGGCGACATCTTGCCCTGCAGGACGTCGCTCTGGACCGAGAAGTACTGGTCGGCCTGCTTCTTCGGGAACGCCTGGTCCTGGATCGTGTAGAACGGGCTCGTCTTGCTGATCTCGGACCACTCGTACGACAGCGGCAGCTTGGACTTGTCGGGCTCCGCGCCCGTCACGGTCGAGGCGGTGATCGACAGCGCCTTCTGCGAGTCGGGCTGCAGGATGTGGTCGATCAGCGCCGCCGCCTTGTCGGGGTTGCCGGACTTGGAACTGATCATGTAGCCCTCGACGAAGCCGGAGTGCCGCGCCGGGGTCTGGTCGGTCGGCAGCAGGAACGTCCCGAAGTCGCTCGAGCTCTTCTTCGCCGCCTGGATGCCGGCCGCCTCGGTCCAGGTGCCGGTCAGGGTGTAGGCGGCCTTGCCCGAGACGTAGTCGGTCTCGACGTCGCTGGGGTCCAGACCGAGGGCGCCGTTGGGCAGCCACTTGCTGTCCTGCCACTTCTTGAAGTTCGTGAACGCGGTCACGACCTCCGGCCGGTCCCACGACTCGGCGCCGGTCAGGAGCTTGTCGTGCAGGTCCGGGCCGGCGGAGGTCTCGAGCAGGTACTCGAAGAGGCGCATGATGTCCCAGCCGTACTTGCCGCCGAGGGTGCAGGGCGTGATGCCGGCCGCGACCAGCTTGGTGTTGGCCTCCTCCAGCTCGGCGTAGGTCTTCGGCGGCGCGCTGATGCCGGCCTTGGAGAAGGCGGCCTTGGAGTACCAGCCGCCGATCGCGTTGGCGACGAAGGGCGCCCCGGCCTTGACGCCGTCGAAGGTCATGCCGTCGATGGCGTTGCTGTTGAGCCGGGAGTCCCAGCCGAACTTCGAGTAGTACGGGCTCAGGTCCATCGCCTGCTTCGCCTTGGCGAAGGGGGCGCCGATCTGGCCGCCCCAGATGCGCCAGATGTCGGGGCCGGAGCCGCCGAGCAGCTCGGCGCGGAGCTTGTCGGGGTAGACCGCCGCGCCCGAGCCGGGAAGGCTGTCGACGCGCGTGGTCGTGCCGTTCTGGCTGTCGAACTTCGCGACCAGGTCCTTGAGCAGGCCGATGGTCGTGTCGTCCTCGTAGGTGAAGAGGCGCAGGTTGTTCGAGGCGGGGCCGCTGCTGGCGGCGGTCCCGCCGCTGGGCGCGGTGCCGGTGCCCGTGCAGGCGGCGGTCCCGGCGACGGCCGCGGCGGCGGACAGTCCGAGGAATCCACGGCGGGTCCAGGTCGAGCGGGTCATGCCAATCTCCTTTGATCGCGGTGCGGGGCGGAGCGGGTGGGGCTGAGCGGGTCGAGCGGGGTACGGGGCCCGGCGGGGTCAGGAGGTGCGGGCGGGGTGCTCGCGGCCGAAGCGGCGGATCTTGGCGAACATGTCCTCGAGCAGGTAGCGGATGTCGACCTGCTCGAAGACCTTGACCGGGTGGCCGGCGCCGGGCAGGTAGCCGCCGTCGACGCCGAAGCGGCGCGACGGGATGGTGCGCGAGACGCTGCCGCGCGGGTTGAGGACGAGCGAGATCGCGGGCGAGTCACCCAGCGAGCGCGACTCGATCGGCTCGCCGTGGTGGGCCTCGTTGAACTCGACCAGCTGGGCGATCAGGTAGTCGGCCAGCTCGCTGGTGCCGGCGATCTTCTCCTCGAGCTCGGCGTAGCCGACCGACACCATCGAGTAGATGGGCGCGGGCACCTGCCAGAGGGTGATGCCGGAGTCGAAGACGACGTTGGCCGCGGCGATGTCGTTGCGCAGGTTGAACTCGACGGCCGGGTAGGACCAGTCGACGTCGTAGCCCATCCCTCCGATCCAGACCACGACGACGTCGCGGTCGACGATCGCGGGATCGGTGAGGATCGCCGTCGCCATGTCGGTGAGCGGGCCGAGGAAGGTCACGAACAGCGGGTCGTCGGCCGAGGCGAGCTTGCTCTCGGCCACGATCAGGTCCGCGCCGGGCGACGGCGCCGGCGTCGACTCGTCGGCGATGCCGCGCTCCGCCCCGTTGGCCACGGTCACGTCGTCGCGCCCGAGCAGCCGCAGCAGCAGGTCCACCTCGGCCCGGGAGTCGAGCATCGACGTCTGGCTGCGCTCGGCGCCGAAGTGCGCGGGCACGATGCCCCGCACGTCGAGCGTCGGGGAGAGCAGCGCGTGGACGATCGCGTACTGGTCGTCGGCCTCGTTCTTGGCGTCGGTGTCGACGATCAGGCGGCGACGGGTGGCCGTCATCGGTCTCCTCGGGCTCCGGGCACCTTCGTCGGTGCCACTTCTTGCAGTACCGTATAGTCTTGCAGTGCGAGGGGTCAAGGCCCCCCGAGACGTCTCTGAGAACCTGTCACCTCATCGCCGAGGAGCGCCCGTGGACCGTCGACCTCCCGTGGTCCTGGCCGTCGACCAGGGCACCACGAACACCAAGGCCGTGCTCGTCGACGCGACCGGCCACGTCGCCGGCGTCGGCTCGGCGCCGGTCGGCGTCACCTCCCCCTGGCCGGGCTGGGTGGAGCAGGACGCCGAGCGGATCTGGCGGAGCGTGCTCGACGCCACCGGCGGCGCGCTGGCCGCCGCCGGCGGGGTCGACGGCGGACCGGTCGCCGCGGTGGCGCTCTCCACCCAACGTGAGTCGGTGGTGGCCTGGCGCGCGAGCACCGGCGAGCCCCTCGGCCCGGTGCTCGGATGGCAGGACAGCCGGACGGCCGCCTGGTGCGCCGCCCACGTCGACGAGGCCGCCCGTACGGAGGTCCGCGTCCGGACGGGCCTGCGCGTCGACGCGATGTTCTCGGCCCCCAAGCTGCGCTGGCTGCTCGACCACGTGCCCGACGGAGTTCCGCGTGACGACGTCCGCGTCGGCACGGTCGACTCCTGGCTGGTCTGGCGCCTCACCGGCGGTCGGGAGCACCTGACCGAGGCCGGGAACGCGTCGCGCACCCTGCTGTACGACGTCACCGGGCTGGGGTGGTCGGAGCCGCTGCTCGACGTCTTCGGCGTGCCCCGTCACGTCCTGGCCGACCCCCGGGCGTCCGACGCCGGCTTCGGCACCTGCGCGGGCGTCGGGCTCGTCGTGGACGGCACCCCGGTCGCCGCGGTCCTGGCCGACTCGCACGCGGCCCTGTTCGGCCACGGCTGCACGGAGCCCGGCATGGCGAAGGCGACCTACGGGACCGGCTCGTCGGTCATGACGCCGGTCGCCGCGCTGCCCGGCCGCGGGTCGTCCGTCCCGACGACCCTGGCCTGGCTGCTCGACGCGACGCCCACGTACGCGCTCGAGGGCAACATCCTCTCCTCCGGCGCGACGCTGGCCTGGGCGGCCGGGCTCCTCACGGCGGGCGACGTCGAGCGCCTCGTCGCCCTCGCCGGCACCGTCGCGGACGCGGGCGGCGTGAGCCTCGTGCCGGCCTTCTCGGGCCTGGGTGCGCCGCACTGGGACCGGGAGGCGACCGCCGTGCTGTCCGGCATGACCCCCGCGACGTCGCCGGCCCACGTCGCGCGCGCCGCGGTCGAGTCGGTGGCCCACCAGATCGCCGACGTCGTCGACGTCGTCGAGGCCACGACCGGTCCGCTGCGCACGTTCCGCGCCGACGGGGGCGCGACCGCCGCCGACGCGCTGATGCAGGACCAGGCCGACCTGACCGGGCGCACCGTCGAGGTGACCGACGTCGCCGAGGTCTCCGCGCTCGGGGCGGCCAAGCTGGCCTGGCGCTCGCTCGGCGAGGCCGACGCCTGGCTGCCGCCCCGGGTCCGGCGCCGGCTCACCCCGCAGGAGACGCGGCCCGACCGGGCGGAGCGCCGCGCGCGCTGGGCCGGCGAGGTCGAACGGGCCCGGTTCCGCCCCGGCGGGACGTCGCGGTGAGCACGGCGGCGCAGTGGCGCCAGGTCGAGGTCGCGTTCTCCGGTCCGGCGGTCGACCGCCCGTACGTCGAGGTCGAGGCCTGGGTCGAGCTCGTGCACGACGACGGCACCCGTCTCGTACGGCCGCTGTTCTGGGACGGCGCCACCACCTGGCGGCTGCGGTTCAGCTCTCCGCTGCCGCACGGTCGCTGGACCTGGACGGTCGCGGGGCCGGACGCCGACCGGCTCACCCCGACCGCCGGAACCTTCGACGCCGCGCCCGCCCAGACCGGGCACGCCCACCCGGGCCTGGTCCACGGCTTCCCGCGCCTGTCGCCGGAGGGCCGCTCGCTGGTGCACCCGGACGGCCGGGACTGGTTCATGGTCGTCGACACCGCGTGGGCGATGCCCTGGCGGGCGGGCGTCGAGGACGTGGAGGCGTACGCGCGCGACCGGGCGGCCAAGGGCTTCGACGCCGTCCTGCTGATGAGCGTCCAGCCCGACATGCGCGCGGTCGGGCCCGACGCGCGCGGCGTCGACGAGGGGTTCGCCGTCGGGTTCCGCGACCTGCCCGACGGCCGCCTGACCGACCTGGTCCCCGACTACTTCGCGCACCTCGACCTCCTCGTCGAGGTCCTCCTGCGCCACGGCATCACCCCGGTCCTGCAGCCGCTGTTCTTCGGCTTCGGCTGGAAGGGCCTCGACGTCGCCGGCCCCGTCGTCCCCCCGGACGAGCTTGCGCGCTACGCCCGCTACCTCGTCGCGCGCTACGGCGCGCAGCCGGTGGTCTGGCTGCCGGGCGCCGACGGCGCCGGCGACGAGCCGGGGATCGAGGCGGCCGGGCGCGAGATCGAGGCCTGGGACGCCTACGAGCACCCGACCGGCATCCACTACCGCCCGCACCACCGCAACGACGTCCACCAGGACGCGCCGTGGCTCGACTTCCAGGCGTGCCAGACCGGCCACGGCGGGGACCACGTCCCCGACCGGGTCGCGACGATGTGGGCCGCCCGTCCGGTCAAGGCGGTCATGAACCTCGAGCCGACCTACGAGCACACCGGCCGCCCCGGCGTGGCGGAGGGCTGGTGGCAGGGCCACGAGGCGTGGAGCAACCTCTGCGCGGGTGCGCTGCTCGGGGTCGCGTACGGGGCGGCGAGCCTGTGGCAGTGGCGCCTCCACCCGGGCGAGCCGGGCCACGCGCCCTTCTTCCTCGCCGCCGACGCCGGCTGGCGCGAGGCGCTCGACTTCGAGGGCAGCCGCTACGTCGGGCTGGTCGGGCGCATCCTCGAGGGGCTGCCGCTGCGCGGCGCCGCGCCGTGCTGGGACGTCGGCCTGACCGCCCGGGGCCTCCTCGACCCCGGCGTGCTCTACCTCGCGTACGCCGAGCACGGCGGTCCCTTCGTCCTGCTGGACGGCGAGGGCCGGGTGCCCGGCCGCTGGTGGCTGGTCGACCCGCGCGACGGCTCGGTGCTCGGCAGCGGCGCCACGCCGCCGGACGGGACGCCGATCGAGCACGCGTACGACCAGCCCGCGGTGCTCATCTGCGTCGCCGAGGAGCCCGCGATCGCCCGGCGTGCAGCAGAATGACCACCCGCACCTGACGACGCTCATCCGCGGCCCGGACGCCGGCGGCCAGAGCCCGACCTCGAGGAGGCGCACGGCATGACCGCCTCCGCGCGTCCGGCGCCCCGCGCCGTCCCCGACGGGCAGCTGCGGCTGATCACGAAGGTCGCCCGGATGTACCACGAGCGCGGCATCCGCCAGGTCGAGATCGCCGAGACCCTGCACCTGTCCCAGGCGCGGGTCTCCCGGCTGCTCAAGCGCGCAGCCGAGCTGGGGATCGTCCGGACCGTCGTGGTGGTCGCGCAGGGCGTGCACACCGAGCTGGAGGAGGCGCTCGAGGAGCGCTACGGGCTAGCCGAGGCCCTGGTGGTCGACGTCGAGGGCAGCGAGGCCGACATCCTGGCCGGGCTCGGCTCGGCCGGCGCCACCTACCTCGAGGCGACCCTCACCGGCGGCGAGCGGATCGGCATCGCCCCGTGGAGCCAGACGCTGCTCTCCATCGTCGAGCGGATGCGCCCGCTGCGCCTGGCGGGCGCGGACAACGTCGTCCAGCTGATCGGCGGCATCGGCCAGCACTCCGCGCAGGCGCAGGCCAACCGCCTGCTCGGCGACCTCGCCGGGCTGCTGGGCGCGAACGCGACGTTCGTCGCCGCGCCGGGCCTGGTGGCCAACGCCGCCGTGCGCGACTCCCTGTTCGGCGAGCCGGGCATGCGGGCCATCCGCGACCAGTGGGCCGCGCTCACCATGTGCCTGGTCGGCATCGGCCGGCTGCCGCCGTCGGAGTTCCTGCGCGCGAGCGGCAACGCCGTGGACCCGCAGGACCAGGCGCGCCTCACCGCGGCCGGCGCCGTCGGCGACGTCTGCCACCGCTTCTTCGACGCGTCCGGCGCCCCCGTCGTCACCGAGCTCGACGACCGGGTGGTCGGCATCGACGCCGACACCCTGCGGGCCGTGCCGCGCCGCATCGGCATCGCCGGCGGGCCGGCCAAGCGGGACGCCGTGCGCGCCGCCGTGGTCGGCGGCTGGGTCAACGTCCTCGTCACCGACATCGGGACGGCCCACGCCCTGCTCGACCCCGCGCCCTGACCGCGGCCCCACGAACTTCTCGCCCTTCGACCACCGTGGAGGTGGTCAGCTGGCGAAGACGTCGCCGAGCCTCCTCCCCCGCGTTCAGCCCGCGACGACGGCCCAGCCGTGCGGAGCGACCTGGCCCTGCACCGGGGCGGGCTCGGCGGTGAGCACCTCGCCCGGGGGCAGCGCGTACGGGGCGTCGCCGAGGTTGAGCGCCAGCACCAGCGAACCGTCGCCCTGGCGCGCGCGCGACCGCACGAGCAGGTGGTCGTTGGTCACCTGCTCGGTCGAGACCACCCCGTCGACGAGCCAGGGGTGCCGACGGCGCAGCGACAGCACGCGGCGGTAGACCTCCTCGACCTCGGGGTGCCGGTCCTCGAACAGCCCGCGCTCGGCCGGCATCTCCGGCCGCACGGCGTCGTCGCCGTCCACGCGGTCCTCCTTGACCCCCTCCAGCCCGAACTCGTCGCCGTAGTAGACGCACGGGACGCCGGGCGCGAAGCCGAGCAGCGCGACGGCGTGCGAGCGGTGCCGCTCGTCGTGGACCTGGCTGGCGATGCGGGTGACGTCGTGGTTGGACAGGAACGTCGTCGGCGTGAAGTGCTCGACGAAGCCCGCGTGCCGGCCCAGCGTCCACTCCAGCTCGTGGAGGTTCACGGTGTCGAGGGAGGACCAGACCGCCTTCCACAGCTCGTACGCGGTGACCGAGTCGAGGCCCGACTCGTCCACGTACGTCACGTAGTCGCCGTGGATCATCTCCCCCACGAACCACGCCTCGCCGAACTCCGCCCGCACGGCCGGGAGCACCGCCGCCCAGAACGAGGCCGGGACGGCGTACGCGGCGTCGAGCCGCCAGCCGTCGGCGCCGCGCCGGAGCCAGTGCAGCATCACGTCGCGCACGTGGTCGCGCACGACCGGCGCGTCGTGGTTCAGCGTGACGAGGGTGTCGTGGCCCTCGAAGTAGTCGGCGGTGATCATCCCGTCGTTGTCGTAGAGCTGCTGCACCCACTCCGCGCCCGGGGACCCGGGACCCTCGGCGAGCGCCTGCGCGACCGGCGCGAAGTCGCGGCCGACGTGGTTGAAGACGCCGTCGAGCAGCACCCGGATCCCCCGCTCGTGGCAGGCGGCGACGAGGGCGTCGAAGTCGGCGTCGTCGCCCAGGCGCGGGTCGATGCGGAAGTGGTCGACGGTGTCGTAGCCGTGGCTCGCCGAGGCGAAGACCGGGCCCAGCAGCAGGCCGTTGCAGCCCAGCGAGACCAGGTGGTCGAGCCAGCCGGTCAGGCGGCCGAGCCGGTGCTCGACGTGGCCGTCCGCGGCCCCCTCGAGGTCGGCCAGCGCGCGCTCCGCACCGACGAAGCCCAACGGGTAGACCTGCCACCAGACGACGTGCTCGACCCAGTCCGGACTCTCGTGGCGTTCCATCACCCCACCCTGGCAGACGCGCCGACGGGTCCTGCGGGTGTGGGGACGTCGGCGCCCAACCCCCCAGCCGATCGCCGACGTCCTGGGGGTCAAGGGTATCGAGCCACGCTGAGCGCCTCGTCGGCCCCTCGTCCTAGAGTGGGTTCCCGGTGGCGCAACCGCGCGGCCGACGCCGTCGTCAAGCCGTAGATCGAGGAGACCGCCATGTCGTCCCAGGCCCAGGAGCCCGACGTCCCCGCGACCGAGACCGAGCAGAGCCAGGAGGCCGTGGACCCCGCGTCGACGATCGGCAACCTGACCGTCGAGGACGACCCCGAGGGCACCGTCGACCCGTCCGAGCTCGCCGGCACGGCCAGCGAGGACGACGAGGACGTCAGCTAGTCCTCGGCCGCCCTCTGGAGTCCGGTCCGGGGACGCTCAGATCTCGGTCGCCAGCACCTTGAGGCGCTTGCGCTTGCTCGGGAAGACGTCCTGGTCGATCGGGTTGGAGCTGTACTGCCAGAAGGTCGCGACCTTCCAGCCCTTCGGGAGCTCGCCCGGGTCCTTGGTGCCGTAGCGCGCGATCCACAGCGGGTTGGTCGTCGCGAACTTGCCGCTGTTGCCCGTGCACTGCGTCCACCAGTCCGTGGTGGTGTAGATGACGGCGTCCTTCTTGGTCAGCTTCTTGTACTCACGGGTGAAGGAGCTGATCCACTTGACCATCTTCTTCTTGCTGACGCCGTAGCAGGTCTTGCCGTACGGGTTGTACTCGATGTCGAGCACGCCCGGCAGGGTGTGGCCGTCCGCGCTCCAGCCGCCGCCGTTCTTCACGAAGTAGCGGGCCTGCTTGTAGCCGGCCTTCCCCGCGGGGTTCGCGAAGTGGTAGGCG
Source organism: Microlunatus flavus (assembly GCF_900110855.1). Lineage (GTDB taxonomy): Bacteria > Actinomycetota > Actinomycetes > Propionibacteriales > Propionibacteriaceae > Microlunatus > Microlunatus flavus. The sequence goes on from NZ_FOFA01000001.1 coordinate 410,242, forward strand.
CCGCGGACCATGCCCGCCTTCTTCGCGCCGCCGTACTGGTTCTTGAAGTAGGGGTTCTTGTACGAGGACCCCTCCGTCGCCTTGACGTAGGCGAAGTCACGGTCCTTCTTCGTCCAGGTCGACCACTTCAGCTTGCCCTGGTAGCTGGAGACGTCCACGCCCAGCACGCCCTTCGGGGTGAACGAGTCCGAGGAGGACGCCCGCGCGGCGAGCCCGTAGCGCAGCAGGCCCGAGCCCGGCTCGGCGAGCTCCGGCCGCGCGGTGCCCCGCTGGCGCCAGCCCATGGTCGCGTTGCCGACCTCGAGGCCGGCCTCGCGCGCCTCGGCGGTCAGGTGGCGCCCCTTGGCGCCGCCGGCCTTGGCCGCGCCGCTCTTCGCCGACGCGGTGGCGCCGGAGGTCGGGGCGTCCGCCGGACCGCCGGGCGCCGCGCTCGCGGGGAGGGTGGTCGGCACGGCAAGCGCGAGGGCGCTCACGCCGAGCAGCAGGGCGGGGACCGCCCTGCGCGCGGTGCGCCGCGGGCTGCGGGAGATCGGGTGGCGGACGAGCATGTGAGGTCCTCGTGGTCGACGGCGGCTCCGGTGCCCGCCGGCCTTCCCCCCGGCTCGTCCCGCGGACCCGGGAACCTTAAGCACCGCCTGAGGACCTCGGGAAGGGGTCGGGCCGAGTTGACAGGCAAAACTCTCGTCCCTCTCGTCACACTTGAGAGTTGCCGTGCGTCATGATCGGAGGGTGGGCGTGCGGGTGTCAGCAGGGCTCGAGGACGCGGCGGCGGACCTCCGCCGGGTGGCGCCGCCACCCGGCGCCGAGCAGGTCGAGGAGGCCGCGGCGCGCCTGGCCGGAGTGGTCGACCGGACGCCGCTGCAGCGCAACGCCCGGCTCTCGGCCGGCGGCGCCGAGGTCTGGCTCAAGCGCGAGGACCTGCAGGTCGTCCGCTCCTACAAGGTGCGCGGCGCCTACAACGTCATCGCCCAGCTCGGCGAGACCGAGAGGGCTCGCGGCGTCGTCTGCGCGAGCGCGGGCAACCACGGGCAGGGGCTGGCGTACGCGTGCGCCGCGCTGGGCGTGCAGGGCCGGGTGTTCCTGCCGCGCAACACGCCGCGGCAGAAGCGCGAGCGCATCGACGCCATCGGCGGCGACCACGTGCAGGTGGTCGTGACCGGCGCGACCTACGACGAGGCCGCCGTCGCCGCGGCGGCGGACGCGGTGCGCACCGGCGCGACGGTCGTCCCGGCCTTCGACGACCTGCGGACGATCGCCGGGCAGGGCACGGTCGCGCTCGAGGTGGTCGAGCAGCTGCGCGAGCAGACCGGCCACCTCCCCGACGTGCTCGTGGTCCCGGTCGGCGGCGGCGGGCTGCTGGCCGGCTGCCTCGCCTGGCTTCGCCAGCGGCACCCCGGGGTGCGCGTCGTGGGCGTCGAGCCGCAGGGTGCGGCCAGCGTCGCCGCCGCCCTCGCCGCGGGGCACCCGGTCGACCTGCTCGACCTGGACACCTTCGTCGACGGGGCGTCCGTGCGCCGCGCGGGCGCGCTGACGACACCGGTCGTCGCCGCCGCCGGGGCCGAGCTCGTGCAGGTGCCCGAGGGCGCCGTCTGCGTCGAGCTGCTCGCCATGTACGCGGCCGACGGCATCGTCGCCGAGCCAGCCGGCGCCCTCGCCTCGACCGCGCTGACCACCGGCGTCGTCCGCGTCGAGCCGGGCCAGCGCGTGGTCTGCGTCCTCTCCGGGGGCAACAACGACGTCAGCCGCTACGACGACATCGCCGAGCGCGCCGCCGTCCACGAGGGCCGCAAGCACTACTTCCTCGTGGAGTTCCCGCAGCAGCCGGGCGCGCTGCGCCACTTCCTCGACGAGGTCCTCGGCCCCGACGACGACATCACGCTGTTCGAGTACGTCAAGCGCAGCAACCGCGAGACCGGGCCGGCGCTCGTGGGCGTGGAGCTGACGCGCCGCGAGGACCTGCCGCCGCTGCTGGAGAGGATGGCCGCCGCTCCCGTGCAGGTCGAGCCGATCCCCAGCGACAGCCCGATGTTCCGCTTCCTGCTGTCGGGGTAAAGAACAACGCCACCTCGCGCGTTCGTCCTAGTCAGGGCGATGTTCGTCACCGGGGGAGGTGCATCCGACCCCACCTGGAGCCGGGAAGGCAGGGTGCCTGTCATTATCGGCAGCACTCGAGGGAGAGGAACGGCCCATGTCTTTGAACCGTCGACAGGTCCTGGCAGGCGGCCTCGGTCTCGGCGCCGCCGTCGGGCTCGGCGCGTGCTCCGGGCTCACCAGCAAGGCGGGCAGCACCGCCCCGTCCTCCGGCGCCAGCGGTGGCTCGGGCCCCGTCGAGCTGACCTTCGTCAACTGGTCCGGCGACGCGGAGAAGGCGGCGTTCGACGCCGTCATCGCGAAGTTCCAGCAGGCCAACCCCGGCATCACGATCAAGACCGACACGGTCCCGTACGCGAGCGTCCAGACCAACCTGGACACCCGCTTCCAGGCGGGCAACCCGCCGGACCTGTTCCGCGTCTCCTACATCGACATGGGGCAGTACACGAGCCAGGACGTCCTGCTCGACCTGTCCGACAGCCTCGACGCGAACGCCTTCGAGCCGGGCCTGTTCCAGGCCGTCGTCGCCAACGGCAAGCCGTACGGCGCGCCGCACCAGATCGACACCACCGCGATCCTCTACCGCAAGGACGCCTTCGAGGCCGCCGGCATCACCGACGTGCCGACGACGCTGGAGGAGGCCTGGACCTGGGAGCAGTTCAGCGAGGCGGCGGACAAGCTGGCCAAGGTCACCAAGAAGGGTCAGTCGGCCTTCATCTACGACTGGCAGAGCGCGGGTGCGTACCGCTGGCTCTCCTGGCTCTTCGAGGCCGGCGGCGCGCTGCTGACCCCCGACCTCAAGTCGGCGGCGATCGACTCCGACGCGGGCCGCAAGGCGCTCGACTTCACCAAGGGCTTCTTCGACAAGGGCTGGGTCGCCAAGAACACCTCGGTCAAGAGCACGACCTACCCCGACAGCGCGTTCATCTCGGGCACGGTCGCGATGGCCTTCGCGGGCAGCTTCCTCGTGCCGGCCGTCGACGTCGGGGTGAAGAAGAAGTTCGAGTACGGCGCGATGCCGCAGCCGCGTGACGTCGCCGCCTCCACCGACCTCGGCGGCAACGCGGTCGTGGCGCCGAAGGACGGCAAGAACACCGAGGCCGCGGCCAAGTTCCTGCAGTTCCTCGTCAGCGAGGAGTCCATGCGGACCTACTGCCAGGCCACCAACGAGCTGCCGACGCTGAAGAGCCTGACCTCCGCGCAGCTCGACTTCGACATCCGTCCCGACCTGATGGCGCCCTTCGTGCTGCAGGCCAAGACGCTCACCCCGGAGCAGGTCTCGCAGGTCACGGTGCCGCAGTTCGCCGACCTCAACCTGGCGCTGCAGAACGAGCTGGAGAAGGCCTTCCTCGGTGGAAGGTCGTCGGCCGACACCGCCACCGCGCTGGCCGCGGCGGTGCAGAAGGCCCTGCAGTGAGCTCGGCGGCCGCGCTGGCCGCCGGTGAGTCTCCCGTCGCCCCGGCGGGAGGCTCCGCCTCGCGCCGACGTCGTCGGGGGGCGATCTGGGAGCCCTCGGCGCTGTTGTTCGTCGGGCCGTCGGTGCTGCTCGCGGTCGCGTTCCTGATCCTGCCGATGCTCGGGTCGTTCTACTACTCGACCCGCAAAGTCTCGCCGCTGTCGGGGACGAGCACCCCGCGCGGGCTCGACAACTACACGACCATGCTGTCGGACCCGACGTTCCTGCGGGCCCTGCTCAACACCGCGCTGTTCACGGTGATCACAGTGCCGCTGAGCATGGGCCTCGGGCTCGCGCTCGCGGTGCTCATGAACTCGGTGCTGCCCTGGCGCAAGGTCTGGCGCACCGTCGTCTACCTGCCCCTGGTGATCTCCGGCGTCTCGGTCGGGCTGATCGGCACCTTCCTCTACAACGAGGTCATCGGCGTGGTGAACAAGCTGCTGCTCGCGCTCGGCGCGAACGGCGGCATCCCCTGGCAGTCGAACGGCTTCTGGGCCTTCACCTCGGTCGTGCTGGTGACCATCTGGATCCGCGTCGGGTTCAGCATGATCATCTACCTCGCGGCGCTGCAGGCGGTGCCCGGCGACCTGTACGAGGCGGCCTCGCTCGAGGGCGCGAACGGCTGGCAGCAGTTCCGCCACATCACGTTCCCGCTCGTCGGCCCGGCGACGTTCTTCCTCATCATCATGAACGTGATCTACAGCTTCCAGGTCTTCGACACGATCTTCGTGCTGACCAACGGCGGCCCCGGCAACAGCACCGAGGTGCTCGGCACCTGGGCGTACAAGGTCGCCTTCGGGCCCACCCGCGACCAGGGCTACGGCGCCGCGATCGGCGTCGTGATCTTCGTCCTGACGTTGATCTTCACCATCGTGCAGTGGCGCGCGAACCGCAACCGGGACGTCGTCGCATGACGGGGACCAGGACCGCCGGTCAGAGCACCAGCGGCACCGACCAGACCAGGAGCCGTTGATGGCCGTCACCACGAGCCAGGCCCGGGCGATCGGGCGTCCGACAGAGCGCTCGACCACCGCGCGGGGTCCGATGTCGCGGCGTTCGCGCTCCAGGGTCGCGGTCGTCGTCCGCGTCGTCGTGTCGGTCGTCGTGTCGGTGATCATGGCGTTCCCCCTGTGGGTCATGGTCGTGACCGCCGTGTCGGGCCAGTCGGTGTTCTCCTCCCAGCTGGACCTCTGGCCGGGGAGCTTCACGCTGTCCAACTTCGCGCGGGTCTTCCAGGCCTGGCCGGTCACCGCCTGGTTCTCCAACTCGGTCACCGTCACCGCGCTGACGACGATCATCTCCGTGGTCGTCAGCGTCATGGCGGGCTACGGCTTCGCCAAGCTCCGCTTCCCGCTGAAGACGCCGCTGTTCCTGCTGCTCCTGTCGACGATGATGATCCCGACGCAGGCGATCCTCGTGCCGCAGTTCCGGCTCGTGAACGCCATGGGCCTGGTCGGCACCTTCTGGGCCGTGATCATCCCGGGCGCGGCCGCGACCTTCGGGATCTTCCTCGCCCGCCAGTTCATGCTGGCCATCCCCAACGAGCTGATCGAGGCCGCGAAGATCGACGGTGCCGGGCCGGTGCGGATCTTCTGGAGCATCGTGCTGCCGCTGTCGAAGCCGCTGCTCGCGGTGCTGACCCTGCTCAGCCTCATGTACCAGTGGAACGACTTCCTCTGGCCCCTCATCGTGCTGCGCGACCCGAGCCTCTACACGCTGCCGATCGGGCTGCAGTTCCTGCAGGGCCAGTACCAGACCGACTACGGCGCCCTGATGGCGATGACGCTGATCACCGTCGGCCCGCTCGTCGTGCTGTTCCTGGTCTTCCAGCGCTGGTTCGTGCAGGGGTTCGCGACCTCCGGCATCCGCTGACCTCCGCGCCCCGAGCCCGTCCTGGCGTGAGGTGCCGAGTCAGGCGCGGTAGCGCGCCCCGCTGAGGCCGCGCTGCTGGCCGACCGTGATCCAGTGCAGGAGGACGTCGAGGTCGAGGCGGGGGACGCTGCCCACGAGCAGCCCGGCGGCGAGGATGTCGGTCGGCAGTCCCGGGTTGACCGACCAGGCGCCGACGCCGAGCCCCGCCCCCTGCACGAGCAGGTCGTCGTGCGGGCCCGCGGTCCGGCGGATCGCCGTGATCGCGTCGGCGATGGAACCCTGGTCGGCCGCCAGCCGCCGGGCCGTCCCGACGAGCTGGCCGAAGAAGAGGCGTTCCGGGTCCGGACCGTGGCGCGACATGCCCTTATTAGAACATGTGTTCGAGCACTAGCGTCAGGGCCCGAGGGCGTCGGCCGGCGTCCTCCTCGACGACGAAGGAGCCTCGTGGCGCGACGGATCGGACTGCTCGGCTGCGGACGGATCGGCCGGGTGCACGCGGCCTCGATCGCCGCCAACCCCCGGGCGGAGCTCGCGGTGGCGTACGACCCCTTCGAGGCGGCGGCCGGCGAGGTCGCCGCGCAGCACGGGGGCGTCGCCGCCACCGACGCGCGGGTGGTCCTCGACGACGACTCGATCGACGCGGTCGTCATCGCCTCGCCGACGCCCACCCACGTCGAGCTGCTGACGCAGGCGGTGCGGGCGGGCAAGGCGGTCCTCTGCGAGAAGCCGATCGACCTCGACCTCGCGCGCGTCGACGCCTGCGCGGCTGAGCTCGCCGGGGCCGAGGCGGGCGTGATGATCGGCTTCAACCGCCGCTTCGACCCGTCGATCCGTCAGGTGCAGGAGCGGGTCGCCGCGGGCGAGATCGGCCGGCTCGAGCAGCTGACCATCATCAGCCGCGACCCCGCGCCGCCGCCGCTGTCGTACGTCCGCGAGTCCGGCGGGCTGTTCCGCGACATGACGATCCACGACTTCGACCTGGCGCGCTTCTTCCTCGGCGAGGTCGTCGAGGTCACCGCGACCGGCGCCAACCTCGTCGACCCGGCCATCGGCGAGGCGGGCGACATCGACTCGGCCGTGGTCGTCCTGCGCGGCCGCGAGGGCGCCCTCGCGAGCATCACCAACAGCCGCCGCGCCACCTACGGCTACGACCAGCGCGTCGAGGCGTTCGGCTCCGACGCGACGCTCAGCGTGGTCAACCAGCGCCCGACGAGCGTGCTCTACTCCGACGCCGGCGTGACCGACGTGGCCGCGCCCTACCTGAACTTCTTCCTCGACCGCTACGCCGCCGCGTACGCCGCCGAGCTCGACCACCTGCTCGACCGCATGGACGACGGCGCGGCCCCCTCCCCCGCCTTCGCCGACGGCCGCGCCGCCCTCGTCCTCGCCGACGCCGCCCTCGAGAGCCTCCGCACCGGCCGCACGGTCAAGGTTCCCGCCTGACGGACCGACCGTCGAGTCACCGGTTCACCTGAGGTCAGGCCCGGGCTGGATCGACCTAGGGGGCGTCGGGGAGCTCAGGCGTCCGGCGGAACCGTCGTGCCGGCGAGGCTGAACTTGTGGCGGCGCCGGGCCGTCCAGTCCACGGCGCGCTGCTCGCGCTCGAGCTCGCCGGCGGCGATGAGCTGGACCTGGCGGGGCCGGCCGAGGGCGGCGAGGTCGATCATCATCTGCACGCCGGCCTGCTGCGAGGCGACGACCGCGTCCACGAGGTCCTCGTCGAGCCGGACGCCGTACGCCTCGGCGAAGACCGCCATCCGGTGCCGGCGGCGCGGCTTGCGGGGCATGCCGAGCACGCCGTGCCAGTAGCTGCGGTCGCGCAGCGGCGCGAGGTAGTGCAGCGCGTAGCCGATGTCGGTCAGGCGCGTGCCGACCGACGCGTACTCCCAGTCGATGAGCCCCACGAGCTGCTGCCCGACCGGGCGGCAGAGGTCCCAGACGAGGTTCCAGGGCCCGGGGTCGCCGTGGCAGACGAGCTGGCCGGGCATGCCGCCCGTACCGCGCTGGCCGTCGAACCACACCGGCTCCACCTCGGGCTGCCACGCCTCGACGACGTCGTGGTAGCGGCGCAGCAGCTGGGCGACCTCGGCCACCGCCTCGTCGCTCTGCACCAGGGTGCAGGCCTCGTCGCCGGAGATGCCCTCGATGTAGCTGACGTCGTCGTGCTCACCGACCACGCCGCCCGGCCGGGGCGCGGCGTCGAAGCCGGACTCGGCCAGGTGGGCGAGCAGCGCCTGGACGGACTCCGACCACGGGTTGCGGGGATGGCGGACCTGGTCGCCGTGGCGGACGACGGGACGGTCCTCCCGCGCCTGGAGGACGACGTCCCCCGGCTCCGCGGTCACGGCGACTGACACGCGCGGCAGCGTAGAGGACGGCCCAAGGTCACGTTGTTCTGTCATCTGAGCGTCATCCGTTGACACAGCCCCGGAACTCCGGTCATGTTCACTTCCTCACCCCGAGAGGGGCACCCACCGGCGGGACGGAGAGATCAGCAGTGACCATCGTTCGGGCAGCGATCACGCAGACGACCTGGACGGGCGACAAGGACTCGATGCTGGACAAGCACGAGCAGTTCGCCCGCGACGCGGCCGCCGACGGCGCCCAGATCATCTGCTTCCAGGAGCTCTTCTACGGGCCCTACTTCGGCATCACCGAGGACGCGAAGTACTACGACTACGCCGAGCCGGCGGACGGGCCGATCGTCCAGCGGTTCGCGGCGCTGGCCCGCGAGCTCGGGATCGTCATGGTCCTCCCGATCTACGAGGAGGAGCAGCCCGGCGTGTACTACAACACCGCCGTGGTGGTCGACGCCGACGGGACGGTCCTCGGCAAGTACCGCAAGCACCACATCCCGAACCTCGAGAAGTTCTGGGAGAAGTTCTACTTCCGCCCCGGCAACCTCGGCTACCCCGTCTTCCAGACCAAGGTCGGCCCGGTCGGGGTCTACATCTGCTACGACCGGCACTTCCCGGAGGGCTGGCGCGAGCTCGGCCTCAACGGCGCGCAGATCGTCTTCAACCCGAACGCCACCAAGCCCGGCCTGTCGAACCGCCTGTGGGAGATCGAGCAGCCCGCGGCAGCGGCCGCGAACGGCTACTTCGTCGCCGCGCCCAACCGGGTCGGGCGCGAGGACAACGAGTACGGCGACGAGGCGGTCACGTTCTACGGCTCGAGCCAGTTCGTCGACCCGCGCGGCAACCTCGTCGGCCCGATGGGCAGCGACGAGAAGGAGGAGGTCGTGATCCGCGACCTCGACCTCGACCTGATCCGCGAGGTCCGCAACGCCTGGCAGTTCTACCGCGACCGCCGCCCGGACTCCTACACGAGTATCCCGAAGCCGTGAGCGCCGTGATGACGTCGCCGCAGACCCTCCCTGAGCTCGTCGAAGGGCCGAAGACGCTCCCTGAGCTCGTCGAAGGGCCGAAGACGCTCCCTGAGCTCGTCGAAGGGCCGAAGACGCTCCCTGAGCTCGTCGAAGGGCATCGAAGAGGTCAGCGTCTTTCCTCGATCTCGATCACCAGTTCGACGCCAACCCGTCCCGGGCCCTTCGACAAGCTCAGGGAGCGTTGCGCGGCGGTGGCCGCATGAGCACCACGCTGGTCACCGGCGGAACCGTCGTCAACGCGACCGGGACCGCGCAGGCGGACGTGCTCGTCGACGGCGAGACGATCGCGGCCGTTCTGGCGCCCGGCTCCCGGCTCCTCGGGACCGACCTCAAGGCCACGGTCGACCAGGTGGTCGACGCGACCGGCCGGTACGTCATCCCCGGCGGCATCGACGCGCACACGCACATGCAGATGCCGTTCGGCGGGACCGAGGCGTCGGACACGTTCGAGACCGGGACGCGCGCCGCGGCCTGGGGCGGGACGACGAGCATCATCGACTTCGCCATCCAGCGCTACGGCGAGCGGGTCGAGGACGGGCTCGCCGCCTGGCACGAGAAGGCGGCCGGGCAGTGCGCGGTCGACTACGGCTTCCACCAGATCGTCGGCGGCGTCGACGAGTTCTCACTCAAGGCGATGGATTCGCTGGTCGACGAGGGCATCACGAGCTTCAAGCTCTTCATGGCCTACCCCGGCGTCTTCTACTCCGACGACGCCCAGATCCTCCGCGCGATGCAGAAGTCGCGCGAGACCGGTCTGCTGACGATGATGCACGCCGAGAACGGCCCGGCGATCGACGTCCTCGCCGAGCAGCTCTACAACGCCGGCAAGACGACGCCGTTCTTCCACGGCATCGCCCGCGCCTGGCAGCTGGAGGAGGAGGCCACGCACCGGGCGATCATGCTGGCCGACCTCACCGGGGCCCCGCTCTACGTCGTGCACGTCAGCGCCAAGCAGGCGGTCGAGCAGCTCGCCGCCGCCCGTGACCGCGGCCAGAACGTGTTCGGCGAGACCTGCCCGCAGTACCTCTACCTGTCCCTGGAGGACCAGCTCGGGGCCACGAGCGAGGAGTGGGGCGACCTCGAGGGGGCCAAGTGGGTCTGCTCGACGCCGCTGCGCTCGCGGGCCGACGGCCACCAGGACGCGATGTGGCGCGCGCTGCGGACCAACGACCTGCAGACGGTGTCGACCGACCACTGCCCCTTCTGCATGAAGGGCCAGAAGGACATGGGCGCGGGTGACTTCCGCGCCATCCCCAACGGCATCGGCTCGATCGAGCACCGCGTCGACCTGCTCTACCAGGGCGTCGTCACCGGCGAGATCACCCTGTCGCGGTGGGTGGAGCTGATCTCGACGACCCCGGCGCGCATGTTCGGCCTGTACGGGCGCAAGGGCGTCGTCCAGCCGGGCGCGGACGCCGACCTCGTCGTCTACGACCCCGCCGGCCACACGTCCATCGGGCTCGGCAAGAGCCACCACATGAACATGGACTACTCCGCCTGGGAGGGCTACGAGATCGACGGCCACGTCGACTGGGTCATGTCGCGCGGCTCGGTCCTCGTCGACGAGAGCGGCTACGTGGGGTCGAAGACCCACGGCAAGTTCCTCAAGCGCGACCTGACGCAGTACCTCGTATGAGGGGCGCGGCGTACGGGGGCCTTGCATTTCACGACAACGTGAAATGCACATGCTCAGCCACCTCTGCAGGACGGGACAAGCATGTGGAACCTCGGCCAAGTGATCGAGTGGTGGCGCTTGTGAGCAGCCCACGCCACGCGGCGCGCTGCCGAGCGGAGGAGGAGCGAGTGACGTCGCGCCGCGAGCGGAGCGAGCCATGGGCGCGGCGTCGCGAGTCGACGACGATGCCGGCGGGTCGGAGCGGAACCTGCGCGCGAGCGGAGCGAGTGCAATGAAGTTCGGCGTGGTCTTGCAGACGAATCCACCCGCGTGGCGGACGGTCCAGCTCGCGGAGCTGGCGGAGGCGCACGGGTTCGAGTACGTGTGGACGTTCGACTCCCACCTGCTGTGGCAGGAGCCGTACGTCATCTACAGCCAGATCCTCAGCCGGACGAACCGCGTCGTCGTCGGCCCGATGGTGACCAACCCGGCGACCCGGGACTGGACGGTGACCGCGTCGGTCTTCGCGACGCTGAACGAGATGTTCGGCAACCGGACCGTCTGCGGCATCGGCCGCGGCGACTCGGCGGTCCGCGTCACCAACGGCAAGCCGACGACGGTGCGCGACATGCGCGAGGCGACGCACGTCATCCGCGAGCTCGCGAACTGCCGCGCGGTCGAGTACCACGGCTCGACGATCCGCTTCCCGTGGGCGAGCACGTCGGAGCTCGAGGTGTGGATCGCCGCGTACGGCCCGCTCGCGCTCAAGGCGGCCGGCGAGGTCGGCGACGGCTTCATCCTGCAGCTGGCCGACGTCGACATCGCCCGCTGGATGATCGAGGCCGTCCGCACGGCGGCGAGCAACGCGGGGCGCGACCCCGACACGCTCACCTTCTGCGTCGCCGCGCCCGCGTACGTCGGCACCGACGTGGCGCACATGCGCGACCAGAGCCGCTGGTTCGGCGGGATGGTCGGCAACCACGTGGCCGACATCGTCGCGAAGTACGGGGCCGACTCGTCGGTGCCGCACGCCCTGACCGACTACATCAAGGCGCGCGAGGGCTACGACTACAACGAGCACGGCCGCGCGGGGAACACGCACACGGCCTTCGTGCCGGACGAGATCGTCGACCGCTTCTGCCTGCTCGGCACGCCCGACGAGCACATCGCCAAGCTGCACGAGCTCAAGGCGCTCGGCGTCGACCAGTTCTCGGTCTACCTCCAGCACGACAACAAGGAGGAGACGCTGCGCGCGTACGGCGAGACGATCATCCCGGCGCTGCGCGACGCCGTCACGGCGAGATCATGAGCCGCGGGTGACGCGCGTCCGTTCCTGGGGGCTCGGCCTGCTCGGTCTCGTGGTCCTGGGCGTGGTGTGGGAGGTCTACAAGGCGGTCGGCCCGGACGCCGGGGTCAAGCTCGGCGACCGCCTCGTGCTGCCGCGCACGAGCGACCGGGCGATGCCGCACCTGTGGGACATCGCGTCGCGCCTCACCGAACCCGCCCTCGGCCGCTCCGGCGCCCCGCTGTGGGAGGTCGTCGGGCAGGCGTGCCTGTTCACGCTCAAGATCGCCGCGATCGGGTGGGTCGTCGGCGTGGTCGTCGGGCTGCTGCTCGCCCTGCTGATGCAGCGGTTCCGCCTGGCCGAGGCCGCGGTGCTGCCCTGGGTCGTGCTGAGCCAGACCGTCCCGCTGATCGCGATCGCCCCGCTCGTGCGGCGCTGGGGCTCGCAGCTGCGGATCGGCAGCTGGGCCTGGGACAGCCAGGACTCGGTCGCGGTCATCGCGGCCTACCTGGCCTTCTTCCCCGTCGCCGTCGGCATGCTGCGCGGGCTCAAGGCGCCCGACGCGACGCACCTCGACCTGATGCGGACGTACGGCGTCGGCTGGCGGACCACCCTGCTGCGCCTGCGGCTCCCCGCCAGCGTGCCGTTCCTGCTGCCGGCGCTCCGGCTCGCGGCGGCCGCGGCCGTCATCGGCACGGTGGTCGCGGAGGTGTCGATCGGCCTGCGCGGCGGCATCGGGCGGCTCGTCATCGAGTACGCCCAGGCCGCCGGCGGCGACCCGGCCAAGCCGTGGGCCCCGATCCTCGGCGCGATCGTCGTCGGCCTCGTGGCGGCCGGGTTCGTGGCGCTGCTCGGGCTGAGCCTGAAGACGTACCGACGAGGAGAGGTGGGCGCGTGACCGCGGCCGAGACCCGCACGAGCACCACTGCTACCCACGCATCGGCGCCGACGCCGGCCGTGCACGTCGCCGGGCTCGACCGGGTGTTCACGAGCAAGCAGGGCAGCGTGACGGCGCTGAGCGGGGTCGACCTCGACGTGGCGCCGGGCGAGTTCGTCTCGCTCATCGGGCCCAGCGGCTGCGGCAAGAGCACGCTGCTGCGCCTGATCGGCGACCTCGACCAGGCGACGTCCGGCACGTTGGAGGTGTTCGGCAAGAGGGCCCGCCAGGCCCGGCTCGACCAGGACTACGGCATCGCGTTCCAGCAGGCGGGGCTGCTCCCCTGGCGGACCGTCGCCAAGAACATCGAGCTGCCGCTCGCCCTGCACAAGGTGGGCAAGGCCGACCGCGAGGCGCGGGTGCGCGAGCTCGTCGAGCTCATCGGGCTGGGCGACTTCGCCGGCTCCTACCCCGACCAGCTCTCCGGCGGCATGCAGCAGCGGGTCGCGATCGCCCGCGCGCTCGCCGAACGTCCGCGGCTGCTGCTCATGGACGAGCCGTTCGGCGCGCTGGACGAGATGACGCGCGAGCGCATGCAGAACGAGCTGGTCCGCATCAGCGCCGAGACCGGCGCCGCCGTCGTCTTCGTCACCCACTCGATCCCGGAGGCGGTGTTCCTGTCCGACCGGGTGGTCGTCATGTCCCCGCGGCCCGGGCGGATCGTCGACGTCGTGGACGTCCGGCTGCCCGGCACCGGCCGCGACGACGCGCTGCGCGAGGACCAGGCGTTCTTCGACGCGGTCGCCGCCGTCCGCGAGGCCCTGCACGGCGCTCCGCCGCCCGCCGCTCGTGGCGTGGAGAACCGGTGACCGCCACGGCGGAGGCCCCGGCGCCCGTCGACGGCGTGCCGGCCGGCACGCCCACGGTCCCCAGCCGGGTGCTCGCGCCCGGCCGCTCGGCGTTGACCGTCGCCGCGCCGATCGCCCTCGGCGTCGTGCTCGTCGGGCTCTGGCAGCTGCTGGTCACCGCCCTCGACATCGACCCGTACGTCGTCCCCGCGCCCTCGGCGATCCTGGCCGAGCTGGGCGACAACCTCGGCTCCGTCACCTCCGGCGCCCTGCACACGGGGGCGAACGCGCTGCTCGGCCTCGTGATCGGCACCGTCGTGGCCGTCGTCGCGGCGGTGCTGGCCAGCGTGGTCAAGGTCCTGGACTCCCTCGCCGCGCCCGTCGTCGCCGCCCTGTCGGTGATGCCCATCGTCGCTCTCGCGCCGGTGCTCTACACGCTCTACGGCGCCAGCGTCGAGACCGCGCGCGTGCTCGTCGCCGCCCTCGCCGTGCTCATCCCCGTCTACGTCAACACGCTCCGCGGCCTGCGCCAGACCCGCGCCGTGCACCGCGACCTGATGCGCGCGTACGCGGCGACCCCGGCCCAGCAGCAGTGGGCCGTCACCCTGCCGACGGCGGCGCCGTACCTGTTCACCGGCCTGCGCATCGCGTCCTCGCTCGCCGTCATCTCCGCGCTCGTGGCGGAGTACTTCGGCGGTCCCATCGGCGGGCTCGGCAAGTCGATCACCTCCGCCGCGTCGTCGAGCAACTACCCGCTCGCCTGGGCGTACGTGCTCGGCGCGATCGTGCTCGGCCTCGTCTTCTACTGCGTCGCGCTCCTCGTCGAGAGGGTCGCGACGCGCCACCAGCCCGGGGCGACGACGTAGCGCCCTGACCCAGGCAGCACCCACACCACCACGAGGATGGAGGAGCCGATGGGCTCACCGAAGATCACCCGCCGGACGATGCTCGGCCGAACCGGGCTCGCGGCGGCCGCCGTCGGGCTCACGCTCGCCGGCTGCGGCTCCTCGGGCGACGCCGCGCCGGGCGCGAGCGCGTCCGGCAGCGGCGAGGCGTCGCTCACCCCGGTCAAGCTGCAGCTGCAGTGGGTCGCGCAGGCGCAGTTCGCCGGCTACTACGCCGCGCTCGACCAGGGTTACTACAAGGAGCAGGGCCTCGACGTGTCGATCGTCGAGGGCGGGCCCGACATCGTCCCGCAGGACGTGCTGTCGGCCGGCGACGTGGACTACGCGATCTCGTGGGTGCCCAAGGTGCTCGGCTCGATCGAGAAGGGCGCCAAGATCACCAACGTCGCCCAGATCTTCGAGCGCAGCGGGACGACGCAGATCTCGTTCAAGAGCAAGGGCATCACCTCACCCGCCGACCTCAAGGGCAAGAACGTCGGCAGCTGGGGCTACGGGAACGAGTGGGAGCTCTTCGCCGGCATGCAGAAGGCGGGCGTGGCCGTCGGCGACATCAAGCTCGTGCAGCAGGCCTTCGACATGAACGGCTTCCTCGCCGGCGACATCGACGCGGCGCAGGCGATGACCTACAACGAGTACGCGCAGGTGCTGGAGTCGGAGAACCCGGACACGGGGCAGCTCTACACGCCGGCCGACCTCAACGTGATCAGCTGGAACGACGTCGGCACGAACATGCTGCAGGACGCGATCTGGGCCAACTCGGAGAAGCTGAGCAGCGACACCGCCTACCAGGACCAGACGACCAAGTTCATCAAGGCGTCGATCAAGGGCTGGGTGTACGCCCGCGACAACGCCCAGGCCGCCGCCGACGTCGTCACGAACGCCGGCTCCCAGCTCGGCAAGAGCCACCAGCTGTGGCAGACGAACGAGGTCAACAAGCTGATCTGGCCGTCCACGAGCGGCGGCATCGGCATGATCAGCGACGTCGCCTGGAGCCGGACGGTCGGCATCGCCAAGGGCACCAAGAACGAGACGGGCGCGACGATCATCAGCGCCGACCCGCCCGAGACCGCCAAGAACATGACCTACGTCGAGAAGGCGCTCACCGAGCTGAAGTCCGAGGGCGTCGACGTCGAGGGCAAGGGCTTCACCCCCGTCACCGTGACGCTGGAGAAGGGCGGCGCCTGAGGGTTCCGCTGAACTTCTGTGCGGTTGACCACCTCATAGGTGGTCAACCGCACAGAAGTTTCGTAGCGTCGGTGAGGTGACGGCAGGCCCTCGCGCGCACGCCGACCCTGCCTTCCTCGCGGCCAGGCTCGCCCGCCTCGAGGAACCGCACGTCGCCGGCCTGAACGCCCTCGCTGAGCAGATCGAGCGCACCACCCGCCGGCCCGCGCCGCGGGTCGACCCCGACTCGGGCGGCACGGGCGCGCGCGTCCTGCTGCTGCTCGAGACGCCGTCGGTCGCCGGCACGTACGGCTCCGGGCTCATCTCGCTCGACAACGACGACGCGACCGCCGCGAACCTCCTCCGCGCGGTCGAGGCGTCCGGGCTCGCCCGCACCGACCTCGTCGTCTGGAACGCGGTGCCGTGGTTCGTCGGGACGGCGGAGCGCGGCGTCGCACCGAGCGCCGGCGAGCTGCGGCTGGGCCAGACCTGGCTGGTCCCCTTCCTCACCCTGCTGCCCCGGCTCGAGGTCGTCGTGGCCCTGGGGCGCAGCGCCCAGGCGGCGGTCACCCACCTCTCCACGGCGACCCCGGCGCTGGGCGGGCGACGGTTCACGGTGCTGCTCGCCCCGCACCCGAGCCAGCGCGTCTACAACCGGCCGGGGTACGAGGGCCGGGAGCGCGTGCACGCCGCGCTCGCCGAGGCCGCCGGCGTCCTGCGCCCACCCGGGGGTCAGGGCCGCTGACGCAGGATGGGCGCATGGCCACCATCTGCATCACCGGCGCGACCGACGGCATCGGTCTCGCGACCACGGAACGCCTCCTCGCGGCCGGGCACCGCGTCCTCGTCCACGCCCGGAGCGAGGAGCGCGGCGCCGCCGTCGTCGACCGGCTGGAGGGCGACGCCGTCCTCGTCACCGGAGACCTCGCCTCGCTCGCCGAGGTCGAGGGGCTGGCGACGCAGGTCCGTGAGCAGGGCCCGCTCGACGTACTCGTGAACAACGCCGGCGTCTGGGTGCGGGGCAGCACGCCACCCACCAGTGTCGACGGCTTCGAGACGACGTTCGCCGTCAACGTCCTCGCGCCGCACCTGCTCACCGCCCGCCTGGCCGAGCACCTGACCGGCCGGGTGCTCTTCCTCGGCTCCGGCATGGCCGGCAGCGGTCACCCGGACCCGGCCGACCCAGGCGCGAAGACCGACCCGAGCCGGGCGTACGCCGACAGCAAGGCCGCCGACGTCCTGCTGGCGAACGCCTGGAGCCGTCGCCTCCCCACGATCGGTTCCGCCGTCGTCGACCCGGGCTGGGTCAAGACCAAGCTCGCCTCCGCCGGCGCCCCCGGAACCGTCGACACCTCGGCCGACTCGCTCACCTACCTGTGCACGGAGGCCGACCTCGACCAGGGCCTCTACTGGCGCGGGCGCCGCACGATCACGGTTCCGAAGCACCTGCGCGACGACGCGTACGCCGACGCCCTCGCGGCGACGTGCGACCGGCTGGCCGGGGCGTGAACCGTCCGGCGTCAGCCGTAAACGACCCGTAACGGGACGTGGCTGTCCGACGGCTGTCCATAGGGCGAGAATGCGCAGCATGACGGTCACCGACCCGGACATCACGCAGGCGCAGCTGGCGTACGGCACGAAGGTCGTGGCCGTCGAGCCCGGCGGCGTCGAGCCGATCCCCGAGGGGGAGCGGCACGGGCGGCCGGTGCAGCTGCTGTGGACCTGGGCCTCGCCGAACTTCGAGTTCGCGACCATCGCCGTCGGCATCCTCAGCGTGCTCGCGTTCGGGCTGACGTTCTGGCAGGCGGTCGGGGCGATCGTGCTCGGCACCCTGCTGGGCTCGGTGTCGCTCGGCGTGCTGTCGACGTGGGGCCCGCGCGAGGGCCTGGCGCAGATGGTGCTGAGCCGGACCGCGTTCGGCTACCGCGGCAACGTCCTCCCCGCCGGCCTCAACGCGCTCACCGCCGGCATCGGCTGGTTCGCGGTCAACAGCATCAGCGGCGCGCTCGCCCTGAACGCGCTGACCGGCCTGCCGGCCTTCGTCTCCCTCGTGATCGTCGTCGCCGCCCAGCTGGTCGTCGCCTTCTTCGGCCACAACCTCGTGCACGCCTTCGAGCGCTACGCCTTCCCCGTGCTGGCGATCATCTTCGTCATCGGCTCGGTCATCGTCCTGTCGCACGCCAACCCCGGCGCACCGGCGATGGACGGCCCGCCGCCGCTCGGCGGGTTCCTCATCACCGCCGGCGCCGCGTTCGGCTACGCCGCCGGCTGGAACCCGTACTCCTCCGACTACACGCGCTACCTGCCCAAGGCGACGAAGCGGCTCCCGATCGCGCTGTTCGCCGGGCTCGGCTGCTTCCTGTCCTGCTGCCTGCTCGAGATCGCCGGCGCCGCGGTCGTCACCGCCGGGCAGACCGAGGTCAACCCGTCGTCGTTCACGGCCCTGCTGCCCTCGTTCCTCGGCAAGCTCACGCTGCTCGCCGTCTGCCTCGGCGCCGTCGCGGCCAACGTGCTGAACGTCTACTCCGGCGCCATGTCCTTCATGGCCCTCGGCGTCAGGCTCGGGCTCAAGCAGGCGCGCGCGGTCGTCGCCGTGGTGTTCGGGATCCTCGGCCTGGTCGTCGCCAGCTTCGGCCTGCGCAACGCCGGCGCCAGCTACGAGGCGTTCCTGCTCGTGATCGCGTACTGGATCGCCCCGTGGCTCGGGGTCGTGTACGCCGACCGGCTGCTGCGGCGCGGCCAGGAGATCGCCGTCGTCGCCCAGGACACGGCGCACCGCAACCTGGCCGGCGTCGTCGCGATGGTCCTCGGCCTCGTCGTCTCCATCCCGCTGTTCTCCAACCAGGAGCTCTACACCGGCCCCGTGCCCAAGGCCAACGGGAACGCCGGCGACCTCACCGCCCTCGTCGGGTTCGTCGTGGCCGCGGTGGCGTACGTGCTGCTGTTCCGGGCGCTCGGCCGCCGTAAGGTCGCCGCGTGACGCGTCCCGACGACCGCCAGCTGCTCGCCGTCGCCCTCGAGGAGGCCCGCGCGGGGCTCGCCGAGGGCGGCATCCCGATCGGTGCCGCCCTGTTCGACGCCGAGGGGACGCTGCTCGGCCGCGGCCACAACCGGCGCGTGCAGGACGACGATCCCTCGGTGCACGGCGAGACCGACGCGTTCCGCCGGGCCGGGCGCCAGCGCAGCTACCGCGGCTCCACCATGGTCACCACGCTGTCACCGTGCTGGTTCTGCAGCGGCCTGGTGCGGCAGTTCGGCATCAGCCGCCTCGTCGTGGGCGAGGCGCAGACGTTCCACGGCGGCCACGACTGGCTCGCCGAGCACGGAGTCGAGGTCGTCGTCCTCGACGACCCCACCTGCGTGGCGATGATGACCGACTTCATCGCCGCCAACCCCGCGCTGTGGAACGAGGACATCGGCGAGGAGTAGCGCGCGGACCGACCGCCCGTGCACCTCGCTGCCCCTAGGGTGTCGCCGGTGATGATCACCGGCGGTGCGCGGCGGCTCGTGCTCGGCCTGGTCGGCCTCGTCCTCCTCGGCTCCGGCCTGCTCGCCGCCGGTCCCGCCGCGGCCGACGAGGCTCCGAAGATCCTCCTGCTGCTCGACACCTCCGGCTCGATGGGCGACAAGCTGCCGTCGGGCGGGACGAAGTTCGCCGCCGCCAAGAAGGCGCTCAAGTCGGTCGCGGCCTCGCTCCCGCCCGGCACCCAGGTGGGCCTGCGGGTCTACGGGTCCGAGGTCACCGAGCCGCAGGCGAAGAACCCGGCCGCCTGCAAGGACAGCAAGCTGGTGCTGCCGATCGGGCCGCTGGACGAGGCCACGATGAACCGTGCCGTCGACTCGTTCTCTCCCAACGGCGAGACCCCGATCGCCTACTCGATGGGCCAGGCCGTCGACGACCTCGGCGACAGCGGCAAGCGGGTGCTGATCCTCATCTCCGACGGGCGCGAGAACTGCGCCGGCGACCCCTGCCCGGTCGCCCGGAAGCTCGCCGACCGCGGCGTCGACCTGCAGTTCAACGCCGTCGGCCTCGCGGTGGACGCCACAGCCCGCAAGCAGCTGCAGTGCATCGCCGGGGCCGGTCGCGGCGCCTACTACGACGCGGACGACACGACCTCCCTCGACCGCTCGCTCCGCAAGCTCACCCAGCGGGCGCTGCGGCCCTTCGAGGCGAGCGGCACGCCCGTGCGGGGCACCTCCGACCCGGCGAGCGCCCCGCAGGTCGGTCCCGGGCAGTACCTCGACCGCTACGACGCGGGCACCGCACCGCACTACTACACGATCAACCGCACGCCGGGCTCGACCGTCACCGCGTCGGTCGACAGCGTCGTCCGCAACGTCGGGATCCTGGGCGTCCGGACCGAGAAGCTGGACATGGTGCTGTCCACGACGTCGGGCGAGGAGTGCTCCTCGCCGTCGCTCTACACCGTCGTGGAGAACGCGGACGTCGTCGTCAGCGCGGTGGCCAGGTCCGCGCGCTCGGAGGGGGTGCCCGAGCCGCCGCCCGGCTGCGCCGACGACCCGCAGCTGCTCCTCGAGGTCGTCCGGAACAGCTTCGACGGCACCGGCGGCACCATCCCCGTCGAGCTGCTCGTCAGCGAGCAGCCCGAGGTGACCAACCGCGCCCAGCTGCCCCCGGACGTCGCGGGGTACGACGGCAAGGCCGACGCGGTCGCCCGGACGTCCCCCGTGCGCGACGTGATCGGCGGATCGGGCTTCTCGAACGCCGCCGAGATCGGCCCGGGGTCCTGGGCCGACTCCGTCGCCTTCGGCGAGACGGTGCTCTACCGCACCCACCTCGACGAGGGGCAGCGCGTCCGGGTGACCGCGACGCTGCCGGCGTCGAACCGCGTCGCCCTCGACAAGTACGACCTCTGGATCGCACGGCTGAAGATCTACACCCCGGCGCGGCTGAGCGCGGTGGGCGTGCAGCAGAAGACCACCGGTGACCAGCCCGTCGAGCCCATGACCGTCGCCGGGCCCGAGGTCCGGGTGAACAACGACGAGATCGCGGTCCCGGGCTTCCAGGACGGGACGACCCCCGACGCGAGCACCGCCTCGGTCGCGGGCGACTACTACGTCGCGGTGCAGCTGCAGCCGCAGGGCGACACGCTCAAGGGCGTCGACGTCCCCGTACGCCTCGACGTCGCGATCGACGGCGTCGCCGAGGGGAAGCCCGAGTTCGCCTCTCCCCCGAGCTCGTCCGCCACCCCGTCGCCGAGCGCTCCTCCCGCTGCCGGCGCCGATTCGGGCTCCACGACCACCACGCTGCTGCTCGGCATCGGCCTCGGCCTGGTCGTCGCGGCCGCGGTGGCCGGCGCCGTGGTGCTCCTCCGACGGCGCCGCCGGAGCTAGACCGGGCCTCTCGACAGGACCTAGTGCGACTGGCCCGTCGCCGCGGTCGTGCCGCCGTCGACGGGCAGGACAGCGCCGGTGATGTACGCCGCGTCGTCGCTGGCGAGGAACAGCACCGCGCGCGCCACGTCCTCCGGCTGACCGGGACGGCCGAGGGTGACCCGGTTGGCGAACGCCTCCTCGAAGCCGGGGCTCTCGAGCGCGCCCTCGGTGATCCGGGTGACGGTGAAGGCCGGGGCGACCATGTTCACGCGGACGCCGTCCGGGCCGAGGTCGAGGGCCAGGGACTGCAGCATCGTCTTGCCGGCGCCCTTGGTGGCGTTGTACGCGAACTGGCCCCAGTCGCCGCGCAGCGCCGACACCGAGGAGACGGCGACGACGTTCCCGCGGGAACGCTTCAGGTGCGGCACCGTCACCTGCAGCACGTGGAACAGCCCGTCGACGTTGACCGCCTGCAGCTGGCGCCACTGCTCCTGGGTGAGGTCGAGGATCCCACCGTTCTCGTACACCGCGGCGTTGGGCACCACGACGTCGAGCTGGCCGAACGTCTCGATCGTCTGCGTCACCGCCGCCTCGACGTCAGCCCGCTGCGACACGTCGGCCCGGATCACGAGCTTGCGCTCGTCGGGGACGTCGGTCAGCGCGTCGGCCACGGTCTCGGGGTGCCGCCCGAGCCCGACGACGCGGGCGCCCTGCTCGGCGAAGGCCCGCGCGATCGCGCGGCCGATGCCGTCGCCGGCTCCGGCGACGAGGACGACGAGGTCGTCGTAGGGGTAGGTGAGGGTGCTGATCACCTGGCCAACGCTAGTCGCGCGCCGCGTCACTCCGCCGGGGCCAGCTCCTGGGTCCCGAGGACGGCGAGGAGGGCGAGCCGCTCCGCCGTGCCGGTGCCGGGTTGCGGCCGGAACAGGACGAGGTGCTGCCCCGACGGCGGGCTGACGACGACGTCGCACTCCAGCTCGAGGCGGCCGACCTGCTCGTGGTCGAGGACCTTGCGCGTCACCCGCTTGGTCCGGACCTCCTGCAGGGCCCAGACGGCGCGGAACTCCTCGCTGGCCTCGCTCAGCGCGGCGACGAGCGCGAGCGACTCCGCGTCGGAACCGCGCCGGGCGACGGCCGCGCGCAGGTCGGCGACGTAGCCGCGGCTCAGCTCGTCGCGGTCGTTCTCGGCGTAGAGCCGGCGGTACCGGTCGTCGGTGAACCAGTGCCACAGGAAGCTCGAACTCTGCTCGCCGTGCCCGGTCAGGCGGCCGAGGAGGGCGACACCGAGCGCGTTCTGCGCGACGACCCCCTCGAGGTCGTCGGTGACCATGGCCGGGACGGTCGGGGCGAGCGCGTCGAGGATCGTCATCAGCCCGGGGTCGGCGTAGCCGAGCGCGACGTGCGCCGGCGGCGGCTGGTGGCCGGCGAGCAGGTAGACGTGGTCGCGCTCGTCGCGGGTCAGGCGCAGCGCTCGGGCGATGGCGCCGAGCATCGCCGGCGAGGGCTGCGGGCCGCGGGCCTGCTCGATGCGCTCGTAGTAGTCGGTCGACATCGCGGCGAGCAGGGCCACCTCGTCGCGCCGCAGGCCGGGCGTACGCCGGCGCGGCCCCGGCACCAGGCCGACGTCCTCCGGGCGCAGCCGCTCGCGGCGGGATCTCAGGAAGTCGCCCAGCGCCTCACGGTCCACGGGGTCAAGCCTGCCTCGTCGGCCGCCGCGGATCCCCGCCCTGCCGGTCCGGGGATACGCCGGGCGTGGTCCCGTCGCGCTGCCCGGCGCACGCTCGAGGCATGACCACCACGAGCACCACCACCGCCACCTCCTCCACCGAGCAGCCCAGCCGGATCGCCGTCGTCACCGGGGCCAGCCGGGGCCTCGGCCGCAGCATGGCCCTGCACCTCGCCGCCCGCGGCTGGGGCGTCGTCGGGACCTACCAGAGCCGGCCCGACGCCGCCGACGAGGTCGTCGAGGCCGTCCGCGCCGCAGGCGGGACGGCCACCTTCCTGCCGCTCGACGCCGGCGACCCGTCGTCGGCGCCGGCCTTCGCCGACGCGCTGCGTGCCCGCCTGCAGGAGACGTTCGGCCGCGACACCTTCGACGCCCTCGTGAACAACGCCGGCGTCGGCCTCAGCAAGCCGTTCGTGGAGACGACCGAGGAGGACCTCGACCGGCTGCTGGCCATCCACGTCAAGACGCCGTACCTGCTGACCCAGCAGCTGCTGGCGCTGCTCGTCGACGGCGGCCAGGTCCTCAACGTGTCGTCCGGCCTGACCCGCTTCGCCGGGCCGGGGAGCTCGGCGTACGCGGCCGCCAAGGGGGCGGTCGAGGTGCTGACGCGCTACCAGGCCCAGGAGCTCGGCGCCCGCCGCATCCGCGTGAACGTCCTGCGTCCTGGCGCCATCGCCACCGACTTCAACGGCGGCGCGGTGCGCGACAACGCCCAGTACAACGCGGCGGTGTCGGCGATGATCGCGCTCGGCCGGCCGGGCGAGGCCGACGAGATCGGCGCGGGGGTCGCGGCGATCCTGTCCGACGACCTCCGCTGGGCCGACGGCGCGGCCATCGAGCTGTCGGGCGGCCAGCGGCTCTAGCCCGGGAGCTCGTCCTCCGGCTCGTCGCGGGCTCACCGGCGGCGGCGGAAACGTTCGGTCCGGCGTGAGCGATCATGACGGGGTGGAACCAGTCGTCGTCGTCGGTGCCGGCATCTCCGGGATCGCAGCTGCTCGTGCCCTGACCTCCCGCGGTGCGCGGGTCGTCGTCCTCGACCGCGGTCACCGCCTGGGTGGCCGGATGGCCAGCCGTCGGGTCGACGGGCGGGTCGTCGACACCGGGGCCTCCTACTTCACGGTGTCCGACGACGGGTTCGGCAAGGTCGTCGAGGGCTGGCGGACGCGCGGGCTCGCCCGTCCCTGGACCGACACGCTGGTCGTGTCGCACGAGGGCGACCTCGAGCCCAAGCCGGGTCCGGTCCGCTGGGCGGCCCCGGGCGGCCTGCGGAGCCTCGTCGAGGACTTGGCCAAGGGCCTCGACGTCCGCCACACCACCGTCGAGCACGTCGGCCCCGGTCCGGAGGTCGACGGCCTGCCGGCCTCCGCCGTGGTGCTCGCGATGCCCGACCCGCAGGCGGTCCGGCTCCTCGACCCCGCGTACGAGGACCTGCGCCAGACGCTGCACGACCCGTTCGAGCCGGTGCTCGCGCTGACGGCCCGGTGGGCCGAGCGCTCGTGGCCCGACGTCCAGGGCGCCTTCGTCGCGGGCGACCCGGTGATCAGCTGGGTCGCCGATGACGGCCGTCGCCGCGGTGACGGTGCGCCTGTGCTCGTGGCGCACTCGACCCCGGAGTTCGCGGCCGAGCACCTCGACGCGCCGGACGAGGCCGCCGGACCGATGGCGGTCGCGGTGCGCGACGCGCTCGGCATCGAGACCGAGCCGGAGTCGACCCACGTGCACCGCTGGACGTTCGGCAAGCCGTCCGGCAGCCGCGAGGAGCCGTTCGCCCTCGACGACGCCCTCGTCGGGGTGTGCGGCGACGCGTTCTCCGACCGTCCGCGGGTCGAGGCCGCCTACCTGTCGGGCACCGCGCTCGGCGAGGCCCTGGCCGACCGGCTGAAGCCCTAGCGGTCCTCGCCCGAGGCGTGGGCGCGGCTCCGGTCCACCGCGAGCCGGCTGCCCGGCACCACGCCCCAGCTCGCCATCGCTCCGGCCGGAGCCTCGACCGTCGCCGACGCGTGCCGGCGGAACCAGGTCCCGCCCGTCCACGGCTTGATCGTCTTCACCAGCAGCACGACGCCGTCGCGGTCGACGACCGCGACGTCGATCGGGTAGCGCATGCCGACCATGTGCACCGAGGGGCAGCGGGTGATCCAGAGCGCCCCCTCGACGCGGTCGGTCCCGGACAGGCCCTTGCCCCGCGTTGCGCTGGTCTCCGCCACCGCGACCGGGGCCACGGCCCGACCGTCGCAGGTGAGCGTGTGGGGACCCGGGCCGAAGACCCGCTCGGCCCTGCTCACGCCGGGCTCACTTCGCCAGGCACTCGGGGAAGTCGACCGGCGCCCGGGTCGTGCCGCCCTCGGCGGGCGCCCCCAGGTAGGTCGCGTCGACGGCCTTGGAGTCGCTGGTCTCGAGGCTGAAGTCGACGCCGAGCGCGATCCCCACCTTGACCTCGGCCGCGAAGCCCTGCTTGTCAGAGACGTTGTCGTACTGGACGTTGCTCACGGTCGCGTTCGTGTACATGAGGTTCTGGAAGGGGTCGGAGTCGACGAGCTTGTCGGGGTAGAAGGTCTCGGGCGAGACGTACGCGTCCGGGTCGCTCGCCTGCTCGGCCAGCCAGGCGTCGGCCAGCGCGCGCTGCTCCGGCGTCGACACGTCGAGCGAGGCGGTGGAGACCGTCACGTGGCTGGCGCTGTCCGCGTCCGAGCCCTTGCCGCCGAGGTCCTTCTGCCCGAAGTTCACCGTGCTCGTCGCCTTGCCCTCGCGGGTGGTCGTCAGCGTGATCTTCGTGACCTGGTTGTCCTTGTCGCGCGTCACCGACATGCTCGAGCCGAGCACGCCCTTGAGCTCTCCGGCGTACGGGCCGACGGTCCCGTTGACCTGGCCGTAGCCCTCGCCGGTGGTCGTGTACGTCTTCGTGCCCGCCACGTTGTCGGTGATCTGCGTCCACTTCTCGCTGCCGCCGAACTTGAGGCCGAAGTCGGCCAGGGCGAGGTTCGGGACGCCGGACGTGGAGCCGGGGTCCTGCTTCCAGGGCAGGCTGAGGCCCACCTTGCCCTCGACGCTGCCGGCGACCTCGATCGTGCTCACCGTCTGCTGCGGCGGCTTCGGCGGCTCCTTGGGATCGCTCCACAGGAACTTGATCGCGTACATCGGGTCGTGCTTGATGATCTCCTGCTCGGCCAGGTAGTCGTCGAGCTGCTTGCGCATCTTCGCGGCCTCGTCGGCGTTCTTGAACACCCAGGTCGAGCCGTAGTCGACCTTGAAGTCGCCGCCGAAGTCGACCTTCGCGCCGCGCTCGACCTTGCCGATGTCCAGCTTGCCGCCGAACCCGCCCGTGAGGCCGATCGAGGCGCCGTCGGTGGCGGTGTAGGTGACGGTGCCGTCGGAGTAGGTCGTCTCGACGAACCCGGCGTTCTCGCCGAGCTTGACGAAGGCGATCTTGATCTCGGAGTTGACCTTCTCGCCGTGCTCGCCCACCTTGCAC
This sequence comes from Microlunatus flavus, assembly GCF_900110855.1. Lineage (GTDB taxonomy): Bacteria > Actinomycetota > Actinomycetes > Propionibacteriales > Propionibacteriaceae > Microlunatus > Microlunatus flavus. The sequence continues at coordinate 436,275 of NZ_FOFA01000001.1, forward strand.
TTCGCGGGCTTCGGGTCGAAGGGCGGCTGGGTCGGCTGGCCGGGATCGGTCGGGCCCGTCGGGCCGGTCGTGCCGCAGGACGCCGCGCCCGCCCCCGAGCCGGCCGCCGCGACGGTCGCGTAGATCTCGCAGACCTTGGTCTTGAGCGAGGTGCCGGCCGACAGCATCGGCAGCGTCAGCGCACCGACCAGCAGCCCGAGCAGCGCCAGGGCCGCGATGTACTCCAGCGTCGCCGAACCGGCCTCGCCGGGGCGGGCGCCGAGCCGGCGCGGCCGGCGGTCGGGCTGGGGCACGCGGGCTCCTCGGCGTGGTGGGCGGGGCAGGGCCGGGGTCACTCCGGGCTCTGCAGCGAACCTAAGGGGCGCGGGGGCCGCCCCGCCTGGGCCCGCAGGCCCAACCGCGGGCCCAAATCGGGGTCAGCGGGCGAAGCGCAGGGAGTCGATCACGTGGCGCTCGAGGTCGGGGTCGAAGCGCGGGGTCAGCAGCGAGACGGCGACCGACTGCTGCTCCGGCCAGCGGACTGCGACGATCCACTCGCCGCTGACCTGGGAGCCCTGGTTGTCGGTGATCGTGTAGCGCACGGCCTGGGCGCTGGTGGCGTTCTTCACCTCGAGGTCGCGGGTCTGCACCACCGTGAAGTCGGCCAGGCCGACCTGGCCGACCCCGACGAGGCTGCCCGCGGCCTCGGCGGCGGTCGTGAAGTCGCCGAAGTCGCCCGAGACCTGGATCTGCTCGACCGAGGACGGGGCCAGCCCGAAGCCGGCCGCCCACGGCTTCTCGACCGGCACGTCGGTGCGCCAGGCGGCGGGGCGCACCACCGTGAGCCGGCCGTTCGTCACGGTCACGTAGTCGGGGTCCGTCGTGCCGGAGCAGGCCACGCCGCACGCCAGCAGGCTCAGCACGGCCAGGGCGCGGAGCACGACCCGCGGGCGACGCAGGACGGTCACGCCCGGGTCGCGCGACCCGTACGGCGGCGCCACAGCAGCACGGCCAGGGCCGTCTGCAGCAGCGCCGTCCCCAGGACCCCCAGCCCGACGCGGGCGAGCGGGTAGTCGCCGCCACCGCCGGCCCGCGCGGAACCCACCACCATCAGCAGGACGAGGACGGCGGCGCTGACGACGAAGGACACGACGGCATGGCCGACAAGCCGCGCCCGCGAGGGGTGCAGCAGCAGCCCGAGGGCGACGCCGGCGACGACGGCGACGAACAGGTAGGTCAGCCAGCCGAGCCCCGGGTGGTCGGACAGCACGCGGAACGGGATGACGATCCCCGCCAGGAGGACCCCGACGAGCTGGCTGGGCACGACGACGAGCAGCACCCGCGCCACCACCCGGCCCCAGGAGGGCTCGGAGGACGACGGGCTGGACGACGGGCCGACGACGTACGGGCTCGAGCCCTGCCCCTGCGGTGCGCTCACCGGTGAGAACCTACCGTTCCTACTGCCCGGTGCAGCCGGGGAAGTCGACCGGCTGCCGGGTGGGGGCGCCGCTTCCTGGGGCCCCGAGGTACGAGGCGCTGGTCGCCTTGGAGTCGTTGGTCTCCGAGCTGAGGTCGACCCCGATCGAGACCCCGGCCTTGACCTTGGCGGCGAAGCCGACCTTGTCGGTGACGTTGGCGTAGTGCACGTCGCTCACCGTGGCGCCGGTGTACATGAGGTTCTGGAAGTCGTCGCCGGGGACGAGGGTGTCGGGGAACGCGGTCGCCGCGGGCACCGACGCGTTCGGGTCGGTGGCCTGGCGCTCCAGCCAGGCGTCGACGAGGGCCCGCTGCTGCGGGTCCTTGACGTCGAGCGACGCGGTGGTGACGTGCACCCCGTTGCCGCCGGCGGTCGCCGTGCCCTTGGCGGGGGTGGACGACGTGCCGCTGCTGCCGCTCAGCGTGGCCTTGGTGTCCGTGGTGGTCACCAGGGTGACGTTGGTGACCTGGTTGTCCTTGTCCCGCGTCACCGACATGCTCGAGCCCAGCAGCCCCTTCAGCTCGCCCTTGAGCGGGCCCACCGTGAGGTTGCCCTGGCCGTAGCCCTCCCCGGTCGTCGTGTAGGTCTTCGTCTGCTTCGTCGAGTCCGTGATCATCGTCCACTTCTGGTTGGCCCCGAACTTGAGACCCGCCTGGGGCGGCTGGACGGCGGCGCTCCCGCCGACGCCGGGGATCGGGGGCGTCGGCACGGTGGAGCCGCTCTTCTGCCACGGCAGCTTCACGCCGGCCTTCGCGTCGAGGTAACCCCCGAGGTCGAGGGTGACGACCGACTGGTCCGGCGGCCGCGGCGGCTTCTTGCCGCCGTGCAGGGCCGCCCAGAGCCGGTACGCCGGCGAGGCCGTCTGCAACGTCTGGTCCCGGCGGTACGCGTCGAGCTGCGAGCGCATCGCGTCGGCCTCGGCCTGGTTGGCGAAGTTCCACGTCGAGCCGGCGTCGACCTTGAGGTCGCCCCCGAGGTCGACCTTCTCCCCCACCTCGCCGGGCCCGGCGTTGACCTCCGCACCGGGCGCCGACACGACGACGCCGACCTGGCCGCCGTTCGTCGCGGTGTAGGAGACCGTGCCGTTCGAGTAGGTCGTCTGGACCAGCGCCGCGTTCTCCCCGAGCTTGAGGACCAGCACGGTGACCTCGACGCTCAGCTTCTCGCCGTGCTCGCCGACCTTGCACTTCACCGGCTTCGGGTCGAAGGGCGGAGCGACGGGCGCGGGCGCCGGTCCCGAGGGCGCCGTCGCGCCGCAGGCGCCGCTGCCGCCGCCGATCCCCGTGGCGGTCGCGTAGACCTGGCAGACCTTGGTCGCGAGCGAGGCCCCGGCCGAGCCCATGGTCATCACGAGCGCGAGGACGAGCAGGACCAGCAGGGCCAGCGCCCCGACGTACTCCGTGGTCGCCGAGCCCGCGTCACGACGACGCCCGCGCGCCGAGGACGCGAGGAGGGCGGGGAGCGGCACGGGACGGTTCCTCACGGGTGCGACAGCTGGAGCAGCACGCGCCGGAGCTGCGGCTGCCGGCCGAGCGTAAGAGCCGCAGGGGTCGCGGCGCCTGGGTCCAGGGACCCAGCCCCGGACCCAAATGTGGGATGCCGCGTCGGGCGCGGACCCGCGCCGGACGCGTACGGCCCGCCGGGCGGCTAGCGTCAGCCCGCGGCGCGCCGGCGCCGGGAGCAGCGCGAGAGCGGAGCGTCGATGGGCTGGTGGTGGGTCGTGCTCGCCGTGGCCCTCGGGGTGGCGGCGGCGCTCGTGCTGCGCCCGCGGCGCTACCGCTACGCCGACGACGAGGTGCGCCGCGACGTCAGCCCCTGGTGGGTGCCCGTCGCGGCCGGCCTTGGCGCGGTGCTCGCCGGACCGTTCTGGAGCGCCGAACCACTGCCGCTCGTGCTGACCGGGGTGCTCGCCCTCGTCTGGCTGGCGGTGCTGACGGTGATCGACCTCGAGGTGCACCGGCTGCCCGACGTGCTCACGCTGCCGGCCTACCCGGTGGTCGCGCTCCTGCTCACCTGGGCCGCGGCCGCCACCGGCCGCTGGGACGCGCTGGCCGTGGCGGCGGCGTGCAGCGGCGGAGCGGTCGTGGTCTTCGCGCTGCTCGTGATCTTCTCCCCCGGCCGCGGCGGCCTCGGGGAGGGCGACGTCAAGCTGGCCGGCGTGCTGGGCGCCCTGCTGGGCTGGTTCTCCTGGCGCACCGCCGCGTACGGGCTGGTCGCGGGCTTCCTGGTCGGCGGTCTCGTGGCCGTCGTCCTGCTCGTCGCCCGGCGCGCGAGCCGGCGCACGGCGATCGCCTTCGGCCCGGCGATGGTCGCCGGTGCCTACCTGGTCGGCACGCTCGCCCCCGTGGTCACCGGCTGATCAAGGAGTTTGGCCCTCGCGCGACGACCCTCTACCTTGGCGTCCGTCGATCGTCGGCGGGGTGCCGATCGCGAGACGGGGGAAGCCGATGACGCCGAAGACGGTGCTGGTCTGGCCGCGCGGAGCGCTGCTGTGCCTGGTCAGCCTGCTGCTCGCAGCCGGCGGCCTGCTGGCGGCGACGGTGCCCGCCCGGGCCGACGAGGCGCCGAAGGTGCTGCTGCTGCTCGACGTCTCGGGCTCGATGAACGCCAAGCTCGACGGCGGCCAGACCAAGTTCGCGGCCGCCAAGAAGGCGCTGAAGCAGGTCGCCGCCTCGCTGCCGGCGGGCACCCAGGTGGGACTGCGGGTGTACGGGTCCGACGTCGAGGAGGACCAGGACAAGAATCCCGCGGCGTGCAAGGACACCCGGCTCGTGCTGCCCATCGGCCCGCTCGACGCCAAGAAGATGAACGCCGCCGTCGACTCGTTCAAGGCGCAGGGCTCGACGCCGATCGCCTACTCGATGGGCAAGGGCGTCGACGACCTCGGCGACTCCGGGAAGCGGGTGCTCATCCTCGTCTCCGACGGCCAGGAGACGTGCGCCAAGGACCCCTGCCCGATCGTCCGCAAGCTCGCCGGCAGCGGCGTGGACCTGCAGTTCAACGCCATCGGCCTCGCCGTGAACAGCAAGGCGCGCTCCCAGCTGCAGTGCATCGCCAAGGCCGGCGGGGGCGCGTACTACGACGCCAACGACACCGACTCGCTCAACCAGGCGCTGCGCAAGCTCACCCAGCGGGCGCTGCGGCCCTTCGAGGTCGCGGGCACCCCGGTCACCGGCACCCCGGACCCGGAGAGCGCACCGCAGGTCGCCCCCGGGCAGTACCGCGACACCTACGACACCGGCGGCACCGCGCGGTACTACACGATCCCGCGGACGCCGGGTTCGCTGGTGACCGCCCACCTCTCGACCGTGGTGAAGCCGTACGGCTACGTCAACGCCGACAAGTTCGACCTGGAGCTCCAGACGGCGCAGGGCGAGATCTGCTCCTCGGGCAGCAGCCTGACGCAGGCCCTGAAGTCCGCGAGCGTGTACTCCGTCGTGGTCCGCTCCGAGCACTCCCAGTCCCCGTCCTCCGCGCCGGCCGGCTGCGCCACCGACCCGCAGCTGCGCCTGAAGGTGACGAGGACGACGCCCGCGAGCACCTCCGACGCGTCGTCCGCGGTCGAGCTCGGCATCGCCGAGCAGCCCGCCGTGTCGAACCGGGCCGACCTCCCCGGTCCCGTGGAGGACTACAAGGGCACCGGCTTCCGGGTCGCGTCCACCAAGCCGGTCACGGCGGTCGTGGGCGGGTCCGGGTTCTCGAACGCGCCGCAGATCGAGCCCGGCTCCTGGTCGGACTCCATCGCGTTCGGCGACACGGCGCTCTACCGGGTGCCGGTGGACTACGGCCAGACCCTCAAGGTCACCGCGTCGCTCCCCGGCGGCAAGGGCAAGCTGCCGCTCAACCTCTACGACGGCTACATCGTCCGACTTCGCCTGATCAGCCCCGACCGCGCGCAGCTGGCCGCTGTGAGCGACACGCGCACCGGCAGCGCCGCCGCTCACGTCAGTGCCACCTCGCCGCAGGTGCGGGTGCGCAACGACGAGCTGCCGCTGCCGAGCACGCAGAACTTCCAGCCGGACGCGAGCACCGCCTCGGCCGCCGGGGACTACTTCGTCGTGGTCGAGCTGCAGCCGGTGACCGAGGGCCTCAGAGGTGTCGTGCTGCCCCTGCAGCTGGACGTCAAGGTCGACGGGACGCCGTCCGGGCAGCCGGTGTTCGCGACGGTGCCGAGCCCGAGCGCGTCGGCCGACCCCTCGGTGTCGCCGACGCCGGGCACCACCGCGGCTCCCGCCGACGACCCGGGCGCCCGTCCGGGCCCGTCCGCGCTCGCGCTGGTGCTCACCGGCGTCGGGATCGTCGTGCTGCTGGGGATCGTGGCGACGGCGGCGGCGCTCGTGGTCCGGCGTCGCCGACCGCGTGCGTGAAGGGGTCCTGAGAGGTCTCCCGGAACGGCTGATCACGACCCGCCCGCGTGTTAGTTTCTCGCGGCCGGGTCACCCGAGGAAACGCAGCAGGGTACCGGCTCCACACGCCATCGCTCGGGGGAACACGCGTGATCGTCACAGTTCTTGGTGCGTCGCACCTGGGTGAGCTGCCCGGGTTGCCCGCCGGCGACGACACCGCCCTGCTGCGGGTGGTCGGCCAGGGCCCCGTGCCCGGCCACGTCCTGGTCCTCACGCCGACGCACGGGCTGGTCGCCGCCCGCGAGCAGGCGCACGTCCTCGTCGCGGCCCACCCGCAGGTCAAGGTGTGCGTGCTGCCGCTGCCGCACCACGCGCTGACCCTCACCCTCATCGCGTACGAGCTGCTGAGCGGGCCGGGGACCGACGGCGACCCGACCGCGCTGCTGCTGCAGGTGCGCCGTTCCGCGGAGGCGTCGCGCAGCGTGCTCTGGTACCCCCGGCTGCGCGGCCTGGACGAGCCCCAGCCGACCCTGCGGCAGGGCCTGACGGACCTGGTGCGCCGCAACGGATGGTTCCGCGAGCTGGGCGGCGACGCCGCGGACGCGGTCGTCACCTCCGGCCGCACCGGCTCCCCCTTCGACGCGACCGACACCGTGCACCACCTGGCCGGCGCGCCGGCCCTGATGACCGAGCAGCTCGGCGCCGCCCGCTCGATCGAGGTCCCGGTGGAGGTCGAGCGGGCGCCGTACTGGGCGCGCTCGACCACCGAGCTCACGGTCCTGCGCGTCGCCCCGCGCCCGACGGAGGCGCTGCGACCCTGCCGCGACTGCGGGGCCGGGATGCTCGACGGGCAGTGCCCCTTCTGCGGGCAGGGGCCGGTGCCGCCCCCCGAGGTCCGGCCACCGGCCGGCTACCTCGCGTCCGCCGCGCCCGCGCGGGCGACGGAGCCCGCGGCCGACGAACGACCCTTCGCCCACGCCACCGCCGGCGCTGCCGGTCCCGCAGGCGCCGACGGCGCCGACCTAGTCCCAGGTGAGCCCTCATGAACCCACGTCAGCGACGAGGCGTCCTGCTGATGGTCCTGTCCGCGCTCGCGGCCGTCCTCGTGTTCGTCGGGGTGTCGAGCTACGTCGCCTCCGTCAACAGCAAGGTCGGCCCGATGGTCACCGTCTACCAGGTGACCAAGGACCTCCCGGCCTTCACCACGCTCTCGGCCGACAACACCGAGCCCGTGCAGGTCCCGCAGCGCTGGGCCGCGGACAACACGGTGCTCAAGAGCGCCGACATCGACGGCCGGGTCGTCTCGACGCCCATGACCTCGGGCGCCACCATCAGCCTGGACGTCCTGGTGCCGCCGAACAACCTCAGCCCCGACGAGCGCGAGGTCGCGGTGAACGTCGACGCCGTGACCGGGCTCGCCGGCCGGATCCGTCCCGGGGACCAGGTGGACGTGTACGCGGTGTTCACCGACGTGCCCGGGCTGACCAAGCAGTCCCGCATCCTCGTCGAGAACGTCCGGGTCGTCTCCGTCGCCGGGCAGCTGCAGGTGCAGACGCCGGACGCGAAGTCGCTGCAGAACGTCATCCCGGTCACCCTCGCCGTCTCGCCGGAGTCGGCCCTCGAGCTCACCTACGCCGCGCAGATGGCCGCGGAGGTCCGCCTCATCGGCCTCCCGCCGGGCGTCGCGCAGGACCGCAGCAAGGAGCAGCGGACCTTCGACGCCCGCCAGCTCGGTGGCAAGGCCGTCGCGGAGCGTGCCCGGTGAACCGCGCCGTGATCGCCGTGGCCGACCAGGTCATCGTGCAGGAGCTCCGTTCGCGGCTGGACCAGAGCGAGGTGGCCGTCGAGGTCGCCTTCGTGGCCGAGTCCACCCAGGAGATGACGGCCGCGGTGCTGAGCCACCGCCCGGCGCTGCTCTTCGTCCACGACCAGCTCGGCCCGGGGCCGGTCATGCAGCTGGTGCGCGACCTGACCCTGCGCAACCCGGCGCTGGCCGTGGCCATCGTGTCGACCCGCTCGGAGACCGACGCGTACGCCGACGCCCTCGAGGCCGGTGCCCGCGGGGTGCTCGTCCAGCCCTTCGGCCTGGAGGACCTCGACCGGCTGCTCGCCACCATGACGCAGTGGAACGCGACCGTCCGCGAGGTGCTGTCGCGCAAGTCCGACGACGGCGAGCAGCAGCAGCGGGGTGGCCGCGTCGTCGCCATCGCCGGGGCCAAGGGCGGCGTCGGGACCACGGTGATGGCCTCGCACCTCGCCTGGGACGCCGCGACCAGCGACCGCCGGATGCGGGTGTGCCTCGTCGACCTCGACGTCGAGAACGGGGACGTGCCGAGCTACATCGACGTCAGCCACCGGGTCTCCATCGCCGACCTGGCCAAGATCAGCGAGGACATCACCTCGCGCGCGGTCAACGACACCGTCGTGGTCCACTCCAGCGGGCTGCACCTGCTGCTCGCGCCCAACGAGATCCGCGACACCGAGTTCGTCACCCCGCAGGCCGTCCGCCGCATCGTCGCCGAGCTGCGGAACCTCTACCACCTCGTCGTGCTCGACGTCGGTTCCGCTGTCACGACGACGCAGGCGGCCGCGGTCGAGTCGGCCGACGTCACGCTGCAGGTCGTCACCGCCGACGTGCCCGCGCTGCGCTCCGCCCGGCGCCAGGTCCTGGCCTGGGAGTCGTTGGGCGTGGCCGGCGCGGAGTCGGTGCACGCGGTCGTCAACCGGTTCCAGCGCCGCAGCGAGATCCAGCAGGACACCATCGACGCGCTGCTGCTGGCGCAGCGCTCCCAGGTCCTCGTGCCCGACCTCGAGCGAGGCCTGGAGCGGGCGGGCAACAGCCGGACCCCGTCCGAGGTCCGCAACCAGACCTGGTGGAAGAGCCTGCGGGCCATCGGCCAGGAGCTCGAGGTCGGGCGACGCTTCGCCGAGGAGCTGCGCTCGGCCCAGAACGCGGAGGCGGCCGACGCGGTGAGCCCGCGCGGCGACGCGGCGGGTGCGGGCCGGCGCGGCCGACGCTCCGCCCGGGTCCGGGAGGCGGGCCAGGCGACCATCGAGACGGTGGCGATGCTGCCCTTCGCGCTCCTGGTGCTCCTCCTCTGCGGCCAGCTGCTGCTGCTCGGGATCTCGACCGCGGTCGCCGGCGCGGCCGCGCAGGAGGCGGCTCGCGCCGTGTCCCTCGGCCAGGACCCCGCCGCAGCGGCCCGCTCCGTCATCCCCGACGGGATGCAGCGCTCGACCACGATCACCTCGACCGCGACGAGCGTCCGCGTCGTCGTCCGGACCCCCCTCCAGATCGCGCCGGGCGTGGAGCGCGAGCTCCCGGTGGGCGTGGACCACACGGTCGTGAAGGAGCCCCGGTGACCAGTGAGGCAGGAGCGACGGTGGCGCGTACGCCGGCCGAGCCGGGGCGCGAGCGCGGCCAGGCGACGCTGGAGATGGTGGCGCTGACCGCCATGCTGCTCGGGGTCGTCGTGCTCGTGCTGCAGCTCGTCGTGTTCGTCTACACGGCCCACGGCGCCGCGCAGGCCGCCCGCGAGGGCGCCCGCGCCTACTCGCTCGGGGACGACTACGGCGCGGCGGCCCGGGCGGCCGCTCCCGGCGGCGTGTCCGTGGTCGAGGTCTCGACCTTCGGGCCCGACCACGGGGTCAAGGTGGTCGTGCAGGCACCGACCGGGTTCCTCATCGGTGACGGGCGCGTCTCGAGAAGGGTGGTCATGCCGTGAGGCGCGGCTTCAGCGACGGCTTCCTGCCCGCCACCACCCGTGCCACCTCCTCGGTCGAGGCCGACGACAGCCAGGTCCGCCGGTTCAAGCAGATCCTGCTCGAGGAGGTCGACCTCCAGGAGCTCTCGCGGCTCTCGAACGACGAGCGCCGGGCCCGCCTCGAGCGGGTGCTGGCCCACCTCATCTCCCGCGAGGGCGTGATCCTCTCCAGCCGGGAGCGTTCGGCCCTGGTGCGCCGCGTCGTCGACGAGGCGGTCGGGCTCGGCGTGCTCGAGCCGCTGCTGGCCGACGACACGATCTCCGAGATCATGATCAACGGCCACGAGACCGTGTACGTCGAGCGCTTCGGCCGGGTCGAGCGGATCCCCTCCGGCTTCACCTCGGAGGCGCAGCTGCTGCAGACCATCGACCGGATCGTCTCGGCGGTCAACCGCCGCGTCGACGAGGCCAGCCCGATGGTGGACGCCCGCCTCCCCGCGGACGCGCGGCTGCCGCGTGGCGCCCGCGTCAACGTGGTCCTCCCCCCGCTCGCCGTCGACGGCCCGTCGGTCACCATCCGGCTGTTCCCCAAGGCGTACGGGCTGCCCGAGCTGCTGCAGCGCGGCACGCTCGACGCCCCGACCGCCGACCTGCTGTCCACCTGCGTCCGGGCCCGGCTCAACATCATCGTCAGCGGGGGCACGGCGTCCGGCAAGACGACGATGCTCAACGCCCTCTCGCAGTTCGTCCCGGCGCGCGAGCGCATCGTCACCGTCGAGGACGCCGCCGAGCTGTCGCTCAACCAGGACCACGTGATCCGGCTGGAGACCCGTCCGGCGAACGTCGACGGGCGCGGCATGGTCACGATCCGCGACCTGGTGCGCAACTCGCTGCGCATGCGACCCGACCGCATCATCGTCGGCGAGGTCCGTGGCGGCGAGGCGCTGGACATGCTCCAGGCCATGAACACCGGCCACGAGGGGTCCCTCGCCACCGTGCACGCGAACAACGTCTACGACGCGCTGTCGCGCCTCGAGACGCTCGCCAGCATGAGCGACGTCGACATCCCCTTCGCCGCCGTGCGCGACCAGGTGAACTCGGCGATCGACCTCGTCGTCCAGCTGAACCGGCACTCCGACGGCACCCGGCGCATCGTCGAGCTCGGCTTCCTCGACTCGGCCCGGCGCGAGGACTACCACGTGCAGACGCTCGCCGAGTTCGACCAGACGGGTCACACCTTCCGCCGGCACCCGCTGCCGGCCCGGCTGGCCGGGATCCTCCTGGCGCGCGGCGAGCAGGTGCCGGACGGCTGGGAGGCGGCCGCGTGATCTGGATCTTCGCGGGCCTGCTGGCCTTCGTCACGCTCGCCCTCGGGGCGGCGTACCAGTTTGGGGCGGACGCCCGCTCCCGGCGGCTCGTCTACGTCGGCACGCTCGCCGGCACCTCGAAGGAGGAGACGCCGCGCGGCCGGTTCGCCGCAGCCAACCTGTCCTTCAGCCGCACCCGGCTCGGGCGCTCGCTGACGCAGAGCCTCGACTCCGCCGGCATCACGCAGCCGCCCCTGGCGGTGCTCCTCGTCGTGGTCGCCGTGAGCATCGTGGTCCCCTACGCGCTGGGCCGGGTGCTGGCGCCCGCCTTCGGCGTGCTCGGGGTGATCAGCGGCATCGTCCTGCTGCGGCTGTGGACGGGCTGGGCCCGCGCGCGCCGCAAGGAGCGCTTCATCCAGCAGATCCCCGAGCTGGCGCGGGTGCTCGCCAACGCCACGAACGCCGGCCTGAGCATCACGACGGCGTGGGTGGTGGCCGAGGCCGAGATGGAGGAGCCGGCCAAGACCGAGGTCAAGCGGCTGAACGCGGCCGTGCGGTTCGGCGCCTCCCTCGAGGACGCGATGCTCGCGCTGAACGACCGCCTGCCCTCCCGCGAGGTCCGGGTCCTGATGTCGACCCTGGTCGTCAGTGCCCGGGCGGGTGGTTCGCTGATCAAGGCGCTGCGCGACATCTCGCGGACGCTCGACGACCGCAAGGAGGTGCGCCGCGAGGTGCGCACGATCCTCGCGCAGGCCCGCAGCACGGCGTGGATCGTCAGCGTCATGGGCATCGGGATCCTGCTGGTGCTGAACGTCGTGCAGCCGGGGCTGGTCGACAAGATGACCCATCGGCTCATCGGCCAGGCGGCCCTGGTCTTCGCCCTCGCCCTCTACGTCATCGGGCACGTGGTCGTGCACCGGCTGACGGCGGTGGAGCGCTGATGACGAGCTTCTCGACGTGGTGGCCGGCGGTGGGCGCGACGGCCGCGCTGGTGATGTTCCTGCTCGGCTACCGCATGATGCGCGGCAAGCCCAGCGAGTACCTCGACGCCGCCGACCTCGTGCTGCTCAAGGAGGAGCGCCGGCGGGAGGCGTCCGGGCGGTTGACGGCGCTCGAGCGGCTGGCCGGGCGCTTCGTGCCGGCGCTGCGGCGGCGGATCGGTCCGACCGCGGTGCGCTACCTCCAGCGCCAGATCGACCACGCGGGCCGCCCGGTGGGGGTCACGGTCGACGGCCTGCTGCGCCGCATCTGCTGGTGGCTGCTGATCCTGGTCCCGGTGCTGGTGCTCTTCGTCGTCCGGGGGGTCTGGCTGGCCATCCCCCTGCTGCCCGTCTGCGCCGTCCTGCTGCCGCTGGCCCGCATCACCGGGACCGCGCGTCGCCGTCGGGAGAGCATCGACCGCGACCTCCCCGACTTCCTCGACATCCTGGCCGTGACGGTGACCGCCGGCATCACGTTCCGTGCGGCGATGGTCCGGGTCACCGACCGCTTCGGCGGTCCCCTCCAGGAGGAGGTGCGGCTGACGCTGGACCAGCTCGCCCACGGCGCGAGCGTCCGCGTCGCGTTCACGAACTTCGACACCCGCTCGGGCTCGAGCGCCGTGCACAGCTTCGTCTCGGCGTTCCTCCAGGCCGAGGAGCTCGGCGCGCCGCTGGCCGAGACGCTCAACCAGATCGCGCTCGACATGCGCCGGGACAACGCCCAGCGCGTCCGGCGCAAGGCGCAGCAGACGGCGCCGCGGGTGACGCTCGCGACCTCCTTCATCTTCGTGCCCGCGACCCTCGTGCTGATGTTCGTCGGCTTCTACGTCGCCTCCGGGCTCGACCTCGGCGCGATGCTGAAGTCGTTCGGATGACCACCCTCGAGCTCGCGCCCGGGCCGAAGGACCTGCGCCGGTGGCAGCTCCGCCCGGCGACCGGACCGGCCCAGCTGCCGCTCTCCGACCCTGGCTACGTCCTGCTGCTGCGCGCGGTCGCCGGGGCCCGGCTGGCCGGCCTGGTGCTCGCCGCCCCGGCGGTGCTCGTCTCGCCGGCGACGAGCCCGGTGACCGCCGTCAGCCTGGTGCTGCTCGGCCTGGTCAGTCTCGCCCTGAGCCGGAGCCCGCGCCTCATCCGCTGGCTCATCGCCCACCCGCTGCTCGCCCTGCTCGACACCCTGTGCAGCATCGTGCTGCTGGTGGGCCTGCCGGTGGGGCAGCCCGCTACGCTCACCGTCGTCTGCACCGCCCTGCTCGCCGGACTGGTCTACCCGGCGCCGATCCTGCTCGTCGTCCTCGGTCCCCTCCTCGTGGCCTGCCTCGGCGCGCCGAGCGGCCGCATGGGAGACGCCCTGCACACCTGGCAGGGCGTGCTCGCGATGCTCTCCGGCCTGCCGGTGCTGGTCGTCGGCGTCAGCGTCGTGGGGTCGGTCGTGCGCCGCAGCACCCTCGCCCTCGTCCGTGCCCGCCACGAGGTGGCCGAGGCGGTCGCCGCGGTCGGCGCGGCCGACGAACGAGCCCGGCTCGCGCGCGACATGCACGACTCGGTGGGCAAGTCGATCCACGGCATCTCGCTGGCGGCCAAGGCGCTGCGCCGGGTGGTGGAACGCGACCCCGCCACCGCCCGGGTGCTGGCCGGCTCGCTCGCCGCGGCCGCCGACCAGGCCGCCCGCGAGGCACGGACGCTGCTCCTGACGCTCCGCGAGGGCCAGACCGACCGGCCCGCGGTCGACGTCGTCACCGAGGCGCTGTCCGAGTGGCAGGAGAGCACCGGGATCACGGCCCGCCTGGACGACGTGGAGGTCGTGGACGCCGACCCCCGGGTCACCGCCGAGCTCGCGACCGCCCTCGGCGAGATCCTCCACAACGTCGAGAAGCACGCGCAGGCCAGCGAGGTCGCCGTCGGGCTCACCGCCCGCGGACCGCTCATCGTGCTGCGCGTCTCCGACGACGGCCGCGGGGTCGACCCCGCCCAGCTCAGGGCCCGCGAGCGCGCGGGCCACTTCGGTCTCCGCGGCCTCCGCGAGCGCGCAGAGGCGCTCGGCGGCACCGCGGAGATCGTCCCGGCACCCGCACCCAGGAGAGGAACCACGGTCACATGGACCGCTCGGCGACAGCCACTCGAGGCGTGACCGACGACGACGCGCGCGAGACCAGGCCGCGCGTCCGGGTCGCCCTCGCCGACGACAACGCCGTCGTCCGCATGGGCGTGCGCAGCCTGCTCATGACCGCCCCGGACATCGAGGTCGTCGGCGAGGCCAGCAACGGCCTCGAGGCCGTCGCCCTGGTGCGGCGCGAGCGGCCCGACGTGGTGCTGCTCGACGTGCGCATGCCGAAGCAGGACGGGGTCAACGCCGCGACCGAGATCGCCGACCTCACCGCCGTGGTGATGCTCACCTACTCCGAGTCGCCCGAGGTGATCTCGGCGGCGGTCCGGGCGGGTGCGCGCGGCTACCTGGTGCACGGGCACTTCGACGAGGACGAGCTGCTGCAGGCCGTACGGCTCGCCGCCGGTGGCCTGGGCACCTTCAGCGCCCTCGCCGTCCGCGCCCTGTCCAACCCGGCCCCTGGCCGGGCCGCGCTCGCCCAGCGCCACGGCCTGTCCGAGCGGGAGGCCGACATCATGGAGCTCGTCGCCCGCGGCGCGGCCAACCGCGAGATCGCGGCCGAGCTCTTCATCGCCGAGAAGACGGTCAAGAACCACATCAACCGCCTCTTCGCCAAGCTCGGCGTCACCAGCCGCGGCCAGGCCGTCGCGCTCTGGTTGTCGGTCCGCTGACGCCCGTGGCCGTGCCGTCCGCGCCCTCGATCCGGCCCGTGATTTGGGCCTGCGGTTGGGCCCCTGGACCCATGCTCGGTGAACCGCCCCGACCGTAGTTTGGTGCTCGTCGGAAGGCCACGGAAGCGCGCTGGGGCTCATCGACACCAGACCTCGACCCGATCGGGTCCACCTCTCGTCACCCCAAGGAGCACTCCCATGATGGACAAGCTGATGATCTCGTTCTTCCTCCTGCAGAACACGGTCACCGACAAGATCCGCACCCGCCGCGAGGCCGGCCAGGGCACCCTCGAGTACGTCGCCGCCATCGCCCTGGCGCTGATCGTCATCGTCGCCCTGATCACCGCCTTCACCTCCGCCGGCACCGCCCTGGCGCAGAAGGTCCAGGCCGTCGTCGAGAAGGTCACGAGCATCGGCGGCTGACCTGGGCGATCCGTCCAGCAGCAGCACGACGACGTCGGGCGGGGGGCAGCAGCCCTCCGCCCGACGCGTACGTCCAGCCCTCCTCCACCGCAGGTCCCGCCCAGGAAGGTCCGTCCGATGACCGCAGGCCCCAGCCGACGTCCGCGCCGACGTCCGCGCCGCGAGGACGGGCTGACCGTCGTGGGCGCCCTGCTGATCTTCGGCCTGATCGCCCTGGCCGGGGGCATCGTCCTCACCGGCCAGCTCGCGGTCGCGACCTCCGAGGGCGCCGGGGCGCAGCACGGCGCCGACGCCGCGGCCCTGGCCGGGGCCCGCGGGGTGCTCGACGGGGTCCCGGCCGACGTGGCGCCGGGGTTCCTCCTGCCGAGCGACATCCCCGTCCTGCTCGGCGGGGGACGGTGCCTGCAGAAGGGCATCGTCGACGCCACGCGCCTGGCGCAGGAGAACGGCGACACGCTCGACTCCTACTGCTACGACGCCTTCCGCGACGAGGTGAGGGTCGAGGTGACGACCAGGGACAACGCTGCGCGCGCCGCGGCCACGGCGGCCACCACGTTCGACGCGGGCTCCTGCAGCCTGCCGACCGACTTCAGCACCGACGGTCCCGACCCCGCGGACCCGGGCGAGGGCGACGACGGCGACGAGCCCGGCGACACCCCTCCGCCGGCCCCGCAGCGCACGGTCCTCGACTGCGGCCTGAAGTTCCCGGTCGTGTTCACCCCGGCCGACAACCGGTTCCACTTCGTGGGGCTCGAGGCGATCCTGGCCGACGTCGACCCGCGGCTCACCAGGTGATGCGGCTCTTCCGGGCCTGACGCCGCTCCCGCAGCGCGCCGAGGCTGAGGTCGGGAAGCACCGGCCCCAGGGCGCCGCCGACGGCCGCGCCGACGAACCACGGGGCGGCGGCGAGCAGACCGGCGGTGGACCCCGCAGCGCTCCAGACCAGGGCGCCGGTGGCGACCCCCACGACCAGGGGCACCCCCAGCGCGGCCGCCCAGGTCCGCGCGGCGCTCCGGCGGCCGGCCGGGAGGCCGACCACGCCGACCACGGCGGACAGCAGGGCCAGCACCCCGGCGGCGACCCCCATCCGCGTCAGCGAGGTCGTGGTGCTCGTCGAGGTGACGGCGAACAGGCCCGCGCCCCCGAGCAGCAGCGCCACCGCTGACGCCGCCCAGGGCAGCACCGTCGCCCGGACCCGGCCGCGGCCGTCGGGCGCGTCCGCGCTCACGAGGCCCACCGCGCCGAGTCCAGCACCGTGGCGAGGTCCCCCGCCGTGAGGGTGTCGTCGCCGAGCACGGCGAGCACGGCGGCGGGCCGATCCTCGCGGGTGGCCACCAGCAGGGTGCCGCGGAGGGTGCGCGGAGCGGACCCGTACGTGAGGTCGAGGCGGAGCTGCTCCCCGCCGCCGGGCATCGAACGGCTGCGGCGCGAGCCCACGACGAGGCCGGGGAGGTGCCCGTCCAGGCCGTCGGCGAGCATCAGGCCGACCACCTCGCCGCCGTCGGTGCTGTCGAGGTCGGCCCGCGCGAGCACCACCATGAACCCGGCGGCGCCGGCGGGCGTCCCCCGCACCCCGCGCCACTGCCACGTGCCGCCGCCCAGCTCCGCGCCGGCCGCTGCCGGGCGCAGGTCGTCGGGGACGTCGAACTGCAGGCCGCCCACGGTCACGGCGGCGGCCAGGGCGGGTTCGGCCGAGCCGGCGAGCGCCAGCCCCGCTGCGGAGACGAGCCCGAGCGCGAGGAACCCGCGCCGCGTGGTGCGCGTCATGTGCGGCACGGAGGGTCGGAGACCGCCACGCGCCCGGCACCGGTGGGCGTGGGGGCGACGCCCACGACCTCCACCAGGCGGATGCCGTCCCACTCCTGGCGGCGTCCCTCGACCAGCTCCGTCGTGACGCGGTCCTGCAGGGCGGCCGGGTCCACGAAGGCGTACCGCAGGACGGTCACCGTCGCCGCGCGGCTCAGGAACGACGCGAGCTGGTCGTCGGCGGAGGGCGTCGCGAGCCCGAGGAGCTCGTCGAGCGGAACCGTCGCGGCAGAAGGACCCGCCAGCCAGGTGCCCACGAGCTCACGCTCGGCCGGCGTGCGGACCGGCACCCGGACGTACGCGACGGCCGGGCCGGGCAGCGACGTCCGGGGCTCGCCGGGGACGACCTGGCCCTGCGTGACCACCGCCAGCAGCACCTCGAGGACGTTGCCGGAGGGGTCGCGCTCGACCCGCAGGGTGCCGGTCGCCGGCCGGCCGCCGATCGTCCCGCCGAGCGTGGCGACGAGCGTCGACGTGCGCGAGACCCGGTTGAACACGAGCCGCGCGGGCACGTCCGGGCGCACGGTCAGCACGCCGCCGGACCGGACGGGCCCCCGGGGGCGGGTGGGCGTGGTCGTCGTCCGCGGCGGGACCGGGTCGGTGCGCGCCGGGACCTGGGGCAGCAGCTGCTCGCGCAGGTCGACGGTGCTGGTCAGGAGGGTCGGTGGGGGGACGGTCCGCTCGTCGCGGTCGAGCCCTCCGGCGAGCAGGGCGAGCGCGGAGCGGTTCTGGGCAACCTCGTGCTCGCCGTCCTGGACCGCCCCGACGAGCTCGTCGAGGCCCTGTCCGCGGGGCAGGTACCACTCCGCCTGCGCGGGCACGTCCACCCCGGGCACGATCGGGCGCCGGGGCCGCGTCGCGCCGTCGAGCAGCGTGGGCGGCGCCGGCTGGGGTGCGTCGCCGAGCTGCACGACGACGTCCCCGGAACGGGCGGTGCTGATGACGACCGGCAGCCCGCGCGCGGTCGACAGCTGCCGGACCCGCACCTCGGGCAGCGCGGCGTCGAGGGTCGCGAGCGTCGGGCAGCGCGCGGGCGCGAGGCTGGTGTCGCTGAGGTCGAGACCGGGGGCCCCGCAGGTCCCGAGCCCGAGCGTCACGACGCGGCAGCCCGCGTACGACACGGCCCGCTGGCTGTGGCCCGGCAGCACGCTCATCAGCCCCGACAGGCCGACGAGCACGAGGACGCCCGCCACGACCCGGTCGGTGGCCTTGCGTCGGAACGTGGCCCGCTCGACGGCGCGGCGCCTGTTCGCCACGGCGCCACCCACCCTTCGATCGACCGGCCAAGGCCTGCGTCAGTCTAGGCAGGCAGGAGGTCGAGCGGGCCGTTCCGCGAGAGCCTCCGGTCCGTGATCATCAGCCCGGGCGTCAGCCCGCCAGCAGGTCGCTCGTCCAGTGCGCGCGGGCGTACTGGGCGGGGTAGGACGCCTCGTGCCAGTCGACGCCGAGCTCGGCGGCGGCGCGCTGCGGCCAGGCCGGCTCGCGCAGGGCCGCGCGGGCCAGCAGGACCACGTCGGCGTCGCCGGACTCGAGCACGCGCTCGGCCTGCTCCGGGGAGGTGATGAGGCCGACGGCGCCGGACGGCAGGCCTGCGCCCTCGCGGACCGCGCGGGCGAAGGGCACCTGGTAGCCGGGGCCGACCGGGATGTCGGCGTGCACCGCGCCGCCGGACGAGACGTCGACGAGGTCGGCGCCGTGCTCACGGAGCACGGTGGAGACGGCGACGGTCTGCTCGGGGTCCCAGCCGCCCTCGGTCCAGTCGGTCGCGGAGAGGCGCACGAGGACCGGCATGGTCTCGGGGACGTTGGCCCGGACGGCGTCGACGATCTCGACGACGAGGCGCGTACGCCCCTCGAAGTCGCCGCCGTAGCCGTCGGTGCGGTGGTTGGTCAGCGGGCTGAGGAACTGGTGGACCAGGTAGCCGTGGGCGCCGTGCACCTCGACGGTGTCGAAACCGGCCTCGACGGAGCGGCGGGCGGCCACGCCGAAGGCCTCGACGACGCCCTGGATGTCCTCGACCGTCATCTCGCGCGGGGCGTCGTAGCCCGGGAAGGCCTCGGCAGAGGGCGCCAGGGGCTCCCAGCCGCCGTCGCGCTCGGGCACGGTCCCGTTCTGGGGCTCGCCGGCGAAGCCGCGGTACGTCGACGCCTTGCGGCCGGCGTGCGCCAGCTGGACGCCGATCGCCGCGCCCTGCGCGTGCGCGAAGTCGACGATGCGGGCCCAGGCGTCGCGCTGCTCGTCGTTCCACAGGCCGGTGTCCTGCGGGCTGATCCGCCCCTCCGGCACGACCGCGGTCGCCTCGGTCAGCAGCAGGCCGAACCCGCCCTGCGCACGCGACCCCAGGTTGACCAGGTGCCAGTCCGTCGGCACGCCGTCCTGGCGCTCGACGGAGTACTGGCACATCGGCGCCAGCCAGATGCGGTTGCGGACGGTCAGGCCGCGCAGGGTCAGGGGTTCGAAGAGCTTGGTCACGGAGTGATCAACCCGAACGGGCCGCAGGGCCTTCCGCACGGCCGGGTCGGGTGCGTCACAGGAGGCGGTCGCGCAGGAACTCGAGGACCCGGTCCACCGCGACCTGCTGGCGGTGCGCGGTGAGCGTGGAGTGCTTCCGGCCCCGCAGCTCGACCCGGACGAAGGCGTCGCCGATCTCGGAGGTCAGGGTCTCGAACCGCGTGCCCACGGCCGGGTCGTCGGCGTACCGGACACCGAGGACCTGGCAGCCCGCTGCCGCTCGTCGCCTGACGACGTCGAGGTCGGCGGGCGAGAGGTTCAGGTCGGCGGCGCGGGCGCGCCCGATGGCGAAGGGCAGCGAGGGCTGCGCGAGCACGGGAGCGGCGACCGCGTCGTCCACCATCATCGCCAGGGCGAAGCCGCCGGTGAAGCACATGCCGAGCGCGCCGACGCCGGGCCCGCCGAGCTCGGCGTGCAGCGACCGGGCGAGCGAGCGGAGCCAGGTCGCGACGGGCGAGGTCTCGCCGACGCGGAGCTTGTTGAACTCGCGGTTCACGCAGACCTTCGCGAGCGTCCGTACGGCGGCGCCCGCCCCGGACGGGCTGGGGACCTCCCCGAACAGGTGCGGCAGGACGACGGTGAAGCCGGCGCCGACGACCTCCTCGGCGAAGGCCACCACCTCGGACGTGATGCCCGGGATCTCGGCGACGACGACGACGCCGGGTCCGGTGCCCTTGCGGTAGGTCGGGTGCGTCGGCACCGGGGCGGTCGGTTCGGTGTGCTGACCCAGGGCCCAGCCGTCGAGGACGTCCACCCGCGGAGCGTAGGCGGTCGCCGGTTTCCCATGATCTCTTGGGGAACCGGCACACCTCGTGGCAGATTCTCCGAGGTGGGTGCAGGTCTCCCAAGAGATCATGGGAAACCGGCACGCGCACCGGCCTGCCCCGGCACACGACGCGCCTCGGGTCGGCGCGACCAGCGGAGGAGGACGAGCGTGCGGGTGGGCGTGATCGGCGGGGCCGGCGGCGTGGGGCGGCGGCTGACCGCCCTGCTCGCGGAGGCCGGGGACGAGGTGACGGTGCTGCACCGGCGGGCGGACCAGGCCGCGGTGGTCGAGCAGGCCGGCGGCCGGTCGGCGCTCTTCGACCTGGTCGAGGGCTCGGTCGAGGAGCTGGCCGGGCTGCTGCGGGGGCAGGACGCCGTCGTGTTCTCCGCCGGGGCGCACGGCACGGGCCGGGACCAGACGACGCTCATCGACGGGCGGGGGCTGGAGCACGCGGTCGACGCGGCGCGCGCGGCCGGCGTCCGGCGCTTCGTCGTCGTGTCGGTGTTCCCCGAGGCGGGCCGCGACGTCGAGACGAACGCCGGCTTCGAGCACTACGTGCGGGTCAAGAAGGCCGCCGACGTCTACCTGACCGGGAGCGACCTGGACTGGGTGGTCGTGCGCCCCGGCACCCTCACCGACGCCCCCGGCACCGGAACCGTGCGCGCGGGCTGGGCGGTCCCGTACGGCGACGTGCCCCGCGACGACGTGGCCCTGTTCCTCGCCGCCGTGGTGCGCGAGCAGCGCCTGCACCACGTCGTCGTCGAGCTCACCGGTGGCGGCACCCCGGTCGACGAGGCCGTCCGCGCCCTGCTCCCCTAGGCCGTGTCGGTCTGGCTCACTCCATCATCGCGGCGCCGCCGCCACCCGCGTGCGGGTTGGCGCCCGTGCGCAGCATCAGCGTGAGCAGCGCCGCGACCAGCGTGAGGAAGCCGGTCAGCAGGAAGACGTTCGAGTACGACTGGGCGAGCACGTCGAGCTGGGTGCGCTGGTAGACGGCCAGCACCTCCTGCTGCGGCATGCGGCCCGCGGGGACGAGCGCCGCCCGGGCGGCCATCAGCCCGCCCTGCTGGTTGGTCACCACCGCCGTCAGCCCGGCCAGGCCGAGGGCGGCGCTGACGCGCTGGGCGACGGTGTTGATCGCGCTGCCGCTGGTGGTCAGGTCGCCGGGCAGGGCCGAGAGCCCCCCGGTCATGATCGGCATCATGGCCAGGCCGGTGCCGGCGGCCCGGACGCACATCCAGAACACCAGCTCGCTACGGGTCATGTCGGGGTTGATGCCGGTCAGCAGGAAGGTGCCGGTGGCGGCGATCAGCAGGCCGAAGAACGCGAGGTAGCGCGGGCCGATCTTGTCGTACAGGCGGCCGGCGACGGGCATGAGCACGGCCATCACCAGCGCCTGCGGCAGCAGCAGGAACCCGGCCCGGAGCGCCGGGTAGCCGAGGCCCTCCTGCAGGAAGAGCGGGATGTAGAACAGCGTCGCGAACAGGCCGGTCATCATCACGCTCATCGCCAGCAGCGAGGTCGTGTAGAGCCGGTTGCGGAACACCCGCAGGTTCAGCAGCGGGTGCTCGACCTCGAGCTCGATGACGACGAACGCCGCGAGGCTGAGCACGCTGAGCGCGATCAGGCCGAGCACGCGGTAGCCGGTCCAGCCCCACGACGGGCCCTCGGAGAAGGCGAGCAGGAGCGAGACGAGCCCGGTCGCGATCGTGAGGAAGCCGGCGACGTCGAAGCGCCGGGTCGGCGCCTGGGCGAACTTCGGCAGCCAGATGACGGCGGCGATCAGCCCGAGGATCCCGACGGGCACGTTGATGTAGAAGACGAGGCGCCAGTTGACGTACTCGACGAGGTAGCCGCCGAGCGCCGGGCCGATGGCCGGGGCCACGATGATCCCGAGCCCGTACATGCCCATGGCCGCGCCGATCTTCGCCGGCGGGACGAGCCGGTAGACCATCGTCAGGCAGACGGCCGGCAGCAGGCCGCCGGGGACCGCCTGGACGACGCGGAACGCGATGAGGCTGTCGAGGTTCCAGGCCAGGCCGCACAGCGCGGACCCGGCGGAGAACGCGACCAGCGACCACATGTAGACCCGGCCGAGGCCGATCCGGTCGCCGAGCCAGGCGCTGGCCGGCACGACGACGCCGAGCACGAGGCTGTACGCGGTCGAGATCCAGGCGACGTCGGCGGTGCTGCCGCCGAAGTCGGTCTGGATGGCCGAGATCGCGACGTTGACGATGCTCGTGTCGAGGACCGACATGAACATGCCGACGATCAGGACGGCGAGCGGCACCACCCAGTGCTCGCGCCCGCCCGCGGGCGAGGAGGCCTCGGGCGCGGCCGGGGTGGCCGCCGGGGCCAGTGGGCGCGTCGGCGCCTCGGGAGCGGCGCGACGCGCGGCCGGCGCCTCGTCGAGGTCGACGGCCGTGCCCGGCGCCGCGGTGTCCGTGCTCATCTGCCCGCTCCCCTCCGGCTCACGGCCGGTGGATCTTGACCGTGACGTTCATGCCCGGCGCGAGCGCCAGGCCCTGCGTGTCGTCGAAGGTGATCCGCACCGGGATGACCTGCGTGACCTTCTGGAAGTTGCCCGAGGAGTTCGACTGCGGGAAGGCGGAGAAGACGCCGGCCGACCCCGTCTGGATCTCGGACACGTGCCCGGTGAGGTCGGCGTCGGGGAAGGCGTCGACGTCCAGCTTGACCGGCGCACCGACCCGCACCTCGTCGACGTCGGTCTCGTCGACCCGCGCCGTCACGAACACGCCCTGGGCGTCGTACGCGACCGCGAGCTGCGTGCCCTGCTGGACGAAGGTCCCGGGCACGCCGTTGTCGACCGCGACGGTTCCGTCGGCCGGGGCCCGCACGACCATCTGCGGCTGGACGTAGCCGCCCTGCATCTCGATGCGGCCGACCGCGCCGTACTGGTGCAGCTGCGCGCCGACCTGGCCGTGCCAGTCCAGCAGCGTCCCCGAGGTCGGGGCGTTGATGGAGATCTGGTTGCCGTCGACCTGCGCGTTGTCGGTGGTGACGTAGTTGGAGGTGTCGACGAGGTAGCGGATGCCGAAGGCGATCGCCACCAGCAGGGCCAGGCCCACGATCACGAACAGCCGGACCCGCGCCTTGCGCGACATGCCCTTCTTGGGCGCCGCCTCCGCGGGTCCCGCGTCCGCGGCGGGCTGCTCGCCCGGGGCGCCGGGCTCGGCGCCGGGCGCTCCCACCGGCTGGTCGGCCGGGGTGGTGGTCGCCGTGTCAGACATGCTCTCGTCCGTCCCGAGCGCGGGCGGTGCCGCGCTCATCGTGCTCGTGCAGAAGCGTAGGCGCCCTATGGGCGCCGCCGCGGTGGTTCAGGTGCGGGCTCACGGGTGGCTCGGGACCACGACGCGGTCGCCCTCGTTGAGCCCGGACAGCACCTCGGTGCGGTCGGTGCCGACGAGGCCGGCCTCGAAGCTGACCGTGCGCTGGTCGCCGCTCGGCTCGTACACGGTGACCGTGCTCGAGCCGCCCTGCTGGCGGACCGCGGTGTTGGGCACGGTGAGGACGCCGTCGTGCTCCTGCGTCAGCACGGTCACCCGGGCCGTCTGGCCGTCGCGCTCGCGCGGGTCGCGCTCGTCGAGCGCCACCGTGACGTAGTAGCTGACGACGCCCGCGATCGGGGTCGCCGTGGGGCTGACCGAGACCACGTGCCCGTGCGGGCGCAGGTCGGGCACGGCGTCCAGCGAGAGGTCCACCGCGTCGCCGGCCTTGACCTGCGCCGCGTCGGACTCCTCGAAGGGCAGCACGAGCTGGAGCTGGTCGAGCCCGGACAGGACGATGAGCTGGGTGCCGCCCGGCCGGGTCGGGCTCGCCGCTCCGGCCGCCGCACCGCCGGCGCCCGAGGCGCCCGGGATCGCGGCCTTGCTGCCCGGGGCGAGCGCGCTCGTCCCGGTGCTCGGGCTCGTGTACTCGCCCTTGGCGCCGTTCACGGCCGAGACGGTCCCGTCGCTCGGGGCCTTGAGGACGGTGTCGTCGACCGCCTTCTGCGCGGTCTCGACCTGGGCCTGGGCCGCGTCGACGCCGGCCTGCTGCTGGTCGAGCGTGTGCGGGCGGGCGGCGACGGCGGCGTTGTACGCGTTGCGCGCGGAGACCACGCCCTGCTCGGCGTTGGCGCTGGCCAGCCGGCCGGCGGACTCGTCGACGCGCTTGCGCTCCTCGGCCGTCGCGACGGCCGTGTCGTCGGCCGCGAGGCGCTGCTTGGCGGCGGTGACGCCCGCCTCGGCGGAGCCGACCGCACCGCACGCGCTGGCTGCGGCCTGAGCCGCAGACGAGGCGGCCGCGGCGGCCACGGTGGCGGCAGCAGGATTGGGCGGGATCAGCGCACCAGCCTTCTGCGCGGCCTTGGCGGCCTCCGTCGCTGTGGACTGCGCCGAGTCGCACGCGTCGTTCGCGTCGTCGACGGCGTCCTCGGCGTCCTCCTTGGCGTCGTGGTCGACCGAACGCTGCTTCCTGGCGCGGCTGATCGCGGTGGAGTCGGCGGACGCGGTGGCGTCGGCCTGCCGGTTCGTCCGGTCGGCGACCGTGCGCGCCTGGGCCAGCGAGGCGGCGGCGCTCTGCACGGCCGGGTTGGCGTCCGCGCCGGCCAGGCCGGCGGCCTGGGCGTCGGCGTTCGCCTCGGCCTGCTCGAGCGCGTGCCGTGCGGCCTTGTCGTCGATCGTGGCGAGGACGTCGCCCTTCGAGACCTTCTGGCCGACCTCGACCTTGACCGAGGTGAGCTTGCCGCCCTGCGCGAAGCCGAGCTGCTCGCTCGTCTTCGCGGCGAGCGCGCCGCTGGCGGACACGCCGGTCGAGACGTCCGCGCGGGTGACGGTGTCGAAGGCGGGCGCGGCGGGCTGGCCGCCCGAGCACGAGGTGAGGGTCGCGGTGAGCGCGACAGCCGCCGCGACGGCGGCGGCGGGACGGAGGGCCCGGATGGACGGGCGCAGGGAGGTGGGGTCGAGGTGCACGACACTCCTATAGGAAGCGAAACCTCTGGAACCATAGCGAACGGCTATTCTTTTTTCCATGCCGCGCGTGAGTGACGCACATCGCGCTGCCCGGCGCGAGCAGATCGCCGAGGCAGCGCTGCAGGTGCTCGCCCGGAAGGGGTCGGACGCCTCGATCGCCGAGATCGTGGCCGAGTGCGGGCTCTCCGCCGGCGCGATCTACGGCAACTTCGAGAACAAGGCCGACCTCGCGCGCTACATCGCGGGCCAGCTGCTGCACCGCAAGATCGGCATCCTTGACGACGCGGTGAGCGACGGCGCCGTACGGACTCCGGCCGAGGTGCTGCGCCTCTTCATGTCGCTGCGCCGCAAGCCGGGCGACCTGTCGGTGCTGCTGCAGTTCTGGGGCGAGTCGACCGTCGACCCCGACCTGCACGCGATCATGACGCAACGGGCCGGCGAGTTCCGCGACGCGATCGCGCGGGCGCTGCGCCCGTGGGCCGAGGTCCAGCCCGAGGCGGCCGACGGAGGTGCCGAGGCGCTCGCGCTGCGCAGCGCCGAGGTGTGCCTCGCGATGGTCCAGGGCTGGTTCGCGAACACGGCCCTCTTCGGCTGGCTCGGCGGCGAGGAGTTCCTCGACGGCGCTGAGCGCGCGTTCCGCGGCTGACCCGCCCCCGCCCCGCCGCACCCAGCCCTCCCCCACCCCGTCGAGAGGTAGGTTGCCGCGCGTTCTCGGCCCGATCGGGCGCCGCAACCTACCGCTCGGCGGAGGTCTGGGAACCGAGGGGACGCAGGCGCGGGGTCAGGTGGTCTGCTTGGGACGGGCCCGGACGTGCATGCGCTCGCCCTGCGGGCCGAGCAGCGAGAGCAGCTCGGCCGGCTCCGGGCCGGGGTTGCCGAACCAGTGCGGCGTCCGCGTGTCGAACTCGACCACCTCGCCGGGCCCGAGCAGGAGGTCGTGCGGGCCGAGGAGCAGCCGGATCCGGCCCGACAGCACGTAGATCCACTCGTAGCCCTCGTGCGTGCGCTGCTCGGGCTGCCGCTCCGGCGGGTTCGGCGGCATGATCATCTTGTACGCCTGCAGCCCCTCCGAGCGCGGCGTGAGCGGCAGCAGGGTCATGCCGTAGCGCTGGATCGGCTTCGGCCGCACGCGCGGGTCACCGGTGTCCGGCGCGTCGACGAGCTCGTCGAGCGCCACCTGGTGGGCCCGGGCGAGCGGGAGCAGCAGCTCCAGGGTCGGCTTGCGGCCGCCGGACTCGAGCCGCGACAGCGTGCTCACCGAGATGCCGGTGGCCTCCGAGAGCTGAGCCAGCGTCGTCCCCCGCTCCAGGCGCAGCTCGCGCAGGCGCGGGCCGACGGCGTCGAGCACGGGGCCCAGGTCGAAGGGCTGGCCGGGGTGGGCCGGGTGGTCGTGGGGCACGGCACCAGTTTGCCGCTCCGGCAACAGCACTTGTCAATCCGGCGACGCCGCGAGCACCATCGGAGCATGACCACGCCCGCACCTGACCCCTCCACCCCGGACGTCCTCGTCGTCGGCGGCGGCGCCGCCGGCCTCGCCGCCGCGGTCGCCCTCGCCCGCTCCCTGCGCTCGGTCCTCGTCGTCGACTCCGGGCAGCCGCGGAACGCCCCGGCGGCCGGCGTGCACAACTACCTCGGCCGCGAGGGCGTCGCCCCCGCCGACCTCTACGCCGACGGGCGCCGCACGCTCGAGTCGTACGGCGGCGCCTTCACCGCCGGCGAGGTCACCGCGCTGGAGCGGCTCGGCACCGACCCGCTGCAGCCCTGGTTCCGCGCGACGCTGGCCGACGGCCGGCAGGTCGAGGCCCGCCGCGTCGTGGTCAGCACCGGCCTGGTCGACGAGCTGCCCGACGTCCCCGGACTGCGCGAGCGCTGGGGCCGCGACGTCCTGCACTGCCCCTACTGCCACGGCTACGAGGCCCGCGGGACGGCGATCGGCATCCTGTCCACGACGACGCTGACGGCGCACCAGGCGCTGATGTTCCGCCAGCTGAGCGAGGACGTGACCCTGCTGACGCACACCGGCCCGGCGCTGCCCGACGAGACGCGCGAGCGCCTCGAGGCCCGCGGTGTGCGGATCGTCGAGGGCGAGGTCGTCGAGGTGCTCGTCATCGACGACGCGCTGTCCGGCGTCCGGCTCGCCTCCGGCGACGTCGTGGCCCTGCGGAACCTCGCCGTCGCGGCTCCCGCGGTCGCCCGCTCGAGCCTGCTGGCCGCCCTCGGCGTCGAGGTCGCCGACCTGGTCATGGGCGAGCAGGTCCTCGGCGCGTACGCCGTCACCGAACCCACCGGCGCGACCTCGGTCCCCGGCCTCTACGCCGCGGGCAACGTCGCGACCGTGCAGGCCCAGGTCTCCACCTCGGCCGCCGCCGGCCTGATGACGGGCGCCTTCGTCAACGGCCAGCTCATCGAGGAGGAGGCGGCGTACGCCGTCCAGGAGCGCCGCGCGACGGCCGCGCTGTGGGACGAGCGCTACGCCCACCACCACGGGCACGGCGGCACGCCGAACCCGACGCTGGTCTCCACGGCCGAGGGGCTCGAGCCCGGTACCGCGCTCGACCTCGGGTGCGGCCGCGGCGAGGACGTGCTCTGGCTGGCCCGGCAGGGCTGGCGGGTCCTGGGCGTCGACGCCTCGGGCGTCGCGGTCGCGCAGGCGCAGGACGCCGCGGCGCAGGAGGGTCTGGCCGACCGCGTACGGGTCGAGCAGCACGACCTCGCCGGGTCGTTCCCGGCGGGCGAGTACGACCTCGTCACGACGCACTACCTGCACTCGACGCACGGGCTGCCGCGCACCGAGGTGCTGCGCCGCGCGACCCGGGCGGTCGCCCCGGGCGGCACGCTGATCGTCGTCGGCCACGCGACGCTGCCGCCGTGGGCCTGGCGCGACCTCGACGCCGCGGCCCGCGAGCTGCCGTCGGCGCAGGAGGTCTGGGAGTCCCTCGGGCTCGCCCAGGACGAGGCGTGGCAGCTGGTCCGTCTCGACACCGCACCGCGCGCGGTGAGCCACGGCGACGAGCACGGGACGATGGACGACAGCGTCCTGGTCGCCCGCCGGCTCGCCCCCGCCGGGCGGACCGGCACGGGTCAGGCGAGCAGCGCGTCGAGCCCGGCCAGCAGCCGGTCGACCTCCTCGGCGTCGGTGTAGGCGGCGAGCCCGACCCGGACGCCCGCGTCGTCGTCCAGCGCGAGCGCCCGGAACGGCTCGACCGCGTAGAAGGACCCGGCCGGCGCCAGCACGTCGTGGCCCAGCAGCCCCTCGGCCACGTCGGCGCTGCGCCGGCCCGGGAACGTGAGGAACAGCGTCGGCGTCCGGTCGGCGGCACGGGAGTGCACGACCACTCGCTCGCCCAGGCCGGCCAGGCCCGCCTCGAGCCGCTCGCGCAGCTGCTGCTCGTGGGCGTGGACCTCGGCCTGGTTGGCCGCGAGCCGCTCGCGGCGGGTCCCGCTCGCCGCGGGCGCGCCCGGCAGGTCCGCGAGGAAGTCCACCGCCGCGGTCGCCCCGGCCAGCACCTCGTACGGCAGCGTGCCGAGCTCGAAGCGTTCCGGGACGCGGTCGGTCGACGGGGCGAGCTTGTCGGGGTGGATCGTCTTCAGCAGCGCGGGGTCCGCGGCCAGGACGCCGCAGTGCGGCCCGAAGAACTTGTAGGGCGAGCACACGTAGAGGTCGGCCCCGAGCGCGCCGGGGTCGGGCAGGCGGTGCGCCGTCAGGTGCACGCCGTCGACGTAGAGGAGCGCACCGACCGCGTGGGCCCGGTCGGCGACGGTCCGGTGCGGCGGGATGGTGCCGACCAGGTTCGACGCGCCCGTCAGCGCCACCAGCCGGGTGCGCTCGTCGACCACGGCGAGCGAGGCGAGGTCGAGCTCGGCCGTCGCCGGGTCGAGCTCGAGCCAGCGGACCTCGACGTCGCGCAGCGCGGCGGCCTGCACCCACGGACGGACGTTCGCGTCGTGGTCGAGGCGGCTCACCACGACGTTGTCGCCCGCCGACCAGGTCCTGGCGAGGGCGCGGGAGAGGTCGTACGTCAGCTGCGTCGCGCTGCGGCCGTGGACGATGCCGTCGGGCGCGGCGGCGAGCAGGTCGGCGTACGCCTGCCGGAACGCCCGGACGGCGTCGTCGGCGTTGCGCTGGGAGAGCGAGCCGGAGCCGCGGTTGGAGAGCGGTCCGGTGAGGGCGCGGGCGACCGCCTCCCCCACGACGGCCGGGGTCTGGGTCCCCCCGGGTCCGTCGAAGTAGGCGGTGGGCCCGTCGAGGGCGGGGAAGGCGGCACGCAGCCGCGCGACGTCGAGGGTCACGGGTGTGGGTCCGGCCGGCGCTACTGCAGGTAGCCCTCGACCTCGCCCTCGGGCCTCACCTGCGCCTCGTCGGGGTTCTTGCCCGCGTCGCGCAGGCCCTCGCGCTGGCGCAGCAGGTCCCAGCACTGGTCGAGCGCGACCTCGATGCGCCGGCGCCGTTCCGGGTCACCGTGGTTCGTCGCGTCGCGCTCCTGGGAGACCAGGTCGTGGATCTTGGCGAGGATCTCGTCGTCGTTCACGCCCCTGATCCTCACACCACGCCCTCCTCCGTCGGCAGGCACCGTCGCGCAACCGGTGCGCGCCGGTGCCGGCCGAGGGTCAGGACCTAGGGCTGACGGTCGTAGCGCTGCCCCTGCGGCACGGGCGCGGAGGCCCAGAACACGATCAGGATGATCGAGCCGACGACGGGGATCAGGGAGAGGAGGTACCACCAGCCCGACCGGTTCGTGTCGTGGAGGCGGCGGGCCGACAGCGCGAGGAGACCGACGAAGGTGGCCAGGCCCCAGATGATCGAGCCGAGCGACGCCCGGAACGACCAGCCGAGGACCTCGCCGAAGTAGGTGCCGAACTGGGACTGGTCGGTCGGCGGCAGCGGCTGCGGCCCGGCGGTGGCCTGGCTGATGATGTTGAGCACGATCGACACGAGCGACGACACGAGGATCCACCACCAGAACTCGCTCCGGCTCGCGCGCCCGCTGAACGTCGCGTACTTCTTCCAGAAGCGCTTCACCGCCTGGCCGATGGTGGCGCCGTAGAGCGGCTGCGACAGCGGGACCTCGCCGACCTGGCCGTACGGCTGCTGCCCCGGCCCGTAGGGATCCGGCTGCCCGTACGGCTGCTGGCCGTAGGGCTGAGGGGCCTGCTCGCCGTACGGCTGCTGGCCGTAGGACTGCGGCGCCTGCTCGCCGTACGGCTGCTGGCCGTAGGACTGCGGCGCCTGCTCGCCGTAGGGCTGCTGCCCGTACGGCTGCTGGGGCTGCTGCCCGTACGGCTGCTGCTGGTCGCCGTAGGGCTGCTGCTGGCCGGAGGGCTGCTGGGGCTGGTCGCCGTAAGGCTGCTGGCCCTCGGGGCGGGGCGGGTAGTCGTCGGGCACGGTCACCGGTCCTTCGCGGGGGATGCGCATCCTCGGAGGAGGCGCGGACGGGCGACACCCTACGGTCACCCGGGGCCGCGTCGGGCGGTTCCGGGCGGCGACCTGCCGGGCGGTGTGAGCGCTCGGCGCGTCTCGCCCTACGGTCGGGTGCAACCAGGGAGGCCGCGGGTCAGAAGGGCTTTGCGACCAACCCCACGAGGAGGAGCCGCATGAGCGAGCAGCCCGTCGAGAGCCAGTCCACCGAGCCGCAGTCCTGGACCCAGCTGGGCAAGGAGATGTGGACCTACCTGACCGGCCGCGGCGCCGTCATCAACTACAAGCTGATCGACATGACCGTCGAGGTCCCCCGCGACACCGGCGCGGACGCGCCGCGTGCCGTGTGGAAGTTCGACGGGACGCTGCAGATCACGACCAGCGACGACCAGCACTGAGCTGAGTCCTCGCCCGTGAAGATCGTCGCCGACCTGGCCTTCCAGGTCGTCCCCGACGGGACCGCGCGCGGCCCGCACCCGACCCCGGTCACGGGACGGGTGCGGGCCGACGGTTCCGAGGTCACCGTCGAGTTCTCGACCACCCCGTCGTTGGCCGGGTCGGGCACGCGCCCGCTCGTCCGGCCGCTCGCCCGCACCCTCGACGAGCACGGCGTGACGGTCCGGCTCACCGGCCCGTCCGGCACGCTGCTCACGCTCGGCCACGGGGTGCGCACGCCCTGGTGGCAGGTCCCGGCGACGAGCAGCCGGCGGATCGCGGTGGCCTCCGTGCCGCTGGCCCTGCGCTCGCTGCGCGGGCCCCGGCTCTTCGCGGCCGCCCTGCCGCCGCTGCTCGCCCAGCCCGGCGCGCTCCGGCTGTCCCGGCGTCGCCGCGCGTTCGCCGTCGCCCGCCAGGCGCTGCGCCGGGTCACCGACCGCCGCCGCTGACGCCGGGCGCTCAACCCGCCGGCGGCGCCAGGTCCGCGTGCCGGTGGACCAGCCGCCACTCCCCGTCCTCGCGGCGGAACACCTCGGTGGTGCGCAGCACCATCTCCACCGGCTCGGCGCGGCCGCGGACGTCCATCGACGCCACCTGCCGCCCCGTCCAGTAGGCGAGGTCGCCGCTCGAGCCCGAGCCCAGCACCTCGAACCGGCCGGTGCTGCCCGGCCCGAAGGCCGCCGCGCCCGCCACCTGGGCCTCGGCGACGGGGCCCGCCCCCTCGACCACCGCGCCGGACGGCGGGAGGAACGTGGCCGGCTCGGCGGTCGTCAGCATCGCCCTCAGGGCCTCCGGGTCACCGGCGATGTAGGCGTTCGACGCCGCCTCGCGGCGCCTCAGGAAGTCGTCGAAGCTCTCCATGGGGTCACGCTAGGGCGGCCCGCCGACAGTTCCTGAGGGCGCCTGACCCCCTGCGGAAGTGCAGCGACCGGAGCGAAGGACGCCAACCCCTTCGGGGCCCTTCGACAGGCTCACGGAGCGTCCGCCGGGGCGCCGCGACCGCAGCGCAGGACGCCAACCCCTCCGGGGCCCTTCGACAGGCTCAGGGAGCCTCGACCGGAGCGCCGGCTACTGCGACAGCTCTGCGTCCAGCCGGTCGAGCAGCGTCTCGAGGGACACCTCGAACTCCTCCTGGCTGCGGTCCTCGCTCAGCAGCGGCCGGAGCCGCAGCACCTCCGGGGTCCCGCTGAGGTCGAGCGTGCCGTCCTCGTGCGGCAGCGCCGCGCCGCCCTCGTCCACCGGCTCCTCCGCCGGTGACGTGGCGGCCCCCCGGACGGCGGCCTCGAGGAGCAGCTGCCCGAGCAGGAAGCTGCTGAAGGCCCGGTACGCCCCCACCGCCTGCTCGTCGCTCATCCCGTGCGCCCGCAGGGTCCGCAGGAAGGTCTCGACGAGCTCGATGCTGCGCAGCGGGGGGCGCAGCCACGGCGCGGCCGGGTGGCGGGTGGCCACGAGGGGGAAGGCGTTCGGGTGCTCGATCGCGATGCGGCGGATCTCGTGCGCCACGGTCTGCAGGAAGCCCTGCCAGTGCTCGCTGAGCTTGCCGTCGAGCCCGCTCGTCACGTCGGCCAGCAGGCTGGCGACCACGCCCTCGAGCAGGTCCTCGCGTCCCTTGACGTAGCGGTAGAGCGACATGGCCTCGACGCCGAGCACCTGGGCGAGGTTGCGCATCGAAAGGCCCTGGGTCCCTCGCGCGTCGATGAACCGCAAGGCGGCGTTCACGATCTTCTCACGATTCAGCCCGCGCCCCTGGGGTACCGGGCCACTGAGACCTGCGCTGTCGGGCATCGCCCCATCCTCCCCCGTAGGGGTGTACCGGCCCCGCCCCGGTCCCGGCTTACGCTGTAAGTTCCGAGAAGGCTTACACCGTAAGCCCCAGCGAGCGGCCCCCACGGGTGCCGCCCCGGGGGCGGCGCAGGCCGGACGAGCGCCCAGCGCCGAGCAGTCCCACCAGGGGACGAGCCGGCACGGGGCACGACGAGGAGGAGCAGGGATGAGCATCACCACCGATCAGCTGCAGAAGCTGTCCGGACGGGGCCACGTGTACGCGGGCTCGGAGAAGGTCGGCGGGATCGGCCAGGTCTACCTCGACGACAGCACGGGCGAGCCGAGCTGGGTCACGGTCAAGACCGGCCTCTTCGGGACCTCGCAGTCCTTCGTGCCGCTGCACGGCGCCGACGTCCGTGGCGACGACATCGTCGTCACCTACGGCGAGGACCAGATCAAGGGCGCCCCGCGCGTCGACGACGACGGCTCGATCAGCCCCGAGGACGAGGACCGGCTCTACGAGTACTACGGCCTCTCCTCCACCGGGACCACCGGCACCACGACCGGCACCACGACGGGCACCACGACGGGCACCACGACGGGCACTGGCGTCGCCGGTGCGGACCTGCGCGACGACGTGGACACGACCTCGGCCGGCCGTGCGGGTGCCGACCGCGGCGTGAACGAGCACGGCACGCAGGGCCACGACACCTCGGGCCCCACGACCGACGACGCCATGACGCGCTCGGAGGAGCGGGTCGCCGTCGGCACGCAGAGCCGCGAGGCGGGTCGTGCCCGGCTGCGCAAGTACGTGACCACCGAGACCGTCTCCCAGACGGTTCCGGTGAGCCACGAGGAGGTCACCCTCGAGCGTGAGCCGATCACCGACGCGAACGCGGGCGAGGCGTACGACGGCCCGGCCATCAGCGAGGAGGAGCACGAGGTCGTCCTCCACGAGGAGGTCCCCGTGGTCGAGAAGGAGGCCGTCGCGGTCGAGCGCGTCAAGCTCGGCACCGAGACGGTGACCGACGAGACGACCGTCTCCACCGACGCCCGCAAGGAGCACATCGAGCTCGAGGACGACGACGCGACGACCACGCGCGGCACGGACGCCGACCGCCGCTGAACGTCGTGACCGACGACGACGAGACCTCGGGGCGCACCGCCGGTTCGGTGGTGCGCTCCGAGGAGCGGGCCCGGGTGGCCTTCCCGGTCCGGGTCCGCGGCCGCGTGCGGCTCCGCAAGCGGGTGGTCACCGAGGAGGTGACCCAGACCTTCACCGTGCGCCGCGAGGTGCTGGAGGTGGAGGAGCTGCCCGGCGACGAGCCGGGCACCGAACCGTCCCGGGAGTCGCAGATCGTCTCGACCGACCCGGACGACGACGGCTTCGACATCGTGCTGCACGCCGAGCAGGTGGTGCCGACGATCGAAGTTGTTCCGGTCGAGCGCATCCGGGTACGCACCCGGGTGGTGGCCACGGACGTCATCGTCTCCGCCGACCTCCTGCGCGAGCAGGTCGAGGTCAGCACGACGAGCACGGACGCCCGCACGCCCACGACCGCAACACCAGGCGCGGCGGGCGCGCAGCACGACGAGGCGGGTGCCGACGACGGAGGCACCCGGACAACCAAGGAGGAACACCCATGACGACAGATCCCTACGGCGACGCAGGATCCGCCACGTTCGGCCCGGGCGGGCAGGCTCCGGTCGCCCCCGGCTACGGCATCAGCGACCCCGCTCCCGCCACCTACGGCGACGACACCGGCGCGACCGCGGCCGGCAGCGGCCTCGGCAGCGGCTCCGGCAGCGGCTCCACGAAGGAGACCGCCAAGGCCGAGGCCGGCCAGGTCAAGGACACCGCGGCGGGCGCCGCCCAGCAGGTCGCCGGCACCGCCAAGGAGCAGGCGTCCAACGTGGTCGGCGAGGCCAAGGCCCAGGCGTCGAACTTGCTCGACCAGGTCCGCGGCGAGGCCGGCTCGCAGGTCGGCAACCAGAAGGACCGCATCTCGAACCTGGCGCACTCGTACGCCAAGGAGCTCGGCTCGCTGGCCTCCGGCTCCCCGGAGGACGGGCCCGTCAAGGACCTCGTGCAGGACCTCTCGCGCCGCATCGGCGGGGCCGGGCACTGGATCGAGAACCACGAGCCGGCCGACGTCCTCGAGGAGGTGCGCCGCTTCGCGCGCCGCCGTCCGGGCGCCTTCCTGCTCTCCGCGCTCGCCGCTGGTGTCGTCGTGGGTCGCCTGACCCGTGGCGCCGTCGACGAGCACCGCGCCGAGTCGGGCGTGACGGGCACCAGCACCCCCGAGCTCACCACCGGCCAGCCCTCGACGTACGCGGAGCCCGCGTACACGACCGGCCAGCTCGGCTACGCCGACGCCCCGGCGACCAGCTACCAGGGCCAGACCGGCCCGACCGGCTACCCGAGCGGCGGCACCTACGGCGACCAGCCGCCGGCCACCCAGCCGGGCTACGGCGACCAGGGCTACGTCGAGGGCGGCGGCCTCGCCGACCCGTACGGCAGCCAGGGCTCGACCTACGGCACGAATCCCGGCGACGTCCGGTGAGCAGCCCGTACGTGCCTCAGGAGTCGGAGGAGGAGCGCCGGTCGCTCGGCCAGGTGCTCGGTGACGTCAGCAAGGACCTGTCCACGCTGGTCCGCCAGGAGCTGACGCTCGCCAAGGCCGAGGCCAGCCAGTCCGCGAGCCGGGCCGGGAAGGGCGTCGGCATGTTCGCCGGCGCCGCCGTGGCCGGCCTGCTGCTGCTGGTCTTCGTGTCGGTCTCGGCCTGGTGGGGCCTCGGCCAGTTCATCGGCAACCAGTGGTCGGCGCTCGTCGTCGCCCTGGTGTGGCTGATCGTCGCCGTCGTGCTCGCGCTCGCCGGCAAGAAGGAGCTGGCCCGGGTCAAGGGCCTGCCGCAGACCGCCGACACCGTCGGCAAGATACCGAACGCCCTGAAGGGGCAAGAGGAGCGAAACCGATGACCAGCAACGACCCGGAGCAGATCCGCGCCGACATCGAAGCCACCCGCGCCCGCCTGAGCGCCGACGTGGACACCCTGGCCGACGAGGCCAACCCCAAGAACATCGCGCGACGCAAGGCGGACGACGTCAAGGAGTCCGTGCGCGACCGTGTCACCGGCCTGAAGGATTCGATCATGGGAACAGCAGAGGACGCCAAGGGCGCCGTGCAGGACAAGGTGGGCTCCGCCCGCGACCACGTGGGCGGCACCACGGGCTCGGCCCGCGACTCGCTCTCCGACGCCACCGGCTCGGCCAAGGACGCCGTCAGCAACGCCCCCGGCAACGTCAAGGCGCGGACCCGGGGCAACCCCCTCGCCGCCGGCGTCGTGGCCTTCGGCCTCGGCATGCTGATCTCGGCCGTCATCCCGTCCACCGAGCGCGAGCAGGACGCGGTCTCGGCGCTCAAGGAGAAGGCGGAGCCGGCCAAGCAGCAGCTGACCGAGGTCGCCAAGGAGGCTGCCGACAACCTCAAGCAGCCGGCCCAGGAGGCCGCGGCCGCGGTCAAGGACACCGCCCAGGAGGGCGTGCAGACCGTCAAGTCGGAGGGCCAGTCGGCCGCCGGCGACGTCAAGGACCAGGCCGCGTCGTCCAAGGACGCCGTGCAGGAGTCCCGCTCGTAGCACCACCTGCCGCACGACGAACCGGCCACCACGACCCGTACGGGCGTGGTGGCCGGTCCGTCTCTGCCGACCGCGATACCTTTCGGGTCGCGGTGCACCACCGACGTTCGGAGCAGCCATGAGCAGTGCAGTGAACCCGCCGCGGGACGACCGCGGCACCGGGACCAACCCGTCCGGCGGCACCGGGGGCTACCGGCCCGCCCCGGCGACCCCCGCCCCCGGCTCCACGGACAACCGCGAGCTCGTGCGCCAGCAGCGCGACCGCTTCGGCGGCATGAAGTTCGGCGCGTGCTTCTTCGGCTGGCTCGCCGCCACGGGCACCGCCGTGATCCTCACCGGGCTGCTCGCCGCCGCGAGCGTGGGCATCGGCGTCAACACCGGGCTCACCCCGCAGCAGGCCGGCGCCAACGCCCCGGCCATCGGCCTGACCGCGGCGATCGTGCTGCTGGTCGTCGTGCTGGTCGCCTACCTCGCCGGCGGGTACGTGGCCGGCCGGATGGCGCGCTTCAACGGCGTCAAGCAGGGCGTCGGCGTCTGGCTGTGGGCGATCATCGTCGCCATCGTGCTCGGTGTGCTCGGCTTCATCGCCGGCGACCAGTTCAACGTCCTCAGCCGCCTGAGCGGCCTGCCGAGCCTGCCCGTCAGCGGCCAGTCGGCCACCGTCGGCGCCGTGATCAGCATCGTCGCCGTCGCCGTGGTCGCCCTGGTCGGCGCCATCCTCGGCGGGCTGGCCGGGATGCGCTACCACCGCCGCATCGACCACGCGACGTTCGACGACGAGGTCTGAGCCTCGTCTCGAGGCGGCTCTGCCGCCGGGTCGTCGACCGGCCGCCCCTCCCCGGGGCCCGGTCGGCGACGGACTAGGGTCTCCCGCAGTGCACGGGAGTCCGGTGAGCCGGGCTGAGAGGGAGTACTCGAACTCCGACCGTAGAACCTGATCTGGATCATGCCAGCGCAGGGAGCTTGAAGGTCTTCACCACCGCCTTCCGTGCCGTCCGTCGACGGAAGGTCTCCCCTGTGCCCAGCACGACCACCCCCACCCTGCTCCCCGCGGACGACCCGAGGGCGCTGGTCGACGACCCGCTCGCCTTCGGCGTCGGCGCCCGCGTGACGCTCGCGGTCATGGCCGACCGCTACGTCGAGCTGATCACCGACGCCCTGGCGTCCGCCGATGCCGGCGGCCTCGTCCTCGAGACCGGCGACGTCAGCACGTACGCGGGCGGGACCGAGCACGACCTGCTGCGCTGGCTGACCCAGCTCGGCGCCGCGGTCGCCGCCAGCGGCGTGCACGCCGCGATGGTCGTCCACCTCTCGCGCGGCTGCCCGGGCGAGGTCGTCTGCGCCCTGCCCGGCGGTGCCGGGCCGCGGGCCGTCGAGACGCCCGGCGGCGTGCGCACCGGGCACTTCGCCACGGCGGAGTGGGCGCTCTACCCGCTGGCCGACGAGGTGACCGGCGACGTCGAGCCCGACCACATGCGCGACATCTACACGGCCATCGCCCGCGCCCGCGACAACGGCACGTTCGTCGCGTCCGAGCACTTCGTCACCCGCCTCGCCGGCGACCTCGGCGACGTCCTGGGCACCGTCGTCGCCGGCTGGACCGGCGTCGGCCGCAGCGTCCAGCACGTGACGAGCCACCTCACCGTCTCGCTCAACAGCCCGAGCCACACCGCCGGGGAGGTCCGGTGAGCACCGCACGCGAGACCCCCGGGACCCGCGAGACCGGCACCGCTCCGGCCCGCCGCGCTCCCCTGCCGCTGCGCGACCTGGTCCTGATGGTCGTGCTCGGCACGGTCTTCGGCTTCCTCTACTGGGCCCTGGTCCAGGGCTGGACGGCGCTGTCGGTCGCCATGGGCCCGGCCGGCGACCTGGCGCAGCACTTCCTGCTCGGCGGCTGGCTGCTCGTCGCCCCGCTGGCCGTGGCGATCATCCGCCGTCCCTTCGTGGGCATCCTCGCCGAGGTCATCGCGTCGGTCGTCGAGGTGGTGTTCCTCGGCTCCCCGGTCGGGCCGCTGCTCTTCGTCGCCGCCGCCATCCAGGGCCTCGGCAGCGAGCTGCCGTTCGCGCTCGGGCGCTACCGACGGTTCGGCTGGGCGCGCTTCGCGGTCTCCGGGCTCCTCGGGGCGGGGCTGGTCTTCTTCTGGTCGGCCTTCCGGTTCGGCTGGTACGGCCAGGACCTGTTCTGGTTCCGTCTCGCCGTCCAGCTCGCGTCCGGCGTGGTGCTCGGAGGGCTGCTGGCCAAGGTCCTCGTCGACGCCCTGGTGCGGACCGGGGTCCTCGACAACTTCGCGATCGTGCGCGACCGGCGTGCCGGCCAGGCGCCCCCGGTCCGTCGTGCCCGCTGATCCGCTCCTGGTCCGTGCGCGTGACCTGGAGGCGGTCTACGCGAGCGGCGACGGGGTCGGCCCGGTCGACCTCGACCTCGCGGCCGGGGAGGACCTGCTCGTCCTCGGCCCGTCGGGGTGCGGGAAGTCCACGCTGCTGCGCTGCCTGACGGGCGCGGTCCCGCATGCTGTCGACGCGAGCGTCCGCGGCTCCGTGGTCGTCGGCGGCGTCGACGTCGCCACGAGCAGCGTCGCCGCCCTCGCCCACGCGGTGGGCGCC
This sequence comes from Microlunatus flavus, assembly GCF_900110855.1. Taxonomy (GTDB): domain Bacteria; phylum Actinomycetota; class Actinomycetes; order Propionibacteriales; family Propionibacteriaceae; genus Microlunatus; species Microlunatus flavus. The sequence goes on from NZ_FOFA01000001.1 coordinate 475,180, forward strand.
GTGGCCCAGGACCCGCAGACGGGCGTGTGCCTGCCCGACGTCGACGACGAGGTGGCCTTCCCGCTCGAGAACCGGTGCGCCGACCCCGCGTCGATCGGGCCGGCCGTCGCGCAGGCCCTGGCCGTGGTCGGGGCCTCCGACCTGGGCGGGCGCAGCACCACGGAGCTGTCCGGCGGCGAGCTCCAGCGGGTCGCCCTGGCGGCCGCGCTGGTGGGGCGACCGGCGCTGCTGGTCCTCGACGAGCCGACCTCGATGCTCGACGGGCCCGGCCTGACCGCCGTGCGGGAGGCGGTCGAGTCGGGCCGCCGGACCACGTCGGCGGCGGTCGTGCTCGTCGAGCACCGCCTGGACGAGTACGCGGGTGACGCCGGCGTCGACGGGCTGCCCGGCCGGACGCTGGTCCTCGACCGCGGCGGGCGGGTCGTCGCCGACGGGGCCAGCGCCGACGTCTTCGCCCGCCACGCCACGGACCTGCTGGCGATGGGCTGCTGGCTCCCCCTCGACGCCGAGCTCGCCGCGGTCACCGGCCGGGCGGGCGGTCTCGCCTCCGCGGGGGTGCGCGCCGCGGTCCTCGCCCTCGCCCTGGACGCACCCCGGTCGCGCGCCCGTCCGGGCGGCGAGCCGCTCGACCTCGAGGGCGCGACCGTCACCGCGTCCCGGTCGACCCGTCCCGTCCTGCGCGACGTCTCCGTGCGGCTGCACCGGGGCGAGCTCGTGGCCCTGGTGGGCCGCAACGGCAGCGGCAAGACCACCCTGCTGCGCTGCCTCGCAGGCCTGGCCCGTCCGGCCGCCGGGCGGCTGCGTGGTCCGCGCGCGGGCCTGGTCTTCCAGCACCCGGAGCACCAGCTCACCCAGTCGTCGGTGCGGCGCGAGGTCGCGTACGGCCTGCCCGCGGAGCGCGAGCCGGAGGTCACGGCCTGGCTGGAACGCTTCGGCCTCGACGCGTTCGCCGACCACGACCCGTTCCGGCTCTCGGGCGGGCAGCAGCGCCGTCTCGGTCTCGCCGCCATGCTCGTGCACCGCCGACCCTTTCTGCTGGCCGACGAACCCGGCTACGGCCTGGACCGGCGGGCGACCGTGACGGTCATGCGCTCGCTCTCCGACCTGGTCGGCGAGGGGCAGGGGGTGTGCTTCTCCAGCCACGACCTGCGGACCCTCTGCGCGTACGCCGACCGTGTGCTGGTGGTCGGCGAGGGCCGCCTCGTCGCCGACACCACGCCGCTCGCCCTGCTGCGGGACGAGACCGCCCTGACGGCTGCGGGCCTCCGGCTGCCGCCGCTGCTGCGGTGGCTGCGGGACGAGGTCGGCACCGACGGCGACCTCCGTGCCGTGCTGCAGGGACTCGACGCCCAGGTGCTGCGGGCGCAGGCCCCGGACCCGCAGCGGCCGGTCGCGGCGTGAGGGCCCCGGTGGGCGACCCCCACGGCTGGCTCGCCCGGCGCAACCCGACCGTCAAGCTCGCGCTGCTCTTCGGCTGCTCGGTGGTCACCCTGTTCCTGCTCGACCCGGTGACCCTGGCCGCGCTCTACGCCCTGGGTGCCGCCGCGGTCCTGGCGACGACCGACCTGGGGGTGCGGCGATTGCTGGCCGCGCAGGTGCCGTTCGTGGCCTTCGGCGCGGGCCTCGTCCTGGTCAACGCGTTCAGCCGGCCCGGCACCCTCCTGGCGCCCGGGCTCCCGTTGCGGGTGACGGTCGAGGGCGTCACGGTCGGGGTCGCGCTCGCCCTGCGCACCCTCGTGATCGGGGTGCTGTCGACCGGCTTCGTCGTCAGCACGACTCCGCAGCGGCTGCTCACCAGCCTCGTCCAGCAGGCCCGGCTGAGCGCCCGGGCGGCGTACGCCGTGCTCGCGGGCTACCGGCTGCTGCACCTGCTCCCCCAGCACTGGCAGACGATCCGCGACGCCCACGCGGTCCGGGCGCCGCTCGACCGACGGGGTCGCCCTGCCCTCGGGCCCCGCGTCTTCGTCCGCTCGGCGTTCACGTTGCTGGTCGTCTCGATCCGCGCCGGCGAGCGGATCGCCCTGGCGCTCGAGTCCCGGGGGCTGGGCACCGGACCGCGCACCACGTGGCGCCCGGTCGCCCTCGACCGGCAGGACGCGTGGTGCGTCCTCGCCGTCGTCGCCGCGGTCGCGCTGGTCCTCGCGGTCGGCGTCCTCGCCTGACGCGCGGGGTCTCAGCCGAGCAGCGGCAGCCGGCCGACCAGCTTGTCGACGCGGTTGCGGGGCCCGACGACGCTGACGGCCAGGTAGCGCAGGTCCTCGGCCGCGGTCGTACCGACCTGGTCGAGGTACTCGGCGTAGACGCGGGTGCTCTGCGCCGCCTCGGGCATGTCGGCGACGAACACGCCCTCGGCCGCGGCCGCCTTGCGCCGGACCGTCGCGAGCTGCTCGGGCTTGGCGCCGAGGACCGAGCAGCCGGCCCAGGGCAGCCCCGGGTGGTCGGAACCCGCGGCGTCGGTCGCCCCCGGACCCAGCAGCCCGCCCACCCCGGCGGTCGTGGCGCTGGCCACGCAGACCGCGGCGTTCACGGCGAGGCCGGCCGGGAGCGTGGCGTCGACGAGGACGACCCACTTGAGCCGAGCCGCACGCGTCGGCTCGTCGATCCTGATCTCGTCCTGGGCGAACCCCGTCTCCTGCTCGTACGTCGTCACACCAGGAGTCTTGTCGTACCGACGGTACTCGTCCAGACAGGCCGTACGTCGTACGGCTAGGGTGCACCGATGGCGCAGTTCGACGACCTTGATACGGCGATCCTGCGCGAGCTGCAGGTCGACGCACGGCGGACCAACCGGGACGTGGCCGCCGCCGTGGGGGTCGCGCCGACGACCGCGCTGGACCGGACGCGGGCGCTGCGCGACCGCGGCGTCATCCGCGGCGCGACCCTCGACGTCGACCTCGCGGCGCTCGGGCGCGGGGTGCAGGCCCTCGTCGCGGTGCGCGTGCGCCCGCCGTCGCGCGCGAACATCGAGGGGTTCCGCACCTGGGCCGCCGCGCTGCCCGAGGTGGTGGGCGTCTTCGTCACCAGCGGGTCGGAGGACTTCCTGCTGCACCTCGCCGTGCCCGACCTCGACCACCTGTACGCGTTCGTCATCGACCGGCTCACCGAACGTCCCGAGGTCGCCGACGTGCGCACCTCCGTCGTCTACGAGCACCTCCGCGCGCAGGTCGTGCTGCCCGCTCCCGACCCTGGCCCGAAGGGCGGTCGAGCACGCGGGGGCGGTCGGCGGAGAAGGACTCCCTGACCTCGTCGACCCTCCCTGACCTCGTCGGCGCTCCCGGAGCTCGTCGACGCTCCCTGAGCTCGTCGAAGGGCCCGGAACGGGTCAGCGTCCTCCCCGGCTGAAGGAGTAGCCGACCTCTTCGTGGCCCTTCGACAAGCCCAGGGGGTCCTGCTGGTCAGGCGAGCGCGCGGCGCAGGGCGTCCAGGCGCAGCGCCCAGAACCGTCGGCTGAGCGCGGCGTCCGGGGCGACCTTCTCCGAGGCGTGGTAGCTGCCCGGCAGCACGTGCAGCTCCGTCGGGACGCCCGCGGCGACGAGGCGCTGCGCGAAGTCGACGTCCTCGTCGAGGAAGAGGTCCACGGTGCCGACGTCGATGTAGGTCGGCGGGAGGCCGCTGAGGTCCTCCGCCCGGGCCGGCGCCGCGTACCCGTCGGCCTCCCGGCCGCCGAGGTACCAGGCCCACGCCTCGACGTTGACCGAGCGGTCCCAGGCCCCGACGTCGGTGACCGCGTGGCTCGACGGCGTCTCGTTGCGGTCGTCGAGCATGGGGTAGAGCGGCATCAGGAAGCGGATCGCGGCGCCGCCACGGTCGCGGGCGAGCAGGGCGGTGGCGATCGCGAGGCCGCCCCCGGCGCTGCCGCCGTAGACCGCGAGCCGGTCGGCGTCGAGGCCCAGCTCGTCGGCGTGCGCAGCCGTCCACACCAGGCCGGCGTAGCAGTCCTCGGGCCCGGCCGGGTAGGGGTGCTCGGGCGCCAGCCGGTACTCCACCGAGACCACGACGGCCGGGAGCGCGTCGCAGAGCCAGGTGGCGGTCGGGTCCTCCCCCTCGACGTCGCCCATGATCATCCCGCCGCCGTGGATGACGTACACCCCGGGCAGCGGCCCGGTCGCCCCCTTCGGGCGGTAGACCCGGACGGTGATGTCCGGCTCCCCCTCGGGGCCGGGAACGGTCCGGTCCTCCTTGTCCACCCGGGCGTCGGCGGGCACCTCCGGGCGGACCCGTACGGCCCGCGAGGTGGCGCGGCGCTGGACGATGTCGGGGATCGCGTGCAGCCCGCCGGGCACGGCCGCCAGCATCGCGTCGAGCGCGGGCAAGGACTCGGGGTCGATCAGCTCACGGCTGGACACGTCGCTCCTGGGAGGAAGGGGGAGGGCGAGCACGGACGCACGTGCCGGCACTCGCCGGTCGTGCCGGGCCCATCGTCGCCCACGCCGTCCGCATCCCGGTACGGGCCTCGCGCGCCCGCCCCTGCGCGCGCCCGTCAGCCGCCTGCGGGAAGCGGTCCCGCGCGTCCTATGCTCGGACGGCCCCCTTGTTCCGCACCCACGACGACGTTGCCGGATCCAGCTCCGACGGAGGACCAGTGACGACTGTGCGCGAGCACGCCGTCGACCGAGACGAGACGCGCCAGGGGCTCCAGGCCCCGACCCGCGTCCTGCTGGTCGCGTTCGTCGTGCTGACCCTGGTCGCGACGAACCAGCTCTTCGTGCTGGCCCGCCGCACCGCCACCCTGTTCTCCTGGACGGTCCAGCCGCCGCTGTCGGCCGCGTTCCTGGGCGCCAGCTACGCGGCCGGGTGCGTGCTGTCGGTGCTCGCGCTGCGGTCCCGCTCCTGGCGCACCGCCCGCGTCCCCCTCGTCACCGTCCTCGTGTTCGCCGTGCTGACGCTGCTCGCGACGCTGCTGCACCTCGACCGCTTCCACTTCGCCGCACCCGGCCTCGTGGCCCGGGCCGCCGCGTGGATCTGGCTGACCGTCTACCTGGTCGTGCCGGTGGCGCTGCTCGTCGTCGTGCTGCGGCAGGCACGCGCCTCCCGCAGCGCCCGTGCCGACCGGGCCCCGGGTCGGCCGCTCCCCCGCTGGCTGGTCGGCCTGCTGGTCCTCCAGGGCGCGGTCCTCGGCGTCGTCGGCGTCGCCCTGCTGGTCGTCCCGGGCGTCGCCGCGCGGTGGTGGCCCTGGACCCTGACGCCGCTCACCGCCCGGATGATCGCCGCGTGGCTGGTCGCGCTGGCGGTGGCCGCGCTGCTGTCGCTGCGGGCCGACGTCGCCGGGGTCACCGTCCCGGCCGTCGCGTACGTGGCCTTCGCCCTGCTCCAGCTGCTCGCGCTCGTCCTCTACGGCGAGGTCTTCGCCTGGGGCTCGGCCGCGTCCGTCGTCTACCTCGGCGCGCTCGTCGTGTCGCTCGCCACCGGGGTGGCCGGGCTCGCGCTCGCCCGCCGCTCGACCACCAGGAGGACCCGATGACCACCGCGTCGCCGGACACCGTCGCCCCCATCAGCACCCCCGACCGGCGCCTGCGGGTGTTCGTCTCCTCCACGCTGCAGGAGCTGGCCGACGAGCGCCGCGCCATCCAGGCCGTCGTCACGCAGCTGCGCCTGACCCCGGTCATGTTCGAGCTGGGGGCGCGGCCGCACCCGCCGCGCGACCTCTACCGCGCGTACCTGGCGCAGAGCGACGTCTTCGTCGGCGTGTACGCCGGCAGCTACGGCTGGGTGGCGCCCGACGAGGAGGTGTCGGGCCTCGAGGACGAGTACAACCTGTCCGGCGACCTGCCCAAGCTGATCTACGTCAAGGCCGGCGTCGAGCAGCAGCCGCGCCTCAAGGAGCTGCTGAACCGCATCCGCGAGGACGACCAGGCCGCGTACAAGCGCTTCCGCACGGCCGACGAGCTGGCCGAGCTGCTCGCCGACGACCTCGCCGTGCTCCTCACGGAACGGTTCGCGGCCAGCCGGCCGACCCCGTCCGCGGTCGGCGCCGAACCGTTGCGTCCCGGCCGCGTCCCGGTCCCCCCGACGCCGCTCGTCGGCCGCGACGCCGAGGTCCAGCAGGTCCTCGGCCTGCTCGGCGACCCCGGGGTCCGGCTCGTCTCCCTGATCGGGCCGGGCGGCATCGGCAAGACCCGCCTCGCCCTGCAGACCGCGCTGCTGGCCCCGAGCATCCACGAGGACGCCGTCTGGTTCGTCGACCTCGCGACCGTGCGGGACGCCGTCGGGGTGGTCGACGCGGTGGCGGCCGCGTTCGGCGTGCGCCGCGAGGGCACCCGCGCCCTCCTCGACGTGCTGGTCGACCGCGTCGGCGACCGCGAGGTGCTGCTCGTCCTCGACAACTTCGAGCAGGTCGTCGACGCCGCCCCGCAGCTCGCGCAGCTGCTCGACGCCTGCCCCGGCCTGTCGATCCTCGTCACCAGCCGCACGGTGCTGGGGCTGCGCGGGGAGCACGTCCTCAACGTCGCGCCGCTCGACGTGCCGACGGGTCACGGGCAGACGATGGAGGCGGTCGCAGGCTCCGCGGCCGTCGAGCTGCTCGTGGCGCGCGCCCGTCAGGTCCGTCCCGGCTTCCGTCTCACCCCGGCGAACGCCGCCGCCGTGGCCGACCTCTGCCGCCTGCTCGACGGCATCCCGCTCGCGCTCGAGCTGGCCGCCGCGCAGCTGCGGGTCCTCTCGCCGGCCTCGCTGCTCGCGCGGCTGCGGCAGCGCCTGGACCGCTCGCTCGACCTCAGCGTCGGGACCGTGGACACCCCCTCGCGCCAGCGCACGCTGCGGGCGACCCTGGAGTGGAGCCACAGCCTCCTCAGCGACGCGCAGCGGACCCTGCTCGCCCGGCTGTCGGTGTTCACGGGCCGCTGGACGCTCGAGGCGGCCGAGGCCGTCGGCGCGGCGGACGGGGACCTCGAGGTCGAGGAGACGCTGTCGGCCCTGGTCGCGGAGAGCCTCGTGGTGCTGGACGACAGCGACCCCGAGCAGCTGCTGTTCCGGATGCTGTCGCCGGTGCGCAGCTTCGCCGCCGAACGCCTCGCGGAGGGCGACGAGCGCGACGCCACGTACGCCCGTCTGACCCACCACCTGGTGGCCTTCGCGCAGGAGACCGGGCCCGCGCTGCTCGGCCCGGACAACCGGGTCGCGGCCGACCTCGTCGACACCCAGCTGGAGGACCTGCTCGCCGCGGCCGACCGGGCCGTGGCGGGCGACGACGCGGAGACGGTGATCAGCCTCTCGGCGCCGCTCTTCCCCTACTGGTGGGGCCGCGGTCTGCTGCTGCAGATGAGCGAGCTCGCGGAGACCGCCGCCGCGCTGCCGTCCGCGCGGGTGATGGGCACGATCCCGCGGGCCTCGCTGCTGTGGGCGCGGGGGATGTTCCGGATCAGCCAGGGGCAGCTGGACGCGGCCGAGCCGCTGCTCGAGGAGCTGCTGGCCTGCCTCGAGGGACCCGGGGTCGAGCGGCTCCGGGCCTTCGCCCTCGCCGGGCTCGCGCTGGCCCGCGCCACCTCGACGCCACAGGAGCGCGGGGCGCTGATCGGGGAGGCCGTGGCCGCGTTCCGCCGGCTCCGCGACGGGTGGGGCCTGACCTTCGCCCTCTCGGTGCAGGGCCAGCTCGCGCTCGCCGGCGGCGAGCCCGACGCGGCCGTCGCCATCCACACGGAGGCGCTCGGCGTGGCGCGGCGCATCGCGTCGGACTACCTGGAGGTCCAGCTGCTTGACCTGCTCGGCGTGGACGCCCTCGTGGCGGGCGACGTCGACGGAGCCCGCGCCCGCCTCGTGCCGGCGGCCGAGGCGCACCAGCGCCTGGCCGACTCGGAGGGTTCCGCGAACTGCCTCGACGGCTTCGCCGCGGTGGCCCTCCTGCAGGGTCGCCCGTCGGTCGCCGCCGAGCTGATGGGGGTGGCCGAGCGCACCCGCGAGCTCGTGGGGGTGACCGTGTGGCCGGCGCTGCGCCCGGCAGCCGCCCAGCTGGACGCGGCGGTCCGCGCCTCGCTCGGTGACGCCGAGCGGGAGGACGCGCTGGCCCGCGGCCGCGCGATGCCGATGCTGCAGGGCCTGGCGTACGCGGTCGAGGCCACCGCGCCCGCCGTGAGCCCGGTCGCGCCGGCGTGAGCGGTCCCGCGGCGTCCCGCGCGGAGGGCCCGGTCGACCCCGACGTCGCGGAGGTCGTCGACGCGCTCCGGCAGCGGGTCGAGGCGCTGCCCGCACGGTCGGCGTACCGGCGCACGTTCCTCGAGGTCTACCTCCGCACCACCGAGGCCGTGGGCCGCGCGGTCGCGGCGGGCGGGTTCGAGGACCCGGACTGGGTGCGGCGCTGGGACGTGACGTTCGCGGGGCTCTTCCTCGCCGCCCACGACGCCGACGAGTCCGGGACGACGGTTCCGCGGCCGTGGCGGCTCGCCTTCGCCGCCGACCCGGCGCTGCCGCCGCTCGTCCACGTCCTCGTCGAGCTCAACGCCCACGTGAACTGGGACCTGCCGCAGGCCATCCTCGCCGTGATCGACGACGCCGACCTGGCCTCGGAACCGCTCGTCGCCTCACGGGTGCGCGACCACGACCGCATCAACGCGGTCCTCGCCGGACGGACCGTCGCCGAGGGCCGGCTGCTCAACGGCGGACTCGGCGGGACGGTCATGATCCCGGTCAACACCTGGCTCACCCACCGCTTCCTCCCCCGCGCCCGCGAGCAGGCCTGGCACAACGTCCTCGCCCTCGCCGAGGGGCGGCGGCAGGGGCCGGAGGCGTACGCGGCCCGGCTGCGCGACCTCGACACCCTCGCCTCGGCCAAGGTCACCGAGCTCCTCGAACCGCGCTGGGCGCTGCCCCGCGTCACCGTCCGCGGCTTCGGCGTGACGGTTCCGCCGGCCTGAGCCGCCCGCCGCTCGGAGCGGCGGGCGGCTCGGGTCAGGACGCGTCCCCGAGGTCCCAAACCTCGCCGGTGCCGTCGACCTCGACCGTCCACGGGGGCGGGCTGGAGGGGTAGACGCGCGTGGTCAGCACCCGCCCGCCGCTCGTGAACACCTCGATCACCGACCCGTCGACGAACACGCGCGCGGCCGGCCGGCCGGAGCCGGGGTCGAAGGCATCGTCCACCGTCATCGGCGCGCCGCCGGAGGCCAGGCTCGCGCTCGCGCGGGTCCGGTCGAGGACGAGGGTGCCCGCGCCGGCGTCCAGGACGAGCTCGACGACCTCGGCCGGGTCGTCCTGGCCGAACCGCAGCCGCACGGTGGCCGGAGCGTCGTGGACGACGATCTCGGTCTGGGCGCCCACCTGGGCACCGTCGGCCGCCCGGACCGGCCCCCGTCGCAGCCCGTCGACGCTCGGTACGGGCGCCGACCGGACCGTGTCGTCGGGAGCCCACCAGACCTGCCGCGGCAGCGACAGCGCGCCCGCCCAGCCGGCCTGGGCCCACTGCTGCTGGTCGCGGTCCTCCCGCACCCAGCCGAAGAGCAGCGGCCCGTGCTCGCTCTCCCGCAGCGCGGACGAGGCGTAGAAGCTGGACCCGTGGTCGACGAGCGCGGGACGCCCCGGGTCGTCGGTCGCCAGGGCGAGCACCTCCATCGGTCCCCCGTGCGGGGTCCAGGTCGACACGACCACGACGGTGCGCCCGTCGAGCTCCAGGACCTGCGGGCACTCCCAGGCGGACCCCAGGTCGAGGCCGTCGTGCTGGTGGCGCGTCATCGACGCGAGGTCGTCGACCCGCCTCCACGTGCGCAGGTCGTCGGAGGCGTACTGCCGTACCGCCGGCACGTCGTCGGGGTAGCCGCACCCCACGGCCATCCGCCACCCGTCCCCGGCCCGCCACACGAACGGGTCGCGGAAGACGGTGACGCCCTCCTCGGGTGCGGGATCGGCGACCACGACCTCGGGCGGCCCGAAGGTGCGCCCGCCGTCGTCCGAGACGGCCGACAGGACCGACTGGTACGGCAGCTCGTGGATCCGGCCCGAGTAGAAGGCCCGGATCCGTCCCTCGTCGACGACGGTGTTGCCCGACCAGCACCCGTCACGGTCGAGGCCGTCGGGAAGGGGGGCCATCGCCGGCCGGTGCAGCTGCCAGTGGACGAAGTCGGGGCTCGTCGCGTGACCCCACTCGACCGGGACCGTCAGGTCGGCGACTGGCCGGGACTGGAAGTAGAGGTGCACGACCCCGTCGAGGACGACCGGACCGTTCGGGTCGTTGAGGAACCCCCGCGGCGGACGCACGTGGTAGCGCGGCTGGTGGTACGCCGCGGCGACCTGCACCCGCTGCAGGCGGTCGAGCTCGCTCACCGCGACGACCCCGCCGTGACGCCGGCGATGAAGTAGCGCTGGGCGACGACGAAGAGCACCACGCTCGGCAGCATGGCGAGCACGACGCCGGCCAGGACCACCGAGATCGAGCCGGTCCCCAGGTTGCCCTGCAGCCCCACGAGCCCGAGCGGCAGCGTGAAGTTGTCCTGCGTCTGCAAGAAGATCAGCGGGCGGTAGAACTCCGCCCAGAAGCCGGAGAAGTTCAAGATCGCGAGCGTGGCGATCGCCGGCCCGGCCATCCGCGCATACACCCGCGAGAAGACCTGGAAGTGGCCGGCGCCGTCGATCCGCGCCGCCTCGCCGAGCTCCCGGGGCATCTGCATGAAGTACTGGCGCATCAGGAAGGTGCCGAAGGCGTTGCCGAGCGCCGACACCACCAACGACATCGTGGTGTCCGCCAGCCCGAGGTAGCGCACGATCACGAACACCGGGATGATGATCGTCTGCAGCGGGACCATCAGCGTGGCGAGGAACGCCGCGAAGATCGCCGAGCGGCCCGGGAAGTCGACCATCGCGAAGGCGTAGCCGGACAACGTGCAGGTGACCGTCTGGCCGAGCACGATGAGGCCGGTGACGACGACGCTGTTGACGAAGAACCGCTCGATCGGGATCTTGTCGAACACCGCCGCGTAGTTGGAGAAGTCGGGGTGCAGCGGGAGCCACTGCGGCGGGTTGGTGAAGGCCTCCGCCGGCGTGCGCATCGAGGTCGTCAGCGTCCACAGCAGCGGCCCGAGGGCCGTCATCGCGGCGATGATCAGGATCAGGAGCCCGACGACCCGGCCGACCTGGGCGAGCGTGGAACGCTGCGCCCGGGGGACGACGGGGACGCGGTGCTCCTGGAGGGTCGGTGGCGGCGTCTCGACGACGACCGCACCGCCCGTGGGGACGAGGCTGCTCACTGGTAGAACACCAACTTCCTGGCCGCGAGGAACTGCAGCCCGGTGATCGCGAGGATCAGCAGGAGCAGGATGATGGCGATCGCCGATCCGTACCCGAACTGCAGGTTCTGGAAGCCCTGCTGGTACATCGAGATCGTGACCGTGGTGGTGGAGGTGCCGGGCCCGCCCTTGGTCATGATGTAGGGCTGGTCGAACAGCTGCATCGCGTTGATCAGCGCGACGACCGCGGCGAAGAGGATGGTCGGGCTGATCAGCGGCACCTTGATGCCGACGAACGTCCGCCACCCGCCGGCCCCGTCGATCTGCGACGCCTCGAGGACGTCGGTGGGGACCGCCATCAGGGCCGCGACGAACAGCACGAAGGTGAAGCCGGTCTGCTGCCAGACCGTGATCAGCACGATCGTCGTGGCCGCTCCGAAGCCCGAGGTCAGCCAGGGGACGTTCGAGATGCCGACCAGCCCGAGGTAGTAGTTGACGACGCCGAACTTGTAGTCGAACAGGTAGCCCATGAAGATCGACACCGAGGCCGACGAGGCGAGCAGCGGCAGGTAGAACGCGGTGCGGAAGAAGGTCCGCAGCCAGACCTGGGCCCGGGCGTTGACCAGCACCGCGAGCCCGAGCCCGACGCTCAGCTGCAGCACCACGATCGCGATCGCCATGCCGATCGTGACGCCGAACGACCGGAGCACCGGCCCGTCGTCGAGGAGCCGCCGGTAGTTCTCCATCCCGATGAACTCCGGCGGGGAGATGACGTCCCAGGAGAAGAACGACAGCACGAGCGACGCGACGATCGGGATCGCGGTGAAGACGGTCACGAACAGGACCGCCAGGCCGATCATGGCGAAGCCGAACCGGCCCTCCCCCTGCTTGATCGGGTTGCTGCGCCGCGGGCGTTCCGGCGTCCGGGCTCCGGCCGCGACCGGCGCCGTGACGGTCGCCATCTACTTCCCCGCCGCCGCGGCGGCCTTCTCCAGGTCGGCCTGCAGTCCGTCGAGCGCGGCCTTGGCGTCGCCCGAGGAGACCGCCTGCGTCGTGCGCTGGTTGAGCGCCGTCGCCATGGCGTTGTAGTACGGCGGCGCCGGGATGGGCGCGGTCTCGGGGTGCTCGGTCAGGGTGTCGTAGAAGACCTTCCAGTTCTTGGGACCGGTGGTGGCGTAGCGCTCGGCCGTCATCAGCGACTTGCGACCGGGCGTGGTGACGTTGCCGGGGAAGACGAGGTCGAAGCTCGACGGCTTGACCAGCAGCTTGAGGACCTCCCAGGAGAGGTCCTTCTGCTTGGAGGACTTGAAGATCGCGTAGCCGCCGGCGCCGAACAGGTGCCGCTGGCTCTTCCACTTCGGGAACATGGTGACGTCGAAGGAGCCCTTCTTCATGCCGGCGTTGATCAAGCCGCCCGCCCAGAAGCCGCCACCGATCGACATGCCGATGTTGCCGGTGGCGAAGCGGCCCTGGAGGGTGCCGCCACCGCCGACGTCGGGCGAGGAGGACAGGCCACGCTTGGTGAGCTGGATCAGGTAGTCCAACGCCTCGACCGTGCCGGCCGAGTTCGCCGTCGGCGCCCCCCACTGGTAGCCGCCCTTGCGGCCCTGCGCGGCCGCGTTGCCGGCGTAGGCCTCGGAGTTCCACAACCAGTCGCCGCCGTCGAACTTGCCCTCCTCGAGCAGGTTGGCGTCGTTGGCGTACATGAACGAGGTCCAGCTGCCCCACAGCCGGACCACCCAGCCGTACGCGTCCACGCCCTTCGTGCCGGCGATCTTGGTCGCGGCCTTCTCGAAGTCGTCGATCGTCCAGTCCTGCGGCGGCGCGTCGAGACCGGCGGCCTGGAAGAGGTTGGTGTCGTAGAACATGTTCCCGGCGTTGAAGCTGTCCGGCAGCTCCCAGAGGTGCCCCTGGTACATCATCGACTCGATCAGCGCCGGGTGGACGTCGGCGAAGTACTCCTTCAGGTTCGCCATGTCCTTGGTGACGTAGTCGTCGAGCGGGATCGCCAGCTCCTTCTGGGCCATCAGCTGCAGGCCCTCGGTGGCGACGCTGATGATGTCCGGCGGGGTGCCCGCGGCGATCTGGGTCAGCACCTTGGCGAGGAAGTCGTTCCAGTCGGTGCCGTTGATGGCTGCGATCTCGAAGGTCACCCCGGGGTCGAGCTTGGTGATCTCCGGCTGCAGCCGGTTCTGCAGCTCGGTGGCCTGCGACTGCTCGCCGAAGTAGAGCATCTTCAGGGTCTTCGACCCCGAACCACTGCCGCTGCCGCTCCCGCAGGCCGCGCTCGTCCCCAGCGCAGCCAGGCTCAGGCCCGCGGCGCCCCCCTTCAGCAGGGTCCGGCGGCTGAATGGAGTCCCCGTCATCGTGCTCCTCCTCGAGCTCCTGGGGTGCACCTCCGGGGTGCACTCAATACGTATTGACCGGGACGCTAGCATCACCGTCGGAAGACGCGCAATACGTATTGGCAAAGTGTCGTACGCTGCGGTTCCGATGCCTGGGGCAGACGTCGGACGAGGCTCGAGGGGGAGCGATGGCAGGAAGACCAGCGAAGCCGCGGCGCGTCACGATGACCGACGTGGCCCGGCGGGCGGGGGTGTCGCAGCCGACGGTCTCGTTCGTGCTGAACGACCGGCGCGACGTCGCCGTCGCCGAGGACACGCGTCGGCGCGTGCTCCTCGCCGCGGCGGAGCTCGACTTCGTCCCGAACCGCGCCGCCCAGCTGCTGCGCTCCAGCCGGTCCTACACGGTCGGCATCATCACGAACGGGATCGTCTCGCAGCCGTACGCCGGGCGGGTGGTGCTCGGCATCCAGCAGGTCGTCCAGCCGGCCGACTATGTGTGCATCGTCGTCGACACCACCGACGACCCAGAACGCGGCGACAAGGCCGTCGCCAACCTGCTCGGCTCCGGGGTCGACAGCATCGTCTACGCCTCGCCGGCCCCGATCCCCATGCACCGCAGCCGCCGGCTGGACACGACACGCACGCTGTTCGTGAACTGCTGGCCCGACGACGACCACGTGAGCACGGTGATCCTGGCCGACGAGTACCACGGCGGCCTGGCGGCGGCGAGCGCCGCGTTCGACCTCGGGCACCGCGACGTCGCCTTCCTCGGCGGGCACGACGGCGAGTACGCGTGCGTCGAGCGCCTCCGGGGTTTCGCCGACGCCGCTCGGGTGGCCGGGGTCGACCCCGCCGGACTGGTGCAGCGGTTCGGCGACTACTCGATCGGTGCCGGCTACGACCTGACGGTGGCGACCATGGCCGAGCGGTCGCCGACGGCGGTCGTCTGCGGCAACGACCGCATGGCGATCGGGTGCCTGCTCGCTCTGCACAGCCTCGGCCTCGACTGCCCCGGCGACGTCAGCGTCGTCGGGTTCGACAACCAGCCCGACGTCGCCGACCAGGTGCGCCCCGGCCTCACGACGGTGGAGCTCCCGCACCTGCTGATGGGGCGGCGGGCCGGAGAGCTGGTGCTCCAGGACCCGGTCGCGCCGGTCGAACGGATGGTCGTGGACTGCACGCTGATCCGTCGGGAGTCGCTCGGGCCCCCGCCCGTACGTGGCGCCCGGCGCCCGGCACGACGCGCGAGCCGGAGGTCGCCGGCATGAGCCCGCTGCCCACGACGAGGAGCACCTCGCGGCCGGTCCACTTCCTGCCGCAGCGAGGGTGGGTCGGCGACGTCATCCCCTTCGCCCACGCGGGCCGGATCTGGTTGTTCTACCTGCTCGAGATCCGTGACGACCCCGCGTCGGGCACGGGCTGGGCGCTGACCAGCACCACCGACTTCGTCGAGTACACCGACCACGGTGTCGTGCTGCCGTCGGGCGGGGCGGACGCCGACGACTTCGACTGCTACACCGGCAGCGTCGTCGAGGACCGCGGAACGTTCCACCTCTTCTACACGGGCCACAACCCTCGCCGGCGCGCCGCCGACGGCGTCACCGAACTGCAGGTCGTCATGCACGCCAGCAGCACCGACGGGCTCGAGGTGTGGCGGCGGCACCCGGAGCACACGTTCGGGGCGACCCCGGGCTACGAGCCCGGCGACTGGCGCGACCCGTTCGTCTTCCGGCCCGCGCCCGACCAGCCGTGGCGGATGCTTCTCGCTGCCCGGCACCGCGAGGGTCCCCCGCGCCGCCGTGGGCTGGTCGCCCAGCTCGTCTCGGACGACCTCGAGCGGTGGACCGTCGCCGCGCCGTTCTGGGACCCGCGCCGCTACGTCGCGCACGAGTGCCCGGACGTGTTCGAGCTGGGCGGGTGGTGGTACCTCGTCTTCTCCGAGTTCTCGGAGAGCTTCTGCACGCGGTACCGCATGGCCCGCAGCCCCGACGGCCCGTGGCTGCCACCCGAGCACGACACGGTTGACGGCCGGGCCTTCTACGCCGCGAAGTCGGTCGAGCGCGAGGGGCGCCGCTACCTCGTGGGGTGGATCGCCACGCGTGAGGGCGACGTCGACGACGGTCCGTGGCAGTGGGCGGGGAGCATGTCGGTCCTCGAGGTGGTGCAGCAGCGGGACGGCACCCTGGCCTTCGCGCTGCCCGCCGAGCTCGTCGCGTCCTTCACGCGACCGACGGACCTCGGCGGCCCCGGGGCGCTCGGCTCGTCGTCGGCGCCCGAGCGGCTGGCCACCCCGGACGGCTACCGCGCGGTGGTGAGCCGAACGGACCTGCCGGAGCCCTGCTACGTCCGGGTGGGCCTGGACGTCGAGGCCGGCACCCGCGAGTGCGGGGTCCTGCTGCGCAGCTCCGTCGACGGCGACACCTCCTTCGTGGTCCGGCTCGAGCCGCACCGCGGCCGGATGACGTTCGACCGGTGGCCGCGGCGGACCACGGGCCCCGGCCAGTGGGAGGTCTCCGGGGACCAGCCGCAGGTGGTCGAGCTGGAGCGCCCCTGCTCGATCGAACCCGGCCCGCACGTCCTCGAGCTCCTGGTCGACCGCACCACCTGCGTCGCGGTCCTCGACGGCAGGACCGCCCTGAGCACCAGGATCTACGACCACCGCTTCGGGCGCCTCGGCGTCTTCGTGGGCGAGGGAGCGGTCACCTTCTCCGAGGTGGCCGTGCGTACGCGACCGACCGGAGGGTGAGGCCGGCGGGTCACCAGCAGGTGAACCCGCCGTCGACGAGCAGGTCGACCCCGGTGCAGAAGCTGGCGGCGTCGCTCAGCAGGAACACCGCCGGTCCGACGAGCTCGTCGACCTGCGCCATCCGCCCGAGCGGGGTGTCGGCCTCGAACCGCGTGACCTGCTCGGCGACCTCGGGGCGCGAGTTCATGGGGGTGGCGGTGTAGCCGGGGCTGAGGGCGTTGACGCGGACGCCGCGGTCGGCCCACTCCATGGCCAGGCTGCGCGAGAGGTGGGCGACCGCGGCCTTGGCCGAGTTGTAGTGCGCCTGCAGCAGCCCCCGGTTGACGATCGTCCCCGACATCGAGGCGATGTTGACGATGGAGCCGCGCCGCCGCGGCAGCATCACGCGCGCCTCGGCCTGGCAGGACAGGAACACGCCGGTGTAGTCGACGTCGACCACGCGCTGCCACTGCTCCAGCGCCATCTCCTCGGCCGGGGCGGCGTCGGCGACGCCGGCGCTGTTCACGGCCAGGGTGAGGGGGCCGAGGTCGGCCTCCGTCGCGCGTACCGCGTCGGCGAGGCTGCCCGGGTCGGTGACGTCCGCGCCCAGGGCGAGCGCCCCGCGTCCCTGCTCCTGGATCTCGGCGACGACGGCGTCCAGGGCGGCGCCGGGCCGGTCCAGGCAGGCGACGTCGGCGCCAGATCCCGCCAGACCGAGCGCGATGCCCCGGCCGATGCCGCTCGCGGCCCCCGTGACCAGGGCGACCCGGTCGTCGAGGCGGAAGTTCGGGACGGTCATGGCGGACGCCTCCTCACGGTGCGCGTGTCGCACGTGGCCGCATGGTTCCACGGACGGGTCGGCCCGGGACGAGCCGGTCGGGACGAGCGGGCGTGCCTCGGACCCGCTGTCCCCCGAGGAGCAGCGGGTCCGGGGTGGTGCCCGGTCGGCGCGTCCCCCGACGCGCACGCTCGACCGGTCCTCTCGGCTGGCCGGTGCCTGGCGGCGGGCCGTCCCCCGAGGAGCGGCGCCGTCAGGCGGGTCCGGCTCAGCTGTTCTGGGCCTCCCAGGTGAAGCCGATCGCGGCGGTGCCGCCCTGGGTCGTGTTCGGCGCGTCGGTCTTCACCGTGTAGGTGAGCTGGTAGGTCCGCGCCTCCGCCGGTGCGCCGGCCGCGACGCCCGCGGTGGCCCAGCTGCCCACCCCGCTGCCGTACCCGGTGGCGGTGGCGCCGAAGTTCGCGAGGGTGCCGGTGTAGACGCTCGACCCCGACGGGAGGGCGGTGAAGTTCGCGCAGCCACCCGCGGTGGAGCCGCCGGTGCCCTGGGTGACGGTGAGGTCGATGTTGTCGGCCAGCGCCTTCGTCGACGCCGCAGCCGTGCCGTAGAGCTTGACGTTGGCGGGCAGGGTGCCGGTGGAGGAGACGACGATGCAGCGGCTGCCGGTGGAGCCGGGCTTCAGGTTCGCGGCGGTGAAGGCGGCGGTGTTCGCGTCGTCGTCGGTCAGGGCGACGGTGCCGGTGGCCCAGTTGCTCGTCGGGTTGACCGTGGTCGCCGAGTAGGCCGAGTACGACGACTGGGCCACGACGAGGCCGGACACGGCCAGCGCGGTCGGCACCGCGACCAGGGACACGATCGTGGCGACCTTGCGCGACGGGCGGCGGCCGGCGGTACGAACGGCGGTGGCGGTGGCGACGGCGGTCATTTCGGGGGCTCCTTGAGGTGGTGGTCGTGCTCGAGTGAGGTGTCCTGCGAGCCAGCCCCCGCTTGCTCCCCGAACCCTGGTGGCCCGGTGAGAAGAACTCTGCCGAGACCACCTCAAGGCCAGCGCGTACGAGTGACAACGGTGTCCAAGGACAACCGCAAGATTGAACCATCAACTTTCGACGGCTCAAGGGAACCTCAGGACGAGCGCGGCAGCCCCCTGCCGACGCTCTTGAGGGTGGCGCCCAGGCCTGCACCGAGTCGTCCCCGACAGGCTCGAGCGCCTTGCCCCGACGCCGCGACCCTCCGCGGAGCGTTCAGCACAGCACGGCCCGCCCGGGCCCGGCACGCCGACCCTCGCGGTGCGGCGGCTAGCTAGCCCTCGACCAGCCCGAGGCCCAGCGAGGCGAGCGAGGCGGCCAGGTCGGCGGCGTCGCCGAAGCTCGGCGCCGTGCGCGTGCCGGCCTCGATGTCGTCGCGGAGCGCGGCGTACGTGTGCGCGACGTTGACCACCGACGCCGGCAGGGCGTCCAGCGCGCTCGGCGGCAGGTCGACGGGCGCCCCGTCCAGCAGCAGGCGCAGCGTGCCGGCCTGGAAGCCGCGCGGTGCCCCGCCCAGCAGCGCGGCGCTCGCGCGCTCGCCGACGACCTCCAGCCGGAACGGTGCGTCGTCGGGCGCCCGGCCTCCCTGCACCTCGAGGTCCAGGGTTCCCCCGCCGGCCAGCCGGCCGTGCACGAGGACGTGGTCGGGGAGGTGCCGGACGACCGGTTCCCGGCCCTCGACCTCGACGACCGGGTGCTGCACGTCGAGCAGCGCGTGGGCGTCGCCGAGCGCGCCGAAGACGTGGGTCACCAGGTCGAGCGTGTGCGCCGTCTGGATGGTGCCCAGGCTGGTCCAGGTGGCCGGCTCCTCCAGGGGCACGTACGCGGGGACGATCGACGACCCGAAGCCGGCCGTCGTCGACAGGACCCTGACCGAGAGGGTGCGCCCGAGCGCGCCGTCGGCGACCAGGTCGGCGAGGCGTACGGCCGCGGGGCTGCGGCGGGCCTGCAGGTTCACCGCGTGGGGCACCGCGGCCCGCGCCTCGATGGCGGCGATCTCGGCCATCGCCTCCCCGCCGGCGGCGACCGGCCACTCGGTGAGCACCGGCTTGCCCCGGTCGAGCGCGGCGAGGACCAGCTCACGGTGGGTCGGCACCGGGGAGACCACCGCGACCACGTCGATGGCGGGGTCGTCGATCATCGCGAGCGGGTCGCCGTACGAGCGGGCGACGCCGAACCGTGCGGCCGCCTCCGCCGCGGTCTCGGGCCGCGTGGTGGCGACGCCGGCGAGGACCAGGCCGTCGACGGCCTGCACGGCGGGCGCGTGGCCCTCGGCGGCCCAGCCGTTGCCGCGGACGTTCAGCCCGACCATGCCCACGGCGAGCGGGGTTCGCGTCGACGGCACGGTCACTGGATCCCGGTGGTGCCGCTGCGGTTGAAGTCGCCCGGCCTGCCGAAGCGTCGGAAGAGCCACACCAGCACGAGGACGAGGCCGACGACGCCGGTCACGACGGCCGCGGTGACGTGGCCGAGGAGGAGGTTGACGAGGGCGGCGAGGACCAGCACCACGCCGATGACGAGCAGGACCATGAGCTTCTCCTTGTTCCGTGGCGCAGGACTTCTCGTCAGGCCTGCACCGCTGTCGAGGGTTCGACGAGCGCTCGGACGATCGCGACGACCTCGTCGAGCAGCTCGACCGGGCATCCCCAGTAGTCGTAGATGCCGCCGCGGCCGCGGTTGCTTCCGCACACGACGAAGACGCCCGTCCCGAGGCGCGCCTTGAGCTCGCCGGCCAGCCAGCCGACGAAGCCGCTGTTGTCGAGGCCGGGCGGGAAGTGGAACGACACCAGGCCGAAGCGTTCCCGGTCCTCGGGCCCGCCGTCGTCCGGACGCAGGGCGCTCCAGGTCTCGTCGTCGCGGACCACGGCCAGGGTCTCGGCCCCGAGGGACGGAGGCTGGTCGAGCGGCGACTCCACGAAGGACCAGACGCCGCCGAGCACGTCCAGCTCGGCCTGGGCGAGGACGCCGCGCAGGCGTTCGTGCGTCTCCTCGGCCGTCTCCCGGCTGATGCTGACCACGGCGGGCCTCAGGCCTCGGGGATCGGTCGGTCGTAGAAGTCGCCGCGCGCCTCGTCGGGGTCCGGGCCGGTTCGCCGGTCGGCGTCGAGGGCGTCGATCCGGGCCATCTCGTCGTCGTCGAGGGTGAAGTCGAAGACGTCGAGGTTCTCCGCGATGCGTCCCGGGTTCGTCGACTTGGGGATGACCGAGCGGCCCTGCTGGAGCCCCCAGCGCAGCATCACCTGGGCTGGCGACTTCGCGTGCTGCTCGGCGATCGAGCGGATCGTCGGGTCCTGCATGACGTTCTGGCGGTCCTCGCGCCAGGGCCCGGGGTAGAAGGTGATACCACCGATCGGGGACCACGCCTGGGTGAGGACGCCGAGCGCCGCGTCCTTGGCCTGCACGCCGGGCTGCTGGAAGTAGGGGTGCAGCTCGACCTGGTTCACGGCCGGGACGACGTCGACCTCGGCGAGCAGCCGGTCGAGGTGGTGGGGCATGAAGTTGCTGACCCCGATGGCCCGGACGAGCCCGTCCGCGAGCAGCCGCTCGAGAGCGCGGTAGGCGCCGACCGTCCGCGCGAACTGGCTCGGCCGCGGCTGGTGGAGGAGCAGCAGGTCGAGCCGGTCCAGGTCGAGCTTGCGGGCCGACTTCTCGAACGCGTGCAGCGTCTCGTCGAAGCCGTAGTCGCTGGGGAACACCTTGGTCTCGACGAAGACCTCGTCGCGCGCCAGACCCGCGCGCTTCAGGCCCTCCCCCACCTCCTTCTCGTTGAAGTACGCCGCGGCCGTGTCGACGTGGCGGTAGCCCAGGTCCAGCGCGGTCGCCACAGCGGCGGCCGTCTCCTCGGGCTGGCTCTGGTAGACGCCCAGCCCGAGCGCCGGCATCACGACGCCGTTGTTCAGCGAGATCAGTTCCATACCTCGCACTGTACCTACGAGTAGGTACATTGAGAAGTGAGACCATCCCCGCGCCCGTCCAGGCACCGGAGGACGCTTGACGGGCAGGACCGGACGCGAAGGAGGCGACGATGGCGCAGGAGCGGGCGCGCACGGGCTCGCGTGAGCGCCTCGTGGAGGCGACGCGGGAGCTCCTGTGGCAGCACGGCTACTCGGGGACCACACCCGCGGCGATCCGGGCACGCTCGGACGTCGGCCAGGGCAGCATGTACCACCACTTCCCGACCAAGGTCGACCTCGCGGCCGAGGCCCTGCGGGTGAGCAGCGCGGAGGCCGAGCGGTCCATCGACGCCTACCTGGACGAGGCGCCCTCCCCCGGCGCGGCCGTGGCGCGCTACCTCAGCAAGCCGAGGGACGGCGAGAAGGGCTGCCGCTTCGGACGCCTGACGCTCGACGACGCCGTGCTCGAGGACGAACGTCTGCGGAGGCCGGTGTCGGAGACGCTCACCTGGTACCGGCAGCGCATGGAAGCGCTCCTGCGGGAGGGGCAGGCGAGCGGCGAGCTGCGTCCGGACTTCTCGGCCGAGGCCGTCGGGGCGACGGTCATCGCGATGCTGCAGGGAGCCCACGTCCTGGCTCGCGCCGACCGCAGCCAGGCCTCGTACGAGCGGGTGATCGAGGGCGCCCTGACCCTGCTCGAGGGTCTGGAGAGCCGGAGATGACGGCAGATCCCACCCCGGACGCCCTCGGGGTGGAGACCGAGGTCCGCAACGTCCGGCGCGCGCTCGAGCGCATCGGCGAGCACTGGCAGCCGCACCGGCTCACGAGCGTCAACGACTACGACGTCAAGGTCGTCAAGATCAAGGGCGAGTTCGTGTGGCACACGCACCCCGACACCGACGAGCTCTTCCTGGTCCTGCGCGGCCGGCTGACGATCCGGCTGCGGGACCGCGACGTGGTGCTCGAGGAGCAGGACGTCTTCGTCGTCCCCCGCGGGGTCGAGCACTGCCCCGAGGCCGAGGACGAGGTGCACGCGCTGCTCATCGAGCCGCGCGGCACGCTCAACACCGGCGACGCCGGCGGGCCGATGACCTCGGTCCTGCGCGAGCTCGCCTGATGGGCGCGTGGGGCAACGGACCCTTCGACAACGACGACGCCCTCGACCTGCTCGGTGAGCTCGGGGACAGCGACCGTCCGCTGGCTGACGAGCTGAGGAACGTCCTCGACCCGACCGGCGGCCGACGGCCCCGCTTCTGGGCACGGCTGCTGAGGCGCCCGTCCGAGCAGGACAGCAGCGACGAGATGAACGACTTCACCGTCGTCGCCGCGGCCGCGGTCGTCGCCGCCGGGCTCGGGCTCGACACCGGGGAGGACCAGGTCCGCGAGCTGCTGGCGAACAAGCCCCTCCGGGTGGGCGCCGAGCCCCGGTCCAGCGCCAGGGCGGCCCTCGCCCGGGCCACCGGCCCGGAGAGCGAGTGGTTCGAGCTGTGGCAGGAGTCGGGTGAGCTCGACCGGACGCAGGCCGAGGTCGACCGGGTCCGCCGGCTGCTCTGAGGGATCCGGGCGAGAGCGGCGCACACACGGAGGCGCCGACCGCGGGTGCCGCAGCCGGGCGCACGGCGCCACCACACGCCGAGAGCCGCTCGTCCGGATCAGCCTGGCTGGTGCTCCTGGTCGGCGAACCGCGCGCCCCAGACCGCGTCGAGCTCGGCCGACGTCGCGGCGTCGAGCTCGATGCTCCCGACCTCCAGGTTCTCCTCGAGGTGCTCCACGCTCGCCGTGCCGGGGATGAGGAGGGTGTTCGGCGCGTGCCCGAGCAACCAGGCGAGCCCGACCTGCGCCGGGGTCACGCCGAGGCGCGAGGCGGCGGCGACCACCTCGGGCTGCTCGGCGACCTTCGGCATTCCCGGGAAACCGGATCCGAGCGGGAAGTACGGCACCCACGCGACCCCCGCCGCCACGCAGAGGTCGAGCATGGTCTCGAACTGCCGGGCGACGAGTCCGTACGCGTTCTGGACGCAGACGATCCCTGCGGGCAGTGCGCGCCGGAGCACCGCTTCGGTGACCGCGCTGATCCCGATCGCGCCGATGAGCCCCTGGTCGCGCAGGGCCGTCATCTCCGCGAGCTGGTCGTCGAGGTCGACGACCTGGTCCCCGGACGCGACGAGACCGGGTCCGGTGTCGGCGCGCCGCAGGTTCACGACGTCGATCCGGTCACGGCCGAGCGAGCGGAGGTTGTCCTCGACCGCGACGCGCAGCTCGTGGGGCTTCTGCGCGAGCCGGAGCGGCCGGTCGCCCCCGGTGGTCCGCACCGCGCCGACCTTGGTGACCACGACCACGCGGTCGTCGCCGTCGAGCGCGTCACGGAGGATCTCGTTGGCGACCGAGTCGCCGTAGAAGTCCGCCGTGTCGAAGTGGTCGACCCCGAGCTCGACCGCGCGACGGACCAGCTTCTCCCCCGCGCCGCGGTCGTCCGCGTAGTGCTCGAGGGCCATCGCGCCGTACCCGACCCGGGAGACGGTGCGACCGGCGAGGTCGTAGGTGGTGTTCGCCATGCGTGTCCGTTCGTATGATCGACGAGTGCGGAGGACCCTCCGCTTCAGCCACTATACGGAGGAACCTCCGCTTTGTCGTCCACGCCCGGTGCTCCTCGACCCGCGCGGGAGGCCCGTGCCCCTCGTGCGGATGCGCTGCGGAACCGCGCCGCGCTCGTGGAGGCAGCCCGCGCAGCGTTCGTCGACGTCGGCGAGGACGCCTCGCTCGAGGGCATCGCCCGGACGGCCGGGGTCGGGATCGGCACGCTCTACCGGAACTTCCCGCGCCGCGAGGACCTGATCGCCGCGGTCTACGCCGGTGAGCTCGAAGGGGTCGCCCAGGCAGCCGACGCGCTCCTCGCCGGCGACGCCACCGCCGCCGAGGCGTTCCGCGGCTGGACCGACCGCTACGCCGACTTCGTCGCCACCAAGCGCGGGATGGCGGAGACGCTCCGGCCCGGCGTCCTGGCGGGAGCCGCCGCCGAGGGCGGGACGCGCGGTCGGGTGAGGAGCGTCGTACGCCGCTTCCTCGACGCCGGGCAGGCCGACGGGTCCCTGCGCCCCGACCTCGACGCCGACGACGTGACCACGGCCCTGGTGGGGGTGTTCCTCGCGACGCGCGACGCCACCGATCCCGATCAGCTCCGACGCCTGCTCGACCTCGTCGTCACCGGGCTCCGCGCGCGCTGAAGATTCCTGAGACACGAGCCGACCCTCCGCGGAGATCGGGCCGGACCCCACCCGCACGCAGCATCAGCGACGCGACCGCAACCACCGCGACGTCCTCCGACACCAGAGCACGACCACCACTCCGAGGAGGGTCGAGCAGGAAGCCGATTCGACGCGACCGTCGGATCACGGTCGCCAGCAGCGCTCGAGGGCCGCTACACCCAGGACTGCGGGCGGACAGGATCTGGCAGCTTGGCGTAGAAGTGGCTCGCGGCGGGCGGGAAGATCCGGTCGACCTCCGCCAGCTCGGCCGAGCCGAGCTTGATCTCGACACCGACCAGCAGCTCCTCGAGGTCCTGCACCGTCGCCGGCCCGATGATGGGCGCGGTCACGGCCGGGTTCGCGAGCTGCCAGGCGAGGGTGACGGCCGGCACCTTGTGCCCGAGGTCGTGGCAGAACTTCGCGTACTCGAGCAGCTGCGGGCGGTACCTCTCGACGAGCTCTTCGGCCTCCTCGTCGAAGGTTCGATCTGTGGGATCCAGCAGGTCGACGGCGAAGACGCCCCGTCGCAGCGGGCTGAACAGCAGGACACCGATCCCCTGGTCCGTCGCGCAGGGGAAGGCCTCGATCTCCGCCTCGCGCGAGACCGGGTCGTAGCGGTGCTGCGTGCTCACGAGACCCATGAAGTTCCGGCGCCGCGCCGCCTCCTGCCCCTTCATCATCTCCCAGGCGTAGAACTGGCTGCTGCCGACGTAGTCGACCTTGCCTGCGCGAACGAGGTCCTCGAAGGCCTCCCAGACCTGGTCCCACTGCGCGAAGTGGTCGACGTAGTGCATCTGGATCAGCTCGATGTGGTCGGTGCCGAGCCGCTTCAGGGAGTCCTCGACGTGGCGCCGGATCTTCCACAGGGACAGGCCGTCCCGGGTGTTCGGTCCGTCGAGGTCGTTGTCGAGCATGGTCCGGCCGACCTTCGTGCCGAGGAAGACCTTCTCGCGCCGTCCGCCTCCCTGCGCGAACCAGCGCCCGATGATGTTCTCGGTCTCGCCGGTGGTGCCGGTTCCGTCGTTGCCGTAGACGTTCGCGGTGTCGAAGAAGTTGATGCCGGCATCGACGGCGGCGTCCATGATCCGGAAGGCCTCGGCCTCGCTGGTCGAGCCGAACGCCCCGGCGAACCTGTCCCCGGGCCCGAAGTTGGCGGTGCCCAGGCACAGCTGGCTGAGCAGGACGTTCGAGCTTCCCAGGGGGCTGTACTTCATGGTGTCCTCCGCGATCTGTCGGGTGAGAGCGCTGTGGTGCGCGTCAGGTTCTCGGTGGTGGTGCGGTCGTGCATCAGCGGTGGAGGGTGATCTCGAACCGGTGGGTGCGCGCGTCGCCGGGCGCGACGACGTTCGTGCCCGGCCGCTCCGCCCAGACGTGGTCGACGTCCGACACCGGGTGGCTGGTGATGGCGCCGTAGAAGGGCTCCAGGCAGACGAACGGCTCGCCCGGCCTGGTCCAGACCTGGAGGTACGGCGCCGAGCCGAGATCCATCTCCACGCTGCGCACGCTGCCCCTGCCTCGAAGGCGGACCCGCTGGCCCGGCGGTGACGTCAGGCAGAAGGCGCCGTCGGCGAAGAGCGGGTGGGCAAGGGCGAGCCGTCGGCCGTCCTCGGAGAAGGCGGCGACGAGCGCGTCGGGCGGCCCGAAGGTCCGGGCGATGCTGTCCGGTCCCGCAGGGGCGTCGAGCTCCAGCCAGTGGTCGCCGAGCGCGGGCCCCTCGTCGTCGACCGGGCAGGAGAAGAAGGGGTGCGCCCCGACCGAGTAGAGCAGGTCGTCGGTACCGGGGTTCGCCACCTCGTACTCCGTCACGAGGGTCGAGCCCTCGATCGAGTAGCGCACGCGGAACCGGAACGCGAAGGGGTAGCCCTGCCGGGTCTCCTCGGTGTCCGTGAGCTCCAGGACCGCGTGGGACTCGTCGAGGTCGACGACGTCGAAGTCCGACGCCTGGGCGAACCCGTGCTGACCCATCGCGAACTCGGCGCCCCCGTGGAGGTAGCGACCTCCGGGGACGTTGCCGAGCAGCGGGAAGCACACGACCGCGTGCGACGTCTCGGGCGAGCGCCACCGCCCGAAGTAGTCGACGTCCTCGTCCCGGAAGCCCAGCGTGAGCTGCTCGGCGCCGACCGTGTCGAACGTGAAGGCGAGCGACGGGCTCGTGAGCGTGTGTCGCACGACCTCACACCCAAGACTGCGGGCGGGGGTGCGAGGGCGCCTCGCCGTAGAACTCGCTGGTGGGCGCGGGGAAGATCCGGTTCAGCTCGGCCAGCTCGGCGTCGCTGAGGACGATGTCCACGCTCACCAGGAGCTCCTCGAGGTCCTGGACCGTGGCCGGGCCGATGACGGGTGCGGTGACGGCGGGATGGGCCAGCTCCCAGGCGAGCGTGACCGCCGCGACCTTGTGCCCGAGGTCGTGGCAGAACTTCGCGTACTCCGTGAGCTGGGGGCGGTACCGCTCGACCAGGTCGGACGCGGTCTTGTCGAGCGGGCGGTCGTCGGGCTCGAGCAGGTCGAGGGCGAGGAGCCCGCGCCGCAGCGGGCTGTAGAGCAGGACGCCGATGCCCTGGTCCGTCGCGCACGGGAAGGCCTCGAGCTCGGCCTGGCGCGTCACCAGGTCGTAGCGGTGCTGCGTGCTCACCAGCCCCATGAACTGGCGTCGGCGCGCGGCCTCCTGCGCCTTCATCAGCTCCCACCCGTAGAACCGGCTGGCGCCCACGTAGTCGACCTTGCCGGAGCGGACGAGCCCCTCGAACGCCTCCCAGAGCTGGTCCCACTGACCGTGCTGGTCGACCTGGTGCATCTGGACGAGCTCGACGTGGTCGGTGCCGAGCCGCTGCAGCGAGCCCTCGACGTGGCGCCGGATCTTCCACAGCGAGAGGCTGTCGCGGGTGTTCGGCCCGTCGTGGTCGTTGTCGAACATCGTGCGCCCGACCTTCGTCGCGAGGAACACGCGCTCGCGCCGGCCGCCGCCCTGCGCGAGCCACCGTCCGACGATGCGTTCGGTCGAGCCGCTGGAGCCGTGGGGGTAGTTCCCGTACGCGTTCGCGGTGTCGAAGAAGGTGATCCCCGCGTCCAGGGCGGCGTCCATGATCCGGAACGCCTCGGCCTCGTCGGTGGAACCGAAAGCCCCGACGAAGTCCGCGCCGACCCCGAAGTTCCCGGTCCCCAGGCAGAGCTTGCTGACGAGCACGTTCGTGCTGCCGAGCGGGCCGTACTTCATGCGTTCTCCTCAGAGGTCGTACAGGACGGGCGGACGGGGCGACGCCGGTGCGCGCCGACGGGCCGCGAGGCAGCCGGCGGGACGGTGGCCCGCTCTCACAGCGCGACGACGCAGGTCGGCGCGGGGACGGAGGTCTCCGCGACGATCGGGTGCGGGTCGCGGAGACCGACCAGCCGCAGCCGGTCGTCGCGGGGGTCGGCGACGGCGAGGTGGTCCCCCACGAGCGTGAAGTCGCGGGGCCAGGTGCCGCCCGACGCGAGCTCGCGCGGGTCGGTCAGCCCCTCGGGCGAGGCGAGCACCGACAGGATCGTCCCGGGCCCACGGTTCGCCACGAGGATGCGCCCCTGGTGGACGCCGATCGCGGACGGCATGACCTCGCCGGCCGTGCTGGACGAGGACCGGACGACCCCGTCCAACGGTGCACCGCCGTCGAGCGGGCCCCAGCGCACCTCGCCGGACAGCTCGCACGCGACGAACAGCGTGCCGTGCACGACGACGGCGTGGCGGGGGCCGGAGCCGGCCGGCACGTTCCAGGCGTGCCGGTGCTCGAGCCGGCCCTCGTCGGAGACGACGAACCGGTGGACGAGGTCGGTGCCCAGGTCGGGGACCACGTAGGCGCCCCCGACGTCCAGGACCTGGTGCGGGTGGGGCGACTCCTGGCGGGGGTGGGGCCCCGACCCGTCGAAGCGGACCTCGTCGGTCTGCTTCAGGTCGCCGCCAGCCACCCGGAAGACGCTGACCGACCCCGAGCCGTACTCGGCGGACAGCAGGTGCCTCCCGTCGCCCGTCACGCACAGGTGCGCCGCACCCGCGGCGACCCGTTCCCGGCGCAGCAGCTCGAGGGCCCCGTGGTCCGACCAGCGGAACGCGGTGAGGTGGGGCTCGTCGTCGAGCTGCGACGCGACGTAGAGGGTGTGCGACGACCGCGACACCGCCAGGTACGAGACGGTTCCTGTGTCGGCGGTCCCGAGCTCCTCGAGGGT
Organism: Microlunatus flavus; assembly: GCF_900110855.1. GTDB lineage: Bacteria > Actinomycetota > Actinomycetes > Propionibacteriales > Propionibacteriaceae > Microlunatus > Microlunatus flavus. The sequence continues at coordinate 503,529 of NZ_FOFA01000001.1, forward strand.
GGCGTCCTCGACCCCGCGATCCGGCGCACGTACCGCGAGGACCCTCAGGCCCCCGCGCCCGTCCGGCGTCGGGTCGCCGCCGACGGCCAGCAGTGCTGGTCCCACCGTCAGCCCGCCTTCTCGAGGGGCTGCGACTCGATGAGCGCCCGGCGCGCCCGCCTGCGGACCGCCTGCTTGTCCGGATCGGCGACGGGTGCCGCCAGCAGCAGCCGCCGCGTGTAGTCGTGCGACGGCGAGGAGATGACGTCCCGCACGGGTCCGGTCTCCACCACGTCGCCGCGGTAGAGCACGCTGACGCGGACGCTGATGTGCCGGACGACCGCGAGGTCGTGGGAGATGAAGAGGTACGACACCTGCGTCCGCGTCTGGATCTCGGCGAGGAGGTCCAGGACCTTCGCCTGGGTGGTCAGGTCGAGCGCGGAGACGGGCTCGTCGCAGACGATGAGCTTGGGCGACGGGGCGAGCGCACGGGCGATCGCGACGCGCTGTCGCTGCCCGCCGGAGAACTCCCGGGGCAGCCGCTCGGCGGCGCCGGCGGGAAGGTTCACCTGTTCCAGCAGTCCCCTGACGCGCGCCTGCGCGTCGCGCCTGCTCAGGCCCTGCACGACGAGCGGCTCGGAGAGGATGTCACCGACGCTGAGCGCCGGGTTCAACGACGTGTAGGGGTCCTGGAAGACGACCTGGATGTCCTTGGCCAGGCGCCGTCGCGTCCTGCGCGACGCCGCCGTCACGTCCTCCCCCGCGAAGCGCACGGACCCCGACGACGGCGTGACGAGGCCGAGGACCGTACGGCCGATGGTCGTCTTCCCCGAGCCGGACTCCCCGACCAGACCGAGGGTCTCGCCGACCCCCACGCTCAGGGAGACGCCGTGCAGCACCTCTACCGGCCGGGACCGGAGGCCTTTCCGGCCGAAACGCACCCTGAGGTCCTCGACCTCCAGCAGCGCTGTCACCGTCCGGCTCCGACCGACTTCGCCAGGACGTCCACGTCGAAGTAGTCCTCGTCGAGGATCGAGCCCAGGAGCGAGCGCGTGTAGGCGTGCCGGGGTGCGGCGAAGACCTCGCGGGTCGACCCGGACTCGACCACCTCGCCGTCGCGCATGACCACCAGCCGGTCGCACAGGTCGGCGACGACGCCGAAGTTGTGCGTCACCAGCAGGATCGCCATGTCGAAGTCCTTCTGCAGACCACGCAGCAGGTCGAGGATCTCGGCCTGGACGGTCACGTCGAGCGCCGTCGTCGGCTCGTCGGCGATGAGCAGACGGGGTCGGCAGGCGACGGCGCCCGCGATCAGCACACGCTGCGCCATCCCGCCCGAGATCTGGTGGGGATAGGAGGCGAAGACCCGCGCCGGGTCTGGGATCTCCACCCGCTCCAGCAGCTCGAGCACGGTCCGGCGCTCGTCGCCCCGCGCGGCGCCGAGGGTGCGGCGGACCCGTTCGGTCAGCTGCGAGCCCACGGTGAAGCACGGGTCCAGGTTCGACATCGGCTCCTGGGGGATGTAGGAGACGACGCGACCCCGGAGGGGCCGCAGCTCGGCGTCGCTGAGGCCGATCAGCTCGCGCCCGTCGAGCCGAATCGAGCCTCGGGTGATCCTCGCCTCGGGCGCCAGGACCCCCAGCACGGAGAAGGCGGTCTGGGACTTCCCGGACCCGGACTCCCCCACGAGCCCCACGACCTCGCCAGGGCCGACGGTCAACGACACCCCCTTGACCACCTCGCGCAGGTCGTCCCCGGCCGGGAAGGCGACACCCAGGTCGTGCACCGACAGCAGCGGGCCAGCCGTGCCACCACCTGCGCCGCCGTCCGTGGAGGGCGCCGTCGACGACGCGACCCCGTCGCTCAGCTGCGCACCGACGGCGACGGGCGGGGCGGCCAGCTTCTGCGGCTTGGGCCGCCCGAGCTCGAAGGCGTCGCGCACCGAGTTCCCCAGCAGCACCATGCTCCCGGTCAGGAGGCCGAGCAGGATGCTCGGCCAGACGAACTGGAGGGGGACGAGGTAGAGGTTGCCGAACCCGGAGGCGATCATGAGGCCGAAGCTCGGCACCTCCTTCGAGCCGACGCCGAGGAACGCCAGCCCCGACTGGACGCCGATGGCCGTTCCCATGAGGAAGGCGGTGTTGGTGATGACCGGTCCGCGGATCACGAACAGCACGTGCCGACCGAGGATGCGCAGGTCGCTCAGCCCGGACACCCGGGCGGCGTCGACGTAGAGCTCGTTCTTGACCGCGACGACCAGGTTCCGCACGATCCGGTACGTCCCGGGCGCGAGGAGGACCCCGTAGATCAACATCGTCCAGCGGTAGTCGCCGCGGGTCAGCGGCATCAGGACGATGAGCGTGATCAGCCCGGGGAAGGTCATGACCAGGTTGAAGAGCCACTCGGTGGCGTTGCGGGTGACGTTGCCGAAGTAGCCGCCGACGAGGCCCGCGGTCACCCCGATCGCCAGCGCCACGCTGGCGCCGATGAGCGCGAGATGCCGCTCGTCCTGATGGAGTAGAGCAGGCGGGACACGATGTCGCGGCCGCTCTCGTCGCCGCCCAGCAGCCGGCCCGGCGTCCCGAACGGGGCGTTGATCAGGTTGAGGTCCGCGCCGTTGGGGTCGGCCGGCGCGATGAGCGGGCTCAGCGCTCCCAGCGCGAACACGACGAGCAGCACGGAACCGCTGATGATCGCCTGCGGGTCCCGCAGGAGGCGCGGGAGCACGGACCGCCGCGCGCCGGCCGCCACCTCGTCCGGAGCAGGCAGGTCGCCCAGGATCTCGCTCAATGCAGTCTCGCCTTCGGGTTCAGCCACCCGTTCGCCAAGTCGGCGGCGAGGTTGACGACCGTCACCAGCAGCACGCTGACGAGCGTGACGCCCATGATCACGGGCACGTCGATCTGCAGGGACGCGGAGAACGCGAACGATCCGTACCCCGGCAGGGCGAAGACGTTCTCGATGATCACCGAGTGGCTCAGTAGCGCGAGGAACTCCAGCGACATCACCGTCAGCGCGGGGCTGCCGGCGTTGCGCAGGGCGTGCTTGATGACGATCGAGCGGGGGGACAGCCCGCTCGTCCGCAGCGTGCGGACGTAGTCCTTCCGCAGCTCGACGATCATCGCTCCGCGGATCTGGGCGGTGATGTTGGCCATGCCGCCGACGATCAGCGCGATCGCGGGGAGGGTGATGCTGCGCAACCACGCGGAACGGCTGTCGACCAGGGAGGTGAAGCCCGTCGCCGGGAGGACGTGGAGCGTCACGGCCACCACGAAGACCAGGATGATCGCGATCAGCAGCTCGGGGATCAGGTGGCCGATCAGGGAGATCCCCTGGGCCACGCGGTCCACGACTCCGCCCCTGGAGGCCGACCACACGCCGAGGAGGATGCTCAGCACGACCGAGACGACGAGCGCGGGGACGATCACGGACAGCGTCACCGACATCCGCTGCAGGACGATCGGGCCGACGCCGAGGCTCGTGTAGGCCGAGACCCCGAGGTCGCCACGGATGACGTGGCCGAGCCACTCGCCGTACTGCAGCAGCAGCGGCCTGTCGTACCCCCGCGCGTGCATGGTCTCCGCGATCTTCTCCGGCGTCGCGTCCGGCCCGAGGATCGTCGCGATCATGTCCTCGAACGACCTGCTGAGCAGGAGGAACGTGATGAGCGTGACGAGGACGGTCAGGGCGAGGCCGGCGAGCACCCGTCGCAAGGAGTAGAGGACCACCGCAGGAGCTCCCGACTACTTCGCGGCCACGCCGAACTGACGCACGGACGAGGTGGTGCCCGCCTTGTCGACGAACTGCACGCCTTGGGAGGTCGCCCACAGGTTGATCGGGTTGTACAGCGGGACCTCGAGCGCCTCCTTCACGGAGTACTCGTTGATCTTGGCGAGCGTGGGCTTCGCCGCCTCCGGGTCGACCGTCGAGTTGAGGGTGTCCATCAGCTTGGTGAGCTCCGGGGTGGTGAACTTCTCCGGGTTGTTGGTGCCTGCGCCGAGGAAGTTGATGGCGGTGTAGGCGTCCGACGCGAAGGCCGAGTCCTTCAGGCTGAGCGGGAACTTGCCCGAGGAGAGCACGGTCGTGGCCTGGGAGTCCGGGATCGCGACCCACTGGACCTTGATGCCCACCGCACCCAGCTGCTGGGACAACGTCGGCTCGAGCTTGGTGCTGACGTTGGTGCTGGGGATCTGCACGGAGAAGCCGTCGGGGTAGCCCGCCTCGGCCAGGAGCGCCTTGGCCTTGGCCGGGTCGTACGGGTAGGTGTCGTCGAGCGCGTCGTCGTGCACGGTGCCGCCCGTGCTGAACACCTGCTCCGTCGGCTTGGCGAAGCCCAGGAGGAGCTTGTCGGCGATGCCCTTGCGGTCGATCGCGTAGTTGAGCGCCTGCCGGACGCGCACGTCTTTGAACTGCGGGATGATCTTGCCGCCCTTGTCGATGATCAGCATCGTCCGGATGGCCGTCGCCGCGGTCGGGGTGATCACCGCCCCGGACGTCGCCTTCGCGGCGGCCTCCTGCTCGGGGGTGATCGCCACCGCGTTCACCTCACCGGCCTTGAAGGCGTTCAGCGAGGCGGTGGGGTCGTTCATCAGGCGCACGGTGACCGTCTTGAAGGGGAACGAGGCGACGTCCCAGTAGTCGTCGCGCCGGCTGAGGACGTAGCTCGATCCCGGCACGGTCTTGGCCTTGTCCAGCGTGTACGGCCCCGAGCCCAGCGGGTCGGTCGCGATGTTCGGGTTCTTGAGCGCGGACGCCTCGGTGAAGGTGCCGAGCTCGCGTCCCAGGAGCGGCAGGAACTTGGGGTCGAAGTACTTGAAGTTGAGCACCACGGTCTTGTCGTCGGGCGCGTCGACGGACTTGAGCGCGGTGATCTGGGTCTGGATGTAGCCGGGCGTCTCGATGTTGCGGTTCATCGTGGCCGCCACGTCGGAGGCCTTCACCGGGTTCCCGTCGCTGAACTTCAGACCGTCGCGGAGGGTGACCGTGAGGTGCAGCCCGTCCTTCGAGTACTTCCAGCCGGTCGCGGCCCACGGCTTGACCACGCCGTCGACGGGGTCGCGGTAGGCGAGGCTCTCGTAGACCGAGTTCCACAGGATGCCGGCGGCCGCCGGCTCGACCTGCGACGGGTCGAACGAGGTCGGGGCCTGCTGGATCGCGAGGACGAGCGCGTCGCCGCCGCTCGTGCTCCCCGACGAGCCGGACCCGGCGTCGGAGGACGAGCAGGCCGCGAGGGACGTCGCGGCGAGGGCGATGGCGCCCACCGCCGCCGCGAGGCTCCGCCTCCTGGGCAGAACGCGTGGACGTGACATCTCAAACTCCCTCGTTTGCCGGCCCGTACTGCTTTTGGACACTAACTGTTAGGCTCTGTATTCCGCAAGACGAAGCGTGAAATCCATATTGTGGAATCACGCTCGAACCGCTGAGCCCGAGTGCACGTGACGGCCGACAACGGCTTCCGCGTCACGAGAGGAGACGACCACGCAGCATCGCTGTGCTGGGCGAGGCTCGTACGCCCGGGCTCCTGCGGCAGCAGACCGTCTCGAGCCGGCGGCTCCGACGACGCCCGGCGGCGAGGGCGGCACCGACCCGACAGGGAGCAGACGATGACCAGGACCCCGCTGCGCAGCGTTCTCGCGACGGTCGACTACCCGGACGACGCCATGGCCGAGCTCATCCGCATCTTCGCCCCGGCACCGGTGGCGCTGGTCGCCCGTGACGACGACGACGGCATCGCGGCTGCGCTGCAGCACGCGGACGCGGCGGTACTGGCGAAGGACCTCGACCCACGCTTCCTGGCTGCGCCGAGGCTGAGGTGGGTGCACTGCGACCAGTCCGGGCTCGACAGGAGCGCGGCCCCCGAGCTGTTCGAGCGGACCGACCTGGTCGTGACCAGCTCGGCGGGGCGCAACGCCCCCGCGCTGGCGCAGCACGTCTTCTACTTCGCGCTCGCGCTCGCCTACGAGGCGCCGCGGCTGCTCGAGGCGCAGCAGGCGCACCGCTGGACCGGGTTCGCCGACTACCGGGACCCGTGGGCGCTCTGGGGCAAGACGATGGGGATCGTCGGTCTGGGCGAGACGGGCAAGGACGTCGCGCAGATGGCCCGCGCCTTCGGGATGCGCACCCTCGCCTACGGGAGGTCGGGCGCGGACGCGGGCGCCCACGTCGACACGTTCCTCAGTGCGGCGGAGGCCGGCTCGCTGTCCGAGCTCCTGACCCAGAGCGACTTCGTCGTGCTGACGATCCGCCTGAGCGACGAGACCCACCATCTCATCGGGCCGGACGAGCTCGCGCTGATGAAGCCCACGGCGCACCTCATCAACGTCGCGCGGGGCAGCGTCGTCGACGAGGCGGCCCTCGTGGACGCGCTCGTGGCCGGGACGATCAGGGGCGCCGGCCTCGACGTGTTCGAGCAGGAGCCGCTGCCCGCCGACGCGGCCGTCTGGGACGCGCCGAACGTGCTGATCACGCCGCACACGACGCTGCGCATGCGGGACATGATCGACCGCACCCTGGCGATCATCAGGGACAACCACGAGCGCTACCGCGACGGCCGACCGCTGGTGAACGTGCTCACCAGGTCGGACGTCTACAGCCGCTGAGGGCCTCCTCGGGCCAACGCCTGCGCGGCGACCGGGTCGACCCCGCGCAGCGACGCGTCGATGAGCTCGACGGGGTGGAACAGCGGGACGCCAGCGTCGAGGTAGCGGCGGATCTGCAGCAGGCACCCGGCGTTGGAGGTCGCGACGGCGTCCGGCCGGGTGCTCTCGATGTGGGCGACCTTGCGGCGGCCGAGCTCCTCCGCCGGCTCGGGCTGCACCAGGTTGTAGATACCCGCGGATCCGCAGCAGATGTCGGCCTCGGGGATGTCGACGACCGTCATCGACGGGATCGTGCCCAGCGCCGTACGGGGCTCGGCGACGATCCCCTGGGCGTGCCGCAGGTGGCAGGCGTCGTGGTAGGCCACCGTCGCGTCGATCGGGTGCCGGACGGCGACCGGTCCCAGCTGGACCAGGAGCTCGGAGATGTCGCGGACCTTGGCCGCGAAGGCGGCTGCCCGGTCGGCGTACGCCGGGTCGTCGCGCAGCAGCTCGGCGTACTCCTTCATCGAGGAGCCGCAGCCGGCGACCGTGACGACGACCGTCTCCACCTCCGCCTCCGTGAACACGTCGATGAGCCGGCGGGCCCGGTCGCGGGCCTCCTCGTCCCGCCCGGCGTGGCTGGACAGCGCCCCGCAGCACTGCTGCCGGGGCGGGGCGACCACGTCGCAGCCCTCGGCGGCCAGCACCCGGGTCGCCGCAGCGTTGACGTCGCCGAAGAAGACCCGCTGGACGCAGCCGGACAGCAGCCCGACGCGGTGCCGGGTGGTACCGACCGCCGGGGTGAACGACGGCTGGCGGGCGACGACGCTGCGCAGCGGGATCTGCGGCAGCAGGGCCTCCATGGCGCGGAGGCGGGCCGGCAGCCGCCCGATCAGGCCGGACGCCGCGAGCAGCCTCCGCACCCCCAGCTTCTGGTAGAGCGTGCCGAAGAACGCGGCCGGTCGCAGCCGGCTCGGGTAGGGGAACAGCCCGAAGACCAGGGCCCGGAAGGCCCGGTCGGCGGGCGTCCGCTCCCAGTGGCGCTCGATCTGCGGGCGGACGGCCTCGATGAGGTGGTCGTACTGCACCCCCGACGGGCAGGCGGTGACGCAGGCCATGCACCCGAGGCAGGCGTCGAAGTTCCCCACGAACTCCTCGTCCATGCCGACTTCGCCGGCCGAGCCCATCTTCATCAGGTAGATGCGCCCGCGCGGGGAGTTGGTCTCGTTGCCCTCCAGCAGGTAGGTGGGGCAGGTCGGCAGGCAGAAGCCGCAGTGCACGCAGTCGTCGATCAGGTCCCCGCTGGGTGCGCGGAGGCTGTCGAAGATGCTCGCCGTCGGCTCGGCCACGTGCATGCCGGCGGTCACGGCACCGCTGCCGTCACCTCCCGCCGTGGTTCCACGGGGGAGGTCGTCCAAGCCGGGCGTCTGCGTCACGAGGGGCTCCTGAGGAGGGGACGGATCAGTACCAGGGCCGGAAGCGGCCGGGGGCGCAGCGACCGTCGGGGTCGAAGGCCTCCTTCACGCGGCGCAGGAGCTCGAGGCTCGACGGCGGCGGTCCGAGGCTGTCGACGAGTGCGTCGACGGCCGCCGGCCGGCGCTGCAGCAGGACGCTGGCCCGCTGCCCGGTCGCCGCCGCGCGCAGCGCTCCCACCGCCTCGACGTGGTCCTGCGGGGCGCCGCCGCGGAACGAGACGGTGTGCAGGCCCAGGGCGACGCTCGAGCTGACCTGGGCGTCGAGCCCGAGGGCGTCGGCCGTGGCGTCGACCGCGCTGGCGAGCCCCGGCAGCCCGGTGGGCAGGCCCGAGACGCGGACGACCGTGTCGCCGTCGGAACCCCGCACCGCCCGCCGCTGCTCCTGCCACGCGACGTCGGCCGCGTCGGTGTCCAGCCGCTCCGCGACGACACCGAGCCCTCCGAGCAGCTGGCGGGACGCCTCGGCGGCGGCGTCCACGTACCCGGGCGACCCGTCCACGCGGAGCAGCAGGCGGCTCGTACCGGGGCCCGGGACCAGCTCGAGCGCGGCGGGCTCGAGGACGCTGGCCATGACCGCCGACGCCACGCGGCTGGCGATGGCCGGGTCGACGTCGGCGGCCACCGTGGTCGTGGCCGCCGGCAGCGGGTGCAGCCGCAGCACGACCTCGGTGACCAGGGCCAGCGAGCCCAGCGAGCCGTAGACCAGCTTCGCCAGGTCGTAGCCGGCCACGTTCTTGATCACGTGACCCCCGGAACGCGCGGTCGTGCCGTCGGCGAGCACCAGCACGACGCCGATGACGAGGTCGCGCAGGCCGCCGTACCGGAACCGCGACGGCCCCGAGTCCCCGCTGGCGAGAAGGCCGCCGAGCGTGGCTCCCTCGGCGGCGCTGGGCGGGTCGAGCGCCAGCCACTGCCCGCTCGACCGCAGGTGGGACTGCAGCTCGGTCAGCGGCGTGCCCGCGCGCACGGAGGCCGTCATGTCGGCCGGGTTGTGGGTGAGCAGCCCCCGCAGGTCGCGGGTGTCGACGACCAGGTCGGGGTCCGCGACCCGGCCGGCCCAGTCGAGCTTGGTGCCGGCCCCGCGGAACTCGAGCGTCCCGCGGGTTCCCGACAGCAGCTGCGCCGCCTCGGTCGTCGTCGACGGCCGCTCCAGGCGGCCGGGCGACGAGGCGGTCTCCTGCCGCAGCTCGCTCACCGCGGGCTCCTCGTACGCGTCATGAGACTCAGCCCCGGTCGATCAGGCCGGCGGCCTCGAGCGGGTGCGGCCGGTACCGGCCGGGACGCTCGCCGCAGAGCCGCGGAGTGGGGAAGATCTTGCCGGGGTTGCAGACGCCGGCCGGGTCGAAGGCCGCGCGCAGCCGCAGCATCACGGCGAGGTCGTCGTCGCCGAACATCGCCGGCATCGAGCACGCCTTGTCCGTCCCCACGCCGTGCTCCCCGGTGATGGAGCCGCCCATCTCGACGCAGAGCTCGGCGATGGCGGTGGAGAGGTGCTCGCCCCGCTCGGACTCCCCCGGAACCGCCGCGTCGTAGAGCACCAGCGGGTGCAGGTTGCCATCGCCGGCGTGGAAGACGTTGGCCACCCGCAGGTCGGCCTCCTCGGCCATCTGCCGGATTCGGTCGAGCACCTCGCTCAGGCGCGTGCGCGGGATGACCCCGTCCTGGACGTAGTAGTCCGGGCTGATCCGGCCCATCGCGGCGAAGGCGGCCTTGCGGCCCTTCCAGATGAGCGTCCGTTCGGCGGGGCTGCCCGGGACCCGGATGTGGGTCGTCCCGGCGTCGCGGCAGATCTGCTCGACCCGCGCGAAGTCCTCGGCGCACGACGCCTCCGGCCCGTCCAGCTCGACGACCAAGGCCGCCGCCGTGCCGAGCGAGTAGCCCGCGTGGACCGCCGCCTCGCAGGCCTCGATGGCGAGCGCGTCCAGCATCTCGACGGCGGCCGGGATGATGCCGGCCGCGATGATTCGGCTGACGGCCTCGGCGGCGGTGTCGGCGCTGGGGAAGTCGGCCACCAGCGTGCGCACCGCTTCCGGCGTGCGTAGCAGCCGGACCGTGATCGACGTCGCGATCGCGAGGGTGCCCTCGGAGCCGATGACCGCCCCCCGGAGGTCGGGTCCCACCTGCTCGACGCCGTTCCCGCCGACGGTCACGACGGACCCGTCCGGCAGCACGAGCGTCATCGCGTGCACGTGGTTGGTCGTGAACCCGTACTTGAGGCAGTGCGCGCCGCCCGAGTTCTCGGCGATGTTGCCGCCGATCGTGCAGACGGTCTGGCTGGAGGGGTCGGGGGCGAAGTAGAGGTTCCGGGCGGCCACGGCCTTGCTGATGTCGGCGTTGGTCACGCCCGGCTCGACGGTCATGCGCTGGTTCTCGAGGTCGATCTCGAGCACGCGGCGCATTCGCGCCAGGCTGATCACCGCGCCTCCCGCGACCGGGAGCGCGCCCCCCGACAGCCCCGTCCCCGCGCCGCGGGCGACGAACGGCACCCCGGCCTCGGCGCAGGCGGCCACGACGAGAGCGACCTCCTCGGTCGACTCCGGGAGCACCACCAGCGCGGGCACGACCCGGTAGCCGGTGATCCCGTCGCACTCGTACGTGCGGAGCCGGGTCAGGTCGGTGATCACCCGGCCAGACCCCAGCGCGGTACGCAGCCGAGCGGCGAGCGCCTCGGTGGCCGCCGGCCCGCCCAGCACCTCCCTCGTTGCGGTCACCGCGGTCACCCCACGACTCCCCGGGTGAGCACCGAGGAGAGCCGCTCGACCGCGCGCCGCAGCTCCGGCACCGCGCGCTCGCCGAACGCGGCGTCGACGCGTCCTCCGGGGCCCGACACGGAGATGGCGGTGGGCAACGGGGTGCCCGGGACCGCCATCGCGTAGCAGCGCACCCCGATCTCCTGCTCCTCGTCGTCGACCGCGTAGCCCACCGCACGGATCCGCTCGAGGTCGTCCTCCAGGGCGGCCATCGTCGCGATGCTGCGCGGGGTCGCGGGCGGCAGGCCGCGCCGGTCGACGATCGCGCGGACCCGCTCGTGCGGGAGACCGGCGAGGATCGCCTTGCCCACCCCGGTGTCGTGCACGTGCACCCGCCGTCCGACCACGGTGAACATGCGCACGGTGTGCGGGGAGGGCACCTGGGCCACGTAGACGACCATGTCGGAGTCGAGCACCGCCATGTTCGCGGTCTCGCCGAGCACGTCGACGAGTCGCGCCAGCTCGGGGCGGGCGAGCAGGCCCAGCCGCTCGTGCGCCACCTCGCCCAGACGGATGAGCCCGGGGCCGAGCATGTAGCGACGGTTGGAGCTCTGGATCACGTAGCCGGTGCCGCTCAGCGTCCGCAGCATGCGGTGGATCGTCGGCAGCGGCAGCGAGGTCTGGGACGCGAGGTCGCTCAGGCTGGCCTCGCCCCCGGCCGCCGCGATGCGCTCGAGGATCTCGAACGCCCGCTCCACGGACTGCACCCCTGACGCGCGCGTCACGGGCTGCTCGTCGCTGCTGGTTGCGTCGCTGGTCACGACGGTGATCTTCTCACCAGGCCCGAGACGCACCCCGGGCTGCGTGATCCCGGTCACCCCTTCAACCCGCTCCCGAAGCTGCGGATGATGTAGCGCTGGAACACGAAGAAGACGATCAGCACCGGGATGCTGGCCAGCAGCAGGCCGGCGAAGATCCGTCCCCAGTCGGCGCCGTACTCCCCCGCGAAGTTGTAGATCTGCACGGGCAGCGTCACGTTCCCGGTGCCTCCCAGGTAGAGCAGCGGCGTGAAGAACTCGTTCCAGATGGCGATGCCGTCGAGGATGACGACCGTCCCCGTCACCGGCAGCAGCAACGGCACGATCACGCGCCGGAAGACCTGCCAGGACGTCGCGCCGTCGACCCGGGCGGCCTCCTCGTACTCGACCGGCAGCTGGCGCATGAAGCCGGTGTAGAGCAGCACGGTCAGAGGGAGCTGGATGCCGGCGTTGAAGAGGATCACCGACAGCGGGTTCCCGGCGAGCCCGACCTGGGTGAAGAGCCGGTAGAGCGGGAGCACCCCGATCTGGAACGGCACCATCAGGCCCGCGGCGACGACCAGGTAGAGCCGGCCCCCGGTCCGCCCGCTGGACCGCGCGAAGTAGTAGCTCGCCGCGGCGCCCACGACGACGAGGATCACCACGGCCGACACGACGATGATCACGCTGTTGACCATCGCGGGGCCGAGCGCGCCGCTCCGCCATCCTTCGACGAAGTTGTCGAGGTAGAGGCTGGTGGGGGCACCGAGCGGGTTGCGGGCGACGTCGGCCGACGACCGGAAGCCGACCGAGATCAGCATCCACAGCGGGAAGACGAACACGAGCGCCGCGGCGACCATGACGATCTCGAGCAGGAACGTCCGGGAGCTGTAGCGCCGCATCAGGACTCGCTCCTGTCGCGCAGCAGCCACATCTGCGCGAAGGCGACGACCGCGATGAGGATGAACACGATCAGGCCGAGCGCGATGCCGTAGCCGTAGCGGTTGTAGAGGAAGGCCTGGTTGTAGAGCAGCGTGGAGAGCGTCTGGGTCGCGTAGCCCGGGCCACCCTGCGTCGTCGCGATGACCTGGTCGAACAGCTTGAGCGACGTGATCAGCGAGAGCGTCAGGTTGATGCCCGTGGCCGTCCTGATCAAGGGCCAGGTGACGTAGGCGAACCGCTTGAACGGCCCCGCCCCGTCGAGCTCGGCGGCCTCGCCGACCTCCTCGGGGATGTTCTGGATCCCCGCCACGAAGATCACCATCGAGTAGCCGGAGTACTGCCACACGACCACCGACACCACGCCCCACAGCGCGGTCGACGGGTCCCCGAGCACGTTGACCCCGGAGAAGCCGAGTGCCGCGGCGATGGTGGAGACGGGTCCGTCCGGCACGTAAAGGAACTGCCAGAGGTAGCCGACGATGATCGGCGTCATGACGACCGGAGCGAAGAGCAGCGTCCGCAGGATGTTGCGGCTCTTGATCCGCGAGCTGACCCCGAGCGCCAGGGCCAGCCCGATGACGTTCTGCAGGATCGTGATGGACGCGGCCATGAGCACCGTGTTGCCCAGCGCGGCGAGGGTCTCCGCCGAGGAGAACAGCGCCACGAAGTTGTCCAGCCCGATGAAGTTGATCGCGCTGCCGAGCCCGCTCCAGTCTGTGAAGGCGTAGTAGACGCCCAGGACGGTCGGGTAGGCCACGATCGCCAGGAAGAAGAACAGCCCGGGCACGGCGAACCAGATCGGGACGCCGTACAGGGCCCTGCGTCGGCGCTGCGGCAGCGCGACCGGTGGGGCGGCGGTCAGCGTCTCGCTGCTCATGGGACCCCCTGGCACGGGCCGGCCGGCCCGGTCACGAGTCCCCCAGCGACTTCTGCACGGCGTCCACCGCTCCCTGCACCGTCTGCTTGTCGACCAGCAGGTTCTGGCACTCGGCGATCATCGTCTGCTTGACCTGGTAGCCGGGCCAGAAGTTCGTCTGCCACAGGGCGGTCTTGCCGGCCTTGTACTTCTCCGTCACGCCCTTGACCTCGTCCGGGACCGGCGTGTCCGCCTTCGGGGTGTAGGGCAGGCCGTAGTTCGCGGCCGCGGCGGCGGCCAGCTCGGCCGGCTGACCCATGTAGTTGAGGAACGCGGTCGCCGCGTCCTTGTTCGGCGAGGCGGCGGCGACGCCGTAGGCCGCACCGGTGTTGAGCGTGAGGACCGTGTCGTCCGGGTTCTCCGTGGCCGGGAGCGACCACATGTCCATCTTCAGGTTCGGGGCGTACTGCTTGATCTGCGGGATCGCCGCGGAGATGACGTCGACGCCGAGCGCCTTGCCCGAGGCGACCTGCTGGATCGCGGCGGTGTCGGAGTAGCCGGTGACGTCGTCGGCGAAGCAGCCGGCGCCCTGCATCTCCTTGTACTGCTGCAGCGCCTTGGTCAGCGAGCTCTTCCACAGCTCGGAGGTGCTCCACTTCACGCTGCCGTCGGCCAGGTGCTCGGCGAACTTCGGGTCCTTGGAGTAGACCAGCGTGTTCGCCAGCTCGAGCGGCACCTCGGTGGCCAGGTAGCCCGTCTGCGCCCCGAGCGCGATCGGCACGACGCCCTTCGCGCTCACGGTCTTGCAGTAGTCGAGCATCCCGGAGTACGTCGTCGGCGGCTTCACGCCGAGCTTGGCGGCGGCCTCGGTGTCGTAGACGACGCCGGTGGGGTTCTGGTACGAGTTCAGCGCGAACACCTTGCCCGAGGGGTCCGAGACCAGGCTGTTCGCGGTGGGGCCGATCTCGCCGACCCAGGGGCTCTGGCTGAGGTCGGCCAGCTCGTCGGCCTGGGCGAGCACCTTCGTGGCCATCGCGTTGCCCGAGCCGCCCCAGACGAACATGACGTCCGGCCCGTGCTTGGCGTCGAGCTGGGCCCGGATCTGCGGCTGGTAGGTGTTCGACTGCGCCTGCGTCGTCGTGATCTTCAGCCCGGGGTTCTGCCCGGTGAACGACTGGATGGCGCCCGGGATGTACGCGGTGCCGCTCAGGTAGCTGACGGTGAGGTTGCCGCTCACCTTCGGCCCCTCGGCGACGGAACCGCTCGACGCACCGGAGCTCGGAGGCGTGGTGCTGCAGGCGGCGAGCGCGAGGGCGGCCGCCCCGCAGGAGACGGCGAGCCACCGGCGCGTGTGACGCCGCTGGACGGGGTGGGGTTCGGGACGAGACATCGTTGTGGTCCTCAGGTGGGGTGCGGGTCGGAGCGGGTGGTAGCGAGCGGGTGGTGCAGGGCGGGTGGTGGCGAACGGGGTGGTGCGGGATCAGTGCGCGAGCGCGGGGGTGACGGCCTCCGCGGCCCAGCTGGGCCGGGCGTCGGCGGGCTCCACGAAGTAGGGCTGGCCGACGAGGTCGGGTCCGAGGCCCGGGAAGCTCTGCGCCGCCCCCGAGGGGAGGTGCAGCGTCAGGTACCACTGGAGCGGATACCGGGCGGTGGGGTCCTCCGGCAGGTCGACGACCGCCCGACCCCCCTCGCCGACCGGGAGGTCGACGACCGACCAGGACTCGGACTGGTCCAGGGGGCGCGCGTGCAGGCGCAGCGTCGCGCCCTCGGGCACGCCGACCAGCTCGGCGCGGCCGGCGTCGTCACGCTGGAGCTCGAGGGCGACGGGGTCGACCGGCTCGGGCACCGGGTCGGGGGCGGGGCCCGGCTCGCCCGCTGCCGCGATCCGGGCGTCGAGGTCCTCGAGCTCCGCGTCGAGCATCGTCAGCCGGTTCGTCCAGTGCCCGCGCTCGGTCGGACGGTCGCCGAAGGCGAGGTCGTCGACGTAGACGGGGGCGGCCAGGTCGATCACGGCCTGGAGCGCAGTGCGTGACGCCTGGAGCCGTGTCCGGGCGAGCCCGAGCCGGGCGGCGTCGGACGTCCGGGTGAAGAGCGAGACCTCCACGCCGGCCCGGATCCGCTGGGAGTACATCGTCGCGAGCGCGGCCAGGATCTCGGCGTCGACGAGCGCCCGCTCCAGCTGCGGCGTCCCCTCCCCACCGGCACGGGCCGCGGCGACGGCCTCGCCGACCTGCGCGGACAGCTGCTCGAGCGTCCGCGCGTTCTCGATCGGGGTGCGGCGCCCCGAGGCCCGGCCCTGCAGGAGGTCGTCGACGAAGCCGTCGGTGGTGTCGAAGGTCTCGGGGTCGAACGGGCTCGCCGCCGGCCAGGTGTGCGGCTCGGGGGTGTCGAAGTCGGACGCGAGCTCCTCGGGCCCGTGGAACATCGGCAGGTAGGTGACGACCTCGGGCCAGTAGAAGTTGTTCGAGGCGCTGAGCCCCTCGGCCACCGTCACCAGGGGCAGCACCCGGCCCGCCGCGGCGAGCGCCCGCTCGACGGCGTCCGCGGCCGGGCCGTGCTCGGCGACGAGGAACCGTCGCCAGTCGGCCGGGTCCGCCTCGGGGTCGTAGAGCAGACGGCCCCAGAGCCGGTACTCGTAGCGGTACTTCTGCCAGTCGTCGCTGGCCGAGAGGTGCAGCCGCTCGTCGCGGTAGAGGTCGCGTGGGCCCTCACCGGTCCCCTTGCGGCCGCGGAACGTGAGCGGTTCGCACAGCTCCACCCCGACCGCGCCGCCGAGCGTCCCCAGGCGCCCGTAGCCCGCGAACACCTGCGGGTCGGCCCAGAGCAGGAACCGCTGGGACCCGGGCCACACGCGGAAGAGCAGGTCGTGGTCGCGGTCGGTCGCGAGGAAGTCGCCGTAGCCGTAGCGCGTGAAGCGCCGCGCGTTGGTCGTGACGCCGGCGAGGTCGTCACCGTTGTCGGGACGCGCACGCTCGAGGTCGCGGACCCGTGCCTGGTGGTAAGGCAGCCCCTGGTGCTCGGCCCAGTACTTCGCGGACAGCGTGATGCGCCGCCCGCTGGCCCCGGCCGCGGCGTCCATCAGCGCGGCGTCGACGCCCTTGGCGTGGAGGTCGATGTCGAGCGGGCGGTCGGCGGCGGCGACGCCGGCGAGGACGCCCGCCCAGAACTCGTTGCGCCCGTTCTCCGGCACACCGCCCTCGTAGTGCACGCGGAACGTCAGGCCGGCGATGCCCGGGCACTCGCGCAGGAGGATCTCGAGGCCCGCCGCCGAGTACGCGGCCACCTCCGGGTCGGTGAGGCCACGGACCGGGTAGCGCAGGTCCGGGCTCTCGCCGAGCTCGGGGTGCACGGCGTGGTTCCACAGGCCGAGCTGGAAGTGGATCCCGCGGCGGGTCGCCTCGTCGCTGGCCAGCCGGAGGGCCGCGAGGTTGGCCGCGCGCTCGGTCGCGTCGACACCCTCCACCTCGACGTCCCAGCCGGGGACGTCGACGAGGAAGGGGTACGCGAAGCAGAGGTAGTTGTCCACCACCCCGGGGTCGTGGGAGTAGTTGTACTGCATCCCCAGCGCCAGCTGGACGCGGTTGACGCGCTGCGTCGCGAGCTCGTCCAGGTAGCCCGTCCAGAAGTCCGGGTCGCGGAACCAGGACAGGTCGAGCACGTCGCTGGAGAACGACCGCAGCACGCTGCGGACCGGCGTCGCCGGGGTGCCGCTGGTGCTCCACGACCCGGAGAGGACGTCGTCGGTCGCAGCCGCGAGGCGCACGCGGTCGGCCAGCTCGGTCAGGCCGTACGCCAGCCCCCGCGGGTGAGCGGCGCGGACGCGGACTCCGGAGCCCGTGCTGACGAGCTCGAACGACTCGGGGTCGGTCTCCTCGGCCACCGACCCGGCCGCGTCGGAGAGGGTCGCCTCGACCGCGAGGTCCTCGGTCGCACCTCCGTCGCGGACCACGGCGACACCGCGACCGGCGAGCGCCCGCTCGAGCTGGTCGACGGCCCAGGGCACCGGTGCGCCCGCGCTCTCGGCCTGGGTGGTGCGGAGGACGACCGTGTCGACCATGCGACTCCTTTTTCCGATTGACGGAAGTGTTCTTCCACTCGTTCTCGACGCTAACCCCGGTTGCTTAGCCTCGTCAAGCAACTCGGCGACGCGACTCCTCGCGCTCCGCCGCGGCGAGGAAGGCAGGCTCCAGCTCGATGCCCCAGCCCGGCTCCAGGGGCGCGGCCACCTCGCCGTCGACCACCTGAGGCATCGTCGAGCACACGCCGCGGGCCCACGGCTCGTCCTCGATGCTCCACTCCTGGGGCTGGAAGCAGGCCGGCATGGCGAGCGCGAGGTGCAGGGTGAAGACGCGCAGCAGCGAGGCGTTCGCGCAGTGCGGCGTGCAGGGGATGCCCGCCGCCTCGGCGAGCACGGCGACCTTGCGCGCGCGGGACACACCGCCCAGGTAGCCGATGTCGGGCTGCACGATGTCGACGGCCCGGGTGGTGACCATGCGCACGAACTGCGGCAGCACCGTGTCCTGCTCGCCGCCCGACACGGGGATGTCGAGCGCGTGGGCGACGGCGGCCGTCGCGTCCAGGTCGGGGAACGGGCAGGGTTCTTCGAAGTGGAAGTACCCGTGCTCCTCCAGCCGACGGCCGACCCGGATGGCCTCGGCGGCCGTGTACCCGCCGTTGGCGTCCGCGGAGAGGGCGAAGTCGTCGCCGAGCTCGCGGCGCATCAGCGGGATGATCGCCGCCGTGCGCCCCGGAGCGGCGTCGGTGTCGCGGCCCATCGCCTCGCCGACCCGGATCTTCGCCGCGCGGAAGCCCTGCTCCGCGGCGAGCGCCGCGATCCGCTCGGCCTCGGCCTCCGGCGTGATCGAGCGCAGCATGCTCGACGCGTACACGGGCACCCGGTCGCGGGCCGCCCCGCCGAGGAGGCGCCAGACCGGCTGGCCCGCCCGGCGCGCCATCAGGTCCCACAGCGCGGTCTCGATGCCGCCCACCGCCCGCAGCACGAAGCTCGAGGGGAACTTGTAGCTCTGGAGCAGGAACGCGTCGACCAGCGCCTCCGCGTCCCAGGCCTCCCGACCCAGGAACCCGCGGGCGACGAAGCCGTGCAGCACCGCTGCGGTCAGCCCGGCCTCGTACGGGGCGGCCTGCCCGACGCCCACGTCGCCGTCCTCGGTGGTGACGCGCACGACCAGCAGGGGGCCGCGCCGGAACGTCTCGATCCGGTCGACGATCATCGCCCAGACCTCGGGTCGGAGAGGTCGGGATGCATAGTTCGTGGAATCACCTCTCCACCATACGAGAGAGCGTCTCGGGGCTGTCGACGGTTGACCTCCGCCCGCCCCGGTCCTAGTCTCCGCTAAGAACGGAACTACTCTTCCGTAGAGCGAAACCACCGGCTCGCCGGATCGACGCACACCCCCGAGAGGCGAGATGCGACCAGGACATGACCACGTGGACGTCGGAGGACTGAGCGTCGCCCGCGAGCTGCACGACTTCGTGGAGACCGAGGCCCTGGCCGGCGTCGACCTCGACCCCCGCACCTTCTGGGCGGGCTTCGCCGAGCTCGTCGCCGACCTCCGCGGCCCCGGCCGGGCGCTGCTGGCCGAGCGGGACCGGCTGCAGACCGCGCTCGACGTCTGGCACGCGGAGCACCGCGGCGCGCCCTGGGACGCTGCGGCCTACCGGGCGCACCTCGAGCAGATCGGCTACCTCGTGCCCGAGACGTCCGACGCGGAGGTCACGACGCGCGACGTCGACCCGGAGCTCGCGAGCGTGGCCGGCCCGCAGCTCGTCGTCCCCGTCACCAACGCGCGCTACCTGCTGAACGCGGCGAACGCCCGGTGGGGATCGCTCTACGACGCGCTCTACGGCACCGACGCCCTGCCAGGTGCGGCCCGGCCGGGCGGGTACGACCGGGCGCGGGGGGCGCAGGTGGTGGACGCCGTGCGCGGCCTCCTCGACGAGCTCTTCCCGCTCGCCGAGGACAGTCACCGCGCCGCCCGTGGCTACACCGTGGAGGACGGTGCCCTGGTGGTGTCGACGGCCTCCGGCACGACGACCCTGGCCGACCCCGACGCCTTCCGCGGCTGGCAGGGCGACCCCTCCCAGCCGGAGGTCGTGCTGCTGCGCCGTCACGGCCTGCACTGGGAGATCCGGCTGGACCCGTCCTCGACGGTCGGGGCCGACGACCCGGCTGGGGTCAGCGACGTGGTCGTCGAGGCGGCGACCACGGCGATCGTCGACTTCGAGGACTCCGTCGCCGTGGTCGACGCCGCCGACAAGGTTGCCGCCTACCGCAACTGGCTCGGACTGAATCGCGGCGACCTGCAGGCCACCTTCGACAAGAGGGGCCGGCAGGTGGTGCGTCGGCTCGAGCCGGACCGGACGTACCGCACCCCGGACGGCGAGCTCGTCCTGCCCGGGCGGGCCGTGCTGCTCGTGAGGAACGTCGGGCACCTGATGACGAGCGACGCCGTGCTCGACGCCGACGGCGACGAGATCGGCGAGGGGATCCTCGACGCCGTCGTGACCGCCCTCTGCGCGGTGCCCGGCCTCGACCCGGCGTCCACGACGCGCAACGGCTCCGCCGGCTCGCTCTACGTCGTCAAGCCGAAGATGCACGGGCCGGCCGAGGTGGCGTACACGGTCAGGCTCTTCGAGCGGGTCGAGCGGCTGCTCGGGCTGGCGCCGGAGACGATCAAGCTCGGCCTCATGGACGAGGAGCGGCGCACGTCGGCGAACCTGGGCGCCTGCATCGCCGAGGCGTCGACGCGGCTCGTGTTCATCAACACCGGCTTCCTCGACCGCTCCGGCGACGAGATCCACACCGCGCTGGAGGCCGGCCCGGTCGTCCGCAAGGCCGAGCTGCGCCGCCGGCCGTGGATGGCGGCGTACGAGGACCGCAACGTCGACCTCGGCCTCCGGGCGGGCCTGGCCGGCCACGGCCAGATCGGCAAGGGCATGTGGGCCATGCCCGACCGGATGGCCGAGATGCTCGAGCAGAAGGTCGCCCAGCCCCTGGCCGGTGCGTCGACCGCCTGGGTCCCGTCGCCCACGGCGGCGGTGCTCCACGCCCTGCACTACGCCCGGGTCGACGTCCACGCGCGGCAGCGTGAGCTCGCCGGGCGCGCGCCGGCCCCGCTCGAGGAGCTCCTGACCCCGCCGCTCGCCGACCCGTCGGCGTGGGACGAGCGGGCCCGGCTCGAGGAGGTCGACGAGAACGTCCAGTCGCTCCTCGGCTACGTCGTGCGCTGGGTCGACGCCGGCGTGGGCTGCTCGAAGGTCCCCGACGTGCACGACGTCGCGCTGATGGAGGACCGGGCGACGCTGCGCATCTCGAGCCAGCTCCTCGCGAACTGGCTCCACCACGGGGTCGTCGACGAGGCGGTCGTCCGGGCCTCGCTGCAGAGGATGGCCGCCGTCGTGGACGGGCAGAACGCCGCGGACCCGGACTACCGCCCCATGGCCACCGACCTCGACGGGAGCATCGCCTTCCGGGCGGCCTGCGACCTGGTCTTCGAGGGTGCGCGGCAGCCCAACGGCTACACCGAACCGATCCTGCACCGGCGGCGGCGCGAGGCCAAGGCCGCGCGGACGGCGGTGGCCGCATGAGCACCGACCACTTCTTCGTCGAGCTCGCCGCGGTCAGCCACGAGCTCGCCCTGCAGCTCGTGCAGGCCGGGATCGAGGCCGGCGCCGCTGCGGGGCTGCCCGTGGCCGTCGCCGTCGTCGACCCCGCGATGGCCCTGGTCGCCTACGGCCGCGCGGACGGCACCACGCCGCACAGCGCCGAGACCTGCCGGCGCAAGGCCCAGACCGCGGCGTCGACCCGCCGGCCCACCGGCTGGATGGAGGGTGACCTGGCGCTGGCGCTGCCGCCGGCCTCCGGCAACCTGCTGACCAACGTCCTCGGCGGGTTCCCGCTCGTCGTGGGGGAACGGTTCCTGGGGGGCTTCGGGGTCGCGGGCGGCGCCCCGGCGGTCGACGCGAACATCGCCCGCACCGCCCTGGCCGCCGTCGGCCTGGCCGAGCCCGGGCCGGCTCGGCGCGCGTCGTGAGGCCCTTCCGCCCGTCGAGCACGGGGACAGCACCGTGAGAGCAGCCGTCGTGCGCGAGCGGTCCGGCCCCTTCCGGGTCGAGGAGCTGCGCCGGCCCGAGCCGCGGGACGGCGAGGTCCTCGTCGAGGTCGCGGCGTGCGGGGTCTGCCACACCGATCTCCACGTCCACGACGGCTCGGTCGCCTTCCCGCTGCCCGCCGTCCTCGGCCACGAGGTGTCCGGGACCGTGCGGGCGGTGGGGCGCGGGGTCGAGCACCTGTCCGAGGGCGACGCCGTCGTGGGCGCGTTCATCATGCCGTGCGGCCGCTGCCGCATGTGCACGCGCGGGCGCGAGGAGCTGTGCGAGCCGTTCTTCGCGCAGAACCGGCTCAACGGGACCCTGTACGACGGGACGACGCGGCTCTTCGACGCCGACGGCGCACCCGTGGCGATGTACTCGATGGGCGGCCTCGCCGAGCACGCGGTGATGCCGGCGCTCGCCGCCGCACCGATCCCAGCGGGGGCACCCCTCGCCGACTCGGCCATCCTCGGCTGCGCCTTCCTGACCGCGTACGGCGCGCTGGTCCACGTCGGCGACGTCCAGCCGGGTGCCTCGGTCGCCGTCATCGGCGCGGGCGGCGTGGGGCTGAGCCTGGTCGCCGTCGCGAAGGCGCTGGGCGCCGCGCAGGTGGTCGCCGTCGACCTGGCCGACGACCGGCTGCGGGCCGCGACCGAGCTGGGGGCGACCGCCACCGTCAACGGGCGTACGCAGGACGTGGTCGCGACCGTCCGCGACCTCACCGGGGGTGGCGCGGACGTCGTGGTCGAGGCCATCGGCCAGCCGGCGACGTTCCGTCAGGCGACCGAGGTGGTCGCCGACGGCGGGCGCTGCGTGATGATCGGCATCGCTCCGGTCGGCCGGACGGCCGAGGTCGAGATCACGCGTCTCGTGCGCCGCAAGATCCAGGTCTGCGGCTCCTTCGGCGGCAGGCCGCGGACGGATCTCGCGCACCTCGGGCGGCTCGTGGCCGACGGCCGGCTCGACCCGGGCGCGCTCATCAGCCGGCGCTTCGCCCTGGGCGAGGCCGACGAGGCGTACCGCCTCCTCGCGGAGGGTCGGATCGTCGGTCGGGCGTTGGTCGAGATGGATCGACCCGGCTGAGAGCCGGCCCTCCCTCCTTCTCGAGATGCCGCACGATGCGGCGCGGAGGAGGGGACGCATCCGTCAGGAGCGCGCCGCACCACTCGGTGCGACGCGCTCCCGCTGGCGCTCAGGCCGCCGGTGCGTCCGGGATCCCCCGGTCGCCGTGCGCGGTGCTGTGCACCACCACGTACGGCTGCTCGGACAGCTCGGGCCCGAAGCCTGGGTGGACGCCGCGGCGCCCGTCGCGGTGGACGGTCTCGAAGAAGTACATGAGCGGGTAGGTCGTGGCCGTGTAGTCCGCCGGGACGCTGGCCGAGAAGCCCCGCTCGTCCTGGCTCGCCTTGGCCGAGCGGAAGGCCTGCGACTGGTCGACGTGACGGTAGTGCAGCGTCACGTCGGCGAGCCCCTCCTCCGCCGCGGCGTCGAGCCGGAGCACCAGGTCCTCCCCGCGCACGAAGGCGGCGGGAGCCTCGTGGCGCAGCGACCCGCCCACGAAGCGGGCGGGTGCGGCGACCGGCCGGGCGTCGACGTCGCCGCCGCCCGCGGCCTCGAGCTCGGCCCGCAGCGCCGCGACGTCCGCGTCGATGCCGGCGACGCGCGTGGACCAGTGGCCGTGCTCGCTGCTCTCCGGACCGAAGCGCAGGTCGTCGACGTAGACGCCGGCGACCACGGTCGGGATCCCGGCGTACGCCTCGCGCGCCAGCGCGTAGTCGTCGAGGGCCTGCACGAGGTGGCCGGGATCGCGGCTCTCCTGCCACGCCGCGTACGCGGTGGCCGCGCGGAACTTGCCGGCGAAGAACGCGCCCAGGCGGCTGAGCACCTCGAGGTCGACGAGCGTGCGCCGCAGCGTCACGTCGTCCGGCGAGCCCTCGGCGGCGGTGCGGACCGCGCCGAGCGCCGGTGCGGCGTCGTCGACCATCCGCTGCAGCCAGCCAGCCACCTCGAGCGGGGTGTACCGGCCGGACTGCGTGCCGCCGGCGAGGTCGGCCACGAACTCGTCGATGCCGTAGAACATCGTCGGGTCGAAGGGGCTGACGGTGCCCCAGACCGGCGGCGCGACGGTGTCGTGGGCGTAGTGCGCGGGGTCGACGTCCTGCGACAGCGGCAGGTTCACGTACATCTCGGGCCAGTTGCCGTTGTTGGAACCGCCGACGCCGTGGACCACGGTGACGAGCGGCAGCACGCGGCTCAGCGGCGACAGCGCCTCCTCGACCGAGGTGGCCAGGTCGCCGTACTCCGCGCGCAGGAAGCGCTGCCACACCTCGGGACGCGTGTCCGGGTTGTGCAGCATCCGACCCCACAGCAGGTACGTGTAGGCGTGCTTGCGCCACTCCCGGCCGCCGAGCTGCAGGGCCGGGTCGGCGTACGGGTCCCGGCCGCCCTTGCGCCCGCTGCCCTTGCGGCCCTTGAAGAAGAGCGGCTCGCAGAAGTCGACGCCGCGCGAGCCGGCGAAGGTGGAGAGCCGCCCGTAGCCCGACGCGATGGCCGGGTCTCCCCACAGCAGCAGCTTCTGGGTCCCGGGCCACACCCGGAACATGAGGTCGACGCTGCGGTCCTCGGCGAGGAAGTCGCCGTAGCCGTAGCGGGTGAAGCGGCGCGAGAACTCGGTGATGCCGCGCATCTCGTGCCCCGGCGGGATGGGCTTCGCGGCCTCCTGCGGCCGGATCGAGGTCTGGTGGTAGGGCAGGCCCATGTGCTCCGCCCAGTACTTGGCCGACAGCACGGGGCGCAGGCCGGGCTTGGCGACCGCGTCCAGCAGCGCCTGGTCGACACCCTTCGCGTGCATGTCGATCTCCAGCGGCCGGCCCGAGGACGACGCGGCGGCGAAGACCTTGTCCCAGAACACCTCGTGCTGGAAGTCGTGGATGCCGCCCTCGTAGTGCACGCGGAAGGTCAGGCCCTCGACCTCGGGAACGGCCTCCAGCAGCTGTCCGAGCGCCGCCGCGGAGTAGTCGGCGTGGGTCTCGGGCGTCAGGCCCGTGATCGGGTAGCGGTGGACGGAGTCGCGGCCGTAGTCGTACGCGTGGTTCCACAGGCCGAGTTGGAAGCTCATGCCTCGACGCCGCGTCTCGGCGGCGATGTGCTGCAACGACGCCAGGTTGCGCGCCCGCTCGCCCGCGTCCACCCCCTCGGCCCGGACGTCCCAGCCCGGCACCTCCAGCAGGAAGGGGTAGGCGAAGCAGAGGTAGTTGTCGGTGGCCCCGTGCGGGTCGGCGCCGTAGTTGTACTGCATCCCGAGCGCGAGGTGGAAGCGGTTGAAGCGCGACACGGCCAGCCAGTCGAGGTACTCGGCCCAGAAGCCCCGGTCGTGGAACCATCCGAGGTCCTCGTCGACGCTCGAGAACGACCGGACGATGCCGCGAACGGGAACCGCGGGTTCCTCCGCCGTGCCGACCGTGTCGCGGACGGCCGTGCGGAGGTCGGCGCCCGCCCGCACCTGGGCGGCGAGCTCGGTCAGGGCGTAGGCGAAGCCGCGCCCGCCGCCCGCTCGCAGGACCGCCGCTCCCCCGTCGGCCTCGACCCGGTACGCCTCGTCCGGGCTCTCGTCGAGCTCGAGGCGGAGCAGGTCCTCGGGCCCCGGCTCGGTCCCGGACCCGAGCCGTCCGCCGCGGGCGGCGACGGCGTCGGTGAGCTGCCCCGCGGCCCAGGCGACGACGGGGTCGGCGGCGAGCGGCGCGGGGAGGTGGAGGTGGTCCGACGAGGTCGGGGCAGGCATGGGTGGTCCTTCGGTAGGAGGAGGAGGAGCGGTCGTGGAGCGGGTGGAGGACGAGCGGTCGGGCTCGCCGGTCAGGAGCTGGCGAGAGCCTTCTTGCCGTCGGCGAGGAAGGTGTCGATCGCCTTGGCGGCGGACGCCCGCTCGAAGGCGATGTCCTGGCTCGCCTTGAGCAGCAGGTCGGCGACCGCGGTGTTGGCGGCGGGCGCGGTGCCGGGTGCCGGCGTCGACTTCGTCAGCGCCATCTCGGTGAAGTCAAGGACCTTCTTCTCGTCGGGCGTCAGGTCGCCGGAACCGGCGAGCGCCTCGCGACCGGCCGTGGACGCGGGCGGCCCGCTGATCAGCCGCAGCGTGAGCGCGGCCTCCTTGCTGTTGACGAACCAGTTGAGGAACTTGGCTGCCTCGTCGGCCTTGGCGCTGCGGGCGTTGAGCGAGAGGTAGCTGCTGGCGGCCGGGTAGTGCGGGTAGTCACCGCTCTTGGACGCTCGCGGGACGAGCGTGATCTGGACGACGTCGTCGGTCAGGCTCTGGAAGCCGCCGGAGAGGTTCGGCGTCGAGATCCGGCCGAGCGGCGCCTTCTTGGTGACCAGGGGCGAGTTCGGCCAGTCGCCGTACTCGGCCTGGGCTGCGATCTCCGCTGTGACGCAGCCGCCCGCGGCGCGCAGCTTGCTCCAGTAGGCGAACCAGTCCTGCAGGGTGTCGCGGCTGAAGCCGAAGTCGGTCGCGCCCGAGTAGAGCTGCTCGCCCCGGGACCGGACGAAGAGCTCGAGGAAGGCCGGGTCGCCGCTGGGGTCCTCGGCGCCGAAGTACTTGCCCTTCGACGCGTCGTGCACCTCGGTGGCGTAGTCGGCGTAGTCGTCCCAGGTCCAGGTGCCGTCCGGCGCCTTGAGCCCGATCTCCTCGAGCACCGTCTGGTCGTAGCCGATGCCGTTCGTCGCGGTGGCGACGGGCAGGCCCAGCTGCTTGCCGTCGACCTGGCCCTGCACGAGGAGGCTCTGGTCGAACTGGTCGCTCTGCACGGTGCCCGGCACGTAGCCGTCGAGCGCCTGCAGCGCGCCGGCCCGGCCGTACTGCGCCATCCGGGGGGAGTCGATGTTGATCACGTCGGGGGCGTTGCCGCCGGCCATCTGGGTGGCGAGCTTGTCCCAGTAGCCGGCGGTCGCCGTGCCCTCGAACGCGATCTTGGCGTCGGGGTTCAGCTTCATGTAGGTGTCCGCCAGGCTTCCGCGGATCTTGAGCTTGGTCGGGTCGCCGTAGCTGCTGAAGCGGATGGCGTCGGCCTCCGCCCCACCAGGTCGGATGGCGGAGCAGGCGCTGACGAACGGCGCCGAGACGGCGGCGGCGAGACCGGCCCCGAGGAGGGTGCGGCGGCTGATCGGTCGGCCCATGGTGAGAACTCCTTTGTCTGCGGGCGAGCGGGTGGGGATGGAGCGGGTGGGGACGGAGCGGTGTGGTGGGGGTGGGTGCGGTCGCCGGGGAGCCCGCCGCACGTACCGTTCAGCCCTTGAGGCCGGTGGTGGCGATGCCGTCGACGATCCGCTTCTGCGCGACGAGGAAGACGACGAAGGTGGGGACGAGCGAGAGCGCCGACATGGCGAGCAGCTGGCCGTAGGAGGAGGTGCCGGTGGCGTCGACGAAGCGACGCAGCGCCACGGGCACGGTCTCGGCGTAGGGCGAGGTGAGGTAGATCAGCTGGCTGAAGAAGTCGTTGTAGGTCCAGATGAAGGTGAAGATCACCGTCGTCACGAGAGCCGGGCCCATCAGCGGCAGCAGGATCTTGGTGAAGATCCTGATCTTGCCGCAGCCGTCGATCATGGCCGCCTCGTCCAGCGTCCGCGGGATGGTGCGGATGAACTGGACCATCAGGAAGATGAAGAACGCGTCGGTCGCGAGGAACTTCGGCACGATCAGCGGCAGGTAGGTGTTGACCCAGCCGAGGTTGAAGTAGACGACGTACTGCGGGATGAGCAGCGCGTGCGCCGGCAGCATGATCGACCCGAGCATGAGGGCGAACCAGAGCCTCTTCAGGCGGAAGTCGAGCCGGGCGAACGCGTACGCGGTCAGGGTGCAGGCGACGACGTTCCCGATCACCGCGAAGAGCGCGATGATCGTCGAGTTCAGGTAGAACTGCGTGAAGGTCGGCGTCGTGGCGTTCCACCCGCTGACGTAGTTGCGCAGGTCGAGGCTGGAGGGGAACGGGTTCAGCTCGGAGAAGATCGAGCGGTCCTCCTTGAAGGAGCCGCCGACCATCCAGATCAACGGATAGACCATCACGATCGAGCCCAGCAGCAGCACCAGGTGGATCACCCAGCGGCGCTTGCCGCGGACCAGATGGGTGGGCGCCTCGCTCGCGCCGGGCAGGGTCTGGTTCTGAATCGGCACAGCCATCTGCGTCACCGGTCCTCGTAGTAGACCCAGCGCCGGGCCAGGACGAAGTTCGCCAGGGTGAAGAACCCGATGATGATCAGCAGGATCCACGCCATCGCGGACGCGTAACCCATGCTCAGGTTCGAGAAGCCCTGCTGGTAGAGGTAGAGCGTGTAGAAGAGGGTGGAGTCCGACGGGCCACCCGTGCCGTTGCTGATCACGTACGCCGGGGTGAAGGCCTGGAAGGCTTGGATGATCTGCAGGACGACGTTGAAGAAGATGATCGGCGTCAGCATCGGCAGCGTCACCGAGGTGAATCGGCGCCAGGGGCTCGCGCCGTCGACCGCGGCCGCGTCGTACAGGTCCTGCGGGATCTGCTTGAGCCCGGCCAGGAAGATCACCATCGGCGAGCCGAACTGCCAGATGTTCAGCAGCACGAGCGTGTAGAGAGCGGTGCTCGGGTTGGAGATCCAGCTGATGCCGTCGATGCCGACCAGCCCGAGGAGCGTGTTGACCACCCCGTCGCCGCCGAAGAGCTGGCTCCACACCACCGCGATCGCGACGCTGCCGCCGAGCAGCGAGGGCAGGTAGTAGACAGACCGGTACCAGGCGATGCCCCGGACCCTGCGGTTCAGGAGGACGGCCACGCCGAGGGCGAAGGAGAGCTGCAGCGGGACGGTGAGGGCGACGTAGATCAGCGTCACCTTGAGGGACTGCCAGAAGCGCGGGTCGTCGGTCAGCAGCGAGACGTAGTTCGCGAGGCCCACCCAGCGCGGCGGCTGCAGCAGGTTGAAGCGGGTGAACGAGAGGTAGAGCGAGCCCATGAGGGGTCCGGCCGTCAGCACGACCAGGCCCACGAACCACGGCGCCATGAAGAGGTAGGCGACCTTGTTGTCGGCGAACCGTCGGGGCTTGCGCAGCGGGGAACCGCCACCCGTCGTCGCCGCCGAGCCGTCGGCCCCGCCGGGGACGCCCGCGGCCCGGCGGCTGCGGGCGGTGTAGGGCTGCCCGCTGCGCGCCTGCGTCGTCACGTCAGCCCGGGTAGGGGTAGAACGGCAGCCCGTCGAGGCGCCGGCTCGTCGGCGTCTCCCACTCGACGCCGTCGGCGGCCCAGGCGTCCAGGTCGAGCAGCCCGAGGCCCCGTCCGCTGCCCGCCTCGTCGTCCTTGTGGGCCACCATGTACGCGAGCCACCGTCCGTCCGGGCTGACGTTGGAGTTGGTGGCCTTCCAGCCGCTCTCGGGCGGGATCGCGGTCATCCGGGCCCGCTGCTGGCTGCCGTCGAGCTTGAGCTTCCACAGGTTGCGCGGCGGGTAGCCCTCGGCGTCGCAGGCCGACTCGAGGCAGGTCGCCGCCCCGTCGGGGAAGACGCCCTCGCACTCGTTGTGGACCCCGGCCTCCTCGACGTAGGTCCGGAACTCACCGGTCGTGAGGTCGTAGCCCCGCACCGTGCACAGGGGTTCGGTCGCGGCCTCGATCGAGACGCCGGGGTGGTACTCCGCGAAGATCACCTCCGTGTCGCTGTGGCGGAAGTCCTGCGGCTCGGGTGCGGTCCCCCTCGTGCGGTAGAAGACCTCGTCACGCCCGAGCCGAGGTCCGTCCGGGCCGTACTCGATGTCGGTCACGTGGCACTCGAAGACGTCCGGGTCCCCGATCGAGGGGTCGTTGCGGCCGCTCACGGCGTACGTGATCCGGGGCGTCGACGTCGAGACGCCGCAGCCCTCGAAGACGCGTCGACCCAGCGGCTTCGGCGGCGTGCTCAGATCGGCGGGCAGGACCCAGAGCTCCGACTCGACGTGCCGGCTCACGTCCCGGTCCTTGAACTCCGCCGGACCGATGAGCAGGTAGTCGTCGTTGGACAGCACGAGGACCCGCAGGAACGAGTGGTGCTCCCCGAGCCCTTCGGTCAGTGGCCGGACGACCCCCGTCTCCAGGTCGAGCTCGGCGGCGTCGCCGTAGTTCGAGGCGATGAAGGCGAGGCGCTTGCCGTCGCGCGTCCAGTAGGGCCGTTCGCCATGGTCGAGCAGCTTGCGATGGTGGGCGGGCGGCCGGTCCAGCACGTGGGCCTGCTCGAGCGGCTCTTCAACGACGTCGTTGATCAAGAAGTGCTCCGGTGACGAGTGCGGTGGCGCGGGCTCGAGAGCGAGTCGCGTGGTCATGAGCGCGGGCTCGCAGGAGCCCGTCCGAGCGGGCCGGCCAGGTCGTCGGCCGGTCCGGAGCCGGCGGGTCCGTGCGCCCGAACCCCTCGTGCTCTGGCTCACAGTTTTCGCCCCGCCGGCGGCGACTGTCAAGAACTTGTCTGACACTTTTTTCCTCTGTGCGGATGTCAGTTTCCACGTATACGCCTTCGCGAGCCACCATTCGGCCCCTCGAGCGTTCAACGAGCCGGCTTCAGCATCATGAATCGGAAAACTCTCACCGCCCTCAAGCCCTCGGGGATCATGGTTGTGTGACAATCCTCGGCAGCACGACTGACGAACGCCCTGCGCTCCGGCCCGACGCGGTGTACGCCGCTCTCCGCGAGGCGATCATCGGTCTCCACCACCTGCCGGGGTCCACGCTCACGGAGCTCTCCGTCTGCAGCACGTACCAGGTGGCGCGCCCAACGGCTCGCGTCGCGATCCAGCGCCTGGTCGACGACGGGCTCCTGCGGCGCGACGCGCACCGGTCGGCGCGCGTGCCGGAGCTCACGAGCGTCGACGTCCACGACCTCTACGGCGTCCGGGTCGGCATCGAGGAGGCCGCGCTACGAGCGATCGCGTCGAGCGGCGCCCCGCACGCGCAGGCGCTGGAGATCCACGCCCGGTTCAGCTCGTCCGCCTTCAGCGTCGACCAGGCACCGTTCGTCAAGGACGACATCGCGTTCCACCGCGCGCTGGTCGTGGCCAGCGGCAGCTCCCGCCTCCGCAGGATGCACGAGCTGATCATGGGAGAGATCGAGCTGTGCATGGGGCAGCTCCAGCACCATCACCTGATGTCGGCCAGAACGGTGGCCGACGAGCACCAGGGCATCCTGGACGCGGTCGCGATCGGCGACGTCGAGCTCACCGCCGCCCTTGTCCGGGCGCACATCCTCAGCGCCCGCAACCGCCTGCTCGCGCGCTTCGCGTCTCTCGACGAGCGCACACCTGGAGCCGGACGCCTCTCCGCTGCCTCCGTCGGTCCGGCTGGGTCTTCACCAGTCACGAGCGTGGGTCCGGCCGCCCCTCTGGCCTGAGCAGCCATCAGACGGCATCGGCGTCACCGGACGACGACGAGCCGGCGCCAGCCTGACCCTCGTACGGGGCACGCCGACCACCCGTCCTTCGCGTACCGGCCATCGCCGGAGGCCGACCACGCCGTGGACGTCACCGGGCCGGAGCCGTCGGGTAGCCGCTCAGCTGCCCGTGCCGACGCGGTAGCTGCGGGTGTCGCTCTGCGCGCCCGTCACGCAGTTCGTGACACTGACGTCGAGGAACCGTACGGCGGTGTAGTCCTTCGGCGGGGCCAGGGTGCAGTCCACCACCGTCGCCCCCGTGCATGGACCGCTCAGCGCTTCGGCCGCGAGCCCGATGCGATCGCGGCGCCGTCGAGGGCCGAATGCGGTCTCCCAGCCAACCTGCGCCTGACCGCGATAGATCCAGTCAGATCGAGCAACTCCGCGTCGGGCACGGGAGCACGGGACTCCCTGGAACGGTGGAGCTGAGGTCTGCACAGCCGGGATGGTTCCGACCTGAGGTTCTCGCACGGGGGTTCCGCAAGCCGACCGTCGTACGGGACCTGGCGGCCCGATGATGGCCGAGTGTGCAGGGGCCAGCGCGGCCCGACTCCGGGCCGTTCGCCTCTGGGGTTGTGCGCGGCCAGGTCTGACCTCCGGCCCCTCTCGCATCTCCTGTACCGCGCGGAGCGGCAGCTGCCCCGGCCCGTTGACGCTGTCGGAGTCCGGGCGCAGGATGTGGCCACCGCACGCGTACGCGTCCGTGTCCGTGATCTCCCCCGAGGCGGCTGACCTTGACCCGATGGCGGAGTTGGTCGGTGGCTCTGCTGCTTTGCGGGGCCGCTGCAGGGCTGGGCCCGGTCCCGACGGCTGCGGCCGCGCCCAAGACGGACGCCGGCATCGGCACCGTCGTTGCCGACCTGGGTCCGGACAGCCAGGACGGCGGACCGGGCTTCAGCCACGACGGGGCCTACTTCAGCCACCTCGTTCCGTCGGGCGACCGGTGCGACCTGCACCTCTACGACGTCGCGGCCCGGCAGGACGTCGGCCTCGTCCACGCGCACGTCGTGTGCGACAGGTACGTGATCCGCTGGGCCGCGCAGAGCGACACGTTGCAGTGGCAGGTGGACGCCGGCGTCGGGGAGGTCACCGCCTACGCCTGGGATGCCGCCGACCGCCAGGTGTCGGTGCTGGCGCCCGACGCCCACGTCGAACGCGTCACCGGTCTCTCCGCCGACGGTGCGTACCTGTCGTTCGTCGGTCGGTCCGACCTCCACCCGGCGCCGCCCGGGTCCTCCACGCAGTCGGCGGCGTTCACCTACGACCGCGGGGCGCGCAGGAGCCTTCCCCTGTCGACCACCGGCGAGGACGTCAGGTTCCTCTCCTGGAGCCCCGCGGGTCACCACTTCGTCGGCGAGGTCCGCCACGGCGCCCCCGAGTACGACGCGGAGGACTGCTTCGGCACCGGCACGTCCTGCCAGGTCGTGCCCGACCCGCACGTCGACGGCCTCAGCGCGTGGTCGGACGACGGCACCGCCGCGGTCGTGAGCGCCTCGTCGGACTCCACGCCCGCGGTGTACGACTTCGGTGACGACTCCGTGGTCCCCATCCCGACCACCTACGGCTTCCCCTTCTTCACCTTCTTCGTGGGCAGGGATGCCCGGCGGGTGGTGGGTTACCTGAACCTGAATCCGCTCGCTTCCGTGCTGTGGGACCGCCGGACCGGCAAGGCGGTCAGGATCCCCGCCCTGGACGCGGTCTGGGCCTCCCCCGACGGGAAGTACCTGCTCTACCGCAGCGCGCCGTACGACTACCACTACCGCGACGTCGCGACCGGGGCCGACGCGCTCGCCACCTACCGCGGCACCCGCGACCCCGGCGCGATCGACGGCTACTGGACCAAGGACGGCTCGTCCCACCTCGGCATCGGACCGGGCGGGTGCTCCTCGCTGCGCCAGTGGTCGCCCGCGACCAACACGGTGAGCCTGTTCGGGCCGCCCAGCCCGGAGGCCTGCTACTACGTCCCGCAGAGGTTCGAGCACGACCCGCTGCCGTCCTCGGCGTCGGGGCGCTTCGGAGTCGTCTACAAGGGCCCCCGGAACAGCGCGTCGACCGAGTACGTCGCCGACCTGCGCCGGCACGTCCTGCTCGGCCCGGTCAAGGGGCACGGCGAGGACTTCGCGCCCGCCGGCTCCGAGCTCCTGGCGATCCGCCAGCCGACGTCCGCGGGGGTCGACGAGCTGCTGCTGGTCGACCCCACGCCCGTGCCGGACGTCGACGACAAGCCGCGCTGGAGCTCCGCCGCACCCTCGACGGGCACGGCGTTCACCGTCGAGGTGGGCCAGCAGGTCCACGTCGTCCTCCAGGCCTTCGACCTGCAGGGCACCCCGGTGAACCCGTACTTCCGCTGGCGCACCGCCGACGGCACCCCGGTCAAGTCGCCGCCACGCGGATGGTCGTGCGAGCGTCGCCGCCTCGCCGCCGGCGCGACCGTCTCGGACTGCACGTTCGCCCCGCCCAAGGACCACACCGCCGTCCGGTTCCTGGACCTCAGCGCCACCAACTCCGCGACCGGCGCGCAGACCGACACCCGCAGCTACCGGCTGGAGACGAAGCCGGCCCCCAGGGCCGCACGGCGCTGAGCCCCGCGGCGCGGCGGTCGCGGCTGGCTGGGTTCGCCGAGAGCCGATGACGCCCTTCGTGCCCTGCCTGAACGGGGTGCTCACCGCCGGCGGTCAGCGTCGCTGTCACCTCTGGTGGAGACCTTGGCCTGGACGAGGCGTGCGATCCCGCCGTCGGCGTAGACCTGGACGCCCGTGCTGGAGGATCGGGGACTGTCGCTCGGCAGTACAGCCGGCTGCGGTCCTGTGCGAGCAAGGGCCGCTTCCGGAAGGCGTCTCGAACACGAAAGTCATCTCATCCGCGCGCGACACCTGCTCGTGCACCTCGGTGAGCGCGGGTCCGGGCTGCCTCAGCGTGCCCGGAGCCGTTGGGTGATGAACAGGGCGGCTCGATCGATGGCTTCGTCAGCTTCGTCGATCAACCCGACGAAGGCCGGGAACACGTGCGGAACTCCGGCGACGACATCGAGGATCACGTCGACGTCAGCCTCGCGTGCCCGGTCGGCAAGTCGCACGGCGTCGTCGAGCAGCAGCTCGTCCGTGCCGACCTGCAGGAGCATCGGTGGGAACCCCGTCAGGTCGGCGAGCACCGCCGGAGCCAGGAGCGGCTGGGCCGGGTCCTGGCCGGCGAGGTAGAGCTCGCCGGTGCGTCCCATCCCCGCCCGCGTGAAGAGCGGGTCGACGCCCTCCTTCGAGACCATCGACGCCCCGGAGCGGGTGTGGTCCAGCCCCGGTGAGAACGCCACGATCGCCGCCGGCAGGGGCAGCCCCGCGTCTCTAGCCGCCAGCGTCGTCGTGACCGCGAGCCCGCCGCCGGCGGAGTCACCCGCGAGCACCACGCTCGCGGGATCGACCCCGCGGTCGAGCAGGTCGCGGTACGCGGCCAGGCAGTCGTCGATGGCCGCCGGGAACGGGTGCTCGGGCGCGAGCCGGTAGTCGAGCGACAGCGCCGGCACCCTGGTCCGCTCCACGAGGTGAGCAGTGAGCGCCATCGCGGTCTCCGGCGAGCCGAGCGAGAACGACCCTCCGTGGAAGTAGAGCAGCACGCCATCTCGTGCGCCTCTCGGGGGATCGACCCGTACAGCCCGTCGCGAGCCGAGCTCGGTCGGCGTCCGCCGGACGCCGTCGGGAACCGGAAAGCGGCTCATGAAGTGCGCGAACCCCTTGCGCATCATCTCGACCGGCACCGGCCCGCTCGGGGTTGGTGCCGCCTGCAGCTCGGCGTGCAGCGCCCGTCGCTGGTTCCAGGTCATCGTGCTCTCGCCCCTCTCGCCCGGCCGTTACTTGCCGTGGCATATATCGCAGACTGTATGCCGTGGCAACCAATCGGGCAAGTGGCGACCTGGTGAAGCTCTTCGACGATCTCGTCCGGTGCGAGACGCGGCTCTACAACGCGATCGGCGACACCCTCCGCGAGGAGCACGGCATCGTCACCACGCAGTACGAGTTTCTGCGCTACCTCCGCGACCACCCGGGCTCGCGCGTCGCGGAGGTGGCGACGAACTTCGCTGCGGGAGTCGGGGCGATCAGCAAAGGCACGGATCGGCTCGAGGCTCGCGGGTGGGTGAAGCGGCGCCCGAACCCGACTGACGGACGTTCGTCGCTGGTCACCCTCACCGCAGCGGGGGAGGCGCTCCTGAAGGCGGCCGAGGACACCTTCCGACGTCGACTGGCCGAGCTCGTGTCGCCCTCGCTCGCGAGCGATCGCGTGAAAGAGGTGGGCGAGGCGTTGCAGGCTCTCCGGGTCAGCCTGGAGGAGAACCGGCTCGGGGTGCCCGTCGGCTGAACCGGACGGCGGACGAGGACGACCAAGAGCGAGCGTCGAAGAAGTCCGATCAGGTCGGGCCGAACGTCGTCGTGGTCCCGCCCCCACACCTGACCTGCCGTGTACCGGTCGAGGTGTGGCGAGGTTCAGCGTCCTTGGACGTCCAGGACCATGCGAAGCAACCAGACCGCGTTGCTGTCACATGGATCGGTCCGGCGGCGAATGAGGAAGACCGCCACCCGAGACCCGGCCTTCTGATGCGCACCCGGAGAGACTCGAACTCCCAACCTTCTGATCCGTAGTCAGATGCTCTATCCGTTGAGCTACGGGTGCCGGTCCCCTCGAAAGGGAACTGGAAGATCGTACAGGACCACCGGCACCACACCGAAACCGTGACCACGGGCAGCCGCGCCCGACCTCGGGAGGCGACCGCGACGACCGCTGGAGCAGACCGAGCCGGGACCGGACCTCAGGGCACGACGATCGTCATGCCCCCGCGCGCGACGGTGGGGTCGTCCATGGCGGCGAGCGCGGCGCCGGCCTCGTCGAGCCCGATCCGGTCGCCGACGAGACGGGCCGGGTCGAGGCGCCCGTCGGCGACCATGGCGAGCATCGCCGGGTAGTCGACCGCCGCCATGCCGTGCGAGCCCAGCAGCCGCAGCTCGCGCCCGACGACCAGGTCCCACGGAACGGGTGCTCCGGCAGCCTCGCCGAGGAGCAGCCCGACCTGGACGTGGCGGCCGTGCCGGCGCAGGCTCCGGACCGAGGTGTCGAGGGTGGAGGGCGCGCCGAGCGCATCGAGGCCGACGTGGGCGCCGCCCCTGGTCAGCGCCTGGATCGCCTCGGCGGCGCCCTCGGCGGGCACGGCCTCCGTGGCGCCGAGCTCGAGCGCCCGGTCGCGCGCGACCGGCGAGACGTCGACCGCGACGACCCGTGCGCCGAGGGCGGCGGCGATCATCAC
This sequence comes from Microlunatus flavus, assembly GCF_900110855.1. Lineage (GTDB taxonomy): Bacteria > Actinomycetota > Actinomycetes > Propionibacteriales > Propionibacteriaceae > Microlunatus > Microlunatus flavus. Next base: position 539,644 of record NZ_FOFA01000001.1, read on the forward strand.
CGCCGACAGCCCGACGCCGCCGCAGCCGACCACCGCCACCCACTCCCCCGGCTGCACACCGGCCACGCCGGTCAGCGCGCGGAAGGCGGTCGCGAAGCGGCAGCCGAGGGCCGCCGCGGCGACGAGGTCCACGGACTCGGGCAGGCGTACGAGGTTGGTGGCCGCGGCGTGGACGACGACCTGCTCGGCGAACGACCCCGCGTACGTGAAGCCGGGCTGCTCCTGGTCGGGGCAGACGTTCGCGGCTCCGGCGCGGCACCACTCGCACCGCCCGCACCCGAGCACGAAGGGGGCCGTCACCCGGTCCCCCACGGCGAAGCCGGTGACGCCTCGGGGAACGTCAGCGCCGACCTCGGCGATCACGCCGGCCCACTCGTGACCCGGGGTGTGCGGGAGCGGCACGGGGTCGTGGCCGCGCCAGGCGTGCCAGTCGGAGCGGCACACGCCGGTCGCGGCGACGTCGACGACGACCCCGGCCGGCGGGCACACCGGCGCGGGGACCGTGCGCACCTCGAGCGGTCCGCCGACGGCGTCGTAGACCACCGCCCGGACGCTCGCGGTGCCGCTCGGGCGATCGGGGTATCCAGTGCTCACACGAGGAACCTACGCACGGCCTGAGCACAGGCCGCGCACAGAGGCACGCACCAGGGTGGACGACGATGAGCAGCGACCAGCAGACCGACCTCGGCACGGCCGAGGAGCAGCCCCACGCGGCGCGAGGGCGGGTGAGCCGACGGCGCGCCCTCGGCCTGGCCGGGGCCGGCGCGGTCGCCGTCGTGGCGGGCAGCAGCACGGCGGGCTACGCCGTGGGACGCACGCACGAGCGGCGCCGGGTGCAGGCCGTCGCGGCGTCGGCGACCTCGGCCCCGAGCACGCCGCCGGTCTTCAGCGTCGTCGTCGACCAGCCCGGGCAGGCGGCCGGCGACGTCTTCCTCACCGACATGGGTGACACGGCCGCCACCCTGATCGCCGACAACCGGGGCACCGCGCTGTGGACCTCGGCCGGCGCGAAGTCGTACGCGAACATGCGGCTGCAGACCTACCAGGGCCGGCCCGTGATCACCTGGTGGGAGTCGCACTCCACCGGCCTGGCCGCGTACGCCGACGGCCAGACCGTCATCGAGGACGTCGCGCACAACGTGGTCGCCCGCGTGCAGAAGCACGGCGACGTGAGCCCCGACGAGCACGAGTTCGTGATCACCCCGCGCGGGACGGCCTACATCGTCAGCTACGTGCGGACCCGGGCGGACCTGCGTCCCGTCAAGGGCCCGAAGGACGGTCTGATCATGAACGGGATCTTCGAGGAGGTGGACATCGCCACCGGCAAGGTGCTGCACCACTGGGAGTCCCTCGACCACGTCGCCATCACCGAGAGCCACGCCGGCGTCCCCAAGGACCCCACCGAGCCGTACGACTACTTCCACATCAACTCGGTGGCGCCGACCCCCGACGGGAACGTGATCATCTCCGCGCGGCACACCTGGGCGGTCTACAAGGTCGACCTCGCCACCGGCGACGTCCGCTGGCGCTTCGGCGGCAAGAAGAGCGACTTCGAGCTGCCGGGGTCGGCGACCTTCGCGTGGCAGCACGACGCGCAGTTCGAGGACCCGAGGACGCTGCGGATGTTCGACAACGGCAGCGACGGCGAGGTGACGGTGACCGACGAGAGCCAGGTGCTCTGGTTCTCGATCGACGAGGCCGGACGGAAGGCCCGCCTGAAGCGCCGCCTCGTCCACCCGGCCAAGATCAGCGCGCACGCGATGGGCAACGTCCAGCGTCTCGACAACGGCAACCTCTTCGTCGGCTGGGGCACCGCGCAGCGGATCTCGGAGTTCTCCGACGACGGGACGCTGCTCTTCGACGCGACGCTGCCCGACGTCAGCTACCGGGCGTTCCGCCAGGTCTGGAAATGATCTTCACCTGATTCTCAGGTTCGGCGGGCCGTCCCGCGACACGCCGCGCTCATTGACAACACCTGGCGTTCACCTATCGTTCACGTGACGGCATCCGCCTCCTGCGGGTCGCCGGCACGGGGTGGCCACCGCACCTCACCTGGCCCTGCCCACGAGGAGCGACGTGTCGCTGCTGTTCATCGTGATCGCCGTCGTCCTCGTGGCGTTGATCTTCGACTTCACCAACGGCTTCCACGACAGCGCCAACGCCATGGCCGGCCCGATCGCCACCGGCGCGCTGACCGCGCGGAAGGCCGTGGTCCTGGCCGCCGTCCTCAACGTCGTGGGCGCCTGCCTGTCGACCGAGGTGGCCAAGACGATCTCCGGCGGCTTCTTCGACGAGAAGCTCGTCAACCCGAGCATGGTCCTCGCCGGCCTGGTCGGCGCCATCGTGTGGAACCTGCTCACCTGGCTCCTCGGCATCCCCTCCAGCTCGTCGCACGCCCTCTTCGGCGGCCTGATCGGCGCGGTCGTGGTCGGGGCCGGCCTGACCTCGGTGCACGGCTGGGTCGTCGTCTCGAAGGTGCTGCTGCCGGCCGTCGTCGCGCCGCTCGTGGCCGGCCTCGCCGCCGCACTGTCGACCAAGATCGCCTACCGCATCACACGGCGTACGCCCAGCGGGCGCACGAGCACCGGGTTCAAGTACGCGCAGGCCTTCACGGCCTCCCTGGTCGCCCTGGCGCACGGCACCTCCGACGGCCAGAAGACGATGGGCGTGATCACCCTCGTGCTGATCGCGGCCGGCTTCCAGGCCGCCGGGACCGGGCCGCACCTGTGGGTGATCCTGGCGGCCGGCCTGGCGATCGGGCTCGGCACGTACTCCGGCGGGTGGCGGATCATGCGCACGCTCGGCAAGGGCATCGTCGACATCGACACCCCGCAGGGCGCCACGTCCGGAGCCGCGACGGCCGCGACCATCCTCGCCTCCTCCCACCTCGGCTTCGGCCTGTCGACCACCCACGTGGCGACGGGCGCGATCCTCGGTTCGGGCGTCGGGCGCGACGGGGCCGAGGTCCGCTGGGGCCTGGCCCGCAAGCTCGTCGTCGCCTGGCTCCTGACGCTGCCCGGTGCCGCCGTCATCGGGGGCCTCGCCGCCCTCCTCAGCGGCACCGGCGTGGTCGGTTCCGTCGTGCTCCTGGTCGTCCTGGCGGCGGTGTGCGTGGTCATCTGGGTCGTGTCGCGCCGCAACCAGGTGACCAGCACCAACGTGACCGACAGCCGCGAGGTGATGGTGCTGGCCAGCGCGACGCCGAGCACCTACCCCCAGGACCCGCGGCTGACGCCGAGCAAGCCGGCCGGCCGCGCCGGGGGGAAGAAGAGCAAGAAGAAGAAGAAGATCAAGAGCGGGGTCTGAGGAGCGACCATGAAGATCGACTGGGCCGCCCTCGGCATCGTCGCCGTCGTCTCCATCGCCATGTCGGTGGTCTTCACCGTGCTGCTGGCCGCCGGCATCCGCGCCGTCTCGGCAGCTCGCGTGCGCCAGAACCAGGGCGGCAGCGCCACCGCCGTGCTCGCCGGCGGCTACTCCCTGCTCGGTCTGGCCGGGCTGCTCGTGCTGTTCGGCCTCTGGCTGATCGTCCCGCAGTTCCACTGATCCGCGTCGCCTCCGAGCGGCCCGGAGCGGAGCCGCACGGCTCGTATGCTGCCTGCGGGTCGGCCGCCGCCGGACCGAGCGTGACGACGAGCGCGGAGGCAGCACCTCGATGAGTGAGACCCGGACTCCGGGCCGTCCGCCGACGGGCTCGAGCGCCGCCCCCACCGCCGAGGACCAGCCGCCGCTGGGTCCGCTGCTGCGCAGCGGCCTCGCGCGCTGGCTGATGGCCAACCAGGTGCAGCCGGCGGGACCCGGGGCACCGGAGACCAAGGAGCACGCCACCCAGTCGTGGTGGAAGGTCATGTGCCTCACGGGCGTCGACTACTTCTCCACGCTGTCCTACCTGCCGGGCATCGCGGCCCTGGCCGCGGGCGCCCTGTCGCCGGTGGCGACGCTGCTGATCGTGGCGCTGACCCTGCTGGGGATGCTGCCGATGTACCGCCGCGTCGCCGCCGAGAGCCCGCACGGGCAGGGTTCGGTGGCCATGCTCGAGCGGCTGCTGCCCTTCTGGCGCGGCAAGGTCTTCGTGCTGGTCCTGCTCGGCTTCGTGGTCACGTCGTGGCTGGTCACCATCACCCTGTCGGCGGCCGACGCCTCGGTGCACCTGATCGAGAACCCGTACACGCCGGAGGCGTTCCACGGCAAGAACGTCCTGATCACGGTCGTCCTGCTGCTGATCCTCGGCTTCGTCTTCCTGCTCGGCTTCAACGAGGCCGTCGTCGTGGCCATCCCCCTGGTCGGGATCTTCCTCGCGCTCAACGCGGCGGTCGTCGTCGCCGGCGTCATCCGGATCGCCCAGCAGCCCGAGGTGGTCGGGAGCTGGGAGAACGCGCTCACGGCGCAGACGTCCGGCGCCGGCGGGATCCTCACCACGGCGGTGATCGCCTTCCCGCTGCTGGTGCTGGGCCTGTCGGGCTTCGAGACCGGCGTGAGCATGATGCCGTTGATCAGGGCCGACGGCGCGACCAAGGAGCAGCGCCTGCGCCACCGGGTACGCAACACCCGGCTGCTCCTCACCACCGCTGCCGCGATCATGTCGGTCTACCTCGTCGCGACCAGCCTCATCACCACGCTGCTCATCCCGCCGGACGCCTTCGCCGAGGGCGGGCAGGCCAACGGGCGTGCGCTGGCCTACCTCGCGCACGGCCTGCTGGGCGAGGGCTTCGGCACCGTCTACGACCTCAGCAGCGTGCTCATCCTGTGGTTCGCCGGCGCCTCGGCGATGGCCGGGTTGATCAACATCGTGCCGCGCTACCTGCCCGCGTACGGCATGGCGCCGGAGTGGGGCCGGGCGGTGCGGCCGGTCGTCATCGTCTACACGACGGTGTCGATCATCGTCACGCTCGCGTTCCGGGCCGACGTCAACGCGCAGGCGGGCGCGTACGCGACGGGGATCCTCGTGATGATGTTCTCCGGCGCGTTCGCGGTGACCATCAGCGCACGGCGGCGCCGGGCCCGGAAGGCGACCGTGGGCTTCGCGGTGCTGACCGTCGTCCTGCTCTACGCCCTGGTCGCGAACGTCGTGGAGAAGCCCGACGGCATCGTCATCTCCGGGCTCTTCATCCTCGGCATCGTCGCGGTGTCGGTGGTCAGCCGGGTCCGGCGCTCCTTCGAGCTGCGCGCGACGGAGGTGGTCCTCGACCGCACCGCCCAGCTGTTCCTGCGCGACGCCGCGCGCCGCACCATCCGGCTCGTGGCCAACGAGCCGAACGAGCGCGACGCCGCCGAGTACCAGGAGAAGCGGCGCGACTCGATCCGCGACTACGGCCTCGACGAGACCGACGACATCATCTTCGTCGAGATCACCGTCACCGACCCGTCGGGCTTCGCCAGCCGCCTCGACGTGCAGGGCCACGTCATGCACGGCCACTACCGGGTGCTGACCATGGAGGGCACGAACGTCCCGAACGCCCTCGGCGCGCTGCTGCTGCACGTGCGCGACGTGACCAAGCGGCGCCCGCACCTCTACGTCGAGTGGACCGAGGGCAACCCGGTGGCCAACCTGGCGCGCTTCCTGTTCCTGGGCGTCGGGGAGGTCGCGCCGACCACACGCGAGGTGCTGCGCCGGGCCGAGCCGGACCGCAGCCAGCGGCCGTACGTGCACACGGCCTGAGCGGCCGGGCCCGGTCGGGCCGGGAGCCGCTGGAGGACGGCGGGCGTCAGCGGGCCTGGCGGATGAAGTCGAGGACCTTCGGCCAGGCGTCGGCGCGGGCGACGTCGTTCGCTCCCGGTGTGCTGCCGTAGGTGGGGAGCGCCCCGAGCGCGGCCGGAGCCGCGGGCAGGTAGGGCATGGGCAGGTCGATGCCGTGCCCGGCGTCGGGGTAGGCGAGCGCGAGGTGCGCGAAGCGCGACCCGTGCCGACGCAGCCGCTGCTGGATCGCGTCGCTCGAGGCGCACGAGGCCCACACGAGGTCGGAGCCGCCGCAGAGCGTCAGCACCGGTCCGTCGACCTCCTCCACGGGGATGATCGCGCGAGGTTCGTCGGTGGGCACGGGGTCGTCGAACATCACGGTGAACGGGAGCGGCTTCCCGCCGGCGCTCCAGGCCGAGTCCGCGCAGCCGCCCCCGCCCGCGGGGACGTACGCGCAGCCGACGGTCGCCGAGGGCGACAGGTCGACCAGGCCGTGGACGAGGTCGTGACGCCGGACGGCGACGAGGGCTGCCGCCTCGCTGCCGCGCGACGCGCCGACGATCCACACGCGGCCCGGGTCGACCTCGGGCTGGCGGCTCAATCAGCGCAGCGGGGTGTCGAAGTACTCCAGCGGTATGTTGCGCAGGGCGGAGGGCAGTCCCGGCGCCTCGAAGTAGGCCACCGACAGCGTCGGGATGCCGCGGGCCGCGAGCAGGTACGCGCCGATGGCGGGATCACCGCCCTCGGAACCTCCGAGCAGGAGGGCCGCGGGGCCCCGCTGGGCGCCGGCCGGGACGACGGAGGTGCCGACGAAGCCGTCCGCCGCCCTGGTGAAGGACGTGATCTTCGGCGGTGCCGTCCAGAAGGTCCGCGCCACGGAGGTGGAGGCCACCGTCCGGCCGTTCTGCACCGCCTCGACGTCGAACGTCGCCGGTCCCGTCGTCGGCCACCGGTAGCTCGGACCGGGCGCCGAGGTCGTCATGAGGCCGAACAGGCCCATGGCCCACGCCCCCGCGTAGCCGCCCGAGGTCGGGGCCATGGTGCTCGGGTCGACCCTCCCCGAGGCGTCGGCCGCGAAGGTCGCCGACGAGGTCCAGACGGTGCCGCCGGCGTCGACCGAGCGGACGGAGACCTCGGTGGCCGAGCCCGGTGCGAGGCCGGTCACCACCAGCTCGACCGGCTCGTCCATCCGGGTCGCCGCGGGCGACACCACGAGCCGCACGTCGGACGAGGCACCATCGCACCCGCCGACCGCGACCAGGAGGGACACCAGCGCGAGGGTCAGCAGCCGGGCGCGCCCCCTCAGGCGCGCCGCAGGACCCATGGCCGCACGGTACGTCGGGGTCCCCGGAGGCGGCCAGCAGGTTCCCCGACGCGCAGGCCGGGAGCCGGTGAACACGGTTGCGCCAGGACGCACGAGCGGCCCCCACCGTGACGGTGAGGGCCGCTCGAACCGGCGTGCGCCGGGGCCGACGTCGGCGGCTGGGCCGAGGACCGTCGGCCCGTGACGGCGGAGGTGGCGAGATTTGAACTCGCGATGGGGTTTTTGCCCCAAACCCGCTTAGCAGGCGGGCGCCATAGACCGGACTAGGCGACACCTCCAAGGTGCGCGGCTCGGAGACCTGCCGACCGCACAGGGCCCCTCGAAGCGCCCGGTCACCCTAACGTGCCGCCGGTTCGCGTCCAAGTCGTCCCGTCGCCGTGGGACAGTCAGCGGGTGGCCACGCTCGAGGACGCCCGCCGGATCGCGCTGGGGCTGCCCGCGACGAGCGAGAAGGTGTCGTGGGGGTCGCTGCACTGGCGGGTGCGCGACAAGGGGTTCGCCTGGGAGCGGCCGCTGCGCAAGACCGATCTCGCGGCGCTCGGCGACGACGCGCCGACGGGCGAGATCCTCGGCGTCCGCGTGGCCGACCTGGAGGAGAAGGAGAGCCTGGTCGCGGCCGAGCCCGACGTGTTCTTCACGATCCCCCACCTCGACGGCTGGCCGGCCGTCCTCGTCCGGCTGGAGGCGATCGGGCTCGACGAGCTGACCGAGGTGATCACCGACGCCTGGCTCGACCGGGCACCCAGGGCGCTGCGCCAGGCGTTCCTGGACGGGCGCTGACCCGAGCGGCCGACCACGGGGTCAGCCCGCGTCGTCGGGAAGGTCGCCGTCGGCGAGGACCTGCTCGGCGAGGACGCTCACCTTCTCCCCCGACCGCATGCTGCGCCGCCGCAGCAGCTCGAAGGCCGCGTCCGGCGACAGGCCGCGCCGGCTGACGAGCACACCGACGGCGGTGCCGACGCGGGCCCGGCTCTCGAGCCCGCTACGCAGGTTCGCCAGGGACCGGGCGTCGGCCAGCCCGCGCAGTGCCTGCGCGGTGAGACCGCCGGCGAGGCGCAGGTAGGCCTCGTGCTCGGCGGTGAACCAGCCGGGCCGGTCGTCCGACACCGGCATGACCACGGCTGTCCGTTCGTCGGCCACCAGGTAGGGCAGGACGGCGCTGTGCACCGGCGTCCGCTCCACCGCCAGCGCGGCGAACTCGTCCCAGAGCGAGGCCAGCGCGAGGTCCTCGATGACGACGACCGAACCGGCCAGCCCCCGCTCCGGGTCCGGCGGGGCCGACGAGCCCGCGGTCTCGGCACGGGTGCGCATGAGCTCGCCGGTCAGCCCGGCGTCGGACGTCGCGAGCACCGTCAGCGCCCGGCCCGGCCCCTCGGCCGTCACGACCTCCGCGTACCGCGCGCCGGTGGCGTCACGCACGTGGTCCACGGCGTACGCGGCCACGCGGTGCTGGTCGTCGAGGCGGCTCATCCCCTCGACGAGCCCGAGGACGTCGGACACGTCCATGTGCACCTCCCGCCCTGCCGCCCTGCTGATCTGGCTCGACAGGCTAACCACGTGACGCCGTCCGGGACGGGTACCCCTGGAGAAGGTGTCCACGGCGCGTCCCCTGCGCGAACAGCGCGTGAAATGGCATGGTGGCCGGTTGCCACGTACCCTGACGTGGACCTGAACGCGACGGGCAGCCCCGCCCGCCGATCCCTGAAGGACGTGTGCATGCCGGAGGACCAACCTCCCGCCGAGCCCGGCGAGGGCTCCTCCGACTGGTCGTGGTCGCGACCCGACCGCGGTGACGACACAACCGGCGCGCGCCGTGCGCTGCCCCGGGGCGAGGACTTCCGCCGGACCGTCGGCTTCACCGTCCTCGGCACCGTCGTGCCGGGCGTGGGCCTCATCGCCGCCGGCCGCAAGGTCGTCGGATCGATCGTGCTGGCCGTCTTCGTGCTCGTCCTCGCCGCCCTCGGCGTCGCCGCGGCCGTCGACCGCGACGCCCTGATCTCGATGGGCGTCGACCCCACCTCGCTGCGCCGGATCGCGATCGTGCTGGCCGTCGTCGCCGCCCTCTGGGTCGTCGTGGTCGTCGCCACGCACCTCGCGCTGCGGAGCCGCCCGACCCGTCCGCAGCGCATCGTGGGCGGCGTGCTGGTCGGCGTGCTGGCCTTCGCCGTCGCCGCACCCATGGCGGTCGCCGCGCGGACCGCGTACGTGCAGGCCGGGCTCGTGGGCACGCTGTTCAAGAGCTCGGACCAGACCAAGAGCGCGACGCGGCCGACCGACGAGCCGGGCGCCACCCACCCGGGCGACAAGGAGAAGCAGTCCGACCCGTGGGCGGACAAGCCGCGGCTCAACGTGCTGCTGCTCGGCGGCGACGACGGCAAGGGCCGCGTCGGCACCCGTACGGACACGGTGATCCTGGCGAGCATCGACACCAAGACCGGCGACACGACGCTCTTCAGCCTGCCGCGCAACACGGCCCGGATGCCCTTCCCGTCGGACTCGCCGCTGAAGAAGTACTACCCGAACGGCTTCACCGACGGCAACGGCGAGAACGCCGAGTTCTTCCTCAACGCGATGTACCGCGACGTACCGGCGAACGTGCCGAAGAACGTCATCGGCGATACCGACAACCTCGGCGCCGACGTCATGAAGCTGAGCGTCGGGCAGGCGCTCGGGCTCAAGGTCGACTACTACGTCCTGATCAACCTGCAGGGTTTCTCGACCATGATCGACGCCCTCGGCGGCATCCGGCTCAACGTCAACACCTACATCCCGATCGGCGGGAACACCGACCTGCACATCCCGCCGAAGGAGTTCATCAAGCCGGGCCCGAACCAGAAGATGGACGGCCGCAGCGCCCTCTGGTACGCCCGCGGCCGCTACGGTTCCGACGACTTCGCGCGCATGGACCGGCAGCGCTGCGTCATCAACGCGATGATCAAGCAGGCCAACCCGGCCAACGTGCTGACCCGCTACGAGGACGTCGCCAACGCCAGCAAGTCGCTGGTCAAGACCGACCTGCCGCAGGAGGTCCTGCCGGCCATGGTCGACCTGAGCCTGCGGGTCAAGGACGGCAACGTCCGCAGCGTCGTGTTCAAGAACGGCGTCAACGGCTTCGTCTCCGCCAACCCGGACTTCTCCCAGATGCGCTCGCGCGTCAAGAAGGCGATCGGTGAGGCGAAGGACGACAGCACCCCGAAGAAGACGACGTCGAGCAGCGGCTCCGGCAAGGCGCCGACCAGCGAGGACGTCGACAGCAGCTGCAAGTACGACCCGAAGATCGCGGCGACCGCCCGCCCCTACACCGGCTAGGTCCGCAGGGCGGGACCTCGGCTCACGAGAAGGGCGAGTAGCCCCGGTCGGCGTCGAGGCGCTGCTGCACCTCGGTCATGAGCGCGAGGAACGTCGGGTTGGCCCGGCGGCGCGGGTTGAGGACGCTGACGCTGCCCTCACCCTCGCGGGCGTCGAGCACGAGCCGGTGCCCGACCACGCGGACACCGCCGACCTCCGACCACGGCAGGGTCCGCGTCGTGCCCTGGTGCTCCACGCTGATGCGCTCGGCCGTGGTGAGCACCGTGCTGCGGATGCGGCGGGTCAGCAGCAGGGCGGTGAGCCCGAGCGCGACGCCGAGGACGGCCAGGACCACGGCGAGCACGAGCACCCCGACGGGCCAGCCGTACGCGCTCGTCAGCACGAGCAGCCCGACGCCCACCACGACCAGACCGGCCGCGATGGCCAGCGCCCGCACCGGGGGCGGCGCGGACAGGACGAAGCGCGCCTCGCGCGCCGGCAACGGGGTGCTCACCGGGCCGCCGGCGCCAAGTCGAAGGTTCCCCCGGTGCACGTCACGGCTGCACCCTAACGGCCCGCTCCCCCACCGCCCCGCGCCGTCCTGACGGCCGCGTCAGGGTTGCCGTCGGGTGGCCACGTCGACGTGGCGGACCACCCGTGGCCGTGGCCGATCTGCCTCGGTCAGGGCGCGCGGGCTGGGCGGACGCGTCAGACCGCGACGGCGCGGGTGGCCGCGCGCAGGCGGGCGAGGGTGTCGTCGTCGAAGAGGGCGCCGCCGGGGACGGCCGCGTTCGCGGCGCCGACGGCGGCCGCGGTGACGAGCGCGTCGGGCAGGGACGCGCCGGAGGAGAGGTCGCCCACCAGCCCGGCGAGGAAGCAGTCGCCGCTGCCCACCGGGTAGCCGCCGGGGGCGGCGCCGGTGCGCACCCGCCAGCGGCCGCTGCCGTCCCAGCCGACCGCGCCGTCGGCCCCGTCGGTGAGGACGAGGACCCCGACCCCGAGGTCGCGGACCGCGGCCCCGAGCTCGAGCAGGTCCTCCGGTTCCCCACCGACCAGCTCGGCCGCCTCGGCCCGGTTGATCTTGACGACGTCGGGCGTCGCGCGCTCCACGAGCAGCGGCAGGACGGCACCGTGCGTGTCGACCGCGAGCCGCGCGCCCCGGCCGCGGAGGCCGGCGAGCAGGCCCACGAGCCGGTCGAGGTCCGTGCCCTCCGGGACGCTCCCGGACAGCGCCAGCCAGTCGCCCGTCTCGACGGCGTCGAGCGCCTGCTCCAGCTGGTCCAGCTCGCCGCCGTCGGCCTGCGGCGCGCGCTCGTAGAACTCGGTCAGCGCGCCCGCCGACTCGTCGGCCACCGTCAGGCAGAGCCGGGTCTTTGCGCGCGTCGTGAGCCGGACGAGGCGTACGCCGGTGGGTTCGAGGAGCTCGGCGACGAGGTCGCCCAGGGGGCCGCCCAGTGGAGCCACCGCCCGGACGCGGTGGCCGAGCCGGTCGAGGGCCCGGGCGACGTTCAGCGACTTGCCGCCGGCCAGCCGGACCACCTGCCGCGGGCGGTGGATCGCCCCCGGCACGACCTTGTCGACGGTGTGCACGACGTCGAGGGACGGGGCGAGGCCGAGCGCGTGGATCACGACGAGACACCTACCACGCGCGGGCCCCGGCCCTTGCGCGACCTGCGCCGCGACGCCCGCCGCACCCCCTGCCGCATTCCGCTCGCCATGGCAGCATGATTGGTTCCGGCTGAGCGCTCGCCAACCATCTCGCTCGATTCGCTCACCTCGCATGAGCGGTCCAGGACGGAGGACCCGTGGAGGAGCCCGACTGGGACGCGCTGCAGCGGATGCCGCTGACCGCGTGGCACCCGCGCTCGCAGCTGCGCGCGCCCCGGACGCCGGTGGAGCGGACCGCCGTCCCCGCGATCGACGTCCACAACCACCTGGGCCGCTGGCTGACCGAGGGCCGGTGGCCGGACGGGCCCTGGATGGTCCCCGACCCCGGGGCGCTCGTCGCCGACCTGGACGCCTGCGGCATCGACACGGTGGTCAACCTCGACGGGATGTGGGGCGAGGAGGTCACGGCGAACGTCGAGCGCTACGACGCCGCGTACCCGGGCCGGTTCCTCACCTTCTGCCAGCTCGACTGGAACCGTCTCGCCGAGCCGGACGGCGTCGCGGTCCTGCGGCGCTCGCTGGAGGAGAGCCGTGAGCGCGGCGCCCGCGGGGTCAAGGTGTGGAAGGACCTCGGCCTCGGCGTGCGGGACGCCGACGGTTCGCTGATCAGCCCGGACGACGCCCGCGTCGTCGAGGTGCTGCGGCACGCGGGCGACCTGGGCCTGCCCGTGCTCATCCACACCGCCGACCCGGTCGCCTTCTTCACCCCCGTCGACGAGCACAACGAGCGCGTCGAGGAGCTCGCGCAGCACCGGGACTGGTGGTTCGGCGACCCCGCCCGCTTCCCCACCTTCGATGCGCTGCTCGACGCCCACGCCGCCCTCGTGCTCGCCTGCCCGCAGACGCGGTTCGTCGGGGCGCACGTCGGCGGGGCGGCCGAGGACCTCGACCGCGTCGGACGGCTGCTCGACGCGGCACCGCACTACGCGGTCGACATCGCGGGACGCATGGCCGAGCTCGGGCGCCAGCCGCGCCGCACGGCCCGCTTCGTGCACGAGCACCCCGACCAGGTGCTCTTCGGCACCGACATCTTCCCGACGAGCGCCGCGGCGTTCCGGCTGCACGTGCGGTTCCTCGAGACCGCGGACGAGGCGTTCGCGTACGACCCGGCCGGCGCCGTTCCCAGCCAGGGCCGCTGGACGGTCAGCGGCCTCGACCTCGACCCCGCGCTGCTGCCCGCCCTCTACCGCGACAACGCGCGACGGTTCCTCGGGCTGGACTAGCGCACGTACCGACGAGCGGTACCCCTTCCCGCACCATGACGTGCCCGGGGCGGGAGGAGGTGCCGCTCGGCGCGGTCGCGTACCGCTCAGGCCGACAGGTCGACGTCCAGCCGCCCGCCGAGGGTGCGCGGCAGGAGGTCGGCGTGGGCCTGCGTCATGCGGTCGCAGAGGGCCCAGATCTGCTCGGGCGTCAGGGTCGAGCTGGCGTTGGGGTCGACCAGGACGGCGCGGCGGACGAGCTCGGGGTCGCCCGTGCGAGCGGCCTGCACGGTCAGCGCGGCGACCGAGAGGTAGTCGCGGTTGAGCGCGGCCCCGGCCTCCGGCACCGACCCGTACGCGACCGGGTGCACGCCGTCGGCGTCGAGGCGCGTCGGCACCTCGACGGCCGCGCCCTCGGGGAGGTTGTCGATCAGCGGGGCGCCGACCGGGTTGACGACGTTCGCGTGGATCTCGCGCTCGGTGCCGGTGAGGACGGAGTGGATGACCTGCGGCGCGTACTCGGCGGCCCCCTCCTCGAGCTCCAGCGCCCGCCCCTCGGCCAGGGCCGCCCGCGCGTCCTCGAACTCGGCGACGTTGGCCTCGGAGATGCCGAGGTACTCCAGCGGCTGCAGGCGGTAGCGCTCGACCTGCGCGTCGGAGCGCAGGAACCACGACAGGTACTCGGCGGAGTGCTCGCTGGTCTCGGTCGGGTAGTAGCCGATCCGCTTGAAGATCTCGACGCGCACCCGGCGGTCCAGCTCGGGGTCGGCGGCGATGACCTCGCGCAGGCGCGGGTAGAGGTCCTGGCCGTCGCGGCTCCACTCGGTCAGCCACGCCTGGTGGTTGACCCCGGCGGCGCGGAAGTGGGTCCCCTCCATGGGTACGCCGACGAGCGCGCACAGCCCGTGGACCGTCCAGTGCACGCTGTGGCAGAGCCCGACCGTGGTGATCTTCGGGGCCACGACCGACATCCACCAGACGTTCATGGCCATCGGGTTGGTGTAGTTGAGGAACAGCGCGTCCGGGCAGAGCTCGGTCATGTCCTTCGCCACGGCGCTCAGGAACGGAAAGGTCCGCAGCGCGCGGAACACGCCCCCGACGCCCGTGGTGTCGCCGATCGTCTGGCGCAGCCCGACCTCCGCCGGCAGCTGCAGGTCGACGCGCGTCCCGTCGATCCCGCCGATCTGCACCATGTTGACCACGAAGTCCGCCCCGTCGAGCGCCTCGCGACGGTCGAGCGTCGCGACCAGCTCCGGGTGCCGGTCGAAGCGCTCGGCGACCTGCTCGGCCGTGCCGCGGGCGACGGCGAGCCGCTCCGGGTCGATGTCGTGCAGGACGACGCGCAGCGGCGGCAGGTCGTCGAAGCGGAAGAGGTCGGCGAGCAGCTGGCGCGTGAAGACGACGCTTCCCGCTCCGAGGAACACGACGGTGGGGCTCATGCCGTCGATCCTGCGGCGGGCGAGCGCTTCGTGCAACGAGCTGAGCGTTCCGGACGCTAAAGTGCTCATCCTGGGCGAGCGATCCGGCTCGACGCGGGCGCGGGAGGTGCCGTGGGCACGTCGGCGGTGGAGTCACGGCTGCGGGCGTCCTCGACCCAGCGGGCCCGCCGCCTGACCGCGATCCTCGACCTGCTGGCCCACCAGCACACGGTCACGCTGGCCGAGCTGACCGAGGGCCTCGGAATCTCCCCGGCCACCGCGCGGCGCGACCTGACCGAGCTCGCCGACCAGCGCCTGGTGACCCGCACCCACGGCGGGGCGACGCTCGCGGAGGGGCGTACGGAGCTGCCGGTCGCCCTGCGCGGCACCCAGTACGCCGAGGCCAAACGGGCGATCGCCCGGGCCATGGCGGCCCGGCTGCCGTCCGGGCGCCACGTCGTCGCGCTCAGCGGCGGGACGACGACCGGCGAGGTGGCCCGGGCGCTCGAGTGGCGCCAGGACCTCACGGTGGTGACGAACTCGCTCTCCATCGCCACGCTGCTGACCGCGCGCGGTCGCGTACGGGTGGTGATGACGGGCGGGTTCGTACGCCCCGAGTCGTGGGAGCTGGTCGGCGCGCTGGCCGAGAACACGTTCACTGCCGTCAACGTCGGCACAGCGGTGCTCGGGGCCGACGGGATCAGCGCGGGCGCCGGCGTGACCACCCACGACGAGACCGAGGCGCGCACCAACCGCGCCATGGTCGGCGCGGCGCAGCGCACGGTCGTCGTCGCCGACTCCTCCAAGGTCGGGCGCGTGGCCCTCGCCCAGATGGCCGGGCTCGACCGCGTCTCCACCCTGATCACCGACGACGGCGCCGACCCCGAGGAGGTGGAGCGGATCCGCGCGGCCGGCGTCGAGGTCGTCGTCGCCGAGGCGGGCGCGCGCGGCTGAGGCGGCCGCCGACGAGCTTCCGGTGAACGGCCGGATCCGCCCGTCGACCTCGTCCTCCCCGGTGGTAGACCGGACGTCGAAGGACAGGGCCGTCCGGCACGACACCCGTCGGTGCGCGGAGCGGCCCGTGGCGAAAGGACGAGCATGGGCATCGGCGACTTCGTGGACAAGGCCAAGGACCTCGCGGGGCAGCACCCGGACCAGGTCGACCAGGGCATCGAGAAGGCGGGCGACGCCGTCGACCAGCGCACCGGCGCGCAGCACGCCGAGCAGGTCGACAAGGCCCAGGACGCCGTGCGCGACCGCCTCGCCGGCGGCGACCAGCAGCCTCCGGCCTGACCCAGCAGGTCGGGCGATGAGCATCAGCACCGACGATCTCGGCCGCATCACGGAGCAGACCGACGTGCGCACGGCCGACGGCGACAGGCTCGGGTCGGTCCACCAGGTCTACACGTCCGACACCACGGGCGACCCGGCGTGGGTGACGGTGAAGACCGGTCTCTTCGGCACGCAGGAGTCCTTCGTGCCCCTGGGCGACGCCGCCTTCGACGGCGACGACATCCGGGTCGGCGTCACCAAGGACGCCGTGCACGGCGCGCCGCGGGTGGACACCGACGGGCACCTGACCCCCGAGGAGGAGGACGAGCTCTACCGGCACTACGGCCTCCACAACCCCGACCGAGGCGGCGTGGGGAACGACCAGGACGGCGACCGGTTCGGGACGGACCGGGACGACCGCGGTCACGACGCGGCCGCTGCCGGTACGGCGGGCGCCGCGGGCGCAGGCCTGGGCGCCGTCGGGCACCACGACCGGGACGACCGGGCCGGGGAGTTCGACGCCACCGACGACGACCGGACGGCTCGCGCGGGGGACGACGACCTCGGGCACGACCCTGACCGGGACCAGGGCCACGACCAGGGCCACGGTGCCGCCGCGGCCGGCGCCGGCGGGGCGGCGGGTGCTGCCCTCGGCGGGGGTGTCGGCCGGGACCGTACGGACGACGACACCGACGTGACCCCGCGGCACGCGGACACCTCGGGCACGGCCGGGACCGACCTCGACACCGACGACCGGAGCGTCGCGGCGGAGAACGGTCCGGAGCACGCGGACACGTCCGGGACGGGCACCGGCACCGGCACCGGGCAGGGCGACCAGGAGGCCGTACGGCCGGGCGAGCGCACGACGCGCCTGCGCCGCTACGTGGTCACCGAGCGCGTGGTCCAGACGGTCGAGGAGCTGCCCGACGAGGACGACTCGTCGCGCTGAGCGCTGTTCCAGCTGCTGGGGAGGGGTCGCGCCACTCCCCAGCAGCTGAGCACCTCTCGCCCGGTCCGCACCGTCCTGCGACCCACCGTGTCGGGCCGACCGGCTCAGAAGGAGCGGGTGGCGCCGACGACGAAGCTGAGGACGAGCAGGAGCCCGAACCAGACGCTGAGCGTGGCCACGATGCGCATCCACACCGGGACGGCCTCGTTCTCCCGGGTCTTCGCGGTGGCCACGTAGATCCCGATCGAGACCGGGATGGCGACCACGGCGCAGACCAGCGGCCACCCCTGGCCCCGGTAGACCTCCGGCAGCTGGCCGAGGCTCGGTTCGCCGCTGATGAGGGGCGTACGGCTCCCGGAGACGAGGTTCCAGAGCTGCCAGGTCACCCAGGCGGCACCGAACGTCGCGACGGCGACGGCGAGCTTCGACCTCACGGCCTGGACCATGACGACGAGCACGGTCACGGCGACGGCAGCGACGATGGCCAGGCGCCACCAGTCCGACTGCAGGCGGTCGAGGAAACCCTCGGCCGCGAGGGGCAACAGGTCAGGCATGGCGACCTCGAAGGTACGGGAGGACACCTCGCCACCGGTGGGCGCTGCTCCGCGTCACAGCGACGGCGCCGTCCTGCCGAGGACGGTTCGGCTCCGGGCTCCGCTCACCCCGGTTAGGGGATCAACCGATCGACGAAGCGCAATTCTGTCGGAGCCCCCGAGCGAGCGGCGAGGGTGGGATTCGAACCCACGGAACGGTCTCCCGCTCGGACGCTTTCAAGGCGTCTGCACTAGTCCACTATGCGACCCCGCCCGGCCCCGCCGCGCACCTTCAGGCGCCGCGGGAGCGGGCCGAGCCTAGCCGAGGCGGGCTTCGGCGACCGTGGCACGCTGACCTCGTGCGTGCAGTGGTGGTGGACGAGCCGGGCGGTCCCGAGGTCCTGCGGGTGGCCGAGGTCGCCGACCCGGACCCGGGTCCCGGCGAGGTGCTGGTCGAGGTCGTCGCGGCCGGCGTGAACCGGGCCGACCTCATGCAGCGCGAGGGCCACTACCCGCCGCCCCCCGGCGCGAGCGAGACCATCGGGCTCGAGGTGTCCGGTCACGTCGCGGGCCTCGGGGCCGGGGTCGAGGGCTGGGACGTCGGGCAGCCCTGCGTGGCCCTGCTGGCCGGCGGCGGCTACGCCGAGCGCGTGGTCGTGCCGGCGGGCCAGGTCGTCCCGCCCCCACCCGGCTACGACCTCGTCGACGCCGCCGGGGTGATCGAGGTGGCCGCGACGGTCTGGTCGACCGCGGCGTACGCGCACCTGTCGGCGGGCGAGACCTACCTGGTGCACGGCGGCGCCGGGGGCATCGGGTCGTTCGCGATCCAGTACGCCAAGGCGCTCGGCGCCACGGTCGTCGCGACGGCCGGTAGCGAGGCCAAGCTGCAGCACTGCCGCGACCTCGGCGCGGACCACGCCTTCTCCTACACCGGCGACTGGGCGGGCCAGACCCGCGAGGCGACCGGCGGGCGCGGGGTGGACGTCGTGCTCGACAACATGGGCGCGAAGTACCTCGAGGCGCACGTCGACCTGCTCGCGCCGGACGGGCGGCTGGTCGTCATCGGCTTCCAGGGCGGGCGCCGCGCGACCGTGGACCTCGGTGCGCTCCTGCCCAAGCGCGCGTCGATCGCGGCGATCTCGCTGCGCGGCCGCCCGGTCGAGCAGAAGGCCGACATCTGCCGGCACGTCGCCGACGAGGTCTGGCCGCTGCTGGCCGACGGCACGATCAAGCCGTCGCCGCTGACCACGTACGCCCTCGACGACGTCGTCGAGGCCCACCGCCGCCTCGAGTCGGGCGACAACGTGGGCAAGATCGTCCTGACGGTCCAGGGGTAGCCGAGGACCCCGGCGAACGCCACCACCTGCTCCGCTTGTCCCAGGTTCCAGGACCTCTTCCCACCCTGCAGGTGTGGCTGAGCACGTGCATTTCACGACAACGTGAAATGCACGGACCCCTCACGACACAGGCGGGGGAACTTCAGAGGGCGCGGAGGACCTGGGCGACCTCCTCGTCCGGGGTGGCGCCGAGGTGGACGGTGATGACCTGCTCGTCGGGGCCCGGCGGCTCGAGCGTGGCGAGCTGGGAGTCGAGCAGGCTCAGCGGCATGAAGTGGCCGGACCGGGCGGCCATGCGGCGCGAGATGACCTCGCGGGTGCCGGACAGGAAGACGAACGTGACGTTCGGGCGCCGCAGCCGGTCGCGGTAGGCCCGCCGCAGCGCCGAGCAGGTGATGATGCCGGGCTCGCCCGTCCGGCTCCGGTCGTCGATCCAGGCCGCGACCCGGTCGAGCCAGGGCCAGCGGTCCTCGTCGGTCAGCGGGACGCCCTGCTCCATCTTCGCCACGTTCGCGGCGGGGTGCAGGTCGTCGCCCTCCTCCATCGGCCAGCCCAGGCGCTCGGACAGCAGCCCGGCGACGGTCGACTTGCCGGTGCCGGAAACCCCCATCACGACGAGCACGGTCGGCGGGGCGCTGGCGTCGGTGTGCTCCACGGGTCGGACCCTACGGGGCCGACCCGGTCAGGTCGGGACGGAGGACTCCCGGATGACGAGCTCGCAGGGCTGCGCGACCACGCCCTGGCCCAGCTCGGCCCCGTCGATCGCGGCCAGCAGCCGGCTCGCGGACTCGCGTCCGAGGCGGACGAGCCGGGGGTCGATGGTGGTCAGCGGCGGCCGGGCGGCCTCCGCCATCACGTCCCAGTTGTCGAACCCGACGACCGACACCTCCACCGGAACCCTCACCCCCGCCTCCCGCAGCCCGTCGGTGAGCCCGCGCGCGATCTGGTCGCTGCCGCAGAACACCGCGTCGACCGCGCCACCCGTCCGCCGGGCCAGCATCTGCGCGGCCGTGCGGCCCCAGGCCTCGCTCCAGCGCCCGAGCAACACATCGGCGACCTCCACGCCGGCCGCCGCGGCCGCCGCCTCGAAGCCCTGCTGCCGCAGTTGCGTCGACAGGTGGTGCGCCGGACCGCTGACGTAGGCGAGCCGCGTACGCCCGTGGGCGACGAGGTGCTCGACCGCCAGCCGGGCGCCCTGCTCGTCGTCGTTCGTCACGCTCAGGTCGCCGGGGTCGTCGGAGCGGCCGAGGACGTAGACCACGGGGATGGGCAGCTGGCCGACGCTGCGCCGCGCGTCCGGGCGCCGGCCCGTCACGACGATGCCGTCGACGCGCCGGTTCAGCAGCTCGGCGAGGTAGTGGCGCTCGCGCAGCGGGTCGCCGCGGCCGTCGCAGAGCAGCGTCGACACCTTGCCCGCGCCGAGGCTGTCCTCGATGCCCTCCATCAGCGGCAGCGTGAACCGACCGAAGCTGTCGGACGTCAGCATCCCGACCGTGTACGTCCGCCCCTCGGCCAGGCTGCGGGCCACCTGGTTCGGCCGGAAACGCAGTTTGTCGGCCGCCTCCTGCACGCGCTGGCGCGTCTCCTCGCGCAGCTGGCCCTGGCCGTTGAGCGCCTTGGACACCGTCCCGGGCGAGACCCCCGCCAGCTGCGCCACGTCGCGCACGGTCACCGCCGACTCGTTGCGCGCGCTGGCCACCCGGTCCTCCGTCCGCCGCCGGCGACACGCCGGGAGAGGCAATGCCTACCACACCCTTGACCGGCAAGGCCAGAAACGGCTAGCGTCCGCGGAAACCGATTTCCTTTGTTTCCGCAGTGCCCGCGCGGGCCGCGACGACGACGACGCCAGGAGACCCGATGACCATGAGACGAGCACGAGGGCTGGCCGTGACGGTGGCCACCGTCAGCCTGCTGGCGACCGCCTGCGGCGGCGGGGGTGACAGCGGCGGCGGCTCCGACGGTGGGAGTGGCAGCAGCGGCGGAGCACCCAGCGGCGAGATCACGATCTGGGCCCGCGACTCGGAGCAGGGCTTCATGCCCCAGCTGGTCGACCTCTACAACTCCAGCCACGCGGTCAAGGCCAAGGTGACGATCATCCCGGCGGCGAACTTCGTGCAGAAGCTCGGCACCGCCGCCGCGGCCGGCTCCGGCCCCGACGTGTCGTCGATCGACCTCGTCTACGCGCCGTACTTCGCCTCGGCGGGCGCGCTCGAGGACATCACGGAGATGGCGGACTCGCTGCCCTACAAGGGTTCGCTGAGCCCCTCGCACCAGCGCCTCGCGACCTTCGAGGGCAAGACGTACGCGCTGCCGTTCACCGCGGAGGCGTCGGCGATCTACTACAACAAGGACCTGTTCAAGAAGGCCGGGATCGACGGCCCGCCCACGACGTACGCGGAGATGCGCGCCGACGCCAAGAAGATCCGGGCGCTCGGCAGCGACTACTACGGCTTCACCTTCGCCGGGGCCTGCGGCGGCTGCAACGTCTTCGAGTTCGCCCCGCACATCTGGGCCAGCGGCGGCGACGTGCTGAGCGAGGACGGCAAGCAGGCCACCCTGGACAGCCCGCAGGTCAGCGACGCGCTGCAGCTCTACCGCGACATGTGGGAGGACGGCTCGGTCTCCAGCGCGTCGAAGAACGACGCCGGCACCCAGCAGCTCCCGCTCTTCGACAGCGGCAAGGTCGGCATGATCACGCTCGGCGCGTTCGCCATCCCGACGGTCGAGAAGGCCAAGATCAACTACGGCGTGACGCCGATCCCGGGCAAGGACGGCGGCACCGCCTCCTTCGCCGGCGGCGACGTCATCTCGGTGATCAGCGGCACGAAGAACGAGGCGGGCGCCGAGGACTTCGTGAAGTGGGCGACCGACGAGCAGGCCCAGACCTTCCTGGCCAAGAACGGCAGCGTGCCGGTCCGCACCGACCTCGTGCCCAAGATCTACGCCACCCAGGGTCCGGCGTACGCGGTGTTCGGGAAGCTGATGGGCGAGGGCAAGACCCCGTACAGCACGGTCGAGAACGGCGTCTTCAACGACAACAACGGCCCCTGGGTCAAGATGATCAACGACGCCGTCTTCGGGCCGGACGTCGCCTCCGCGCAGGCGGCGGGGCAGAAGTCGGCCCAGTCCCTGATCGACGCCGGCTGACCCGAGCATGACGTCCGTCGTCGACCTCACCCCGGGGTCGGCCGGTGCCCCCGGCACCCCCGGCGCGCCGCTCGCAGCGGCGCGCCGGGGGATGCGGGTCAGCCGCCGGCGCGCCCTGGTCGGGCTGGCCATGGCCACCCCCGCGATCGTGCTGATCGCCGCCTTCTTCCTGGTCCCGCTCGTGATGACCTTCTGGATCTCGCTGCACAACTGGCCGCTGCTGGGCCGGCACCGCTTCGTCGGGCTGGACAACTACGCCCGTGCGGTGGCCGACCCCGGCTTCCGGACGGCCATGAAGTTCACGCTCGTCTACACGGTCGTGATCACCCCGGTGCTGTTCCTGATCGGGCTCGGGATGGCGCTGCTCGTGCGGCGCCGCGTCCGGGCCGCGCGGGTCTTCCAGTCGATCTACTTCATGCCGGTCTGCATCGGCCTCGCGGCCGGGTCCTTCCTGTGGCTCTACCTCGGCCAGGCCCGGATCGGGCCGCTGTTCGACCTGCTGCGACGGGTCGGGATCGTGCCGGCGGACGGCAACATCTTCGCCGGCACCTGGGGGGCCCTGCTCATGGTCATCGGGATGGTCACCTGGAAGGTCGTGGGGCTGCAGATGCTGCTGCTCCTGTCGGGCCTCAACTCCATCCCCGACGACGTCGTCGAGGCGGCCCGGATCGACGGCGCCAGCCGCTGGCAGGGCTTCCGGCACATCACGGTCCCGCTGCTGCGGCCGACGCTGGCGCTGGTGCTGGTGTTCTCGGTGGCGGGCTCGCTGCTGGCCTTCGACCAGTTCTTCATCATGACCAACGGCGGTCCCGCGAACTCGACGATCACCGCCGTCTACGCGATCTACCGCACCTCGTTCATCTCCTTCAAGCTCGGCTACGGCGCCGCGCTGTCCGTCTTCTTGATGGTCGTGCTCGCCGTGGTCAGCGCCGTGCAGATGCTGCTGCTGAGGAACACCGACCATGGCTGACACCGCGACGGCGACCACCGCCCGTACGGCCTCCGGGCCGTCCGGCCAGGCGCGAGGCGAGCAGCGCGCCCGACGCGGCTTCGTGGGCGAGGTCCGCCGCTCGATGCCGGCGGCGGCGTGGTGGGTGGTGTGCCTCTGCCTGGCGGTGGTGTTCCTCTACCCGCTCTACGTGATGCTCTCGATGGCGCTCAAGGGTCCGGCCGAGCAGGGGCAGATCCCCCCGACGGCCTTCCCGCACGCGCCGACCCTGGGCAACTTCACCCACCTGGCGAGCGTGCAGGGCCTCAACGTGTTCGGCAACCTGCTGAACAGCGTCATGGTCACCCTCGCCGCCACGGTGCTGACGGTGGTCGTCGCCACGCTCGCCGGCTACGCCCTGGCGCGGGCCCGCTTCCCCGGGAGCAACGTCGTCTTCTTCGTCGCGCTGGCGACGTTCATGATCCCGTTCCAGGCGATCATCACGCCGCTGTTCATGGTGCTGAAGACGCTCGGCCTCAACAACTCCCTGGTCGGCCTGACGGTCGTCTACGTGACGTTCAACCTGCCGTTCGGGCTGTTCATCATGCGCAACTCGTTCGCGGCCGTGCCGGGGACGCTGGAGGAGGCCGCGCTCGTCGACGGGTGCGGGATCTTCACCGCGCTGCGCCACATCATGCTGCCGATCGTCATGCCCGGGGTGATCACCACCGCGCTGCTGACGTTCTTCGCCAGCTGGAACGAGTTCTTCGCCGCGCTCATCCTGCTCACCGACCAGGACAAGTTCACGCTGCCCGTGACGCTGACCCTGGTGACCTCGGGCCAGTTCGGGAGCGTCAACTGGGGTGCCCTCGAGGCCGGGGTCGCCCTGACGATCATCCCCTGCATCGTGATCTACGTGCTCCTGCAGCGCTACTACGTCAGCGGGATGCTCAACGGCGCCCTCAAGTGACGCCCCGCCGACCGCCACGACCGCACGACCCCGTTCCACCGACCTTCGCGACCCACGTCCCGCGCCTGCGGAAGGACCACCCATGACCGACACCGCCACCCGGCCCGCCCCCGACACCTCTCCCTCCCCCGCCGACCGGACCGGACCCGTCCGCCTCGTCGACACCCGCCGTACGGCCCTCCTCCCCGCCACCCGCGGCCGGGTGACCGGCGGCCTGTGGGCCGAGCGCCGCCGCGTCAACCGCGAGGTCAGCGTCACCACCGGCTGGGACCGGCTCCACGAGGCCGGGAACTTCACCAACCTCGAGCTCGCTGCGGGCCGGCACGAGGGGACCCCGTACGTCGGGAGCCTGCCGTTCCTGGACAGCGACCTCTACAAGTGGCTCGAGGCCGTCGCCTGGACGCTCGCGGACCCCGACCTCGACGCCGAGGGCGAGGCCCGGCTCGAGCAGTTCCTCGACGCCTCCACGCAGGTGCTCGAGGCGGCCCAGGCCGCCGACGGCTACCTCGACTCCTACTTCCAGGTGAACTTCCCCGGCGAGCGCTTCGTCCAGCTCGCCTGGGGCCACGAGCTCTACTGCGCCGGGCACCTGATCCAGGCCGCCGTCGCCCTCCACCGCACCCGCGGCGACGCCCGGCTGCTCGACGTGGCACGGCGCGTCGCCGACCTCGTCGTCGCGTCCTTCGGCAGCGGCGAGGGCCGCGTGGACGGGATCGACGGGCACCCGGAGGTCGAGACGGCGCTCGTCGAGCTCTACCGCGAGACCGGGGAGCAGGGCTACCTCGACGCCGCCCGCTACTTCGTCGACCGGCGCGGCCACGGGCTGCTGGCCGGCCACGCCTTCGGCTCGCACTACTTCCAGGACCACGAGCCGGTGCGCGAGGCGACCTCGGTCGAGGGCCACTCGGTGCGCCAGCTCTACCTCCTGGCCGGCGTCGCGGACCTCTACGTCGAGGACGGCGACGAGTCGCTGATCCAGGCCGCCGACCGCCTGTGGCACGAGATGGTCGCCACCAAGACCTACCTCACCGGCGGCATCGGCACCCACCACACCGACGAGGCGTTCGGCGACCCGTACGAGCTGACGAACGAGCGCAGCTACTGCGAGACGTGCGCCGCGATCGCCTCGGTGATGTTCAGCTGGCGGATGCTCATGATCACCGGCGAGGCCCGGTACGCCGACCTGGTCGAGCGCACGCTCTACAACGGCTTCCTCGCCGGGCTGTCGCTCGACGGGCAGCGCTACATCTACGCCAACCCGCTGCAGGTGCGCGAGGGTCACATGGCCGGCGGCAACGACCGTGACTACGCCCGCAAGCCGTGGTTCAAGTGTGCGTGCTGCCCGCCCAACGTCATGCGCACCCTCGCCTCGCTGGAGCACTACGTGGCCCTCGGCGGTGCGGCCGGGCTGCGGCTGCACCAGTTCGTCAGCGGTTCCTGGACCGCCCCCGTCGGCGACGGTGAGGCGACCGTGGCCGTCGAGACCGACTACCCGTGGGACGGCCGGGTCCGCGTCCGCGTCGAGGACTCCCCCGGCACCTGGGGTCTGACCGTCCGGATCCCCCACTGGGCGTCGGGCGCCACGCTGACCGTCAACGGCGAGCCGGTCCAGCCCACCGTCGCCGACGGCTGGGCGACCGTCACCCGCGTCTGGGCGGCCGGCGACGAGCTCGTGCTCGACCTGCCGCTCGAGCCGCGCTTCACCCGAGCCGACAGCCGCGTCGACGCCGACCGGGCGAGCGTCGCCCTCGAGCGGGGCCCGGTCGTCTACTGCTTCGAGGCCGTCGACAACCCCGGCCACCGCCTCGACGACGTGATCCTCGACCCGACCGCGACCGTCGAGGTGAGGTCCACCGACGACGGCCTCCCGGCCGACGTCGTCACCCTGGCCGCGCCGGGCCGCGTCCGCCCCCGACCCGCCGAGGGCTGGTGGCCGTACGCGGACGCCTCCACCGCGGCGCCGACCGACGGCGAACCGGTCACCCTGACCGCGGTGCCGTACTACGTCTGGGGCAACCGCGCTCCCGGCGCCATGCGGATCTGGACCCCCGCCGAGTAGCCGCCGCCACCCCTGAGATCCGATCGCTCGACCGGCGGCCCGCCCCGTGCCGGGTGGGAGCGGGCCGTCGACGGGTCGGATCTCAGGGCGCGGGCCCGGCAGGACCATCCGGGCGGTCGTGGTTCGCGGGGCGCCGCCGGCGGGCGCGGACGCTCAGGTGGGGTGCGCCACGAAGTCGAAGCCCGACGGCACCGGCGACGGCGGCTCGGGGCCGAACGCGAGGACGATCTCCTGGTGGTCGACCAGCCGCAGCGCCGCCGGGTCGCCGTCGAGCGGGCGGCCGTCGACGAACGCCCACAGCCG
Organism: Microlunatus flavus; assembly: GCF_900110855.1. Lineage (GTDB taxonomy): Bacteria > Actinomycetota > Actinomycetes > Propionibacteriales > Propionibacteriaceae > Microlunatus > Microlunatus flavus. The sequence goes on from NZ_FOFA01000001.1 coordinate 565,719, forward strand.
CTTCCCGCCACCCGACTGCAGGCCGCCGAGGTGCCGCTCGTCCAGCCGGACGCCCCACTCGACGAAGAGCTGGCCGAGCGTGAACGCCGTGTCGGGATCTGCCGCCTCGGCGTGGACCACCCCGCTGTCGGCGTGCGTGTGGAGCTCGGCGTAGAGCTGGCGCTGCACGTCGATGCCGAGGTTCGCCGGCACGGGGACGGGCCGCCCGTCGACGAGCACGTCGAGGTGCACGTGGAAGTGCTGGACCACGCCCTCCGACGGCGCCGCGTCGAGCCCTGCGGCGCGAACGCCCACGGCGGGGTCGGCCGGCGCCGGCCAGGGCGGCAGGCGCTCCCCGCCACCGGCGTATGCGGCGGGCACGCGCGGCAGAGCCGTCGAGGCCTGGCTCACGGCGACCACGAGCGCGACCACCGCGAGCGCGGCCACGACGACGAGGAGCACCCGTCGCCGGACGACCGGCGCGCCGTCCGTCGTCGTCGGGAGGGTCACCCCGCCAGGCTAGGTCGGTCGCGGGCGGCCGGGGTGCCGTTCAGCTGGTCCAGGCCCGCCAGAGGCGCGCGTACTCGCCGTCGGCGGCCACGAGGTCGTGGTGCGAACCCAGCTCGGCGATGCGCCCGTCGATGACCACCGCGATCCGGTCGGCGTCGTGCGCGGTGTGGAGGCGGTGCGCGATGGCCACCACGGTGCGGTCGGCCAGCAGCGCGGCCATGGAACCCTCCAGGTGCCGCGCCGTGGTCGGGTCGATCAGCGAGGTCGCCTCGTCGAGCACCAGCGTGTGCGGGTCGGCGACGACCAGGCGGGCCAGCGCGATCTGCTGGGCCTGCGACGGCGTCGGCTCCAGGTGCCCGGAACCGAGCCGGGTGTCGAGGCCGTGCGGCAGCCGCTCGACCCAGTCCAGCGCCTCGACCGTCCGCAGGGCCTCGAGCACGACGTCGTCGCCGGCGTCCTCGCGGGCCAGCACGACGTTGTCGCGCACCGACCCGGCGAAGACGTGGTGCTCCTGGGTCACCAGCGCGACCTCGGTCCGCAGCACGGGCAGCGGCAGCTCGAGCAGCTCGACGCCGCCCACCGTGACCGAACCCGTCCGCGGCCCGTTGATGCCGGCGAGCAGCCGGCCCAGCGTCGACTTGCCCGACCCGCTGGGCCCGACGATCGCGAGCCGCTCGCCCGGCCGGAGCGCCAGGTCGACGCCGTGCAGCACGTCGCGGCCCGGGCGGTAGGCGAAGCGCAGGTCGGTGCCGGTGAGCCGGCTGCCGACCGGCAGTGCGTCGCCCGCCTCGCGGTCCTGCGGCACCTCGGCGACGCCGAGCAGGCGGGCGGTCGAGGCGATGCCGACCTGGAGCTGGTCGAGGTTCCGGATCAGGCGCTGCAGCGGCTCCTTGAGCGCCTGCAGGTAGAGCGTCGCCGCCGTCAGCTGGCCGAGGGTCACCCAGCCGCGGGCGTAGCCGTACGCGCCGAGGGCCAGCACCAGCACGAGCGGGGTGTCGAAGGCGAGCCCCAGCCCGCCGAAGAGCAGGTTGCGCAGCGCCATCGTGTAGCGCTCGGCCTGCGAGGACTCGGCGATGTCGTCGTCGTTGACGGTGTTGCGACGCTCCTGCAGGCCCAGCGCCTCGACCGTCCGCGCACCCTCGACCGTCTCGGTGAGCGAGGTGTTGATCAGGGAGTACGTGCCGCCCTCGGTCACGTAGCCCTGCGCGGCCCGGGCCAGGTAGCGCCGCACCGCGACGACCAGCACGGGCAGGCTGAGCAGCAGCGGCACGGCGAGGAAGAGCGAGTTCAGCAGCATCGCGCCGATGGTCAGCACGGTGGTCGCCGCGGCCACGGCCGCCTCGGGCAGGCCGTAGCGCACGCTGCGGCTCATCTCCGACACGTCGCGGGTCACGCGGGTGACGAGGTCGCCCGAGCTCGCCGACTCGACCCGGCCGAGCGGCAGGGCGAGCACGGTGTCGACCACCTGCTCGCGCGCCGAGGCCAGCAGGTCCTGGCCGAACAGCACCGACATCCGCAGGGCCAGGAAGGTCAGCACGGCCTGCACCACGACGACGGCGCCGACGGCGAGCGCGAGCGCGTCGACGGAGTCGACGCTCGTGCCGCCGGCCGCGGTCTGGTCGACGAGGCGTCCGACGACGCGCGGCACGACGAGCCCGGCCAGCGCCGCGAGGGCGTGCAGGACCAGCAGGGCGACGACCGTCCGGCGCCGGCTGCGCACGAGCGCGAGCGCGAAGCGGCCGACGACGCCGCGCGTCGCGACCGGCAGGGCCCGTTCGGGGTGCAGCGAACCGTCGTAGTAGGCCTGCGCCCGCGCCGCCCGCAGCCGGTGGCGCGAGCGCCACGCCGCGAGCCGGCGCCCCGGCGAGCGCGTGCTCGGGGGCAGCAGGGCCGCGGGCACGCGGGCGGGCACGCGCTCCTCGCTCCAGGTCTGCGCGGAGTCGGGCAGCGGGCGCGCCGCGAGCGCGCCGTCCACCGCCACCTCCGGGGTGCCGGTCACCGCGAGGTCAGACATCGCTCGCCTCCCACTGGTCGACCGCGGACCGGGTCACGACGCGCCGGTAGGCCGCGGAACCGTGGAGCAGCTCCTCGTGGGTGCCGGTCTCGACCACCCGCCCGTCGTGGAGCAGGGCCACGGTGTCGGCCTGGTGCAGCAGCAGCGGCGACGCCGTGACGACGACCGTGGTCCGGCCGGACCGGGCCGCCCGCAGGCGTACGCCGATCTCGGCCTCGGTGTGCGCGTCGACGGCCGACGTGGGTTCGACGAGCACGAGCACGTCGGGCTCGAGCGCGAGCGCCCGGGCCAGGACGAGCCGCTGGCGCTGGCCGCCGGACAGGCCACGGCCGCGTTCCTCGACGACGCCCTGCCAGCCGCCGGGCAGCGCCTCGTAGACATCCTCGGCCACGGCCGCGTGGACCGCGGCCTCGGCCTGCTCGCGGGTCAGCCGGCCGTGCGGGTCGAGCACCGACTGCAGCGTGCCGGCGAAGGTGCTGCTGCTCGCGTCGCTGACGAGCACGCGTTCGCGGACGGCCCGTACGGGCACCTCGCCGAGGTCGACGCCGCCGAGCGTGACGCCCGTACGGCCGTTGGCCACGGCCCGGTCCTCGGCCGCGACCGCCCGGCGCCGGGCGCGCTGCTCGTCGCGCGCACGGCGCAGCGCCCGCCCGTGGAGGGTGGCGTCGACGTCGAGGCCGACGGCTCCGCGTCGGGCGGGCAGGTAGCGCCCGAGACGGTCGGCCAGCGCGGCCGACTCCTCGGGGACGGCCGAGACGAGCGCGGTCATCCGCCCCGGCTCGGCGACGAAGCCGGAGCGGTCGTCGGCGAGCGCGCCCTCGCGGGGCAGGGCCAGCGTCGGGTCCCCGGCGTCCCACGGCGGGTCCTCGGTCAGCAGCGTCACGGCCTTGCGCGCGGAGACGATGCTGCGGATCCACTTCTGCGCGAAGGTGAAGAACGACTGCACCGGCCAGACCATGAACACCGCGTAGCCGGCGAAGCTGACGAGCTCGCCGACGCTCAGCCCGCCGGAGAGGACCGAGCGGGTGCCGAGCCAGACCAGCAGCACGAGGAACAGCCCGGACAGCAGCACGCCGCACGAGTCGACCGCGGCCTGCCAGATCCCCGCCGACACCCCCGCGCGGCGGGTCAGGTCGGACTGGGTGGCGTAGTTGCGGCCGAACGTGCGCTCGCCGCCGATCCCGCGCAGGATCCGCAGCCCGGCGACGATGTCGGTCGCCAGGCCGGTGAGCTCGGACGAACGGTTCCGCTCGGTCTCCTCGCGGCGCTGCAGCGGGCGGAACAGCGGCACGACGAGCAGCACGATCAGCGGCGCGGCGACGAGGACCAGCAGGCCGAGCGGCACCGAGGTGCTCAGCACGAGCCCGGCGATGACGAGCGTGGCGATGAAGGCGCCGACCGCCTCCGAGACGATCTGGGTGAGCCCGCCGAACTCGTCGCTGTCCGACGCCGACACGCTCAGCACCTCACCGGTCGGGCTGCGCCGCGACAGCACCGAGCCGAGCTGGGTCGACTTGCGGGTCACGAGCTTCATCGGCCCGTACATCCCGATGAGCCAGGAGCGCACGACGAGCGTGTGGTAGAGCACGCCGGCCACGACGCCCACCAGGACCAGGCCGAGGAGAACCAGCAGCAGCCGCACGGTGGTGCCGGGATCGCCGGCCCGGATGCCGTCGTCGATCACGCGGCCGATGACGTACGGGCCGACCGAGCCGGGCAGCCACTCGAGCATGCTGACGAGGCAGGCGACGACGACGACCTGCCACTGCTGGCGCAGGAGCCAGAGGAGGAAGCGCTTCGGGCCCCGCAGGTCGGGGTGGCGGAAGACCTCGCCACGCTCCGGCGCACCCGCGGGGCCGTCGCTGTAGGCGTGGACCAGCGGGGGGAAGTCGTGCATCAGGTGTCTCAGGCTAGTGACCGCCGGCGCCTCGACGAAGTGGTTTAGCCGGACCGCTCAGCCGGTCCGAGCGCCCGCCCCCTGCCTGCCCCTCCACCGGAACCCGCGGAGCCCGTCCTCGGCGTACCGCTCGGACCCGCACGAGGGACGCCGCGGTGCGGAGGCAGGCCCTGGCAGCCGGACGAGCGGCTCCGGGGCGTGTCGGAGGGGCTGCCTAGGATCGGGCGCATGTCGAGCGACGCGAGCGGGACCGAGCAGGAGCAGCAGCCCGGAGGTGTCGCCGGGGCGACCGAGGACGGCCGCGTGTACGTCGTGACGCCCCAGGCCATGGCCGTCGAGGGGCCGCCCGCCGAGCCGGCCGAAGGCGCCAAGCCCGCCACCGCCACCTCCGTGACCGACCAGGTGTCCGAGCCGGCCAAGGTCATGCGGATCGCGACGATGATCCGCCAGCTTCTCGACGAGGTGAAGTCGGCGCCGCTCGACGAGGCCAGCCGGCAGCGGATGGGCGCGATCTACACGACCTCGATCGCCGAGCTCAAGGAGGGCCTCTCCCCCGACCTCGTCGACGAGCTCGAGCGGCTGTCGCTGCCCTTCTCCGCGGACGCCACGCCGAGCGACGCCGAGCTGCGGATCGCGCAGGCGCAGCTCGTCGGCTGGCTCGAGGGCCTCTTCCACGGCATCCAGACCGCGCTGTTCGCGCAGCAGATGGCCGCGCGGGCGCAGCTCGAGCAGATGCGCCGCGCCCTCCCCCCGGGCGGGCCGCAGCTGCCGCAGCCCGGGGCCCAGCCGGGCGGTGGTGCTGGGGGGATGTACCTCTGACGGTGCCGGCTTTCGTCGGTCACCTACGCCGGGAGGGGCGGGGCACGGTCCCGCGAACCTGCCCCTCGTCCTCGTCCCGGAGCTCTCCTCGGCCGTCGGTCGCGATTCAGGCATCTCAGGTTCGCCGAACCGTGCCCCGCCCCTCCCGGCTCCCGGGCGCATCCGGTTCGTAGCTCGTCCGAGTCGTGCCCCAGGGATCGCCCGGCCCACGCCCTCTGAGCTATTCGACGGGCTGCGGCGGCTGCGGGCCGCCCGGGGGGAGGGCGCGGCGCAGCTGCTCGAACTTTCTTCTCCGCGGCAGGGAACCGGGGTCGTCCGGGCTGCGTCCCATCCGGGCAGTTGTCCATCGACGACACCTCGGAGGGTGCATGTCCACGTCGACCCTGTCCCGTACCACCGGTCTCCACGCGGCGCCGGCCGCCGGCTCGCGGCGTCGCGGGCCCGCCTGCGCTTCCAGCCCGGAGGTCTTCCAGGACGTGCTGGTCGAGGACCCGCCGCGCGGGGCCCTGACCCGCGAGGACCGCGACCGGCAGACCAGGCTGCTCGGCCAGGCCCGCGCCACCTGCGAGGCGTGCCCGCTGCGGGCCGCGTGCCTCTACGACGCGGTCGTACGGCACGACGTGTCAGGCTTCGTCGCCGGGACGACGGTCCGCCAGCGGGGCGAGATCCGCCGCCGGCTCGGGATCGTCGTCGAGCACGAGGACCTCGACACGCTGGCCGGCGTGGTCGGCGGCACCCGCCAGGTCGACCACGACGAGGTGCTCCGGCTGCGCCGGGCCAACCCGGACGAGACCCTCGAGCAGCTCGCCCACCGCCTCGGCTGCTCGCTCTCGACGGTCAAGCGCCACCTGCGTCGTGAGCGCCACGAACCCACCGTCCGCATCACGACGAGCCGGCCGATGCCCGCGCAGGTGCTGCAGGTCACCGCGACCGTGGTGTCGGGCACGGCGAACGTCCGCCGCGCCGCGTGATCGACGACCGGAGGGGATCTGACCGCGTCTGAGCGGTCGGATCCCCTCCGGTCTCCGCCGGGTCAGGCCGAGGCGACCTCGAGCTGCACGGCCGACCACGACAGGGCCGGGAGCCGCAGGCGGACGACGGAACCTTCGCCCTCCAGGCTCACCCCGCCCAGCGGCTGGAGCCGGACCCGCTCGTCGTCGGCGGCGTTCACGCTGTGGCGGTCCCCGCCCTCGGGCACGGTCAGGACCTCGGCGGAGAGGACCTGCCCGGCGATGAGCCCGCGCAGGTCGACCTCGACGTCGGCTGCCTCCTCCACGGAACGGTTGGCCAGGAACAGCGCGACCGTGCCGGCGTCTGCGTCGTACGTGCCGCTCACGTCGACCAGCGCCGCGTCGCCGTAGCGCGGGGTGTCCATGACCTCGGAGTCGACGTGCAGGCGCAGGATCTCCCCCTGCGCCAGCGCGGAGGTCCGCGCGAACGGCCAGAAGATCGACTGCCGCCAGGCCGCGCCGCCCGGCTCGGTGAGGATCGGCGCGATGATGTTGACGAGCTGGGCCTGGTTGGCGATCGTGACGCGGTCGCCGTGGCGCAGCAGCGAGTTGAGGAAGGTGCCGACCACGACCGCGTCGGTGACGGTGTAGACGTCCTCGATCAGGCGCGGGTGCTCGACCCAGCCCGACTTGCCCACCTGGGAGGGGCTGTCGGCGTCGTCGCGGCCCTGGTACCAGACGTTCCACTCGTCGAACGAGATGTTGATCTTCTTGCGGCTCTTGCGGGCGGCGCCCACGGCGTCGATCGTCGCGACGACGGACTCGATGAAGTGGTCCATGTCGACGGCCGAGGCGAGGAAGCTGGCGTGATCGGTGCCCGACTCCTCGTAGTAGGCGTGCATGGAGACGTAGTCGACCTCGTCGTACGCGTGGCCGAGCACGGTCTGCTCCCAGGCGCCGAAGGTCGGCATCAGCGAGCCCGAGCTGCCGCAGACGACCAGCTCGAGGCTGCTGTCGACGTAGCGCATGGCCTTCGCGGCCTCCTGCGCCAGCCGGCCGTACTCGTCGGCGGTCTTGTGCCCGATCTGCCAGGGTCCGTCCATCTCGTTGCCGAGGCACCACAGCTTGATGCCGAACGGGTCCTTCGCGCCGTTGGCGATGCGCCGGTCCGAGAGCGCGGTCCCGCCGGGATGGTTCGCGTACTCGACGAGCTCGCGGGCGGCCTCGACGCCGCGGGTGCCGAGGTTGATCGCCTCCATCACCTCGACGTCGGCCTTCTTGGCCCAGGCCACGAACTCGTGCAGGCCGAACGCGTTCGACTCGACGGTGTGCCAGGCGCCGTCCAGGCGACGGGGCCGGTCGGCGACGGGGCCGACGCCGTCCTCCCAGCGGTAGCCGGAGACGAAGTTGCCGCCCGGGTAGCGGACCACGCTGACGCCCATCTCGCGGGTCAGCTCGAGGACGTCGGTGCGGAAGCCGTCCTCGTCCGCGGCCGGGTGCCCCGGCTCGAAGACCCCGGTGTAGACGCAGCGCCCCATGTGCTCCACGAAGGAGCCGAAGATGCGGCGCGGCACCTCCCCGAGGGTGAAGTCTCGGTCGACGACGATGCGCGCGCGTGTCACGCCGTCACGTTACAACGTTGAAAACGGGTCCTCCGGCTCATCCGTACGCCTTGGCCGCGCTCCGCTGTGGGTGGACTGAGAGGGCGGGCGCGAGGACCGGTTCCGGGGTCTCGCCGCGCTACCGTCGAAGGGGAGCGAGGACGCCAGCGAAGGACGTGGATGACTGATCAGCTGCCCGGCCGCACGCCTCCCTGGGCGATGGGGGTGTGGACCTACCCCGTACGCCCGGCGAGCCAGCCGGCCGCCGAACCCGTCCGGATCGGCGACGCCGAGCGCGACGAGGCCCTCGACCGGCTCGGGGACCACTTCGCCGCCGGCCGCCTGACGCGCGAGGAGTTCGACGAGCGCAGCGAGACGGCGATGGGGGCGCGCTTCGACCGCGACCTCGAGGCGTTGTTCCGCGACCTGCCGAAGCCTCCGGGCGCCGAGGTGGCGCGCCGGGGCCGCCAGCCCGGGAGCCCGGCCGTCCGGGCCGGGGTGTCGGCGACCGTCCTGCTGCTGGTGCCGGTGCTCGTGCTCGCCGTCGTCGCGTCGATCGCCCTGCACGGGCCGATCTTCTTCGGCCCGATCATCTGGCTGCTGGTGATCGGCCACCTGGGCCGGCGCCAGCGCTACCGCTGACCGGCCCTCCTGCGGCTGCGCTCAGCCGAACCAGCGCAGCAGCTCGGGGACGAGCCCGCCCTCGAGGAAGGGGACGCTGACCGCGTCCGCGACGGCCCGGACCTCGGGCGGCGCCTCGGCCAGCGCCACCCCGCGACCGGCCCACTGGAGCATCTCGATGTCGTTGCGCCCGTCGCCGGCGGCGAGGACGTCCTCGGCTTTGATGCCCAGGTCGGCCGCGATCTGGGCGAGCGCCGTCGCCTTGTTGACGCCCTCGGGCGCGATGTCGAGCCAGGCGCTCCAGCCCACGAAGTAGGTCACGCCCTGCAGGCCGAGGTGCTTCGCGAGCGTCACGAACTCGTCCACCGACCGTCGCGGGTCGCGCAGGATGATGCGCGTGACCGGCTCCGCGCCCAGCTCCGCGGCGCTCTGGACGACCAGCTCGCCGGTGAGGTCGCCCTCGGGGAAGTGCTCGTTCATCCGGAAGCCGCGCCCGATCTCCTCGACCGCGATCAAGGTGCCGGGGGCGAACGACTCGACGCGCTCGATGACCTCGCGCGGGTCGAACGTCACGGCCTGGACGATCTCCTGCGGCGGGTAGGACACGATCACCGCGCCGTTCGAGCACACGGTCGGGCCCGCCGGCAGGCCGAGCAGCTCGACGAGCTCACGGGTGCTGTGCCAGGCACGGCCCGTGGCCAGGACGACCGGCACCCCGGCCGCGACGACCTTGCTGATGGCGTCGGCCATGTCCGGACCGAGCACGCCGTCACGGTCGACGACGGTGCCGTCGACGTCGAGGGCGACCATCCGGGGTCGCCAGCCGGCCCGGTCGTCGGGGGCGTACGAGGTCATCGCGGGGCTCAGGCCGACCGCGTCGGGACGAGCGCCTCGCGCCCGCCCAGGAACGGTCGCAGCGCGGCGGGGATGCGGACGGAACCGTCGGCCTGCTGGTGGTTCTCCAGGATCATGATGATCGTCCGGGTCATCGCGCACAGCGTGCCGTTGAGGGTCGCGACCGGGGCCGTACCGGTCCCGAAGCGGGAGCGGATGTTCAGCCGGCGCGCCTGGAACTGCGTGCAGTTCGAGGTCGAGGTGATCTCGCGGTAGCGGCTCTGGGTCGGCAGCCAGGCGTAGCAGTCGTACTTGCGCGCCGCGCTCAGGCCGAGGTCGCCGCCCGCCAGCTCGAGCACCTGGTACGGGATCTCGAGCGCGTCGATGAACTCCTTCTCCCAGGCCAGCAGCCGCTGGTGCTCGGCGTCGGCGTCCTCGGGCGCGCAGTAGACGAACATCTCGACCTTGTCGAACCAGTGCACGCGGAAGATGCCGCGGGTGTCCTTGCCGTACGAGCCGGCCTCGCGGCGGTAGCTCGGGCTGTAGCCGGCGTAGCGCAGCGGCAGCGACGCGGCGTCGAGGACCTCGTCGGAGTGGTACGCGGCGAGCGGCACCTCGGCCGTGCCGACGAGGTAGAGGTCGTCGGTCTCGAGGTGGTAGACGTCCTGCGCCGCCTGGCCGAGGAAGCCGGTCCCGGCCATGGCCGAGGGCTTGACCAGCGCCGGCGGGATCATCGCGGTGAAGCCGTTGCGCAGCGCGGTGCTCATGGCCAGGTTCAGCAGGGCGAGCTCGAGCTCGGCACCCTGGCCGGTGAGGAAGTAGAAGCGCGAGCCGGACACCTTCGCGCCGCGCTCGACGTCGATCGCGCCGAGGAGCTGGCCGAGCTCGAGGTGGTCCTTGGGCTCGAAGCCCTCGGCGGCGAAGTCGCGCGGCTCGCCGTGGGTCTCGAGCACGACGTAGTCGTCCTCGCCGCCCTCGGGCACCCCCTCGCCCACGAGGTTGCCGACCTGCTCGAGCAGCCCGGTGAAGGCGGTCCCCAGCTCGGCCGCGGACACGTCCGCCTTCTTCACGAGGTCGGCGAGCTCCTTGGTGCGCGCCAGCAGCGCGGCGCGCTCGTCGCCGGAGGCCTTCGGGATCTGCCGGCCGAGGTCCTTCTGCTCGGCCCGCAGCACCTCGAACCGGGCGATCGCCCCGCGGCGGGCCTCGTCGGCGGCCAGCAGGTCGTCGACGAGCTCCACCGACTCCCCGCGCGCGGCCTGGGAGGCACGGACGCGGTCAGGGTCGGTGCGCAGCACCTGGACGTCGATCACGCGGTTCAGCCTAGCGAGGCGGCTGTTCGCCCCGTCGTCGTTCCGACGGCCGACGGGGCGGCGCGGAATTCTGACCTCTCGTCGGACGCTGGAGGTGTCGACCGCGCTCAGCGGGCGAGGGCTACCGAGATCGAGCGGTCAGAATTCCGCGCGGCGCACGACCAAGGGCCGCCTACCGACCTCGACAACACGAAGGTAACGTTACCAGTACCGTCGCCGTCGACCCTGAAAGGCCCGTCATGACCTCGCATGCCCTGCCCGAGCCGCCCCCCGTCTGGGACTCGTCGTTCGCCAGCTCGGAGCGCTTCCTCGCGCCGAGCCCGGTCTGGGACGCCTCCCTGCAACGGCGCCAGCTGCTCGAGCACGCGGTCGACGCGTCGGCGCGGGTGGAGCGCGGCGTGGTCGGGCTCATCGCCGAGCCGCTGGTCGCTGCCGACGGGCGCGGCACCGTCCAGTCCGTGCGGCTGCAGCCCCTGGCGGACGGCGTGGCGCAGGTCGCCGCGATCGACACCGGCCGGACCCGGGTCGAGCTCGACGGCACCGAGCTCGCGGTCGGCCACGAGCGCATCGGCGGGGGCGGCGTACGGCTGCTGGTGCCCGAGGTGTCCTCCCCCACCCCGCTGCGGGTGACCGCACAGGTGGGCGAGGAGACCATCACGCTCGAGACCGTGCTGCGCCCGCCGCGGCACTACGAGGTGCACCTGGTCCAGCACAGCCACCTCGACATCGGCTACACCGACCGTCAGCACGTGGTCCGCGCGCAGCACCTGTCCTACCTCGACGACGTGCTCCGGCTCGCCCGCGAGACCGACGACCTGGACGACGACGCCCGGTTCCGGTGGAACGAGGAGGCGTTGTTCAGCGTCACCGACTACCTCGCGAACCGTCCGCCGCGCGCCCGCGACGAGCTGCTGCGCCGCGTCGCGGAGAACCGGGTCTCGCTCTCGGCGATGCCCTTCAACCTCCACACCGAGATCTGCAGCACCGACGAGCTCCACGAGCTGCTGCGCCCGGCGCTGGAGCTCAAGCGCCGCTACGGCGTCGAGTTCCGCACCGCCATGCAGACCGACGTCCCGGGTCACGTGGTCGGCCTGCCGGACGCGCTCAGTCAGCTGGGCGTGCGCTTCCTCAGCGTCGCGCACAACTGGGCCGGCCGCTCCTACCCCGACGGCCAGGGCCAGATGGCGCTGCCGCGGCTGTTCCGCTGGCGCGGCCCGGAGGGCGGGGAGGTCGTCGTCTGGCGCACCGACACCCCGCACGGGCTCGCCTACATGGAGGGCCCGATGGTCGGGTTCCACGAGTCGTACGACGTGGCCAGCCAGATCTTCGGCGCCTACCTCGCCTCACTCGGCACGAAGCCCTACCCGATGCCGGTCGGCAGCATCTTCGGCTGGCTCGACGGCGGGGCCGACGTGAACGAGCGCCCGCCGTTCGGCGGCGACGTGCTGCACCTGCGCACGCACGGCCGCTGGAGCGACAACGCCGGCCCGAGCCGCGCGGTCAGCGACATCGTCGAGGAGTGGAACGCGCGCTGGCTCTTCCCGCACCTGCGCGTGTCGACCAACGAGGCCTTCTTCGACGCGGCGATGGAACGCTCGGGCGACGAGCTGCCGACCTGCACGGGCGACTGGAACGACTGGTGGGCGCACGGCGTCGGTTCGGCCGTCGCGCCGGTCGGGCTGGGCCGCAAGGCGCAGAACGACCTCGCCGCCGCGCAGATCCTCGGGGCCGCCGCCCACCTGCTGGCGCCGGACGAGGTGGCCGAGCCTGTCGTCGACCCCGACGAGGGCTACCGGCAGCTGGCGCTGTGGGACGAGCACACCTGGGGCGCCTCCAACTCCTGGGAGCACGAGGACCACGGCTCGTCCTCGGGCGAGCACCAGTGGTACTGGAAGGTCGCCCGCGCGTACGCCGCCGTCGACGAGTCCGACCGGGCGCTGCAGCTCTCCACCGCCGCGCTGGCCGGGCACCTTGGCCGCCACCCCGACGCCCTGGTGTCGGTGTACGCGGTCAACCCGACCGGAGCGGCCCGCACCGACGAGCTGGAGGTCTTCCTGCCGGCCGGCGTCGTGCCGCTCACGCAGGCCGTGACGCTGGTGGACGGCCGGACGGGCGACGCCCTCCCCCACACCGAGCGCCCCGAGCCGGCGGGCAGCCGCGGGCTCGGCCGCTACCTGCGGGTCCGCCTCGACTGGGTCGGGGCCGTCGGCTTCGTCCGGGTGGACGTGCGGTCCGCCGAGCAGGGCCCGGACGCCGCGGAGGACCTGGCCGACCCGACCGTGCTCGAGAACGAGCACCTCGTCGCCCGGATCGACCTGCGCCACGGCACGCTCGCCTCCCTGGTCGACAAGCGGACCGGGCGCGAGGTCGTCGACGCGGGCAGCGCCTTCGGCTTCAACCACTACGTCTACGACCGCTACGCCACCATCGGCCGGTCGAACCACAACTCCTCGAAGTTCGCCGACTCGGGGAACATGGCGCTGATCAGCAGCCGCGAGGTCGCCGGACCCGCGGCCGTCGTGAGCGCGACCCGCGACGCCCGCGGCGAGCAGGTCGTCGTGCGCCCGGAGGTCGGCAGCGCCCGCTCGCTGCAGGTCACCTACCGGCTGCCCGCCGGGGTGGCGCACCTGGAGATCACCAACCGGCTGTCGAAGGACAGCACCTGGGACAAGGAGAGCGCGTTCTTCGCCTTCCCCTTCGCCCACGACGGCGCGCCGGGCGTCCTCGAGGAGTCGGCCGGCGGGCTGACCGGGCCGGACGTGCCCCAGGTCCCGGGCGGCGCGGAGTACATGCGGGCGATCCGGCACTTCGTCTCCGTGCAGGACGGCGAGGCCGCGGCCGGCTGGGCCACGGCGGAGGTGCCGCTCGTCGAGCTGCGGACGCTGGCGCTGCCGTACGTCCCCTTCGGCTCGACGCTGCGCACGGAGGAGCCGGGCACCGTCTTCTCGTGGGTCCACAACAACATCTGGGATACGAACTTCCCCGTCCAGCAGGCCTTCGACACCGACCTGCGCTACCGGGTCGCGGTGGGCACGGGCGACGCCCCCGCCCTCGCCTCGCGCACGGCGGAGTCGCTGGTGCAGCCGCTGCGACCCGTCGTGGCCGAGCGGGCCGACGGCGCGGCGCCGGCCGAGGGGTCGCTGCTCGGGCTGTCGGACGAGCGCGTGCAGCTCGTCGGGCTGCGCCACGACGCGGACGGCAGCGTGCTCGTCCGGCTGCGCTCGAACGCCCTCGACGGGCTGACCGCCCGCCTCCGGGTGCCGGAGGGGACGAAGGCTGCGTCGGCCGCGACCTACCTCGGCGAGCCGCTGGAGGACCTCGAGGTCGTGGACGGCTCGGTCGAGGTGACGTTCCTGGGGTCCGGCGTACGGGCGGTCCGGCTGACGCTGGGCTGAAGGCGGCGGAAGGGCCCTGCCGGTGAGGTTCCGGCAGGGCCCTTCCGTCTCGCTGGGGTGCCCTTCGACGAGCTCAGGGATCGTGGTCGGGTCGAGCGCGCCGAGGGGACGTTCCCTGAGCTCGTCGAAGGACCTCGAAGAGATAGGCGTCGCCGCCTCCCGACCTACTGCCAGCCCGGCCGCCCCTCGACAGCGTCGGGAGCGAGGTCAGTACTGGCCGAGGGCCAGGCCGCGCTGGAAGAAGCGCTGCGTGAGCATGAAGAGGATCGCGGTCGGGATGGAGACGACGAGCGCCGCGGTGAGGATCACCGTGAACCCGGGCCCGCCGCCCTCGACGGACTGCAGGGCGTTGAGCAGCGGCATGACCGGCCGGGTCTCGGGGCTCTGGGTGAGGATCAGCGAGAGCAGCAGGTCGTTCCAGACCCAGGTCGCCTGGAGGATGAAGACGACGACGAGCGCGCTCGTCGACATCGGCAGGAAGATCCGGGTGAAGATCCTGCCGACGTTCGCGCCGTCGACCACGGCCGCCTCGAAAACCGACTCCGCGATGCCCGAGAAGAAGTTGCGCATGACGAACGCCGAGAAGGGCGTGGCGACGATCGCGTAGATCAGCAGCATCCCGGAGCGGGTGTCGAAGAGGTCGACCCGTGCGTACACGTCGAACCACGGGATCACCATCAGCTGCAGCGGGAAGACCGTGCCGCAGAAGACGACGAAGAACCAGAAGAAGCCGTGCTTGAGCTTGAGCACGATGACCGCGAAGCCGACCGTCGCGCCGAGCACGACCGCGATGAGCGGCGCGACCGTCGCGTAGAGCACGGTCACGCCGAGACCCGAGGGCACGTCCGTGGTCGTGAACACCGCCGTCAGGTTCGACGACAGGCCCCCCAGCGATCCCGGAGCCCACAGCGCGTCGGCGTCGTAGTCGACCTGCCGCTTGCCCGCGTTGGCCACGAGCAGGTAGATCGGCAGCAGCCAGACCAGCCCGAGCACCGCCAGGAGGATCGTGCGGACGAGGTGGGACGTGCGGCTGCCGGTCACGGCGTGGCCCCCTTCGGCTCGCCGATGCTCAGCTGGCGACGCAGGTAGAGCATCGACGCCGCGACCGTGATGATCGTGAGGAACACGGCCACGGCCGACCCGAGGCCGTACTCGCTGTTGACGAAGGTGTCGCGGTACATCGTCACGCCGAGCGTCTCCGACACCCGGTTCGGACCGCCCTGGGTCATCGCCTGGACGATGTCGAAGGTCTTGAGGCTGTTGACGATCGACAGGCCGACGACGATCGTCGTCGAGGGCCGCAGCAGCGGCCAGACCATGTGGCGGAACAGCCGCCAGCCCGACGCGCCGTCCACCCGGGCCGCCTCCAGCGGCTCCTTGGGGATCGACTGCAGGCCGACGGTGAAGAGCAGCGCGTTCACGCCGATCCCCTGCCACGACGCCGCCAGGATCATGACGATCGTGTTGAGCGGCGCCTCCTGCAACCAGCGCGTCTCCGACCCGGGCAGGTGGAGGTAGGCGAGCGCCTGCGACAGCGCGCCGTCGTTCTGCAGCACGAAGGAGAAGACGACGCCGACGGCGACGCCGGACAGCGCGTACGGCACCAGGAACGGCACCCGCAGCCAGCCGGCGAACCGCAGCCCGAAGGACAGGTACGCGACCAGCAGGCCGATGCCGACCGGCACGAGCAGCGAGCCGAGCACCCACACCAGCGTGTTGCCGATGGCGGTGAGGAAGGCCGTGTCGGCGAACATCTCGACGTAGTTGGACAGGCCCGCGGGCTCGGGGCTGCCGAGGCCGCCGTACGTCGTGAAGCTCAGGTAGACCGTGTAGATGACCGGCAGGTACATGGCGAGGACGACGAGGACCGTCGCCGGCGCCATGAACGCCCACGCCGCGCCCTGGTAGCTGGTCGGCGGCCGCCGGCGGGCGTCACCACGCCGTCCGGCCGGGGCCGCAGGGGCGGACGCGGACGGCACCGGCCCCCGCAGCTCGGAGGTGGCCGTCACCTCAGTTCTTCGCCCAGTAGGACTGGGCCTCGTCCTGGATGCCCTGGAGGTACTTGGTCGGGTCGCCCGGGTTGGTCATGAAGCCGGTGAACTGGTCGAGGGCCGTGGTGAGGATCGGCGTCGGGGTGGCCTCGTAGTAGCGCAGGTAGGTCTCGTACTTGTTCGTGTCGGCGAGCTCCTGGCCGACCTGCTGGAACGTCTCGGTCGACGCCTTGGCCTGCGGGTTGAAGGGCAGGTTGCCCTGCTGCTTGGACCAGGCGGTCTGCGCCTGGGCCGTCATCCACCAGGCGGAGTAGGCCAGCCCGAGGTCCTTCTGCTCGGACTTGGCCGCGACGCAGGCCGGGGCGGTCTCGATGGCGACGGGGGTCTTGCCCTGCGCCGGGTTGACCGCCGGGATGGTGAACACGCCCCAGTCGGTGCCGTTCTTGAGCCCGGCGGTCTCCATCGTCGAGGCGTACCAGGTGCCGAACGGGATCATCGCGAGCTTGCCGCTCTTCATCTGCTCCTCCGGCTGGGTCTTGGACCCGGGGTCGGAGAAGTAGCCCTTCTGCTCCATGTCGAGCCAGGTGTTCATCACCGAGACCACGCGCGGGTCCGTGTAGGAGGCCTTGCCCGTGGACAGGTCCTTGTAGAGCTGCAGGTCGGTGCCGGCGAGGAGGATCTGGAACCACACGAACGCCCAGGGGTTGCCGCCCGAGCTCCAGAACGGGGCGATGCCGTGCGACCTGAGCGTCGCCGCGGCCTGCATCATCTCGTCCCAGGTGGTCGGGGGCTTGATGTCGTACTGGGCGAACATCTTCTTGTCGTAGTACATGACCCAGTCGTCGACGCTGATCGGCGTGCAGTACTGCTTGCCGTCGATCGTGTAGAGGTCGCGCACGCTCGGCGCCACCTCGCCCTGCTTGATCGCCTCGTCCCACAGCGGGGTCGTCTCGACGACCAGGTTCTGCTTGACGAGCTCCTCGAGCTGGCCGCCGGTGTGCCAGGTGAACAGCCCGGGCGCCTTGTTCGTCCGGAACGACTGCTTGACGAAGGCGACGAAGGCGTTCTGGTCGGCGTACGTGGTCGGGTTCAGCCCGATGCCGATGTCGGCCTGCGACACCGTCGAGAACGCCTTGAAGTCCCACGACTTGTCGTTGACGAAGTTCAGCGTCCCGGTGGGCTTCTCGCTGCTGGAGCCCGGGGAGCCGGCGGAGGAGGGCGAGCTGCCCGACGAGCACGCCGTGGCCGTCAGGGAGGCTGCTGCGAGCAGCGCGGTGGCTACCAGGGCACGGCGGAACTTCATCGCGGAACTCCTTCGTCCTCGTCGCCCGGCTGGTTCCGACGACGCTTGTTATCGTTACCAATTGACGCTAACACGCTGGTCCGGACCCTCACAAGAGGTCGTTCCCCCGCCGTGGCGGGCGGTATAGCCTCCCCGCATGACCGCTGGAGCCGACGCGCCGGACGGGCGTCGCCGCACGCGGGGCAGCGGCGCCTCGACCGTGCAGGACGTGGCCGCGGAGGCCGGCGTCAGCCCGATGACGGTCTCGCGCGTGCTGTCCGGGGCCCAGCACGTCCGGCCCGAGCTGCGCGAGCGGGTCGAGGCCGCCGTGCTGCACCTCGGCTACCACCGCGACGAGAACGCGCGCAGCCTGCGCCGGCGCCGTTCCGGGCTCATCGGCGTGACGATCACCAACATCGCGAACCCTTACTACGCCGGCCTGCAGCGCGGCATCGAGGAGGTCGCCGCGCGCCACGAGCGCCGCATCCTCGTGGGCAACTCCAACGAGGACCCGGTGCGCGAGCGCCAGCTCGTGGGCGACTTCGTCGGCCGCCGGGTCGAGGGGCTCGTCGTGGTCCCGTCGGGCCAGGGCCCGGCCACCCACCTGCAGCCCAAGGCCCTCGGCGGGGTCCCGCTGGTGCTCGCGTCGCGGGCCGTCGAGGGGGTGGACGCCGACACCGTGCTCATCGACGACGTCCGGGGCGCGTACGAGGCGGCCACGCTGCTGCTGCGCGAGGGGCACACCCGGATCGCCTTCCTCGGCAACCGGGTGTCGGTGTTCACGGGGCAGCGCCGCTTCGCCGGTTTCCGGCAGGCCCACGAGGAGGCCGGGGTCCCGGTGGTCGGTGAGCTGGTGCGGCAGGGTCAGCAGGACGTCGACTCCGCACGCGAGGCGATGACCGAGCTGCTGGCGCTGGACGACCCGCCGACGGCGGTCTTCACCGCGAACAACCGCAACACCCTCGGCGCCATCCGGGCCATCGCCGTGGCCGAGCGCGACCGTTCCGGCGCGGGCGGCCGGCGCCAGACGCGGGTCGTCGGCTTCGACTCCTTCGAGCTCGCCGACCTCTCGCCGGTCGCGCTCTCGCTGGTCGACCACGACGCCGAGGAGCTCGGCCGGCAGGCCGCCGAGATGCTCTTCGAACGCCTCGAGGCCGCCGGCGAGGACGAGCAGCAGGCACCACGCCTCGTCGAGCTGCCGGTCCGCCTGGTCGAGGACGTCGCCCGGCTCTGACCCCCCGCGAGCGCCCCCGGCTCAGGCCGGTGGCGCTGCCTCAACCGTGCTGTTAACGTTACCAGTCCCGCCGGTCCGCGAGGTGCCCTCCGACGACCGGCGGCCGCCGCACGACCGGAAGGCCCCCATGCCAGCGAACGCCCCCGCGAGCGGGCCCACCTCCACCTACGACCAGGCTCCGGTGATCCGGCTCGCACCCGGCCACCAGGCGTGGTCGGGCGACGCCGCGTGGCGCCGGCTCGCCGACGAGGTCCGCGTGCGCGGAGCCCGGGTCGTGCTCGTCGACACCTACCCCGGCACGGACGTGGCGGGCGTACGGGCGGCCCTGGGTGCGGCGCTGCCCGGCGCGACGGTCGTCGACGTCGAGGACGAGGCCGCCCTGGCGCCCGAGCAGATCGAGGCGCTCGTCGGTCCCGACCTGACCGACGACCGCGTGTTCGGCGTGATGAGCCACCGCCGGCTGCGCGACCTGTACGACACCGGGCGCCTGGAGGCCACGGCGGCCCGGGTGCGGGCCGCCGACGGGCCCGTGGTCGTCGTCGGCTGGGGGGCCGCGCTGCTGCCGGTCGAGCCCGACTGCCTGGTGCTCGCCGACCTCGCACGCTGGGAGATCCAGCAGCGCCAGCGGGCCGGCGCCCCGGGCTGGCGGGCCGACGACGCCGACGCCGACGCGCTGCGCAAGGTCAAGCGCGGCTACTTCCTCGAGTGGCGCGTCGCCGACCGGCACAAGCGCGAGATCTTCGACGCGCTCGACTACGTGCTCGACGCCAACCCGCCGGTCGACGCGATGACCCTCGTCGAGGCCGAGACGGTCCGGGCGGGGCTGCGGCAGGCGGTGCGGCAGCCGTTCCGCGTGGTGCCCTTCTTCGACCCCGGCGTGTGGGGCGGGCACTGGATGCGCGACCGCTTCGGCCTGCCGGGCGACGGGAAGTACGCGTGGTGCTTCGACTGCGTGCCCGAGGAGAACAGCCTGCTGCTGCAGGTCGGGGGCACGACGGTCGAGCTGCCCGCGATGGACCTCGTCCTGATGGAGCCCCGCGACCTGCTCGGCGAGCGGACGTACGCCCGGTTCGGGGCCGAGTTCCCGATCCGTTTCGACTTCCTCGACACCGTCGACGGGCAGAACCTGTCGCTGCAGGTCCACCCGCTGACCGACTACATCTACCGGACCTTCGGGATGGCGTACACGCAGGACGAGAGCTACTACCTGCTCGACGCCACCGACGACGCGGTCGTCTACCTGGGCCTGCGAACGGGGGTCGACCCCGACGCGATGCTCGAGGCGCTCGCCGCCGCGGAGTCGGGCGGGCCAGCGTTCGAGGCCGAGGACTTCGTCAACACCTTCCCGGCCCGCCGGCACGACCACTTCCTGATCCCCGCGGGCACGGTGCACGCCTCCGGCGCGGGGTCGATGGTCCTGGAGATCTCGGCGACGCCGTACCTCTTCACCTTCAAGATGTGGGACTGGGGGCGGGTTGGGCTCGACGGGCGGCCGCGGCCGATCCACCTCGAGCACGCGGCGGCGAACATCCAGTGGTCGCGCGACACGGCCTGGACGCGGGAGAACCTCGTCGGCCGCGTTGAGCAGGTCGCCGCGGGCGACGGATGGGTCGAGGAGCGCACCGGGCTGCACGAGCTCGAGTTCATCGAGGTGCGCCGGCACTGGTTCACCGGCACGGTTCGCCACGACACCCGCGGCACGGTCGACGTCCTCAACCTGGTCCAGGGCGACGAGGCGGTCGTCGAGAGCCCGGACGGGTCGTTCGAGCCGTTCGTCGTGCACTACGCCGAGACGTTCATCGTGCCCGCGGCGGTCGGCGCGTACACGGTTCGGCCGCACGGGCCCGGGGTCGGTCAGCGCCTGGCGACGGTCAAGGCGTCGGTGCGGGGGACGCAGGTCGACCGGCCCGCCTGAACCACCAGGCGGCGCCCAGCAGGGGCGCGTCGTCGAGCAGGGCCGACGGGCGGACGACGAGCGCGTCGAGGCCGGCCACCTCGGCGAGCGCGGCGGCCAGCGGGTCGCCCAGCACGTCCCAGGAGCGGGCCATCGACCCGCCGACGACGAGCTCGTCGGCGGCGAAGGCGGACAGCGCGGGGCCGAGGGCCCGGCCGAGGTCCCGCATGGTCCCCGCCAGCACCGCCCGGGCCTCCTCGTCGCCCTGGCGCGCGGCCTCGGCGATCGCGCGGACGGAACGAGTCTCGCCGGTGCGCGCGGCGTGGCGCGCCACGACGGCGCGGGTCGAGACCCGGTCCTCCAGGGGAGCGCCGTCGAGGTGGAGCAGGTGCACCCAGCCGTGCGGCGGGACGCCCGGCCCTGACTCGACCGGCGACCCGTCGACCAGGAAGGTCGACCCGACCCCGGTGCCGAGGGTGATGCAGACCGAACGGCGGGGGCGGTCCGGGGTGCCCCACCACTCCCCCAGCCCGTAGGCCTGGGCGTCGTTGAGGAACCGCACGCGCTCCGGGTCCACCCGCAGCCGCGCGGACAGCTCAGTCCGCAGGTCCACCCCGGCCAGCGCGCCGAACTTGCCGACGCCGGTGAAGTCGCCCCGCCCGGCGGCGTAGTCGAACGGTCCCGGCAGGGCGAACACCCACGCGGGGGCCGGGAGGTCGGCGAGCGGTGCGGTGAGCGCGTCCAGGAGCTGCTCCCGCGGGGCCGCGGCATCCACGTCGGCCCGGACCCGGGGTCCGAGCACCGGACCGTCCGCACCCTCGCAGGCGATGGCGGCGAGCAGGTGCGACCCGCCGACGTCGACGACCCCGACAAGCCCGGGGACGGGGTGCTCCGTCACCCTGGTAACGCTACCAGTGCCGAGGAAAACGGCAGCCTGCTGAAAGGGGGTCGCTCGATGGGCTGGGGAGGCACGACCCACGCTCGGACGACGAGGCGGCGACGATCCAGCGACCCCTGGTCAGCAACCCCGTTCAGGAAGCAGGGCCCGCGAGCTGCCAGGAGACGCCGAACCGGTCCTGGACCCACGCGAAGGGGCCGAACCCGTAGTCGTCCAGCGGCATGAAGGTCTGGCCGTCCTCCGCGAGCCCGTCGACGAGGCGCCGGTGCTCCTCGGGCGAGCTGCAGGTGACCCACAGCGCGACGGCCGGTGTGAAGTCCCACGCGTGCTCGACGTAGCTGTCGCTGAACCGCACGTGCAGCCCCGCGACCACGATCTCCGCGAGCTCGACCGTCCCCGCCCCCTCGGGCGCGTCGGCGGGCCGGCGCTGCTCGGAGACGACCTCGCCGTCGGCGAACAGCGCGGTGTAGAGCGCGATCGCCTCGGCGGCGCCGTGGCCGCGGCTCGGCTGGAAGGTCAGGAACGGCATCGCCTCGGCCATGAGGGCCCCTCTGCTCGGAGGCCCCCATCCTCGTGGTCGGACCTGGCCCCTGTCACCACCCCCACCGGAGGGCCGGCCGCGGTGCGGTCATGATCGACCCGGTGCCCGCGGCGTACGCGGGCGGCACGACGAGGCAGGCGAAGGGGACGACGTGAAGGCTCTGTTCATCGGGGGCACCGGGATCATCAGCTCGGACTGCAGTCGGCTGGCGGTCGAGCGGGGGTGGGACCTCACCCTGCTGAACCGCGGCAAGCAGAGCTCGCGGCCCGCGATCGAGGGCGCCCGGGTGCTCGTCGGCGACGCCACCGACCCCGCCTCGATCCGGGAGGCGGTCGGGGACGAGGCGTTCGACGTCGTCGCGAACTTCCGCGCCTTCACCCCCGACCAGGTGCAGGCCGACATCGACCTGTTCTCCGGCCGCACCGGGCAGTACGTGTTCATCAGCTCGGCCTCGGCCTACCGCAAGCCCGTCGCGCACCGGCCCATCACCGAGTCGACGCCCCTGCGCAACCCCTTCTGGCAGTACTCGCGCGACAAGATCGCCTGCGAGGACCTGCTGGTGGCGGCGCACCGGGAGGACGGCTTCCCGGCGACGATCGTGCGGCCGTCGCACACCTACGACGCGACGCTGATCCCGTTCGACGCCGGCTGGACCATGATCGACCGGATGCGCCGCGGCCTCCCCGTCGTCGTGCACGGCGACGGGACCTCGCTGTGGGTGCTGACCCACGCCCGCGACTTCGCGAAGGGGTTCGTGCCCCTGCTCGGCGACCCGCGCGTCCCCGGCGACGCCGTGCACATCACCACCGACGAGACGCTGACGTGGGACGCCGTCGCCCAGGGGCTCGCCCGCGCCGCCGGCGTGGAGGCCGACATCGTGCACGTCTCGTCCGCCCGCATCGGTCGCGCCGTCCCCGACTGGGAGGCGGGGCTGCTCGGCGACAAGGCCCACTCCCTCGTCTTCGACAACAGCAAGCTCAAGTCGCTCGTGCCGGACTTCGCCGCCACGACGACCTGGGCGCAGGGCGCCCGCGAGATCGTCGCCTGGTACGACGCGCACCCCGACCAGCAGGTCGTCGACGCCGAGCTGGACGCGACGCTCGACCGGCTGGTGGAGGCCGAACGGGCCTGATCCCCGCCCCGCCCCGTCCGGCGCACGAGCCGGGCGGGCGCTTCCGCGCAACCGGGATACTGGACCCACCATGGTCCGCCGTACCCCCGCGCTGTCGGCGCTCTCCGTCGCCGTGCTGCTGGGGGTCGCCTTCGTCGTCTGGACGGGCGTCGTCATGGCCCTGCCCGTCCTCGGCCGGGCCGACCGCGCGCTCCTCGCCCCGCCCCTGACCCCGGGCTCGGCGCTGGCCCAGATCAGCGCCGCCTTCGCGCTGCTCACCTACCCCGGTCTCGTGCTCGGCGCCGTCGCCGGCCTCGCGGTCTGGGCCTGGCAGCGCCGGCTGCGCCAGCTGACGGCCGCCCTGGTGCTCATGGTCGTCCTGGGCTACGGCGGCTACGGGCTCCTCAAGCTCGTGGTGCGCCGGGCCCGGCCGGAACGGGCCCTCGACGTGCTCACCGCCCACGGGTACGCGTACCCGTCCGGCCACATGACGGCGATCGTGTGCGCCACGATCGCCGTCGGCGCCGCCATGGCCGTCACGCGCCAGCCGGTGCGCAAGCGGTTCGCCTGGCAGGTGGGTGCCGTGGTGATCGTCGCGACGGTGGCGCTCGACCGCTGGGTCACCAGCGCGCACTGGGTCAGCGACATCGTCGGCGGCACGCTCTTCGGCGGCCTCGTCGCGACCGTCTCGCTCATCGTCGCCGGCGTCCACGTGCCGCTCCCCCACGACTTCGTGACCGAGATCGTCCGGTCCCGGGTCCCGGTGCCGGACGACCACGTCGCCCGCCGGGCCGCGGTCATCTACAACCCCGCCAAGGTCGTCGACTGGGTGACGTTCCGGCGGCAGGTCGACTACGAGCTGCGCTCCCGCGGCTGGACGCGGACCATCTTCCTGGAGACGACGCCGGAGGACCCCGGCCACGTGATGACCGAGCAGGCGGTCCGCGAGGGCGTCGACCTCGTGCTCGGGGCGGGCGGCGACGGGACCATCCGGGTGATCTGCTCCGGCCTGGCCGGCACCGGCATCCCCTTCGGCCTGATCCCGGCGGGCACCGGGAACCTGCTCGCCAAGAACATCGGCGTCCCGCTCGACGCGGCCCTGGCCCTCGAGGTGGCCCTCGACGGGGAGGACAAGCCGATCGACCTGGTCGCCGTGACGGTGGACCGGCACACCCAGCACCACTTCGCCGTCATGGCCGGGATCGGCATCGACGCCGCGATCATGGACGGCACGAACGCCGACCTCAAGAAGGCCGTGGGCTCGGCCGCGTACTTCGTCTCCGCCGCCCGCAACGCCAACCACGAGGCGCTGCGCACCCGGATCAGGGTGGACGACGGCGAGGTGGTCGAGCGCCTCGCCCACGTGATCGTCATCGGCAACGTCGGCTTCCTGCAGGGCAACCTGCCGCTCATCCCCGACGCCCGTCCCGACGACGGCCTGCTGGACGTCCTCATCGCCTCGCCGGTGACGTTCCGCGACTGGGCCCGCGTCGTCACCCGGGTCGTGACCCGTCAGCGCCGGGGCGACGACCAGCTGGACCGCTTCACCGGCCGCACGGTGACGATCACGGTCGACCGCCGGGACGCGTTCCAGCTCGACGGCGACACGGTCGGCGAGTGCCGCACCATGACCGCGGAGGTCCAGCCGGGCGCGCTGGTCGTCCGGGTGCCGCGCGCCGCGGCGACCCCGCGCGCGACGAGCGTCGAGCTGGCCGAGGTGGGCCAGGACCTGTCCGCGGCCGGAGCGGGCGCCGCGCAGACGCCGGGCCGCCTGGGAGGCGCCGGGTAGCGTGAGGCGCATGGGTGTCTTCGACAAGGTCCGCGACGTCGCCGACAAGATCACCGGCGGTGACGACGAGGGACCCGCCAAGGGCTCCCCCGCGGCCGCGGCCGGCGGCGGTTCGGTCCCGCAGGGCGAGCCGGGCGAGGCCTCGTCGGCCGGCTCGAGCCGCGAGAACCCGCAGGCCGCGTACGGTGGCGCCGACGCCGTGCCCGCGACCCCCGACGCCACGCCGAGCGTCCGCCTCGACGAGGGCGGCGAGGACAAGCCCAAGCACGAGGACGTCCGCTCGGAGAACATCTCCAGCTCCGCGCCCAGCGAGAACGTCCCCAACTCCGAGCGCGACGACGTCTGATCCTGCTCGCACCCGCGGGTGGACGTCGTGATGAACGTCCGGTGCCGCAAGCGACGGGCGTCAGCCCTTGAGGCGCTCCAGCCAGGAGGCGGCCGCCGCGTAGTCGGCGTTCGCGGTGCCGGGTCGCACGTCGGCGGCCTCGTGGTCGGCCCGGGGATAGCTGCCGAGGAAGACGACCTCGGCGCAGGTGCGGTAGAGGCCCATCATCGCCTCGGCGAGCCGGGCGTCGGCGACGTGGCCCTCGGCGTCGATCGAGAAGCAGTAGTCGCCGAGCGTGCGCCGCGTCGGGCGCGACTCGATGCGGCAGAGGTCCACGCCGCGGCTGGCGAACTGCTCGAGGATCTCCAGCAGCGCGCCCGGGTGGTTCTCGCGCATGAACAGGACCATCGTCGTCTTGTCGGCCCCGGTCGGCTCCCCCACCGGGCCGGGTCGGCTCACGAGCACGAAGCGCGTCACCGCGTCCGGGTTGTCCGCGATGCCGGAGGCGAGGGCGTCCAGGCCGTTCAGCTCGCCGGCGACGGCGGCGCAGACGGCGGCGTCGACGTCCGAGCCCGGTCGCGCCACCTCGGCGGCGGCCGCCGCGGTCGACCCGCGCTCCACCACCTCCGCCGCCGGCAGGTGGGCGGCCAGCCAGCTGCGGCACTGGGCGGCCGCGTGCGGGTGGGTCAGCACGACGTGGACGTCGGCGAGCGTGGTGCCCGGACGCGCGTAGAGCCCGAACTGCACGGGCAGCAGCACCTCGCCGGTGATGACGAGGGGGTCGCCGTAGGTCAGCGTGTCGAGGGTGGCGCTGACGCCGCCCTCGACGGAGTTCTCGATGGGGACGAGCGCCGAGGTGACCTCGCCGTCGCGGACGGCCTGCAGGGCCAGCCCGACCGTCGCGTACGGGACGAGCTCGGCCTGCTCGTCGGTCACGAGCGTCAGGAGGGCCTGGTGGGTGAAGGTGCCGACGGGACCGAAGTAGCCGTACGTGGCCGGAGCGGTGCCGGGCATCCGGTCACCCTAGTCGTCGCCCTGGTGGCCCCGGGCCGCTCGTCCACGGCGTCCCGGTCGGTCAGCGACGCGCCTCGAGGGTGTTCGCGGCGTCGACCACGGCCTGCAGGGCCTGCTTGCTGCCGTCGTGCGGGAAGTCGGAGAAGAAGGCGACGTGCTGGCCGCTCTCCAGGCGCACGACGATGACGACGAGGCGGTCGTAAGGCGTCGGCAGCCCGGCCCGCTCGACGCGGACGTCGGCCTGCTCGGTCCAGGCCGCCCCGCTCGGGCCCCGGAGCGGCTGGGGGCCGTTGGTCTGCTTCCCGGGCGAGGGATGGTCGGCGGGATCGTAGAAGGCGGAGAGCAGGCCGGTGAACGCGTCGCCGGTCGTCGTCGCCAGGTCCGGGTCCACGGCGGAGTCCGCGAGCAGCGCCACGCCGCTCGCGGCGACCCAGTCGCTGCCCTTGCCGTCGTAGTCCCGGTGGACGACGGACGAGCAGACGGCGATCTGCGCGAAGCCGGTGGGCGGGGGCTGGTCGAGGGTCCCGCACGCGAACGGCGGGCCCGGGAGCGTCATCGAGAACTCGTCGAGCGTGACCTGGCGTCCGGTGAGGCTGAGCTGGCGGGACGTGGCCGGCGCCGCCGGCGGGTCTCGCGGCGGCGCGGTGGGGAGGCGGTCGGCGCCGAGCCGGACGACCAGCGCGACGACCAGCAGGGCGGCCACGATCGTCGCCACGACCGCGAGCACCGCGACCGGCAGCCGGACCTGCGGCTCGCCGGGCGCCGGCGCCCGCTCCGCGGCGGACGCGGGCGCCGCCGGGTCCGTCGCCGTCTCGGTCACCGGCTCAGGATAGGGAACCGTCGGCCCGCGACGAGCTCGTTCGGGACTCCTCGGGGCGGCGGTTCAGCGACCGGTCGCCCCCGCGGCCATGCGCGCGGCCGCGCGGTCGGCGTTGCGCCCGACGGGGACGAGCGAGGTCGCCCGGCCCAGCCCGGTGGCGGGCATCCCGACGTAGATCGACTCGGCCCGGCTGACCTCGTACGTCTCGTGCCAGATCCCGACCACGCCCGGAGCCTTGCGCGCCCGGGCGTTGAAGGCCGTCCAGGCGGGCCGGTGCTCGGCGTCGCGCGCGCTGGCGTACGCGTAGAGCTTCTCCTTCGAGCTCCACCACTGGATGACCGTCGGGCCGGAGGGGCCGACGACGGTGCGGAAGCCGAGCATCCCGGAGTCCGGGTCGGAGGCGAGCTCGCGGAGCATCGCCGGCATCGCCGCGAACGTCGGCAGCCACTGGTCGGGCCGCCAGGGCTTGTTGACCCGCATCCCGATCAGGAACACGACGAGGGGCCCGTCGTGGGAGTGCGTCATGCGTCCGGCGTGGATCTCGGCCATCTCGGCTCCTCGGTCGATTGGAGAGTGGTGCTCTCCAATATTGGGGAGTGTTAGTGTCCAATGTCAAGGAGGTGAGGGCGTGCGGATCTCGGAGCTCTCGCGGCGGGCCGACGTGCCGGTCGCGACCGTGAAGTACTACCTGCGCGAGGGCCTGCTGCACGCCGGCGAGCTGACCTCGGCGACCCAGGCCCGCTACGACGAGAGCCACGTGACCCGGCTCCGTCTGGTGCGCTCGCTGCTAGGCCCCGGCGCCCTCAGCGTCGCGCGCGCCCGCGCGGTCCTGCGCGCGATCGACGACCCGCCGGCGAGCCCGTACGAGCTGCTCGGGGTCGCCGCCGAGGCGGTCCGCCGTCCCGTCGAGGTGCGGCCGCACCCGGAGGTGCACGCCCTGGTCGAGCGCTGGGGCTGGTCCGTCGACGAGGACGCCTGCGCCGAGCACCAGGCGCTGGCCGACGCCCTCGAGGGGTTGCGCGCGGCCGGCTTCGAGTCGCCGCCCGGGGTCCTGGACGCCTACGCCGCGGCGATGGACTCCGTCGCCGAGGCCGAGCTCGCCCGCGTCCCCTTCGACTCCTTGGCCGCCGCGGTGCGCTACGTCGTGCTCGGCGTGGTGCTCAACGAGCCCGTCCTGCTCGCGATGCGCCGCCTCGCCGAGCAGGCCGCGGCCTGGCGCCAGGTGCAGGCGACCCGCTGAGCTCCTGCCCGGTCGTCCACCCCTGAGGTGGAGCGAGGAGCCGCAGTCACGAGACTGGAGCCGTGACCGACCCCGCCGCGACCACCCGGACCCTCGACGCCTTCATCGCGGGTCTGCCGAAGGCCGAGCTGCACGTGCACCAGGTGGGGTCGGCCTCGCCGCGGATCGTGGCCCAGCTGGCCGAGCGCCACCCGGGCACCGTCCCGGCCGACCCGGAGGCCCTCGTCGACTACTTCCGCTTCGACGACTTCGCCCACTTCATCGCGATCTACCTCTCCGTCGTGGAGCTGGTCGAGACGGCGGAGGACGTGCGGCTGCTGACGTACGAGGTCGCGCGCGAGATGGCCGGCCAGCAGGTCCGCTACGCCGAGCTGACGGTCACGCCCTACCTCAGCGTCGGCGAGAAGCTCCCGGCCGAGGCGTTCCTGGAGGCCATCGAGGACGCGCGCACCTCCGCGGAGCGCGACTTCGGGGTGCGGCTGCGCTGGATCTTCGACATCCCGGCCGACTTCGGGATCCCGGCGGCGGAGGCGACGGCGTCCATCGCCCTCGACCACGACGTCCCAGGACTGGTCGGCTTCGGGATCGGGGGCTCGGAGGAGGGCTTCCCGCGCTCGATGTTCCGCGACCAGTTCGACAGGGCCCGCGCCCACGGGCTCGGGTCGGTGCCGCACGCCGGCGAGACCACCGGCCCGGCGACGGTCTGGGACGCGATCGAGACGCTCGGGGCCCAGCGCATCGAGCACGGCATCAGCGCCGCGCAGGACCCCGACCTGATGGCCTACCTCGCCGAGAACGACATCACCCTCGACGTCTGCCCGACCTCCAACGTCGCCCTCAAGGTCGTCGACGACCTGGCGTCGCACCCCCTCCCGACGCTCGTGGCGGCCGGTGTGCCGGTCAGCATCAACACCGACGACCCGCCGATGTTCGGCACGGACCTCAACGGCGAGTACGCCGTCGCGGCCCGCCTGCTCGACCTCGACGAGACCGGCCTGGCGCGGCTCGCCCGCGCCGCCGTGGACGGGGCGTTCATCGACGAGACGACCAAGACCACGCTCCGGGGCGAGATCGACGCGTACACGAGCGAGTGGGACGTTCGTACGTAAGTACGTACTATTGGCCCATGGCTGATCTCGAAGCCCGCGTCGCCGCCCTGGAGGAGGCGCTCGCGCGCCTCACCGCCGCACCGCCCTCCGGCAGCGAGGAGTCGCCGCTGCCCGACCTCTGGCTCGTCGAGGGGCTCCGCGAGCGGCACCCGACCGGGGCGGTCGCGTTCGGAGGAACGGTGGCCGTCGGGAAGGGCGACGTCACCTGGCAGTGGGGCGCCGACGCCGAGTCGCTGCGCGGGTCCGACTGGAGCAGCGCCGCCGGCGTGCTCGACGCCCTCGCCCACCCGGTCCGGCTGCGCCTGCTGCAGCGCGTGCTGAACGGGACGACGACGACGGCCGACCTCGCCCTCGACGACGGGCTGGGGACCACCGGCCAGCTCCACCACCACCTGCGCGCCCTGGTCGCCGCCGGTTGGCTGCAGTCCGTCGCGCGCGGCACCTGGGCCGTCCCGGCCCCCCGGGTGGTCCCGCTCCTCGTCGTCGTCTCCGCGGGCCTGGCCCGGTGAGCGCCGCGCGCAGGACCGGCCTGGCCGTGGCGGCGCTCGTCGTCGGCACGACGCTCGGCCTGCTCCTCGGGTTCCGTGGGCCGGCGCTCGGACCCACGAGCACCGGCGACGCCGGGCTGGCCGCCGACCTGCGGGCGTCGCTCGCCAGCGACCGCGGGCTCGTCGGCCTCGCGGCGGCTCGCGTCCGCGACGGCGAGGTCCGCGTCGCCGGCCTCGGCCTGGTGGACGGCGCCGTCCCCGGCCCCAGCACGCCGTTCGAGCTGGGCTCGATCACCAAGACCTTCACGGCCGCGCTGCTCGCCGACGCCGTGGAACGCGGTGAGGTCGGCCTCGACGACCCGCTCGCGCGCCACCTGCCCGAGCTCGCCGGGAGCGACGCGGGCGAGAGCACGCTGCGGCAGCTCGCCACGCACACGTCGGGCCTCCCGCCCTTCCCGACCTCGTCCGCCCCGCTGGTGCTGCTCCGGGTGGTCGGCAACGCCGCCCCGTACGGCGGGACGGTCGTCGACCTGCTCGAGGCGTCCCGCGGGACGGGCGTGGGCGAGCGCGGCGCGTACCGCTACTCCAACCTCGGCGTGGCCCTGCTGGGCCACGCGCTGGCCCGGGCGGCCGGGGCGCCGGACTGGGCCGCGCTCCTGCGTGACCGGGTCCTCGAACCGCTCGGCATGACGGGCACGGTCGTCACCGGCACGGTCGCCGACGTGCCGGCGGGCGCCGCCCGGCCGCACCGCGACAACGGGTGGCGCGCCCCCTTCTGGACCGGCCCGGCCTTCGCCCCGGCGGGCTCGTCGACCGTGACGACCGCCGCCGACCTCGCGACCTGGGCACGGGCGCTGCTCGACGGGACCGCACCCGGCGCCACCGCCCTGGAACCCGTGTCCGACATCCCCGGCGGGCGGATCGGCCTGCTGTGGCACGTCCGCGAGGTCGACGGCCGCACGGTGACGTGGCACAACGGCGGCACCGGCGGGAGCCGGACGATGCTCGCCCTCGACCGGGACCGCGGTCAGGCGGTCCTGGTGCTGGGGAACAGCGGCCGGGACGTCGACGCCGCCGCCCTCCACCTGGCAGCCGCCACGCCCGGTGCGCCCGTGCCGGGCGTCGACCGCCCGGCCGTCTCCTGGGCCGGGCTGGCGGGCTGGGGCGTCCTCGGCGTCCTGCTGCTCGGCACGGCGGTGCTCCGCTGGCGCACGCCCCACGGCTGGGCGCTGCTCGACGGGGCCGCGGCGGCCGGCACCGGCCTGCTCGTCCTGCTGGTGCACGGCCCGTGGCAGCTGCTGCCCACCGCGGTGTGGGGTGGCCTGGCGCTCGCCGTGGTGACGCTCGGCGTGGTCGCCGCTCGCGGGCCGCGGCCACCGGCGCCGACGACCCGGCCGGTCCGGACGGTCTCGCTCGTCAGCACCGCCGCGGTGCTCGCGCTGGCGCTCTGGAGCTGGTGAGCGCCGTTCCGGCAGCGCTCAGGAGGCGGCGACCGCCCCCGCCGCCGGGGCGCCGGTCGCCGGCACGGGTTCACCGACGAGCGGCGGGTCGGTCGCCGTGCCCCCGCTCGGCGTCTTCGCCCGGCGCAGCGGGAACAGCTCGGGACGCCGCGGCCTGCGCCACCACCAGACGATGGCGATGAGCACGAGGATCTGCACGGTCGGCGAGAGCGTGTCGCGGATGCGGTGCGCGGTCACGTCGAGCGCGTGCCCGACGTCGATCGCCCGCCCCGGGACGTAGGCGAGCGACAGCGGCGCCCCGCGGATGATCATGAGCCGGTCGAGCTTGCTCGGGCCGATGACGGCCAGGGGCATCCAGGCGATCAGGTCGTACCAGGACAGCGTGTACATCGAGGTGACCAGCCACGCCACCGAGAGCACCAGCGACGTCCGCAGCGCGATGGTCAGCGGGTCGCGGGTGACGTCGGCGCCCTTGGGCAGGCCGGGCGCCGCGACCCACGGCACGACGCGCGACAGCATCCAGCCGATCACGAACAGGCCCGCGTACGAGATGACGCCGACGACGATCTTGGCGTTCGCGCTCGACATGAACTGCGCGAACAGCGTGTAGAAGGGGGCGGCCCACGAGCCGACCGAGACGTAGCCGCCGTTGCGCAGCGCCTGGAAGAAGGCCGTCGGCTGCCAGACCACGTACGCCCAGCCCATGGGGATGGCGGTGCCGAGGCAGAGCAGCAGCGCCTTCTTGGGCTCGCGTCGGTAGGCCCAGAGCATGGCGAGGCCCCAGATGCCGATGCTCACCTTGCCGCAGCCCGCGAGCCCGATCCCGAGCCCGGCGACGAAGGCGTTGCGCCGCATGAACAGCAGCCCGGCCACCGCGAACATCACCGAGATCGCCTCGTTGTGCGCGCCGGCGACGACGGCCCAGATGAGCAGCGGGTTGCAGATGCCCATCAGCGCGGCCCGCGCCTGGCGCTGCCGGTCCCCGTGGGCCATGAGGATGATCAGGCCACCGGCCACGATGAACGGCACCACGGCGAAGACCTGCAGCCAGAAGACGATGTCGTGCATGTTCTCGCCGCCGAGTGTGTTGGCGAGCAGCTGCAGCCAGGAGTTGATCGGCCCGTAGACGCTGGGCGTGTCCTGCCAGGGCCGCTCCGTCCAGCGCAGCACCGGGTCGAACTGCCCGCGGAACACCTCGGCCGGGGTGATCTCGTACGGGTCGCGCCCGATCGCCTGGAGCCGCCCGTACGCCGCGTACATGAGCACGTCGGCCGACGTCAGCGGGGGCACGGTGATGGTGGCGAGGCTGAGCCCGCTGCCGAGCAGGAAGAGCCGCTTGGGCCGGGGCCGCCAGCCGTCGGCGAGCGCGCGCAGGGCGACGAGCAGGCCGGCGGCGCCGAGCAGGATCGCGAACCAGATGAGGGCGGAGACCAGCCACTCGTCCGGGACCGGGATGACGCCCGCCGGCAGG
Organism: Microlunatus flavus; assembly: GCF_900110855.1. GTDB lineage: Bacteria > Actinomycetota > Actinomycetes > Propionibacteriales > Propionibacteriaceae > Microlunatus > Microlunatus flavus. The sequence goes on from NZ_FOFA01000001.1 coordinate 598,316, forward strand.
TACCAGGGCGGCAGGTAGCTCCGCCGCGGCCCGAGGGTCAGGGCGACCGCGGATGGCCCGAGGAAGCCGACCGCGATGGTCACGACGGTGGCGCCCACGATGCCGGCGAGGCCCCAGCGGTGGTCGCGGTGCCACACGGTCGGGGCGTAGACCTGCCGCCGCCGCGACGGGTTGCCGGCGCTGCCCGCGTGCCGGCGGGAGCCCGGCCGCTGCCCCGCGCGGTGCGGAGCGGTGCGGCGCCGGACAGCGGGGGTCGTGCTCACCGGGAGCCGCGGCCGAGGCGCTTGAGCAGGCCGGACACGCCCTCGGCGGAGAGGTCGCGGAGCTGGTTGCGCACGAGCCCGCGCGCGGCGAGCGCGCGCGTCACGTCCTTGAGCTGGCTCGCGCGGTGCAGCTGCGCGGCGAGGTCCGTGCCCGTCGCGCGGTGGGTCAGGTCGACGTCGACCTCCTCGACGACGAGCCCGGCGCGGAGCACGTCGATCGTCATGCCCACCTCCATACCCCATCCCGGGGCGAGCGGACTGGCGAGCTCGAACGCCCTCCGGGTCAGGCAGCGCTGGCCCGACAGCGGCGCCCGCGGGCTCCACCCGGTCAGCTCCTCGATGCCGCGGCGGGCGGTGCCGGTGACCAGGCCCATCCCGCCGGCCTGCTGGCCGTCGGCGGTCTGCTGCGGCGGCAGGACGGCGATCGCCAGGGCGGCGCGCCCGGCCACGACGGCCTCGACGAGCGGGGCGCAGCGGGCCGCGGTCGCGCCCAGGTCGGCGTCGAGCAGCAGCAGGATCGTCGCCTCCGGGCTGCGGTCGCGCTGCTCGAGGACACCGAGCCCGTTCACGGCGGACTCGACCGCCGCCGCCTTGCCCCGGTTGCGCTCGTGCGAGACCACGACGGCCCCGGCGGCACCGGCGTGCTGGGCGGTGGCGTCGGAGCTCCCGTCGTCGCAGACGACGACCGTCTCGACGCCGGGCAGGCCCCGCGCGGCGGTGACCGTCGCGCCGATGCGCTCCTGCTCGTCCTTGGCGGGGATGATGCACGCCACCCGCGCCGAAGGGACACTCACGGCGCCCAGGGTAGTGCCCGGCGGACCCCCCTCAGCCGACGCGCGGGACCGACGAGGCGGGCAGGCTCGAGGGCCGGCGGCCCGTGGGCGTGCGCCGGTGCGCCAGGCCCCGGGCGAGACGGCGGACCCGGCGGCCCGCCCGCGAGGTCCGGGCCCGCTGCGCGAGCTCCCGAGCCCGCGAGATCACCGAACGGGGACGGGCCGGCTCGGTGAGGACGTCGTGCCAGGCGCGCTCGAACTCCGCGACCGGGAAGCGGTCGACCACCTCGGCGGCGCGCCGGCCCATCTCGACGACGCGCTCGGGGTCGGAGACCAGGGAGATGATCGCCTCGGCCAGGGCGGCGGGCTCGTGCCGCTCGACCAGGAGCCCGTCCACGCCGTCGCGGATGAGGTCGCGCGGTCCGTAGCGGATCGTGTACGCGACCGCGGGCGTCCCGCGGCTCATGCTCTCGGTGACGACCCGCGGCGAGCCCTCGAAGGTCGAGGTGAGCAGCACGCAGGCCGCGCGGGCCTGGGCCTCGCCGACGCCCAGCGAGTAGCCCATCAGCCGTACGGAGCCGCCCAGGCCGAGCTCCTCGACGAGCGCCCCGAGCCGGGCCTGCAGCGGGCCCTCGCCGTAGATCTCCAGCCGCGCCTCGGGCACGGCGCGCACCACGTCGACGAAGGCGCGCACGGCGTGGTCCACCCGCTTGCGCTCGATCAGCTGGGAGACGAGGACGACCAGCGTCGGGTCCTTCTCGACCGGCGCCTGGTGCGGGTCGCGCCCGGGGTAGCGGATCGCGCGCAGGGGCGCCCACGGGACGTCCTCGCGCAGCTCGGTCAGGTGCTGCTGGGTCTGGACGACGATCTGGTCGACCTTTGCGGCGTTGGCGAAGAGCAGCCGGAAGCTCGGGCGGATGCCGCTGGAACGGTCGTCGGGGTCGTTGTAGTGGCAGTTGTGCAGCGACGCGACCTTGCGGTAGGCGCGCTGCGACTCGAGCAGGACCGGGTCGGTGAAGCCACGCTGGAGCGAGAACAGCACCGGCGACGGCAGGCCGGCGATCTCGTCGTCCACCCAGCCGGCCACGATCTCCGGCCAGCTCACCTTGCGGCCCTCGGCGTCGACCCCGCTCTGCTCGTGCTTGCTGCGCGGCCCGGTCTTGGTGGTCAGCAGCAGCTTGCCGTCGGTGTCGAAGTAGCGGAAGCGGAAGGGGAAGCGCTCGCCGGGGCGGAAGTCGGCGAGCCGGAACGGCTTCGCCCCCGCCTGCTTCTGCGCCCGGGTGACGACCTCGCCGTCCTCCTCGGGCACGGCGTACGCGTCCTTGGGCGGCACGCCGAGCCGCGAGACCCACGTGCTGTGGGCGAAGAAGTTGCGGACCTCGACGCGCGGGTGCAGGCTGCCGCGCTCCTTGAGCTGCTCCGGCACCTCCGCCCAGCGGGGGGTGAAGCCGGTCGTCAGCAGCAGCACGCGCTCCCAGCGCTCGGCGAAGAGCGTGGCGCGCTCCTGGACCGAGCGCTGCAGCCCGCCGCCGCGCTCGAAGACCTCGGGGAACAGCAGGATGGGGGTCTCGTCGGAGCGCAGCGACGTCGTGGGAACCGTCATGGTGCCGTCATTCTCGCGGCCTCCGGGCGAAAGCCCGACATCTGCTCTGCGGGTGTCGCTCACGTGTCGCCCCCACGGGGGACACCGGGTCGCCCCCGTTTCGGACGCCGACCCGTTTCGGGCCCTTCGACGAGCTCAGGGAGCGTCCGCGCTCGCGCCGGGTCTGGAGGACGCTCCCTGAGCCTGTCGAAGGGCCTCGAAGAGGTCGGCGTCTGCGAACCCGCCCACAGGGAACGGGCTCCGGCTGCGACGGGTCAGGCGCGCGCGGGGCGCTGCGCCCGCCGCAGCCGGAGGACGGCGGTGGTCGCGAGGACCACGACGAGGCCGACGGCCGCGGCGACGGCCAGCAGCGGCTGCCCGGCGCCGGCGGCACCGAGCGTGGCGCCGACGAGCGCCCAGGCGACGGCGGCGGCGTACGGCAGCAGGCCCCGGGTGCGGAGCAGGACGACCACGGCGGTCGCGGTGGCCCCGGCGAGGACGGCCAGCTGGCCGACGACCCCGGGCGTCCCGGACACGGGCGCACCGCTGAAGGCGAGGGCGGTGGTCAGGTTGAGCCAGATGGCCACCGTGCTCCAGCCCGCGTAGAGGCCGAGGGTGCCCCAGACGAGCGCGCGCCCGAGCGGGGACCAGGAGGCGATCTCCCCGCGCCCGCGCACCGCGACCGAGAGGCCGAGGACCAGGGCGACGCCCATCACGAGGAACACGGCGAGGGTCGCCCAGACGGGCTCGGCGACCGAGGCGACGAGCCACACGCTGAAGCCGGCGAAGACCACGAGCAGCGCGCGGGTCAGGGCGTCGACCACCGCCACCCCGGCCTCCTCGGCGCGGCGCCGGAACCACGGCAGCCAGAGCGCGAGCCCCAGGCTGAGGAGCTCGATGACGCCCCAGATGGCGAAGGCGTAGCCGGGCGGCGTGATCGCCGGCTCACCGGGGCGGTCGGGCTGCATCAGGGGCGAGTCGGCCAGGCTCACCAGGCCCCCGGCCACGACCTGCCCGACGGCGAGGACGACCAGCGCGGCACCTGCGGGCGTGGTCCCACGCCGACGTGCCGTACGGCTCGGCTGCATCTCGTGCTGGCGCGTGCTCATGGCTCGAGGATAGCAGGTGTTGAGGTAACCATACGATTTGGCGGCCTAAGGTTCGGTAGGATAAGGCCGTGGACGAGCAGGACGAGCAGCGGCCCGAGGGCACGCCGCAGGACGGCCGGCGGCCGGGCCAGGGGTGGACGACCGACGAGCCGACCCGGGTGCTCCGCCGGCTGCAGACGGCGATGGGCGACGCCGAGGGCGCGCTCGCCGCCCGGCTGGCCATCGGTTCCACCGACCTCGCGGCGATGACGCACCTGACCTTCGCGCCGGAGCCGATCGGTCCGCGCGAGCTCAGCGGCCGGCTGGGCATCACCCCGGGCGCGACGACCGAGCTCGTCGACCGGCTGGAGCGGGCCGGCCACGTCGAGCGCCGGCGCGACACGGTCGACCGGCGCCGCGTGCAGCTGCACGCCAGCACGTCCACGCTCGGCCAGGTCGCCGGCGAGCTGCGCCCGCTGCTCGAGGCCCTCGACGGGGTGGCGGCAGACCTGGACCCGCACGACCGGGAGGTCGTGCTGCGCTACCTCACCGGCGTGCTGGAGGCGTACGAGACCTTCGCCCGGCACGAGGCTGACGCGCCCGACGGAGGCCGCTAGGGTCGCGGTCGTGAGCGAGGACCAGACGCAGACGACGCCGCGGGCCGGGGTCGCGACCGAGGTCGGACGGCTCCGCACGGTGATGCTGCACCGGCCGGGCAACGAGCTGCGCCGGCTGACCCCGCGCAACAACGACGCGCTGCTCTTCGACGGCCTGCCCTGGGTCGACCGGGCGCAGGAGGAGCACGACGCGTTCGCGGAGGCGCTGCGGACGCACGGCGTCGAGGTGCTCTACCTCAGCGAGCTGCTCGCGCAGACCCTCGCCGGGCCGGAGGCGCGTGCGGTCGCCGTGGACAAGACGCTCACCGGGATCCGGCTGGGCGACAGCCTGCGGGGCTACCTCGAGGGCTACCTCGCCGACCTCGACGCCGAGCAGCTCGCCGACGTGCTGATGGCCGGCCTGGCCGTGGCCGAGATCGGCCCGACGAACAGCCTCGTCACGGCGCTGAGCGGGCCCGACGACTTCGTCATCGACCCGCTGCCCAACCTGCTCTTCACCCGCGACTCGAGCGTCTGGGTCCAGGACCGGCCGGTCGTCACGTCCCTCGCCATGCCCGCGCGGCTCCGCGAGACCCAGCTGACCGACCTCATCTACACGTTCCACCCCCGCTTCGCGGGCACGGAGCGGTTGCACGGGCCCGACCGGGAGTTCCTCGAGGGCGGGGACGTCCTCGCCCTCGCCGACGGCGTGCTCGCCGTGGGCGTGGGCGAGCGCACCCGGCCCGCGGGGGTGGAGCGGCTGGCCCGCACCGTCTTCGAGCGCGGGCTGGCGCGCACCGTGCTGGCCGTCCCCATCGACCAGGACCGCGCCACGATGCACCTCGACACCATCTGCACGATGGTCGACGTCGACGCCGTGGTCATGTACCCGAACGTCGCCCACCGCCTCTCGGCCGTCGCCGTGCGGCCCGGCGACGACGGTCCGGACGGCGAGCTGCGGATCTCCCCCACCGCGCCCTTCGTCGAGGCCGCGGCCGAGGCGATGGGGATCGACGAGCTGCGCGTGATCGACACCGGGCTCGACCCCGTGACCGCCGAGCGCGAGCAGTGGGACGACGGGAACAACACCCTGGCCGTCGGGCCCAAGCTCGCGGTCGCGTACGAGCGCAACCTCGAGACCAACGCGCGCCTCGAGCAGGCCGGGATCGAGGTCATCCGGATCGCCGGCTCCGAGCTCGGTTCCGGCCGCGGCGGCCCCCGCTGCATGTCCTGCCCGATCAGCCGCGACCCGGTCTGAGCGGCGCGGGAGCCGGGTCGCGGGCGTCGACCGTCAGGCGGCCAGGCCCGGGTACTGCTCCTCGACGGGGGCCGACAGGCGCCCCTTGACGTCGGCGGCGACCTGGTCGGCCAGCACCTCGAACCGTCCGGCCTCGAGGCCGTCGAGCGCGGCGCGCACGACGTCGGCGGGGTCGTTCTTGGGTGCGTCGACCTGGCTGGCCATCGGGGTGTCGGTGTAGCCGAAGTGCAGGTTGGTCACCTGCGTCCCCTGCGGGGCGAGCTCGAGGCGCAGCGAGTTGCCCGCCGACCAGAACGCCGCCTTGGACGCGCTGTACGCCCCGGCCAGGCCGACCCAGCTGAGCACCGACTGCACGTTGAGCAGCGCGCCGCCGCCGTGCGCGGCGAGCACCGGGGCGAAGGCCTGCGCGACGGCCACCGCGCCGAAGAAGTTGGTCTCGAAGACGTCGCGCAGCACCTGCATCTCCCCCGTCGCGATCGGCGCGGCCGCGGTGACCCCCGCGTTGTTGACCACGACGGTCGTGTCGGCGGCCGTGGCCGCGGCCCGCGCGACGGACTCCGCGTCGGTCACGTCCAGCGGCAGCGGGACCACGCGGGGGTCGTCCCAGGCCTGCGGCGAGCGGGCGCTGGCGTACACCTTGACGGCGCCGCGCTCGAGCACCTGGGCGACGAACTCGCGGCCGAGGCCCCCGTTGGCGCCGGTGACGAGGACGGTGGCGCCGGCGAGGAGGCCGGGGGTGGACGGGCTGGTGGAGGTGGTGGTCATGCGAGGGGCCCTTCCTGGGCGGTGGTGGGAACAGGGGTCGGAACAGGGGTGGGATCGGCGGCGACGGCCCGGCCGGGCCGCGCGAGGGTGAGGACGAGGACGAGGGCGGCGACGCAGACGAGGCCGATCGCGGGCGAGCCGAGGTCGAGGGCGACCTGGAGCCCGGACACCGTGGCCGCCGCCCCGAGCAGCAGCGCGGTCGCGCCCTGCAGGAGGTACGCGACGACCAGGACCGACGAGAGCATCCCGGCCCGGTGGCGGCGGGGCGCGAAGGTGTTGACCAGGGTGAGCCCGCCGAGGAAGTTCAGGCTGTAGCCCACCCCCGCTACCGCGGAGGCCGCCAGGAACAGCGCGAGCGAGTGGGTGGCGGCCGAGAGCGTCAGCAGCCCGAGCCCGACCACGGAACCCGCCGCACCGCCCGGCACCAGCACCCGGGCCGGCAGCCGGCGCGCCGCGACCGCGACCACCCCGATGGCGATCGCGGAGACGGAGAGGATCGCGCCGATCACGAGCGCGTCGGCCGACCCCACGAGCTGGCGCGCGATCTGCGCGCCGAGGGCCAGCACCACCGCGCCGAGCGCGTACGCCGCGGTCACGGACGTGGCGGACGCGGCGAAGACCCCGCGCAGGCCCCGCGGGACGACGAGCCCGCGCGGCCGCCACGGACCGAGGCCGACGCTCGGCGTGGGGCGCGGCAGGAACCAGGCGAGGACGAGGACGGCCGTCACGACCACGGCGAGCACCACGAAGGGGAGGTGCAGCGGGGCCGGCGCGTGCTGCACCAGCGCGCCGCCGACGAGCGTGGCGAGGGCCAGACCCGTGGCGGTCGCCGCGGTGGTGACCGAACCGGCCCGCGAGACCTGCGCGGGGAGGCTCAGGTCGACCATGGCGGCCGACGCGGGGCTCAGCGAGAGCCCGACGCCCAGGCCCATGAACGCCCGGCCGGCGAAGACCCAGCCCACGGCGGGCGCCACCGCCAGCAGCACGGCGCCGACCAGCATCGCGGCCAGCCCGAGCAGGATCGAGGCGCGCCGCCCGACGTGGTCGGACAGGTCGCCGAAGACGACCAGGACGACCACCAGCACCACCGGGTAGACCGCGAAGATCGCGGTGGTCGTGGCCGGGGTGAGGTGCCAGGCGGCCGCGTACAGCGGATAGCTCACGCTCGGCGCAGCGCTGGTCCACAGCGCGAGGGCGGCGACCGCCGCCGCCGTCCAGAAGCTGGTGCGACGGCTCGTCGTGCGCATGTCGTCCTCCGGGCTCCGCGCGGCCGCCGGGTGCGGCCGATGCTGGGTTGGTGAAGGCAACCTAGCATCCTGGATTGGCTAAACCAACCGAGGTACGCTCGACGGCATGGTGACCAAGGCAGACGACGGCGTCCGCTGCTCCATCGCGCGCAGCCTCCAGGTGCTCGGCGAGAAGTGGACGTTGCTGGTGGTGCGCGAGGCGCTGTGGGGCCGCACGCGGTTCACCGAGTTCCGCCAGGCGCTCGGCGTCGCCCCCGACGTGCTGGCCGACCGGCTCGCCACGCTGGTGGAGCACGGCGTCATGGAGCGCCGGCCCTACCGGGTGGACGGGGGTCGCGAGCGCGAGGAGTACGTCCTCACCCCGGCGGGCGAGGAGCTGCGGCTGGTCCTGGGCGCGCTCAACGCCTGGGGCGACCAGCACCGCCCGGCACCCGAGGGACCGGCGTCGGTGTTCGTCGAGGCCGCGACCGGCGAGCCGGTGACGCTGTCCTTCACGGCCCCCGACGGGCGCCGGCTGGCGCCCGCCGAGGTGTCGGCCGTCCGCCTCGCGCCAGCGCGCTAGCGCTGGTTCACCCCGTCACGCGGCCGCTGTCAAGGTCCGACAACCCGCGAGGGCCCATCCGCCCCTGACGGGCGCAGCGGTATCAGATCGGGCTGACGTCCCTCCCGGATTCGACCATCCTGTTCTCAGGGTCGCTTCATCCAGGGGGAACGCATGAAGAACGTCTACCGGGTCCTGGCGTACGCCGTCGCCGCGCTCGTGGCCGTGCAGGCCGCGTCCATCGCGTACGCGCTGTTCGGGCTCGCGAAGTACATCGACGGCGGGGGTGCCGTGGACAAGAACTCCGACGGCTTCCCGGGCGTCGGCGGGCTCATGGCCCACGGCGTCGGGGGGCAGCTGGTCATCCCCGTCGTCGCCCTGGCCCTGCTGGTCGTGTCCTTCTTCGCGCACGTCCCCGGCGGGGTCCGGTGGGCGCTGATCGTGCTGGGCACCGTGGTCGTGCAGGTCGCGCTCGGGATCTTCTCCCACTCGCTGCCGGCGCTCGGCGCGGTGCACGGCGCGCTGGCCCTGGTGCTGTTCGGCGTGGCCGTCACCGCCGCCATGCGGGTGGGCAGCGCGACAAGCGTCGTGGACGAGCCCGCCCGGGTCGCCACGCCCGTCGCCTGAGCCGGGGCCCCGCCCGTGGAGGGGCAGACCCCGGTCGTCCGTCGCCGCACGCTCGTCGCGGTGCTCGCGACCGTCCTCGTGCTGGCACCGCTCGGCTGGCTGTGGTTCGCGAGCCTGGTCCCCGAGCGCTACTCGGTGCTGCAGATGGGTGCGGCGGACTACGGCGGCGGGCCGGGGACGTTCGCGCACGACCACGGCGAGACGGCCGGGCAGCCGCGGCTCTCGGTCGAGCAGCTGGTCGCCGACCCCGTACGGCGCGCCGACGTGCGGGTCGACCTCGCGGCCGCCCGGGCGACGCTCGCGCTGGGCGCGAAGGCGGTGCCCGGCTTCACCCTCAACGGCACGTCCCCCGGCCCGACGATCCGCGCGGTGCAGGGCCAGCTCGTCGAGGTGCACCTGCGCAACGTCGACGTGGCCGACGGCGTCGCGCTGCACTGGCACGGGGTGGACGTGCCCAACGCCGAGGACGGCACGGCCGGCGTCACCCAGGACGCGGTGCTCCCGGGCCACGACCACGTCTACCGCTTCGTCGCCGAGGACGCGGGCACGTACTGGTACCACTCCCACCAGCTGTCCGCCGCGCAGGTGGCCGGCGGCCTGCTGGGTGCGCTGGTCGTCACGCCGCGCCCGGCGGTGGCGCAGCAGGTCGACGCCCTCGCGCTCAGCCACACCTACGGGGGCGTGCGCACGCTGAACGGCGTCGCGGGCGACCAGCACGTCGTCACGGCACCGGGCCGGAGCGTCCGGCTGCGGCTGGTGAACACCGACAACGGCCTGGTCCAGGTCTGGGGCAGCGCGCCCTACACGGTGCTGGCGGTCGACGGCCACGACGTGAACCGCCCGACGCCGGTGAGCGGGCCGGCGTACACGCTGACGGCGGGCGGCCGGGTCGACCTCGGGCTCACCGTCCCGACCGACGGGTCGGCCGTGCGCGTGCAGGTGTCGAAGGGCCTCGCCGTGGTCGTGGGCCCCGACGGCGCACCGGACGTCGCGCCGCCCCCGCAGCCCACCGCGCAGGTCGACCTGCTGTCGTACGGCTCACCCGCCCCCGTGGGCTTCGACCCGGCCACCGCCACGCGGCGGTTCCGGTACTCGATCGGGCACCGCCCCGGCTTCGTCGACGGCAGGCCGGGCCTGTGGTGGTCCGTGAACGGCCACCTCTACCCGAACATCCCGATGATGATGGTCAGCTCCGGCGACGTCGTCACCGTGCACCTGGACAACCACTCCGGGGAGGCGCACCCGATGCACCTGCACGGCCACCACGCCGTGGTCCTCGCCCGCGACGGCGTCGCGGCGACGGGCAGCCCGTGGTGGTTCGACTCGCTGGACGTCGCCGACGGCGCCACCTACGACGTCGCCTTCGTCGCCGACAACCCGGGCATCTGGATGGACCACTGCCACAACCTCGAGCACGCCGCCGACGGCATGGTCGTCCACCTCATGTACACCGGCGTCACCACGCCGTACGTCATCGGCGGCCCCGTCCGGAACCGCCCGGAGTAGCACGCCCGCAGCTCAGCCCGAGCCCACCGCCCGCGAACCGCTGACGGACGACACCGCGGGAGCCGGGAACCTCGTCGTCCCTCAGCGGTTCGTGCGGGGCGGGGCAAGAAGAAAGGGCGGGCCGGCTCAGCGCTCGACCGGCAGGCCCGCGTCCTCCCAGGCGTGCAGGCCGCCGTCGAGGTTCGCGGCCTCGAAGCCCTGGGCCGCCAGGTACTGGGCGACCCGGTACGAACGGCCGCCGGAGGCGCAGACGACGAGCAGCGGGTGCTCGGTGTGCGCGCCGATCTCCTCGACGACCTGGTCCATCGGCACGTGGTGGGCGCCGGCGATGCGGCCCTGCGCCCACTCCGCGTCGGTGCGGACGTCGATGAGGCGCCAGCCCTGGTCGATCAGCTGCTGGGCCTCGCCGGGCTGGACGTCGCGCACCTCGTTCACCATGCCGACGAGCCTAGGCGGCGCCACGACCGGACGGGTTCAGCGCAGCAGCTTGGACAACCGGCGGTCGGCCAGCTTCTTGCCGCCGGTCTGACAGGTCGGGCAGTACTGCAGCGACGAGTCGGCGAAGGAGACCTCGGCGACCGTGTCCCCGCAGACGGGGCACGCCTCGCCGGCGCGGCCGTGCACGCGCATGCCGGACTTCTTCTCCGCCTTGAGGTCCTTGGCGGCGAGGCCCTCTGCACGGGTGACGGCCCCGGTCAGCTCGCCCTTGATCGCGGCCAGGAGCGTGTCGCGCTCCTCGTCGGTCAGCGAGCTCGCCGGCTTGAACGGGCTCAGCTTCGCGGCGTGCAGGATCTCGTCGGAGTAGGCGTTGCCGATCCCGGCGATGACGCGCTGGTCCTTGAGCACGCCCTTGAGCTGGGCGCGCCCGGCGTGGTCCAGCAGCGCGTCGAGGGCGGCGCGGTCGAAGGCGTGGTCGAGCGGCTCGGGCCCGAGGGTCGCGACCATCGCGATCTGCTGCGGGTCGCTGACGACGTGCACCGCGAGCTTGCGCTGCGTGCCCGCCTCGGTGAGGTTGAAGCCGGACCCGTCGTCGAGGCGGAGCCGCAGCGCGAGCGGGCCCTTGCCCGGCCGGGCCGGCGCCGTCGGCAGCTCCTCGCTCCAGCGCAGCCAGCCCGCCCGCGCGAGGTGGAAGACGAGGTGCAGCCCCTGGGCCGAGATGTCGATGAACTTCCCGTGCCGGGTGACGTCGTCGATCTCGAGGCCGCGCAGCGCGGACAGCGGCGGGTCGTACGTCTTCAGCGCGCTGAAGGCAGCGAGCTCGACGTCGGCGATGGTGTGGCCGACGCAGCGCTCGCGCAGGAACCGCGCGAGCGACTCGACCTCGGGCATCTCCGGCACGGCGCCATCATCCCACCGCGCTCCGCACGGGACCGCTCCCCCAGGTCGGACCCGGTGCGGCGAGCGCCTGCCGGAGCCGACCCAGGTACTCCGGGCGGGGCACCTCGACCACGCCGAGGCTGGCGAGGTGGTCGGTGCGCCACTGCACGTCGAGCAGCCGCGACGCCACCGGCGCGCCCGGCTCCCCGGGCTCGTCGGGGCGCAGGAGGTCGACCAGGGCCACGAGCGCCGCCTTCGACGCGTCCCGCCCGCGCTCCGGGTCGTGGAACATCGACTCCCCCGCGAACAGCCCGCCCAGGCTCACCCCGTACAGCCCGCCGACCAGGTCCTCGCCGGCCCACGCCTCGACGGAGTGGACGACGCCCTGCCGGTGCAGCCGGGTGTAGACCTCCACGACCTGCTCGTCGATCCACCCGCGGGGCCGGCGCGGGTCGGCGCAGCGGGCCAGGACCTCGTCGAACGCGGTGTCGACGCGGATCTCGTAGCGCCGCGCAGTCTTGCGCAGCGACCGCGTCACCCGCAAGGCGTCGAGCGGGAGCACCCCGCGGTCCACCGGCGACCACCAGCCCATCAGCCCCGGCTGCAGGGGCATCGGGAAGACGCCGGACGCGTACCCGGCGAGAGTGAGATCGGCGTCGATGTCGTGCGACACGGCGACGAGGTCGTCGTCGGGCCAGCTCTCGGGCGGGCCGAAGGGGCCGACGACGCGGCGCGGGCGCGCCGTCACCGCTGCTCCCGCCCTCGCACCGGGCCAGTCTTCCTCGTACCGGCCCGCCGTGGCGGTCAGGGTGGGCTCCGGGTCCGCGCCGGTCAGCCAGGGCTCCGCCGCCACGTACGCTGGCCCACGTCGAGAGGCAGGAGCAACATGCCCACTGCACAAGAGGTCGGCCGCGCGATCGCGCGCGGGATCGGACCGGTCGCGCGCACCGTCAACCCGGCCGCCGCCGGCGGGACGCTGCGCCGCGTGCTCGAGCTCGCCATCGACGGTCCCGGCAAGCTCCCCGGCGCCCGGACGGTCGCCGCCAAGCACCTGCAGCGCCACGGCGGCTCGGTGGAGGACGCGATCGACGCGGTCGTCGCGCACCACGTCCGCCTCGCCTCGGCCCAGGGGTTCGTGACGAACCTCGGCGGCCTGGCGGCGCTGCCCGTCGCCATCCCGGCCAACCTCACCGGCGTGGCCGTGGTCCAGGTCCGCATGGTGGCCGCGATCGCGCACCTGCGCGGCTACGACGTCAACGACCTGCGCGTTCGCACGGCCCTCGTCATGTGCCTGCTGGGCGGCGAGGAGGTCGCCAAGCGGATCGGCGACGGTTCCCTGCCGACCTCGCCGATGGCGATCGCCACGGCACCCGTCTTCGACGCCGCGCTCGACCGGCAGGTCGCCGACGCCGTGCTGGCGGACCTGATGAGCCGCATCGGCGGCAAGAACCTCGCCCTCGTGGTCACCCGCCGGGTGCCGCTGCTCGGCGGTGGCGTCGGGGCGGTCGTCGACGGCATGGCCACCCGCCAGATCGGTGCCTACGCCAAGGCGGAGCTGCTGCGCCGCCGGGCGCTCGCCCACTGACCGGTCCGACGGGCCCCTCGGCCGTGCTGCCCCCCGCGGTGCGGCGATGGTGCGAGGCGGCGCTGGGCGCCGAGGTCCGCGAGACCGCGCCCATCACGGGCGGCATCACGGGCGCGATCTGGCGCGTGAGCACCTCCTCCGGCGACGCGATCCTGCGCTGGCTGCACCCCGCGCACCCCTACGCCGCCGACGCCGAGGACTGGGTGGCGCGGGAGGCCCTGGGCTGCCGGCTCGTCGAGACCGCGCCGTTCCCCTCGCCGCGGCTGCTGGCCAGCGACCCGGACGGCACGGCGACCGGCGGCTGGGCCAACCTGACGACGTTCCTGCCCGGACGGGTCCGTCTGGACCGGCTCGGGCCCCACGCCATGGACGCGCTCGCCGCCCTGGCGGTCGGGGTGCACGCGGTCGACGTCTCCGAGGCTCCGCGACGACCCAGGGCCTTCAACCCGTGGGTGCCGGCCGCCGTCGCCGTGCCGGGCTGGAGCCGCCGCCCGGCGCTGTGGGCGGAGGCGATCGAGCGGTACGCCGCCCCGGCCCCGCCGACGCGGCAGCACCTGATCCACCGCGACTTCCACCCCGGCAACGTGCTCTGGTCGGGCGACGCCGTCACCGGGCTCATCGACTGGGCCGAGTGCGCCTGGGGCCCGTCGGACCTCGACGTCGCCCACGCGTGCGCCAACTTCGCGATGCTGCACTCGGTCGACGACGCGCTCGCGTTCCGCCAGGCGTACGAGCGGCGCGGCGGGCGGCTGGACCCCGACCCGGACGCGTGGCGCTACTGGGTCTGCCTGGACGCGCTGGGCTTCCTGCCCGAGCCGCTGCCCATCGTGTCCGAGCTCGTCCGCCGACGCCCCGACCTCGACGCCGACGGGGTGCGCCGGCGCCTCGAGGACCTGCTCGACGAGGCGCTGCACTCCTGACAGGAGGGGGCTGCGAGGGTCAGACTGGCGGGATGACCCACCACCGGCCCTCGGTCCTGTCGATCGGCTCGAGCGGCTCGGTCCTGTCCATCGGCAGCGTCGGCTCGATCCTGTCGGTCGGCAGCGTCGGGTCGGTCCTGTCGATCGGCAGCGCGGGCTCGATCCTGTCGATCGCGTCGTGGATGTCGGTCGGCTCGGTGCTGTCGGCGCTCTCGTCGCGCTCGGTCCTGTCCTGGCTGAGCCACGCCGGCGTGCTGTCCGCGCGCCGGCGCTGACCCGCCCTCAGGGGGCGGCGAGGCGCCAGTCGGCGAAGTCGAAGCCGGGCGAGACGACGCAGGAGACGAGCACGTCGTCCGCGGCCGGACCGGCGGCCTGCCAGGTCCCGGCGGGCACGAGCACCTGCGGCTGCTGACCGGCCTCGACGACGCTGCCGAGGACGAGGGTCGTCGCCGCGGACGGCTCCGGTCCGCTGCCGCCGAGCCGCAGCTCGAGCGGGGCGCCGCGGTGGTGCAGCCACAGCTCGTCGCTGGTGACCAGGTGCCACTGCGACTGCTCGCCCGCGCAGAGCAGGTAGTGGATGGCGGTCGCGCTGGGCCGTGCGTCCGGGTCCTCGGTGCCGTCGCGCTCGACCGTGCCGGCCGCAGCATCCGCCCGCCGCACCGCGACGCCCGTGGTCCAGGTCCGGCGGAACCAGCCGCCCTCGGGGTGCGGGGCGAGGTCGAGCAGCTCGGCCAGCGCGGGGCGGGGGTCCTGCGCCACGCTCAGCCGTTCCAGTCGGGCTTGGACCAGTACCAGGTGCTGTCGAGCCGGCGCTTGGCCAGGCGGGCACCGCCGACGAGGACGAGCCCGGCGAGCAGGGAGAAGACCCAGGCACCGCCGAGGTAGGCCGCGACCCCGCCGCCCTCGATGAGCTGGTAGGCGATGATCACGACGGGCGCGCTGATCGCCAGGCACCAGCCACCGACGAGCGCGAGGCGCCGGACCCAGCGGCCGACGTCGGGGACGACGAGGACCCAGCAGAAGGCGACGCCCAGCAGGAGGCCGACCTGCTGGAAGGAGAGGCCGAAGTAGGCCAGGTTGAGCCCGGCGGCCAGGGAGTCGACGTCGCTCACGGGGCCGAAGCCCGGCCCGCCGGCCTGCGCGGCGAGGAAGAAGGCGCTCGCGGGCAGCAGCGAGCGGCCGAACTCCGTCGCGACGCGGACGCCGACGGTCGGCGCGAAGACGCTCGCGGTCATGAGGAGCACCAGCAGCACCACCCAGGGGGTGCGCCGCACGATGCCGCGTCGACGTGCCTCGACCTCCTCCGCGGAGGGCGTGATCACGCTGCCGGGCTCCTCATGGCCAGCGCGCCTTGCTCGTCAGCTCGCGGTGACGGCGAGCTTGACGTGCGCGGTGACGGCGTCGTGGAGCTTGACGCCCACCGTGTGGGTGCCGACCGACTTGATCGGCTTCTCGATGCGGACCGAGCGACGGTCGACGGACGGGCCGCCGGCCTTCTTGATCGCCGCCGCGACCTCGGCCGCGGTGACCGAGCCGAAGAGCTGGCCGTTCTCGCCGGCCCGCTCGGTCAGGGTGACTTCGAGGCCCTCGATCTGGCCACGCACCTCCTGGGCGTGGTCGAGACCGCGGATCTCGCGCGCGTCGCGGCTGCGCTTGATGCCCTCGATCTGCTTCTCGCCGCCACGGGTCCACCGGATGGCGAAGCCGCGCGGGACGAGGTAGTTGCGGCCGTAGCCGTCCTTGACCTCGACGACGTCCCCGGCCAGGCCGAGGTTGTCGACGGCGGCCGTCAGGATGAGCTTCATCTGCTGTCCCCTTCTCAGCGAGCCGTCGAGGCGTACGGCAGCAGCGCGACCTCGCGGGCGTTCTTGATGGCGATGGCAACCTTGCGCTGGTCCTGGACGGACAGCCCGGTCACCCGGCGGGCGCGGATCTTGCCGCGCTCGGAGATGAACTTCCGCAGGGTCGCGGTGTCCTTGTAGTCGATGACCTGACCCTTGCGGAGCGGGTTCGACTTCTTCTTGATCGGCTTCTCGCGCTTGCTGGAGCGGTCGTTGGCCATTGTGGTGCTCTCCTTTCGAGCCCGGCTGCGGTCCGTGCCGCGAGCCGGAATGGTCCGTTCGGTGCACCTCTCGGTGCTGGGATGCCCGTCACCGGGCGGTGACCCGACCCCGAGGGGTCGGGCCCTGTCGATCAGAAGGGGGGCTCGTCGTTCTGCGGGGTGGCCCAGGGGTCGTCGCCGCCACCGGACTGCCCGCCGCGCGAACCGCCGCCGGAGCCGCCGCCGGTGGCCCAGGGGTCGCCCCCGAAGGAGCCCCCGCCGTTGCCGCCGCCGGAGTTGCCCCCGCCGCCGTTGCCGCCGCCCCCGTAGGAGCGGCCGCCGCCGCCACCCTGGCCGCCGCCACCGCCCTGGCCGCCGCCACCCTGCGTACGGGTGACCTTGGCCGTGGCGTAGCGCAGCGCCGGGCCGATCTCGTCCACGTCGACCTCGAAGACCGTGCGCTTCTCGCCCTCGCGGGTCTCGTAGCTGCGGGACTTCAGCCGGCCGGAGACGATGACGCGCATCCCCTTCTGGAGGGACTCGGCCACGTTCTCGGCGGCCTGCCGCCAGACGGAGCAGCTGAGGAACATGGCGTCACCGTCACGCCACTCGTTGGTCTGACGGTCGAACGTGCGCGGGGTGGACGCGACCGTGAAGTTCGCGACCGCCGCCCCGGACGGGGTGAAGCGCAGCTCGGGATCGGCCGTCAGGTTGCCGATGAGCGTGATGGGTGTCTCGCCTGCCATGGGTGCTCCGTCTGTGTCGTGGACCGTCGTGGATCAGCGTGCCAGCCGGGGCTGACACGCGGATCCCTCACCCGCCGGATCTGTGGACAACTCCGGCGGACGAGGCGACCTGTGGATCGTGGGTCAGCGGGCGTCGGCCCGGAGAACCTTCGTCCGCATGATCGACTCGTTGAGGGTGAACTGGCGGTCCAGCTCCTTGACGTCGGCCGGCTCGGCGGTGACCTTGAGGACGACGTAGATGCCCTCGGACTTCTTGCGGATCTCGTAGGCCAGGCGCCGACGGCCCCAGACCTCCACGTTGTCCACGGAACCGCCGCTCTTGGTGACGACGGTCAGGTGCTGGTCGAGCGTCGGCTGGACCTGACGCTCGTCGGTGTCGGGGTCGAAGATGACCATGACCTCGTAAGGACGCATCGCTAACTCCACCTCCTCTGGTCTCTGCGGCCACGGGACGTCCCCGTGGCAGGAGGGCGAATGCTGGACCCGGCCCCCATCGAGGAGGCAGGTCCGCGGCACGACGCAGGGCGCCGCACCAGCGGACCAAGATACCTGCTCGCCCTCGTCCGGAGCCAATCCCGCGACCCCGGGCACCGAGGGCCCGGTACGCCAGCCTCGAGACGGCCGCACCCAGTGCCCCACCCAGCACTGCCCCGGACCGCCCCGCCCGCGATCAGAGCTCCAGCGTGCAGGTCGTCAGGGTGTGCACGACCCGCAGGCCGATCCGCTCGTACAGCCCGAGCGCCCCGGTGCCCTCGTGCGTGTAGAGGCCGAGCCGCGGGACTCCACGTTCCCGTGCCGCCGCGGCCACGCTCACCAGCAGCGCCCGCGCCAGCCCACGGCGACGGTGCGCGTCCGCCACGGCGACCTGCGGCACCCAGGCCTCCCCGGCCCCCTCGGCCCCCTCGGCCTCGGGACCACCCGGTGCGGGCGCCGCGGGGTCGACGACGAGGCAGGCCCCGACCACCTCGCCGGCGTGCGTGGCGAGCCGCCAGTGGCGAAGGTCCACGTCCGGCCGGTCGACCAGCCCGGCGCGCCAGTCCTCGTACGTGCGCCGGCTCGGTCCGTACTGGCTGAACGCGTCGCGGACGACCGCGTGCACGGCCGGCACGTCGGCCTCGGTGACCTCGCGGAGCGCGTACCCCGCCGGCAGCGGACCGGGCTCCAGCGCGTCGTCGGCGTCGAGGCGCAGGATCCAACCGGTGCGCTCGGCCACCCACCCGCGGCGCAGGAGGCGGTCGAGCCCCTCCCGGTCGTCGGCGGGCAGCTCGCGGTGCACGGCCGGGAAGCCGCGCCGGCGGGCCTCGCCCTCCCAGCGCTCCAGGAGCGCGTCCTGCAGCCCCGCGTCCTCCCACGCCTCGTCCACCGCCACCTCGACCTCGCCCCGCGTGCCCAGCGTGCCGAAGGCGACGAGCGTCCCGGCGTCCCCGTGCTCGTCCCCACCGTCGGCGTCGGCGTCGACGTCCTCGTCCCCGTCGTCGAACCAGCCCTCGCTGTCCTCGGCCAGGCGGAAGGCCGGCGAGGACCACTCGGAGCGGACGTCCGCGGCACTGAGCACCGGCTCGCCGAACCACCGCCGGTCGTACGCGTGCAGGAGGCCCACCACGGCGTCGAGGTCCGCAGCGACGAGGGGTCTCGCGGTGATCACGGTTGCTCCTCCGAGAGGCTCGCCCGGCCGGCGTCGCCAGGTCAAGATCAAGATTTGATCACGACTCGGGGGACCTGTTGAAAACAGCCTCGTCGAACCCCCGGACCACTACGCTCGCTGCCCTCAGCCGTCCGTCGAGATCACAGGAGCAGACCCATGTCGCAGTACCAGGCAGCGCCGCCACCGTCGGCCGCCTCCTACCCCGGCAAGACGCTCGGCATCGTCGGTCTCATCCTCGCGATCATCCCGTGCACCTGGTGGGCCGGCCTGATCGTGTCGATCATCGCCTTCGTCCAGTCCCGCAACGCCGGCGTCAAGAACACGCCCGCGTTCGTCGGGATCATCGTCGCGGCGGTCTACCTCGTGCTGGCCGTCGTCGGGTACGCGACCGGGCTCACCGCCCAGTACATGCCGCGGTAGCACCGGTGTCCTCCTTCACGCAGGGCGGCGAACCGCCCCTCGACTGGCCCTGGTACGGCATCGGCTTCGGTGCCGCCATCAAGCGCTTCTTCACCAAGTACGCCACCTTCAGCGGCCGCGCCAGCCGTGGCGAGTACTGGTGGGCCTACCTCTTTCAGGTGGTCGTGGTCTTCGTCCTCTACGCCCTCGCCGGCGCGTCCCTCTTCGCCGCGGCGACGGCGTCCTCGGCGACGGGGGCCACCCCGCAGATGGGCCCGCTGGGCTACATCGGGTCGTCGCTGCTGAGCCTGTTCGCGCTCGGCACGATCGTCCCGAGCCTCGCGGTCGCCGTCCGCCGGCTCCACGACACGGGTCGGTCGGGCTGGTACATCCTGTTCGGCCTGATCCCGCTCGTCGGCGGGATCATCGTGATCGTCTTCCTCGCCAGCGCCACCACGCCGGCCGCGGAGCAGTACGGACCGCCGCAGACCGGCTACGGCGCCCCGGGCGCCGGCTACGGCCAGGGCCAGCCCCAGGCCTACGGGCAGGGCTACCCGCAGCAGTGAACGACCCGGACGGGCCGGCTCCCAGCGAGCCGGCCCGTCCGTCTGCCCGCCGCCGGAGCACCGCCGCTGTCGGCGGGGCCCACTAGCCTCACGGGCATGACGCAGCTGCTGGCCGGAGGGCACGGGGACCAGGTCGACCCGGTCGCGGAGGCCAAGGCCCGCGACGCCGGTCTGGCGCAGTTCTTCCTCGGGGACCCGCAGGCCTGGAAGGGCCCGCAGGTGGCGTACGAGGGCGGCGCCGAGGCGCTGCGCAAGGACGCGACAAAGGCCGGGATCCGCCTCTACGTCCACGCGCCCTACGTGCTGAACGTCGCCACGACGAACAACCGGATCCGCATCCCGAGCCGCAAGTTCCTCCAGCAGCACCTGGACGCCGCCGCCGAGGTGGGGGCCGCCGGGCTGGTGGTCCACGGCGGCCACGTGCTCAAGGCGGACGACCCCGCGCAGGGCATCGACAACTGGCGCAAGTGCGTCGAGCGCCTGGAGATCAGGGTCCCGCTGCTGATCGAGAACACCGCCGGCGGCGACAACGCCATGGCCCGGCACCTGGACCGGCTGGACCAGCTCTGGGGCGCGGTGGGCGACGGCGGCGGGGCCGGGGTCGGCTTCTGCCTCGACACCTGCCACGCGCATGCCGCGGGCGAGGACCTCGACGGCCTCGTCGACCGGGTCCGCGCGATCACCGGTCGCGTCGACCTCGTGCACGCCAACGACTCGCGCGACGCGGCCGGGTCCGGGGCCGACCGCCACACCAACCTGGGCGAGGGGCAGGTCGATCCGGACCTGCTGGTCGCGGTCGTGCGCGCGGCCGACGCCCCCGTCGTCGTCGAGACGCCCGGCGGTCCCGAGGGTCAGGCCGCCGACATCGCCTGGCTGCGCGAGCGCCTGGCCTGATTCCCTCGATCACGCCGCCGGCCTAGTTCACGACAGCACATAACGATCCGGCAAACCCGTCTTTCGGCGCGCTTCCCCTCGGTACATTTACGCCCTAATTACCAAGAAGGGCCCGCCCGCCTTGTCCGACCGGAAGGTCCGAGGCGAGCAGGCACCACTGATTCGGGGGAATTCAGTGATCGTTTTCTCCAGCTACCGCGCCTTCGGAACCTTGATCCTGGGCCTGTTCGTCTGGTCGCTCCTGGCCAAGCTGGGCCCGCACACGGCGTGGGTGGGAATTGCCTTGTTCCTCGTCGGGATCGGCCTGCTCCTCATCGGTCGCCACCTGAGTCGACCTCAACGAGTCGAAACGGTGGCGGGGGTGCGCTACCACCGGGAGAACCACTCGATCTTCTTCATCCCGCTCTGGGTCTGGGGGATCGTCGCGATGGTCGCCGCGGTGCCGATGGCCGTCCGGCCGATCTGACACCTGCCCTCGCATCGACGACAGAGGACGAAAAGATGGACGCCCTTCCGGCTCGAACTGTCCACGTGCGGGAGATCGGTGATCGGTCGCACCGTTACGAGCAGGCATCCTCCTCCGACGGCCTGCGCCTCGACCTGGACCCGGGGGAGATGGAGCCGATCGCCGGTGGGCGTTGCTCGCTGTCGAGCTCTGGGGCAGAACGATGGTCCCTGCCCGACGGGACACTCGCGCTGGTGACCAACCGCCGACTGGCCTGGCTGACGACCTCCTTCGACACCGGCGGTGGCTGGGCTGGAGTCCGTGCCCTCGGGGTGGTGGTCGCGACGACGGCGAACGCGGTGAGCAGACGGCAGGCTGCGCGGCGCGCTGCCGGACGAGTCGCCATCGGACATGTGCGTCACGAGTGGGTGGCTGCCGTCCAGCTACGCCGACGGAAGGCGTTGATCGGTGTGGTCGACAGCTACCTCGACATCGAGGTGGTCACGGCCGCAGGCAGGGTCTCGGTGGAGCTGTGGGGCAAGGGTTTGATCGACGAGCGGTTCGCACGGTGGTTCGCGCAGGTGGTGGCCCACGAGCGTCTGGTCCTTGCCGACGCCCTGCTGCCGCAGGGCGACCGCACTGAGCTCCGCGAGATCGCCGCCGGCGCTCCTGGCGTCGCCTGGGGCTCGGGAAGCACGACCGGACTGCGCTGGACCATGCCCGGAGACGCGTGCGTCCTCGTCGAGGCGGCGCGAGGTCGGGACCGGGACAGCGGTGCAGGCTGAGCCTCGGGACCAGAGCGCTGCGTACCGGCGTCGTGCGGGGACGTCTCCTGCCGCGTGCCTCACGGCACGCGCTGGGTTCCGCCACTCGCCCTACGACGCAGGCTGAAGAGCCGCGGCCCGAGGGGCCCCGCGAGTCAGGACTGAGCGTCGACCAGGACAGCGGCCAGGCCGTTGAACTCCGTCTGCATCCAGGCCACGCCGTCGACGACGCGAGAACCCTCCCCGCTACCGGCATCCCCCTGTGTCGCCGAGGTGCTCTCCTGCGAGCCGTCTCCGGCTGACAGCATCACGGGGCCGGACTTCGCCGAGAGCAGCAGGTGCTCGTGCCCGAGACCGAGAGCATCGATGTTCCCGCTGGCCTTCGCGGTCCACGCGGGTCGCGACCCGCTCTCCGGCGTGTAGTACTTCAGCTGTGAACCTGTGTAGAGCAGGACGCCGCTGGGAGACGCCCAGCACTGACCGGGCTCGGGCTCGATGGACTTCGGGAGCGAGAACCGCTCGAGCAGCTTCCCGCTCCTGACGTCAACGGTGTCGTATGAGCTGGTCCGACCGCACCAGAGCGTGGTTCCGTCCAGTGCCATCTGCTCCCCGCAGCCCCCGGCGTACGGTCCTGCACCCGAGGGGGGGTCGACGACCCACCGGCGCTTGCCCGACCTCGCGTCGAAACCCTCCAGCCTGACGTCGCCCTCGTCCGTCTCGCCGTTGGAGACGAACGTGCTGGCGCCGACGTAGATCTGGCTGCCGGGGTTCGTCGCGTCGGGATCACCGATGGCCTGGTACCGGCGCTTCGTGTGCCACCGTTCAGCACCGGACTCGGGGTCGAACGCAGTCGTTCCCTGGTGCCCGACGACGACCAACCCCTGGACGTCTTGATCAGCAGCGTCCTCCCACACCTTGAGCTCGTCGTCCTTGCGGTCGCCGGGCGCGATCCAGTCCTCCAGCGGCACCGTCCATCCAGGCGTGCCGTCGGTCAGGTCGTACGAGCTCAGCTCGGCCTGGTTGTACGCGTCCTCGAGGCCTGTCGCCTGCACCTCCTTCGTCGTCTCGATGAAGAGGTGCGCGCTCGTGACGCCCCACTGGCTGTCCTCGGGCAGGTCCGCCTGCCACAGGACGTCGCCGGTCATGAGGTCCAGGACGTTGACCTGGTGCGTGCTGTTCTGGCAGTCCATCGCCGCCCGCCGCCCGGGCACGAAACGCAGGTCGTAGGTCTGGTGCCCGTCGCCGTTCCACACCGTCCCGGAGCCACAGATCCGTTGGGCCAGGGCGTCGTCGAAAACCACGTCCCCGATCTGCGGCGTGGCGTTCGGGACTGACGTAGGAGTGGGGGCGGGAGTGTCGCTCGGAGAGGGCGAGCCAGCCGCTGCAGCTCCAGGCAGGGGGTCGCAGTTGGCTGCGGTGTACGCGTCGACCCTGTCGGCCGGAGCCTTCGTCGTTGCGCCCAGCACGACGGCCTCAAGCACGCCCTGGACCGGGTTGGCGCCGTTGGCAGCAGCATCGTCGGCGATCTTCTGGAAGGCCTTCTGCAACACCTCGACATCGTCCTCGATCTCACCCGGCGCCACCTTCTGCAGCTTCTTGAAGATCAGCGCGAGCTCCTGCGGAGCCGCGAGGACCTTCACGAGCGCGCCGACGGGGTCCGAGTCGGCGTCGGTGCCTGCGTACGAGGCACGGAACCGTTCACCTTCCTGGAGGAATGTTCGGCAGTAGGCGGCCACAGAACGGCCGTCGCTGCACCCCGGCAGAGCAACCACGGCGAGCAGCAGCGAAAGCACCAGCGCCGCCGTCCGTCCAGCCCGACGCCATGCTGCTGAAGAATGCGCGAAACCCTGCTGCCTCGTCATGGTCTTCCCCCGGAGAAACGCGACTGGTGGAGCAAGACGGTAGGGCGCAACGCTGCTTCGCAGAGCTGTTTCAAGAAATTGAATTGTTTCGGGCTGGACGTCATACACCGGTTGCGGGACGCTCAGCCCGGCGGCGTCAGCGTCAGC
This sequence comes from Microlunatus flavus, assembly GCF_900110855.1. Taxonomy (GTDB): domain Bacteria; phylum Actinomycetota; class Actinomycetes; order Propionibacteriales; family Propionibacteriaceae; genus Microlunatus; species Microlunatus flavus. The sequence continues at coordinate 621,893 of NZ_FOFA01000001.1, forward strand.
GGCGCCGTGCGCTCCCCGCGGCCGAAGACGCAGCGGAAGTAGCCCTCGCCGTCGGCGGCGCTCTGCGGCGGGATCGTGAAGATCTCCCAGTTGTCACGCCGTTCGTCCGCGGGCAGCATCCGGTTGACCAGGGATGCTCGGCAGACCGCCTTGGCCGCCGGGTCCGCGTCCAGCTCGGACTGACGGATGACCGGCTTGGTCAGCGGGCCGGCCGCGAACGTCTGGTAGACGTGCGTCTCGTCGCACTTCGCCGGGGTGGCCACGATCAGCGAGTCGAAGGTCGACGGCACCCCGCCCCAGCACTGCGGGGTCCGCGGCCCGCACTGGGCCGGTCGCCCGACGGTCGCGCTGCAGTCGGCGAAGCCGGTGAGCAGCGTCGCCGAGACCGACGGCGTCGGCGAGGGCGCCGCCACCGACGAGGTGCCCGGGTCCGGCGGCGGGCTGGCCGCGGAGCGCCCGCCGCCCCCGAGGAGCCCGAGCGCGGCGACCGCCAGCAGGAGGACCACGGCCGCGGCCCCGGCCAGCACCGGCCAGCGCCGCCACCGGGGAGGCGCCGACCGGGCGTGCGCCGCGGCCGGGGGGCTCGTGGCGGGCGAGGGGTCCGCACCCCCGGCGCCGAGGGGCTCGTCGAGCTCGGGCAGCAGGGCCGTGGTCGGGGCGCCGAGCGGCAGGGCCTCGAGCGCGTCGCGGAACCCGGCCGCCGTGGGCCGCTTCGTCGGGTCGTCGTCCAGCGCCTGCATGAGGACGTCCATGAAGGCGGGGTCGACGTGCTCGAGCCGCTCGACCGGGTCGTCGAGGTGCGCCATGACGACCTGCGCGGCGGTGAGGTCCGGGTCGGCCTCGTCCGGGTCGACGGCCCGCGGCGCGTGCCCGCACAGCAGCGCGTAGAGGGTGGCTGCGAGGGAGTAGACGTCGCCGCTCTTCGTCGGCGCGTGTGGCGCGAAGGCCTCCGGCGGCGCGTACGCCGGGGTCAGCGCCTCGAGCCGCTCGTCGAGGTCCATGCCCGGGTCGGTCATCACCGCGAGCCCGAAGTCGGCCAGGCCGGCGTGGCCGTACGCGTCGATGAGCACGTTCGCGGGCTTGACGTCGCGGTGCAGCACGCCCTGCGTGTGCGCCGCGTCGAGGGCGTCGGCGATGCGGACACCGAGGTCGCGGACCCACTCCTGCGTGGGGCGGTTCTCGGGCGCGAGCAGCCGGGTCAGCGAACCGCCCGTGCACAGCTCCATGACCAGGTACGGCCGGTCGTCGTCGAGCAGCCCGGCGTAGTGGACGGTGACGATGCCGGGGTGGTTCGACATCCGTCCGGCGGCCCCCGACTCGCTGAGGAACCGGTCGCGCTCCTCCGGGGTGTCGAGCCGGCGGTCGATGATCTTGACCGCGACGAGCCGGTTCAGCGACTCCTGCCGGGCCTCCCAGACCACGGCGAAGCCCCCACGAGCCAGCGCGCGCCAGTCCGTGAGCCCCTCGAGCCGCGGTGTCGTCACCACCCGGACACCCTAGGTGTCGCCGAACCGGCGCGGTCGCGACCAGAGGATGAACACGGCGGAACCTGAGCCTGGCGATGCATCGGCGGCCCGGTCCGCGCGGTAGGCCAGGACTCCTCGACGCCGTGATGGTCCTTCGTGATCGAATCGTCCGCGTGGTCTACCCCGACCGAAGCCGGTCCACGCGCCGGCGCGTTGAGGAGGAGCCGATGACGACACGCTCTTCCGTCGTCATCGGTGACGACGAGAGCGCCGGACCAACGGGCGGGCCGCGTCCGAGCGGAGCGAGGACGGACAAGAGATGAGCCGCAGCGTCTACGTCGCGTCCCCGGAGGGTCTGACGGGCAAGTCGGCCGTGGCCCTCGGCCTGCTCGACGCGCTGGTGCGCGAGGTGGGCTCGGTCGGGGTGTTCCGGCCGCTGACCACCGTCGGGGCGCACCCCGAGGCCGACGAGCGCGACCTCATCGTCGACCTGCTCACCTCCCAGCCGGGCGTGCACCAGGCGTACGAGGACGCGATCGGCGTGACCTACGACCTCGCCCGCGAGGACCCGGACGAGGCGCTGCACGAGATCGTCGAGCGGTTCGGGCACCTCGCCGAGCGCTTCGACGTGGTCGTCGTGCTCGGCTCCGACTACACCGACGTGTCCACGGGCACGGAGCTGTCCTTCAACGCCAAGGTCGCCGCGAACCTCGGCTCCCCCGTCGTCCTCGTCGTCCACGGGCGCGGCCGTACGCCCGACCAGGTCGAGGCCGCGGCGGAGACCGCGATCGCCGAGCTCCGCGCCAACCACGCCTCGACGGTGGCCGTCATCGCCAACCGGGTGGACCCCGGGGCGGTCGAGCCGACGATGGCCGCGCTCGGCCGCCTGCCCGGGGTGCTCACCGCGGCGGTCCCGGAGAGCGCGCTGCTGTCGGCGCCGACGTTCGGCGCGCTCGTCGAGGCGGCCGACGGCCACCTGGTGCTGGGCAGCGAGGCCTGGACCGGGCGCGAGGCGCTCGGCATCATCGTCGCGGCGATGAGCCTGCCGAACGTGCTGGACCGCCTGCGTCCCGACGTGGCCGTCATCGCCCCGAGCGACCGGACGGACCTCGTGCCGGGTCTGGTGCTGGCCCACCAGTCGGGCACGTTCCCGACCCTGGCGGGGATCCTGCTCACCGGCGGCTACGAGCTGCCCGACAGCATCCGGCGGCTCGTGGACGGCGTCTCGTCGGAGCTGCCGATCGCGCTGACCGGGCTGGAGACGTTCGCGACGGCGGAGCGGCTGCTGCGGGTCCGCGGGCCGATGAGCAAGGACTCCCCGAACAAGATCGAGGCCGCGCGGCGGCTGTTCGCCGAGCAGGTGGACGCCGCCGCCCTGCTGCGCGCGATCGACGTCTCGGGCTCCGACGTGCGTACGCCGCTGATGTTCGGCTACCAGCTGATGGAGCGGGCCCGTGCCGACCGGAAGCACGTCGTGCTGCCCGAGGCGAGCGACGACCGGATCCTCACCGCGGCCGACGTCCTGCTGCGCCGCGGCGTGGCCGACCTGACGCTGCTCGGCGACGAGAACGCCGTACGGGCCCGCGCCTCGACGCTGGGCCTCGACCTCGACGCGGCCCAGGTCGTCTCCCCCACCGACCCCGAGCTCGTCGAGCGCTTCGCGGCCGCGTACGCCCAGGCCCGCGCCCACAAGGGCATGACCGTGGAGCGGGCCCGCGCGGTGGTCACCGACATCTCCTACTTCGGCACGATGATGGTCCACCTGGGCCTGGCCGACGGGATGGTCTCCGGCGCCGTCAACACGACCGCGCACACGATCCGACCGGCTCTCGAATTCATCAAGACCGCGCCCGGCGTGAGCACCGTGTCCAGCGTGTTCCTCATGTGCCTGGCCGACCGGGTGCTCGTCTACGGCGACTGCGCCGTCATCCCGGAGCCCACCACCGAGCAGCTCGCCGACATCGCGGTCTCCTCGGCGGCGACGGCGCGGCAGTTCGGCATCGAGCCGCGCGTCGCGATGCTCTCCTACTCCACGGGCAGCTCGGGCGCGGGCGCGGAGGTCGAGAAGGTGCGGGCGGCGACCGAGCTCGTGGCGCAGCGGGCCCCGGACCTCGCGCTCGAGGGGCCGATCCAGTACGACGCGGCGATCGACCCGGACGTGGCGCGCACCAAGCTGCCCGGGTCCAGCGTCGCCGGCCGGGCCACCGTCTTCGTCTTCCCGGACCTCAACACGGGCAACAACACCTACAAGGCGGTGCAGCGCAGCGCCCACGCCGTCGCGATCGGCCCGGTGCTGCAGGGCCTGAACAAGCCGGTCAACGACCTGTCGCGGGGGGCGCTCGTGGAGGACATCGTCAACACCGTCGCCATCACCGCCGTGCAGGCGCAGGAGTCGGGCCGGTGAGCAGCACCGACCACGACGCGCCCGTCCTCGTCCTCAACGCGGGCTCGTCGTCGCTGAAGTACCAGGTGCTCGTGCCCGAGACCGCGCGGGTGCTGGCCGGGGGGACGGTCGAACGCATCGGCGAGGACGGCAGCGGCGTCGAGGACCACGCGGCCGGCATGCGCCGCGTCACCGCCGAGCTCGGCGACGCCGGCGTCGACCTCGGCCGGACCGGCCTGCGCGCGGTCGGCCACCGCGTCGTCCACGGCGGCCCGGACTTCTCGGACCCGGTCGTCGTCGACGACGCCGTGGTGCGCGACATCCGCGACCTCGTGCCGCTGGCCCCGCTGCACAACCCCGGGGCGCTCGAAGGGATCGAGGCGGCCCGCGCGACCTTCGACGTGCCGCAGGTCGCCGTCTTCGACACCGCCTTCTTCGCCTCGCTCCCGCCGGAGGCCGCGACGTACGCGATCCCCCGCGAGGTCAGCGCCGAGCACCGGCTGCGCCGCTACGGCTTCCACGGGACGTCGCACCGCTACGTCTCGCGCGCCGTGGCCGACCTGCTGGGCCGGCCGCTCGAGTCGTTCACGCAGGTCGTGCTGCACCTGGGCAACGGCTGCTCGGCCTCGGCCGTCGACGGCGGCGTCGCCGTGGACACCTCCATGGGCCTGACCCCGCTGCAGGGCCTGGTGATGGGGACGCGGTCCGGCGACGTCGACCCGGCGGTGTTCACGTTCCTGCACGAGCAGGCTCAGATGTCCGTGGCCGAGATCGACACCATGCTCAACAAGCGGTCCGGGCTCAAGGGCCTCGCCGGCGTGAACGACTTCCGCGAGGTCCTCGCGCGCGCCGACGGCGGCGACCAGGACGCGCGGCTCGCGCTCGACGTCTACGTGCACCGGCTGCGGCACTACATCGGGGCGTACGCCGCGGTGCTCGGCGGGCTGGACGTGCTGACCTTCACCGCCGGCGTCGGCGAGAACTCCGCCCCGCTCCGGGCCCGGGTCGTCGAGACCCTCGGCCGCCTGGGCCTGGCCGTCGACCCGGAGCGCAACGAGGCCCCGTCGCGGGAGGCCCGCGTCATCTCACCCGACGGTTCCGCGGTCACGGTGACCGTCGTCCCGACGAACGAGGAGCTCGAGATCGCCCGCCAGACCGTGGCCCTCCTGGACCGCTCCGCCTGACCTCTCCAGACCGGGCGCCCGAGTCCCAGTAGGGTGACGACAACCGGCTCGCGCGCCTCTGCCTGGACGAGCGAGCGGGAACGACACGTTCTTCGTCGTGCCCGCGAACGAGGAAGGCAGAGGACCAGAGCGCGAGCCGCGGGCGAGCGGAGCGAGCCCAGACGGCACGGAGCGAAGCGGAGCTGATCAATGCGCAAGGTGATTCTGGGGCTCGGGCTCCTCGTCGGCATCGCCGCGTGGGCCGTGGGCCTCATCGGCCTCTTCACCACGCCCGACCCGCACCTGGTGCCGATCCCCAACCAGGTCACCGTGTTCGGCGTCGTCGCCATGATGGGCACCCTGCTGCTGCTGGTGATCACCTTCGCGCACGGCACCCGCGCCGGGGACGTCGACTGACCCTGGGCCCTCGCGCGTCCCCGTAGGGTGGCGCGCATGCCCACCGCCCTCGTCACCGGCGGCACGGCCGGGATCGGCGCCACGTTCGCGCGCCACCTCGCCGCCCGCGGCGACGACCTCGTCCTGGTCGCCCGCGACGCCGGACGGCTCGAGTCCACCGCCGCCGACCTGCGCCAGACGTACGGCGTGGAGGTCGAGGTCCTGCCCGCCGACCTGGCCGACCGCACGCAGGTCCAGCGCGTGGTCGAGCGGCTCACCGACCCCGCCCGGCCCGTCGACACCTTCGTCAACAACGCCGGCTTCGGCGTCCACCACCGCCTGACCGACCCCGACCCCGGTCCGCACGAACGTGCGGTCGACGTCATGCTCACCGCCGTGATCGTGCTCGGCGGCGCCGCCGGGCGCGCGATGCGCGAGCGCGGCCGCGGCGCGATCGTCAACGTCACCTCGACGGCGGCCTTCCTCACCTCGGGCTCCTACTCCGCGGTCAAGGTCGCGGTCCTCAACTGGTCGGAGTCGCTCGCCAACGAGCTGCGCGGCACCGGCGTCACCGTCACCGCGCTCGCGCCGGGCTGGGTCCGCACCGAGTTCCACACGCGCGCGGCCATCACGACGTCGTCGATCCCGGAGGCGCTCTGGCTCGACGCCGACACCCTCGTCGACCAGTGCCTGGCCGACGTCGCCCGCGGCAAGGTGCTGTCGGTCCCCTCGTGGCGCTACCGGGCCCTGGTCTTCGCCGGCCGGCACGCACCCAGGGCCGCGGTCATGGCGGCGTCCCGGGCGCTGTCGTCCAGCCGCCGCTGACGGGAAGCATCCGCGCCTCGCGTCGGTTGCCCCTCCGAAAGGTGTTCGGCGCCGAACCCCTGCTCGTGTCGCCCCGCCGTGAACAGGGCGTGAACGAAGGAGTCCGATAGGGTGATCGACGTGTCGAGCCGCAGCCGCTACACCTCGCCGGTCATGGCCGGCGCCCGGTTCGTGGCGCAGCGCGGGATCCTCAGACCCTTCATCTGGCGCAAGGCCGACGTCACGGTGCTCAACGCCGACCGGCTCGACGGGGTGCGCGGCCCGTACGTCGCCGTCTCCAACCACTCGAGCCACCTCGACGCCCCGCTCGTCATCGGCGCCCTGCCGAGCCGCCTGAGCCGGTACGTCGCTGCGGGTGCGGCGGCCGACTACTTCTTCGACGTCTGGTGGCGCAAGGGCCTGACGGCGCTGTTCTTCAACGCCTTCCCGGTCGACCGCTCCGGTCTGCGCGGCCGCCGCGGCCTGGCCACGAGCCTGCTCGACGACGGCGTCCCCCTGCTCCTGTTCCCCGAGGGCACCCGTTCCCGCACCGGCGAGATGGGCAACTTCAAGCCCGGCGCCGCGGCGCTCTGCATCAGCCGCGACGTCCCCTGCCTGCCGATCGCCCTGCTCGGAGCGTCCGAGGCGATGCCGTACGGCCGGACCTGGCCGGGCAAGGGCAAGCCGCCGGTCTTCGTGAACTTCGGCGAGCCGCTGCGCCCCGAGGACGGGGAGTCCGTAGCCGTGTTCAACGAGCGGATCGCCAAGGAGGTCCGGGGCCTCTACGACGAGGCGCAGGACCACCGCGACCGCCTCGGCACCCGCCAGCTCCGCCGCGACTGAGCGGCCGGCCGCCGACCGGTCCCCTCGCCCGGCCCTGCGGGGGACACGAAGCGCGCTCAGAGCCTTCGGTCCTGGCTCTGCGGCGCGACGCCGAGGAACGACCGCGGGACATGGCCTAGGCTCGTCCGGACCCTCTTTGGGTCGGACACGCACCACGCGAGGAGGCAGGCGCTATGCCGGCGGTCAAGCACATGAAGTGGTGGGGCTGGGGCGTCGAGGGCGTCTCGTTCCACTGGGAGGACAAGCCGGCGTTCCCCGCCTTCGTCAAGCGCGCGATGGGCATCGACGTGGCGAGCCCGCCGGCCGCCCCGATGTCGATCGAGCAGCTCGGCGTGCCCGCCCCGCGCGTCTCCGACGAGGTCCGCGGCCGGCTCACCGACGCCGTCGGCGCGGCGAACGTCGCCTACGACGACCTCGAGCGCGTCGTGCACACCTACGGCAAGAGCCTGCGCGACCTGCTGCGGCTGCGCGCCGCCGACCTGCCCCGCGCCCCCGACGTCGTGGTCTACCCGGGCAGCGAGGACGACGTGCGCGCGGTCCTCGACCTCGCGCTCGAGGCCGACCTGGTGATCATCCCCTTCGGCGGCGGCAGCAACATCGCCGGCAGCCTGCACCCCGAGCCCGACGAGGAGCGCACCGTCGTGTCGCTCGACCTCGGCCGGATGAACCAGGTCCTCGACCTCGACGAGGACTCGGGCCTGGCGCGCGTGCAGGCCGGCGTCCTCGGCCCCGACCTGGAGGAGCAGCTCGGGCGCCGCGGCTGGACGATGGGCCACTACCCCGACAGCTTCACCCACTCCACGCTCGGCGGCTGGGTCGCGACCCGCTCGTCGGGCATGCAGTCCGACAAGTACGGCGACATCGCCAAGATCAGCCGCGGCATGCGCGTCGTGCAGCCCGGCGGCACCCTCGTCGTCCGGCCGCTGCCCAGCACCTCCACCGGGCCCAACACCCGCGAGATGGTGCTCGGCTCCGAGGGCCGCCTCGGCATCATCACCGAGGTCACCGTCCAGGTGCACCGCATCCCGGAGAACCGCCTCATCACCGCCTACCTCTTCCCGAGCTGGGAGGCGGGCCTGGCCGCGATGCAGGAGATCTCCACCTCCGACGCGCACCCCTCGGTCACCCGGGTGAGCGACTCGTTCGAGACCCAGTTCTCGCTGTCGACGCGCAAGGCGTCGAAGGGCTTCTCGGTGTCGTCAGCCGTCGGCAACGGGCTGTTCAAGCTGCTCGAGCGCCGCGGCTGGGACCTCGACCAGGCCTGCCTGAGCTTCATCGGCTTCGAGGGCGGCCGCGCCCACGTGGCGCACGAGAAGGGCATCGTCAACGGGATCGTCAAGGCGCACGGCGGCATCGGCCTGGGCAAGGGCCCGGCCGTGCTCTACGACCAGAAGAAGTTCGACACCCCGTACATCCGCGACTTCGTGCTCGACCGAGGCGGCGCGGCTGACGTGTCCGAGACGGCGGCGCCGTGGTCGAAGCTGCTGCCGCTCTACACCGCGGTGATGGAGAACGTCCGCAAGGTCTACGCCGACCTCGGCGTGACCGGCTGGGTCATGTGCCACCTGTCGCACTCCGAGCACTCGGGCGCCTGCCTCTACTTCACGTTCGCCTTCAGCCACGACGGCGTCGACCCGATCGGCCAGTACGACCGGGTCAAGGTCGCGGTGCAGGAGACGTTCATCGAGCAGGGCGGGACGCTCTCGCACCACCATGCGGTCGGGACCGAGCACAGCCGCTGGCTGGCCGAGGACATCTCCGAGCAGGGCGTGGTGATGGTCCAGGGTGTCATCGACACCGTCGACGCCGGGCGCCACCTCAACCCCGGCAAGATCACCCAGCGGTAGCCCGACGTGGGGGCGGTCCGTCGGCGGGCGACCGGCACGGTGCTGGTCGCCTCCTGGCTCGTGCTCGCGGGTTGCACCACGCCGGCTGGGCCGGACGGTCCGGCGAGCGCCAAGCCCGCCGGTCCCATAGTGCCGTCGTCGAGCGCGGCGTCGCCCTCCCCCGCCGCCCTGCCCGCTACCTCGAGCCCGCGGGTCGGGGTGCCGAGCATCGCGCTGCCCACGGCGGAGGCGACCCCGACGGCCACGCCACGGAGCTGCTCGGACCAGGTGCTGCGCGCCCGGGACACGCGCCTGCGGGGGTCGCGCGAGAGCGTCTACTGGGACCTCACGATCCCGACCTTCTCCGGCGCGTCCTCCGCCGACGCCGTGAACCGTCACGTCCGCGCGTCGGCGCAGGACGCGATCGACACCGGTCTGCGGGAGGGCGAGGACGACGCGGGCTACCGCCGCGACGTCCAGGGGCGCGCGACCGTCACCCGCAGCGACCGGCGGACGGTGCAGGTCGAGCTGCGGTGGGGCGACTACCTGGCCGGCACGGCGCACCCGACCGACCACGTCGGGACCACCGTGGTGACCACCGACCAGGGCCGACCCGTGCGGCTGCGCGACGTCCTCGCCGACGTGCCCAGCGGTCTGCGGGCCCTCGGGAAGGCCGTCCGGAAGCAGTCGGGCCCCGTCGACACCCACGGCCTCGCCCCGAAGGAGAAGAACTTCGCGGCCTGGCAGACCACGGCCAAGGGCATGCGGTTCACGTTCGGCGACTACCAGCTGGGCGGGCACGGGCTCCGCACGTACACGGTGCCGTGGACGACCGTGCGCCCGCTGCTGTCCGACTACGGCACCGGCCTCCTCGACCCGGACGTCGACCCCTCGACCTGCTGAGCCCCGACCCCGTCGGCCCTCCGCCGGCGCCGCTGGGTGACGAGGCGCCAGAGACCACGCTGGACGAGGAGGGTCACCACCCCGGCGGCGACCATGCCGGCCAGGTTGATGCCGAGCTGCGCCGCCGCGCCCGGCAGCTGGTCGAAGGCGCCCACGGCCAGCGACAGCGCGAAGTCGCCCGCGGCGGGGACGGTCGTCACCGAGATGAACACCCCGACGAGCGCGTTCGTCCGCCCGCCCGTCTGGGACAGCACGCCGGCGCACCCCGCGAGCACGGCGACGACGGCCGACCACAGGTCCGGGCGCCAGACGAAGCCCGTCAACGGCCGTGGTCCGGTGACGTCCTCGAGGTGGACCCAGCCGAGCGCCCGTGCGAGCAGGGCGAGGAGCAGGGTGAGGCCGATGGCCACCGCGAAGCTCTGCGCGAGGAGCCGGGCCGCGCGGGTGAGCAGTCCCGGACGCCTGGCCACGAGGCCGACGGCCAGGGCGGCGACCACGGCGAACTCGGGCCCGACCACCATCGCCCCGACGACGAGGATCGAGGAGTCGGTGACCACGGCGACCGCCGCGATCGTCACCGCCAGGGTGAGGAAGGCGTAGAAGGAGTAGGAGCCGCGCACCTCCCCGTACGCGTTGTCCACGACCGCGTCCCAGATGATCGCGTCGTCGGGGGCGCCGGTCGCCGCGCGCTCGACCTCGCGGGCGTTGACCGACGGTGCGGCGGAGAGGTCGCTGATCACGACCGAGCCCTCGTCGAACAGCCCCTCGCGCCGCAGCCAGCCGAGGACGTCCGACGCGGCCTCCCGCGTCACGTCGCAGCTGACGACGTCGCCGAGCGGCCGCAGCGCCGCGCCGGGCAGGTGCACGACGTCGGTCACCCGCGGGTCGTCGACGAGGGTCGCCACCACGGCCTCGGCGCGGGGCGCCGGGACGACCAGGCGGAGGTTCAGCATCACGGCACCATCATCGAGCCGGCGGTGCCGGGCAGGAGGTCCGCGCGTCGGGAATTCGGGCACGCCTTCTACGGGGAGGGCCACGATCGTCTGGTGCCGATCCGGGACCGACTGCTCGCGCTCGTCGTGGCCGTCGTCTGGGGCGTGAACTTCCCGGCGACGGCCTTCGGGCTCCAGCACTTCCCGCCGCTGCTCATGGTGGCCGTCCGCTTCACCCTGGTCGCCGTGCCGACGGTGCTGCTCGTGCCGCGTCCCCGGGTGCCGCTGCGCTGGTTCCTCGGCGCGGCCGTGTTCATGGGCACGGTGCAGTTCGCCCTCCTCTACGTCGCGATGGCGCTCGGCATGCCCAGCGGCCTCGCCTCGCTCGTGCTGCAGGCGTGCGCCCCGTTCACCGTGGTCCTCGGGGCGCTGCTCCTGCGGGAGCACCTCGGCGTACGGCAGGTGGTCGGGGTCGTCGCGGCCGTCGTCGGCCTCGGCGTCATCGCGCTGCACCGGGCCCTGGGCGGCTCCGCCACCGCGCTCGTGCCCGTGCTCCTCACCATCGCCGCCGGCCTCGGCTGGGCCGTCGGCAACATCTGCAGCCGCCAGGCCCGGGCGGCCAAGCCGCTGCACTTCACGCTGTGGCTGTCGGTCGTCCCGCCCGTGCCGCTCCTCGCGCTGTCGCTGCTGGTCGAGGGGCCGCAGCGGGACCGGGCCGCGCTCAGCACCGCGTTCACCGTGGAGGCGCTGCCGGCGGTGCTGGGCCTGCTGTACATCGTGCTCGTGGCCACCGTGCTCGGCTACGGCCTGTGGAACACGCTGCTCTCGCGCAACCCGGCGGGCGTCGTGGCCCCGTTCGCCATGCTGGTGCCGGTCGCCGGGGTGCTGAGCGCCTGGCTGGTCCTGGGCGAGGTCCCCGACCTCGTGGAGCTGCTCGCCGGGGTCCTCGTCGTCGGCGGCGTCCTCTTCGGGTCGCGTCCGGCCCGTCGACCCCTGGTCGCACCCACGCCGACGCCGGTGCCGCTGACGAAGAGTTCCTGAAGAAAATAATCGCTCGCGGACCCTCCGGAGGCCTCCAGGAGCCCGATCGGCGACCTGTCCGGCCGTCACCGACCTCTCGTCGGGTCCTGACAACGTGAACAGCAGGGTCCGCTGCTGCTCAGGTGAGAGAAGGCACCTGATTGCTTCAGATCTCTTGTGAGGAAGGGCCACAAAGCCTTCGCCCGTCGGCTAGGTTTGTCACCGGGAGTTCACTCCATCGGACGCCCGGGATAGGTTGCGATGCGTCCGGCCTGCGTCGTGTTCCCCGCGCGGGTAGGCCCATCCCCTGCGCATCCCCTATCCCGGGTCATCCGATGGGCAGTCGTCGGGTTCTCGGGGGCCCGACGACCTACCGCGCAAGCGGGTGGACTCGTCCCTTGAATCCCCGAGCCCACTCCTCCGGCGCGGCGCGCCTCAGCGCGCCGCGTCCGCGTCGTCCAGCCCCGCCGAGTGATCGAGGGCCACGGCGTCCAGGTACGTGAAGAGCTGCGGGATCCGCAGCAGCGCGATGTCGCGGAGCTCCTCGCCGACGATGCCGACCTCGGTCTCCGGGTCGAGCCGCAGGCGCCGCTCGAGCTCGCCCAGGATCTCCTCCCGGCTCCGCCCCGCGGCCCTGATGAGGAACACCCGCCCGAACTTCGCCTCGTACGCGGCGTTGCCCGCCGCCAGCCGGGCGGCCAGCTCCTCGTCGGTCGACGCGCTCGACGCCTGCTCGGCCCGGGAGAAGGACGCCGACGTCCCCGACCCGCTCGGCCGCTCCCCGATGCGCGGGTGGTCGGCCATCGCCTCGTCCACCTCGGCCGGGCTGAGCGGCGTCGCCGCCTGCCGCGCGACCTCGACCAGCGCGTCCACGGAGTCGAACGGCCCGGCCGCGACCACGTCGTCGACCCACCGCCGCACGTGCAGGCAGGCCGTCAGCCCCTCGCGGAGCTGCGCGTCCGTCACCGAACCCAGCTGCGTGCTCATCCGTCCTCCGTACCTACGCCATTGGCCTTGCGCCAACCTAACGGGGGCGAGCCCGGACGATCGTCGGGCACCGCCGGAACCCGCGACCCGAAGGACGGGCTCGGAAGGACGCCGGGGAGCGTGGACGGGCCTGGCGGGAGCACGGGCGCGACCGCGTACGGGTGTGCAGCCGAGACCACGCGCCCGTGCGGATGGTTGCGAGCCGGCGTCCTTGCGAGGCCGTCCGGCGCGCGACATGACCGGCGGAGCCCGACGAAGAAGCCGGCGAGACCCACTAGCCTCGCAGGGTGGAACTGGCAGTGCGCACCATCACGGCGGAGGAGCACCGGCGGTTCAACGCCGCGCAGCCCTCGGTCTCCTTCCTGCAGACCCCGGCCTGGGGCGAGGTCAAGAGCGAGTGGAAGGCCGAGTCGGTCGGCTGGTTCGACGAGCTCGACCCCGACGGCGGGCCGGTGGGCGCGGGGCTGGTCCTCTACCGCCAGCTGCCGCGGGTGAAGAAGTACCTCGCCTACCTGCCCGAGGGCCCGAACATCGACTGGCTGGGCGGCAACGTGCACTCCTGGTTGCTGCCGCTCGCGGCGCACCTGAGGAAGGCCGGCGCCTTCGGCATCCGCGTCGGGCCGCCGGTGGTCGCGCGCCGCTGGGGCGCCGAGACGGTCAAGCGGGCCATCGCCGACGAGCGCATCAGCCGGCTGAGCGAGGCCGTGCCGGACGAGGTCCAGCACAAGGTCACCGCGCTGCGCCAGGCGCTGCGCGACCTGGGCTGGCACCCGCCGGACGAGGACGAGGGCTTCGCGGCCGGTCAGCCGCGCTTCGTCTTCCAGCTGCCGCTGGAGGGCGAGACGCCCGAGTCGCTGCTCGCCGGCATGAACCAGCTGTGGCGCCGCAACATCAAGAAGGCCGACAAGGCCGGCGTCGTGGTGACGCAGGGCGAGCGCGACGACCTCGCCGCGTTCCACCCGCTCTACGTCGAGACGGCCGAGCGCGACCACTTCACCCCGCGCCCGCTGTCCTACTTCGAGACCATGTGGGACGCGCTGCGGGCCGAGGACCCGGACCGCATCCGGCTCTACCTGGCCCACCACGAGGGCGACCTCGTCGCGGCGACGACGTGGGTCCGCGTGGGGCGCCACGCCTGGTACTCCTACGGCGCCAGCAGCACCGCCAAGCGCGACGTCCGCGGCAGCAACGCGGTGCAGTGGCGGATGATGCGCGACGCCCTGGAGGCGGGCGCGGACGTGTACGACCTGCGCGGCATCACCGAGGGCCTCGAGGCCGACGACCCGCACCTGGGGCTCATCCAGTTCAAGGTCGGGACCGGCGGCCAGGCGGTCGAGCTGCTCGGGGAGTGGGACCTGCCGCTCAACCCGCTGCTGTACCGCGCCTTCGACGTCTACATGAAGCACCGATGAGGAGGGACCGCTGATGGCCGGCGTGACCGTCCGCCTCGACGAGGAGCGCTGGCAGGCGCACCTGGCCACCGTGCTGGGAGACACCCCCGCCGTCGTGCCCGTCGTCAAGGGCCACGGGTACGGCTTCGGGCTCGTCCGCCTGGCCGCCGAGTGCCGCCGGCTCGGGGTCGGCACGATCGCCGTCGGCCTGCCGTCCGAGGTCGGGGTCGTGCACGGCACCTTCGAGGGCGACGTCGTGATCCTGCAGCCGTACGACCCGGCCGACGGCCTCGCCCGAACGCTGACCGCCGCGCCGCACGTCCTCACCACCGTCTCCCGCCTCGACGACCTGCGCGGCCTCGCCGCCGGCGACGGCCGCCCCCGGGTCCTGGTCGAGGTGCAGACGTCGATGCGGCGCCACGGCCTCCGGCCCGACGAGCTCGCGCAGGCGGCCCCGCTGCTGGACGACGTCGTCTTCGAGGGCTGGAGCATCCACCTGCCCATGCGCGAGGAGGGTCGCCGCGAGGAGGCCGAACGCCTCGCGCGCACCGCCGTCCAGGCGCGGCTGGGCCCGCTGTGGCTCTCGCACCTGCCGGCTGCGCAGGTCCGGGCGCTCGGCGAGGAGCTGGGCGTGGACGTCCGGGCCCGCGTCGGCACGCGGCTGTGGCTGGGCGACGCGAAGGGCCGGACGGTGACCGCCACGGTGCTCGACGTGCACCCCGTCCGGCGCGGTGAGCGCGCCGGCTACCGGGGCCGGGTCGTGCCGGGCGCGGGCTGGGTCGTCGTCGTCGCCGGCGGCACCTCGCACGGCGTCGGCCTCGAGGCGCCGACCTCCGCGACCACGTGGCGCCAGCGGGCCACCGCGCTCGCCACCGGGTCCCTCGGTGCGGCCGGCCGGGCGCTCAGCCCGTTCACCCTCGACGGCCGCAAGCGGTGGTTCCTCGAGCCGCCGCACATGCAGTCGAGCCAGGTGTTCCTGCCCGCCGGGGCCACGCCGCCGGCGGTCGGCGACGAGGTGCCGGTCGAGCTCCGGCTGACGATCGCGACCCTCGACGCCGTGATCATGGGCTCGTCCAAGAACTGATCTTGGGTTGAGGGTCTCCTGATCTTCTGCCGTGAGGCGCAACACTTCTGCCAGCACAGCGATGTACCCGGCATGAGGAGCTGGTGGAGAGGTCAGCGGCTGGGGCGGTCGCTCCGACGGGCGTTGCGCGAGCGGACGGCGCTGCGGGCCCGCCCATGGGAGGAGGACCTCCTGCACTGGGCCAAGGACGGGTCGCTGCACGGCCGGCTCGTGCCGCCGACGCACGGCCGGCTGCGCGCGAGGCTGCCCCTGCGCAGGCGGCTGAGCACCACCTCCGACGGCTGGTGCCCGGCCTGGTCGGACGAGGTCCAGCGGCAGTACCTGCCCGACCAGGAGGCCTGAGACCGGACCTCTCGGCCGCGCCGCGACGCCGTCAGCGGGTGGGCCGGCGCAGCTCCTCGTCCTCGACGCGCAGCAGGTCGGCGTCGCGACCGAGGCCCGCCGCCGCGACGACGCGGCCCTCCTCGCGGAACGTGACGAGCAGGCTGCGGTCGGCCGCCGACCCGTCGGCCTCGCCGCCCTCCAGCGACTCCGCGTGCCCGCTGAGGCGGAAGCTCTTGCCGAACTGCATCGTCCAGTAGAAGGGCGGCTCGCCGAGCGGCTCCTGGGCGCCGAGCAGGTTCATGGCCGCGAGCGCCCCGGAACGCTGGGCCTGGGCCCAGTGCTCGACGCGGATCGGGCGGCCGGTGACCGGGTCGGGGAAGCGCGCGATGTCGCCCACGGCGAAGACGCCGCGCACCGCGGTCTCGAAGGTGGCGTCGACCAGGACGCCGTCGTCGACCTCGAGGCCCGCGGCCTCGGCGAGCCCGGTCCGCGGCTCGACCCCGACGCCGACCACGAGCAGGTCGCCCGCCACGACGGTTCCGTCCTCCAGCTGCAGCGCCGAACCGTCCCAGCCGGCTGCGCGTCCGTCGACGAAGCGCGTGCCGTTCTCCTCGTGCAGCGACCGCAGGACGCGGCCGAGGTCCTCGCCGAGCTGGCTCGTCATCGGCACCTCGCCGGGACCGACGACGGTGACGTCGACCTCGCGCTGGCGCAGCGCGGCGGCCACCTCGAGACCGATGAAGCCGAGGCCGACGACGACGACCCGGACGCCCTCGCCCGCCGCCTCGACGGCGGCGAGGATCCCGTCGGCGTCTGCCTGGGTCCGCAGCAGGTGGACGTCCTCGCGGTCGAAGCCGGGAAGGTTCGGCCGCACGGGGGCCGCGCCGGTCGCCAGCACCAGCGCGTCGTACCCGAGCTCGGTGCCGTCGTCGAGCGAGACGACGCGTTCCGCGAGGTCGAGCGCGGTGGCCGTGACGCCGAGGTGCGTCTCGACGTCGTGCGCGGCGTACCAGTCGGCCGGCAGCAGCGGGAGGTCGCCGGCCTGCTTGGCGCCGGACAGGTAGTTCTTGCTCAGCTCGGTGCGGTCGAGCGGGAGCCCCGGCTCGGTGGAGACCATGGCCAGCGACCCGTCGTAGCCCGTGCGGCGCAGCCGCTCGACCGCGGCGAAGCCAGCCGCGCCGCCGCCGACGACGACCACGCGGCCCACCCCGCGGTCGTCGTCGACCCGCAGCGGGGTGCCGGGGGCCGGCTCGGGCTCGGCGGCCACCGTGACGCGGTCCCCGTCGACGGACACCGACCAACGCTTCAGCGGCGCGAAGGCCGGCGCCTGCGTCGCCTCGCCGGTCCGCAGGTCGAAGCACGCGTGGTGGAAGGGGCAGACGACGGCGTCCCCGACGCGGCGGCCGTTGCCCAGCGGGGCGCCGCGGTGGGTGCAGGCGGCGTCGAGCGCGCTGACCTGCGCCAGGCCGAGGCCGTCGGTCCAGACCGCGAGCAGCACGTCGGCGTCACCGACCTTGCCGGCCAGGAGGCCGTCGGGGCCGAAGTCGGCCAGGGACACCCCGGCGGTCAGGTCGGGCGCGTCGTCCGGCATGGGTCTCCTCGTCGTCGGTGCGTGCTGCGGGCGTGCGTCGTGCGTGCTCCGTGCGGCGGCGGACGCCGCGCCGTGCCACATCGTGCCCCGGTGCCCCGCAGAGGGCGGACCGGGCCTGCCCCACCCTTTCGACGAGGCGGTGCCGCACGGTTGCAGGCCGCCGGCCGCCGGCCGCTCAGCCGCGCAGCTTGGCGCGCAGGCGCGCGGTGTCGTCCTCGGTCCAGCCGATGCGGTTCAGCATCGGCTCGACGCCCCCGTACGCGGCGTCGACGTGCTCGAGGAACGCCCGCATCGTCTCCGGGTGGGTCAGGTGCGACGACAGCGGCCGGTCGCGCAGGTTGGCGTTGTAGGTGTCGGAGGCGAGCAGCCGGTCGAGGATCTGCTGGGCGCGCTCGGAGCTCGCCGCGTAGTCGGCGACGACGGCCTCGCGCTCGGCCCCGGCCAGGGTCAGCGCCAGGGCGACGAGCGTTCCGGTGCGGTCCTTACCCGCGGCGCAGTGGACCAGCGCCGCGCCGTCGGCGTCGGCGACCGCCCGAAGCCCGCCGACGACCGAGTCGGGCCGGTCCGCGAGGTAGGAGAGGTAGACGCCGGTCGTCTTGTTCTCTGCCTCGACCGAGGGTTCCAGGTCGACCCAGGGCAGGGCCTCGTCGGGGACGGCGTCCGGGCGCTCGTCGGCGAGCTCCTCGGCCTCTCCCCCCTCGGCCTGCTTGTCGACACCGACGCCCTCGCGCCACTCGCGGAAGAAGCTGTGCTGGTGGTGCACCACGTCGGTGCGCGAGAGCGGGCCCGGGCCCTCGGCCTCGACCTCGTAGTCGCTGCGCAGGTCGACGACGTCGGTGACCCCGAGGTCGAGCAGCGCCTCCACGTCCGCGGGCGTCAGGTCCTGCAGGTTGTCCGAGCGCAGCAGCCGACCGGGCTCGATCGCCCCGCCGTCGGTGGTCGGGATCCCCCCGACGTCACGGAGGTTGACGAGCTGGTCCATGTCGATCCACCGGGGCACCGGGTCATCGTAGGTGGGCGTCCGCGAACGCTTCCGGTCCTGGACGCGACGGCTGGGCGCACCGGAACCTGGCCGGAGCGGCTCAGCCGGGGTCCACCACCAGCGCGCCGCGGCGGGCGACGGCCCAGATCACCAGCGCGACCGTCGCGAGCGCCGCCCCGCAGAGGGTCACCGCGACCCAGCCGCCCGCGGACCAGAGCACGGTGGCGAGCACGGAGCCACCGGCGCCCCAGAGGAAGTTGTTGGTGACGAAGGCGGTGTTCAGCCGGCTGCGCGCCTCGGCGGAGATCTGGAACATCCGCGTCTGGTTGAGGATGCTGATCCCCTGGATCGCCACGTCGAGCAGCAGGATGGCCACGACGACACCGACCACCGACCGCCCGCTCAGCGCCGCCACGGCGAAGGCGACGACGACCAGCGCCCAGCCCAGACCGCTCGCCGGCAGCGACCAGCCGCGGTCGTGCAGCCGGCCCGCGCGCTGGGCGGCGACCGCGCCGACCAGCCCCACGAGCCCGAAGAGGCCGATCACCGAGACCGGGTAGTCGAACGGCGCCCCGCTGAGCAGGAACGTCAGCGACGTCCAGAACATCGTGAACAGCGCGAAGGCGACCCCCGCCAGCACCAACGTCCAGCGCACGACCCGCTCGCGCCGGACCACCCCGAAGACCGAGCCGATCAGGCGCACGTACGGCACCCGCGCCTTGGGCTGCAGGTTCGGGATCGCGCGCCACAGCAGGACGGCGAGGACGAGGTCGACGACGGCCGCCCCGACGTAGATCGAGCGCCAGCCGAACGCGTCGGCCACGAACCCGCTGACGGTCCGGGACAGCAGGATCCCGGTGAGGATGCCCGACACCACCGTGCCGACGACGGCGCCGCGGTCGGCGTCAGTGGCCAGGTCGCCGGCGAGCGGGGTCAGCAGCTGCCCGCCGACGGTGGTCAGCCCGAGCAGCCCGAGCGCCGCGACGAGGAAGCCGAAGCTCGGCGC
Organism: Microlunatus flavus; assembly: GCF_900110855.1. Classification (GTDB taxonomy): domain Bacteria; phylum Actinomycetota; class Actinomycetes; order Propionibacteriales; family Propionibacteriaceae; genus Microlunatus; species Microlunatus flavus. The sequence goes on from NZ_FOFA01000001.1 coordinate 640,994, forward strand.
CACTGCGCAGAGCCCCAGCGCGACCGCCGCCGCGACGAGCGCGGCGGGGACGAGCTTGCGACGGTTCGTCACGTCGCCGAGCGGGACGACGAGCAGGATCCCGAGGGCGTAGCCGAGCTGCGTCACGGTGACCAGCCACCCGGCCGAGGCCGTCGACGTCCGCAGGTCGGTCGCGACGAGGTCGAGCAGGGGCTGCGCCCAGTAGAGGTTGCCCACCGCCGCGCCGGCCGCGACGGCGAACAGGAACGTCAGGCCCCGCCCGATGCCGGGTCGGGCGGGGCCGTCAGCGGGGTGACCAGCCGTCACTCGGCGTTGTGCGCCTGCATCAGGGTGGCCGTGCTGGGGCCCCAGCGGTCGGAGCCGGTGTTGGCCTGGTGCCAGTGCGGGTACGGCATCCCGACGCGGCTGACGTCGTCGAGCCGGGTGATCTCCTCTGCGCCGAGCTGCAGGTTGGCGGCGGCCAGGTTGTCGGCCAGCTGCTCCTCGGTGCGCGCACCGACGATCAGCGAGGTGACGGCGGGCTTGCTCAGCGTCCAGGCCAGCGCGACCTGAGCGGCGGAGACGCCGTGGCCCTCACCGATCTCGACGAGGGTGTCGATGATCGAGTAGAGCTGGTCCTCGTCGCGGACGGGCGGCTCGGTCCAGCCCTGGAAGCGGCGGCTGCCCTCGGGGGCGTCCTGCCCGCGGCGGTACTTGCCGGACAGCAGGCCGCCGGCCAGCGGGCTCCACACGAGGATGCCGAGGCCCTGGTCGACCGAGACCGGGACGAGCTCGAACTCCGCGTCGCGGGCCTGGAGCGAGTAGTAGATCTGCTGGCTGACGAACTTCTCCGTCGCCGTCCGGTCGGCCGCCCAGAGGGCCTTCATCAGCTGCCAGCCGGTGTAGTTGGAGGCGCCGACGTAGCGGACCTTGCCCGACCGGACCAGGGCGTCGAGCGCCGAGAGGGTCTCCTCGAGCGGGGTCTGACCGTCCCACTCGTGGACCTGGTACAGGTCGATGTGGTCGGTCTTCATGCGGCGCAGGCTCGCCTCGACCGAGTTGATGATGTGGAAGCGCGAGAGGCCCATCTCGTTCGGGCCGTCCTTGTCCCCGACCTGCATGCGCACCTTGGTGGCGATGAGCACCTCGTCGCGGTCCGAGCCCAGCGCCTCGCCGAGGATCTCCTCCGACTGCCCGGCCGAGTAGACGTCGGCGGTGTCGAAGAGGTTGACCCCCGCGTCGCGCGCAATGCTGATCTGGCGGCGGGCGCCCTCGACGTCGAGGTTGCCGACGGGCTTGGCCCAGCCGGTGCCGGCGAAGCCCATGGTGCCGAGGGTGATGGTCGAGACGCGGAGGCCGGAGGCCCCCAGCTGGCGGTAGTCCATGGGGAGAACCTATCGAGCGCGCCGGGGGTGCTCCCGGGCGGACGGGCGCTCGCACGCCGGCCTGGGCGCTGCGGTGCTGTCGCGGACCACGAGCGTCCCTCCCAGCGCCAGCTGGTGGCTCGCGGCGAAGATGGGCCCGGGGCCTGCGAGCTCGACCAGCCGCCGCCCGGCCCGGGAGCCGGGCTCGAGGTCGAAGTCCCCCACCCCGACCAGCGCCCGGACCGCAAGGAGCTCCCGTGACCCCCCAGCAGCTGACCCAGGACGAGGTCGACCACTTCGTCCGCCACGGCTACGTCGTGGTGAAGAACTGCTTCGACCCCGCCTCGGCTCAGGAGTGGATCGCGCGCGCCTGGGTCCGGTTCGGCTACGACCGCGACGCTCCGGACCAGTGGGTCGAGAAGCGGATCCAGCTGTCCACGCAGGACTCGGTGGACGCGCGCGACTTCGCGCCCAGGGCCTGGGCCGCGGCCGTCCAGCTGCTCGGGGGCGAGGACCGGATCGACCTGCCCTGGCGGTGGGGCGACGGGTTCATCGCGAACCTCGGGGTCGGCGACGACCGCGCGTGGGAGCCGCCGTCGGCCGAGGTCGGGGGCTGGCACAAGGACGGCGACTTCTTCCGCCACTTCCTCGACTCACCCGAGCAGGGCCTGCTGACCATCGTGCTCTGGACCGACATGCACCACCAGGGCGGAGGCACCTTCATCGCGGCCGACTCCGTCCCGGTCGTCGCCCGCCACCTGGCCGAGCACCCCGAGGGCGTCCTGCCCACGGACTTCGACTTCGCCGAGCTGGTGTCCCGGTGCACCGACTTCCGCGAGCTGACGGGTGAGGCGGGCGACGTCGTGCTGCTGCACCCGTACGTGCTGCACGCGACCTCGCAGAACGTGATCAAGGACGGGCGGCTGATCACCAACCCGCCCGTCGCCCTCCGGGCGCCGATGCGCTTCGACCGGGCCGAGGAGGACGAGCTGTCGCCCGTCGAACGCGCGGTGCTGCACGGGCTCGGGCTGGAGCGTCTCGACTTCCGGCCGACGGGCGAACGGGAGCTCGTGGTGCCTCCGCGCGTGCTCGAGCAGCAGGCCCGCGACGCTCGGGCGGCCGAGCGGGCCGCGGCGGCCGAGACGGCCGCCTCGCGCTGAGGCTCGTCAGACGCCGGCCGTCCGCTCGACGTTCAGCCGTACGCCGGCCCGGTCGCCGATGAGGCGGCGCAGCACGAGCAGCAGGTGCGGGTCGGTCTTGGGGCGGACGCGGATCTTGAGCCGGTCCTGCCGCGACAGCTGGTCGAGGGCGACCTCGACGTCCTCGCCGTCGCGCAGCTGGCTGTCGAAGAGCTCGTCGACCCGGCGCACCTCGTCGTCGGTGACGACGGCCACGGGCATGCTCGTCCGGGCGTCGGCGAGGATCGCCAGCGTCCGCCGCGGGCCGGCGTCCTCCAGCGGGTGCCCGGCCTCCGCGACCCGCAGCATCGCCTTCTGCGCGGACCGCGTGATCCACAGCGACTGGTCGGCGTCGTGGAGGACGTCGTACGCGATCGTCTGCGCGGCGCGGGGGTGGCCGATCCGTCGCGCGGCCGCCGCCATCGCCGGCAGCCGGCCGGGCTCGGCGAGCAGCCGCTCGATCTTGCTGCCGACGGTCGTCTCGTAGTTGCAGCGGACCGCCGCGCCCTCCTCGAGCAGGTAGTCGCTGTTGCGCACCTCCTGGCCCGGGATGGGGTTGATCAGCACCATCGGCAGGCCCGCGGCCATGCACTCCGAGGACGACAGGCCGCCGGGCTTGCCGACGAAGAGGTCCGTGGCCCGCAGCAGGTCGCCCATGTCGCTCGTGTAGCCGAGGACCTGCACGCACGGGTCGCCGGCGGTCTGGGCGTCGAGGGAGGCGCGCAGGCCGGCGTTGCGCCCGCAGACGACGAGCGTCTGGTGCGGGGTGGGGACCCGCTGGACCTGCCCGACGACCGCCCGCACGTAGTCGCCGCCCGCCGCGCCGGCCGACACCAGCACGGTCGGCAGGCCCTCGCGGAGGCCGTAGCGCCCGAGCACCGCCGCGCGGTCGACGGGCGCGTCGAGACCGGCGCGGACGGGGATGCCCGAGACGGTGACGCGTCGTTCCGGGACGCCGATGGCCAGCAGGTGGTCGCGCGTCTCCTCGCGCGCCACGAACATCCGCGTGAACGCCCCCGTGAGCCACAGGCCCTGGAAGTCGTAGTCGGTCGTCACGGCGCTCACCGAGCAGGACAGCGTCCCCTGCGACAGCAGCAGCGACACGATCCGCAGCGGCAGGAAGTGGGTGCAGACCACGTGGGTCGGCGCGAACTCCCGGATCGCCCGCACGGTGTCGAGGTTGTTGACGCGGTCCCAGGCCTTGAGCCCGCGCGCGAGGTTGAAGGGCTGGTCGCTCTTGTCGTAGCCCCACCCGACGATCCAGGGCACGCTCTTGACGAGCGCGAAGTAGCCGTCGTCGTAGAGCAGGCGGTAGACCTCGTTCGTCGTCCGCATGACGTCGAGCTGCGCGACCTCGTCGACGTCGTGCCGCGACCGGAACGCCGCCGCCACGGCGTCCGCGGCCATCGTGTGGCCCGCGCCGATGCTGGCGCTGAGGACGAGGACCCGGGTCGCCACGGGACGGATCGTAGGCCTCGGGCGACCTCCCCGTGCGCCTCCTCCGAGGTGTGCCGGACGGCTCAGCTGGCCCAGTGGCCGGTGAAGAACAGCCAGCACCACCACAGCATCAGCACGACCTCGAGCCCGAACGCGACGCCGACGAGGCTGCGGTGCGCCACCCGGGCCCCATGCGTGCGCGGTCGGCGCCGGGCCCACTCGGCGAGCATGATCCACAGCGGGAACCAGAGCAGCGTCGCGCGGTTGACGGAGAAGAACCAGTACGACAGCGAGAACGCGAGCACCTGCACGCCGACCCACGCCGCCTCGCCGAGCAGCGGGCGTTCCCCGGCCCGCCGCAGCCGGACGCTGCGGACGAGCGCCCACACGACGACCAGCACGCCGACCGCCATCGACACCATCTCGCCGCGAAACACGGCCGCCCACCAGGGGTGGTCGGCGTACGCGCCGGGGACGATCGCCGGGATCGTGTTGAGGAACGACTGCCAGGGCCACGTGAACGAGCGGACCCAGCCGGTCGACTGCGCGTGGTACCAGGCCGTCCAGCTGCCGGTGAGCGCGTGCAGGTAGGTCGCGAACACCGCGATGACCGCGACCGGGACGAGCAGCAGCGCAAGCCTCTTGGCCCGGTCGGGGAGCGCCACCTTCGGGGTCGTCAGGATCATCACGGCCAGCGCGCCGATGAGGAACAGCCCTGACACGCGGACGGAGCAGGCGACGGCGGCCAGCAGCACGGCGGCGACCCATCGGTCCGCGCGGGCCCGCTCCCAGGCCCAGAAGGCGGCCGCGCAGAACATCGACTCCGTGTACGGGACGACGGTGAAGACGGCAGTCGGCGCGAACAGCCACGCCACCGCAGCGGCGGGACCGCCGAGCCGGTGGAGGGCGCCGGCCGCGACCGCCGAGCAGGCCAGCGACACGACCACGCCGGTGACGGCCACGGGCACCCCGACGGCGAGGCCGAGCGCGAGCAGCCCCGGGAAGCCGGGGAAGAACGCCATCAGCGTCCCGTCCGCGTCGGCCCAGTAGCCGCCCTCGGCGAGGCGCCCGAAGTGCTGCACGTCCCAGTTGCTCACCATGTCGGTGACCGTGCGACCGGTCGTGACCGCCAGCACCACGGCCACGAGCGCGATCAGCGCCCGGCTCGCGAGCCAGGCCTGGACGACCAGACGTCCGCCGCTCGGCTGCACAGGGGTCGTCGGCCGCGCACGGGTCGTCGGCCCCGTTCCCTGAGCCTGTCGGAGGGTCATGCCCGCCTGCCCACCGCGCTCAGGAGGCGCGTCCGCCACGGCGCGTCCGCGGCGCCGTCGAGCACCCCGCCGGTCGGGTCGTCGAGCACGCTCCCTGAGCCTGTCGAAGGGGCCCGCACCGGGTCGTGCTCCGGCCGCAGGGCGTCGCGGACGACCATCGCCACGACCCAGCCCTGCGTCGCGAGCCGGGCGAGCACGGCGAGCCAGTAGACGCGGTCGGACCCGCCGTCGCCCGGGCTCAGCTCGCCGCCGAGGTGCCACCAGATCGCGACGAAGTAGAAGAGCTCGCCCGCCGTGAACACCCACCAGTCGCGCCAGCGCGGCCGCGCCAGCACGACGAACGGCAGCAGCCACAGCACGTACTGGGGCGAGTAGACCTTGTTCGTCATCAGGAACGCGGCCACGACGAGGAACGCCATCGCCCCGAACCGCGGCCGCCGTGGCGCGAGGACGATCAGCAGCCCGATCAGCACGCAGCCGAGCGCGAACAGCCCGGCGCTCACCGCGTTGAGGTCCCCCACCGGGTGCCCCGCGAGGGAGAAGACGTACCAGATCGAGCCGAAGTCGCCGCTGCGGTCGGCGTTGAACGTCCAGAAGTCGAGCCACGCGTCGGGCGCGAGCACGAGGACGGGCAGGTTCACGACCAGCCATGCGACGACGAACCCGACGACCAGCCGCCCGTACGCCCGCATCCGCGCCGAGCGCAGGCAGAGCAGCAGCAGCGGCCCCAGCAGCAGCGCCGGGTAGAGCTTGGCGGCCATGCCGAGCCCGAGCAGCACGCCGCCGAGCCCCGGACGGCGCCGGCTCCACGCCAGCACACCGGTGGCGGTCAGGGCGACGGCGAGCAGGTCCCAGTTGACGAGCGCGGCCGCGGCGACGGTCGGCGCGGCGGCGAGCATCGTCGCGTCCCACGGCCGCCCCGGAACGGTGCGGACCTGCGCCCACACGGCGACGAGGAACAGCGCCCCGAGCAGCACCTGGTTGACGTCGAAGAAGCGCAGCGTCGCGTCGACCGCCTGCTGCGCGCTCAGCCCGTCGCCGCTCGGCGCCCCAAGCAGCACCGTGATGCGGCGCTCGAGCTCGAGGAACCAGCCGGTGAGCACCGGGTACTCGAGCACCTGGTACGGGCCGGAGTCGAGGTAGGGCGTGTTGCCCTGCAGCAGCCCGCGGTCGCCGTAGAGCAGGCCGATGTCGGAGTAGCAGAGCCGGCGGAACGCGTCCGGCGCCTGGCCCGCCACGGTGATCCGGCACGGCAGGCGGAACACCATCCCGGCCAGGTAGGTCAGCGACGCGACGACGAGGAGGACGCGGGCCGGGTTCCAGACGTCGCGCACGAGCGTCGCGTGGCGGCCGAGCGGTCCCCCGATGCGCTGCGCCATCTCGGCGACGAAGGGGTCGGTCCGCGCCGGCTGGAGCTCGGCGTGCCGGTCCCTCGGCTCTCGGGTCCGCCCGGGGGCCGCGTCGGGGGTCACGGGCGCCTGGGGCACCGCGAGAACCTACCAGCGGCACCTGTCGGTCTGCTTGACTTCCGGCCATGACGACGGGCGGCTGGGACCGCGTGCCGATCGCGGCGCAGACCATCGAGGCGACGCTGAGCCAGTTCGCCACGTTCCTGGTGCTGGAGATCGGCCCCGGCGACGACGACCTCGCGACCGCGCGCGACACCATCGCCGGGATCGACGACCTGCTCAAGACGGTCGGGTTCCGCGACCTGTCCGCGCGCCTGTCGTGCGTCGTCGGCATCGGCAGCGACGCGTGGGACCGGATGTCCCCCGGGCACCGCCCGCAGCAGCTGCGGCGGTTCCCGCGCATCGAGACGGCCCAGCACGTGGCCCCGTCGACGCCCGGCGACCTGCTGCTGCACGTCCGGGCCGAGCGCAGCGACCTCTGCTTCGAGTTCGTCCGCATCGTCATGGACGCCTTCGGCAGCAGCGTCACCGTGGGCGACGAGACGCCGGCGTTCCGCTACTTCGACGCGCGCGACCTGCTCGGCTTCGTCGACGGCACCGCCAACCCCGTCGGGCGCGAGCTCACCGAGGCGGCGCTCATCGGCGACGAGGACCCGGAATTCGCCGGCGGCAGCTACGTCGTCGTGCAGAAGTACCTCCACGACCTCGCGACCTGGGCCTCGTACGGCGCGGACCTCCAGTCGGAGATCGTCGGGCGCGACAAGGCCGACAACACCGAGCACCCCGACGCCGAGACCGGGCAGAAGGCGCACAAGACCCTCGCCACCCTCGAGGTCGGCGGCGTGGAGCGCGCGATCCTGCGCGACAACATGCCCTTCGGCCGCGCCGGGTCCGGCGAGTTCGGCACCTACTTCATCGGCTACGCCGGCAATGTGACCGTCACCCTGACGATGCTGCGGCGGATGTTCCTCGGCGACCCGCTCGGGATGTACGACCGCATCCTCGACGTCTCGACGGCGACGACGGGCACGATCTTCTTCGCCCCCTCCGCCGAGCAGCTGTCCCAGCTCGGCGGCTGAGCCGTCAGCGCGGCGGGCCTCAGCGCCGCGGGCTCCCGCTGGCCCCCGGGGTCGGCCGGCGCGACTCCGACGGCGTCGGGCGGGGCGTCTGGCTCGGCTTCTGCGTCGGCTCCTGGGTCGGCGTCGCGGGCGACGTCGGGGCGGTCGTCTCGGTCTGCGTCGGCTGCGGGGCCGGGGTGTAGGTCGGCTGGGAGTAGGAGTTCACGTACGCCGGCGGGTCGAACTTCTCGACGTCCTGTCCGTCGGTCGCCGTCTGCATGTAGTCCAGCCACGTCTGCGCGGGGTAGGTCGCCCCGAAGAACGTCGAGTCGCCCGGTCGCCGGTACGGATCGAGGCTCGCGCTGCCGGTCTTGCCCGCCACGTACATGACCGCCGTCGAGATCTGCGGCGTGTAGCCGACGAACCACGACGAGTTGACGATGTTGTCGCCGTTGGCCAGGTCGACGCCGTTGGTGCCGGTCTTGGCGGCCACGGGTCGGCCGAGCGCCGACACGGTCCGCCCGGTGCCGGACTCGACGACGCTCGACAGCGCGAACGTGACGTCGTCGGCCACGTCCCCGCTGACCACGCGGTCCTTGGCCGGGTCGGCCTTGTAGAGCACGTTGCCCTCGGCGTCCTTGACCTCCTTGACCACGTGCGGGGCGACGTGGACGCCGCCGTTGGCGAAGGAGGCGTACGCGCTGGCCGTGTTGAGCGGGCTGACCTCGGGCGTCCCGATCGGGATGTTGCGCTCCGCCGTGTCCCAGCCGCGGGTCTTGGGTGCCCCCGCCTTCTCGGCGATCTCCAGCGTCTTGTCCTTGCCGTCGGGCAGCTGCCGGATCAGGTCGACGAAGGCGGTGTTGATGGACTCCGCCGTGGCGTAGGTGAGGTCGACGCTCGGGCCGTAGCTCCGCCCGTACTCGTTGCGCACCGGGGTCTTGTCGCCCGGGATGTACCAGGTGCTGCCGTGGAAGCGGGACCGCAGGCTGAAGCCGTTCTCGAGGCCCGCGGCCAGTGTGTAGGCCTTGAACGTCGAGGCCGTCGGCCGAGCGGTCGTGGCCCAGTTCCGGGAGTTCTCGACGAAGTCCGGGCCGCCGTAGAGCGCGAGGACGTTGCCCGAGTTCACGTCGACGCTGGCGACGGCCGCGTGCAGGCCCGACTCCTTCTCGCCGGACGCCTTCGCGGCCTGCTCCGAGGTGTCCTGGGCCGCCTTGATCGCGGCCTTCTGGTCGTCCTCGTCGAAGGTCGTCGTCACCCGGAGGCCGCCGCCCTGGACGTCGCTGGAGCTGAAGCCGGCCGTGGACAGCTCCTGCTCGACCATCTTGAGCAGGAAGCCGTTCGGGCCGCCGTAGCGCTCCGACGTCTTGACCTTGGGGAACTTGGGCAGGCCGCGGCTGTACTTCGCCGCCTGCTCCGCGGTGATGTCGCCGGTCTGCGCCATCGAGGAGATGACGTAGCGGTAGCGGTCGAGCAGCCGGGGACGGTTGTCCTCGTCGTCCGGGTCGAACGCCGTCGGGTTGTTGATCACGCTGGCCAGCACCGCCGCCTGGGGCACCGTCAGCTTCTTGGCGTCGACCTTGAAGTAGGCCTCGCTCGCGGCTTGGATGCCGTACGCGCCGTGGCCGAAGTAGATCGTGTTCAGGTAGCCCTGGAGGATCTGCTCCTTGCTCTTCTGCTGGCTCAGCTTGTAGGCGAGGAACAGCTCGCGGTACTTGCGGCTGATCGTCTGCTCGCTGTTGAGGTAGAGGATCTTGATGTACTGCTGGGTGATCGTCGACCCGCCCTGGAGGCTGCCGCCGCGGGCGATGACCCAGGCCGAGCGGGCCAGGCCCCTGAGCGAGACGCCCTTGTCGGTCCAGAAGGTGCGGTTCTCCGCCGCCACGACCGCCTGCTTGATGCTGTCGGGCATCTGGTCGAAGTCGAGCGGCTGGCGGTTCTGGATGGCGAAGTTGCCCATCTCGCTCTTGCCGTCGCCCCAGTAGACGAACGTCGTCGCCGTCTCGAAGTCCTTGTTGGGGTTCGGCAGCTCGGTCGTGCTGTAGCCGTACGCCACGGCCCCGGCGCCGGCGACGACGCAGAGCGCGACCAGAATGGCGATCGCGCCCGCGACCCGCTTGAACCAGCGAGCGCTGCCGCGCTTGGGTGCGCCGGCCGGGTGCTTCGCGACAGGGCCCCAGGAGGCGGGGTCAGCCATAGATGTCCTCGACGGTCTGCTGGCGGCGAGGTGGCTTGCGCTTCACCCCGTCGCCCAGGAGGTAGGAGACGATCATGTGGTTCCAGCTGCAGCGCAGGCAGACCTCGACGACCACGACCTTGAACTCGCCGTACTGGTGCGCCATCTCCTCGAGCTCGGCCGGGGGCTTGATCCGCCCCGAGTACTGGCCGAGCTGCTCACCGAAGGTGTAGCTGAGGTTGTACATCTCGGGCGACTCGCACACCGGGCACGGCACCTTGGCCTGCTCCCCGTGGTACTTCGCCGCCCGCAGCAGCATGGGGTCCGCGTCGCACGCGTCGAGCTTGGCCAGCCGCTTGCCGGGGCGCTTGAGCCCCTCCAGCGTCCGACGCCGCTGCAAGGCGTAGTCGATCACCTCGCGCTGCGACCACATGGGTTCCAGCCTAGGTCGTGGTCCTGACACAGGCGACTTCCTGCGCGGACTGTCACAGGCTCAGTTCAGGGGCGGGCTCGTCGGTGCTTGCCGGTGCGGCTTCGGCCTGGCGGGCCTCATCGGTGCGGATCCTGCCGCGTAGTCGCGGCACGATCCGCACCAATCGCGAGCCCCTGCGGTCGTCCGCCCGGATCGGAGGCCATCCGACCGCTTCGACGCGGTCAGGTCGCCTCCGTCGACCGGCGCTCCTGCTCGCGGTCGCCCCCGACCGCCCGACCGGCGTACGATCGGGCGTCCGGCCCAGCCGGTGAGGGGCCTTGGCGCAATTGGTAGCGCACCTGCTTTGCAAGCAGGGGGTTAGGGGTTCGAGTCCCCTAGGCTCCACTGCGAGAACCTTCCCCGGGCTTCCTCACAGCCCCGTGGTATGCGCCTAAAGCCTCTTAAGGGGATCATGTAGCGCCTTGCATTCGCAGATACTGCTGGCCAACTTCCCGACTTCAAGGCATCCGTCTTCAGCGACCACTACTGTGACGAACAGTGGTCCGACGCGGTACGAGTAGGGAGGTGGTTGGGTGACCCACGCACAGCAGGGCAACACCAGTGCGCTCTCCGCAAACCTCTTCTACCCGGAGTCCCTGACTGCCGTCCGAGAGTGCTCAGGGCCGTGCGGCCAGGCCAAGCCCGCGACAGCCTTCCCGACAATCAGCCGAAAGGCTGGCGCCCGTCACGGCGTGTGCCGAGCATGCCGAGATGATCGACTGCGGATCGCAAGATCCATCCGACCTAGCGCTCGCGACGACGACCCCAGTGTCCAGCGACAGAAGGTCTACGACGTTTGTCGAGACGTGGTGGTCGCGCACGCCGGACAGCCAGTGTCGCTCACCCAGATCTTCATAGAGGTCTTCGACTCGGTCAAGTTCGTTCCGAGTGAGTCAGACGTTCGCGCCAGCCTGGAGAAGCTGCTGAAGGAAGAGAGCCAGTTAATCAAGTCGCACGGCGATGCCTACGCATGGGAGGCGCACGGTCAGGCACCTTCGGTACCTTCTGCTCCATCGCGCGTAGAAGAAATGTTAAGACGACGGCTGCAGGGTCAGACTCTGGACGAGATCGGCCTCGAGTTCGACCTCACGCGAGAGCGAGTCCGGCAAATCCTCAAGCAGCACGGGGGGCCCAGTGCTAAGGAAGTGCGTAATCTTCGAGCGACACAAGTCAGGCTCACCCAGGTCGATCGGGATGCGGCCGCCACATCCGAAATTCGCGCCGCACTGAAGGACAGCAAACCGATGTCGGCAGAAGAGGTCGCGGAGTTAACCGGACTCGATGCGGCTGACGTTTGGAGATCCTGGCCTCGTGACCTCTCACACCTCCGCTTGTGGGGGACTGGAAAGATAACAAGCCGCTGGACAGACGCAGAAATCCTTGCGGCTTTGCAAGAAGCATCCACGTATGAGTTCCCCCTGACGACGACAGCCTATCGTGAATTAATTCGGGTCGGTCAAGTCGTTGGACCCTCGGTACCAAGAATCGGACAACGATTTGGCAGTTGGTCGGCCGCGTGCGCAGAAGCCGGGGTCGTCTCGGGCGAGCGACCAAATCGCAATTACGAATCTAAGTGGAGCGATGAAGACCTCTTGAAGATAGTTCTTACCTACCTTCTAGATCCGCAATCGCCCAATTCCGCCCATCGGTTCGACGACTGGAGGAGGCAGAATGCGCCGGACGGCCCCTCTGCTCAGACGCTACGCAACCGGTTCGGCTCCTGGACAGAACTCAAGAGACGCGCGTTAGCGCTGAAGGGGTAACGAGATGACCGAAACGGCCAGACTGGACGGCATACTTGCGAAATCCATCGACGAGAACACACGCAACGGAATGTGGAGCTCCGTAAGCGAGATCTTAAAGCAGGGACCCTCAGAAGGAGTCGCATCGCAAACGACTTCCCTCGCCCTTGGCTACGTCCAGTCTGGTAAGACCACGTCGATCACTGCCCTTGCAGCAGCCGCAGCGGACGCGGGATACCAGTTGATCGTCGCGCTTCTGGGCTCGACCAACCTGCTCCTCGATCAGAACAGCAGTCGCCTTGAAGGCTCGTTAGGCATCACAACAAGATCTGACTACGTGTGGATCAGCGAGACCAACCCGGCAACCGAGGCGTCCGGGAAGAAGTTGCGCAAGTTCGTCGAGATGGGTCGCGTGTGCCTTGTTCCTGTTCTGAAGCATGCAGGGCGCATTCGAGCAGTTGCGAAGCAACTCGAGAAGATTCCGGATGATCTACGGGTCCTTATCATAGACGACGAGGCTGACCAGGCATCCTTGAATACGAGCAAGGACGCAGAGAGCAGAACGTATTCGGCCATTCGAGACCTTCGAAATGCTGTGCCGAATCACTTGTACGTTCAGTACACGGCCACCCCCTACGCCCCCTTGCTTTTGGACGCAGCCGATCTCCTCAGCCCCCAGCACGTCGAGTTCCTCGTCCCGGGGAAGGGCTATACGGGCGGCAAACAATTCTTTATAGACAACGCCGACCGAGTTATTCGGAACGTGCCGCTGCTCGACGAACAAGCTTCCAAGACGCCTCCGCTCCAGATGCAGAAAAGCCTCTTTCAAGCGGTGTCCGCTTTCCTAGCAGGCTCCGCGCTGCTCCTGCATCATGGGACCGCGAGCCCACCTATAAGCATGCTCGTGCATTCAACTGCTCGCAATGACGTCCAGGCGCGGTACGAGTTTCTCATCCGCCGCCAGCTCGAACAGTGGAAGAAATCAGTCGTCGCAGGCGACATCACGACGGTCCCCGAATCAATAATCGAGGAGCGTCAAAGAATCGTTGCGCATGGGGCGCAGGACACAGACGACTCTACCTTCGCTTCTAAACTCAAGGTCGTCATCTCCGAGGCTATGACATGGCTAGTGAACAGCGCTGCAGATGTGAACAAAGTAGATTGGCACGTCTCTCCCATTCACATCCTTGTCGGAGGAAACAAACTAGATCGAGGGTTCACAGTAGAAGGGCTGACCGTCACCTACATGAATCGACCTGCTAGTCCGCAAGTCGACACTCTCGAGCAACGAGCTCGTGCATTCGGGTATCGCGCCGATCTCCTGCCCTACTGCCAGTTCTTCGCCAGCAAGAAAACAATCCGCTCTCTCACGGAGGTCGTTCATACCGAGGAAGACCTCCGAGCCCGCCTTCGCGACCACGTTGAGAGCGGTGGCTCAGTACATACCTGGGCCGCCGAGATTGGCCTGTTGCTGCCTGAAGGAATGACGCCTACCAGGTCGAGCGTTACGAGCGCACTGTCGACCATGAAACTAGGCTGGCACCAGATGCGCATGCCGTCGAGACTTACTGACGACACGCAGCACAACCAAGCCCTCCTAGAGCAAGTCGGATTGATGCGTGCTCGGCCGTTGTCACAGGGCAGGCTCGGCTTCAGAACGATTCATGTCGATTCGATGAAGACGCTCGAACACTTATTGAATGGCTGGGCTCGACCAAGTTATAGCCCTGGGTGGCTGCACGAGGAACTCGTTGACGCCGTAGCCCGGCGGTTCGCGCACGTGAAGAGGGCGACAGTCATGCTCATGGAGGATGGCGGCAAGCCTCGTAAGCGCCGCTGGCTAGATGACGTCGGATTCGTCAACCTATTCCAAGGTCGTGACTTGAAGCCACAGTCTAACGGCGACTTCTATCCAGGGGATCGTTTCGTAGAGAATGTCGAACAAGAGCCAGACCAAATAATCGTACAAGTACACCGCACGCAAGTACGAGGACATGAAAATGAAGGCGAGCTACTGGCACTCGCCATCTACCCTGGCGCTGGTCTCGTAGTCCGAAAGGAGTCAGATGTCTGAGACATTGCCGACGAGCGCCGGTAGGTCTGGCACAGTTCCACTCGAGAGGTTGCGACTCGACCCGGAGAATCCACGGATTCCGGAGACGCACCGGACAACGGACACTGCGGAACTCGCGACTCTGCTGGAAATGGGATTCGAGGCGTACCCAGTAGCCCAGTCCATCGCCGAGCTAGGTTTTTTCAACGCGGAGCCGCTCATCGTCGTCCCAAGCCAGGACGAGGAGGGTGCGTGGATCGTCGTCGAGGGGAACCGTCGCCTGACCGCGCTGGTGGGCCTTGCCTATCCGAAGATTCGCGCCGAGTTCGCAACACCCGATCGGTGGGATCGGCTTGCGGCCAAGCGCACAATCAGTCCTTCCGCCCTCATTCCTGTAGTGATGCACAAATCTCGAGCTACAACCCACGCGGAAGTAGCCCGAGTCCACGTAGTTGGAAAACTTCCATGGCGCCCCTTCATGCAGGCGAAGTACATCGCTGCGCGAGTGGCTGAGGGTAGGACCCTCCAAGAAGTTGCTGATCTCATTGGTATCCCGAAGAGCAAGGCTGCCGACCTGTACCGCGACCAGGCCGTTCTGGCTCAGGCTTCGACTATCGGACTCGAGACGTCCCAGGTCGAAAGCGCATTCTCGCTCTTGACCGTGGCCATGGGCAGCACCAAGATTCGGAACCACGTGGGTGCTCCGCTCGGGTCACAAACCGTGATCGGAAAGGATCCGATCCCCGTAGATAAGGCTGATGAACTCAGGGAAGTAATCCGGTGGGTGTTCGGCGACGAAGAGCACGAATCGCTCATCTCTGACTCGCGACAGATCTCGCAACTCGGCAACGCGGTCGCCTCCGAGGTAGGCCTCGAAGCACTTCGGGACGGTAAAACTCTCGAGGAGGCCAAGCAGCGCATCCAGGAGAAGGGGCTTGATCCCCTCAAGGCCTTGACGCTTAAACTGACGGCGGCGAGGAGCTCACTGACCGCGGCCAGCAGCGACGTGGCGGAGTTCGGGCTCGACAAGGAAATCCGAGATTTGGTCGACGACATCGAGTCGCTCGTGGGTAGCATCCGATCGACACTCGAAGACGCCGGGGCGGACGCAGAGCGATAATTGATGGTTGACCTAGAGGTTTCAAGTACCGAGGCCATCGCGGACTGGATCGAAACGAGCGTGCTTGTCAGTTCGTCGGGCCACTTAGGTCGAGACAGGCTGGACGACCTTGCCGCCTCAGAGGTGGGGGCCTCGGCCATGAAGGTCGCGATGGCCATCGATACGATGGCCAAGCGGGCGAAGGTACTGGGTGATTCCTACCCATTCAGGGTGAGCGATCTTGCGGTACTTCGACAGAAGAGTGTCCATGCTGACCGATACTCTGCTCTACTTTTCCTGACACCGGGTTCCGTTGCACGTCAAACCGTCAGAGCGCAGGAAACGGCGGCAATGGGCAACCTTTTGGAGGAGATCGCGGAAGCTGCGCTCGCAAATTTCTGGGGCCTCGGCGGTATAGCACTCTCCTTCGGCTACCCTTCGAAACATGGTCGCCCCGAACCTTTCGATCAGGCTGTCCTGTGGCTTGCCGGCAAAATCGGGCTAGAGGCGGGCCGAGGTTACAGGCCTCCGCGACGGAAGGATGGCGGCGTTGACGTCGTGGCGTGGCGACAGTTCGCAGATCGCCGCCCAGGATTTCCGCTTGCACTCGCGCAGTGCACGATCCAAGCGGAAGCCTTCACGAAGACTACGGACATCGACCTACGCCTGTGGGCCAGTTGGCTCGCGATGGACAGTGATCCCCTTAGCCTACTTGTGATTCCAGGGACCATTCGATCCGCGGGTCCAGATTGGCGACAACTAACCACGGTCGTCATGGTCTTGGACCGGATTCGTCTGATGGAGTTGTTGAGTCGAGGCTCGGAGGACCGCGAAGTTCGTTGGGCGACAGAGACGGCTTCTGCGCTTAGAGTGCACCTCAAGGCGGGCGAACTATGACGACCAAGGCCGACATCGTCCGGAACATCGCATCCATACTCGGAGTCGAGGCGCCGAAGATGTCTACTGGGTCGACGGAGCCGCGGGAAATCTTCGAGATCGTCAACGAGCGACTTGGCCTGGGCCTCGACAGGCGGCTCACTAAGCCTGACATGGCTCGTCAGATCGTCGAGGCCGCGGGACTGACCTGGAACGCACACCATGAGAGCAACGGCGGAACTGTCACGAAAGTAGGCCTTGAGGCCGTTATGCGAGCCGTCGAGCACTTCGTCGGCTAAGGAGAACGAGGGGCTACACCGACTAAAGGGAGCCCTCATCCGATCCATGGCGCGGCAAGAGCCGCAAGTATTAACGGCCTTTCCTTCTCGAAGCGCTAGCCAATTCGGGGCTTAGGCAGCACAATTGTCAGGCCAACTCTCCGGAGTCTACTGGCCGAGAGTACGCCGGTTTGAGAGAAACCTCAGGAGAGCCTTGAACACCCATGCCGGAAAAACTTTCAACGTTCCTACCCATCCGGGAACTACGAGCGACACCATTTCAGAGCGGATGTCGAAGGCGGCTCGCAAGGACACCGGTCCAGAACTCGCTGTTCGTCACGAACTACACAGACGCGGTCGTCGGTACCGCGTCTTCGTCCGAGTTCCTGGACGGAACCGGCGAACCATCGACATCGCCTTCACGAAAGCGAGGTTGGCGGTGTTCGTCGATGGCTGCTTCTGGCACGGTTGCCCTGAGCACGGCACCATGCCGACGCACAACAACGCCTGGTGGGTCGTGAAGCTTGCCGCAAACCAGGGCCGCGACCGTGACACAGACGAGCACCTCGCGAACGAGAGCTGGGGGGTCCTCAGAATCTGGGAGCACGTCCCCGCCGCCGAGGCGGCGGACTTGGTCGAGGCGGAGCTCGACCGGCTAGCCGCCGAGCGCGCTCCGTCTAGAGCGCGATCGCGGGCTGGGGCTCCGGCTGACCCTCCCTCGCCGCCGGATTGAGCACGTCCCCGCAGGGGTTGAGGTCAGCACCGAGCATCGCCTGACGCACCCGCTCCGACACCTGGGGACGCGCCGAGCGGGCGTCTGCCTCGACGTGGCTCCGCAACACGTGCCACGCCGCACCAACGGCCACGCCGTTGCCCACCTGCTTGTAGGACGAGGCCTCGCGCCGGTTGTTGAACTCGAAGGATCGCGGCAGACCCTGCAACCGGGCCGCCTCGTGCGGAGTCAGCCGACGCTTCCGAGAACCGACGATCGATGTCTGAGTGATCGCGACGAGCGCCGGCAGGTAGGTGGCGGCCTTCGCGCGGATGCCCGAGGGGCGGAAGTGCATGACCGTGTCCCAGAGCGAGCGCGAGTCCTGGGCCTGCCACTCCAGCTTGCGGCGAGTGGCGGGAAAGGACGCGAGCGCAGGGTGCGTGCTGCGCCAGAGGTCGATCAGTGCCCGGTTACCCGCGTAGAAGGCAAGGTTCTTCCGCGTGAAGTCGGCCTTCCACACGGGCATGAGCGCCAGCTCGTCCTCCCCGGGCTCAGCACCCGGCTGCCACAGGTCGGACCAGAGTGGAAATCCCGGCAGGCGATGCCCACGACTGTCCCAATGAGCACGGACCAGGTCGTCCCAGGTCTGCACCCACTCCCGCTCGACGGCGTTCAACCGGTAGCGGTCGAGGTCCGCGATGGTGCTGTCGTCGTCGAGCACCCACTCGACGTCCCAGCGGGAGGGGTCCCAGCCGTCGACGGGCGCGCGCAGCACCGTCGGGCCGATCTCGGTCTCCTGCATCGCCCGCACGGGGCCGACGTGCGTCCCGACGATGAAGACGCGGTCGCGGACCTGCGGCGTGCCGCCGAGGTGGGGCGGGAGAAGGTGCGGCGAGAACACCGTCGGCGAGCTGGAGACCCGGTAGCCGAGCTCACGAAGCGTCTTGATGATGACGTCCCACTCGTGCCGGTGACGCGGACCAGCGATGTTCCGCACGTTCTCCAGCAGCACCACCGAAGGGCGACGCTTCTCGAGGATCTTGGCGATGTTCCAGAACAGCGTTCCTCGCGCCTCGTCCATGCCGCGCTGGAAGCCGGACTTCGAGAAGGGCTGGCACGGGAACCCAGCCGTCAGCACGTCGTGCTCGGGAACGTCGACGGCCACGTCGTTCGCGGCCGTGGTGATGTCGGAGTTGAGGACGGGCTGCGGGTCGTGACCCTCGACCCAGTTGTGCTTGTAGGTCGCCATGGCCTGCTCGTCGATCTCGGAGACGAAGACGCACTGCCCGCCGGCGTGGCTGAGGGCGGCATGGAAGCCACCGATGCCAGCGAAGAGGTCCACGAACTTGAACGCCGGAGCCATGCCAGGGAGCTTAGCAGCTCGAGCTTCCGTTCGATTGCGACACGCCTCGAAGGGAAGGAACTCCTGCACGCCGCGAGCCTAGGAGGTGCGGCGACCCTTGGCCAACCCCGCTTGTTGTCCTGCCGAGCTGGGTGTTGTCATCCGCACGTTGGCTCACTCGATCAACCCCACCTTCTCCCAGCCTGGGGCACAGGCCGCACCTGACGGCGGCCCGACGTGATCGTGCTATGGCGTCCAGCCCAGCCACGCTCCCCCGGCGCTCATGCCGCCGAGCCAGATGAGCACGGCGGCGAAGGGGATGGGCACCACCCAGAGCGGCCTGCGCCGGACCCACAGCGCGCCGAGGAGGACGAGCGCGAGCCAGACCGCGACGAACGCCACGACCGCCCAGCCGGGCGCCATCAGTCCGGACGCGAAGAAGAAGGGCGACAGCGCGACGGTCGCGGCGAGGGCGAGCCCGCCGATCACGTGCGTCAGCACCGTACGAGGAGCGCGTTGCGTACCGACCTGGTCCACGAGCGGCATGGTGACGCGGCCTGGCGGGCGCCGCAAGAGGCCGAAGGCCTCAGGTTCCGCGGCGCCGCAGCACCACCGCCCGCCCGACGATCCCGAACGCGAGCACGGCGCCACCGGCGATGACCGACGTAAGCGGCAGCCTCACCGACAGCACGAGGCAGCCCAGGAGCCCGACCACGTTCACCGCCCGCGGCCAGCGGCGCTGCTCGGCCGGCTGCCGGAACGCCGACAGGTTGGCGACGGCGTAGTAGACGAGGACGCCGAACGAGCTGAACCCGATCGCCTGCCGCACGTCGGCCAGGCACACGAGCAGCACGATCCCGGCGCCGATCGCCAGCTGGGCGTGGTCGGGCACCTGGTGAACCGGGTCCACCGAGGCGAGGGTGCGCGGCAGGTCGCGCTCGCGCGCCATGGCCAGGGTCGTACGCCCGACCCCGGCGAGCAGGGCCAGCAGCGCACCGAGCGACGCGGCCGCTGCCCCGACCCGCACGACCGGTGACGCCCACCCCGCTCCCGCGGCCTGGACGAGCGCGACCACCGGGGCCGACTCATCCCCCAGCGCAGGACCGAGGACCAGCAGCAGGACCACGGCGACAACCGCGTACACGACGACGGCGATCCCGAGGGCAACGAGCACCGCGCGGCCGAGCATCTCCGGGCGGCGCACCTCCTCGGCGAGCGTGGTGATCCGCGCGTACCCGGCGAACGCGAAGAACAGCAGCCCCGCCGCCTGCAGCACCCCGAGCACACCGCCGGTCGGGGCGTCGAGGCCGCTCCACGGGTCGGCCGCGCGTACGCCGGCGGCCAGCCCGACGCCGACGGCCAGCGCGAGCGTGAGCAGCGTCGTCGCGAGCAGCACCCTGGCCACCTGCGCGGTCCGGGTCACGCCGCGGAGGTTGGCCAGCGTGAGCACGACGACGGCGAGCACGGCGAGGCCGCGGCTCCACCAGGGCGGTGCGGCGGGCAGCGCGTACGCGGCGAAGGTCAGGGCCATCGCCGCGCAGGAGGCGGTCTTGCCGACGACGAAGCCCCAGCCGGCGGTGAAGCCCCACCAGGGGCCGAGCACGCGGCGGCCGAAGAGGTACGTGCCGCCTGACGACGGGTAGGACATCGCGAGCTGGGCCGAGGCGACGGCGTTGCAGAAGGCGACGACGGCGGCGACCGCGAGCCCGACCAGCAGCCCTGCACCCGCCGCGCGGGCCGCGGGGACGAAGGCCACGAACACGCCCGCGCCGACCATCGCGCACAGCCCGACGACGACGGCGTCGCCGGTGCCGAGCCGTCGGGCGAGGGTGGGTCCGGCCACGTCGTCCATCCTGGCGTCCCCGCGTGAACGCTCGGTGACGACCGCTGCGGCGAGCCTGCCTGCTTGCCCGCCGACCGGGTCGGGTTCAGGCTGTGAGGACGGGGTACGACCCTGGACACGACCTCAGAGCCGAGGACTTCTGATGCAGCACGCCGGTGACGCCGTGACGTTCGTGGTCGTGCTGTGCCTGCCGGTCGCCGTGTGGTTGATCAGCCGCCCGTGGGCGTGGGAACGGATTCGCCCGTACGCGCGTCGGTTCGGCCTGCGGATCTGGGGCCAGCTCGTCGTGGACGAGGAACCCGACCCCGCGACCCTGCAGCGCTGGGCGGTCGAGCGGCTCGGACGGCTGCGCACCGACCTCGAACGTGTGCGGCGGCTGCTGCTCGACGACGAGTGGATGTCGGCGACCCGGCAGGTCGGCAACCGGCTCGCCTACGAGCGGCTGGTGGTCGACGTGCGCCGGGCGGAGGCGCAGGTACCGGCCGCCCTGGTTCCCGACGTCGCCGCGGCTCCGACGCCGGTGGCGGCGCCACGCTTCGCCTTCGTCGCACCGAGCGGGCAGCCCTCGGTCGAGGTGATCGAGTTCGGACCGGCCGGCCGCTGGCTCTGAGCTCGATGGTGGCGACCAGCTCGATCAAGACCTCGCGGCGACAGTCCCGCGCAGGATCGCGAGCGCCTGACGGGCCGACTCCTCGTCCACCACGTCGATGGCCACCTGATGAGAAGCGCTGCTCGACCTGACCCGGCGTGCGCGCGACTTGTCGCGCAGGGTGTCGACGATGGCGCTCTCCGCCACCTTCGGGTTGAGCCGTCCGGTGTTGGCGTAGAGGTAACCGACGGTCTTGCCGTCGACAAGGAGCCGCAGGTAGCCGGTGAAGTCGTCACCCGAGCGAGGGCCGTCACCCCGGTGGCGGGTTCCGCGCACTTGGGTCATCGGCCAAGACGCGAACTCAGAGAGAAGCTGCCGAACAGCGCCGGCAGTCGAGTTCCGCGCAAGCTGCTCCTGGACCACGAGCTGCCCGTCGTCCGGCACGCCCGCCACAGTCTCGTGCCGACTTGGAGTCCCAAGCGCATCGTCCATCGCCGCGATCCGGCGCGCCGGCAGATCGGGGACCGACCCGAGGTCCGGCATCCGGAACTCCTCGCCGCCGTGGAGCAGGCGGAGCAGCGGCGTCATCGCGTCGAAGGTCAAGTCCTTGAGGACGAACCGTTGCTGACCCATCAGCTGTGCGGGGATGTCCCCACGATCGGCGCCAGGAAGAACCACCACGAGCAGGCGCCTACGGAAGTCGTGCTGGTCCTTCTCGAAGAGACCGAGCAGCGTGTTCGCCTCAGCGGCCGCGCCAGCCCCACGGGTCGGCGAGTTGGTCCCCTCGAAGCGCTCTCTCCAGGCTCGATTGACGATCGCCAGCGTGAAGTCGCACTCCCGAATCCGGCTCGGACCCCACTGGGTCCACACCACGCCCGGCTCGGAGTAGTGGAAGAGGTCGACGTCCGCATCCACACCGAAGTGGCGCAGGTTGACGGTCAGCTGAAGCACCTCCCCCAGCCACTGGTCGCTCTCGACTCCGAAATCAGGGTCGTGAGCCCAGGAGATCAGCGCGGTCGGGGCCGGGCTAGGCATCGCATGTGCTCCCTGAAGTGCTGGCCTGACGTGCGACCTCAGCCGCGCCTCGAGGTCGGCAATGTACTAGAGGGTGTCGAGACGTCAGCACCCTGCTGAGAGACGCCACCATCCCGGGAAAGGCGAAGGAGCGCCGACCGTGACGGTCGACGCTCCTTCTCAGTCTTGCTGGTCTTGCGGGCTGGGCAGCCTCAGATCGCGACGACCTGGTCGGCCTGCGGGCCCTTCGGACCCGCCTGCGGGCCCTTCGGACCCTGCGTGGTCTGGAACTCGACCCGCTGGCCCTCGTCGAGCGAGCGGAAGCCCGACGTCTGGATCGCGCTGTAGTGCACGAACACGTCCGGCCCGCCGCCGTCGACGGCGATGAAGCCGAAGCCCTTCTCAGCGTTGAACCACTTGACGGTTCCCTGTGCCATGTAAATCTCCCTGAGCTCTCGGACCGCACCTCGCGGTCTCGTGATGCTGTCGGGCGGCCGGCCTCGGCCCACCGCCCTCGCGAGATCAAAAGGGCGTAGCACGTACCACGGCTCAAGAACTGCTAACAGCGATGCCAATCATGGCATCCCTGCACGCCGAGGACAAGGCGGGGACGCAACCAGGCTGCGACCGGCCTGCTCGAGGCGGGTGCAGGAGGCCCCGTGGGGTCAACGCGCGAGGAGACCAGATCGTTGCTCCTGCAGGTCTTGACCTCGCTCGAAGCGACGGACTACGTTCCGCCTAAACCGGTTCAGTCACGGCCTCGACCATCCTGACCGACGAGGGTCGCCCCATGCCACGTACGAAGAGCTCGACGCCCGGTGCGCCGACGATCGTGGACGTCGCGCGCGAGGCCGGGGTGTCCAAGGGCCTGGTGTCGCTGGTCATCAACGACCGCCCGGGCGTCGCGGACGCGACCCGGGCCCGGGTGCGCGACGCCGCCGACCGCCTCGGCTGGCGCCCCAACCTGCAGGCCCGCCGGCTGTCGACGCGAACGACGTACGCGCTCGGGCTGGTGCTGCGCCGCGACCCCCGCATCGTCGCGGCCGACCCCTTCTACCCCGCCTTCATGGCCGGCATCGAGTCCGTGCTCTCGCCCGAGGGCCGGGTCCTCGTGCTGAGCGTCGTGGCGACCGCGGAGGCCGAGGAGCGTGCGTACCGCTCCTTCGCCGCCGACCGACGCGTCGACGGCGTCTTCCTCAACGACCTCCGCCACGGCGACGACCGCGTCGGACTGCTCGCCGGGCTCGGGCTGCCGGGCGTGCTCGTCGGTCGCCTCGAGGAGCCGGGCTCCCTCCCCGCGGTCGTGCTCGACGACCGTCCGGGCGTGACGGCCGCCGTGCGCCATCTCGTCGACCTCGGCCACCGCCGGGTCGCGTACGTCGGCGGCGACCCCGCGCTGCAGCACGCCCGGCACCGGCGGCAGGCGTTCGAGGAGGCCGTGGCGGGGCACGGGCTGACCCCGACCGCCGTCGTCGACACCGACTTCACGATGGCGGGCGGTGCGGCGGCGACCGCCGCGCTGCTCGGGGGCGACCGGCCCACCGCGATCGTCTACGCCAACGACCCGATGGCGGTCGCCGGCCTCGGCGTGCTGCAGGGCTCGGGCGTCCGGGTGCCCGACGCGATGTCGGTCGTCGGGTTCGACGGCACGGAGATCGGTCGGCACACCCACCCGGCCCTCACGACCATCCGCTCCGACCCCGAGCAGTGGGGCGCCGCCGCGGCGCGCACCCTGCTCGAGCTGGCCACCTCGGGCCACGCGCCCGACGTCGAGCTGCCTCCCGCCGAGCTCGTCCCCCGTCGTTCCACCGGCCCCGCCCCGGACCGCTGACCCCTCCCGGTCCGTCGGACGGCTCCAGACCTCGACGGACCGAGGACCCACCCGCACCCCACCACAGGAGATCCCGTGCACCGTCGCACCGCCCGTCTGCTCGCCGCCACGACCGTCCTCGGCCTGACCCTGACCGCCTGCGGAGGAGGCGGGGGCGGCGGGGGCGGTGAGGCCCAGGACGCCGCCCGCACGGCGCGCGGACCGATCACCGTCTGGTACTCCAACAACGAGCAGGAGGTGGCCTGGGGCAAGGCGATGGTCGCCTCCTGGAACTCCGCGCACGCCGACCAGCAGGTCACGGGCCAGGAGATCCCGGCCGGCAAGAGCAGCGAGGAGGTGATCGGCGCCGCGATCACCGCCGGCACGGCGCCCTGCCTCGTCTTCAACACCGCGCCCTCGGCCGTCGGGCAGTTCCAGCGCCAGGGCGGCCTGGTCAACCTCGCGAGCTTCCCCGACGGGTCGTCCTACATCACCGACCGCTCGGGCGACGTCGCGAAGCAGTACCAGAGCAGCGACGGCGGCTTCTACCAGCTGCCGTGGAAGTCGAACCCGGTGATGATCTTCTACAACAAGGACCTGTTCAAGAAGGCCGGGCTCGACCCGGACAACCCGCAGCTGGCGACGTACGACCAGTTCCTCGACGCGGCGCGCAAGATCAAGTCCTCGGGAGCAGCGAAGTACGCGATCAACCCGGCGCCGACGAGCGAGTTCTACCAGAGCCAGTTCGACTTCATCCCGCTCTACTCCGCGGAGTCGGGCGGCAAGCAGATCGTGGCCGACGGCAAGGCGACCTTCAACGACCCGCAGGGGATCGCGGTCGCGAACTTCTGGAAGACGATCTACGCCGAGGGCCTGGCCGGCAAGGAGGCGGTGCAGGGCGACGCCTTCGCCTCCAAGGTCGCGGCGATGTCGATCGTCGGCCCGTGGGCCGTCGCGGTCTACAAGGGCAAGGTCAACTGGGGCGCCGTCCCGGTCCCCACCTCGACCGGCATGCCGATCGGCGACATCCACACCTTCAGCGACGCCAAGAACATCGGCCTGTTCAGCGCCTGCAAGAACCAGGGCACGGCGTGGGACGTGCTCAAGTTCGCGACGAGCGCGGAGCAGGACTCCGCACTGCTGACCAAGACCGGCCAGATGCCGATCCGCAAGGACCTGTCGAGCACGTACGCCGACTACTTCACCAAGAACCCGTCGTACAAGCAGTTCGGCGACCTGGCGTCGCGCACCGTGGAGGTGCCGGGCGGGGCGAACACG
The DNA here is from genome assembly GCF_900110855.1 of Microlunatus flavus. Classification (GTDB taxonomy): domain Bacteria; phylum Actinomycetota; class Actinomycetes; order Propionibacteriales; family Propionibacteriaceae; genus Microlunatus; species Microlunatus flavus. The sequence goes on from NZ_FOFA01000001.1 coordinate 665,971, forward strand.
GTCGAGATGCTGCAGACGCTGCGCGACGCGTACACGAAGTCGGTGATCAGCGGTCAGGGCGACGTGACGCAGACGTTCAACGAGGCGGCCGACAAGGTCACCTCGCTGGCCGGCCGCGGCTGAGCGCGAGCACGTCGGTGGCCACCTCGACCACGGCGCCGGCTGCGGTCGCCCCGCCGGTCCGCGAGCCCCGCTCGCGGACCCGGCGGGGGACCCGCAGCAACCCGCTGGGCTGGATCTTCAGCGCGCCGTACCTCGTCTTCATCGCGGTCGTCTTCGCCTACCCGCTGGGCTTCGCGGTGTACATGTCGTTCCACGACTACTTCTTCACCGCGCCCGGCGTCACCGTGCCGAAGCCCTTCATCGGCCTCGAGAACTACACCGCGGCGCTGGTCGACCCGGCCGTGCGGCAGTCGTTCGTCAACGTGGCCGTCTTCCTGGTGATCAACGTGCCGCTGACGGTCGTGGTGTCGCTCGTGCTGGCGAGCCTGCTCGACCGCGTCGCGCACGCCCGGGCGTTCCTGCGGGTCACCTTCTACCTGCCCTACCTGACCTCCAGCGTCGCGATCGTCGGCGTGTGGCTGTTCCTGTTCAGCAGCGGCGGGATCGTCAACCGGGTGCTCGGCCCGCTCGCCCCCGACCCCTCGTGGCTGGTGAACGAGCGGTGGGCGATGCCGAGCATCGCGCTCTTCGTCACCTGGAAGGGGCTCGGCTTCTACATCCTGCTCTACCTCGCCGGCCTGCAGAACGTGTCCAAGGACCTGTACGAGGCGGCGGCCACCGACGGCGCGAGCCGGTGGCAGAGCTTCGTGAACGTCACCGTCCCGGCGCTCCGGCCGGCCACGGTGCTGGTGCTGATCCTGTCGATCATCACCGGCGCCAACCTCTTCACCGAGCCCTACCTGCTGACCGGCGGCGGTGGGCCGAACGGTGCGTCCAGCTCGCCCGTCCTCGTCATGTACCAGAACGGCATCCAGCAGGGTCAGCCCGGCTACGCCGCCGCCATCGGCGTGCTGCTCGTCATCGGGACGCTGATCTTGTCCTACCTGTCCAACCGCTTCGCCGGAGGTCGAGACCGATGACCACGACCCAGCAGACCCCCGCCGCTGGGCGGACGACGGCTCCCGCACGTCGTCGTGCGTCGCGCCGGGCGGTGGTGCCCGCCCTCGTCGGCGGCCTCACGCTGGGGATCGGGGCGGTGGTCTTCCTGTTCCCCTTCTACTACATGGTGGTCGGCTCGCTGCAGCGCGAGCCGGACCAGACCGTCGCCGGCGCGTTCCCGCACCCGTCGAACCTCACGCTGAGCAACTACGTGACCATCGACGCGCGGCTCGACCTGGTGCGCTCGGTGCTCAACTCCGGCATCTTCGCGGCCGGCGTGATCATCTGCACCGTCGTGTTCGGCGCACTCGTCGGCTACGCGCTCGCGGTGCTGCAGTGGCGGGGCCGCGGTGGGGTGTTCGCGCTCGCGCTGCTCGTGCAGGTGGTGCCGTTCCAGCTGTTGATCATCCCGCTCTACGTGCTGATCGCACGGAGCTACGGGCTGGCCGACAACTACCTGGGGATGATCCTGCCGTTCGCGATCAACTCCACCGCGGTGATCATCTTCCGGCAGTACTTCCTGCAGCTGCCGCAGGCGATGTTCGAGGCCGCCCGCATCGACGGCGCCAGCGAGCTGCAGCTGCTCACCAAGATCGCCCTGCCCCTGATCCGGCCGGCGCTGGTCACCGTCGTCCTGCTGACCTTCATCGGTCCGTGGAACGAGTTCCTGTGGCCGTTCCTGATCACCAAGCGCGCGGACCTGCAGCCGCTGGCCGTCGCGCTGGCCAACTACCTCTCGAACGTGGCCAACTCGACCGCCAACCCGTTCGGGGCGCTGCTCGCCGGAGCCGTCGTGCTGGTCCTCCCGGTCGTGGTGCTGTTCGCGTTCTTCCAGCGCCAGTTCGTCAACGCCGACCTCAGCAGCGGGGTGAAGGAGTGAGTGCCGTGAGCCCTTCGACGAGCGCCGACCGCGGCGACGGGGGCGCCCCGGACCCGGGCTTCCCGTACGCCCTCGAACGGGTCGGGACCGTCATGACGCCCGCCGAGGACGACCCCCGCGAGGCGGAGGGCGTGCTCAACCCCGCCTCCGGACGGGGTCCCGACGGTGAGCTGTACCTGCTGCCGCGGATCGTCGCCACCGGCAACGTGTCGCGCGTCGGCCTGGCGAGGGTCGTCGTCACCGACGGCGTGCCGACCGGCGTCGAGCGTGAGGGCGTGGTGCTGGAACCCGAGACCACCTGGGAGACCGCCGAGAGCAACGCCGGCGTCGAGGACCCGCGTGTGACGTGGGTCGAGGCGCTCGGGCGGCACGTGATGACGTACGTGGCGTTCGGCCCGCTGGGTCCGCGCACGGCGATCGCCACGTCGACGGACCTGCGGACGTGGGAACGGCACGGCCCCGTGGTCTTCCGCTGGGACGCCACGGCTCCGCCGGAGTGGGGCGCCGACCTGAACCTGTTCCACAACAAGGACACGGTCTTCTTCCCCGAGCCCGTCACCGCCCCGGACGGGGTGGAGAGCCTCGCGGTGCTGCACCGCCCGATGGGCATGCTGCGACCGTTCCGGGGCGACGACCCGGTGCGCGACACCCCGCCCGGGCCGGTCGAGGACCGGCAGAGCATCTGGATCAGCTTCGTGCCGCTCGCGGACGTGCGCGCGGACCTGGGCGCGCTCACCGTCTGGCGCGGGCACCGCTGGCTGGCCGGGCCGGAGCAGCCGTGGGAACAGCTCAAGATCGGCGGCGGACCGCCCCCGCTGCGCGTGCCCGAGGGGTGGCTGCTGCTGCACCACGGGGTGACGGGCGTGATCGACGAGCAGCGCGCCCAGCAGCAGCAGGTGCGGTACGTGGCCGGCGGGATCATCCTCGACGCCGACGAGCCCTGGAGGGTGACCACCCGCTCGCGCGAACCGTTGCTCGAGCCGTCCACGGAGGCGGAACGGACGGGCATCGTCCCGAACGTCGTCTTCCCCACCGCCGTCGAGGAGATCGACGGCGCCCACTTCGTCTTCTACGGCATGGCCGACTCGGCCATCGGCGTCGCCCGCCTCACCCGGAGGAACCCGTGAACCGTCCCCTGCCGAGCACTGTCGCTCGGCCCGCCCACCCGTCGATCGGCTCCAGGAACGCGCGGTGGGTCAGCCTCGGGCTCGCCCTCGTCCTCGCCCTGGCCGCGCTCGCGTCGTCACCCCTGTCGCGGCCCGTCCCGGCGGCCGCGGCGACGACCACGGTCACCAACCTGGCGCACCTCGACCTCCTGCTCGACGACGTGAGCCCGGCCGCGGTCGAGGGGCACACGACGTACCGGCTGGCCGAGGAGCCCGCGCTGCAGGTCCCGTGGACCTACGCCGACCGGAACGACGACGGCACCTACCGCCGCGTCGGCGGCGGGACGCTGCGGCCGGACGGGACCTGGACGCAGGGCGCCTTCAACAGCGACGACATCGCCCGCGCGGCCGTGGTCTACCTGCGGCACTGGCGCCAGACCGGCAACGGCGCCAGCCGGCAGAAGGCGTACGACCTGCTGCGCGCGACCGCGTACCTGCAGTCGACCACGGGTGCGAACCGCGGACGTTCGGTGCTGTGGATGCAGCCCGACGGCACGCTCAACCCGAGCGCGGAGCCGGTCGAGCTCCCCGACCCGTCGGACTCCGGCCCGAGCTACTGGCAGGCGCGGACGCTGTGGGCGTTCGGGGAGGGCTACGCGGCGTTCGAGGACGCCGACCCCGCGTTCGCCGCGTTCCTGCGTGACCGCATCCGGCTCTCGGTGCGGGCGCTGAACCGCGACGTGCTCGTCCGCTACGGCCGCTACGTCGAGGCCGACGGGCGCAAGGTCCCGTCCTGGCTGATCGTCGATGGTTCGGACGCCACCGCCGAGGCGGTGCTCGGGCTGAGCGCGTACGTAGGTGCGCGCGACGACGGCCTGGCGCACGACGCGCTGCGCCAGCTGGCCAAGGGCATCGCCGCGATGGCGTCTGAGCCGGACGGCTGGCCGTACGGGGCCGTCCTGCCGTGGGCGCAGTCGCGTTCGCTCTGGCACGCGTGGAGCTCGCAGCAGTCGGCGGCGCTGGCCCGGAGCTCGCAGGCGCTCGGGAAGCCCTCGCTGCTGAAGCCGGCGGTGACGGAGGCGGTGCGCTTCGACCCGACGCTGCTGACCAGCGACGGCGCCGACAACGGCTGGCAGCCCTCGCCGACCGACCGGGTGCAGATCCCGTACGGCGTCGACTCGCGCGTGCAGTCGCTGCTCGCCGTGGCCGAGGTCGGCGGCACGCGGCTCGGCCTCGACCTCGCCGGGATGGAGGCGGCGTGGTTCTTCGGCGCCAACCGTTCCGGGGAGCCGATGTACGACCCGGCGACCGGGGTGACGTTCGACGGGCTGGAGGTCGACGGCCGGATCAACCGCAACAGCGGCGCCGAGAGCACGATCCACGGGCTGCTGACGATGCTCGCGCTGGACGCGCACCCGGCGGTGCGGGCCCGGGCGACGGCGACGACGGAGCTCGTGAGCCGCGACGGCCTGCGGGTCGTCGAGGCCGAGTCGGCGCTCAGCACGACGGGGACGGTGGAGACGCCCACCGCGTCGTGGACCGGCGAGTCGGCGTGGAGCGGGCAGTACCTGGCGCTGGAGAAGGGGCAGACCGCGCGGATCGTCGTCGGCGACGGGAACGCGCGGGTGCGGCTCGAGCCGGTCGCGTGGCAGGAGGAGGACGGCAGGGCCCGCAGCCGCTGGGAGCAGGACGGCCGGCGTCTCGGCACGCTGAAGCACCGCGTCGGCGACCAGGGCGTCACGGCCGCGCCGGGCGCGCTGCTCCCCCAGCGGCTCGACCGGACGGTGGTTCCAGCCGACGGTCCGGTGACGGTACTGGCGCAGCGCGGGACGGTCCGGCTGGACGCGGTCCTGGTCCGCCCGCTCGTCTCCCGGCTCGTCCTCGCCGGCGAGGCGCGGACGACGCTCGTGCACTCGGCGTCAGGTTCGCGCCAGCGCGCCACGGTCGTGCCCGAGGGCGCCTCCGCCCGGCTGCGCGTCTACGACGCCAAGGGCAAGCAGGTCGAGAACCGGACCATCAGGAGCGCGCGCGAGGTGCGCCTGCCGGCGTACGGGGTGGCGGTGCTCACGGAGGATTAGGCCGCTCCGACGGACACCACCGGCGGCACGGCGGACAACAGCTCGGACAACACCGGTCTGGCGTCCTGATGACGTGTCATCGCTGCAGGACGAGGTCCGACGGCTGGTCGACCGCGACGCAGTGGTGGCCCGGGCTGACCACCCGTCGCTCGTCGGCGCCATCGGGCGGATGGTGCGCGCCGGGGAGCTGGTCGCCGTCGTCCCCGGCGTCTACAGCTCCCGAGCGAGGGCGCCGGAGCGCCTGGTCCGGGCCACGGCGCTGGTCGTGCGGCAACCCGATGCCGTGCTTGCCGGTCCGACCGCGGCGCAGCTCGGCTTCTGGCCCGGGTTGCGCGGCGAGACGGTCACCTACGCGCTCGCGCACAAGTGGCGGGCGCCGCCAGGCTTCTCGGGCAGCCGGCGGACAGTTCCGCCGGAGCTCGTGGTGCAGCGCGACCGCTTCCGGCTGACCTGCCCGGCGCTCACGGCGCTCGACCTGTGCGACGACCTCGGTGGCGACGGCATCGACCAGGCGTTGCGCACGCGCACGGCGACGCTGCCCGGTCTGCACCACGCCCTCGAGCTGACCGGGGGTCGTCGCGGCAACGGCGTGCGCCGCGCGCTGCTGCTCGACTCGCGGGACGAGCCGTGGTCGGCCGCAGAGCGGGTCTGCCACCGCCTCCTCCGCAGCGCGGGGATCGTCGGGTGGAAGGCGAACCTGCCCGTGCTCGTCAGCGGGCGCCGCCGCTACCTGGACGTCGGCTTCCGGCACCTGCACGTCGCGATCGAGATCGACGGTCGGCTGCACGAGCGCGACGAGCACGTGTTCGAGGACGACCGCTGGCGCCAGAACGCGCTGGTCCTCGACGGCTGGCTCGTCCTCCGCTTCACCTGGCGCATGCTCGTCGAGCAACCGGACGAGGTGCTGGAGACCATCCGCCAGGCGCTCGCGATCCGGGGCGCGGAATTCTGACCGCTCGTCGACTCGTCGCGCTCACGCCGAGCGTGGGTGACCGGTCTCAGGTCGATCGAGCGGTCAGAATTCCGCGGGAGGTCAGGAGTTCAGCGACCCGAAGGCGTCGGTGTAGCCCTGGAGGACCGCGGTGCTCGAGAGGTAGGAGTAGGGCGCGGCGGGCTTCCAGGCGAAGACGCGGCCGGCCTTGACCGCGGGGAGCGACTTCCAGACCGCGGAGTCGCGGTAGCCCGTGTAGGTGTTCCTGGCGTCGACCAGGATGATGTCGCCGGAGTAGTCCGGCAGGTTCTCGTAGCTGACCGTCGCGAAGTACTCGGTGGTCTTCGCGTCGACGAACTGCGCCCCCAGACCCTTCATGAGCGCGAGGTCGGGCGCCTGGTCGGGGTTGCCGACGTAGACGTTGTCCGCGTCGAAGCTGAGCGGCGCGACCTTCGCCCCGCCGGCCGCCATGATCGCGTCACCCAGGGTGCTGCTCGCCGCGTCGAACCCCGTCTTGGCCGACTGCGACACCGACGGGTCGGCGCCCAGCTTCGCCGCGAGGTCGGTGAACGCCTCGATGATCGGCACCAGGCCCTGGTCCAGCATCTTCATGCCGAGCGTCGGGCACAGCGCCGCGACCTGGGCCTCGACCTTCGCGTCGAGGTACCAGAGCGTCTTGTCGTCGAACGACAGGTCGACCAGGAGCTGGGGAGCGATGGTCGCGAGCTTCTCGACGCTGAACTCCCCGTACGAGGACCCGATCACGGTCAGCTGGGACAGGTCGAGGTTGCCGGCCTGGTAGTCGAGCTTGCCGTCGGTCATCTTGAGCTCGCCGTACGCGCCCTTGACCTTGATGCCGGCGTCCCACAGCGCGGCGGCGGCGGAGCTCTGGGCCACGACGTTCGTGGGCACGGGCGTGACGTCGATGACCTTGCCGCGGGCGTCGGTGTAGCGGAACGACGCGGCGCCCGAGGACGCGGCCGGGGCGCCCCCGCCGCGGGTAGAGGTGCCGCAGGCGGCGAGGACAGGGGTGGCGGCCAGCGCGGCCAGCAGGGAACGGCGGCTCAGCCGGGGCGTGCTCGTCATGGTCGTCTCCTCGAGTTAGGTGAGGCTGACCTTACCGACGTGTGCGGTCGAGATCACCGTCCTCCGACCACGTCGTGGGACGAGAACTTAGGCTAGCCTCACCTGCATGGCCCTCACGGCAGAGCGCTCAGCGCCCACGCGCCGTACGCCCTCCCCGGCGGGCCGGGCCCCGGCGCGGCGGACCACCCCGGTCCTGCTCCTCGCGGGCCTCGCGCTCCTGCTGCTCGTCCTGGCCAGCCTCGCGATCGGCGCCCGCAGCATCGGCTTCGACACCGTGCTGGACGCCCTCACCGCCTACGACCCGACGAGCGCCGACCAGCTGGTCGTCGTCACCTCGCGCCTCCCGCGGACCGTCCTCGGCCTCCTCGTCGGCGCGGCCCTCGGCCTGGCCGGCTGCGTCATGCAGGGCGTCACGCGCAACCCGCTAGCCGACCCCGGCGTCCTCGGGGTCAACGGCGGCGCGGCCCTGGCGATCGTCCTCGGCATCAGCGTCTTCGGCGTCAGCAGCGTGTCCGGCTACGTCTGGTTCGCGTTCCTGGGCGCCGCCGGGGCCTCCGTCCTCGTCTACTCCGTCGCCGCCCTCGGCCGCGAGGGCGCGACCCCGGTCAAGCTGGCCCTCGCCGGCGCCGCCGTCACGGCGTTCTTCGGCGCCTTCACCACGGCGCTGCTGCTGAGCGACCAGTCGACGTTCGACCAGTTCCGGTTCTGGCAGGTCGGCTCCCTGAACGGTCGCGACCTGGGCGTCGCGGCGCGGGTGCTGCCCTTCCTCCTCGTGGGCGGCGTGCTCGCCCTCGTGCTCGGGCGCAGCCTGAACTCCCTCGCGATGGGCGACGACGTCGCCCGAGGCCTGGGGGCGAGGGTCGGCCTCGTCCGCCTCGGCAGCGCCCTCGCGGTCGTGCTGCTCTCCGGGGCGGCGACCGCTGCGGTCGGCCCGGTCGGCTTCGTCGGGCTCACCATCCCGCACGTCGCGCGCACCCTCGTCGGCAACGACTACCGCCGGATCCTGCCCGCCTCGATGTTGCTCGCGCCCGTCCTGCTGCTGGCCGCCGACGTCGTCGGCCGGGTCGTCGCCCGTCCCGGAGAGGTCCAGGTCGCCATCGTCACCGCCGTCCTCGGCGCGCCCGTGTTCGTCGCCCTCGTCCGCCGCCACCGGCTGGCCGGCCTGTGACGACCTTCGCGCCCGCCGCCCGCGGAACCCTCGCCGCCCGCGTCGGCACCCCGTCCGTACGCCGCGTCCGACGCCACGCCCGCACGCGGACGGCCACCGTCTGCGTCGGCCTCGTCGTCGCGCTCGCCGTCGCCTCGGGCGTGGCGCTCAGCCTCGGCGACTACCCGCTCCCCCTCGCCGAGCTGCTGGCCACGCTGACCGGGCAGGGGACGACGGCGTCGAACTTCATCGTCCTCGGCCTGCGCCTGCCCCGGGTGCTGACCGGGATCCTCGTCGGCGCGTGCTTCGGGCTGTCGGGCACGACGTTCCAGTGCCTGCTGCGCAACCCGCTCGCCAGCCCCGACATCATCGGCATCAGCTACGGCGCCAGCGCGGGCGGCGTGCTCGCGATCCTGCTGCTGGGCTGGAGCGGCCTGCTCGTCTCCGGCGCCGCTCTCGGCGGGGCGCTCCTCGCCGCCACCCTCATCTACGCGGTCGCCTACCGCGGCGGGCTGTCCGGCTACCGCTTCGTGCTCGTCGGCGTCGGCGTCTCCGCGCTCATGGTCGCGGTCGTGAACTACCTGATGACCCGCGCCGAGGTCTTCGAGGCCCAGGCTGCGCTCGTCTGGCTCACCGGCAGCCTCAACGGCGCCTCCGCCGGCCAGCTCCGCACCCTCGCCCTGGCCTGCCTCGTCCTCGTGCCGCTCCTGCTGCTCGCCGGCCGGACGCTGCTCGTGCTCCAGCTCGGCGACGACGTCGCCGCGTCGGTCGGGCTCCGGGTCGAGGCCGCACGGCTCGCGGTCATCGCGCTCGCCGTGGTGCTCGCGGCCGTCGCGACCGCCGCGGCCGGCCCGGTGGGGTTCGTGGCCTTCGTGGCCGGCCCCGTGGCCAAGCGGCTCACCGGCGGCAGCGGGCCCTCGCTCGTGCCCGCCGCGCTCGTCGGCGCCCTCGTCGTCGTGGTCAGCGACGTCGCCGGCCAGCACCTGCTGCCCTTCCAGCTGCCCGTCGGCGTCGTCACCGCGGCCGTCGGCGCGCCGTACCTGCTCTACCTGCTCATCCGCTCCAACCGGGCGGGGGTCGGCGGATGAGCGCCGAGCACGTCGAACCCGCCGCGTCCCACCGCCTCGAGGCGCAGGGGCTCGTGCTCGCGTACGGCGACCGGCCCGTCGTCGACGACCTCTCCGTCGCGATCCCGGACGGGCGGATCACGGTGGTCGTCGGTGCGAACGGCTGCGGCAAGTCCACGCTGCTGCGCGGGATGGCCCGGCTGGTCACGCCGGTGCGCGGGGCTGTGCTGCTCGACGGCAAGAGCGTGCACCGCACGCCGAGCAAGGAGGTCGCCCGCGTCCTCGGCCTGCTCCCCCAGGCACCCGTCGCACCGGAGGGCATCACGGTCACCGACCTGGTCGGGCGGGGCCGCTACCCCCACCAGGGATGGTTCCGGCACTGGACGGCCGCCGACGACGAGGCGGTGGCCCGCGCGCTGGAGGCGACGGGCACGACCGAGCTCGCGGACCGCCGGATCGAGGACATGAGCGGAGGCCAGCGCCAGCGCGTCTGGATCGCCATGGCCCTGGCCCAGGAGACCGACGTCCTGCTCCTCGACGAGCCGACGACCTACCTCGACCTCGCCCACCAGATCGAGGTGCTCGACCTGCTGACCGACCTCAACCGGCAGCGCGGCACGACGATCGTCGTCGTCATGCACGACCTCAACCTCGCCTGCCGCTACGCCGACCACGTGATCGCCATGACCGACGGGGCCGTCACCGCGCAGGGGGCGCCGCGGGCCGTGGTGACCCCGGAGCTGGTCCAGCGGGTGTTCGGGATCGCGTCGGTCGTCGTCGACGACCCCTTGTCGGGCACGCCGACGGTCGTGCCGGTCGGGCGCCACCACTGCGCTGCGTCGGCCTGAGCCGAGAGGGGCGCGCTCCTCGCCCGCTCAGGACCCGAGCACCTCAGGCCGCGACGAGCACCTTCTCGTGGCGGGCGATGCGGGCCAGGTCGGGGTGGTCGGTGATCACCGAGTCCATGCCGGCGGCGAGGTGCACGGCGATCTCGCCCGCCAGGTCGCCCTGGGCCGAGGGGTCGCTGCCCCGGCGGAAGTCGAGCGGCAGGAAGCCGTTCTCGCCGCGGAAGGTCCAGCCGAACACCTCGAGGCCGACGTCGTGCGCCCGGTGCGTGACGGGGCTCGGCGCGAGCAACCAGCCGTCCGCGTCGCGCGGGATGATCAGCTCCTTCTCCAGCCCGACCGCGTCGGCGTAGCGGCTGATCTCGGCCAGACCGGGCGCGGAGAGCAGGTCGCGCCACGTCTGGGGCGTGCCCGCGGCCGTCTGGTCGTACGGCCCCTCGCACACCTCGACCAGCTGGCCGATGCGGACGTCGGACTGCTCGGCGAGCCGGCGCAGGCAGGTGGTCTCGAAGCTCTGCAGCATCACCGGCGCGTCGACGCTGGTGTGCCCGGCGGCCTCGAGCGCGGCCAGGATCGCCGGGACCGGGTCGAGGCCGATCGAGCCGAGGTAGGTGGCGTGCTTGACCTCGACGAGCAGGCCGACGGGACGCCCGTCCGTGGTCCGCGAACGGGCGGCCAGCTGGAGGAGCTCGTCGAACGTGACCAGGCCGAAGGCGCCGTCGAAGGCGCTGCTGCCGGGGCGCAGGTGGGGCAGCCGCTCGACGGCGCGGAGGGTCTTCAGCTCCTCGAGCGTGAAGTCCTCGGCGAACCAGCCGGTGCAGACGTGCCCGTCGACGACCTTGGTCGTGCGCCGGTCGGCGAACCGGGGCCGGCGGGCCACGTCGGTGGTCTCGCCGATCTCGTTCTCGTGCCGCACGACGAGCACGCCGTCGGCGGTCATCACGAGGTCGGGCTCGACGACGTCGGCGCCCTGGGCGAAGGCGAGCTCGTAGGCGGCGAGGGTGTGCTCGGGAAGGTAGCCGCTGGCGCCACGGTGCGCCACGACCAGCTGCTGGGGGTCCGTGTCCGGACCACTCGTCGCTGCCGCTGGGGCGGGAGAGAGCATGGCTCCATCGCACTCCCGCCAGGAGACGGCGCGGTGTTCCGACACGCACGTCTGGCCGACGTGCGTGTGAACTCTGGGTGTCCGCGCTCAGCCTGCGCTCAGCATCGGAGCGGGCTCAGTCGCCGAGGAGGCTCTGCTCCAGCGTCCGCGGCGGGTGCCCGGTGATGCGCTCGACGTCCGGGCTGACGGCGGCGAGGTCGCCGGACGCGAAGGCCAGGTAGGTGCTGACCCACGCGTCGAGCTGCCACTGCTCGGTGCTCCAGCGCCGGCGCGACGCGTACGCCTCGTCGAGCGTCTCGGGCACGTAGGAGAAGGGGCGGCCGAGCGCGACGGTCATCCGCTCGCAGGCCTCGCGGACCGTGAACGCCTCCGGTCCGGTCAGCGTGTAGGTCGCCCCAGTGTGCGCCGCCGGGTCGCGCAGGACCTCGACGGCCACGTCGGCGACGTCGGCCCGCGCCACGGCGGCGACCCTGCCCTCGCCGGCCGGCCCGCGGATCACGCCCTCCTCGTCGGCGAACATCGGGAAGAAGTCGGCGTAGAAGCTGTCGCGCAGGAACGTCCAGGCCATCCCGCTGCCCCGGACGGCCTCCTCGGCGTCGTGGTGGTCGCGGCCCAGCGTGAACACCGCGTCCGGCGCCGCGCCGGCGAAGCTGGTGTAGACGAGGTGCCGGACGCCGGCGCGGGCGGCCGCCTCGATGAACGTGCGGTGCTGCGCCCGTCGCACCGGGGACTCCGCGCCCGACACCATGAACAGCACGTCGACGCCCCGCAGCGCCCGCTCGCTCGCGGCGGCGTCGTCGTACGCCGCCTCGACGACCTCCGGGTCGCCGTCGAGCCGCGGCGCGCGCGAGGCGTCCCGCACCACGAGCCGGTCCACCGCCGGCGCGAGCGCCCGCGCCACCCGCCCTCCGACGTGACCCGTCGAGCCCGTCACCGCCAGCACCATCTCGACCCCTCGTCCCTCGCCGCGCCCGCCGCCCGGCCGGAACCGATAGATTGCCAGTGCTCGGGGAGAGCACGTCCAGGAGGTTCCGTGCGCCCCGTCGCGTCCGCTCTCGTCCCCGTCGACCTCACCGTCGACCCTGCCGCCGTGCCCGCGCCCGCGGGCGGCGCTGCCCCAGGCGCTCGCGGGATCCGGGGTGCCGGTCGGGCCTGGGGGTGGTTCCTCGGCGCCGCGGCGCTCGTCGTCGCCAGCTACTACCTGCTGCCCGACGGCCTGCCCCGCGACGCCGCGTACGTCGCCGTCGGCCTCGCCGCCGTCGTCGCGATCGAGTGCGGGGTGCGGGCGAACCGGCCGTCGCAGGCCTGGCCCTGGCACCTGCTGGCGACGGGCACGATGGTGTGGTCGGTCGGCGACGCGCTCGGGTCGTGGTTCTCCGACGTGCTCGGGGCCGACGGCTTCCCGACGGTGGCCGACCCCGTCTACCTCGCGGGCTACCCGGTCATGGCCGTGGGCCTGCTGCTGTTCATCCGCGGCCGCCGTTCCGTGCGCGACACCGCGGGCCTGCTCGACAGCGCGATCCTCGCGGTGGCGCTCGGCGTCCTCGCCTGGGTGCTGCTGGCCCGGCCCACGCTCGACCTGTTCCGCGACTCCGCCGCCGCGGCGGCCGTGGCCGCCGCGTACCCCGTCGCCGACATCGTGCTCGTCGGCCTGCTCATCCGGCTCGTCACGACCCCGGGCGGGCGGAGCCGGTCGTTCCGCTTCCTGGTGGCGGCCATGGCGCTGCTCGCCGTCGGGGACGCCCTGACCACCGGCCTGCGGCTAACGACCTGGGACGCCAGCGGGGCGATCGACTTCCTCTGGCTGCTCTCGTACGCGCTGACGGGCGTCGCCGCGCTGCACCCGTCGATGGTCTCGATGACCGAGGCGTCCCGCGTCGAACCCGTCCGGTTCAGCCGGCTGCGACTGGCGAGCCTCGCGGGCGCGGCCGTGGTCGCCCCCGTCGTCCTCGCCGTCCAGGCCGCGCTCGGCCTGCGCCTGGACCTCTGGGCGGTCGTCGTCGGGTCGGTCGCCCTGTCGGGCCTGGTCGTCGCGCGGATGAAGCTGTCGCTCGACCTCATCTCGACCGCGAACGCCGAGCGCGAGGCCGCCCGGGTCGCGCTCGCCCACCAGGCGGCGCACGACAGCCTCACCGGGCTGCCGAACCGTGCCCAGGCCGTCTTCCTCATGCGCGGCGCGCTCAGCCGGGCCCAGCGCAGCGGCGCGGTGGTCGGGGTGCTGTTCGTCGACCTCGACGGCTTCAAGCAGGTCAACGACACCCTCGGCCACGCCGCCGGCGACGAGGTGCTCGTGGTGGCCGGGGCGCGGATGCAGGAAGCGGTCCGCGACGGCGACGTCGTGGCGCGCTTCGGCGGCGACGAGTTCGTCGTGCTCGTCGAGCCCGTCGACGAGGAGGCCTCCGCGGTCGCCGTCGCGGAACGTCTGGTCCGCGTCCTCTCCGAACCGGTCGTGCTCGGCAGCGGCCGCGAGGTGAGCATCGGCGCGAGCGTCGGGGTGGCGGTCGCGCTCGACGGGACGGTCGACCCGGAGCGCCTGCTGGCCGAGGCGGACGTCGCCGTCTACCGCGCCAAGCTGGCGGGCCGGGGCCGGGTCGAGGTCTTCGACACCTCCCTGCGCCAGGAGCTCGACCGGCGCCAGGGCCTGCAGGACGCGCTGCTCGCGGCCATCGCGGCGGGCGACCTGGAGCTGCGGCACGAGCCGGTCGTCGACCTCCGCGCCGGTCGCGTGGCCGGCTACGAGGCCAAGGTCAGCTGGCCCCGGCCCGGGGCGGACGAGCTGACCCGCGACGCCATCCTCCCCGTCGCCGAGCGCACGGAGCTGGTCTGCGAGCTCGACGCCTGGGCGCTGCGCACCGCCGCCCGCCAGGCGGCCAGCATCCCCGCCGGCTCGCGCCCGGCGCTCGTCGAGGTCCCGGTCTCGGTGCGCCACCTCCGTCGCCGACGGGTCGTCACGGACGTGGCCGCGGCCCTGGCCGCCGCCGAGCTCGACCCCGCCCGGCTCGTCCTCGTCGTCGGGGCCTCCGACGTCGTCGCCGACGTCACGGCGCTCGCCCACCTCGGGGAGCTGCGCAGCCTGGGGGTCATGGTCTGCGTCGAGGGGTTCGGCACGCACGAGGCGCCGACCGACCGGTGGGCCCTCCTCCCGGTCGACCTCGTCCGCCTCGACGCCGAGGCCCTCGCCCGCGGCCCGATGCGCTCCTCGATGCTGCTGCGCCTGACCGTGGAGACGGCCCACACCTTCGGCTGGCAGGTCGTGGCCGCGGGCGTCACCACCGCCGACCAGCTCGCGGCCCTGACCGAGATGGGCTGCCGCTACGCGCAGGGACCGATGCCGCGCCGCACCCTTGCGGCCCTCGCCGCGACGACCGACCGCGGCTCCGCCGCGCCCACCACCGTCGTGTGAGCATGAGGCCGTGGGACCCGCGCGCGCCGAGATCGTCGGCCTCTACGAGCATTACCTCGCCTGCTGCAACGAGCGCCGCCTCGACGAGCTGGCGGGGCTCGTGGCCGAGGAGGTGGCCGGGTCGGGGTCCGTCGACGGGCGCGCCGCCTACGTCGAGCGCGTCGCCGACGTGCTGCGCGCCTTCCCCGACTACCGCTGGGACCTCCAGGAGGTGCTGGTCGACGGCTCGACGGTCGTCGCTCGCCTGCGCGGCTCCGGCACGCACGAGGGCCCGCTGGGCGCGATCGCCCCGACCGGTCGCCGGGTCGAGGTCCAGGAGCTCGTCGTCTACCGCTTCGCGGGCGGGCTCGTCACCCACTGCTGGGGCGACCTGTTCCCCGTGCTCCGCGACGCCCTGACGGCCCCGGAGGACGTCACCGGCTGACCGTCTCCCCCCACGGCGCGGCCCGCGGCCGGCCTCAGACCCAGCGCGCGATCGCGGCCGGCGGGACGGGCCGCGACCAGAGGTAGCCCTGCGCGAAGTGGCAGCCGAGGTTGCGCGCCCGCTCGTACTGCGAGGCGGTCTCGATCCCCTCGATCGTGACGCTCAGACCGAGCTCCGCCGCTGCGGAGACCAGGGCGCGGACGACCACCTCACCGGTCTTGGTGCCGAGCTGGTCGGCGTACGAGCGGTCGATCTTGATGCCGTCCACCGGGAAGCGGCCGAGGTCGGACAGCGCCGACCAGCCGGAGCCGAAGTCGTCGAACCAGACGTGGTAGCCGAGGCCGCGCATCGCGTCGACGACCACCCGGCTGCTCGCCTCGTCCGCGGGCGCCGCGGTCTCGGTGAGCTCGAGGATCACCGACGCCGGGTCGACGCCGGCCGTCGCCGCCGCCTCCTGGAGCGTGCCGGTCCAGCCCTCCTGGGCGAGGTGGCGCGCGGACAGGTTCGTGGTCACCCAGAACCCGGGGCGCACGGCCTGCCAGCCCGCCAGGTCGGCGAACGCCTGCCGCATCACGGCCAGGTCGACGTCGAGGATCAGGTCGGAACGCTCGGCGACCGGTACGAAGACGCTCGGCGGCTCGACCACGCCCGGGGCCCGGCGCCAGCGCGCGAGCGCCTCCACCCCGACCACCTGCCCGCTGACCAGGTCGACCACCGGCTGGTACCAGGGGACGACCTCGCCGCGCTGCAGCCCGCGGGCGAGGTCGACGGCCACGGGGTCCACCGGGGGCGCGTCGGCGAGGTCGCGGCACAGGGCCACCGACCACAGCTCCGCCAGCTCGAGCAGGACGGACAGGTCGCGCCGCGAGACGGTCCGCCCGAGCTCGTCGCTCACGCTGAGCACGGACAGGACCTGGTCCTCGCAGGAGACGGGCAGGCCGACGTACGCGCCCAGCGGCGCCTGCTCGGCGCCGGCCCGTTCCACCACGAGGGCCTCGCCCGACGCGAGGACCTGGCGGTCCAGCTCCCGCGCCGCGCGCGGACGCGGGGGGAACGCGTCGGCCGTCGTCCCGTCCGGCAGCAGCACGGTCCCGTGGTCGAAGCCGAGCGCGAGCGCGGCCACCTTCGCCAGCCGCTGCGCGGTCGCCACCAGGCCGTCGCCGAGCGGCGCCCGCGCCGTCGGGACGCCGGCAGGGTCGACCCGGCCGTCCGGACCGTCCGGTCCGTCGGCGCCCGAGGACGACCCTGGCGTGCTCAGAGGTCGGCCTTGCCCTCTTCGAGGACCTCGGTCCACGTCGGACCGCGGTCCAGCACCAGCGAGGCCGTCATCATGGCGCCGGCCAGGAAGATGTGCAGGGCGTCGTCGGCCGCGTTCAGCGGGAGGAAGTTCGCGCCCCCCTGGTAGGGGATGAGGATCCCGTAGAAGAAGACGACCGCGTAGACGATGCCGCCGTAGAAGAGGTAGTTCCGGGCCCGCATCGGCGTCGAGCTGAAGAGCAGGCCCGCGACGCCGAAGAGCAGGTGCACCAGGTTGTGCAGCACGGAGACCTGGAAGATGCCGAGGAGGCGGGCGGTCGACATCCGTCCGGCCATGCCGAGGTGCATGTAGTGGCTGGTGATGCCGGGGATGAAGCCCGCGATCCCCACGAGCAGGAACACGACGCCGAAGCCGGCGGCGCCCAGCTGGATCTGCGACCGCTTGGGCCGGCGGGGCTCCGGGGCGAGGGCGGCCATCGTTCTCCTTCAGGTCGGCTGCGCGTGCCGCGAGGGCACCGCTGGCGTCGCGGGCACGGTGCCCGGGGCGGTCCCGGCCTCCGGCGGTCGGGGGTAGCCACAGTCTGGCCCACCGGCTGCCCCCGCGCGGGGCGACCACCCGTCGGACGGCCCGGCGTGTCCGCCCGGGCACGCCCTCCGCATCCGCCGGCGCGCGCCCCTGCAAGGCACGGCCGCACCGTCCGCCGGCAGCCGTCCGTGCCCGCGCGTGACATCCGTCGCCCGAGCCCCTCGACTTTCGTCGGTGGTGTGCGCTTGGCTGTGGTCCTCCGGTGCACCACCGGTGCTCCAGCCGTCGAGAGGCCCAGCGATGCCGGTCACGACCCCCCACCTCCGTCGCAGCCTCGTCGCGAGCGCCTGCGGGCTCGCGCTCGTGGCCGCGCTCGCACCGAGCGCCAGCCCCGCCCCCCGCGCCGCCGGTCCGGCCCCCGGCCTCGCGCCGCAGCCCGCCGCCGCGCCCGCGGCGACGTCCGCCGCGGCCAAGGCGGGGCGCGTGACCAAGAAGAACGCGACCGCACGCGGCAGCGGCGGTGCCGTGTCCAGCGTCGATCCCGAGGCGACCCACGCGGGCATCGAGGTGCTGAAGAAGGGCGGCAACGCCGTCGACGCCGCGATCGCGACGGCGGCGGCGCTCGGGGTGACCGAGCCCTACTCGACCGGCATCGGCGGCGGCGGCTACCTCGTCTTCTACGACGCGAAGGCGAAGAAGGTCCGCACGATCGACGGCCGCGAGACCGCGCCCGAGTCGATCCCGACCAACGCCTTCCTCGATCCGAAGACGGGCAAGCCCTACCCCTTCACCCCGGAGCTGGTGACGAGCGGCGTGAGCGTCGGCGTCCCGGGCACGCCGGCGACGTGGGACACCGCGCTGCGGCGCTGGGGCACGCTGAGCCTGCGCAAGGCCCTCGAGCCGGCGGAGAAGATCGCCGACCGCGGCTTCGTCGTGGACGAGACGTTCCGCGAGCAGACCCTGCAGAACAAGGTGCGCTTCGCCCAGGTCCGCAGCACCCGCAACCTCTACCTCCCGAAGGGGGACGCCCCGCAGGTCGGGTCGGTCTTCCGCAACCGCGACCTCGCCGCGACGTACCGGGCGCTCGGCGAGGAGGGCACGGACGTCATCTACCGCGGACGGATCGGGGCCGACATCGTCGACACGGTGCAGAGCCCGCCGAAGACGGCGGACGCCACGCTGCCCTTCCCGAAGGGCTACCTCGAGCGCTCCGACCTGGCGGCCTACCGCGTCGAGCGGCCCAAGCCGACCAAGGTGCGCTACCGCGGCCTCGACGTCTACAGCATCGCCCCGTCCTCGAGCGGCGGGTCGACCGTCGGCGAGGCCCTGAACATCCTCGGCACGAAGAAGCTGTCCGAGGTGCCGCGGACCGAGGCGCTGCACGACTACCTCGACGCGTCCTCGCTCGCCTTCGCCGACCGCAACGCCTACGTCGGCGACCCGGCCTTCGTCGACGTCCCGCTCGAGACGCTGCTGTCCAAGCGCTTCGCCCGCTCCCGCGCCTGCCTCATCGGCGACCGCGCCCTGCCCACGCCGACCCAGCCCGGGGCGCTCGACGCCACCGGCTGCGCCCAGGCCCCCGCGGCCGGGCGCAACGAGGTCGGCACGTCGACGTCGCACCTGGTCACCTCCGACCGCTGGGGCAACGTCGTGTCGTACACGCTGACCATCGAGCAGACGGGCGGTTCGGGGATCGTCGTCCCCGGCCGCGGCTTCCTGCTCAACAACGAGCTCACCGACTTCAGCTACGACCCCACCGTCCCCGACTACGCGAAGGACCCGAACCGCATCGAGGGCGGCAAGCGGCCGCGCAGCTCGATGGCACCGACGATCGTGCTCAAGAAGGGCAAGCCGAAGTACGCCATCGGCTCGCCCGGCGGCGCCACGATCATCACCACGGTGCTGCAGACGCTGGTCAACCGCGTCGATCTCGGGATGACGCTGCCGCAGGCCGTCGCGGAACCGCGGGCCAGCGCCCGCAACATGGCCTCGGTCAGCGCCGAGCCCGAGTTCATCGCCGAGTACGGCGACGCGCTGAAGGCGCTCGGCTACACCCTCACCCCGACCGGCGACTCCTTCACGTTGAACGCGCAGATCGGCGCGGTCGCCGCGCTCGAGTTCCGCAAGGGCGGCCGCGTGATCGCGGTCGCCGAACCGGTCCGGCGCGGCGGCGGCGACGCGGAGGTGGTGCGGCGCCGCTGAGGAGCACCCGCCGGGTTGGGTGAACGGGGTCCGCGGCGGGTATCAAGGCTCGACGGGTATCCCCCGACCCGTCGAGGCCCGTCGAGGGCTTGTCCCTGAGAGCATCGGAGCCCTCGTGGAGCTGCGTTCCCGTTTCGTCGCCGAGCTCAAGGCCGTCAGCGGCGGCCGCTTCCACGACCTGTCGCCGAGCAGGGTCGCCGACGCGGTGCGCCGCGCCCTGGGGCACCCGGGGGCCGGCATCGTCATGCTGCACCGGCTGCTCCGCGTCCCGGTCGGCGCGGCGGGCGAGCAGGTGGCCCTGGCCGAGCAGCTGCAGGTCACCCTCGGCGAGGGGCCGTGCCTGGCCTCGGCCGACTCAGGCCGGGCGTTCGCCTCCTCGGAGACGCAGCTCGCGCAGAGCTGGCCCGTCTACCGCCGGGCCCTCGTGGCCGCCACGCCCTACCGCAGCACGCTCTCCTTCCCGCTGCTCCGCGGCGGTCGGGTCTTCGCCGCCCTCGACGTCTACGGCCGCGACCCCGAACCGCACCTGCCGGCTCCACTGGCAGTCATCGCCGCCGAGGTGGCCGACCTGGTGGCGCCCCTGCTGCTGGCTCCTGCGCCACGGCCGGAGGACCCCCACGACCGGGCCGCCGGCGTCCGGGTGCAGCAACGGGAGCAGGTGCAGGTGGCGCTCGGGATGCTCATGGAGGCCGCCGAGGTCGAGGAGCTCGACGCGCTCGCGCTGATGCGGGGGTACGCGTTCCGTACCGGCACGCTCCTCGACACGGTCGCGGGGCGCATGACCGGCGGCGCGCTCGCCGCGGCCGACGTCCTCGAGGTCGGCTGAGGTCCGGCCGCTCCGCCGCGCCCCCGACCCTCTGCGACGATCATCGCCCGACCCCGACGCTGAAGGAGCCCCCGTGCTCGACGACCCCGCCATCTCCGACGAGCGCGTGGCCCAGGTGCTCGGGCTCTACGCCCGCATGGCGCACCACGTGGTCGCCGACCCCGAGCAGTGGCTCGGGCTGGACGACGAGCCGCCGGAGGACGCGAGCATCCCCGCCAAGGTCCTCGACGAGCTGCGCGACCGCGTCTTCGGCGAGGAGACGCCGGCGTCGCCCACCTGGGAGCAGCGACCGCTCGACGAGCGCGTCCGCTGGTGGACCCGCCGCATCGGCCTGACCGCCGGGCTGGCCGCCGCCGTGCCGCGGGTGGCCGGGGCGCTGGCCGACCGGATCCCGCTGCAGGCCGCGCTGGGCGCCTCGGGTGCCGGGCTCGCCGTCTGCGCCGTCGCCCGCGAGCACGGCGTCGTCGAGGCGGAACGCTGGGTGCCCCTGCTCGCCAAGGTCCTGCTCGACCGCGACCTGCCCGACCGGCTGGCCGCCGACGAGGCGGCGAAGGCGACCGACGCCGAGGCCGAGGCGCGGCTGCGGACGGTCCCGCCCCACGAGGAGGAGGCGACGGGGCTCGGTCCCGCGGCCCGCCGCGGCGTGGGGACGCTCTGGCGGCTGGGCCGCCAGATCTGGGAGCTGCAGTCGATCCTCGACGAGCGGCCGCGCGGCAGCTTCCTGTTCCGGGCGATCGCCCAGGTGCCCGTCGTCGGTGTGGCGGGCGGGTTCCTCGACGAACGGGGCGGCATCAAGCGGGCCGCCAAGGAGACGACGCAGCTGCTCGAGCAGGGCGGTCGCCGTTCCGGCTGAGCCGGCGGGTCAGTCCCGCCCGGTGGCGGCAGGCGGGGCCTCTCCCCGGTGCTCGTGCGGGCCCGGGGCGACGTGGGTCTCTCCCTCGCGGACGTCGCCGGGGTGGCCGTACGCCCCGACGCTGCGGTCGCCGGGCAGCACCGGCTGGGCCTCGGCCACCTTCTCGGTGCTGACGTACACGGGCTCGGGGTGGGCCGACTCCCCACGGGCCACGTCGACGGCCGTGCGCGCCTTGGCGCAGGAGTGGACGTAGAGGCCGAAGGCGACCTTCGCGCAGACGTCGGCGACGTCGAAGGCGAGCTGGCGGCCCACGGCCCAGCGCGTCGAGTCGGCGAAGAAGAACGGCACGCAGTAGGCGAGCGGGTAGACGCCCCACGTCCACGACAGCATCAGCGTCGCGCCCCGCAGGTGCTCGCCGGCCGGCTCGCCCAGCCGGCGGGCCTCGCGCAGCCCGGTGCGCAGCAGGCCGACGTAGAGCGGCACGAAGAAGGCGGTCGAGACGAGCCCCCAGACCAGGTGCCCGAGGCGACCCTCGTACACGGCCGCGCCGAGGTAGCCGGTGAGGATCATGAGGAACCCGAGCGCCATCCAGGTGGCCCGGGTCCTGCGGGCCCGCAGCCCGGTCAGGGTGGTGACGGCGAGCAGCTCGAGGGTGAGCAGCGGAACCGTCATCATCCAGTCGACGTAGCGGTAGGAGTTCCGGAACTGCAGCGTCGACGACGACGGGGAGAAGGTCGCGCGCTCCGGGTCGTAGTCGAAGCCCGAGACCCACGCGGCGACCAGCAGCACGTACGACAGGCAGGCGACCAGGCCGATCACGGCCCCGGCGTCGCTCGAGGGCCGGTAGCGCGCCGACAGCTCGCGGCGGGACGCGAGCAGGTAGACCGACAGGCCCAGCAGCAGGAAGAAGGCGAGCACGAAGCCGGCGAGGACGACGTCCCACTGCGCCTCGGTGTAGGTCAGACGGCTCTCCACGGACGGGGTTTCTCCCGCAGCGGCCGGGCCGAAACCCCTCCGGCCGCCGAGCCCGGGACGCCCGCCGGTCGGCGCTCGTGGTCCCCGGGGCCTCAGCCCAGCGAGAGCGACGGCATCCGCAGCGCGGCGCCGGTGGGCAGCCCGAGGACCGCGGCGAGCCGGTCGAGGTCACCCAGGCCGGTGCCGACGAGCGCGGTACGCGGGTCCTCGCTGTTGCGCGGGCGGCCGAGCCGGGCCAGCGGCGCGACGTGCCGGGCCGGCCGGACGGGCGCCCGGACGGGCAGGTCGGCCCGCTCGCGGGCGATCCGCACGGCCTCGTGCAGCCCGCCGAGCTCGTCGACCAGCCCGACCTGCTGGGCGTCGGCACCGGTCCAGACCCGGCCGCGGGCCACGGCCTCGACCGCCTCCCGGCTCAGGCCCCGGCCGTCCGCGACCCGCCGGGTGAAGTCCTCGTAGACCTGGTCGAGGCTGGCGTCGAGGCGCTCGCGCTCCTCGTCGGTGAACGGGCGCCGCGAGGAGTACATGCGGGCGCGGGCGCCCTGCTCCACCGCGCCGGTCGAGAGGCCGAGCCGTTCCAGCAGCTCGGAGACCACGAACTTGCCGCCGAACACCCCGATCGACCCGGTCAGCGTCGCCGGCAGGGCGACGACGACGTCGGCCGGGCAGGCCACGTAGTAGCCCCCTGAGGCGGCGACGGACCCCATCGACACCACCACCGGTCGGCCGGACTCGCGGACCCGGCACACCTCGCGCCAGATCGTGTCGGAGGCGACCGAGGAACCGCCGGGCGAGTCGACGTGCAGCACCACGGCGCGGGCGGCGTCGTCGTCGAGGACGGCCCGCAGGTCCGCCGAGACGGTGTCGCTGCCGACCGAGGGCCCCATCGGGCCACGCCGGCTGGCCCCGCTGACGATGCCGCCGCGCACCTCGACCAGCGCGACGTGGCCGCGCGGCCGGCCGGGCAGCGACGGCAGCGCGGGCTTCCGGCGCGGGCGCCAGCGGTCGGCGAACAACAGCTCGGCGCGCTCGCCGACCCGCTCCCTCACCGAGGCGTAGACCTCGTCGCGGTAGCCGAGCCGGTCGACCAGTCCCGCCGCGCGCGCCTCGGTCGCCGTGCGCGGGCCCGTGTCGACGAGCCGGCGGACCTCCTCGACCGCCAGCCCGCGGCCTCGGGCGACGTCGGCCACCGCGCGGTCGAGCAGCGAGCCGCTGAGGCGCTCCAGGGACTCGCGGTGGGCGTCCGTCAGACCGGTGCGGCTGATCCGGTCGACCGCGTTCTTGTACTCGTGGCGGCCCTCGATCTCGGGCTCGACACCGAGCTTGTCGAGCGCGCCGCGCAGGAAGGTCGTCTCCACCGCCACCCCGAGCAGCGCCAGGTCCCCGCTCGGCTGCAGCCAGACCTCGTCGAAGGCCGACGCCAGCACGTACGCCGGCAGGTCGCCGCCGCCGGCGGAGAAGGTCTCGGCCCAGGCGACCGTCGGCTTGCCCGTCGCGGCGAACGCGGCCACGCCCTCGCGCAGCTCCTGGGCGGCCGCCCAGCCCGGCGTGCCGCCGACCTTGGCGACGAGCCCGACCACGCGCCGGTCGGACCCGGCCTCGTGCAGCGCCCTCAGCAGCGGCCCGCGCTGCGGACGCCCCCGGGACGAGAGCCGCGCGAGCGGGTCGCCCGGTGCCGGGTCGGCCGGCGCGACGGTGAGGTCGATCTCGAGCAGCAGCGGGCCCGTGCCGGGCAGCGCCCGTCGGGAGCCTCGCGTGGCGCTGTCCTGGGCCTGTCGAAGGGGGTCCACGCGCCCAACGTAGGACGGCGTGCCGACGGCACCCGCCGCACCGACGGCCGTCTCCGGGTCGGCCCAGGGTCGTCGCCCGGCCCGTACGGGTCGTGGGGTCCGGGACAATGGGGACGGTGACCGACTGGATCGTCTCCCTGATGGCCACGCTCGGCAGCCCCGGCGCAGGCCTCCTCGTGGCGCTGGAGAGCATCTTCCCGCCGATCCCCAGCGAGCTGATCCTGCCGCTGGCCGGCTTCGCCGCGAGCCAGGGCCAGCTGGACGTGGTGGCCGCCGTCGTCTGGACGACGCTCGGGTCGGTCGTCGGCGCGGTCGTGCTCTACGCGCTCGGGGCGAAGGTCGGCGAGGAGCGGCTGCGGGCCGTCGCCCGGCGGATGCCGCTGGTGCGCGAGTCCGACATCGACACCGTGGACGGCTGGTTCGAGCGGCACGGCGGCAAGGCCGTCTTCTTCGGCCGGATGGTGCCCGGCGTGCGCAGCCTCATCTCCATCCCGGCCGGGGTCGCCCGGATGCCCGTCCCCCGGTTCCTGCTGCTGAGCGCGCTCGGCAGCCTGGTCTGGAACACCCTCCTCATCAGCGCCGGCTACTCCCTCGGGTCGCGCTGGTCGGTCGTCGAGACCTGGGTGGGAAGGTTCCAGGAGGTCGTCGTGGTCGTCGCGGCGCTGGCCGTGGTCCTCGTGGTGGTGCGCCGGGTGCGGGAGGGCCGCGCGGGCCGCCGGCCGAGCGAGGGCTGAACCGGTCCGGGACCGGGTTCCGCCCCCCGTCGTCCGGACAGCGGTCGCACAGCCGTTCCGCAGGCAGCGTGGGGTACGACCTGGCACGCTTGTCGGCGTGACGACCGCCGAGCGCAGCCTGGCCGGGCCCGTGGTGCCCGTCGTGCCGGCGCCGACCGGCACGTCCGTGCGGGCCGGTCTGCTCCGGATGGTGGCTCAGGACCTGCGGTGGGCGTTCCAGCGCCCGTACGGCTGGCTGGTCGGGATCGCCGTCAACCTGGTGCTGTCGCTGGCCTACCTGCTCGTCGAACCGCTGCGGGACGGCACGCACCGCGACTGGGCCGTCCTCGTCGGCACGTACTTCGCCGTGTTCATCCTGGCCGACGTGACCAGCACCAACGTCCTGGGCGTCGACGCGGAGCGCACCCGGCTGCGGCTCCTGCGCGGCGTCGCGCTGACCAAGATCCTGCTCGTCAAGAACATCGCCCTGATGGTCATCGTGGGCCTGCCGACCCTCGTCGCCACGGCGTGGATCACGGTCGTCGACGAGCCGGACTACCGCCTGGCACTGACCCTGCCGGGCGTCCTCTACCCCACGCTGCTCTGGCTCGGCGTGGGCAACCTCGTGTCGGTGCTGCTGCCCTACCGGCCGCTGCCGCTGCGCGTGCGCTGGCAGCAGCGCCGCGTGTGGCGGCGCACGGGGCGCTGGCTGTTCTGCCTCGGGCTGCCGTACGCGCTGTGCCTCGCGGTCGACCCGATGTCACGGGTGCCCCGCCTGCTGAGCTCGGTGCTGCACCTGCCCCGCGGCTCCGGCGTGCACGGCGTCGAGGTGCTCGCCCTTGGAGTGGTGTGCTGGGGCCTGCTAAGCGCCGTGGCGGTCCGGCTGGCGCACCGGCGCAGCATCGGCCTCGACGACCTGCTCTGAGCCCGACGCGGTCCCTCCCGGACCCGGTGGGCTCAGCCGCGCGCCGGGGTCACCGTGTCGGTCGCCGCGGCCCACTCGCTCTGGTCGGCCGGCTGCCGCGTGCGCCGCCGGACGGCCCACACCACCCCGCCCGCGCAGGCACCGACCAGAGCCGCGACCGTCCACCTCACGCCGCCAGCCTAACCAGCGCGTGGGCCCGCGGGCCGAGACCCGACGGCACCGGCACGACCGTGGTGGGATGCGGGCGGGACCGCCGGCTCGTAGGGTCGAGACGCCATGCTCACCGCCGAACGCCTCGTGCGCGACCGCCAGCTCCTCTTCGACCTGTGCCTGTGCGCCCTCGTGTCGGTCGTGACGACCGGCTACTCCCTGGCGGTGGGCGAGCGGGCGCTCGGCCTCGCCTCGCTCGTCGTGACGCTGCCGCTGCTCGTGCGCCGGGCCTTCCCGGCGGCGGCCTTCGTGATGATGACGGCCGGCTGCCTGTTCTCCCTCGCCGTCAGCCAGCTGCCGTCCGCGGCGGGCATCGTCTCCGTGCCGATCATGGTCTACACGCTCGCCCGCTGGAGCCCGCGCACGCTCGCCCGGCTCGGGTGGGCGGTGGGCGTCGTGGGTTCGGTGCTCGGGCCGGCGCGCTGGGCGCTGGGCGGCGGGGGGCTGACCGACGTCACCGTCTTCATGGTCAGCGTGGTCGCCTGCCTGGCCGTGGTGTCCGGGACCTACGTGGTGGGCCGCAAGCTGCGCGAGTCCGAGGACAGCGCGGGGCGCCAGCGCAGCGCGGAGGCCGAGCGGGTCCGGCTGCTGGAGTCCGAGCAGGAGCAGCGCGAGCGGGCCGCCACCGTCGACGAGCGCAACCGGATCGCGCGCGAGCTGCACGACATCGTGGCCCACTCCCTCTCGGTGATCGTCGTGCAGGCCGAGGGCGGGCGGGCCCTGGCCACCCGGCACCCCGAGCGCGCCGGCGAGGTCCTCGGAACCATCGCCGAGACGGGCCGCGAGGCGCTGACCGAGACCCGCCGCATCCTCGGCGTGCTGCGCGACGGCCGCGGGGACGCGAGCACCGCGTACGGGCCGCAGCCCGGGCTCGCCGACATCGCCGACCTGGTGCGCCGCACGAGCGAGCGGGCCGAGCTGACGACGTTCGGCACGGCGCCGCCCCTGTCGCCGGCCGTGGGGCTGACCGCGTACCGGGTGGTGCAGGAGTCGCTGACCAACGTCCTCAAGCACGCCGGGCCGGACGCCCGCGCCCGCGTCGTCGTGGCGTGCACCGCCGACGCGGTCGAGATCGAGGTGGTCGACGACGGCGGCGGCGCGGCCGCGGTGCCCCCGCCCGACGGGCAGGGCCACGGGCTGCGCGGGATGGCCGAGCGGGTCAGCCTGCACGACGGCGAGCTGTCGGCCGGCCCCGGCGCGAACGGAGGGTTCGTCGTGCGGGCCTGGATCCCGTACGAGCGGGCGGTCGAGACCCAGCCCGACCTGCCGCGGGTGGTGGCGTGGTGAGCGGGATCGCGGCGGTCCCTTCGACCGCGACGCGGGTGTTCCTGGTCGACGACCAGGCGCTGGTGCGCGGCGGGTTCCGGATGCTCATCGAGGCCGAGGACGACCTCGAGGTGGTCGGCGAGGCCTCCGACGGCCAGGAGGCGCTGGCGCGGCTGCGGACCACCCCGGCCGACGTCGTGCTCATGGACGTGCGGATGCCCGTGCTCGACGGCGTCGAGACCACCCGGCGCCTGCTCGCCGACGGCAACCCGGCCCGCGTGCTCGTGCTGACGACGTTCGACCTGGACGAGTACGTGTTCGCCGCGCTCAAGGCGGGGGCCAGCGGCTTCCTGCTCAAGGACGCGCGTCCCGACGAGCTGCTCTCGGCGATCCGCGACATCGCGGCGGGCGACGCCGTGATGGCCCCCAGCGCCACGCGCCGGCTGCTCGACCACGTCGTACCGACCCTGCCGGGCGAACCACCCAGCCGCGACGACAAGCGCCTCGACGAGCTCACCGCCCGCGAGCTCGAGGTCCTGCGCGAGATCGCCGCCGGCGCGACGAACCCCGAGATTGGCGCCCGCCTCTACATGGCCGAGGGCACCGTCAAGACCCACGTCGGCCGGCTGCTGTCCAAGCTCGGCGTCCGGGACCGCGTCGGCCTGGTCCTCTTCGCCTTCGAGGTCGGACTGCGACCCGACCGCTGACGCGGCCGACCTCCCCGGGCGAGAGGTGGATGAGCCCGGCCCCGACGAGGAGGACGGGCTCCCTCTCGGCTCAGCTCTTGGGTGCGGCCTCGCGCAGCGCGGCGAGGATCGGCTCCGCCGCGGTGTCGAGGAACTCGCGCTGGCCGTCGTCGCCGACCTGGACCAGGGCGATGTCGGTGAAGCCGGCCTCCCAGTACGCGCTGACGGCCTGGACGATGGCGTCGACGTCGGGCCCGCAGGGGATCGACTCGGCGACGTCCTCGGGGCGGACGAACTGCGTCGCCCCGGCGAAGCCGTGCGGGGTCGGCAGGTCGGCGTTGACCGCCCAGCCGCCGCCGAACCAGCGGAACTGGTCGTGCGCCTTGGCGATCGCCGCGTCCTTGTCCGTGCCCCAGCAGATCGGGATCTGCCCGATCTTGCGGGAGCCCTTGCCGCTGGAGAGGATGCCGCCCTTCTCCTTGTCCCACGCCTTCACGGCGTCGGCGTCGGGCTCGACGGCGATGAGGTGGTCGCCGAGCGGCGCGAACCGCTCGATCGACTTCTCCCCCGACACGGCCATCCCGATGGGGACGCCGCCGTCCGGGGTGTCCCAGATCCGCGCCGAGTCGACGCGGAAGTACTCCCCGCCCCACGTCACGAGCTCACCGGTGAGCAGCTCGCGGATGATCGTGGTCGCCTCCTCGAGCATGTCCTGGCGCTGCGCGACCGGCGCCCAGCCCTCGCCGGTGATGTGCTCGTTGAGGTTCTCCCCCGAACCGAGGCCGAGGGTGAAGCGCCCGTCGCTGATGATCTGCAGCGTCGCCGCCTTCTGCGCCACCACGGCCGGGTGGTAGCGCTGGATCGGGCAGGTCACGTACGTCATGAGCTCGACGCTCGAGGTGAGCGCGGCGACGGCGCCCAGCATGGTCCACGCGTAGCCCGCGTGGCCCTGCGAGGCCAGCCACGGGGAGTAGTGGTCGCTGGAGACCTCGAAGTCGAAGCCGACCTGCTCGGCGCGCGCGCCGTACTCGACGATCTGCTTGGGACCGCTCTGCTCGGTCATGAGGGTGTAGCCGAATCGCACCATGGGGACTGCTTACCCTGCCGCGGCCCGTCCTAGCACGGCAGGGGTCAGCCGTACGGCGCCCGCCGAGGACGTGCAGGACCCGCGCCGAGCCGGACCGGCGTCGCCGTCGACCTCCGGCCCCGGCCGGGCCCGTGAGCCCGACCGGGTGCGCGGGCGGGTCAGTCCTTGCCCGTCTTCTCCCGCAGGCGCTCGATCTGCTCCGACGCCTCACCCTTGGTGATGTCGGCAGGGATCTCCTCGCCCGCCTGGCGGGCGAGCGTGTCGAGGTAGCTCTTCTGGGCGGCGGTGATGGGGTCGCCGCCGGTCACCCACTCGCTCGGGTCCTTCTCCAGGGACGGGTCGCCGCTCCCGGAGGCGCCGAGCACCTCCTCGTTGTGCTCCGGCGAGGTCTGGACCTCCGAGGTCTCCTCGGCGGCGGCCTGGCTGGTCTCGGAGGTGAACTCGCCCTCGGGCGCGGTCGAGTCCTGGTCGCTGGTCGCGGTGGCGTTGCTGTCGTTCGTGCTGGCGCTGTCGGTCATGCCGCACAACCTAGGTCGGACCTCTGACAGTTCTCGTGGGCGGTGGACGACCACACCCTCCGGGGGTGCACGACGCCGCCGGGCACGGCGGCAGGACCGGGTGTGCGCGGCCGTCGCGACGACCGGCCGCGTTACGCGGGGCGCCACCGGGTAAACACGAACGCGTGGTCCGCCTCCGCACCGTCTCCCCGTCCCAGCCCGGCTGGACGCGCGAGCGCGTCCCCCCGGACCCGACGAAGGACTTCGAGTACCTCGGCCTGCAGGGCGAGAAGCTCGCCGGGCCGGACATGGAGCGCTGCGTCGCCCTCGTGATCCCGCCCGCGTGGGAGAAGGTCTGGATCTGCCCCGTCCCCAACGGCCACATCCAGGCCGTCGGGACCGACGAGGCCGGCCGGCGCCAGTACCGCTACCACGAGCAGTGGCGGATCAAGCGCGACGCCGCCAAGCACGAGCGTGTCCTCGAGGTGGCCTCCGAGCTGCCCCGCGCGCGGCGCAAGGCGGCCAAGCACCTCGGGCTGCCCGGGATGCCGCTGGAGCGGGCGATGGGGACGGCCTTCCGCCTGCTCGACCTCGGCTTCTTCCGCATCGGCGGCGAGGCGTACGCCGAGGAGAACCACAGCTACGGGCTCGCCACCATCCGCCGCGAGCA
This sequence comes from Microlunatus flavus, assembly GCF_900110855.1. Taxonomy (GTDB): domain Bacteria; phylum Actinomycetota; class Actinomycetes; order Propionibacteriales; family Propionibacteriaceae; genus Microlunatus; species Microlunatus flavus. Next base: position 695,624 of record NZ_FOFA01000001.1, read on the forward strand.
CGTCTCCTTCGAGGGCGAGCAGGTCGTCTTCGACTACATCGCCAAGTCCGGCAAGGAGCGCTACATCGCGCTGGTCGACAAGGCCGTGATGGCGTCGGTCCGCGCCCTCGTCGACCGCGACGACGACAACCCCGAGCTGCTGGCGTACGAGACCGCCGACGGCTGGCACGACGTGACCTCGACCGAGATCAACGCCTACGTCAAGGACGTCGTCGGCGGCGAGGTCTCGGCCAAGGACTTCCGCACCTGGCACGGGACGGTGATCGCCGCGGTGGAGCTCGCCGAGCGCAACGAGGCGGCGACCACCGAGTCGAAGCGCAAGCGTGCGATCAGCGCGGCGATGAAGGACGTGTCGGCCTACCTGGGCAACACCCCGACGGTGGCCCGCAAGTCCTACGTCGACCCGCGCCTGATCGACCTCTTCAACGACGGGATCACGATCGACCCGGCGCTGGCCAGGGGCAAGCACGACCTCGCGGGCGGCGCCACCCACGGCCGGATCGAGAAGGCCGTGCAGGAGCTGCTGACCACCAGCAAGCGCGAGCTCCGCAGGGAGCTGGCCCACCTGCAGTGACGGGGGCCGGGCCCTCCGGCTCAGGCGGGGACGAGCACCGCGGGCAGCGCCTCGACGTGGGTCACGCCCGGGAGCTGGATGGTGAACTCGGCGCCGCCGTCGTCGGAGCGGCCGGCGCTCACGCTGCCGCCGTGGTCCTCGATGGTCTTGGCCACGATCGAGAGCCCCAGCCCGGTGCCCGGCGTCTTGCGCGCCGACGACCCGCGGAAGAACCGGTCGAAGACGTAGGGCAGGTCGGCCTCGGGGATGCCCGGGCCGGAGTCCGCGACGCGGAGACGGTTGCCCTCCAGGCGCACCCGGATGGTGCTGCCCGAGGGGCTCCACTTCACGGCGTTGTCGAGGAGGTTGGTGACCGTGCGCTCGAGGCCGTCCGGGTCGCCGATGACGTGGAACTCGTCCAGGGAGACGTCGAAGACCCGGTCCGAGCCGCGGCGCCGGACGCGCTCGACGGCGGCCTGCACGACGGTGCGGAGGTCGGTCGGCTTGAACGAGCCCGCGGAGTCGTCGCGCGAGAGCTGCACGAGGTCGCCGACCAGGCCGGTCAGCTCGCCGAGCTGGGCCCGGACGTCGCCGAGGATCTGGCTCTTCTGGGTGTCGGAGAGGTAGCCGTTGCGCAGGTCGCTGCTCAGCAGGTCGACGTTGGTCGTGAGGCTGGTGAGCGGGGTCCGCAGCTCGTGGCCGGCGTCGGCGACCAGCCGGGACTGCCGCTCGCGCATCCGGGTGATGGCACGCATGAGCTGGTTGAACGACGCCGCCAGCACGGAGAGGTCGCCGAAGGCGTACTTGATGGCGATGGGCTGGAAGTCGCGGGTGTCGGTCACGTGCTGCACCGCGGCGGTCAGCTGCCGGACGGGCCGCAGGGCGGAGCGGGCGACGAAGAAGCCGGCCACGCCCGCACCGACCATGCTGGCCAGGACCACGCACAAGACGATGAGGCGCTCGGTGGAGAGGATCTCGAGCACGGGGCCGAGCGGGCGGGCGACCACCAGCGCGTAGCCGCTCGCCCCGGCGGGCACCGCGACCACGACGTACGGGAGGCCGCGGGTGTCGACGCCGGTCCGCTGGACGCGCGGGCCGTCCGGCGTCGCGGCGGTGAGGTCGCCCGGCTCGATGACCAGCTCGGCCGTCTCGCCCGGGAAGCGGACGACCCGCCCGGTCGGGTCCACCGCCTCGACGATGACCCCGCCGGCCTGCCTGGACTCGGGCAGGAGCGTGCCGGACTGCTGCAGCGAGGCGGTGGTGTCGGAGACGATGTCGTCGGCGATGGAGAAGGCGACGGACTGCGAGGCGGCGACCAGCGTGTGGCGGAGGGCGATGTAACCGGCGACGTTGGAGACGAGGATGGCGAGCATGACGAGCAGGACGGTGAGCAGGGTCACCCGTCGCTGCAGCGGCTTGCGCCGCAAGTAGCTCCAGAGACCTTCCACCGCGCCGGTCCTCCACCTCTGACGTCGCCGTCGTCCGCGCCGGCACCTGGGGAGCGCCGGTCACTGTGAACATCGTAAGCCTCAGTTCGAACATTTCTCAGAAAAATCTCAAGACTCTTCTGCAACGTGGCCCCGAGTCCCTGCTCGAAGGGGCGCTTGGGAGCATGGTCGGACCGACAGAGCCGTGGGAGGACGTCCGTGGAGCAGCCGTACGCAGCAGGGTCCGTCGAGCCGGGCGGGAGCGATGTCGCCGAGCGGGTCGAGGAGCTCCTCGCCCGGATGACGGTGGAGGAGAAGGCCGGCCAGCTGACCCAGCTCTTCTACTTCGGCGACCTCGCCGGGTCCGAGGCCGACTCGGAGGCGAGGGCCACCATCGGCGTCGCCGACGACCCGACCGGCTCGGTCGAGGAGGCCCTGGGGCGCGGCGGTGCCGGTTCGCTGCTCTTCGTGACCGATCCCGCCCAGACCAACCGGCTCCAGCACCTGGCGATCGAGGGCGGCCGCCACGGCATCCCGCTGCTCTTCGGCTTCGACGTCATCCACGGGCTGCGCACAATCCTGCCCGTGCCGATCGCCCTGGCGGCGTCCTGGGACCCGGTCACCATCGAGCGCGGCCAGGCGGTCGCGGCCCGCGAGGCGCGGGCGGTCGGCATCCACTGGACCTTCGCCCCGATGGTCGACATCGCCCGCGACCCGCGCTGGGGGCGCATCGTCGAGGGCGCCGGCGAGGACCCCTTCCTCGGGGCGGCGGTCGCCGCCGCGCAGGTGCGGGGGTTCCAGGGCGAGGGCATCGGTGCTCCGGAGCGGGTGGTCGCCGGCCCCAAGCACTTCGCCGGCTACGGCTACGGCGTCGGCGGGCGCGACTACGACGAGGTCAGCGTCTCCGACCACGAGCTCCACAACGTCGTGCTGCCCCCGTTCGCGGCGGCCGTCGACGCCGGCGCGGGCAACGTGATGACGGCGTACATGGACGTCAACGGCGTGCCGGCGACCGGCAACGGCTTTCTCCTCGACGACATCCTGCGCGGCGAGCTGGGCTTCGACGGCTTCCTCGTCAGCGACGCCAACGCGGTGCGCAACCTCATGACCCACGGCTTCGCCACCGACCTCACCGACGCCGGCGTCCGCGGGCTGCGCGCGGGCGTCGACCTCGAGATGGCCGTCTCCGACCCCGCGTACGCGCACCTGCCGGAGGCGGTCCGCGCCGGCCTGGTGGACGAGTCCGCCCTCGACGTCTGCGTGCGGCGCGTGCTCGCGGTCAAGATCAGGCTGGGGCTCTTCGACGACCCGTACGTGCACGAGGGCCGCGCGGCCGAGGTCCTGTCCGACCCGGCGCACCGCGACGTCGCCCGGCTGGCGGCCGAGCGGAGCGCGGTGCTGCTGCGCAACGAGGGCGGGCTGCTGCCGCTGGAGCCCGACGCCCTGGCCCGGGTCGCCGTGCTCGGCCCGCTGGCCGACTCGCGGCGCGACACCATCGGCCCCTGGGTCTTCGACTACGACAACGACGAGACGGTGACGATCCTCGCCGGGCTGCGCGCCCGGCTCGGCGAGGGAACGCGGGTCGACTTCGCCCCCGGCGTCCGGCCCGGGCAGCGCACCTTCCCCTCGATGTTCGACATGTGGGGCGACAACGCGCCGGTCGACCCGGAGGGGTTCGACGACGAGGCCGAGCTCCAGCGGGCGGTGGACCTGGCGGCGGGCGCCGAGGTGGCGGTCGTCGTCGTGGGCGAGTGGCAGAACATGATCGGCGAGGCGGCCTCGCGCTCCTCGCTCGAGCTGCCCGGCCGCCAGCTCGAGCTGCTGCAGCGCGTGGTGGGCACCGGGACGCCGACGGTCGCGGTGGTGATGAACGGCCGCCCGCTCGCCCTGCGCTGGGCCGCCGAGCACGTGCCCGCGATCCTCGACGTCTGGTACCCCGGCAGTCAGGGCGGGGCCGCCGTCGCCAACCTGCTCGTGGGGGACGCGGTGCCGGGCGGCCGGCTGCCCTTCACCTGGCCGCGGACGGTCGGACAGGTGCCGATCTACTACGCGCACACGATCTCCCACGAGCCCGACAACCAGGGCCGCCGCTACTGGGACGAGGAGAGCACCCCGCTCTTCCCCTTCGGGCACGGGCTCTCGTACGCGCCGTTCTCGTACTCCGACCTGGACCTCAGCGCCGACTCCGTCGGCCTCGACGGCACGGTCTCGGTGACGGTCACGGTCACCAACACCGGCGACCGGGACGCCGAGGAGGTCGTCCAGCTCTACCTGCACCAGCGCAGCGGTCGCTCGTCACGCCCGGTACGTCTGCTCCAGGGCTTCGAGCGGGTCGCGGTCGGCGCCGGCCAGGCGCGGTCGGTCACCTTCGAGGTCGGCCCGGAGCACCGCCGCTACTGGAACGCCGTCGAGCGCGACTGGGTCCTCGACCCCTCCACCTTCGACGTGTGGGTCGGCGGCAGCTCCACCGCCGACCTGACCGGCTCGTTCGAGGTCACCGGCTGACCCCGGGCGCGACCCCGGTCTCCGAGGCGGGGTCCGGGGCGTCCGGACCTCGGACCACGTGGTTCGCCTCGAGGGCGGCGCCGAGCAGCGCGTCGTCGACCCGGCCGCCTGCGAGCGGGAGCGACGCGACCACGAAGCCGTCGGGCCGGACGAGGTAGAGCCGGTCGGGCCGCAGGCGGCGCCGGTCGTCCGGGCCCAGGTCTCGGGGCCCGTCGACCCAGCCCGGCACGTCCGGTCGCGCGGCGTTGCCGCCGTAGGTGTGCAGCTGCCAGGTGAGGTCGCGCAGGGCCGCGGCGTTCTCCCCGGCCGGCGGCAGGCGCACCCCGACCGCCGGGTCGTCCGCCCAGGCGGGAGGCGTCGCGCTCGCGGCGAGGTGGTACCGGATGCGGTACTGGCCGAGCCAGCCCCCGAGCCGGGCGCCCGCCGGCCGCTCGAGCAAGGAGGGCAGCAGCGTCGCCGCCACCACGCTGAAGCGGCGCCGCACCCACGCGGGCCCCCGCCCGCGCCGGCCGACGACGCCGAACACCCGGTCCGTGAGTCGGACCAGCCGCAGCGCGACCGGGCGGCGCTCGCCCTCGTAGCGGTCCAGCGCAGCCGTCGTCACGTGGTCGTGCGCCACGTCGGCCAGGAGGTGGGCGAGGTCGTGCGCGTCCTGCAGGCCGGTGTTCATCCCCTGGGCGCCGACCGGGGAGTGCACGTGCGCGGCGTCCCCGGCGAGGAAGACCGGGCCCGTACGGAAGCGGGCGGCGACCCGATGGTGGACGCGGTAGGTGGAGAACCAGTCGACGGCGTCGTAGCGGAGCCCGAGGTCGGCGCGCGCACCGGCGAGCGCCTCCTCCTGGTCGACGCCGTCGTGGGACGCCAGCGAGATCAGCCGCACGTGCCCGCCCGGCCCCAGCGGGAACACGAGGGCGAAGGTCGCGTCCCCGAACCGCGCGACGATCGCGTCGTCGGCCGTGCCCGGGACGCCGCGCAGGTCGGCGACCCAGAACGTCGCGTCGTCGGTGACCCCCTCGAAGGGCACGTCCAGCAGGCGCCGCACGACCGACGCCGCCCCGTCCGCACCGACGCACCAGCGGGCCCGGACCCGCGACAGGCCGTCCGGTCCCTCGACGAGGGCCGTGACGCCGGCCTCGGGCCCGTCCTCCTGCATCAGGTCGACCAACCGGTGCCGCCACCGCACGGAGACGCCCGCCTCGTCGAGCGCCTCGACCAGCAGGCTCTCGTTGCGGCTCTGCTCGAAGACGCGCAGGCCGGGGAAGCGCGTCGCGCCCTGCTGGGCCCGGTCGACCCGGAGGCTCTGCGCCGGCCGGTCGGGCCGGACCTGGAGACGGGTGGCGAGGTACGACCCGGCCAGCACCTTCTCGACGAGGCCGAGCTGGTCGTAGAGCTCCATCGACCGGGCCTGGAGCACGATCGCCCGCGACTCCCGCGTCGGACCGGCCTTGCGGTCGACCACGACCACGGGCACCCCGCGCCGCGCCAGCACCAGCGCGGCCATCAGTCCCGTCGGTCCGGCGCCGACCACGAGGACGGTCGTCGCAGTGGTTGGCAGATCGCTCGTACGCATGCCTCGATGGTGATCTCATCAGGTGATGATGTCAACGGTTGATGATGACGGTCGTAGGGTGGGGGTCGTGAGCAGCACGAGCGACCGCCCCGGGCGACCGGCCGGCAGCGACGGGTCCAACCGCGAGCGGGTGCGCCGGGCGGCGCGCGAGGTCTTCGCGGCGCACGGGTTCCGCGGCGCCACCATGCGGGCGATCGCGCTCCGGGCCGGGGTCGACATCGCGCTGCTGTCGCACTACTTCGGCAACAAGGACGGCCTCTTCGCCGCCACCCTCGAGCTGCCCGAGGAGGCCTACGGGATGCTGGCGCAGGCGCTGTCGGGACCCATGGAGACGCAGGGTGAGCGCCTGACCCGGCGCTACCTGACGCTCTGGGAGGAGCCCGCGACCAGCACCCACCTGCAGGCGCTCGCCCGGTCGGCGCTGGGCAACGACGCCGCGTCAGAGCAGCTGCGGGCCCTGCTGACCGGGGCCATCGCGGGGCTCGGGGAGCTGATCGACGGCCGCCGGACCGGGTTCGCCCTCGCCATGTCCCAGCTCCTGGGGACCGCCCTCGGCCGCCACGTCATCGGCGTCCCGCCGCTGGTGGAGCCGGACCTCGAGGAGGTCGTCGCGCGGACCGCCCCGCTCGTCCAGGTCCACCTCCAGACGCCGGACCGCTGAGCACCCGCTAGGCCGGCGTGGCGGCAGCGGCTCCCACTCCCCGCCGGGGCAGGGCCACGGACCGCAGGGGCACCGGCGTCGACACGACGATCGAGGTGGTGAGCTGGCCGTGCACCGAGAGCCGGTCGAGGACGTCGGCCAGATGACCCATCGAGCGGACGTGGAGCTTGATCAGGAAGCAGTCGTCGCCGGTGATGCGGTGGCACTCCGTCACCTCCTCGACGTCGGGCAGCAGCGCCGTCACCCGCGCGAGCTGACCGGGCCCGGGCCGCATGCGCGCGTACGCGCTGACCGGCAGCCCGAGCGCCTCCGGCTCGACGTCCAGGCGCCAGCCGGCGATCACCCCCGCCTCCCGGAGCCGGTCCACGCGCTCGGTGACGGCGGGCGGGCTCATCGCCACCCGCCGGGCGAGCGCCGTCATGGAGAGCCGGGGGTCGTCCTGCAGGGCGGCGAGGATCTGCAGGTTCACCGCATCGAGGGCATCGTTCTCGGCGGCGTGGACGTCGAGTCGGCGTCGGTTCGAAGGCACGAGACGAGTTCTACCGCGACTTTCCCCTGTCGGCCAGCGCTTGGGTCGACCAGGCTGGAGGCGTGCTCGCCGTGCTGCTGTTCGTCCTGGTCGCCACCCTCTCCCCCGGCGGGGCCACCGCCTTGGCCACGGCGTCGGGCGCACGCTTCGGCGTACGGCGCTCGCTGCCGCTGATGCTCGGGATCGCCGCCGGGCTGGCGACGCTGGCGGCGGCGGCCTCGCTCGGGCTCGCCGGGGTGCTGTTCCGGGTGCCGCACGTCGAGCTCGCGGTCCGGCTGCTCGGCACCGCGTACCTGCTCCGGCTGGCCTGGCAGACGGCGCGGGGCGGAGCGCCCGGGCAGGCCACGCTCGAGCGCCCGCGGCGGTTCGGCGCCGGGGTGCTGCTGCTGTGGCTGAACCCCAAGGGGTGGGCCATGACGCTCAGCGCGGCGGGCGCCTTCGCGACCGCCGTCGACGGCCCCGCGCGGCTGGCGCTGCTCCTCGGCGGGACGTTCCTGGTCGGGGCGACGGTCTCGCAGCTGGCGTGGTGCACGCTCGGCGGCGTGCTCGGCCGGATTCTCACCCGGCCCTGGCACTGGCGGCTGCTGAACGGCGCCCTCGCCGTCCTGCTCGTCGCCTCCGTCGTCCCGCTGTGGCTCGAGGCGCCCTGAGCTGGTCGGGGCGCCGACCAGCTCAGGGGCGTTCGTGCCTCCCCGCGCGGGAACTACTTGTTCGTGCCCTGCGACACGGAACCCTGCAGCTGACGCTGGAAGATCAGGTAGACCACCAGCACCGGGACCACCGTGATGACGACGGCGGCGAACAGCGCGCCGAAATCGACGGAGTAGCCGGCCTGCGACGCGAACGCCGCCATGCCCTGGGTCAGCACGTAGTTGTCGGTGTTGGTGTTCAGCGCGACCGGCAGCAGGAACTGGTTCCACAGCCCCACGAAGTTGAGGATCGCGACCGTCGCCAGCCCGGGGCGGGCCATCGGCAGCATGACCGAGAAGAACGTGCGCCACTCCCCCGCCCCGTCCAGCGCGGCCGCCTCGGCGATCGAGCGCGAGAGCGAGCGGAAGAAGGAGTAGAGGAAGAACACCGTGAACGGGAAGGCGAACGCGGCGTAGGTGAGGATCAGCCCGGGCAGGGTGTTGAGCAGCCCGACGCCGCGCAGCACGAAGAACAGCGGCACGATCGCCAGGAAGATCGGGAACGTGAGCCCGGCGAGCATCAGGTAGTAGATGAAGCGGTTGCCCGGGAAGGAGAACCGCGCCAGCACGTACGCCGACATCGACCCGAAGAGCATCGTCACCACGAGCGCGCCGAAGACGACGATCACCGAGTTGAGGAAGAAGCTCCCGATCCCGGCGGTCGTCCACGCGTTGACGTAGTTGTCGAACCGCGGCCGCGCGGGCAGCGCGAAGGGCGAGGCGAAGATCTCCGAGCTCGTCTTGAACGAGCTCATCACGACCCAGAGCAGCGGGACGATCACGAGCAGGGACCAGATGATCAGCACCGCGTGCGAGCCCACCGTGACGGCCGTGTCGCCCGCCGAACGGCCCTGCGCGCGGTCCGTCACGGGGGTCGCCCGCGGGGCGGGGGGCGCCTCGACCGGCGCCTGCGTCGACGTCACTCCGCCACCTCGTCCCGTCCGCCGGTCAGCCGGATCACTGCGAACACCAGCCCCGCGTACGCGAGCGTGACCGCCGCGAGCACGACGCCCATGGCGCAGGCGTAGCCGAACTGGCCCTGCGTGAAGGCCGTCGTGAACAGCCGCTGCGAGATCACGAGGGTGGAGTTCTCCGGGCCGCCGCCCGGCTCGAGCGCCGCCATGTAGACGAACGCGTCGAGGGCCAGGATGCCCATGTAGATGTACGCGGTCTGGATGTTGTCGCGCACCAGCGGGATCGTGATCGACACCGTGGTGCGGAACCGTCCCGCCCCGTCGACGCGGGCCGCCTCGAAGACCTCGGCCGGGATGCCCTTGATCGCGGCGATGAACAGCACCATGTAGAAGCCGACCAGGCCCCACACGATCACGAACATCACCGCGAGCTTGGCCGTGCTGACCTCGCCCAACCACGCGAACGAGGTGAACGAGTCCAGCCCGAGCCGCGTCAGGACGCCGTTGAGCAGGCCGCTGTTCGGGTCGTAGATCTGCGACCAGATCAGGCCGATGACGATGGCCGGCACGACGTAGGGGAAGAACGACACGATCCGGTAGAAGCTCGACCCGGCCAGGCCGCGCACGTTGCCGCGGCTGGAGCCGCCCACCGTCACCAGCGTGGCGAAGAACATCGCCAGCACCAGCGTGACGGTCGGCAGCACCAGCGCGAGGACCACGCTGTTGCCCAGGGCCTTCAGGAAGATCTCGTCGTCGAGCAGCTTGGTGTAGTTCGCCAGGCCGACGAACGGGATGCTCGGCGAGAACCCCGTCCAGCTGGTCAGCGAGAAGTACGCCGCCTGCACGAAGGGCGACACCACGAAGGCGATGTACCCGACGAGCGGGACGACCAGGAAGACCGCGAAGAAGCTGATCCGGTCGAAGGTCAGGTTGCGCCGGCGCCACCGGGCCGACCCGAGCAGGCGCAGGCTGTGACGCAGGCCGACGCCGGTGGCCGCCCCCTCGACGGGGGCGACCGGACCCACGGCCGTCACGACACCGGGACCTTCTTGATCGAGTCGTCCTTGGCGATCTTGTCGGTGATCGACTGCAGGCCCTTGGTCAGGGTGGCGACGTCGGAGTCACCCTGCAGGAAGGCGTTCCACAGCACGAGCTGGTCGGTGTTGGTGCCGTAGAGGTCGACGAAGTTCCAGGTGAAGACGTTGCTGCCGGCCGCGTCGAGCATCTTGACCTGCGACTGCAGGGCGGTCGAGCCGAACCCGTCCTCGGGGATGAGGCCCTTGACGATGCTCGAGCTGAAGGTCGTCTTGGCGAAGTTCGTCGCGGCCTCCTTGGAGAGCATCGCCCGCAGGAACTCCTTGCCGCCGGCGAGGTTCTTCGCCTGCGCGGGCACGATGTAGCCCTCACCGGCGGTGGAGTGCAGCGCCTCCCACGGCAGCGACGAGCTGGAGTCGACCGTCGGCTCCGGCGCGCCGGTCATCTTGAAGCCGTCCTTGGTCTGGGTCTTCATCTCGTTCTCGATCCAGCCGCCCGAGGGGTAGAGCACGAAGTCCTGGTCGTTGCTCCACTGCGCCTGCGCCGCGGTGAACTGCGTCCCCGCGCCGCCCGGCTTCACGTAGCCCGCGTCGATGATCTTCTTCAGCCCGGTGAAGACCGCCTGGACGGCCGGCATCGACCAGCAGTCGGGCTTCAGGTTCTCCAGCGCCAGGCGCACCTCGTCGCCGCCCTGCTTGATCGCGGAGGCGATGGCCATCGTCTGGTAGTAGGTCGCGGCCTCCTTGCCCCAGCCGAGCAGGTACTTGCCCTTGGCCTTGGCCTTGCCGCCGAGCTCGTACATCTCGTCGTACGTCTTCGGCACCGTCCAGCCCTCCGACTCGAAGAGCGAGGCGGAGTACCACAGCGCGTAGACCGTCAGCACGTAGTTGAGCTGGACGAACTTGCCGTCGAACGTGCCCGGCGCCGTGACGCCCGGGTAGAGGGTGTCCGCGATCTTGGTGCCCTCGTAGTTGTTGGCGTTGATCACGTCGGTGAGGTCGGCCAGCTGGTCGCGGATCGTGTTGATGCCGATGAGGCCGGCGCCGGAGTTGTCGATGACGTCCGGCGGGTTGCCCGCGACGAAGCGCGGCTGCAGCGTCTGGGCGATGTTGGTCGCGGGGCTGACCTTGACGGTGGACCCGGCGTTCTTCGCCTGCATCTGCTGGCCGGCGAACGTGGCGTAGTCGATGCCGTAGCCGCCCTTGAAGATCACCGCCTCCGTGGAGGAGTTCGCGGCGAGGCCGAACGGGTTGTCGGCGCTGGTCGCGCCGGTGGCGCTGGCCGAGGGCGCGGTCGAGCCGGTGCCCGACGTCGCGCAGCCGGCGAGGCCGCCGGTGGCGGCGAGCGCCGCGGCGGCGAGCCCGCCGCGCAGGAAGTCCCGCCTGTCGAGCGAGCGCAGGGACGGGAGCGAGGTGGTCATCTGGCTGGTCCTCCGGGTGCGTGTGGGTGTGAGGTGCTGCATGGGTCCGAGGTGCTGCTGAGGTCGTACGGGATGTGCTCGGGGTCTAGGTGCCGCGGTGGATGCGGCCGGCGTAGCGCTGCTCGAGGGCGGAGTTGTGCTCGTCGCCGCCGGGGATGTTCGCGGAGAGGTAGAGCGGCGGGCGCCGGCCGTCGGCGGCGATCCGCTCGGAGACGCCGACGGTCAGCAGCTGCGCGATGTACGCGGCGGTGATCGAGGAGACCGCGCCGACCGGGACCGTCTCTCCGCGAAGGGGGGACGACCCCCCTTGAACCCCCCGAGAACCGCTCGAGCCGTTGAGGGTCAGCGTCGCGTCGCCGTACGGGGCGAGGTTGTCGATCACGACGTCAGCGACGTCGGAGAGCCGCTGGCCGCTCGGGTGCTTGATCGGCACGGCCATCGTGTGCTCCATCGAGGTGACCGCGACGACCGGGATGCCGTGCTCCTTGGCGACGAGCGCGAGGCCGACGATCGAGCCGTTCACGCCGGAGTTCGACGCGATCATCAGCAGGTCGCCCGGCTGCACGCCGGCGAGCTCCCACAGCTCGGTGACGTTGTCCGGGTTGCGCTCCAGGCTCGAGCCGCCGAGGTCGTCGACCGAGAGGCTGCCGCGCAGCACGAGGTCGCGCAGCGCGATCTTGTTGGTGGGGATGAATCCGCCCGCCCGGCCGGCGATCTCCATGGCGAACGCCTCGGAGTGGCCGGTGCCGAAGGCGTGCACGACACCGCCGGACTCGATGGTGCTGGTCATCAGGTCGAGGGCGGCGTCGAGGCCACCCTCGGCGGCGGTGCGGGTGATCGCGTCGAGGCGCGTGCGCACCTGCTCGGCGAAGTCGTTCGCCACGGCGGCGAAGTCCATCGGGCTCCTCTGGTCGGTGGGGCTGGTCTGCCCGGTGGGCAGCGTCGGGGTGCTCATGCGTGCTCCGCCGCCGACCGCGCCGAGCGCCGCGGACGGCGGTGGGAGGTCACGGCGAGCGCGGAGGCGGCGAGCTTGTCGCTGGAGCGGTCGAAGTCCTCCTGCGCGACGAGCAGGTAGAGCAGGTCGAGCACGAGCAGCTGGCCGTGCTTGGCCGAGAGGTCGTCGGGCTGCAGGGCCTGCTCGTAGACCGAGGTGACGATGCTCGCCTGCGCCAGCTCGTCGAGGGGCGAGCCCGGGTTGTTCGTGACGGCGACCGTGAAGGCGCCGGCCCGGCCCGCCTCGGCGAGCATCTCGATCGTCTCCTCGGTCCGTCCCGTCGTGGAGATGCCGATCGCGACGGTGTCGGGGCCCTGGATAGCGGCGCTGACCAGGCCGAGGTGGACGTCGGCCCAGGTGAAGGCGGGCACGCCGATCCGGTAGAGCCGACCCTGCAGCTCGGAGGCGAGCATCGCGCTGCCGCCGACGCCGTAGATGTCGACCTGGCGGCTGCGGCCGATGCGGTGGGAGACCTCGCTCATCACCGCGAGGTCGATGGCCGAGGTGGCCTCGCGCAGCGACTTGGTGTGGCTGCCGATGAGCCGGGCGAGCAGCAGCTCGGGGGTGTCGTCGGGGCCGAACTCGCGCCCGATCTCGTTGGCCCACGACTCGCGGGCGGTGCTGCGACCGACGTCGGTGGCGACCCCCACCCGCATCTCGACGTAGCCGGCGTAGCCGATCATGCGGCAGAAACGCGTGACGGTCGCGGCGGAGGTGCCTGCCTGCTCGGCCAGCTCGCCGATCGACAGGGTGAGCGGTGCCTGCGGGTGCAGGAGCAGGTAGTCGGCGACCCGGGCCAGGGCGGCGGGCATGTCGGGCTGCAGCGCGCGGATCCGGTCCGCGACACCGGGGGCCTGCTCGCGCGTCTGCGCAGCCCGCTCCGACGTGAGAATGAGTATCGCCTCTCGCCCTGGTCCGTGAAATTCGCTATCACGCTAGTGTGTGGCCGCGCCGCTGGCAACCACCTCATGGCGGCGTCGCAGGACCGCAACGCAACCGCAACACAACCCCCGACCGGCGACCATCGCCCGAACACCAGGTGACGCGGGTGAGCCCCTGACCAGGAGACCGACGACCCATGACCCGGCTCCTCGCCCTCGACGCGGGCGGCACCAGCACCCGGGCGGTCGCGCTCGACGACGACGGGCGCGTGCTCGGCCTCGGGCGCAGCAGCGCCGGGAACCCGACGGCCGCGGGCGTCGTCCCGGCGGCCGAGGCCGTCGTCGCCGCGGCCGGGGCCGCGTTGGGCGCAAGGGCGCGCGCGGACGTCGCGGTGCTGGCCATGGCCGGGGAGCAGAGCGACGCCTTCCGCAGCCTCGTCGAGCAGGGTCTGGCGGCGTACGGCGTCTCCCGCGTCGTCCTCGACCACGACCTGCTGGCGCTCTTCTGCTCCGGGACGGCGGCGCTCGAGGGGTATGCGCTGATCGCCGGCACCGGAACGGTGGCGGCGCGGGTCCGCGACGGTTCGCTGGAGCGCGTCGTCGGCGGCCGCGGCTGGCTGCTGGGCGACGCGGGCGGCGGGTTCTGGATCGGGCGCCGCGTCGCCCGGGCCGTCGTCGCCGCGCTCGACGGCCAGGGCGAGCCCACCGACCTCACGCCGCTCGTGCTGGGCGCGCTCGGCGTCGTCGCGGACCCCTCGGGCGAGCCGGGCCGGGTCGCCGCGATCCGGCAGGTCGTGTCGGCCGTGTACGCGCGCCGACCGGTCGCGCTCGCCGAGCTGGCCCCGCTCGTCTTCGCCCTCCCCCACGACCCCGTGGCGCGCGGGATCGCCGTGGCGGCGTCGGAGGCCCTGGCGGACCTCCTCGACGCCGTCCGGGTGCCCGACCTCGCCGGGCCCTTCGTCGTCGGCGGCAGCGTGGTCGCCCGCGGCATCCTCGGCGCGTCGGACGACCTGGCGCCGCACCTCGTCCCGCCGGCCCGGGGAGCCGCGGTGCAGGCCGTCCCGGACGGGCTCGTCGGGGCCGCCGTGCTCGCCCTGCGCCACACCGGCACCGTGGTCGACGACGAGCGCTACCAGCGCCTCCGCGCCGAGGTGACCGGCCGCGGCCCGACGCGCTGACGGGCGCACGAGCGCGAAACCGCGCGAAGCCCCCTCGAAAGTTTCGCCTCCAACGGTTATCAAGCCGTGATCTCGAGGGCGCCCGATTCCCTCAGCCGGCTGTTATGTTTCGCTGCACTACTTAACCCGTCAACGCTGACGCGGTCCACCCGCTCCCGGGACCCACCCGGGTGCGAGGCTGCCCGCAGGGCACGACGGACACGTCCAGCGCACCACCCGGTGCGCCCTCTGAGCCGGCACGAGAGCCGGCTCGAGAAAGGTCCGTACTCCATGAAGAAGCACCTGCTCGGCATCGGCACGCTCGCGGCCGTCGCCACTCTCACCCTGGCTGGCTGCGGCGGCTCGGGCTCCGACGCCCAGCCCGCAGCCTCGGGCGGCTCGTCCGCCGCCGTGACCGGCAAGATCGGCGTCATCCTCCCCGACACCGAGTCCTCGGCCCGCTGGGAGAACGCCGACCGGCCGTTCTTCACCAAGGCCTTCGGCGACGCCGGCGTCCAGGCCGACATCCAGAACGCCCAGGGCGACGCCACCCAGTTCCAGACCATCGCCGACGGCATGATCAGCGCCGGCGTGAAGGCGCTGATCATCACGAGCCTCGACCCCGACTCGGGCAGCGCCGTGATCAAGAAGGCGACCGACGCGGGCATCCCGGTCATCGACTACGACCGCGCCAACCTCGGCGGCGGCGCGAAGTACTACGTGTCCTTCGACAACGTCAAGGTCGGCACGACCATCGGCGAGGGCCTCGTCGGCTGCCTCAAGGCCGACGGCAAGACCAGCGGCAACGTCGTCGAGCTCAACGGCTCGCCGGACGACAACAACGCCACGCTGTTCAAGCAGGGCTACGACAAGGTCATCCGCGACGCCGGCTACACCGTCGTCGCCGACCAGGCCGTGCCGAAGTGGAACAACGACACGGGCGGCCAGCTGTTCGAGCAGATCTACACCAAGCAGGGCGGCAAGATCGACGGCGTCGCCGCCGCGAACGACGGCCTCGGCGGTGCCGTGGTCTCCGTGCTGCAGCGCAACGGCCTCGCCGGCAAGGTCCCGGTCAGCGGCCAGGACGCGACGGACGAGGGCCTGCAGCGCATCCTGCTCGGCACGCAGTGCAACACCGTCTACAAGGCCGTGGCCAAGGAGGCCGACGCCGCCGCCAAGCTGGGCATCGCGCTCGCCAAGGGCGACGTGTCCGGGGCCGACGCGCTGGCCACCCAGACCTTCAACGACCCGAAGGCCGGCGCCGACAAGAAGGCCATCCTGCTCGACCCGCAGGCCATCACCAAGGACAACGTCAAGGCGGTCATCGACGACGGCTACACCACCGCCGACAAGATCTGCACGACGGCGGCGCTGAAGAAGGCGTGCTCCTCCGCGGGCATCTCCTGACCTGACGCACCCGGCCTGGTCGCCCCGCTCCTCGTGAGCGGGGCGACCAGGCCGTCCCTCGTCCGCCCCGGCCGCGACCGGGAGGCACGACCCGCACGCCCGCACACGAACCATGAACCAGGAGAACCGATGACGTCCGACAGCGTCAGCGCCGCGGGTGACGGGCAGCAGCCGCTGCTCAGCCTGCGCGGCATCACCAAGAGCTTCGGGGCGGTGGACGTCCTCAAGGGCGTCGACCTCGACTGCTACCTCGGCCAGGTCACCGCCCTGGTCGGCGACAACGGCGCCGGCAAGTCGACCCTGGTCAAGGGCATCGCCGGCACCCACACCTTCGACGGCGGCGAGTACCTCTTCGAGGGCCGTCCCGTGAACGTCACCTCGCCCAAGGCGGCCAGCGACCTCGGCATCGAGGTCGTCTACCAGGACCTCGCCCTGTGCGACAACCTCGACGTGGTCCACAACATGTTCCTCGGCCGCGAGGAGACGAACGGCATCGTCATGGACGAGACGACGATGGAACGACGGGCGCAGGAGACGCTCGCGGGCCTGTCCGTCCGCACCCTGAAGTCGGTCCGCACCTCCGTCTCCCGGCTCTCCGGCGGCCAGCGCCAGACCATCGCCATCGCGCGGGCCGTGCTGTGGAACAGCAAGCTCGTGATCCTCGACGAGCCGACGGCGGCCCTCGGCGTGGCCCAGACCGAGCAGGTGCTCAACCTCGTGCGCCGCCTCGCCGACAGCGGCCTCGCGGTCATCCTCATCTCGCACAACATGAACGACGTCAAGCAGGTCGCCGACACCGTCGCCGCGCTCTACCTCGGCCAACTGGCCGCCACGGTGCGCGCCGAGGACGTGACGACCGGCCAGATCGTCGAGCTCATCACCACCGGACGCAGCGGCGAGCTCGGGCTCGCCGCCGACAGAGAGGTGCTGCGATGAGCACCACCACCCAGCCCACGGCCGCGTCCACCGAGGTCGCGCCGGAGCGCGCCACCCTCGGCAGCGCCGCCCGCGACTACGTCACCCGCGTACGCGGCGGCGACGTCGGCTCGCTGCCGGCCATCGCCGGCTTCGTGTTCCTCGTCGTGCTGTTCACGATCCTCCGCCCCGACAACTTCGCCACGAAGCTCAACTGGGCCAACCTGCTCAACCAGAGCGCGGCGGTCATCTTCATCGCCATGGGCCTGGTGTTCGTGCTGCTCCTCGGCGAGATCGACCTGTCCGCGGGCTACACCGCCGGCGTGGGGGCGGGCACCCTCGCCGTCCTGCTGACCTTCAAGGGCTGGCCGTGGCCCGCCGCCGTCCTCGCGGCCCTGGTCGTCGGCCTGGTGATCGGCGCGCTGATCGGTCTGCTGGTGGCCAGGCTCGGGATCCCCTCGTTCGTCGTCACCCTCTCGGCCTTCCTGGCCCTGCAGGGCGTGCTGCTGACGGTGATCGGCACCGGCGGCACCGTGCCGATCCGCGACCCGTTCGTCCTCTCGCTGATGAACGACAACATGCCGCCGGCGCTGGGCTGGGTCATGTGGTTCCTGGTCGTCGCGGGCTACGCCCTCACCGAGGTCCTCGGCCGGCGCCGCCGCAGCAAGGCCGGGCTGCCGTCGCCGTCGGTGGCGCTGCCGGCGCTGCGGATCGCGGTCATCGCCGTGCTCCTCGGCCTGGTCGTCTACCTGTTCAACCTCGAGCGCGCGGTCAACCCGGCGATCAAGTCGCTCAAGGGCGTGCCCCTGATCGTGCCGATCGCCGTGGTGTTCGTGGTCGTGCTGAGCTTCGTGCTCAAGCGGACCCGCTTCGGCCAGCACATCTACGCCGTGGGCGGCAACGCCGAGGCGGCGCGCCGGGCCGGCATCAACGTCAACCGGATCAAGATCGCCTGCTTCATGATCAGCTCGACGCTGGCCGCGTTCGGCGGCATCCTGCTGGCCTCGCGGGCGAACTCGGTGTCGCCCTCGACCGGTGGTGCCTCCACCCTGCTGCTCGCGGTCGGCGCGGCCGTCATCGGCGGCACCTCGCTGTTCGGCGGCAAGGGCCGGATCATCGACGCGATCATCGGCGGGCTGGTGATCGCGGTGATCCAGAACGGTCTGCCGCTCATCACCCAGCGCGCCGAGATCCAGTTCATCGTGACCGGGCTGGTGCTGCTGCTGGCGGCGAGCGTCGACGCGATCTCCCGCCGACGAGCCGCGGCCTCCGGGCGCTAGCGCCCGGAGGAGGAGAGAGCCGATGAGCGTCCGGGAGACCCTCGCCGGGTCCCCGGACGTCCGGCGCACCAACCTCGCCGTCCTGCTGCGGCACCTGCACCTGGACGGCCCGATGCGCCGGGCCGAGCTCACCGACCGGTCCGGCCTGACCCGCAGCACGGTCGCCGGCCTGGTCGGTGAGCTCGGGCGTCTCGGGGCCGTCGAGCAGACGGCAGCGACCACCACGCCGACCGCCGGCGCCCCGACCCGCGGCCGGCCCTCCCCCGTCGTCCGGCCCTGCCCCCTGGGGGTGCAGGTGCTGGCCGCCGAGGTCCGGGTGGACGCGGTGGAGGTCGCCCTGGTCGGCCTGGGCGGCACGGTCCTGCGGCGCGAGAGCCACCGCACCGCGGCGTCGGCGCCGGAGCCGATCGCCGACCTCCTGGCCGACGCGGTGACCGAGCTCGCCCGGGCCGCCCCCGGCCGGGTCCTCGGCCTCGGGGTCGCCGTCCCCGGCGTCACCCGGCACGACGACGGGGCCGTCCGCTTCGCCCCGAACCTCTCCTGGCGCGACGTCGCCTTCGGCCGGCTCCTCGCCGCACGGCTGCCCGGGACCGACGTCCGGGTCGTCAACGACGGCGACGCCGGCGCCCTCGCCGAGCACCTGCGCGGCGTGGCCCGCGGGTGCGGCGACGTCGTCTTCGTCGAGGGCGAGGTCGGGGTCGGCAGCGGCGTGATCGTCGACGGCAAGCCCCTCGTCGGGGCGGGCGGCTACGCCGGGGAGCTCGGCCACATCGCCGTCGCGGGCCTGGCCGGGCGCCGCTGCCGCTGCGGGTCGTACGGCTGCTGGGAGACCGAGATCGGCCTCGACGCCATCGTGCGCGGGCTCGGGCTGGACGACGACGCGCACCGGCGCGAGGTCGTCGACGCCCTGCGGGCCGCGGGCCCCGCCGAGGTCGCAGGGCTCGACCGCGTCGCGCAGCACCTCGGGGCCGGGCTGGCCACCGTGGTCAACGTCTTCAACCCCCAGCTGATCGTGCTGGGCGGGCTGCTGCGCGAGCTCTACCCGGTCGTCTCGGCGCAGGTGCGCCGCACGATGGTCCGCGGCGCCCTCGCGGCCCCCGCCGAGCAGGTGCGGCTGGCCCTGCCCGAGCTCGGCGACGACGCCGTCCTCCTCGGCGCCGCCGAGGCCGTCTGGCAGCGCGTCCTCCTCGACCCGGTCGCCGCGCTCAGCGCCTGAGCGCTCCCGGCGCCGACCGCGACCTCCCGGTCGACCCGGCACGGTCCTCGAGGACGCGCACCACCCTCAGGCCGACGGAACCTGCCCCGCCGAGCCGAACTCACGCATCCGCCGGCGCACGATGGCGCCCATGGCGGCCTTGGCCTGCGCCACCGCGGCGCTCGGCTCCACCTCCGCGGGCCGCTCGGCGAGCGCCGTGCGCAGCGCCGCGGTCCAGGCCAGGTGGCTGTCCGCGCCCTGGTTGACCTTGCGGATCCCCTGCCGGACGGCCTCGACCTTCTGCTGCGGCGCGATCCCGTACGAGGGCGTCAGGGCGCCGCCGTGGGCGTTGATCGTCTCCACGTACTCGGGCGGGATCGACGAGCTGCCGTGCAGCACGAGCCCGACGCCGGGCACCCGCTCCTTGATGGCCGCGACCAGCTCGGGGCGCAGCCGCTCGCCGCCGGACGGGTCGGTGAACTTGACCGTCCCGTGGCTGGTGCCGACGGCCACGGCGAGCGCGTCGACGCCCGTGGCCTCGACGAAGTGGGCGGCCTCGTCCGGGTCGGCGTAGACGATCTCCTCGACGATCCCGCTCGCGCCTGACTCCGCCCCGCCGACCGTGCCGAGCTCGCCCTCGACGCTGACGCCGCGCGCGTGCGCGATCTCGACGACCTCGCGGGTCAGGGCGATGTTGGTCTCGAGGTCGTTCGGCTCGTCGTCGTCGACGGAGCGGCTCGCGTCGATCATGACGCTGGTGAAGCCGTGGTCCATCGCGCGGACGCAGTCGTCGCGGTGGCGCCCGTGGTCGAGGTGCAGCCCGACGGGCACGTCGGCGTAGCTCTCGACGACCGCCCGCAGCTGGTCCCACCACCAGCCCTCGTCGTCGTACGCGCTCGTGCCCGCGATGGCCTGGACGATCACCGGCGAGCGCTCGGCGCGCGCGGCGTCGAGGACCGCGACGGCCTGGTTGAGGTCGGAGCAGTTGAACGCGCCCACGGCGTAGCCGCCGCGCTCGGCGTCGGCGAGGAGGTGGGCGAGGGTCGTGAGGGGCACGGCGAGGTCCTGTCCGGGTGAGGGGTTGGTGGGTCGTGGTGGGTCGTGGGGATCGGGCGGGTTCAGGGAGCCGGCACGCAGGGCGGGGCCTGCCTGGCGACCGCCCCGTGCTCGTGCTCGAAGGAGCGCAGGGTCAGCGCGAGGGCGCGGTAGGCGCGACGCTGCCGGGCGTACCAGCCGGCGGTGGCGGGCACCGGTCGGCGGGGCTCGCCGAGCACCGGGGGCGGCAGGTGGTCGAGGTCCACGGCGCCGAGCGCGGCCGCGGCGAGCAGGGCGGCCCCCCGTGCGGACGAACGACCGGGAGCCGGCGTCAGGGCGGTGCCGCCGGCGTCGGCGCGCGCGCCGAGGGCGACCGGGCTCGTCGCCCCGGTGCCGACCGCCCGCAGGTCGCCGGCCACGACGCCGACGGTCAGGAAGGCCTCGAGCAGCACGCCCAGCTCGAAGCCGCTCGCCTCCAGGAACGCCCGCTGCACGTCCGCCCGGGTGGTGGCGAGGGTCAGCCCGACGACCGAGCCCCGGACGTCCGGGTCGTTGTCGAGCGTCCCCGAGCCGGCCAGGTAGGGCAGCACGAGCACCGGCGACGGCGAGGCCGAGGCCTCGGCGACCAGCGCCTCCACGTCCGCGGACCGGAGCAGCTCGGCGCACCACTCGACGGCGAGCCCGCCCGTGGCCGAACCCGCCAGCGTCAGCCAGCGGTCCTCGCGCCACGGGTACGTCGCGAAGCCGGTCCCGCCCAGCCCCTGCGGCCGCGTCGTCGTGCCGACGGCGAGGCAGTCGCTCGAGCCGAGCGCGTACACCGAGACCGCCCCCGGCGACCCGCCCGCGCCGACGTACGAGGCGGCCTGGTCGTGCATCCCGGCGACGAGCCGCGTGCTGCGGGCGAGCCCGAGCCGGTCGGCGACGCCGGGGTGGAAGGGACCGAGGTCGGTGCCCGGGGCGACCGGCGGGGACAGCCGTCCGGGCTCCAGCCAGGGCGCGTCGAGCGCCGTCGCCCCGAGCACCTCGCCCGACCAGGTGCGCGCCGAGACGTCGAACATGCCCGTGCGGGCGGCGCCGGTCCAGTCGACCGCGGGCGGGGCGCCGAGGCGACCGGCGACGAAGTCGGCCAGCGTGCGGTAGCCGACGACGGCCGGCGTGCGCCAGGCCGGCCCGCCCTCGGCGATCTTGCCCACCGAGAACATCCGGTGCGAGGGCTGCCCCGTCAGCTCCTGCACCCGGTCGGCGCCGAGCCGTGCGGCCAGCGCCGCCGCGGCCCGGGCGCCGCGGGCGTCCAGGCCCAGCGGCACGCCGGCCAGCGCGCGGCCCGCCGCGTCGACGGGGACGACGGCCTCGCCCTGGCTGCTGAAGCCGACCGCCCGTACGGGGTCGCCCGCCTCCGCCGCCCGCCGCGCGACGTCAGCGAGGACCGCCTCCGCGTCGCGCAGCACGGCCTCGGCGTCGACCTCCAGCCACCCGGGGCGTGGGGCGCACCGGCGGGTGGGGATGGCGGCGGACGCCAGCTCGCGACCGTCGCCGTCGAAGGCGACCGCCCGCACCCCGGTCGTGCCGAGGTCGAGCCCGACCGTGCTCACCGGGAGTTCACCCTCCGGTGGAGGTGAGCACGGCCGGACCCGTCGCGGGGGCGCCGGGTGGCTCTTACTTCTGGCCCCAGCAGAGGTTCAGGCCCTCTGCCGTGTCGATGCTGTCCAGGCCGTCGACCGGCTTGTCGGTGACGAGCTTGACGCCGGTGTCGTAGAAGTCGAGGCCCGGCGTGACCGCCGGCTTCTCGCCACCGCGGGCGATCTTGGCGATCGCGTCGACCCCGAGCTCGGCCATCTTGAGCGGGTACTGCTGCGAGGTCGCGCCGATCGTTCCGTTCTTGACGTTCTCGACGCCCTGGCAGCCGCCGTCGACCGACACGATGAGCGCGCTCTTGCCGGCGGCCTTGAGCGCGTCCGAGGCACCGGCGGCGCCCGGCTCGTTCAGCGTGTAGACGAGGTTGATGTTCGAGTTCTTGGACAGGCACGCCTCCATGGCCGACTTGCCGCCGTCCTGCGCGCCCTTGGTCGGCTCGTTGCAGACGATCTCGTAGTCGCCGCCCTTGCCGCCGGTGTACTTCCCGGTCTTGTCCTCGTCGCCGTTCTTCTTGGGGTCCTTGACGTCGATGCCCATGCCGGTCAGGAAGCCCTGGTCGCGGTTGTAGTCGACCGAGATGACCTTGTCGTTGAAGGCGTCGAGCAGCGCGATCGTGGCCTTCTTGCCGTCCATCTGGGCGGCGGCCCACTTGCCGATCTCCTCGCCGGCGCTGAAGTTGTCGGTGGCGAAGGTGATGTCGACGACGTCGGCCGGCTCGGGCGGGGTGTCGAGGGCGATGACGTAGAGGCCCTGCTTGCGGGCGTTCTCGATGGCGGTGTTCACGCCGGGGCCGTTCGGGGTGATGAGGATGCCCTGGTCGCCACGCGTCACTGCGGCCTCGATGGCCTGGACCTGGCCGTCCTCGTCGCCGTCCTCCTTGCCCGCGGCGATGGTGAGGTCGACGTTGTTCTTGGTCGACGACTCCTTGGCGCCGTTCTGCATGGCGATCCAGAACGGGTTGATCGAGTCCTTGGTGATCAGCGTGACGGCGACGGGCTTGTCGCCGCCGCCGCTCGCGCTGCCCTGCGCGTCCGGCGCGGCGGACGACCCCCCGCACGCGGCGAGGGTGAGCATGCCGGTGGCGAGCAGCGCGAGCGGGGCGAGACCGCGGCGGACGGGACGGTGGACGAGAGAGATGCGACGTTGCATGGGTCCTCCTGGTGGCTTTTGACGCTATTCTTACCGAAGTTCCGGTGCTTACGTCTAGCACCTGGCATAACGATTGGGACGAGCCCCTGGCCTGACGACCGGGACGAGAGGATGGGTGGGATGTCTGCGACCCCCGCACCGGCAGCCACCCCGGTGACCCCCGTCAGCTGCACCGTCGAGGAGCTCGTCGAGCGGGCCCGCCGCCTCGTGGACGCCGGGCGACGCACGTTCCTCGGCATCACCGGCGCCCCCGGCGCGGGCAAGTCGACCCTGGCCGAGGCGGTCGTGGCTGCGCTCGGGCCGGACCAGGCGGTGCTCGTCGGGATGGACGGCTTCCACCTGCGCGACGACGAGCTCACCCGCCTCGACCGGCGCGAGCGCAAGGGCGCGATCGACACCTTCGACGCCGCCGGCTACGTGCACCTGCTCGAGCGGCTGCGCGCCCGTACGGACGCGGTGGTCTACGCGCCGGTCTTCGACCGCGGGCTGGAGGAGTCGATCGGGTCGGCGCAACCCGTCCGGGCCGAGGTCCCGCTCGTCGTCACCGAGGGCAACTACCTGCTCGCCGACGCGGGCGACTGGGCCCGGGTCCGGGGGCTCCTCGACGAGTGCTGGTTCCTCGAGCCGGGGGAGGACGTCCGGGTCGACCGGCTCGTCGCCCGGCACGAGCGCTTCGGGCGCAGCCCCGAGGAGGCGTACGCCCGCACGGTCGGCAGCGACGGCCGCAACGCCGAGCTCGTCGCCACCACCCGCAGCCGCGCCGACGCCGTGCTGCGGCTCACCACGACGCTGGCCCCGGCGTCCTGACGCCGGTGCGACCGACAGGACCGGCGACGGGAGCGGTGTGGCCGCGCTGAGCGTGGGCGTGAGCGCCGGCGAGGTGCTCGGGCTGATCGCCTCCGGCCAGGCCCAGACCCGCGGCGCGCTCGCCCGGCTGACGGGCATGTCCCGGCCCACGCTCGCCGAGCGGCTCGAGGTGCTCTTCCGGGCCGGGCTGATCCGCGAGGGCGAGCACGCCGCGTCGTCGGGCGGGCGCCCGTCGCGCGTGCTCGACCTGGACCGCGACCGCTACGTCGTCCTCGGCGCCGACGTCGGCGAGGACCACGTCCGGCTGCTGCTCACCGACCTGACCGGCGTGGTCGTCGCGGAGCGGCTGACCGAGATGCCCGTGTCCGCAGGGGCCGAGGCCGTGCTCGGCTGGGTCACCGCGACGGGGCGCGAGCTGCTCGCCGCGAGCGGGCGCACCGGGCGCGACCTGCTGGGCGTCGGCCTCTCCGTGCCGGCACCCGTGGACCGCGCGACGAACCGGCCCGCCTCGCCGTCGGTCATGGCCGGGTGGGAGGGGCGCTCCGTCGAGGGCCTGATCCGGGCCGAGCTCGACGTGCCCGTCGTGGTCGAGAACGACGTGAACGCCCGCGGCTACGCCGAGCACCTGCAGGCCTGGGGCCCCGACGACGACCTGCTCTACGTCAAGGCGGGCACGGGCATCGGCAGCGCGATCATCAGCGCGGGCCAGCTGTTCCGGGGCACGCACGGCGCCGCGGGCGACATCGGCCACATCCGGCTGCGCCCCGAGGACGGGCCGCTGTGCCGCTGCGGCAACCGGGGCTGCGTCGAGGCGCTGGCCGCCGGGTGGAGCATCGTGCGCGACCTGCGTCGCGACGGCCTCGAGGTCAGCACCACCCGCGAGGCGATGGACCTGGTCCGCGCCGGGAACCCGCAGGCGGTCGCCCTGCTGCAGGCCGCCGGCCGCACCCTCGGCCAGGCGATCGCGTACGCGGTCAACCTCCTCGACCCGGCCGTCGTCGTCGTGGGTGGGAGCCTCACGGGCACGGCGGGCCAGCACCTGCTGACCGGGGTCCGGGCCTCGGTCTACGCCCACTCGCTGCCGCTGGCCACCAACGAGCTCCGGATCGTCGAGGGCCGCCACGACGAGCGCGGCGGCGCGACCGGGGCCGCCCGGCTCGTCGCGGCCAAGACCCTGCGCCCCGACGCGGTCAACGACCGCCTCCGCGCCCTGGCGTAGTCCGATCCTCGGTCCTCGCTCCGCTCGGACGCGCCCGGCGCTCGGACCCGTCGCCTTCCTCCCTCGCTCGGAAGCCCGCAGGTCGTGCGGCGGACAGCCGGGTGCCACGGGGCTTCCTCGCTCGGTCGTCCAGGCGACGGCGCGCCGGACGGCGGTGCCCAGGGTCTGTGCGAAAGGCTAGAACTGCTGCCAGGACGGCTTGTGCGCGTACGTCCAGCGGTAGTAGTCGCCCAGGGTGAGCCGGGCGGCGGCGTCCTCGTCGACCATGATCGTCGCGCGCCGGTGGTGCTGCAGGATCGAGGCCGGGCACATGCTCGTCACCGGCCCCTCGACGGCGGCGGCGACGGCGGCGGCCTTGGCCGGTCCCTGCGCGACGAGCAGCAGCTCGCGCGCGTCCATGATCGTGCCGAGGCCCTGCGTCAGGCAGTGCGTGGGGACGTCGTCGGCGGAGTCGAAGAACCGTGCGTTGTCGCTCCGCGTGCGCTCGGTGAGCGTCTTGATGCGGGTGCGCGAGGCGAAGGAGGAGGTCGGCTCGTTGAACCCGACGTGACCGTTCGCGCCGATGCCGAGGATCTGCAGGTCCACCCCTCCGGCCGCACGGATCGCCTCCTCGTAGCGCTCCCCAGCCGCCTCGAGGTCGACCGCGCGCCCGTCCGGCACCTGCACCCCCGCAGGGTCGAGGTGCAGCGGGCCCGTGACCTCACGGGCGATCACGGCCGCGTACGACTCGGGGTGCTCGGCCGGGATGCCCACGTACTCGTCGAGGGCGAACGCGCTCACCCGGCTCACGTCGAGCGAACCGTCGCGGGTCTGCTCGGCCAGGGCCGCGTAGATGGCCAGCGGCGATGACCCCGTCGCCAGCCCGAGCACGGCGTCCGGCTTGTCGCGGACGACCCGGGCGATCTTGCGGGCGGCCAGCACGCCGACCTCGGCCGCCGAGGGCAGGATCACGATCTCCATCGCCTCGCACCCTAGGGCACCTGCCGACCGGCCCCGAGAGCGGCCAGCAGCGCGGCCGCACCGAGCGCCGCCGCGGCGGTCCGGACGTGGTTCCAGACGAGCCACGGGCCGGCGTACGCGCGCCAGGCCGCGGCGGCCCCCGCCGCGTGCGGGTCGACCAGGGCGAGCGCGTCGTTGTGCGGCACGTGGTAGCCCGAGGTGACGCCGAAGGCGAGGAGGTGCAGCAGGCAGCCGACGAGCACCAGCCAGCCGCGCGCCGACGGACCGGTCGCCAGCGAGACCACGGCGACGACGCCGAGGACGGCGCAGAGCAGGGCGGTGCCGAGCAGCGGGACGAGCAGCCCGGCGCGCGGGGCGAAGCGGTTGACCTGCTGCATGGCGGCCAGGGCCGAGGCCGGGTCGAGGGCCTGCAGCGCCCTCATGACGAAGGCGGAGAAGGCGAGGAAGATCCCGGCGACCAGTGCGGACCCGAGCGCGGCGAGCGCTGTGGCGACCGTCGCGGGGCCGCCGGTCAGCACGCCGCACCCGCCGGGACCACGTCCCAGGCGCCGGCCGCGGCCGCCTCGCGGACGACGTCGGCGAACGCGCGCGGCGGGCGCCGGAGGACCCGCGCGACGTCGTCGGTCAGGTGCTCGTTGCGCCCGTCGAGCACCTCGGCGAAGAGCCGCGCCAGGGGCTCGGCCTCCTCCCGCGGCACGCCGGCGGCGACCGCGCCGGCCGCGAAGCCGGCCACGTCGAGGGGCAGGTGGGCCAGCGGGCGGCCGGTCGCCGCGGCGATGGTCGCGGCCGCCTCGCCGAAGGTGACGAGTCCGGGCCCGGACAGCTCCAGGGTCTGCGTCGACGCCTCGACCGCGAGCAGCAGGGCGACGACGACGTCGGCCACGTCGTCGACGTCGACGAACGCCTCGGCCGCGTCGGGACGCCCGGCCGTGGGCAGCGCGACCACGCCGTCGAGGACGCCGTCGCGCAGGAAGTGCTCGCTGAAGTCCTGGGCGAACCAGCTCGAGCGCACGACCGCGAGGGGGACGCCGGCCTCGCGCAGCGCGGCCTCGCTGCGGGCGGCGGCCGGTTCGCCGCGCCCGGAGAGCAGCACCAGGCGCTGCAGCCCCGCTGCCCGGGCCGCGCGGCCGAGCCGGCGCAGGTGGCCCTCGGCCTCCGGCAGGGCGAGGTCGGGGGCGTAGGCGACGTACGCGGCCGACACCCCGTCGAGCAGCGCCGGCCAGCCGTCCGGCGCGTCCCACGCGAAGGGCGGGTCCCCGCGCCGCGAGGCGACGCGGACGCGCTGCCCGCGGGCGGCGAGGCGGCGGGCGACGCGGCGGCCGGTGCGGCCGGTGCCGCCGAGGAGGAGGACGGGCGGACGGGACGAGGTGGTCATGGCTCCATCCAGCCCGAGCCGAGCGAGACGATCCATGACCTGAACGCTCGCTTTCCTTCGTGAGCGTCTAGGGTGACGTCCCGTGGACCCGCTCAGCGACCTGCTTCGGGCGCCGCGCGCGGCGGACGCCTTCCTGCTGCGCGTCGTCATGGCGCCCCCGTGGTCGGTCCGGGTGCAGGACGGAGCCCCGCTCACGGTGATGGCCGTGACGAGCGGTTCCGCGGTGCTCCGGCCCGGGTCCGGGCCGGCCGTGGAGCTCGGCGCAGGGGACGTGGCTCTGGTGCGTGGCCCCGACCCGTACGTCGTCGCCGACCGTGACGGCACCGCTCCGCAGGCCGTCATCCACCCCGGCGGGCGGTGCGAGACGCCCGACGGCGTGAGCCTGGAGCTGGCGATGCGCCAGGGAGTGCGGTCGTGGGGCAACGCCGGCGACGGTCCCGACACCCTGCTCGTGGGGACGTACGAGCGGGCCGGGGAGGTGGGCGCGCGCCTGCTCGCACCGCTCCCGGGGGTCGTCGTGCTGAGGGCCGGCGAGGCCCGCTCGCCGCTGCTGGCCTCGCTCGTGGCCGTGCTGGCCGGCCAGGCCGGCGCCGACGACCTGGGGCAGGCGGGCCTGCTCGACCGGCTCCTGGACGCCGTCGTCGTCGCGGCCTGCCGCGAGTGGGCGACCGGCGCGCGCACGGTGCCGGCGTGGTGGCGCGGGGACGACCCGGTCGTCCGGCAGGCGCTGGCCCTGCTGCACGACGAGCCCGCCCGGCCCTGGACGGTGGCCTCGCTCGCGCACGCGGTCGGGCTCTCGCGGGCCGCTCTGGCCCGGCGGTTCGGGCAGGCCGTCGGCGAGCCGCCGATGGCCTACCTCACCGCGTGGCGGCTCGCGCTCGCCGCCGACCGGCTGCGCGACGGCCAGGACACGGTGGCCGCGGTCAGCCGGGCCGTCGGCTACACCAGCCCCTTCACCTTCAGCACCGCCTTCAAGCGGCGCTACGGGCGCGGTCCGCTGGCCTGGCGGCAGGAGGCTGGCCGGGCCCTCGCCGGCTGAGCGCCCTCAGGCCCCGAGCCACCCGCGCAGCGCCGTGCCGACGAGCCGGGACGCGCCGAACGTGGCGACGTCGGCGTACGCGCGGTCGGGCGAGGGCCAGCCGAGGTCGACGACCAGCACGTCGCGGTCCCGGCGCAGCCGGTCGACCACCGCGCGGGCCTCGGGGTGCCGGTGGACGTCGCGGCCGAGCACGAGCACCGGGTCGGCCCCGAGGGCGCCCTCGTCGAGCCGGTCCTGAGGGTGCGCCACGACCACGGGCCGCCCGGGCAGCTCGGGGCCCCAGGGCACGACCCCGACGGCGATGTTCGGGCGGTCCTCGAGCCGGACCACGCCAAAGCGCCCGGCCGCCCGCTCGCGCCAGGCGGCGGCGTACGGGCTCACGTCGAAGGCCGCGGCGACGCGTCCGGGCGGCAGGAGGCCGGCGAGGGCGTCGGCCGTCGATCCCTCGGGCACCACCGGCCGGGTCTCGGCGGCGGCCAGCGCCCGCACCCGGGCCGCGGCCTGCGCGACCCGGTCGCCGCCGAGCGCACCGTCGGCGACCGCCCGTCCCACCGCCGCGACGATCGCGTCGACCTGCTCGGCGGTGTTGTCGTTGCCCAGGCAGAGCAGGTCGCACCCGGACGCCAGCGCCCGGACCGCGCTCTCCCCCAGCCCGCCCGGGCTCGACGCCCCGGCCATGTCCAGCGCGTCGGTCACCACGACGCCGTCGAACCCGAGCTCCTCGCGCAGCAGGCCCGTCAGCACCCGTCGGCTGAAGGTCGCCGGGGCGTCCGGGTCGACCTGCGGCAGCAGGATGTGCGACGTCATCACCGCCCGGACGCCCGCCCCGACCGTCGCGACGAACGGCACCAGCTCACGCTCGCGGAGCTCGGCGGGCGAGCGGTCGACGACCGGCAGCGCGAGGTGGGAGTCCTGGCCCGTGTCCCCGTGGCCCGGAAAGTGCTTGGCGCAGCCGGCGACGCCCGTCGCCTGCAGGCCCTCGACCCAGGCGACCCCGTGGCGGGCCACGAGGTCGGCGTCGGCCCCCAGGCTGCGGATCCCGATCACCGGGTTGTCGGGGTTGCTGTTGACGTCGACGTCCGGCGCGAAGGTCATCGTGCACCCGGTGCGGCGCATCGCCCAGCCCACCTCGGCGGCCACCACCCGCGTGAGCGCGAGGTCGTCGAGCCGGCCGAGGACCGCGTTGCCCGGGAACGGCGAGCCGACGTCGGCGAACAGCCGCGTGACGTCCCCGCCCTCCTCGTCGAGCGCGACGACGGCGTCCGGGTTGGCCTCGCGGATCTCCGCGGTCAGCGCCGCCAGCTGGGCGTGGCCGGCGATGTTGCGGGCGAAGAGGCACACCCCGCCCAGGCCGTCGCGCAGCCGGTCGCGCAGCCAGCCCGGCAGCGTGGTCCCCGAGAACCCCGGCAGCAGGGTGGGCAGGACGTCCACGACTCAGACCTCCCCGTCGTTCCGGGTGCCGGCCGGTGCGGCCAGCCGGCCCTCGACGAGGTGCCAGTGCTCACCCGAGCGCCACACGGAGAGGATCGCCCGCTGCAGGGACGTCTCTGCGACGAGGCGGTCCACCTCGGGCCGGCCGCGGCGCGCGAAGGCGAAGAAGAACGCGTCCTCGTCGGCCTCGCGCCGCTCCCCGTAGGTGCGCCAGCGCCGCTGGAACCGCGCCAGGTTGGAGCCCGGCAGCAGCCGGGGCAGGCGCGGGTCGAGCATCCAGCTGACGCAGTGCAGGTCGAGCGGACCGAGCTCGGGGAAGTGCCGGGCGAAGAAGGGCTGCGCGGCGGCCAGCGCCGCGTCGACGTCGGCGTCGCGCAGGGCGGCACCGCGCGGGATGTGCGTCGAGCACACGAGCTCGCGCCCGCTCCCGTCGACGGTGGTGCCCTCCTCGACGGAGAACTGGAGCCGACCGAGCCGGTAGAGCGCCCCCGACCAGACCCACCCGGTCTCCCACGCGTACGAGTAGAGGCCGAACCGGCCGCTGACCAGGCGGTGCACCCAGACCTGCTGTCCCAGGTCGGCCACCGTCGCGGCCGACACGTCGGCCGGGACCCCGCGCGAGGCGTGGAAGGCGGCCAGCGCGGGCGCGGTCGCCAGCAGGGCGAGCACGGCGAGCACGCCGTCCTCCCCGACCTCGACGCCCTCCCAGACGTCGTCCCCGTCGCGCGCCGGCAGGTCGCCGATGCGGTCGAGCAGGCGTCGCGCCGCCTGCTCGACGACGGCGAGGTCGGCGGGCCGCTCGAGCACGCCGCGGGCCGCGGCGACCAGGTCGGGCAGGTCCGGCCCCCGGAACCCGAGCGCCTCGGCGTGCTCCTCGAGGTCCGGCCGGGACAGCTCGGCCCGGACATGGGCCGGACTGGAGGACGGTGCGGCGCCGAGGGTGGCGGTGGGCGCGGCGGAGGGGTCGGCGCTCATGCGGCGTCGAGCCAGCGACCGCGCCGCATCACGCGCCGCAGCGTCCCGTCGTCGTCGACCAGGCAGAGGTCCGCCGGACCGCCGGGCCGCAACGTCCCGGCGTCCAGGCCGTAGTGCCGGGCGGCGTTCGTCGACGCGACGCGCGAGGCCGCGGCGAGGTCGCCGGTCATCCCCGCGACGAGGGCGAACGCGCGGCCCGTGGTGAGCGTCGAGCCCGCGATGGCCCCCGGGGCGCCGTCGCGACCGACCAGCCGGGCCTGTCCGTCGACGACCTGCACCTGCAGGCCGCCGAGCGCGTACGGGCCGTCGGGCATCCCCGCCGCCACCATCGCGTCGGTGACGAGCACGACGCCGTCGGGTCCGGCTGCACCCAGGGCCATGCGGAGCACCTCGGCGTCGACGTGGAACCCGTCGGCGATCAGCTCCGCGGCCACCCGCGGGTCGGTGAGCAGCCGCGGCACCGGGCCGGGCCTGCGGTGGTGGATGGGCGACATCGCGTTGAAGACGTGGGTGCCGACGTCGGCCCCGGCCTCCAGCGCCCGGACGACCATGGCGTCGTCGGCCATGGTGTGGCCCACCGCCACGTGCACGCCGGCGGCGACGAAGCGGCGTACGGCGTCGAGCCCGCCGTTCAGCTCGGGGGCCAGCGTGACCAGGCGGAGCGCACCACGCCCGGCCTCGACGAGCCGGTCGACGGCCTGCGGGTCGGGGGCGCGGAGCAGGGAGGGTTCGTGGGCGCCGGGCTGGTCGGCGGACAGGAACGGCCCCTCGAGGTGCACGCCCGCGAGGTGGCCGTCGGCGACGAGGTCGGCGAGGGTGTCGAGCTGGGCGCACAGGTCGTCGACCGAGGCGGTGACGAGGCTGGCGAAGCTCGTCGTCGTGCCGTGCGCCGCGTGGAAGTCGCGCGCGGCGAGGGCTTCGTCGGCGTCGGTCGTGGCGTAGTCGTGCCCGCCGCCGCCGTGGACGTGGGTGTCGACGAAGCCGGGGACCACCCAGCCGCCCAGACGTTCCGCGCGCTCGTCCCAGGCGTTCGCGGCGACCGTGGCCACCCGCTCGCCGCGGACCTCGACGACCGCGTCGTCCAGCACTCCGCCCGCCGTCACGACGTGCGCGGCCCGGAAGCGGTGGACGTCGTCGGTCACGGCCTCAGGCTAACGAGCGGAGCCCGCGGCCCTTCGCCAGGCTCAGGGGACGGGGCCGGGTTCCGCGACCGGGGCTCAGAAGGCGTACCGGACCGTGCACCAGGGCGCGCGCTCCTCGATGAGCGCGAGGAGCTGCTCGACGTAGCCCTGCTTGGCGCGCCAGGCGTAGCGGACGTTGAGCTGGCCGTTCTGGGAACGCTTGGTCTCCTGCAGGCGCGGCTGCCAGAGCAGGTCCTCGGCCTTGGCGTGCCAGCCGAGGTTGACCTCGTGGAGCTGCTCGTTGTGGGTCAGGAAGATGACCTCGCAGGCGAGCTGGGCCCTGGTGCGCTCCGACGTCGCGTCGCCGAGGGCGTCGAGCAGGTCGGCCCAGCGCGCGAGCCAGCCGTTCTCGACGACGACGGGCGAGAAGTTCACGTGCACCTCGTAGCCGGCCTCGACGAACGCGTCGATCGCCGCCAGCCGCTCCGGGACGGGGCTGGTCCGGATGTCGAGGAGCTTGGCGGTGTCCTCGGGCATGAGCGAGAAGCGGACGCGCGTACGGCCCTGCGGGTCCAGGTCGAGCAGGTCCCGGTTGACGTACTTGGTGGCGAACGACGCCTTGGCGTTCGGCAGGGAGCGGAACGTCGCCACCAGGTCGGCGACGTTGTCGCTGATCATCGCGTCGACGCTGCAGTCGCTGTTCTCGCCGAGGTCGTAGACCCAGTCGGTCGGGTCGCACTGGTTGGGCTCGGGCTTGACGCCCTGCTTGGCGGCGTGTCGCACGAGGTGCGCGGTGATCTGGTCGATGTTCGTGAACACGGTGACCGGGTTGCTGTAGCCCTTGTGCCGCGGGACGTAGCAGTAGGCGCAGGCCATGGCGCAGCCGTTGCTCGTCGAGGGCGCGATGAAGTCCGCGGAGCGCCCGTTCGGCCGGGTGCGGACCGTCTTGAGCTCGCCCAGGACCAGCGCCTCGCGCTTGATCCGCACCCAGCGGCGCACGTTCTCCTCGTCCCCGTGCAGCTCGGGGATGCGCCAGTGGCTCGCGACCTCGACGACCTCGGCGTCGGGCCACCGGGCCGCGACCTGCTGACCGCGCGGCGACGCGAGCGCAGCCGGCTCGGCGTAGATACGAGTGATGTCCAGCAGCGGTGGCGTGGGGCGGACCGGTGCGGCGGTGGGGGTCGTCATCGTCACCCATGCTTCCGCGGCACCCGCCCGGAGCGACGCACCGCAGGGGCGTGACGGCCCCGCACTACGTTGGGTCGCGCACGACAAGACACTCCCACGAGAGGCGACCGACATGGCCGACGAGCTGAACGGGCGCACCGTCGCCTTCCTGATGGCGAACGCCGGCGTCGAGCAGGTGGAGCTGACCGGGCCGCGCGAGGCCCTCGAGAAGGCCGGCGCGACCGTCGTCCTGCTGGCGCCGGAGAAGGACACGATCCAGGCGTTCAACGACGACGTCGAGAAGGGCGACACCTTCGACGCCGACCTCGCGGTCAGCGACGCCGACCCGGGCGACTACGACCTGCTCGTGCTGCCCGGCGGCACGACGAACCCCGACACCCTGCGCCAGGACGACGACGCGGTGTCGTTCGTCAAGCGCTTCGCGCGAAGCGGCAAGCCGGTCGGGGCGATCTGCCACGGCCCGTGGACCCTCATCGAGGCCGACGTCGTGCGCGGCGTCACCCTGAGCAGCTGGCCCTCGCTCAAGACCGACATCCGCAACGCCGGCGGCACCTGGCAGGACCAGGAGGTCACCCGCTCGGACGCCGGCGGCTTCGTCCTCATCACCAGCCGCAACCCCGACGACATCCCCGCCTTCGGCGCGGCGCTGGTCGAGGAGCTCTCCGCCTCGTAGCGCGCACCTCTGACCGCTCGTCGCACCGGGCGCCGGCAGCCCCGGTGCGACAGCGGGAGGCACCTCGACGAGTGGTCAGGATCCCGCTGACGCCGCGGGCACGTCCTTCAGCAGCAGGCGCTGCCAGCTGTCCAGGAGCCACCACCGGAACCGTTCGGTGCTCCACCCGCGGTCGCGCACGAGCATCGCGTAGTGCTCGGCGCCGTTGGTCGTCCAGACGACGTCGGCCACCTCGTCGAGCGTCAGGTCCTCGCGCAGCTCGCCCGTGGAGGCGAGGTCGGCCGCCAGCCGGCGCATGTTCCGCGCACGGCGCTCGGTGATCTCCCGCCAGACCTGGGCGAGGTCGGGGTGCGCGCTCGCCGCGTCGCGCAGCACCAGGAAGAGCGGCGCCACGCGCCCCTGGAGCTCACTGACCGCGTCCGCGTAGATCGCGAGCTTCCCGGTGGCGCTCGGCTCAGCCCGCATCCGCACGGCGTACTCCCGCGCGCCGCCCTCGACGGGCCGGTCGGTGCCCGACAGCGCCAGCTCCACCAGCTCGCGGAACAGCGCCGGCTTGGGTCCGACGGAGGCGTACACCGTGTCGACCGACACCCCCGCCTGCCGCGCGACCACGGCCACGGTCGTGGCGGCGTACCCGTCGGCGAGGAAACGCTCCGACGCCGCCGCCAGGATCCGGCGGCGCGTCTCCACCGCCGCCGCCTGCCGCCCCGAGGCGTCGTAGCGACGGGCCTTGACGTCGTCGCTCATCACGGAGCACCCTAGCACTATTCGTCCGATGTTCCTTCGGACCAATTGTTCAGGAGGACCCGTGGCGCTCTACGCCTGGAGGCAGGACGTCCCGATCGGCACCGACGCGTACGCCGACATCACCGCCCGCATGGAGGGCGCGACCATGCCCGGCCTGGTCGTCCACCTCGCCCTCGAGGCCGAGGACGGGCACCTGCAGTACCTCGACGTCTGGGAGTCCGAGGAGGCGTGCGACGCCGCGACCGAGGCGGTCGTCCACCCCGCCGTCGGCCCGGTGCTGCGCGCGCGGAACATCCGGGTGGCGGCCGAGCCGCCGCGGGTCCCGGTCCGCCTGGTCGAGGTGCGGTTCGCGGACCGGTCGCTCCCGGGCTGAGGGTCGAGCCGGCGCAGGGGCTGGCAGCCGGGCCCGCCGCGCGGCAGGATCGGGTCGTGCCCGACGTGGCGGACGAGCCGGCCCCCGCGCCCGCGTACGTCCACGCCGACCTGCTGCCGGGCGTCGTCGCGAGCACCGTCGGCTACGCCAGCGTCGAGAGCGAGGAACGGCTCCACCGCGGCGTCCCCTCGCCCTGGCTGACGGTGATCCTGAGCCTGGACGGGCCGATCGCGTGGTCGGAGGACCTCGACGGGATCGGCACCGGGGCGGAACGTCGCGAGTCGGTCCTGGTGAGCGCCCTCCACACGCGGGCGACGGCTGTCCGCCTGCCCCGCCGGCAGGCCGGCCTGCAGCTGGCCGTGCACCCCCTGGAGGCCCGCCGGCTGCTCGGCGCGAGCCCGGCCGAGCTGGCGTCCCGCGGGGTGACCGGCCCGGACGTGCTGGGCGCCCCGGCCGAGGCCCTGCGTCAGCGCCTGGTCGAGACAGCCTCCTGGCCGGAGCGGTTCGCGCTCCTGCAGACCTTCCTGCGCGGACGCCTCGAGAGCGCCCCGCGCTCGACCCTCGTACGCCCCGAGCTGGCGGAGGCCTGGCGCTGGCTGCTGCGCAGCGACGGGCGGCGGCGTCTGGACGGGCTCGCGACGCACGTCGCCCTGAGCCCTCGGCACCTGACGACCCTCTTCGCGCGCGAGGTCGGCCTGCCCCCCAAGCGGGTGGCCCGGCTCGTCCGCTTCGACGCGACGGCCCGGAGCCTGACGCGCGCGACCGCTGCGGGCCGGCGTACGGACCTCGCCGCGCTCGCCGCCGCGCGCGGCTACGCCGACCAGTCGCACCTCGACCGCGAGTTCCGTGACCACCTCGGCACCAGCCCCACCGCCTGGTTGGCCGAGGAGCACCGGAACATCCAAGCCGGCGGCCACCGCAACGGCGAGGGTTGAGTCCATGACCGACCCCGCACCGCAGACCCCGTCCCGTCCGCCGAGCGTCTGGCCCGCGTTCCGCGCGTCCGACGCACCGGCCCTGATCGACTTCCTCGTCGACGTCGTCGGCTTCCGCCGCACCGCGGTCTACCCCGACGGCGACGCCGCGGCGGGCAGGGTTGCGCACGCCCAGCTCGACTGGCCCGAGGGCGGGGCGATCATGCTCGGCAGCGACCGCGACGACGACGGCCCGAGGCCCGGGACCGCAGGCCTCTACGTCGTCACGGACCACGTCGACGCGGTGCACGCCCGCGTCAGCGCGGCGCCCGGCGTCCGGATCACGAGGGAGCCGGACGACCCCGGCTACGGCGGGCGCGAGTTCTCCATGACCGACCCCGAGGGCAACCACTGGTCGTTCGGGTCCTACCGCGGTGAGCCGGCGCCCCGCGCCTGACGCCCGCCGCTGAATCGGGGTCCCCAGATCGTCCTCGCGGCTCGGGGCCCCGCTCAGCGCGTCGGCGGACCACGATCTGGCGACCCGCTGTCAGCAAGCGTGTGTAACGGCGTGTAAAGGCCTGAGGTCAGACCATTGACGCCGACGCTCGACCTCCGACAGGATCGCGCTCGCCCTGACCGACGCGAGACGGAGCCGCCCCATGACGAGCACGCCCAGCACGCCGAGCGAGAAGCAGGCCGACGCCCACCTCGACGAGGCGATGGACGACGACGCCAGAGCGCTGGCGGAGCTGGGCTACACCCAGGAGCTCCACCGGGGGATGTCCGGCTTCTCGAACTTCGCCGTCTCGTTCTCGATCATCTCCATCCTGGCCGGCTGCATCACCTCGTACGGGATCGCGCTGCGCTCGGGCGGCCCGTCGACGCTGGTCCTGGGCTGGCTGATCGTCGGCGTGCTGGTGCTGGCGGTCGCGGCGGCGATGGCCGAGGTCTGCTCGCGCTACCCGACGGCCGGCGGCCTCTACTTCTGGGCCGGGCGGCTGGCCAAGAAGAACCGTCGCGAGTGGGCCTGGTTCACGGGCTGGTTCAACTTCCTCGGCGAGGTCGCGGTCACCGCGGCCATCGACTTCGGCTGCGCCACCACCTGGATGGCCTTCATGAACCTCGTGTGGGGCGTCGAGGCGACTCCGGGCCGGACCTTCCTGCTCTTCGTCGGCATCATCGGAGTCCACGCCCTGCTCAACGTCTTCGGCGTCAACCTGGTGAGCCTGCTCTCCAGCGTCTCCGCCTGGTGGCACCTCGTCGGCGTCGCCATCATCGTCGCAGCGCTGTGGATCCTGCCCGAGAAGCACCAGTCGGTGTCCTGGACGCTGACCGGCTTCCACAACGAGACCGGCTGGACCTTCACCCCGTACGTCTTCCTGCTCGGCCTGCTGATGGCCCAGTACACCTACACCGGCTACGACGCCTCGGCCCACGTCGCGGAGGAGACCAAGAACGCCTCCCGCGCCGCTCCGCGCGGCATCGTCACCAGCGTGCTGGTCTCGGTGATCGGCGGCTTCGTCCTGCTCTACTCGATCACCGCCGCGATCACCGACCGCAGCGAGGAGGGCCTGGCCAAGCTGTCGGAGTCGGCCACCGGGCTGCCGCCCGCGCAGATCTTCCTCGACTCCCTGAACAGCCCCGGCGTGGCCAAGTTCCTGCTGTTCATCGTCTGCGTCGCGCAGTTCTTCTGCGGCATGGCCTCCGTCACCGCGAACTCGCGCATGTCGTACGCCTTCTCCCGCGACAACGCGCTGCCGGGCTCGCGGCTCTGGGCCAAGGTCAACCCGCGCACCGGCACCCCGACGAACTCGATCTGGCTCTGCGTGACCCTCTCGGTGATCCTGGCGCTGCCGGCCCTCAAGAGCCTGACCGCCTACTTCGCCGTCACCTCGATCGCCGTCATCGGCCTCTACATCGCCTACGTCATCCCGGTCCTGCTGCGCCGGCTCAACCGCGACTTCACCCCCGGCCCGTGGAACCTCGGCCGCTGGAGCGGCCTGATCGGCTGGGTCGCGGTGGTCTGGGTGGTGATCATCTGCATCCTGTTCGTCCTCCCGCCGGTCGCCCCCGTCGACGTCAGCACGTTCAACTACGCGCCGGTGGCGGTGGTCGTGGTGCTCGCGTTCGCCTTCGTCAGCTGGCACGTCAGCGGCAAGAAGAACTTCATGAACGGCCCGCCGGTCTCCGAGGCCGAGCCGCCCGCCACCACCGCACGGCCGACCTCTGGCACTGCGTGAACGACCTCGTCGACGGGGTGGCCCCCGACGTCCTGGCCCCGACCGCGAGCAGCGGGCGGCACACGTTCGAGGGCTGCGTCGAACGGCTGGCCACGGCGATCCGGCTCGGCGTCTACCCGTACGGGACCATGCTGCCGCCGGAGCGCGAGCTCGCGGTCCTGCTCGGGGTCTCCCGCGCCACGGTGCGCGAGGCGATCAGCGCGCTCCGTTCCGCGGGCATGGTCAGGACCACGCGCGGGCGCGGCGGCGGCAGCGTCGTCGACCTGGAGCCGACCACGCCGGGCAGGGCCGCGGCGGCCCCCGAGGCGCGGCGCCCCGAGCTGCTCGACGCGCTGGTCTTCCGGCGCGTGGTCGAGCCCGGCGCCTGCTTCGTGGCCGCGTCGACCCCGCTGACCACGGCCGGCCTCGAGGGGCTGCACGCGGCCCACGCGGAGGTCCGCGAGGCCGTCGACCCGGCCGAGCACCGCCAGGCCGACGCCCGGCTGCACCTGGCCCTCGCCGGGCTGACCGGCTCCGCGTCGCTGGTCGCGGCCGTGACGCAGGTCCAGGCCGCGGTGCACGAGATGCTGCTCGCGATCCCCGTGCTGGCGGTCAACATCGAGCACTCCGACGCCCAGCACGCCGAGGTCGTGGCGGCGGTCGTGGCGGGCGAGCCCGAGCGGGCCCGGCGGGCGATGGAGGAGCACTGCGACGACACCGCGGCCCTGCTGCGAGGGTTGCTGCGGTGAACGCACCGGTGAGGCGAGAGCGAGAGGAACGAGCCGCATGAGCACCACGACCAGGCAGGCGCCGAACGAGCGCTACCTCGGCGTCGACGCCCTGCGCGCGGAGGTGGCGCGCGGCGAGATCGACACGGTGGTCGTCGCCTTCACCGACATGCAGGGCCGGCTCCAGGGCAAGCGCATGCACGCGGCGTACTTCCTCGAGCACGTCCTCGAGCAGGGCACGGAGGGCTGCAACTACCTGCTCGCCGTCGACGTCGAGATGAACACCGTCGACGGCTACGCCCTCACGTCCTGGGCGTCGGGCTACGGCGACCTGGAGTTCGCGCTCGACCTCGCGACGCTGCGCCGGCTGCCGTACGAGCCCGGCGCGGCGATGGTCCAGTGCGACATGGTGCAGCTCGACCACTCCCCCGTGGCGCCCTCGCCGCGCACCATGCTCACCACCCAGCTCGACCGCCTCGCCGAGCGCGGCCTCGTCGCCCTGGCCGGCACCGAGCTGGAGTTCATCGCGTTCCAGACCTCGTACGAGGACGCGTGGCGCTCCGGCTACCGCGACCTGGTGCCGGTCAACCAGTACAACGTCGACTACTCGATCCTCGGTGGCGGCCGGGCCGAGCCGCTGCTGCGCGAGATCCGCAACGCGATGTACGCCGCGGGCATGGACGTCGAGTCCGCCAAGGGCGAGTGCAACCTCGGCCAGCACGAGATCGGCTTCCTCTACGCCGACGCGCTCACGACCGCCGACAACCACGCCGTCTACAAGACCGCCGCCAAGCAGATCGCCGCCAACCGCGGCCAGTCGCTGACCTTCATGGCCAAGTTCGACGAGCGCGAGGGGTCCTCCTGCCACGTCCACCTGTCGCTGCGCGGCGCCGACGGGTCGACGACCTTCTGGGACTCCTCGGGCTCCGGACAGGGCGGGCGGACGAAGGAGTACGACTCCTTCATCGCCGGCCTGCTGGCGACGATGGCCGACTTCACGCTGCTCTACGCGCCGAACGTCAACTCCTACAAGCGGTTCGCGGCCGGGTCCTTCGCACCGACGACCATCGCCTGGGGCGAGGACAACCGGACCTGCGCCGTCCGGCTCGTGGGTCACGGCAAGAGCGCCCGCCTCGAGAACCGCGTGCCCGGCGGGGACGTGAACCCCTACCTGGCGATCGCCGCGATGATCGCGGGCGGGCTGCACGGCATCGACGAGGGGCTCGAGCTGCCGCCGGCGCTGGTCGGGAACGCGTACGACCCGTCCGACACAGCCCTGCCGAAGATCCCCACGACGCTGCGCGACGCGCGTGACCGCTGGAACGCGTCGGCCGTGGCCCGCGCCTGCTTCGGCGACGAGGTCGTCGACCACTACACGAACATGGCCGACGTCGAGCTCAAGGCCTTCGACGCCGCCGTGACCGACTGGGAGCTGCGCCGCAGCTTCGAACGCATGTGAGGACGTCAGAACCGTGAGCACCACCACCCGAGACCGCTGGGACGTCGTCGACCCGGCGACCGAGCAGGTCATCACCACCGTCGACCTGGCGAGCCTCGACGAGACCGACGCCGCGATCGAGCGGGCGCACACGGCGTACGAGGCGTGGCGCGACGTCGCGCCCGGGGACCGCGCGCGGCTGCTGCGCGCGTTCGCCCGGGTCGTCGAGGCCCACGTCGACGAGCTCGCCGAGCTCGAGATCAGCAACGCGGGCCACACCGTGGGCAACGCGCGCTGGGAGGCCGACCAGGTCGCCCGGGTCCTCGAGTACTACGCGGGCACGCCGGAGCGGCAGTTCGGCCGGCAGATCCCGGTGCCGGGTGGGGTGGACGTGACGTTCCACGAGCCGGTCGGCGTCGTCGGGATCATCGTCCCCTGGAACTTCCCCATGCTCATCGCCTCCTGGGGTTTCGCCCCGGCGCTCGCCGCCGGCTGCACGGTCGTGCTCAAGCCGGCCGAGCTGACGCCGCTCTCGGCCCTGCGGCTGGCCGAGCTGGCCCGCGAGGCCGGCCTGCCGGAGGGCGTGTTCACGGTGCTGCCCGGGCGCGGCCCGGTCGTCGGCGAGCGGTTCGTCACGCACCCGCTCGTGCGCAAGGTGACGTTCACCGGGTCGACGAAGGTCGGCAAGCAGGTGCTCGCCGGCTGCGCCGAGCAGGTCAAGCGCTGCACGCTCGAGCTCGGCGGCAAGTCCGCGAACATCGTGTTCGCCGACGCCGACGTGGCCGCCGCCGCGGCCGCCGCGCCCGGCGGCGTGTTCGACAACGCCGGGCAGGACTGCTGCGCGCGGTCGCGGATCCTCGTGCAGAACTCCGTCCGCGAGGAGTTCCTCGAGCGCTTCGCCGCTGCGGTCGACGCGTTCGTGGTCGCCGACCCGCGCTCCGACGACACGCAGATGGGCCCGCTGATCTCCGCCGGCCAGCGTGACCGCGTGCGGGGCTACCTCGACGGCGCGGACGTCGCGTTCACCGGGTCCGCCCCCGACGGCCCCGGCTTCTGGGTGCCGCCGACCGTCGTGCTCGCCCGCTCGACGCAGGAGGCCGTCTGGCGCGAGGAGGTCTTCGGACCGGTCGTCGCCGTGCTCGGCTTCGACGACGAGGCCGAGGCCGTCGCCCTGGCGAACGACAGCGACTACGGCCTGTCCGGCTCGATCTTCACCCGCGACGTCGGCCGCGCGCTGCGCGTCGCCCGCGGCGTCCAGGCCGGCAACCTCAGCGTCAACTCGCACTCCTCGGTGCGCTACTGGACGCCCTTCGGCGGCTACAAGCAGTCCGGCCTGGGCCGCGAGCTCGGGCCCGACGCCGCCGACGCCTTCACCGAGACCAAGAACGTCTTCATCAGCCAGTCCTGACCCGCACGACCGACACGAGAGCAGGGAACGAAGCAGTGGTGGAACGAGAGGGCCGCGTCGAGGGCCGTACGGCGGTCGTGACCGGCGGGTGCTCGGGGATCGGGCTGGCGTCCGCGCGCCGGCTGGCCGACGAGGGCGCGCACGTGGTGGTCGGCGACCTGGACGAGCGGCGCGGGCCCGAGGTCGCCGACGAGCTCGGGGGGCTCTTCGTGCGCTGCGACGTGAC
This sequence comes from Microlunatus flavus, assembly GCF_900110855.1. Classification (GTDB taxonomy): domain Bacteria; phylum Actinomycetota; class Actinomycetes; order Propionibacteriales; family Propionibacteriaceae; genus Microlunatus; species Microlunatus flavus. The sequence goes on from NZ_FOFA01000001.1 coordinate 737,416, forward strand.
CAGCCCCGACGACGTCGACGCCCTGTTCGGGGCGGCCAAGGAGACGTACGGGTCGGTCGACATCGCCTTCAACAACGCGGGCATCTCCCCGCCCGACGACGACTCGATCCTCGTCACGGGGCTCGACGCCTGGCGCCGCGTGCAGGAGGTCAACCTGACGTCGGTCTACCTGTGCTGCAAGGCCGCGCTCGGCCACATGGTCGAGCAGGGCCGCGGGTCGATCATCAACACCGCGTCGTTCGTCGCGGTGATGGGCGCGGCGACGTCCCAGATCTCCTACTCCGCCTCCAAGGGCGGCGTGCTGTCGATGAGCCGCGAGCTGGGCGTGGAGTTCGCGCGGCAGGGCATCCGCGTCAACGCGCTGTGCCCGGGTCCGGTGAACACCCCGCTGCTGCAGGAGCTGTTCGCCTCCGACCCGGAGCGCGCCGCGCGCCGGCTGGTCCACGTGCCGATGGGCCGCTTCGCCGAGCCCGAGGAGATCGCGAACGCGGTGCTCTGGCTCGCCTCGGACGAGTCGAGCTTCGTCACCGCCAGCACGTTCCTCGTCGACGGCGGCATCAGCGGGGCGTACGTCACGCCTCTGTGAGCCCTGGTCCGACGCGGGTTCCCTGAGGAACGACCGCTCGATCGGCCGGGCCACCTCGCGCTGGGCGTGAGAGCGAGCGGTCGGCCGATCGAGAGGTCGGATCTCAGGGACGCGAGCGGTCAGCACTCGGTCGAGCCGCCCTCGCCGAGGCGCGGCACGACGTGGTTGGCCAGGAACAGCCCGTCCGGGTCGACCACCGAGCGCACCGCGCGGAGCCGCTCCCAGGTGGCGTCGGTGAAGGCCCCGGAGGCGTCGCCCTCGGTCTCGACGAAGTTCAGGTACGCCGAACCGCTCGCCCACGGCGCGAGCGCCCCGGTCAGGGCCAGCGCCTCCGCCTGGGTGGCCATGCCCATCGCCGCGTCGAGGGCCAGGCCACCGGCGAAGGCCAGGAACTGCCCGTCGAAGCGGTCGACCGCGCCGCCGCCGGGGTGGTGGCGGCCCAGCGCGCCGCCGAGCTGGCGCAGCTCGACCATCATCAGCGCGGACCCGGGCTGCGTCGCCGCACGGGTCACGACCTCGACCGCCTCGGCGGGCAGGGACGCGAGCATGAGCGAGTCGGACGCGACGGGCATCCCGTCCTCGGGGTCCATGTGCAGCCGGGTGAGGGCGGCCGCGGGCACCCGGCCGAAGGTGTCGACCTCGGGCTGCAGGTCGCGCAGCGGCGCCAGGACCTCGGCGGCGCGCGCGTCGTCGGCGAGGACGGCCCCGTCGACGATCACGACCGAGCGCCCCGACAGGAACGGCGGCAGCTCCGGCAGCGGCGGGAGGTGCAGGACGCGGAACGACGTCGTCACCTCGTCGGGCGCGTCGACGGCCCAGGCCGACCAGCGCGTCAGGACCTCCCGCGTCCGGCCGGCGTCGAAGATCATCATGCCGGCGTACGCGGTCGGGATCGCGAACAGCTCGAGCTCGAGCGCGGTCACGACGCCGAAGTTGCCGCCGCCGCCGCGGACGGCCCAGAAGAGCTCGGCGTGGTGCTCGGCGTCGGCGGTGACGATCCGGCCGTCGGCGAGGACGACCTCGACCGCGGTCAGGTGGCTCGTGGCCAGGCCGAGCTGGCGGGCGTACCAGCCGATGCCGCCGCCGAGGGAGTAGCCGGCGACGCCGACGTTCGGCGAGGAGCCGTGCAGGCAGGCCAGACCGTGCGGCGCAGCGGCCTCGACCACGGCCTGCCACTCGACCCCGCCCCCGACGCGGGCGCGGCGGCGCCCGGGGTCGACGACGACCTCCTGCAGCGCGGTGGTGCGGACGAGCACGACGTCGGCCAGCCCGGAGGCCGCCAGCGGGCCGGCGTTGTGGCCGGTGCTCTGCGGCGCGACCCGCAGGCCGGCGGCCGCGGCCGCGCTGACAACCAGCCCGACCTCGTCGGCGTCGCGGGGGACGGCGACGGCCGCGGGGCGCTGGTCGGTCAGGTTCCAGGGGGTGCGCGCCGTGTCGTAGCCGGCGTCGCCGGGCAGGTGCACCCAGGTGCCGACGCCGTCGGCGCAGAGCCGGCGGAAGGCGTCGACCCGCAGGGCGAGGTCGTCGGCGGCGCCGCGGGCGGGCTTCGCCGGCAGGGTCGGGAAGAGGGTCGGGAGGGCCTTGGCGGCGGGGGTGGCGGCGGGGGCGGTGAGGGTGGTCATCGTGTCTCCTGAGGTCGTCCCGGGTGGTTCCGGGCGGGCCGCTCTCGGCCCGGTGACGGAACAGTCCCGCGAGGCGCTTGGGGTCGGCTTGGGGTCGGCTCGGGCCGGCTCGGGCGACCGCCGAGGCCCTGCCGACGTACACGGCGCGGCGCCCTACATTGCTGCCGTGCAGGTGGAGGTCCTGGGCCCGTGTCGGGTGACCAGCGGCGCCGACCAGGGCGGCCGTCCGGTCACCCTCGGCGTGCGCAAGCAGCGCTCCCTGCTCGCGGCGCTCGCCCTGCACCGCGGACGCACGGTTCCGGTCGACACGATCGTGGAGCTGCTCTGGGGCGAGCACCCGCCCCCGGGCGTGGTGGCCACGCTGCAGACCTACGTCGCCGGGCTCCGCAAGGCGCTCGAGCCCGATCGGGCCCCGCGGGCCCCGGCCACCGTCGTCGTCACCTCGGGCACGGGCTACGCGCTCCGGCTGCCGCCGACCGACCTGGACGCGGCCCGCTTCGCCGACGCCGTCACCGCCGTGCACCGCCGCCTGGGCCCGACCTCCTCGGTGACCGCACCCTCCCGTACGGACGCCGGCACGCTCACCGCCGCGGTCGACGAGCTCGGCACGGCGCTCGGGCTGTGGCACGGGGAGCCGTACGCCGACCTCGCCGACGCCGAGGACGCCCGCGCCGAGCGCGCCCGGCTCGACGAGCTCCGGCTCGTCGCGCTCGAGGACCGTGCGCTGGCCCGGATCCGGCTCGGGCAGCACGCCACCGTCGCCGCCGAGCTGGAGTCGCTCGCCGCGGCCCACCCCCTCCGTGAGCACCTCTGGGCGCTCGCCGCGCTGGCCCTGGCGCGCTCGGGGCGGCAGGCCGACGCGCTGGCCCTGATCCAGGGCGTCCGCACGGTCCTCGACGACGAGCTCGGTCTCGAGCCGGGCCCGGAGCTCCGGTCGCTGCAGCAGGCGATCCTCACCCAGGACGCGCTCGCCGCACCGCCTGCTCCCGAAGCGGTCCCGGTCGTCCCCCGGACGACCGCTCCGCCGCCGGCCGCGTCACCCCTCGAGGGTGCGGCGGCGCCCGCCTGGCCCCTGGTGGGCCGGGCCCCGCAGCTCGCCGAGGCCCTGACCGCGCTCGAGGAGGCGCTGGCCGGGCGCACGACGTTCGTCGCGCTCGTCGGCGCCCCCGGGATCGGCAAGTCCCGGCTGGCCGAGGAGGTCGCCGCGGCCGCGACGTCCCGGGGCGTCCGGGTGCTGCCCGGGCGGTGCTCGCAGGACGACGGCGCTCCGCCGCTGTGGCCGTGGCGCACCGTGCTCGCCGCCGCCGGCACGGTGAACGGGGTCGGCGAGGTCGACGGCGTGGACCGCACGTCCTCCGAGGACGGGTCGCCCTTCGCGGTCTGGGAGGGCATCGTCGACGCCGTCCGCCGGACCGCGCAGGACCGCCCCACCCTCGTGGTCCTCGACGACCTGCACTGGGCCGACGTCGCGACGCTGCGCGTCCTGCGGCTGCTGGCCGAGAGCCCGCGGACCGTACCCCTGATGGTCCTGTGCACCTGGCGCGCCTCACCACCGCCCGAGGGCGCGCTGGCCGACGCGGCCGAGATGCTGGCCCGGGCCCACGCCCGCCGGATCGACCTGGAGGGGCTCACGCCGGACGAGGTCGGCCGGATCGTCGCCGGGCTCGGTGGGGCCGCGGGCCGCCCGGTCCCGGAGTCGGCCGTGGCGGAGCTGACCGTCCGCACGGGTGGCAACCCCTTCTTCGTCGTCGAGTACGCGCGGCTGGCGGCCGAGCGCGGCGACCCCGCGCTGCTGGTCGACGCCGAACCGCCCGCCGCCGTCCAGGAGGTCCTCGGCCGGCGGCTCTCGCGGCTGCCGGACGCGACGCAGGAGGTGCTGCGCCCGGCGGCCGTGCTCGGGCGGCAGTTCGACCTGGGCACGCTGTGCCGCGTCCTCGGCCGCAGCGAGGAGGGGGTCCTCGACGCGCTCGACCCCGCGCTCGCGGCCGACCTGGTCGCCGAGGCCGGGATCGACGCGTTCCGCTTCGGGCACGCGCTCGTGCGCGACGTCGTCTACGGCGGGCTGCCCGCGTCGCGCCGGGCGCGCTGGCACGCCCGGGCCGCCGTCGCGGTGGCCGGGCGGCCCGGTCGCGAGGTCGAGACGGCCCGGCACTGGGCGCGGTCGGGGCCGGCGCACGCGGCCGAGGCCTGGCGCTCGGGCGTGGCCGCCGCCGCCAGCGTCCGGGCGCTGAACGCGCACGAGACCCGGGTCGAGCTGCTGCTGGGCGCGGTCGCGGCGCAGGCCGGCGACCCCGCAGCGACGTGGACCGAGCGGTACGAGACGCTGCTCGACCTCGTCGACGCCTACCGGTGGACCAACGACTGGGCCCGCCTGGTGCCGACCGTCGTCGAGGCGATCGGGCTCGCCGACGCCGCCGGCGACGTCGTCCGCCTCGCGCGGGCGGCGACCGCGCCGACGGTGGGCGCCATCGGCCGGTCCGGACCGTCGGGCCCGCTGCGGTCCGCGGTGGTGGACGCGCTGCAGCGCTGCCTGGAGCTGCTCCCCGCCGGTGACGGGCCCGAGCGCTGCCGGGTGCTGCTCAGCCTGGCCAACGAGCAGTTCGAGGACACCCCGCCCGCCGAGCGCGAGGCCATCGTCGACGAGGCGCACGCGATGGCGCGGCGGCTCGACGACTGGTCGCTCCGGCTCGACGCGAACCTGGTCGGCTTCGCCGCCACCTGGCGCCCCGGCACGGCGGAGCGCCGCCTCGCCTGGGCCGAGGAGGCGGTCGCGCTGGCCACGACCCTCGGGGCCGAGCAGGCCCAGGTGGTCGCGGCGACGATGCGCGCCGTCGCCCTCGGCGAGCTCGGCCGGGCCGACGCCCTGTGGAGCGCCGTACGCGCCGCCGCGGACCTGGCCGAACGGCTGCACATCCCCTTCGGGCTGCTGGTGCTGGAGAGCACGACGCTGCCGTGGGCCGCGATGGCCTCCGACGTCGGCCGCGCGGCCGAGCAGCTGGCCTCGATCACCGCGCTCCAGGAGCGGATGGCGCTGCACGAGGGCGACGACGCCGTCGGCGCCGCGCAGCTCGCGCTCCTGCTGTGGCAGGGCACGCCCGAGCCCGACGGCGCGGCGGACCCCGGCCACGAGGAACCCGGCCACGAGGACCCCGTCGCCGCCGTGGTCGCCGAGCTCGCGGACGCCGACGGCCCGCAGCTGCCCCTGGCGAGCACCGCGGCGGCCCTGCTCCTGCGCAGCGGCAGGCCCGACGCCGCCCGTCGGCTGCTGGCCGAGCACCCGGTCCGGACCGACCGCGACGACCCGGCGTCCCTCGTGAACTGGGGCCTGGCCGCCGAGGTCGCCCTGCGTCTCGGCGACCGGGCGCTGGCCGCCGACGTGCTCCCCCGGCTGGCTCCGTACGCCGAGATGATGGCGTCCTGGGGCTCGAGCTTCGCGATCGGCCCGGTGGCCGCGTTCCTGGCGCTGGCGGCGGCCGCGCTCGACGAGCGGGAGGCCGCCGCGGCCCACGCCGAGCACGCCCTCCGGCTGGCGCAGGAGTGGCAGCTGCCACGGGTGACGGAGTGGTTGACGGAGCTGCGCCGGCACCACGCGTTCTGACGGGTCCCGCTGCCGACGCCCGTCGACCCGCGCACCGGGAGCCGGTGCGCAGGTCGACGGCAGGTGGTCGAGGCCCGAGGCCGCTAGGAACCCTCCCGCACCGGGAAGATCTCGTCCGCCACGAGGCCGTGGGCCTCGCGGTGCACGTCGGCCGCGGCCTCCGCGCTGGGCGCGTCGACCAGGCAGAAGACCTGGCCGGCGCGCTCGTCGACCCAGTAGCGCAGGTAGCTCACGCCGAAACGCTCCTGCGTCGCCAGGTCGGCCTCGTGCGCGCCCGCGACGTCGTCGAAGGTCGCGCCCTCGGGCAGGCTGCGGTGGACATCCATGAACAGGGGCATGACGCCTCTCTCTCCTCACGCCCGGACGCTCGTCGTCCGGGTCGTGGCCGACGCTAGGGAGCGGCCGTTTGGAGGAGCGTTTGCCGCGGAGGTCCTGCCGAGCCGCTCTCCGCGGTGCCCGGGTCGGTCACCCGCCGGTACGGCGCGAGCCGCTCGGCGAGGTCGGGCAGCGGGCCGAGCGCCGCCAGCGCCGCCGCCTCCTCGAGCACCCGCCGGTCGCGGCCCTCCTGGAGCTCGACGAGGTCGGTCAGCGCGACCGCGCGGACCCACGGGTAGACGTCGCGGAACCGGCGCGTGCAGGCGTCGGCGTCGACGAGCAGCGCGACGGCCCGCTCCCGGTCGGACCCCGCCTCGACGAGCGCGAGCCCGCGCAGCGCGTACGCCTCGTAGCAGGGGTCGTCGATCTCGGTGGCCAGCGCGAGGCCCTCCGCGAACCGCGGCGACGCGGCGCCCCGGTCGCCGGCGGCGAGGGCGCACGAGGCGGACGCCAGCACCGCCCAGGGCAGCGCGGCGCGCCAGCCGCTGCGGCGGACGTGGTCGAGCCCGCGCGCCGCGACCACCGAACCCTCCCGTGGATCACCGGAGCGTTCCAGCGCCCGCGCGAGCATCGCCTCCGCGTAGCCCTGCCAGCCCCGCTGGCGCAGCCCGTCGAAGCGGCCGACCGCAGCGGTCAGCGCACTCGTCGCCGCCGCGTACGCGCACCGGTCCGACAGGCACATGCCGAGGTAGGTCTGCGCCCTGGCCGCCTGCCCCTCGTCGTCCGCGGTCAGGGCGTGCTCGATCGAGCGGGCCAGCACGGGTTCGGCCAGGGCACCGGTGCCCTCCATCGCGAAGACGAAGCCCATCTCGCGCTCGACCTCGGCCTGCGCACCGAGGTCGTCGACGTCGCAGGCCAACTGCAGCGCCCGGCTCAGCAGCCCCTTGGCCTCGGAGTCGCGGCCGCGGTGGCTGTGGATCAGGGTGCGGGCGAGCATCAGCAAGGCCGCCAGCTCGTACGCCGGCTCGCCCAGCGCCAGCGCCACGTCGGCCGCACGGCGCGAGGTCTCGACGGCCCGGTCGAGCTCGCCCGCCCGGAGCCGCGCCGCCGCGGCCTCGAGGAGCACCGGGGCGGAGACGCGGGCCGGCACCGTCGACGCGACCCGCGGCCGGCGGAGCGGACGCGCGACCGTCTCGGCCGGCGGCACGCCGAGCTCCTGACGAAACCGCCGGTCGATCATGCGGAACCGTTCGCGCGCGACGGGCGCGTTGCCGCTCTGCACCAGCAGGTCGAGCAGCAGCTCGTTCGTGGTCTCGCAGAAGGGGTCGAAGAGCAGCGCCCGCTCGGTCATCCGCAGGGCCCGCGCGGGGTCCTTGCTGCCGAGCCGGCTCCCGACCCACCACAGGGCCTCCGCGATGACGTCGTGCACGCGGGTGCGCTGCAGCGAGAGCCAGAGGTCGAAGGCCGGGGCGTCGGTGAAGTCCATCCCCTCCAGGAGCTCGCCGCGGACGAGCCGCTCCACGGCGTCGACGTCGTCGGGGACGGCGAGCAGCTCGGCCAGGTCGACCCGCACCGCGTCGTCGAGACGCAGCCGGAGCCGCCCCTCGTGCTCCTCGACCGTCGCCTCGGGCTCGAGCGCGCGGCGCACCTGGTGCAGCAGCCACCGCAGCGCCGCGAGCGGGTCGTTCGCCTCGGGCACCAGCCGGGCGGCGACCTCGCGGCGCGTCGGCTCGGGTTCGAGGAGGAGGAACGCGAGCAACCCCCAGGGCTTGCGCCCGCTGAGCGGCGCGGGGACGCCGTCACGCAGGACCGTCGGGTCCCCCAGCAGCCGCAGCTCGAGCGTCACCGCGGGCCTCCTGGTCGGCCGGTCACCGGTCGAGCCGGGCGACCGCGCCGGCGTCCAGCAGCAGGGACAGCAGGTCGGCCTGCGCCCAGAGCGCCGTCACCCGGTCACGCTGCTCGTCGACGACGAAGAGGTCCTGGCCCGCGACCTCGACCGGCCGCCCGGTCGGGGCGAGCAGGCCGAGCGGCGTCTCGAGCGGGCCGACGAACCGCCCCGAGAGCCGGAACGCGAACGCCCGACGGCCCGGCGCCTCGACCGACGCGAGCACCGTGTGGCGCAGGTCCGCGAGCGCGGCCTGCAGCATCCGGGACCGGTCGACGAGCACCTGGAGCGCGGTCGGCACGCCGTTCACGGTGACGGGGTCGTCGTACACGCCGCGGAACGCCTCCAGCGCCGCACCACCCTGCGGCAGCGGCCGGCCCCACAGCTCCAGGGCCCGTCCGACGAGGTCGCCCACGCGGTCGACCCTGCCACCGCCGGGCGTGGTCCGCCATGGCTGGTTCGCGCAGGTGCGCGGCGCTCAGCCGAGGTGGCCGGCGAGGTGCTCGACGACGGCGCGGGCGTCGTCGTCGATCCCGTGCAGGAACGTCGAGCGGCGCCGGCGCAGCACCGGCAGGCCGAGCGCGTACAGGCCGGGGCTGTCGACCACGCCGCCCTCGTGGCGCAGCCGGCCCTTGGCGTCGAGCACGTCCACGTCGAGCCAGGAGTAGTCCGGGCGCCCGCCGGTGGCCCAGAGGACCGTACGGATCGCGCCGCTGCCGAGGTCGAGCTGCCAGCGCGGCGACGCGGGGACGCGCGTCGGGGCGAAGCGCTCGGGGGGCCCGACCTCGTCCTCCACGCCCGCGCCGACCGCCCAGGAGTCGAACGCGTCGAGCAGGCGCTCGAGCTTGAGGTCGGCGAGGGCGAAGACGTTCGCGAGGCCCCCGGAGAACAGCGCCTTCCCGTCGCGCACCATCGCCAGGCGCCCGACCAGCTCGACGCCGAGGTCGGCGAGGGCGTTGAGGTCGAGCGTCGCCCGCGCCGGGGTGCCGACGAGCTGCGGGGACGGCAGCCGGCGAGCGCGGTCGAGGTCGTCGACCTGGTCGAAGCGCTCGTCCCAGACCCCGCTCGCGTCCATCCACCACAGGACGTCGCGCCCGCGGTAGGTGCGCGGCATCCGGACGTGCTCGCCGACGGACAGCGTGACGGGCCGGCCGGAGCGCGCGAGCTCGGCGGCCAGCTGGACCCCCGACGCCGACGCCCCCACGACCAGCACGCCGCCGTCGGGCAGCTCGGCGGGATGGCGGTAGGCGAACGGCGTGACCTGCAGGACGGACGCGGGGACGGCCGCGGCCAGCGGCGGCACGGCCGGGCGGTTGAACGCCCCGCTCGCGACGACGACGGTGCCGGCCTCGATCTCCCCCGCGTCGGTGGTGACGCGGTAGCCGCCGTCGGTCCGCCGTACGGAGGTCACCGCGGTCTCCGTGCGGACCGGCGCCGCCGTCACCGACGCGAGCCGCTCCACCAGCGCGACGACCTCGCCCATGGCGAGGTAGCCGTCCGGGTCCGGCCCGTCGTAGGGCAGGCCCGGCAGCCGGTTCAGCCAGTTGGGCGTGAGCAGGCGCAGCGAGTCCCAGCGCTCGGTGCGCCAGGAGTTCGCCACCTGCCCGCGCTCGAGGACCACGTGGTCGATCGAGCGCGCGCTGAGGTGGTGGCTCGCGGCCAGGCCGGCGTGACCGGCCCCGACGACGACCGTGGTGACGTGCTCGATGCTGCGTCCTTCGTGGTGGTGGACCGCTGACCTCTCCGAGGCCCTTCGACAGGCTCAGGGAGCGTCCCGAGGCCCTTCGACAGGCTCAGGGAGCGCTCCGAGGCCCTTCGACAAGCCCAGGGAGCGTTCCGAGGCCCTTCGACAAGCCCAGGGAGCGTTCCGAGAACCCTTGCCGGGCCTCGGGAACGTCCTCGGTCAGGCGACCTCGACGCTCACGTTCGTCGGGTTGGTCAGGGCGTCGAAGACCGCGGAACGCTTCTGCGACTGGGCGACCAGGGCCTCGATCTCCTGCTTCGACGCGTCCGCGTCGATGTGGAAGGTGACCTTGACGTCGTTGAAGCCGTTGCGGACGTCCGGGTCGGCGCCGAGGATGCCGCGGATGTCGTGCTCGCCCTCGACCGTCGCCTCGACCGAGCGCAGCTGGATGCCGCGGTTCTGGGCGACCGAGGCCACGCCCGCGGTCAGGCAGCCGGCCAGGCCGACGAGCAGGAACTCGATCGGCGTGATGCCGTTGTCCGGGGCCGCGAACACCTCGGGGTGGTCGATGTCGAACGTCGTCCGGGTCTTGTGGTGCTGCTCCTCGCCGAGCCCGAAGTAGTTCTCGATGCTCGAGGTGCTGTGCACGCCGTGCGTCCACGTCGACGTCGCGCGCCAGGTGAACTGCGCCGCCTCGGGCGCGCCCTTGAGCACCTCGCGGGCCCCGAGCAGCGCCTCCACGTCGACGCCGTTGTCCGCCGTCCTGCCGTCCTGCTGGCTGTTCTCGGTCACCGTCATGGGTGGCCCCCCTCCTGGTCAACCCCCGCTTCCCCAGCGGGATGGCCGAGAATACCGCCGCCGGGCGGGGATACGCTCCCCCTCATGGCGTCTGGAACCGGGGCAGGACCGGCCGTCGTCCGCTCCGTCGGCCACGTGGAGACGCAGCACCTCGACCTGGAGGAGCCGCTGCCGCTCGACTGCGGCCGCACCCTGACCGGGGTCCGCGTCGCCTACGAGACGTACGGGACGCTCAACGAGGCCCGCGACAACGTGGTCCTGGTCTGCCACGCCCTGAGCGGGGACGCGCACGCGGCGGGCGAGGCCCCGGCCTGGGCGGTCGAGGGGACACGCGACGGGTTCGCCGCCGAGGAGCGCGACGGCGCCCGCGGCAAGACCCTCGGCTGGTGGGACGGGATGATCGGGCCCGGCAAGGCCTTCGACACCGACCACTTCTTCGTCGTCTCGACGAACCTGCTCGGCGGCTGCAAGGGCACGACCGGCCCGTCGTCGACCGACCCCGCGACCGGACGCCCGTACGGCTCGGACTTCCCGGTGATCACGGTAGCGGACATGGTGAGGACGCAGCGCGCGTTCCTCAACGCGCTCGGCATCGCGCGCCTCGCCGCCGTGGCGGGAGGCTCGCTCGGCGGCATGCAGGCCCTGGAGTGGGCGGTCACCCACCCCGACCAGGTCGACGCCGTCATCCCGATCGCCAGCACCCACGCGCTCGCGCCGCAGGGCATGGCCTGGAACGCGATCGCGCGCGAGTCGATCCTGCGCGACCCGGACTGGCAGGGCGGGCACTACCACGGGACCGGCCGCGCCCCCGTCGCCGGCATGGGCGTCGCCCGGATGGTCGGCCACGTCACCTACCTGTCCGCGCCGGCCCTCGAGGGCAAGTTCGGCCGCCGGCTCCAGCACGGCGACGCCGTGCGCTACACGGTCACGGAACCGGAGTTCGAGGTCGAGAGCTACCTGCGCCACCAGGCCGACTCGTTCGTGCGCCGCTTCGACGCCAACACCTACCTCTACACGTCGCGCGCGCTCACCTACTTCGACCTCGCCCGCGACCACGGGAAGGGCGACCTGGCGCGCGCGCTCGAGGCCGTCACCGCACGTACGCTGCTGATCGCGTTCAGCTCGGACTGGCTCTACCCGCCGACCGCGTCGCAGCAGGTCCACGACGCCCTCGTCGCGAACGGGAGGTCGAGCGAGCTCCACGTGATCGACGCGCCGTACGGCCACGACTGCTTCCTCCTCGAGGAGGCCCGGCAGACGCCGATCATCCGCGACTTCCTCGACACCGACCGGCTGGGAGACAAGAACCGATGAGCAGCACGAACGGCCACGGCCAGGACCGGATCGAGGCCGACCACGACTTCGGCTTCGAGACCCGCCAGCTGCACGCCGGCCAGCGGCCCGACCCGAACACGGGCGCCCGGGCGGTGCCGATCTTCCAGACCACCAGCTACGTGTTCGAGGACCCGGAGTCGGCGGCGGCGTACTTCAACCTGCAGGAGTACGGCAACACGTACTCGCGGATCATGAACCCGACCGTCGCGGTCTTCGAGGAGCGCATGGCCAACCTGGAGGGCGGGGCCGGCGCGGTCGCGTTCGCCAGCGGGATCGCGGCGCAGCACGCCGCCCTGTTCACCCTGCTCGAGCCCGGCGACCACGTCGTCGCCTCGTCCGCCCTCTACGGCGGCTCGGTCAACCAGTTCAAGCACGTGCTGCGCAAGATGAACGTCACCGTGACCTGGGTGAACCCGGACGACACCGACGCGTGGCGGGCCGCCGTGCGGCCGAGCACCAAGGTCTTCTACGGCGAGACGGTCACCAACCCGGGCGGCAACGTCCTCGACATCGAGACCGTCGCCACCATCGCGCACGAGCACGACCTGCCGCTGATGGTCGACAGCACGTTCACCACGCCCTACCTCGTCCGTCCGCTCGAGTGGGGCGCCGACATCGTGGTGCACTCGGCGACCAAGTTCATCGGCGGCCACGGGACGTCGCTCGGTGGCGTGGTGGTCGAGGGCGGGACGTTCGACTGGTCGAACGGCCGGTTCCCGGTCGTCGCCGACCCCTCGCCTGCCTACCACGGCCTGCAGTTCCACGAGACGTTCGGGACGTACGGCTACCTGATGAAGCTGCGCGCGGAGACGCTGCGCGACCTGGGCGCGGCGATGACGCCGTTCAACGCGTTCCTCTTCCTCCAGGGGCTCGAGACGCTCTCGCTGCGGATGGACCGGCACGTGGCCAACGCGCTGCGTGTCGCCGAGTTCCTCGAGGCGCACCCGCTGGCCAGCAACGTGCGCCATCCCGGGCTGCCGGACAGCCCGTACCGGCCGCTCGTCGAGAAGTACCTGCCGCGCGGCGCCGGGGCGATCTTCTCCTTCGACTGCGCGGGCGGGCGCGAGGGCGGGCAGGACCTGATCCGCGCGCTGACCCTGTGGTCGCACCTGGCCAACGTCGGCGACGCCAAGAGCCTGGTCATCCACCCGGCCAGCACCACCCACCGCCAGCTGAGCGACTCCGAGCTGGCCGCCGGCGGGGTCGGCGCCGGGACCGTACGGCTCTCCGTCGGCCTCGAGTCGGTCGACGACCTGATCTGGGACCTCGAGCAGGCGTTCGCCCTCGTCGCCGCCGGCCACGGCGCCCCGGCGGGTGCCCGGTGACCGCGGGGGCGACGACGCCGGACCTCACGGCGTACCAGGACACGACCGACATCCAGCGCGTGCTGCACTCCACGCGCACCATCGCGGTGGTCGGGCTGTCGAAGAACGAGCTGCGGGCCAGCCACTTCGTCGGCTACTACCTCCTGCGGCACGGCTACCGGATGGTCCCGGTCAACCCGCGCGAGACCGAGATCCTCGGCCAGAGGAGCTACCCGAGCCTCCGGGCGGCCCGCGACGCGGTCGGGCCGATCGACCTGGTCGACGTGTTCCGCGCGCCCGACGCGCTGCCGGGCATCGTGGCCGAGTCGATCGAGATCGGCGCGAGCGCGCTGTGGTGCCAGTTCGGTGTGATCGACCTCGAGGCCGCGCGCACGGCGACCGAGGCCGGCATGACGGTGATCATGGACCGCTGCCTCAAGGTCGAGCACGCCCGCTACGTCGGGCGCATGCACTGGCTGGGTTTCAACACCTCCCGCATCACCGCCGTCCGGGGCGGGATCCAGTAGCCCCACCGGCGCGCGGGCCCGGCCGCTGCATGCGTTGACCATGCCGCCGCGCGGCGAGGACGCTGGGAGCCGTTCCGGACGACGAGGGGCGTCACGATGATCCTGGTGACCGGGTCCACGGGGAACGTGGGCCGCGAGCTGGTGCCGCTGCTCGTGCAGCGCGACCTCGACGTGCGCTGCCTGGTCCACGCCGGCGGCGTCGCGCTGCGGACGGCGGACGCCGAGGTGGTCGAGGGCGACGTCGACGACCCCGCGTCGGTGGCGGCCGCCCTCGAGGGCTGCGACCGGTTGTTCCTGCTCACGCCGGCGCACCCCGACCAGGTCCGCCGCGAGAGCGCCCTCGTCGACGCAGCCGTCCGCGCCGGCGTGCGTCACGTCGTGGCCGTGTCGGTCGTCGGCGCCGACGCCGCCTCCCCCTCGACGTTCGCCCGCTGGCACCGCGAGGTCGACGAGCACCTCCGGGCCTCCGGCCTCGGCGTGACGCTGCTGCGCCCGACGGCCTTCATGCAGGTCCATCTCGTCCCGCCGGGCGGGGCGGCGGACGGTCGCTGGTACGGCGCGAGCGGCGACGGCGCGCACGCCTTCGTCGACGCCCGCGACGTGGCGGACGTGGCGGCTCACGTGCTGGCGTCGAGCCACCCGGTCGAGGGCGCGCTCGAGGTGACCGGGCCGCGGGCGATCACCGTGCCCGAGGCCGCGCGCGCGTACGGGCAGGCGTTCGGGCGCGAGGTGGCCTACGTCGACCTGCCGCCCGAGCAGCTCGCCGGGGCCATGCGCGGCAACGGCGTGCCCGGGTTCCTCGTGGAGGGGATCGTCGAGCTCTACGCGGCGATCCGCGCGGGGCACGCGGCGACGACGAGCAACGGCGTCGAGGAGCTGACCGGCCGACCCCCGGGCTCCTACGAGGACTTCCTCGACCGCGTCACTGGATCGTCGACCCCGTGAAGCTCGGCGAGCCGCTGCCCCGGTAGAAGATGCCGGGGTAGGTCTCGAAGTGCTGGTCGCTGGGGCTGTAGCCGCTCGCCCTGTAGACGTTGTTCCGGCTCACCGACTGCTGCACCGCGAGATGGCCGGTGAGGTCGTTGCTGACGTAGAAGATCGCGCTGCCCCCGGCCTTCGCGCTGTTGCGCTCGATCCGGCTGCCGAGGACCTTGAGGTCGTAGCTCGTGCCGTCGGTGTAGACCGCCCCGCCGCTGCCGCCGCCCGGCGTCCCCGGGTGCGGCGGGTTGGCGCAGCAGCCGACGGCGCTGTTGTCGGTGACGAGGCTGTTGACGACGGTGATCGGCGTGCGCAGGCCGCTGATCGCGCCGCCGTTCGAGCACGTGTTGCCCTGGCCGCTGACGCCGCCGAAGGTGCTCTGCACGATCGCCACCGGCTCCTGGTTGCGCGCGGCGTAGGAGCTGTCGAGGTCGTTCGGGGTGGGCGAGTGCTGGGCCAGCACGCGGATGGCGCCGCCGCCCAGGTCGGGACCCGTCGTCGCGCACCGGTTGCGGACGAACACCGAGCGCACGACCTTGAGGCGACCGCCGAGCTGGAAGATCGCGCCACCCCCGTTGCTGCCCTGGCCGCTGTCGCCCGGGGAGACGTACGTGGCCCCGGTCGCGTTGCCGTCGGCGAGCGTGAGGTTCTGGACGGTGACCCGGGGGCCGTTCGGCGCGTAGAGGCAGTTGCCGGAGACGCTGCCGAGCGCGGTGTCGCAGGTGTCGACGTAGAGGATCCGACGCACCCCGGCGCCGGAGAGGGTGACCTTGCCGCCGCCGTCGAGGACCAGCCTGGCGGTGCTGTTGCGGACCTTGAGCGTCTGCGTGAGCGTGATGGTGACCGGGTTGGCGCCGCAGCGGAAGACGACGACCCCGCCCGCGTTCACGGCGGCCACGACGGCGGCGCTCGTGCAGCTGGACGGCGTGCCGTCACCGACGACGCGGTTGGGGCTGCTGACGTCCTCCAGGCCCATGCCCGACGGGACCGCGACGGTTCCGGAGGTGTTCCCGGGGTTGAACGTGCTCGTCCTCGGCGTGGTGAAGGCCGCGTCGGCCGAGTAGCCGGTGTTGCCCGCACCGTCGGTCGACCGCACCTGCACGTGGTAGGTCGTGCCGGCGTTCAGGCCCGTCAGCGTCTGCGTGTGCGAGGTCGTCAGCGAGGTGGCCTTGGTCGTCGTGCGGCCGTACGCGGTGGTGGTGCCGAAGACGCCCTGGCCCGTGGCGGGCTCGTTCGTGGTCCAGCGCACGGTGGCCCGGTCCGACGTCGGGCTGACGGTCAGGCCGCTGAGCACCGGTTTCGTGGTGTCCGCCGCCAGCGCCGCGGTGGGCGGCGCGGCCAGGACCGCGACGAGCGACAGCAGGAGGGCGACCAGCCCCCGGACGGCGGCGGCGGTGGGACGCGGACGGGCAGGCGTCGTTCGTGGCATCGGTGCTGGACCTCGGGACTCGAGCCGGCACGGGACCGCCGGCGGGACGGCGCGACCGCCAACCCCCTGAGGTCGCGCCGCGGAGTCTGCCACAGATCACGGTGCGATAACGACCCCAGAGGCCTGGGAGCGGGAGCGCTCCCTGAGCCTGTCGAAGCGGTGTCCTGAGCCCGTCGAAGGAGGCCTCGACGAGGTCGGCGCCGGCCTCCCGGGCGAGGGCGTGGTGCCCTCCCCCGGGAGCCCGTACGGCTCAGACGTCCGCGCGCGTGCCCGAGGTGCTGCGGCGGGTGAGGACCACGCCGAGGGCGATCATCCCGATCCCGAGGAGCAGGTGCAGCACGTCGTCGGCCGCGTTGACCGGGACGAAGTTGGCCGAGGAGTCCATGGGGACGAGCAGGCCGTAGACGAAGAGGACCAGGTAGATGATCCCGCCGACGACCAGGTAGCGGCGCGCGCCGTGGACGGTCCGCGCGAACGCGAGTCCGGCGACGCCGAAGAGCAGGTGCACGAGGTTGTGGAGCACCGACACCTGGAAGAGGCCGAGCAGGCGGGCGTCGGAGTGGTGGGAGGCGAAGGACAGGCTGTCGTAGTTCGTGGTGATGCCGGGGACGAACCCCAGCACCCCGACGGCGAGGAACACGACGCCGACGACGGTCGCGGCCTTCTGGACGTGGCTGCGGCGGGTCTCGACGCGCGCGCCGGGTGAGACGTTCTGGGACACGGGGTCCTCCAAGGGCGGTGGGGCGGAGCCGCGCTCTGCTGTGCGGCCGCCCCACCCCTACCCGGGCCCGGAGGCAGGAAACTCCTGCGGCCGGAGCCACAGGAGTTGCTGCTGGTGCTGGCTGGACGTGGGCGGTGCCACCCCTCGCCACGGGTCAGGGCAGCAGCACGACCCCGTCCTCGTCGGAGTGCAGGACACGGCCGGGCACGAAGCGGACCCCGCCGATCTCCACCTCGACGTCGACGGCGCCCGCCCCGGTCTTGGTGCTCTTGCGCGGGTTGGTCCCCAGCGCCTTCACCCCGATCGGCAGCGCGTCGATCGCGGCGCTGTCGCGGATCGCGCCGTGGACGACCAGCCCGGCCCAGCCGCGCTCCACCGCGATGCCGGCGATGACGTCGCCGACGAGGGCGGAGCGCAGCGAACCACCGCCGTCGACGACGAGCACGCTCCCCTCGGCGTCGGGGTGCTCGGCCAGGGTCTGCTTGAGCAGGGCGTTGTCCTCGTGGCAGCGCACCGTGACGACCGGTCCCGCGAACCGTCGGTGCTGCCCGAAGCTGCGCAGCTGGAGCGGGAGGCTGGCCAGCGCGTCACCGTGCTCGTCGACGAGGTCGGCGGTCGCCTGCGGCTGCGTCGTCGCCATGTCAGTGCTCCTCGGGTCGGACCGTCAGGACGGGGCAGGGCGACTCCATGAGGATCCGGTGCGCGTTGCTGCCCATCAGCATCTTGCCGACGGCGCTGCGGCGCCGCAGACCGATCACGCACAGCGAGGCACCGACCTCCTCGAGCACGTCGACGATCTCCTCCGACGCCTCCCGGCCGCGGACCTCCTGGCGCACGTCGAACGTCACCCCGGCGTCGTCGAGCGTCGCCCGCGCCCACGCCAGGTCGGCGGGCTGGGCGTAACCGGGGTCGGCGTACGCGTCGCCGCGCGAGGAGTTCACCACCAGGACGTCCGTCCCGCGCAGCCTGGCCTCGTCGGCCGCGGCGAGCAGGGCGGCCCGCCCGGGCGGGGTGGCGCTGAACCCGACGACGATCGTCATCGCAACTCCTTCTTCGAGGTGGTCGAGCTGTCCGGGCTGTCCGTGGTGTCCAGGCCGGTCGGGGCGTCCGGGCTGCCGGAGGAGCGCGAGAGGCTCGGCTCCGGCACGCGGTCGTCGGTGCCGCCCGGGGGGGCGTCCAGGTCGAGGTCGGTGTGGAGCTCCTCCTCGAGCCGTCCGACGGCCGCCTCCACCCGGGTCGGCAGGACCCGGCGCACGAGCGCGAAGATCAGCGGCCAGAGCAGGACGACGACGATGATCGCGTACGCGGTGATGGCGATGGCGGACAGGACGAACTCGCCCGTCGCGACGTCGACCCCGCCGAGCAGCCCCTTCGCGTCGCCGGAGGACAGCTGCAGCGCGCGGCGGCCCTGCTGCTCCACCCGCGGCCCGAGGATGACCCCGACGATCAGCGGCAGGACCGGGATCCCGAAGCGGCGCATGCCGAAGCCGAGCAGCCCGAGCCCGAGCAGCAGGATCAGGTCGAACGACGAGCCGTTGACCGCGTACGCCCCCATCGAGGCGAAGAAGAGGATGCCGGCGTAGAGGTACGGACGCGGCAGGCGCAGCAGCCGGGCCCACACCGGGGCGAGCGGGAGGTTGAGCACCAGCAGCAGCAGGTTGCCGATGAACAGGCTGGCGATCAGCGCCCACACCAGGCCGCTCTCGCGCTGCAGCAGCAGAGGGCCCGGCTGGATGCCGTACGAGGTGAGGGCCGCGAGCATGACCGCCGCCGTCGCGTTCGTGGGCAGCCCGAGCGACAGCATCGGCACGAGCGTGCCGGCCGCGCTGGCGTTGTTCGCCGCCTCCGGGCCGGCGACGCCCTCGATCGCCCCCTTGCCGAACTCCTCGGGGTGCTTGGAGAGCCGCTTCTCGGTGATGTAGGAGAGGAAGGTCGGGATCTCCGCGCCGCCCGCGGGCACCGCGCCGAACGGGAACCCGAAGGCCGTCCCGCGCAGCCACGGCTTCCAGGAGCGCTTCCAGTCCTCGCGGCTCATGCCGGGGCGTCCGACCGGGACGACCTCCGCGGCCTTGCGCCGCAGGTGCGCCGCGACCCACAGGCCCTCGCCCACGGCGAAGATGCCGACCGCGACGACGACGACGTCGATGCCGTCGCCGAGCTGGGGGACGCCGAAGGTGAGGCGGGACTGGCCGCTGACCGAGTCGATCCCGACCAGGCCGATCGTCAGTCCCACGGCGAGGGAGATGAAGCCCCGCAGCCGCGAGGTGCCGAGCACCGCGGTCACGGCGATGAAGGACAGCAGCATCACCGCGAAGTACTCGGGGGCGCCGAGCGAGACCGCGAACCGGGTGACGACCGGGGCGAAGAAGGCAAGCAGGAGCGTGCCGATCGTTCCGGCCACGAACGACCCGACGGCCGCCGTGGCCAGGGCGGGCGCGGCCTTGCCGGCCTTGGCCATGAGGTTGCCCTCGATCGCGGTGACGACCGATGACGACTCGCCGGGGGTGTTCAGCAGGATCGACGTCGTCGACCCGCCGTACATGCCGCCGTAGAAGATGCCCGCGAGCATGATCAGCGCGCCGGTGGGCTCCAGGCCGTAGGTGACCGGGAGGAGCAGGGCGACCGTCATCGCAGGCCCGATGCCCGGCAGCACGCCGACGGCGGTGCCGACGACGACGCCGATGAGGGCGAGCAGGAGGTTAAGCGGTGTGGCGGCCGTGACGAAGCCGTCGAGGAGGAATCCGAAGCTCTCCATCGCCCGCCCCTAGAGGATTCCCTGGAGGATGCCGGCCGGCAGGCCGACCCCCAGACCGATGGCGAAGCCGTAGAACGTCACGAGGGCCATGACGACCGCGACCGCGAGGTCGCGCACGAAGTGCCGACTCCCCAGCGCGATCACCGAGCCGTAGAAGAGCAGCGAGCCCGAGATGACCCAGCCGAGCAGGTCGATGAGGGCGATGTTCGCGGCGAACACCCCGACGAGCAGCAGCACCGTCCGCAGGTCCATCCGCTGCTGCAGGTCGACGTCCTCGCCGGCCTCCTGCTCGGGCCGGCTCCCCCGCAGCACCGCCACGAGGAGCACGACCGCGAGGACGACCAGCGCGATCCCGACCACGAGGGGCACCGCCCGGGCGCCGAGCGGGTCGATGCTCGTCTGGTTCGTCAGCTCGAGCGCCTGGACGGTGACCACGACGCCGAGCACGAGGAGGAACGCGCAGACGCCGACCTGGGCCAGGTCGCGGCGGGGACCGGCGGCGGGACCTGCCGCCGCCGGCTGCGCCACGGAGGGCGCCGTGCTCACGCCAGCCCGAGCTTCGTCAGGGTCTCCTCCACGCCGGTGGCCTGCGCGGTGAGGAAGGGGCCGAACTGGTCGGCCGGGAGGTAGGCGTCGGTCCAGCCGTTCTTGGTCAGGACGTCCTTCCACTCCTGGCTGGCGTGCATCGTGTCGACGGCCTTGGCCAGGGCGGCCTTGTCGGCGTCGGAGATGCCCGGAGGGGCGACGATGCCGCGCCAGTTCGTGAACTCCAGGTCGATCCCCGACTCCTTGAGCGTCGGGGCGTCGATCGCGTCGACGCGCGCCGGCCCGCTGATCGCGAGGACGCGGACCTCACCGGCCTCGACCTGGTCGAGGAACTCGCTGAAGCCGGACGCGCCGAACGCGACCTTGCCGCCGAGGAGCGCCGGGAGCAGGTCGCCGCCGCCGTCGTACGCCACGTAGTTGACCTGCTTGGGCTCGATGCCGACCGCCTGCGCGAGCTGCATGGGCAGCAGGTGGTCCGGGCCGCCGGGCGAGGAGCCGCCGCCGACGGCGAGCTTGGACGGGTCCGCCTTCCAGGCCGCGACCAGGTCGGCCATGCTCTTGTACGGCGAGCTCTTGGGCACGACGATCGCGCCCGACTCCTCCATCAGCTTGGCGATCGGGGTGGTCTTGTCGAGCTTGGACTCGGACTTGTTGGTGAACTGGGCCCCGACGACGCCGAGCCCCATCATCATCATCAGCTTGCCGTTGCCCTCCTCGGACACGGTCCGGGACAGGCCGACCGTGCCGCCGGCCCCGGCGAGGTTGAAGACCTCGGTGCTGCGGGTGACGCCGATGTCGTCCATCACCTTCGCCGCGGCGCGGGCCGTCGTGTCGTAGCCGCCACCCGGGGTGTTCGGCACCATGAAGCGCGTGCCGCTGAGCGGCTGGCCGTCGCTGCCGCCCCCGCCGGACTCCGACTGCTTCGCGGTGGCTCCGCACCCGGTGATGAGCAGCGCGGCCGCGCCGATCGCGGCCGCGAACCTCAGCTTCTTGGTCAGGTCGAACATCGTCGTCCTCTCACGTCGTCGTGGGGACAGCTGGAGAGCCGTCTCGTCGTCGGAGCCGGTCACGGCCCCTCGCGGCACGACTCTGGCCCCCGGCGTCGTCGACGGCTAGTTTTCGGCCATCGTGGTCGTTGTGGTCTTTGCGGTCACGCCCGGATGGCGCCGACGCGTCGAAGGACCACAATGTGGTCCGACAGGTGTGCTCGACAGCGGTGTCGTGGACGGAGGTGGGCCCCGTGGCCGTACGGCGCCCCCGGCTCCCGCTCGCGCAGCAGCTCGTGGCGGTGCAGCTCGCCCTGATCCTGGCCGTCCTCGTCTGCGTCTCGGCCGTGTCGGTGGAGATCACCCGGCTCGGCTTCGCCCGCGACGAGGGACGGCGCGCCCTCACGCTGGCCGAGAACCTGGCGGCCAACCCGGTGGTCCGCTCCCCCGACGTCCGGCAGACCGGCGCCGTCCTGCCCGCCGCGGTGGCCCAGCTGCAGACCGTCACCGGGGTGGACCTGGTCGCAGCGGCGACGCCGACCGGCATCGTCGTCGCCAGCACGGACCCCCTGCTGCTCGGCGACCAGCTGCCCTGGCCCGAGCTGCTCGCCGCACCGGGGCGCTCGCACAGCGGTGCCGTCACCCTCGACGGGCAGGCGTACGTCCTGGCCGCGGCCCCGGTGCTGTCGTCCGGCTCCCCGGTGCAGCAGGTCGGGATCGCGCTCGTCGGGCAGGTCAGGCCGACCCGCACCCAGGCCCTGGCGAGCGCGGCGCCCGCCCTGCTCACCTACCTGGGCGCGGCCCTGCTCCTGGGGCTGCTCGGCTCGCTCGCCCTGGCCCGCTGGATCAAGCGCGGCACGCTCGGCATGGAGCCGGCCCAGATCGCCGGGCTGGTGGAGCAGCGCGAGGCCATCTTCGCCGGCATCGCGGAGGGCGTCATCGCCCTCGACCCGGCCCAGCGGGTGACGCTGGTCAACCAGCCGGCCACGACGCTGCTGTCGCTGCCCACCGACCCGGTCGGTCTCGACCTCGACCAGCTGGGGATCCGCGGGCGGCTGCGCGACGTGCTCACCGGGGTCGACGGTGCCGAGCGCGACGCCGTCGTCCTGCGCTCGGGCCGGGTCCTCGTGCTGAACCGGATGCCGGTCAGCCACGAGGGCCGGCACCTCGGCTCGGTGACGACGCTGCGGGACGGGACGCAGCTGGCCGAGCTGGAGCGCGAGCTCGGCGCGTACCAGGGCACCGCCGACCTGCTCCGGGCCCAGGCCCACGAGTTCGCCAACCAGCTGCACACCATCGCCGGGCTGATCCAGATCGGGGACTACGACGAGGTCGTCGGCTACGTCCAGGCCCTGTCCGACAGCCGCGCCGCCGTCGACCTCACCATCACGCAGCGGGTCCGCGACTCCTCCGTCGCCGCGCTGCTCGTCGCGAAGTCGGCCCAGGCCGCCGAGCGGCGCGTCGAGCTGCGGGTCGGTCCCGGCTCGGCCATGCGCCCGCTCGAGCCGCGCTCGTCCTTCGACGTCGCGACGGTGCTGGGCAACCTCGTGCAGAACGGGGTCGACGCCGTCAGCGCCGCCGGCGGCGCCCCCGGGGCCGGCTGGGTCGAGGTGGACCTCCACCAGACCGGGGACGTGGTGGAGATCGTCGTGCGCGACTCCGGGCCGGGGCTGGCGTCGACGACCGCGTCGGAGGTCTTCGAGCACGGCTTCACCACCAAGGCGGCCCGCGACGGCGAGCGCGGCATCGGTCTGGCCCTGACGCGGCGGATCTGCCGCACCCGGGGTGGCGACGTCGAGGTCCGCGCGTCGGAGGGGGGCGCCGAGTTCGCCGCCTGGATGACGGTCAAACCGGCTCCCGCGGTCGAGGCCCGCGCGGCCCACGTCGGCGGCCGGGCCGAGGACCCGGTGGCCTCGTGATCTCCGTGCTCGTCGTCGACGACGACTTCCGGGTGGCCCGCATCCACAGCGCGTTCGTCGACCGGGTCGCCGGCTTCCGGACCGTCGGCGTCGCCCACAGCGGCGAGGAGGCGATCAGCCGTGCGCTCGCGGCGCGTCCGGACCTGATCCTGCTCGACCTCTACCTGCCGGACATGTTCGGCCTGACCGCCCTGAACCGCATGCGGGTCCGCGGCGTCGAGGGCGACGCGATCGTGATCAGCGCCGCGAACGACGCCGAGACCGTCGAGCGGGCGGTGCGCCTCGGCGTCGTCAACTACCTGCTCAAGCCCTTCACCCAGCAGGACCTGGTGGACCGGCTGCTGCACTACCGCGACAGCCGCACCTCCTCGCCCGGCCGGCGCCTGACCGACCAGGCCGCCGTCGACGCGCTGCTCGGCCGTCCGGACCGCAGCCGGCCGGCACCGCTGCCCAAGGGCCTGAGCCAGGAGACGGCGGCGGCGATCGTCGACGCCCTGGTCTCGGCCGGCCGCGAGCTCTCGGCGCAGGAGTGCGCGGAGCTCGTCGGGATCTCGCGGGTGAGCGCGCGCCGCTACCTCGAGCACTTCGTCACCGAGGGGACGGTGGCGGTCGGGTTGCGCTACGGCGCCGTCGGACGCCCGGAGCGGCGCTACAGCCCGGTCGTTCCCGTGGGCTGAGCCTGGCGCTCGACCGGAGCGCTCGGGGACAGGAGGGTGGGCCTAGGTGGACTTGAACCACCGACCTCTGCCTTATCAGGGCAGCGCTCTAACCGACTGAGCTATAGGCCCGAGAGGGGTCCGCGGCCGAGCCGCGCACGAGGGACAACATTAGCGGATCGACGCGTCCGGCCCAACTCGTGACCAGCCGCGACGCAGCGCGACGTGGTCGCAGGTCGAGCCCGACGGCCTCAGCCGTGCCCGACGCCGGCCGGGCGTCGGGCTCCCGGCCTCAGTCCTCGGCGAGCGTGACCTCGAGGCCGCCGAGCACGGTGGCCGCGAGGTTGTAGAGGAAGGACCCCAGCGTCGCGAGCGCGGTGAAGATCAGCACGTCGATCACGGCGATGATCGCCGCGAGCCCGAGCACCTTCTGGGTGTTGACGTACTCCTCGATGCGGAACGGCGTCGTGTCACCCGGCGTCGAGACGACGCTCTTCACCATGTCGTTCACCGCCTCGAAGAGCCCGGACGCGTTGAGCACCGACCAGACCCCGTACGTCGCGACGACGAGGATGATCCCGGCGGCGATCGAGAACAGGAACGCCGTCTTCATCACCGACCAGGGGTCGACGCGCGACAGCCGCAGGCGCGCCTTGCGCGTACGGCGGGCGAGCCCGACCTTCGCCTTGGCCGCGACCAGCGGCTGGGCCGTCGCTGCGGCGGCGGGAGCGCTGGGGCTGACCGCGCCGGCCTCGACGGCCGGGATCACGACCGTGTCCGACGTCGCCGGCACGGGCGTTGCCGGCGTGGCGGGCGCGCGGAGCTGGGTCACGTCCGGCGGGGTCGTCGGACCGGTGGGCGAGGCCTTCGTCTCCGGCGGCGCGGAGCCGGCGGCGACGCTCGCGGCGACCGCGGCCGCCGCTGCGGCGGTGGGAACTCCCGGCCCGCTGTCGGGCACGACCACCGGCTGCGGCTTGGGCGCCTTGGGGGTGATGCCGAGCCGGTCGCGCCACGTGAGCGGACGCTCCTGCGTGGTCTCGACCGTGTCGGTGGTGGGCTCGGCGTCGGCCGCACGGCTGCCGGCGCCCTGCTCGACCTCGGCGGGGCTGGTCGCCGGGGCGGCGGCCGACGCGGTGGTCGGGGACGGCGTCGAGGAGGCGGCCGGGCTGCTCGGCGTGGTCGTCGCGGTGGCCTCGGCGGCCGCCGCCGGGGCGGCGCTCGCGGGAGCGCTCTTCGGCCGGCGCTCGCGGAACAGCCCGCGCAGGCCCGCGGTCTTCTCCGACGCGGAGCCGGCCGCGGGCGTCTCGGTCGACGCGTCGCCGGGAGCCGCGGCCGTGCTGCGGTCCTCGACGTCGTCCCGGACGACGGGCGTCACCGCGGTGTCGTCGGCAGCGGCGGCAGCAGTGGCGGCGGGGCCGGTCTGCGGGCGGGCGTCGGTCCGGTCGTCGGCCGGCTTCGACCCGCCGAGGAGGGCTGAACCGCCGCGGACCTTGTTGGCGCTGGCGTTGCGGGCCGCCGCCGCGGTCCGCGCGTCGGCGACGGCGCGGTCCTGCTCGGTCGGCGTCGGCCGGGCTGCGGGACGCGGACGGGTGTAGGACGCGGGGCCCTGCGTGCCGTTCGTGCCGCTGCCGTTGGCGCGGTTTCCGTTGGAGCCGTTGCCGCTCGTGCCGTTGGTGCTCGCGCCGTTGGAGCTGGTGCTCGCGCCGTTCGTGCCGTTGCCGTTCGCACCCGTGCCGTTCGTGCCGTTGCCGTTGGTGCCGGCCGCGTGCGCACCGTTCCCGTTCGCGGGCGCGCCCGAGGGCTGGGCCGGCTGCGTCGGCTGGGGCGAGCGGTACTGCTGCGGGGAGCTGGGAGCCGGGCGGCCCGAGGGGGCGCTGCCGTTGCTCGGGGTCCGCGGGCTGCCGTTGCGCGGGCCGTAGCGCACCGGCTCCGACGCGGGGCGGCCGTTGGCCGCGCCCTGCTCTGCTCCGGCGTCGGTCCGAGTGTCGGCGTCGGGACCGCGTCCCGGCGTGCCTTCGCTCACGCTGACCATCCTCCTGGTCCTCGTCGCGCCCGTCGGCGTCGCGAGGACCGTGTCGTCCGTGGTCCGTCGGCCCTCCGGTGAGGCCAGCGGTGACCGGGTCCTGCCGTGCTCTTCCATCGTGGCACGGCGACGCGGCCCAGGCCCGGAACCGCGCGGCACCCGACCCGCCACGCACCCCCTGCAGGGGCACCCGACCCTCTCATCATCGGTCACCGGCGCGGCACAGCCAAACAGCGAGGGCCCGTCGGTGCTCAGCCGAGACCCAGGTACGACTCCGCGTAGGACTCCGGTGTCGGCGCGGTGCCGCAGCACCGTCCCGCTCCCTGAGCCTGTCGAAGCGGTGTCCTGAGCCTGTCGAAGGCGGTGCCCTGAGCCTGTCGAAGGCGGTGCCCTGAGCCTGTCGAAGGGGGCCCGGAGCGGTCGGCGTCCTCATCGACGACCAACGCCGACCGGTTCCGGGTCCCTCGACGAGCTCAGGGAGCGTTCCACCGAGCACGCCGACCCCGGCTCCGGACCCCTTCGACGAGCTCAGGGTGCGAGGGCTCAGTCGATCGAGTCGTCCTCGGCCGGGTCGTCGCTCGTCTCGTCGGGCAGGGCGGACTCCGCCGCCTGGTCGCCGACCTGGCTCTCCTCGGCCGCGAGCACCTGCTCGGGGACACCGGACTCCGCGGCCTCGCTCACCACGTCCGGGCCGCCCGTCTCGGCCTCGACCTCGGCCTCCACGGCCTCCACCTCGGCCTCGGTGACCTCCGGGTAGAGCGCGATCGCCACCACCGAGTCGCCGTCACGCACGCCCACGAACTTCACGCCCATGGTGTCGCGGCCCTTGACCGCGACCTCGGCGACGGGGCTCCGGGTGACCTGGCCGCTCGCCTTGAGCGCGATGACCTCGTCGCCCTCGTTGACCACGACGCCGCCGACCAGCGAGCCGCGGTCCTCGGCGAGCTTCATGGCCTTGATGCCGAGGCCGCCGCGGCCCTGCTGGCGGTACTCCGCGACCGTGGTCCGCTTGGCGAAGCCGCCGTCGGTGACGGTGAAGACGTAGCGGTCGTCCTCCGACTCGCCGCGCCGGATCACCGACATGGAGAGCAGCTCGTCACCCGGACGGAACTTCATCCCCGTCACGCCCGAGGTCGCCCGCCCCATCGGGCGCAGCTCCTCGTCGTCCGCCGGGAACCGGATCGCCTGCCCCTTGGTCGAGATCAGCAGGACCTCGTCGGTCGGGCCGCACAGGTCGGCGCCGATCAGCTCGTCGTCGTCGTCGCGGAAGTTCACGGCGATGATGCCGGCCTGGCGCGGCGAGTCGTACAGGCTCAGCTCGGTCTTCTTGACCAGGCCCCGCCGCGTCGCCAGCAGCAGGTAGTCCGCGGCGCCGTAGTCGCGCACCGCCAGCACCTGGGCGATCTCCTCGTCCGGCTGGAACGACAGCAGCCCGGCCACGTGCCCGCCGCGGGCGTCGCGGCCCGCCTCAGGCAGCTGCCACGCCTTCGCGCGGTAGACCCGGCCCTTGTTGGTGAAGAACAGGATCCAGTGGTGGTTGGTCGTGACGAAGAGGTGACCCACCTCGTCGTCGGCCCGCAGGGTCGCGCCCCGCACGCCCGTGCCGCCCCGCTTCTGCACGCGGTACTGGTCCGTCGTCGTGCGCTTGGCGTAGCCGCCGCGGCTGATCGTCACGACGACCGGCACGTCGGGCACGAGGTCCTCGTCGGACAGGTCGCCGTCGGCCGCGATGATCTTCGTACGCCGCTCGTCGCCGTAACGCTCGACGATCTCCGCGAGCTCGTCGCGCACGATGTCGCGCTGCCGCTGCGGCTTGGCCAGGATGTCCTCGAGGTCGGCGATGATCCGCTCGAACTCGGCCAGCTGGTCCACGATCCGCTGCCGCTCGAGGGCGGCCAGCCGGCGCAGCTGCATGTCGAGGATCGCGGTGGCCTGCAGGTCGTCGATGTCCAGCAGCGACTTCAGACCCTCCCGCGCCTCGTCGGTGCTCGGGCTGCGCCGGATCAGCGCGATGACCTCGTCGAGCGCGTCCAGCGCCTTGACCAGGCCGCGGTAGATGTGGGCGCGGGCCTCCGCGTCCTCCAGGCGGTGCTGCGTCCGGCGCTGGATGACCTCGATCTGGTGGGCGATCCAGTAGGAGATGAACTGGTCGAGGCGGAGCGTGCGCGGCACGTCGTCGACCAGGGCCAGCATGTTGCAGCCGAAGGTGTCCTGCAGCTGCGTGTGCTTGTAGAGGTTGTTCAGCACCACGCGCGGCTGGGCGTCGCGCTTGAGCACGATCACGAGCCGCTGCCCCGTACGGGCCGAGGTGTCGTCGCGGATGTCGGCGATGCCGTTCAGCCGGCCCGTGTTGACCAGCTCGGCGATCTTGAGCGACAGGTTGTCCGGGTTGACCATGTACGGCAGCTCGGTCACCACGAGCGAGGTGCGCCCGTTGCGCTCCTCCTCGATGTTGACCACCGCGCGCATGATCACTGAACCGCGGCCCGTGCGGTACGCGTCCTCGATGCCGCGACGCCCGACGATCAGGGCGCCGTTGGGGAAGTCGGGGCCGGAGATCCGTGCGAGCGAGGCCTCCAGCAGGTCCTCGGCCGACGCCTCGGGGTTCTCCAGCGACCACTGCACCGCCGACGCGACCTCGCGCAGGTTGTGCGTCGGGATGTTCGTCGCCATGCCGACGGCGATGCCGGTCGAGCCGTTGACGAGCAGGTTCGGGAAGCGGCTCGGCAGGACGACCGGCTCCTGCGCCTTGCCGTCGTAGTTCGGCTTGAAGTCGACGGTGTTCTCGTTGATGTCGCGGACCATCTCCATGGCCAGCGGCGCCATCCGGCACTCCGTGTAGCGCATGGCCGCGGCCTTGTCGTTGCCCGGCGAGCCGAAGTTGCCCTGCCCGAGCACGAGCGGGTAGCGCATCACCCACGGCTGCGCGAGGCGCACGAGGGTGTCGTAGATCGCCCCGTCACCGTGCGGGTGGTACTGGCCCATGACCTCGCCGACGACCCGCGCGCACTTGTTCCAGCCGCGGTCCGGCCGGTAGCCGCCGTCGTACATGCCGTAGAGGATCCGGCGGTGCACGGGCTTGAGCCCGTCCTTCACGTCCGGCAGCGCCCGCCCGACGATGACGCTCATGGCGTAGTCGAGGTAGGACTTCTGGATCTCGTCCTGCAGGTCCACCGGCTCCCGCCGGTCGAACACCTGGGGCGGTTCGGTCATCGGTCAGCTCCTGTGGTCGGGACGAGGTGGTTCGTGAGGGGGGCGGGCCGGCGGCGAGCCCGGTGCGTACGGGGTGCGGGTGCGGTCGGGCGCGTGGCCGGGAGGACAAGCGCAGCAACGAGGGAGCCGGGTGCGCCGTGGGTCGGCCCGTCGGGTGCGGTCGACCTGGCGTCGAGTGCGCGGAGATCGGCCGACTCGCCGGCGTGTCGGCCCGTTTCGCGCGCAGTCGGCGTGGGGCGGCGCGCGACCCCGCCCGGATGGGTCACAACCCAGCGCGAGCAATGCCCTTCGACAAGCTCAGGGAGCGTCCTGCCCGCACGCGCGACTCGACCCGCACACCTGACCGAGGAGACGAGGGAGCGGCGGGCGGTCGATGCCCCGTCCGGGTGGGTCGGGCGTTTGGCGCCGCACGGAGCGCTAGCGGAGTGCAGCGCCGAGGGCGGGACGGGGCATCGACCGACCGGCGCGACCGGACGAAGAGCCGAGCTCAGATGTCCAGGAATCGGACGTCCTTCGCGTTGCGCTGGATGAACGTCCTGCGCTGGTCGACGTCCTCGCCCATGAGGATCGAGAACATCTCGTCTGCACGCGCGGCGTCGTCGAGGGTCACCTGGAGCAGGATCCGGTGGTCCGGGTCCATCGTGGTCTCCCACAGCTGGCCGGGGTTCATCTCGCCGAGGCCCTTGTAGCGCTGGATCGCGTTCTCCTTGGGCAGCCGGCGCCCGGCCTCCTGGCCGGCCCGCAGCAGCGCGTCGCGCTCGTTGTCGTCGTACGCCAGCTCCGCCGTCGCGTTCGTCCAGTTGATCTTGAACAGCGGGGGCTGTGCGAGGTAGACGTACCCGCCCTCGATGAGCGGCCGCATGAAGCGGAACATGAGCGTCAGCAGCAGCGTCCGGATGTGGGCGCCGTCGACGTCGGCGTCGGCCATCATGACGATCTTGTGGTAACGCAGCTTGGCCACGTCGAAGTCGTCGTGCACGCCCGTGCCGAGGGCGGAGATGATCGCCTGCACCTCGTTGTTCTGCATGATCCGGTCGATGCGGGCCTTCTCGACGTTCAGGATCTTGCCGCGGATCGGCAGGATCGCCTGCGTACGCGGGTCGCGCCCGCCCTTCGCGGAACCACCGGCCGAGTCGCCCTCGACGATGAAGACCTCGCACTCCTCCGGGTTGGTGGAGGAGCAGTCGGAGAGCTTGCCCGGCAGGCCGCTGCGGCCGAGCAGGCCCTTGCGGTCGCGGGCGGCGTCGCGCGCCTTGCGGGCCGCGATCCGAGCGATCGCCGCGGCCTGGCCCTTGCGGACGATGATCTTGCCCTCGGTCGGGTTCTCCTCGAACCACGCGCCGAGCTTGTCGTTGACCTCCTGCACGACGAACGAGCGGACCGGGGTGTTGCCGAGCTTGGTCTTGGTCTGGCCCTCGAACTGCGGGTCGGAGAGCTTGACCGAGATGATCGCCGTGAGGCCCTCGCGGATGTCGTCGCCGGAGAGGCGGTCCTCGCGCTTCTTGATCAGGCCCCAGGTCTCGCCCCACTTGTTGGCGGTGTTGGTCAGCGCCGAGCGGAAGCCCTCCTCGTGGGTGCCGCCCTCGTGGGTGTTGATCGTGTTGGCGAAGGTGTGGACCGACTCCTGGTACGACATGTTCCACTGCATGGCCAGCTCGAGGCTCATGCCCGCCTCCTCGCGCTCGGCCTCGAGCGCGATGACCGACGGGTTGAGCGTCTCCTTGCTGCCCGTCAGGTACTTGACGTAGTCGATCAGGCCGTCGCGGTAGCAGAACGTGTCGGAGAACGGCTTGCCGTCCTCGTCGACGCGGTCCGGCCGCTCGTCGCGGATCGTGATCGTCAGGCCCTTGTTGAGGAAGGCCATCTCGCGGAAGCGGGCGACGAGGGTGTCGTAGGTGTACGACGTCGTCTCGAAGATCTCCGGGCTCGCGTAGAAGGTGACCGTGGTCCCCGTCTCGTCGGTCGCCTCGTGCTGCTCGAGCGGGCCGTCGGGCACGCCGAGCGAGAAGGACTGGCTCCATCGGTAGCCGTCGCGGCGGACCTCGACGGTCAGGTGCGACGACAGCGCGTTGACGACGGAGACGCCGACGCCGTGCAGGCCGCCGGAGACCTTGTAGCCGCCGGTGCCGAACTTGCCGCCGGCGTGCAGCACGGTCAGCGCGAGGCTGACGGCGGGGATCTTCTCGGTCGGGTGCTCCTTGACCGGGATGCCGCGACCGTTGTCGATCACCCGGATGCCGCCCTCGGGCAGGATCGCGACGTCGATGGTGTCGCAGTAGCCGGCCAGCGCCTCGTCGACGGAGTTGTCGACGACCTCGTAGACGAGGTGGTGCAGGCCCCGCTCACCGGTCGAGCCGATGTACATGCCGGGGCGCTTGCGCACGGCCTCGAGGCCCTCGAGCACGGTGATCGAGGAGGAGTCGTAGACGCCGGCCTCGACGTTGGCGGCGCGCAGGCGCGCCATGTCGCCCTCGGAGAGCGCGTCGTCCGCGACCTCGTCGGCGTGCGGGACGCCGGCGATGCCCTCCTCGTCGCCGCTCAGGCCGCCGGTGACGTCGTCGTCGAGCGGCGCGCTGTCCTCGGGGGGCAGGACGTACGCGCCGTCGGCGCTCTCACCGGGCTGGCCGGGCTGGGTCTGCTCGGGCGTCGAGTCCTGCTGATCGGGCACAGGCGTTGGTCTCCCTGGGTCGGAGGGTGCCGCGGGCGCGCGTGGGCCTGGCCGGCCTGGGAGGACCGGCTCGCTCAGCGACGTCGCGGCGGACGAGCCGGGCCGGGCCTGATGGCCCCGCCGACGACGTCCTTGAACGGTTCACAGTCTACCCGCACACCCCAGCCGAACCGGTCCCGGCGGGCCGCGACCCGCGACCCGGTTCCGCGGGAGCGGCCCGTGAGGGCGTCCAGGAGGCGACCGACCCCTCGTCCGGGGTCCCCGTACGGGGGCGACGGCCGGTCGCGGAGAGCCGCGCACATCGCTCGTCGAACCCTCGGCGCGCGACCTGCGCGGACCGTAGACTCGCCGCCGTGACGACCCCCGCGGACGCCGGGCCCCGCGAACGCACCGGGGACGAGGAGCAGGCCGAGGCCGAGCTGCTGCGTCGCGGCCGGCTCCTGACCGCCGTGGTCGCGCTCGTCGTCGTCGCCCTCGTCGCGGCCGTGGCCCTGCTCGGCGGCTTCGAGCGGCGCCAGGACGCCATCACCCCGGTGCCGGTCGGCTCGGCGATCGAGACCGGCCCGTACGTCGTCACCGTCGAGCGGGCCACCGCGCGGCGCAGCTCCTTCGACGACGGGTGGCGGGTCGAGGTCACCGGGACGGCCCGCACGACCGGCACCGAGAGCATCCGGCCCGGCTCGGGCGGGTCGGCCTTCGTCTACGCGCGCTCGGTCGCGACGCGTGAGGTCCAGGAGTACCAGTCGGCCACCGTCGGCGCGGGCGGGGCGCTGTCGGACGTCTCGGTGCTCACCCCCGGGCTGCCGCCCGTGCCGTGGACGATGTCGTTCACCTTCGCCCAGCCGCCGGGGGACGCGCTGCTCGTCGTCGTCTTCGAGCAGGAGTACACGACGCCGTACATCTTCGGCGACGAGAAGGCCTGGCGACCGGGCCGCGACGCCAGCACCATGACCCTGCCCGTGGAGCAGCTGAAGGACTGAGCGCGGCTCAGGCCGGCGGCCGGAGGAGCTGGTAGCGGCGCCAGCTGAAGGGGTCGAGCGCGAGCCCGGCGACGTCGTCGACGTCGACGGACGGCACCTCGTAGGCGACCACGACCGGGTAGGTCACCCCCGTCTGCGCGGGCGGTTCCTCGGGCACGCAGGACAGACCCTCGTGGGTCGGGGTGTCGAACGACGCCGGTTCCCAGGTGCGTCCGTCGGTGACGGCGAGCAGCAGCTGGCAGAGCTCGATGTCCTGCCGGTGGCGGGGCGTGACCTCGAGGCGCGCGACGACCCACTCCGCGCCCGGCTGCGGCTCGCCCGCCTCGTCGTCCGACTCGGTCCCCCACCGATCGGTGCGGGTGAGCGACAGCAGCCGGAAGTCCGCCCACGTCCCGTGCGCGACCGCTCCGGGCGCCAGCACCTGGAACCGCGGCGGCGGCAGGTGCGTGGCCGTGTAGGTGTGCTGCGCGACGAGGTAGAGGGCGACCAGCAGCACGGCGAGGAGGGCGTTCAGCCACGCCCGCAGCCGGGCGGGCGTGAGCCGCGTCCTGAGCCGAGGTCCTGCCGGCGGCGGCCAGGCAGCTGCTTGCACCCCGAGCGACCCGGGCGGCTCCGGCGGCGTCTGCGGCTGGTGCGCGCTCACGGCAGGGCCCTCGTGACCTCGTCCGTGGGCACCGGCACGGTGCGACCTCTCCCCGCCTCCGCCCACCGGGCGGCGTTCCCGGCGGTGATGCCCAGCGGCGTGCGTGTGCGCTCGTAGTACGCGGCGAGGACGCCCACGTTCCAGACCTCGAGCGTCAGGTCGTCGATCCGGGTCGGGTCGACCTCGAAGACGTAGTCGCGCGAGGTCTCGAAGCCGGGCTCGGCCTTGGTCACCTGCCCGAGGGACAGCGCACTGGCGTACGTCGTCCCGCTCGAGCTCAGCACCCGGGTGTCGCTGATGAGCAGGCTGTCGCGACCGCTCGCGCTGAGCGTGACGTGGACGACGACGAACATCCCCTGGGTCCGCAGGAACGCGCGGCCGAGCTGGATCTGGTCGGCCACCCGGACGTCGCTCACGCGGAGCGAGCCCGACTCGTACGAGACGTCGGTGTCCAGCGGGGCCGGGACCAGCTCGTACCTGCTCTCGGAGTCGGTGACCCGGTAGGCGACGGCGGCGAGGGTGACCAGGACGACCGCCAGCACGACCGAGGCGAGCCGCGTCCGGGAGACGGTCCAGCTCACGCGGGGACCTCCGCGTACGCGGCGTCCGACCGGGGCGCGACCGGTTCACCGGCACCGGGCCCGTCGGCCCCGTCGGCCCGGTCGGACCCGGCCTGCGAACGACGCTGGAAGAGCTCCAGGCAGCGGCGGAAGGCGACCGCGAGGAGGCAGAGGCGCAGAGGCTCCCAGGGCAGCCCCTCGAGGAGGCTGACGTAGGGGTCGGCCATGTACCAGAACTCGATGTCGCGACCGCCGAAGACGGCGCGGTAGAGCTGGCGGACCTCGTTCTGCCCGACCAGGACCGCGGTGTAGACGAGCACGAAGGCGCCGAGGAAGCTGACGCCGGCCCGCAGCACCAGCTGCAGGGAGTGGAAGGTCGGGAGGTACTTGTCGTCGATGTCGCCGAGGAACGCCTCGCGGACCTCGTTCCCGACGCGCTTCACCCCGCGCGGCGCCGCCGCCCGGAGGGCACGCTTGTCGCTGCGGCGGTCGAAGCGCGAGGCCCCGACCACCCGGGCCGCCGCCGGGCGGCCGCGCCGCCACAGGTCGGCGAGCGAGAGGACCTGCGACCCGTACACCAGCGCCGCCACGGCCAGCCAGATGATCGGCTGCGACACCACCGTCCAGAACATCGGCCACACCGGGTCGGCCAGGAAGCCCCCGATGCGGTGCAGCAGCTCCGGCAGGTGCAGGTCCAGGGACGCGAGGGCACGCTCCACGGCCTCGCCCGCGCTGTCGACCCAGCCGACGAACGCGCGGTCGCTCAGCCAGTTCCGGGGGCGCTGCAGCAGCACGAACCCGCCGTAGATCACGACGAGCAGGAAGAAGGACTCGACCACGGCGGTGGCGATGCCGAGCAGCCCGACGCCGGTGCGCTCGTGGAGGTGGTCCATCAGGCGGCGCAGCAGGTAGAGGCCGACGAGCAGGGCCAGCATCCACCCCGCGTGGTTCGTCGCGAGCCCCCGCACCGAGCTCAGCACGGTCGGACCGCCCGTGAAGACCCCGTTGCGGAAGTACTGCTCGTTGGCCAGCGCGGACGCCTTGTCGTTCACCAGGCCGAAGGCGGAGTACAGACCCAGGAAGGGCAGCAGCGTGACCGAGACGAGCCGGGTCAGGCTGGTACGGCCCTCGCCGCCCTCCGACGCCGGTCCCGAGGTCGGCACCAGGGCCTGGATGCCCAGCTCCTCGCCGACGAGCCGGAGGATCACGACCACGGCGACGAGGTCGAAGAGGAAGCTGGTCGAGAAGATGACGACCGCACCCCAGCCGCTCGTGTCGCCCACGATCGACGCGGCTTGCAGGGCGAGGCGGTCGCCCAGCCACCCCAGCAGCCAGACGGCGAGGATCTGCGGCAGGAGCCGGAACAGGACCACGACGGTGTCGCGCACGAGGATGACGACGTCGTCGAGGACCGCCGCGCCCGCGCGCCGGAAGCCGCCCACGTCCCTCCTCGACCTGTCGTCGGTCCTGCCTCGGCGCTGATCGTGTCGCTGGTCTCGGCGCCGTTCTTGTCCGGGGAACCGTACGGGATCGCGGGTGCGGCGGGGACGGGTTCGACCCAGCGCGTCCGACGCGCGCGGACACTCGGGGTGCCGGGCGCCCGCGGAGCGCCGTGCTCCCGCCCGGCGGCGCGGGAGGTCCGCCCTACGATGACCGGACCGTCCGACAGCGGGAAGGAGAGGTCACGTGCCTCAGCAGGTGCAGGGGATCATCGCGCGGAGCAAGGGTGCGCCGGTCGAGAAGGTGACGGTCGTCGTGCCGGACGCCGGACCCGGCGAGGCGGTGGTGCGGATCCTCACGTGCGGGGTGTGCCACACCGACCTGCACTACCGCGAGGGCGGGATCGGCGACGACTACCCGTACCTGCTCGGGCACGAGGCGGCCGGCGTCGTGGAGCAGGTCGGCGACGACGTGCGCGACCTCGAGCCCGGCGACTACGTGATCCTCAACTGGCGCGCGGTCTGCGGCACCTGCCGCGCCTGCCGCCGGGGCCGGCCCTGGTACTGCTTCAACACCTTCAACGCGACGCAGCGGATGACCCTGGAGGACGGCACCGAGCTGTCCCCGGCGCTCGGCATCGGCGCGTTCATGGACAAGACGCTCGTGGCCGCGGGCCAGTGCACCAAGGTCGACCCGCGCGCCCGCCCGGCCGCCGCCGGCCTCCTCGGCTGCGGCGTGATGGCCGGTCTCGGCGCGGCGATCAACACCGGCGGCGTCACCCGCGGCGACTCGGTCGCCGTGATCGGCTGCGGCGGCGTGGGCGCCGCGGCCGTCGCCGGTGCCCGGCTGGCCGGTGCCAGCACGATCATCGCCATCGACGTCGACGAGCGAAAGCTCGCCGTCGCCCGCGCGCTGGGCGCGACCGAGGCGGTCAACGCTCGTGACGCCGACCCGGTCGAGGCGATGCAGTCGCTCACCGGCGGGTTCGGTCCCGACGTCGTCATCGACGCGGTGGGCCGCCCGGAGACCTGGCTGCAGGCGTTCTACGGCCGCGACCTCGCCGGCACGGTCGTCCTCGTCGGCGTGCCGACGCCCGAGATGAAGCTCGAGCTGCCGCTGCTGGACGTCTTCGGGCGCGGCGGTTCGCTGAAGTCGAGCTGGTACGGCGACTGCCTGCCGAGCCGCGACTTCCCGATGCTCGTCGACCTCTACCTCCAGGGCCGGCTGCCGCTCGACACCTTCGTCACCGAGGAGATCGGGATCGACGACGTCGAGGAGGCGTTCAGCCGGATGAAGACGGGCGACGTGCTGCGCTCGGTCGTCGTCCTCGACGACACCCCACCGGTGTCGATCGGCGGGACCACCAACTCGTCGGGCCCGGACGAGGCCGCGTCGTGACGGCGCGCATCGACCACACGGTCACGTCGGGGACGTTCAGCCTGGACGGGCAGACGTACGACGTCGACAACAACGTCTGGGTCGTCGGCGACGACGAGGAGTGCGTGGTCGTCGACGCACCGCACGACGTCGAGGCCATCCTCGGGCTCGTCGGGAAGCGCCGCGTCGTCGCCGTGCTCTGCACCCACGGCCACGACGACCACGTCCGGTTCGCGCCGGACCTCGGGCACGTCACGGGCGCGCCCGTCCTGCTGAACCCCGCCGAGTCCGAGGTCTGGCACCTCACCCACGACCAGGACCCGGACGGCTCGCTGACGGACGGGCAGCGCATCGACGTGGCGGGCACGACCCTGGAGGTCGTCGCGACGCCGGGGCACTCCCCCGGCGGCGTCTGCCTCTACGCCCCCGACCTCGGGGTCGTGTTCACCGGCGACACGCTCTTCAACGGCGGTCCGGGAGCGACGGGGCGATCGTTCAGCGACCGCGACCTGCTCGTCCGCTCCATCCGGGAGCGGCTGTTCGTGCTCCCGGACGACACGGTCGTCAAGACCGGCCACGGCGACGACACCACCCTCGGCGCCGAGCGCGCGAACGTCTGACCCGACGGCGAGGACCTACCCCTCGGCTGCGTTCGCTCGATCTTGTGACGTCTGCTCGTGTTCAAACACGCGCGAACGTCAGAAAGTCGAGCAGACGCAGTCGAGAGTCGGGTGGGGACGGCTACGCCGCGCCGGGTCGGCCGCGAGGCCCGCGAAAGCAGGCCCTGTGCACAACGGGTCAGGGACGCTCGCACCCGTGGTCGGCTTTCCTCGTGGACGACATCCGACTCGCCCGGGAGCTCGTGGCCGGAGGGCTGAATGCAGGAGACATCCGCTCCGCCGTGGGCGACGGAAGCCTTCGTCGGCTGCGGCGGGGGGCTTACGTGGGCCCCGACGAGTGGGCCGACGACCTCACCCAGGTTCACCGCCGGTTGATCACCGCGACCCTCAGGCAGGGGCACCCGGGTGCGGTCGTGAGTCACGGCTCCGCCGCCGTCCTGCACGGTCTCGAGGTGCCGCAGGTCGCGCTGGACACGGTGCACCTCACCCGCGACCGACGCGGCGGCGGGCAGCGGCGGAAGTGGCTGCGGGTGCACGGGCTGCCGTTGCCGCAGGAGCACGTCGCTGCGGTCGACGGGGTGCCGACGACCGCCCTGCCGCGCACGGTCGTCGACCTCGCGTGCAGCCTGCCGCTCCCTGACGGCGTGGCGATCGGCGACGGAGCGCTGCGCCTGGGGCTGCACCCTGCTGACCTTTCCGCCGTTCTCACGGGGGTAGGGACGCGGCACGGCGTCGGCCGAGCGCGGCGGGCGCTCGAGCTGCTGGACGGGCGCAGCGAGAGCTACGGCGAGTCGATCAGCCGCGTGCTCATGCTCGAACGCGGACTGCCCGCACCGGAGCCGCAGCTGCGCGTCCGGGACGCGCGGGGTGTTGTCGTGGCCCGCGTGGACTTCGCGTGGCCCTCGCTCGGCGTGATCGGCGAGTTCGACGGGAGGATCAAGTACGGCCTGGACCTCGCACCCGACCAGGACCCCGCCCAAGCGCTCTGGCGCGAGAAGCTGCGCGAGGACCGGCTGCGCGACCTCGGCTGGCAGGTCGTGCGCTGGGTCTGGGCCGACCTGGAGAACCCTCGGGACTGGTTCGCGCGGCTCGAGCGGGCCTTCGGCCGGGGTCGCCCCGTGCCGGCGTGACGCGAAGGTCCACCTGACTCGGACCGCCGCCCGTACGTCTGCTCGCTTTCAGTGCGTCTGCGCGTGTTGCAACACGCGCGATCGACACAAGATCGCGCGATCGCGGACGGCGGCCCGCGCGTGAGCGCCGTGCGCGCGCGGTCGCGCTCAGAAGGGTCAGCGGGTCACTGGAACCCGGCGTTCTCGCGCGGGGTGTACGCCGCCTCGAGCTGGGCGACCTCGTCGTCGGTGAGCTCGAGGTCGATCGCGGCGACGGCGTCGTCGAGGTGGTGGGGCTTGGAGGCGCCGACGATCGGTGCGGTCACCGCCGGGTGGCGCAGCACCCAGGCCAGCGCGACGCTCGCCGCCGCGACGCCGCGGGCCTGCGCGACGTCGAGGACCGACTGCACGATCTGGGCGTCGCCGTCGTTGTAGAGGTTCTTGCCGAACTCGTCGGTCTCGGAACGGTTGGTGCTCGAGTCCCAGGGCCGGGTCAGGCGGCCGCGGGCCAGCGGGCTCCACGGGATCACGCCGACGCCG
Source organism: Microlunatus flavus (assembly GCF_900110855.1). Classification (GTDB taxonomy): domain Bacteria; phylum Actinomycetota; class Actinomycetes; order Propionibacteriales; family Propionibacteriaceae; genus Microlunatus; species Microlunatus flavus. The sequence continues at coordinate 776,233 of NZ_FOFA01000001.1, forward strand.
GAGTCGACGCAGTACGGCAGCATCTCGCGCTCCTCCTCGCGGGCGAGGAGGTTGTAGTGGTCCTGCATGGTCACGAAGGGGGTCCACCCGTTCGCGATCGCGACGTTCTGCGCCTTCTGGAACTGCCACGCGTACATCGACGAGGCCCCGATGTAGCGGGCCTTGCCCGACTTCACGACGTCGTGCAGCGCCTCCATCGTCTCCTCGACCGGCGTGCCGTAGTCCCAGCGGTGGATCTGGTAGAGGTCCACGTAGTCCATGCCGAGCCGGGTGAGCGACGCGTCGATCCCGGTCAGGATCGCCTTGCGCGAGAGGCCCTTGCCGTTGGGTCGGCCCGGACGCATCGGGTTGAAGACCTTGGTGGCCAGCACCAGGTCCTCGCGCGGGATCAGCTCCTTGAGCGCCCGGCCGGTGATCTCCTCGCTGGAGCCGTCGGAGTAGACGTCGGCGGTGTCGAAGAAGTTGATGCCGGCCTCGACGGCCCGCTCGAAGAACGGGCGCGCCTCGTCCTCGGGCAGCGACCAGGAGTGGCCGCCCCGCGCGGGGTCGCCGTACGTCATGCACCCCAGGCAGACCGGGGAGACGTCGAGTCCGGTGCTGCCGAGCTTCACGTAGTCCATGGGTCCTGCCTACCCCATGCGGGCCGCGCGGCGGCGCGCGCGGCCCCCGCCGACCTCAGACCTCGTCGCGCCAGCTGTGCTGCGGGTCGTAGCCGAGGAGGTTCCGGGCCTTGTCGATGCTCAGCGGCGACTCGTACTCACCGAGCTCGCGGGTGTGCTCGACCTCGCCGAACCGTTCGCGCAGCAGCTGCTCGACCGGGACGTGGGGCACGACGTCGGGCGACGCGATGACGAACACCTCCATGCCGCGCGGCTCGTACGCCAGCGAGAGCTCCACCGCCTGGGCGGCGTCGCGGGCGTCGATGTAGGACCACAGGTTGAAGCGGCGCTGGTCGGCGGTGTAGTCGCCGAAGGCGGCGTAGTCCTCGACGCGCATGACGTTGGAGAAGCGCAGGCCGACCATCGACAGCTCGGGGTCCCAGCGGCAGAACTGCGCCGCCATCGCCTCCTCGACGACCTTGCCGAGGGAGTAGGTCGAGTTCGGCTCGTGGACCGCCTCGTCGACCGGGACGTACGCGGGCGGGGTGTCGAAGGGCAGGCCCAGGACGGTCTCGCTCGAGGCCCAGACGACCTTGTGGATGCCGGCGAGCTTGGCGGCCTGGAAGACGTGGAACGTCGAGGGCACGTTGTTGCCGAAGGTCGCCGCGTTGGCGGTCAGGCCCGGCGCGGGGATGGCGGCCAGGTGCACGACCGCGTCGACGGCGTCGTACGCGTCGTCGATCCCGGTGAGCGCCTCGACGACCTGCCCGTAGTCGGTGAGGTCGATCCGCAGGAACCGCGCGCCCGCGCCGAGGCCGCCCTCGGGCACCGGCTTGGAGTCCACGTTCGTGACGCGGTGGCCGAGGGAGAGCAGGTGCTCCACCACGACCCCGCCGAGCTTGCCCGAACCACCCGTGACGACGATGTGCATGCACCAGACCCTGCCACCTCCGGCCGCGGCCCCCGCGGGCGCACCGCACCACGAGCGCGGCAACGCCCCCTGAGCTTGTCGAAGGGCCACGCAGTGGTCGGCGTGGGAGGAGCCGACCTCTGACGAGGCCCTTCGACGAGCTCAGGGGGCGTTCGACGAGCTCAGGGGGCGTTCGACGCGCTCTGGGGGCGTTCGACGCGCGCTCAGACCGCGAGGTTGACCTGCTGGCGGTGGTGCTGGCCGGCCTCGATCAGGTCGACGAAGCCGAGGGCGTAGTCCGGCGCCGAGATGGCGCCGCCGTCCTCGGGGCTGAGCGCCACCTCGTCGCCGAGGCGGTAGGCCCCGGTCGCCTCGCCCGGGGCGTACGCGCCGAAGGCCAGAGCCGGGCTGACGAAGACCCAGTCGAGGCTGTCGGGCGTCGCGGGCAGGTCCTCGACGACCTGGGCCGCCCCGGTCAGCACCTCGGGCAGGATCGCCTCCGGCACGTGGCTCACGTCGGTCACGAAGCGCGGCGCGCCCGCCGCGGGCCGCAGCGAGGTGTAGCCGCCGACGACGAACAGCCGCGCACCGGCCTCGTCGGCCAGGCGGGCGATGGTCCGGTTGACCTCGCGGAACCGGTCGGTGATCGCCCCGCGCGGGGAGAGCGCGGCGACGACGACCTCCGCGCCGTCGACTACGGAGGCGAGGGTGGCCTCGTCGAGCGCGTCGCCCTGGACGTGCTCGACCCCGGGCGTCGGCTCCTCGGGGAGCGACCGGCTGAGCGCCGTGACCTGGTGGCCGCGACGGGCGGCCTCGGTGGCGATGGCGGACCCGGCGTACCCGGTTCCTCCGATGACGACGATGCGTGACACTGCGCGACCCTTCGTGCTGGACAGACGGCGCCGGACGGCGCACGCTGATCACCGTACGTTTGCAACTCTCCTTTGGGAAGTAGGCACTTCGTGGTAACCACCTCCTCCGCTCCGGGTCCCGTGCCGCTGCTCGGGGACCCCTACCGCGCCGACTGCCCGACCCGGCGCATCCTCGACCGCATCGGCGACCGCTGGACGGTGCTCGTCGTCGGCGTGCTCGCCGAGGGCGACGCCCGGTTCTCGCAGCTGGCCCGCCGCGTGGAGGGCGTCTCGCAGAAGATGCTGACCCAGACCCTGCGGGGGCTCGAGCGCGATGGCCTGGTGCGCCGCACCGTCCACCCGGAGGTCCCGGTGCGCGTGGAGTACGCGCTGACCGAGGCCGGGCGCACCCTGTGCGAGCCGCTGCGGGCGCTGCAGGAGTGGGCGATCACCCACCTCGAGGACGTCTCGGCCTCGCAGCGGGCGCACGACGAGGTCGCCTGAAGACCTCCGGAGCAGCCGGGACGCCGCGGGTCCGCAGAAGGACCCGCGGCTGGGACACTGGAACGGTGCGCTTCCTCCTCCGGCTCGTCGCCAACGCGGCCGCCCTCGCCGTCGCCACCTGGCTGCTGTCCGGCATCACGCTGACCGCGCAGGGCACCGGCGACAAGGTCCTCGTGCTGCTCGTCGTCGCGCTGATCTTCGGCGTCGTCAACGCCGTGGTGAAGCCGATCTTCACCGCGGTCACCGCCTGCGTCGTGCTGATCACGCTCGGGGTCTTCCTGCTCGTGATCAACGCGCTGATGCTGCTGCTCACCTCGTGGGTCGCGGACAAGATCGGGATCGGCTGGTCCGTCGACGGCTTCTGGACCGCGCTGCTCGGCGCCGTGATCGTCTCGGTCGTCAGCTTCGTGCTCAACGCGTTCCTCCCCGACCGCAACCAGCCGGCGCGCCGCCTGCGCGGCACCCGCGCGTGAACCGGGCCCTCGCATGAGCTACGCCTCCGAGCGGACCCTGCGCCCGGGCCGGATGCGCTTCCCCGACATCAGCCCGCGGGCGTACGAGCACCCGGCCGACCGGGGCGCCGTGGTGGCGCTGCGGGCCCTGCCCGGCTTCGACACGGTGCTGCGGGCGGTCTCCGGCGTGGTCGGCGAGCGCAGCGTCCGGCTCCTCTACCTCGCGACCTCGATCCGGACGTCGGTGCGGCAGTACCCGGAGCTGCACGCGATCGTCGCCGAGTGCGCGACGACGCTCGACCTGCACCCCGTGCCCGAGCTGTTCGTGACCATGAACCCGGTGCCGGAGGCGGTCACCATCGGCCTCGACCGGCCCGTGATCGTGCTCTCGACGGGGATGCTGCAGATGGTGGACGCCGAGGGCCTGCGGTTCGTCGTCGGCCACGAGGTCGGCCACGTGCTGTCGGGCCACGCGATCTACCGCACGCTGCTGCTCCAGCTGCTGAGCCTGAGCCAGTCGGTCTCCTGGCTGCCCGTCGGTTCGTGGGGGCTGCGGGTGATCGTGCTGGCGCTCGGCGAGTGGTTCCGCAAGTCGGAGCTGTCGGCCGACCGGGCTGGCCTGCTCTGCACGCAGGACCCGACGACGGCGCTGCGGGTGCACGCCGCGATGGCCGGCGCGCTCGACCCCGACGACATGGACGTGGCCGGGTTCCTCGACCAGGCCAAGGACTACCAGGCCAGCCGCGACGTGCGCGACTCCGTGCTGCGGCTGCTGCAGGTGACCGGGTCGACGCACCCGCTGGCCGCGCTGCGCGCCGCCGAGCTGCAGCAGTGGGCGGCCGGCCCTGAGTACCGCGCGATCCTGGCCGGGGACTACCTGCGCCGCTCCGACGAGGCGGGGGCCCCGATCGCGGAGGACGTGCGCGAGGCCGCCGCGTCGTACTCGACGGCGTTCACCTCCTCCTCCGACCCGCTTGTCGGGCTGGTCGGCAGGATCGGCGGCCTGGCCGGCTCCGTTGGCGGGGCGGCCGCCAGCCGCGTACGCAGCTGGTGGCAGTCCGGGCGCGCGCCCGGCGAGGCGGGCGACGCCGACGGCCCCGAGGACGGCCGCGCGTGAGCGGGCGCCCGGTCGAGGTCGTCTTCGTCTGCTGGGGCAACATCTGCCGCTCCCCGATGGCCGAGCGGGTGGCCGAGAAGATGGCCGCCGAGGCCGGCCTGTCCGACCAGGTGCGGTTCACGAGCGCGGGGACGAGCCGCGAGGAGCTCGGCGAGCCGATCGACCCGCGGGCGCGTCGCGTCCTCGAGGCCCACGGCTACCGCGCCGGCGGCCACTCCGCGCACCAGATCACCCCCGACGAGATCGCCGGGGCGGACCTCGTCATCGCCGCCGAGCCCCTGCACGTCGACCGCATGCTGCGGATGGCGCCCGAGGCCGACAACCTCTCGCTGCTGAGCGACCACGACCCCGCCGCGCCGGAGGGCTCCGGGCTGCCGGACCCCTGGTACGGCGGCCCGGAGGGCTTCGAGGACACGCTCGCCGCCGTCGAGGCGGCGATGCCCGGCGTGCTCGACGAGGTGCGGCGGCTGGGAGCCGGCTCGCGCTGAGCCGGACCGCCTCCGGGCCTGGTGCCGGCGGACCGCCGGACCCTACGCTCGGCCGGTGACCTCGCCGGCCGCCCAGGACGTCCGCCGCACCTTCGGTCTGGTCGGCGTCCCGACCAGCGCGGGCTCGCACAACGCCGGGCAGGAGCGGGCGCCGGCGGCCTGGCGCGAGCACGGGCTCGTCGACGCCCTGGGCCGGGCCGGTGCCCAGGTGACCGACCACGGCGACCTCGCGGTGCGGACCCACCGCCCGAGCCCCCGGGTCGAGGGCGTGCGCGACGCCGACCGCGTACGCGCGACGTGCCTGGAGGTGGCCGACGCCGTCGCACGGGTGGCCGGTGCGGGCGAGGTCCCGCTCGTGCTCGGCGGGGACTGCACGACCACCCTGGGCGTGGTGGCCGGGCTGCGGCGGACGGGCCGGGTCGGGCTGCTCTACCTCGACGGGGACGTCGACCTGAACCGTCCGGAGCTGAGCGGTTCGGGCGTCCTGGACACGATGGGCACGACCCACCTGCTCGGCGGCGGTTCCGCGGCGCTCGCCGACCTCGGGCAGGACGGTCCCCTGCTGCGGCCCGAGGAGGTCGAGCTCTTCGGCTTCGACCCGGCCGAGCTCGACGAGCAGCAGTGGACGACGCTCACCCGGCTGCGCCTGTCGGCCACGCCGGCACCGGAGGTACGGGACGACCCGGCCGGGAGCGCGTCGACGGCCTGGTCGCGCCTGGCCAGGGCGGCGGACCGGGTCGTGCTGCACGTCGACGTCGACGTGCTGGACACCGGTGCCTTCCCGCTCGCGAACTTCCCGCACTTCAACGGCCTCGCCCTCGACGAGCTGTCCGTGTGCCTGCGCACCTTGGCCCAGGGGGTGGGGCTGGCGGCGGTGGTCGTCACCGAGGTGAACCCCTCGCACGACCCGGACGGTTCGCTGCTGAGCGCCCTGCGCGACGTGCTCGTGGCCGCCCTGGCCTGACCGCGCCGTCCGCGGGTCGGACCGACGCCGCCGGCGCCGGGGGCGTAGGGCGCGGGTGCCAGGCTGGCGGCATGACGTCAGAGCAGGGGCACAGCCCCGTCGTGGTGGTGACCGGCGCGAACGGCCTGGTGGGCGCGCGGGTGAGCGACGCGCTGGTCCGCCGGGGCGCGACCGTGCGGGCGGTGGTCCGGCGCCCGGGGACGGCCCCGCGGCTGGACGGGCTCGAGGAGCGCGTGGGCGACTTCGGCGACGCGCACTTCGCGGCACAGGTCGTGGCCGGTGCAGACGCCGTGGTCACGACCGTGCACCCGATGGGCAGCGACCTCCAGACCCAGCACCGCGTCGGCGTCGAGGACACCTCCCGCCTCGTGCGCGCCGCTCGCGACGCCGGGGTCGACCGGGTCGTGCACCTGTCGACCTGCGCGGTCTACGGCCAGCCCGACGACAGCTCCGACATCGACGAGGACTTCCCGCTCGTCGGGGACGACGCGGACGTCTACCCCCTCACCAAGCGCGACACCGACGCCGCCGTCTGCGCGGTCGACGGGATCACCCGGGTGCTCGTGCGGCCGCCGGCCATCCTCGGGGCGGGTGACACCTCGGTCTGGAACACCCTGCGCCCGCAGCAGGTCCGCGACCACGAGCAGGACCGGCACGACATCGCCCGCAAGACGTTCCGCTGGGTGCACGTCGAGGACCTGGCCGCGCTCGTCGCCGACCTCGCCACCGCGCGCATCCCGGCGGCCGAGGACGTCGCGCACGGCCCCGTCGCCGGCGGCTGCACCGCGGTGAACGTGGCCGGGGAGCCGGCCACGATCGGCGACTACCTCGGGACGGTCGCCCGCGCCCTCGGCGTCGAGCCCGTGTGGGAGGACGGCCCGGCCTGGACCGGCCAGATCCGGACCGACCGGGCCCGCGGCTGGGGCTGGTCGCCGAAGGTTCCGCTCGCCGACGCCCTCGGCGAGCTCGAGCAGTGCGTGCGCGCCCTGGCCTGACGCACCCCCCTGGGCTCCGAGGCCCAGGCCCCGGCCCTCGGCCGTTGCGTGAGCTCTGTCGGTTTCCCATGAGGTCTTGGGAACCCTGCACTGCTCATGGCGTATCCGCCGTGAGGAGTGCCGGTTCCCCAAGACCTCTTGGGAAACCGGCACACCCCCGGCCCGCCGAGAGCAGGGGGCGGGCGTACGGGGCGGGACGCGGCTAGCGGGCGGGTGACGCGACGAGCGCGGTGGAGCGGAGGGTCCGGCGCCGTGCCGTCGCCAGCACGCCGGCGGCGAGCCCGACGACGAGCCAGGCGAGCAGCAGCGCCGCCTGGGCACCTCCGCCGTTGCCCGTGACCACGGCGCGCATGCCCTGCAGGGCCGGGGTGAGCGGCAGCAGCGGGGTGATCGAGTCGAACACCGCCGGCACGGCCGAGGTCAGAGCCGCGGCGGCCGTCAGCACGACGAGCACCACCGACACGAACCGTCCGACCCCGCCGAACCACGCCACCAGGGCCTGGTTGAGCGCCACGAACACGAGCCCGGCGAGCAGGCTCAGGCCGAGGAACCGTACGGTCTGCCCGGCGGTCAGGTCGAGCAGCGCGTCCATCAGCACGGTCAGGACCACCGACTGCACGGCGGCCACGAGGGCCGCCGGGAGCAGGCTCTCCAGGCTCAGGCGCCAGGACGACTTCATGCTCGACAGCGCCTTGGCCGACACGGCCCGCAGCACGAGGTAGCTGGACAGGCCGCCGACCCACAGCGCGAGCACGGCCAGCAGGGTCGTGGTCGCGACGTTGGAGAAGACCGAGGTCACGTCCGGCGTCGTCACCGGCGCCGCGACGACCGTCGAGAGCCGCTCGCGCGCCTGCTTGTCGTACGTCGGGATCTGCTTCGCGCCGGACTTGAGCCCGTCGGCCAGCTGGCCCGTGCCGTCGGCCAGCTTGTCGGCGCCCGCCGACAGCTTGACCAGGCCGCCGCTCAGCTGCTGGGCGCCCGTGGCCACGCCGTGGACGCCGCCGGTGTACTGCGCGACGCCGTCGCTGAGACCGCTCGCCCCGTCGGCGAGCTTGGACGCACCGGTGTCGAGCTGCTTGATGCCAGCCGCGAGCGGCGTGAGCCCGTCGGCGAGCTGGTCGGCGCCGTCCGCGAGCTGCCCGGTGCCGGACAGGATGCTCTGACCGGTCTTCTTGTCCTTGGTGCTGAGCCCGCCGGCGGCGCCGTCGAGCGCCTGGGCCGCCCCCTGCTTGCCCGCGTAGACCCCGAGCGGCTCGAGGTAGCCCGCGAACACCGTGCTCGCGGCCGTGATGCCGCCGCCGACGCCGGCCTGGTAGCCACCACCCGCCGCCTGGCCGACCGTCTTGAGGACGGCCCCGCACTGCTCGGGGGTGAGCGGCACGCTCAGGCCCTTGTCGATGTCGTCGCAGGAGGTCGGCAGCGTCAGCTTGGGCGGCGGCAGCGCGGCGGCCGCGGCGGCGAAGTCGGCCTGGGTCGGCTGCTTCGGCGCCTTCGCCGCCGCCGCCTTGTCGGCCTGCTCGCGCAGGGCCTTCTGGTACTGCTTCAGCCCGGACTCGATCCCGGCGACGCCGTCGGCGATCTGGCGCCCGCCCTTGGGCAGCGCCGCGGTCTTGTCGGCGAGCGTACCGACGCCGTCGGCGTACTGGCCGAGCCCGCTGCTCAGCTGCTTGGCCCCACTGGCGAGCTGGCCGCCGCCGGTGTCGAGCTGGTCGAGGCCGTCGGAGAGCTTCGCCGTGCCGTCGGAGGTCTGCCCGAGGCCGTCGGCAAGCTGCTTCGTGCCGTCGTCGAGCTGCCCGGCCGCGTCGGCGACCTTGGCGAACTGCTTCTTGGTGTCGTTGAAGCCGACGAAGACGTTCTGCACGTACTGCTCGGTCAGGGTCGTGTTGAGCACCCGCGTCGCCGTACTGGCGATGGCCTGGCCGACGACCGGGTCGGAGATGCCGCTCACCGGCGAGGTCTGCACGTCGAGCACGGCCTGCTCGGCGGAGTCGCCGGACTGGTCGGTGTAGGAGGTCGCGCGCGCCGAGAAGTCCTTGGGGATGGTGACGACCGCGGCGTAGCGGCCGGAGTCGAGCCCGCTGCGGGCGTCGTCGGCGTCGGTGAGGATCCAGGAGAAGTTCGTGTCGGCGGCCCGCTCCTCGCCCTTGTCGCCCTTGTCGCCGGTGTCGTCACCGGTCTTGCCGTCCACGAGACCGCCGGCCAGCTGGCGCCCCAGCGGCACGGTCTGCTTGTTGATCTTGACCGGCTCGTCGAGGTTGACCACGGCGGCCTGCACGCGGTCGAGGCGGTCGGTGGACTTCCAGGTCGCGGCCAGGAAGCCGCCGGCCAGGACGAGCGGGACGAGCAGCAGCCCGACCAGCGACCAGAGTCCGACCCGGCGGCTGCCGTCGGCGCGTTCCAGCGAGAACATGCGAGATCCCTTGAGCGAGGTCGTACGGGGCATCAGGCCTGGGCGAGCGCCGGGCGGGGGCGCAGGTCCAGGACGCGGCGGGGGCCGCGCAGGAGGGTGTCGAGGGCCGCGGCGTCGGCGACGGCGACCACGGCGGCGGTGGTGCCGCCCGCGGCGACGGCGTCCAGCGCACGGGCCACGGCGGCCCGGGCGTCGGGGTCGGCACCGGGGCCGGCGAGGGCGTCGAGCCGGTCGAGGAACAGCACGTCCGGCGTGGCGCGCCCGAGCGCGGCGAGCTCGCGGGCCAGGTCCTCGGTGGCGGCGCAGTCCACGTACGCGGTCCGCCGCCGCACCCGTCCGGCCTGCTCGGGGAGCACGAACCCGGCCACCTTGACGCGCGCCGGGGCACCCTCGCCCGTCCCGGGCAGGCGCATCCGGCCGGCCAGGGTGAGCAGCAGGGCCGTGCGGCCCGGGGAGGCCGGGCCCTCGACGACGAGCGTCTCGCCGGGCGGCAGCGCGGTGCTCACCTCCCAGCCGCCGACCCGCAAGCCCTCGGCCAGCACCAGGTGGTGGTCGTCCGCGGACGGCCAGGAGGCGAGCGCGACCTGGTGGTGCAGCCCCTCGCCCTCGACGTCGAAGGACGGCAGCCGGCGGTCGATCCAGCGCGGCAGCCACCACGCCCTGGTGCCCAGCAGCGTCAGGACCGCGGGCACGAGGGTCATCCGGACGACGAACGCGTCGACGAACACCCCGACCGCGAGCCCGAAGCCGATGGTCTTGATCGGCCCCTCGCCGTCAGGGACGAAGCCGCCGAACACGGACAGCATGATCACCGCGGCCGCGACGACGACGCGGGACGAGGCCACGAAGCCCTCCTCGACCGCTGAGCGGGCGACGGCCCTGGACGGGCCGCCCGCGCGCGCCACGCCGTGGACGTACTCCTCGCGCATCCGCGAGACGAGGAAGACCTCGTAGTCCATGGCCAGGCCGAAGAGGATGCCCATCAGCAGGATGGGCAGGAAGCTGATCACGGGCGCCGTCTGGTGGACGTTGAACACCGAGCCGAACCAGCCGTACTCGAACACCATCGCGGTCGCGCCGAACGCGGCGCCGACGCTGAGCAGGAAGCCGACGGTCGCCTTGACCGGGACCCAGATCGAGCGGAACACCATGGTCAGCAGCACCAGCGACAGCCCGACGACGAGGATCCCGAAGGGCAGCAGCGCGGCCCCGAGCCGGTCGGAGATGTCGATGCCGACCGCCGTGAAGCCGGTGACGGCCGTCGCGACCCCGTACTCGGCCTGGAAGTGCGGTTCCAGCGCCCGGATGTCGCGGACGAGCTGCTTGGTCTCCTGGCTGTCCGGCGCGCCCTCCGGGATGACCTGGATGATGCCGGTGTCGGCGTCCTCGTTCGGCGTCGCGAGGGGGACGCTGGCCACGCCCGGCAGCGTGCGCAGCTCGTCGGCCATGCCGTCCATGACGCCGAGCGGGTCGTCGGAGCCGACGATCGTCGCGGTCACGATGAGCGGGCCGTTGTAGCCCTGGCCGAAGTGCTCGGCGACGAGGTCGTACGTGACGCGTGCCGGGGAACCGGCGTCGGCCGTGCCGTTGCTGGGCAGCGCGATCCGCAGGTCCTTCGCCGGGTAGGCCATCGCCCCGAGGGCGACGAGCACGAGCAGGACGGTGACGAGCGGGAAGCGCGTGACGACCCGCACCCACCGGCGTCCGAGGCCGACGCGCGGGCGCTTCGTCGGCACCGCCCGACCGGCCCGGGCAGCGCGGGGCTGACGCATCGCCCGGGCCGGCGACTGGGAGGCCTGCTCGGCCGCTGCGGCCGCCTGCTCCTCCACCGGGGGCTTGACCTTGGGACGCAGGCGCGCCCCGAGGAACCCGAGCAGGGCGGGGAGGAGGGTGAGGGCGATGAGCACGGCGATGGCCACGCCGACGGCGGCGGCGACGCCCATGATGCTGAGGAAGGGGATGCCCGCGACCGACAGGCCGACGAGCGCGATCATCACCGTCATGCCGGCGAAGACGACGGCCGAGCCGGCCGTGGCCACGGCCTGGGCGACCGACTCCTCGGGGTCCATGCCCTGGCGCAGCTGGTCGCGGTGGCGCGAGGTGATGAACAGGGCGTAGTCGATCCCCACGGCCAGGCCGAGCATGAGCGCCAGCAGCGGGGTGGTCGAGGAGACGGTGGCGAAGCCGGTCGCCCCGAAGATCAGCGCGACGGTCAGGCCCACGCCCAGCAGGGCGGTGACCAGCGGCATGCCGGCCGCGCGGAGCGAGCCGAGGGTCAGCCACAGCACGATCAGCGCGACGACGACGCCGATGGCCTCGACCCAGCTGACGCCGGGGGTGCCGCCGGTGTACGCGTCGCCGCCCACCGAGACCTGCGAGCCCGGCAGCGCCGTCTGCAGCTCGGCACGCTGCTGCTGCAGCTCGTCGAAGGTGGTCTCGCCGATGTCGACGGCCGGGACGGCGAACGTCACCTTGATGATCGCCGCGCTGTCGTCGGAGGCGACCTGGCCCTTGGCGTACTCGTCGAAGGGCCCCGACACCGTGTCGACCTGGGCCACGTCGCGGAGCCGCTCGGCGCTCGCGTCGATGGCCTTCTTCGCCGCCGTCGAGCGGACCGACTGCCCGTCCCGCGGCACCACGACCATCTGGGCGGTCGTGCCGCCGGCCTGCGGGAACGTGCGGTTCAGCGAGTCGAGCGCGGTCTGCGACTCGGTCCCGGGCAGCGAGAAGTTCTCGTCGAACCCCTTGCTCACGGCCGCGGAGGCGCCGCCCAGCACCACGAGGACGGCGAGCCACAGCAGCACCACGCGGAGCCGGTGGCGGTACGAGGAGCGGCCGAGGCCGTAGAGGAAGGAGCTCATCTCGATACACGACTGTATGCGATACAGGTGTGTATGCAACGGGCGCTAGGGTGATCCCCATGACGTCGCTCCCCGAGGCGGCGGCCGCAGCACCGAGGCCGACGGCGCTCCCGCCGGCCGCCCGGCCCTCACCGACCGCCACCCCTGCTCCGCCGCCCGGCCTGCCCGCGAGCGGCAGCCCGCTCAGCGCCCGCCGCGCCCGGACGCGTCAGCGCCTGATGGCCGCGGCCATCGCCGTCTTCGCCGAGCGCGGCGTGATCGGGGCGAGCGTGGAGGAGATCTGCGAGGCCGCCGGCTTCACCCGCGGCGCCTTCTACTCGAACTTCGCCGACAAGGACGCGCTGGTCCTCGCGCTCATCGAGCAGGGCATCGCCGAGGAGTACGCGGCGGCGGAGCGCGCGGTGGCCGAGCTCAAGGCCCAGGGCGGCGGGCTCACCGCCACCGCGGCGGTGGCGCAGGTGCTCGGACGGCTCAACCTGGGTGGGACCGGCGACCGCACCAGCCTGCTCGCGCAGCAGGAGCTCCTGCTGTACGCCGCCCGCGTGGCGGAGCTGCGCGCGCCGTACCAGGCGTTCGTCGACGCGTGCCGGGCCCAGGTCCACGCCCTCGTGGCCGACGCGCTGCAGTTCGCCGAGCTGGAGTTCACCATGCCCGTCGAGCTCGCCCTCGACCTGCTGATGGGCGCCCACGACCAGATGCACCAGCGGGCCCTGTTCAGCGGCGAGCTGGACCCGACGGCCATGCACGCGTTGATCATGAATCTGACACGGCCACGCTCTGGGGCGGCTTTGCACCCCGGGGAAGAATCTGTCTGACAGACTTCCCGCCATGCACATCCTCGTCGTGGACGACGACCAGGCCGTCCGGGACTCACTCGCCCGCTCGCTCGAGTACAACGACTACGAGGTCAGCACGGCCGAGGACGGGGTCGAGGCGCTCGCCAAGCTGGCCGCGCACCGGCCCGACGCCGTCATCATGGACGTGATGATGCCGCGCCTCGACGGCCTCGAGACCACCCGCATGCTGCGTTCGGCCGGCAACGACGTCCCGATCCTGGTGCTCACCGCGCGCGACGCGGTCGGCGACCGGGTCGACGGCCTCGACGCCGGCGGCGACGACTACATGGCCAAGCCCTTCGCGCTCGACGAGCTGCTGGCGCGGCTCCGGGCGCTCGTCCGGCGCTCGGGGACGACCGCCGACTCGAACGACCCGTCGACGCAGAGCCTCAGCTTCGGCGACCTGGTGCTCAACACGCAGACCCGCGAGGTCCTGCGCGGCGCCCGCCAGATCAGCCTGACGCGGACCGAGTTCGCGCTGCTCGAGGCCTTCATGCAGCACCCGCGCCGGGTGCTCGAGCGCAGCTGGCTGCTCAACGAGGTCTGGGGCTTCGACTTCCCGACCACCGCGAACTCGCTCGAGGTCTACATCGGCTACCTGCGCCGCAAGACCGAGGTCGACGGCGAGCCGCGGCTCATCCACACGGTGCGTGGCGTCGGCTACGTGCTGCGCGAGACGCCCCCGTAAGCGCACACGCGTAGGGTCGTGCTCGACGACGGGACCGGCGCCGACGCGTGTCCGGCGGTGCGCGGGGGCGAGGGAGGCGGAGCGGTGCTCACGGGTGCGGGAGCAGGCTCGAGCAGCTCCCCCGCGGCGGCGTAGGACGCCGTGCAGCGACCCAGGCCCGGCCACCGTCCCGTCCGGAACGCAGCACGGGCGCCCCGGACGACCAGGGCGTCGGCGTACGCGCGCCTCCGCGGCTGGCTGGGCACGCTCCCGCTGCAGCGCCGGGTCGGCTACCTGACCACGACCGCGGTCGCCGTGGCCGTCGCGCTGACCAGCCTCGCCGGCTGGCTCACCGTGCGCGCGTCGCTCTACACCTCCCTCGACGACGAGCTGCTCGAGGTGGCCTCCAGCCTGACGGTCCCCGCCAGCCAGGACATCACGAACCTCGGCGGCCTCACCGAGCGCGCGCTGCGCGCCGGGAACATCAGCGTCGCCGCCGTCCGATCCGACGGACGGGCCTTCTACGTCCCCGACGAGCGCGAGCACCTCGTCCTGGGGCCGGACGAGCTGGCCGTGGCCCGCCTGCACTTCGGCCACTCGGCCCGCACGGGCGAGACGACGGACGGCTCGGAGTACCGGATCGTCGCGATCCCCATCCCCGACCTCGGCGGCGTGGCCCTGGTCGTGGGCCGCCCGCTGGCGAGCACCGAGGCGGTGCTCACCTCCCTGCTCGTCGTGGTCGCCCTGTCCGGGCTGGTCGGCGTGGCCGTCGCCGCGGGCACCGGGCTCACCGTCGCGCGCTCGGGCCTGCGCCCGGTCCGGCGGCTCTCCGCCGCGGTCGAGCGGGTCGCGGTGACCAAGGAGCTGCGCCCGGTCAGCGTCACCGGCGCGGCCGACGTGGCCGTGCTCGCCCGCTCGTTCAACGACATGGTCGGCTCGCTGGCCGCCTCCCGGGAGCGGCAGCGGCGCCTGATCGCCGACGCGGGCCACGAGCTGCGGACCCCGCTGACGAGCCTGCGGACGAACGTCGACCTGCTGATCATGGACGCCCGGACGAGCATGCTGAAGGAGGGCGACCGGCTCGCCATCCTCAGCGACGTGCAGGGCCAGCTCGGAGAGTTCACCAAGCTGATCGGCGACCTCGTCCAGCTCGCCCGCGACGACGAGGAGGCGACCCCCGAGCCGCTCGACTTCCGCACCGTCGTCACCGCCGCGCTCGAGCGCGCCCGGCGGCGGGGCCCCGGGCTCGACTTCGACGTCGAGCTCGACCCCTTCTACGTCGTCGGCGTCTCCGCCGACCTCGAGCGGGCCGTCACCAACCTGCTCGACAACGCCGTCAAGTGGAGCCCGCCGGGCGGCACCGTGCGGGTGCAGCTCGAGGGCAACCGGCTGCGGGTGGCCGACGAGGGCCCCGGCATCGCCGAGGCGGACCTGCCGCACGTCTTCGACCGCTTCTTCCGCGCCGACACCGCCCGCACGACGCCGGGCACCGGTCTCGGCCTGTCGATCGTGGCCCAGGTCGTGCGCCAGCACGGCGGCACCGTGCGGGCCGGCCGGTCCGCCCAGGGCGGGGCGGAGTTCACGATGGTGCTGCCCGGCGCCCGCTCCATCGCCGCGCTGGAGCAGCCCGCCCTGTCCTGATCGCGGAAACACCCCGCGCCGCCGAACTTCCCCCGCGAGCCACCAAACCCTTCCGCACGCAGCGTCGAAGCAGGCAGGAACGGACTGACCGTCCACCGGCCTCGCGCGGCGCCGGAGCACGGGGAGCCCGCTCGCGATCACAGCGGTACGCGGTGCGGCGAGGCTCGTCGTGGCGTGTCTCCGTGGCCCCTCGGCCCGCGCTCCGCGGACGGGACGGCACCGCTGTGGCACCACCGGAGCACTCTCCCAAGGAGCACGATGTTCGGAAAGAAGCTCGTGGCCGACATGATCGACCGCAGCGCCGAGAACACGAACGACCGCCGGAACTTCCTGCGCGCTGCAGGCGTCGCCGGCCTGGGGACCGTCGGGGCCGTGGCCCTGGCCGGCGCCCAGACCGGGACGGCCTCCGCCGCCCCGACCGAAGGGCCGAGCGACGGCGCGGTCCTCAACTTCGCGCTGAACCTCGAGTACCTCGAGGCGCAGTTCTACTCCTACGCCTTCTGGGGCGAGGGGCTCGACTCGATCGACGTCACCGGCAAGGGCAGGCAGGGCAAGGTCACCGGCGGCAAGAAGGTCGACTTCAAGACCAAGGCGATCAAGGAGTACGCCCGCGAGATCGCCGAGGACGAGCGCAACCACGTCAAGTTCCTGCGCAGCGCGCTTGGCAGCGCCAAGGTCGCCCAGCCGGACATCGACCTCAAGACCAGCTTCACCGCCGCGGCGCGGGCGGCGGGCCTGATCAAGTCCAACCAGACCTTCGACCCGTTCGCCAACGAGAACAACTTCCTGCTCGGGGCGTTCATCTTCGAGGACGTCGGCGTCACGGCCTACAAGGGCGCGGCCCCGCTGATCACCAACAAGACCTACCTGGAGGCGGCCGCCGGCATCCTCGCGGTGGAGGCGTACCACGCCGGCATCGTGCGGTCCTCGCTCTACCGCAAGGGCCTGTTCTCCGAGGTCAAGAAGATCTCGGAGCTCCGCGACGCGGTCGACGGCCCGTCCGACGACGACCAGAACCTGCGTCGCGCGAAGAAGCACGCCAACATCGTCCCGACCGACGAGAACAGCATCGTCTACAGCCGCACCCCGGCCAACGTGCTGAACATCGTCTACCTCACCCCGAAGAAGGTCACCAAGGGCGGGTTCTTCCCGTCCGGCGTCAACGGCGAGGTCAACACCAGCAACGCCAACGCGTAGCTGACCGCTGACCGGCCGGGGCGGCGCGCGCCGCTCCGGCCGGTCCGGCCGGCTCTCCCAGGCCGAGCCGTCATGAACGGCCGCGGGCCGGACCGTCAGGAACGGCCGCGGGTCGCGTACGGCGTGTGGGTGGGCAGGGTCATCCGCGGGGCCCGGCGCGGGCGTCCGCCGGCCACCATCATGAGCAGCACCTGGACCCGGTAGCGGTGCCCGCGGTACGGCTCGAGCAGCTCGGTCGCGGCGTCGTCGTCGAGGACCTCGCCGGTCAGGGCCCACGTGATGTTCTTGCCGACGTGGTAGTCGCCGATGCTCCACGCGTCCGCGTCGCCGTGCGCGCGCTGGCGGACCTCGGCCGAGGTCCACGGACCCACGCCGGGAAAGCTGCGCAGCGCCAGGTCCGCCGCCTCGTTCGTGCCGAGCAGGGTCCGCTCGAGCGCCACCGCCCGCTGCGCGGTCCGGACGAGCGTCCGGCTGCGCCGCTGCTCGACCCCGGCCGCGAGGAAGCGCCAGCTCGGCACCCGCGCCCAGGCCTCGGGGGTCGGCGCGACGAACATCCCGTACGCGGCCGAGCCGGGGTCCTGCGTCGGGCCCGGCGCCGGTTCGCCGAACTCGCGCACGAGCAGCCGGAAGGCGCGGAAGGCCTCCTTGCCCGTGACGACCTGCTCGATGCAGGCCGGCGCCAGCGCCTCGAAGACGGCGTCGCTGCGCCCCACGCGGAAGTGGCCGTAGCGGCGGTGCGCCTCGGCCACGATCCCGTGCCGGGGCACGAACCCGTCGAGGTCGTCCTCCTCGCCGAGCAGTCGCGGCAGGTGGTCGAGCACCCACTCGGCGCCGTCGCCCCAGGCGCGCGCCGACACCTCGCCGCCGGAGGCCACGACCTTGAGCAGGGCGGTGCCGCACGGCGTGCGGGTCGTGCGCAGGTGGAGGCCGCCGAGCACGCGGTGCGTGGGGTCGCCGGTCCCGCGTCGGTGCAGCCCGAAGACCGGCGCGAGCATCGGCGGCCGGTCCAGGACCAGCCGCCGCGTCAGGCCTGCCGCGGGAGTGCTCATCGCGGAGGAGATGCTACGTCCGCGGGCCGACAGGACGCTCTGCGACGAAGCCGAGGTCGCCGTCGGGGCGCAGGCCGTTGGCGAGGAGCACGGCCCGCGAGGCCGGGCCGTACGGATTGTCCGGCTCCACCTCGGCACGGACGACGTCGGCCCCGTGCGCCCAGGCGTGCGTGAGGAGCAGCGCGCAGGCCCGCGTGGCCACGCCGCGACCACGCAGGGCGGGCACGACCTGGTAGCCGATCTCGACCTCGGCGGGACCGTCCTGGGGCGGCGGGCCGTGGAACCCGGCGTCCCCGACCACCACGCCCTCGACGACCACGCAGAAGAACCACCAGGGCGAGCCCTCGGGGTCGACGCCGAGGGCCTCGTACGTCCCGAGCAGCATCCGCGCCGCGCTCAGCGTGCCCGCGGCGGGGAACTGCGGGTGCCAGGTCGCCGGGCGTGAGAGGTCGCCGCGCACGAGCCCGCGGGCGACGGCGACGGGGACCCGTTCGAGCCGGACCTCCCCCGCCTGCACCGGACGGGTCACCCCTTGGTGACCGAGGGCCACGGGTTCGCGGTGCAGCCCTGCAGGCCCTTGGTCTGCTGCAGCATCACCGGCGCCGGTCGGCCGCGGGCCGGGCAGCCGACGTGGGAGTGCCCGAGCGCGTGGCCGAACTCGTGGTTGGCGAGGTAGTCGCGGTAGTCGGCGACGTCCGAGCCGTAGGCCTCCGCGCCCAGCGTCCAGCGCTTCGCGTTGAGGACGACCTTGTTCCCGGAGCGGCACGACACCTCCCCGCGGGTGAGCAGCGGGTAGCAGAGCTTGTCGGTGGTGCCGGGCGTGACGAGGTAGGCGTGCAGGTCGGCCTGCTCGCCGGCGGCGACCAGCGAGAAGCGGACTCTGCCCGTCGAGCGCCAGCTGCGCGGGTCGTCGAGCGTGCGCTCCAAGGCCCGCGCGACCTCGTCGGGGTCGAGGTCGACGCCCTTCTCGACGCGCACGTCGAAGCGGTAGAGGCGGCCGGACGTGGCCGTCGTCGGGGCCGAGACCTTCGCGGCGTCGTACGTGCCCGGGCCCCGGTCGGGGACGATCGCGCCGACCGCGCTCGTGCTCGGGGAGGGGACGTCCGCGGACGTGCCCGCCGTTGTCGGTCCCGCCGACGTCGACGCGGGCGACGCGGGCGCTGCGGTGGTGGCCCGCTCGTGCTCCTGCGCCTGGACGACAGCCCCCGGACGGGGCAGGGACGACGCCCCGCCGACGAGCAGGGCGAGCCCGACGAGCGCGCAGAGCAGCAGCCACCCACGCCCCGGGGCACGTCCCGAGGGCCGCGCGGGAGGGCGGGCCGGAGGCTCCGCTGGGTTAGATTGGCCGCCGACGCGGCGCCCGACCCGCGCGGGACGTGGGTCTTCGTGGGGGACGTGGGTCTGCCGACCCCCCGAAGACCGGCTCACGGACCAAGAGACTAGGCGGATCACGTGGCGCACTCGCACAGCAACGCCGCACGCGCAGGACGCGGTGCTGCGGGCCACGGCCCCGAGGCCCTCCACGAGAGCGGCCACCAGGTCACCGGCGCCGAGCTCTACCGGCACCGCCGGGCCCTGCGGATCCTCATCGTCGTCCTGATCCCGCTCGGCGTCTGGACGCTCGTGGGGCTCCTCGCGCTGTGGCCGGGCGACGTGTCCAGCCACGTCAACGCGGACGCCGGCGGCTACAGCGTGCCCGGCGTGACCTACCCGCACGCCGAGATCACCGCGGTCGAGCCCATCGCCTGCGACGGCCTGCCCGGCTCGACGCCCGGCCAGTCGGGCGTGAACGCCTGCGCGACCATCACCACGACCGTCACCGACGGCGACGGCAAGGGCGACGTGGCCAGCGTCCCGCTCACCCAGGCCGTCTACGCCTCGGGGGCGGACGTCGGCGACGGCGTGACGCTGATCCGGGTGCCGCCGGGCGACGGGCAGCCGGCGTCGTACCAGTTCTCCGACTTCGACCGCCGTACCCCGCTGGTCGTCATGACGATCCTGTTCGCCCTCGTCGTCGTGGCGGTGGCGCGCTGGCGCGGCCTCGCCTCGCTGGTCGGGCTGGGCTTCGCCGCGGTCATCCTGGTGAAGTTCATGTTCCCGGCGCTGGTCGAGGGGCAGAACCCGGTCGTCGTCGGGCTGATCGGGTCGTCGGCGATCATGTTCGTCGTCCTCTACGCCGCGCACGGCTTCAGCGCGCGGACGACGACCGCGCTGGTCGGGACGCTGTTCGGGCTGATCCTGTCCGCGGCGCTCGGCTGGGGCGCGACGCGCTGGGCCCACCTGACCGGCGTCGCGACCGAGGACGACTACCTGCTCGCCGCCTCGACGCCCGACCTGCGGCTCACCTCGGTGGTGATCTGCGGGATCATCGTCGCCGGGCTCGGCGTGCTCAACGACGTGACCATCACGCAGGCCTCCGCGGTGTGGGAGCTGGCCGACGGCCACTACCTGGACGAGAACGGCAAGGCCCTCCGGCTGCGCAACCGGGACCTGTTCGCGCGGGCCATGCGCATCGGGCGCGACCACATCGCCTCGACCGTCTACACCATCGCCTTCGCCACCGCGGGCGCGTCGCTGTCGGTGCTGCTCCTCATCGCCGTCTACGACCGGCCGCTGCTGCAGGTCCTGCAGACCGAGCAGTTCAGCGACGAGATCGTCCGCACGCTCGTCGGCTCGATCGGGCTGGTGCTGGCCGTTCCGCTGACCACTGCCGTCGGCGTCGCCGTGGTCCGAGCGGGACGCGTCCAGCCCGCCGGCGCGGCGCTCGTCCCCTCGGAACGTCGCGCCCGTTCGCTGCTGCGCCGCCGCGTGCCGCAGCCGGTCGGCCCGACCGAGCCCGAGGTCACCGCGGGTCCCGCTGCTGCCGCTCCGGACTCCGACGTCGACACCCAGGTCCTGCCCGCCGTACGCGGCACCGCCGGCACGGCCCCGGTCACCCAGGACCCCGTGGCCGACGTCGTCTCCGACGCCACCGAACGCCCCTCGCGCCGCAAGCGGCGTCGCACCGACGACGACTTCGGCGACTTCTCCGACCTCCGCGACCCCGACGAACCCTCGCCGCGCCGCTCGCGGTAGCCCTCCACGCCACCTCGACCACGTTCCCTGAGCCTGTCGAAGGGCACGGAACGGGGCGGTGTTCCTCGAGGGAAGGCAGACGCCAACCTCTCCGAGGCCGTTCGACAGGCTCACGGAGCGTTCTGCCGGACGCTGCCCGAGCTCCTCGGTCAGCTGGGGCGGCGGTCGAGCAGGGCCGCCAGGTCGGGGCGCTCGAAGAACGCTGCGGTGGCGCGCGCCGTCGGCGACCCGAGGTCGGGGTCCGCGCCGAGCTCGACGAGCGCGGTGACGACGTCGGCGTAGCCCTTGAAGACCGCCCCGGCGAGCGGGGTCTGGCCGCGGTCGTTGACGACGTCCACGTCCGCCCCGCGGGCCGCGAGCACGCGGACCACCTCCGCGTGGCCGTGGTACGCGCCGAGCAGCAGCAGGGTGTTGCCGCGGGCGTCGGTGAGGTCGACGGGCATGCCGTGGTCGGCGTACTCGGCCAGCCGGGCCGCCTCGCCGAGGCGCGCCCGGTCGAGGAGCCAGTGCGCCAGCTCGACCGGGTCGTCCCCGGAGGGAACGGCGCTGCTCGGGACGTCGCTCACGAGCCCGGGCGGAGCAGCGGGAAGAGGATCGTCTCCCGGATGCCCACACCGGTGAAGAGCATGATCAACCGGTCCAGGCCGAGCCCGACGCCACCCATCGGCGGCGCCCCGAGTTCGAGGGCCTCGAGGAAGTCGTCGTCGAGCTGCATGGCCTCGGGGTCGCCGGCAGCCGCCTCGAGCGACTGGGCGGTGAGCCGCTCGCGCTGGATCACGGGGTCGATCAGCTCGGAGAAGCCCGTGCCGCGCTCGACGCCGCCGATGAAGAGGTCCCACGCCTCGATGAGCGCGGGGTCGCTGCGGTGCGGACGGGCCAGCGGCTGCGCGGTCGGCGGGTAGTCGCAGACGAAGGTCGGCTGCAGCAGCGTCGGCTCCACCAGCTCCGCGAACAGCTCGAGGACGACCTTCTCCGCGCCCCAGGCCGGGTCGAGCGCGACGTCGCGCGCGGTGGCGATCGCGCGGAGGGCCTCCACCGGCGTCGACGGCGTGACCTCCTCGCCCAGCACCGCCGACAGGCCGGGGTAGACGCCGAGCCAGCGCCACTCCCCGTCGAGGTCGATGGTGCCGGCGGGTGTCTCGACCTGCCGAGAGCCCAGCACGTCGGCGACGTCCAGGACGATCTCGCGGGTCAGCTCGGCGACGGTCCGCTGGTCGCCCCAGGCCTGGTAGAACTCCAGCATCGTGAACTCGGGGCTGTGCGTGGAGTCGACGCCCTCGTTGCGGAAGATCCGGCCCATCTCGTAGACGCGGTCCACCCCGCCGACGACTGCGCGCTTGAGGAACAGCTCGAGCGCGATCCGCAGCGTCATGTCGATGTCGAAGGCGTTGAGGTGCGTCGGGAACGGCCGGGCGTGCGCCCCGCCGTGCACCAGCTGCAGCACCGGCGTCTCCACCTCGACGAAGTCGTGGCGGTGCAAGGTGTTGCGGATGCTGCGCGTGACGCGGGCGCGGTCCAGGACCATCTGGCGCGCCTCCTCGCGGACCGTGAGGTCGGCGTAGCGCTGGCGGACGCGCGTCTCCTCCGACAGCTCGGTGTAGAGGTTCGGCAGCGGGCGCAGCGCCTTGGACGCGAGCTCCCAGGTGCTGCCCATGACGCTCAGCTCGCCGCGGCGCGAGGAGACGACGCGGCCGGTGACGCTGACGAAGTCACCCAGGTCGACGTCGGCCTTCCAGCGGGCGAGAGACTCCTCGCCGACCTCTGCGAGGGAGAGCATCACCTGCAGGCGGGTGCCGGTGTCGGCGGTCGACAGGCCCTCCTGCAGCGTGGCGAAGCAGAGCTTGCCGGTGTTGCGCAGGAACACCACGCGCCCGGCCACGGAGACGACGTCCTGCGTCTCCTCCCCGCTCGCGAGGCTCGCCCAGCGCGAGCGGACCTCCCGCAGAGCGTGCGTGCGCGGCACGGACACGGGGTAGGCCTGCCGCCCCTCGTCGAGCAGCCGGGCGCGCTTGTCCTGACGGACGCGGCGCTGCTCGGAGACCTCGACGTCGGTCGGCGCGGTGGGCTGGTCTGGCACCCGGTCAATCTAGTGGCGAACGCGGCCCGCACCGGCGGCGAAGGACTTGTTGAGAAGTCCTGATCGGGCCTCGTGTGCCCCTCCGTCCTGCCACGATGACGGCCATGTCGTCACCGCAGGAGCCGCAGCAGAGCCCCGGCCCGGGAGCACCGCAGGCGTACGGCCCGCCGCAGGGCTACGCACCCCCGCAGGGCTACCCACCGCCCCAGGGGTACGCCCCGCCGCAGCCCCAGCAGTACGCGCAGCCGCAGCAGCACGGCCAGCAGCCCTCGCAGCCGTACGCGCAGCCGTCCCAGCCGTCCGCGCCGCAGGGCCAGACCCGGCCGTACGGCGATGCTCCGACGGGCGAGCTGGTGGTCGACCTGCGCAAGCCGTTCGGCGGGGCCGGCTGGGTGACCCCGGTGCTGTCCATCGACGGCTTCCCGGCCACGGCGTCCTGGGGCCGCAACGTCTTCCCCGCCCCGGCCGGGGTCCGGCAGGTCGACGCGGCCTCCACCTACCTGTGGACCTTCGGCCGGGCGTCCATGCCCGTGACCGTCGAGCCGGGCCGGACGAGCGAGGTCCACTACACGGGGCCGATGTGGACGTTCGGCATGGGCGGCCGGATGGGCACCGAGGTGCAGAAGCGTCCGGGCATGGGCCTCTTCATCGGCCTCATGTCCTTCGTCGGCCTCGTGCTGCTCCTCGCGATCCTCGTGGGCGTCACCAGCGGCTGATCCGTTGCTGGCCTGAGAAGTTCACACGGCCGCGGCCCCTGGAACACCCCTCGTGTGAGCCCGCCGGCGCTGAGTAACCTTCGCGGCATGCGCGACGCCTTGTCCGACTACCGCCCCGGCGCGGCGTTCGACGAGATGGTCGACCCGAGCGGCACCGTGCGACCGAGCTACCGCGCCGTGCACGCCTCGCTGCAGCAGTCGACGGCGGCCGAGCTCCGGGCCATCGCCGAGGCGCTGGCCAGCAACTACACGCAGGCGGGCGTCACGTTCGACGTCGGCGGGGTCGAGCGGCCGTTCCCGCTCGACATCGTGCCGCGGGTCATCGCGGCCGCCGAGTGGGACACCATCGAGGCCGGCGTCGCCCAGCGCGTCCGGGCCATGGAGCTGTTCCTCGACGACGTCTACTCCGACGCCAAGGTCATCTCCGACGGGGTCATCCCCAGCCAGCTCGTCACGTCGTCGTCGCACTTCCACCGCGTCGTGTGGGGCGTGCGGCCGCCGAACGGCGTCCGCATCCACGTCGCCGGCGTCGACCTGATCCGGACGCCCGAGGGCGACGTGCGGGTGCTCGAGGACAACTTCCGGGTGCCGAGCGGCGTCTCGTACGTGATGACCAACCGCACCGCGATGATCACCGCGCTGCCCGACGCCTTCGCCAACCAGCGCATCCGCGGCGTCGGCGACTACCCGGCCCGGCTCCTGCAGGCGCTGCGCAAGGCGTCGCCGGCGACCGACGACCCGAACATCGTGGTGCTGACCCCCGGCGTCTACAACTCCGCCTACTTCGAGCACACCCTGCTCGCCCGGACGATGGGCGTCGAGCTCGTCGAGGGCCGCGACCTCGAGTGCCGCCGCGGCAAGGTCTACATGCGCACCACCGCCGGGCTGCGCCGCGTCGACGTGATCTACCGCCGCCTCGACGACGACTTCCTCGACCCGGTCTTCTTCCGCAGCGACTCGATGCTCGGCGTCCCGGGCCTCACCAACGCCGTCCGTACGGGCGGCGTGGCCCTCGCCAACGCCATCGGCAACGGCGTCGCCGACGACAAGCTGATCTACACCTACGTGCCCGACCTCATCCGCTACTACCTCCACGAGGAACCGGTCATCGGCAACGTCGACACCTGGCGCCTGGAGGAGGACGAGGCCCGCGAGGAGGTCCTCGACCGCCTCCACGAGCTGGTCGTCAAGCCGGTCGACGGTTCCGGCGGCAAGGGCATCGTCATCGGGCCGCGGGCGACGCCGGAGGAGCTCGACGCGCTGCGCGCGCGGGTGACCGCCGACCCGCGCGGCTGGATCGCCCAGCCGGTCGTGCAGCTGTCGACGGTGCCGACCCTCATCGACGACGCGCTGCGGCCCCGGCACGTCGACCTGCGCCCCTTCGCCGTCAACAGCGGCGACGGCATCTACGTCCTGCCCGGCGGCCTCACGCGCGTCGCGCTCCCCGAGGGCGAGCTCGTGGTCAACAGCAGCCAGGGTGGCGGCAGCAAGGACACCTGGGTGCTCAGCTCCTCGACCCCGCGGCTCGTGGAGGAGCCCGAGGCGGTGGAGGCCGAGCTGCGCGCCGAGGAGGGCGACCTCGAGGTCGCGCCCGAGCGGACCGTGCGTCCCGTCGTCCCGCTGCTCGTCGGGCGCCCCCGGACCGACGCCACGGACCGGAGCCCCGGGCACCGCCAGCAGCAGGAGCAGCAGCAGCAGAGCCCTGCGGGCGACGGGGAGGTGACGCTGTGATCCTCAGCCGCATCGCGGAGTCGATGTTCTGGATCGGGCGCTACGTCGAGCGCGCCGAGGACACGGCGCGCCTGCTCCAGACCCACCTGCGCCTGCTGGTGGAGGACAGCTCGACCGAGGTCCAGGCCAGCGCGAACCTGCTCGCCCTGATGAGCGTGGACGGGGTCGAGGAACCCACCCACGCCGACCTGCTGCGCCTGCTCGCGTACGACCGTCGCGAGCCGAGCTCGATCTTCTCCTGCTGGGCGGCGGCGCGCGACAACGCGCGGCGCGCGCGCGAGGTCATCCCCCTGGACCTGTGGGAGTGCATCAACACCACCTGGCACCAGCTGCCGTCCGGCGGCTTCGGGGTGGCGCGCGCCAACGGCTTCCTCAACTGGGCGCGCGAGCGCAGCGCCCTGTTCACCGGCATCGCCCGCAGCACGATGGTCCGCGACGACGGGTGGCAGTTCCTGTCGCTGGGCCGCTGCCTCGAGCAGGCCGACATGACCTCGCGGCTCGTCGCCTCCGCCTCCGTCTCGGGCGGGGCCTCGCAGTGGCCCTCGGTGCTGCGCGGCTGCGGCGGCCACGACGCCTTCCTGCGGACCTACCGCGGCGTCCACGACGACGTCTCCGCCGCGCAGTTCCTCATCCTCGACGCGCGCTTCCCGCGCTCGATCATGCACGGGCTGAACGCCGCCGCCGACTGCCTGGCCAAGCTCGCCGTCGACGACCAGACCGGCGGGCGCGCCTCGCAGGCCCGCCGCCAGCTCGGCCAGCTGCGGGCCCGGCTCGAGTTCGCCGACATGCACGACCTCGTCGACCGCCTCGACGAGGAGATGGGCGCGGTGCAGGACGTGACGGCGGCGGTGACCGAGCTCGTGACGCTGCAGTACTTCGCCGCCGAGGACCAGCACGCCTGGGTGACGGAGGGGACCCGGTGACGGGCCCCGGTACGCCGCGCGCCCTCCCGCTCGCCCGACCCACCTCCCAGCACCGCCGCGAACCGCTGACTTCCGACAGCGGATCCGGCTCTCCGGCCGCCGCCCCTCAGCGGTTCGTCGGGCTCAGGGGTGCGGCAGGCCGGGCAGGCGCGACGAGGAGGACACGGCCGTGAGGCTCTCGATCGACCACCAGACGGGGTTCCGGTACGACTCGCCGGTGCGCTCCTCGTACAACGAGGCGCGCATGACGCCGACGACGCGCGACGGCCAGACCGTGTGGACCTCGCGGACCACCATCGAGCCGACCGCGTGGAGCTTCAGCTACGTCGACTACTGGGGCACCAACGTCACGACCTTCGAGCTGCACGAGCCGCACGAGCGGCTCACCGTGCACGCCCAGGCCGTGGTCGACACCCGCGGCGACGACCTGCCCTGGGACACCGACCGCCGCACGGCCCGCAACGACCTCGGCTGGCCGGCGCTGCGCGACCGGGGCGTCATCGACCCGATGACCGACTTCCTCACGGTCACCAGCCGCACCACGCCGCCGGCGGAGCTGACCGCGCTCGTCGCCGACGTCGCGCACCAGCCGCCGCGCCTGGCCGGTCTCGACGTGTGCCGGATCGTCCACGACCGGCTGTCCTACCGCCGCGGTTCCACGACGGTCAACAGCACCGCCGCCGAGGTCTGGGAGCTCGGCACGGGCGTCTGCCAGGACTTCACCCACGTCGCCCTCGGCGCCCTGCGCTCGATCGGGCTGCCGGCGCGCTACGTCTCGGGCTACCTCCACCCCGGGCGCAACGGGGCGACGGCGGGCACGGTCACCGGCGAGAGCCACTCGTGGGTCGAGTGGTGGTGCGGCACCTGGGTGTCGTACGACCCGACGCAGGGCTGCCGGCTCACCGACCGCTACGTCCGCGTCGGCCAGGGCCGCGACTACGGCGACGTGGCGCCGCTGCGCGGGACCTACTCCGGCGGGTCGTCGGAGATGTTCGTGACCGTGTCGATGACCGAGCTGGGCTGAGGCGCGACGCGCGGCCGACCGGGTCGCCGATCGCGGCCCGACCGCTCCTGGCGCCCGATATCTTGAGCGCATGAGCAACCCGTACGGCCAGCAGCCCCCTTACGGGCAGCCCGGCCGCCAGCCGAACCCGTACGGCCAGCCCCAGCAGCCCTACGGCCAGCAGCCCCAGCCGTACGGCCAGCCCCAGGGCTACGGCCAGCCGCAGGGCGGCTACGGGCAGTACGGCCAGCCGCAGCAGCAGTGGGCCCCGCCGCCCCCGCCGCGCCCGGCGCTGCGACGGTTCGGCATGCCCGTCGTGACGATGGACGTCGTCCCCGGCCGCGAGACCGCCGAGGTGCTCGGCCCGGTCGTGTCCGTGGTGGCCCGCAGCCGCGAGCTGCGGCCCGACCTGCGCAACGCCGGCGTGGTCGAGGGCTACACCGCGATGCTCACCGACTCGCGCCAGGACGCGATCGCCAAGGTCGTCGAGATGGCGCGCGAGGCCGGGGCGGACGCGGTCGTCGGGCTGCGCTTCGACTGCAGCGAGATCACGCAGTCCCTCAGCGAGGTCGTCGCGTACGGCACCGCGGTCAAGCTCGCCGCCCCCGTCGAGACCGGCGCGGAGTAGCGCCGGTCCCGCAGGTCACGCGGAACGGACGCGGATGCCCTCGGGGCCCGCCTCGAACCGCACCTCGGACAGGTCGCTCACGACCGCGTCGGCCTGCAGCTTCTCGCGGGCGGTCGTGGTGACGACGGCGAGCGTGGCGCACCCGGCCGCCTTGGCGGCCTGGAGCCCGAGCGGGGCGTCCTCGACGACGAGGCAGCGCGTCGGGTCGACGCCCAGCCGCTCGGCGGCCAGCAGGTAGGGGTCCGGCGCCGGCTTGCCGTGCTCGACCTGGTCGGCCGTCACCAGCACCTTCGGGGCGACGAGGCCGGAGGAGGCGATCCGCGCCTTCGCGAGCGGCATGGTGCAGGAGGTGGCGATCGCGTTCGGCGCGTCGGCCACCGCCGCGAGCGCCTCGGTCGCGCCCGGCAGGACCAGCAGGCCCTCGGTGTCGTTGAGCTCGAGCTCGTTGATGCGCAGGACGCCGGCCTCCCGCTCCGCCTCGGGCAGGAACTTCGCCACGATGCTCGCCGCGGGGATCCCGTCGTGGCCGCGCATCTGGTCCTCGCTCAGCCCGTGCTCGACCGCCCAGCGCGCCCAGGCCCGGTAGACCGCCGCCGTCGAGTCGACCAGCGTGCCGTCCATGTCGAACAGCACCGCGTCGAACACCCGGTCCTCCAGACCGTTGAGACCCACGTCCTGCCACCCTTCTGTCGTCGGCCCGCCATCCTTCCACCCGCGGACTGCCGGCCCGACCAGCGAACCAGCGCCTGAACTGAGATAGTGCTGAGAGGGCTCGGGCTGCTGCCGCGCCGGCCCGTCCTCCCGAGAGGTCGCCGCCGTGCCCGTTCGTCGCCCACGCCCCCTCCGTGCTGCCGGTGCCGGGCTCCTCGGCCTGACGCTGGCCGCGGGGCTCGCACCGCTCGCGTCGGCGGGCACGCCCCTCGAGGCCTTCGCCTCGATCAGCTCGGTGGCCGACGGCTGCCGCAGCACGGTGATCACCGGCATCGACGGTTCGCCGGGGGTCCGCTACTACGCCGGCGGCCACCGGCTCCGGTTCCCCACGAAGAGGCTCCGGTTCGACACCACCGGCGTCGTCGAGCTGACGGCCAGGGGCAAGGGCGGCGCCTCCGTCGACCAGCCCCGCCACCGGCTGGCGGCGCCCGAGGAGTGCTTCGCGGACGCCCCGACCGTCGACACGAGCATCCCGCGCTACACCCCGAAGATCAGCTGGTGCAGCACGGACAAGCACCCCCACCTGGCCCAGGCCTTCGTGTCCGACGACGCCGAACCGGTCGTCTACGTGCTGCGGCACCGCACCAGCCAGCGCCTGGCCGACTACGGCGCGACCCAGCTCGCCGAGGGGTCGGGCGAGACCCGGTTCGACCTCGACCGGGGCCTGGAGCCGGGCCGCTACGTCCTCGAGGTCAGCCAGGTGTTCGCGGCGCCCGGCACCTACGGCTGGTCGACCCCGGTCGAGGAGCTGCGCTGCGTCGGCAAGCCGAAGGTGGGACGCGGCAAGGTCACCTTCCGGGTCCCGAAGCACGGCCCGACCGCCCTGCTCTCGATCTCGGTGCCGTCCGAGGTCGACCCCGTCGAGGCCGTTCGGGTCCGCGCCGGGCACACGTACACGTTCCGGACCTCGGAGCCCGAGGTCAGCTGGGTCGCCACCCCGACCGGTGACCACGTCGGGGAGATGGGCCACGGGACGGTCGACGTTCCGTAGCGCTGACCCGAGGACGTCCCACCGCCTCGTGGCCCCACCCGGCCGAGCCCCGGCAGGTGCTGCTGCCGGCACACGCCGCGCCGCCGGCGTCGACGATCAGCGCTGCGCCGGCGCCCACTCACCCAGTACCTCGCCTAAACCCCTTGCATGAGTGAGCACTCACTCATACGCTGCTCCGCGTGCCCCGTGCGACCCCCATGCCGCTGGAGGACCGCCGCGCCGCCCTGGTGAGCGCGACGGAACCTCTCCTCGAGCGCTACGGGCGCGACGTCAGCACCCGGCAGATCGCCGAGGCCGCCGGCGTGGCCGAGGGCACGATCTTCCGCGCGTTCGCGACCAAGGACGAGCTGATCGACGCGGTGATCGAGGAGGTCTTCGACGAGCAGCGCGCGCGTGACGCGATCCTCGCCATCGACCGGTCGCAGCCGCTGCAGCAGCGCCTCGTGACGGCGGTCGCGATCCTCCAGGAACGGACGCGGCGCGTCTTCGCGCTCTTCCACGCGCTGCGGCTGCGTCCGGGCTGGGCGCACGCCGACGGGGAGGACCCGCCGGCCCACGAGACGCTGCGCGCCAAGCAGGAGCACGACCGCGAGCAGCTCGAGCTCGTGCTCGTCGACCTCATCGGCCGCGACGCCGACCAGCTGCGGTTCGCGCCGCTCGAGGCCGTGACGGCGCTGCGCGCGGCCGTCTTCTCCCTGACCCACCCGCTGCTCGGCGACGAGAGCCTCGCCCGGCCCGACCGCATCGTCGACCTCGTGCTGCACGGGATCGCCCGCACCCCCACGCCCCCGTCCCCGTCCCCGTCCCCGCACCACACCGAGGAGACCTCGTGCTGATCAAGCTCCTCCGCGAACGCCTGCTCGCCCCGTACGGGCGGCTGCTGCTCGGCGTGCTGGCCCTCCAGCTCGTCGGCACGCTGGCGTCGCTCTACCTGCCCAGCCTCAACGCCGCGATCATCGACCAGGGCGTCGTCCGCGGCGACACCGCGTTCATCTGGCGCACCGGCAAGATCATGCTCGCGGTCAGCGTCGTGCAGATCGTCTGCGCCGCCGCCGCGACCTACCTCGGGGCCCGCGCGGCCATGGGCTTCGGCCGCGACGTGCGCGGGGCGGTGTTCGACCGCGTGCTGTCCTTCTCCGCCCGCGAGCTCAACCACTTCGGCGCCCCGTCGCTGATCACCCGCACGACCAACGACGTCCAGCAGGTCCAGCTGCTCGCGCTGCTGTCGTCGACCGTGTTCGTGGCCGCCCCGATCACCATGGTCGGCGGCGTCGTCATGGCGCTGCGCGAGGACGTGGTCCTGTCCTGGCTGATCATCGTCGCGGTCCCGGTGCTGGTGATCTCGATCGGCCTGCTGATCTGGAGGATGCGGCCGCTGTTCCGCGTGGTGCAGACCCGCATCGACACCGTCAACCGGGTGCTGCGCGAGCAGATCACCGGCATCCGCGTGGTCCGCGCCTTCGTGCGCGAACCGTTCGAGGCCGACCGCTTCGGTCGCGCCAACGCGGAGCTGACGGCCACGCAGACCTCGGTCGGGCGCTACCAGGCGGCGATGTTCCCGATCGTCATGCTCGTCCTGAACCTCTCCAGCGTCGCCGTGCTCTGGTTCGGCGCGCGGCGCATCGACGCCGGCGAGATGCAGATCGGTGCGCTCACGGCGTTCCTCACCTACCTCGTGCAGATCCTCATGTCGGTGCTGATGGCGACGTTCCTGCTGATGATCGCGCCGCGCGCCGCCGTCTGCGCCGAGCGCATCGGCGAGGTCCTCGGCACCGACTCCTCCGTCGTGCCGCCGACCGACGGCGTCACCTCCGGCCAGACGGTCGCCGAGGTCCGCTTCGACCACGTCGGCTTCACCTACCCCGGCGCCGACTCCCCGGTGCTGCACGACGTGACCTTCACGGCCCGGCCCGGGCAGACGACGGCGATCATCGGCTCGACCGGCTCGGGCAAGACGACCCTGGTCTCGTTGGTGCCGCGGTTGTTCGACGCGACGACCGGCGCGGTCGAGGTCGACGGGGTCGACGTGCGACGGCTCGAGCCCGAGGCGCTGTGGAGCCGGATCGGCCTCGTGCCGCAGCGGGCGTTCCTCTTCAGCGGGACCGTGGCCAGCAACCTGCGCTACGGCAACCCGGACGCGACCGACGACGAGCTGTGGCAGGCGCTGCGGACCGCGCAGGCGGAGGACTTCGTCCGGGCGATGCCCGAGGGCCTCGAGGGGCCCATCGCGCAGGGCGGGACGAACGTCTCCGGCGGCCAGCGCCAGCGCCTGGCCATCGCGCGCGCCCTGGTCAAGCGGCCGGAGGTGTACGTCTTCGACGACGCCTTCTCCGCCCTCGACGTCGCGACCGACGCGCGGCTGCGGGCGGCGCTCGCCCGCGAGACCGCCGGCGCGTGCGTGATCATCGTCGGCCAGCGGGTGGCGACCATCCGCGAGGCCGACCTCATCGTCGTGCTCGAGGACGGCCGCGTGGTCGGCCAGGGCACCCACGAGGAGCTGCTCGCCGGCTGCCCCACGTACGCCGAGATCGTCGACTCCCAGCGCAGCGCCCAGGAGGTCCTCGCATGAGCACGTCCACCTCCGCCCCCGAGCCCACCGCCACCCCGGTGGCCCCGGCCGCCAAGGCGCCCGAGCGTCCGGCGTACGCGGCCCAGGCCCGCGGCGGTCCCGGCGGCGGCCCGTTCGCCCAGCGCGTCCAGGAGAAGTCGCTGAACTTCCTGCCGTCGCTGCGCCGGCTGCTGTCCCAGCTGCGACCGGAACGCTGGGTGCTGGTCGGCGCGATCGCCCTGGCGGTGGCGGGCATCGTCATGAGCGTGATGGGTCCGCGGATCCTCGGGCAGGCGACCGACATCATCTTCGCCGGCGTCACCGGGCGGGGGCCCGTCGACTTCGAGGCGCTGGGGAACACCCTGCTCATGGCTCTCGGGCTGTACGTCGTGAGCTCGCTGGCGCTGCTGCTGCAGGGCTACCTGCTCAACGGCGCCGTGCAGCGCTCCGTGCGGCGGCTGCGCGACGCGGTCGAGGACAAGATCAACCGGCTGCCGCTGTCGTACTTCGACCGCCAGACGCGCGGGGAGCTGCTGAGCCGCGTCACCAACGACATCGACAACGTCGCGCAGTCGCTGCAGCAGACGCTGAGCCAGCTGCTCACGTCGCTGCTCACGGTGATCGGCGTGACGATCATGATGTTCGTCGTCTCGCCCGTCCTGGCCGTGATCGCCCTGGTGACCATCCCGGTCTCGGTGCTGCTGACGTCGGTCATCGGCAAGCGGGCGCAACGGCTGTTCGTGGCGCAGTGGCGCTCGACCGGCGAGCTGAACTCCCACATCGAGGAGGCGTTCACCGGCCAGTCGCTGGTCAAGGTGTTCGGCCGGCAGCGCGAGGTCGAGCAGGTCTTCGCCGAGCGCAACGAGGCGGTCTACCGCGCGAGCTTCGGGGCGCAGTTCGTGTCGGGGCTGATCATGCCGTCGATGTTCTTCATCGGGAACCTCAACTACGTCGTCATCGCCGTCGTCGGCGGGCTGCGCGTGGCGAGCGGGGCGATGACGCTGGGCGACGTGCAGGCGTTCATCCAGTACAGCCGCCAGTTCACCCAGCCGCTGACGCAGGTGGCGTCGATGGCCAACCTGCTGCAGTCCGGCGTCGCGTCGGCGGAGCGGGTGTTCGAGGTGCTGGACGCCGAGGAGCAGACCGTCGAGGGCGCCGTCGCGCTGCCGCCGGTGCGCGGACGGGTCCAGTTCGACCACGTGTCCTTCTCCTACAGCGCGGACCAGCCGCTCATCGAGGACCTGTCGCTGACCGCGGAGCCCGGACGGACGGTGGCGATCGTCGGGCCGACCGGGGCGGGCAAGACGACCCTGGTCAACCTGCTGATGCGCTTCTACGACCCGCAGTCGGGTCGCATCCTGCTCGACGGGGTCGACGTGGCGACGGTTCCACGGGCCGTGCTGCGCGCCGAGGTCGGGATGGTGCTGCAGGACACCTGGCTGTTCCACGGGACGATCCACGACAACATCGCCTACGGCCGGCCCGACGCGAGCGAGGCGGACATCCTCGCGGCCGCCGAGGCCACCTACGTCGACCGGTTCGTGCGCTCGCTGCCCGACGGCTACGCGACGATCATCGACGAGGAGGGCAGCAACGTCAGCGCCGGCGAGCGCCAGCTCATCACCATCGCGCGGGCGTTCCTGGCCGACCCGACGCTGCTCATCCTCGACGAGGCGACGAGCTCGGTCGACACCCGCACCGAGGTGCTGGTGCAGCAGGCGATGGCGGCGCTGCGCTCCGACCGCACCAGCTTCGTCATCGCGCACCGGCTCTCGACCATCCGCGACGCCGACGTCATCCTCGTGATGGAGGCGGGCGCGATCGTGGAGCAGGGCAGCCACGAGGAGCTCCTCGAGCGGCAGGGCGCCTACTGGCGCCTCTACGAGGCGCAGTTCGCGGCGGCCGTCGAGCCGGTCTGAGTCGATCCTGCTCAGAAGGAAGCGCCAGTCGCGGTCTGGCGGCCCCAGAGGGGCCCGAGACCTCAGCTGGCGCTTCCTTTTGCGCGGACCTCCGCCCGCACCGTCTCGACGAACTGCTCCGGATGCCCCTGGAGCATCCGCCAGGTGAAGCGGAGCACGGTCCAGCCCTGGCCGACGAGGGCGTTCTGCCGCCAGCGGTCGCTCTCGAACAGGTTCGCGTCGTCCTCGTGCAACCGACCGTCGATCTCGACGACCAGCCTCTGCGCCGGGAAGGCGATGTCGAGGAAGTACCGCTGACCGTCGATGGTCACCGGGTGGTTCCCCCTCCACCCCTTGACGCGACTCTGGCGGAGCAGTCGGTGGGCCAGCCGCTCGGCCGCTGACCAGGGCTGGTCCCGGGAGTCCAGGAGCAGCCGGCGTCGGTCCTGGTTGCCGTGGCGGGCCGGAGTGAGCCTGACGGCGTCCCACAGCCCCGCGAGGGTGGCCGCCCGCGTGCGCAGGGCCTGGTCGACCGGGTCGCCACCCAGCTCGGAGGACAGGTCGAGCGCGGTCAGCGCGGGAGACGTCACCTGCAGCCACCGCCTCCTCACCACGAGCTCGGGCGGGATCCGTCGTCGGCTGAAGCGGAACCCGTGCTGCGGCTCGCGCTCCCACCGGAGAGCGCACTCCACCTGCTCGCCGCCGAGGTCGGGCCAGTAGGTGAGCTGGGCCGCGGTACGACCGACGACGACCGCGTCCGGCGCCCATCGCCCGAGGGCCGCGAGGCGCACGTCCTTCGTGGCCCGGGGTGGCCCGTAGACGCCGGGCAGCACCGGCGCCAGCACGCCGTCACGGACCAGCCTCGCCATCGCCCCCGCGAGCTCCGGATGGTCCCGGCGCGCGACCACGCCGTCCCGCTGCACGATGTGGAGCACCTCGTCTCGGAGCCGCATCCCACCAGGACGCCAGACCGGTGTTGTCCCAGGTGTTGTCCGACGGGGTTGTCCACAGGTCAGTTCTGCGCGCGCTCCAGGAGGCCGGCCGCGACGAGGCGGTTGAGCCGGCGCTGCCGGTGCCGGTAGAACACCTGCGCGAACGCCCACGCCACCGGCGTCAGCACGCCGGCGCGCACCTCGACGAGGTCGGTGTAGCGGGTCATCCCGTGGACGTCGGTCAGCTCGATGCGGTGGTCCCAGACGTGCACGAGGTCGCTGTGGCCGGCGTCGTGCCAGACCTCGGCCCCGCTGCGCGGCGGCTGCGGAACGATCGTGTGCTCGCCGAGCGGCACCCGACCGGCCAGCCGCAGCGCGAACACGTACGGGCGGAACGCCCAGCGCCCGGCGAGGACGGCGGGGTCCACCGGGGTGAAGGTCAGCAGCGGCCACGCGATCCGGCACAGCAGGACCGGCCGGGTCAGCTCCTCGGCGAGCCGTTCGCGGGAGCAGCTCTGCAGGGAGGAGCACCGCAACCGCACCCGGCCACGCTAGCGCTGCCAGGCGCCGCCGGACGCGAGTTCGTCACAGCCGTTGTGAGCGGGTCGTGCGCGACGGATCATGGGAACGTGCTGCGCCCGATGCCCACCCGTACGCAGAACACCTGGGCCGCCGTCTGCGGCGTGGTCGCCGGCCTCCTGGGCATCGGCCTCTCCGACCTCGCCGCCCGGCTCGTCACCCCGGCTGGTTCGCCGCTCGCCGCGGTCGGGAGCGTGATCATCAACCTGCTGCCCGCCGGGATGGTCAACTTCGGCAAGGACTTCCTCGGCCACGCCGACAAGCCCGTCCTGCTGGTGGTCGTCGCCCTCGGGGTCCTCGCCCTGTGCGCGCTCGGCGGGATCGCGGAGCTCCGCAGCCGGGGCGGCGGACCCGCCCTGTTCGGCGTGGTGGCCGCGGTGGGCCTGATCTGCGTCTCGGTCGGGTCGGGCACCGACGTCAAGGCGTACGTCCCCACCGTCGTCGGCGTCCTGCTCGCCTGCGTCCTCCTGAACAGCCTGGTCACCCGCCTGCGACGCTGGCAGCCGGCCCGCGTGCTGCCCGGGCCCGACGCCCCCTCCGACCCGTCGCGGCGCGGGTTCCTCGTGGCCACCGCAGTCTGGGGAACCGTCGCCGCCGCGGCCACCGTGTCAGGGCGCCTCCTCATCGGCGCCGCGAACCGCATCAGCGACGCCCGGCGGAACCTGACCCTCCCGGCCCCCGCCACCCCGCCGCCGCCGGTCCCGGCCGGCGCGGACCTCCGCATCGCCGACCTCAGCCCGTACCTGACCCCGAACGACGACTTCTACCGCATCGACACCGCCCTCCAGGTGCCCGTGATCGACCCCGCCGCCTGGTCCATCCGCGTGACGGGGATGGTCGAGGAGGAGGTGTCGATGACCTTCGAGGAGCTGCTCGCCCAGCCGCTCGTCGAGCACGTCACGACCCTGACCTGCGTCTCGAACGAGGTCGGCGGCAACCTCGTCGGCAACGCCGCCTGGCTCGGCTACCCGATCCGCGAGCTGCTCGCCCGCGCCAAGCCCCAGCCGGGCGCGGACATGGTGCTGTCGCGCAGCGAGGACGGGTTCACGGCCGGTACGCCCCTGGAGGCCCTGCTCGACCCCGCCCGGCAGTCCCTCCTGGCCGTCGGCATGAACGGTGAGCCGCTCCCCCTGGAGCACGGCTTCCCGGCCCGCATGGTCGTGCCCGGCCTGTACGGCTACGTGTCCGCCACCAAGTGGGTCGTCAACCTCAAGGTGACGACCTTCGCCGAGGACTCCGGCTACTGGACGCCGCTCGGCTGGTCGGCGAAGGGCCCGATCAAGCTCGCCTCGCGCATCGACGTGCCGGGCGGTCGGGTGGACGCCGGCACGGTCGCCGTGGCCGGGGTCGCCTGGGCGCAGCACACCGGGATCGGCGCGGTGGAGGTGCAGGTCGACGACGGCCCGTGGGTGCGCGCCGAGCTCGCGGACACCGCGGGCCCGGACACGTGGCGCCAGTGGCGCTACGCCTGGGACGCGACGCCGGGCGACCACCGCCTCAGCGTCCGCGCGACCGACGCCAAGGGCCAGCTGCAGGTCGCCGCCGAGGCGCCCCCCGCGCCGGACGGCGCGACCGGCTACCACTCGGTCAGCGTCACCGTCCGCTGAGCGCCGGGCCGCGCCTCGGGCAGGATGGCGGGGTGCGCATCGCGACCTGGAACGTCAACTCGGTCGGGGCGCGGCTCCCCCGCCTCCTCGACTGGCTGCAGACCCGCGAGCCCGACGTCGTCGCGCTGCAGGAGACGAAGACCACCGACGCCGGCTTCCCGACCGACGAGGTCGCCGCGCTCGGCTACGAGGTCATGCACGTCGGCGACGGCCGCTGGAACGGCGTCGCCGTGCTCTCCCGGGTCGGGCTCGAACCCGTCGCCCGGCAGCTGCCCGGCATGGAGGAGCCCCGGTACGCCGTCGCCGACTGCGGCGGCCTGCGCACGATCAGCGTCTACGTGCCCAACGGTCGCTCGGTCGACGACCCGCACTACGCGTACAAGCTGGAGTGGTTCGAGGCGCTGCGGCGCACCCTCGACGAGCAGGACCCGGCGCAGCCGCTGGTGATCATGGGCGACTTCAACGTGGCGCGCACCGACGCCGACGTCTGGGACGTCGCCAAGTTCAGCGGCAGCACGCACGTGACCCCGCCGGAACGGGCGGCGCTGGAGTCGCTGATCGGCTGGGGCCTGGTCGACGTGACGGCGCGGCCCGGCAAGAACGACCGGCCCTTCACCTACTGGGACTACCGCGCCGGGATGTTCCACAAGGACCTCGGCATGCGGATCGACTACGTCCTGCTCAGCCCGTCGGTCGCGGTCCAGGACGCGTACGTCGACCGCGAGGCCCGCAAGGGCACCGGCCCGTCCGACCACGCGCCGGTGGTCGTGGACCTCACGCTGCCCGCCTGAGCACGGACAGCCCCTGAGCCCGTCGAAGGGCAGGCGACAGACGCTCCCTGAGCGTGTCGATGGGCCCGGAGCGGGTCAGCGTCCCCCAGGGGTGCCGACCTCGTCCAGGCCCTTCGGCAGGCTCAGGGAACGTTCCGCGAGAGGCTCAGGCCGCGGCGAACACGGACGAGGCCAGCAGGTCGAGCGTCCGCTCGCGGCCGGGGTTGTGGTCGACCGGGTCGGAAGCCAGCGCGCCGGCGACCGGGTGGACCATGACCTCGTCGACGCCGAAGTGGTCGGCCAGCTGCTCGAGCTGCGCCGACGCCGTCTCGGGCGTCCCGACGACCCAGCGCTCGCTCATCTGCGCGGCGAGGGCGGCGTGCGACTCCGGCAGCCGCACCTCGGCGGCCTCCTCGACGCTCAGCTGGGGGCGCAGCTCGCCACCGGTGCGCAGCGCGACCATCGCCAGCACGTACGGCTTCGCCAGCCGGTCGGCCTCCTCCTGCGTGGGGGCGACGACGACGTTCACGGTGAGGAACGTCTGCGGCGCGGGGCTCACGTCCGACGGACGGAACGCGCTGCGGTAGAGGTCGAGCACCTCGGCGGTGCTGTCGCCGGAGAAGTGGTGCGCGAAGACGTACGGCAGGCCCTTCTCGGCGGCGAGCCGCGCGGAGTAGTCCGACGAGCCGAGCAGCCAGGGCGTCGGGCGCCCGATGGCCTGCGGGGTGGCGCGCAGCGCGTACGCCCGGCCCTGCAGGTTGAGGCCGACGCCGGCCGGCTCCATCATCGCGACGAGGTTGTCGACGTGCTCACCGAAGCGGTCGGCGTCGCCGGTCTGCGGGCCGCCGTGGCGCAGGGCCCAGTTCGTCACCGGGTCGCTGCCGGGCGCGCGGCCGATGCCGAGGTCGATGCGGCCCGGGAACGCGGCCTCGAGCAGGGCGAACTGCTCGGCGACGACGAGCGGGGCGTGGTTCGGGAGCATGATGCCGCCGGAACCGACGCGGAGCTGCTCGGTGGCGCCGGCCAGCATCGCGATGAGGACGGGCGGGTTCGTCGAGGCGACGGCCGGCATGTTGTGGTGCTCGGCCACCCAGTAGCGGTGGAAACCGGCGGACTCCGCGCGCTTCGCCAGCGCCACGCTCGCGGCCAGGGCCTGGCCGGTGCTCTGCCCGTCGCGGACGGGGATGAGGTCGAGGACGGACAGCCGGCGGATGCTCATGAGGAGTGCAACCCGGTCGGCGGGCCGGCCATTCCGACACCGGCCCGGCGGCTGGGCTCAGCGGCGGGTGTAGACGACGACCACCCGACGGTTGATCTTCCGGTTGCGCTCGGAGGTGTTCGGCACGGCCGGGTCCGCCTCGCCGCGGCCCTTGACCGAGAACGGGTAGTCGGCCTTCGGGAGGTCGCCCCGCAGCACCTCCGCCACCGCCTGCGCCCGCTGGCGCGACAGGGTCAGGCCGTGGGCCGCCGAGCCGAGGTCGTCGGTGTAGCCGGTGATGCTGAGCCGGCCCGGGCCCGAGCGCGTCAGCTGCTCGGCCACGTCGTCGAGCCGGCCGCGCGCCCTGCGGTTGATCGTCGGGCTGTCGCGCGCGAAGAGCACGGTCGAGTCGAGCGTGATTCTCGTACGCCGCGGGCCGTTCTCGACGCGGGCCGTCCGCTGCAGGTCGGCGCCGGCGAAGACGATGTCGAGCACGGGTGCGACGATCGGCACCACCGGGGCGACCGGTCCGGGGGCGGCCGACGCCGGGACGACCGGCAGGAGGGTCGCCACGAGCGCCAGCCCGAGGACAGCCCCGCCCGCCCTACTGGAGCGGGACACCCTTGACCGTCCCGAAGGTGGGGATGCGGACGTCGACCGTCGTCACGTCGGCCGGGGGTGCCGCGAACGTGGCCGACACCAGCAGCGGGGCGTCGTCCTCGAGGAAGACGGAGGAGAAGCCTTTCGAGCACAGGCAGGTCCCCGCTCCGTCGGAGGCCACGAGGTAGAGCTTCGCGTTCTTGCCGTCCACGAGGGTGAGGCCGTCGGCGGCGAAGGGGTCCTTGTCACCCGCGTCGGCGTTGTGGTCGCTGAGCATCTCCGCGACCTGCACGTGGTCGGACCCGGTCGCGGGTGAGCTCAGGACGAGGTTGACGTGCGACACCGTCCCCTCGCGCAGCACGGGGTAGAGCCGGACCCTCACCTTCTGCCCGTCGAAGCCGCCCTCCCGGGTCGCGAACGGCTGACCCAGCTGGTCCGTCCCCGCGCTGGCGCTGGGGTCGGCCGGGGAGGGCTGCGCCTCCGTCGGGCTCGCCGGCGCCCCGGCCGAGGAGGCGGGCGGGTCGCTGGGGGCCGGGGCGGTGCTCGGCGAGGACCCTCCGCCCAGCACGCCGCACCCGGCGGTGAGGGCGAGGGTGGCGAGCGCCGCCGCGGCGAGCCTGGCGTGGACCGACGTCTGCATGCGTTCCTCCTGGTCGGGCCGGGGTTGGACGAGACCTGACGGTACGGCGTACCGGGGTCTCGGGCGGGCGCTCCGGCGAACCGGTGGTAGACAGCCGCCGTGGCGACGACGGGTCGGGTGCTCGGCGTCGACGGCTGCCGCGACGGCTGGGTCGGCGTCGCCCCGGACCCGGACGGGCCCCGGGCGTACACGGCGCCCGACCTGCGCGCGCTGGTCGCCCTGGCCGAGGGCGACGGTTCCGTGGGGCTGGTCGGGGTGGACATACCGGTCGGGCTCCTCGACGAGGGCTGGCGCCTCGCCGACCAGGAGGCGGCCCGCGCCCTCGGCGCCCGCCGTGCGTCGATCTTCCGGACGCCGGTCAGGGCGGCGCTCGAGGCGCCCGACCACGCGAGCGGCGTGCGGATCAGCGCGCGGGCCAGCGGTGGCGGCTTCTCGGTCCAGGCCTGGGGGCTGCGGGTAAAGGTCCTCGAGGTGGACCTGCTCGTCCGCGGCGGGGAGGACCGGGTCCGCGAGGTGCACCCGGAGCTGTCGTTCGCCCGCCTCGCCGGGCGGCCGGCCCTGCACCCCAAGAAGACCTGGGCCGGCCAGCAGGAACGCCTGGCGCTGCTGGCCGCCGCCGGCATCGACCTCACGCGGCTCCGCGGCGGCACCGGGTCGGCGGCGCCCGACGACGTGGTCGACGCCGCGGCGGTCGCCTGGACCGCCCTCCGGCTGGCCCGCGGCGACGCCGTCAGCGTCCCCAGCCCGCCGCAGCCGGCGCCGTACGGCCTGCACGCCGCCATCTGGGTCTGACGCGAGGGCGTCGGGCCTTGGCCGCTGGGGCATCATCTTCGTCGTGATCGAGTACCGCACCCCCGCCGAGATCGAGCAGATGCGCCCCGCCGGCCGCTTCGTCGCCGACGTCCTCACCGCGCTCGTCGACAAGGCCGCCGTGGGCGTGAACCTCCTCGAGCTCGACCAGCTGGCCCACCGGATGATCGACGAGCGCGGGGCCGAGTCCTGCTACATCGACTACCACCCGTCCTTCGGCGCCAGCCCCTTCGGCAAGGTGCTGTGCACGTCGGTCAACGACGCGGTCCTGCACGGGCTGCCGCACGACTACACGCTCGCCGACGGCGACCTGCTGAGCGTCGACTTCGCCGCGTCGGTGGACGGCTGGGTCTCCGACTCGGCCGTCAGCGTCGTCGTCGGGCAGGTCCGCGAGCAGGACCAGCGGCTGATCGACACCACACAGGAGGCGCTCGCCGCCGGCATCGAGGCCGCGCAGGCCGGGGCCCGGGTCGGCGACATCTCCTTCGCCATCGCGCGCGTCGCCCACCACGCCGGCTACAAGATCAACACCGACTTCGGCGGCCACGGGGTCGGGCGCACGATGCACGGGGACCCGCACGTCGCCAACGACGGGCGCCGCGGGCGCGGCCTCACGCTGAAGCCGGGGCTCGTGATCGCCATCGAGCCCTGGTTCTGCGAGAGCACCGACAAGATCTACACCGACGCCGACGGCTGGACGCTGCGGAGCCGCGACGGTTCCCGCGGCGCGCACTCCGAGCACACGATCGCCGTCACCGAGGACGGCCCGGTCGTCCTGACTGCTCGCGACTAGAACTTCTGCACGGTTGTCCACAGCAGAGGTGGTCAACGCAGCAGAAGATCCACAGGCCGCCCGTCTGACGGCGGATCCGGGTTCGTGTCGTTACTCCTACGGACGTGAGTACCGTCCAGGAGCACCTCCTGCATCAGGCCGGCGCGATCTCGACCGGCCAGGCACGCGCGGCCGGGCTCAGCCCGCGCCAGATCGACCACAAGATCTCGACCGGAGAGTGGCTCGCGGTGAGACGCGGCGTGTACCGGCTCGCCGCCGCCGTCCCGCTGCCGGAGACGGGGTTGTGGACCGGCCTGCTCGCGCTCGGGCCTGACGCGCTCCTCGCGGAGGAGGGCGCGGTCTGGTGGTGGGGCATCGTTCCCGAATCGCCCTCCTGCTGGACCTTCGTCGCGCGCAGCACCCGCCGGGACGACGCAGGCCTCCGGACCAGCCGGGCGTTCGTGGACCGGCGCGACCAGCACCGGCACCGAGGGATCCGGGTGGTGGGCCGAGCCTGGGCCGTGCTGACGACGGCGGCGAGCCGGGAACGCCGTGAAGCCGGTCGAGGCATCGCGCTGATCGACCGCGCCAAGCAGGCCCGCCACGTCCGGCAGCACGACTTGGAGCGAGCCTTCGAGCGTCACCCCGGCTGCTGGGGCAGCACCACCGTCCGGGCGCTGCTCGCACGCACCGGGGACGGCGCCCACTCCGAGCTCGAGCGCCTCGCGATCTCGCTCCTGCGACGCGCGGGGATCACCGGCTTCCACCCGAACCTCACGGTCCGGCTGCGCGACGGGTCAGCCGCAGAGATCGACATCGCCTTCCCGGCCCGCCGCATCGCGATCGAGCTCGACGGCTACGCGTTCCACTGCGGCGCCGACGCGTTCCGGAAGGACGTGCGGCGCGGCAACCGGCTCCTCGCCGACGGCTGGACCGTCCGCCGGTTCACGTGGGACGACCTGCTGCACGATCCGGACGCGTTCGTGGCGACCGTGCTCGAACTTCTGCAGGGTTGACCACCTGTGAGGTGGTCAACCCTGCAGAAGTTTCAGCGGTAGACGATGACCTTGTCGCCGGTGCGGGCCTGGGAGAAGAGCGAGGCGATGCCGGAGAGGTTGCGGACGTTGACGCAGCCGTGGGAGGCGCCGGCGTAGCCGCGGGCGGCGAAGTCGGAGCTGTAGTGCACGGCCTGGCCGCCGGAGAAGAACATCGAGTACGGCATCTTCGAGTGGTAGATCGTCGACGTCCAGGTGCGCTCCTTGCGCTGGATGCTGAACGTCCCCTCCCGCGTCGGTGTGCCGACCGCGCCGAACCGCACGTCCATCCGCAGCTGCGGCTTGCCGTCGACCACCCAGGTCAGGCTGTTGCTGCTCTTGCTGATGCAGATCGCGCGCCCGGTCATGCAGCGGCTGTCGAGCCCCGCCTTCGACGGCTTCGGCAGCCGGTTGTGCTTGGCGTCGGAGGTCGGGGTCCGCGTCATCGCGGTCAGCCGGCTCCACGTCCGGGCGTCGACCTCACCCGTGACGGGGATGCCGCGCTTGCCCTGGAACCCGCGCACCCCGCTCGC
Organism: Microlunatus flavus; assembly: GCF_900110855.1. Taxonomy (GTDB): domain Bacteria; phylum Actinomycetota; class Actinomycetes; order Propionibacteriales; family Propionibacteriaceae; genus Microlunatus; species Microlunatus flavus. Next base: position 819,550 of record NZ_FOFA01000001.1, read on the forward strand.
CGTCGCGCTGCCGTACGTCCCGGTCACCGAGCCCGAGAACCATCCGATCTGCTTGAGCCGCGCCTGCAGGTCGCGGACCTTGTCGCCGGTGGAGCCCTGGCGGTAGATCGCCTTGCCCGGCCGCAGCACGTTGTGCTTCTCGTCCTTGGTCGGCGTCGAGGTGCGCTTGGTCAGCTGCTTCCAGGTCGTCGGGTCGACCGACCCGGTCTTCTTCAGCCCGCGCTTGCCCTGGAACCCCTTGACCCCGGTGACCGTGCTCGACCCGTACGTCCCGGTGATCGCGCCGCCGAACCAGTCGAGGTCGCGCAGGCGCACCTGCAGGTCGCGCACCTTCTCGCCCTTGTCGCCCTTCTCCAGCAGCACGGCCGGCTCGGCGGCCTTCGCCGGTGTGCGGGAGGACGGCTTGCTCGCGGGCTTCGTGGTCGGGCTGGTGCTGGGGCTCGGCTCGGGCGACGGGGCCGCGGTCGCGCTGGTCGCTCCGCTCGTCTCGGCCGGCGGCTGCGTCTCCGCCGCGCCGACGGAACCTCCCGGCACGGTCCCGCAGCCGGGCAGGACCAGGGCGGCCGCGATCAGCGCACCGGCCCAGGTCGTCCTCACGGTCGTCCGCACGTCGCTCCCCCGCGTTGCCGCGACCCATCGTCGGACCGCGTCGTCGGCGTCACGCTAATTCACGCGGGCCCCGTCGTCACCACCCCGGACGGCCCCGGTGCCGGCTCGTGACCGGAGTCTGAAGCACCGCTCGAGGCCCTGCCCGCACGTGACCCGACCGTGACCGGCGATGGCCGCGAGCTCGGCGTGGGGCCTGCGGACGACCCGCGGACAGGTGAGGATACGGGGCATGAGTCAGCCCCCGTACGGCTACGGACCGAGCGACGACCGCCGCCCGGAACCCGGCGGTCCGCCGCTGCCCCTGCCCCTGACCGAGCAGCCGCCGCGCATGCCCGCGCCGGGCGCCCGCGTCGGTCGCGCGTACGGCGTGCAGGTCCGCCAGGAGTCGCAGTACGCGAGCAACAACGCGCACGTGTCGCTGACGGTGCTCGAGTTCCGGCTGGCCGAGCCCGGCAACCCTCAGCCGCTGGACGTGCTGATGCGCGGCCGCTCGCTGTCCGGCACGGTGCGCGACGGGGACTGGGTCGAGGTGGCCGGGCCGCCCGACGCGACGAACCGCTGGAACCTGCAGAAGCTCCAGAACCTCACGACCGGCTCGACGGTCGTCGTCACGGGCGGGCGGACCAGCAAGGTGGCCGCCGTCATCGGGCTGACGATCCTGGGCGCGATGCTGCTCGTCTTCGTGGTCGTCCTGGTCGGCGTCCTGACCGCCATGGGCAGCTAGAGGAGCCGGCCCGTCGGAGGACGGGCCGGCTCGTCAGCGTCGGTGGTGGCTCAGCGGCGGCGCGCCTGCTTGGAGAGCTTGGAGAGGCCCTCCTTGAGCTTGCGCTGGTTCTCCGGCTTCGACAGCTCGCGCGAGGCGATCTGCACGACCTTGGCCGCGACGGCGGTCTTGAGGATGGATCTGATCATGCTCATCGGACGCTCCTGGGTGTCGAGGTGAGGACCTTCCACGTTAGCCCGTCGGCGGCCGCCGCCGATGGGGTCGTGACACCGGTCGAGGCCTGAGGTTCCACCCAGATGACCCTGATCCGGTCGACCGCGGCCCCGGGCCCGGGCCGCGCCCTGCGCAGCGCCGGACCCGCCCGCCCGTACGGTCCTCAGAAGAGGGTGTAGCCGCCGTCCGCCACGAGCACGCTGCCGGTCATGAACGACGCGGCGTCGCTGGCGAGGAACACGACGAGCGGGGCGATCTCCTCGACGCTGGCGTAGCGCTGCATCGCCGCGTCCTCGATCCACATCCGCCGGAACTGCGGCTCGTCGACCGGCGCCATGTCGGTCTTGACGTAGCCCGGGGCGAGCGCGTTGACCCGCACCCCGTAGGGCGCCCACTCGGCCGCGAGGCTCTTGGTGAGCTGATGCACGGCGGCCTTGGAGGCGTTGTAGCCGGGCTGCCACTGCGGCCGGTTGACGATGAGCGCCGAGATCGAGCCGATGTTGACGATGGTGCCGTGGCCCTGCTCGGTCAGCTGCTTGCCGAACACCCGCGAGCAGGTCCAGAGCGCGTCGACGTTGGTGGTCATGACCGACTTCCAGTCCTCGGCCGTCACCTCCAGCGCGGGCGCGTGGACGCAGGTGCCGGCGTTGTTCACGAGGATGTCGACCCGGCCGAAGTGCTCGAGCGTGCGGGCGAGGATCGTCTCGACGTCCGCGGTCACGGTGATGTCCGCGTGCACGTAGACGGCCTCGATCCCGCGGCCCTCCAGGTCGGCCACGACCTCGGCACCCAGCGGGTCGTCACGGCCGACGACGACGACCTTGGCCCCCGCCTCGCCGAGCGCCGTGGCGAAGCCGCGGCCCAGGCCGCGGGTCGCGCCGGTGACGACGGCGACCTGGCCGTCGAGTCGGAATCGGTCGAGAACAGGCATCTCACGCTCCAATCACCCCGGGCCGGCCCCGGTGCGCTCACGCTAGGGGAGATCAGCCTCGGACGCACCTCGTGTCCATCCCTTCTGAGTACGCGAGCGCGCTCATCTGAGCGGGCTGATTCACGGGGCCGGGCAGGCGTCACGTCCGTGCGCGCCGGCGCGTCAGGCAGGGTGACGTGCGGTGCGAGGGAAGGGGAACGGCGTGGAGCGGGACCTGGCGGGAGAGTTCGAGGCGGAGCGGCCCCGCCTGGTGGCGGTGGCCCAGCGCCTGCTCGGCTCGCGGGCCGACGCCGAGGACGCGGTGCAGGAGACCTGGGTGCGGCTGCAGCGCTCGCGCACCGGGTCGCAGGAGCGGTCGGGGGACGGCGCTGACCCAGCCGCCGTCACGAACCTCGGCGGCTGGCTGACCACGGTGACGAGCCGGGTGTGCCTGGACGTGCTGCGGGCCCGCCGGGCGCGGCCGGAGCTGGTGCACGACGAGGCCGTCCACCCGGTCGTGGCCGCCGAACCCGGGCCCGAGGCGTACGCGGAGGCGGCGGACGCCGTCGGGACGGCCCTGCTGGTGGTGCTCGACGCCCTCGGTCCGGCGGAGCGGCTGGCCTTCGTGCTGCACGACGTCTTCGCCCTGCCCTTCGACGAGATCGGCCCCGTGATCGACCGTTCCCCCACGGCGGCGCGTCAGCTCGCCAGCCGCGCGCGCCGCCGGGTGCAGGGCGCGCCGGCTGCCGACCCGCCGACGCGGGGTCGGCGCCGCGAGGTGGTGGACGCGTTCCTCGCGGCCTCCAAGGAGGGGCGCTTCGCCGACCTGCTCGCGGTGCTCGACCCGGACGCCGTCGTGCGCTCCGACGCCGCGGCCGCGTCGATGGGGTCGGTGGCGCGCATCGACGGCGCGGAGGCGGTCGCACGCTTCTACGACGGTCGCGCCCGGGCGCTCGCACCCGCCCTGGTCGACGGCCTGCCCGGTGCGGTCTGGCGCCACCGGGGCGAGGTCAAGGTCGTCGTCGTCTTCGACGTGGCCCTGGGCGACACGCAGGGCGACGACCGCGTGCGGGAGGTCCTGCTCGTCGCCGACCCGGAGCGCATCGCACGGGCGGAGGTCACCCGCCGGCCCGGGCTGACGGTGGTCTGGTGGCGCGACCCCGAGGAGTGACGCCGGGCGGGCTCAGGTGCTCGGCGTCCGGACGCCGATGGTGATCAGGAGGTTGGCGCAGATCCGGGTGTCGGCCGTGGCCACGACCGTCGCCACGCTCGGGCTGCGGACCAGGTCGTAGAAGTCGAAGCGCTCCGCCTCGGTGACCTCGACGCCGGGACCGAGCAGCGCGCGGTAGCTGTCGTGGGCCGGCACCGCCGCGCCGTCGGGCGAGCGCATGAGCACCGCCGACTCGAGCGGGACGGTGTCGAGCACCCCGCGCAGGACGGTGTCGATGTCGACGACCCCGGGGCTGAGGTTGAGGTGGATGACCTCGGCGTGCGGCGGGCGGATCGTGGTGGCGGGGTAGTTGCCGTCGGCCAGCAGCAGCTGGCCGCCGTGGCCGGAGGCGGCGAGCGCCGCCAGCAGCGGCGGGTGCAGCAGGGTGTGCAGGAGCATGGAGCCCTTCCGGGGAACAGGGGTCGAGGCGTCGGACACGGGCCGGGGTGGACCGGGCCGCAGGTTCAGCGAGCGGTCGGCGAGCCGTAGCCGTCCCAGCCGGGGATGGTCCCGTCGACGTCCCACAGGTCCAGCCACGAGCCCGCGCCCGGCCACAGGAACACGGGCCCCTTGATCAGGCGGTTGTTGCGCTCCGCGCCGCGCAGGCTGTCCTGCTCCTCCGGCGTGAGCGGGTCGGACACCACGGCCTGCAGGCTCGACAGGTACTGCGGCCGCTTGACCGAGAACGGGATGGGCACCTGCCCCCGCGCGACAGCCCAGAGGAGGCAGACGACGGCGGGGTGGACGCCGCGCCGCTCGGCGATCCGGCGGACCTCCGGCAGGTCGGCGTCGGCGAGGTCGGCCTCGGTCCGGTCCCGCTCCGGGCGCGAGGGCGAGCCGAGCGGCGAGTAGCCGAGGGGGCGTACGTCGTGGTCGAGGCAGAACTGGAACAGCTCGCCCTGCTGGAACGTCGGGTGCAGCTCCATCTCGTTGACCGCCGGGGCGATCCGGGCGTCGGCCAGGACGCCGCGGAGCTTGGGGATGGTCATGTTCGACGTGCCGAGGTGGCGGACGAGGCCCTCGTCGACGAGACGTTCCATCGCCGCCCAGGTCTCCATGAACGCCTCGTGGACGTACGGCCGCGCGTGCGGGTCCCGCTCGGCGACGTCGGCGCCCGGACCGTGGTGGTTCGGGAACGGCCAGTGCACCAGGTAGGCGTCGAGGTGGTCGAGGCGGAGGTTCGTCAGGCTGCGCCGGGCCGCGGCGGCGACGTCGGCCGGGGCGTGGTGGTCGTTCCAGACCTTGGAGACGACGAAGAGCTCGTCGCGCGCCAGCCCGCCGGCGAGGGCGTCGCCGAGCACCGCACCGACCTGCGCCTCGTTGCCGTAGACCTCGGCGCAGTCGATCAGGCGGTAGCCGACGCGCAGCCCGTCGGCGACCGCGGCCGCCACGTCCTCGGGGCCGTAGCGGTCGGAGCCGAAGGTGCCCATCCCGACGGCGGGCAGCGTCGCGCCTCCGGCCAGCGGGACGCGCGGCACCTGCGCGGGGTCGACGCCGTCGGGGTCGGGCTCGAAGCGGCACGTGGTGCTGCGGGGCGTCGTCATGCCGACCTCATCGCGTCGGCAGCACGAGCAGGGCCGGGCCGTCGGTCGTGGGCGTGACCTCGGCCGTCAGCCGGCCGCCGTCCTGCCGGAGCTCCGCGGAACCGTTCAAGACGCGCAGCCCGTCGACGTCCACCGCGTCCGCCCCGACGCCGAGGTCGACGCCCGTGCCGCCGTCGACGGCGGCGACGAGGTGGCCCGGCGTGGCGAGCCAGCGCACCCAGCCGGTCTGCGAGGGCTGGACGAGGCCGGCGGGCGCCGGGCTCGACGAGCGCAGCACGGGCGCCGCCTCGCCCATCCAGCGGGCCAGGCCCTCGAGCGCGCGGCGCTGCACGCCGGGGATGGTGCCCTCGGCGGTGGGGCCGACGTCGAGCAGCAGCCGCCCGCCGCGGGAGACGACGTCGGTGAGGTGCTTGGCGATGCCGTTGGCGTCGAGCGACTGGCTCTCGTCCTCGGCCTGGTTGTAGCCGAAGGAGAAGCCGATGCCGCGGGTGTTCTCCCAGGCGCCGCTGTCCTCGGAGTCGAGGTGGTACTCGTACTCGCTGGTCGCGAAGTCGTGGTGCGTGTCGCCCCAGCGGTCGTTGACGACGCCGTCGGGCACCGCCGCGTAGTACTCCTCGAAGAGGGCGTGCAGCGAGTCGGGGCCGCCGCGCTTGCCGGCGTCGGGCCACTCGATGTCGTTCCACAGCACGCTGGGTGAGTAGCGGTGGACGAGGTCCTGCACGTGGCGCAGCGCGTAGAGGTTGTACGCGGCGTCGCGCGGCCGCAGACCGCTCACCTCGTCGAACTTCGTGTGCGGCGGGAAGACGCTGGTCGACCAGTCGAGCCCGCCGCTGTAGTAGACGCCGAACCGCAGCCCCTCGGCCCGTACGGCGTCGGCGATGTCGGCGATCAGGTCGCGCTTCGGGCCGCGGTGCACGGTGTTGCGCGCGCCCGTCCCGGGGGCGTCCCACAGGGCGATGCCGTCGTGGTGCTTGGTGGTGGGGATGACGTACTCGGCGCCGGCGGAGGCGAACAGCCGCGCCCAGTCGGCCGGGTCGAAGTCCGCGGCGCTCCAGGCGTCGAGGAAGTCGTCGTACGGCGCGCCGCCGTACAGCTCCTGGTGGCGCTGCTGGGCGGGGCTGCCGGCGATGCGGATGGTGTTGAAGTACCACTCGGCGTACGCGTTGTGGGCGAACCAGACGTCCTCGGGCACCAGCCCCAGCGCACCGCTCGGCTCGGCCCAGGCGGGCACGGAGTAGGCGCCCCAGTGGATGAAGATGCCGAACCTCGCGCCGGCGTACCAGTCGGGCAGCGGCCGCTGGAGGCTGGCCCAGAGCTCGGGGGTGTCGGTCTGCTCGACCCTCGTAGAAGGGATGGTCGAGGGGACGGACGGGGTCTGCTCGGTCACGGGGTCAGCTCCTGAGGACGATCATGGCGTGGCCGTCGAGCACGGTCACGGTGGTGCGGGCGACGCCGTCGGCCCAGGCCAGCGGCAGCGGGGTGCCGGCGGGTTCGAGCGTCGCGGTGCGCGGCTCGGTGTCGCAGGCGACCTCGACGTCGACGTCGACCAGCGGGAAGGGGTCGTCGACCAGGTCGATCTCGGCGCCGAGCCCGCTGCCCACTCGGGTGGGCAGATAGCTGAGCAGGTGCACGACGGTGCGGTCCGGCCCGCGGCGCACCGTGGTCTCCAGGTGCAGCGGACCGCCGGCCCGCAGCGCCGGGCGCGGCAGCAGCAGGTCGAGCACGTGCCCGAGGACCTGGCGGTGCACCTCGTTGCCGAGCCGGCCGTAGGTCAGCAGCAGCGGCGCGGCGACCGCCACGACCTGCCCGCGGCGCGTGACGGCCGCCCACTGAGACAGCTGGTCGGGCGCGGTGTAGGAGTGCCCGGAGAAGTGGGCCCACGTCCGGTCGAAGTAGGGCTCGACGGTGCCGACGAGCACCTCGGTGCCCTCCGACGGCGTCATCCGCAGCCCGCGGTCGTAGACCACGGTGTCCTGGCCGAGGTCGGGCAGGTCCGGCGAGACCGAGCGCAGGAAGGTGTTGGCGAAGGGCGACGGCCCGTGCACCGAGACCCCGGCCTCCGGGACGCTCACCTCGCCGTCGTCGCCGACCAGGGCGTCGCCGACCAGCACCAGCGCACCGCCCCGCTCGACGTGGGCGGAGAGCGTCGCCCGCAGGGCCTCGTCGACGACGGTCGTCTCCGGCACCAGCACGAGGCGGTAGGGCGCGAGGTCGGCCGTGGGCGGGACGATCGCGAACTGGTGGCGCAGCTGCTGCAGCACGCGCACCGCCCCGATGCCCGCCGCACCCGGGGCGTCGCCCAGCTCGGGGTCGACGACCACCGCGACCTCGGCGACGGGCTCGGTGCCCTCCTGGTGCGGCTCGCAGGCCTCGACGTGGGCGTACGCCGCGCCGATCCGCTCGTAGACCGCGGCGTTCGGCACCCCGCGCGGGTGCAGCAGGTCGCCGACCCCGTTGGTCAGGCCGAGGCTCAGGATCTGGGAGGTCTCGTAGTCGAGCGCGGCCTGCGGCTTGAGCGAGGCGTTGTCGCCCCAGCTGCGGTGGAACCGTCCGGTGTGGCTCAGCGTGGGCAGCCCGAGCGGGCGGACGAAGCGGGCCACGTACGGCAGGTAGGCGTAGCCCCAGCCGCCGGTCGGCAACGACTCGACCTCGACGTGCTTGAGCAGCGCCGCCTCGACGTGGAGGTTGGTCTTGGGCCGGCTGTTGAACCACACCCCCGACGCGACGTCCGGGCTCAGGTACGGCGCGGCTAGGTCCTGGAACCGCCGCATGTACTGCAGCGCGTTGGCCCGGGCGTACGCCGAGCGGCCCGCCTCGGTCTCGGGGTCGAAGCCCGCCTCGAGCGCGCCCTCGATCGCCCACCGGGTGCTGCTGGGCTGGTCCCAGCACATGTCGAGGAACAGCCCGTCGACGACGCCGAGGTGCTCGAGGACCTCGGTCGTCTGGTCGACGAGGAGCTGCTGGTAGGGGCTCGACATGTCGAGGATGTGCCAGCCGGCGACGAACGCGCCGCCGGGCGCGCGGCTGGGCTCGCCCCAGCGGACGAGCTTGAGGTCGGCGTCCATCGCCACCCACTCGGGGTGCGTGGTCGCCGCGTGCTCGTCGACCTGGACGCTGAGGTAGACCGGCGCACGGATGCCTACGGCGTGCAGCGCGTCCACCTGCTGCTTCAGCAGGTCGAGGTCGCGCGCCAGCCCGGGGTGCCGCTCGGGCCGGTCGGTGTCGTAGTAGAGCAGCCCGTGGTGGCACTTGGCGAAGACCGTGACGCTGTCGACGTGCGCCGCGGCGAACGTGGCGGCGAAGCGCCCCGGGTCGAAGTCGACGGCCACGTCGGGCACGTCGGGGCCCGTGTGGAAGTCCAGGTGGATGGTGCGGCGGGGGAAGAACGAACCCATGTGCTTCAGCGACCTCCGAGGCCGGAGAGGGCGATGCCCCGGACGAGGTGGCGCTGCAGGAGCAGCACGATCACCACGGTGGGCAGCATCGAGATGGTGGACGCGGCCATGAGCAGGTGCCACTGGCTGCCCTGCTGGCCGAGGAACCCGTTGAGACCGACGGGGACGGTGAACAGGTCGGTGGAGTTGGTGATGATCAAGGGCCAGAGGAAGCTGTTCCAGTAGTTGATGAAGGTGAAGACGGCGAGCACCGCGACCGCCGGACGGGCGATCGGCAGCACGATCGAGGTGAGGATGCGCAGCCGGTTGGCGCCGTCGACGAGCGCCGCCTCCTCCAGCTCCTTGGGGATGTTGAGGAAGAACTGGCGCAGCAGGAAGGTGCCGAAGGCCGAGAACGCCCAGGGCAGGATCAGCGCCTGGTAGCTGTTGGTCCACCCCAGCTGCTGCATGAGGATGAACATCGGGACGATCATGACCTCCTGCGGCACCATCAGGGTGATCAGGTAGAGCAGGAAGATCAGCTCGCGGCCCTTGAACTCCAGGCGGGCGAAGGCGTACGCCGCGAGGATCGAGGTGACGCAGACGAGCAGGGTGCCCAGCACCGCGACGACCATCCCGTTGGCCATGTAGCGGCCGAAGGGGACGTAGCTCCAGGCCTCGCTGAAGTTCGCGAAGCGGAGCTGGCTGCCCACCAGGCTGGGCGGCGAGGCGAACACCTCGCTGCCCGGCTTGAGCGACGTGGCGACCATCCAGACGAACGGCACCATGAAGACCAGCAGGACGAGGGTCAGCAGCGCCTGCGACAGCGGCGCTGGCCGGGACCGGTCCACCTTGTTGGTCCGCCGGCCGCGGGCGCGGGACGGCGCTGCCGCCGGGGTGGTGAGCGTGGGGCGCGCGGCGCCCTGGACCTCAGCCGTCATAGTGGACGAACCTCCGCTGGCCGAGGAACTGCAGACCCGTCACCAGGACGATGATGATCAGCAGCACCGTCGAGATGGCCGAGGCCATCCCGAGCGAGTAGAACTGGAAGCCCTTCTGGTACATGTACATGACCATGGTCTGGGTCGCCGCTCCCGGCCCGCCGCCCGTGAGGATGTAGGGCTGGCTGAAGACCTGGAACGACGTGATCATGGTCAGCACCGCCGCGAAGAACATCGACGGCGAGAGCATCGGGACGGTGATCGTCCAGAACTGGCGCCACCGGCTGACGCCGTCGATGTCGGCGGCCTCGTAGAGGTTCGGGTTGATCGCGTCGAGGCCGGCGGAGAAGACCAGCATGTTGTAGCCGAAGCCCTGCCACACCGACATCGCGACGACGCAGACCATGGCCGAGACCTGGCCGCCCAGCAGGTTGGTCGGACCCAGGCCGAACCACGCGGTGAGCACGTCGTCGACGAGGCCCTTCGGCTGCAGCATGAGCCGCCAGACGAGCGCGTTGGCCACGATCGGCGTCACTGCGGGCAGGAAGAAGAGCACGCGGTAGAGCCCCCGGAGCCGGATCCGCGGGGAGATCCACACCGCGAGCCCGAGCGAGATCACGAAGTTCACGGGCACGTAGAGCACGACGAAGATCACCGTGTTGCGCAGCGCCCGGAAGAAGACCGGGTCGGTCGTCACCAGGGTGACGAAGTTCTTGCCGCCGACGAAGGTGTGGTCGCCGAGGATCGGCCAGGAGAAGAAGGCCAGCGCGATCGAGCCCACGATGGGCGCCAGCGTGAAGATCAGGAAGCCGAGCCCGCTCGGGGCCAGGAACCCCAGCGCGGTCAGGCCGGCGCGGCGCCCGGCGGCCGTCTGGCCGGGGGTCGCCGCACGAGCGGCGGCAGGCGCGACGAGCGTCATGGTCCAGCTCCTTCGTCAGCGGGGCGTGCGGCGGCAGGCGTACGGGGCGGGTGACGGGCAGCGGCCGCCCGGTCGGTCAGGACCGGGCGGCCGTTCCCGCACCGCCGGCTACTGCCCGCCGGCCTGCTGCTGGACCTGCTTGAGGAAGTCCGCCGCCGGCTGCTGGCCGTTCAGGGCCGGGATCCCGTACTGCTGGAACACGGTCTGGATCTGGGTCAGCGTGGGCGAGGAGTGGAACGGCTCCGACTTGGCGATGGCCGCGTCGAGCGCCGGCTTGGCCTCCTTGAGGTCGCCGACGTACCAGGCGTCGGACTGCGCGGTCCGCGCCGGGTAGGCACGGCCCGCCTCGCCCAGGTACTTCTCGGCCTCGGGACCGGTGATCGTCGCGATGGCCTTCAGCGCGGCGTCGGGGGTCTTGCAGGACTTCGAGACGCCGTAGCCGGAGCCCGCGATGTGCGAGGTGCCGCCGCCCGCCCCGACCGGGATGACCGCGACGCCCGGCTTGAACTTCGCGGTCTTGACGATGTTGCCGTACTGCCAGGGGCCGTCGACGACCATCGCGGTGTTGCCGGCGATGTACTCGTTGAGCGCGGCGTTGGTGTCGGTGGTGGCCGGCAGCTGCGGGATGACCCCGTCCTTCTGCAGGCCCTGCAGCCAGCTGAAGGTGTCGACCATCCCGGGGGTGTCGATCTGCAGCTTGCCGCTGGCGTCGATCGGCTGCTGGCCTGTGCGGGTCAGCGTCCACGCCGCGAACTGGTCGACGGTGGGGAACATGCCGTAGCCGTTCTTGCCGCCCGTGGTCAGCTTGCGGGCGTCGGCCTCGAACTCGTCGACGGTCCAGGTGGTCGAGGGCTCCTTGAGCCCCGCCTTGGCGAACAGGTCCTTGTTGTAGAAGACGACGAGGGGCCCGAAGTCGTACGGGATCGCGATCTGCTGGCCGTCGGACTGCAGCGCCTGGGAGATGGCGGGGTTGAACTCGCTCATCTTGATCCCGGCGGCCTCGAGCTTGGACTGCTCGAGCGGGAGCATCAGCGAGGTGATGCTGGGCGCCCGGGGGCCCTGCACGCCGAGGATGCAGCCGACGTCGCCGCCGCTGGCCTGCGCGGCGAGCTTGGTCCAGTAGTCCGGGAACGTCGAGGTCTGGATCGTCAGCTTGATGTCGGGGTTGGCCTGGGTGACCATCTCCGACAGGTGGTTCAGCGTCTCGGTCTCGATCTCCGAGCCCGACCACATCTGCCAGGTCATCGTGGTGACGCCGCCGCTGCTCGAGCTGCCCGACGACCCTCCCGAGCCCCCGCAGGCCGTCAGGCCCAGCGCGAGCACCGTCGTCGACGCCACCGCGGCGGCGACCTTCATCCGAGCACGTGCGTTCCTCACCCAGAACTCCCTTGTCTGTCGGCGCCGGCGCCCCCCGAGCCCGCTGCGCGCCGTCGATCCTGGCGGCCAGCTCGGCAAACACCTGATGTCTGGGAGTATTGACCGCCGATCAAACGGAAGTCAAGGACCGGTCCGCATCCGGGTCCGAGGCCTCGTCGGGCTCGGTCTCCCCGCTGGCGACCATCGTCTGCAGCCAGCTCTCGACGCTCGCGACGTGCACCAGCGCGGCGGCCTCGGCCAGGTTGGCGTCGCCCGCCTCGATCGCCGCGAGGATCGCGCGGTGCTCCTCGACGGTGCGGTGGTTGGCCTCGGCGTCCATGATCCCGCGCCACACCCGGGTGCGGACGGTGCCGCTGGAGATGCCGGTCAGGACCGAGGCGAGGACCGGGTTGTGGCTCGCCCGGGCGACCGTCGCGTGGAAGTCGGTGTCGTGCCGGATCAGGTCCTTCTGCGCGCTCGCCCCCGCCATCAGCGCGATGTGCCGCGCCATCTCCGCGCGCTGCTCGGCGCTCGAGCGCACCGCGGCGAGCGCGGTCACCCCGGGCTCGATGAGCCGGCGGGACTCGATCAGGTCGAGGATCGAGTCCTCCTGCATCAGCTCCACGGCGGCCTGGATGCCGGTCAGCAGGAGGTGCGGGGTGAGGCTCGTGACGTAGGTGCCGTCCCCGCGGCGGACGTCGAGCACGCCGGCGGTCACCAGGCCCCGCACCGCCTCACGGAGGCTGGAGCGGGACACGCCGAGCTCGGCGCTCAGCTCGGCCTCGGCCGGCAGCCGCTCCCCCGGGACCAGGCGCCCGGAGATGATGAGATGGCGGACTCGCTCGATGGCGGCCTCGGTCAGCGGTGCGGCCATGTGGCCCCCTCCTGTCGGCGCCCTGGTCTCCGACCCGCAAACATCAGGTCTATGATCCTTCTCGGACGCATGATCACCCCTACGGTTTCGTAACGATCCGCTGCTCGTCCATCGTCCCGGCGCCGAGGCCTGCGGCGCCCCGAGCCCCGGAGGCCCCGTGCCGAGCAGCAGCACCCCGACGAGCACCGGAGCGAGCACCGCGACCGTCACCGCGATGGACGTGCTCGACGTCCGCTTCCCGACCTCGCGCGACCTCGACGGCTCCGACGCGATGAACCCGGAGCCCGACTACTCGGCCGCGTACGTCGTCCTGCGGACCGACGACCCCGACGGTCACGAGGGCCACGCGCTGGCCTTCACCACCGGGCGCGGCAACGACGTGCAGGCGAACGCCATCGCCGCGCTGGCCGACCGGGTGGTCGGCACGCGCGTCGCCGACCTCTGCGACGACCTCGGCGGCTTCTCCCGCCGGCTGGTGCACGACCCGCAGCTGCGCTGGCTCGGCCCCGAGAAGGGCGTCATGCACATGGCCATCGGCGCCGTGGTCAACGCCGCCTGGGACCTCGCCAGCAAGCGGGCCGGCCAGCCCCTGTGGGACTTCCTCGCCTCGATGAGCCCGGAGCAGCTGGTCGCGCAGGTCGACTTCCGCTACCTGACCGACGCCCTGACCCCCCACGAGGCGCTGGAGATCCTCCGGGCCGCGGAGCCGGGACGCCGGGAGCGCCGGGCCCGCCTGCTCGAGCAGGGCTACCCCGCGTACACCACCACCCCGGGCTGGCTCGGCTACTCCGACGACAAGCTCGTCCGGCTGTCCAAGGAGGCCGTCGCCGACGGATTTCCGATGATCAAGCTCAAGGTCGGCGCCGACGTCGAGGAGGACGTGCGTCGCCTGGAGCTCGCGCGCGGCGCCGTGGGCGAGGACGTCAAGATCGCGGTGGACGCCAACCAGCGCTGGGACGTCGGCCCGGCCATCGACTGGATGAAGCGGCTGGAGCCCTTCGCCCCGTACTGGATCGAGGAGCCCACGTCGCCTGACGACGTGCTCGGCCACGCGGCGATCCGCCGCGGTGTGGCACCGACCAAGGTCGTCACCGGCGAGCACGTCGCCAACCGCGTGGTCTTCAAGCAGCTGCTCCAGGCCGAGGCCGTCGACGTGGTCCAGATCGACGCGGCGCGCGTCGGCGGGGTCAACGAGAACATCGCGATCCTGCTGCTGGCGGCGAAGTTCGGCGTCCCGGTCTGCCCCCACGCCGGCGGCGTCGGGCTGTGCGAGATGGTCCAGCACCTGTCGATGTTCGACCTCGTCGCGGTGTCGGGGACCACCGACGACCGCATGATCGAGTTCGTCGACCACCTGCACGAGCACTTCGTGGCCCCCGTCGAGGTGCGCGACGGCCACTACGTGGCACCGACCGTCCCGGGAGGCGGCGCGCAGATGCACGCGCGCAGCCTGTCGGACCACCTCTTCCCGGACGGGCCCGTCTGGCGCGCCTGAGCGCCTCACCTCCTCACCCACCGGTGCGGCGCACCCGCCGCACCGTGCTCCCTCACGACAAGGACACCCATGGAGTACACGAACCTCGGCCGGTCGACGATGACGGTCAGCAAGATCTGCCTCGGCACCATGCACTTCGGGCCGAAGGCGACCGAGGAGGAGTCGCACCGCATCCTCGACCGGGCCCTCGAGATGGGCATCACCTTCATCGACACGGCCAACGTCTACGGCTCCGAGGCCGGCAAGGGCCGCTCGGAGGAGATCGTCGGCACCTGGCTGGCCTCCCGGCCCGGCGCGCGGGACGAGATCCAGCTGGCGACGAAGGTCTACCACTCGATGACGCCGGAGTGGAAGCCGAACGAGGGCCGCGGCTTCTCCGCGTACAAGGTCCGCAAGCACCTCGCCGACTCGCTGCGCCGGCTGCAGACCGACCACGTCGACCTCTACCAGATCCACCACATCGACCCGGACGTCTCCTACGAGGAGCTGTGGGGGACGTACGAGAAGGCCGTGGCCGACGGCGACGTCCTCTACGCCGGGTCGAGCAACTTCTCCGGCTGGGGCCTGACCAAGGCGCAGCTGCACGCGTGGCAGCGCGGCTTCGTCGGCTTCGTCTCGGAGCAGACGCAGTACAACCTGCTGAGCCGCGTCCCCGAGATGGAGGTGCTGCCGGCGGCGAAGGACCTCGGCGTCGGCGTCATGGCGTACATGCCGCTCGCCGGCGGTCTGCTGACGGGCAAGACCGAGTCCTTCGACGGCAGCCGCACGCGGCAGGTCGAGGAGGAGTACGGCATCCACATCGGCCCGGAGAACTCGCAGTTCCGGGACTTCTCCGCGCTGTGCCGCGAGCTGGGCGAGACCGACGGCGTCGTCGCGACGGCCTGGGTCCTGCAGCACCCGGCGGTCGACAGCGCCATCGTCGGCGTACGGACCGTCGAGCAGCTCGACGGGCTCGACCGGGCGGCGTCGCTGGTGCTCGAGCCCGCCGTGATGGAGCGCCTCGACGACATCTTCAACATCAACAAGGGCCGCCGGATCGGCCCGGGCGCGTCGCCGGAGGCGCACTCCTGGTGACCCGCGGCCGACCCGGAGCGGGTCGAGCACGAGGATGAGCCACCCGCTCCGGCTGCCGGGACCTAGGTCCGCAGCCGGAGCGCGGTCATCCCGCCGTCGACCGACAGCGACGTCCCGGTCGTGGAGGACGCCGCCGGGTCGACGAGGTACGCCACGGCCGCCGCGACCTCGGCGGCGGCGACGAGGCGCTTGTGGGGCTGCCGGGCCTCCAGCGCCGCACGTTCCGCGGCCGGGTCGTCGGCCGCCTGGAGCAGCCGCGCCACCCACGGGGTGTCGGCCGTGCCGGGGTTGACGCAGTTGACCCGGATCCCCTCGGGCAGGTGGTCGGCGGCCATGGCGCGGGTCAGCGCCTCCACCGCCCCCTTGGTCGCGCTGTAGAGCGCGCGCTGCGGGAGCCCGACGTCCGCCGCGACCGAGCAGGTCAGGACGACCGACGCCTGCCCGGCCTCGCGCAGGTGCGGCAGGGCCGCGCGCATCAAGCGGACCGTGCCGACGACGTTGACGTCGAAGACGCGGTGCCACTCGTCGTCGGGGTTGTCCGCGACGGTTCCCGCGGCCCCGATGCCGGCGTTGCTCACCAGCGTGGTCAGCCCGCCGAGCGCGTCGACGGCGGCCGCGACACCGGCCCGTACGGAGGCGTCGTCGCTGACGTCGGCCTGCACCGCCACCGCGTCGGCGTGCGCCCGGGTGATGTCGCGGTCCAGCACCGCGACCCGCGCGCCGCCGGCCAGCAGCCGTTCGACGATCGCGGCCCCGATGCCCGAGGCCCCGCCCGTGACGATGGCGCGCTGGCCCTCCAGGGGGGCCCGCAGGTCGGCGCTCACGCCCCCACCTCCGCGCGGACGCAGGTGCTGCGCTGGCGCCCCAGCCCGTCGATCTCGAGCTCCACGACGTCGCCGTCGGTGAGGTAGGGCTGGTCGGGCAGACCGAGGGCGACGCCGGCCGGCGTCCCGGTGTTGATGAGGTCGCCGGGCCGCAGCACCATGAACTGGCTCAGGTACCAGACGACGTGGTCGACGCCGAAGATCAGGTCCGACGTGGTGCCGTCCTGGCGCTGCTCCCCGTTCACCCACAGGCGCAGGCCGAGCGCGGACGGGTCCACCTCGTGGGCCGGCACCAGGTCGGGTCCGAGCGGGTTGAACGTCTCGCAGGACTTGCCCTTGTCCCACTGGCCGCCGCGCTCCAGCTGGTACTCGCGCTCGGACACGTCGTGGGAGACGACGTAGCCGGCGATGACCGCGCGGGCGGCGTCAACGTCGGGCAGGTAGCGGGCGGTGGCGCCGATGACCACGCCGAGCTCGACCTCCCAGTCGGTCTTGCGGCTGGTCGGCGGCAGCAGGACGTCGTCGTACGGCCCGACGACCGTGGAGGGGTCCTTCATGAAGAGGATCGGCTCCTCCGGGATCGCCGCGCCGGTCTCGGCGGCGTGGTCGCGGTAGTTCAGCCCCACGCAGACGATCTTGCCGGGACGCGCGAGCGGTGCGCCGACCCGCTCGGGCAAGTCGTCCAGGCGGGGCAGCCGGCCGGCGCCCAGAGCCTCCTGAGTG
Organism: Microlunatus flavus; assembly: GCF_900110855.1. Lineage (GTDB taxonomy): Bacteria > Actinomycetota > Actinomycetes > Propionibacteriales > Propionibacteriaceae > Microlunatus > Microlunatus flavus. Next base: position 836,340 of record NZ_FOFA01000001.1, read on the forward strand.
GCGGCGAGTCCGCCGCCGGCCAGGAAGGCGGCGTCGACGTCAGCGGTGAGCGGACGGAGGTCGAACGCCCCGTCGTCGGTGACGACCACGGGCTGCTCCGAGCCCAGCGGCCCTCGGCGTTGGAACTTCACGCGTCCTCCTCGAAGCGGTCAGACATCGGCTGTCTTCTCCTCAACCTAGAGCACATACCCCCGAACCAGGCCTAGAGGTCGCGGGCGTCTCGTGATACATCTGACCTCTGGCCGGGAACCTCGGGGTGTGGTCTGCCGACCGCGGACCGCCCTGGACCGCGGGCGACCGTACGCGTCCGCCCACCGCCCGGCACCACCGCCCCACCGGCGCGAGGAGCACCACGTGGTCGAACGCATCGCCCTGCACACCCGGCTCAAGGAGGGGCGCGAGCTCGACTACGAGCGCATCCACGCCCGGGTGCCCGACGCGCTCGACGCCCGGCTCCGCGAGGCCGGCGTCGTGGGCTGGTCGATCTGGCGCAGCGGGCGGGACCTGTTCCACCTCGTCGAGGTCGTCGACTACGCCGCGATGCGCCACGCGCTGGCCGACGACCCCGTGAACGTCGCCTGGCAGGGCCGGATGGCCGAGCTGCTGGAGGTCGAGGACGACTACTCCGGCGACGACCACGGCCTCCCGCAGGTCTGGTCGCTGCCGTGAGCGCGGACCGGACCCCCGCCGTGGCGCTGCCCCCGCTCGGGTACGGCGCCGCCGCCCTCGGCAACCTCTACCGCCCGATCAGCGATGCCGAGGCGACCGCGCTGGTCGACGCGGCGTGGGACGCCGGCACCCGCTACTTCGACGTCGCCCCGCACTACGGCCTCGGGCTGGCCGAGCGCCGTCTCGGCCAGGCGCTCGCGACCCGGCCGCGCGCGGAGTACCTGCTGTCGACCAAGGTCGGCCGGCTGCTCGAGCCGAGCCCGGCCACCGCCGGCCAGCGCGACAGCGACTTCTTCGTGCCGGCCGACCGGCGCCGGGTCTGGGACGCCTCGGAGGCCGGCGTGCGCCGCAGCCTGGCCGAGAGCAGCGAGCGGACCGGGATCGAGCGCTTCGACGTCGCCTTCCTCCACGACCCCGAGGAGTACGTCGCCGAGGGCGAGGCGCTCGACGCGGTCGTCGTCGAGGGGCTCGAAGGGCTCGCGCGGCTCCGGGCCGAGGGGGCCGTCGGCGCCATCGGGGTGGGGACGAAGTCGGTCGACGCGCTGCTCGCCGCCGTGCGGACGGGGCTGCCGGACGTCGTCATGCTCGCGGGCCGCTACACCCTGCTCGAGCAGCCGGCCGCGGCCGAGCTGCTGCCCGCCTGCCTCGCCGCGGGCGTCCGGGTCGTCGCCGTCGGCGTCTTCAACTCCGGCGCCCTGGCCGAGGACGTGCCCCGCGGCGACCTGCCGTACGAGTACGGCGCCATGCCGCCCGAGGTCCTCGAACGGGTTCAGCGGCTCGCCGACCTCTGCCGCCGGCACGGCACGAGCCTGCCGACCGCCGCGCTGCACTTCCCGCTGCGCCACCCGGCCGTCGCGTCGGTCGTCGTCGGCGCGGACACGCCGGCGCAGGTCCGCCAGAACGTGGCCCGCTCCGCCGAGGAGGTCCCCGAGTCGCTGTGGGAGGAGCTCGCGGCGCTGCAGGGCGCAGACGGCGGGACGGGCGCATGACGCTGCCGGAGACACCAGGCGCTCGGATCGTCGACGCCCACCTGCACCTGTGGGAGCTCGGCACGGGCGACTACGGCTGGAACACCCCCGACCTCGGCCCGGTGCACACAGACTTCGACGCCGAGCAGGCCGGCGCCACGCTCGCGTCGGGCGGCGTCGACGAGGCGGTCCTGGTCCAGGCGGCCGACACGGCGGGTGACTCGGAGCGGATGTTCGCCGCGGCGGACGAGCACCCCTGGGTGGCGGGCGTCGTGGCCTGGGTGCCCCTGCGGGACCCGCACGCGGCGGAGAGTCTGCTGGACCGCTGGTCCGCGACCGGGCGCCTGGCCGGGATCCGCCAGCTGCTGCACGACGACCCCGACCCGACCCGGCTCGACGCTCCCGCGGTCCGCGCGACGCTCGCCCTGCTCGCCGAGCGCGGGCTGCCGCTCGACGTCCCCGACGCCTGGCCGGACCTGTGGCCGGCGCTGCTTCGGGTCCTGGACGACCTGCCCGACCTCGTCGTCGTCCTCGACCACCTGGGCAAGCCGGCCCTCGACCTCGACGCCGCCGGGCGCCCGGCCGACCCGGCCGCCTTCGACGCGTGGCGGCAGGGCCTGGCCGAGGTCGCGCGGCACCCGCAGGCCGTCGCCAAGCTCTCCGGCCTCGACGCCGCCCTGGCCGCCGGCGTCGAGCCGAGCGCCGAGCGGCTGCGACCCCTCGTCGAGGCGGCGCTGGAGACGTTCGGTCCCGAGCGGTTGATGCTCGGCGGCGACTGGCCGGTCAGCCTGGGCCACGCGCCGTACGCCGTGGTCGTCGAGGCGGTGCGCGGCAGCCTGGCCGGGCTGGGCGACGCCGAGCGGGCCGCCGTCCTCGGCGGGACGGCAGCGCGGGTCTACCGGCTGCCACCCAGGCCCGAGGTCCCGATGAGGCCCTAGAGCAGCTGCTGCAGGGCCTCCACGCAGAGCTCCCAGCCCTGGTGCTCGGTGTCGACCACGTCCATGTGGTCGCCGTCGAACGGCTTGAGCTCGGCGTGGTCGCCCGCGGCCAGCGCGGCGGCGACGAAGGCCTGGGACTGCTCGATCGGGACGACGTCGTCCGACCGGCCGTGCACGCACACGGTCGGCACGTGGAGCGGGACCCGGTCGATCGGCGAGGCCTGCGCGTACGTCTCCGCCAGCTCGGCCGGGCTGCCGCCCATGAAGCCGCGCACCGCTCCCCCGCCCAGGTCGGCGGTGAAGCCGCCCTCGAGGTCGACGACGCCGGCCTGGATCACGGCGCCGGACAGCGTCACCTGCGGGTTCGCCCCCGGTGCGCCCTCCGCCTGCCGGGCGCGGCTGGCCAGCCAGCCGGCGAGGTGGCCGCCGGCGGAGTGCCCGAGCGCGACGACCCGGCCGAGGTCGAGGCGGCCGCCGGCGATGCGCTGGCCCTCGACGGCGAGGGTGTCGACCGCGGCGGCGACGTCGAGGCAGGTGGTCGGCCAGCCGCCGCCCCCGTCCGTGGGGCTGCCGCCCACCCGGCGGTACTCGACGTTGAGGGCGGCCCAGCCCCGGTTCACGAGGTCGCGGGCGAGCGGCCGGCCGAGGTCCGCGCCGTACGCGTCACGCCAGAAGCCGCCGTGGACGACGACGACGACCGGCACCAGGCTGGTGCCGGCGGGCAGGCTGAGCTCGGCGTACTGGGCGGGGTGGTCCCCGTAGTGGATGGTCTGCACCCCCACATCCTGCTGGTCCGTCCCGCCCCCGTTCCGTGCGCCTCCGGTCCGTGCGCCTCCGGGCGCGCAGCCCGCCGCGGCCAGCAGCGCCGCCCCGCCGAGCAGCAGGCTTCGGCGCGACCAGCGGGACCGAGACGGTTCCATCGCACACCTCCCTGCCGTCGACCTGGACCCCTGGCTAGGCCCCCGAGGACGGTTCGGTGCGAGGGGCCGTACGGGATGGCCCTCACACGAGATCGCGTCGCGGGCGCAGGTCCGGAGCACCGGGCACGCCGTGCATTTCACGACAACGTGAGATGCACGACCTCAGCCAGGACTGCAGGGCGGGAAGAGAACGAGGAACTCTGGCTGAGCAGTCGTCCGAGGGGACCGAAGGGCTCAGCGCGCCATGTCGACGAAGCGCGAGTAGTGGCCCTGGAAGGCCACGGTGAGCGTGCGGGTCGGGCCGTTGCGGTGCTTGGCGACGTCGAAGTCGGCCTCGCCGGCGCGCTCGGACTCCTTGTCGTAGAGGTCGGGGCGCGACAGGAGCATGACCATGTCGGCGTCCTGCTCCAGCGAGCCGGACTCACGCAGGTCGGACAGCATCGGCTTCTTGTCGGTGCGCTGCTCAGGGCCACGGTTGAGCTGGGAGAGCGCGACGACCGGCACCTGCAGCTCCTTGGCCAGCAGCTTGAGCTGGCGGGAGAACTCGGAGACCTCGAGCTGGCGCGACTCGACCTTCTTGCCCGACGTCATCAGCTGGATGTAGTCGATGCAGATCAGGCGCAGGTCGTGGCGCTGCTTGAGGCGGCGGGCCTTGGCCCGGATCTCCATCATCGTCAGGTTGGGCGAGTCGTCGATGAACAGCGGCGCCGACTCGACCTGGCCCATCTTCTGCGCGACGCGCTGCCAGTCGTCGTCGTTCATCCGGCCGCCGCGGATGTGGCCGAGCGGGACGCTCGCCTCCGCCGACAGCAGGCGCATGGTGATCTCGATCTGGCTCATCTCGAGGCTGAAGATGGCCGAGGTCAGGCCCTGCTTGATCGAGCACGAACGGGCGAGGTCGAGCGCCAGCGTCGACTTCCCGCAGCCGGGACGCGCGGCGACGATGACCAGCTGGCCGCCGTGCAGACCGTTGGTCAGCTCGTCGAGGTCGGCGAAGCCGGTGGAGATCCCGGCGAGGCCGGCGCCTCGGTTCTCGATGGCCTCCATCTCGTCCATCGTCGGCTGCATGAGCTCGGCCAGGGACTTGTAGTCCTCGGCGGCCCGGCGGTCGGTGACGGCGTACACCTCGGCCTGCGCCCGGTCGACGATCTCGTCGACGTCGCCCTCGCCGGCGTAGCCCATCTGGTTGATGCGCACGGAGGCGTCGACCAGGCGGCGCAGGACCGCCTTCTCCCGCACGATCTGCGCGTACCAGGAGGCGTTGGCCACGACGGTGACCGAGCCGATGAGGTCGACGAGGTAGCCGGGGCCGCCGACGCGGGCGATCTGGCCGCGCTTGGTCAGCTCGTCGGCGACGGTGACGGCGTCGGCGGGGTCGCCGCGGCCGTAGAGGTCGAGGATCGCGTCGTAGACCAGCTCGTGGGCGGGGCGGTAGAAGTCGACGCCGCGCACGACCTCGACGACGTCGGCGATGGCGTCCTTGCTGGAGAGCATCGCGCCGAGGACGCTCTGCTCGGCGTCCATGTCCTGGGGCGGGGTGCGGTCGTTCGGCCGGCTCGTCTCCGAGTACGGCGGCATCACCTCGGCCAGGCTCACCGGCCACGCTCCTTCTGCTCGACACGCCCCACGGTCGCGGGGCGGCTGCCCCGTCCGCCGCCTGCGCGCGGCTCCGCCGACGGGCCACCACGTGCAGACGGGACGACGGTAGGAGCCGCCGCTGACAGTTCTCGCAGCGTGCTCGCTGCTCCTGTCAGAGCGACTCCGGGACCGATGATGCTCCTCGTCCCGGCCTCACGTGGCCGACCCGCCGGCGCGGGGGATCAGGCGACCGTACGCGCCCTTCCCTGTGAGAGCCAGACGGCCGTGCACAGCCCCTGTGGAGAAGTAGGTGCCCCCTGTGCAGGACACGCTGAGGGCGTGTGCACAGCTTGGGGACAACTCTGGGGATTCTGCTCGGGGGGAGGGCACAACCGGGTCCTGACCAGGGCGAACGCCGGGAGTCGTCGGTGGAGGAAAACTTCTCCGAGGCGCTGTGGCCGACTCCGGCATGACCGCTTCCTGACATTGACAGCGCCCTTGCGGCCCGCTACGGGAGTTCGGTTCCCACACGTTTTCCACCATCCGGAGCCCTTTCCTGAGAACGATCTTCAGGTTTTCCCTTGGGGTCGGGCATACCCTCTGGGGGTACCAGAGGAAGGGGAACCGATGGCCGAGACCCACCCGCCCCGCGGCTACATCGCGGGCAAGGAGGACTACCTGCGCCGCCTGCGCCGCATCGAGGGCCAGGCGCGTGGTCTGCAGAAGATGGTCGAGGACGACAAGTACTGCATCGACATCCTCACGCAGGTCTCGGCCATGACGAGCGCCCTGCAGTCGGTCGCGCTGGGCCTGGTCAACGACCACCTCAGCCACTGCGTCGTCGAGGCCGCCCGGACCGGTGGTCCCGAGGCCGACGAGAAGGTCCGCGAGGCCGCGGACGCGATCGCGCGGCTCGTCCGTTCCTGAGGAAGTCCCCACGCGGCGATCCACCGGACCGCGGCGTCGTCCCCACCCGAGCAACCCACCCCAGAACCAGCCCGAGCACCAGCCCGAGCCCTACCCGATCGAGGAGCAGCAGATGAGCACCACCCAGGACTACGTCGTCGCCGGCATGACCTGCGAGCACTGCACCCAGGCCGTCACCGAGGAGGTGCTGGGCGTTCCCGGCGTGCAGGAGGTGAAGGTGCTGCTCGACGGCGGCCAGATGACGGTGACGAGCACCGAGCCCGTCGACTTCGAGGTGCTCGAGGCCGCGGTGTCCGAGGCCGGCTACACGCTCGGCAGCCGCTGAACCATGAGCAGCTCTGACGTGCGCCGGCCCGCGGCGGCCGGCACCCCGGTCGCCCCGGGCCTGCCCGTCGTGCTCGACGCGGTGAGCCCGGTCGGTTCGGTCGACCTCGACATCACCGGCATGACCTGCGCCTCGTGCTCCAGCCGGATCGAGCGCAAGCTCAACAAGCTGCCCGGCGTCGTCGCCTCGGTGAACCTCGCCACCGAGCGCGCCCACGTCGAGGTCCCGCTCGGCACGAGCGTCGCCGACCTCGTCGCCACCGTGGAGAAGACCGGCTACGGGGCGTCCGTCGTGGAACCCGAGACCGACCCCGCCGACGAGGGCCGGTCCGACGCCGCCGAGCGCCGCCTGCGGATCCGCGCCCTGCTCGCCGTCGTGCTCGGCGTCCCCGTCATCGTCACCTCGATGGTCCCGGGGCTCCAGGTGCCCGGCTGGCAGTGGGTCGCGCTCGTCCTCACCGCGGTCGTCGTCCTCGGCGCCGGCTGGGGCTTCCACCGCTCGGCCGCGGTCAACCTGCGCCACGGCGCGGCGACCATGGACACGCTCATCTCCCTCGGCACGCTCGCCGCGCTGGGGTGGTCGGTGTACGCGCTGACCGGTCCGGCCGGCGCGCTCGGCTGGACCCACGACTTCAGCCTCCGCGTCGAGCGGCACACCGGCATGGCCGAGCCCTACCTCGAGGCCGCCGCCGCCATCACGCTCTTCCTGCTCCTCGGCCGCTGGCTCGAGGCCCGGGCCCGCCGCCGTTCCGGGGCGGCGCTGCGGGCCCTGCTCGCCCTCGGCGCCAAGGAGGCCCGGGTGCTGCGCGACGGGCGCGAGGTCACCGTGCCCGCGAACCGGCTCGTCGTCGGCGACCAGGTCGTCGTCGCGCCGGGCGAGACGGTCCCGACGGACGGCACCGTCGTCGAGGGCCGCAGCGCCGTCGACGCCGCGACCGTCACCGGCGAGTCCGTACCGGTCGAGGTCGGGCCCGGCGACGCCGTCGTCGGCGGCTGCGTGAACACCTCCGGCCGCCTGGTCGTCGAGGCCACCGCGGTCGGCGCCGACACCCAGCTCGCGCGCCTCGCGCGGATGGTCACCGAGGCGCAGAGCGGCAAGGCCCAGGTGCAGCGGCTGGCCGACCGGGTGTCGGGGATCTTCGTGCCCGTCGTCATCGCGCTGGCTGTCGTCGTCCTCGTCGGCTGGATCCTGGCCGGCGCCGGCGCCTCGTTCGCGCTCACCGCCGCCGTCGCGGTCCTGATCATCGCCTGCCCCTGCGCGCTCGGACTCGCCACGCCGACCGCCCTGCTCGTCGGCACCGGACGCGGCGCCCAGCTCGGCATCGTCATCAAGGGCCCCGAGGTCCTCGAGGCCACCCGCGACGTCGACGTCGTCCTGCTCGACAAGACCGGCACCGTCACCGAGGGCCGGATGGGCGTCGTCGCGGTGCACGCCGCCGACGGCGTCGACGAGCCCGAGCTGGTCCGCCTCGCCGGTGCGGTCGAGGCCGGGTCCTCGCACCCGGTCGCCCAGGCCGTCGCCGCGTACGGGCAGGCCCGCGGCCCGCTCCCCGGCGTCACCGCCCTGCGCGAACCCGCCGGGCTCGGCGTCGTCGCCGAGGTCGAGGGGACCGGCGCGGTCGTGGTCGGCCGCGCGGACCTGCTCGCGTCGGCGGGCCTGACCGTCGACGCCGCCCTCGCGGAGCGGCTCGCCGCCGAGCAGGAGCAGGGCCGCACGGCCGTGCTCGTCGGCTGGGGCGGTGCCGCCCGCGGGGTCGTGGCCGTGGCCGACACCGTAAAGCCGACCTCCGCCGACGCGATCCGCCGCCTGCAGGCCCTCGGGCTGCGGCCCGTGCTGCTCACCGGGGACACCGCCCGTACGGCGGAGGCCGTGGCCGCCGAGGTCGGCATCGACCAGGTCGTCGCCGACGTCCGGCCCGAGGGCAAGGTCGACGCCGTCCGCCGGCTGCAGGCCGAGGGCCACCGGGTCGCGATGGTGGGCGACGGCGTCAACGACGCCGCCGCCCTCGCCCAGGCCGACCTCGGCGTCGCCATGGGCACCGGTACCGACGCGGCGATCGAAGCGGCCGACCTCACCCTCGTCCGTGGCGACCTGCGCCAGGCCGCCGACGCCGTACGCCTCTCCCGCGCGACCCTGCGCACGATCCGCGGCAACCTCTTCTGGGCCTTCGCCTACAACGTGGCCGCCCTGCCGCTCGCCGCCCTGGGCTTCGCCAACCCGGTCCTCGCCGGGGCGGCGATGGCCTTCAGCTCGCTCTTCGTCGTGGGCAACAGCCTGCGGCTGCGCCGGTTCCGACCGCTGCCCTCCTAGTCCTTCGCGCCGGCGGGCTCAGGCGAAGCGCGCCCGGAGCCGGCCCTCCATCACCTCCTGGATGAGGTCCACCGTCGCGGGGTCGAGGTCGGCGCCGAGCACGCGCGCCTGCTGGGCGAGGTGGAGGCAGAGGCGCTCGGTCTCGGCGACGTTGCCGGCCTGGTGCTCGGTCCGGATCCTCGACGCCAGGAGCAGCTCGTCGCCCGGAGACACGACGAGCGCCCGCGACGCCGCCCACCGGGCGAGGTCCACGTCGCCGTCCTCGAGCGCGCGGCGCGCCAGCTCGACGCCGATGTCGCGCAGGCAGGACACGATGTCGCTGCGCAGCTCCTCCGCCCAGTGCCACTGGACGGGTGCGGCGTCGGCGAACGGCGCGCCCCGGACCAGCCGCAGCCCGAGCTCCAGCACGGACGTCGGCACCTGGTCCACGCCCTCGGCGACGAGGAGCTGGAGCTGGTGCCAGTCCGAGCTCACGACCGGGTCGAGCCAGATGTGCCCGCTGTACGCGTCCGGCAGGTACGGCTCGCCGTCGGCGCCGTCGCCGAGCCAGGAGCGGAGCCGGCTCATGTTCGACCGGCGGGTGCCCTCCGCCACGAGCAGCCCGGTCGCCATCGCCTGGGCCGTCGCGCCCGGGTGCTCGAGCAGCCAGGCGCAGTACTCGAGGCACTGCTTCGCGGCCCGGGTCGGCGGCGTACCGGTCGCGCCGACGAGGTCGACGGGGCCGATGAGGCGGAGCAGCGGGTGGCGTGCCGTCCCGTCCGCCGCCTCGGTCATCCGTGCCTGCACCGCCGCCCTCCTCTCCTGCTCGTCGGTCTCGTCGGTCCTGCGTCGTCGGCCCAGGTAGGTCACGTTGTCGGGCGGGGCCTCGGGCGGGTCGTCCGTGGACCACCAGGGCGCGGGGTGCGTCACCTCGCTCCCGGTGACGCCCACGAGCTCGACGACCTGGTCCAGGGCAGCCGCGGCGAGCGTCTGCGGGAGAAGCCGGACCCCGTCGGGACGCAGCGTCGCCGCGCCGTCCTGGCTCAGGGCCAGGACGGCTCCGGCGCCTTCCACCGGTCCTCCGACGACGGCCGTCACCCCTTCGCCGGGCACGGCCCTCGTGAGCCGCACCAGTCGCTCGACCTGCTTCGGCGTCGGCGGCGCTCCGACCAGGACCACCTCCGGCGTCCACGCCTCCGCGCGGTCGGGGTCGAGCCGGAGGTCGCGGGCCTCGGACCCGCCGCCGTGCTCGCGACGCGCTCGGGCCACGCGCTCGAGGCGGTCGAGGAGCCCGTCGAGGTCGTCGGTGGTCTGCACGTTGTGCTGGGCCAGGGCCGGAGCGAGGCGGTCGTCTCCCACCAGGGTCAGCCGGAGCTCCTCGGTCCACGGCGAGCAGGCGAGCTCGAGGGCCATCGCCGCCATCACCCCGGTCGTCGCCGGCTGTTCGCCGGTCAGCGCGAGGAGGCCGATCGACTCCAGGTCGACGACGCGCTCGGCTCCGTCCGCCTCCGCGCCCTCCTCCGTCCCCAGCGTCACGAGCAGGGGCCACGGGCGGACGGCGTCGGCGACGCCGGTCACCGATCGCAGGTCGTCCACCGCGTCGGACGCCAGGCACCAGCTGGTGCCGGTGTCGACGAAGCAGCGGGGCGCCGGCGGAGTCGGTCCGGACAGCTCCAGGACGAGCCACTCGCTCGAGACGGACGCCGAGCGCAGGGCGGGCACGCCGAGGCCGGCGTCGGCGGAGGCGGCGGCGACCGCACGGCTCGCCCGGTCCAGCGTGCGCAGCCCGATCGGGCGTGCTCGCCGCGCCAGGGCGACCTCGACGGGGCGGGTCGTCGGTGGCGGGTGGGCGATGCGCCGGCCCACCGGACGACGCTGGAGCTGCCACCGGCGCCGGGCCGCCAGCCCGCCGACGAGCGCGGCGGCGAGCAGCCCGCCGACCCCGGCCAGCCCCGGCAGGGGAACGGCGGCACCCTGCTCGTCCGCGGGCTCGAGCCCCTCCTGGGACGGCCGGTCGGCCGGTGCCGGGTCGCCCCGGCCCTCTGCGTCGCCGCCGACCGTCGGACCAGCGGGCACCGGCCTGGCGGTCGGCTCCGCCGGCGACGTCGCAGCCGGTGTGGTCGATGGCGTCGCCGAGCCGGAGGACGATCCGCCGGCGGGCCGGGCCTGTCGGTCCGCGTCGTCCCGTCCGACCGGCACCTCGTCGGGCGGGTCGGCGTCTTCGGCCCGCTCCTGCGGCGTCGCGGCAGGGTCGTCGGAACGTCCGGTCGGCCCGTCGGGCAGACGCAGGACCAGCCCGACGGGCAGCTCGTCCGGGTCGGCGAGCTGGTCACGGTTGGCGCGGTAGAGCTCGTTCCACCGGTCGCCGTCCCCGAGCTCCCGCTCGGCGATCGCGCTGAGGCTGTCGCCGGGGCGCACCCGTACCCGAGGCCTGCCGTCGTCGGCCCGGCCGGAGGCGTCGGAACCGGTCTCGGGGACCACGAGCCGCCAGCCGACGCGGAGCCGGTCAGGGCCACCCGTGAGGAAGTCGGGGTTGGCCGCGGCGATCCTGCGCCAGTCCTGCCCGCGGCCGTAGTACCGCTCCGCGAGCGACCACAGGTCGTCGCCGGCCGTGACGACGTGGACCCGCTCCCGACGGCCGTGCGGCGCGTCGACCGGTGCGACCACCTCGGCTTCCCGCCCGGTCTCTGCGCGACCCGGTTCGTCGGCGATCGCGGACGGTGACGGCCGGGCGGTGCTCGAGACCGGGTCGGCCGTGGTCCGTGCGGGCTCCGCTGCCGCCGTGACCGCCGGCGCGGTCGCCGCACCCCCGGACGTCAGCTGGGCAGCGGCGCCGAGCGCCACGACGGACAGCATCAGGCCTGCCGCCCACTGCTGAAGGCTGCCCAGTCCCGGCAGGACCAGCCCACGGCGCTGCCGGCCCACCAGGTTGACGAGCTCGACCAGGAGCGTCACGACGAACACGGCCCAGGCGAGCCAGCCGACCAGGGCCAGGAGCCGGGCGAGGACCGTGCCGTCGTCCGGCTGGAGGAGGATCTTCCCGATCGTGCGCAGGTCGGCGTGCGGCACCGGGTCGCCGCCCAGCACCAGCAGCGCGGCCGGCACACCGACGACGAGTCCCACCAGCAGGGCGAGCGACGCCAGCCCCCGGCACCAGCGCTCGAGGCGCTCGCTCACACCGCTCCCCTTCCGCAGGCCGTCCTGCTTCCAGGGTCGCCGCTCGGTCGCCTGCGTGGGCCTCGGAGGTGTTGTCCGTCCACCGCCGGTGTTGTCCCTCGTCGGGACCAGGGCTCGTGGCCGGTCATCCCAGGACGATCTGGAGGAGCGCGGCCGTGAGCAGGATGAGCCCGAAGGCCATCGCCGGGAGGGTCATGTAGATCGTCATGCCCTCGGCGTCGGCGCTCGCCTTGATCTGCTCGGCCGTCAGGTGGGCGTCGCGGAGCTCGCGCACCCGTGCGCGCAGGGTGCCCGACAGCGCGGCGCCGGTCTCGTCGAGCTGCATGACGTCGGCGATGTCCGCGAGCTCGGGCAGCTCGAGGGTCTCGGAGAGGCGGCGCAGCTCGGCGTACGGGCTCTGCTGCTCGAGGCTCGCGCGCTCCAGCGCCGTGCGGATCTGCACAAACAGCGGCACCTGGCTGAGGCCGGCCGCACGGACGAGCGACTGCGGGGCCGAGGCGTTGGCGAGCCGTTCGAGCGTCACCAGGTCGACGAAGACCAGCAGCGCCTCGAGGGCGGACGACCGGCTGCCCGCGACCGAACGGAGGAGGAGCAGGTCGGGCACGAAGAAGCCGACGACCGCGCCGAGCACCGCGGCGACCGCGGGCACCGGCGAGAGGTGCCCCAGGAGGACCCAGCTCAGGGCGGAGCCCAGCAGCGCCGGCAGCACAGCACCGATGACCGCCATCACGGTCTTGTCGGCGTACAGCTCGGCCACGGACTTGTCCTGCAGCCGCAGCGCCCGGCGCTGCCGCGCCGTGAGCCCGAGGGGCAGGTGGCGGTGCAGCAGCGCTCCCCACTGCTCCGACCGGCTCTCGGGGCGTTGCACGGCCCCGGCCTCGAGGACCGGGCCCGCGGCCCCGACCCGGTCCAGCGCGGCCCGCAGCCCCGGCGTCGAGCGGCGCAGGCCCGCGGCGACGGACACGAGGCCCGCGGCGACGAGGACCCCGGCGAGCAGGGCCCAGCCCGGGGTCACGGCGCCCCTCCGACGAGGATCCGGGCGCGCTCGGGCTGCCGCGCCTTGCGGCGCATGAGCAGGAGCGACCCGAGGTAGACGCTGACCAGGACGGTCAGCACGACCTGGCCCACCGGGGTGCGGTAGCCGGCGAAGAACTCCGGGCGCAGCAGGAACAGCCCGCCGAGGGTGACCAGGGTGATGACGGTGACCTGGCGGACCACGACGTACGGCTTGGACCGCTCCACCTCGATCACGCGCCGGGCCCGCAGCTGCGCCTGGATCGACTCCGCCAGCGCGTGCAGCGTCGTCGACGCCCCGGCCGCGCCCCGGTCGGCGGCCAGCATGAGCGCGGCCACGACGGCGTCGGTGTCGGGGGAGTCGAGCGCGTCGGCGAACCGTTGGAGCGCGCGTCGCGTCTCCCAGCGGCTGTTCAGCCGGAGGACCAGCAGCTCGACCTCGTCCGCGATCGTGACGGGCGCCGTCCTCCGCGACACCCGGATCGCGTCGGTCACGGAACGTCCGGTCGACAGGGTGGAGGCCAGCGTCCGCACCCAGCGGTCCATCGCCTCGAGCAGGGCGACGTCGCGCGGGCGGGGTGCCCGGAGGAGGTAGGGCAGGGCGAGGACGAGACCGGGCACCACGACCACCGCCGCCAACCACCCGCTGAGGGCCGCGAGGGCGAACCCACCGAGCAGGCTCCCCGCGACGAGCAGGTCGCGGCGGCGCCCGGCCCGACCTGCGGGGCGTCGGGTGAGCCGGGACCACCGGACGGCGAGCGTCGAGGGGCCGGCCCGGCGGGTCCGGGCTGGGCTGCGTCGCAGACCGGCGACCACCGCCACCAGGCCCGCCGACACGAGCAGCCCGGCCAGCACGGCGACGAGCGAGGTCACGACGTGCTCGGGTCGTCGGCGGAGCGCGGTCCGGGCGGACGCAGCTCGCGACGGAACGGGGCCAGCTCGGCGGCGAAGCCCGCGTCGGGGAAGAACCCAGCGGGCTGTCCGGCGACCCCCTCCGCGCTGTACGTGAGGTGGGTGACCGGCCGGCCGTTCTCGATCGCGCCGACGACCTGTCGGACCTCCGAGACGTAGCGGCGCCGCCGGCCGCCGCGCCAGGTGTCGTCGACCAGGCGCACGTGCACGAAGAGGTGGATGTTGTGCGCGATCTGGCGGTACGCCTCCTCCACCGACAGCACGCCGCCCTGCGCCACGCGGGAGGCGAGGCGGTCGATCGTGGACGCGGCCGAGTGCGAGTGGGTCGTCGAGAGCGTGCCCGTGCCGGCCTGCATCGCCTCGAACATCGAGGCCGCCTCGCTGCCGCGCACCTCGCCCACGACCAGGCGGGCGAGGTTCTGCCGCAGGGCCTCGGGCATGAGGTCGGCGATGGTGAACTCGCCCACCGCACGCCCGCCGGACGACTCACCGTGCCCGACCCGGGCCTGGAGGGCCAGGATGTTCTGCCGGCCGGGCTGCAGGTGGGTCATGAGCTCGTAGTCGGTCTCCAGCGTCCCGAACCGCTCGTCGGCCGGGATGGCGTCAATGAGCGCGCGCAGCAGGGTGGTCTTCCCCGCGCCCTGGTCGCCGGAGATGACGATGGAGCGCCGCGCGAGCACCGCCGCGTCGAGGAAGGCCGCGACCTCCGGCGGCATCAGGCCGCCCTCGGCGAGGTCGGCGAGAGACACCGACGTCATCGTGTGCTGACGGATGACGACGCTCGGGCGGTACGACAGCCCGAAGCCGATGGCGTGCAGCCGGAACCGCTCGCCCAGCGCCAGGGTCATCGTCGGGTGCAGGTCGTCGAAGGGGCGCGCGGGCTCGGCGTTCTGCCCCAGGAAGCGGATGGCCTCCACGAGCTCGGCGTCGTCGTCCGCGACCGGGGCCATCACCTCCCGGCGCCCGTCGCCGTGCTGGACGACGACGGAGTCCCAGCCGTGGATCTCGATGTTCTCCACGTCGGGGAGCCCGAGCAGCGGCTGCAGGCGTCCGTAGCCGAAGACCGCGTCCTCGACCGCCTCGACGTAGGCCTGCTCCTGCGCGGGCGACCACAGGGCGGCCCCCTCGCGGTGCAGGGTGCGGACGTGCTCGGCGACGACCCGGCGGATCACGGAACGTCCCAGCAGCAGCCGGTCGTCACCGGTCACCGACGAGCCGGTGGTCCGCAGCTGGTGCTCGCTCTCGCCGGCGATCTCCTCCGACGCGCGCCGGCGCAGCTGCACGACCGTCGCCCAGTCGAGCTCGGCGGTCGGCAGCGGCAGGGTGGCGGCTCGCAGCTCGTCGCGACGGAACGCCCCGTACGACTGCAGCGCGCGTCGCGTCACCGGGCTGGACCCGGCGCCCGCCTCCTCGACGGTCTCGACGAAGAGGGGGACGTCCTGCAGCGCGCGGGTCTCGAGGCCGGCGTCGTCGCGGACCTCGGCGGTCTCGTCCACGCTCACCGGCCGACCGCCTCGGTCGTGCGCGCCATCCGGCCCGCCAGCACCCCGGCCGCGGCGCGAAGGCTGCGAACCAGCGGGGAGGAGTCGAAGCGTCGGGGCCGGGGGCTCCCGTCGGAGAGGTGCGCCGCGGCCTGGGGGTCGTCGGCGACGACGGCGTGCACCCCCACGCCCAGGGCCTTGGCGACCTCGCGGCGTCCGTACGGGTCGCCCTCGCCGACCAGGACGAGCCCGGTGCGGCCCGCCGTGCTGAGCCGCTCCTGCTCGGTGAGGGAGGGCAGGTGGACGCGCGCGGCCATCACCGCCCGCAGGCTCGTCCGCAGGACCAGCCCGGTGACCGCGCTGCGCTCGACGAGCGGTCCGGGCAGACCGTGGGCCCCGAGCCGGCCGGCGTCGACGATGACGTCGTAGCCGACCTCGCCCAGCCGGTCGAAGGTGTCGGCGAGGTCGTCCCACACGGCGCCGAAGAGTCCCGCGCTCGCCGCGCGGCTGAAGCCCGGCAGGAAGAGGTGCCGCTCGCCGTCCTCGCCGCTGATCGGCAGGGTCTGGTCGAGCACGGCCTCACGCAGGGGCCGGCGGTCGCGGTGGGCCTCGGCCACCCGGAGCAGGCCCCGGCCGCCCGCGCTCTGCCCGGCCAGGTAGCCGGCGAGGACGGCCTGGTGGGCGCCCGCGTCGCAGTCGGCCAGGAGCACCGGGCGGGGCCAGGCGAGCGTGAGCCCGACGGCGAGGGTCGTGACGCCCGGGGCGCCGGCCGCCGACGTCAGCAGCAGGATGGCCATTCGCGTCAGCTCCCCGCGTCGCGCACCAGCGCGATCCGGTCCTGCGCGGCGAGCGAGGCGATGGTCGCCGCCTGGCCGGCGTCGACCTCCAGGTCGACCACCGTCGAGGTGCCGTCCGCGCCCGGGGTCGAGCCGACGACGCGGCCGGCGTACGTCTTGCCGACGAGCGAGTCCCGAGCACCCGTGCCGCCGGCGGGAGCCGGCAGCGCCACCACCCGGACCGGTGCGGACGGCTCGAGCAGGCTGGCCGGCGCCCGCCCGGTCGCCAGCCGGAGCCCGACCACGGAACGACCGGTGGCCGGCAGGGCGGTGTCGGCGAGCGAGGCGGGAGCGACCAGCGCACCCGCCGGCAGGTCGAAGACAGCCCTCTTGCCCACGACGGACGCCTGGTCGACCGCCGCGACCGTGGGCCCGGGCGGCTGCCCGTGGAGCACCACCGTCGTCAGGTCCGCCGCCTCCAGCACCTCGCCGCGGTAGACCGTCGAGGCGAGCGCCAGCACCCGGGTCTCCGTGCTGACGCGCGCGTAGACGGCGTACGAGAGCAGGCCGCCGAGGCAGATGGCGACGACGCCGAGGGCGATCCAGCGAGGGTTGCGTCGGCCGGGGAGCCGCGGCGGGGCGGGCGTCGTCGGCCCGTCCTCGACGCCGGCCCGGACCGCCCGTCGGCGGCCTGGAGCGCTGCCGTTGCGGCCGGGGTCCACCTGCACGGTCATCGCGTCACCGCTCCCGTCCGGTCGGCACGACGGAGGCGGTGGCCGAGCCCGTCCCCGTCACCTCACCGACCCCGATGGCGCTGAGGAAGATCGTCGGTGCCGTGGCCGAGGCGTCGACCCGGACCACGCCGCCCGCCAGCCGCACCGAGCCCTTCACGTTCGGCTGCCCCGCCAGGTACGCCTTCGCCGCCAGCACGCCGGCACCCGCCCCGTCGCGCCCGGCGAGTCGCTGGGTCGCGGCCGCGTTGGCCGCGGCACGCGCAGCACCGTCGGCCGCCGCCTCGGCCTGGCTCGCCGCCGTCACCTTCTGCCCGCCGTCGATGACGAGCCCGGCCGTCGCGACCAGCGCCGCGAGGATGGCGAGCACGAACACGCTCACCGCCAGACCACGTTCGTCGCGGCGTGCCCGCACGCCTGAGCGGCCGGTCATCGGGCCCGGTAGGTGTCGAGAGCGGCCTGGCCGCGGCCGGTCAGGTGGATCGAGCCGGGCATGCCCGGGAGGAAGACGTCGGCGAACGCCACGTCGCACGAGACGTCGGAGGTAACCGTGGCGGGCGTGCCGACGGGCACCGAGAACGCCGTCGTCGACACCCGGACCGAGCTGCCCCCGCAGCGCAGCCCCGCGGTCGACATCGACTGCCGGCTCGCCTCTGCGCCCACGACCCCTGCCTGCGCGGCGCCACGGGCCAGCGAGGCGGCCCGTGCCGAGGACTGCGCGGCCTCGACGACGGTGGTCCGCGCGAACCAGAGCCGGCCGCCGGCGACCAGCAGGCCGATGACCAGCACGAGCGCGGGGGCGAGGAGGGCGACCTCCACGGCGACCGACCCGGTCTCGCCACGGCGTCCGGGCCGACCCGCCCGCCGGTCCGTCCGGGTCCTCACGGCACGCTCACGCGTTCGCGCGGGCCGGACGCGGTCTCCTCGACGGTCCCCAGGCCGAGGTCGAGCAGCAGGGTCGCGTGCGCCGACACCCGGGCGGTCACCTGCTGCGGCCCGCGGTCGACGTGCACGCTGACGTCGGTCAGCCCGGCGCCGGCCGCCAGGTCCCGGGCGCGCGCCTCGCCGTCGCCGGCGGTGCCGTAGCTGCCGCGGGCCACGTCGACGGCCGCGGTCGCCGCCCTCTGCGCGACGTTGCGGGCGTGCAGCCACAGCCCGGCCTCGACGACGCCGAGCGTCAGCAGCATCAGCAGCGGCAGGACGAGGGCGAGCTGCGTGGAGGAGCTCAGGCCGCGCTGGTCCGCGGCGCCGGGCAGGCGGGGACGACGACCGGGCACGGCTACTTCGGCAGCTTGGACTTGACGAAGGCGGTGATCACCGTGACGACGATCCCCGCGACGACGACAGCGCCGGCGAGCAGGATCGCGGTCTCGGCGGACTGGCTGAGCCCGCGCTCGTCACGCACCTGACGCGTCCGCCTGGTCGGCCGCGGGGCGCGTACCCCCGCCTGCAGCAGCACGAGCACGCCGACGACCACCGCCGCCAGGTTTCTGATCTTCATCGCGGTCCTTCCGGGCAGGGGAAGGTTCCGACGGTCTGGCTCTCGCCACGCCCTACCATTCAGACTCCCCCGAGGCTGACAGCGACACGCTATAGGCGCCGACGGGTGTCGGCGCAGCGTTCGTCGATCTTGCGGATCTTCACAGAGCACTCTGCCCCAGAGGTGTTGTCCGAGGTGTTGTCCGAGCGGCCTGCGGTGTTGTCCGTGAACGCCGATTCGAGGAGGCAGGCGCTGCAAGCGGTCCGCGTGCAGCAACGTCCGGGAAAGTGGTCGCTCCGGGACCGGGAGACGGCGTCCAGGACCGTCCGAGTGACCACTTCCCGAAGGACGGTCGAACCCGGAGCTCGAACCCTCCGCATACGGCAAGTGGTCGCTCGCAGCCCCGTGGCGTTCGGGCGGGGGCTCCGGACTGACCACTTTCGGCAGAGCGCGAGCCGCAGAAGCTGGAGCGGCGCTCAGCGGGGGGAGGCGCTCCCGCCGAGAGCGCGGGCGTGCTGGAGGTCCAGCGAACCCTCGTGGGCCGGGAAGGTCACCGACTCCTCGCGGCCCTCCTCGTAGACCAGGCCGTACGCGTCGACGTACTGACGGTAGATCTGCACCGCCGTCGAACCGCCCAGGGCCGCTTCGAGCCGGTTCTGGTCGCCGATGGCGCTGATCACATACGGCGGCGCGTACGGGACGCCGTGCAGGACGACCGTGTTGCCGACGCACTTGATGCCGGTGGTGGAGATGACGCGCTGGCCCTGGATGGTCATCGCCTCCGCGCCGCCGGACCACAGGGCGTTGACCACGGTCTGGATGTCCTGCTGGTGCACGACGAGGAGGTCCGCGTCGACGCCGCTGAGCTGCACCGACGACGGCGCGTCGTCCAGCGTCACCGACACGGCCGGCCCGGTCACCGCGGTCAGCCCGGCCTCCTGCTCCTGCGTCTGGAGCTGGGAGGACAGGTCGGAGCCGTTGCTCGCGTTCTCCGCCGCGCTGAGCGCGTCGACCTGGGCGCGCAGGTCGGTGACCTGCCGGGTCAGCTCGGCGTTGCGGCGCGACTGGTCGGCCACCAGGCTCACCAGGTCGGTGTTGCGGGCGGGGCGCAGGTCGCTGCCGCGGGCGTTCACCGTGCTGAGCACGACGAGGAACGCCGCGATCGCGCACACCGTCGCCGTCAGCACCCGCGCGCCCGGCCGGCGCCCGGCGTTGCGGCGCCGCGAGGCCTCCCGACCGCGCAGCAGGGCGGCCACGACGCGGTCGCCCCACGTCGGCTGGTCGTCGGCCAACACCCGCTCCTCCGCCTCGCCTGGTCGCCCGAGGGGGCACCAGCAACTACGCTAACGCCACGACAAGGAGGCACGGCCCAGTCGCGGGCCAGCCTGGTCAGAGCCTGATCAGGCCTCCCCGAGCCCGAGAGAGTTGGTCGTGCCCGAGTCCCGCACGCGCAAGTCCGCCGACGAGAAGAAGGTCCGCAAGCAGCGGGCCGCCGCCGAGACCAAGAAGAAGGTCAAGGCGCCGACGAGCCGTCGCTGGGTGCCGCCAACCTTCATCACCGTCGGCCTGCTCGGCGTCGCCTGGCTCATCGTCTACTACGTCGCCGGCCAGGACGTGCCCTTCATGAGCGACCTCGGCAACTGGAACATCCTCATCGGCATGGGCGGCATGGCCGCCGCATTCGGCCTCGCGACCCTCTGGCGCTAGGGCCGAAAGGCCCGTCTTACACCGCTGTAGTTCTCCACACTGGGGACAACTCCTGTGGACAACTCCACCTCGACGCCCGCGACGCCCTCCAGCGCACGGCTGCTCGACCGGCGCATCCTGGCGCTGGCGCTGCCGACCTTCGCCACGCTGGTCTCCGAGCCGCTGCTGCTGCTCGCCGACTCCGCGGTCGTCGGGCACCTCGGCACGGAGCCGCTGGCCGCGCTCGGCCTGTGCTCCAACGTCCTCAACGTGCTCGTCGGGCTGTCGATCTTCCTGGCGTACGGGACGACGGGCACGGTCGCGCGCCGGCTCGGGGCCGGTGACCGTCTCGCGGCGCTGAGCGGCGGGATCGACGGGCTCGTCCTCGCCGTGCTCGTCGGGGTGGTGCTGGCCGTCGCGCTCGAGCTGCTGCTGCCGGTCGTCGTCGGCTGGTACGGCGTCGACCCCGCCATCGAGGCCCTCGCCGTGCGCTACCTGCGGATCGCCGCGCTCGGCCTGCCCTCGGTGCTGGTGCTCCTGGCCGGGACCGGCGTGCTGCGCGGGCTGCAGGACGCCCGGACGCCGCTCGTGGTCGTCGTCGCCACGAACCTGCTCAACATCGCCCTCAACGTCACCCTCGTGTACGGGGCGGGGCTCGGCATCGCCGGCTCCGCGCTCGGGACGCTGATCGCGCAGACCGGCGCGGCGGTCGCCGTGGTCACCGTGGTCGTGCGCCGCAGCCGGGCCGCCGGGGCCGCGGTCGCGCTGCGGCCGGCCGGGGTCGCCGCCGTGGCCCGCTCGGGCGGCTGGCTGGTCGTGCGCACCGCCCTCCTGCAGGCCGCGGTCACCACGAACACCGTCGTCGCCGCCGGGCTCGGCGCCACCGCGCTGGCGGCGCACCAGGTCACCGGCGGGCTGTGGACCCTGCTCGCGTTCGCCCTCGACGCGGTCGCCATCGCGGGGCAGGCACTCATCGGCTCCGCGCTCGGCAGCGGCGACGTCGCCCTCGGCCGGGCCCTCACCCGGCGGATGCTCGGCTGGGGCGCGGTGTCCGGGGCCGTCTTCGGGCTGCTGCTCGTCGTGGCGCGGCCCGCGTACGTCGGGCTGTTCACCCCGGACCCCGCCGTGCGGGCCCTCGTCGGCCGGGTCGTGCTCGTCGTCGCCCTGCAGGCCGCGCTCGCCGGTGTCGTCTACGTCCTCGACGGCGTCCTCATCGGCGCGGGCGACGCCCGTTACCTCGCGCTCGCCGGGCTCGTCTGCCTCGCCGCGTACCTGCCCGTCGCCCTCCTCGTGCGCCACCTCGGCGTCGGGCTGGCCTGGGTGTGGGCGTCGTACGCGGTGTTCATGGCCGCGCGGGCGGTCACGCTCGGGCTGCGCGCGCGTGGGGACCGCTGGATTCGTGTGGGGGCGTAGGGCGGCCCTTCGACAGGCTCAGGGAGCGTGGCCGAGCCAGGGGCAGGCCCTTCGACACGCTCAGGGAGCGTGGCCGAGTCAAGCGCAGGCCCTTCGACACGCTCAGGGAGCGTCGTGGCCCCTGACTGTTCGGCGCGTCACACCCGGTTGCCGAGCAAGGGGAGCCTCGCTTAAGTTAGGGCAGGCTCACCTAGTGGGGAGCCGCTCCGACGACCAGCCCTGAGGCCGCCGAGCACCACCCGGCCCAGAGCCACGAGGACACCGAGGAGCGCCAGCACCATGGTCGCCAACTTCCTCATCGGCCTGCGCGAGGGCCTCGAGGCCGCGCTGGTCGTGAGCATCCTCGTCGCCTACCTGGTCAAGACCTCCCGGCGCCACCTGCTGCCCCGCGTGTGGGCCGGCGTGGCCGTCGCCGTGGTCGTCTCGCTCGGCTTCGGCGCGCTGCTGACCTTCGGCCCCAAGGGCCTGACCTTCACCGCGCAGGAGGCGATCGGCGGCTCGCTCTCCATCGTCGCCGTCGCGCTGGTCACCTGGATGATCTTCTGGATGGCGCGCACCGCCCGCTCCCTGTCGGGCGAGCTGCGCGGCGCCGTCGATCGTGCCGCCGACGGCAAGACCTGGTCGCTCGCCATCGTCGCCCTGCTGGCGGTCGGCCGCGAGGGCTTGGAGACGGCGATCTTCCTGTGGGCGGCGACCTCGGCCGCCGCCGGCACGACCGGCAGCACCGTCCAGCCGCTGCTCGGCGCCCTCGTCGGGCTCGCCGTCGCTGTCGCGCTCGGCTACCTCATCTACCGCGGCGCCATCAAGATCAACCTCAGCAGGTTCTTCACCTGGACCGGCGTCTTCCTGATCTTCGTCGCCGCGGGTGTCCTCTCCTACGGGGTCCACGACCTCCAGGAGGCCGGCATCCTGCCCGGCCTGAACACGCTCGCCTTCGACGTCTCCCGCGCGGTCCCGCCGACCTCCTGGTACGGCACCGTGCTCAAGGGCGTCTTCAACTTCTCCCCCGCCACCACCGTGCTCGAGGCCGTCGTCTGGACGGCGTACGTCGTGCCGGTGCTGGCCGTCTTCCTCACGAAGGCGCGCCGCCGCGCCGCCGCCGCGCCGACCGGGCCCGCCCCGAAGGCCGCGACCCTCACGACCCGCCCGGCCGCCTCGCAGCCGGTCGCCTCCGGAAGGAACTGAACCCTTGTCCGCCACGACCCGCCGCCCCGCCGCGGCGCGCCGCCTCGCCCCGCTGGTGACCGTGGGCGCGCTCCTCGCGCTCCCCGTCCTCAGCGGCTGCACCGACAACACCCGCTCGGCGAACGACGGCCCCTCGGCCGACCCCCGGGCGCTCACGGTCTCCGCCAGCGACACCGACTGCGCGGTCTCCGGCACGCAGGCCCCCTCGGGCAAGCTCACCTTCACCGTCACCAACAGCGGCTCGAAGATCAACGAGTTCTACCTGCTGGCCGGCGACGGGCTCCGCATCGTCGGCGAGGTCGAGAACATCGGCCCGGGCATCACCCGCGACCTCGTGCTCACCGCCCCGGCCGGCAGCTACTTCACGGCCTGCAAGCCGGGCATGGTCGGCGACGGCATCCGGGCGCCCTTCACCGTGGCGGAATCGGGCCAGGCCGGCGCGACGGACGCGAACGACGGCGAGCTGGTGGCCGCGGCCAACGCCAACTACGCCTCCTACGTCCGCGACCAGACCGACCAGCTGCTGAGCAAGACCGAGGAGTTCGCCGCCGCGTACGAGGCCGGCGACGACGCGAAGGCCCGCGCCCTCTACCCCGTCGCCCGCACCCACTGGGAGCGCATCGAGACGGTGGCGGAGTCGTTCGGCGACCTCGACCCCAAGATGGACCTGCGCGAGGCCGACCTGGAGCAGGGCCAGAGGTGGACCGGCTGGCACCGCATCGAGAAGGACCTCTGGCCGCAGCGGGCCAAGGGCTACAAGGCCCTGTCGGCCGCGCAGCGGGCCACCTTCGCCGACGACCTGGTCAAGAACACGAAGACGCTGCACGCCCGCACCCGCGACATGACCTTCACGGTCGACCAGATCGCCAACGGTTCGCGGGGCCTGCTCGACGAGGTCGCCACGGGCAAGGTCACCGGCGAGGAGGAGTACTGGTCGCGCACCGACCTCTACGACTTCCAGGCCAACGTCGACGGCGCCCGGATCGGCTTCGAGGGGCTGCGCCCGATCCTGGCCTCGCGCGACAAGGCTCTCGACACCCAGCTCGACGCGCGCTTCAGCGACCTGCAGACGCTGCTCGACCAGCAGAAGTCCGGCGACGGCTTCAAGTCCTACGACGCCGTGAGCAAGAGCGACATCAAGGCCCTGTCCGACGCGGTGAACGCGCTGGCGGAGCCGCTGTCCAAGCTCACCGCCGCCGTCTCCTGAGGAAGCGAGACCACCTGATCGTGCCCGAGCAGAGCGAACCGAAGGTCCCCGCCGCCGACCCGACCCCCGCCCCCGAGGGTGCCGGGGCCGTCGAGCCGGACGCCCGTCCGCGTGGACGGTTCTCCCGGCGCCGCGCGCTCGGCGCGGCCGGGGTCGGCGTGGCGGGCACGGCGGTCGGGCTTGCGGGCGGGATCGGGGTGGCCCGTGCGTCGGTCGAGCCGCCGGCGCCGGCCGGGCCGAAGATCTACCCCTTCTACGGCGACCACCAGGCCGGCATCACCACGCCCGCCCAGGACCGGCTGCACTTCGCGGCGTTCGACGTCACGACCACCGACCGGGCCGAGCTCGTCTCGCTGCTGCAGGACTGGACCACCGCCGCCGCGCGGATGACCCAGGGCGAGGGCGCCGGGGAGTACGGGCCGACGTCCGGGCCGTACGACGCACCCCCGGACGACACCGGCGAGGCCATCGGGCTGCCGGCGTCCGGCCTGACGCTGACCTTCGGCTTCGGCCCGTCGCTGTTCCGCGAGTCGGGGCGCGACCGCTTCGGGCTGGCGGCCCGGCAGCCGGCCGCGCTCAAGCGCCTGCCGCTCTTCCCCGGCGACAACCTCGACGAGTCCCGGTCCGACGGCGACCTGTGCGTGCAGGCCTGCGCCGACGACCCGCAGGTCGCGGTGCACGCGATCCGCAACCTGGCCCGCATCGCCTTCGGCCGCGCGGCGATCCGCTGGTCGCAGCTGGGCTTCGGGCGCACGTCCTCGACCTCGACGAGCCAGGCGACCGCCCGGAACCTCTTCGGGTTCAAGGACGGCACCATGAACCTCAAGGCCGAGGACCCGGCCGGCGTGGACGCGCACGTCTGGGTGCCCTCCGGCGCCGACCCGCGCGCGGCCTGGCTGAGCGGCGGCTCGTACCTCGTCACCCGGCGCATCAACATGACCATCGAGACCTGGGACCGCCAGGCGCTCAGCGAGCAGGAGCGCGTCGTCGGGCGGACCAAGGCCGAGGGGGCGCCGCTGTCCGGCGGCGGCGAGTTCAGCCAGCCGGACTTCACCATGGCGGGCCGCGGGAACGAGCCGATCATCGCCACCGACGCGCACGTCCGGCTCGCGCACCCCGACAACAACCACGGCGTCCAGCTGCTGCGGCGCGGCTACAACTTCGTCGACGGCAGCACCGGGCTGGGCCGCCTCGACGCCGGGCTGTTCTTCATGGCGTACGTGACCGACCCCCGCACCCACTACATCCCGCTGCAGACCAAGCTGAGCCGGACCGACGGGCTGCAGGAGTACCTGCAGCACACCGGGTCGGCGCTGTTCGCGGTGCCCCCGGGCGCCAAGTCGGGCGAGCACATCGGTCAGGCGCTGTTCGCCTGAGGTCGGTCCACGGCGTACGGCTGACCCTCAGCCGAGCCGGGCGCTCGCGTCCGAGCGGGGCACGACGGTCGGCACCGGCCGCTTGGCCGTGACGCCCCGGCCGTGCGGGACGTGGCGGACCGCCTTGCCCAGCCACGGCTTGAAGTGGTGGACCACCCAGTCGACGTCGCCGGTGACCGTCTCGCGGACCGAGTGCGGGCCGGGAGGTTCCGGGAACGGGTCGGCCCAGTGCGCGTCGAAGCCCGCGACGCCGAGCCGCCACGCCAGGGCCGCGGCGATGCGGGCGTGGCCGAGCGCGCTGTTGTGCAGCCGGTCGGGAGACCACAGGCGCGGGTCGACCGCGACCGGGTAGGCCTCGAAGTCCACGAGCAGCGCCCCGTGCCGCGCCGCGGCCGCCCGGATCAGCCGGTTGAGGCGGAACACGCGTCCCCGGACGTGGCGGACCAGCGGGTTCACGGCCCCGGGGTCGACCATCGTGAAGGTCGCCAGCGTCGCGCCGCTCGCCGCCGCTCCCACGAACAGCGCCTCGAGGTCGGCCTCCAGCGCAGAGAAGTCGCAGCGCACGGAGATGACGTCGTTGACGCCCGCGAAGAGCGTGAGCAGGTCGGGCCGCAGGTCCAGCGCGGGGTCCAGCTGGGTGGCGTGGATCTCGGCGGCGTGCAGCCCGCGCACGGCGAGGTTGGCGTAGTCGAGCGGCTCGTCCTGGGCGTCGGCCAGGTGCTGCGCGAGCCGGTCGGCCCAGCCGCGGAACCCGCCGTCCTCGGTCTCGTCCATCAGACCCTCGGTCGAGGAGTCGCCGATCGCCACGTAACGCCGGAAGCCCGTCACGCCCCCGATTCTGGCCCGCCCCGACCGACGCGTGCAGGTGCCGGGGCATCGGGCGGGTCGGTCGGCTCCGAACTACCCTCTGACGAGGGGGCCCGCATGGCGAGGACGACCAGCCTGACCCGCGACCGCGACTACGCGACGTTCGTGGAGGACCGGCGCGCGCTCCTGCAGCGCTGCGCGTACCTCCTGGTCGGGCGCCGCGACGCCGCCGAGGAGCTCGTGGCCGCCACCCTCGCCGACCTGTACGCCCGCTGGCGCCACGTCCACGACCCGCTGCTCGTCGCGCTGCGCCTGCTCTACACGACCGACCTCGGCCGGCTGCCGGCGACGTCGCCGCGCGCCCGGTTCGAGCTGCTCGACGGCCGTACGACCCGTGAACCCGTCGACCCGCTGGTCACCCACCTCGAGGCGCTGTCGGCCCGCCAGCGGATGGTCGTCGTCCTGGAGTGGGTCGCGCGGGTGCCGCGCGTGGACATGGCCGCCGTCCTCGACTCCTCCGCCGAGACGGTCGCCGACGTGGCCCGCGACGCCCGTACGGCGCTCGTCCGCCGCGCGCCCGAGCTGGATGACGACACCGTCCTGGTGCGCCGCCTCGACGCGGCCGTTCCGCCGGACGTGCGCTCCGTACGCCGCTACGACGACCTGCGGCACGGCCAGGAGCTCGTGCAGCGCCGGTGGGTCCGACGGGCCGGGGTCGCGGCCGCCGCCCTCGTCCTGCTCGTCCTCGTGGCGACCCAGCTCCGGCCGGTGGCCCAGTCCCCGGCGAGCGGGCCGGCGCCGCTCGTGCCGGTCCCGACCTCGACGGTGACCGTCACGCCGAGCCCCGTGACGCCCTGCGACCGGACCCTCGTCACCTGCCAGGCCCTCCTGACCCGGGCCTGGCGGGCCATGGTCTACGAGGTCGTCGCCGACCACCTCGACCCGGAGGGCCGCTACTTCAACGCCTCCAGCTACTACGCCCGCGACGAGACCGAGGGCCTGTGGGAGACCAAGAAGGGCGCCCTGGCCATGGAGGTGTTCCGGGTCGGGAGCGGCTCGACGCAGGTCTACCTGCAGGTCGCGACCGCCCGCGCGTACGCCCCCCGCTGCGGCGAGGCGACCGGCACCACCTGCTCCTCGATCCGCTTCATGGACGGCAACCGCTTCATCCTCAGCGACGCGCTCGACGTCGCCGACGGGCTCGAGGGCCAGTACCGCCCGGACGGCACCCAGGTCGTCACCGTCGTCGTCCGCGACTCCGGGCCGGGCGCGGGCCTGGAGGTCACCCGCGCGCAGATCGTCCGGCTGCTGCAGGACGACCGCCTCCGCCTGCCCGCACTCTGATCTCGAGTGCGCTCGTGGTGGGGTGCGCGGGCGCGAGTGTCGGGGGCCGGGCGCCGGTCCGTCTGGACGAGCGAGGGGCACGACACGCTTTTCGTCGCGCCCCGCAGCGAGGAAGACGGAGCGTTCGAGCGCCCGGCGCGCGAGCGCCCCTTAACAATCAGCCAACCCCTTGCTCGAGGTCGAGGACGTTGGGGACGACGGCGACGAGGGCGATGACGAGGACACCGACGACCGCCGCGATCGCCGTGCCCAGCTGTGCGATGTCCATGCCTCAAGAGTGCGTCGCTGCGGCGTGGATCACATCAGCCCGCGGTGTGGACGTCCTGTGAGCCCGTGGTCGGGGCCGGACCCGGGCCTCAGACCGGGGTCGGAGCCCGCAGCCGGCCGACGGCGTCGGCGACGGCGCTGATCTCGTCCGGTCCGACGCGGCAGCAGCCGCCGACCAGGCGGGCCCCGGCCTCGATCCAGCCGGGAACGAGCCCGGCGACGGCGGTGCGGTCACCGGTCCAGCGGCGGGCGTCGGCGTCCCAGCGCTCGCCGGCGTTGGGGTAGACGACGACCGGCTTGCCGCTGGTCGCGTGGGCCAGGGCCACGAGCGCCGGGGTGTCGGCCGGGTCGAGGCAGTTCACGCCGACGGCGATCACCTCGTCGACCTCGGCGGCCATGGCGAACGCCTCCGCGACGGGTTCGCCGGCGCGGGTCCGGTCGCCGTCGCAGGTCATCGAGAGCCAGCAGGGCGTCGGGAGCCCGCGGACCTCGGCCAGCAGGGCCTCGGCCTCGGCGAGGCAGGGCACGGTCTCGAGCGCCAGCACGTCGGGCCCGACGTCGGCGAGCACCTGGATGCCGAACTTGTGCCAGCGCCGCAGCTGCGTGACGCTCAGCCCGTAGTCGCCGCGGTACTCCGAGCCGTCGCCGAGCGCCGCGCCGTACGGGCCGACGCTCGCGGCCACCCAGGCGTCGCCGTCGACCTCGTGCGCGGCCTGCCGTGCGACCCGGACGCTGCGCCGCAGCAGCCGGCTGATGTGGAGGCTGTCCTGCCCGACGCTGGCGAACCCGCGCGAGGACACCTGGTACGACGCGGTGGTGGCGACCTGCGCGCCGGCGGCGAAGAAGGCGCGGTGCGCGGCGAGGACGGCGTCCGGGTCGTCGGCCAGCACCTGCGCGGACCAGACCGAGGAGGAGAGGTCGCGCCCCTGCGCCTCCAGCTGGGTCGCCAGGCCGCCGTCGAGGACCACGGGACCCTCGGTCACCGCCTCCGTGATCGTCCGTGCCACGCCGACCAGCCTAGGGCGCCCCTCCCCTGAGACCGGCTCGCTCGATCGTCGCGGGAGGCGCGCTCCGCGCGCGGGCCCACGCGCATCGAGTGGGGCGGATCCCAGGGGAACGACCGCATACCGTTGACCACCCGACGCACCTGGAGGCCCCCATGACCCCGTACGTCCGTCCCGAGCGCCGCATCAGCCGGCGCACGCTGCTCGGTTCCGCCGGCCTCGCCGCCGCGGCGGTCGGCGGCCTCTCCGCCTGCGGCGGCGGGGGTGACGGCGGCGCCGGCTCCTCCTCGGGCGGGTCGGCCGGCCCCGTCAGCGCCAAGACCAGCGACATCACCGTCGGCGGCGGCAAGGTCTTCGCCGAAGGCCAGGCGGTGATCACCCAGCCCGCGGCGGGCGAGTTCAAGGCCTTCTCGTCGATCTGCACCCACGCGGGCTGCCCGGTCGCCGACGTGACGAGCACGATCAACTGCAACTGCCACGGCAGCAAGTTCTCGATCACCGACGGCTCGGTCGTGAACGGCCCGGCCACGCAGCCGCTGCCCGCGCGGACCGTCTCGGTGTCGGGAGACACCGTCTCCGTGAGCTGAGGGGCCGCGGCTCCTCGGAGCCGGCTCAGAGCTCGCCCGGCAGCAGGATCATCAGGAGCACGGCCACGGCGGCGGCCGCGACGCCGACGCACGCCACTCCGAAGCCCCACCGCCGGCGCCGCCCGTTGAGCGCGACGACGGCTGTCACGACGGCGACGACGCCCGGCACCGCGACGCGCTGGCCCTTGGCCGACCGCACCGCCCCGTCCGTCGTGCCCGCGAGGTTGAAGCCGAGCACCAGGGCGAGCAGCAGGACGATCGTGCCCGTGCAGAAGGCCAGCAGACCCAGGGCGAGGGTCGACTGCTCGCGTGGCACCGGCATCGGGGGCTCCTCGCTCGACGTCGTCAGACCGTACCGGCGGCCGAGGTCGCTCGGGGTCCACGCGGGCAGCCGGGCGATCAGGTTCCCGGAGAAGCGACGAGGACCGGTCCTGAAGGACCGGTCCTCGTGGTCGTGCGCGAGGGGGGACTTGAACCCCCACGCCCTTGCGGGCACTGGCACCTGAAGCCAGCGCGTCTGCCATTCCGCCACTCGCGCAAGGTCCAGGGCGAGGGTTGCTCACCTGCCGGACCAGCCGAAGAAGGCTAGCACGGCGCGGGCGGGCTCCCCGACCGGAAACCAGCCGGTGAGCGCACCGACGGGCGGGGCCGACGCCCTCGTCGTTGCGCGGTGCGGACAGCAGCACACCGTAGGGTGGCCGCCAGGACAGCGACCCGGCCAGCGTCCGGGACGACCACGCGGGAGGGAGGGACATGGGGATCTTCCAGCGCTTCGAGAAGCGCGTCGAGGGCGCCGTGAACGGCGTGTTCGCCCGCGCGTTCAAGGGCGACGTGCAGCCGGTCGAGATCGCGGCGCGGCTGCAGCGCGAGCTCGACGCCGAGGCCAAGCTCATGTCCCGCGACAAGAAGCTCGTGCCCAACGACTTCACCGTCGAGCTCTCGCCCCACGACCACGACAAGCTCGCCCCGTACGCGTCCACGCTCACCCGTGAGCTGGCCGACGAGCTGCGGAGCCACGCGGGCGACCGCGGCTACGTGTTCAGCGGCCCCATCCGGATCGACCTCGCCCTGGACGAGCGGCTGCCGACCGGTCGCTTCACCGTCTCCTCCGAGGCGGTCGCCGGCGTCGACGTGCCCGACGCTCCTCCCGCCGGCCGGCCGACGCGGGCGCCGCGCGAGCAGCCGGTCGCCCCGCACGAGCAGCCGGTGGCGACGCGCGAGCCCGAGGCGCCGAGCCGCGGCGCCGACCTGGTGCTGGAGGTCAACGGCACGCGCCACCCCCTCCAGCCGCCTGGCCTGGTCATCGGCCGCGGGACCGAGGCGGACCTCCGCATCAACGACCCCGGCATCTCCCGGCGTCACGCCGAGATCCGTGTCGGGCAGGACGGTCCGGGCAGCCTCGACATCGTCGACCTGGGCTCGACCAACGGCATCACGGTGGACGGGCACAAGGTGCGGCAGGCCACCCTCACCGAGGGTTCGCGGATCGAGATCGGCTCCACGCGGATGCTCGTCCACGACCCCTCCGCCCGCTGACTGATGTCGGAGATCGCGGTCACCGTCGTCAAGGTGCTGTTCCTGGCGCTGCTGTGGCTCTTCATCCTGTCCGCCGTGTCGGTCGTGCGCAGCGACCTCTTCGGCCGGACCGTGACGACCGACGATGGCCCGCCGGCCATCGAGGCGCCCCGGCCGCCGTCGCGCAAGGTGCGCCGGCAGCGGGGTGCGCCGCGCGCGCTGACGATCACCCAGGGTCCGCAGAGCGGGGAGTCGGGCGAGTTCGTCGACCACGTGATCCTGGTCGGGCGCGGGTCGGACTGCCAGCTCGTCCTGGACGACGACTACGTCTCCACACGGCACGCCCGCGTCGTCGACGGCCCGGACGGCGTCTACGTGGAGGACATGGGCTCGACGAACGGGACCTACGTCAACAACCAGCGCATCACGAGCCCGACCGCCGTCGGGTTCGCCGACGTGGTCCGGATCGGGCGGACGATCCTCCGGCTGGTGCCGTAGTGCCGGCCCCGAGAGGTCCGTCCCCGCTCCACCCCGTCCGCGTCCGCGGAGGTGGGCGCTGATGGCGCTCGTGCTGCGGGTGGTGAGCCACTCCGAGATCGGGCTGGTCCGCAAGAACAACCAGGACTCGGGCTTCGCGAGCCCGCACCTGCTCGTCGTGGCCGACGGCATGGGCGGTGCGGCCGCGGGCGACCTGGCCTCCGCCGTCGCCGTCGACACCCTGATGCGGGTCGACGCCACGACGCAGGGCGCGGCGATGCTCGAGGTGATGTCGAACGCCGTCGAGGACGCGAACGACCGGATCGCCGACCTCGTCGCCGACGACGTCTCGCTCGACGGCATGGGCACCACGGTGACCGCGGCGATGTTCGACGGCCGCGAGCTCGGCCTCGTCCACATCGGCGACAGCCGGGCGTACCTGCTGCGCGAGGGTTCGCTGCGCCGCCTGACCCACGACCACAGCTGGGTGCAGTCCCTGGTCGACGAGGGCCGCATCAGCCAGGCCGAGGCCGCGGTCCACCCGCACCGGTCCCCGCTGCTGCGCGTCCTCAACGGCCAGCCCGGCGCCGACGCGGAGCTCTCGATCCTCGACCTCGTCGCCGGGGACCGGCTGATGTTCTGCAGCGACGGGCTGTGCGGGCTGGTCGACGACCCCGAGATCGCCGAGCTGCTCGCCCTGCCCGACCGGGACGAGGCGCTCACCGCGCTGGTCGACGCGGCCCGCGCCGAGGGCGGCGTCGACAACATCACCGTCCTCGTGGCCGACGTCGTGGAGACCGCGACCGGTCTCGTGGGCGCGCCGGCCGACCTGGCCGACACCCCGGCCCACGCCGACGCGTCGACGGTCCTGGGCGCGGCAGCCGAACGTCCCGTGCCCCCGGCCCGCGACGCCGGGGCGCCCGACGACACGGCGGTCACCCGGACCGGCGCCGCCGCAGGCGTGCCCGCGGGCGCCCCTGACGACGCTGCTGAGGAGGCCGACGACGCCGACCCGGCCGCTGCCACCGACCTCACCCGAGCCGCCGCGCCGGCGCCCGCCTCCTCGGCCGCCGCGGACGGGGCCCCTCGACCCGGCCCGGTCGACGAGGCGCGCTACGACCCGGTGCCGCCCGCCGGACGGCGCTGGGTGCGCCCGGTCGTCGCGGCGGTGCTCGTGCTGGCCGTCGTGGCCGCCGGGCTCGGGGCGGCGTACGCGTGGACCCGCAGCCAGTACTACGTCGGGGCCTCCGGCTCCCAGGTCGCGATCTACCGCGGGGTCTCCGAGGGCCTGCCCGGCCTCCCGCTCTCGGAGCTCTTCGAGGTGCAGGACCTCGAGGTGTCGAGCCTGCCCGTCTACTACCAGGAGCGCGTCCGCAGCGCGATCGACGTCCCCAGCCTCGCCGCCGCCCGCGAGACGGTGACCGAGCTGCGCGACGCGGCCACCCGTTGCGGCCCGACGGGCTCGCCCTCGCCCTCGCCCTCCCCGACCGCGTCGTCCCCGCGGGCCTCGTCGAGCGCGGGCGGACGCCCCAGCCCGAGCCGCGGGGCCGTCTCGACCGCGCCCGGGGCGAGCGCGAGCAGCTCCGCCGGGCCCACCTGCTGATGTCGTCCGCACCCGGTCCCGAGGGACCTCCGACGGTCCTGCCCCGCAAGCGGCGCGGCATCGAGCTCGTCATGCTCGCCTTCGCGCTGCTGCTCGGCCTCGGCGCGTACGCGCAGGTCGACGTCAACGTCACCGGCGCCCTCGGTCCCCGCTTCGTCCCCGTCGCCGTCGGCTGCACGGTCGGCGTGCTCCTGACCCACCTCGCCGTGCGCTGGCGCCTGCCCTACGCCGACCCGCTGCTGCTGCCCTGCGTGGTCGTGCTCAACGGCCTCGGCCTGGCGATGATCCACCGCATCGACCTGATCAGCGAGCCGGTCGCGCACGGCGCCCGCCAGCAGCTGATCTGGACCACGCTCGGGGTCGTCGTCTTCCTCGCGGTCGCCGTGGGGCTGCGGGACCACCGCCCGCTGCAGCGCTACCCGTACACGATCGGCCTCGTCGGCGTCGTGCTGCTGCTCCTGCCGCTCGTCCCGGGCATCGGCACCGCCAAGTTCGGGGCGCAGATCTGGATCCAGGTCGGTCCCTACAGCTTCCAGCCCGCCGAGGCCGCGAAGGTGCTGCTGGCGGTCGCCTTCGCCTCCTACCTCGTCGAGAAGCGCGACGTCCTCGCGCTCGCCGGCTACCGCGTGCTCGGGCTCGACCTGCCGCGTGCCCGCGACCTGGGGCCGATCCTGCTGGTCTGGCTGCTCAGCCTGGCGATCCTCGTCCTGCAGCGCGACCTCGGGACCTCGCTGCTGTTCTTCGGGCTGTTCGTGATGATGCTCTACGTCGCGACCGAGCGGGCCGGCTGGGCGGTGCTGGGGCTGCTGCTGTTCGCGGCGGGGGCGTGGTTCGGCTACCTGAACTTCGGCCACGTGCGCGTGCGGGTGGGCGCCTGGCTGCACCCGTTCAGCGACTTCGACGCCTACTACCAGGTGATCAGCGCGCAGTTCGGCTACGCGTACGGCGGCCTGCTCGGCACCGGCCTCGGCCTCGGACGGCCGGGTCTGACGCCGCTCGCCCGCAGCGACTTCATCGCCGCCGCGGTCGGCGAGGAGCTCGGCATGGCCGGTCTGATGGCGCTGATCATGGTCTACGGGCTGTTCGTCGCCCGCGGCCTGCGCACGGCGCTGCAGTGCCGCGAACCGTTCGGCAAGCTGCTCGCCGCCGGCCTGGCCTTCGCCTTCGCGCTCCAGGTGTTCGCGATCATCGGCGGGGTCACCCGCCTGCTCCCGCTGACCGGGCTGACCACGCCGTTCATGTCGCAGGGCGGGTCGTCGATGATCTGCAACTGGATCATCGTCGGGCTGCTCATGGTCATCTCCCACCAGGTGCGGCGCCCCGTCGCGACGGCCGCGTCGTACCGGCCCGACCTCGAGACGACCCAGGTGGTGAGGGTCGCGTGAACGGGCCGATCCGGCGCGTCGCCGTGGTCGCGATGCTGATGTTCGCCCTGCTCCTGGCCAACGGCACCTACATCGTGCTGTTCCGGCAGGGGCCCCTCGACGCGATGCCCCAGAACCGTCGCGTCCGTGACGCGGAGTTCTCGCAGAACCGCGGTTCCATCCTGGCGGCCGGCAAGACCGAGATCGCGACCACGGTGCCGTCGAAGGACCGCTTCGCCTACCAGCGCAACTACCCGTCCGGCAGCCTGTACGCCCCGGTCACCGGCTACTTCTCCTACGACCACGCGAGCACCGGCCTGGAGAACACGTACAACACCCAGCTGGCCGGGACGGCGGACTCGCTGTTCGTGCGACGGCTCATCGACCTCGCGACGAACCGCACGCCGCAGGGCGCGAGCGTGCAGACGACGATCGTGCCGAAGGTCCAGGAGGCCGCAGCCACCGCGCTCGGGCGGCAGAAGGGGGCGGTCGTCGCGCTGAACCCCAAGACCGGCGCCGTGCTGGCCCTGGTGACGAGCCCCGGCTACGACCCGAACACGGTCGCCGGCCACGACGTCGAGAAGGCCGACAAGGCCTACGACAGCCTCGCGGCGGACAGCAGCCGCCCGCTCAGCAACCGGGCGGCCCGCGAGATCTACCCGCCCGGCTCGACCTTCAAGCTGGTCACCGCCGCCGCGGCGCTCGCCGACGGCAAGACGCCCGACTCCAAGGTCAAGGCGCCCGACCGGCTGCGGCTGCCGGGCACGAGCACCTACCTGCCCAACGAGGGCAGCTGCGGCGGGACGACCATCACCATGGAG
Source organism: Microlunatus flavus (assembly GCF_900110855.1). Classification (GTDB taxonomy): domain Bacteria; phylum Actinomycetota; class Actinomycetes; order Propionibacteriales; family Propionibacteriaceae; genus Microlunatus; species Microlunatus flavus. The sequence continues at coordinate 871,181 of NZ_FOFA01000001.1, forward strand.
CAGGCGCTGAAGGTGTCCTGCAACACCGCCTTCGCCAACCTCGGCCTCGGGGTCGGCGAGGCCAGGCTCCGCGAGCAGGCCCAGCTCTTCGGCTTCGACGCTCGCCACCTGTCCGACCTCGGCGGGGTCGCCAGCCAGTTCCCGGACAGCCTGGACGACGCCCAGCTGGCCCTGAGCTCGATCGGCCAGTACGACGTCGCCGCCAGCCCGCTGCAGATGGCGATGGTGTCCTCGGCGATCGCCAACGACGGCGTCCTCATGGACCCGTACGTCGTCAGCTCGGTCCAGGCACCGGACCTGACGCCCATCGAGACGCACAAGCCGCGGGTGCTGTCGACGGCGATGACGCCGGGCAACGCCGAGGCGCTGCAGCAGATGATGGGCGTGGTCGTGAGCCAGGGCACCGGGACGAACGCCCGCATCGCCGGCGTCGAGGTCGGTGGCAAGACCGGCACGGCGCAGTCGGACCCGAAGCGCAAGCCCTTCGCGTGGTTCACCTCCTTCGCCCCGTTGGACGACCCCGAGATCGCCGTCGCCGTGGTCGTCGAGGACGCGGACATCCCGCGCAACGACATCGCCGGCGGGCGGCTCGCGGCGCCCATCGCCCGCGCCGTGATGCAGGCGGGCCTGTCACGATGAGGACGACGGCCCCGCACGCCGGAGGACCCCGCACGACGTTCCCGAGACGTCTGCGGACCCCCCGTGAAGTCGGCAGGATGGCAGCGTCCGAGGGCGGGCCGCAGGAGAGGACGAGGCGATGACGGAGACCGTCGGAGGCCGCTACGAGCTGGACGGCCCGCTCGGCCGCGGCGGCATGGCGGAGGTGCGACGTGCGGTCGACCTGCGGCTGGGCCGCTCGGTGGCGGTCAAGCAGCTGCGCCCCGACCTGGCGACCGACCCGACCTTCCAGGCGCGTTTCCGGCGCGAGGCGCAGAGCGCGGCCGGCCTGAACCACCCGACGATCGTCGCCGTCTACGACACCGGCGAGGAGCCGGACCCGCGCACCGGGGTGTCGATCCCGTACATCGTCATGGAGCTCGTGGAGGGCCCGACCCTGCGCGACGTCCTCCGCGACGGCCGCAAGATCCTGCCCGAGCGCGCCCTCGAGCTGACCGCCGGCGTGCTCGACGCGCTCGGCTACAGCCACCGGGCCGGCATCATCCACCGCGACATCAAGCCCGCGAACGTGATGCTGACCACCAACGGCACCGTCAAGGTCATGGACTTCGGCATCGCGCGCGCCGTGGCCGACACCAGCGCGACCATGACCCAGACGGCCGCGGTCATCGGCACCGCGCAGTACCTCTCGCCCGAGCAGGCCCGCGGCGAGACCGTCGACGCCCGCAGCGACCTCTACTCCACCGGGTGCCTGCTCTACGAGCTGCTCACCGGGCGCCCGCCCTTCACCGGCGACTCCCCCGTCAGCGTCGCGTACCAGCACGTCCGCGAGGCGCCGGTGCCGCCGAGCCAGATCGACCCGGAGATCGGCCCGGACATCGACGCGATCGTGCTGAAGTCGCTGGCCAAGGACCCGGCCGACCGCTACCAGTCGGCCCGGGAGATGAAGGCCGACATCAACCGCGTCCTCGCCGGGCAGCAGGCGACCGCCGTCGTCCCCCGCGTTCCCGTGGCCGTGCCCGTGGCCGACGCGCCGACCCGGGTCGTCACCCCGGCCCCGACCGCCGTGGCGGTGACGACGACCACGACCGACGAGCCCGACGAGGAGGAGCCCAAGCGGCGCACCGGGATGGTGGTGCTCCTCAGCCTCCTCGTCCTGGCGCTGGTCGCCGGCGCGGTCTTCGCCGTCTACCGCCTGACGAACCCCTCTGTGCAGGACGTGGCCGTCCCCGACGTCCTGACCTACACCGAGTCCCAGGCGCGCGGGCTCGTCGAGGGCGCCGGGCTGCGCTTCAGCGTCGAGCACACCAACGGCGACGAGTCGACCAAGGGGACGGTCGTCGCCCAGGACCCGGCGGGCAAGACCCAGGCGCCCTCCGGCAGCACCGTCACCGTCACGGTGAACGACGGCCCGGAGTCCGCGGACATCCCGACCGGTCTGGTCGGCGAGGACGTCGACGACGCCAAGAAGAAGCTCGAGAAGGCCGGGTTCAGCGACGTCGACACCAACGCGGCGACGAGCGAGGACCCGAGCGACAAGGAGGGCGAGGTGCTGAGCGTCTCGCCCGACGAGGGCACCTCGGCCCCGCTCTCCACCAAGGTCACCGTCACCTACGCGACCGGCAAGTCGGCGGTGCCCGACGTGCGCGGCTCGTCCCGCGCCGGCGCCGAACGGACCCTGAAGGAGGCCGGCTTCACCAAGGTCTCGGTGTCGAGCCAGGTGAGCAGCCAGCCCGAGGGGACCGTGGTCTCGCAGAGCCCCGACGGCGGCAGCGAGGCGTCCCGGAGCACGACGATCAAGCTGGTCGTCGCGGCCCCCGCCCCGACCGCCCCGCCCCCGTCGACCCCCACCGAGTCGCCCACCGCACCGTCCACCCCGTCGTCGACCCCGTCCGAGAGCGGCAACGGCAACGGGAACGGCGAGGGCAACGGCAACGGCAACGGGGAGGGCAACGGCAGCGGCAACGGCGGGGGTGACGGCAACGGCAACGGCAACGGCGGCGGCAACGGGAACGGGAACGGGAACGGCGGAGCCTCGGGCAACGGCGGCGCCGGGAACGGCGGCGCGGTGATCGGGGACGGCTCGACCGGGAACGCTCGCTCGGCGGCCGGGGGCCACCTGCCCCTGGTCGGCGGGCTGGGCGGGACGGACGCCGTCGGCTAATCGAACGCGTGTGCGGTTCGGTGCTAGCCTCACCTCATGTACGCCGAGACGTCGCTGTTCGACCCCGGCCTCTTCGACGACGACGAGCCGGAGGAGACCGGCCCTCCGAAGACGACCGGTGCGGCAGGCCCCGCCGGCACCGACGCGCAGGACGCGCCGGGCACGGCGGCTGAGCTCTCCCTCCACGGTGTCGTGCGCCACCAGCTCGCCCGGGGCGCCTGGATCGACCTGCTCCCGGACTGGGTCACCGGCGGCGACCTCCTCGACCGCCTGCTGGAGGACGTCCCCTGGCGCGCCGAGCGCCGCCCGATGTACGACCGGGTCGTCGACGTGCCGCGGCTGCTGTGCCACTACGGCGAGGGCGAGCGTCTGCCGCACCCGACGCTCGAGGCCGTGCGCGACGCGCTGAACGCGCACTACGAGCCCGAGCTCGGCGAGCGCCTGGTCACCGCCGGCCTCTGCCTCTACCGCGACGGCGCCGACTCCGTGGCCTGGCACGGCGACACCATCGGCCGGGGCCGGTCGACCGACACCGCCGTGGCGATCCTGTCGCTCGGGTCGCCGCGCGAGTTCCTGCTGCGCCCTCGCGGCGGCAGCGCGGTCGCCCGGGCGATCGCCGGGTCGGAGCTGCCCGTCACCCGTCCCGTCGCCGAGGAACCGCGGCCGGCGCGGACCGCTGCCGCCCGGCCGGGAGCGCGCGGCGGCACGCCAGGTGCGATCGCCGGGCGGCCGCGCACCGTCACCGGGACCGGGACGATCCGCCACACGCTCCACCACGGCGACCTCATCGTCATGGGCGGCTCGTGCCAGCGGACGTGGGAGCACGCGGTCCCCAAGACGACCCGCCCGGTCGGGCCGCGCGTGAGCATCCAGTTCCGCACCCGCGGCGTCAGCTGACCGCGGGCGCGCCGCCCGGACCGCCGAGCCGGACGGCCAGCACGACCGGCTCACGAGCCCTCCGCCAGCAGGGCGCGATGGCGCGACAGGACCCGTACGGCGCGTGAGCACCGCGACCGGACCGCGCCGGGGCTGAGCCCGTGGCGCTGCGCCGCCGCCTCGCCGGACAGCCCCTCGGCGTAGACGCTGCGCAGCAGGTCGCGCGTGCGCGGGTCGACGAGGCGGTGCTGGTGGGCCTGCCGGAGGACGACGTCCGCCGTGAGCCCTCCGTCCGGCCGTCCGTCCTCGACCGGTCCCCGGCCGCCGTGCCGGTCCGCGGCGAGCACGACGAGGTGCGGGGGCGTCGCCACGTCGTGCGGCGGACAACGCTCGCGGCGCACCGACTTGAGGGTGTCGAGCGCGAGGTTGGCCGCGACGGACGAGCGCCGCCGCCGCACCGGGTAGGCCGCGACCTCGCACCACAGCGCGGTCAGGTAGTCGTCCACCTCGGCCGCCGCGTCGAGCGAGGCCATCAGGACGACCTTGGGCAGCATCGCCTGCAGCACCACCCGCCCGGCCAGGGCACCGCCGCGCACCGCGTCCTCGAGCAGGACGAGCAGCACCTCGTCCGGCGCGGCGCGCACCCGGTCCACGACGTCCTGCGGCCGGCGGCAGCCGGACAGCACCACCGAGCGCGTGGCCCACCGGGCGCAGGCCGCCGCCGCGTCCGCGTCCTCCTGCAAGCGCGCCCACTCCCGGTCCATCCGCCCCAGCACTGCCGTCCGCCCCACGCCGCCCCCGTCCGATGCGCGCCACCGGCGCCGCCCTGGGAGCCCACCGACCCACGGTTCCCCGACGCGGCCCAGCCTTGTCCTGCGGTGTTGTCCGAGGTGCTGTCCGAGGGCGTCCTGGTGTTGTCCGGCCGGATCGACGTGTCGTCCGTCGCCGAGGTCTAACGTTCGGCGCGTGAGCGCGCCCGACCCCGACGCCTGGTGGTCGCCCGTCCCCGGCCCGCCCCCGGCCGCGCAGCCGGCGCCGGACGCGTACGGGGCGACGCCCCCTTGGAGCGCCCGACCGCTCCCGGGACCGGACCCCGCCGAGCCGACCCCGCGGCGCCCGCGACAGTCCCGGACCTGGTGGGTCGCCGGCGTCGGTGCGCTGGTGCTGGCGGTCGCGGCCGGTCTCGTCGTGGTGCTCGTGGTCCGGGGCACCAAGGTGCTCTACGACTCCGCGCGCACCGTGTCGGTGCAGGTGCCGCGCTCCTGGTACGACAACACCGGCGAGCCGGGCTCGGACCCCGGGTCCCCACCCGTCATCGCGGCCAGCAACCTCTGGCAGTCGCGCCGGGTCGAGGTCGACCGCTTCGACACCGAGGACGGCGACACCCTCGAGAGCTTCCACGCCGAGGGCGTCGACCGCGAGTGCGCGGGCTGGCCGTGCTCCTCGCGCTCCGGGTCGCGCCGGCTCGTCGTCGCCGGCCACCCCGCCCTCGAGCAGGTCGTCACCCATCCGGCGGACGGCGACGGCGGGGCGAGCAGCTCCCTGACCCTGACCGTCTGGCTCGACGACCGCGCGGTCGAGGTCTACGGGCTCGCGACCTCCTCGGGCGACGACCCGCCGGACGCCGCCCCGCTCGAGCGGGTCGCGACCTCGCTGCAGCTCCTCTGACAGGAGCGGCGGCTACCCTCACGACCGTGAGCCGACGTCGCTTCCCGCAGACGATCGGGGTCGTGGCCGCGGTCTACCTGGCCGCGATGGCCGTCGTCTTCGCCCTGCTGTCGGCGCAGAACGCGGACTTCGTCCGCACGGCCGGCCGGACCGACGGCACGGTCGTCGCCCTCGTCGCGCGGGCACCCCTGGGCTCGACGCGGGAGTCCCGGGTCGACGCCCGGGTCCCGAGCCTGGCGCCCAAGGTGACCTACGTCGTGGACGGGCGGACCTACGACTACGTCGCGGCCCACGGCCGCTACCGCCAGCGGCTCCAGGTCGGTGACACCGTGACCGTCCTCTACGCCCCTGGCGACCCCGCCAGCGCCCGCCTGCGCGGCGAGGGGCAGGACTCCGGGCCCTTCCTCAGCGTGGGTTTCGGGGCCGCGGCGGTCCTGCTCGGGGCCGTGCTCCTCAAGCTCCGTCGCCGGCCGGGACGACCGTCCGGCCCGGCCGACGCGAGCCGAGGACGCAGCCCGGCCCTGTCCGGCATGGCAGACTGATCCTCGCCCTCGGGCGGTGCGGACGCACTCGTGTGCGGGCCGCTGACCGACACCGCAGACCAACGGCGACCACCCCGAGGAGGCTGGCATGACGGCGCCCGTGCGCGAGAGGACCGAGTTCGAGCCGGTCTACCACCGCTACGGCCCCCACCGGGCCGGGCTGCCCCCGCTGGTCCCGTACTTCCGCGAGCTGTGGCACCGGCGCGGGTTCGCCGCCGAGATGAGCCGGGCCACGATGCGCGGGGAGAAGACGTCGACCGTCTTCGGCCAGCTCTGGCTGGTCATCAACCCGCTGCTGCTGGCCGGCGTCTACTACCTGCTCATCACGATCCTGCGCGGCCACCACGACCCGAAGGCGTTCGTCCACCTGACGCTCGCCCTCTTCGCCTTCCAGCTCGTCTCCAGCTCGATCAACAGCGGGACGAAGTCGGTCGTGTCCTCGGGCAAGCTGCTGATCAACACCGCGTTCCCGCGCCTGCTGATCTCCCTGTCGGCGACCCGGACGGCCGTGTTCCGCTTCCTGCCGACGATCCCCGTCTACCTGGTCTTCCACCTGCTGTTCCTGACGCACGTGTGGTCGCCGACGATGTTCCTGTCGCTGTGGTTCCTCGGCACGATGATCGTCTTCGGCGCGGGGCTCGCCGCCTTCTTCGCGACCGTCCAGGTCTACTTCCGCGACACCTCGAGCTTCCTGCCGTACTTCATCCGCATCTGGATGTACCTCTCGCCGGTGCTGTGGCTCCCCGAGAACGTCGCGCACTTCAGCAAGACCCTGCTCACGATCATCCGGTTGAACCCGATGTACGCCATGGTCGGCGGCTACACCGAGGCCCTGCAGCAGGAGAAGGTGCCCGACGTCGGGCTCTTCGTCAGCTCCGGCCTCTGGGCCCTGGCCGCCGCCGTCGTCGGGTTCTTGTTCTTCATCTCGCGGGAGCGTGATTTTGCTGTCCGTCTCACCTGATCTCGAGACCGAGACCGGCACGTCGCCGTACGCCGTCCGCGTCGAGGACCTGTCGATCACCTACCGCACGACGTTCGAGCGCAAGCCCACGCTGAAGCAGGCCATCGTGCGCCTGGGCCGCGGGGAGCGGGCCGTGCGGGAGGTGCACGCGCTCAAGAACGTGAGCTTCGACGTCCGCGTCGGCACCTCGATGGGCATCATCGGCTCGAACGGCGCCGGCAAGTCGACCCTCATGCGGGCGATGGCCGGCATCCTGCCGCCGACCGCCGGCAACGTCGAGGTCTGGGGCAAGGCCAGCACGCTGCTCGCGCTGGGCGTCGGCTTCAACAAGTCGCTCTCCGGCCGGGAGAACATCGTCCTCGGCGGCCTCGCCTCCGGCCTGTCGCGCCGCGAGGTCGAGGAGCGGGCCGACGAGGTCGCGGAGTGGACCGAGCTCGGGGACTTCATCGACATGCCGATGAACACCTACAGCTCGGGCATGTCGGCGCGCGTCGGCTTCTCGGTCGCGGTGCACATGAAGCCCGACATCCTCATGATCGACGAGGCCCTCTCGACCGGTGACGCGCACTTCCGCGAGAAGGCGAACGCCAAGATGTCCGAGCTGCGCGAGAGCGCCCGGGCGATGTTCCTGGTCAGCCACGGCCTGGGCAGCATCGGCGAGATGTGCAACGACTGCATCTGGCTCGACAAGGGCCGCCTCATGATGCGCGGCGCGCCGGAAGAGGTCATCGAGGCGTACATGACGCACGTGAAGGTCAAGAAGTCGGCGACGACGACCGAAGATATTTGAGGGTTGGGCTGACCGTCAGCGGACTGAGCACAAGGCTGCGGTCAACGGTCTCCTGACCACAGCCGGCTCGCGCGCCTTCGCCTGGACGACCGGACGGTGACAACGACACGGTTTTCGTCGGCGTCACCGGGAGGGAGGAAGGCGAAGGGTCGGAGCGCGAGGCGCGTCCGAGCGGAGCGAGGACAGAAGGCTCAGTTCCCCCGCTCCAGGCGCCAGCGCAGGAAGTCGGCCAGGCCGCCGGTCTCGCCGTCCTTGCCGCCGCGGCCGACCTCGAGCGGCGGCGGCGTGGCGCGCAGCTTGGCACCGGTGAGCCGCTCGCGCAGGCCGCCGGGAACCGTGAGGACGTAGTACGCGCCGTCGTCACCGATCGCGACGCTCTTGTTCTTCCGCAGGTACCAGCCGGTCTTGTCGGTCTTGACGGCGTGCCCGTCGTAGAGCGTGGCGCGCAGCGGCTCGGGCGCGATGCCACGCTCCCTGGCCTCCACGAGGAAGGCGTCGATCAGCACCTGCGCCTCCCGCGACTCGGCCCGGTCCTTCGCGGCGGCGAGCTCGGCGCGACGGGCGGCTTCCTCGGCTCGGGACACGCCGGAACCCTAGCCCGGAACCTCTGGAGCCCTGCCGGCGTTGGCTCCTGGGCGTCGTGGCGCACGGCCCTGTGCGCCCCGCCCCTCTAGACTCCCCAGTTCCCGACGCAAGGACGACGCAGTGAGCCAAACCGCCGACGACCCGACGCCGGCGCCCGGCCACCCCGCCGGTCCGCGGCGCGCGACACCCCGCCGGTACGTGCTGCGGCGCGTGGTCGTCGGCGTCTCCGCCCTGCTCGTGGTCGCCCTGGTGGGCGTCGGCGCGTACGCCTGGACGATCAACCGCCAGATCACCAGCAACATCCACCGCGGCATCGAGCTGCCCGCCGCCCCGACGACCCCGGGCGCGGCGTCGCCGACGGCCCAGCAGCCGCGCGAGACCGGCGTCCTCAACTACGTCCTGCTCGGCTCCGACAGCCGCGACGGCAACCCCAGCGACGGCCGCAGCGACACGATCATGGTCGTGCACCTGAACAAGGCGCGGAACCAGGCCTACATCACCTCGTTCCCGCGCGACATGTACGTCGACATCCCCGGCTACGGCAGGAACAAGATCAACGCGGCCTTCTCCGAGGGCGGCCCCACCCTGACGGTCAAGACGCTCGAGCAGCTGACGGGCGCGTCGATGGACCACGTCGTCCTCGTCGACTTCGAGGGGTTCATCGACCTCACGACCGACCTCGGCGGGGTCACCGTGCCGAACAAGACCGCCTTCACCTCGCACGGCTACACCTACCCGAAGGGCAAGGTGACGATCGCGGGCAAGAAGGCGCTGTGGTTCGTGCGGGAGCGGCACTCGCTGCCCGGCGGCGACCTCGACCGCGCCGAGAACCAGCGCAACGTCATCAAGGCCATCGTGGCGAAAGGGCTGAGCGCCGGGGTGATCTCCGACCCGGCCCAGTTCACGGCGTTCATCGGCAACCTGTCCAAGCACCTGACCGTGGACAACAGCCTCAGCGACTCCGAGATCCGGTCGACGGCGCTGTCGCTGCGCTTGAGCGCCAAGGACATCACCCTGCTGCAGGCGCCGATCTCCGGCTTCGCCAGCATCGGCGGCCAGGACGTCGACATCGTCGACCAGGTCAAGATGGCCGAGCTCGGCAAGGCCATGCGGGACGACACCATGGCCTCCTACGTCGACAAGAACCCGCAGGAATGAGCCGGCGAGCGGGCGCGCGCCCGTGAGCTTCGTCGCCGGGCTGCGCCGCCTGTGGCGCCACCGGCTCTTCCGCCGGCTGCTGGTCGTGCGCGTCGCGATCCAGGGCGCCGACGGACTGCTGCAGGTGGCGCTCGCCTCGTTCGTGCTGTTCTCGCCCGAGCGCCAGCCCGACGCCGCGTCGATCGCGGCCGTGCTCGCGGTGACGCTGCTGCCCTTCTCGGTCCTCGGGCCCTTCGTCAGCGTCACCATCGACCGCTTCTCCCGGCGCCAGATCCTGCTGGTGGGCGCGCTCGGCGAGGCCGTGCTCGCGCTGGGGCTCGCCGCGGTCGTGGGCAGCGGCTCGCGCTCGGGCGCGTCGGAGGCCGCGGTGTACGGGATCGTCCTGCTCAGCATCAGCCTCACCCGCTACCTGCTCGCCGCGCTGTCGGCCTCGCTGCCGCACACGATCGACGCCGACGAGTACCTGGTGGCCAACGCCGTCGTCCCGACCGTCGGGCCGGCGGGCGTGCTCGTCGGTGCCGGCGTCGGCACGGGCCTGCGCCTGGTCCTCGGCCGGGTCATGCCCGACTACCTGGCCAACGCCGTGCTGTTCGCCGTCGTGGCCGTGGCCTTCGTCGTGGCGGGCCTGCTGGCGCTGCGGATCGCGCGGCCGGCGCTCGGGCCGGACGCGGCGACGCCGTCCGTGCGCGCCGGCGACGTCCTGCACGGGCTCGTCGAGGCCGTACGGCACCTGCGCCAGCGGCCGGAGGCGGGCCTCGGGCTCCTCACCATCGGCGCCCACCGGATCGTCTACGGCGTCGTCACCGTCGCGACGATCCTCGTCTACCGCAACTACTTCCACGCGGTCACCGACGTCGAGCCGGCCATCGCCGACCTCGGCGTGCTCGTCGTCGCCACGGCGGTCGGGTTCGTGGTGGCCGCGGCCGTCGCGCCGCCGCTGTCGGCCCGGTTCGGCATCCGCGCGGTCGTCGTCGGCTGCCTCGTCGGGTCGGCGCTGTTCCAGCTGCTGCCCGGCGCGATCTACAGCCGCGTGCCGCTGCTGGTCGCGGCGTTCCTGCTCGGCCTCGGCGCCCAGGTCATCAAGATCTGCGTGGACACCCTCGTCCAGGCGCACGTCGACGACGACGTGAAGGGCCGCACGTTCGTGCTCTACGACATGGTCTTCAACGTCTCGCTCGTGCTGGCCGCCCTGATCGCGGCCGCCGTGCTGCCCACCGACGGCCGCTCGATCCCGGTGCTCGTCGTGCTCGCCGCCTGCTACGCCGCGACCGCCGTCGCCTTCACCCTCGCCAGCCGGCGGCTGCACCTCGACCGCGGCACCGAGTCGCTGCGGACCGGCGTACGGGCGGCCGAGGCGTCGTAGGCGAGGTCCGGCCGTCAGCGGTTCCCGCAGAGAACTCCTGCTCCACCCAGCAGATCTGCTCGGTGAAGCACCGGAGTTCCACGTGGACGTGAAAAACCTGGGACTCACGGGCGCGCACGTGGCGCATCCGACTGACGCTGCGGAACCGTCAGCGCGGCTGCTGGGCCCACCAGGCGAGGAGCTCCTCGCGGGCGCGGTCGGGGCCGAGCGGGCCCTCCTCGATGCGGCGCTCGAGGAGGAAGGCGTACGCCTGCCCGACGACGCGACCGGGGCCGACGCCGAGGAGCTCCATGATCTGGTTGCCGTCGAGGTCCGGGCGCAGCGCCGACAGCTCCTCCTCCTCGGCGAGCACGGCGATGCGCTCCTCGAGGTCGTCGTAGGCCGCGGAGAGCCGCTGCGCGCGGGCGCGGTTGCGGGTCGTGCAGTCCGCGCGGGTGAGGATGTGCAGCCGCTCGAGCTGGTCGCCGGCGTCGCGGACGTAGCGGCGCACGGCCGCGTCCGTCCAGCCGCCGCCCTCGGCCTGCCCGGCCCCGTAGCCGTGGAAGCGCAGGTGGAGCGCGATGAGCTCGGAGACGGCCTTGACCACGTCGGTCGGGTAGCGCAGCGCGGTCAGCCGCTTGCGGACCAGCTTGGCGCCGACGACGTCGTGGTGGTGGAACGAGACCTTGCCGCCCGGCTCGAACTGGCGCGTCCTCGGCTTGCCGATGTCGTGCAGCAGCGCGGCGAGCCGGTTCACGAGGTCGGGGCGCACGGGCAGGCGCGCCTCGAGCTCGATGGCCTGGTCGAGCACGGTCAGGCTGTGCTCGTAGACGTCCTTGTGCCGGTGGTGCTCGTCACGCTCGAGCTGCAGGGCGGGCAGCTCGGGGAGCACCTGCGCCGCCAGGCCGGTGCCGACGAGCAGGTCGAGCCCCGGGCGCGGCGCGTCGGCGAGCAGCAGCTTGCTCAGCTCGTCGCGCACCCGCTCCGCCGACACGATCGCGATCCGGTCGGCCATCGCCTCCATGGCGAGCACGACGTCGGGCGCGGGAACCATGCCCAGCTGGGCGGCGAACCGTGCGGCCCGCATCATCCGCAGCGGGTCGTCGCTGAACGACACCTCCGGCTCCGCCGGGGTCATGAGGATCTTGCGGGCGAGGTGGCGCAGACCGCCGTACGGGTCGACGAACCGTCGCGAGGGCAGCTCGAGGGCCATGGCGTTGACGGTGAAGTCGCGGCGCAGCAGGTCGCCCTCGACGGTGTCGCCGAACGCGACGGCGGGCTTGCGGCTGCCTGGCTCGTACGCGTCCGCGCGGAAGGTCGTGACCTCGACGACCCACGTCGTGCCGGTCTCGCGCTCGACGACCTGGCAGCCGACGGTGCCGAACTCCTTGCCGATCGTCCACACCGCCGGGGAGAAGCGGCGCAGCAGCGCCTCGACGTCGTCCGGGCGGGCCGAGGTGGTGAAGTCGAGGTCGGTGACGCCGCCGGAGCCGAGGCGCCCGAGCAGCGCGTCGCGCACGCTGCCGCCGACGAGGTAGAGCTCGTGCCCGGCACCGACGAAGAGGTCGCCGAGCCGGTCGACGACGGGGGTCAGGCGGACGAGCTCGCTCAGCGCCTCGCGCTGGGCCTCGTCGAGGGCGGGTCGGGGGTCTCCGGCCGACGGCGCAGGCTGCTGCGGCAAGGGCTGCGCGGAGGCCGGACGGGTGGTGGGCACGGCGTTCCACTCTACCGGCGCCGCGGACCCGCCCCGTGTGCCGAAGGGCCGCGACGGGTACGGCGCCGGCCTCGCGGAGACGAGGGAGAGCCAGGCGTCGCCACTAGGATGAGCCGATGAGCAGGCGGGGCACGCGGGTCCGCGTGCACCCCGCGGGTGCGCGCACGGGTGGCGCCCCTCGTTCCTCGCCAGGTGCCGCGCGCGCCGCCCGGACCCGCACCGCCGCCCTCCGGGGTGCGCTGGGGAGCCTGGTGCTGGCCCTCGCCGCCGGGGCCGCGGTCGTGCTCGGGCTGGGCGCCCACCCCGTCGCCGCGGCGGCGGCCGAACCCACCTCGCTGGCCACGATCAGCCTGACCTCGATCAAGCCCTCGCTGCCGTCGCGCGACGGCACGATCACCCTCTCGGGCAAGGTCACCAACACCAGCAAGGACCCGATCGTGCGCCCGCAGGCTCTCCTGTGGCGCGACCAGGCGCCGATCACCGACGTCGACGGGCTGGACGCCGCGCTCGACTCGGCGTCGAACTCGCCCATCGGCAGCCGGCTCTACCAGAAGCCGGGGCAGTTCCAGGACCTCTACACCGCCGCGGAGCCCGACCTGGCGCCGGGCGCGTCCGCGACCTTCACGGTCTCCGCCGAGATGGCCGACCTGGCCCTGGCCCCCACCGACGGCGTCTACCTCGTCGGCGTCCAGGTCCTGCAGAACGGGGTGCCGGTCGCCGTCGCCCGGACCCGCGTCTTCGTGCCCGTGCTGTCGGAGGACCCGGAGCGCACCTCCCAGGTCGCCACGCTGGTCGTCCTCGACTCGCGCCCCTCCTACCTGGCCCCGGGGCTGCTCGCCGACGACCACCTCGCACGCGACGTCGCCGCCGGAGGACGGCTGCGCGCCCTGCTCGACGCCGCCGGGCGGGACCGGGCCAGCTACGCCGTCGACCCGGCCCTGGTCGCCGAGCTGGAGACGATGCGGGCGGGCTACTCCGTCCGCACCGCCGACGGCGGGACGACCCCCGGGCCGGGGCAGGCCGACGCCGCCCGCTGGCTCGCCGACCTCGCCCAGCTCCGCGCCGACCACGACGGCTACCGGCTGCTGTTCGGCTCCCCCGACGTGGCCGCCCTGGCCCACGCGCGCCGGACGCAGGTCCTCGAGGCCGCCGCGGACGCCGGGGCCCGGGTCGAGGCGACCGCCGACCTCCCGCTGCTCGTCCTGCCCTACGGCGGCGCCGCCGACGGCACCACCCTCCGCGCCGCCGCCGCCCTGCGCCCGCGCGCGGTGCTGCTCTCCGACAGCGCCACCCGCGGCGCCGGGCCGCTGCTCGAGGCCGACGGGGTCCGCGTCCTGACGTACGGGGCGGCCTCGCTCGGCGGCGGTCCGGGCCCCGACCCGAGCGACGACGCGGTGCACATCCAGCAGCGCTCGCTCGCCGCGTCGTGGGTCGAGACCACGAGCGGCGAGACCCGCGCCGCCCACGTCCGCGTCGTCCGGACCACGGCGCAGGCCACGTCCGCCGACCGGACCGACCCGCCGTGGTCGGAGGCGACGCCGCTCGGCGAGATCCTCGAGCGCAGCCCGCAGCGCTGGTCCGGCACGCTGCGCTACCCGTCCTCCGCCGCGGACGACGAGCTGACCGCCACCCAGCTCGCCGCCCTCGCCCGGCTCGACGACGCCGAGCGCACGTGGAGCGACCTGCTGGTGCACGGCGACGCCGCCTCGGACGCGGCCGACGCCGCCGTCGCCCGGGCCGCCAGCGGCAGCTGGCGCGGCCAGCAGCGCCGCAGCACCGCGTACCTGGCGCCCCAGCAGGCCAGCCTGGACACCCGGCTGACGGAGCAGGTGCGCATCAGCAGCATCCGCAAGGTCTCGACCGTCGCCCAGCAGGGCGTCGAGTTCCCCATCACGGTCCGCAACGACCTGGCCCCCCAGGGCGACGGCGGTCCCGACGACCCGGCGGCGATCCGGGTCCGGCTCGACTTCGTCTCCGACAACTCCCGGCGCCTGACGGTCCGGTCGATCACCAGCGACACCATCGGGACGCTCGCCCCCGACTCCGGGTTCACGGGCAACGCCGCGGTCACCGCCCGCGCCAACGGAACCGTGCCGGTCGTGGCGCAGCTCTACACCGAGTCCGGGCGCAAGGTCGGGCGCCCGGTGCCGATCGAGGTGCAGGTCACCCAGAACGGGACCACCGGCTGGGCCATCGCCGTCGTCGCCGGGCTCGTGCTCGTCGGCTCCACCACCTGGCGCATCCGGCAGGTCCAGCGCGAGCGCGCCCGTCAGGCGGCCGACGCCGCCGGCGGCGGCGCCCCCGCCACCGGCGCGCTGGGCTCGGTGCCGTCGAGCGAGCTCGGCACCCGCCACGACGACGCGTCGGTGGGCAGCTGATGAGCCAGGACACCCGGGTCGGGCCGGACGCCTCGGCGAAGGTCGAGGAGGCGGGCGCGACCCGGCGGCTCGTGTCGGCCGGCGCGGTGATGGCCGCGGGCACGGCGCTGTCGCGCGTGCTGGGCTTCGTCCGCCTGATCGTGCTCGTCTACCTCTTCGGCAACGCGACGCGGCAGGCCGACATGTTCGCCATCGCGAACACGCTGCCCAACTCGATGTACATCCTGCTGGCCGGCGGCGTCCTCAACACCGTGCTCGTGCCCCAGCTCGTCCGGGCCGTGCGCCGTGACGCCGACGGCGGCGAGGCGTACACGAACCGCGTCATGACCATCGGCCTGCTCGGGCTCGGCCTGGTGACCGTGGCCCTGACCCTCGCGGTCCCGCTCGTCGTCGCCCTCTACTCCGGTCCCGGCTGGAAGGCGCCCGGCCTCGACGCCCAGTACGCCTCGATGACGGCCCTCGCCTACTGGTGCATGCCGCAGGTCTTCTTCTACGGCGTCCACGTCCTGGCGGGGCAGGTGCTCAACGCCCGGGACCGGTTCGGCCCGATGATGTGGGCGCCGATCGCCAACAACGTCGTCTCCGTCGCGGTCCTCGGGCTCTTCGCCGTCGTGTTCGGCCGCACCGACACGGGCGCGGCCTTCACGACGAGCCAGGAGGTCGTCCTCGGCCTCGGCGCGACCCTGGGCATCGCCGTCCAGGCCGTCGTGCTCGTGCCGTTCCTGCGCTCGGCGGGCTACCGGTTCCGGCCGCGGCTCGACCTCAAGGGCACGGGCCTGGGCCACACGTTCCGGCTCGCGCGCTGGACGCTCGGCTTCGTCGCCGTCACCCAGCTCGCGCTCGTCGTGGTGAACCGCCTCGCCACCGAGGCGACCGTGTCCGGGCGCGGCGCCGGGCTCACCGCCTACGCCAACGCGTACGCCGTCTGGATCCTGCCGCACTCCCTGGTCACCGTCTCGCTGGCGACCGCCATGCTGCCGTCGGCCTCGCGGCTCGGCGCGGCCGGCGACCTGCGCGGGGTGGCCGCCGAGACGACGCGCACCATCCGGCTGGCGGTGACGGTCCTGCTCCCGGTCGCGGTCGGGTTCGTCGCGCTGGGGCTGCCCGCCGCGCAGCTCGCGTTCGGCTTCGGCCGCGGCGGCCGGGACGCGTCGTTCGTCGGCTGGACGCTGATGGCGCTGGCCCTCGGGCTGGTCCCGTTCACGGTCCAGTACGTCGTGCTGCGGGCCTTCTACGCCCTCGAGGACACCCGGACCACGTTCTTCCTGCAGCTCGTCATCGCGGCGGTGAACGTCGTCGCCGCGGTCGGCCTGATCGCGCTCGTGCAGGACGAGGACTGGGTGGCCCCCGTCCTCGGGCTGGCCTACTCGCTCGCGTACGTGGTGGGCGCGCTGGTCTCGTTCCGCCGGCTGCGGCGCACGCTGCCCGACCTGGAGGGCCACTCCCTGGTCGCGCTCTGCGTCCGGCTGCTCGCCGCGGCGCTGCCCGCGGCGGCGCTGGCGTGGGTCGTGTGCTGGGCGGTGACGAGCCGGCTGGGGTCCCGGCCGGCGCTGTTCCTGGCGCTCGTGCTGGCCGGGGTCGTCGCCGTGGGGGTCTTCCTCGTCCTCGCCCGGCTGCTGCGCGTCAGCGAGGTCACCCAGCTCACCCGGGTGCTGCGCCGCCGCGGCGGTTCTCCGGCGACGGACCTGACGGGGTCGGAGCCGACCGGCCCCGTCGCCGAGGAGGAGGTCGACACCGAGGTGCGCGGCCGGCGCGACCCGGTCCAGACCGAGGCCGAGGCGGCGACCGCGTCGGCGGCCACCGGCAGTTCGGAGGAGAACGGCGATTCGGCCACCCTCGTACGGCCCGGTGCCCCTAGCATCGGGGCACCACCCACCACCCCTGCCGCAGCTCTCGATCGGGGCGACGAGAGCGCGGCCTCCGGCCGGTCCGAGGACGATGGAATGACGCAGACGGCGATCGCCCCGCTCCGTGCCGACGAGGAGCTCCGTACCGATGAGGACGCATCCTCCGAGGTCGCACCGGACGAATTCCTCCACGTGCCGACCGCGGCCGCACTGCCCACCGGGACGGTGCTGGCCGCCCGCTACCGGCTCGAGGAGCTGATCGCGGACTCGCGGCCCTCGGTGACCTGGCGGGCCTTCGACGAGGTCCTCTCGCGCTCCGTGCTCGTGCACGTGCTGGCCCCCGGCGACCCCGACGAGCCGGAGCTGATGGCCGCGGCCCGCCGTGCCTCGGTGGCCACCGACTCGCGCTTCCTGCGCGTGCTCGACGCCGTCAGCGGCGGCGAGGCCGGGGTCGGCTCGTACATCGTCTGCGAGTACGCCACGGGCCAGTCGCTCGAGGTGCTGCTCAGCCAGGCCCCGCTGTCCGGGCTCGAGGCGGCCTGGGTGGTCCGCGAGGTCGCCGACGCGCTGTCCGGCGTGCACGGCCTCGGGCTGCACCACCGCCGGGTCAACCCCGAGAACGTCATCGTCACCCCGTCGGGGAACGTCAAGATCGTCGGCCTGCTCATCGACGCGGTCCTGCGGCCGAACCGCAGCACCAGCGTCCCCGGCGCCGACACCGGCGAGCTGGTCGACGTGGCCGACCTCGGACGCCTCCTGTACGCGGCCCTGGTGTCGCGCTGGCCGGGCGGACCGGCGTACAGCCTGCCCGCGGCTCCGCGGCTCGGCCGGCGCTGGATGACGCCGCGCCAGGTCCGCGCCGGTGTGTCCCCCGCCCTCGACAACGTCTGCGACCAGGTGCTCGGTGACCCGCCCCGCCACCACGCGCCGCAGATCACCACGGCCCACCAGCTCGTGCAGGCGCTGACCAAGGTGCTCGGCACGGCCGACGCCTCGGGCGACCTCGAACGCCGCCTGCACCAGCCCATCCCCGTCGTCCACCACGGCCCCCGCCGCGTGCCGAGCGCCGCCGCGGACCCCGACACCGGGGCTCCGCCGGTCAGCGCCCTGCTCGACCAGCCGACCGAGGAGATGACGGCGATCCGCCCGGCCCGTCCGGGCACGCCCGCCGCACCGGCCCACACCCGCCGCCCCGCCGCCGAGGCCCCCGTCAGCCGCCCGCGATCGGTCCCGCTGGCCGCGTCCGGCGCCGCCGGCGTGACGCAGGCCGTCACCACCCCCGTCCGCCCGACCGCCGCGCAGGCGCGTCCTGCCGCGCCGGCGCACCCGCGACGCTGGGTCGCCGTGCTGCTCGCGCTGTGCCTCGTGCTCGTCGTCGCCGGAACCGTCTCGGCGCAGGTCCTCAGCCGACGCCTCGCCGGGTCCGCCGCCCCCGCCCCCTCCGCCGCCGCGCCGACGACGTCCTCGCCGACCCCGACCGGTACGCCGTCCGGGCAGGTCGTGCGCGTGGTGTCCGCCCGCGACTTCGACCCGCAGGGCGACACCCGCGAGGAGAACCGCGACGAGGTCCCGCTGGCCGTCGACGGCAAGGACAGCACCCGCTGGACGACGGTCACCTACAAGGGCAACCCCCGCCTCGGCGGGATCAAGCGGGGCGTCGGGCTCGTGCTCGACCTCGGCGAGGCGCAGCAGGTGGGCTCGGTCCGGCTGCGGCTGAGCGGCGACGGCACCGACGTCGAGCTGCGCGTCCCGGCCGACGACCCCGCCCGCACCACCACGCCGCCGATGGGCTCGGACAAGTCCTGGCGCAAGGTCGCCTCCCGCTCGGACGCGGGTTCCTCGGCGACCCTGACCCCGGACCAGCCCGTCACCACCCGGTTCGTGCTGGTGTACCTCACCTCGCTGCCGAGGGAGGGGAGCGGCTACCGGGGCGGCATCTACGAGGCCGAGGTGCGTTCTTGAGCGGTGGGGTGACCGAGGGCCAGGCCCCGCACCCGACCCCCGGCGCCGCGGCCACCGCGACGGACGACCCCGCGCCGGGCAGCCCGGGGCCGGGAGGCCCTGGGACCGACGACCGCGAGCCAGGCGGCCGCGGTTCTCGCGGCGCCGACCCGAGCAGCCCCGAGCCAGGCAGCCCCGGCCCCAGTGACGCCGAGCTGCTGCGCGCGCACGTCGAGGGCGACCCGCAGGCGTTCAGCACCCTCGTCCGCCGCCACCAGGACCGCCTCTGGGCCGTCGCGCTGCGCGTCATGGGCGGCCCCGACGACGCCGCCGACGCCCTGCAAGACGCGTACGTCGCCGCCTTCCGCCGGGCCGGCACCTTCCGCGGCGACGCGCAGGTCACCACCTGGCTCCACCGCGTCGTCGTCAACGCATGCCTCGACCGGCTGCGCCGCGCCAAGGTGCGCGCCGCCGACCCCCTCCCCGAGGACCTCGACCGGGCCGAGCTCCTCGGCCGGGAGCCCGAACGGGACCCGCTCGAGGAGCAGGAGCGTCAGGACGCCGTCGCCGACGCCCTGCAGACGCTGAACCCGGACCAGCGCGCCGCCCTCGTCCTCGTCGACATGCAGGGCTACTCCGTCGACGAGGCCGCGCGCATCCTCGGCTGCGCCCCCGGGACGGTCAAGAGCCGCTGCGCCCGCGGGCGCGCCCGGCTCGTGCCGCTGCTCACCCACCTGCGCGACCCGCCCGACGAGCGCCAGGGGGCCCCGCCGTGAGCCGCACCGGCCGCGGGGCCGGGGCCGGGCACCCGGCTGCGCCCGTGGGCCGCGACCCCGGGCCTGGCCATACTGGCGGCGCGCCGGGACGTCCCCCGTCCGCGTCGCGGGTCGGACGGAACCGAACCGCGCGCTCCGGCGTCGAACCAGTGGCGACCCCCGTCGCCGAGCCCGGCCGCACCCGCGGCGAGCAGACCGAGCACCAGACCGAGCACCCCGGCACCACCACTCCCCCACTCCCCCTCGAGCACCCGGCAAGGACCCGACCGTGACCGACCACCCGTCCCGCGACACGCTCGCGGACGCCGCCGAAGGGCTCCTCGAGCCCGCGGAGGCGGCGACGGTCGACGCGCACGTCGCGGGGTGCGCCGACTGCCGGGCGGAGCTGGCCGCCTTCTCCGAGGTGAGCACCGTGCTGGCCGCGGCCCCCTCGCCGACCATGCCCGCCGACGTCGCCGCCCGCCTGGCCGCGGTGCTGGCCACCGAGCAGGCCGCCCGCGAGGTGTCGGCGGTGCTGCACGCCGTGCCCGGCTCCGGGCCCGACGCCCCGCCCGTCCCGCGCCACCCGTACGGCACCCGCCGCCGCCTGCACCCCAGCCTCGGCCACCGCTTCGGCGAGGACCTGCGCACCGTCTCCCCCGGCCGCCGGTGGGCGGTCCCCGTGCTCGCCGCGGCCGCCGCGGCCCTCGTCCTCGGCTTCGTCGCGTACGTCGCCAGCGCCACCCTCGGCCTGAACGAGCCCCCAGCCGTCTCCATCTCCACGGCCCCGGGCCGGCTGCCGGGCGAGGCCGCGACGCTGCGCCAGCGCACCGACATCGACCCGCACCGCTTCTCCCAGGCCTGGTGGTGCGCCCGGCGCGCCACCGATGGCGACGGCCGCATCGTCGGGCTCGCCACCACCCGCGTCGACGACCAGCCGGCCGTGCTGGTCTACGTCCGTACGAGCGACGGCCTGGGCGTCCGCGTGGTCACCGGCTGCGAGACGACGACACCCGCGGCGACCCCCTGGGTCCGCATCGGCGACTGAGCTCGGCCCGCGGACCGCGTCCCCCGACCGCCCGCCGGCTGGGGTCCCTCGCGCCTCAGGTTTCTCACCCCGGGATCTCGCCACGTTCACGTGAAGCTCCGATGCTTCACCCAGCAGATCTGCTGCGGGGAGCAGGAGTTCCCTGCGGATACGGGGGGTGGTCCGCGAACGTTGCTCGGCCGCGCCGGCCGGCGGGGAATAGCGGTCCTGCCCCGCGGCGTTCTGGTGGTCCACGGCGAGCACCCGGCCTAGGGTTGGGCCCGTCGACCGGCAGGCAGCACGCAGACAGCGAGGAACAGGCGAAGTGAGCGACCAGATCCGTGACGTCATCATCGTCGGGAGCGGCCCGTCGGGCTACACCGCCGCGATCTACGCCGCCCGCGCCGACCTGCACCCGCTCGTCTTCGAGGGCTCCATCACCGCCGGTGGCGCGCTGATGAACACGACCGAGGTCGAGAACTACCCCGGCTTCCCCGAGGGCATCCAGGGTCCCGACCTGATGGACGGCCTGCGCAACCAGGCCGAGCGCTTCGGCGCCGAGCTGGTGAGCGAGGACATCGTCTCGATGGACCTCACCGGCGGCGTCAAGACCGTCACCGACGGCTACGGCAACACGTTCTCCGCCCGCGCGGTGATCCTGGCGACGGGCTCCGGCTACCGCAAGCTCGGCCTGCCCGATGAGGACCGCCTCTCGGGCCACGGCGTCTCGTGGTGCGCCACCTGCGACGGCTTCTTCTTCCGGGACAAGGACATCGCCGTGGTCGGCGGCGGCGACTCAGCGATCGAGGAGGCCACCTTCCTCACCCGCTTCGCCCGCTCGGTCACCCTCGTGCACCGCCGCGGCGACCTGCGCGCCAGCAAGATCATGGCGCGACGGGCCGAGAAGGACCCCAAGATCCGCTTCGCGTGGAACTCCGCGGTCACCGACATCCACGGCCAGGACCACGTCGAGGGCGTCACGCTGACCGACACGCTCGACGGCAGCACCCGCGAGCTCGCGATCAGCGGCCTGTTCATCGCGATCGGCCACGACCCGCGCTCGGAGCTGCTGCACGGCCAGGTGCGCCTGGACGAGGAGGGCTACGTGCTGACGGAGTCCGGCTCGACCCGGACGAACCTGCCGGGCGTCTTCGCGGCCGGCGACCTCGTCGACCACACCTACCGCCAGGCCATCACGGCGGCGGGCAGCGGCTGCGCCGCGGCCCTCGACGCCGAGCGCTACCTCGCCGACCTCGACGACGTCGGCGACCCGGTGCTCGCGCAGGCCGAGGCCGCGCTGATGGCCGGCGCAGGCAGCTAGAGCGTCCCCCGCGCGGGGACCTCGCGCCCCCGCGCTGTCAGACCCGGCCGTCAGACTGAGGGCCGGTGCAGGACCTGAGACCAGGAGCAGCAACATGGCAAACGTCGCCGACGTCACCGACGAGACCTTCGAGGCCGTCGTCCTCAAGTCGGACAAGCCCGTCGTCGTGGACTACTGGGCCGACTGGTGCGGCCCGTGCAAGCAGGTCGGGCCGATCATCGAGGAGCTGGCCGCGCAGCACGGCGACAAGGTGACCTTCGTCAAGATGGACACCAACACCAACCCGGTCACCCCGGCGAACAACCACGTGCTCGGCCTGCCGACCATCCAGGTCTACGTGGGCGGCGAGGTCGTCAAGGCCTTCAAGGGCGCCAAGTCGAAGTCCACGCTGCTCAACGCGCTGGAGGAGTACCTCTGACCCGCAGCCTCCTGCCCGGCTGACGGAACCGTCTGTCCTCAGCCGGGCTGGACGGCCGGCGGCACGGCAGCCGCGACCGGTACGGCGGGCGTGGTCGGCCTGGCCTGCGGGTCGCGGGCCTCGCGCCCCGCGTACGCGGCGGGCTGCGGGCTGGCCGCGGGCGCCACGAGACCGGTCAGCCGGCTCCAGGCCGCGCCGAAGCCGGGCCAGCGCTGCGTGGTCTGCAGGTCCATCCGCAGCCGCGGCGTGACGGGGTGCTCGCGCACCACGGCGAAGCCGACCGACTCCAGCCAGGAGACGGGCATCATGCAGGACGGGCCCTCGCGGCGCGTGCCCACGGCCTCGAGCGCGCGGAGGTCGCGACGCGCGACCAGTCCGGCCGCGGTCGTGACGAGCTGGCGGCCGAGCCCCTTGCCCCGCCAGGACTCCACCACCTGCGCCGACAGCAGCACCGCCACGTCTGTCCCGACCGGGGTCGTCGCGAAGGCGGGCAGCCGCCGTACGAGCCCGGCGGGTGCGAGCGTGAGGAAGGCGACGACCTCCTCGTCGTGCACGGCGACCACCCCGCAGTAGCCCCAGCGGTCGGTGACCTGCTGCGCCCACTCCGCCTTGCGCGAGGCCCGCGCCCGGTGCTCGACCGGCGAGGCCAGGTCGCCGACGCTCGTCTCCCAGAAGGCGCAGCTGCCGCAGGGTTCCGGCAGCAGGTCGAGGTCGTCGGGCGTCATCGGTCGTAGGCGACGGTTCCCCATGCGTGCTCCTCCCACCCCCGGAGGTCCGCCGCACGGTCGGACCCGAGGTCGCTGCACCGGCACTGGTCGCCGCTGCCCAGCGCTGCTTCTCCTGCTGCCCGGAGCCGGCTCGCGCCGACCTCCGAGCCGGCGTTCAGCCGAGCGCCGCCGGGTCCGGCCACGTCCGCGGCCGGGCCAGGCCGACCACGAAGCCGACCGCCAGCCCGCCGGCGACGCCCGCCAGCAGGCAGAGGCCCCAGCGCAGCGGGGCCGAGAGACCCGACGACACCCTGGACGCCACGCCCCCATCGTAGTGAGCGCCGCCAGGGCGGCGGCACCGCCCGAGCGGGGCGGTCTTCTCACCCTCGGGTGGTGACGTGCGCCGCTGGGGGCGATGAGGCACCCTTGGGGGGTGGAGAGCACGCCGGGACAGGGTGCGGGGCGCGACGGGTCGCAGCCCCCGGTCCTGCGGCGCCAGGACACCCGGCTCGACAGCTACGTCGACCGTTACGCCGCGCGCACGCACGGCATGACGGCCTCCGCCATCCGCGCCCTCTTCGCCGTCGCCAACCGGCCCGAGGTCGTCTCGCTGGCCGGCGGCATGCCGAACATCGCCGACCTGCCCCTCGACGTCGTCGGGTCGAGCCTGCAGGACCTGGTGCTGAACCGCGGCCTGCAGGCCATGCAGTACGGCTCCGGGCAGGGCGAGCCGGAGATCCGCGAGGCGATCTGCGAGGTCATGCGCCTGGAGGGCATCTCGGCCCACCCCGACGACGTCACGGTGACCGTCGGCTCCCAGCAGGCCCTCGACCTCGCCACCCGCATCTTCTGCGACCCGGGCGACGTCGTGCTCTGCGAGGCCCCCAGCTACGTCGGCGCGCTCGGCGTGTTCCGCAGCTACCAGTGCGACGTCGCGCACGTGGCCATGGACGAGCAGGGCCTGGTGCCCGAGGCGCTGCGCGAGGCCGTCCTGGCGCTTCGCGCGGCCGGCCGCAAGGTCAAGTTCGTCTACACGATCCCCAGCTTTCACAACCCGGCCGGCGTGACCCAGTCGCTGGAGCGCCGCGAGGCGATCCTCGCCGTGGCCGAGGAGACCGACCTTCTCGTCGTGGAGGACAACCCGTACGGGCTGCTCGGCTTCGACGCCGACCCCATCCCCGCGATCCGCTCGCTCAGTGACGACCGCGTCGTCTACCTCGGGACGTTCTCCAAGACGTTCGCGCCCGGCTTCCGCATCGGCTGGGTCCTCGCGCCGCACGCCGTGCGGGAAAAGCTCGTCCTGGCGCAGGAGTCGGCCACCCTCTGCCCGCCGACGTTCAGCCAGTTCGCCATCACGGCCTACCTCGCCCAGCACGACTGGCAGGGCCAGATCAAGGTGTTCGCCGAGATGTACCGCGAGCGCCGCGACGCGATGCTCGCCGGGCTGGCCGACAACATGCCCGCGGGCGTCACCTGGACCGTGCCGGCCGGCGGCTTCTACGTCTGGGTGACGCTGCCCCCGGGCTTCGACGCGCAGGCCATGCTGCCGCGGGCCGTCACCGCCCGGGTCGCGTACGTGCCGGGCACCGCCTTCTACGCCGACGGGTTCGGCAGCCGCCACCTGCGGCTGTCCTACTGCTTCCCCACGCCGGAGCGGATCCTCGAGGGGACCCGCCGGCTCGGCGACGTGCTGGCCCGGGAGGCCGACCTCATGTCCACCTTCGGCACGTCCGTCAGCGGCCCGAGGACCCCCGAGCTGTCGACGCACCTTGCGCCCGGCACCAACCAGGCGTGAGGCGGACGGCATGAGCGCACCGGAGCAGGGCAGCGACTTCAGCGTGCCCGTCGAGCCGATCGACCTGCCGCTGCCCGAGCTCGTCGTCGTGCTCGCCGGGGGGCTGTCGCACGAGCGCGACGTCTCGCTGCGCTCCGGCCGGCGCGTCGCGCAGGCCCTGCGCTCGCGCGGGCTGGACGTCTTGGAGAGCGACGTCGACTCGACGCTGGTGCCCCGGCTCGGGGAGACGCCGGACGCCGTGGTCTTCCCCGTCCTGCACGGGGAGGCCGGCGAGGACGGCGCGCTGCGCGAGGTGCTCGCCCTGCTCGGGGTGCCCTTCGTCGGCAGCATCGGCTCGGCCAGCCGCGTCGCCTTCGACAAGTCGATCGCCACGACGGTCGTCGCCGACGCCGGCCTCACCGTGCCTACGCAGGTCGCCCTGCCCCACGAGATCTTCCGCGAGCTCGGCGCGCAGGCCCTCGTCGCGGCGCTCGGCGACCAGATCGGCTTCCCGATGATGGTCAAGCCGTCGCGCGGCGGTTCCGCGCTGGGCTGCTCGAAGGTCTCGACCCCTGCCGAGCTGCCCGCCGCCATGGTCGGCGCGTACGCGTACGGCCCGGTCGCTGTGGTCGAGTCCTTCGTCGAGGGCACCGAGGTCACCGTCGCGGTCGTCGACCGCGGCCACGGCCCGGCCGCCCTGCCCGCCGTCGAGATCCGGCCCGACTCCGGGGTGTACGACTACACCGCCCGGTACACCGCCGGGACGACCCGCTTCTTGTGCCCGGCCGAGCTGCCGGCGGACGTGGCGACCCGGTGCGCCGACGTCGCCCTGCGTGTGCACGAGGAGCTGGGCCTGCGCGACCTGTCCCGCACCGACCTCATCATCTCGGGCGGCGAGCCCGTCTTCCTCGAGGTCAACGTGGCGCCCGGCATGACCGAGACCTCGGCGGTCCCGCTGGCCAGCGAGGCCGCCGGCTGGAGCCTGGGCAAGATGTGCGCCGACCTGGTCGCGGTCGCCGCCGCCCGTGGCGGCCGTCCCGCGGTCGTCGCGCCCGCGTGACGGGCGTGGTCCGGCCGTGAGCACCCAGGTCGAGGGCTCTCCCCTGGCCCCGTCGCACACCTGGCTCAAGCAGACCGGCGTGGTCGCGCTCGGGGTCGTGCTCGCCGCGGCCATGGTCGTCCTCGGCCTGTGGCAGCTGGACGTCTACGAGCGGCAGGGCACGGAGGCGGCGGCCCGCAAGGCGGCCGAGGCCCCGCTGCCCCTGACGACCGTGGCGCCCGCGGGCGGGACCGTGGGTGACGGCTTCGGCCGGCGCGTCACGTTCACGGGCACGTACGACCCGGGCCTGCAGCTGCTCGTCCCCACCGACGGCGGCTACCGGGTCGTGACCGGGCTCAAGCAGGCCGACGGCAGCGTGGTGGCCGTGGTCCGCGGCCAGGAGGCCGAGCCGCAGCAGCCCGTGCCGCCCGCCGGCGAGGTGACCCGCACCGGCGTGCTCCTGCCGTCGGAAGAGGCCTCGACCTCCACCGCTCCCCTGCCCGCCGGACAGGTGCCGACCATCCGGCTGCCGTCGCTGGCGCAGACCTGGCCCGGTCCCCTCGTGGGCGGCTTCGTCACCCTCGACGCCGACAGCGCCGGCGCGGAGGGCCTGGCCCCGGTCGCCGTGGACCTGCCCGAGGCGCAGGGACGGCTCCGCAACGGCGCGTACGCGCTGCAGTGGTGGGTGTTCGCCGCCTTCGCCCTCGGGATGAGCATCCGCGTGGCCCGCGACCTCGGGCGGCTCGAGGAGCGCGAGCTCGACCCGTACGCCTGAGGCACACGACGGCTGAGCGAGACCTGAGCCGGATCGACCGGCGGTCCGCGTCCACCGTCACGGAGCCCCGGGAACCGTCGGCATGACGCAGACCAGCACCCCCTCCCCCGCCGCCTCCGACGCCCGTACGCCGCGGGTGCGGAGCCGCCTCTTCAGCGTTCTCGTCGGCCTGAGCACGCTCGTCGTCCTGCTGCAGGGGCTGTGGGCCGGCCTGTTCGTCCAGGAGGGCCAGGACTACAAGGACGGCTGGGTCGAGGTGCACGCCCGCGGCGCCGACGTCGCCATCGCGCTGGCCCTGGTGGCCGTGGTCCTGGCGCTCGTCAAGCTCCGCAGCCGCCGCGACCTGGTCATCGGCAGCATCGTCTTCCTGGTGCTCCTCGTGCTCGAGGCCTACCTCGGCGGGCTCATCGGTGACCGGGCCGGGCTGACGGCGGTGCACTTCCCTCTCGCGATGCTGCTCATGGGACTGGCGGTGTGGCTGCCGCTCCGCGCGAGCCGCCGCTGACGAGGCTGGAGCACAGGACGGCGACGTAGGCTCGAACCCATGCGCAACGCCCTGATCCGCTACCGCGTGATGGCCTACGTGGTGGGGGTGATGCTGATCGTGCTGACCTGCGTCGGCATGCCGCTGAAGTACATCTGGCACAACGACAGCGTCGTGACCGTGGCGGGCATCGCCCACGGCTGGCTCTACATGCTCCTCATCATCACCGCGATCGACCTCGGCCGGCGGGCGCGCTGGAGCTGGCTGCGGCTGCTCCTGATCGCGCTGGCCGGCACGGTCCCCTTCGTCACCTTCGTGGCCGAGCACTACGCGAACAAGGACGTCCAGGCCAAGCTGGCCTGGAACGAGGCGCACCCGACCGAGCCCGAGGCCGTCATCGCCGACCCGCAGGGCTGACCGACCCTCGCGGTCGGCGTACGAGGGCGGAACGCTCGCCCGGCCTCCGGCGGCGCTCCGGCCCCGTGCCGCCCTGCCACGCGCTGTACCGCCCGGCGGAGACCCGGGTGGTCAGCCCCGCCGCTGGTCGAGGTCGAGGGACCCCGACGGCTACCGACGGCAAGCAGGCGGCCCGGCCCCGCAGGTCGTCGACCTCGACGAGCGGGATCGGGTCCAGAACATAGCCAGACTATTTAAGTTGTCGGACCCGCAAGTAGAGCCGCGATGCGCTCCAGGTCCTCCTCCGAGGCGAACTCGATGGTGATCTTGCCGCGCTTGCGGCCGGCGTCCACGCGTACGCGGGTGTCCAGCCGGTCCGTCAGCGTCTCGGCCAGCACCCGTGCACGCTCGGAGGGCTCCCGGGGGCCGCGGCGCGTGGTCGAGGCGTCGGGTTGCTCGCGCTCCCCCAGCGTGACCAGCTCCTCGGTCGCGCGGACCGACAGCCCCTCGGCCACGACGCGCTGCGCCAGCCGCTCCTGCCCGAGCGGGTCGGGCAGGGCGAGCAGCGCGCGGGCGTGGCCGGCGCTGAGGACGCCGGCGGCCACCCGGCGCTGCACGGTGGGCGGCAGCCGCAGCAGGCGGATCGTGTTCGAGATCTGCGGCCGGGACCGCTTGATGCGGACCGCGAGCTCGTCCTGCGTGCACCCGAAGTCCTCGAGGAGCTGCTGGTAGGCCGCCGCCTCCTCGAGCGGGTTCAGCTGCGCGCGGTGCAGGTTCTCCAGCAGCGCGTCGCGCAGCAGGTCGTGGTCCTCCGTCGGACGGATGATCGCCGGGATGGTTCCGGTCCCGGCGGCCTGGGACGCGCGCCAGCGCCGCTCCCCCATCACCAGCTCGTAGCGGTCGTCGCCCAGCGGCCGGACCACGACGGGCTGCAGCAGGCCCACCTCGCGAATCGACTCGACCAGCTCCTCGAGCGCGTCGCCGTCGAACACGTTGCGCGGCTGCCGGGCGTTCGGGACGATCGCGTCGAGCGGCAGGTCCGCGTACGAGGAACCCTCGGGGACCGGCACCAACGGTTCGGTGGTGGTCGGGGTCGCCGGGGCCTCCGGCCGGCTCTCCGTCGGCAGGTCGGTGCGCTGGAAGAGCTCTCCCAGGCCGCGGCCCAGGCCGCGGCGCTCGCTCCGCTCGTGGGTGCGCTCGGGCGTGACGGTCATGCGGCCTCCTCGGCTCCACGGCGGGCGATCTCCTCGGCCGCCTTCAGGTAGGACACGGCTCCGACGGAGTCGGGGTGGTAGGTCAGGACGGACTGGCCGTAGCTCGGCGCCTCAGAGATCCGGACGGAGCGGGGGATGGCGACGGGCAGCGTCTCGGCCGGGAAGTGCGCGCGCACCTCGTCGGCGACCTGCGCCGACAGCCGCGTGCGTCCGTCGAACATCGTCAGCAGCACCGTCGACAGCTGGAGCCGGTCGTTGAGCTCGCCCTTGACCAGGTCGATGGTCCGCACCAGCTGCGAGACGCCCTCGAGGGCGTAGTACTCGCACTGGATCGGGATGAGGATCTCGGTGGCGGCGACGAGCGCGTTCAGCGTGAGCAGGCCGAGCGACGGCGGGCAGTCCAGGAGGACGTAGTCGACGGGGTGCTCGGCGGTGTAGCGGTCGAGCGCGCGGATCAGCCGGCGCTCGCGCGCGACCACGCTGACGAGCTCGATCTCGGCGCCGGCGAGGTCGATCGTGGCCGGCAGCACCTGGAGGCCAGGCGCTTCCGGGGACTCGACCACGTGGTCGGCCACCGTCTCGCCCTGGATCAGGACCTCGTACGTCCCGGCCGTCCCGGGTCCGTGGTCGATGCCGAGGGCCGTCGACGCGTTCCCCTGAGGGTCGAGGTCGACGACTAGGACGCGGAGGCCGCCGAGGGCGAGCGCCGTCGCCAGGTTGACGGCGGTCGTCGTCTTGCCGACGCCACCCTTCTGGTTGGCGATGACGAAGGTTCGTCGGGCGGCGGGCCGGGGGAGGACCGGTGTCGATGTTTCACGTGGAACGACCAGGTCGTCCGGGGCCTCCGGCTTGGCGGCCAGCTCGTCCTGCTCGAACCGGGCGCGCCGCGGTCCGGGTGCGCGAGGGATGACGGTCTCGGTGGTCGAGGTCGCCGGCGCCACCGGGGGAGTGACAGCGTCGTCGGCCGGTTCGACCGGAGGCGTGAGGGGAGTGGAGTCCTCGGGGCCCGGCTCCTCGCCGGTCTCGGTCTGCTCAGGTGCCAAGTCCGGCTCTGGCTGCGACGGGACCGCCGGCGGAGGATCGGGCTGCGGCCCGACGACCGAGGGGTCGGACGGCCACCCCACTGTTTCACGTGGAACATCCGGCCACCCGACGCCCGGGTGCACCTCGACGCGCCGCGGCCACCCCAGGCCTGGTGCGACCTCGACCGGCGCTTCTGGACCCACCCCGATACTCATCTGCCTCCTTCGACCCGCACACGCTACGGGTCGGGAGGGTGGGTGTTGCGGTCCCACGCAGGGCCGGGCGGACGGCTCGGGTCACACGGGAGGAAGGTCCGCTGCCCAGGGCTGACGACGAGCCTGGCCGATTCCGACTCCTGCGGTGCCCTTCGACAAGCGCAGAGAGCGTCCCGAGCCAGGCTCACCGTCGAAGCGCCTGCAGACAAGACGAGAGTCAGCCACTGCCTGCTCGGGGGTTCAGGTAGCGACTGACTCTCGACACGTACATCGCCTCGTCGGCCGCCACCGTTACCCGGACGTCGGTGACGCTGCTCACAGATCCTTCAGCTGCTCATCCCACCGGACCGACGCCGAGCGCCGGCAGCACCACGTGGTCGACCACGTCGACGAAGTACGCACGGCCCAGGATCGCTCCTCCCTCGAGCTGCTGGCTCGACAGGGCGGGCACCACCTGAGCCAGAACGGGGAGCTGGTGGAGGTGCTCGCTGCTGACCTCACCACGCCGGACCGCCCGTTCGAGCAGGTCGCGGTACAGCTGGACGTAGGGGAGGCTGACGGTGGCGCGAACGGCGTCGGCCACCGCCGGAGAGACCCGGGCAGCCGAGGCGAGCCCGCCGAACACCGCGAGCCGGCGCACGGGCCCACCCAGCCACGGGGAGTCCACCACGGCGAGCAGGTCCTGGCGCAGCGAGCCCGCGTCAGGGAGCTGATCGGCCTCCGGAGGCCGCCCCACCGCCTGCACCGCAGCCAGGACCAGGGCTTCCTTGGAAGGCCAACGCCGGTACAGCGTCGTCTTGGCCCGACCCACGCGGGTGGCGACCGCGTCCAGCGTGAGGTGGTCGTAGTCCGCCTCGGCCAGCGCATCGAGGGCGAGTCGCAGGATCTCCGCGTCGCGGGAGTGGTCGGACGGTCGTCCTGGCCGGCGTCGCACGCCCTCCGCCCGGTCGGCTCGTTCTTCTCCTCGCAGCACGCCTCCACCGTATCGAGGACGCAGCGGTTACGCTACTGGTCAGTAGCGTATCAAGCAGGCCGATCAGAGAGGCACAGGGCATGGAGCTCGAAGGTGCGGTGGTGGTGGTGACGGGGGCGTCGGCCGGCATCGGCGCGGCGACGGCGCGGATGGCGGGCGAGCGTGGCGCCCACGTGGTGCTGGCCGCGCGGCGCCGCGAGCCGACCCGGCGTCTGGCCGACGAGCTCGCGTCGGCGGTGGCCGTGCCGTGCGACGTCACCCAACCCGTTCACGTCGAAGAGCTGATCCGCACCACCCTGGCCACCTTCGGTCGGGTGGACGTGCTCGTCAACAACGCCGGGCAGGGCCTGCACGCCCGCGTGGAGGACACCGACCCCGCCGACCTGCGGGCGCTGCTCGAGCTGAACCTCCTCGCGCCGCTGGCGCTGATGCGGGCGGTCATCCCGGTGATGCGCCGTCAGGGCGCGGGCAGCATCGTGAACGTGAGCTCGGGGACCACCCTGGCGGACGCGCCGTCGACGGGCGGGTACGTCGCCTCGAAGATCGCGCTCGAACGTCTCTCGGCGATCGCGCGGGCGGAGCTGGCCGGGGCGGGCGTCGCGGTCTCGACGATGATCCCGTTCGTCACCAGCACGGAGTTCGTGACGTCGCTGCGCCGGGGGAGCGACGCGGCCGCCGACGAGCTCGCCGGGGTGACCTTCGACCCGCCGGAACGCGTGGCGGAGGCGATCCTCGAGCTCGTCCGGAGCGGTGAGCCGGTGGCCGACCTCGTGCCGGCGGCGTACGGGGGCAGCCGGTAGGCGTCGGGCCGAGAGCTACGGCGTCAGCGTCGCGTCAGGCCCGACAGACCCGGACGACCGTGGTCGGCTCGGACTCCTCCGACGCCCGGACGGAGAGGACGTCGGCCACCAGGTGCTGCCGGGCGAGGGCCCTGGTCTCCTGCGCGACCTCGTCCTCGGCCGAGCGGCCCTTGAGCGCGAGCACCACGCCGGCGCGCGCCGTCAGCGGCAGGCACCAGCCGAGGAGGCGGGGGAGCGGGGCGAGCGCGCGCGAGAGCACCGCGTCGTAGGTCGTGTCGTGGTCCTCGGCGCGACCGCGCACCACGGTCACACGGTCGTCGAGCCCGAGCGCGGTGACCGTCTCGGTGAGGAACGTCGCCCGCCGCAGCAGCGGTTCGAGCAGCGTGACGTGCAGGTCGGGCCGGGCCAGCGCCACGGGAATGCCGGGCAGCCCGGCCCCGCTCCCCACGTCGACGACCCCTGCGTCCTGGGGCACGAGCCCGGCGACCGCGGCGCTGTTGAACACGTGGCGCTCCCACAGCCGCTCGGTCTCGCGGGGCCCGATCAGGCCGCGCTCGACGCCGGCGGTCGCGAGGATCTCCACGTACCGCGCGGCGAGGTCGGCGCGAGCTCCGAACACGGCCTCGACGAGGGCCTCCCGGGGCGCCGGTACGACACCCCCGGGCTGCTCGGTCGTCACGGCGTCAGGACGCCGGCAGCACCACGACGCGGCGCCGCGGCTCCTCGCCCTTGGACTCGCTGACGAGCCCGGCGGACGCCACCGCGTCGTGCACGATCTTGCGCTCGAACGGGTTCATCGGCTCCAGCGACATCCGCTCGCCCGACTCGCGCACCTGCGTGACGGCGTTCCCGGCGACCTCGAGCAGCTCGCGCCGCCGGGTCTCGCGGTAGCCGGCCACGTCGAGCATCAGGCGGCTGCGGTTGCC
>NZ_FOFA01000011.1:0-6141 GCF_900110855.1 Microlunatus flavus
CGGGGGACCGTGTGGGAGACTAGGACGTCGCCGGACAACACACACACCTCAGGGCCGGCCACACATGTTGTGGCCGGCCCTGAGGTGTTTACGCACGCCCAAAAGCAGTTCGCCATTCAAGGCACCGGGTGCTCGCCCTGCCGGCAGCGCGGTGCGCGCGAGCAGAGCGGGAAGCGCTGCTTCTTCTCCGTGCCCTCGCCGACGAGCGGGCCTTTGTGAGCGCTCGATCCAACGCGGGGTTGGCGGCGATGGACGCCCCCGATGAGATCGACGGACTCAAGACGTGTTTGAGTCGGCCAGGCGCTCATGCGGGCGAGGTCTCCTTCTGGACGTCAAGAGCAGCCGACGATGCGCTTAAGTCCTTGGATGGATGCATCGGCCTTCCAGGAGCCCCCTCGGCTACTCCGAAGGGCGTAGGAGTCGAAGGTTCGCTTTCTGCCCCTTCCAAGATCGCGGTCTGCTCGCACTGTCGAAGCTGGGCGATGGCTTGGGCCGTGCTCCTGGCAACGCCCTCGAGCTCTGTCGAGGGGCTCGGAACGGGTAGGCGTCGTTTCTCCGGAGAAGCTGGCTCACCCCGCACAGGGTTTTCCGCAGTCGCGAGTGCTGAGGAGCCTGCGACAGCCCACCTCGCGTCTACTGCGTCCTCTGGGTCCACTGATGCAGGCCCCATGCCTGGGGCGGAACGTACGAGGGGCTGGACCCACGCCCACGGCGTAGGTCCAGCCCCTCTGCTCGTCTCCGTGACCGTGGTCCCCGGACAGCAGAACCTCTGGCGTCCGAGAGACGGTCAGCGGCTGAAGTCAGGCACCTCGAAGTGGGCGCGCAGCACCTCGGTGTAGCGACCCATGAGGTCGTCCGCGGCGGCGACGTCGGCCTCGGTCGGCTCGTACCGCCCGGCGACGGGGACGCGCCACTCGGGGAGCTCACCGGTGAGCGCCCACGCGGCTTGGCGTGCAGCTCCCACGGCGACGCTCTCGAACGCCTCCGTGACGACGACGGGCAGCCCGAAGACGCTCGTGGCGATCCGACGGACGGCCTCCGACTGGGACGCCCCGCCGGTGAGCGTGATCGCCGAGATCTCGCCGGTCTGCTTGCGCAGCACGTCGACCCCGTAGGCGAGGCTCCACAGCACGCCCTCGATGGCGGCGCGCGCGAGGTTCGCCGGCTTCATGCTCGACAGCGTCAGGCCGACCAGCTCGCCGGTCGCCTCGGGCAGCGACGGCGTCCGCTCGCCCTCGAGGAAGGGCAGGAACACCAGCCCGCCGCTGCCGGCCGGGGCCGAGAGCGCCAGGCGGGCCAGCTCGTCGAGCGTGACGCCGAGAACCTCAGCGGTGGCCACCAGGTTGCGCGCGCCGTTGAGGGTGCAGACGAGCGGCAGGAAGGCACCGGTCGCGTCGGCGAACCCGGCGACGGTGCCGCTGGGCTCGTGGGTCGGCGTTGCGCTGCGCGTGAACGCGGTGCCGCTCGTGCCCAGGGAGACCACGGCCGAGCCCGATTGCAGCCCCAGGCCGAGGCCGGCTGCCATGTTGTCCCCGGTCCCGGCGGCGATGGCGATGCCGTCCGGGGTGTGCCCGACGATCTCGGCGGGGTCGGCGACCCGGGGGAGCTCGATCGAGCGGCCCAGCGCGAGCCGGACGAGGTCGTCGCGGTACTCGCCCTTGGACGCGTCGTAGTAGCAGGTGCCCGACGCGTCGCCGCGGTCCGTCACCGGCGCGAACGAGCGCCCGCCCAGCTCCCAGGTCAGGTAGTCGTGCGGGAGGACGACCGACGCGACCCGCTTCGCCGACTCCGGCTCGGCGCGGGCGAGCCAGCGCAGCTTGGTCACCGTCATCGACGCCAGCGGCACCGTCCCGGTGGCGTCGGCCCACGCCTGCCCGCCGCCGAGCTCGGCGACCAGGTCGCGTGCGTCCCGGGCCGAGCGCGTGTCGTTCCACAGGAGGGCGTCGCGCACGAGCTCGCCGTCCTCGTCCAGGGTGACCATGCCGTGCTGCTGCCCACCGACCGCGATGGCCTCGACGTCGTCGAGCAGGCCCGGAGTCGAGGCGGCGGACTGGTAGGCGGTCCACCAGGCGGCAGCGGACACCTCCGTGCCCTCCGGGTGCGGGGCGCGTCCGGAGCGGACCACCTCACCCGTCTCCGCGTCGCAGACCACGATCTTGACCGACTGGGTGGACGAGTCCACCCCTGCGACCAACGTCAACTCTTCCGTCCTCTCC
The DNA here is from genome assembly GCF_900110855.1 of Microlunatus flavus. Classification (GTDB taxonomy): domain Bacteria; phylum Actinomycetota; class Actinomycetes; order Propionibacteriales; family Propionibacteriaceae; genus Microlunatus; species Microlunatus flavus. Next base: position 2,217 of record NZ_FOFA01000011.1, read on the forward strand.
TGGTTGCTGACACCGACCGTCGGTCGGTGCAGGTCATGCCGTGCTCGCCGAGCTGCTCCACGAGCGTCGGCGGGGGGTCGCCGGCCACGACCACCTGGTCGACCTCGTCCAGGCCGGCGAACGTGACGAACGAGGGCCGCCCGAGGGCGGCGCCCTCGACCAGCGCGACCACGCGGGACCCGGCGGCGACCTCGGCCTGCGACACCGCGGCCGCGGCCGGGGTCGGCTGGCTGAGGCCGCGCTCGAGCGTGAGGCCACCGGGGCACACCACGCTCACGTCGGTGTGCAGGCGGTGCAGCTCGGTCAGGGCCCAGTCGCCCTCCTGCGCGTGCGTGCGCGGGCTGACGGCGCCGCCGATGTTGTAGACCGAGACCCGGGAGACGCGGGAGAGCAGCAGGGCGACGTCGAGCGCGTTCGTGACGACCGTCAGGTCGTCGTCGGGCGGGTCGTTCACCATGACGGTCGCCAGCTCGAGCGTCAGGCGCCCGGTGCCGAGGAGCAGGGTGCCGTTCCGCGGGAGCTGGTGCCAGAGCGCCTCGAGCAGGTCCCGGTCCTCGGGCTCCACCCCTGGGGCGCGCGTCCCGGGCACCGTGAGCCCGGGGACCGAGCCGGGCAGCGCCGGCTCCACCTCGACGGCGCCACCGTGCACCCGGACCAGCTGGGCACGCGACTCGAGCACCCGCAGGTCGCGGCGGACCGTCTCCTGAGCCACCCCGAGGCGCTCCGCCGCGTCGCCGACGTCGAGGCGCCCCTCGGCGGAGAGCCAGGTGAGCAGCCGCTCGAAGCGCTGGTCCGGACCGGGGGCGGCGACCGACCCGTCGGCAGCTCGTCGCGTGGGCATGACGGGCGCCTCCTCGAGCCGGTCCGGTGGGCCGGGGCGTCGGCAGCCCGGCTCCGCGGAGCACGAGCGTACGCCGACGGCGGCGGGCTGCCCGAGACGTCCCGGAGTCCTGCCCGAGCCGTTTGACCTGCGAGGATGACGCGCGAGGACGCGACGACGAGGAGGCGAGGGTGCTGACGAGGTACCCCCCGGAACGGCAGCGGGCCATCACCGACTTCCTGCTCGCGCAGGACGAGCGGCGGGCGACGGTCACCCAGATCAGCGAGCACCTCGAGGTCACGACCGAGACCGTGCGGCGCGACCTCGACACCCTCGAGCGGCGCGGGCTGCTGCGGAGGGTGCGCGGCGGCGCCCAGCTCCTGGACGCGGTGCCCTTCGAGGTCGCGCTGGCCGCCCGGCACGCCGAGCAGATCGAGGACAAGCGCCGCATCGCCGCGCGGCTCGCCGCCGAGCTCCCCGACGGCGGGGTCCTGGTGCTCGACTCAGGTTCGCTGACGCTGTTCGCGGCGCAGGCGGTGCCGCGGGACGCGACGCTGACCGTCGTGACCAACAACCTCCCCGCCGCCCGGCACCTCGCCGACTACGAGGGGGTCGGCGTGATCACCCTGCCCGGCATGGTGCGCGGCCTGACGAGCGCGGCCGTCGACGCCTGGACGAGCCGGCGGTTGCAGTCGCTGACCGTCGACGTCGCGATGGTCGGCGTGAACGGCATGAGCGCCGCCCAGGGCCTGACGACGACGAACCCTGAGGAGGCGTCGGCCAAGCGGGCGATGCTCCTGAGCGCCCGGCGGCGGGTGGTGCCGGTGATCTCCGGCAAGCTCGGACGCAACTCCTTCTGCTCCTTCGCTGCCGTCGCGGAGGTCGACCTCGTCATCACCGACGCCTCAGCGCCGGACCCGATCGTCGCCGAGCTGAGCGCGGCGGGCCCGGAGGTCGTCGTCGTCGGTTGACCGCGGACCCGGCGGCCGGCACGGACGCCGCTGCGCTTCGGGGCCGCCGTCGGGGAGACTAGGTCGGTGGCAGAGGCGAGGCGTCCGGGTGGGCAGGGTCGTGGCGACGGACGTGGTGGTCGCGACGACGGACGCGGCGCACGCGGCGGCGGGCCGCGCGACGGGCGCGGCGGCGGTCCCCGGGACGGCGGTGGGTCGCAGGGCCGACGGCCCTTCGGCGGACGCGGCGACGACCGGGGTACCGGGCGCGGCGGCGACGACCGCGGCCGTCCGGGCGGCGACCGCCCGCGGGACGACCGCGGTGGCTACTCCCGCGACGACCGCCCGCGCTACGACCGCCCGCGCGACGACCGGGGCGGCGGCAGCTACTCGCGCGACGACCGTCCCGCCGGTGGTGGCTCCCGTGGCGGTGATGCGCGCGGTGGCGACCGTCCCCGGTACGACCGCTCCGGTGGCGACTCACGCGGTGGCGACCGCCCGCGCTACGACCGTGGTGACGACTCGCGCGGCGGCGACCGCCCGCGCTACGACCGTTCCGGTGGTGACTCCCGAGGCGGCGACTCGCGCGGCGGCGACCGGCCCAGGTACGACTCGCGTGGCGGCGACTCGCGTGGTGGCGACCGGCCCAGGTACGACTCGCGCGGTGGGGACTCGCGCAGCGGGGACCGCCCGCGCTACGACCGTCCCGCTGGCGACTCGCGCGGCAAGGACCGTCCGCGCTACGACCGTCCCGCTGGCGATTCCCGTGGTGGTGACCGGCCGCGGTACGACCGTCCCGCTGGCGACTCGCGCGGTGGCGACTCGCGCGGTGGCGACTCGCGCGGGAGCGACTTCCGTGGTGGCGACCGCCCGCGCTACGACCGCTCCGGAGGCGATTCGCGGGGCGGTGACCGTCCGCGCTTCGACCGTTCGGGCGGCGATTCCCGCGGCGGTGACCGGCCGCGGTACGACCGTCCCGCTGACGACCCCCGGGGTGGTGACCGACCGCGCTACGACCGCTCGGGCGGGGACTCGCGCGGTGGAGACCGTCCGCGCTACGACCGTCCCGCCGGCGACTCCCGCGGTGCGGACCCCCGCGGCGGCGACCGACCCCGGTACGACCGCTCGGGTAAAGACTCGCGGGGCGGGGACCGTCCGCGCTTCGACCGTTCCGGAGGGGACTCCCGCGGTGGGGACCGTCCGCGCTTCGAGCGTTCGGGCGGCGAAGGCCGTGGTGGGGACCGCCGCAGGGACGACCGTCCCCGTGGAGGCGTGGGCCGCGACCGGCCCGACCGCGAGCCGCCCCGTCCCGGGCTGGCCCGGCGACCCGACGAGCCCGGCGTGCCCGAGGGCGTCGACGTCCGCACGCTGAACCGTGCGGTGCGCGCCGAGCTGCGCAGCCTGCCCAAGGAGCTCGAGGAGATCGTCGCGGGGCACCTCGTCGCGGCGGGCGAGCTCATCGACACCGACCCGGCGCTGGCGTACGCCCACGCGGAGGCGGCGCGGCGTCGTGCGGCACGGCTCCCCGTCGTGCGTGAGGCGGCGGCGGAGACGGCGTACGCGGCGGGAGAGTTCGCCGCCGCGCTGTCGGAGTACCGCGCGCTGCGCCGGATGACCGGCTCGGCCGACTACCTGCCGGTGATGGCGGACTGCGAGCGGGCCCTCGGCCGCCCGCAGCAGGCGCTGACGCTCGCCCGTGAGGCGGAAGGTCTCGAGCTCGAGCCGGCCCTGCGCACGGAGATGACGATCGTGGCGGCCGGTGCCCGCTCCGACCTCGGCCAGCAGGCCGAGGCGGTGCGCATGCTGCGCCGGGCCGTCGCCGCTCCTGCACCGACCCGCAGCGGCCCGCCCCTGGGGCGCGGGGCGGCGGCTGCGGCCCGCGAGCAGGAGCAGCAGGCCTCGGCGCGGCTGCGCTACGCCTTCGCCGACGCGCTGCTGCAGACCGGGGCCACCGACGAGGCGCGGCGGATGTTCGCCGAGGCCGCCCGTCGCGACCCGGAGCAGCTCACCGACGCCCAGCAGCGCCTCGACGAGCTCGACGGGCTGACGCTCGACGTCGACGACCTCGACCTCGACCTCGACGACGAGGACGAGGACGAGCCGGAGGCCGACGGTTCCTCGGTCGAGCCTGACGACGACGAGTCCGACGACGACG
>NZ_FOFA01000011.1:6171-122757 GCF_900110855.1 Microlunatus flavus
GTCCGACGACGACGAGTCCGACGACGACGAGTCCGACGACGACGAGTCCGACGACGACGAGTCCGACGAGTCCGACGAGCAGGACGACGAGCAGGACGACGAGCAGGACGACGAGCAGGACGACGAGCAGGACGACGAGCAGGACGACGAGGGCGGCACGCGTGGCTGAGGAGGCCGTGCTGGTCGACGCCTACGACGGAGTCCTCTTCGACCTCGACGGGGTCATCTACCTCGGGCCGGTCGCGGTGCCGGGCGCTCCTCCCGCGCTGTCCGGCCTCCGCGGGCGCGGGGTCCCGGTCGGCTTCGTGACGAACAACGCCGCCCGGCCGCCGGCCGTGGTGGCCGAGCACCTGACCGAGCTCGGGATCCCCGCGACGCGGGGTGACGTCGTCACCTCGGCGCAGGCGGGCGCCCAGCTGCTGCGGCACGACCTTCCCGAGGGCGCCAAGGTGCTCCTCGTCGGCGGCGAGGGCGTCCGGGAGGCGCTCGCGGAGGCCGGCCTGACGGCCGTCACCTCGGCCGACGACGAACCGGTCGCCGTGCTGCAGGGCTACGGGGTGGACCTGACCTGGCAGCAGCTCATCGAGGCCACAGTGGCCATCCACCACGGGGCCCGCTGGGTCGCCACCAACGACGACCCGACGCGTCCCACCGACCGCGGGCTGGTGCCCGGCAACGGAGCGGCCGTCGCGGCCGTGCGCATGGCCGTGCCGGTGGACCCCGAGGTGGCGGGCAAGCCGTACCGACCGCTGCTCGACGAGACGGTGGCCCGGCTCGACCTCGGCCGGCCGCTCTTCGTCGGCGACCGGCTCGACACCGACGTCGCCGGCGCGGTCAACGCCGGCCTCGACAGCATGCTGGTCCTCACCGGGTCGCACGGCCCCGCCGACCTGCTCGCCGTCAGCCCCGACTCGCGGCCCACGCACCTCGGATACGACGTCGGTGCCCTCCTGCTCCCGCCGCTGACGGTCGAGCTGGACGGCGACGTCGCCCGGTGCGGCGGTGCCACCGCCCGGGTCGAGGACGGCCGGCTGCTGGTCGACGGGGGTCGGGCGACGACGACCGACGGCTGGGTCGCCGCGACCTGGGCTGCCGCGCACCTGGCGTGGCGGGCGCTCGACGACGGCCACCCGCTCGACCTGTCGGGCGCCTTGGCGGCGCTCGCGGCTCGGTCGGCATAGCGGGCGCGCGCCGTAGGATCTGCTCGTGCCCGCGTACCGCTCCCGGCTCTCCGGGTCCCTGTTCTCGGGGCCCTTGTTCTCGGGGCCATTGTTCTCGGGGCCCTTGCTCACGGGCCTGGGGCAGCTCGCCGAGGAGGTCGGCCAGGCCGGCCGTGCCAACCGCGAGCTGTTCGAGCAGCTCGTGGCCGCCGAGGTCGGCCGCGTCGCCGCCCGGCTCGGCCTGGTACCGGCCGCGGAGCTGAGCGAGGCGCGCCAGCACATCGACGACGCGCAGGGTCAGCTCGACGTGCTGCGGCTCGAGCTGGACGAGCTGCGGCTGAGGGTCGCGGCCCTGGAGACGGACGCCGGGTCCCGGCCGTGACCGAACACCACCAGCAGCCCGACCTCGAGCCCGACCAGGACGTGCCGCCCGGCGCGCCCGAGACCGGTGACGCCCGCGTCGACGCGGCACTGGGCGGGGTGGCGGGCCTGGACGACGTCGACGTGGACGAGCACGCCGAGCGGCTGGGCGCGGCGCACGCCGCGCTGCAGGAGGTGCTGCGGCAGCCCGCCGACCCGCAGCCGTGACGACGGTCCGCCTCGACCGTGCGCTGGTCGAACGCGGTCTCGCCCGGTCCCGCAGCCAGGCCCAGGAGCTCATCCGGTCCGGCCGCGTCGTCCTCGAGGGCCGCGACGACCTGCGGCCCTCGGACCCGGTGCGGGACGGCGACCGCCTGGAGGCACGGACCGACCCGTACGTGTCCCGGGCCGCGCACAAGCTGCTCGGCGCCCTCGACGACCTGGGCCTCGACGACCTGACCGGGACCCGGCTCGCGCTCGACGCAGGTTCGTCGACGGGCGGGTTCACGCAGGTCCTGCTGGAGCGGGGCGTCAGTGAGGTCCACGCGGTCGACGTCGGGACCGACCAGCTCGTGCCGCTGCTCCGCGACGACCCGCGCGTGCACGTCCACGAGCGGACGAACCTGCGCGACCTGACCCCCGACGTCCTCGGCGGGCGCCTCGTCGACCTCGTCGTCGCCGACGTCTCCTTCATCTCCCTGACCCTGCTGCTCGAGCGCTTCGCAGCGGTCAGCCGCGACGACGGCCGGTGGCTGCTCATGGTCAAGCCGCAGTTCGAGGTGGGCCGCGAGGCGCTCGGCAAGGACGGCGTGGTGCGTGACCCCGCCCTGCACCGCCGCGCCGTCGAGGGCGTCGCCGACGCGGCGGCGGCGCTGGGCTGGCGCGTGCGCGCCGTGGTCGCGAGCCGGCTGCCGGGGCCGGCCGGCAACCGCGAGTTCTTCGTCGACCTGGGCCGCGCGCCGGGCGTCGTCCCGGGGCGGGCGTGGGAGTCGTCCCTATGCTGACGCGGTGACGACCGCTCCCGGGCCCACGCGCCGCGTCGCCGTGCTCACCCACATGGGCCGGCCCACCGCGATCGCCGCGGCGACCCGCCTCATCGAGGGCCTGCTGCGGGCGGGCGTCACCAGCGTCCTGCCCCCGGGCGACGAGGAGTGCCTCCCGCGCGCGCTCGCCCGGACCGTCGAACCGCTCGGCCCGCCGGACGAATCCCCGGAGGTCGAGCTGATGGTCGTCCTCGGCGGCGACGGCTCGATCCTGCGCGGCACCGAGTGGGTGCTGCGCGCCGACCTGCCCCTGCTCGGGGTCAACCTCGGCCACGTCGGCTTCCTCGCCGAGGCCGAGTCGTCGGAGGTCGACAGCATCGTCACGCGCATCGTCGACCGCTCGTACGCCGTCGAGCAGCGCTCCACCATCGAGGTCACCCTGCGCGAGTGCGCGAGCGGCGAGGTCGTCTGGTCGTCCTACGCCGTCAACGAGGTCTCGGTCGAGAAGGCCTCCCGCGAGCGCATGCTCGAGGTCCTCGTCGAGGTCGACGGCCGCCCCCTCTCGCGATGGGCCTGCGACGGCGTGCTGATGGCCACGCCGACGGGTTCGACCGCGTACGCCTTCTCCGCCGGCGGCCCCGTGATGTGGCCGAACGTCGACGCGCTGCTCGTCGTCCCGCTCAGCGCGCACGCGCTGTTCGCCCGCCCGCTGGTGCTCGGACCCACCTCGCGCGTCGTCATCCAGCTCATCGAACGTTCCCAGACCGACGGCGTCGTCTGGTGCGACGGGCGCCGCTCCGCGGAGCTGCGCGACGGCCTGCAGATCGAGGTGCAGCAGGGCGCGCACCGGCTGCTGCTCGCGCGGCTGTCGGAAGCGCCCTTCACCGACCGGCTGGTCAACAAGTTCGGGCTGCGGGTCGAGGGCTGGCGCGGCGAGGCCGAGGACCGCGTCTCCGAGGAGGACCGCGAGACCATCGCCGGGCAGGAGGCGGCCCTCGACGACGACGACGACGACGAGCCCGACGCGTCCGAGGAGTCCAAGCAGCCCGGGGAGGGCCGCGAGCAGCACCGGCGTCCCGGACCCGCTCCCGTCGGCGCCGACGACATGGGGATCCGGTGACGCCGTGATCGCCGAGCTCCACATCCGGGACCTCGGCGTCATCAGCGACGCCGTCGTCGAGCCGCACCCCGGCCTGACCGTCGTCACCGGGGAGACCGGTGCGGGCAAGACGATGATCGTCACCGGCATCGGCCTGCTGCTCGGCGACCGCGCCGACCCGCGTGCGGTCCGCGTCGGCACGCCGCGCGCCGTGGTGGAGGGGCGCCTGGTCGTGCCCGAGGGGGCCCAGGGCGACGGCGAGGACGACGGCCTCGTCGGCCGGGTCCGGGAGGCGGGCGGCGACCTCGACGACGACGAGCTGGTCGTCGCGCGCCACGTGACCGCGGCGGGGCGCTCCCGGGCCTTCCTGGGCGGCGCCCAGGTGCCCGTCTCGGTGTGCGCCGAGGTGACGACGGAGCTGGTGGCGATCCACGGGCAGTCCGAGCAGGTGCGCCTGGCCGCGCCGGGGCGCCAGCGCGAGCTGCTCGACGCGTACGCCGGGTCGGGGTTGGCCACCGGCCTGGGGGAGTACCGGCGGCGCTGGACCGCCCACCGCGCGGCCCGGGTCGAGCTCGACGCCCTGGTGGCGGCCGGCGCGGAGCGGGCGCGCGAGGTCGAGCTGCTGCGCTTCGGGCTGGAGCAGGTCGCCGCCGTCGCGCCCGAGGCCGGGGAGGACGTCGCCCTGGCGGCCGAGGCCACCCGTCTGCAGAACGCCGACGACCTGCGCCTGTCCGTGGGCGGTGCGCTCGCCGCCCTCGCGGGCGACCCGGACGACCCGGCCGACGCGGGCGGCGCATCGGCCGCCCTGGCGGCCGCCCGCCGCAGCCTCGAGCACGCGGCCTCGGACCCCGCGCTGGAGGCCCTCGCCGGTCGTGTCGCCGAGGCGTCGTACCTGCTCGACGACGTCGGTTCCGACCTCGCCCGCTACCTCGACGACCTGGTCGCCGACCCGGCCCGGCTCGAGTGGGTCGCGGCGCGCCGCTCGCAGCTGGCCGGGCTGACCCGCGCGTACGGGCCGAGCGTGGACGACGCGCTGATGTGGGCGGCGGAGGCCTCGGAACGGCTGGTCGAGCTCGAGGGCGGCGACGACCGGATCGACGCGCTGCGCGTCCAGCTCGAGGAGTCCGAGGCCGACCTGCGCCGGCGCGCGGCCGACCTGACGGACCTGCGCACCCAGGCCGCCGAGGGCTTCGCCGCCGCGGTGGCCGCCGAGCTGGGGGCGCTCGCCATGCCCCACGCCCGGCTCACCTTCGTCGTGACGCCGGCGGCGCTGGGCCCGTACGGCGCCGACACGGTGGACCTGCTGTTCACGGCCAACCCGGGCAGCGAGCCCCGCAGCCTCGGCAAGGTCGCCTCGGGCGGCGAGCTCTCCCGGGTCCGGCTGGCGCTGGAGGTCGTGCTCGCCGCGGACCGTCCCGGCGGCACGCTCGTGTTCGACGAGGTGGACGCCGGCGTCGGCGGGCGCGTCGCCGTGGAGATCGGGCGCCGGCTCGCCGAGCTCGCCCGGCACAGCCAGGTCGTCGTGGTCACGCACCTCGCGCAGGTGGCGGCCTTCGCCGACCGGCACTTCGTCGTCGTCAAGGCCGACGACGGTCAGGTCACGACCAGCGGCGTCGTGCAGCTGCCCGAGCAGGAGCGCACGGCCGAGCTCGCGCGGATGATGGCGGGCCTGGAGACGACGGACTCGGCGCTCGCGCACGCGGGCGAGCTGGTCGAGCTGGCCGCCTCGGCACGTTCCGGGAGCCGCTGACCCGAGCGGCGCGCGTCTTCGCCCGAGCCCTGGAGCCGTCACCCGTGGGAGGATGGCCGGCGAGATGAGACTGCCCGCCCTCCTGCGCCGCCACGCCGAGCCGGCGGAGGTCGGTGGTGTGGCGCGCCTGGACCGGCGCACGAAGAACCTCACCAAGCGGCTGCGCCCGGGCGAGGTGGCGGTCATCCACCACGTCGACCTGGACCGGGTGAGCGCCGAGGCGCTCGTGGCCACGGGGGTCAGCGTCGTCGTCAACGCGGTGCGCTCGGTGTCGGGCCGCTACCCGAACCTCGGCCCGAGCATCCTGCTCGAGGCCGGCATCCCGCTCATCGACGACGTCGGTGAGGACGTGTTCACCCTCGTGACGGAGGGGGACCGCCTGGTCGTCGACGGCGGCCGGCTGCTCGACGTCACCGGGGCGGTCGTGGCGAGCGGCACGCTGATGACGACCGAGGTGCTCGAGGAGCAGCTCGAGCAGGCGCGGGCCGGGCTGTCGGACCAGATCGACGCCTTCGCGCTCAACACCATGACCTACCTCCGCGAGGAGAAGGAGCTGCTGCTCGAGGGCGTCGGCGTCCCCGAGATCCGCACGCGCATCGAGGGGCGCCACGTCCTGATCGTCGTGCGCGGCTACGACTACCGCGGCGACCTCGACACGCTGCGGCCCTACATCTCCGAGTACAAGCCGCTGCTCATCGGCGTCGACGGCGGCGCGGACGCGCTGATGGAGGCGGGCTACAAGCCCGACATGATCGTCGGGGACATGGACTCCTGCTCCGACGCCGCCCTGCAGTGCGGGGCGGAGCTGGTGCTGCACGCCTACCGCGACGGCCGGACGCCGGCGCTCGAGCGCGTCGAGAAGCTGGGCCTGGAGGCCGTCGTCTTCCCCGCGCTCGGCACGAGCGAGGACGCCGCGATGCTGCTCGCCGACTCGTACGGCGCCCGACTGATGGTCGCCGTGGGAACCCACCTGTCGCTGGTGGAGTTCCTGGACAAGGGACGCGCCGGCATGGCGTCGACCTTTCTCACCCGGCTGCGGGTGGGGTCCAAGCTCGTCGACGCCAAGGGCGTCTCGCGGATCTACCGCAGCCAGGTCAAGGGCTGGCACCTGGCGCTGCTCGTGCTGTCGGGGATCGTCGCGCTGGTCACCGCGCTGGCGATGACCGACGTCGGCGGGGCGATGGGCAGCCTGCTGGTGGCCCGCCTGCGCGACCTCGCGTACTGGATCAAGGAACTCTTCACGTGATCAACTTCCGCTACCACATCGTGTCGCTGATGGCGGTGTTCCTCGCGCTCGCTGTCGGCATCGCCGTGGGCGTGACGCTCAGCCCCTCGGTCGACCAGGGCATCATCACGCAGGCCCAGCAGGACCGGCAGCAGGTCACCCAGCTGCGCGCCGAGATCGACCGGCGCACGAACCTCGACAACTACCGCAACACCTACGACCAGCGCACCGCGACGCTCGTCCTCGCCGGCGAGCTGAACGACACCAGGGTCGCCGTCGTCGCGATGCCCGACGCGCCGAGCTCGACGGTCACCGCCGTGGCCGACGCGGTCGCCCAGGCCGGCGGGCGCGTGGTGAGCCAGGTCAAGGTCCGCTCCGAGGTGTTCGACCCGACGCAGGCCTCCACGGTCGAGGAGGCGGTCGCGCCCCTGGCCGAGGTCGGCCTCACGGACTCGATGAGCCCGGCCGCGAAGGTCGGCTGGTGCCTGGCGCGGGCGGTCGCGTCCAAGCAGACGACCGCGCGCGACGACTACGCCAAGAACGTCGGGCGCACCCTGTCCGACGCCGGCCTCGCCGACGTCCGCGACGACACCGACGACTACGCGCAGCTCGTCCTCGTCGTGACCGCGCCGACCTCGCCGCAGCCGGTGGACACCGCGCTGACGACCGCCCACGTCGAGCTCGAGACGGCGCTGAAGGAGCAGGCCGGCGCCGCCGAGCGGGTCGGGGTCGTCGTCGCCGGGCCGAACAGCGCCGGGCTCACGGGCACCGACGTCGGGGCCGTGCGCACGACGTCGCCGGCCTCGTCCGAGCTCAGCACCGTCGACGTCGCCGACCTGCCGAGCGGCGTCGTGACCACCGTGCTGGCCGGCAAGGAGCAGCTGATGGGCCAGCAGGGCCACTACGGCGCCCTGGCCCGGGCGGACGACGCGCTGCCCACGGTGCGCTAGGGCGCACGTGGAGAAGCACGTGGAGAAGCACGTCGAGGAGCACGGGAAGACGCACGGGGCGGCGTACGGGCGCGCGGTCCGCACCCTCGCGGCGGTGGCACCCGCGGCCGTCGCCGGGGTGCTCGGCGCGGTCGCGGTCGGACGGACCGACGAGGAGCGGGCCCGGCCCTGGCGCCGGACGAACCACGCCGGCGCCTCGGTGACCCTGCTCGAGGGGCCGGTCGCCGTCGGCGCCGCGCTGCTCGGGTGCGCGGTCGACGCCCTGACCGGCGCGCCCGCCGCCCGCACGGGCGCCGTCGCGGTGGCCGTGGCCGGCGCCGGGGTGGTCGGCGCGTACGACGACCTGGCCGGCAGCGCGCAGGCACGCGGGTTCCGCGGGCACCTGAGCGCGCTGCGCCACGGACGTCTGACCAGCGGCACCGTCAAGATCGTCGGCGTCGGCCTCAGCGGCCTGGGGGCGGCGGTGCTGCTGACCCGGGGGAGGCCCACGAGGGGAGCGGGACGCGTCGCCGACGTGCTCGTGGACACCGCGCTCGTCGCCGGCACCGCGAACCTGGTCAACCTGCTCGACCTGAGGCCCGGCCGGGCCGCCAAGGTCGTCGTGCTGCTGAGCGCGCCCCTCGCCCGGCGGGGCGGGGGACCGGCGCTCGGCGCCGCGCTCGGCAGCCTGCCCACCGACCTCGCCGCACGTTCCATGCTCGGCGACTGCGGCGCGAACGCCCTCGGCGCCGCGACGGCGACCGCCGCGGCCGCGTCCCTGCCGCGTCCGGCGCGGCTGCTCGCCCTCGCCGGCGTCGCCGCGCTGAACCTGGCCAGCGAGCGCGTCAGCTTCACCGCCGTCATCGCCCGGACGCCGGTGCTCGCCTGGCTCGACGGGCTCGGGCGCCGCCCCACCGCCGTATGAGCCGGGGGTGAGGCGGGGGTGAGTCGGCGCGGATCGGTCCTGCTCGGTGTCGGCGGGCTGACCCTGGCGGCCCGGGTCGTCGGCTTCGGGCGTTCGCTCGTCTTCAGCAAGACGGTCGGCGACACCTGCCTCGGCGACGTCTACAACGCGGCCAACCAGCTGCCGAACGTCCTCTTCGAGGTCGCCGCGGGCGGTGTCCTGGCCGGGGTGGTGGTGCCCGTCGTGGCCCGCCACGTCGGGGCCGGCCGGCGGGCCGAGGCCGACCGGACCACCTCGGCGCTGCTGACCTGGACGCTGCTCGTCCTGACGGTCGTCGGGGTGGCCGCCCTGCTGGGGGCGGGGCTCTTCGCGCGGGCGTACGCGAAGGCGGACTGCGTGGGCAGCGCGTCGGTGCTGGCGACGCTGGTCGTGCTGTTCGTCCCGCAGGTCTGGTTCTACGGCGTCGCCGTCGTCACCGCCGGCGTCCTGCAGGCGCACGGACGGTTCCTCGCCGCGGCCACCGCTCCGCTGCTGTCGAGCCTGGTCGTCGTCGCCGCGTACGTGCTGTTCGCGGCCGTCGCCCGGCCCGCGGCCACGAGCGACCTGGCCCTGCTCAGCCGCCAGGCGCTGCTCGTGCTCGGGCTCGGCACGACGGCCGGCGTCGTCGCGCTGGCGCTGAGCACCGCGGTGCCGCTGACCCGGCTGGGGCTGCGCGTCCGCCCGACGCTGCGCTTCGCCGACGGCGACGCCCGGGTGGTGGCCGCGATCGGCACGGCCGGGCTGGCCGGTCTGGTGCTCCAGCAGGTCAGCGTCCTCGTGATCACCTACGCCGCCCAGGGCACCCCGGACGCCGGCGCGCTCACGCGCTTCACCTGGGCCAACGCCCTCTACCTGCTCCCGTACGCGGTCCTCGCCGCACCCGTCCTGCAGCTGACGTTCCCGCGCCTGGCCGCGGCGGCCGAGCGCGGCGGGGGAGCCGTCGGCGAGGTCCTGCGCCGGACGGCCCCACCGCTGGTCGTGCTGGGCTGGCTCGGGGCGGCGCTGCTCGTGGCGACGGCGCTGCCGGTCGCGCGGGTGTTCGTCCTCGGGCCGGGGTCGGGGCGGACGGCGGCGCTGGCCGGTCCGGTCGCGGCCCTGGGCCCGGCCGTCCTCGCCTTCGCGCTGATGGGCCTGGCGACCCGGACGCTGCTCGCCGAGCACCGGGCCCTGGCGGCCGGGACGGCCACGGGCGTCGCCTGGGGGGTCGTGACCCTCGGCGCGCTGGTCAGCGCGGCGCTGGCACCGGACGACGGCCTGGTCGTGGGGCTCGCGGCCTCCGTGTCGGTCGGGCTCGCCGTCGGCGCGCTCGTCGGCTGGGTGGTGCTGGGGCGCGGTCCCAGCCGGCCGGGGGCACGCTCGACCGGCGTGGTCGCCGCGCTGCTGGCCGGGTTGGGCGCCGCGGTCCCGGCGGTGCTCGCGGGCGGTGCCGTCGGCCGGCTCGGGGCGGGCTCGTCGCTCGTCGTCGCCCTGGCGTTCGCCCTGGCCGCGGCGGCGGTGACGGGGGTCGTCTTCGTCTCGGTCCTCGCGCTGGTGCGGCCGTCGCTGCTGCGGGCGACCTGGGCGCTGCGCCACGCCGGCGCGCGCGACGAGGCGGTGTCCGCGCGTGCCTGAGCCGTCCCCCGAGCAGGTCGCCGGCACCCGCGTGCTGATGGTCCTCACCGCGAGCACCGGCGGCATCGGGCGCCACGTCGCCAGCGTCGCGCCGCGGCTGGTGGGCCGTGGCCTCGCCGTGCACGTCTGCGCCCCGCCCGTCACGCTCGCCACCCACGCCTTCGGGGTGCCCGCGACCGGGCTCGCCACCCGGACCCTCGCCCGGGCGGTCGCGGGCGCCGACGTCGTCCACGCGCACGGGCTGAAGGCCGCCGCGCTCGCGCTGCCGCACGCCCGGCTGCGGCGCGTGCCCCTCGTCGTCACGTGGCACAACGCCGTCCTCGGCACCGGCCGCTCGGCGCGGGCGGGCCGGGTCCTGCAGCGGCTCGTGGCCCGCGGGGCGGACCTCGTGCTGGCCGCGAGCAGCGACCTGCTCGCCACCGCCGTCGCCCTCGGCGCCCGGGAGGCGCGCCTCGCACCCGTGGCGGCCCCCGCCCTGGCCCTGCCCCGCATCCCGGGGCGGGAGCGCCGGGCCGAGCTCGGCCTCGGCGACGACGCCACGCTGGTGCTCACCGTCACCCGACTGGCGCCGCAGAAGAACCTCGACCTGCTGCTCGACGTCGCCGCCCGGACGCGCGGGCGCGCCGACGTCGCGTACGCGCTCGTCGGCACCGGTCCGCTGCACGACGCGCTCGCGCGTCGCATCGCCGCCGAGGGCCTGCGGGTCACGCTGCTCGGGGGCAGCGACGACGTCGCCTCCTGGCTGCACGCGGCCGACGTCGCGCTCCTGCCATCGCGGTGGGAGGCGCGCGCGCTCGTCGCGCAGGAGGCCCTGCTGTCCGGCGTGCCGCTGGTCGCGACCCGGGTCGGGGGTGTTCCGGAGCTCGTCGGCGAGGCGGCCGTCCTGGTCGACCCCGACGACCCGTCGGCCGCCGCCGAGGCGGTCCTGGCGCTGGCCGACGACGCCGACGCCCGTCGCCGGCTCGCCGGGGCCGGCTTCCGGCAGGCCTCGACCTGGCCCGACGAGGACGACGTCGCCGACGACCTCGTCGGGGCGTACCGGCACGTCCTGACCGTCCGCGGGCGCCGGCCTTCCTAGACTGTGGCGTCCTCCCCGGCGCCTCGCCGGGCCTCCCGAACCTTCTGCGAGCCCTGACATGAGCGAGACCTCACCCGTGACGACGAACGAGTCCACGGAGGCGCCGTCGGAGGCGCCCGAGGCGACCGAGGCTCCCCGGGCCGCCTTCGCCATCGAGGGCGCGGTCGTGCAGACCCCCGCGCGCATCGCCTGGGGCCTCGGCGCGGGCGACCTCGCGCTCGGCGGGCTGGGCGTCGTCACCCTCCTCCTCGCCGCCCTCGGTGTGCCGGACCCGGTCGTCCTCGTGCTCGGCGCACTGGTCGGTGCGGCGGTCGCGCTCGCGGTCCGCGCGCAGGTCGCCACCCCGGTCGCCGGGCTGGGCGGCGCGGCCCGGCTCCTCGTGCTGGCGGCGGCCGTCGCCGCCGTGCTGCCCGCCGGCCCCGCGCGCTGGTGGCCGTTCGTCCTGCTCGCCGCGGCCGTGGTCGCCGAGGTCGGCTACTCACGCCTGGTGCGCGTCGCCGTGCCGTTCGGCAGCCACCTGCCCGGCGTCAGCGTGCGGCCGTCGTCGCGCTTCAAGCCGCTCTGGCTGGCGTACGCGGGCACCGGGGCGCTCGTCGTGGTCCTCCTGCTGACGCTGCTCCCGCTGCCGGCCTGGCCGGCGTGGGTCGTCGCGGTCCTGGCCCTCCTGCTCGCCGTCGCGGCCCTGGTCGACGCGGCCCTGTGGGTGCTGCAGCGCCGCCGCGCGGAGGCCCGGCTGAACCGCAGCCTCACCGCGTACGCGCCCCACTTCGCCCTGCACTGGGACGCGCAGCCGGGGACGGGCTACCAGATCGGGCGCTGGATCCCGTACCTCGACCGGCTCGGCGAGCGCTACGTCGTCTTCGTGCGCAACCCGAACAGCTTCCGCGAGGCCGAGGCGATGACCGACCAGCCGGTGCTCGTGCGCCGGGGCGCGCGCGAGATGGACGCGGTCATGGTGGCCTCGCTGCGCGCCGTCTTCTACGTCAACAACGCGCTGCGCAACGTGCACGTCGTCCGGTACGCCGGTGTGCGCCACGTCCAGCTCAACCACGGCGACAGCGACAAGGCCACGAGCTACAACCCCGTCTTCCGGATGTTCGACCGCAACTTCGTGGCGGGGCAGGCCGCGGTCGACCGCTTCAGCGCGCACGGCATCTCGACCGCCCCGGACTTCTTCGAGATCGTCGGGCGGCCCCAGGTCGAGGACGTCGCGGTCGCGGTGCCCGGGACGCGCGTGACCCGCGTGCTCTACGCGCCCACCTGGGCCGGCATGCACGCCGACTCCGCCTACAGCTCGCTGCCGATCGGTCCCGCGATCGTGCGCGGCCTGGTCGAGCGCGGCTGCGTCGTGGTCTTCCGGCCGCACCCCTACACGGGGCGCAACGCGACGCTGCGGGCCGCCTCCGAGGAGGTCACGGCGATCCTGGCCGAGCACCGGGCGCGCACCGGGACCGAGCACGTCTACGGCGCCCAGGCCGAGTCGGTGTGGTCCATCACCGACTGCTTCAACGCGGTCGACGCGCTCGTCTCCGACGTCTCGAGCGTCGTGCCCGACTTCCTCTACTCCGAGAAGCCCTTCGCGGTCGCGGCCATGGGCGCGAGCCTCGAGGAGTTCTACGCCGAGATGCCGGTCGTGCGCGGCGGGTACGTCATCGCCCGCGACGCCGGCAACCTCGACGCGGTCCTCGACGACCTCCTCGGCGCGGACCCCCAGGCCGGCGAGCGCCACCGGCTCAAGACGTACTACCTCGGTGACTTCCCGGCCGAGACGTACGCCGACGCGTTCCTCGACGCGGCCCGGCGCGAGATCGCTTGAGACGAGGTGAGGTCTCTCGGCCACGACCACGCGGCGCGCCGCCGTCTGGACGAGGGAGCCGCGGCGCCGTCACGTCGCTGCGGTAGCGCAGGATGACGCCGGCGTCGTGGTGAGGGAGGAAGACGGCGGACCGGAGCGCCGCGTGCGTCCGAGCGGAGCGAGGACAGAAGGCATGCACGAGGGGCAGCTCGACGTCACCGAGGACCTCGTGCGCGCGCTCGTGGCCGACCAGCTGCCCGCCTACGCGGACCGGCCCGTCCGGCTGCTGCCGCAGACGGGCACCGTCAACGCGATCGCGCGGCTGGGCGACGACCTGGCCGCGCGGTTCCCGCTGCAGCCCGCCGACCCGGCGGCCGTCCGGGCCGGCCTGGAGCAGGAGGCGTCCGCGGCGCGCGCGGTCCTCGGGCGGGTCCGCGTGCCGGTCCCCGCACCCGTCGCCCTCGGCGAGCCGGGCCACGGCTACCCGCTGCCCTGGTCGGTGCAGACGTGGCTGCCCGGCACCGACGCCTGGGGCGCCGACCCTTCGGGCTCGGAGGCCTTCGCCCGCGACCTCGCGCGCCTGGTCCGCGACCTGCGGGCGGTCCCGACGGGCGGGCGGACGTTCGTGGGGGAGCGGCGTACCAACCGCGGCGGCACGATCGGCGACCACGACGCCTGGGTGCGCACCTGCCTGGAGCGCAGCGCAGGGCTGCTCGACGTGCCCGCGCTGACCGCGCTGTGGGAGCGGCTGCGCGACCTGCCCCGCGGGGACGAGCCCGACCTCACGACCCACGGCGACCTCATCGGCGGCAACGTGCTCGTCGCGGGCTCCGGCGCCACGGCCCGGCTGGCCGGGCTGCTCGACGTCGGCGGGACCGGCCCGGCCGACCCGGCGCTCGACCTGGTCGGCGCCTGGCACCTGCTCGACGACGGGCCGCGGGCCGTGTTCCGCGAGGCGCTCGGCGTGGAGGACGAGCCGTGGGCGCGCGGGGTGGCCTGGGCGTACGAGCAGGCCCTCGGGCTCGTCTGGTACTACCGCACGACCAACCCCGTGATGAGCGCGCAGGGCCGCCGGACCCTCGCCCGGATCCTTCGTGCGGACGAGCTCGCGGCCTGAGCCGCTGCCGCCGGCAGGACGCCCACCTCGTCGAGGCCCTTCGACAGGCTCAGGGAGCGTGCTTGCGCCCGCTGCTCCAGACCCCGAGGGAAGCCGCGCGTCGCGATCCGTGGGAACGCGGCGGGATGAACTAGGCTGGAGGCCCGTGGGGCCACGCGCGAAGTTCACCAAGCACCTGTTCGTGACGGGCGGTGTCGCCTCCTCGCTCGGGAAGGGGCTCACCGCCTCCAGCCTGGGGAGCCTGCTGGTCGCCCGCGGGCTCAACGTGTCGATGCAGAAGCTCGACCCCTACCTCAACGTGGACCCCGGGACGATGAACCCGTTCCAGCACGGCGAGGTCTTCGTCACCGAGGACGGCGCGGAGACCGACCTCGACGTCGGCCACTACGAGCGCTTCCTCGACCGGAACCTGTCGGCCGAGGCCAACATCACCACCGGCAAGGTCTACTCCTCGGTCATCGCCAAGGAGCGCCGCGGCGACTACCTCGGCGACACCGTGCAGGTCATCCCGCACATCACCAACGAGATCAAGGACTCCATGCTCGCCATGGGCGGCCCGGAGATCGACGTGGTGATCCACGAGATCGGCGGCACGGTCGGCGACATCGAGTCGCTGCCGTTCCTGGAGGCCGCCCGCCAGGTCCGCCACGACGTCGGCCGCGAGAACGTCTTCTTCCTGCACGTCTCGCTGGTGCCCTACATCGGCCCGAGCGGGGAGCTCAAGACCAAGCCGACGCAGCACTCGGTCGCCGCGCTGCGCCAGGTCGGCATCCAGCCCGACGCGGTCGTGTGCCGCTGCGACCGCGCGATCCCGGAGTCGGTCAAGCGCAAGATCTCGCTGATGTGCGACGTCGACGTCGAGGCCGTCATCGAGAACACCGACGTCCCGAGCATCTACGACCTGCCGAAGATGCTGCACGACCAGGGCCTCGACGCGTACGTGGTCCGTCGCCTCGACCTGCGCTTCCGCGACGTCGACTGGACGCGCTGGAACGACCTCCTGCAGCGCGTGCACCACCCCGAGGAGGAGGTGGTGATCGCCCTGGTCGGCAAGTACGTCGACCTGCCCGACGCCTACCTCTCGGTGGTGGAGGCGCTGCGCGCCGGCGGGTTCGCCAACCGCGCCAAGGTCGGCATCCGCTGGGTGCCCTCCGACGCCTGCGCGACCCAGGAGGGGGCCGCGCGGCACCTGTCGGGTGTCGACGGCATCTGCATCCCGGGCGGGTTCGGCATCCGCGGGACCGAGGGCAAGATCGGCGCGATCCGGTACGCCCGCGAGCACCAGGTGCCGATCCTCGGGCTGTGCCTCGGCCTGCAGTGCATGGTCATCGAGGTCGCGCGGAACCTGGCCGGGCTGAGCGGGGCCGACAGCAGCGAGTTCGAGCCGGGCACGCCGTACCCGGTCATCGCGACCATGGCCGAGCAGGTCGCCATCGTCTCCGGCGAGGGCGACCTCGGCGCGACCATGCGGCTCGGCTCCTACCCCGCCGAGCTGCAGCCCGGCTCGGTCGTCGCCAAGCAGTACGGCCAGACCTCGGTCACCGAGCGCCACCGGCACCGCTACGAGGTCAACAACGCCTACCGCGGCCAGCTGGAGGAGGCCGGCCTGGTGGTCAGCGGGACGTCCCCGGACAGCCAGCTCGTCGAGTTCATCGAGCTGCCGACCGACGTGCACCCCTACTTCGTCGCGACCCAGGCGCACCCCGAGCTGAAGTCGCGCCCGACCAAGCCGCACCCGCTGTTCGTGGGCCTGGTGGACGCGGCGCTCGACCGCCGCCTGTCCACCCGGCTGCCCGTCGAGCAGCGTCGGTGACGGCCGGCACGGAGGCGTCCGCGACCGTCGACGGGCACGTGGTGCTCGCGGCCGCCGAGCTGGCGGACGTGCCGCTGGCCTGGCCCGTGCTGTCGAACAGGGTCCTCGCCGAGGGCCACGTCGCCACGTTCGCCGAGGACGACGTCCGGACCCCCGACGGCGGCACGATGAGCCGTGAGTACCTGCGCCACCCCGGCGCGGTCGGCATCATCGCCCTGGACGCCGACGAGCGCGTCGTGCTCGTGCGCCAGTACCGCCACCCCGTCCGCCACCGCCTCACCGAGCCGCCCGCGGGCCTGCTCGACCACGCCGGCGAGGACCCGCTGGCCGCCGCGCAGCGCGAGCTCGCCGAGGAGGTCGGCCTCTCCGCGGGCCGCTGGGACGTGCTCGTCGACCTGTTCAGCACCCCGGGGATCATCAGCGAGGGGATCCGTGTCTACCTCGCCCGCGACCTCGCGCCGGCCGACCGGCCCGACGGCTTCACCGCCGAGGGCGAGGAGGCCGAGATGGACACCGTGTGGGCCTCGCTCGACGACCTGCTCGACGCCGTGCTCGGCGGACGGCTGCACAACCCGACGCTGGTGAGCGGCGTCCTGGCCGCGGGGACAGCGCGGCTGCGCGACGGCTTCGCCTCGCTCCGGCCCGGCGACGCGCCCTGGTCGGCCCGCGACGCGCTCGCCGACGCCGGCCTGCTGCCCGGCTGAGGCCCGGGCCCGGTCGGGGGCGCGGTGTCGATCGGGGGACGGCACGATCGTCATCAGGGCGGCGGGGCTCGCAGGGAGCCCCCGAGGCCGAGGAGCCGACGATGCGCTACACGCTGCTGCTGCACTACCCCGAGCAGACCCCCGAGTCGCTGGGGGCGGAGGTGGTCGCCGAGGCCCAGCAGGCGTTCGCCAGCTACGCCACGACCCTCGAGGCCGCCGGCGTGCTGCTGTCGGCGGAGGTGCTGCAGCCCTCGTCCAGCACGACGACCGTGCGGCGCCGCGACGGCGTGCTGCAGGTCCAGGACGGCCCCTTCGCCGACACCAAGGAACAGCTCGGCGGCTCGTTCGTCCTCGACGTGGCCGACCTCGACGCCGCCCTGGAGTGGGCCGGCCGGGCCCCGTCGGTCGAGTGGGGCGCGGTCGAGGTCCGGCCCGGCGCGGTCTGGTTCGGCGACGGGCAGTGGCGCCCGAACGCGTGAGCGCTCCTGAGGCCGCCGCCGAGCGGGCGGCGCGGGAGTCGTACGGCCGCCTCGTCGCGCTCCTCGCGGCGTCGACGGGCGACCTCGCCCTGGCCGAGGACGCGCTGTCCGAGGCCTTCGTGGCGGCGCTCACCACCTGGCCGGCCGGCGGGGTGCCGCACAACCCCGAGGGCTGGCTGCTCACGGTGGCCCGCAACCGGCAGCGCGACGTCTGGCGCTCCGCGGCGGTGCGGCGTCGCGCGTGGCTCGACGACGTGGCCGGGGAGGCCGGGGAGGCCGGGGTGGACGACCCGCTCAGGGCGCTGGCGCTCGACGCGCTGCCCGACCGACGCCTGGAGCTGCTCTTCGTCTGCGCGCACCCGGCGATCGAGGAGGCCGTGCGGACGCCGCTGATGCTCCAGGCCGTGCTCGGCTTCGACGCGGCCCACGTGGCCTCGGCGTTCGCCGTGGCCCCCGCGACCATGGCGCAGCGGCTGGTGCGGGCCAAGCGCAAGATCGCGGCGGCGCGCATCCCCTTCGTCGTGCCGCCGCCCGAGACGCTCCGCGACCGGCTGCTCCCGGTGCTCGAGGCGGTCTACGGCTGCGCGGTGCTCGAGCGCGGTGCGATGGCGGGGGAGGCCCGCCACCTGGCGGTGACGCTGGCCGAGCTGCTCGGCGACCAGCCGGAGGCATGGGGGCTGGCCGCCCTCGTCACCTTCACCGCGGCGCGCGGCGCGTCCGGGTCGGGGGACACCGCGTACCGACCGCTCGACGAGCAGGACCCGGCGACCTGGGACGCCCGGCTGGTCGCGCGGGGCCACGCCTACCTGCAACGGGCGGGCACGGGCGTCCCGGGGCGCTTCCAGCTGGAGGCGGCGATCGCTGCGGTCCACTGCGACCGGTCCCGGACGGGCCGCACGGACTGGGGCGCGCTGGAGGTCCTCTACCGTGCGCTGCTCGCGGTGGCCCCGACCCTGGGCGCGCGGGTGGCGGCCGCGAGCGTCACCGCCCGGCTGCACGGCCCCCGGGCCGGGCTGGACCTCCTCGACGCGCTGCTCGAGGAACCGGGACTGGAGCGGTTCCAGCCCTGGTGGGCCACGCGGGCCCACCTGCTCGCCGGCGCCGGGCGCCCGTCCGAGGCGGTCGCCGCGTACGAGCGGGCCGTCACGTTGAGCGGGGACGAGGCCGTGCGCGCGCACCTGCGCAGAAAGCTCCGCCGGATCGGTGGAGAGCAGGGCCTGCCGGGGTAGGGGTGGGGTGCTGACGGCCCGGCGGGCGAGCGCATCGCATGGCCCCCGAGTGGTGAGGTGCCCTGCCGGCCGTCGCCCTCAGACGTCGCCCGCGGCCGCACCCTGACGGGCCGGGCGGTCCCACCTCGAGTCCCTCGTGGCGCGCCACCGTCGCCGAGGCGCACGTCTATGCTGCGACGCGTGAAGGTCGGAGTGCCCAGCGAGGTCAAGAACAACGAGTTCCGGGTCGCCATCACGCCCTCGGGCGTGCACGAGCTGACCAGCCGCGGCCACGAGGTCCTCGTGCAGTCCGGGGCCGGGGTCGGTTCCTCGATCCCCGACGACGCCTACAGCGCGGCGGGGGCGAAGGTCGTCGAGGGCTGGGAACCGGTCTGGACCGAGGCGGACATGGTCCTCAAGGTCAAGGAACCGATCGAGGTCGAGTACGACCGGATGCAGCCGGGCCAGGTCCTCTTCACCTACCTGCACCTCGCCGCCAACCGGGCCTGCACCAAGGCCCTGCTGGACCGCAAGGTCACGGGCATCGCCTACGAGACCGTCCAGCTGCCCAACCGGTCGCTGCCGCTGCTCGCGCCGATGAGCGAGGTCGCCGGCCGGCTCGCCCCGCAGGTCGGCGCCTACCACCTGATGGCGGCGCAGGGCGGTCGCGGGACGCTGATGGGCGGCGTGCCCGGCACCCACCCGGCGAAGGTCGTCGTCATCGGCGCCGGCGTCTCGGGCATGGAGGCCGCGACCATCGCGCTCGGCATGCAGGCCGACGTGACGCTGCTCGACCTCAACATCGACAAGCTGCGCGAGGCCGACCGGATCTACCGCGGCCACATCAAGACCGTCGCGTCGAACAGCCTCGAGGTCGAGCGCGCCGTGCTCGACGCCGACCTCGTCGTCGGTGCGGTCCTCGTGCCCGGGGCCAAGGCGCCCACCGTCGTCACCAACGACCTCGTCGCGCGGATGCGCCCGGGCAGCGTGCTCGTCGACATCGCCATCGACCAGGGCGGGTGCTTCGAGGACAGCCGCCCGACCACGCACGCGGACCCGACGTTCCGGGTGCACGACTCGATCTTCTACTGCGTCGCGAACATGCCCGGCGCGGTGCCGCACACGTCGACGTACGCGCTGACGAACGTGACGCTGCGCTACGCGGCCAGCCTGGCCGACCGCGGCTGGCGCGAGGCGCTGCGGCGCGACCCGGCGCTCGCCCTCGGCCTCAACACCCACGACGGGGAGCTGACGAACGGCCCCGTCGCGCAGGCGCACGGCCTGGAGCACCGCGAGGTGTCCGAGGTGCTCGCCTGAGCGTTCGGTCGGCGAGCACGTCGGCGCAGCCCGAGCGGCTCGTCGCCGCCTACCTCGACCACCTCGTGGTGGAGCGCGGCGTCTCCGAGCACACGCTCGGCGCCTACCGGCGCGACCTCGCGCGCTACACCGCCTGGCTGGCCGACGCCGGCGTCACCGACGCCGCCACGATCACCCCGGAGGTCGTGGGGGCGTACGCGGCGTCCCTGGCCGAGGGCGTGCCCGGCGTCGACGGGGCGCCCGGCCGGCCCCCGCTCGCCGCGGCCAGCGTGGCCCGCGCGGTCGTCGCCGTGCGCAGCCTGCACCGCTTCGCCGTCGCCGACGGCCTGTCCGCGACCGACCCGGCGGCCGAGGTGCACCCGCCCCGCCCCGCCCAGCGGCTGCCGAAGGCGCTGTCGCTCGACCAGGTGCGGGCGATGCTCGAGCTGCCGTCGACGGAGACGGTGGACGGCCTGCGCGACGCCGCCCTGCTGGAGCTCCTCTACGGCACGGGCGGGCGGATCAGCGAGGTGGTCGACCTCGACGTCGACGACCTGACCCGCGCGATGAGCGTCGCGCCCGACGAGCTCGCCGGGCTGCGCGTGGTGGGCAAGGGCGGCAAGGAGCGGGTGGTGCCGCTCGGCTCGTTCGCGCGGGCCGCCGTCGAGGCGTACCTCGTCCGCGGCCGTCCCGCCCTCGCCGGCCGCGGCCGCGGGACGCCGGCCCTGCTGCTGAACGCCCGCGGCGCCCGCCTGTCGCGCCAGAGCGCGTACGCCGTCCTGCGCCGGGTCGCCGAGCAGGCGGGCGTCCCGGGCGAGGTGAGCCCGCACACGCTGCGGCACTCCTTCGCGACGCACCTGCTCGACGGCGGGGCCGACGTCCGGGTGGTGCAGGAGCTCCTCGGGCACGCGTCGGTGACGACGACGCAGATCTACACCCTGGTGACCGTCGACCGCCTGCGCGAGGTGTACGCCGTCGCCCACCCGCGCGCCCGCTGAGGCCCGGCCCTCAGACCAGGAGGGAGGACGGGTGCCGCTCGTCCGCTCGGTGGTCGAGGCCGGGCACCCGCCCGGGCGGCCCCGGCTCGACGCCCGGGGCTGCGGCAGCGCGGTGCAGCCGGGCGTAGGCGCCGTCGGCGCCCAGCAGCGACTCGTGCGTGCCGAGCTCGACGACCCGGCCGCCCTCGAGGACCGCGATCTGGTCGGCGTCGCGCACGGTCGAGAGCCGGTGGGCGATCACGATCGAGGTCCGCCCGGCCTGCAGCCGGGCGAACGCCTTCTGGACCAGTGCCTCGGAGCGGCTGTCGAGGCTCGACGTCGCCTCGTCCAGGATGAGGATGCGCGGGTCGCGCAGCAGGGCGCGGGCGATCGCGACCCGCTGGCGCTCGCCGCCCGACAGCCGGTGGCCGCGCTCGCCGACCACCGTGCGGTAGCCGTCGGGCAGGGCCATGACGACGTCGTGGACCTGCGCAGCCCGCGCCGCCTCCTGGACCTGGGCCGACCCCGCCGTCGGTCGCCCGTAGCGGATGTTGTCCTCGATCGTGCCGTGGAAGAGGTAGGTCTCCTGCTGGACCACGGCGATCTGGCTGCGCAGCGACGCCAGCGTCAGGGTCCGGACGTCGTGGCCGTCGACGAGGACCTGGCCGGCGGTCACGTCGTGCAGCCGGGGGACCAGCGCGGCCAGCGTGGACTTCCCAGCGCCGGACGGGCCCACCAGCGCGAGCGTCTGTCCCGGCTCCACGTGCAGGCAGACGTCGCGCAGGGTCGCCCGCGCGCCGGGGTAGGCGAACGAGGCGGATCGGAAGGTGACCGCGCCGTCGGCGCGGGCCAGGACCCGGGCGCCGGGGGTGTCACGGACCTCCGGCTCGAGGTCCAGCACCGCGAAGACGCGCTCGAAGTAGGCGTACGAGGTCACCACGTCGACGTGCACCTCGGCCAGTGCCGACGCCGGCCCGTACAGCTTGGCGATCAGGGCCACGAAGGCGATGACGGTGCCCAGGCCGATCTCGCCGCGCATGACCAGCAGGCCACCGCCGGCGAGCACCAGGGCGGGTCCCACGCTCTCGACGACGGCGAGGGCCATCGTGAACCACCGGCCGACGAGCGCCTGCCGGACGTTGACCTCCATCAGCTCCCGACCCCGGTCCCGCACCCGGTCGGTCTCGGTGCCCTCGGTCCCGAAGACCTTGATCAGCTGCGCCCCGGAGATCGAGAGCGTCTCGGCGAGGACGCCGGTGAGCTGTGCCAGAAGCTCCTGCGACCGGCGACGCAGCGCCTTGCGGCGGCGGCCGACCCGGCGGGTGGGGAGGACGTAGGCCGGAAGCAGGGTGAGGGCGAGCAGCGCCAGCCGCCAGTCGAGCCAGAGGACGAGGGTCAGCGCGAGCCCGGACGTGAGCAGGTTGCCCGCCACCGAGACGAGGGTGGTCCCGACCGCCGCGCCCGCCCCCTGCACGTCGTTCAGCACCCGCGAGAGCGCCTCACCGGGACGCGCCCGGGTGAAGTAGGCCAGCGGCTGGGCCTGCAGGTGGGCGAAGAGCTGGACACGCAGGTCGAGCATGACCTGTTCCGCGGTCCGAGCCGTCAGCACCTTCTGAAGCACCTGGAGCAACCCGGCGACCAGCGGTCCGAGCACCATGCCGGCGCAGAGCACCAGCAGGAGCGCGACCCGACGGCCGGGGATCGCCTCGTCGACGACCCTCTTGACCAGCAGCGGCGGCAGCAGCTTCGTGCCGGCGACGGCGACCAGCAGCCCGAGCACGAGCGCCCCGCGCCCGGCGTGCGGCCGCAGGTAGCGCAGCACGCGGGCGAGCGTGGCCCGGTCGACCGCCGGCAGCTCCTGCGGATCGATGTAGCTCTTCTTCGTCGAGATCAGCTGGCTCACGGGTCGCCCCTCCCCGAGATGGGCGGCGCGTCCCCGGCCGTCCGGCCGCCCCCGCGGACCGGACGTCGCTCCGCCCGCCGAGATCATCTCGTCGCGCGCCCGCCGGCGGAAGGGTCGTGCGGCCCTTGCCAACCGGGGTCGGAGGACTTAGCTGCCGTCCGGCGGGTCGCCCGGGCGTCCCGCGCCCGCCGAGGGGCAGCCGGGGGACCGGCGTCAGCGGCCGGGGTCCTGCGCGGCCGGGAGCCCCGGCAGCCTCCGCGTGGTCGCCAGCTCCTGCGCGACGTCGTGCAGCTTGCGGTGGCTGTTCTGGCTCACCCGGGTGAGCACCCGGAACGCCTGCTGCTCGTCGAGCCCGTAGCGCTCCATGAGGATGCCCTTGGCCTGCCCGATGAGGTCGCGCGAGCCGGCGGCCCGGCTCAGCTGGTCGAGCTTGCGGGCGTCGGCGAAGGCGACGGCGGCGTGGCTCGCGAACAGCAGCCCGACCTGCTCCGACTCGTCGTCGAAGGCGTTCGGCTCGCGGCTGTAGAGGTTGAGCGCGCCGAGGTCGTCGTGCTCGACGTAGAGCTGGAAGGACAGCATGCTGCCCGTGCCGGCCTCGGCGGCCCGCCGGGCGAAGCGCGGCCAGCGCTCCTCGCGGGTCATGTCGGGCACCCGCACCGTCTCGTGCTCGTACGCGGCGTCCAGGCAGGGGCCCTGCCGCTCCTCGGTCTGGATCTCGTCCATCCGCGCCGGGAAGTCGCTCGTCGGGTGCTCGGAGGTGACCTCGGTCCGCCCGGTCACGACGCTGATGGAGCCGTCCTGGGCGCCCGGGATCATCCGGACGGCCGAGGCGACCAGCTCGTCGAGCATCGTGTCGGTGTCGTCCTCGGCCTGGAGCAGGCGGGCGATCTCGCTGAACCGGGCGGCCAGCTGGTTCACGCCCGCCGTCCCCTCGTCGTGGGTGGACGGCTCGCCGCGGCCGCCGGTGCGCGACTCCTCGTCCATGCGGGCCCCGTCCTCGGGATGCTGCTGAAGTGAACCACCCACGGTAGCGAGGCGGTGACCACGGCGGCGAGCAGGGGCGGGTCCCGCAGGTACTAGGGTTCGCCAGGTCCGACGACCTGAACCCCCGAGGAGCTTGCCCGACATGGTGGACCCGCAGGACGGGCTGCAGGCCCTGCCCGCCGACCCGCCGCCCGTCGACGCGGCCCTCGCGGGCGCGCCCGACGAGGACGGCGACGCGCTCTTCGCCGCCCCGCGCCCGGCGGCGCCCGACCTGTCGACGGCCGGGCTGCCGAAGGCCGAGCTGGGCCCCACGGGACGTCCGTGGCCGGAGCTCGGCGACCCGCCGGCCCTGCCCGACCCGCGCCCACCGGCCACCGTGATCGCGGTGTGCAACCAGAAGGGCGGGGTCGGCAAGACCACGACCACGATCACCCTCGGCGCCGCGCTCGCCGAGCTCGGCCGCCGCGTGCTGCTCGTCGACTTCGACCCGCAGGGCTCGTTGTCCGTCGGGCTGGGGGTCAACCCGCACACGCTCGAGAACAGCATCTACAACCTGCTGCTGACCCGCGACCTCGACGTGCGCGACGTCATCGACGCCACCGGCACCGAGGGCGTCGACCTGCTGCCGAGCAACATCGACCTCGCCGCCGCCGAGCTGCAGCTGGTCAGCGAGGTCGGCCGGGAGCAGACGCTGGCGCGGGTGCTGAAGAAGGTCCGGGGCGACTACGACGTCATCCTCATCGACTGCGCCCCCTCGCTCGGGCTGCTCACCATCAACGCCCTGACCGCCGCGGAGTGGGTGCTGATGCCGCTGGAGTGCGAGTTCTTCGCCCTGCGCGGCATCGCGCTGCTGACCGACACCATCGACAAGGTCCAGGACCGGCTCAACCCCGACCTCAAGGTGCTCGGCATCCTCGGCACGATGTACGACCCGCGCACCCTGCACAGCCGCGAGGTGCTCGACCGGGTGGTGCAGGCCTTCGGCGACCAGGTGTTCCACACCGTCATCCGGCGCACGGTGAAGTTCCCGGAGACCACGGTGGCGGGGGAGCCCATCACCAGCTACGCCAGCTCCTCGCCCGGCGCGGCCTCGTACCGGATGCTCGCGCGCGAGGTGCTCGCCCGGTGCGGGTGACCGTCCTCGTAGGCGCGCCGGCGAGGCGACCTCACGGGGACCACCGCTGGTGACGTCCGAGGGACCCGCGGCGCGCGGGTCGTTCGACGTCCACCTCACGAACTTCG
This sequence comes from Microlunatus flavus, assembly GCF_900110855.1. GTDB lineage: Bacteria > Actinomycetota > Actinomycetes > Propionibacteriales > Propionibacteriaceae > Microlunatus > Microlunatus flavus. The sequence goes on from NZ_FOFA01000011.1 coordinate 30,828, forward strand.
AGGGCCCGTTCGACCTGCTCCTGCAGCTCATCGGGCGCCGTCAGCTCGACATCACCGAGATCGCGCTGTCGCAGGTGACCGACGACTTCATCGCGCACGTGAAGGCCGCGGGCAGCTCGTGGGACCTGGACCAGACGACGCAGTTCGTGCTGGTGGCCGCGACGTTGCTCGACCTGAAGGCCGCCCGGCTCATCCCCTCCGGCGAGGTCGAGGACCCCGAGGACCTCGCGCTGCTCGAGGCCCGCGACCTGCTCTTCGCGCGGCTGCTGGCGTACCGGGCCTTCAAGCAGGTGGCGGCCTGGCTGGGCGACACGCTGGCGTCGGAGTCGCGGCGGGTGCCGCGCGCGACCGGGCTCGAACCGCACTTCGCCCGCCTCCTGCCCGAGGTGGAGCTCACGATCACGCCCGACCAGCTGGCCGCGCTCGCCGCCCGGGCGATGGCGCCGAAGGTCGCCGAGGTCGTCTCGCTCGCCCACATCCACGCCCCGGCGGTCAGCGTCACCGAGCAGGCCGGCGTGCTCGTCGACCGGCTGCGGCGGCAGCGGGTGGCGACGTTCCGGGCGCTGACCGGCGACGCCGACCGGCTGACCACGGTCGCCCGGTTCCTGGCGCTGCTCGAGCTCTTCCGCGAGGGGGCGGTGGCGTTCGAGCAGGTCAGCGCCCTCGGCGAGCTGACCGTACGCTGGACGGGCGCCGACTCGGGCGAGCTGGAGATCTCCGACGAGTTCGACGCCGACCCCGACGACCAGACCGAGGGCCACCGGCCCGGCCCGACCCCCGAGGACAGCACCGCATGAGCGAGCCCGAGACCGAGACCGAGGTCGCGCCCCCGAGCGCCGCCGAGGTCTCCGGCGCGCTCGAGGCCCTGCTGCTCCTGGCCGACGAACCGACGAGCGAGCTCACCCTGGCCGAGGCCGTGGGCGCTCCCGAGGCCGTCGTGCTCGAGGCGCTGGAGTCCCTGTCGGCCTTCTACGACGAGACCGGGCGCGGCTTCGAGCTGCGCCGCGTCGGGGGTGGCTGGCGCTACTGGACGCGGGTCGAGCACGCCGACGTCATCGCCGCGCACGTCGTCGGCGGCCAGACCGGCCGGCTGTCGCAGGCCGCGCTGGAGACCCTGGCGGTCATCGCCTACCAGCAGCCCGTGTCGCGGGGGCGCGTGGCCGCGATCCGCGGCGTGAACGTCGACGGCGTGATCCGGACGCTCGTCGCCCGCGGCCTCGTCGAGGAGGCCGGTCACGACGCCGAGACCGGCGCGGCCGTGTTCGCCACGACGGCGGCCTTCCTGGAGAAGATGGGGCTCGGCGGCCTGGAGGACCTGCCGCCGCTCGCCCCGCACCTGCCCGAGGTGGCCGAGCTGGAGGCCGAGCTGTCCGCGCTCGCCTCCCCGGCACCGGGCCCGGCACCCTCAGGGGTGCCCGACGCAGACAGCGACGAGAGGACGACGGCGTGAGCCGCAACGAGGACACGAACGACCGGAACGCCGACGAGCCCGAGGGCCAGCGGCTGCAGAAGGTGCTCGCCCAGGCGGGCCTGGCCTCGCGCCGGGCGGCGGAGCAGATGATCGACCAGGGCCGCGTCGAGGTGAACGGCCGCATCGTCACCGAGCAGGGCCGCCGCGTCGACCCGCACCGCGACACCATCCGCGTCGACGGCTCGCGCATCCCGCCGCCCCGCCGCCACCGCTACGTCGTGCTGAACAAGCCGCGCGGCGTGGTGTCGACGCTGCACGACCCCGAGGGGCGCCGCACGCTCGCCGACGCCGTGGTGGAGTCCGGCGCCAGCAAGGCGCTGCTCAAGGAGCGGCTGTTCCACGTCGGGCGTCTCGACACCGAGACCGAGGGCCTGATCATCCTCACCAACGACGGCGACTTCGGGCACAAGCTCGCGCACCCCAGCTTCGAGATCGACAAGACCTACCTCGCCGAGGTGGAGGGCATCGTCAACTCGGTGACGCTCAAGCGGCTCAAGGACGGGATCGTGCTCGACGACGGGCCGGTGCACCCGCGCGGGGTCAAGCTCGTCTCGACCGTCGGCGGCAAGTCGCTCGTGCGCCTCACCCTGCACGAGGGCCGCAACCACATCGTGCGCCGTACGATGGAGCACGTCGGGCACCCCGTCCGGCGGCTGTCCCGGATCGGCATCGGACCGGTGCGGCTCGGCACCCTCAAGGTGGGCGAGGTCCGCGACCTCACCCGCGAGGAGCTGGGCGCGCTGCTGGACCTGGTCGAGCGGGGCTGAGGGAAGGGCGAACCTGGTCGATGGACCGCCGCATCTACGGCCTGGAGACCGAGTACGGGGTCGCCTGCACGTCCGGCGGCACCCGCCGCCTGACCCCCGACGAGGTCGCCCGCTACCTGTTCCGGCGCGTCGTCACCTGGGGGCGCAGCAGCAACGTCTTCCTGCGCAACGGGTCCCGGATCTACCTCGACGTCGGCTCGCACCCCGAGTACGCGACCGCCGAGTGCGACGACCTCGTCCAGCTGATCAACCACGACCGGGCCGGCGAGCGGATCCTCGAGGACCTGATCGTCGACGCCGAGCAGCGCCTCGCCAGCGAGAACATCGCCGGCGACATCTACCTGTTCAAGAACAACACCGACAGCCACGGCAACAGCTACGGCTGCCACGAGAACTACCTGATCAGCCGGATCGGCGACTTCTCCAAGATCACCGACGTGCTGGTGCCGTTCCTGGTGTCGCGCCAGCTCATCTGCGGCGCGGGCAAGGTGCTGACGACGGCGCGCGGCGCCGAGTACAGCGTGAGCCAGCGCGCCGAGCACATCTGGGAGAGCGTCTCGTCGGCCACCACCCGCAGCCGCCCGATCATCAACACCCGCGACGAGCCGCACGCCGACCCGGAGCGCTACCGCCGCCTGCACGTCATCGTCGGCGACTCGAACATGAGCGAGACGACCACGCTGCTCAAGGTCGGTTCCGCCGAGCTCGTGCTGCGCCTGGTCGAGGCCGGCGTGCCGATGCGCGACCTGGCCCTGGACAACCCGATCCGCGCGATCCGCGACATGAGCCGCGACCGTACGGGGCAGGTGAAGGTCTCCCTGTCGAACGGCCGGCGCATCTCCGCGCTCGAGCTGCAGACCGAGTACTACGAGAAGGTCGCCGAGTTCGTCAGCCGCGAGAGCCTGCGCACCCCGACGGTCGACCGGGTCCTCGACCTGTGGGAGCGCACGCTGCGCGCGGTGGCCGAGGACAAGCTCGAGCTCATCGACACCGAGATCGACTGGGCGATCAAGCTCAAGCTCCTCGAGCGCTACTCCGCCAAGCACCAGCTGAGCCTGGCCGACCCGCGGATCGCCCAGATCGACCTGGCGTACCACGACATCCGGCGCGGGCGCGGGCTGTTCTCCATCCTCGAGGCCCGCGGCGCCGCCGCCCGCGTGACGACCGAGCCGGCCGTGTTCCGGGCCAAGTCGGTGCCGCCGCAGACCACCCGCGCCAAGCTGCGCGGCGACTTCATCCGCGCGGCCCAGGACTGCCGCAGCGACTACACCGTCGACTGGGTGCACCTCAAGCTCAACGACCAGGCGCAGCGCACGGTCCTCTGCAAGGACCCCTTCGTCGCCGCCGACGAGCGGGTGGACCGGTTGATCGCCTCCATGCGCAGGGCTTACTGAATCTTCTGAGCTCGCTCCGCTCGCTCGCGGATCGTCCTCGGACCCGATGCCTTCCTCCCTCCCGCGCAGGACGAAGAGCGTGTCCTGCGCGTCCGGTCGTCCAGGCACCGGCGGACGATCCGGGTGCCTGGTCGCGCTGTGCACGCCCTGCTCGCGGACCGGGACCAGACGAGGTGCTGCGGATCTGGGGCCTCGCAGGGGAACACGCACTCCGTCTCGACGAACCCTTGCGCACAGACTGACCCCTGTAACCTCTCCCGGTGCGACTTCGACGACCCGTCCCTGTGACCAAGGCCCTAGTAGGCCTCGGGCTGAGCGCGGTCCTGCTGACCCTCGGTGCCTGCGGCGACGACGGCGACCCGGCCGCCAGCGCCAGCCCCACCCCGGCCGCCACGGCGTCCGACGCCGCGAGCGCGTCGCCGTCGGCCAGCCCGAGCGCGAGCCCGTCGGCGAGCGTGACGCCGTCGAAGAACTTCTCGGCGGTCAAGGTCGAGGGCAAGTACGGCAAGTCGCCCACCGTCACGGTCAAGTCCCCGTGGGCGATCGACCAGACCCGGACCGAGGTGCTCCAGCCCAACCCGAAGGGCGCCGTCGTCCAGCCGGGCGCCACCGTCGAGGTGAACTACTACGGCGTCAACGGGCGCACGGGCAAGAAGTTCGACGACTCGTTCAGCCGCGGGCAGTCGATCGCCTTCCCGCTCGACCAGGTCGTGCCAGGCTTCAGCAAGGGCCTGCAGGGCCAGCACCAGGGCAGCCGCGTCGTCATCGCGATGCCCGGCTCCGACGGCTACGACGCCAGCGGCGGCAGCCCGCAGGCCGGCATCGACGTGGGCGACACCCTGGTCTTCGTCGTCGACATCGTCGCGGTGCCGCTGACCGGCCCGCAGGGTTCCGCCGTCACGCCGAAGGCGGGGCTCCCGACCGTCAAGGACACCGACGGCAAGCCGGTCGTCACGGTGCCGAAGACCGATCCGCCCAAGGACCTCGTCGTCCAGCCGCTGATCCAGGGCTCCGGCAAGAAGGTCGGCCAGGCCGACTCGGTGACGATCAACTACTCGTGGGTCGACTGGAGCACCGGCCAGGTCCTCGAGCAGACGTACGGCGCCAAGCCCGCGACCGCGCAGCTGGGCTCGCTCGTCCAGGGCCTGCAGAAGGCCCTCGTCGGGCAGAAGGTCGGCAGCCGCGTGCTGGTCGTCGTGCCGCCGTCGGAGGGCTACCCGCAGGGCAACGCCACGCCGAAGGTGAACCCGGGGGAGACCCTCGTGTTCGTCGTCGACGTGCTCTTCACCTCCTCGGGCGGCTAGGCACCGCCTCCGGCGCTACGCCGGCCCGGCGGGCAGGAGCACCTTCTCCGCGAAGTACGTCGCGTGCGGGTTGGCGTTGAAGTTGGCGATCTCGACGTAGCCCGACGTCTCGTAGATGTGGCGCGCGTCGGGCTGGTGGTGGCCGGTGTCGAGCCGCGCCACCCGGTAGCCGCGCTCGCGGGCCTGGTCCTCGAGGAAGGCCAGGAGCCGGTGGGCGAGGCCGCGCCCGCGCAGCGCCGGGACCACGAACATCCGCTTGATCTCGCACGCGCCCTCGTCCGGCAGCCGCTTGATGCCGCCGCAGCAGGCAGGCTCGCCGTCGACGTAGCCGACCCAGAAGCCGCCGTGCGGGGGACCCAGCTCGGCCGGGCCGGCCTTGGGCATGTCGGGCCCGTTGTGGTCGAGCCCGTCGTAGAGCCGGGCGATCTCGGCCGCCATCGCCCAGAACAGCGTCTTGCCGTCGCCCTCGTCGACGCGGGCCGGTCGGAAGTCCACCACGGGTGCGCTCACGGGACCGACGCTATCGGGGCCGTTCGTCCGGCGCAGCGGTGATCAAGGTGGCTGCGTGCCGCCCGGCGGCGGCCGCGGCGAGGAAGTAGGCCGGGTCGCCGTCGAGGTCGCGGCCCATCGTCGTCATGCGCAGCGGCGAGGCCAGGAGCGCGTCGTCGAGGCCGTCGAGCGGGACCCGGACGAGCCGGTGCCGGACGCCGAGGGCCTCGGCCGCCCGGTCGACGCCGGGGGCGAGCGCGGCGACGTCCGCGAGCCCGGCGATGCCGTGCAGCCGGCCGGCCCCCGCGAGGTCGGGGACGGCGACGTCGGCCGGGCTCAGGGCGACCCGCCCGTACGCGGTCAGGCTGTGGTGGGACACCCCGCGGTGCCGCGGCCGGGCGTCGGCGCCGGAGACCCGCAGGCTCGCCACGGGCCGCCCGTCGAGGGTCGCCGCCGCGTTGACGGCCTCGCCGGCGCCGACGCCGGAGAAGCCCCAGCGCGTCCCGGTGCCGAGGTTGCCGGGCCCCTGCGTCACCACCGCGACCTCGGCGCCCAGCGCCAGCCGCGCGGCGAGGAGGCCGGAGTGGACGGTGACCGCCTCGAGGTCGCCGCCGAAGGACTGCCCGACCGTGACCGTTCCGGCGAGCAGGCCGGCGTCGCGCAGCCGGGCCACGGTCCGGGAGAAGGCGATGGGCAGCGCGCCCTGGTCGCTCATCACGTAGACGACCCGCGTGCCCGGGCGGTCGTGCGCCAGAGCGAGCAGGGTGGGCGCGAGCGCGGAGTGCAGGTCGGCGACGACCACGGGCAGGCCGTGCAGGGAGTCGGCGTCGGCGAGCAGGTCGTGGTGCGGCGAACCCTGCTCGTCGGCCCCGGCCACCATCGCCTGCAGCGGGAGGTAGCGCGCCTTGACCAGGTGCCCGGCCGGCGGCGGGGGCTGCGCCCCGACCGTCCCGTCCGGCGCGAGGGCGGCGACGACCAACGCGTACCCGCCGGTGCCCAGCCCCCGGTCCAGCGCGGCGACGTTGAGCAGCACCCGGTCGCCTGGTTCGGGGGCGGCCATCAGGTCGGTGTAGGCGAGGGAGCGGACGCCGGCCTGCGTGTCGTCGCGGCGCACGTCCAGCTCGACGGCGCCGCGCCACCCCCCGCGCAGGCCGGTCACCGTGCCCGAGGCCCAGACGATCACGGGCCCGACCCTAAGCCGTGCCCGGACTGTCAGTGGCCGGCGCTAGCGTCCCGCCATGACGCCCGTCGAGGTACGCGAGGTCCAGGTCACCGTCGACTGCGCCGGGCCGGCGGCGCTGTGCGCCTTCTGGTGCGCGGTGCTCGGCTACGAGCGCCAGGCGCCGCCGCCGGGCTTCGACAGCTGGGAGGCCGCGCTCGACGCGTGGCACGTGCCCGACGACCAGCGCGACGCGCGCGACGCCGCGGTCCCGCCGGCCGGGGCGAGCGGCCCGCGGCTGTTCTTCCAGCGGGTGCCCGAGCCCAAGACGGTCAAGAACCGCCTCCACCTCGACGTCCGCGCCGCCCCCGGCCTGGCCGGCGACGCGCGCATGGCTGCGCTCGAGGCCGAGGCCGAGCGCCTCGTGGGCCTGGGTGCGCGGCGCCTGCAGCGCTACGAGCCCGGCGGGATGGACGCCGGGCACGTCGTCATGGCCGACCCCGAGGGCAACGAGTTCTGCCTCGACTGAGCGAGCGGTCTCAGGGCCGGCGCTGCAGCAGCTCGTCGACCTTGGCGGTGAGGGCGGCCACGTCGCGACGCAGCAGGTCGGTCTCCGACTCCTCGGCGCGGACCCGCTGCACCAGCCAGGAGGCGAGGGTGGCGGTCACGGTGCCGAGCAGCGCGATCCCGCCGAGCATGAGCACCACCGCGGCGAAGCGGCCCTGCGTCGTCACCGGGTAGCGGTCGCCGTAGCCGACGGTCGTCATCGTCTCGACCGCCCACCACACGGCGTCGCCGAAGGTCTGGATGTTCGCGCCGGGGTGCCCACGCTCCGCGTCGAGGACGGCGAGCGCCCCGCAGAAGCCGAGGAGCACCGAGGCGCCCCCGGCGTACACGGCGATGCGGCCGCGCAACCCGCGGACGGCGTGACGGTTCAGCAGGCTGAGCAGCGTGACCAGGCGCAGCAGCCGCAGCGGGCGGAGGACGGGCAGCGCGAGCACCACGACGTCGAACCAGTGCTGCAGCAGCCAGCGGCCGCGCCGCCGCGCCAGCGCCAGGCGGACGAGCAGGTCGAGGACGAACAACGCCCAGGCCAGCACGACGACGCCGTGGCAGGCGGCAAGCAGCGCCCGCGGCGCCCCCGGCGCGATGATCGGCGTCGCGTACGCGGCGAGGAACAGCAGCGACGCCGCCGTGAGCGGCCAGCTGGTCGCCCGTTCCCAGCGCTCCAGGCGGTCCATGCCGCCACCCTGCCGCCACCCCCTCTGGAGCCCGTCGTTCGCCACGCGTGAATCGCACGCGCTTTCGAGCGAGGCCGTAGTACTTTCAGTCCTCGCCCGAACACGCGCTCACCGTGAACAGGCGCCCGCCGAGCCGGCATCAACCTGAGCACCGCCGGCTCGGGCGCCGATGCCTGGACGACCGAGGGAGCAGACACGCTTTTCGTCTGCGAGCGAGGGAGGAAGGGATCGGGTTTGAGCCCGAGACGCGTCCGAACGGAGTGAGGACAAACAAGGTGGCACCCCGCAAGACCGAACGCATCGTGAACCTCACGATCGCGCTGCTGGTCGCGGGCCGCTACCTGCCCAAGTCGCGGATCCGCGAGCTGGTCGAGGGCTACCACGGGCTGACGGACGCCGCCTTCGAGCGGACGTTCGAGCGGGACAAGGACGAGCTGCGCGCCCTCGGTGTCCCGATCGAGGTCGGCGGCTTCGACCCGCTGTTCGAGGACGAGGCCGGCTACCGGATCCTGCCGAGCGAGTTCTCCTTGCCGCCGATCGAGCTCGACGCCGAGGAGGCGTCGGTGGTCGGCGTGGCGGCGCGGGTCTGGCAGCACGCCAGCATGGCCGAGTCGACGCAGAGCGCGATGGCCAAGCTGAGGGCGGCGGGCGTCGAGCCCGACCCCTCCGCGCTGGCGGCGCTGGAGCCGTCGGTGCAGGCGACGGAGGCGGCCTTCGGACCGCTGTGGACGGCCGTCCTCGAGCGGGTGCGGGTCCGGTTCACCTACCGCGACCAGAGCGTGCGGACCCTGGAGCCGTGGGGGATGACGTCGCGGCGGGGCCGTTGGTACGTCGTGGGGCGCGACGTGGACCGGGACGCGACCCGGATGTTCAAGCTGTCGCGCATCAGCGACCTCCCGGCCGCGGTGTCGCGGCCCGGGGCCTTCGACGCCCCCGAGGGCCTGGACCTGCGGGCGCTGGCCGCCTCGCTCGACCCGCGGGAGCCGACCGCCGAGGCGCTGCTGGCCGTACGTCCCGGGAAGGCCCCGTCGCTGACCCGGCGCGGTCGCCGCGCCGAGGTGCTGCCGGACCTGGCCTGGCCCGCGGACGGCTACGAGGGCTGGTGGGTCGGCTACGGCAGCCTACCCGGCATGGCCGAGGAGGTCGCCGGGCACGGCGCCGACGTGCTCGTCGTCGAGCCGGCGGACCTCCGCGCCGGGGTGGTCGACCGGCTGCGGGCGGTCGCCGGTCGCGCCCCGGTGGAGGCCCGATGACCAGCCAGGCGCAGGTGCGGCGGCTGCTGAGCCTCGTGCCGTACCTCCGCGAGCACGACGGCGCCGCCGTCGCCGACGTGGCGGCCGCGTTCGGGATCAGCCCGAAGACGCTCCGCGCCGACCTCGGGGTCCTGTGGATGTGCGGCATGCCCGGGCTGTCGCCGGGCGACCTCATCGACATCGACATGGACGCCGTCGACGGCGAGGGGGTCATCCACCTCAGCAACGCCGACTACCTGACCCGCCCGCTGCGGCTCACCGCCGACGAGGCCCTGGCGCTGGTGCTCGCGCTGCGCACCCTGCGCGAGATCGCCGGGCCCGACCAGCGCGCGGCGACGGACCGGGCGCTGGCCAAGCTCGAGGCGGCCGCGGGGACGGCCCCCACGGGGTCGGCGTCGGTCAACGTCACCTCCGCCACCGAGGACGTCCGGGCCACGCTGGCCGACGCGCTGCAGCGGGGGCGCCGCCTCGACCTCACGTACGACACGGCCACGCGCGACGAGACGACGCAGCGCCTCGTCGACCCCCTGCGGCTGTTCGTGCTCGACGGCTACGGCTACCTGGAGGCGTGGTGCTACCGGGCGGAGGGGCTGCGCACGTTCCGCCTCGACCGGATCGCCGCGGCGAGCGTGACCGAGGCGCCGGTCGAGCCGCACGACGTCGAGCTCGCCGACCTCACCGCGGGGTGGGCCGGCTCGATGGCGCACGCGCCGCTGGTCAGCGTGGAGCTGTCGCGCGAGGCGGCCTGGGTCGCGGAGTACTACCCGACCGAGACGACGACCACCGTGGACGGCGGGAGCGTCGTCGCGACGTTCCGGGTCACCGACCCGGCCTGGCTGCGCCACCTCCTGCTGCGCCTCGGCGGCTCGGCCCGCGTGCTGTCCCCGGACGGCGCCGGCGACGCCGCGGCCGAGGCCGCGCAGGAAGCCCTCGCGGCGTACGCGGCGCTCGACGCGACCGCCTGAGGAAGCTCCGCGGTACGGGCCGGGGGGCCACGAGCGTCGGGGACCGTGCGCCGGCCCGCCTGGACGACCGAGCAGGGACGACACGCTTTTCGTCGTCCCTGGGAAGGAGGAAGGCGGAGCGTGGGAGCGTGCGGTGCGCGAGCGGCCAGGACGAGGGCGTGGAGCGTGCGAGCGCGCGGTGCGCGAGCGGCCACAATGAACCCCGTGTGGTGGGTCCTGCTCTTCCTGGCGATCGCGGTCGGCGGCGCCCTCGTGCTCGGCCGCCTGCTGCTGGGGCTGTGGCGCAAGGCCGGGGGCCTGCTGGAGGAGGCGGACGTCCTCGCGGTCCGTGCCGGCGAGCTGGCCGACCTGCTCGCGCAGGTCGAGGTGCCGGCCCTCCCTGTGACGGCGGCAACCCACGACGGACACGGCTCCGAACCCTCCGACGACTCAGGTCGGCCGGGTACGGTCGAGTCGTACGATGACCGCGGCGCGACAGCGCCGGGAAAGAAGGAACCATGACCCCGCTCGCGTTCGGCGGCCTCGGCGTCCCCGAGCTGCTCATCATCCTGGCCGTCGTGCTGCTGCTCTTCGGCGGTGCTCGTCTGGCCGGGCTCGGCAAGAGCACCGGGCGCGCGCTGCGGGAGTTCAAGGAGGAGACCAAGGGTCTCCGCGACAAGGACGGCGCCGCGGTCGACGAGGCGTCGGCCCAGCGCACCTCGGAGCCGTACACCGCGGAGCCGCTCGCGCCGACCGACCCCGGCTACACGCAGCCGCCGCGCAGCCAGGCGCCCGTCGACCCGACCGGCGACGTCCGCCGCGACGTCTGACGTCGTCCCGCACGACGCCGAGCACCAGGACGCCCTGTGTCGCTGACCATCAAGGGGCGCCCCATCCGGCTGAGCCTGGCCTGGCTCAGACCGCCGAAGGGCAGCCCCGACGGCTCGATGAGCCTGTTCGAGCACATCGCCGAGCTGCGCTACCGCCTCGTCGTCATCGCGCTGACGATCCTCGTCGGCACGATCGTGTGCTGGTTCTTCCGCCACCAGCTCACCGACGTCCTCTTCTACCCCTATGAGCAGGCCAAGGCCGCGTTGCTGGCGAAGAACCCGAACGCCGACATCACGCTGGTCAACAACGGCGTCGCCTCTCCCTTCACCCTCGCGCTGAAGGTCTCCGCGCTCGCGGGGCTGCTGCTGACCGCCCCCATCTGGCTCTACCAGCTGTGGGCGTTCATCGTGCCGGGGCTGCTGGCCAAGGAGAAGAAGTGGACCCTGATCTTCCTGGGCTCCGCGACGCCGCTGTTCCTCGCCGGGGTGGCGGTGGGCTACTACGTGATGCCCAAGGGCCTGGTCGTGCTCCTCGGCTTCACCGAGAACGGCATCACCAACCTGCAGGACGTCAACCAGTTCCTGTCGTTCCTGATGCGGTTCATGCTCGTCTTCGGGATCGCCTTCCTCATCCCCGAGGTCGTGCTGATCCTCAACATCGTCGGGGTGCTCAAGGCGAAGTACCTGTCGAAGTACCGCTCGTTCATCATCTTCGGGACGTTCGTCTTCGGAGCCGTCGCGACGCCGTCGACCGACCCCTTCTCGATGCTGGCGCTCGCGCTGCCGATGACGGTCCTCTTCGTCCTCGCCGAGGTCATCGCGCACGTGCTCGACCGGCGCAAGGCCCGGCGCGGGACGCTCGACCCGGTGAGCCGGGACAAGGCGCTGCGGGAGCTGTCCGACGGCGAGAGTGCCTGACGCGGACGGCCCTGCGCCCGGGAGCCACGGAGGTCCACCGGCCTCGGTCGCCCTGGTCGTCAACCCCAGCGCCGCCAAGGGCGGTGCGCTGACCGTCCTGCCGCGGGTCACCGGCCGGCTGCGGGACGCCGGCCACGCGGTCGAAGTGCTGCTCAGCCGCAGCCCGGCCGAGGCGGGTGAGCTGGTCACGGCAGCGGCGGCGAGCGGAGCGGACGTGCTCGCGGTCCTCGGTGGGGACGGCATGGCCCACCTCGGCCTGAACGCCGTCGCGCGCCGGGCGGCCGACGACCCCACCACCGCGCCCGCCCTCGGGCTCGTCCCGGCGGGGACCGGGAACGACCTCGCCCGCGGGCTCGGGCTCGCCCTCGACGACCTCGACGCCGCCGTCGGTGCGGTCGTCGCCGGGCGGACCCGGCCGGTGGACCTGCTGCGGGTCGCCGACCGGTGGGTGGGCACGGTCGTCGCGACGGGCTTCGACGCCCTGGTGAACGCCCGGGCGAACCGCATGGCCTGGCCGCGGGGGTCGGCGCGCTACCTGCTGGCGGTGCTGGCCGAGGTGCGGACGTTCCGTCCGCTGCGGTACTCGCTCGTGGTCGACGGCGCCGAGCGCGAGCTGGACGCGATGTTCGTCTCCGTCGGGAACACGACGAGCTTCGGCGGGGGCCTGAAGATCTGCCCGCGCGCCGACCCGTACGACGGCGAGCTCGACGTCACGATCATCCACCCGGTGAGCCGCGCCGGCCTCCTGAGGCTGCTGCCGCAGATGAAGAGCGGCCGGTTCGCCGCCGACCCGTGCGTGGAGCAGCTGCGGGCGCGTTCCGTGCACGTCGCCCACGGCGCGGGGACGGCGTACGGCGACGGCGAGGAGCTCGGCCCCACGCCCGTCGCGGTCGAGCTCGTCCCCGCCGCGATCAGGGTCTGCCTGCCCTGAGTCCGGCGCGTCCCCCTTGCCACGGTCCCGGGGCACCTGATTCAGTCGTCCTGCGGTCCGCGCGCGCCGGTCGCCCCCCGTCCGGCGCGCGTGGACCCCTGCGCACCGCCCACGCCCGAGCGGCTGGTGGCTCGCGCACGAAGCCGACGACCTGAGCAGGCCCGGTCGGCTGAGCCCGGTCGAGCTCTGTCAGGCGTCGACGGCGGCGAGCGCCTCGGTGACGAGGTCGACGACCGCCTGCGGGTTCTGGTGCATGACCAGGTGCGGGGCGCCCTCGACCTCGACGACCCGGCGCATCTGCGCCCGGGTGTAGCCGAACCGCTCGACGTCGGGGTTGATCGTGTGGTCGGCGGCGGAGACGAGGCCCCAGGAGGGCTTGGTGCGCCACGCCTCCTCGCTGGCCACCTCGCCGAACGCGAGCGCGGACAGCGGCCGCTGCGAGACGGCGAGCACCTGGGCGGTCGCCGGGTCGACGCCGCCGGCGAAGACGGCGGGGAAGGCGGCGATCTCGACCGACACGTCGGTGCCGTCGGTGCCGTCGGGCAGCGTGTACGGCTCGTAGACCAGGTGGGCGGCGAGGTCGGAGTCCGGGAAGCCGCCCTGCAGCTGGCCGAGGCTCTCCTCCTTGGCCAGGGCGTACCCGGCGACGTAGACCAGGCCCACGACGTTCTCGGCCACGCCGGCGACGGTGATGACCGCACCGCCGTAGGAGTGGCCGACGAGCAGCACGGGGCCGCCGAGCTGCTCGACGAACCGGCGGATGTACGCCGCGTCGCCGACGAGGCTGCGGTTGGGCACGGGCGGGACGCGGACGTCGTGGCCGGCGTCGAGCAGCAGCCGGGTGACGGGCGCCCAGCTGGCCGAGTCGGCGAAGGCGCCGTGGACGAGGACGACGGTGGTGGGCATGAGCACTTCCTCCAGCAGTGGGAACAGGTCGACCAGGACGCTAGGCAGTCGCCGCGCGGTCGCGTTAGGTCGAGCGACGTAGGTCGATGACGTAGTCGGCGGCCGGTCCGGTGGAACGTTCCCGTGGATCGGCGATAGCGTGACCGCCGTGACCTCGGGGCCGCTGCTGCAGCCCTCGGCGGAGGTCGAGCGCCTGCACGGGCGCGAGGCCGAGCTCGCCGCGCTGGTCGGTCTCGTCACCGGCCCCGCCCGGTCCGCGGTCCTCCTCGGCAGCCCGGGCGAGGGCAAGACCGCGCTGCTGTCGGCGCTCGCGCGGCGGCTGCGGGGCGAGGGCTGGTCGGTGCTGGTCGTCTCGGGCCGGGTCGCGGACCGCGCCGTGCCCCTGGCCGGGCTCACCGAGCTGCTCCTCCTCGCCCGGTCGCCCACCTCGAGCCTGGCCAGCGAGCTGCGGATGCGCCTGCTCGACCACGCCCGCGGCGAGCGCGGGGTGGCCAGCGTGCTCGGCCTGCGGCTCGACGTCCTCACCTGGCTGGAGGAGCTGGCCGGCGACGGACGGCTGCTGGTGTGCGTGGACGACGCCCAGTGGCTGGACCCGACGACCCTCCAGGTCCTCACCTTCCTGGCCCACCGCGTCGCCGGCGGCCCGGTGTCGGTGGTCCTGGCCGCCCGGACGGAGCGGCCACGCGCCGAGCTCCAGGGGCTGCCGGTGCTCGCCCTGCGCCCGATCGACGACCAGGACGCGCGACGGGTCGTCGCCGACGTCCGCGTCGACCTCCCGGAGCAGGCCGTCCGCGCGCTCGTCGCCCGTGCCGCCGGCAACCCGCTCGCCCTCGTCGAGCTGGCCCGGTCCGGGCCCGAGGCGCTGCTCGCCGAGGACGCCGAGACCGGCGTCCCCGAACGGCTCGAGCAGGCCTTCGCGGCCGACCTCGCCACCCTGCCGGCGGCGACGAGGCAGGTCGTGGTGCTCGCCTCGGCGGGAGCCGAGGACATGGCCGTCCTCGCACGGTCCTCGCCGGGCGCCGACGTGGTGGACGCGCTGGAGCCGGCCGAGCGGGTCGGCCTGGTGCGGGTCCGCGGGCAGGAGGTGCGCTTCCGGCACCCGCTCGCGCGCCAGGCCGTGTACGCCGGCGCGACCGCGGCGGAACGGGCGCGGGCCCACCGCGCGCTCGCCGCGGCCTACCACGACGACGCCGACCGACGGGCCTGGCACCGTGCGGCGTCCGCGGTCGGCCCGGACGAGGCGGTCGCGGCCGAGCTGGCGGCCGCCGCCGCGCGGGCCACGGACCGGGTCGCGTACGCGGAGGCGGCGCGGGCGCTGCGGCGCGCGGTCGAGCTGACCCCCGACCCGGCCGTCCGGGAACGGCGGGTGGTGGAGCTCCTGCAGGTCGGCACGCCGACCGGGCAGCTCACGGAGCAGGTCGGGCTCGCCCGGCGGGTCCGCGACGAGACGGCCGACCCCGCCGTCCGGGCCGCGGCGCAGCAGTTCATCGCCTCCACGCTGAGCCGGACGATGGACCAGCAGGCGGCGCGGCTGGCCCTCGAGGACGCGGTGGCCCAGGCGGCCGTGCTCGACCCGGTCGCGGCCTGGGCCTCGCTGACCAGCCTCGCCTCGCTCGTCTACCAGACGGCGGCCGACCCGACCGTCACCCTCGGCTGGGTGGAGAAGCTGGGACGCGCGGAGGACGAGCACCCGCTCGTGACCGCCTCGCGGGTGTGGGTCCGGGCCGCCGCCGAACCGGCGCGCCGGCCGCCCGACCTCCTGGAGGAGGTCGCCCGGGCCGCCCCGCTGCCACCGCCGGTGCCGCCCGTCGTCGTCGGGCTCCGCGCGATGCTGCTGGGCGCGGCGGCCTGGCTGCTGGACCTGCCCGACCTGGCGGCCGCGCACCTGCGGGAGGCCCGCCGAGTGCTGGAGCGCGAGAACTCCCAGGAGCTCGTCCCGATCCTCGTCGCCCTGGCCCAGGTGGGTCTGGACGCGACCGCGCTCGACGACGCGGAGGAGGCCGCACGGCTCCTGCTCGAGCTCAGCGAGGTGGGCGCGCTCGACTACCAGCGGGCGGTGGCCCAGCACGCCCTGGCGGCGGTGGCCGCCCTGCGGGGCGAGCGCGAGGAGGCGCGCGACCTCGCCGCGCAGGTCTGGAGCAGGCTCGACCTCGCCTCCTGCACCGCCCTCGAGATCGGCGTCCGCGCCGCCGTGGCCGACAGCTGGTACGGCCAGGACGACGAGGCCCGCTGGGACCAGCTGCGTGCGTGCTTCGACCTCGACGGTGCTCCCCGGCACGGCCGGCTCTCGGTGCGCGCCCTCGTCCCGGCCGTCTCGGCGGCGCTCGGCACCGACCGGGCGGCCGACGCGCGGCGGCTCGTCGACGGCGTGCGCCGGGCGCTCGCAGAACCGCCGGAGGGCGCGTACCAGACGATGGTCCTGGCCGCGGCCGAGGCGCTGCTCGCCGACGACCCCGAGGTCGACACGCGCGCGCGCCGCGTCGTCGACGACCCCCGCCACGCGCGCTGGCCGCTCGAGCTGGCGGACGCCCGGCTCGCGTACGGGCGCTGGCTGCGACGACGGCGGCGCTTCCCGGAGGCCCGGGTCCAGCTGCTCGGCGCGCTGCAGGCCTTCGAGCGGATCGGGGCGCGGCTGCGGGTCGAGGCCGCCCGCGAGGAGCTGGGCCGGGTCGGCGGGACCTCCTCGTCCTCGGCCGACGCCGCGACCTGGTCCTCGCTGACCGGCCGCGAGCGGCAGGTCGTCCGCCTCGCCGCGACCGGCCTGACGAACCGGGAGATCGGGGAGGCGGTGTTCCTGTCGCCGCGCACGGTCGGCGTCCACCTCTACAACGCCTTCCCCAAGCTGGGCGTCACGGCCCGGCACCAGCTCGCGGCGGTGGTGGCCCGGCTCGACCGCTAGGCGCGGGGCCTGGTGCACGGTGGCCGGCGGGCGACGCGGCGTCCTTACCCGGTGCGGGCCCACCGGGTAGGTTCGGTCGTCGTGAGCGCGGAACAGGTCAGTCCCGCCGAGGCGTACTCGCGGTTCCGGGAACGGCGCAGCTCGCCGCAGCTCGCGGCCTTCGCCGACGGGTACGGCTTCGCCTTCGACGACTACCAGAGCGAGGCGTGCGCCCACGTCGAGGCCGGGGCGGGCGTGCTCGTTGCGGCACCGACCGGCGCGGGCAAGACGATCGTCGGCGAGTTCGCGGTCTACCTCGCCCTGCAGCAGGGGCGCAAGGCCTTCTACACGACGCCGATCAAGGCCCTGTCGAACCAGAAGTACGCCGACCTCGCCCGACGGCACGGCGCCGCGAACGTCGGCCTGCTGACCGGCGACAGCTCGGTCAACTCCGAGGCGCCCGTCGTCGTCATGACGACCGAGGTGCTGCGGAACATGATCTACGCGGGCTCGCGCACCCTCGACAACCTCGGCTACGTCGTCATGGACGAGGTGCACTACCTGGCCGACCGCTTCCGGGGCGGCGTCTGGGAGGAGGTGATCATCGGGCTGGCGGAGTCGGTCCAGGTGGTCGCCCTCTCGGCGACGGTGAGCAACGCCGAGGAGTTCGGGGAGTGGCTGGCCGCCGTGCGCGGCGAGATGGAGGTCGTCGTCTCCGAGCGCCGGCCCGTGCCGCTCTACCAGCACGTGCTCGTCGGCCGGAACCTCTACGACCTCTTCGCCGACGTGGCGCCGACCGCGCGGCCCGACGCGCCGCCCGGGCACGGCGAGGTCAACCCCGCGCTGCTCAAGGTCGCCCGCGAGGAGTCGCGCTTCGTCCGCGACGACTCCCGCCGTCCGCGCGGCCGGGGCGGGCGCGGCAAGCGCAACGTCTCGTACGGCAGCGGGGCCTACGGTGGCGCCTCGCAGGGCCGCGACGGTTCCGACCGGCCGCGCTCGCTCGCCGCGCCGAGCCGCCGCGAGATGGTCGAGCAGCTCGACCGGGCCGCGCTGCTGCCGGCCATCGTCTTCATCTTCTCCCGCAACGGCTGCGACGCGGCCGTCCGCCAGCTGCTGGGGTCGGGGATCACGCTCACCCGCCCCGAGGAGCAGAGCGAGATCGCCGGCGTGCTGTCGCACCACCTCGGCGGGCTCGACGAGGCCGACCTGCGGGCCCTGGACTACCCGCGCTTCGCGGAGGCGCTGACGCGGGGCGTCGCGGCCCACCACGCCGGGATGCTGCCGGCCTTCAAGGGCTGCGTCGAGGAGTGCTTCGTCCGCGGGCTGACCAAGGTCGTCTTCGCCACGGAGACGCTCGCGCTCGGCATCAACATGCCCGCGCGCAGCGTGGTGCTGGAAAAGCTCGTCAAGTACAACGGCGAGACCCACGCCGACATCACGCCGGGGGAGTACACCCAGCTCACCGGCCGCGCCGGACGCCGGGGCATCGACGTCGAGGGTCACGCGGTGGTGCTGTGGCAGCCCGGCCTCGACCCGCGCGCCGTGGCAGGCCTGGCGTCGCGCCGCACCTACCCGCTGCGCTCGTCGTTCGCGCCGACCTACAACATGGCGGTCAACCTCGTCGGGAGCGTCGGACGGGCGCGTGCACGCGCGCTGCTGGAGCAGTCCTTCGCCCAGTTCCAGTCCGACCGCAGCGTCGTCGGCGTCGCCCGGACCGTGGCCCGCAACACCGAGGCCATCACCGAGACCTGGGCCGACGCCGCCTGCGACCGCGGCGACTTCGAGGCGTACGCGCGGCGGCGGGCGGCGATCGCCGACCTCGAGGCCGACGCCGCCCGGGAGCGCAAGGCCGACCGGCGCGCCGAGAGCGTGCAGGTCCTGGTGACGTTCAAGCCGGGCGACATCGTCAAGGTGCCGGCCGGACGCAGCCAGGGGTGGGTCGTCGTGCTCGACCCCGGCGTCCACGAGGGCGGCAGCGACGAGTCGCCGCGACCGCTGGTCATGACCGAGGACCGCCAGGTCCGCCGGCTCGCGCTCGTCGACTTCCCGGCACCGCCGGTCGTCGCCGGCCGGATGCGCGTACCGAAGCACTTCTCGCCCAAGGAGCCGGCGTCGCGGCGCAACCTGGCCGCCGCGTTCCGCTCCCGGCTCGCCGAGATCGACCTCGGCGCGCCCGCGCTGCGCCGTCCGCCCGCCGACGCCGAGGTCGCCGCCCGCGTCGAGCAGCTGCGCGACGAGCAGCGCCGCGACCCGGTCCACTCCTGCCCCGACCGCGAGCAGCACGCGCGCACCGCCGAGCGGGCCCTGCGTCTGGAGCGGGAGAACGTCAGGCTCGAGTCCCGCGCCAGCACGCGGACGCACACCATCGCCACGTCCTTCGACCGCATCTGCCTGGTGCTGCAGTCGCTCGGCTACCTGACCGGCGACACCGCGCACGGGCCGCGGGGCGAGGTCAGCGACGCCGGGCGGATGCTCGCCCGGATCTACGGCGAGCTCGACCTCGTCGCCGCGGAGTGCATCCGCGCCGGCGTGTTCGACGGGTTGACGGTTCCGCAGCTCGCGGCCGTGCTCAGCTCCCTGGTCTTCGAGGCCCGGCGCAGCGACGACCAGGCCCGGCGGCCGCGGATGCCGGACGCCGCGTCGAGCGCGGCCGTCGACGAGGTGCGCCGCGTCTGGCGCCAGGTCTCCTTCGTCGAGCGCGACGCCCGCCTGCCGCGCAGCGGCGAGCCGGAGATCGGCTTCGCCGAGGTCGCGTACGGCTGGGCCGCCGGCCGCTCGCTGGCCGCCGTGGTCGAGCAGACGGACCTGACGGCCGGGGACTTCGTGCGCTGGGTCCGCCAGGTCATCGACTTCGCCGGGCAGGTGGCCGACGCCGCCGGGGCCGGGCCGCTGCGCGAGACCGCGCACGCGCTGGTCCGCTCGATGCGCCGCGGCGTGGTGACCTTCGAGGCCGAAGAGGTGGAGACGGACGAGACGTAGTCCGTCCTCCGCTCGCGTCGACCCCGTCTCTGCGGCGCCGGGGCCTAGCATCTCCGGTCGTGCCCTCCTCCGCCCCGACCCGTACGGCCTCGGTCGTCGTCCGGGCCGTCGCGGTCTTCGTCATGACCACCGGGCTGGTCGGCGCGGGTTCGTGGGTTCCGACCCAGTCGCGTGACGAGGCGGCCACCGTCTCGGCCGTCACGCGCACCTGGGCGCAGCTGGGGCAGATGCTGCAGAACGTCGACGTCGTCCACGCGCTCTTCTACGCGACCATGAAGGTCTGGCTGGACGTCGTCGGCATCTCGACCCTCACGCTGCGCGCGCCGTCGGCCGTCGCCTGCGGCCTGGCGGCGGGGCTCGTCGTCGTTCTGGGCTCGCTCCTCTTCACGCCGCGGGCCGGGCTGCTCGCCGGGCTGGTCATGGCCGTGTGCCCCCGGGTGACCCTGGTGGGCACGGAGGGACGGTCGGGGGCGTGGTTCACCGCGGCCGCCGTCCTCCTCGTCGTGCTCGTGGTGCTGTCGGCGCGCCGGCCCTCGGCGCTCTGGGTGCTGCCCGTGGCCCTGGCGACCGCGCTGGTCGGCGGTCTGCACGTCTACTCCGCCCTGATGCTGCCGGTGCTCGTGGTCTGGCTCTGGGCGCCCCCCGACCCCGAGGGGCGACCCCGCCGGATTCTCCGCCTGGGGCTGCCACCCGGCCGCTGGCCCGCGCTCGTCGGCCTCCTGCTCGGGGCCGTGCCGGTCGTGGTGCTGGCCTGGCGGGCCCGGGGCCAGCAGGCCCAGGTCGACTGGATCGACCCGCCGACGCCGGAGTCGCTCGCCAAGATCGCCACCGAGCCGCTCGCCCCGCTCAACGGGCTCTGGGCGGTGCTGTGCTGGGCCATGGCGGCCGCGGGGCTGGTCTGGCTCTCGCGGCACCGGAAGGGGCGCCGCGGCACGACCTTCCTGCTCGTCGGCTGGGCCGTCGTCCCCGGGCTGGCCCTCATCACCGTCTCCGCGGTCTGGACGCCGCTCTACTCGCAGCGCTACCTCGCCTTCTGCGTCGGCGCGCTCGCCGTGCTGGCCGGGGGAGGGATCGCCTCGGTGCGGCGGCGCTGGCTGGCCTTCTGCCTCGCGGCGGCCCTCCCGCTCGCCGGCACCACCACCTACCGAGACCAGCGGACGGTGGACGCGTGGGACAGCTGGGGCCAGATCGCTGCCGTCGTCGCGTACCGGGGCAACCCCGGCGACGCCGTCATCGACTACCCGCTCGTCTCCGCCATCACGGTCTCCTACCCGGGTGCCCTCGGCACCGGCCCCGTCCTCAACGCCGGCGCCGACCGGCTCTCGCGCCACTACCTGTGGGACGACCGCCTCCCGCTCTCCGCCGTCGAGCCGCGCCTCCGCGGCGTCCAGCGCCTCTGGTACCTCTCGCCCGTCGCCGACGAGGCCCAGCGCACGCTCGAGATCCGCCGGCTGCGCGAGCTCGGCTTCAGCGGCGACCTGCTCGAGCGCAGCGACGCTGAGCAGACATGGCTCTTCACCCGCACCGCCGCCCAGGCCGAACGCGGCGACCTGCTCCTCCGCACCCCGCGCTGACCGACGCCCGCAGCGATGCGCCGGAGGGACCGCCACGGCGTCGCTCCCACCTCACCCTCCGGCCACCGCCTGGCCCTCACCGCCTGGCCCTCACCGCCTGGCCCTCACCGCCTGGCCCTCACCGCCTCGCCCTCACGCCTCGCCCTCAAAGCCTGGCTCTCACCGCCTCGCCCTCACCGCCTCAGCACCGGCGGCCCGGTTCCGACGACCCGGGTGCTCCGGGTCCTCGACCTGATCGTCAGCTTGCCGCCAGCGGAAGCGGCGGCCGCGCTGATGCGGACGTTGCGCAGCGGCCGCTGCTGCGGGTCGATCCATCTCGGCGGCGTCCAGGTGGGAAGGCCGTCGGTCACCCGGCAGGTCCAGCCGCGGGCCTCGAAGTGGTGGTGGTGGTACGCGCAGAGCAGCGTCAGGTTGTCGAGGTCCGTACGGCCACCGTCGGCCCAGGCGCGGATGTGGTGACGCTCGCACCACTCGGGCGGTCGTTGGCAGCCGGGGAAGCTGCAACCGCGGTCGCGCGCGACGAGGGCGAGCGTCTGGGCGGCGCTCGCCAGGCGACGGGTCCGGCCGAGGTGCAGCACGACCCCGGTGCAGGAGACGACCGCGGGTACGACCTCGGCCTCGTCCGCCAGCCGACGGAGCGTCCGCGACGACAGCATGGTCCCGTCGCTGGTGACTCCCCAGCGGCGCCGCGCCGCGAGGTCGCCCTCGGCGATCGTGACGATCACGGTCGCCGGCGTGCCGCCGGAGTCCGGGAGGGTGCCCGAGCGGAGGAGCCGGTCGCACACCTCCTCGAGCGCGTCGTGCCGGCGCTGACCGTGATGACGCTCGTCGAGGTCCTCGACCGGCCTGCCGTCCGCGGTGACGTCGCGGTTGACCCGCGGCGCTGCGAGCGGGCCCAGCACCGCCGTGAGCTTGGCGCCGACCTCCGGGGTGAGACGGCCTTCGAGCCGCCACGAGTGGTCGCGGCAGCGACGCAGCTCGAGGTGCCGTCGGTCGGCGTGCAGCTCGTCGTCCGGAACCGTGCCGTCGGGGTCGACGCGGTCCACGACCTGCTGGGCCAGCCCGCGGAGCTCGGCCGGCGGGAACGTCGCGGCGAACCCCGCCACGACCTGCTCGGCGGTCTCGAGGTCGTGCGGGTCGAAGCCGCGGTGGTCGAGGCCGTCGAGGGCGCGGAGGCAGATGTCGATCTGCTCGGGGGTCGCCCGACCCTCGGCCTGCGCGGCGGCGAGGCTCGGTCGAAGTGCCGGGAGCAGCTCGCCCGTCATGGACCGGCGCTCGCCGAGCTGCGCCGCCGCCCGGACCCGGCGCGACGCCTCGCCGCGCGAGAGCCGCAGGGCCCAGACGAGGACGGCGGCCATGCTCGGCTGCGTCAGGCTGTCGGCCAGCCGCCGGGCCTCCCCGGTCTGGACGACGTGGTGGTCGAGCAGGGCCGACCGGTTCCGCGTGGCCTCGATCCGCCGCAGGACCTCGACGAGCCCGAGGTCGTCCACGGCGTCGAGCGCGCCCTCGGCGAGGAGGCGGACGACGTCGTCCTGCGCGTCCGACCACGCCTGCAGCGCAGCGCCGAGCGGCGCCTGCCCCAGCCCGCTGGCCGCCCCCTCGTCCATGGATCTGACGCTACGGCCTGGCTCTGACAGTCTTCGAACACGCGAGCGAATCTGTGGACAAGTTCGCGAGGGGTGGCCGCGCACGCAGGCCACTGCTCACCGGTGCTGCTGCCACTCCCCCTGCCCGCAGCCCACCCTGACGGGACTTCTGGCAGCAGAAGTCACGCGAAACCGCTCGTCCGGGCACCTCTGCTGCCAGAAGTACGCCAGCCGGAGCCGCCAGACCAGAAGCCGGGTCCTGCCTCGCGGAGAGAACGTCGGCGGAGGGGGGAGGGTGAGGAGGTCCGAGTCGCGCTGACCCACGGATCCGACGCGCGCGACCTGCGGACCCGACCCGCGCGCGCGACCCGCGAGCCCGACCCGCAAGCCCGACCCGCGCCAACCCGCGAACCCAACCCCACGAACCCGACCCGGGCGCCGGCCGGCGCCGACTACGAGGCCTGGCTCAC
Organism: Microlunatus flavus; assembly: GCF_900110855.1. Classification (GTDB taxonomy): domain Bacteria; phylum Actinomycetota; class Actinomycetes; order Propionibacteriales; family Propionibacteriaceae; genus Microlunatus; species Microlunatus flavus. The sequence goes on from NZ_FOFA01000011.1 coordinate 53,922, forward strand.
CGTCGAGTAGTTGAAGTCCGGGATGCGCAGGGGCGGCATGACGGTCCTGGTGACGTAGTCGTTCCACTCCCGGCACAGCACGGGCACGCTGGCCCCGATCTCGGTGGCGCGGCCGAGGAGCTCGATCGGGGACTCGTTCCAGCGGAAGTTGTTCACCGCCGCCACGACCTCGCCGTCCTCGACCAGGTACACCCCGTCACGGGTGAGGCCGGTGAGCAGCAGGCGTTCCGGGTCGACCTCGCGGATGTACCAGAAGCACGTCACCAGCAGGCCGCGCTTGGTCCGGGCGATCATCTCGTCGAGGGTCGCCGTGCCGCCCGCGTCCATGACGAAGTTGTCGGCCGGCGGCGTCGGTCGCTGACCGGTGGCGGCGGCGTGCGCGCGGTTGCGGACCAGCTGGGTGAGGACACCACCCTCGACCCAGCGCACCGGCTCGACCGGGAGCCCGAGGTCGAAGGCGAACGACGTGCCGTCCGGCGAGGACGTGGAGGCGACGAAGGGCAGCGTCTCCTCCCCGGGCCAGGCGGGGTCCCACAGCAGGTCGACCGGCAGCTCGGCCAGCCGCTCGCCGACCCGCGTACGCCCCTCGCCGCCCGCGAAGACGTTGCTGCCGTCCTCGGCGTCGCGGGCGTTCGCCGTCCAGGCGGCGTAGATCACCAGGTCGGCCACCGGCCCGGGCGGCAGCAGCGTCTCGTACCGGCCGGGCGGGAGCTCGACCGTGCGGCGGGCCCACCCGAGCCGGCGCGACACCTCGGCGTAGAGGGCGTCCACGTCCACGTCGGCGAACGTCCGCGTCTGCTGACCGACCCACGCCGAGCGCGCGAGGTCGTCGCTCTTGCCGTTGAGCTCGAGGCGGCCCTGCGGGTCGACCCCGCGCCGGCGCAGGCCGGTGCTGCTGGCGAGGTAGACCGTGGAGACGATGTGCTCGGCGAAGCCGTAGAGGAGGTGGCCCTCCGCGGCCGCGCGCTCGAAGGCCCGCCCGAGACCGGCCGCCACGTCGGCCAGCGTCTCGACCGTGGTCGTCGCCGGTCCGGCGCGCACGTCGCCGTCCTCGGGGTGCGCCTCGGCGGCGACGAGGGGCGAGGGTTCCTCGGCGGGCGAGGCCGCGCGGGCGGCCGCCTCGGCCGCCGCGACGACGGCGGCCACCTCCGACACCTCGACGAGGTCGGCGGCGACGGTCGCGATCGCGGTGCCGCCCTCGACCTCGGCGGTCGCCGTGACCGCCAGGCTCACGCTGCGCATCTCGCCGTTGGTCGTCAACGCGTTCGCCGCCCAGCGCAGGTTGACCTCGTGGCGCTCGGTCAGCACCGCCACCACGGGTCCGGTGGCGACGCGCAGCGCCTCGTCCAGCAGGTCGACGACGCTCATGCTGCTCCCTCCGCCGCGGTGTTGAGCACGTTCACGCCCCGGAACAGCGCGGCCGGGGAACCGTGCGACACCGGCGCGGACTGGCCCGGCTGGCCCTTGCCGCAGTTGAAGGCGCCGCCGAGCAGGTAGGTCTGCTCACCCCCGACGGCCTCCATCGAGCGCCAGAAGTCGGTCGTCGTCGCCTGGTACGCCACGTCCTTGACCTGCCCGGCCAGCCGGCCGCCCTCGATGCGGTAGAACCGCTGCCCCGTGAACTGGAAGTTGTAGCGCTGCATGTCGATCGACCAGGACTTGTCGCCGACGACGTACAGGCCGCGGTCCACCCGGGAGATGAGCTCCTCGCTGCTCGGGCCGCCGGGGTCGGCGGCGAGCGAGACGTTCGGCATCCGCTGCATCGGGATGTGGCCGGGGGAGTCGGCGTACGCGCACCCGTTCGACGGGCCCAGGCCCTTCTCCGCGGCCATCTGCCGGTTGAGCTGGTAGCCGACGAGCGTGCCGTCGCGCACGATGTCGAAGGTCGTCGCCGCCACGCCCTCGTCGTCGAAGCCGATCGTGGCGAGCCCGTGGTCGACGACCCGGTCGCCCGTGACGTGCATGGCGGGGCTGCCGTAGCGCAGCGTGCCCAGCTGGTCGAACGTGGCGAACGAGGTGCCGGCGTACGCGGCCTCGTAGCCCAGGGCCCGGTCGAGCTCGGTGGCGTGACCGACGGACTCGTGGATGGTGAGGAACAGGTTGCTCGGCTCGATGACGAGGTCGTAGCGCCCGGCCTCGACGGTGGGCGCCGCGGCGTGCTCGGCCAGCAGCGCGGGGATCTCGGCCACCTCGGCGTCGAAGTCCCAGCCGGTGCCCGTCAGGTACTCCCACCCGCGGCCGGCGGGCGGGGCGAGCGTGCGCATCGTCGCGAACCCGTGGTCGCCCACGCTCACCGCGGTCAGCTGCGGCTGGACGCGGACGCGCTGCTGGGTGGTCGTGGTGCCGGCGAGGCTGGCGAAGAACTTGTCCTCGCGCACGACGTGCAGGCTCGCCGAGGTGTGGCTGACGCCGGCGCCGGCGAGCAGCGCGGCGGAGAGGTCGAGCATCCGGGCCTGCTGCTCGGCCTCGGGCACGTCGAAGGGGTCCGTCTCGTACGCCGACACCCAGGTCCGGTCGGCGTGCACGGGCTCGTCGGCCAGCTCGACGCGGTGCGGCGTGAGCGGCTTGGAGATCCGGGCCGTCGCGACGGCGCGCTCGGCCAGCCGGGCGGCCACGTCGGTGGTCAGCCCGACGCCGGCGGCGAAGCCCCAGACCCCGTCGTGCACGACGCGGACGGCCAGCCCGACGGTGGAGTGGTCGGTGCTCGACTCCAGCGCGGTGTCGCGGAACGACCGCAGCCCCTCGCGGACCTGCTCCACCCGGAGGTCGGCGTAGCTGCAGCCCAGCTCGCGGGCACGGGCGAGCGCCGCGTCGGCCAGCGCGTGGAGGGGGAGCGCGGTGAACGAGGGGTCGATCCCGTGGCGCCGCGCAGGCGCGGGAGGCGGAGCAGGAGGCACGTCGCTCACCCTAACGAGGGGGTCGGACGGTTCCGAGGGGTCTGCGCGGGAGCCGACCCGGCCGCGTCCGAACGGGGCGAGGACCACCAGCCCCAAGAACTAGGCTTCGCCCCGTGCCAGTCGCCGTCCGGGTCATCCCCTGCCTCGACGTGCACGCCGGCCGGGTGGTCAAGGGCGTGAACTTCGTCGACCTGCGCGACGCGGGCGACCCCGTCGAGCTGGGGGCCGCGTACGACGCGGAGGGGGCCGACGAGCTGACGTTCCTCGACATCTCCGCGAGCTCGGAGGGTCGCGAGACCACGCTCGAGGTCGTCCGCCGGACCGCCGAGACCGTCTTCATCCCGCTCACCGTCGGCGGCGGCGTGGGCAGCGTCGCCGACGTGGACGTGCTGCTGCGGGCCGGGGCCGACAAGGTCGCCATCAACACCGGCGCCATCCGCCGGCCCGAGGTGATCGGGGAGATCACCCGGCGCTTCGGCAACCAGGTGCTCGTGCTGTCCGTCGACGCGCGACGCGCGCCCGACCAGCCGTCGGGCTTCGAGGTCACGACGCACGGTGGACGCCGGGCAGCCGGGCTCGACGCGGTGGAGTGGGCGCGCCGCGGCGTCGAGGAGGGCGTGGGGGAGATCCTGCTGAACTCGATGGACGCCGACGGCACGACCGCGGGCTTCGACCTCGAGATGATCGCCGCCGTCCGGGCGGCCGTGGACGTGCCCCTCATCGCCTCCGGCGGCGCGGGCCGGGTCGAGGACTTCCCGCCGGCCGTGGCCGCCGGGGCCGACGCCGTGCTGGCGGCCACCGTGTTCCACTTCGGCACGCTCCGCGTCGGCGAGGTGAAGGACGCGATCGCCGCCGCGGGCTTCCCCGTACGGCGCGCGTCCTTAGCGATGCAGCGCCCGACCAGGGAGACTGTCGCGACGTGAGCCCCTCGGAGACCGACGCCGGCACCGGCCCGGACGCCAGCAGCGCCGACTGCATCTTCTGCGCCATCGTCGCCGGCACGATCCCGTCGCGCCAGGTCTACGCCGACGAGGCGGCGGTCGCGTTCCTCGACATCAACGGCTGGCACCGCGGCCACACGCTGGTGATCCCGCGCCGCCACGTCGCCGACCTGGTCTCCGGCGAGCCGACGCTGCCGGCGATCGCCCCGGCGATCGACGCGGTGGCGCGGCTGCTGAAGGACCGGCTGGCGCCCGACGGGTTCAACGTGCTCTCCTCGGCCGGCCCAGTGGCCGGGCAGACCGTGTTCCACGCGCACGTCCACGTCATCCCGCGCTACGCCGACCAGCCGGGCTTCACCCACCTCGTCGACCCCAGCGAGGTGCCCGCCGCCGAGCTCGACGCGGTGTGGGCGGAGATCACGGGCGGCACCGCGTGACGTCCTCGCCGGCCGTCGCGGCGCCCGAGTCCGGCGCGCCGGCCCCGCAGCACCCGCTCACCCCGGGCCGGCGGGCGCTCCTGCTGCTGGCCGAGGTCGGCCCGCCCGCCGTCGTCGCGCTGCTGGTGCTGCCCTTCGTCATCGCCTACAGCCACTGGTGGCCGCGCACCCCGAACACGATCGACCTGCAGGTCTACGTCTACGCGGTGAAGGACATGCTGGCCGGGCGCGACATCTTCGCGACGACGACGCCGGGCTGGCACCTCTACTTCATCTACCCGCCGATCTCGGCGGTGCTGATGACCCCGCTCGCCTTCGGGCCGTACCTGTTCTGGCAGCTGGCCTGGACCGTCGCCGGCGTCGGCGCCCAGCAGTCGGTGCTGCGGCGCTGCGGGGTGCAGCGCGGCTGGCGGCTGGCGCTCGTCGGCAGCGTGGCCGTGGTCGCGGTCGAGCCGATCCGCACGACCCTCGGCTACGGGCAGGTGAACACGTTCCTCATGGCGCTCGTGGTCGCCGACCTGCTGCCGCGCTGGCCGGGGGCGCCGCAGCACGAGCGCCCGTGGCGGGGCGTCCTCGTCGGGCTGGCGGCGTCGGTCAAGCTCACCCCGGCGCTGTTCGGGGTCTTCGCCTTCCTGGCCGGCCGGCGCAGGCTCGCGATCGTCTCGGGACTGTCGTTCCTGGCGTTCACCGCCGTGGGATACGCGTTCCTGCCCCGCAACACCGTCGAGTACTACACCGGGCTGTCCGGCGGCGACACCCGCTCGCCGGCCTCACCCTTCTACGTCGGCAACCAGAACCTGCTGAGCGTCTTCTACCGGCTGATCGACACGAGCCGCACGACGAGCCTGCTCGGGTTCGGCGTCGCCGCCACCGTGGCCGTCGTCGGGACGCTGGTCGCGGTGCACTGGTGGCGCGTCGGGCAGAAGGTGTTCGCGATCGCGCTGGTCGGGCTCTGCACCAACCTCGCCTCCCCGGTGTCCTGGACCCACCACTACGTGTGGATCCTGCCGATGGGGGTCGCCGTGCTCACCCAGGCCCTGCCGCGCTGGGTGCGCGTCGTCGCCGGGTTCTGGGTCGTGTGGGTCTGCCTGTGTCCGCCGCTCGCGCTGCTGCCGTACGGCAACCGGGTCGAGGCCACCTACTCCCCGCTGCAGGAGCTCGTCGCCAACCTCGGCCCGGTCACCGGCGCGGTCCTCGTGCTCGGGCTCGCCGTGCACGTGCTGGCGACCCGGAACCGTGAGGTCCCGCGCCACGCCCTGGTCGCCGGCGGTGCGCCGGTCACGGCCCCCGCGCTCCCGCGCTGAGCCCCGCACCGACGCGGCACTGCAGCCGAGCAGCCTCGGGGCGTACGGCGGGCGGAAGGCTCGGAGAACCGTCGGCGCCGCGCACTACATTGACGGCTGTGACCGACACCCTCCCGCAGACCTCGACGGACACCCCTGACGCCAACGCCGGCGTGGACATCAAGCCGCGCTCCCGCGTCGTCACCGACGGCCTCGAGGCGACCGCCTCGCGCGGCATGCTGCGCGCCGTCGGCATGGGCGACGACGACTGGGTCAAGCCGCAGGTGGGCGTCGCCTCGAGCTGGAACGAGATCACCCCCTGCAACCTGTCGCTCGACCGGCTGGCCAAGGCGGTCAAGGACGGCGTGCACGCGGCGGGCGGCTACCCGCTGGAGTTCGGCACGATCTCGGTGTCCGACGGCATCTCGATGGGCCACGAGGGCATGCACTTCTCCCTGGTCAGCCGCGAGGTCATCGCCGACTCGGTCGAGACCGTGATGTCGGCCGAGCGGATGGACGGCTCGGTGCTGCTCGCCGGCTGCGACAAGTCGCTCCCCGGCATGCTGATGGCCGCCGCGCGCCTCGACCTGGCGTCGGTCTTCCTCTACGCGGGCTCGATCATGCCGGGCCGCGTCGGGGACAAGGACGTGACGATCATCGACGCGTTCGAGGCCGTCGGCGCCTGCCTCGCGGGCCGGATGACGCGCGACCAGGTCACCGAGGTCGAGAAGGCGATCTGCCCGGGCGAGGGCGCCTGCGGCGGCATGTACACCGCGAACACGATGGCCAGCGCCGCCGAGGCCCTGGGCATGTCGCTCCCCGGCTCCGCGGCGCCGCCCGCCGTCGACCGCCGTCGCGACGGCTTCGCCCGCAAGAGCGGCATGGCCGTCGTCGAGCTGCTGCGCCGCGGCATCACCTCACGCGACATCCTCACCAAGGAGGCGTTCGAGAACGCCATCGCCGTCGTCATGGCCTTCGGCGGCTCGACGAACGCGGTGCTGCACCTGCTGGCCATCGCCAACGAGGCCGAGGTGGACCTGACCCTCGACGACTTCGTGCGCGTCGGCAAGAAGGTTCCGCACCTGGGCGACCTCAAGCCCTTCGGCCGCTACGTGATGACCGACGTCGACCGCGTCGGCGGCGTGCCCGTGGTCATGAAGGCCCTCCTCGAGGCGGGCCTGCTGCACGGGGACTGCCTGACCGTGACGGGCAGGACCATGGCCGAGAACCTGGCCGACATCAACCCGCCGGACGTCGACGGGACGATCCTGCGGGCGCTGGCCAACCCGATCCACCCGACCGGCGGCATCACGATCCTGCACGGCTCGCTCGCGCCCGAGGGCGCGGTCGTCAAGAGCGCGGGCTTCGACACCTCCGTGTGGGAGGGGACCGCGCGCGTGTTCGACGGCGAGCGCGCCGCCATGGACGGGCTCGAGGACGGCACCATCACCGCCGGCGACGTCGTGGTCATCCGCTACGAGGGCCCCAAGGGCGGTCCCGGCATGCGCGAGATGCTCGCGGTCACCGGCGCGATCAAGGGCGCCGGCCTCGGCAAGGACGTCATGCTCATCACCGACGGCCGCTTCTCGGGCGGGACGACCGGCCTCTGCGTCGGCCACATCGCCCCCGAGGCGACCGAGGGCGGCCCGATCGCCCTCGTGCAGGACGGCGACAAGATCACGCTCGACGTCGCCAACGGCACCCTCGAGCTCGGCGTCGAGGCCGACGAGCTGGAGCGTCGCCGGGCGGCCTGGACCGCGCCCGAACGACCGGCCCGCCGGGGCGTGCTGGCGAAGTACACCAAGCTGGTGCGCTCCGCCAACGTCGGCGCGGTCTGCGGCTGAGCGGAGGCCTGGGATCGTGAGCGTCCCGCGCCTGCGCCAGACCGTCCTCGACACCCAGGACCCGCGCGCCCTCGCCGAGTTCTACCGGGTGCTGCTCGGGCTGACGTACCGGCCGGGTGACGAACCGCCGGCGCCCGGCGAGCCCGACCCGCACGGGGAGGACTGGCTGGTCCTGCACGGCGACGGCGGCGTCCCGGCGCTGGCCTTCCAGCGCGTCGAGTCGCTGCCGCACCCGACCTGGCCGACCGGCGAGGTCCCGCAGCAGCTCCACCTCGACACGACCGTGCCGACCGCGGCGGACCTCAAGGAGCAGCACCTGCGCGCCCTCGGGCTGGGCGCGACGCTGCTCTACGACCGGTTCGACGACCCGGAGGAGCCGCTGTACGTGTACGCGGACCCCTCGGGCCACCCGTTCTGCATCTTCGTCGCCGACTGAGCCGAGGTCTCGCGCGTCGTGCCCCGCCGAGGGACACCACGGGCGGGAAGCTCGGGCACCCTGTCAGCGCCATCCTCTAGCGTTCCGACCGTGCGGGCGATCGGGGTCGAGCAACGTCGCGCGCGCCTCGCGCGGCGCCACCTGCTGCTGCCCGGGACGCGGACCGACGACGTCGCGGCGCTCGCCGACGCCCTGGTCGCGCTGCACTCGTCCGACCCGGTGACCGTCTACCTCTCGGCCCTGGCCCGGATGGCCCACCCCTGTCTGGCCGCCGTCGACGCCGCGCTCTACGAGCAACGTTCCGTGGTGCGCCACCACGCCGTACGCCGCACGCTCTGGGTCGCCACGCCGGAGGTCGTCCGCGAGCTGCACGGGGCCGCGACCCTGGCCCTCGTCACGCCGGAGCGGCGCCGCACCGCCGGCTACCTCGCCGTGAGCGGGGTGGAGAGACCGGAGGCGTGGCTCGGCGCGGCGGCGGAGCAGGTGGTCGCCGACCTGCGGGCGCACGGGCCGAGCACCGCGCGCGAGCTGGGCGAACGCATCCCGGCGCTGCGCCAGCCGATCGTCGTCGGCGGCCCGCGGTGGGGGGCCACCCAGTCCGCGCACACGCGGGTGCTGCTGGGCCTCGGCTTCGCCGGCGTGCTGCTGCGCACCCGGCCCGTGGGCAGCTGGGTGAGCGGCGCGTACCGCTACGCCCTCGCGGAGGACTGGCTGCCGGGCGGGCTCGGCGACCTCGACCCGCGGACGGCGCGGGCGGCTCTGGCCCGTCGCCACCTGGAACGCTTCGGCCCCGTCAGCACCGACGACCTGCGCTGGTGGACGGGCTGGACGGCGGCGGCGACGAGGGCGGCCCTCGCGGACGTCGGGGCGCAGGAGGTCGCGCTCGCCACCGGTCCGGCCTGGATGGCCGCCGGCGACGTGGCGGAGGTCGAGGACCCCGGTCCCTGGGTCGCGGCGCTGCCGAGCCTGGACCCCACGACCATGGGGTGGAAGGAGCGCGCCTGGTACCTCCCGCAGAGCGCGGAGCAGGCGTTCGACACGAACGGCAACGCCGGGCCGACCCTCTGGGTGGACGGACGGGTGGTCGGCGCCTGGGCGCAGGCGCCGGACGGCCGGATGCTCACCCACTGGTTCGAGGCGGTCCCCGCGGCGCGGCGGGCCGAGCTCGACGACCGGCTCGCCGTGCTCGCGGCGGCCGTCGGGGAGACGCGCTACAGCGTCCGGTTCCCCGGCCGCGAGCACCCGCGGATCCTCGCCGGCCGGGCGGAGGGTGCGGACCAGGACGGCTAGCGGCGCGCGCCGTGCCCGACGCGGCGCAGCAGGGCGCGCAGCTGGGCCGCCTCGGCGTCGTCGAGGTCGGCGAGGAGCGCGCGCTCGGCGTCGTCGCTGGCGCGCGTCGCCTCCCGCAGCGCCACCTGACCGGCGGGGGTGAGCTCCACGACGTTGCGCCGCCGGTCGACGGGGTCGGGGCGCCGCGCGACGAAGCCCTTGGCCTCGAGGCCGTCCAGCAGCCCGACCATCGAGGTGCGGTCCACCCCCAGCCGTGCGGCGGCCTGCTGCTGGGACTCCGGCTCGTGGCCGCCGAGGAGCAGCAGGACGGCGAGCTCGCGCGCTCCGAGACCCGCCGGCGCCAGGTGCTCGGCGTGCAGGTCCTCCAGCTCGAGCAGGGCCCGCTTGAGGAGGTAGGTCAGCCGGCCGACCAGCTCCGGTCCCAGGTCCGCCTCGTTCACCACATCGCCAGGTTACTGCTACTCTGATGATCAGTCCTACTGACGATCAGTAAAGGGGAACATCATGTCCACACTTCTGCTCACGGGCGCCTCGGGCCTCGTCGGCGCCCGGCTGCTCCCGCGTCTCGTGGCGGCGGGCTTCGAGTGCCGCGCCCTCGTGCGGGGCGAGCACCCGCTGCCGCCCGAGGTGGTCGCCGTCCGCGGCGACCTCGCCGACCCCGACTCGCTGCGGGCGGCCGTCGAGGGCGTCGACCTGGTCGTGCACCTCGCGGCGCTCTTCCGCACCCAGGACGAGGCGGCCATCTGGCGGGCGAACCTCGACGGCACCCGGAACCTCCTGTCCGCGGTCGAGGCGTACGCGCCCCGGGCCCGCGTCGTGATGGCCAGCACCGGCAACGTGTACGACGCCGACGCCGCCCGGCCCGCCCTCGAGACGGACGCGTGCGCGCCGACCGCCGCGTACCCCGCGAGCAAGGTGGCGGCCGAGCGGCTGCTGCGCGAGAGCGGACTCACCTGGGCCGTCCTGCGGCTGCCGTTCGTCTACGGTGAGGGCGACGGGCACCTGGCGTCGCTGGCCGCCCTGGCGCCGCGCTTCGGGCTGCACCCGGCGCACACCTACTCCGTCGCGCACCACCGTGACGTCGCGGCGGCCGTGCTGCTGGCGGCCGAGGGCCGGATGGACGGGCGCGTCGTGAACCTGACCGACGACGCGGCCGTGACCGTGTTCGAGCTGGCCCGCTACGGCGGCGTGCTGATCGAGGGTTCGGCGGAGCCCCTGGTGGACCCCTGGTCGGGTCGGATGGACGGTTCGCTCATCCGCGAGCTCGGCTTCGTGCCGGTCGTGCCGACCGTCGCGGTCGCGGCCCGGGAGGGCAGCCTCTGACGGCGGGCAGGGCAGGAGTCGGGCGGGGGAGGACGAGCTCGCCCGCGAGGCCGGGCTCAGCCGTTAGGGTGCTTGTCCAGGTACGCGGCCATCCGGTCGGTCCGCAGGCCATCGCTCAGCTCGGCCATCTGCGCCGCGTCGACCGGCTCGACGGTCTCCCCGTCCTGCCGGACCGCCTTCTCGACGGGCACGGCGAGCAGCCGGATGTCGCTCGGGCCGAGCCGGAGCGACAGCGCGGTCGAGCGCAGCTCGGAGTCCGACAGCGAGCTGTCGACCTGGATCCGCTTGGCGGCGTTGCCGACGAACTGGGTGAACTGGCGCGGCCGGGCCAGCACCTCGGGGGACAGGCCCTTGGTGAGGATCGCCTTGAGCATGTCGCGCTGGTGCTCGGCCCGGTCCCGCTCGCTGGTGCTGCCCTGGCGGACGTAGGCCAGCGCCGACTCCCCGGACAGCGTGATCCGCCCGACCGGGTAGGTGAAGCCGTGGCTCTCGAACTTGCGCCGGTTGTCGACGGTGACCCCGCCGAGCTCCTCGGTCAGCCCCACGAACCCGGTGAAGTCGATCATCGCCACGTGGTCCACCGGCGTCGACGTCACGGCCTCGACCGCGCGGACGACCGGCGACACGTCGTCCTCGCCGTCGTACGTGCGCCCCAGGGTCGTCGTCCCGTCGCCGTCGGGCACCACCAGGTCGCGCGGGAACGAGATGACGTACGCCTGGTCGCGCGCCTGGGTGAGGTGCACGAGCATGATCGCGTCGTTGCGCTCCGGGTCGGACTTGTCGCCCGCGTCCTTGCCGATGAGGAGGTAGTTGAGCGTGTCGACGGCCGCGGGGTCCTTGGGCGGCCGCTTCGTGTCGGGCGTCAGCTGGAGCCCACGGCTGATGTTCGCGGTCACGCTCCGGTCCACCTCGTAGAGGTAGACGCCGCTCGCCCCGAGGACGAGGGCGAGCACGGCGACGACCACCCCGACGGCGACGAGCAGGGTGGTACGACGGCGGCGGGTCGACGCGGGCAGCGGGGCGGTCGCCGCGAGCCGGTCGCGCAGCTCGGCCGCGGTCGGGCGCTCGGCGGGGTCCGTCGCCAGCGCGCCGAGCACGACCCGCATCAGCGCGGGGCTCACGCCGGGCAGGGCGGCGACCGGCTCGTCGAACCGGGCCAGCAGCTCGGGCAGCGACAGGTCGTCGTCGACGGTGCCGTGCGGCGGGCTGCCGCCCAGCACCGCGTAGAGGGTCGCCCCCAGCTGGTAGACGTCGCCAGCCTCGCTGGCCCGCTCGCCGCGCAGCACCTCCGGCGGTGCGTAGGCCGGGGTGATGCCCTCGCCGCTGCTCGACTCGACGTGGCCGGCCAGGCCGAAGTCGGCGAGCCCGGCGTGGCCGTAGCGGTCGATGAGGATGTTCGCCGGCTTGACGTCGCGGTGCAGCATCCCCTGCGCGTGCGCCGCGGACAGCGCGTCGGCGATGCGGACGCCGACGGCACGGACCCGGTCCTCGTCCTGGCGGCCCTCCGGGCTCTGCCAACGCGTCAGCGAACCACCCGGGCAGAGGTCCATGACCAGGTAGGGGCGGCCGTCCTCGAGGATCCCGGCGTCGTGCACGGTGACGATGCCGGCGTGCCCCGACAGGCCGCCCGCGGTCCGGGCCTCGGAGAGGAAGCGGTCGCGCTCGGTCTCGGTGTCGAGGGTGCGGGCGTCGACCTTGACCGCGACGAGGCGGTCCAGCGACTCCTGGCGGGCCTGCCAGACCGTGGCGAAGCCGCCCCGGGCCAGCGGCCGCCAGCCGCTCATGCCGGGGATGTCCGGAGCGGTGAGGACGGCCATCGCGTGACGATTGTGCCACCGCCGGGTGTCGGCGGGGCCCGTCCGCGGGAACCGGGACGACGGAAGGGGGTGGGCGTGGCCCAGGAGAGCGACCTGTTCCGCGTCCGGCTGCAGCCGCTCGTCCGGGCGCGGGTCGCGGCGCTCGGCCCGGCCGGCCAGGCGTGGGTGGACGCGCTGCCCGGGCTGCTCGCCGACCTGGCCGCGCGCTGGTCGCTCCGCCTCGGCCGTGGGCTCCCCGGCGGGTCCGCGTCCTACCTCGTCGCGGCCACGCGTGCCGGCGGCGGCGACGCGGTGCTCAAGGTCGCGCTGCCCGGGCCCGGCTTCGCCCGGGTCGCCGAGGCGCTGAGGGAGTCGGCCGGCCGGGGCCACGCGGCGGTCCTCGAGGTCGACGAGCCGGCAGGCGCGCTCCTGCTCGAGCGGCTCGGTCCCTCCCTGGACCGCTCCGGCCTCGGACCCGAGGAGCAGGTCGAGGTGCTCGCCCGCACGCTCGCCGTCGCCTGGCGACCGCCGGACCGTGCCCCGGCGGACAAGGCCGGGTCGCTGGCCGAGGGCGTCCGCGCCCGGCACGTGCAGCATCCGGGCGCCGCCGACGACGCCGTGGTCGACCGCGCCCTCGCCCACGCCGCGCAGCTCGCCGACCACGCGGGCACGGACCTGGTGCGCGTGCACGGCGACCCGCACCCGGGCAACCTCCTGCGGGTGCCCCGGACCCGGCCCGGGGCCGAGAGCGGCTGGTGCTTCGTCGACCCCGAACCCCTGGTGACCGACCGCGCGTACGACCTCGGCGTCGCCGTGCGCGACTTCTCGGGCGCGTTGCTCGCCGACCCGGGAACCGCCGCCGCCCGGCTCCGGTCCTGGTGCCGCGCGGTGGCCGCGCCGAGCGGCACCGACCCCGAGCGGGTCTGGGCCTGGGCCTACCTGGAGCGGGTGTCGACCGGGCTCTACGTCACCTCGTTCGGCGCGCCGCGCGTAGCCGGGCCGTTCCTGGCGTCGGCCGCGCTCCTGCTGCGAAACTCCTAGGGCCTCCGAGCGTCCTTCCGGAATCCGGGACGACGAGTCTCACGAGTTGACGCGGACTTGCGCGGCACGGACTCTTGAGGCATGCAGCACCTCCTCGTACGCACCCGCGTCGGCTGAGCCCACCCCGCTCGTCGACGCTCCCTCGTCTGCCTCCGGGCAGCGGGGGTTTTTTGTTGCCCACGCGTTCACCGACGCTCGGGCGACGGGGAGAGAAGTTGCACCGGCGTAACATCCAGCAGGGCCTCCTGACCAGCGCACCGCCAGCGCTGGGTCCAGGCACAGGGGGCCCGCACCGCACGAGGGAGAGACCCGCGATGTCCACGACAGACCCCGCCGCACCCGAGCAGACCGGAGCCCAGTCTCTCGTCTCGTCGCTCGAGCACGCAGGGGTGGACGTCGTCTTCGGCATCCCCGGCGGCGCGATCCTGCCTGCGTACGACCCGCTCTTCGACTCCAGCGTGCGCCACATCCTCGTGCGCCACGAGCAGGGCGCCGGTCACGCGGCCGAGGGGTACGCCGTCGCCACCGGTCGGGTCGGCGTCTGCATGGCCACCTCCGGCCCCGGCGCGACGAACCTCGTGACCCCGATCGCCGACGCCTACATGGACTCGGTGCCGATGGTCGCCATCACGGGCCAGGTCGCGGCCCCGGCGATCGGGACCGACGCCTTCCAGGAGGCGGACATCCGTGGCATCACGATGCCGATCACCAAGCACAGCTTCCTGGTGACCAAGGCCGAGGACATCCCGGCCGCGGTCGCGTCGGCCTTCCACATCGCCTCGACCGGGCGCCCCGGCCCCGTGCTCGTCGACGTCACCAAGGACGCCCTGCAGTCGACCAGCCAGTTCCGCTGGCCGACGCACCTCGACCTGCCGGGCTACCACCCGGTCACCCGCCCCCACGCCAAGCAGGTCCGTGAGGCGGCCCGCCTGATCGGCGAGGCCCGCCGTCCCGTGCTGTACGTCGGCGGCGGCGTGCTCAAGGCTCGCGCCTGGGACGAGCTGCGCGAGCTCGCCGAGCTGACCGCCATCCCGGTCGTGACGACGCTGATGGCCCGCGGCGTCTTCCCCGACAGCCACCCGCAGAACATGGGCATGCCGGGCATGCACGGCACGGTCGCCGCCGTGGGCGCCCTGCAGCGCGCCGACCTGCTGATCGCGCTGGGGACCCGCTTCGACGACCGGGTGACCGGCCAGCTCTCGTCGTTCGCCCCCGGCGCCAAGGTCATCCACGCCGACATCGACCCGGCCGAGATCTCCAAGAACCGAAGCGCCGACGTCCCGATCGTGGGCGACGCCAAGGAGGTCATCGCCGAGCTGACCTCGCTGCTGCGCGGCAACGACGCGCGCCTGCCGGACGTGGGGGAGTGGTCGCGCCAGCTGGCCGACCTCAAGCACCGCTACCCGACCTCGTTCGACCTGCCCGACGACGGCACGCTGTCGCCGCAGCACGTGATCAAGCGGATCGGCGAGCTGACCGGCCCGGACGCCTACTACGCCTCGGGCGTGGGGCAGCACCAGATGTGGGCCGCGCACTTCCTGCCCTGGGAGCTGCCGGGCCGCTGGCTCAACTCGGGCGGTCTCGGGACCATGGGCTACTGCGTGCCCGCGGCCATGGGCGCCAAGGTCGGGCGCCCCGACGCCACCGTGTGGGGCATCGACGGCGACGGCTGCTTCCAGATGACCAACCAGGAGCTCGTCACCTGCGCGCTCGAGGGCATCCCGGTCAAGATCGCGGTGATCAACAACCAGAGCCTCGGCATGGTGCGGCAGTGGCAGACACTGTTCTACGAGGGCCGCTACTCCAACACCGACCTCAAGACCAACCGCGTCCCCGACTTCCCCAAGCTGGCCGAGGCGATGGGCTGCGTCGGGCTGCGCGCCGAGACCGCGGAGGACGTCGACGCGGTGATCGACAAGGCGCTGTCCATCGACGACGCCCCGGTCGTGGTCGAGTTCGTCGTGCACAAGGACGCCATGATCTGGCCGATGGTCGCCGCCGGCGCCAGCAACGACGACATCAAGATCGCCCGCGACATGGCGCCGAACTGGGCGCAGGAGGACCTGTGATCGACGCGAAGGGGACGACCCCCTCGAACCCCCGAAAGGCGGCGGGATGAGCGCGCACACCTTGTCGGTCCTCGTCCAGAACGTGCCGGGCGTCCTGGCCCGGGTGTCCGGCCTGGTCAGCCGCCGCGGCTTCAACATCGAGTCGTTGGCCGTCGGGGCCACCGAGGACCCGGGCATCTCGAGGATCACGCTGTCGGTGGACGTCGACGACCTCGTGCTCGAGCAGATGACCAAGCAGCTGAACAAGCTCATCGAGGTCCTCAAGATCGTCGAGCTCGAGCCGTCGGCCGTGCACCGCGAGCTGATCCTGATCAAGGTCGCGGCCGACGTCGACAGCCGCGGCCGGGTGCTGGAGATCCTGCAGCTGTTCCAGGGCGCCAAGGCCGTGGACCTGTCGCCGGAGACGATCACCATCGAGGCGGTCGGCAGCCCGGAGAAGCTCGCCGCGCTGATGCAGCTGCTCGAGCCCTTCGGCATCCGCGAGCTCGTCCAGTCCGGCGTCGTCGCGATGGGCCGCGGCCCGCGCTCGATCACCGACCGTAGCGGCCGCGGCGAGCGGCAGAAGGCGATCCGCCTCGTCCCCTGACGCCGAGCAGGTCCGAGCCGACCTGGGCGTCCACCAGCCCGCACCATCCCCAACCACCAGGAGAGTCCCACCCGTGCCAGCCACGATGTTCTACGACACCGACGCCGACCTGTCCCTGATCCAGGGCCGCAACGTCGCCGTCCTCGGCTTCGGCAGCCAGGGCCACGCGCACGCCCTCTCGCTGCGCGACTCGGGTGTCGACGTCCGCGTCGGCCTGCCCGAGGGCAGCAAGAGCCGCGCCAAGGCCGAGGCCCAGGGCCTCCGCGTCCTCACGCCGTACGAGGCCTGCGAGGAGGCGGACCTGATCATGGTCCTCACCCCGGACCCCTCGCAGCGCAAGCTCTACGCCGAGGCGATCGAGCCCAACCTCGTGCCTGGCGACGCGCTGTTCTTCAGCCACGGCTTCAACATCCGCTACGGCTACATCACCCCGCCCGAGGGCGTCGACGTCGTCATGGTCGCGCCGAAGGGGCCGGGCCACCTGGTGCGCCGCGAGTACAGCGAGGGTCGCGGCGTCCCCGTGCTCGTCGCCGTCGAGCAGGACGCGACCGGCAAGGCGTGGGACCTCGGGCTCGCGTACGCCAAGGCGATCGGCGGCCTGCGCGCCGGCGGCATCAAGACCACCTTCACCGAGGAGACCGAGACCGACCTGTTCGGTGAGCAGGCCGTCCTCTGCGGCGGTGCCTCCGCGCTCGTCATGGCCGGTTTCGAGACGCTGACCGCGGCGGGCTACCAGCCCGAGGTCGCGTACTTCGAGTGCCTCCACGAGCTCAAGCTGATCGTCGACCTCATGTACGAGGGCGGCATCGCCAAGCAGCGCTGGAGCGTCTCCGACACCGCGGAGTACGGCGACTACGTCTCCGGCCCGCGCGTGATCGACGACCACGTGAAGCAGAACATGAAGGCCGTCCTCACCGACATCCAGGACGGCACCTTCGCCAAGCGCTTCATCGACGACCAGGACGCCGGCGCGCCGGAGTTCACGCGGCTCCGCGAGGAGGGTGAGCGGCACCCGATCGAGGCCGTCGGCCACCAGCTGCGCGACCTGATGTCGTGGGTCAAGAGCCACGACGACGACTACGTCGAAGGTTCCGCCGCGCGCTGAGGTCCGCCGGACCGGATCTGGTCCGAGCCCGGTACGCCACGAGGCGCACCTTCCTCCGCCGCGCGCACCCTGCAGGGTGCGCCTCGCCGAGAAGGGTGCGCTTCGTGCTGTGTCGGCCGTCCACAGGTCGAAGAGCGAGTCGCTCGCTGTCCACAGACGCGGGCCTCAGGGCTGGTGACGGGCCGCAACGGCTGCTGTTCTCGGAACCATGGACGAGGTGCTGCTCCGTTCCGCGGCGACACGGGGCGGGCTGAGCGACAACGACCTGGCACGCCTCGTCGGGCTCGGCGACCTCGAGCGGCTGCGTCGAGGTGCCTACGCAAGAGCCCTCGGTGCGAGGCGGAGCCCGGAGGAGGTGCACCGCCTGCTGATCGGTGCCACGGTGCCGCAGCTGGGCGACGGGGCGGTGCTGAGCCATGCATCTGCCGGGGTCCTCCACGGACTGCCGCTCTGGCCCGCTCAGGTCGGCACGGTGCACATCACGAGGCCGAGGACCGGCGGTGGCGGGCGACGGACCGTCGTGCGCCGCCACACCAGCGCGCTCGAGGCCGGCGAGACGACGACGGTCGACGGGTGGGCGGTCACCACCGTGCCGAGGACGGTGGTCGACCTCGCCCGGACGCTGCCGTACGAGCAGGGGGTCGCGGCGGGCGACGCCGCCCTGCGGCTCGGCCTGGACCGAGGTGTGCTCGAGGCGGCTCTGCGCCGCCAGGACCGGTGGCCCGGTGCCGCCCGCGCTCGGCGGGTCGTGCTGCTCGCCGACGGTCGTGCCGAGTCGGCGGGGGAGTCGCTGAGCCGCGTGCTGCTCACGGACCAGGGGTTGACGCCGACCGAGCTCCAGCTCGTGGTCCACGGCGCCGACGGTCCGCTGGGGCGGGTGGACTTCGCGTGGCCCGAGCACCGCACGATCGGCGAGTTCGACGGCCGCGTCAAGTACGGCCGGCTGCTCCGGCCCGGCGAGGACGTCGGCGACGTCGTCTACCGGGAGAAGCTGCGCGAGGACCAGCTGCGCGACCTCGGCTGGCAGGTCGTCCGCTGGGTGTGGGCCGACCTCGACCGGCCCGCCGTCATCGCCGAGCGGGTGCGGCGCGCCTTCGCGCGGGCCCACGGGTGAACCTCTAGCGTCCCGCCACGTCGCGCACGTTCCTTCACGACGCGCACCCTGCAGGGTGCGCGTCGTCGAACAAGGTGCGCGTGGTGGAACAAGGTGCGCCTCGTGGCGTGGCCGCGCCGCGGAACTCAGCGGGAGCGGACGGACAGGTTGATCACGCGGGTCTTGTCGGGCCGCAGGGCGGTGCCGACGACGAACACGCGGCTGTCGGGCGTCCCGGTCTGGGTCGTCTCCTGGTCGTTGGCCAGGATGCAGAGCGAGGTCAGGTCGGGCTCGGAGAGCGGCGACGGGTGGTTCTTCACGCAGCCGCCGTACGTGTCCTTGAGCGCGGCCAGCGCGTCGGCCGCGCCGGCTGCCGGCACCTCGAGGGCCGCCTGCAGCGCGTAGTCGTGCGTCGACACGTAGTTCGAGCGCACCACGCGGGTGTCGTCGGGCAGGTCGACGTCGCCGAAGTACTCGACGTCGGCGAGCGTGAGCGAGGCGCACTCGAAGCCGGCGAAGGTGTTGACGCAGCGCGAACCGCGCTCGGTGGTCTTGGAGAAGTACGGGATGCCCCAGCCGCCCGCGAACCGTGCGAGCACGAGCAGCGCGAGGAGGACGCCGAGCACGAGGCAGACGCAGAAGATCGCGATGGTCAGCGCCTTGCGGGCCTTCGCCTGCCGACGCAGGGTCACGGTCGGCGTCGGCACCGCCCCAGGATGCCCGACCGGCGGGCTGTCCAGCGTGACCGGCTCGGCTGCCGGGCTCACCGCTTGACGGCGATCAGGACCGAGGTGTCCTCGGCGACCATCACGTCGACGCTGGTGAAGCGCTCGTCCGACAGCCACGCCACCCGGAGGTCGTCGACGCGGCCGCCCCGCAGCGGCGGCCAGCTGGCGCACGGCACGAAGTCGTCGAGGACGAGCATCCCGCCCTGGTCGAGGAGGGCGGTCACCTCCTCGCGCGGCCAGTCGCGCGCGCTCGCCGCGTCCATGAAGATCAGCGAGAACGGTGCGTGCCCGGCCAGGCTGCTCCAGTCGGCGTGGATCACGTCGATGTCGTCGTCGGCGAACATCGCCATGACCCCGTGCGCGAGGCCCGGGTCGACCTCGGCGGTGACCACGCGCGTGCTCTTGGGGGCACCGCTGCGCAGCCAGGCGGCGCCGACGCCGCAGCCGGTGCCGCACTCGGCGATCGTCCCGGTCCGGGTGGCCGCGAGCGTGGCCAGCAGCCGGCCCGTCTCGGTCCGGGAGGCCTGCACGTAGCCGCGCTGCAGCGACATCCGCAGCGCGCGCAGCACGAGCTCCGGCAGCTCCGGCGGTGCGCTCACCCCAGCAGTGTGGGCCGCGCGGGGCCGCTCGCCGGGCGCCCGGTCCATCATGTGGGAACCCGGGAAACAACCCGGACGCCCGATAGTCGGATGTCCTAGCATCTTCCTACCGAGCAAGCCCGCCGACCGCAGGACACGCGATGTACGAGATGTACCCGGACACGTGGCACGTCGCCGACGACGGCCACCACGACACCGCCGGCAAGCCCCGGCGTCGTGCCCGCAAGGACCACCCGGTGGTCCCCGCCGTCCTCGTACCGCAGAGCGTCCCGAGCCGTACGCGCCCCAGCGCCTGACGCCGGCGCCGCTCCGGAAGGGGCACCCACCGGTCCCCGGCGGCGGGCCGTCCTCGTCGCGCGGCGCCCCGCCCAGACCTCCCGCTCAGACCTTCGCGGCCACCTCGTCGCACACCTGCGCCGCGATCGCGTCGCCGATCTCGGAGGTCGACCGCTTCGTCCCCGGCGTGCGCGCCGTGATGTCGGCCAGCACGGCCCGCTCCACGCGCGCCGCCTCGTCCAGGAGTCCCACGTGCTCGAGCAGCAGCGCCACCGACAGGATCGTCGCGGTCGGGTCGGCCAGACCCTTCCCGGCGATGTCCGGCGCGGAGCCGTGCACCGGCTCGAACATGGACGGGAAGGCTCCGGAGGGGTTGATGTTCCCGCTCGCCGCGAGGCCGATGCCGCCCGTGACCGCCGCCGCGAGGTCGGTGAGGATGTCGCCGAACAGGTTGTCGGTCACGATCACGTCGAAGCGGGCCGGGTCGGTCGCCAGGAAGATCGTGGCCGCGTCGACGTGCAGGTAGTCGGTGCTGACCTGCGGGTACTCCTCGGCCACGGACTCGAAGATGCGCCGCCACAGCCCGCCCGCGTAGACGAGGACGTTGTGCTTGTGGACCAGCGTCAGCTTGTTGCGGCGACGGGTCGCGCGCTCGAAGGCGTCGCGCACGACGCGCTCCACGCCGTAGGCGGTGTTGATGCTGACCTCGGTGCCGACCTCGTGGGGCGTCCCGCCGCGGAACGTCCCGCCGTTGCCGCAGTAGAGGCCCTCCGTGCCCTCGCGCACGACGACGAAGTCGACCTCGCGACCGCCCACGACCGCGTCGGACAGCGGCGTCTCGACACCGGGGAAGAGCCGGCTCGGACGCAGGTTGACGTAGTGGTCGAAGGCGAAGCGCAGCTTGAGCAGCAGCCCGCGCTCGAGCAGCCCGCTCGGCACGTCCGTCGCGCCCGGCGCGGCGCCGACGGCGCCCAGCAGGATCACGTCGGCGGCGGCCAGCGACGCCATGGTCTCGTCGGAGAGCACCTCGCCCGTACGCTGCCAGTGCGCGGCGCCCAGGTCGTAGCGGGTGATCGCGAACGCGTCGCTCCCGGCCACGGCCTCGAGCACCTTCAGACCCTCGTCGACGACCTCCGGTCCGATGCCGTCGCCACCGATCACCGCCAGCTTCTTCTGCGTCACCGGCGCATCGTAGCGGCGAGGGCGCCGTCCCCGGCGGTCGTCGTCCACCCTCGAAGACCCCTCCGCCACACCCACCCCGCAGCCCAGAGAGTGAACCCGTGAGCCTCCCCTTCGACCTCCGTCCGCACCCGAGCCCCCGCAGCGACGCCGAGCGCGCGGCGATCCTGGCCGACCCCGGCTTCGGCGTGCACTTCACCGACCACATGGCCGTCGCCACGTGGACCTCGACCGACGGCTGGCACGACTCGGCCGTCGTCCCGTACGGACCGTTCACGCTCGACCCCGCGACGGCGGTGCTGCACTACGCGCAGGAGATCTTCGAGGGGCTGAAGGCCTACCGCCACGCCGACGGCAGCGTGTGGACGTTCCGTCCCGACCAGAACGCCGCGCGGCTGGCCCGTTCCGCCCGGCGCATGGCCCTGCCGGAGCTGAGCGAGGCCGACTTCCTCGCCGGCATCGAGGCGCTGGTCGCGGCGGACGAGGCGTGGGTGCCCGAGGGTGCACGCAGCGCCGCGCAGGAGTCCGAGCAGAGCCTCTACCTGCGCCCGTTCATGTTCGCGTCCGAGTCGTTCCTGGGCGTCCGGGCCGCGCGCCGGGTGACCTACTGCTGCATTGCCAGCCCGGCCGGCCCGTACTTCGCCAGCGGCGTCCACCCCGTCCGGATCTGGATCTCCACGACCTACAACCGGTCCGGCCCCGGCGGCACCGGCGCGGCCAAGACCGGCGGCAACTACGCGGCCAGCCTGCTCGCGCAGGCCGAGGCGGCCGACAAGGGCTTCGACCAGGTGATGTTCACCGACGCGGTCGAGCAGCGCTGGGTCGAGGAGCTCGGCGGCATGAACGTCTACCTCGTCACCACCGACGGCGAGCTCGTGACGCCGGCCCTCACCGGCACGATCCTCGAGGGCGTCACCCGCGACTCGATCCTGACCCTGGCGCGCGAGTTCGGCCTCACGCCGGTCGAGCGGCAGATCGCCATGACCGAGCTGCTCGAGGGCGTCGACTCCGGCGCGATCTCGGAGGTCTTCGCCTGCGGGACCGCGGCGGTCATCACCCCCATCGGCCTGCTCGCCGACGACGCGGGGGAGCACAAGGTCTCCGCCGGCGTCACCGGGGAGGTCACGGCGGCGATCCGCAAGAACCTCCTCGACGTCCAGTACGGGCGCGCCGAGGACACCCACGGCTGGATGCGCAAGATCGTCTGACCCCGGTCTCGCGGCTCCGGGCTCGTCGGACGTTCCCTGAGCCGCTCAACGCTCCCTGAGCCTGTCGAAGGGCAGGACGCCCCCTGAGCCTGTCGAAGGGCAGGACGCCCCCTGAGCCTGTCGAAGGGCAGGCCGCCTCCTGAGCCTGTCGAAGGGCCTCGAAGAGGTCGGCCTCTCCGTCTGCGAGTCACGCCGACCCCTCCGGGGCCCTTCGACAAGCTCAGGGAGCGTGACCCGGGGCCCTTCGACGAGCTCAGGGAGCGTGACCCGGGGCCCTTCGACGAGCTCAGGGAGCGTGACCCGGGGCCCTTCGACGAGCTCAGGGAGCGTGACCCGGGGCCCTTCGACGAGCTCAGGGAGCGTGACCCGAGGCCCTTCGACGAGCTCAGGGAGCGCGACTCGGGGCCCTTCGACGAGCTCAGGGAGCGCGACCCGGAGTCTTTCGACGAGCTCGCGGGGTGTGGCTCGGGCCCTTCGACAGGCTCAGGGGGCGTGGCCGGGCCCTTGGACGAGCTCAGGGGCGTCCGGGCGACGGCTCGCCCTCCCGTCCCCGCGTCCGTCCTGCGAGCGCGGACTGGCGTCGGCGGAGCATCCGCGCCACACTGGGCGGCGTGCTGACCGTGGTCATCATTCGCTAGCGCGCCGGGCTCCCGCCCGACGCGCCAACCTCCTGCACCCCAGGAGGTTTTTTTGTGCCCGCAGGGGGCACAACACGAACAGCACGCCGTCCGCCCCAACGGAGGAGCACCTTCATGGCAGCCCAGCCCAGGCCGGTCCCGACCGACTTCCACGTCTTCGACACCACGTTGCGCGACGGCTCGCAGCAGGAGGGGCTCAACCTCTCCGTGGCCGACAAGCTGGCGATCACCGCGCTGCTGGACGAGCTGGGGGTCGGGTTCGTCGAGGGTGGCTGGCCGGGGGCCAACCCGGCCGACACGGCCTACTTCGCGGCCATGGCCGACGGGGCCGTGCGGCTCAAGAACGCTCAGCTCGTCTCTTTCGGCTTCACCCGCCGCGTGGGCATGCGCGCCGCCGACGACCCGCTCACCGCGGCGCTGCGCGACTCGCGCGCCCCGGTCGCCTGCATCGTCGCCAAGAGCCACGACCGCCACGTCGAGCAGGCCCTGCGCACCACGCTCGAGGAGAACCTCGCGATGGTGGCCGACACCGTGTCGCACCTGCGCTCGGAGGGCCAGCGGGTCTTCGTCGACTGCGAGCACTTCTTCGACGGCTACCGGGAGAACCCGGCGTACGCGCTGGAGGTGGTCCGCACGGCGGCCGAGGCCGGCGCCGAGGTGGTCGTCCTCTGCGACACCAACGGCGGCATGCTCCCGCCGTGGGTCGGCGAGATCGTCGCGGGAACCGCTGCGGCGACCTCCGCCCGCCTGGGGATCCACGCGCACAACGACACCGGCTGCGCGGTCGCGAACACCCTCGCCGCCGTCGACGCCGGCGCGACGCACGTGCAGGGCACCGTGAACGGCTACGGCGAGCGCACGGGCAACGCCGAGCTGGTCTCCGTGGTGGCCAACCTCGAGCTCAAGTACGGGTGGCCGCTGCTGCCGGAGGGTTCGCTGCGCGAGGCGACCCGCCTGGCCCACGCCATCGCCGAGGTCACGAACGTCCCGCCGAGCGCGCGCCAGCCCTACGTCGGGATGAGCTCCTTCGCCCACAAGGCCGGGCTGCACGCGAGCGCGATCAAGGTCGACCCGAACCTCTACCAGCACATCGACCCGGCCGTCGTCGGCAACGACATGCGGATGCTCGTGTCCGACATGGCCGGGCGCGCCAACATCCAGATCAAGGGATCCGAGCTCGGCTTCGACCTCTCCGACCGCGACCTCGCCGCCCGGATCACCGACAAGGTCAAGGAGCGCGAGGCCGCCGGCTACACGTACGAGGCCGCCGACGCCAGCTTCGAGCTGCTGCTGCGCCGCGAGCTCGACCAGCTGCCGGCGTACTTCGACGTCCACTCCTGGCGCCTCTTCACCCAGGGCCACCCCGGCGGCGAGGGCTTCCCGGGCGGCCGCGCCGGCGACGACAGCGACACCGAGTGCACGGTCAAGCTGACCGCGCGCGGGGTGTCCCAGCGCGTGGTGGGGGAGGGCAACGGTCCCGTGAACGCCCTCGACGCGGCCCTGCAGAACGCGCTGCTGCACGCGTACCCGGTGGTCGAGGACTTCGGCCTGACCGACTACCGCGTGCGCATCCTCGACCAGGGCCACGGCACCGACGCGACCGTCCGCGTGCTCATCCAGACCACCGACGGCCGTCGCCTGTGGACGACGGTCGGCGTCGGGCAGAACGTCATCGAGGCCTCGTGGGAGGCCCTCAGCGACGCCTACCTCTTCGGTCTCCTGCACGCGGAGGCGGCCGACCCGGCGCCGCACGAGCAGTCCGAGCAGGCGCCCGGGAGCACGACGCTCCGCGACCTCGAGCACGTCTGAGGCCGCGTCGGGTCACCGGCTGACCCGGCCCGACCAGTTCGCGAGCCGTTCGGTCGGGCCGGCGTCGCCCGCCGGCTCCACCGGCTCGGCGAACGGGAAGCCCTCGCGGCCCTCGGGCGGCAGCACCCGGCGCATGGTCGCGTACGCCGGGGCGACGAGCGCGGGGTCGGCCTCGGCCTCCTGACCGGTGGCGCGGGCGAGGTCCCAGCCGTGCGTGAGGTTCTCCGCGAGGTAGACGCCGAGGACCGCCGCGCCGGGCACCTGCCCGAAGGGCGCCTCGACGAGCCGGCCGAGCGCGGCGGGGTCGGCCCAGGCCCGGCGGCCCTGCTCGACGCGCTCGCGGTAGTCCGCGACGACGTCGTCCGGGAGCGCGGGCACGAGCGCGGCGGCGTCCGAGGCCGGGCGGCCCGCTCCCATGACGACGAGCCGGTCGGCCACGCCGAAGACGTGGCGGACCAGGGTCTCCACGTCGAAGTCGGCGCAGGGCGTCGCCCCGCCCAGCTGGTCGGGCCGGACCTCCGCGAGCAGGCCGGCGACCCACTGCTGGGCGGCGTGCACGGCCTCGCGCAGGTCGGGCAGCCCCTGCTCGGTCGCGGCGGCGGTGGTCGGTGCGGTCATGGCGTCCTCCTCGGTCCCAGGCCGTCGTCCGCGGCCGGTGTCGCCATCCTCGAACGCCATACCTGACGTCCTGTGTCAGGTTTTCCTGGCAGGATCGCGACGTGCGGGCGGACCGGCTGCTGCGGGTGGTGGCGCTGCTGCGCGCGCACGGCCGGCTCAGCGCGGCCGACCTCGCCGCGCGCCTGGAGGTCAGCGAGCGGACGGTCCTGCGCGACATGGAAGCGCTGTCGGCGGCGGGGGTCCCGGTCTACGCCGAGCGCGGCCGGTCCGGCGGGTTCGCGCTGCTGCCCGGCTACCGCCCGGCCGTCGAGGACCTGACGGAGGCCGAGACGCAGGCCCTGCTGCTCAGCGGTGCCGGACGCGGGCCGGGCCAGGGCGCCGGTTCGGTGCAGGGTGCCGGGCTCGACGAGGCCCTGCGCAGCGCCGTCCGCAAGCTCTCCGTACGGCTCGCGCCCGAGCAGAGCCTCGCGGCCGACCGGGTCGCGGACCGGGTCGTCGTCGACCCCGGCGGCTGGTTCGGCGAGCAGGAGGAGCTGACCCACCTGGCCGCCCTGCAGCGCGCGGTGTTCGGCGACCGGCGGCTGCGCGTGCGCTACCAGGGCCGCAACGACGCCCGCGGCTCGCTGCGGACGCTCGACCCGTACGGGCTGCTCCAGGCCCGCGGCACCTGGTACCTCGTCGCCGCGCACCGGGGCCGCCCGCACACCTACCGCGTGGACCGGGTCGAGGCTGCGGAGGTCCTCGACGAGGCGAGCGGGCGCCCGGCCGACCTCGACCTGCGGGCGCTGTGGGCCGAGCTGCGCGGCCGGTTCGCCCGCCGGCCCACGCTGACCGTGCGGCTCCAGGTCGCCGCCGGCCACCTGTCCGAGGTGCGCATCATGCTGGGCGCCGTCGGCAGCGGCCGGCCCCGCGTCGTGGCGGAGCAACCGACCGTCGTCGAGGTGGAGGTGCTGTCGGCCCACGCCGCGACGGCCGCGCTGGCCGGGTTCGGCGACCTGGTCCGCGTGCTCGACCCGCCCGAGGTCGTCGAGCACCTGCGCGGCAGCCTCGAGGCAGCGCGCGCGGTCTACGCCGAGCCGGCGGTCTGAGCCAGCCCGAGGAACCGCTGGAGCGGCTCGGCCCCGGTCACCTCCACCGGCTCGCCCCGCACCAGGTCCTCGGGGCGGAGCACGAGGTGCCGGGTCAGCGCCAGGCGTCCCTCGCGGACCGTGCGCAGGACGTCGCCCTCGCGGTAGCCGACCTTGCGGCTGACGGCGAGCGAGGCCGGGTTGTCGACGAACGCGGCCGAGGTCACCTCGACGGCGCCCAGGTGGTCGACCAGCAGCGTGCAGACCGCCCGGCGCATCCGCGTGCCGATGCCGCGTCCCTGGTGCCGCCGGGCCAGCCAGGACCCGGTCAGGGCCGTGCGGGTCACCGCGTACGCGCCGCCGGCGAAGCCCTGGGTGCCGACCAGCTCGCCGTCCACGCGGACCGCCAGGTCGACCGACACGTGGTCGGGCCCGAAGGCGGCCCGCTCGGCCCAGTGGTGCGCGGCGAAGCGCCGGGGCTGCTCGTCGTGGGGCACGCGGGTCCACGGGAACGTGAAGGGCATGAAGTCCTCGGGGTGGATCCCCGAGCGCACGAGCTCGACGAGCCCGGGCAGGTCGTCGTCGCTGATCGCGCTCAGCGTCAGGTCACCGCTGCGCACGACGAGCCCGAAGGGCGGCCAGAGGTCGCTGGGGACGATCATGCTCCGAGCCTCGCGCACGGGGCCGGCACCTGTCGAAGCGGTTGTCTGGCTGCGAACGCCCTGAGCTCGCGGAAGGGCCGCCGAGGGACGCTCCCTGAGCGGGCGCTCGGCTCAGGCGCCGATGCGGTCGATGACCAGGGGTTGCCGCTCGACGGTGCCCGACCCGATGTCGAAGGCGTTCTCGAGCGCGGCGAACGCGCGCTCGAAGCGTTCCGGGGTGTCGGTGTGCAGCGTGAGCAGCGGCTCGCCCTCGCGGACCTTGTCGCCGACACCGGCGTGCCAGGTGACGCCGGCGGCGGCCTGCACGTCGTCGCCCGGCCGGGCGCGCCCTGCACCGAGGCGCCAGGCGGCGACGCCGACGGCCATCGCGTCGAGCCGGGTCAGGGTGCCGGTGGCCGGCGCGATCAGGTCCTCGGTCGCCTCGGCCTTCGGCAGCGGGGCGTCCGGGTCACCGCCCTGGGCGCGGATCATCGCCTTCCAGGTGTTGTACGCGCGGCCGTCTGCGAGCGCGTCGGCCGGGTCGACGTCGTCGCGCCCCGCTCCGGCGAGCATCTCGCGGGCCAGCGCCAGGGTGAGCTCGACGACGTCGGCGGGCCCGCCGCCCTGCAGCACCTCGACCGACTCCGCGACCTCGACCGCGTTGCCGGCGCTGCGGCCCATGGGCGACTCCATCGCGGTCAGCAGGGCCACGGTGCGGACCCCGGCGTCGGTGCCGAGCGCGACCATCGTCTCGGCCAGCTCGCGGGCCGACGCCTCGTCCTTCATGAACGCGCCGGTCCCGACCTTGACGTCGAGCACCAGCGAGCCGGTGCCCTCCGCGATCTTCTTGCTCATGATCGACGAGGCGATCAGCGCGATCGACTCGACGGTGCCGGTGACGTCGCGCAGCGCGTACAGCTTCTTGTCCGCGGGCGCGAGCCCCGACCCCGCCGCGCAGATCACGGCGCCGACGTCCTCGAGCTGGGCGAGCATCTCCTCGTTGCTCAGCGAGGCCCGCCAGCCCGGGATCGCCTCGAGCTTGTCGAGCGTCCCGCCGGTGTGGCCGAGGCCACGCCCGGACAGCTGGGGCACGGCGACGCCGCAGGCCGCCACCAGCGGCGCGAGCGGCAGGGTGATCTTGTCGCCGACGCCGCCGGTGGAGTGCTTGTCGGCGGTGGGGCGCGAGAGCGAGGAGAAGTCGAGCCGCTCGCCCGACGCGATCATGGCGGCCGTCCAGCGGCTCAGCTCGTCGCGGTCCAGGCCGCGCAGCAGCACGGCCATGGCCAGCGCGGACATCTGCTCCTCGGCGACCGTGCCGTCGGTGTAGGCGGCGATCAGCCAGTCGATCTCCTCCGGGGCGAGCGTCCCGCCGTCGCGCTTGGTCTTGATCAGGTCCACCACGTCGAAGGCCGCCATGGCGCCCAGTCTGCCGACCGTCTCGGCGCGTCGGGTCCTCGCCCCGCCTCGATAGGCTGGCCCGCATGCGTATCGCCCGTTTCGCCGCTGACGGCGACCCCCAGTACGGCGTCGTGGAGCTGGCGGAGGACGGCGGCAAGCACCCCGGCACCATCTCCGTGCTCACCGGCGACCCCATCGCCTCCCCGGTCGGTCTCACCGGCGAGCGTCGCGAGCTCGACGCCGTGCGCCTCCTCGCGCCGGTCATCCCGCGCAGCAAGGTCGTGGCCGTCGGCAAGAACTACGCCGCGCACGCCCGCGAGATGGGCGGCGAGGTGCCGGACACGCCGCTGACCTTCTTCAAGCCCAACACCTCGGTCATCGGGCCGGGTGAGCCGATCATCTACCCGACCACCACGCAGCACCTCTCCTACGAGGGCGAGCTGGCCGTGGTCATCGGCCGGATCTGCCGCGAGGTGCCGGTCGAGCGGGTCAAGGACGTGATCTTCGGCTACACCGTCGCCAACGACGTGACCGCGCGGGACCTGCAGAAGAGCGACGGGCAGTGGTCGCGGGCCAAGGGCTACGACACCTTCTGCCCGCTCGGTCCGTGGGTGACGACGCACCAGAGCCTCGCGGAGGTCGGGAACCTGCGGCTGACCACCACGCTCGACGGTCAGGTCGTGCAGGACGGCACGACCGCGGACATGGTCCTCGGCGTGGCCGAGGTGATCTCGTTCATCTCCTCGTACACCACGCTGCTGCCCGGCGACGTGATCCTCACCGGCACCCCGGAGGGCGTTGGCGCGATGCTGCCGGGCCAGGAGGTGACCGTGACCGTCGAGGGCATCGGCTCGCTGACCAACGTCGTGGCGAGCGACCGCAGCACGAGCAAGGAGGACGCGTGAGCGACGCGACCAGCTCGGCCGACCCCGCCGGCGCCGAGCAGGCCACCGGGCCCGAGGAGACCGGGCCCAGCCCGGACCAGCCGCTGCACGCCCCGCGTGACGACGCCCGCGTGCTCGGCGACCTCGCGCCCGAGCAGGTCCGGGTGCGGTTCCCGCCGTCGCCGACCGGCAACCTGCACGTCGGCAACGTCCGCAGCGCGCTGTTCAACTGGGTCTTCGCCCGCCACTACGGCGGCACCTTCGTGCTGCGCGTCGAGGACACCGACGCCGGCCGCAACCTCGCGGAGTCCTACCAGGTCCTCTACGACTCGCTGACCTGGCTCGGCCTGGAGTGGGACGAGGGCCCCGGCGTCGGCGGCCCGTACGCGCCGTACGTGCAGAGCGAGCGCGGGGACGTCTACCGCGACGTGGCCGGGCGCCTGCTCGAGAGCGGCGCGGCCTACCGCTGCTACTGCACGCGCGAGGAGATCGAGGCGCGCGAGGCACTGCTGCCGAAGGGCGCCCCCTCGGGCTACGACGGCTTCTGCCGCAACCTGCCGGCCGAGCGCGTCGCGCAGCTCGAGGCGGTCGGGGCGCCGTCGGTGGTCCGGATGCGGGTGCCCGACGGCGACATCGTCTTCGACGACCTCGTGCGCGGCGAGGTGCGCTTCGCCGCCGAGCACGTGCCCGACTACGTCCTGGTGCGGGCCAACGGCGAGCCGCTCTACACGCTGGTCAACCCGGTCGACGACGCGCTCATGGAGATCACCCACGTGCTGCGCGGGGAGGACCTGCTGCCGTCGACGCCGCGCCAGGTCGTCCTCTACGAGGCGCTCGCCCGCATCGGCGTAGGCCCGGGCCGCACCCCGCGCTTCGGCCACCTGCCGACGGTGCTCGGCGAGGGCAACCGCCGCCTGTCCAAGCGCGACAAGGGCTCCGGCCTGGCGGAGTACCGCGAGCAGGGCTACCTGCCCGAGGCGCTGCTGAACTACCTCGCGCTGCTCGGCTGGTCGATCGCGGAGGACCGTGACGTCTTCACCCTCGCCGAGATGGTCGAGGCGTTCGACATCCTGCGCGTCAACGCCAACCCGGCCCGCTTCGACCCGCGCAAGTGCGAGGCGATCAACGCCTCCCACATCCGCCTGCTCGACGTCGGCAGCCTGACCGAGGCGCTGGTGCCGTTCTTCGTCGGCGCCGGGCTGGTCGCCGACCCGCCCACGACCGAGCAGCACGCGCTGCTCGCCGCGGTCGCGCCGCTCGTGCAGGAGCGCATCCAGACGCTGTCCGAGGCGGTCGGGCTGGTGGCGTTCCTCTTCGTCGACGACGCCCGCATCCAGGTCGAGGACGGCCTCCTGAGCGCCCAGTCCGGGCCCGTGCTGGCCGCCGCCCGCGAGGCGCTGGCCGGGCTCCAGACGTTCGACGCCGCCGGCGTCGAGGCCGCCCTGCGCGCCGCGCTCGTCGACGGGCTCGGGCTCAAGCCGCGGCTGGCCTTCGGGCCCGTGCGGGCCGCGGTGACCGGGCGCAAGATCTCGCCGCCGCTGTTCGAGTCGATCGAGCTGCTGGGGCGGGAGTCG
Source organism: Microlunatus flavus (assembly GCF_900110855.1). GTDB lineage: Bacteria > Actinomycetota > Actinomycetes > Propionibacteriales > Propionibacteriaceae > Microlunatus > Microlunatus flavus. The sequence goes on from NZ_FOFA01000011.1 coordinate 84,682, forward strand.
ACGCTCGCCCGCATCGACGCCGCGCAGGGCGCCGGTGCGGCCGACGCGCCGGCCCGCTGACGTGGCGTCGGCCAAGGACCGGCAGCGTTCCGGCAACCCCGCCGTCCGCGGCGGGGTCCAGCCGCCGCGGGACCGCGCCTCCCGACCCGGGCGCCCCGCGCCCGCGGCGCCGCCTCGGGAGTTCGTCCCGGGGCTGCTGCCCGCCGACGGCGCCCCGTACCCGCTCGCGCTGCGCAACGCCGAGACGGTGTGGTGGCGCTCCGCGCTCGGCGCGCTGTTCGGGCTGTCGCTCTACCTGCTGCTGGTCATCCTCGTCAGCCAGCTGGTCGTCTACCTCGGCTGGATCGTCACGCACCCGGTCGACTACGCGACCTACTCGGCGCAGGCGATCGCGTACCAGCGCCCGATCGGCCTGCTCGCCTCCAACGTCGGCATCGCCACCCTGATCCCGATCTCGCTCGCGCTGGTGCTGGTCATCCACCACGCGAGGACGCACTGGCTGTTCTCGGTGCAGCCGGGCATCCGCTGGCGCTACCTGCTCGTCTGCCTCGGCGTCTCCGCCGTCGTGTTCGTCGGGATCCAGGCGGTCATGGAGCAGCTCGCCTCGTCGGGCCGGGTCGCCCCGCAGCCCGGGTTCGTGCTGTTCGCCGCCGTCGTGCTGATCTCCTCGCCGATCCAGGCGGCCGCCGAGGAGATCTTCTTCCGCGGCTACCTGATGCAGGCGCTCGGCAGCGCGAACTCCAGGCCCTGGTTCGGCGTCGTGGCGTCGGCGCTGGTCTTCGCCCTGATGCACGGGACCCAGAACCTCGCGCTGTTCGTCAACCGGCTGGCCTTCGGCCTGCTCGCCGGGCTGCTCGTCTGGCTGGTCGGCGGTCTCGAGGCCGGCATCGCCGCCCACGTGCTCAACAACATCGTGGCCTTCGGCTGGGCCGGCCTGACGACGTCCATCGCGACGCTGCGGGCCGTGCAGTCGCTGACCTGGGCGCAGTCCGGTTTGCAGATCCTCGCCTTCGTCGTCTGCGCCGCGCTCACCCTGCTGGTCGCCCGGCTCATGAAGCTGCGGACGAGGGTCGACCTGTCGGCGCCGGGGGTCACCTCGCGCGCCTGACGAGGGGAGTCCGGTGGCCGACGGGCGCTCGCCGACGCGCCGCTCGGGCCGGTGTGACGTCTCCGACAACCCGCCGGTTTGAGTCGGAGTGCAGGTCTCCGGTAGTGTTTCTCCTCGTGCTCCTGAGCAGGGAGCACCGTCTGGGAAGAGTCCTCCAGGGCTCGACCGAGATGGGGTATGGGGTAATTGGCAGCCCGGCTGATTCTGGTTCAGTTAGTCTAGGTTCGAGTCCTAGTACCCCAGCGCAGGACAGCTAGGGCCCCGTTGTGTAGCGGCCTAGCACGCCGCCCTCTCAAGGCGGTAGCGCGGGTTCGAATCCCGTCGGGGCTACTCAAGAAAGTCCGTTCTCACTAGGGCGGATGTTTCGCGAGAACATTGAACGCCTATCTAGTTTGAGTCCGCAGGCCTCATTTAGGCCTCACTATGCACCGCTGTCCGTGCTGGCGAGGTGTCCCTTTGATCTGCTCCTGACCTCGGTCGGGGCCGTTGCTAGCGGCGGTGCGGGGGTCGCCTGCCTCACCCTGCTGTTGCGATCGGGTGAGTGCCGACGTCGGCCGACCTGCTTGTGGAGGACGGTGGCGCCTCTTCGACGTCACCGGCATCCAGCAGAGGAGGGCGGCGCGTGCCCGACGAGGTGGAGCGGCTCCTCACGATCCACGAGCTCAGCGCGATGCTGGGCGTTCCCGTCGCCACGCTCTACGGCTGGCGCCACCGCGGCGAGGGTCCGCAGGGCTACCGGATCGGTCGGTACGTGCGCTACCGACGGGCTGGAGTCGAGGCTTGGCTCGCCACACGGGCGGACGTCCGGAGCGGGTAGCTGATGGCGTACGTCGAGCGGCGGAGCGGTCGCCACCGTGACGCAACCGGGCGTGTGCGCGAGGTTGTCCGGTACCGCGTGCGGTACCGGGACTCGGCCGGGACGGAGCACAGCGAGACGGTTGCCCGGCGCGTCGACGCCGAACGCCGCAAGGCCGAGATCGAGGTCGAGCTCGCCCGCGGCACCTGGCGCGACCCCCAGCGCGGGCAGGTGCCGCTGCGCGAGTGGGTGAGCGACTGGCTGCCCACGCGCCACGACCTGCGGGCCACGACCAGCGCCCGACTCGAGATGACGATGGCCAAGCAGGTCCTGCCCCGCTTCGGCGACGCCCCGCTGCAACGCATCACCAACGCCGAGGTCCGGCGATGGGTCTCTGACCTGCTCGCCGGCGGGCTCTCGGCCGCCTCGACCCGCAAGGCCGTGTTCGCGCTGCGGCAGGCGCTCGAGGCGGCGATCGCTGACGGCCGGATCCTGCACAACCCGGCCGACAAGGTGCCGCTGCCGAGTGAGCGGCAGAAACGGCCCCGCTTCCTGAGCCAGACCGAGGTCGAGCGGCTGGTGGCCGAGCTGCCCGCGCGCGACCGGGCGCTGGTGCTGGTCGGCGCCTACGGCGGGCTGCGCTGGGGCGAGGCTGCGGGACTGCGCCGCCGCAACATCGACGCGCTCCGCTCGAGGATCCGCGTGGAAGGGACAGCCGTCCAGCTCGGCGGGCGCATCACCCTCGACAACGAGCCGAAGACCGAGCGCTCGAAGCGATCCGTTCCCATCGCGCGCAGCGTGATGCGGCGCATCCAGGAACACCTCGACGAGCATGTCGACGGATCACCTGAAAGCCTCGTGTTCACCGCCCCCGGCGGGGGGCCGCTGTTCCGCGCCTGGAGCCAGAACACGCTAGCGCCGGCCGCGCGCCGGGCCGGGCTCGAAGGCCTCACCTTCCACGGGTTGCGCCATAGCTTCGTCGCCATCATGGTGGCGGCCGGCTGCAACGTGCGCGAGGTGTCGGAGTGGGCAGGTCACAACAGCGTGGCCTTCACCCTGACCCGCTACGGCGGCCTCTACGAGGACGGCAGCGACGCCGCCGTCGACCGGCTCGACGCGCTGCTCGGGCCCGCAGGCCCATGACCGTGATCGAGCCTGAGCCCAGCCGCGGTGTCAGTCGTTGTCGAGGAGCTGCCTCAGCCGGGTCAGCGCGCTCTCGGCGTCGCGGGCGAGGACGAGCTGCCCGGTGCTGGAGCTGGTGAGGTGGATCCGGACCCAGGTGCCGTCGATGGCGTCGCCGTGGTGGGTGAGGTTGAGCAGGCCGCGGCTGCGCAGGGCCGGGGTGTCGATCTTGTAGCCGCCGAGAATGGTGTCGACGTCGACGAACGCCTCGGCGCTCCAGGCCAGGTCGGTCACGACGTCAACGGCGGTGTCCACGTCTGGGGCGTCAGGGGTGCCGGCGCTGACGGCGCGAGAGGCGGAGCGGCTTCGGACCGGCTGGATGGTGAGGTGGTGGCCTTGTTGGACGAGCTCCACCGACCCGCTGCGCAGGTCCGGGCTGCCGCCTGGGTCGAGGTTGTGCCAGGCGGAGTGCCAGGTGCCGTTGAGGGGTGACAGGCCCCCTGCGAGCTCGTCCATCGTGATGCGGAGCCGGTCAGCGAGCCGGCGGGCGATAGCGAGCGTCGGTTCGGTCTCGCCGATCTCGTAGCGGTTGATCTGGCGGGTGTCGACGCCGATCTCCCGGGCGAGCTGGGCCTGGGTGAGGCCGAGCTTGACGCGGTTGGCCCTGATCGCTTCCGGGGTTCCCACCCATCGCCTCCTGAGGTTCCGAGCAGGACCGGCTTTTACGTCCGGAAATCGGACGCCGCTGCCCTACAGTCGTTTTCACGTCCAGCAGGTGGACGTGAACGACAGTACTCGACCCGCAAATGGGTCGGGAAGGAGCGCCCGATGTGTCCACGACTTCTTGCCGGTCTCGGCGGGGGAGCAGCCCTGCTTCTCGCCGCGGGCTGTGGCCTGCCCACCACGACCACCACCAGCAACGAACCCGCGGGGCCCAGCGGCACGGCGACTGTGGTCGCGCCCGTGGACCCGGTCGACCCGGGCGATCCGACCAGCTCGTCGACGTCCGGCTCGGCGAGCCCGGCGCCGACGCCGGCGGCGTCAGGGACGCCGGGCGACGTCGCGGTCGCGACCCGACCGGGGTCGTTCGACAAGGACAAGGTCATCGCGACCCTGTACCCGGTGCGCCGAACAGGGGAGACGGCCTCGGTGAACCTGTACATCGCCGCGCAGGACCCGGACGGCACGTTCATGCTCCTCAACAGCCTCGGCGACGGGAACACCGAGACGTCGTCGAAGGCCCTCACCTCCGTCGACGGAGTCCGCCTGGTCGACCCGGTCGCGAAAAAGGCGTACCTGCCCGCGGTCACCGCCGACGGTCAGTGCGTCTGCTCGCCCGACGACGGGGCGACGGGGGAGATCCGCAGCTCCGTTTGGGTCACCGTCACCTTCGCCGCGCCGCCCGCACAGCTCACTCTGATCAACGTCACCGTCCCGACCTTCGGCACGTTCACCGATGTCCCGATCCACTAACGGCGCGAGCTCAACCCTGCAGGCGGGGGCCGTTCGGCGGGTCGCGGGCGCGACGCTGGTCGCGAGCGCATCGCTGCTGGTGGTGGCGCCGGTCGCGCTGGCCATGCCTCCAGGCAGCACCGCGCCGGTTGTCGACGTCAACGGGCCTGTCGTCGCCATCTACGCCGGCACCGCCGAGATCGACGGCAGCACCACGATCGAGCCCACTGGAAACGGGTCGAAGTCGCGTCTGGACTGCACCATCTTGTTCGGCAAGGACAGCGACGTCCTGCGGCCCGGCGCGAAGGAGCGTCTGCGCCGCCTCGCCGAGGAGCTGCGTTCCCAAGGTGCAGGTCGCGTGGCGATCACCGGCTACACCGACGACCTCGGCAGCGCCGCCCACGGCCTCGACCTGTCCGCACGCCGGGCCCGACGCGTCGCTCACGAGCTCGCCCACACGCTCCCCGTCCAGCAGTTCCCGATGACCGTCCGCGGGCTCGGCGAAGCTCACCCGGCGGTCCCCAACACCAGCGAAGCGAACCGCCGCAAGAACCGCCGCGTCGTCGTCACACTGACCCGCACCACGGCGACCCGCCCAGCCGCGAACCGCGCTCGACGGGATCCCAGCCCCCGGCCTGATCAAGCCCCGGCTCCGCCAGCGACGTCGACTGCCGCACCGACTCCCACGCCGACCGCTGCGACGACCTCCGCGTCAACGACTCCCGCCGCAGCACCCCCGCCTCCCGAGCCGACCCCGACCACGTCCACCACGAACCCCTCGCACGGGCTCCCGTGGCGCTGGATCGGCGGGATTGGAACCACCCTGGTCGTCGGGGGCGCGCTCCTCGACCGGCTCCGTCGGCGCCGGGCCGTCGACCCGGAGGCTCAAAAGGCACCGGCACCGCCACCGCGGTCCGACGTCGAGGACGGGACGTCCGAGGTAGACGGACCTCCACTCACCTCGAACCACGACAACGGAACCGCGCCTGAGCAAACTTCAGCCGGTACCGTCGGGGAGGCATTGGCTGCGGAGCGCGACCCGAGCACCGTGCCACCGAGCAGCGTGGACAGCACCACCGCCGCAGCGTGTGGAACCGGCGCTCTGCCCACCCAGTCGAAGGGTGAGACCGAATCAGCGCTGTCCTCCGGCCTGGCGGCGAGCCTGGCCGCCGACCTCGCAGCCTGGCGGTCAGACGACACCCACCGCCCCCGGCTGAGCGTCCTCGGACCGGTGCACGCCCGCACCCGCGGCAAGGCCCTGGCTCGCCGCCGCCCCTACTACACCGAGCTCCTCACCTATCTCGCCTTGCACCCGAGCGGCATGACCGTGGACCAGATCGCCGACGACTTCGCCCTCACCTCACCCCGTGTGCGCACCGACATGAAGATCTTGCGCGACTGGCTCGGCGCCGACCCGCACACCGGTAACGCCTACCTGCCCGACGCGCGTACCACCCCGGCCGCCCTGCGCCGCGGGACCGCGGTCTACCAGCTCGACGGCGTCCTCTGCGACTGGCACCTCTTCACCCGGCTCCAGGCCGCAGCCGGGCGGACGAGCGGCGCCAAGCGGGCAGACCACCTGCATGCGGCCCTCAACCTGGTCACGGGCCAGCCGTTCGACCAGCTTCGCCCCAGCGGCTGGAGCTGGCTCTTCGAGGGCGACCGAATCGACCTGCACGCGGCCACTGCGGCCTGGAGCGTCGCCGTCGAGCTGATCGCCTACCACCGCGCCCAGCGCGACGAAGACGCCGCCCGTCGCGTTGCCGACATGCTGGGCACGATCGACCCCCAGAGAGCCCGGGAGTCGGAGAGCATGACGTCATGAACCAGCCGTTCGAGCCAGGGCGGCTCCCGAGGACCGGCTCGGCGACTCGCACGAGCATCACGGCGCCGCTGTACCTGCTGGCACCTCCACCCCAGGAAGCCGTCTGCTGCCGCTGCGATGACAAGATCGCCGACCCCATCGCCGTCAACGTTCCCGGCCTGACCGCTCGAGGCTGGAGCCATCGCGCCTGTCTGCCGGCTTGGCTCTTGACCTAATGGAGGCCGCAGTTTCGAGTCGGAGGAGCCGCATTGCTTCTGCTGGAGCTCAGTCAGCTACGTCGACGCGCTCTTCCCGGGGTACGTGCCCGAGCCCCACGTGGCGTGGCTTCTGTCATGACTCTTACCGGCGAAGGCCAGCCCCGATGACCTACAAGCTAATTATCCGATGAATGACGCCGAGCCGAACTCAGACCATTACGTACGGCAGCCGCCACGATCGCGATGGCACCGCGTCTTTGCCGCCGCACTACGCGATCGACCTGCGGTCGGAGTCCTGGTCGCCGTCACTGACCATCTGGGTCGACCACCAAGCCGCAGCGAGGCCAACGCCGCGCGGAGAGCCGCTCACAGTTTCGCCGCATCTGGTCTTGGGCGTCTCGAGCATATTCAGGTCAGCGAAGCCTTCGGCGACCACAACCGGCTGGTGCTCGTCCGCAGCGAGCTGGCCAGCCCGTCCATCCCGGAACTACTTGCCGCCCTTGACGGCGACTGCGTGGATCGCAGTCCGGCTGATCTGCGCGTGGCGCACACGCAATCAAGCCGTCGACTCGTGGCTGACCTCGTGGAGCTTGCTAAGCAGGCCCGCCACCTACAGCTCGCGCAACTCACCGACGCCGAGCGTCACGAGCTCGCAGCGAGGCTGGCGCCCGCTCTGAGCGAGCTTGGAAAGTTCAAGCGCCAACTCGGGAAGATCAAGCCGCCAGCAGTCAGGTGAGTGCCTCCCGGCTCAAGCCCGGCGTAGGCGGGCATGACGACTCGCATCGTTGTTGAGACCGCGTTGCTGGCCATCGTGATGCGGTGACATGTCAACTGCCCGCGGAGTACGGCGTAGTCGACTCGCTCCCTTACGACCTTGAGGTGGCGAAGAACACGGCTCACCGTCCAAGCCAGCGTGCCTACCCGACCAAGAGCCGGCCAGTCGTCCGGTTCAGCCTCTTCGCAAGAACCCCGTCCATCGGGCATCTTCGCGGGCGGGGCTTACGAGAACGGCGCTGACTGCGACGCAGTGCCGCTGCGCCCGCCGCCGTATTCGCGCTGAACGGACGTCATGCGGGCGAGTGAGTAGCAGAGGTTGCACTACTGACCGGATGCTCCCTACGCTTGCCAAGTGCCGACGAGCGAGCGCGAGAATCTGGCCGTGGCCTCCTGGTACTTCGGGCCGGTTCAGGAGCAGCGATGACGGGTGTTCGTAGGCGTTCGATCGGCGGTCTAGCACTTGCCTGCATGACCCCGGGGGCCGCCGCCTTCGTCGTTGGCGCCGTTGCGGCTATCTGGGCCTAGAACCTGCCTTTCGGGCAAGACATCCCTACGACCTACCGATACAACGAGCCGGAGCGCACTGACCACGCGATCAGGATGGCCATCCGTGGCGTGGTCGCTGGCGCGCTCGGGCTCATCACATTTGCGGCCGGCCTGATCATCAGGATGCAAGGCAGGCGGTCGCGAGGAGCTGACCGCTCTGGCGCTTGAAGCGACTCCCCCGAGCGCAGAACGCGCTGCGCGACGTTAACATTCACAGTCAAAACGGGAGGATCGATTGGCCTTCGTCAATTCGGTCCCGCTGATCGCTCAGAACTCCCACTGCAGCAACCTCGTCTTCCGGCTGATATGGACGGTGATTGCCATGGGGATCGGCGGAGTGGTCGTGCGGCGTGCCCAGACAGCCCTGGAACGCGGCGCAAATCAGAGGTATGCGATCGGCTCGACCAGGCAGCCTGCGAGGCTTACAGGCAATGGGCCCAGGCCGGGCATGCATAAATGCGCTCCGCTCGACGGTCGGCTAACGGTGACGCCGCTGGCCCGTAGGGCGGACGGCTTGCGGACTACGCAACGCGAGGGCTGACGGCGCCATGGAAGGCGATCGGAGAAAGCGCCGAGCCTCTCAGACACTCTGAGGCCTTAGCTGGCCGTCAGGGCCCGCAACGTAGGGACGTGCGCCCAATGGGACGTGTCCTCCACAATCCAAAGAATTGAATCGCTTTCCACACCGAGTGCGATCTGTCTGTCAGCTTCGCCGTCGTCTCGGCTGCTCGGACGCCCGAGAAGGTGGACTGGTGTTGGTTCGTTGTCGTAACGCCGGTTACGGAAGGATCCGTTGAGGACGATTCCTCGGCCCGTAGTGATGGCGAAGCCTGAGCGCCCTGAACCGAGAGGCCCAGGGATCCCAACCTCGATTCGCGACCCGTAGTTTCCAGTGTTGAAGGAGTACTCGAAGTTGTTCGCCCCAGCGAGGCCCCGAGGTACCTGTTGAAAGGCCAAATCTAGGTCGGCTGACCAACCGGGTGGAGGAATCGGCAATGAAGCTCTGACGCTGCTGGGTCGGCTCCTCGCAGCACTCAGTCCTCCCAAGGAGCAAGCCCTAGAGGTCGTTCTGATTCGAACGGCGAGCCGGCCATATCTGGTGCTCGCACCGCGAAAGGGAACCGAATGGTCGCCTGGGGCGAAACGAGGTGTGATGACGCGGATGCTTCCCTGCCGTGCTGGCTCCTCGATCCTCACGTGAAATCGGCCTGATCCCGCTCGACTGGCGTCGACTCCGTGAAGGCTGACCTTCAGTCCGGCCACAGCCTCGTTCACGATATAAAAGGAAGAGTCATGCGCCCAGATCTGCCAGCCGGACGACTCCCTCGAGTCGGTGCCGACTACCGAATAAACCCGAAATCGCTTCGACCCCACTTCTCCCACTTCCTTCCCCAGCCTTATAGGCGAGATGGCCGACATTCTAGTTCGCTCGAATGACAGTTTGTTCAAGGCACGAGGGACGTTCAATTGACCGTATGCCGCGTTGTCGCTCCGCGATGGATGCACTTCCGCCCTAGGGGAGCTGCTCCCGACGTCGCAGCGGTCGCCCTCGTGCGAGGGGGCGCCTGGGACTGATACCGAGGATGACCCCGTCTGCGTAGTCGAGTTAAGGCCGTTAGAAGGAGGCTACTACGGGGAGCGTCGCGACGACGGTCGGCTTCCGTTCGGGCAAGCGCGTGGGATTGAGCTTCGATGATGATACGGAACGCGGAGATCCACGACGTTTTCGCCGAGAGCCAGGGAGCGGCATGACTCGTGCGAAGTGTAGGGCCCGAATGGCGAGGGCCGACCTCGGAGCGTGAGCATCCACGATGGACCCCGGAAGTGCGCCGATTTGGTGACAAGTCGCATACTTTCGACTGTGGTTGACCTGCTTAATCCGTACGCGTCCGAGCGAGGGGCCGATCGGCGCGCGAAGGAATGGCTCGGCAACCTCGACCATCAAGCCGCCGTGGGTAGTCGTCACCATATCGTCCCGAGGTTCCTGCTCGAACGTTTCGCCTCTACGGACAAGAGACTGCGTGTCCGAAGCAGGGTCGACGGCACTGCATCAGTTCGTTCGATCGGCGATCTCGCTGTGCGTGACTTCTATACCAGCGTAACGACTGACACCGGACTCGATTCCAGCTTAGAGTCCCTTTTGAGCATCGTCGAAGGGAGGGCAGCGCACATACTTCGACAGCACCTGGACTATCCCGCTTTCTCCCGAGCGAGGCCCTTCACCCTCGAGGAGCGAAGCGCCCTCGACCTTTTCGTCGCGTCGCAAGCAATTCGCGGTATGCGCATTCGACGGGGCCTAGAGGTTGTCACCGATTACACGGTCAAGCTCCTGAATCATGACAAGATCTCTGAAGACGACATTCAGAATACGGAGTTCCTTCCGCACTCTAACGACCACCTAAAGATGTTCGGATCCTTAGTGGAGCGAGTAGCCGAATCGCTTCGGAAGCGTTCCACGTCTCTCCTTCAACTAGAAAAGCCCTTACTAATTATTGGCGACGAGCCGGTGATTCTTGAGAGCGAGAAGGTCGGACCCATCGAAGGAGGCAGGTCAGAGGCGAAGGTTGAACCGGAGGAGTTCGTAAATGTTGAGGGCGGACTTGGATTCGGAAACGCGGACGTAGTTCTCCTCCCCGTCTCTTCGTCCGCCGTGCTGCTTTACGGGCCACCAAATCATCAGGGCCTGCCCACCGCACTAGAGCTCGGTGGTGAGGAAGCGCGCTTGATCGCCGAGGAAATCAACTGGAAAGTTGCATACGCAGCAATAGATTGGGTTGCCGCGAATCCAAGTCATCCCGGTTTCGCCTCGATGACAATGCCGCCGCGTCCACCCGTATTGAAGGTGCGTGACTACGGCTCGCTGGCCGCAGAGCGAGTGAATTCGACGCCTGCACACCGACCAATTCGGCGGCTCCGCGCGGACGATGTCTCATAACGTCTTCGCGCGCCCCGGAACTTCTTGCTTACAAGGGTCTGCCCCGACTTCGGTTGACTCGGTCGGTAGGGGGCGATCAGGCCGCGTTAGCGGCTTGTTGGAGTATCTCGAACTCGATTGGGGTGAGTCGGCCGAGGGCGGGTTGTCGGCGTCGGCGGTGGTAGGTGTTCTCGATCCAGGTGATGATCGCGAGCCGGAGCTGCTGGCGGGTCTGCCAGCGGCGTCGGTTGAGGACGTTCTTCTGCAGCAGCGAGAAGAACGACTCCATCGCGGCGTTGTCGGCGCAGGCTCCGACCCGGCCCATCGACCCATGCAGGCCGTGGTTTCGGAGGGTCTGGACGAAGGCGTGCGATCGGAACTGGCTGCCGCGGTCGGAGTGCACGATCGTCGCGACCGGTCGGCGGCGCAGCACGGCGTGCTTGAGGGCGTCGACGGCGAGCTGTGAGGTCATCCGCTCGGCCATGGAGTAGCCGACGATGCGTCGGCTGCAGGCGTCCTAGATCGCGCAGAGGTAGAGCTTGCCCTCGCCGGTGGGGTGCTCGGTGATGTCGGTGAGCCACAGCTGATCGACCTCATCGGCGCCGAAGGCGCGCTCGACGAGGTCGTCGTGCACCGGCGGGCCGGGTTTGCGGGTCAGGCCGCGCTTCTTTGCGTGCGCCGACCAGAGGCGCTGCTGGGTGCAGAGCCGGCTGACCCGGTTTCGGCCGGCAGTCACGCCCCGGCCGGGAAGCTCGTCGGCGATGAAGCGGTAGCCGAACTCAGGGTCGTCGTGGTGGATGTCAACCGCCGGGTTGATCAGGTGCGCGTCGGCCCAGTCGCGCTCGGTCACCGGCTGCGCGCGCCACTTGTAGAAGGCCTGCTTGGAGAAGCCGAGCACCCGGCAGGTCACCGCGACGGGGATCTTGTCGGCGGCCAGGTCGAGGACCAGCGGGTACATCATTTTGGGAGGGTGTCGCGAGCGAAGTAGGCCGTCGCTCGGCGCAGGATCTCGTTCTCCTGCTCCAACTGCTTGGTCCGTCTGCGCAGCTCCCGGTTCTCCGCCTCGAGGCTCCCGTCGACCGACGCTGCCGGGCTCGCCTTGGTGGCGTCGTCACGGTCGGCGATCTGGAGCCAGCGAGCCAGGCATGACTCGCTGATGCCGAAGCTCCGGGCTACCTGCGCTCGGGACTTGTCGCCCTGCCGAGCGACCGCGATCACATCGGCGCGGAACTCCTTCGGATACGGGGTGGGCACGATGCTGATCCTTCTAGCGAGGACTCAGATCCTCACAGGCAAGGAGTCAACCGAACCGGGGGCAGACCCGCCAGCACCACGCCGACGCCCGGGTGGCGTGGGAACACAGGGCCTTGTTCGGCGAGCTGGAGGGCACGTTGGGCTGCCTCGCGGGCGACGACCTCGTCGCCCGCAGCCTCGGCCGCAGCAATCAGCGCCAAGTTCCAGCGGAAGAGCTCGCTCGGGAAGCGCGGCGAGCCCGTCTCCATCCACTGCGTGAGAAGCTCGATCGCCTCTTCTAGGGCATCGTTGCTGCCGCGAGCGATCAGGACCTCCGCGAGCTTGACGTGCTGCATGAATGAGGTGCCATTCATCGTCGGGTTCTCGGAGATCAGGCGCCGATAGAACGCCTCGGCCTGCCTCGGGTCGCCAACAGCGTAGGAATCAGCGAGGTGCTCCAACGCGGCGTAGCCCTGGCCGCGGGCGTAGGGACCCTGGTCGTCAAGGACCCTCACCCACAGCTCGCGGGCCGCATCCACCTTCCCAACGGCCGCCACGGACAGTCCCTTGATCCGGAGGTACTGAGCGCGGTTGTGCGGCCTGGCCCGGGCGAGCCGGCGTTCGAACTCGTCCGCACCTTCGCGGCTCCAGTCCGTCGATCGGAACCAGTCCTCGGCCATTGCTACCAGCGTGTCAGACGTGGGTGCGCTCCGTGCCCTTTCGTGACCCGAGCTCAGCAGAGATCTTGCCCTTGGTCGTAGAGGTCCTGCTGCCGTTCGCACTGTCGCGTAAGACGCGGGTTGAGCGCGGCGACTGAGACGAGGCCACCGGTCTGCCACCGCCCGTAAGCCGGTCGTCCTGCGGGCGGCCTGCAAGGCGAACGGCTATCGCGACGTGTCTGTCCTCGGCCGTTGTGTGGGGACGGACCCGAACTGGGTGCGGCCCTGGACGCGCGGCGCGCCGCTTACTGATTGCCAGTGCCCGGTCCACAACGTGAAATGGGGAGCGTGACAGACGCCGGCGTGACGGATGCGGCGCTTCGCGGTGAGCTGCTACGTCGAGCGGAGGTCGACCAGCAGGCCAGGCGCGCGTGCATCGCGTTATTCGTTAAGGCAGTCGACGGCGTAGTAGACCCGGCATACCTAGCGCCCGAAGAGCGGAGAGTTGTCGACCAACTTGCGACGGTCGACCGGAACAACACGTCTTGGCTGCGGGAGGTGCTGCGACAGCGTGGCTGGCCCGGGCGCTCGGACGTGGGTGATGACGCAGCACAGGCGGCCTGGCTCCTGGCTCAGCACGCGGACGCCGATCCGACGTTCCAAGCAGAGTGTCTGGTGTTGTTGGCTGCGGCTGTCGAGGCCGGTGAAGCAGCGCGATCCTGTCTGGCTTACCTCGACGACCGAGTCCGCGTCGCGCGCGGAGACCCTCAGCGGTATGGCACCCAGGGCGCAGACGGTGAGGACGGCGAGTGGCGCCCACAGCCCCTCGCCGCCCCCGGCATGGTTGATCAGCTGCGCGCCGAGGCGGGATTGGAGCCGCTGGCCGACTACGTGGCCCGAATGAACGAGGAACAAGAAACGCCCACCGAGTAGGCGCCCGTGTGCCCCAAGACCACTCTGCAGCCCGTGCTCAACCGCGAGGATCTCCAGAACGTGCACCGGAGGAGGGTCCCCTTACGACGGTTGCGGTCTGCCGCTGGTCAACCTCTTACGACACCTCAAGAGGAGTCATGGCCGCGCCATTGCTATCAAGTCCGGCTCGCTGCCGGATCGCGACGACCAGGCCCTCGAGGGCCTCGTCTCTCGCGTGTCGTCCGCGTAGACCAGGCGGAGCTAGGACGTCCGGAGCAGAGCTAGGCACAGCTCCACGCTGTCGCAGCCAGATGACTGAATCGTTCTCCCACTCAGGAGCGCGCTGCACTGAGACGATGTCCGACCAGCGGTAGAGCCGGGTCCGCAGCCCACGGACCTCGACGCCTTCGTCAGTCAACCTCAGCCGTGCTCGGGCTGTGGCGACGAGGCCCAGCACGCCGGCACCCAGAAACCCGAGCGCATAACCCAACGGGCGATGCCACACCACAACGGTGAGCACGCTCGCGGCGGCCGACGAGACGACGTACAGAAGGATCGTCAACGGCCACCGAGGGTCGTCGGTTGCACTCCACTCAGTCCTCAATGCGCCCACCTCGTTTTCACGGCCTGCACGGTTGACGCTAGCGAAGTTGCCGTGGCCGCGAGTCGAAGTGAAGAACGGGATGGCCGACGCCGATGAGGGTTGTTCCGCCACGTCCCGCAGGACGGTCGACGGTGGAACTCTCCGCACTGTGAACTGGCACGCTGAGGGCATGGCCGGTCAGCCGATATCCAGGTGGTTCGGCGAAGTGCACCTCGACCCGGCCTCGTCCTCGGCGCTGACCATCGACGACGTCGAACGAGTCCTCGACACCCACGGGCCGATAGGCGTCGATCACGACACGAGCTCGGCCGACGTGGGGCCGGGACCCTCCGCCGAGTTCCACATCCAGTGCTCGACTGAGCCAAACCTCAACATCAACCTGATCCAAGACGGCGACCTGTTCCTCGTCGAGCACCCCAGCGGAATCGACGAGCACTACGGGGAGCCGCAGATCGACCAGATGTTGCGCCGCTTAGGCAAGGTCCTCACCGCTACCTATGAGATCGAGGAGACCTACTGGAAGGGCTGCGTGGTCCGCGCGGTCCATCGCCAGCAAGGAGTCGACGAATCGAGCGAAGAACTCGAATTTGTCTTGGGTTGGCTCCCACCGCCATGGTGGCCGCTACGCCGAGCTCGCTTCGAAACCCGTCGGCGGACAGCGTCGTTCCGCATCGACTAGCTAACCGGGACCGACGCCTAGCACTCCTGTACCGCTGAGCGGTCGCCTTGAGCGATGGCTTGTCAGCTCGCATTCCGGCTGGCACGAAAGGTCTGGCGAGGTGGGGTACTGATGTCTGGTAGCAGAGCGTCGACTTCAGGGCGGATGTCGTGGCAGGGGCCGTCCTTGGGCGGGAGCACCCTGACGATCTGACCGCGTGCGCCAATGACGTACAGCGCTGTCGTGCCTCCTCTACTGGCGCCGCACGCAGCTCCGTCCGACCGAGGCTCACGATCCGGCAGACCGAGGGCTTTCTGGAGCTCTGGAGTGAGGTCTGCTTGCCACTGCCGAACCATGAACTGGTCTCGACCACCGCGAGTTGTCATCGTCGTGTAGTCGACCTCGCACCGTAGGAGGACGCGCCCGTCGAAACCCACGGGGATCGCCCCGGCGCCGCTACCTGGATCGGGGTCGTCGAGCAGCACGGTGTCAGAGGGACAGCGATCAGGACCGTTAGCCGTCACGACCACCGCCGATCCTCGCGTGGTCTTGACGTCGACGAGCTGGTCGGGCGTCTCGCCGGCGCAGGCGGCCAGAATGGTGAGCGCGCCGAGGCTCGCGAGGCAGGTCCTGACCACCTACCGATGCTAGAGCGATCCGTGCCCTCAAGCACCGGAGAACTCCCAGGCGCCTTCGGCGGGGATCAGTTAGTGCGTGCTCCGCACGGCGGTCGGGATACGGCGACGTGGGCGCCCGCAGGACGGACGGTTTACGGAGAGGGTGCGACGACAGCCCCGAGCCGCGGGCTATAGCAGGTCCGGAGAGAGCTCTCCGTATGTGTCGATTGCGCCATGGTCCTCGAGGTATATGAAGACGGTGACGCCGTACGACATGCAGGTCACGTCTCCCAAGCTGGCGTCGGGCTCCCTCGATGCGCGACAGGCTCCGTCTTGCAGGAACGCTCGCGTGGCTGTCGTACCTCGCTGCCGGGTCGTGAAGGTCAAGGAGGCCTGACCCTGATCGTCGCAGTCTGCGACGGTCCACTCGAAGTCGCTGGCATCTGGCAGGTGCGCGCTAACGAACGCTTCTTGCTCGGCTCGCTGCTGTGTGCTTGGTGGATCGGCACAGCGGTAGGTCTGGGAGACGTCTCTGACCAGGATGACGACGACACCCGCGATCGCCAAGCCGATCACCAGCAAGGCGACCAGCACGGGCGTTCTTCGTCCAGCCGGCGCGACCTCAGGCACTGGCGCTCCACTTTCGTTGCGTCGAGCTGATGCGGGCGACCTTAGAGGGCTCCGCTCTGTTCGGGATCGGACCTGAGGATGATTTTCCGGGCGCGTCTCCAACGACTGCGCTGACCTCCAGGGGTCGAGCGCCTGCTCCGTTCGACAGTCGGCTTGCGAGCTCCGCTCGAGGGTCGGCTTACGGGCGCCCGCAGGACAGACGGCTTGCGGGACGAGCGCCAAGCCCCGTGCTGACCTTTACCGGAGAAGTTCGGGGCTAGCCTTCGCCTTCTGTCGCGAGGTGTCATAGTCGGGCTAACAGACGGGATGGAGGTGGTGTGGTGCCCGCGCCTCACGACGGCGAGCCTGCCGCCGATCCACCGCCGGCTAGCGGAGGTGCCCGTTGGCGACGAGGCTTACTAGCCGTCTTTGTCGTACTCAGTGTGGGTCTGCTGGTACCCGACGCTGTTCGAGTCCTCACAGGCCGCGAGACCGACCCGGGTCAGATAGCTTCAGTGGCCTTTCCGGCACTCGTGCTGCTGGTCCTCGGCATCTCCTTGACGGTAATGGCGATTAAGCGCCGCCGAGCCCCTGGCGACGACGACCCGCCGAGCTAGCCGCTGGAGCCAGTGGCTTCGAACACTGCGCCTCGACAGAGCGGGATCAAGTACCTCGTCGCCACGCGGTGGTGGTGAGCGCGGCTTGTGAGCGCACGACCGTCAGCCCACGGCCGCCTCATGACGGTCGGCTTAAGTACCGGATCACCTAGCGCCGACGTCAAAGTAGAACGATGGTGTCCGCGACGATCCAACCGTCGCCTCTTCGCACCATGTGTAGGCCGTACTGGGAATGGTCACTGGGAACGGTGAGGCTGATCGCGGTCTCGTTTTGGTGGCTGTCGTGCCGCACGCGGTCCCAGTACAGGGAGTACCCGTTCAGGTCGGCGGGGAGGCCGTAGAGCGAGGGAGGACATCCCTCGGGCAGCGCCACGACGTCGGAGTACTTCGCCGCGGTCGTGCAATCACCGCGCTTGATGGCCTCGACCAGCTGCCTGGCGGTCCACGCGGCTTGAAGCCCTCGACCCCACCACCATCCAGCGGCCAGCACAACGACGAGGCTGGCGAGCGCAAGAAGCCATAGGCGTCGAGAGCGGCAGGTCCGGCTGCGCAGCGCGGAAGTGGAAACACCTGTCGACATCGGCTAACCCTGCACGCGATCTGATCCACCAGCAAGTGGTCGAGCGGTCGGATCGAACAGCCCGGCTCTTGGCTCTGGGCGCCTCCCGATCGGTGGCCGGCGCATGGTGGTTAGGCCATGATGACGATCGGTGCCCGCAGAACGGACGTCTTCTGGCGCGGGCGGGCCCCGTCTGCTGATCGGTGGGCGGGAACGGGTGAGACTCCTCCTGATCACCAAGGAGGAGGTGCGTTCGTGCCGGACTTGTCGTCGATTGAGTTCTGGCCGGCGACTGGGCATCAGCGCAAGCCTTGGGTTGCCGAGACCGAGGTCGATGCGTGGGTGAAGTCGTCGCGCCGGGTGTGTGAGCTGTATGGCGAAGCGCTGAAGCACGTGAGCCTGCCCAGCCGGGTAAAGGGACTGCGTCTGATGCCTGGCCGTGGTCCCGGCCCGGACGTGGTGGTCCACGCGTTCGCCGCGGCTGACTTCGAGGGGGCTCGCATCGAGGTGCCCGCGTCGGTCAGGAACCTCACCCCGCTGGTGCGGGCTCGACTGGTGCTCGACGCCATCGACCTGGTCCTGCGCGAGCTTGCGGCCGCGAAGGGCTGGCCGTCTGAGGCGGTGGCGGAGACGAAGCGGCGGGTGTTAGCGTCGGGCCTCCACTTCAAGTGGGAAGGACGCATGGTCGCGGCGCGTGATCGGCGCCGTGCAGCGCGGACACGCTTCTGGCTGTGTGACGACGGGTTCGGACGCGTTCAGGTTGAGTTGCTCGATCGAGTAAGCGGGCAGGTGATCCGGTCGAGCGCGGCCCTAGATGCGTACAGCACGGTCGAGAGCTTTGCGCGGACCTCGAAGAGCCTGCGCTGGCTCGACGCCGAGACGTTGACTTTGATCAACGTCAGCGACGGGTTCGGCTTGTTCGAGGAGAGCACCGTCCTGAACGTGATGAGCGACTTTCAGTCGCATCCTCGGCTGTCTGCTCTGCTGCGCCCGCGGCGGGTGGCGGCCTCGGCTCGGGTTCCTGTCGTCGTGAGGGCATAGCCGCTCATCGTGGGCGGCACCGAAACCCGTGGAACGACCTCTGCGCAGAACGGTCGGCTTGTGCGGGTTCCGCCCGACGGTCGGCTACCGTGATGTGCCCATGGTTGCCCAATCGCAGGTCGCCTTTGTACGACCCGATGCACCGTTAGACGAGCGCACCTTGGCCGCAATTCGTTGGACAGAGGGACTCGAACAAAGCACGGGCCTTCGAGCTGGGCTGGTGACCCCACAGGCCGTCGACTACAGCGACCTCATCAAGTCCTTTGCTCGAGGCCGTCAGACGACGTCGGTGAAGACGGCCGCCCGTGTTGGACCTGGACCGCTGCTTGCATACTGCATCGGTGTGGCCGGGCTCGAAAAGTTCGGACATCGCCGCCCACTGGTCTATGTTGCTTGGGGCAACGATCACTGGCTAGACGGATGGGCTGCCGCACTAGGAGCCGTCGACATAGTGACCCGGCAGCCCATCGCGGCGCCGGCGGAGCCGGTATCCGACCTCTTGAAGGATCTCGACTTTGCCGGCAACAACGGCTGGTTCGACGCGCCAGGTAAGCGCGATGCCAGACGCATCTTGCAGGAGCTGGACCGGCTCGTAGGTCGGAACTACGCCATCGGTGCGATGTTGGCCGCCGACCATTCGAGGAAGTCGCTGGACGCTTTGCAGAAGCTGTAGCTCTGTCGCGCTTCGCACGAGGGCTGGTCAGGTGCTTCGCGAGACGGTCGTCTTACGGGCGCCCGTAGGACGGACGGCTTGCGGCGACGCATCGGTGCTCGCAGGACAAACGCAGTGCGTGCGCTGACTCACGCGCTACTGACTAAACTTCTCAACCGGGTCTGCGCGAAGTCCCCTCGCGACGGATACTGACGAATATGTCTCCGGTGGCTCGTCATCGAGGTCTGATGGCCGTCTTAGTCGTGATGCTGCTGCTTGGTGCGGTGAGCCTGGTACTGGCCCTCCTCGGTCGAGAGGGGGCGTGGATGATGGCAGGAAGTTCCCTGGCTGTCGCGGTCGGGGCCCTTGTTCAACTCCGGGTCTTCACTCCGGTTGGCGCGAGTGAGCCGCTGACCACGCGCACGAGGCTCCTGCTCATCGGGTTTGCAGTGGTTGCTGCTGGCTGCCTAGTCGTTGCGGGCGTCACTAGCGGGTCGGCGTTCACATGGGTGATCGTCGGGATCTTCTTGGTCGGTCTGGCCAGCATGACCGTCGGTCTACTGCGAAATCTCACCTCTGCAGCTAGAGGACCTGCCTGAGGGTCCGCCTTGGAATGGCCTCCGCAATCGCCGAGCGTTCTAGCACGGCTCGATCTGCGTGTTCCGTACGAGGGGTCGTCTTTCGTGCACTAGTCATGGTTCCTCGAGAGCCTTTGACGTGCGGCTGTGCCGGCACTCGACGACGGTGCACTGGCCCGGTTGGCGGTGGTCAAGCAAGGGGCGCCTCTGCTGGACCACCTCGACGGCGAGGTGTGCGACGGAGCATTGGTTGAGCCGCCGCAAGGTCGCAGGTTCTCGTCGCGTCGTAGCCGGCCAGGTCGGGCAACCATAAGAGCTGCCGTGGGGGAACGCTGGGGAACGCCGTCTGAGTAGGAGCTTTGCCTCGTTCCCCCAGGTGTCCCTGGTTGCTGTGCGGCCGCCGAGGTCGACCGTCGGGTGACGTCACCGCCTCAGGTTCTTGCTGTCGAGCAAGAACCAGGGAGGTCAGCGGTGAGCGTGGCGAGAGAGTTGGGTCTGGAGGGTGGGCTGGGAAGCCCGTCGATGGTGGCAGCGTCAAGTTGTTGGCCCAGGTGGTCCGCGTCGACGGCCTTGCTGGCCGGGCCAACCGGGTTGGACACCTTGGCTCCGTGGCTGAGGTCCGCGGCGCCTCCCGAGGCGGATCGCGTGCTGCACGCGCTGGTACACGTCGGCTCTCCGTCGGGCAATGACGAGCCGCAAGCGGTCGACGTCGTGGCGTGGGCGCTGCTGCCTGGGGCGCGCGCACTGGCCCACCGCCTTCGTGGCCTGTCCCCGGACGTCGATCGGCTGGTGGCGACGCAGCTGTGGTTGGAGGTCCGGGCGTTCCCTTGGGAACGACTGAAGAAGGTCGCGGCGAACGTGCTCGCCAACACCCGCGCCAGGGTGCTGGCGAGCGAGCTGTCGGCGGAGGGACCTGTCGCTCGAGGTGACGGCGGTCGGCTCCGTGTCGTCGACCCGCACAGTCTCTGGTGGGAGCAGCTCTCGGAGGCGCCGCTTCAAGCCGGCCCAGATGCGTCCGTCGAGCTTGAGGGGCTGATCGCCGACGCAGCAGCCACCGGAACGCTGTCCCTGGCGGACCGGGACCTGCTGGGCGTGTTGCTGGAGCAGGCCCGGACGGCCGGCGCTGGTGCCCGTCGCGGCTGCGGCGGCCTGCTTGCGGACCGCGTGGTGAGCCAGGTCTCCGAGGAGGCGGGACTGTCGCCGGCGACTGTGCGTCGACGGATCCGCCGGATCGTCGTCAGGATGGCTGACGCCCACCGCGCTGGCCTGATCGAGGCCGCATGATCAGCCCGCGCTCGCCTCGTCGGGCCGCCTCCGGTGCGGGCTGGACGCTGCGGGAGGAGCAGCCGGCGAGGGTGGACGGAGCTCTGCGGCAGACCGTGGCGCTGCTGGAGCTGATCCGTCAGGAGGAGGCGCTTCTCGGCTGGCTCGACGACTGCGTCGCCCAGCTGCACGCTGTGCGTAGAGCACGGCAGACGCTGCTCGACGTCACCGACGCCGAGGTGGCGGAGGCGCGAGAGGCGTCCGACCAGCCGGTCATGGAAGCCTCCCCGGCGTCCACGACGGACGGGTGGCGCACGGCTGGCCCCGCAGCCCCGGACGCAACGCGCGATGACCGGTTGGACGCGTCGTGACCGGCTGGGGATGGACGCTGCTCGAGACGTGCCCGGTGGCACCGGCAGGTGCGCAGGCTTACGTGGACCAGATCACCGGTTACGTGCAGTGGGGCGTCAAGGTGATGTTCGTCGTGGCTCTGGTCGTCTCCATCGGCGCGATCGTCGCGGGCCGGCTGTTCTCCATGCCGCAGTCGTCGAAGCTCGGCGTGGTCAGCATCGTGGTGGTGTTCCTCTGCGCCATCGCGTACCTGGTGCTGCCGGGGATGCTGCAGTCGATCCTCGGCTCCGGGTGCATCTGATGCGCGACAACACAGGCGGCCGCCGCATGCTCCTGGTCGAGCAGCTTCTCGCGCTGATCGACTCGCTGACGGCGGAGGGCCGGTGACGCCGGGCGTCCCCTGGGTTCCGGGGTCCGGACTACTGGGCGGGGTGGCGGCCGAGGCGTGGCAAGTGGCGATGCTCGGCTTGTGGAACGCCGGGCTCTGGCTGCTGGGCCTGGTCCTGCACCTCGAAGATGCGCTTCTCACCCCGGACCTCCGTAGCGGCGGGCCGGCGGGCGAGGCGTACGGGCTGACGTTCTGGCTCGCCGCGGCGCTGGGGCTGCTGATGCTGCTGGCGCAGCTGCTGGTGACGTTGCTGCGACGCGACGCGCGCAGCCTGGGTGCCGCCCTGCTGGGCTGCGCGAAGTTCGTCGTGGTCTGGGCCGGTTGGGTCGCCTGGGCGAGCGCGGTGGTCGCCGTGTGCGGGGGCTTGACCCGCGCCGTGTTGCGCAGCCTGCTGCACGTGTCGTCGTTCGCCGGGTGGCGACCAGCCCTCGGTGTGTCGCCGGAGCAGGCGGTGGACGTGACGGTCGCGACGGTCCTTGGGCTGCTCGGGATGGTGCTCTGGCTGGCCGCGCTGGGTCACGTGCTGGTGATGCTCGGCCGGGCGGTGGCCTTGCTGGTGCTGGCGGCGACGACGCCGATCGCCGCGGCGGGGTTGATGGGTGAGCTGGGTCGGGGCTGGTTCTGGCGCAGCGTGCGCTGGTTCCACGCCGCTGCGCTCACCCCGCTGCTCATGGCGCTGCTCCTCGGGGTCGGGGTCCAAACCACAAGCGGGGTGACCGCCGGTCTGTCGGACGGCGCGGTGCGCGCCGTGGGCTCGGCGCTACCGGGAGTGCTGCTGATTCTGACGTCCTGCTTCGCGCCGGTGGCGCTGTTCCGGCTGTTGGCGTTCGTCGACCCGGCGACGCCGTCCGGCGGCGCGTTCCGCCACGCCCTCGCCTCGGCGCTGCGGACCGGCCTCATGCTCGCCGGACCCGGTGGCGGGCCCTCCGCCGCGGAGGAGGCGGCGACGACGTCGAGCGGATCGGGGGCCGACGACGCGTCGACGACCGGCTCGTCGGGCTCCGACGCGTCGGCCGACCGCCGCGACGACGCGGAGCGCCAGCTGCAGGGCAGCGCGTCCTCGACCGGCGCTCAAGCCGGCGCCGGCTCGGGCGGCAAGCCTCCGGCTTCGACCGCCTCTCCTACCAGTCCTGCGCAGTCCCCGGCACGGGAGCACACCGGCGCTTCCCAGGGCGGTGCGTCCGGTTCCGGGGACTCCGCTGCCGGAGCCCCTACGGGTCGCGCGCCGTCGGGTGGGGCGTCGGGCGGGCCCCAGTCAGAAGGGTCGGGTGCGGCCGTGGCGGAAGCGGGCGCCGTTCCGATGGTGCCGGTATGAGGAGCCGGGTCCGCTCTGCCGCGAGGCCGGGGTGCTCACTCGACTCCCGTGCGGTTCGGGGGTACGACTCGTGACCGGCCGGGTGTACCGGGACTACCAGCGCGACCGGGTCGGCTGGTTCTTCGGCCTGACGGGGTTGCAGCTGGGGTTGCTGGCCGCGGGTGCGCTTCCCACCTGCTGGGCCGCGCGGACAGGATGGTGGGCGGGCGCGTTCGCCGGGCTGCTCGGCTGGGTCGGGTTGCTGGCGCTGGTCGTCGTCCCGGTCCGCGGCCGCAGCGCGGTCGGGTGGACTGTCGCCTCGGCGACCTTCCTCGCGCTCCGGCTCGCCGGCGCGACGACGTGGCGCAGCGGCCTGGCCACAGGCCTCGCCGGACCCGCCGGGGCGCCCGACCTGCCTCCACCCCTCGACCAGCTGCTCATTCACCAGGTCGCCGCCCGCGAGTCGAGCGGCATGGTCGGGGTGGTGCAGGACCGGGCCGCACGGTCGTGGGCCCTGGCTGCTCGGATCACTCACGGTGACCTCGGCTGGCTGACGGGAGCGGAGCGTGATGTGCGCGGGGATGGGCTGGCCGCGCTGCTCGACACCGCGTGCCGCACCGAGCTCGTCAGCGAGCTCCAGCTCCTGATCCGGGCGTGCCCCGACGACGGAGCCGAGCGGGAACGCTGGCTCCACGACGGTCGAGAGCCCTCGGCACCAACACCCGGCGTATTCCCGGCTGACGCTGCCGAACTGGCGCGCACGGTTCATGATGGTCTGCGCCGTCACCTGACGCCGGCCGCTAGGTACTCGGAGGCGTTCCTCGTCCTCGTCGTGCCTGACGCGAGGCTGCGCAAGCAGGCCCGGCGTGGAAGGTCTGTCCGAGGGGCTAAGAACCGGCAGGACGACCAGCTCAGCCTGCTCGCCGCCGCAGCGGCGGAAGTCGGGCAGCAGGCCAGCGCTCGGTGCGGCATCGAGCTCGTCGACTGGTTGGACGCGTCCGGGCTGGCCCAGGCCTGCCGTACCGGCTACCACCCCGACAGCCACGCCGTCCTGGTCGACGCGCGGCCGCGGACCGGAGAGGAGCAGACGGAGGTCGGGGTCCCATGGGCGGCAGCCGGGCCGGCGCACACGAACACCGCGCCCCTGTCCTACGCGCACGACGCTTGGGAGTCGGCGTCGGTGTCTGTGCTGCTCCCTGCCCGCGGCGCCACCCTCGGCGCGCTCGCACCGGTCCTGTCCGGCGGCACGGTGGGGGAGCGCCGCTGCCTGCTCGTCGCGTACCCGGTGATCACGGCGACGGTCGCCGATCGGGTCACCGCGTCGCGGGAGTGGGCCGCCGACCTCGGCGACGGCCTTCGCACTCGCGCCGGGGTCCGGCCGCGGGCTAAGACACGCGCCGACCAGGCCACCGCCCGCGGCGTCGACGCCAAGCTCGTCGCCGGCGCTGCTCTCGTGCGCCCCTACGCCATCGCCACCACCACCGTTCCCGCCACACCCCTCACCAGTGTTTCCGACCCGAGCAGGACCGACCAGGTGCGGATCGGCGACGCCGTCCGGAGTCTCGAGGCGTCGGTCCGGCGGGCCGGGTTCGCCGCACAACGCCTCGACCTCGCCCACGACACCGCCTTCGCCACCGGCTGCATCCCCCTCGGCCACACCCTCGAGCGCGCGGGCGGCGCCCGATGAGGCGCCACGCGCGCAGCAGTGCTGGCGGCACCCACCTTGCGGCCATGGCCCTCCCCATCAGTCGTTCTCGGCAGCGCCCAATGTGGTCGCGTCCGGTCCGGCCGGCCGTGTCGCGGTGGCGGTGGCGGATGACCTCAGACCAGGCGCCGGTGCTGTGGCCGCTGATCGCCGGGCAGGCGCCGCCCGCGACCGGGGCGTTGATGGGCTGGGACCTCGGGTCGGGCGGGCTGTTCCACGCCGACCCGGCTGGATGGGTCCTCGACCCCAACCTGCCCGTCGCGAACCCGAACGTGTTCGTCTTCGGCAAGCCCGGCCGGGGCAAGTCCGCCACCATCAAGGCACTGATCCTGCGGATGGCCGACCTCGGCCACCGCACCCTCGTCCTCGGCGACCCCAAGGACGAGTACGCCCCGCTGTGCCGCGCGCTCGGTGTCGAACCCGTCGACCTCGGCCCCGGCCTGCCCGCCCGCCTCAACCCGTACGACACCCATGCCACTCGCCCCGGTGATCAAGCCGAGCTCGACGCCACCATCGGGCACTGGGTACGGCTCACGGCCGCGCTCGTCGGCGCAGCCCGACGCAGCGGCGGCCGCGCCCCGGTCACCCCGACGGACACCACCGTCGTCACCCACGCGCTGCGCGACGTGACCGGCGTGAACCGCGCAGGCACGCGACTCGCACCGGTGACGGTTCCGCTGCTGTGGCAGCGGCTCGCCCAGCCGACGCAGGAGCTGATCGACGCCTGCAGCTACGCCGACGCTCGGCACTTCCTCGACGAGACCAGGTTGCTGCGCGACTCGCTCGGCCAGCTCGTCACCGGCACCCTCGCCGGGCTGTTCGACGCCCCTACCACCGTGCGTCTCGACCCGGACGCGCCGATCCAAAGCCTCTCCCTCGCCCGCCTCAACGCCGCCGGCGACGACGCCGTCGGCACCGCGCTGCTCTGCCTGAACGCCTGGGCCGCCGCCACCCGACCGTCCACCGGCACGAAAGGCTCAGGAGAAGGCCCGGGTCGGCCCCGGCTAGTGGTGCGCGACGAGGCGTGGAAGCAGCTCCGCCTCGGCGTCGACGCCGTCGCCGCGTTCGACGCCGACCTGCGGCTGTCGCGATCGACCGGCGACATCCAGATCGCGGTCGCGCACAAACCGTCCGACCTGCTCACCGCCGGCGACACCGGCAGCCAGGCCGTCGAGATCGCCCGCGACCTGCTCCACCTCACCGACATCCGCATCCTCCACGGACAAGACCCGGCCACCGCCGACGACCTCGACCACATCCTCGGACTCGGCCCGGTCGCCCGGCAGGCCGTCACCGGCTGGGCCATGCACGGCACCGGTCGAGCCGTCTGGTGCCTCGGCCCTCGACTGCACCGGGTCCAGACCGTCCTGCACCCGCTCGAGCAGCAGCTCTACGACACCAACAGCCGCCTCCGAGACGGCCGAAACCCCAGCCGCTCGAGCAGCAACGGCAGCACCGGATGACCCGCCTCCTCGTCGCGCTCACTGCCCTCGGCGCGGCGTTGCTCGTCCTACCCCTCGCCGCCGCCCTCGCGCTCGCAGCCACCGCCTCGTCGAGTCCCCCGAACGACGCCGACCCGGCGGTCATCGCCGGCGACGAAGCCGGCCCGACACCCGCGGACGCCGTCGCGCGGGTGCTGCGGTGGGCCGACAGCCACACCGGCGACGCCTACCGCATGGGCGCGGCCGGCCCCCACGCCTGGGACTGCTCCAGCTTCACCCAAGCCGCCTGGGCCACGGTCGGCGTCCGGCTGCCGCGCATCGCGCAGGACCAGCGCGACTGGCTCGCCGACGGCCACGGCACCCGCATCCCACCCGGCCACGAACAACCCGGCGACCTGATCTTCTGGGACTCCTACCTCGGCCCCCGCACCATCGGCCACGTCGTCCTCGTCCAGGACCCCACCCGTCGCACCACCATCGAGGCGCACAATACGCGCCAGGGTGTCGGCCACTTCACCTACCAACCACGCCACCACCGCTACGAGATCTGGCGCCCGGTAGGAACCCGGTCGCCCGCCGCCACCACCGGACGGGCGGCGAACGCAGTCCCGGAGGCCCGACCGTGAGCCAGCAGGAACGGCGCCGCACCCCCTACCCGTGGACCTGGGAACCCGCCGCCCTTCTGCTCGGCGTCCCCGCCCTTGTCGTCCTGCTCGGCGTCCAGGCCGGACGCGCCCTCGCCAACGGCCTCACCACCGGACACTGGCAGCTCGCGCCCCCCGAGACCTGGCCCACAACCACCCTCGCGGTCATCACCGGCGACGCCGGCGCCGGGCTCGACCCACACCCTGCCCGCGCTGCCGCGTCAACCGTGCTCTGGCTCATCATCGCGCTCGTCCAGCTGGTCACCCTCGTCCCCACGGTTCTCGCGCTGCGGTGGGCCTGGCGGCGCTGGAGCCCCTACCGGCCGCAGGGCTTCGCCACTCCGGCCCAGGTCGACACCGTCCTCGGCATTCGCCGGCTTCGCAGCACGGCGAACTTCATCCGACCCGACCTGCACCATCGAGGCCAATGGTCCGCGGGCCGAAGGAGACGCCGATGAGGCACCCGGACCGGCAACGGCGAACGGCGACGTCCCGGACGGCTCAAACCAGCTTCGATGCGACCCAGGTTGGATGGCGACTCGGCCGCGCCCACACCCCGTCCACCAGGCAGCAGCTCTGGGTGCCGTGGGACCGCACCACCGGCGTCCTCGGACCCCAGGGCAGCGGCAAGACCCTCGACCTCCTCGTCCCGGCCCTGCTCGACGCTCCCGGAGCAGCGCTGGTGAGCACGACGAAACCCGACGACCTCTACCTCACCTGGAACCATCGCCGTCACCACCGATTGCCGCACTCCGGCGGGAGCGCCGACCTGCCGGGCCCGGACCGTCCGTGCGTCGTGGCCGACCCCTTCGGCCTCGCGCCCCATCTCACGCCGCTCGTGTGGGACCCGATCGCTGGCTGCGCCGACCCCTGGATCGCGCATCGCCGGGCCCAGGCCTTCTGCGGCGGCCTGAGCGGCGCCGACGGCGCCGGTGGTGGGGGAGGAGGGAGCGACGCGTCCCGCTTCTACGCCGCTGAAGCCGCGAAGGTCACCGCTGGCTTCCTCCACGCTGCGGCACTCGCCGGACACCCCCTCGACCAGCTGCTGCGCTGGGTCGCCGACCCCACTGCCGCCGTCGAACCCGTCCACATCCTGCGCCGCCACCCCGGCGCCGCGCCCCAGTGGCACGGCCTGCTGCACGCCGCCCTCCACGGCGACGACCGCACCGCCGCGAACACCGCCACCACCGTCCAGCAAGCCCTCGGCCTGTTCTTCCAGCCTGCGCTTCGCGCCCGCTGCACGCCGACCCCGCAGACCCCGGCCACCGACCTCGCCGACGTGTTGCAGCGGCGGGGGACCGTGTACCTGCTCGGCCGCGACGACCCCTACGCTCCAGCCACGCCGCTCATGACCGCCATCGCCGAAGACGTCCTCGACACCGCCCTCCACCTCGCCCACACCAGCCCGTACGGCAGGCTGTGCCCGCCACTGCTCGCCTGCCTCGACGAGCTCCCTTCCATCGCCCCGCTGCCCACCCTGCAGACCCGCATGGCCAACGACCGCGCCCTCGGCATCTCCTTCGTCTGGGCCGCGCAGACCTGGACCCAGCTCGTCGCCCGCTTCGGCACCACCGGCGCCCAGACGCTGCTCGGCCTCACCAACGTCCTCGTCGTCTTCGGCGGCACCACCGACGCCACCCTCACCCAGCACCTCACCCGGCTGTCGGGACGCACCCGTACGCCGCGGGTGAGCTGGACGACCGGAAGCCTCGGGACAGCCCGGAGCCGGAACATCAGCGGCGAGGATCTCGCCACGCTCACCGACGACGAGATCCGCCTCCTCCCACCGGGCCACGCCCTCGTCCTCGCTGATCAAGCGCCACCCCTCATCGCCCAACTCCGGCGAGCCACGCGTGGTGCTCGAGGGCAACAACTCCTGCGGGACCAAGGCTGGCTTCGGCGCAACGGGGGAAGCGACTCGTGAGCGGGACCTGCTCCTCCTAGGGAAGGACGACGGACAAGACGATGAGTGCCAAGGACGGGCAGTTCGCGGAGATCGTGCGCTTCCCCGTCGGTGGCGATCTCCTCGCCGCTGTTCAGCTCGAGTGGGACGCGGTGGAGGCGCTGAGCGCGCCGGCCCCGCCCGACTTGCCGAGGCCGTGGATACCCGCCACCTGCACCAGCCCCGGCCTGCTCCACGAGCTCCGCGCATGGTTCGGCGACGTCGTCGACTGGCTCAACGCCCAGCACACCTGGAACCCCGACAGCGCCATCCCACCCTGCTGGTCGCGCCACCCCCACCTCGTCCACGACATCGCCGTCCTCGCCGACCAACGACGGCGAGCCGAGGACACCACCAGCAGCACTGCGCTCGAACACTGGCACCGCGTCGTTCTGCCCGCGTTCCTCGACCGCACGAGAGCCAGCATCGGCCAGTGGTGCGCCGCCGACCACCAGCCCTACTGAGGTCGGGCGCGGCCCAGCGACCTGCGTGTTGGCCTGGACTTGCGCTGGTCGACGCGATCAAGCGCGGTGATTGCTCCCCGTCGTTCGGCGTCGAAGTATGGGCGCTGGAGCACCCTGACGCGACGGGAGCCGCGAGCGCGGGGTCTCGACTTCCGGTCGTTGGGACGCTCGGCCTAACCCAGGTGCATCCGGTCCCGCGACTTTGGCCTCGATACGTCGCATGCCTTACCGCAAGGTAGTCGTGGGCGTACCGGTGGTTGCGGGCGGCGCTGTCGGGGGGATCGGGGGCGTGGGCGCTACCGGTTTCTGCTGGTCGTGCAGGTGGAGTGCTCGGAGGCGGCGACTAATGATGTCTTGTCGGTCGCCCAAGCGGTCGGCGAGTGCGAGGTCGAGCCGCAGCCGGAAGTCGTCGAGGCTTCCCGGGGTTGGCCGAAGTCCAGAGGGCTGCTTGCGATTACTTACGGACAGCAGCGTGAGTGGGCCGTCCTGGACCACGCGGTCGAGCTTGGTGAAGGTCCACTCTCGTTTCTTGTCCGCGACGAAGACGACGCGGTGGCTAGTGATGACGGCTTGGCCGGCGGCCGCGTCCTCGAGGGTGGTCCCTCCTTGACGGGTTCGCTGCTCGACCATGACGGCCGAGAAGGTGCCATAGCAGGTCTCGGATCGCTTCAGCTGCAGCAGTCCTTCCGTGTCGTTCGTCGGTTGGAAAGTGCTGGCTTTGCTGATCAAGTCGTTCAAGCGACGACGGTGCCGTTCCCAATCAGCAAGTGCGGCACGGTGGATTCCGAGTGCGTGTGTGTGGGCTGCGAGTTGGCGTCGGTAGGCCGCCTCGGCGGCCCTCGCTGCGCGTTGAGCTTTTCGCCTACGTGCTGCCTCCGCCTGGCGTGCCCGCCACGCCCCGATCCGTCCGCGGAAGTGCCAGATCAGGATCGCGGCCGCAACGGGTATAGCGGCAAACCACAGCAGGATGGCTATTCCAAGCGCCGTCTCGGTCGGGGTGGCGGGGATGACAATGTCGACGTCGACCTGTCGTGTTGTCGTGTTGCCAACGGCGTCTGCCGCGGTCGCAACGACGGTGTAGGAGCCCGCGGCAGGGCGTCGGATGAGACGGGTCGGCACTGCGGTGGCGGTGAACATCTCGGCCAGTCGTTCGTCGTCACCCCCGATGTCCTTCAAGGGTGCGGTGAGACGGACCGTGCTACCCAACTCCGCGGCAACCTGCAGAGAGAGGGTGCCGGTCTTGGCCTGGGCTGGGTCGACGGTCAGGTCGAGGGTGGGGGCGGTGGTGTCGACCACGACCTCGGGAAGAGCTGCGGTCGTCGTGCGGCCGGCGAAGTCGGTGAGGACCGCACGCCCAGGGCCGTAGGTGCCGTCGACGGCGTCGAGCGCGATGCTCGCGCTGCCGTGATCATCGATGCTGAACGGGACCGCGTCGAGGTGCTTCAAGATGAGCTTGCCGGTGCTGCGCGGCGTGCCGGTAAGGGCGTAGGCAAGTCGACGTTCGGTGGACGCGCTGGTCCGAGTCGCTCGAAGCAACGGCCGGGGAACACGCACCCTCATTGTCATGGTCGTGCCCCGGGTGTTGCCGATCTTGTCGCGCACAGTAAGTGATGGCTTGTAGGTACCGTTGGGTAGCCACAGGGCGAGCGTGGTGGTCGGCTCGGTGACGGTGCCGCGCACCGACTTGCGTCCGGCGCCGGTGAGAGTCCACGTCGCGCCTGGGTCGCTGGTGAACGACAGCGACGATGCGCCGGTGACGTCGGTCCCAGCGGTTGCGATCACGCGGCTGAGGCGGGGGGCGGTGGCGTCGACATTGACCGTGGTCGTCGCCTCCAGGCTTTCGTTGCCGGCCTTGTCAGTGGCGGTCACCGTGTAGGTGCGGTGGCCGGTCTTGGCCTTGAAACGGATCTTCTGCTGTTTGCCGGACGCAGTGATCTTTGCGACCTGCTTGCCCGTCTCGGTCCGCACGCGGATGGTGGACCGTTTCTCCGCCCGCACCTTGACCGTGACGCGTCCGCCTGCTCCGGTGAGGCTTCGAGCGAGGTGAGGCGTATTCGGCGCTTCGTAGTCCGGCGGCTCGTAGTCAGTTTCTGGTGTCGCCGACGTGGAATCGTCCTTGCTTGGCTTACCGCCGGGGCACTCGCTGTAGTAACCGAGGTCGCCGCAAACGTAGGACCCGGTGTCGGAGGGGCAGGAGTGCCACCGGTGGCATCCGTCACGGTGAGCTTCAGCAGCTGGAGCCGGCAGGATCATGAAGGCGGCGACGAGCGCGCTGAACAGCAGCGCGGCGGCCCACGATCTCGTCGCTGAGATGCCGATGCCGAGCATGGGAGCTCCCCTCTGCCTAGTTGCACCCCACCCGTGCACCAGGCAAGCGCAGTGTTGCAGGAACTGCATCTCCGCGCGGAGGTTCTGACGAGCATCATCCAAAGGGAGGTACCACCAGGAGCTCCCACTCGAGCTGGCTCGAGCAATTCAACTCCGGAGAGAGGCCGCGTCGTCGCCCGCGTTGGAGGCCTTGCGTTAGCAGCGGTCCAGCATCTCGCTCAGGGCGCGCTTCTCCGACACGTCGACTGGTAGCGCGTACTTCGCCTTTACCGAGATATAGCGGGTCGCGTAAGGACACTGGAAGGCCCGGACCGGCTTCCACGCAGCTGGGTCGCGGTCGCTCTTCGACAAGTTCGTCGCACGGGCTGTCGGCTGAAGGTTGGACAGATCGTTGGCGAAGGCGAGGCGGAGCTCTGCCGTCCACCTGCTCGCTCCGTAGCGGTAGGCAACCGCGAGCGCAACGACATGGTCGATCGGGATCTGCTGTGCCTGTCGAGTGTCAGTAAGGTCGGTGAAGGTCAAGAGGGCACCTGTGTACGGATCGGTCCAAGTGCCTGCGATGACGTCGTGGGCGCACCGTTTGTTGCGGCGTTCAGTCAGGGGTCGGGTCCGGTCCACTGACGCGGCCAACGCGTCCTTCCTCTGGCTGCAGCCGTCGTGGTCGACGTCGGCCCAGGCCGGTCCGAACGCGGCTCGGCGATAGCTCGGATCCGCCACGGGCCTCGCCACCACGCGAAGGCCGTCAAGTGCAGTCCGCGCTGCCGCACGCCTGTCGGGTGCTGCCGCTGGGGTTTGGTCTCGCGAGGACGCCGGCGTACATGCAGTAAGGAGTAGGAGCACGGCGAGGCTTACGCCCACCAGGAGCCGGCTCACGACACTGAGGCTGCCTGCAGCCGCGGCCCAGTGGGTTGTTCGACCAGCTGGCGCAGGCTTATGAGAGTGGCATGGCCTGCCGTCGCGCCTGCTGGGGCTGCTCCAGCGTTGAGCGGAGGTATCGACGGCCACCGACGAGCTAGGGCGTCGTTCCACCAGCTGAGGTTGACCGTCACCCTGCGCCTAAAGACTTCTCGTCTGGGATCGGCCGATCGAGCCCATGCCTGCAACTCAGGAGGAGCTTCAAGAGAGACAGGTCTGTCATCGGCACCGGGGCATGTTCGCACCGATCAGGAGCACTTACTGACGTTCGGCGAATGTGCTACACGCCTCAAGGCGCGATACGCAATGCTCAATGCCACTTCGCCTCAGAGACCGGAGGAGTGCCTCGGATGCTGGTCTATAGCTCGCGCGAGCCGACCGTGGGGCGTGAGCGGGAGTGGACAACACTGGCCGACCCTCACGTGCGGTGCTAGCTCCTGAAACCCGGACCGCGTTTGATTCTCGTCAGCCGGGCGTCTTGGCATTGAGCGGTCATCGATGCGGTCCTTGTCGCATCAACATGCGCTGAGGAGGGCTGACCTCGGCGTCAGCCGCTGTTGTAGATCGATCGAGCGCTGAGTTCGCGCGAGGCCTCGACGTGATGGAGTCACCGACGCTTGATCGTCTGGTACTCGATACGTGACGTCGATCAGTGGGCGCGCTGGCGGTGCCGCGAACGTGTTGGAGGAGTTGTTCGCGCAGCTGCGCCTGGTTGAGTCCGCACCCGGCCGAGAAGTCGCCTAGCGACGCTGCCCAGGTGTGCGGCGGCCGTGCTGCGGAGATTCGCACGAGCGCGTCGATCAGCTCGGGGCCCGAGGTCGTCCGGACAGCGCGGCGGGCGAGCTGTTCGCCGAGACTCTGCGACCGGTCGACCACTGCTGCGAGGGCGTCGGCGCCTGAGTCGTGGAAGAGTTGGGCCGGGTCCGTCCCGTGCGGCAGGGTTGCCACATTCGGGTCGAGGTTGGCGGCGGTCAGGGTCCAGAAGGCGCGCTCGGCCGCGACGAACCCGGCAGGGTCGGGGTCGAGTCCGAGGACGGCGTTGGTTGTGTGGCGGGCCAGCAGCCTGGCTTGGTGGTCGGTCACCGCGGTACCGAGGACGGCGACACCGGTGGTGTGGTCACGGGCGGCGAGGTTGACCGCGATGGCGTCGATCGGTCCTTCGACGAGGACGACTTCCTGCTGGGCGCGGCCGTTGCCGGAGTGCGCACCCTCGTCAATTCCTGGCTCTGACAAGGGGGAGAGGAGATGCACGCCGTAGAGGCTCTCGCTCTTGTCGTAGAGAGCCGTCGTTGGCGTGTTGAGGTACTTCGGCCCTCCTTCGGCGTGGTCTGGGCCGTCGTGGCGCCGCGCGACGAACGCAACGACCTCGTGGTCGGTGTTGCGGATAGGAAGGACGAGACGGTCGCGGAACAGGTCGATGAGGTGACCGTTGCCGGCGCGGCGGGCGACGCCGGCGTCGAGCATGTCCTGGTCGCCGACGTCGTGCCTGCGGAGGTGGTCGACGAGAGAGGTCCAGCCGGAGGGAGCGTGGCCGGGTGTGAAGCGGGGGTCCTGGTGGAGATCGGTGCCGCAGCGTTCGGCGAGGTAGCGGGCGGACCAGGAGCCCGGGTACTGGTCCTGGTAGTAGCGCAGGGTGAGCTCGTTGACCCTGAGCAGCTCCGAGCGCCGTGGTGCGGGCAGGTCGTCCCTAGGTGGCGCGAGAAGCGGTCGAGGTTGGCCTAGGCGGAGCAGCCCGGCGACCAGGAGCGCGACGTCGACCCGGCCCTCCCGGGTCATCGGTTGGGTGGGCGTGGGCTGGTCTGCTTGAGGGGTCAGCTCACCGGAAGCCCGTCCTTCGCCCAGTGATGCCTTCGACGCCGTGAGGGTCGAGCCGGGGAGGTGGCGGTGTAGGCGCCACCAGAGCGCGGCGGAGGGGTGGTCGTCGGGAAGCGCTCGAGCTGCGGCTGCCGCGTGCAGCGCGGGCTGGACGTCGACGCCCGACGCGGTAAGCCGGTTGAGGTACCGGTTGAACTGGCTGCGGAAGGGATCCGACTCACGGCCGATCGCTGGTGGGAGCAAGCCGTCGGTCTGTTCCGGTCCCGTGGTCGAGGTGGCGGCGCCGAGGTGCTGGAACCAGCGCTGCGACGTGGGGCTGGTCGGTGGTGGTCCCAGTGGGCTGTGGTCGCTGTCCGGTACGCGATGGCTGGCCCGCCAGATGGCGATGTCGCCGATCGTGCGTCGCTGGAGGCCGGCGGGCAGGACGGTCGTCCAGCCCGGGCGAGTCCTGTCGGTACGGCCGTCGTCGACGGTCCGGGCGCCGACCTGATGCGCGAGGTCGCTGATGAGGGCGGCCCGGGCGGTGAGGTAAGGACCCCAGCTGGGATGCGTCAGGAGGCGGTCGGCGATGGGGGGAAGCCAGGGGAGGGGGCCGCCGACAGGTGGTGCCTGACGATTGACGAGGTGGTGGTGCAGGAGCGCTGCGCGGTCCTGCGCGGGGCGGTCGGGGTCGTCCAGCGGTTGGACGGCAATGGCAAGCGTGAGGCGGTGGGCGGGGTCGGTGCCGGTCGCGGCGCCGAGGAGGAGCTCGGAGCGGAGGGTGGGCCAGGCGGGTTCGTCGGTCAGTCCCGGGACGAGCCGCTCCGCGGTCGCTATCAGGTGGACGTCGACCTGGGGTGAGGTGGTGCGTTCGGCGGCGAGGCGGAGGCTGTCGAGGTACCGGTCGATCTCGACCGGGAGCCGGAGCGCGGGGTCGTGGAGATCATCTCGGGCCCCGGTCGCGGACCGGTCGTCGCTGTCGCGGGCGAGGACTCGCTCGAGCACCTGGGTCGCGGTTTGTAGCGGTGCGGCGTCGGAGCTTGCCAGTTCGTGCGTCGGGGCGTCCGAGTCGAGCTGGAGGTAGACGTGGCTCGCTATTCGGCCGCGCGTCAGGAGCGTGTATAGCTGCGCACGCGTCTCGCGCCCGTTGAGGAGACCGTGGACCGTGTCGCAGGTCGAGCCCTGCGCGGCGTGGATGGTGCTGGCGTAGCCGAGCTCGACCGACGCGGCCACGTAGTCGGCAGGCAGAGTGATCGTCTGCTCGTCCTTGAGCGAGCGGACGGTCAGGACCCCGTCCGGGTGCGCCTGGACGACCAACCACCGGTCACCGTTGCGGACCCACCGCCGACCCGATTCTCGGCCCGTGGTCAGGCGCCTGTCGTTTGTCCTGGTGATGACGGTGTCGCCGGCGCTCGCCGGGTTCCGGTCAGCCAAGGTCACCTCCCACGCGAGCGAGGACGTAGGAACAGCGTCGAGGCGCGCCGTTCGAGCGCGAGCGTTGAGGTCGGCGACGAGATCGCGGGTCGGGGCCAGCATCAGGCTGTCGAGCCCTGTCGCACGGTCGGCGGTCCACGCGGCGAACAACTGGTCGGCGGCGGTCGTCGGGACGCCGACATGCACGCGGTGCTCGTCGAGGTAGAAGCCGAGGGCCTCCGCTCGCCCGTCGCGCAGCGCGAGCGAGGCGGCGGCCTCGGCCGGGTCGGTGAAGCGGACGACATCGTCCAGCCGGACCGCGCCGTGCCGGGCGGCGAGGTCGCGGAGCAGGCCGCCGGCGCCGACCGCGCCGAGCTGCTGGTCGTCCCCGACCAGCCGGACCGAGGCGCCGACCTTCAGCACGTGCTCGACCGCTCGGGCCAGGCTCGGGCTGTCTGCCAGCCCCGCCTCGTCGACCACCACCAACGAGCCCGAGCCGAGACCGGCGACCCAGCTGGGCTGGGGCGACCCGGGGTGGTCGAGGGACCAGACGAGCTTGGCGAGGGTGTCGGTCGGACCGTCGAGTTCCTGTCCCAACACGCTGGCCGCCGCCGCGGATGGGGCCAGCCCGATGACGTTCCCCCCGCCGCCCGTCCAGGCACGCGCCAAGACGCGCAGTGCCGTGGTCTTGCCGGTTCCCGCCGGAGCCAGTGCCAGCTGGAGCCGGGCGCCGGAACCGGCCAGATCGCGGACGAGCCCGGCCTGGCCCGCGTTCAACGGCCGCCCCTCGAGCGCAGACTCCTGCAGGACGACCTCGACCGTGGCCGGGTCCACACAGCGGCCGCCGCGACGGGTTGCTGCAGTGAGGAGCCGCTCCTCCGCAGCGAGCACCCGGGTCGACGTCCAGCGCTGGGTGCCGGTCAGCTCGTACGCCGACGAGCCGTTCGATCGGCGCAGCTCGTCCGGAACCTCGACCCCGGTCGGGCCGGACAGGGGAACGCACCGATTGACTGCCTCCCCGACCACGAGGTCGGCCACGTGCTCGACCATGCCGGGGGGAACGTCGAAGGCACGAAGACGTCGTTGCGCCTCCGCTTGGAGATGCCAAGTACCCCACGTCGCCCGCTCGGCCTCCATGGCGGCGACGACCTGACCGGCGAGATCGGCGACGGCGTCGGCATCTGCCGGCCGAGCGACCTCGGGCTGAGGTGCCAACGCACGGCTGACCATCCGCTCGACGGCGCGTCGACTGCCGAGCAGGCCGGCGGCCTGCGCGGCCCACGCGGCACGCTGCTCGCCCAGCGTCCGCGGCTCGTGCTTGGCCTGACGGGTCTCGAGCGTCGCCTGCTGCGCCAGCGCCCACGCTTCCCGCCGGGTCGGCGGGCGACCGGTCCGTGCCTGGAAGTCCTGCGCCAGCTCTGCACGCCGTGCGTCGATGTCGCGCCGCCTTGAGGACCACCCCTCCAGGAGCCGCGCGTCGACCCCGACCACCTCGCGCACGGCACGCGCCGCGGCTGCGGCCGAGTCCGACTCCGGACGGGCCGCGAACCGCAGTCCGAGACGTTCCCCCAGATGACGTTCCAGGGCGGTGTTGTAGGTCTCCGACGCGGCCACCGTCGCCGCGTAGAGAACGCGCCCGTCGATCGCCAGCCACTTGCCCTGGCGGCTCTGCGCCTTATTCGCCACCGCGACGTGGGTGTGCAGGTCCGGATCTCCCGCCCGAGAGTTGCGATGGGTGAAGGCCGTGGCCACCAAACCGGTCACCTCGACCTGACGTACCCCCCGCGCTCCTTCCCGTGAGAACAACGCCCGCTCCTCGACGAACCGCAACGCGTCTTCGACCGCCGCGCGGTGGCACTGCTCGATCCCCGCCGCGATCGCTGGGGGAGCGACCGCCCACAGCGACGACACCGACTTGACCGGCGAGAACGTCAGGTCGAAGCCGGCGACCGGCTGCGCCGGACCGCCCGCCCACCGCGCTACTGCCGCCGACAGCTCACGTGGGTCCGCTGGCACCCGCCCGTGGCGGCGCTCGAACCACTCGCCGGCGACTTCGGAGACGACCTCGGCCCGCAGGACCTGCGTAGCCGCCGTCTCGGCTGTCGAAGCTGCACGCGCTGCTACGCGCCGCGCGACCTCGGCCTCGAACGCCGTGTCCGTCCTCCGTCGAGGCCGGAACGGCGCACCTAGCCGCCGCTCTCGCTCCGCCTCGGGTGAGCTGCGTCCCGCGAGGCGAGCCGCCTCCACTCTGGCCTCGGCCAGGGGGTGTCGACCCTGCCCGAACAGTGACTGCATCTGCTCGGAGGTGACGACGTCGCCAGCCTTCAAGCCGTCCACGCCGGCAAGCCCAGAACCAACCCAGAGCCCAGGCGTCTCGCCCCGCTCGGTGTAGTACGACGCCAGCGAGGCTCGGCCAGCGTGCGTCACGTCCTGCCGCGCCACCTGCCGGGTCAAGTACTCGTACCCCGAACCCGCCCACAGCTTGTGCAGCGACAACGTCACGCACCCTGAAGGTCGCTCCGAGCTGGCGGACGCTCACCTCAGGCGCACCGCGAAGCCGGAGTGGGCCCCTATGTCAATGCGTCGGCGCTGGGCCTCGCGTTGGTTCGGTGCTGGCGATAGCGTCGGCAGTGGTGGGTGCGGTTATCGCTTCAGCG
>NZ_FOFA01000006.1 GCF_900110855.1 Microlunatus flavus
TCTCGTGGTCGCGCGGAACGCTGACCTCTTCGAGGCCCTTCGACAAGCTCAGGGAGCGTTCCAGGCTTCGACCGACCGCGGGGAACGGACGCTGCGAACGGAGACGCTCCCTGAGCTCGTCGAAGGGCCCGGAACGGGTCGGCGTCCTCCTGGATGAACGCCCACCTGGCTTCGTCCCGATCAGGGAGCGTTCGTGGCCCTCGACAGGCGTCAGCGGCGCCCGCGGCGCGCCTGCAGGTAGTCGCTCACGACGTACTCCCCCAGCCGGCCGATGTCGGGGGTGAAGACGCGTCCCCCGGCACGGCGCGCGATGGCGTCGACGAACCGGGCCAGGCCGGGGTCGTCGCCGAGCATGAACGTGTTGAGCGTGGCGCCGTAGCGGGCGAGCTCGTCGACCTGGGCGACCGTGGCCCGGATCGTCTCCGGGGTGCTCGGCCAGCGGAACGCCGCCCCGCCGTCACCGGTGAGGTGTGCGGTCGGCTCGCCGTCGGTCACCACCAGCACGACCGGCTCGGCGTCGGGGTGGCGGCGCAGGTGACGGGTGGCGAGCAGGAGCGCGTGCTGCAGGTTCGTGCCCTGGATCCACTCCGGCTCGGCCTCGGCCAGCTGCACCGGCGTGAGCCGGCGGGCGAGGCGGTTGAAGCCGATCACCTGCAGCGCGTCCTGGCGGAACCGGGTCTCGATGAGGTGGTTGAGCGCGAGCGCGGTCTGCTTCATCGGGCCCCAGCGCCCGTCCTGCACCATCGAGAAGGACAGGTCCACGCACAGCGCGACCACCGCGGTCGTGCGCCGCTCGGTCTCGGTGACCTCGAAGTCCTCGACGTCGAGGAGCATCCCGCCTCCGCCGCTCCCTGAACCTGTCGAAGAGCGCAGCGCCCGGCGGCGCAGCGAGTTGGCGACCGTCCGGCTCGCGTCGATCGGCAGCTCGTCGCCGAACACCCACGGCCGGGTCAGGCCGGTGGGCTCGTCGGCGGCCCCGGTGCGGTGGTCGGCGTGGTCGCCGTTGCCGCTGGCCGCCAGCTGGTCGAAGACCCGCTTGAGCGCGGACTGGCCCAGCCGGCGTACGGCGCGGGGCGTCAGGCGCATGCCGTCGTCGCCGCGGGTCAGGTAGCCCTGGGCCTCGAGCTCGCGCTCCAGGTCGCGCAGGGCCTGGAAGTCGCGCGCCGCTTCGTTGCCGAGGCGCTGCTCGAGCAGGTCCACGTCCACGTCGTCGAGGGTCGAGCCCCAGCCGGACTGCGACAGCTGCGCCTCCAGCGCCTCGAGGTCGGCCAGCTCGGCGACGGCCTGCACCGCCTCGGAGTAGCCGAGACCCTCGCCGCCGCCCCGCATGCCCGCGTCGGAACCACGGTCGAGACCCGGGCGCAGCGCGCGGAGGTTGTCGCCCAGCTGCGCCATCTCGCTGGCGAGGTCGGCGTCGGCCATGGCCTGCGCCATGAGCTGGCCGAGCTGCTCGCGCTGCTCCGGGCTGAGGGAGTTCATCATCCGCTGGGCCGCCGCCTGCCGGCGCGCGAGCGCGTCGATCAGCTCCTCGACCGTCTCCGGCTGCTCGGGGAAGAACTCTCCATGCTTGTCCATGAACTCGCGGAACGCGTCCGACGTGTCCTCGCTGCGGGCGTGCTTGGCCAGCAGCTGGTTGAGGTCGGCGAGCATGTCCTTGACCCGCTGCATGGCCTCGGGGTCGGGGCTCTCCAGAGCCTGCTTCATGCCCGCGAACTGCGCGTCGAGCACCTCGCGCTGCAGCATCTGCTTGATCTGCTCGTACGTCTGGCGCGCCTCGGGCGAGTGCCAGTCGTACGCGTCCAGCCCCCGCACCGCCCCGGCGACGTCGTCGGGCAGCGTGTCGAGCTCCATCTCGGCGAACCGCGCGTCGTCGCCCTCCTCGCCGGCCAGCGCCTCGCGCTCGGCGGCGAGCGCCTGGTCGAGGGCGGAGCGGACCTGGTCGAGGGTCCCGCCCAGGTCGCCGCGCCGGCGCGCGGCGTTGCGCATCTTGCGGATCTTCTCCGCCAGCCGGTCGAGCCCGCCGCGCCCGTCGAGGCCCTCGCGCAGCAGCTCGCGCAGCGAGTCGCGCACGTTGCCGGCCGAGAGCACGTCGGAACCGATCTTGTCGATCGCCGCCCGCACGTCGTACGGCGCGGCGAGCGGGTCCGGCCCGCCCCGCCACGGCCCGTACCGGAACCGTCCGTGCGGATCGCCTGGCTCGTACCGCTCAGCGCTCACGCGGTTCACCGTAGTCCCGCCCCCTAGCGCTCCCGGCTCTCACCGCCGAGCGGTAGGTTGCCGCGCCAGATCTGGCCGTCGCAGCGCGGCAACCTACCGCTCGGCGGAGGTCGGGGGCTGGTCGGCGACGACGTCGAGGATCGCGGCGCCCCAGCGCTCGAGCTTGTTCGCGCCGACGCCGGAGACGGCGCCGAGCGCCTCGAGGGACGTCGGGGCATCCGAGGCGATCTGGCGGAGCACCGAGTCGTGGAACACCACGTACGGCGGCACTCCGGCCTCCTTGGCGGACGCGGAGCGCCAGGCCCGCAGCCGCTCGAACACGGCCTCGGCAGGTCCGTCGAGGGCGACGGCCGCGGCGGCGACCGAGGACTTGCGCCGCCCCGACGACCGGGCGGTCTTCGGCGCCTCCCGGCGCAGGGCGACGGTGCGCTCGCCGCGCAGCACGGCCGTCGAGCCCGGCGTCAGCATCAGGGTGCCGTAGCCGTCGGCCACCCCGAGCAGCTGCTGCGCCAGGAGCTGGCGCACGACGCTGCGCCACTCGCCGGCGTCGAGCTCGGTGCCGATCCCGAAGACCGTGAGGTCGGTGTGGCCGAGCTGGGTGACCCGCTCGGTGGCCTGCCCCAGCAGGATGTCGACGACGTGGCCGGCGCCGTAGCGCTGCCGGCGGTCGGCGAGCCGCCACACGGCGGACAGCAGCTTCTGCGCGGGGACGGTCCCGTCCCAGGTCTGCGGCGGGCTGGTGCAGGTGTCGCAGTTCCCGCACGGCTCGGCGGCCTGGCCGAAGTAGGCGAGCAGCTGCACGCGGCGGCACTCGACGGTCTCGCAGAGCGCCAGCATCGCGTCGAGGTGCGCCGAGAGGCGTCGGCGGTGGGCCGCGTCGCCCTCGGAGGAGTCGATGAACTTGCGCTGGGAGACCACGTCAGCGAGGCCGTACGCCAGCCAGGCCGTGGCCGGGGCCCCGTCGCGGCCGGCGCGCCCGGTCTCCTGGTAGTAGCCCTCGACCGACTTCGGCAGGTCGAGGTGCGCGACGAAGCGGACGTCGGGCTTGTCGATGCCCATCCCGAACGCGATCGTCGCGACCATGACCAGCCCCGGCTCGCGCAGGAAGCGGCTCTGGTTGCGCGCGCGGACGCCCGCGTCGAGGCCGGCGTGGTACGGCAGCGCCGTGATCCCCTGCTGCTCGAGGAAGGCGGCGGTCTGCTCGACCGACTTGCGGGAGAGGCAGTAGACGATGCCGGCGTCGCCGGCGTGCTCGGTGCGCAGCAGCGTGAGCAGCTGCGTGCGCGGGTTGTCCTTGGCCACGATCCGGTACTCGATGTTCGGCCGGTCGAAGCTCGCGACGAACTGCGCCGCGTCGTCCAGACGGAGCCGGGTGACGATCTCGGCGGCCGTGGCGGCGGTGGCGGTCGCGGTGAGGGCGATCCGCGGCACGTCCGGCCACTGGTCGTGCAGCATCGCCAGGGCGAGGTAGTCGGGCCGGAAGTCGTGGCCCCACGAGGACACGCAGTGGGCTTCGTCGATCGCGAACAGCGAGATCTCCCCGCCCTTGAGGAGCCGCACGGTGTCGGCGACGTTGAGCCGCTCGGGGGCGAGGTAGAGCAGGTCCAGCGCACCGGCCAGGTAGGCGGCCTCGACCTCGCGGCGCTGGTCCAGGCTCTGCGAGGAGTTGAGGAACGCGGCCCGCACACCGAGGGCGGCGAGCGCGTCGACCTGGTCCTGCATCAGGGCGATGAGCGGCGAGACGACCACGCCCGTCCCCGGGCGGACCAGGGCCGGGACCTGGTAGCAGAGCGACTTGCCGCCGCCGGTCGGCATCAGCACCAGGGCGTCGCCGCCGGCGACCACCGTCTCGATGATCTCCGCCTGCTGGCCGCGGAACGCGTCGTAGCCGAACACCTCGCGCAGCACGTCCAGCGGCG
Source organism: Microlunatus flavus (assembly GCF_900110855.1). Taxonomy (GTDB): domain Bacteria; phylum Actinomycetota; class Actinomycetes; order Propionibacteriales; family Propionibacteriaceae; genus Microlunatus; species Microlunatus flavus. Next base: position 4,137 of record NZ_FOFA01000006.1, read on the forward strand.
CGCGGGCCGTGCCGGCGCCGGCCGGGCCGGTCGGCGGGCGATTCGGCAGGCCGGTCGAGGGCGCGGCGGCGGTGCTGGTGGAGGTCAGGGTCGGACTCGTTCCGGGTGCGGGCGGGTGCCGCCCGGTCGCAGGCTCAGGCGGCGCCGTACACGGTACGGCCGTCGACGGTCGCCTTCTCGATGCGACGCGTCAGGTGGAGCCCCTCGAGGACGAACTCGACGGCCGCGGCGACCTGGCCCCGCGAGGCGGAGTCGCCGTAGCCGAGGCGGTCCAGGACCTTGGCCAGCCCCGGGACCGTGCCCAGCTGGGACAGCACGTCGGAGGCGGGGACGAGCTCGCCGGTCTCGACGACCGCGCCCTCGGCGAACACCGACGTGAACCCGGTCAGGTCGAGCCCGGAGAGCCGCTCGCGGAACGTCGCGGCGATCGCCAGGCGCAGCAGGTGGTCGAGGACCGCGCGCTCGCGCCCCTCCTCGCCCATCTCGAACTCGACCTTGCCGAGCAGCGTGGGCAGCACGGGCGCGAGGTCGCAGACGCGGGCGACCGCGCCCGCGTCGCCGGTCTCCCCCGTCCGTGCCGCCCGCCGCAGCGCGGAGGCCGCGACGCCCTCAGCCGCCGCGATGGCGAAGCGGGCCGAGACGCCGGAGCGCTGGTCGACCGAGGACGACTCGCGCAGCAGGTGGACGAAGCGGGCCAGCACCTCGAGGAGGTGGTCGCCGACCTCGGCGACGACCTCGGCCTCCTGGCGCAGCAGCGCGACCTCGTCGGAGACCTCGGAGAGGTAGTGGGTGCGGATCTCGGCGCCGAAGCGGTCCTTCAGCGGCGTGATGATGCGCCCGCGGTTGGTGTAGTCCTCCGGGTTGGCCGTCGCGATGAGGAAGACGTCGAGCGGCAGCCGCAGCGAGTAGCCGCGCACCTGGATGTCGCGCTCCTCGAGCACGTTGAACAGCGCCACCTGGATGCGCTCGGCCAGGTCGGGCAGCTCGTTGAGCCCGAAGAGGCCGCGGTTGGTGCGCGGCACCAGTCCGTAGTGCACCGTCTCGGGGTCGCCGAGCGTGCGGCCCTGCGCGACCTTGACCGGGTCGACGTCGCCGATCAGGTCGCCGACGGAGGTGTCGGGCGTCGCGAGCTTCTCGGTGTAGCGGTCGTCGCGGTGGCGCCAGGCCACCGGCAGGTCGTCGCCGAGCTCGGCGAGCAGCGTGCGGCAGCGGACGCAGACGGGCGCGTACGGGTCGTCGTGGATCTCGCAGCCGGCGACCTCGGGGCTCCACTCGTCGAGCAGCGTCACGAGGGTGCGCATGATGCGGGTCTTGCCCTGGCCGCGCTCGCCGAGCAGCACCAGGTCGTGACCGGCGAGCAGGGCGGACTCCAGCTCGGGGATCACGGTGTCCTCGAGCCCGACGATGCCGGGGAACGCGTCCTCCCCGGCCCGCAGGCGGGACAGGAGGTTCGCCCGGAGCTCCTCGGCGACGCCGCGGCTCTCGTGGCCGGACGCGCGCAGCTGGCCGAGCGTGGCGGGCGCCGGGTGGCCGGCGGAGGACGGCTGGGAGGACGTCACGGTCATGGCTGGCAACCTACGACCGCGACGCAACTGCTCCGGGCTCCGCTCGTAGCATCCTGCCCCGTGAGCACGCCTCTGACCGCCCTCCTGCTGCACGGCGTCGGTTCGTCGTCCGACACCTGGTGGCGGGTGCGCGAGGACGTCGGCGACCTCGGCTGGGAGACGACGGCGCTCGACCTCGCGGGGCACGGCGACCGGCCGGTGCCCGCGAGCGGCCTGCGGACCGTCGCCGACCTGGCCGAGGACGTCTGGGCCCAGGTCGCGGACCAGCGCTTCGACGTGGTCGTCGGCCACTCGCTCGGAGCCGTCGTGGCCCTCGCGCTGGCCGCCGCCCACCCCGGCCTGGCCGGGCACGTCGTGGTCGTCGACCCGCCGGCGCTCGACGGCGCCCTCGACGTCGGCCAGGTGGCCGACGGCCTCGTCCACGACAGCGCCGCGGCCCTGGAGGACGCGGACGCCGTCGCCCGTGCGCTCGCCGCCGCCAACCCGCGCTGGTCGGGGCGCGACGTGGAGGGCGTCGTCGCGAACCGTCGCCGCTTCGACGTGGCCGTCGCCCGCTGGCTGCGGCACGAGCACTGGGACCTGCCCGCCCTCGTCGTGGACTGCCCCGTGCCGGTCAGCCTGGTCGTGGCCGACGGGCCGGAGACCGCGACGGTCGAGCCCGGGCGTACGCGGGTGCTGGCCGCGCTGGAGCCGTCTTGGGTCGTCGCCATCAAGGGCGGCCACGGCCTGCACCGCGACCGGCCGGCCCTGTTCCTGCGGGCGCTGCTCGAGCTCACCGAGCCGGGCGCGCCCGGCCTCCGCCCGGCGGGCGTCGCCTGACCGTCCCGGCGCCGTCTTGACGGTAGGTTGAGGCGGGGACGACGACCGGAGGGAGCGGGCGCAACGCGATGCGGACCGCGCGACTGGTGGGACCGACGGCCGACGGCACGTCGATGGTGCTGGTGACCGAGGACGGCGAGGAGCTGAGGGTTCCCGTCGACCCCGGCGACCCCGCCGTCCGCTCGGTGCTCGGGCAGCCTCCCGGCGACGCCCGCACCGACGACGCAGCGCCCGCCGGTGGGGACGGACCTCCGCCACCCGCCGCACCCGACCCCGTACGACGCCCGCCCCGCAGACGGGAGACGCCCCCGATGGACACCACCCTCAGCCCGCGCGACATCCAGGCCCGCATCCGCGGCGGGGAGTCGCTGGACGACCTCGTCGCCGGCTCCGGCATGGACGCCGACCGCGTCGAGCGCTTCGCCGCGCCGGTGCTCGCCGAGCGCGAGCACGTGGCCCTGACCGCCCTCGGCGCCTCGATCCGCCGGCGCGGCGAGAGCTCGGGGCACCGCCCGCTGCGGACGGTCGTCGGCGAGCGCCTGCTCGGGCAGGGCGTCGACGTGGACGACGTGGTCTGGGACGCGTGGAAGCGCGAGGACGGCCAGTGGCAGGTCAGCGCCGACTACGAGCTGCTCGAGCAGGAGCGGCACGCCGAGTTCCGCTACGACCCGCAGGGTCGCTTCTCCATGGCCGAGGACGACGACGCCCGCTGGCTCGCCGGCGAGCGCCCCTCCCCGGTCGCGGCCGTGATCGACCGCGACGACGAGCTCGCCCTCGTGCGCGCGACCAGCGGTCCCGGTGACGACGAGGACGCCGGCCGGGACGGCCGGACGAGCGACCGGGCCGACCACGAGGTCACCGAGCAGCTGGAGGTCAGCGAGGACCTGGTCGCGGTCCTCTCCGTGGTGCCGCCGGTCGAGCTCAGCGCCGAGGAGCTCGACGAGCTCGTCGCCCACGACCCGGAGTCCGACCTCGCCGCGGTCGCCCAGGACGCGACCCGAGCCTCGACCCAGGACGACGTCCCGGACGAGACCCGGGACGGGCCGCAGGACGAGGTCGCCGCACACCGGCGCGACGAGGGGGCCGAGCCCACCGTCGCCGTCGTGCGCCACCTGACCAGCGTCAGCGTGGAGGTGGAGGTCGACGCCGAGGGCGACCGCTCCGGCGAGGACGGCGACCCGGGACCCCGCTCGGCCCTGGACACGCTCTACGACATGCTCGGCGGCGACGGCTACGCCGAGGAGGGCACGCGCATCGGCTCGGGCCTGTCCGACGCGGCGGCGGTGCCCGTGGTGGACGAGCACGAGTTCGAGCCGCCGGCCACGGTGCAGGTGCCCGCCGAACCCGGCCCGGACGCCTCCGAGCAGGAGGACGGGAGCCAGGACGCCGGCGGATCGTCCGCGGAGGCCGATCAGCCCGAGGAGCGCGACGAGCGCACCGAGCCGACGCAGGTCGTGGCCCGGGACCTGCGGCGCACGTCCGCGCCCGCCGCTCCCGCCGTCCCGCAGCAGGACGACCTGCTCGACGTCGACGCCGACGCCGATGCCGTCACGGACCCCGGCGAGACCACGCACCACGACGCCGCGGACGCGCCGCCGGTGCCCGACGTCGACGAGCCGCTCATCCCCAGCCCGGGCGCCTCGCGCAAGCCGGGCCGGCGCAAGCGCGCGTCGGTGCCGAGCTGGGACGAGATCATGTTCGGCGGCCCCAAGCCCGGCTGACGCCGAGCCGGGCGGGGGCGCCGCGGGTCACCCGCGGCGCTGGACCGTCTCGTCGCCCTCCGCGCCCGTCGCCACCGCGCGCGTCGGGTCGCTGAGCCAGTCGCTCCACGAGCCGGGGTAGATCCGGCCGCCCTCCAGGCCGGCCGACTCGAGCGCCAGCAGCGCCTGCGCCGCGGTCACCCCGGAACCGCAGTAGAGGACCGGGGCGTCCACCCCCGCGAACGCCGCGGCGATCTCGGCGGCGGGGCGGAAGCGCGAGCGTTCGTCGAGCAGATCGGCCGCCGGGCGGTTCAGCGCGCCGGGGATGTGGCCGGCGACCGGGTCGAAGGGCTCGGTCTCCCCGCGGTACCGGTTCGCGGCGCGCACGTCGACCACCGGCGCGTCCAGGCCGGCGAGGATGTCCTCGGCCCAGACCCGCTCGCGCTGCCCCGGACGGGCGACGAACCTGCCCGGCGCGGCCACCACGACCGGGCCCGTCTCGACCGGCAGGCCCGCGGCGACCCAGCCGGCGTACCCGCCGTCGAGCACCCGGACGTCGGGGTGCCCGGCGTCGGTCAGCAGCCACCACAGCCGGGCGGCGTAGAGCGAGGTGGCCCCGTCGTACGCGACCACGGGCACGTCGCCGTCCACGCCGGCGGCCCGCATCACCGCCTGGAACGCGTCCGGGTCGGGCAGCCGGTGCCGCCCGCCGCCCGGACCGTGCGGCCCGGACAGCTCGGTCTCCAGGTCGACGAACACGGCTCCGGGCAGGTGCCCGGCCTCGTGCTCCGGGCGGCCGGGCGGCCCCGTCATGCTGCCGCGCACGTCGAGCAGCACGACCCGCCCCCCGCGCTCCAGCCGCGCGGCCAGCTCCTCCGGCTCCACCAGCACCCGGTCCCACGCCTCGTCCGTGCTCATTGCTGTCCCTCCCACCCCTCGGTCGTGCCGAACGGCAACGTCTCCGCCAGCCCCGCCTGCGCCGCCGACCGGGTCAGCCGGGCCCGGTGGTGGCGCCGGCACAGGACCTCGTACGCGACCACCGCGGCCTGCGCCACCGGTGCCGGCTCCTCGCCCCCGGGCTCGAGGTCGTGCAGCTGCTCGATGTCCCCGACCACGACCTGGTCGCCCTCGACGACCATCAGCCCGTCGACGGTGCGCGCGTTGTGGGTGGCGCGGCGCCCGCACCAGCACAGCGCCTCGACCTGCAGCACCTCCATCGAGTCGCACAGCTCGACGAGCCGCCGCGAGCCGGGGAAGAGGTGCGTCTGGAAGTCGGTGAGGATGCCCACGGCGAAGACGTCGACGTCGAGCTCGTCGACCAGCCGGGCGAGGTCGTCGACCTGGGCGGGGGTGTAGAACTGCGTCTCGTCGCAGACCACGTAGTCGATGCGGGCGCCCGCGCTCAGCTGGTCGACGACGTAGCCCCAGAAGCTGAAGGCCGGGTGCACCTCGACGGCCGGGCGCCGCAGCCCCAGGCGCGAGGAGATGATCGCCTCGCCCGCCCGGTCGCGGCTGGTGAACAGCCGCCCGCGCCGCCCGCCGGCGGTGTGCGTGTGGTCGATCTGCAGGGCCAGGGTGGACTTGCCGCAGTCCATGGGACCGGTGAAGTAGCGGAACGACGCCATCGTGGGTGGTGGCCCCGCGCCCCGTCAGCCCTGGGAGGCGAGCACCCGGGCCGCCTCCCGCACCGCCGAGGAGTTGATCCGGCCCTGGCGCGACCCGGCGAGCTTGGCGGCGATGTGGTCGCGCACGGTCACCGGCCCGTACGCCTCCCCCGCCTCGCCGCCCCACGCGCTGGCGTCGAGGTGGCTGGGCAGGGTCGCGACGACGGCGTCGACGTTGCCGTCGTGGAAGTAGGCGGCCGACCGGCGCCGCAGGATCCGCCCGTCGACCACCGGCGGCTTCACCCGGTGCAGCGTGGACGTCCAGCGGTCGTTCGTCAGGCGGGCGGTGAGGTCGCCGAGGTTGACCAGCAGCGCGTCGTCGGCCGGGCTGACGTCGTGCCAGCCCCCGTCGGGGTCGAGGACCTGGAGCCCGGCGACCTGGTCGGCCCAGAGCACGGTCACCAGCCCGAAGTCGGTGTGCTCCCCCATGCCCGTCAGCTCGCCGTCGAGGGTGACCTCGCCGGGCGGGAGGGCGTAGTTGTTCATGCGCAGCACGTCGATCGAGTGGTCGGTGAGCCGCGCGAAGAAGCCCGGCTCGAGGTCGAGCGCGGCCTCGAAGACGTCGAGCAGCGTACGGGCCACCCTGCCGGCCTCGGCGAAGTACGTCTCCACGCGCTCACGGAACCCGGGGACGTCGGGCCAGACGTTCAGCCCGTAGTCCGCCTCGTCCAGGTCGAGCCCGGCGAAGGAGCGCGCCTCGACGCCGACGTTGAAGGCCTCGAAGAAGTCGTTCATGCGCGTGGCCGGCTCGACGCCGAGGCTCAGGCTGAGCGACTCGCTCTTCGGGGCGGAGTAGCCGCGGTTGGCCGGCACCTTGTAGGCGAGCTTGTCGGCCGGCGGGAGGGCGAAGAAGTCGTCCATGGCGGCGGCGAGCCCGTCGACCGCCGACCGCGGCACGCCGTGGCCGAGGACCTGCACGAAGCCGACGCTGCTGCACGCCGCGTCGATCTCGCGCGCGACCCGGACCCGTGCCGCGCGGTCGCCGTCGCCCACCCAGGGGCTGATGTCGACGACCGGCACCGCGAACCCGCTGACCGTCCCGGCTGCCTCGCTCACGTCCTCATCCTCCCGTCGGCGGCGGCCCGTGCCGCTCCGTGCTCAGCGTCCGGTCGCGACCACCAGCGGGACGACCATCTCGGCCGCCGTCAGCGACGCGTGCATCCCGACCAGCTCCATCTCCTGCGGGAAGGTACGGGTCATGAACGCCCAGTCCCCGCTCGGGGCCGCGACGACGTCGCCGTAGCGCGGCAGCACCTCGTCCGACACCGGGCCGAACCAGCCCTCGTCGACCGCCTCGTCCCGGGTCCGCACCCAGGCGCCCGCGCCGAGGCGCGACCGCCACCGGCGCGCCACCGCGGCGGGGTCGTCGCGGTCGACGTACAGGTGCCGGAAGCGGGCCTCCCCCGTCACGACGGACACGCCGGCGGCGAGCTCGGGCTCGTCCTCGATGACCAGGCGCTGGTCGGTCGGGACGTCGACCATGCCGTGGTCGCCGGTCACCAGCAGGACGACGTCGCTGGGCAGCGCGTCGCGCAGCCGCGCGATCATCGCGTCGACCCGGGCCAGCTGCTCGCCCCAGGCCGCCGAGCCGCAGCCCTTCGCGTGCCCGGTGTGGTCGAGCTCGCGCTCGTAGGCGTAGACCAGGGTGCGCTGCCCCCGGCTCGCCGCGTCGGCCAGCAGGTCGATGCGCAGCTGGGTGTCCTTCTCCTGCGGGAAGGGCACGAAGTCGGGGCCGCGCAGGGCGGCCTGGGTCAGGCCGGTCCGGGCGAAGCGCTGCAGGCCGACCGAGGTGACCCTGACCCCGGCGGCGGCGGCGCGCTCGAACACGGTCGGGTGCGGCTGGTACGCCTCCGGCACGAGGTCGGACTCCCAGGTCAGCGCGTTGAGCACCTCGCCGGTCGTGGGGACCCGCGACGTGATGCCGACGACGCCGTGGCGCCCGGGCGGCAGGCCCGTCCCCAGGCTGGTGAGGCTGGTGGCGGTCGTCGCCGGCACGCCGGACGTCAGGTGGGTGGTCCCCAGGTGCCCGGCCAGCCAGGGCGCACGGTCGGCCGCGGCCTCGAGCAGCTGCCGGCCGAGGCCGTCGACGAGGAGCACCACGTAGCGGTTCGCGGCGGGCAGCCCGAGCACGTCGGCCTCGTAGCCGTCCACGCCCAGGTGGTGCCCGACCGAGGGCAGCAGGTCGGCGAGCGTCGAGCGCCCGTACGCGGGCACGAGCGGGCTCGGCCGGGCGGCCCCGGTGGCGGGTCGGGCGGCCTGGTCGGTGCCCTCGGGAGCGGCTCCGGGCTCTGCGGGAACCGTTCCCGGCGCCCTCACACCGCCGCCGCGCGCTGCAGCGTGGTGGAGAAGCGGACGAGCCGGGCCACGCGGTCGGAACCGTCGGCGGCCGCGCTCATGCGGACGGTGAGGTCGTCGCCGGCGAACGTCCCGGTGTAGCCGTGGTCGGCCTCGCACTGCGGGTCGTCGCAGCCGGCGGGCTCGAGGTCGACGCGGCGCACGCCGTCCCAGCCGACCGTCAGCCAGGTCTCGCCGACCTCGCCGGAGCCCGCGCGGTAGCGCTCGGGACGGGTGACGACGCGGGTGAGCACGACAGAGTTGATCTTCGACAGCGGCACCGACTCGGTGGACGACGCCGCGTACGTCCCGGTCGCCGGCGGCTCGGCGGGCTGGTCGTCGGTGTGGCCGACGACCAGGCGCGTCGGCGTCAGCGCGAGCACCGTGACGTGGCGGTGGATCTCGTCGTGGTCGAAGGTCGGCTCGTGGTGCACGACGAAGTCGAGGAGCTCCTCCTCGGCCACGGCGAGGGTGATCCCCTCCTCCACCAGCTCCGGGAAGTAACCGGTTGCGTCGATGTCGGCACGCAGGTCTTTCCGCGTGGAGCCCAGCCTCATGCCGTCATCCTGCCACGGGGCGCCGACCCGACCCCGCCACCGCAGGGACTGCTGCCGGTCATGGTCGCCGGGCCCGCCGCGCCCGGAGCCTCGCGCCCGCCCAGAGCGTCAGGCGCGCCACCAGGGCCAGGAGGAACAGCACCCCCACCACGAGCCGGACGCCGCGCCACGGCTGCTGCGACGGCCAGCCGCCGTCGCCGGCCACCGCGCGGGCGAGGTTGAAGAGGAGCCCGACGGTGAGCGTGACGGCCAGCGCGCCGTCCAGCCACCGGGCCGAGGGCGGATGTCGAGGCTCCACGGCTATCTCACCGAGCCCTGGAACTGCGCGTGGTCGCGGTCGGTGCCGAGCGCGACGTCGACCGCCACCGTGCCGCGGCTCTTCGCCGGAATGGTGAAGGTGTAGGTCCCGCTCGCCCTCGTGCGCGGCGCGACCGGGACCGCGACCGGCTTCCCGCCGGGGACCGGCGCGGCGGCCAGGTGCTGCGCGCCGTACGAGGCCTGGACGTCGACGGGCCCGTCGACCGGCTCGCCCGCCTTGTCGTCGACCTCGACGGTGAGCGTGGTGCGGTCGCCGGCGTTGGTGAACTGGGTGATCGTCACCTCGACGTCGTCGTCGTACTGGATGCTGTCGCCGATATTCGCGGCGTCGGCGGGCACGCTGACGCCGGCGCTCGGGCCGGGCGACGCCGACGCGGTCGACGGCGAGTCCGTGCCCACCGGCCCGGTCGGCGCCGACGAGGGCGCCGGGCTCGCCGGCCCACCGCAGGCGGCGAGCAGGAGGACGGCGGCGGTGAGCGTGCCCACGAGGCTGGCGTGCCTGGTCATCGGGTCCTTCGGTCAGGGGTCGGGCGAGGCAGCCTAGGCACGAGCGCCACCCCCGCCGGGCTCCGGAGGATCTTCCGACCCTCCGGAGCCGCGGACCCCGCGCAGCCGGAGCGCGTCAGGCGAGGCCGTCGTTCGTCGCGGTGCCGTGGCCCGGGTCGTTCAGCGCGCCGGTCCAGGTCCAGAGCTTGCCCGAGTCGTTCGCCTTGAACGCGACGGCGAGGCTGCCGCTCGGGAGCACCTTGAGCGAGGGGCTCGTCCCCGCCGCCATCCCGTCGAGCGTGGCCGTGCCGTTGCCCGTCGTGCTGGCGGAGCCGTTCCAGGTCCAGAGCTTGCCCGAGTCGTTCGCGTTGAACGCCACGGCGACCTTGCCGCCGGGAAGCACGGCGAGGGACGGGCTCGTCCCCGCCGCCATCCCGTCGAGCGTGGCCGTGCCGTCGCCGGCCGTGCCGGGCCGCCCCCTCCAGGTCCACAGCTTGCCCGAGTCGTTCGCGTTGAACGCCACGGCGAGGGTGCCGTCGGGCAGCACGCCGAGCGACGGGCTGGTGCCCTTGGCCATGCCGTCGAGGGTGGCCGTCCCGTGCCCGGTCGTGCCCGGGGTGCCGGTCCAGGTCCAGAGCTTGCCGCTGTCGTCGGCGTTGAACGCCACCGAGACCTCTCCGTCGGGCAGCACGGCCAGCGACGGGCTCGTGCCGGCCGCCATCCCGACGCCGGTCGCGGTGCCGTCCCCGGCCGTGCCGGGCTTGCCCTTCCAGACCCAGAGCTTGCCGCTCACGTCCGCGTTGAACGCCACGACGAGGTTCCCGTCGGGCAGCACCGCCAGCGACGGGCTCGTGCCGTCGGCCATCCCGTCGAGGGTCGCCGTGCCGTCACCGGCCGTGCCCGGCTGCCCCACCCAGGTCCACAGCTTGCCGCTGGCCGCGTGGAAGGCCACCGCGTAGCGGCCGTCGGGGAGGACCGCCACGGACGGCGAGGTCCCTGCGGCCATGCCGTCGTAGGTCGCGGTGCCCCCGCCCGCCGACCCGGTCGCTCCCGACCACGTCCAGAGCCGCCCGGTGCCGGCCGCCCGGAAGGCGACCGCCTGCGAACCCGCGCTGGTGAGGGCCAGGGCCGGAGAGCTCTTCGTGGTCGTCGTGCCGCCGCCCGCTCCGCCGCCGCTGCCGACGAGCTGGTTCTGCTTGGTGTCGACGTAGGCGGTGTCCGGGTCGATCGACACCCCGCAGGCGGTCACCGCCGCGCCCTGCGTGACGACGTAGCCCTGGGCCGGGTCGGGAGCGTCGGCGGACACCGACCGCCAGTAGACCTTGACGTCGGGCAGAGTGCCGCTGGAGAGGTCGGCGGACGCCAGCGGCGAGGGCAGCCCGGAGTAGACACCCGGCGTGTACCCGGCGGCGGCGATCCTCGCGGCCCAGGCGTTGATCCAGGAGACCATCTCCGTCCGCGTCACGCCCTTGTAGGTCCCGGTCTCGACGTCGAGGAAGAAGTCGGCCCCGTCGGGGTAGCCGACCGCGTCGGCGTCCTTGATGTTCTGCTGCGCCGTGCTCACCGCTGCAGAGGCGTCGTCGAACATCGCGCCGGTGCCGAAGCCCTGCTGCAGCACCGCCTGCATGCCGCTGCTCTTGAGCGCGGCGTAGGTCGTCTTCCAGTCCGTCGAGGTCTTGTTCGTGTAGAGCATCCCGAACGCGTAGCCCGCGTTCTTGAGGCAGGTCACGTCGGCCTTGGTCACCGCCGAGGACGAGTCGAAGCCCTTGGCCTTGTTGGCGACCGGGGCGGCCGACGCGGTCACGCTCGCCGTCACCCCGGTCAGGGCCATGGCGACCACCACCAGGCCGAGGAGCAGAGGACGTAGACGCTGGTGCACCAGGACTCCCGGGGGTGGGCGCCAGCGCCCGTCGGGCCGGCGGCGAGTTGGTTCGATGCATCATCGAACTAATGACCGCCCAGCGCAAGGGCCCTTGTGCGCCCGGTCCTCGCCGGTAGGGCCGGCGGCACGTGCCAGGCGCGGCTCCCCCGGTCGGAGGAGCCGCGCCCGTCGGGTCGACGCAGGGTCAGCGGATCTCGACGTCCAGCCCGCGTGCACCGGTGACGACCTCGGTCTGGCGCACGTCGCGGCTGGCGAGCGTGAGCGTGTCGCCCTTGCCGTCGCTGCCGTCGCTGCCGTCGCTGCCACCCTCGTCGTCGGAACCGGCCTGCAGCGCGACCAGCAGGTCGTCGTTGCGCGGAGCGGACTCGATGCTCTTGATCGTGGCGCTCAGGCTGCTGTCCTCGTCGGAGTCGCAGCTGTCGTCGAAGAGGCAGGAGCTGTCCTCGAGCCCCTGGCCGTCCAGGGACGCCCCGCCGTACACGGACAGGGTGGCCGGCAGGCCCTTGGCCGACTTCGGGACCTTGACCGTGGTGACCGTCTTGATCTTCTTCGAGCTCCGGTAGGGCTTGACCGTCGTGCGGACGGTGAGCTTCTTGCCGGCCTTCACCCGGACCGAGCCCTTGCTGGCCCAGGTCTTGCCGCCGTCGGTGGACACCTCGAGCTTCGACAGGCGCAGCTGGCGGAACGTCGTGGAGACCGTGGCGTCGTAGGTCACCGAGGTGATGCTGACGTGCTCCTCCTCGGTCTGCGCGAGCGCGTAGACGGCGTCGGCGAGCCCCAGGGCCGGGGAGATGGAGGCGTCGTCCTGGTCGGCCCACTTGTTGTTGCGGTGCACCGTGAACGGCTTGCCGCCGGCCCGCGTGCCGGTGACGGTCCATCCCTCGGTCACCCGGCCGTCGCCGACCTCGTCGAAGGTCGGGTCGAAGTTGGCCAGCAGCGCGTACGGGGTGAGGGCGGGCAGCAGGTCCCGGTCGACCACACCGGTGGTCCCCGTGCGAGAGCGACCGGTGTCGGCGTTGCGGACCGTGGTGGTGATCGGCGTCGTCGTGGGGGTCTGGGTCAGGTTCGCGCGGACGCCGCTGAGCCGGTCGGAGTCGACCACCCCGAACGAGCCACCCACGTTGGCCAGCTTGAAGGAGCCGAAGACGTCGTCCTGCACGATCGCGACGGCGTCCGCGTCGTTGGCGCCGTAGCGTGCCGGCCCGGCGAAGCTGTCGGGGTGCCCGTACGCGAGGGCCTGGTCGCCGCACACGTAGGTGGTGGTGCCGAACGAGGCGCTGGTGACGTCGCCGTAGGACTGGACCGAGGCGAAGTTGCCGCCCGGCACCGGTCGCTCGGTCGGCGCCCCCGACGGCGCCGCGGCGCGACCGCCGGCGAGCACCCGCATGGGCAGGTCGGCCTTGGTCATGTCCTTCTGGAGGCGCTTGAGGCGCGCGCCGGACAGCCCGCTGACCGTGAACGGGCTCGGGAGGCGTTCGAGCGAGCTGGACGGCACCGCGGCCCCCGCCCGGGCCGAGACCGCGCGCCGGGTCGACGCCGACAGCGTGACCGCACGCGTGGCGGCCGGGGCGACGGCCTTGGCCTTGGCGCCTCCGAGGTCGAGCAGCGCGGCCATGTCGGCGGCCGGGGTCAGGCCCCCGATCGGCGACGGGGAGGAGGTGAAGCCGTAGGAGACCGCGCCGAGCAGCTTGCCCCCGACGTACACGGGCGAGCCGGACATGCCGGCCCAGATTCCCGAGCCCTGGTCGACCACGTGGCCGCCGGGCACGTCCGACACCTTGATCAGCACGAGGTCGCGCCCGGCGGCGATGCCGTCCGGCTGCACGCCCAGCACCTCGACCCGGAAGGGCTCCGGCGTCCTGCCCTTGACGACGGTCAGCCCCTGCCCGACCAGCCCCGTGGTGGCCTGGGCCGACGAGAGCGTGGCCGGGCACTCCCCGGGGGCCGCCGCGGGGGCCGCCGAGGCCGGCCCTGCCGTCTGCCCCAGCGCGAGCGCACCGAGCGCCGCCACCCCGAGCACCGCGCCGACGCGCTGCCGGGCTCGCCCTGCTGATGTCATCCGTCCCCCACTCCTGCTCGTCGGCCGCCGTCGGCGGCCCGGCACCCTGCCGTCGAAGCGCTGACGCTAGCGGAGCGCGAGGCCATTCGTGTGAGGAGGATGAGAAATTCCCAGGGCGGTTTCAGGGGCAGGACACTCACCGACCTCAGCGACGCTCCCTGAGCTTGTCGAAGGGCCCGGAACGGGTTGGCGTCGCCTTCCGAAGAACGCCGACCTCTTCGAGGCCCTTCGACAGGCTCAGGCAGCGTCCTCGGCCGTTGCCAGGTCAGGGAGCGTCCTCCGTCCGTTTGACGCGCGCCCTGCGGGGAAGAAGGTGAGTGCCGACCCGAAGCAGCCGGGTCGAGCCGCTGCAGGACGAGCCCACGACGGTCGCGCGGAGCAGGGTCGGACCGCTCGCGCAGCCCTCGTCGCGCACGCCGGCTCGTCACCGTTCGCCCGTGCGCACGCGCTCGTCTCCCCGTCTCGTCGTGAGCCGGACGCAGCGTCCCCACCGCTCCGAGCCCCTCAGGGAGGCACGCCATGAGAGTCGTCTACAACGCGTTCGACGGTCGCTACAGCGACAGCCCCCGGGTGCTCTACGAGACCTACCGCCACACCTACCCCGGCGAGCACGTCTGGCTGGCCGACCCCGACCACCAGCACGGCTTCCCCGCCGACGCCCTGACGGTGCCGATCGACAGCGACGCCGCCGTCGACGCGCTGGAGTCCGCCGACCTCGTCGTGGCCAACACCCACCTGGAGATGGAGTGGCGCAAGTCGCCGCGCACCACCTACCTCCAGACCTGGCACGGGACCCCGCTCAAGCGCATCCACCACGACGTCCTCTGGGCCCCCGAGGGCCGCCTGGCCGAGCTCGACCGCGACGTCGCCCGCTGGGACCTGCTCCTGTCCCCCAACCCGGTCAGCACCCCTCGGCTCCGCGCCGCCTTCGGCTACACGGGGCCCGTGCTCGAGACCGGCTACCCCCGCAACGACCTGCTGGTCTCGCCGCAGGCCCCGGCCGTCCGCGCCCGCGTCCGCGCAGAGCTCGGCCTCCCCGAGGGCGTCACGGCCGTCCTCTACACCCCGACCTGGCGCGACCGCGACTACTTCGAGCCCCCGGCCGGCGGCCTGCGCTACGCCCTGCCGCTGGACGAGCTGGCCGCCGCCCTCGGTCCCGGCTTCCGCCTGCTACCCCGGCTGCACTACAAGGTCACCCACCTGGGCGCGGCGCAGGAGCTCCCCGGCGTCGTCGACGTGTCGCGCTACCCCGACGTCGCCGAGCTCTACCTCGCCGCCGACGTCATGGTCACCGACTACTCCTCGACGATGTTCGACTTCGCCGCCACCGGCAAGCCGATCGCCTTCTACGCCTACGACCTCGACGCCTACCGCGACACGCTGCGCGGCTTCTACTTCGACCTCGAGCCCGTCGCCCCCGGACCCCTCGTCCACGAGCCCGACGAGCTCCTCGACGTGCTCACCGACGTCCGCGCGGGCCGCACCACCCGGCGGCGGCGCTACCGGCGCTTCCGGCAGACGTTCAACCCCCTCGACGACGGCCGCAGCACCGAACGGCTCCACGCCGTGTACGAGGACGCCGCCCGGCGCGCGGCCGGTGGAGCAGGCGCCGTGGCTGCGCACCGCCTCGCCGCGGCCTCCTGAGGCTCCTGGTCAGGGACGGGACGTGCCGTGCACCCGGCGGGCGCGGCGGGCGTACGCGCTCCTCGCCACCGGCGGGATGACGACGCGGGCGAGGCGGGGCGCCGCACCGAGCATCGCCGCGACGACCGCGGGGTCGCCCTCGTAGGCGAACATGCCGAAGACCAGCGGGAGGTGCCGCTTCGCGACGCCGGCGGCCCCGGCCTCGCCGACCGCGCCCCACTCGGCCTGCGTGAGCAGGGCGGCGGCGAGCGGCAGGAGGGCGCGCTCCTCGAGGTCGAGGTGCTCGGCCAGGAGTGCGTGCAGGTGCCCGAGGTGGTGGGCGAGCTGGTCACGCGCTCCCGGTGTGGGCTCGGCGGCCCACGCCACCCGGAACCGCTCGACGCAGCCCAGCTCGAGGTCGAGGCCGGCATGCTGCTCCTCGACCTCGTCGATCAGCGCGACGGCGTCGGCCGAGGCGCGCTCGCGCAGGGGCGGCCACAGCAGCCGGTCCTCGCCCTGGTGGTGGTGGTGGAGCAGGTCGGTGAGGAACAGCACGTGGGCGGCGACCCGCTCGGCGCCCCGCCGGTCACCCGTCCCGACCCGGAGCACGGCGGCCGGCGCGAGGCGGAGCTCACGCAGCAGGGCGGTGTGCACGACGACCATGTCGCGCACGTCCACCAGCGGCCGCTCCGGCTCAGCCGCCGGCGCCGCCGGCGGTGCCAGGTCGAGGCCGGTGGCAGGGCCGCAGGACCACGTGGCGCGGTGCAGGTCCCAGTAGCAGCGCGCCGTGTGGGTGTGGCCGGTCGAGGCGTCGTCGGTGGGCAGGTCGACCGCGTCGCGGTCGGGCAGGTGACTGGTCATGTCCGGAAGCGTGGTCGCGCGACGACCTGCCGGGAATCCCAGCTTTCTGGGGACTTCGTGGGGACTTCGCGGGACTTGGGCCGAGGGCGTCGCGTCCGCGAGCGGCGTCGACCAGGATGGCCGCGTGAGGACGACGACCCGGCCGCTGGCCGAGCGGATCGCCGACGCGACCGCCGGCTCCCCCGACGTGGCGTCGGTCGCCCGCGCGGTGTTCGTCACGGTGGCGCGCGACGTGCCCTTCGCCTTCGCCTGCCTCGCGACGACGGACCCGACGAGCGGGCTGATCACGCGGGCGTACAAGTCGGCGCCGCTGCCGCTGGGCGACGAGGAGTTCACGGCCGCCGAGTACGGCGAGCCCGACCTCAACCAGCTCGTCGACATCGCTGACCGGGACGTCCCGGTCGGGGTCCTCTCGGTCGACACCGACGGCCACCCGGAACGGTGCCGGCGGCTCAGCGCGTACATGACCCCGCAGTTCGGCTTCGTCGACGAGATCCGGCTCGTCTGCCGCTCGGGCGGGACGACCTGGGCGGCCCTCGGTCTCTACCGGCGCCAGGGCGAGCCGTTCTTCACCGCCGCCGAGGGCGCCGTCGTCGGGGCCGTGCACGAGGTCGTCGCCGCGGCGACGCGGAACGCCCTGTTCACCGACGCGGACGCCGGCGCGCAGGGTTCGCGGATCCCCGTCGTCCTGGTGGTCGACGACACCGACCGGGTGACCGGGATGAGCGCCGCGGCCGAGGAGCTCGTCGACGACCTCGGCGGCTGGGACCGGGGATCGCTCCCGGCCGGGGTGCTGGCCGTGGCCGCGTCCGCCCGGGCGCGGGACTCGCTGACGACCGCCCGCGTCCGGGCCCGGTCGGGCTCCTGGGTCGTCGTGCAGGGCCTGCCGCTGGCGGGCACCGCCGGCCAGCGCTCCGTGGTGCTCACCGTCGAGCGGGCGAGCGCGGCCGTCGTCGGCGCCCTGACCATCGCGGCGCGCGGCCTCACCCAGCGCGAGCAGGACGTCGTCGGCCTGGTGCTGAAGGGCGCCTCGACGAAGGCCATCGCGGCCGCCCTGCACCTGTCGCCGCACACGGTGCAGGACCACCTCAAGGCGGTCTTCGCCAAGCTCGGGGTGAGCAGCCGGCGCGACCTGGTGGCCCGGTTCGCCGTCGCCTGAACCCGCCGGCGAGGTTCCCCACAAAGCTGGGATGGCGACGGGGTCCGCGCGGCCCGAGGCTCCATCCATGACCACGCAGACCCAGCCCCAGACCCAGACCACAACGGACGTCCACGCGGACGGTGCCGGCCCGACCGGCACGCGGTCCCCCGTCACCGAGCCCGAGCAGCTGCACCACGCCTTCCTGGGCGCCACGAACGCCCACGACGTCGACGCGCTGCTCGCCCTCTACGACCCCGCCGGCCTCGCCGTCCAGCTCGACGGGGGCCTCGCCCGCGGCGAGGACGAGCTCCGCACCATGGCCGAGGGGCTGGCGTCCGCGATCGCCCGCATCGACGGGAGCACCCGCAAGCTGTACGTCGCCGGCGACGTCGCCCTGAGCTCGGCCTCCTGGACCGCGGACGTCGTGTTGCCCGACGGCACCACCCTGCGCCAGAGCGGCACGACCGCCGAGGTCCTGCGCCGCCAGCCCGACGGCACCTGGCGGATGCTCATCGACGACCCGGTGTTCGGCTGAGCCCGAGGACTCGGCACGTCGTCAGGAGACGTTCAGGTTTCCGGCAGCCGCTCGTCAGGACGCCTCGGTTGGCTGAGGCCGCCGGCGGCGGGGGCCGCCGGCACCCGGCGTACGGAGGACCGTCCATGTCGAGCCTGCTCCACTCCCTCGGCGTCCTGGTCGTCCGGCGCCGGCTGCGGGTGCTGGCCGTCTGGCTGCTCCTGGCGGTGGCCCTCTTCGGGCTCGCGGGCGTCACGGGCGGCAAGCTCGTGGACGACTTCACGATCCCGGGCACGGAGTCGCAGCGCGGCATCGACACCCTGGCCCAACGCTTCCCGCTGGCCTCGGGGACGACCGGCCAGATCGTCTTCGGCAGCACCTCGGGCCCGATCAGCACCCGTCGGTCCGAGGTCGAGGACCGGGTCGAGGCGGTCGAGAAGGTCAAGCACGTCACGAGCGTCGACGACCCGTTCGCGTCCGACGCCGTCGGCACGATCTCGCCCGACGGGCGCTACGCGCTGGTGCAGATCCAGTTCGACGTGAGCGTCACCGCGCTGCCCGCCTCGACCGTCCCGGCCGTCGAGAAGGCCGCCGCGGCCCCGCCCGGCGCCGGCTTCACCTCCACCCTCGGCGGCGCGATGTACACGAGCACCGGGCAGGGCATCAGCACCACCGAGCTCATCGGCGTCGGCGTCGCGCTGCTCGTGCTCGCCGTCACCTTCTCCTCGCTGATCGCGGCAGGCCTGCCGCTGCTGACCGCCGCCCTCGGCGTCGGGGCGACGCTGGCCGGCGTCCTGACCGTGGCGGCCGTCCTGATCGCGGTCGACGACGTACGACCCCTCAGCGTCTCGTCGGGCGGGCGGGTGCGCACGGTCACGACGATCGTGCTCGGCTTCGACACCTCGCGCGGGGAACGGCTGCTGCAGCGGACCGCGCTGCTCGAGATCGCCTTCACGGTCGTCGCCGGCGCGGTCATCGTGCTGCTGCTTCCGCCCACGGTCGACCGGGGCCTCGGGCGCGTACGGGCCATGGCCGACGCCGCGCGGGCCGTCGCGGCCGGCGACTCCGACCGCCGGCTACCGGCCGACCCGGGCATGGCCGAGACCGCGGTGCTCGCCGACGCCGTGAACGACGCGCTCGACGCGCAGCAGGCCGCCGAGGAGCGCCTCCGCCGGTTCGTGGCCGACGCGTCGCACGAGCTGCGGACCCCGCTGACGACCATCCAGGGGTGGGCCGAGCTGCACCGTGAGGGCGGGCTCGACGACCCGGCCACCGCCGCGCGGGCCTTCGAGCGGATCGCCGAGAGCGCGACCCACCTGACCAACCTCGTCGAGGACCTCGCCCTGCTCGCGCGGCTCGACGCCGGGCCGCTCCTCGAGCGCCACCCGGTCGACCTCGGCGTGCTGGCCGAGACGGTCGTGGAGGACCTCCGTGTCATCGACCCCGAGCGGCCGGTCGGCGTGACGACGCCCGCCCCCGGCGAGCCCACCGGCGTGGTGAGCGGCGACGAGCAGCGGCTGCGCCAGGTCCTGCTGAACCTCACCGGCAACGCCCTGCAGCACACCCCGCCCGGCACGCCGATCGACGTGGCCGTGCGTCGCGAGGACGGTTCGGTGGTGCTGGTCGTGAGCGACGCCGGACCGGGCATCCCGGTCGAGCACCAGACCCGCGTCTTCGACCGCTTCTACCGCGGGCCCGCGCACCGCTCCACGGGTGGCACCGGGCTGGGCCTCGCGATCGTCCGCAGCCTCGTCGACGCCCACGGCGGCACGGTCGGGGTGACCTCGAGCAGCGCCGGGACCCGCTTCGAGGTGGTCCTGCCCGCCGAGCCGGAGGTTCCCTGAGCGGGCGATCGGACCCGGAGCCGGCCGACGCTCCCTGAGCTCGTCGAACGGCCCCTGAGATTGTCGAACGCTCGCTGAGCCTGTCGAAGGGCCCGGGACGGGTCGGCGTGGTCCTGAGGCGGAGCACGCCGACCTCTTCGAGGCCCTTCGACAAGCTCAGGGAGCGTTGACCTGCGACCAGCTCCGGGAGCGTTCTCCTTCGAACATCTCAGGGAGCGTTCTCCTTCGAACATCTCGGGGAGCGCTCTTCCTCGAACATCGCAGGGAGCGTTCCTCTTCGGGAGGCTCAGGCCTCGCCGTCGTCGGTGAGGAGGAGCCGCTCGACCCGGAGGACGTCGAGCTCGTGCTCGATGTCGCCGCTCATCACGGCGGCGAGCTTGAGGTGCGGCAGCGCCTCGCGCAGCCGGCTCTGCCGCTCCAGGACGCGGCCGAGCGCGTGCCGGGCCCAGACGTCGTCGGGGGTCTCCTCGACCAGCCCGACCAGCTCGGTCTCGGCCTTCTGCAGCTGGGCGCGCATCAGGAACGCCCAGGCCCGCAGCGACCGCAGCCCGGTGTTGCGCGGGTCCTCCTCGAGAGCCTTCTCGACGAGCGCCAGCGCCTGCTCCGGCGCCCGCCGGGCCAGCAGGTCGTACGCGCTCTGGTAGGCCGACTCCGGCCGGTGCGCGCGGGGGAACTCGATCGTCCGGGTGCTGAGCTCGAAGTCCTCGGCCATGGCGCGACAACGCTTCCCGACGCCCCGCCATTCCTCGAAGAGGCCGCCCTGCAGAGGATGGCCAGGTGCGACAGGGGGCTGTGGGGCACGTCCGGAGGACGACGTGGCACGGCCGGCCCGCGGTCGAGAAGCGCTTCGCGGACCCGCGCGCCAGGCCGTCGAGGTCACCGCCCTCCGGGCGCTGGCCGACCAGGAGCTCCCGGTGCCCGAGCTGCTCGACGAGCGCGCCGACTCCGTCCTGATCACCCTGCTGCCGGGCGAGCGTCTCGACGCCGGCACCGCCGACCTCCGGCTGCGGCGCCTGCTCGCGTCGGGACCCTGGCTGCGACGCCTCCACCGACGCCGACCACCGACGGGGCTTCCTGCGGCGCCGGACGACGCGGGCATCGTCGACCGGTACCGCCGGACCGGCGGGCCTCCCCTGCCCCTCGCGGTCCCTCCGCCGACGCCCGCGGTCTTCTGCCACGGCGACTGGACGGACGGCAACCTGCTCGCCGTCTCCGACGAGATCACCGCCGTCCTCGACTGGGAGGCGGCGCACCTCGGCGACCCGGTACGGGAGCTGGCGCGCGCCGCGTACGGGGCCTCGCTCAAGGACGAGCGGTCGGTCGACGCGCTCGTCGAGGGCTACGGCGCCGACGCCCGCGCCGTGCGGGCCTGGTTCCCGGTCCACGCCGCCGAGCTCTGGTTGTGGTTCGCCGAAGCCGGACCGCCCGCGTACCTGACGCAGCTCACGGAACGCCTCGAGGGCTGGTCGGACGGCTGATCCGGCGCGGACCGCCGGGTCCTCACCCGGTGCGGTCGACCACGTCGCGCGCCCGCGGTGCCGGGACGCCGAGCATGAGCAGGGTCGTCGTGGCCACGCCGGAGGCGCCGAACGCCGTGCCGGTCGGGTCGTCGTCGGCGAGCGTGAACACGGCCGACCAGGCCACCTGGCCCAGGACCTCCGCCGGCAGGTGCCGGCCGAACGCCCCGCCGTCCTGGCCCCGCCGGACGAGGTCGGCGAGCCCGTCCTCGACGGGGCCGAGGAGGGCGTGGATGTCGGGACCCAGCTCCCCGCGGCGCAGCACCACCAGCACGCGGTAGCGGTGGGCCAGGGGCCAGAGCCGGGCGATGAAGGCGGCCCACGCCTCGTCGGCGGGCCGGTCAGGAGCCGCCTCCTCGGCCAGGACGGCGGTCATCTCGGCGACCGCCCGCTGCGTCAGCGCGAGAACGAGGTCGGACCGCGTCGCGAAGTAGCCGTAGACGGTCCGCCGCACCACCCCGGCCGCCGCCGCGACCTCACCCATGCCGGCGTCGGGGTTGCGTCCGAGCACCTCGATCGCCACGTCGAGGATCCGCTCCCGCGTGTCAACCACGGGTCCGCACGTCCTCGGCCGTCGGCACCCGTCCATGGTTGCACAGCCGTGTGCAACGCCGTACGTTGCACACCAGTGTGCAAACGCCACGCGGACACCGTTCGAGGGAGCCACCGTCATGACCACCACCTCCGCCGCCGAGGCACCCGAGGTCCGACCGTTCCGCGTCGCGGTGCCCGACGCCGAGCTCGACGACCTCCGCCAGCGGCTGAGGCGTACGCGGTGGCCGGACCCCGAGACGGTCTCCGACTGGTCGCAGGGCGTCCGCCTCGAGGACGCCCGGTCGCTCGTCGCGCACTGGGAGCAGGCGTACGACTGGCGCGCCTTCGAGGCGCGGCTGAACGCGCTGCCCCAGTTCCTCACCCGGATCGACGGGCTCGACCTCCACTTCCTGCACGTGCGGTCCGCCAACCCGGGCGCGATGCCGCTGCTGCTGACCCACGGCTGGCCGAGCTCGGTCGCCGACTTCCTCGCCATGGTCGGCCCGCTCACCGACCCCGTCGCCCACGGCGGCGACGTGCGCGACTCCTTCGACGTCGTCATCCCCTCGCTGCCGGGCTTCGGGTTCTCGGGCAAGCCGACCGGGACGGGGTGGGACGTCGACCGCGTGGCCCGGGCCTGGGTCGAGCTGATGCGGCGCCTCGGCTACCAGCGCTGGTGCGCGCACGGCGGCGACTGGGGCGCGGCCGTCACGACCGTGCTCGGGGCGGCGAGGCCCGAGGGCCTCCTCGGGATCCACCTGAGCACGCCGTACGCCGTCCCCGCGACGATCCCCGCGACCCTGACCGCGGAGGAGCGCCGCGCCGTGGACGGGCTCGCGCACTACGGCGGTCCACTGGGCGGGTCCAACCACCTGCAGGGCACGAAGCCGGAGACCGTCGGCTTCGCCCTGGCCGACTCGCCGGCCGGCCAGGCGGCGTGGAT
Organism: Microlunatus flavus; assembly: GCF_900110855.1. Lineage (GTDB taxonomy): Bacteria > Actinomycetota > Actinomycetes > Propionibacteriales > Propionibacteriaceae > Microlunatus > Microlunatus flavus. The sequence continues at coordinate 26,498 of NZ_FOFA01000006.1, forward strand.
CTACGAGAAGTACCAGTCCAAGACCGACAACCGCGGGCGGGCCGAGGACGCCCTCGACCGCGACGCCATGCTCGACACGATCGCGCTCTACTGGTTCACGAACAGCGCAGCCTCGTCCGCGCGGATCTACTGGGAGAACCGGTCAGCCACGATGGCCGGTCCGCGGCTGACCCTGCCGGTCGCCGTCACGGTGTTCCCGCGCGACGTCCCGCGGATGCCGCGCAGCTGGGTCGAGGACGCGTACAGCGACCTCGTCCACTGGGGTGAGGCGGACCGGGGCGGGCACTTCGCCGCCCTCGAGCAGCCCCAGATCCTCGTCGACGAGATCCGGACGGGTCTGCGCGGCCTGCGCGCCTGACCCGCCCGGACACGGTCCTCCTCGGTCAGCCCGCGACGTGGCCGAACTGGTCGAGGTCCTCCGGGTTCTCGTCGACGCGGGGCGAGGCCTGCGTCCACAGCTGCGTGCCCGACGGGACGAGGCCCTGCTCGGAGCCCGGGACGACGAGCACGCCGCCCGCGCTCTTGTGGCCGCCGACCGTGATGCCCGGGAGCCCGACGACGAGCGAGTCGCGCTCTGAGGAGAAGCGGCGCGCCGCCAGGCTCATGGCGAAGCCGCCGACCGGCTCCGGGTCGCCCGGCACGCCCGCCGTGGCCTGGGTCAGCACGGAACCGTGCGCCTGCAGGCCCGAGTCCGAACCGTCCAGCACGTACACCGCGCCCGCGCCCGGCTGGTCGTCGACGTCGGCGCCAGGGGCCGCCACGGCGAGGTCGGCCGCGCCGTCCCCGTCGAAGTCGCCGGAGACGAGGCTCTGCCCGAAGTCGTTGGCCCCCGCCGCGTCGCCCGGCAGACCCGGCTGGCCGACGTGCCACACCCGGTTCCCGGCGGTCGTCAGCCCCTGGCCCGATCCGCGCAATATCTGCACCGCGCCCTGGCTGTCGCACTCGTCGCACGGCTGGACCAGCTTGCTCGGGACACCGACGGCGAGGTCGGGGTGGCCGTCGGCGTCGAAGTCGCCGAAGCTCAGCGCGGCACCGAACAGGTCACCGGTCGCCGCAGTGCCGTCCAACCCGGTGGAGTTCTGCGACCAGAGCTCGTCGGAGGAGGCGGTGATGCCCTTCTTGCTGCCTCGCAGCAGCGCCACCGCGCCCGTTCCGGCGTTCTCGCCGGGCACCCCGACGGCCAGGTCGGACCGGCCGTCACCGTCGACGTCGGCCGCGGCCAGCGAGGCGCCGAACCGGTCGTTGCGCTCGCTCGAGCCGCGGACGCCGGAGGAGCTCTGCGCCCAGGACTGGGACCCCTTGCTCCGCAGGCCGGACGTCGACCCGTACAGGACGTGGATCCGTCCGGCGGAGCCGAGGTCCTTCTCCGCCTCCTCGGGCACGCCGACCGCCAGGTCTCCGTAGCCGTCTCCGTTGAAGTCGCCGGTGGCGAGCGCGGATCCGAAGCGGTCGCCGCCCTCTGCCGAGCCGGGGACCCCCTTGGACGCCTGCGACCACTGCTGGTCGTGCGCGGAGGCGAGCCCGGACGACGTGCCGTACAGCACGTTCACCGAGCCGGCCTCGTCCTTGCCGCTGACGGTGTCGGCCGGCACGCCCACCGCGAGGTCGGCGTGGCCGTCGCCGTCGAAGTCGGACGAGGCCACGACCGCCCCGAACCGGTCTCCGAACTCGGCGGTGCCCGCGATGCCGGAGCTGGCCTGCGACCACAGCTGGCTGTCGACGGCCGTCGTCCCCGCCTTGACGCCCCGCAGCACGGTCACGCTGCCGGCGAAGTCCTCGGTGCCCACGCTCTCGCCCGGCGTGCCGACGGCGAGGTCGTCGCGGCCGTCGCCGTCGAAGTCGAACGGGCGGGCCCGGTCGCCGGTGCCCACGACGCCGGTGACCGTCACCTTCTTGTGCACCGGGCCGAAGTCGCCGGGACCGCCCGAGCCCAGGTAGAACGAGAGCTCGCCCTTGCCGTTCTTGGCGGGGCGCTCGTCGTCGGGGAGGTGGGTGCGCGCGTAGGTGACGACCGTGGTCCGCGCGGTGTCGTCACACGTGACGAAGAGGTCCGTGTCGGGGAGGCCGACGGCGTGCCCGTCGACGTGGTCCGGTTGTTCGAGGGAGGTCTGCAGCTCCCTACGCGGGGTGACCGCCTGCGGGTCGAAGCACCGGTAGGCGATGCGAGCCGTCCCCAGCCGGCCCGAGGCGTCGAACCGGACCACGCCTCCGACCACCTCGACGGTGGCCGTCGTGTCGGCCCGGGCGGCCGTCGGGACCACGAGGACGCCTCCGGTGAGGGCCGCGAGGGCCAGGGCGGTCTTGAGCGGACGCAGCACGAGCATCTCCTGAGTACGAGGTCCGCAGACCTTAGCCTGCTTTCAGGTCGACAAACGTGCTTTTTCTGGCTGAGGTCGGGCTCGCTCCGACAATGGTTGTTATTCTGCCCATTAACGGCGACAATGGTTGATGTGCTGACCGTAAGGCGTGACCGTGCCCTCTCGTGAACGCCCGGTGCGGGTGGAGCGCAGCGCCGCTGAGCTGGGGCGTCATCTGCTGACCTGGCGCAAGCTGCAGAACCTGACCGCCGAGCAGGTGGCCGAGCGGGCCCACGTCACCCGCACCACCCTGCGCCGGCTGGAGCACGGCGAGCCGGGCGTGGGCCTCGACGTCTTCCTCGGCGTCGCCCGCGCGCTCGGGCAGCTGGACCGGGTGGTCACCGCACTCGACCCGTACGAGACCGACCTCGGCCGCGCGCGGGCCGAGGAGACGCTGCCGGAGCGGGTGCGGCGGTGACCTCGTGACGTCGGTGCCGGCCTCGCGCCTGCGGGTGGCGGTCGACGTCGACGGCGTCGCGACCCCGGCGGCGACCGCGCACGTCAGCGAACGCCGCGGGGTCGTGTCGACGACGCTGACCTACGAACCCGGCTGGACCCGGTCCAGGGCGGCGTACGCGCTGAGCCCGGAGCTGGCGCTGGTCGCCAGCCGGCACCACGTCGACGGGCTGCCGGGCGCGTTCGCCGACAGTGCGCCCGACCGCTGGGGCCGCAACCTCGTGGCCAAGCGGCTGAGGACGCAGGCGCGGCTGGCGCAGCAGGCGCCGCCCACGATCCGCGAGGTCGACTACCTGCTCGGTGTCGCCGACCAGACCCGGCAGGGTGCCCTGAGGTTCTCCGTGGAGGAGGGCGGGCCGTACCTCGACGTCTCCGCCGACGTCCCCCGGCTGGTCGCCCTGCCCCGGCTGCTGCGGGCGGCGGACGCGGTCGCCGACGACGGCACCGACGACCTGGCCGCGGTGAAGGAGCTGCTGGCGGCCGGGTCGGGGTCGCTCGGCGGTGCCCGGCCCAAGGCGTCGGTGCGCGCCGGGGACCGGCTGCTGATCGCGAAGTTCCCGCACGCCGGCGACCAGTGGGACGTCATGGCGTGGGAGAAGACCGCCCTCGACCTCGCGCAGGCCTGCGGGATCGAGGTGCCGACCGCGCGGCTCGTCGGCGTCGGGCGACGCCGGGCCCTGCTGCTCGACCGCTTCGACCGGCGGGGGCCGGCGCGCCTCGGCTACATCAGCGCGATGACGCTGCTGCGCTCCGCCGACGGCGTGAGCGTCGACTACCTGGAGCTCGCCGAGGCCATGGCCGAGCACGGGGCTGCCGTCGCGGCCGACCTCGCCCGGCTGTGGCGACGCGTCGCGTTCATGCTCGTGATCAACAACGTCGACGACCACATGCGCAACCACGGGTTCCTGCGGGCCTCGTCGGGGTGGACCCTCTCCCCGGCCTTCGACCTCAACCCCGACCCCGACGCGGGCGCCGGCCGCGTCACCACCGTGAACTTCGCCGACGACGCGGAGGGCGCCCTGCGCGAGCTGGTGGCCGGTGCGCGGCAGTTCCGCCTGAGCGCCGCCGCCGCCTCGGCGGTGCTCGACGAGGTCCTGGCCGCCACCCGGAGCTGGCGCCGGACGGCCCGGGCCAACGGGGTGGGCGAGGGCGAGATCCACCGGTTCGCCCCGGCGCTGGACCGGTTCCACCGGTAGCGCTCCGCCGCGGGGGCGTCGCCGTCCGCGACGTTCAGATGCTCGTCGGCTCGTAGCGGACCAGCGCGACGCGACCGCCCGCCAGCTCCCCCAGCTCGCTCGCCCCCTCCGGCGTCGCCCGCCAGGCGCGGTAGGCGTCGTCGGCCTCCACCGACTCCCACAGCTCGACGACGACCAGGTGGCGCGGGTCCTCGAGGTCGCGGACCACCTCGGCCGAGATGATGCCCGGCCGGGCGCGGGTCGCCGCCAGGACCGCGGTGACGCGGGCCTCCACGTCCTCCGGGGCGTCCGGGCGCAGGTGGATGTCGAGCAGGGAGGTGATGGCCATGGCCCGACGTTATCCGGCGGTCGCCGCGGTCCCGGTGGCGCCGGCACCGACCGTCGGAGCCGGTGCCTCCGGCCGGCCGAAGAGCGGCAGCACGCCCTCGCCGACCGCGTACGCCTCCTCGAGGTGCGGGTAGCCGGAGAGGATGAACTCGTCGATCCCGGCGGCGCGGTACTCCTCGATCCGCTCGGCGACCTCGGCGTGGCTGCCGACCAGCGCGGTCCCGGCCCCGCCGCGGACCAGCCCGATGCCGGCCCAGAGGTTCGGGGCGACGAGGAGCCGGCTGCGGTCGCCGCCGTGGAGGTCGAGCATCCGCTGCTGGCCGACCGAGGCCAGCCGCCGCAGCGACGCCTGCCGCGCCCGGACCGTCGCCTCGTCGACACCGGCGAGCAGGCGCTCCGCGTCGGCCCAGGCCTCGGCGGCCGTGTCGCGGGTGATGACGTGCAGCCGGATGCCGAACCAGAGCTCGCGGGCCTGCTCCTCCGCGGCCCGGCGGACGGCGGCGACCTTGGCGGCCACGGCGTCGACGGGCTCGCCCCACGTGAGGAAGACGTCGGCCTCGCGTGCCGCCGTCGCGATCGCGCCCGGAGACGAACCGCCGAGGTAGACCGGCGGGAGCACGGCCGGCGGGCGCCGCAGCCGGCCGCCCTCGACCGCGTAGTGCGGCCCCGCGTGGTCGACCGTCTCCCCGGCCAGCGCCCGGCGCACGACCTCCAGGAACTCGGTGGCCCGCGGGTAGCGCTCCTCGTCGGGGGCCGGGTCCCCGTACGCGCGCCGCTCGGCCGGGTCGCCGCCGACCACGACGTTGAGCATCAGCCGGTCCTGCGACAGCAGCTGGAACGTCGCGGCGAAGTGCGCGGCGAGCACCGGCGACATCAGCCCCGGCCGCAGCGCCACGAGGAACCGCAGCCGCCGGGTCTGCGCGAGCAGCGCCGCGGTGACGAGCCAGGCCTCCTCGCAGTGCGCGCCGGTCGGCGTCAGCACCCCGGCGAAGCCCAGGTCCTCCACGGCCGTCGCGAGCCGCGTGAGGTAGCCCAGGGTCGGCTCGCGGTGACCGGGCGCCAGCGGCGTCGGTGAGCCGGGACCCGGGGCGCCGGTGGCCCCGATGGCCGCGCCGTGGCTGGCCGCGCCGAGGACGCGGTCGTCGCCGCCGGTGGGCAGGAACCAGTGGAAGACCGGCGCGCTCACCGTCGCGCCCCGGCCGGCCCGCCCGAGCCCGGGATCGCGTCCAGCAGCTCGCGCGTGTACGCGGCCTGCGGGTCGGCGAACACGGCCTCCGTCGGCCCGGTCTCCACGACCCGCCCGGACTGCATGACCGCGACCCGGTGCGCGACCTGCCGCACCACGGCGAGGTCGTGGGAGATGAAGAGGTACGCGAGCCCGAGGTCGTCCTGCAGCTCGACCAGCAGCTCGAGGATGCGGGCCTGCACCGAGACGTCCAGCGCCGACACCGGCTCGTCGAGCACGACGAGGTCGGGCTGCAGCGCGAGCGCCCGGGCGATCGCCACCCGCTGCCGCTGGCCGCCGGAGAGCTCGGCCGGTCGACGCTCGGCCACCTCGCCGGGCAGCGCGACGCGGTCGAGGAGACCGGCGACCCGCGCGGCGCGGCCCGCGCGGTCGGCCAGCCCGAAGGCGCGCAACGGCTCGGCGATGCTCGCCCCGACGCGCTGGCGCGGGTCCAGCGAGGCGTACGGGTTCTGGTAGACGAGCTGGAAGCGTCGCCGCAGGCGCCGCAGGCGCTCGCCGCGGACCCCGGTGACGTCCTCGCCGTCGAAGGTCACGGTCCCGGCGTCCGGCGTGAGGAGGCGCGCCGCGATACGCGCCGTCGTCGACTTGCCCGACCCCGACTCCCCCACGAGCCCGAGGGTCTCGCCGCGCACCAGGGTCAGGTCGACGCCGTCGACGGCCGTGAGCACGCGCCGCGGCCCGCCCGCCGGCAGCGCGAACTCCTTGCGCACGCCCCGCAGGGCCAGCAACGGTTCCTGCTCCTGCGACGCGCCGGCCGCCGGGAGCGGCCGCGCCTCGACCAGGGGCCGCGTCGTGAGGCTGGGCGCGGCGGCCAGCAGGGCGCGCGTGTACGGGTGCTCGGCCTCGGCGACCAGCTGTCGTGCCGGACCGCTCTCGACGACCAGGCCGTCCTTCATGACGACGATGCGGTCGGCGCGCTCGACCGCGACCCCGAGGTCGTGGGTGATGAGCAGGACGCCGGTGCCCGTCCGGGCGCCCAGCTCGGCGATCCGGTCGAGGATCCGGCGCTGGACCGTCACGTCGAGCGCGCTCGTCGGCTCGTCGGCGACGAGGAGGGCGGGTTCGGCGACCGTGGCGATCGCGATGAGCACCCGCTGGCGCATGCCGCCGGACAGCTCGTGCGGATGCTGGCGCGCCCGCACCTCGGGCGCGTCCAGGCCGGCCCGGGCCAGGGCCTCGACGGCCCGCTCCCGCGCCTCCGCGGCGTCGGCGAGGCCGTGGATCCGCAGCACCTCGGCCACCTGGTCACCGACCCGCACGACCGGGTTCAGCCCGACCATCGGGTCCTGCGGCACGAGGCCCGTACGCCGCCCCAGCAGCGCGCGACGCCCGCGCTCCGTCGCGGGCAGCAGCGGGTCGTCGCCCAGGACGGCGGTGCCCCCGGTCACCCGGGCGGTCGGCGGCAGCAGCCCCAGGAGGGCGTGCGCCGTCGTCGACTTGCCCGAGCCCGACTCCCCCACCAGCGCCACGGTCTCCCCGGGCGCGACGTCGAGGTCGACCCCGCGCACGGCGGGCACGGTCCGGCGCGCGCGGCGGTAGCCCACCTCGAGCCCGCGCACGGCCAGCAGCCGGTCCTGGCCCGTCCGGGGCTCGGGGGTGCTGCGGTGCCCGTCGTGCTCGGCGGCGGCCCGCGGGGTCGTGAGGGTCATCGGAGGTCTCCTTCCCGCCGGCCCTCGAGGGCGCGGGCGAGGCGGTTGGCGGCCAGCACGGTCGCGACGATCACGAGGCCGGGCAGCGTGGTGAGCCACCAGCCCGAGCCGAGGAAGTCCCGGCCCGACGCGACCAGCGATCCCCACTCCGGCGTCGGCGGCTTGGCCCCGTAGCCGAGGAAGCTCAGCGACGACACGGCGAGCACGGCGGTGCCGAAGTCGAGCGCGGCGAGGACGAGCACCGGGCCGGCGGCGTTCGGCAGGACGTGGCGCAGCAGGACCGTGGGGCGCCGCACGCCGAGCGAGGCCGACGCCTCCACGTACGTGCTGCCGTGCACCCGCAGCACCTCGGCGCGCATGACGCGCGCGCAGGCCGCGACGCTGCCGAAGCCGACGGCGACCGCGACGTTGAGGGTGCCGAAGCCGAGCACGGTGATGATGGCGAGCGACAGCAGCAGGCTCGGGATCGCGAGCAGCACGTCGACCAGCCGCATGAGGACGGCGTCGACCCAGCCACCCGCCGCGCCCGCGACCAGGCCGACGGCCGCGCCGAGGCAGACCCCGACCGCCACGGCGACGAGCGTTGCCCGCAGCGACAACGACGACCCGTGCACGACCCGGCTGTAGAGGTCGCGCCCGATCTGGTCGGTGCCGAACCAGTGGTGCGCCGACGGCGGCTGCAGCAGCGCGCCGGTGTCGGCCGCGTACGGGTCGGTGCCGCTCAGCAGGGTGGGCGCTGCCGCGGCGAGGACGACGAGCACGAGCCACGCGGCGGCGAGGACCACGCCCGGGGCGGGCAGCCGGGCCAGGACCGGGGCCGTCGAGCGTCGGACCGGGTCGACGCGGGGGTCGAGGGTGGCCGCGCTCATCGGGCCGCCTCCGCCACCAGGTCGGCCGACGGCCGGCGAGGCGCCCGTCCGGTCCGGCGCATCCGCGGGTCGAGCACCGGGTAGAGCAGGTCGACCACCAGGCTGACGGTCACCACGACCGTCGCTCCGAGGACGACGACGCCCAGGGCCAGCGGGATGTCCTGCGTACCGACCGCGGTCGCGGTCAGCTGGCCGATCCCGGTCCGGGAGAACACGGTCTCCGTCACCACCGTGCCGGCGAGGAACTGCCCGACCAGCACGCCGGTGATCGTGAACGTCGGCAGCGAGGCGTTGCGGGCCGTGTGGCGCAGGTGCACCCGCGCCCGCGACGCCCCCTTCGCCCGGGCCGTGTCGGCGTACGCCGCGCTCGCCTCGGCCCGCAGGCTGCGGGCGAAGACCTGGGCGATGAGCGCGCTGCCCAGCACGGCGAGGGTGACCGCGGGCAGCACGAGGCTCGAGAAGCCGTCGTTGCCGAACGCCGGGAACCAGCCCAGGCCGAAGGAGAAGCCCTGCAGGAGCAGCAGCCCGACCCAGAAGGTCGGCACCGACACCCCCAGCGGCGGCAGCGACAGCAGCAGCTGGCGCGCCCACCGGGCCCTCACGTACGTCGCGAGCAGGGCCAGCCCGCCGCCGACGACGACCGACAGGACGAGCCCGAGCGCCGCGATCTGGGCCGTGGCCGGCAGCGCCTGCGCCAGCGACGCGGCCACCGGTCCGGTGCGCGGCGAGACGCCGAGGTCGCCGGTCGCCGCGGCGCCGAGGTGGTGCAGGTACTGCACGAGCAGCGGCTGGTCGTAGCCGTACTGCGCCCGCAGCGCCGCCACCTGCTCGGGGGTGGCCGAGCTGTTCGCCGGGTCGCCGCCGGCGGCGATCAGCGCGGCCGGGTCGCCGGGCAGGCCGTAGAGGACTCCGAAGGCCACCGTGTACGCCGCCCACAGGACGAGGACGGCCTGCCCGACCCGGCCGAGGACGTGGCGCGCGGTGCCGTTCGGGACGACGCGGACGAGCGGGTTCACGAGCGCGTCGCCGCCGCGGCCACGAGCTGCAGCCGCGAGTAGGAGTCGAAGCGGACCCCGGTGACGCCGGGCCGCAGGCCGAGGACCGTCGTCAGCTCGAAGACCGGCACGCCGAGCGCCTGGTCGACGATCACCTTCTGGGCCGTCGCGGCGTCGGCCGCGCGGGACCTGGCGTCGACGGTGGTCTGCTGGCCCTTGAGGGCCTTGACCAGCGCGGCGTCGGTGATCCCGTACGGGGCGGTGCCGTCGCGCCAGTAGGTGTTGCGCAGGATGTCGGGGTCGGGGCGGGTGCTGTTGCCCCACGACAGGTCGAAGTCGCCGGTGGCCAGCTTGGCCTGCAGCTCGCCGATCGGCACGCTGTTGAGGTCGATCTCGATCCCGACCTGCCGGGCCTGCTGCTGGATCAGCTCGAGCGCCGCCTGGTTGGGGTTGAAGTTCGTCGCCCAGTAGGTGACGAGCGTCAGGCGCTGCCCGTCCTTCTCCCGGATCCCGTCGGCGCCCGGCACCCAGCCGGCGGCGTCGAGGAGCGTCTTGGCCCGCTCGGGGTCGTACGTGAGCCGGCTGCTCAGGTCCACGTAGCCGGGCGTGGTGCTGGCGACCGGGCTGGTCGCGGGCTTGTAGCTGGGGCTGAGCGCCGCCTTGACCACGCTGGCCCGGTCGACCGCGAGGCTGAGGGCCTGGCGGACCCGCACGTCCTTGAGCGCCGGGCGCCTGACGTTCGGGGTGAGCGTGAAGACCTGGCCGGGGTTCGGCCGGACCTGGAGGGTGACGCCGCCCGCGGTGATCGTCGACTCGTCCTGCGGCGGCACGCCGCCGATCGCGTCGACCTGGCCGGACTTCAGCGACCCGCTGCGCACCGCGGCCTCCGGGATGACCTTGAACTCGAGCCGCGCGGACGCCGCCTCGCCGGTGTGCGTCCACAGCGACGAGCCCCAGGCGTAGCCGGCCCGTCGCGTCTCGACGACCTCGGTGTTGCGGGTGTAGTGGTCGAGGACGAAGGGGCCGGTCCCGACGATGTTCGCGTCGCAGCGGTTGACCGGGTCCACCGCGAGCGACGACGGCGCGAGCAGCCCGAGGAAGTGGCTGGCGGTGGCCTGGAGGAACTGCGCGTTCGGCTGCCCGAACTCGACGCGGGCCGTCGTGTCGTCCACGACGACGGTGCGCTGGTAGCCGGTGAGGAACTGCAGCGACTGGGCCTGCGCCGCCCCGTGGCTGATGATCTCGTCGAAGTTCTGCTTGACCACGTCCGCGGTGAGCGGGGTGCCGTCGCTGAAGGTGACGCCGTCGCGCAGGGTGAAGGTGAACTGCGTCGCGGCCTTGTTCACGGCGAACGACGACGCCAGCCACGGCTTGATCGCGCCGGTCTCGGGGTCCTGGTCGGTGAGGGAGTCGACGAGCTGGCGCGAGGGGTACGCGGCGTCGTTGTTCCCGGAGACGCGCGGGTTGAGGCAGCTCGGGTCCGAGGCCAGGGCGAAGCGGAACGTCCCGCCGTCGTCCCCGCCACCCCCGCCCGCGGCGGCGGTCCCGCCGCAGGCGGCCAGGCCGAGCAGGACGGCGGCCGCCGGTGCAGCCAGGAGCAGGCGTCGGGAGCGACGCGGGGAGCGGGTCATCAGGTGTCCTCGGTGGTTCGTGGTGCTGGGTCGGTCGGGGTTCGAGCGCCCACGGCGGCGGGGACGTCAGGTCGTACGGGGTCGGGCGTGCTGGGAGCCCTGGGAGGGGCGGACGAGGGGCCGGGACGGATCGAGGTCGTCCCCGGGTCTCGGGGTCCGGGTCGGGGTCCTCAGCCGACCGGGACGGGGGCCGCGGCGGCCGGAACCGCCTCGGCGGCGTACGTCGGTGCCGTGCCGCCCGGTGCGTCGGGCCAGGGCGGGTCGGGGATGTGGCGCCGCAGGACCGGGGCGATCTCGGCCTGGAACAGCTCGAGGTTCGCGCGGTGCTGGGGCGGCGTGAGCCCGGCGCCGTCGGCGTGCAGGTGCATGACCGTGTGCCCGAACCGCTCGTGGTAGCGCAGCACCTTCTCGACGATCTGCGCCGGGCTGCCGACCAGGGCCGAGCTGCGCTCGACGTAGTCCTCCAGCGTCTCGAAGGCCGGCACCAGGCCGGCCCGGCGCTGCTGGGCGACCGTCGCCTCGAAGACCGGGCGGTAGCGCTCGACCGCCTCCTGCGTCGTGCGCGCGGCGAGGAAGCCGGCCGTGCCCGCGCCGACCACCGCGTCGGCCGGGTCGCGCCCGTACGCCGCCCAGCGCTCGCGGTAGTGCTCGACCAGCGCGGCGTACGGCTCGATGTCGTGGGTGACGTTCGCGGAGAAGAGCGGGTCGCCGTAGCGGGCGGCAAGGTCGACCGACGCGCGGCTGGTCGCCGAGCCGTGCCAGACCCGGACCGGCTGCTGCAGCGGCCGCGGCCACACCTCGGCGTCGACCAGCGGCGGCCGGAACCGTCCGGACCAGGTGACCTTGTCCTCGCGCCACAGCCGGCGGAACAGCTCGTAGGACTCGGCGTTGCGGTCCCACTGGTCCTCGGGCGTGACGGCGAACAGGTCCCGCTGCGCGGAGCCGTTGCCCTTGCCGATGATCAGCTCGAGCCGGCCCCCGGAGAGGTGGTCGAGCGTGGCGTAGTCCTCGTACGCCCGGACGGGGTCGAGCAGGCTGAGCGTCGTCACCGCGGTGAAGAGGCGGATGCGGCTCGTCCGGGCGGCGACGTGGCTGAGCACGACGGGCGGAGAGGAGGAGATGAACGGGCGCTCGTGGCGCTCGCCCACCCCGTAGCCGTCGAAGCCGAGCTCCTCGCCCAGCACGGCGTCGTCGACGACCTTGCGGAACGTCTCGTTCGTCGTGCGGCGGACGCCGCTGACCGGGTCGGGCAGGTGGGTGATGAGGGTGATCAGGAGGAACTTCACGGCGCGCCTCCTCAGGCCGCCGACGCCGACGCGCTGGACGACGCGCTGGGGCGGGCCGCGTCGCGGCGGGCCACCTCGGCGCGGACGAGCGGGATGACCGTGTCGCCGAACTCCACGGCGTCGGCGAGGGTGTCGTAGCCGCGTGCGGAGATGATGTCGACGCCGAGGTCGACGTAGGCGAGCAGCGCCTCCGCGACCTGCTCGGGCGTGCCGACGAGGGCGTTGGAGTTGCCGGCGCCGCCGGTGGCCTTCGCGGTGCCCGAGTAGAGGATCGTGTCGTGCCGGTCGCCGCGGTCGGCGATGGCCAGCAGCCGCTGCGAGCCGGTGTTCTGCGGAGCGCCCGGGCCGCGGCGGCGGTCGGTGCCCGGCACCCCCTTGCGGGCCTCGATCTGGCGCACGATCCCCTCGGCCTTGGCCCACGCCTCGTCGGGGGTCGCTCCCAGGATCGGTCGGAACGCCACCTGGATCCGCGGCGGCGTCGTGCGGCCCGCGGCCAGCGCCTCCCGACGGACCCGGTCGATCTGCTCACGCGTGTCCGCCAGCGGTTCGCCCCACAGGCAGAAGATGTCGGCCTCGGCCGTCCCCACCGCGTACGCCGCGTCGGACGACCCGCCGAAGCTGATGTCGGGCCGCGGCTGCTGCACCGGGAAGACGTCGGCGACGAAGTCCTCGAAGGAGTAGACCTCGCCGGAGTAGTCGAAGGACTCGTGGCGCGTCCAAGCCTCCTTGAGGATCTGGATGTACTCCCGGGTGCGGGTGTAGCGGGCGTCCTTGGGCAGCCGGTCGCCCTCGCGGGCCTGCTCGTGGTCGCTGCCGCCGGTGATGACGTGGACCGTCGTCCGGCCCGCCGAGATGTGGTCGAGCGTGGCCAGCGTCTTGGCCGCGAACGTCGGGACGGAGACGTTCGGTCGGTGCGCGACCAGCAGCTTCAACGAGTCGGTGGCCGTCGCGATGAGGGCCGCCGCCTGCGCCGGATCGGGCGAGCCGGAGCCGTACGCGGTCAGCACCCGGTCCCAGCCGTGGTCCTGGTGGGCGCGGGCCAGCTCGACGGTGTACCGCGGGTCGAAGCTGCCGCCCGAGCGCGGGTGCGTCTCCGAGCCGTCGTTCGTGGCGCCGATGCCGAGGAACTCGATGGGCATGTGCGTGTCCTCCTGAGGTCGCCGCGGCGACGTCGGGTCGTGGGTACGGGGTGGAGAGAGATCGAGCAGGAGGGCCGTCCCGGCAGGCACGGCCAGGGCGCGTCAGGCCGTGGCGGCCCGGCACGCGCCGGCACAGAAGCCGGCGTCGCGCCGCCGTCCGTGCCGCGTGGCGGTGAGGGAACCTGCTGGGTGCATCGGGGACACCTGTCCGTCGTCCAGGGCCTCCGGTCGGAGACCCGCGCTTACGGGGAGGTCCACCCTCTCCGTCCGGTCGTCACCTGGGGCACCCCACCGCGGAGCGAGGGTTGCCGATCAGCCAGCCAGGGCTTGTCGCTGATGCTCGTGACCTGTCTGCGACGCTACCGCCGAGCCCGCCGCGAGTCAAACCCGGTAGGGATACTAGGGAAGCGTGTCGGGGGTTCTGCCCGCCGGCTCCGTCGCTGGCGTCGCGACCGGCGTCCGACCTGCATCGCGATCGGCTGGGCAGGTCCCCACAAAGCTGGGATGGGCACCGCCGCCGCGCGCCAGCAGGCTCGAGCCATGACCACCACAGCGCTCCGCCCCACCGCACCTCACGCCCCTGAGCCCACCGGCCGCCGGGTCCTCCGGCTCCACCGCTCGCACGTCCTCCGCGGCGCCGGTGCGGCCCTCGCCCTGGCCGCCCTCGGCCTCACCGCCTGGACCGGGGCCCGACCGGCCAGCGCCAGCCCGGTGCTCCCGGCGGCGACCACCGGCACGTCCGGATCGATCGTCTACATCCGCTACGACAACGTCTACGTCGCGCGGGGCGACGGCAGCGCGCCGCGCCGCATCACCAGCGACGGCACCAAGACCTCGCCGTACCACTCGCCCTCGGAGTCCGACAGCGGGACGATCGCGGTCGCCCACGGGACGGTGATCGTGCGGATGACCCAGGCCGGGACGGTGCTCAACCGGATCGACCCGCCCGCCCTGCGCAACAGCGCCGGCGAGTCGATGGACGGAGCGGTGAACGACGTCGCGATCTCCCCCGACGGCACCAAGATCGCCTGGTCGTTCGTGCAGTACAACTGCCCGGTCGGGACCAGCTGCTCGGCGCGCACGGCCACCGGCTACACCAGCTCCACGAGGTACGCGAGCGTCGGGCGGTCCACCTACTACCGGGCCGCGTCCTGGGTGTCGAACAGCCGGACGCTGCAGACCGGTGGGTACGGGTCGCAGGTCATGCTGCACGACCTGAGCGGCACCGCGAAGCACTGGTTCGACGACCGCGACTAGGCCAGCCCCGACACCGACCTCGCCGACGGCGAGCTCTCGAGGGACGGGAGGTGGCTGGCCGAGGTCCGCGGCTACGGGGCCAGCTCGACGATCATCTGGTACCGGGTCAGCGGCGACGCCCGCACCGGCAACCCGCCGGCCGTGCCGGCCTACACGTGCCTCACGGGCGCCGAGGCCCAGCACGCGAGCCCCACCTGGTCGCCCGACTCGACCGCCCTCGCGTGGGCGGGCAAGGACGGCGTCTGGATCAAGCGCAACGCGGCCAGCTGCTCCGCCGACCAGCCCAGGCTGGTCATCGCCGGCGCCTCCTTCCCCGACTGGTCACCCGCCACCCTGCGGTGACCTCATCCGCACCTCGGGTGGGAACCGACCGCGTACGTCGCGAGACGTACGCGGTCGTCGCCCTGCGACGGACGACACGCACAGCCGGCCGGCACGAGGCTGGGGCCATGACGACGACGCACCCCGTCGAGGGCACCGCCACGAGCGCCCCGCTGGTCCTGGTGACGGGCAGCACCCGGGGCATCGGGCTCGGGACCGCGGCGCACCTGGTGCGCGGAGGCAGCCGCGTGGTGGTGCACGGGCGCGACCGGGCGCGGGTCGACGCAGCCCGGGCGTCGGCGGACGGCGGGCCCGGGACGATCGTGGGCGGCGTGGTCGCCGACCTCACGCAGCCCGACCAGGTGGCCGAGCTGGCCGCCGAGGTCGTGACGAGGTGGGGCGTGCCGGACGGCCTGGTGCTCAGCGCGGGTGGCAGCGTCGTCCCGCCCGGCCCCGTCGAGGACCTGGACCCGGCCGACTGGGAACGGGCCCTCCGCGACAACCTGACCTCGGCCTTCCTGACGCTCCGGGCGTTCCTGCCGGCGATGAAGGCGCGCGGCAGCGGCGCGGTGGTCGCGGTGTCGTCGTCCGCGGCCCGCCGCCCGAGCGCCTTCTCGCCGGTCGCGTACACCGCGGCGAAGGGAGGCCTCGAGGCCCTGGTGCGCTGCGTCGCCCAGCAGGCCGGTCCGTACGGCGTGCGCGCGAACTGCGTGGCCCCCGAGACGATCATGACCGAGCGCAACGAGCAGGCGATCCCGCAGGACGTCCGTGAGCGGCTGGTCGCCCAGCACCCGATCCGTCGGCTCGGGACGGTCGACGACGTGGCTGCGGCGGTGGCGTTCCTGCTGTCGCCCGCCGCGGGCTGGACCACCGGCGAGGCGGTCGGCGTCACCGGCGGCGCGTGACGAGGCAGGCGGTCAGGACTCGGGGCGCAGCCCCGCGAGCACGACGCCGAGGATCGGCCGCCGGTGCTCCACGGTTCCGTTGATCTTGGCGACCGCCATGATCAGGTCGAGCACCTGGTCAAGATCGAGATCGTCGCGGACCTCGCCCGCCTCCTGCGCGGCGGCGAGCAGCGGCTGGACCGCCGAGGTCAGGCGGCGCCGCGTGCTGATCTTGAGCCCCGCCGGGTCGGCGCCCTCGAGGACCAGCAGGTCGAGCACGACCGGACGCTTGGTGGTGACGTAGGCGAAGAAGCGCCGCAGCCAGTCGGCGAGGCGCTCGCCCGGGCTACCGGCCTGGACCGTCGCCGCGGTGGCGCAGAGCTCGTCGACCTCGTCGAGCAGAAGGGCCTGGAGCAGCGCCTCGCGCGAGGGGAAGTTCCGGTACAGCGTCGCCGCCCCCACCCCGGAACGCCGGACGACCTCCGCCATCGACGTCGCGACCCCAGAGTCGGCGAAGGCGGCCCGGGCCGCGTCGAGGACCCGCTGCCGGTTCAGCGCCGCGTCAGCGCGCACGACCGACCTCCTCGAACGTTCCGGCGCAGGTGGAGAGGGTGTCCGCTACGATCTGAAGACCCTCTCCGGTTCGGTGCCAGCGTACCGGTGCGGGGACGACCGACGCACCCAGAGCGACCAGGAAGCGACCCATGAGCGCCATCGCCCTCTACACCTTCGGCCTGCTGGACCCGGCGGTCGAGCCGACGAGGCTGGCCGACTTCGTCCGCCGCGGGGGCGACATCATGGCCTCCGCCGACGGCGCCGACGGCTATCTGGGGCGCGCGCACCGGGCGGACGGCGGCGCCGAGACGCACGCCGAGGGCGAGGACCACGGCCCGTGGGGCGCCTACGCGCTCCCGGACCTCGGCGACTTCGCCGGTCACGACCGCCAGGTCCACATCGCCACCCTCAGCCTGTGGCGCGACCTGTCGAGCGCGCGCACCTTCGTCTACGACGGCCTGCACCGCGACGCCCTGCGCCACCGCCGCGACTGGTTCCTTCAGGGGTCGTGGCCCGGCCACGTCCTGTGGCCCGTCGCCGACGGCGCCGTCCCCCGCTGGTCGGACGGCGTGACCCGGTACGAGGCGATGGCGCGCGAGGGCGAGTCGGCCGACCGCTTCACCTTCGGCTCCCGGCGTTACGCCGCCTGAGTCAGGACGGCCCCAGCAGCGCCGCCACGAGGATGCCCGTCCCGTCCTCGACGAGTTCCGCCGCAGTTCCGGGGCTGATGCGACCCGAACCGACCAGGCTGGCCGCGCCCTGGACGACCGTGGCGAACAGCAGGCCGAAGCGCTGCCGGGCCGCCGCGTCGGAGGCGACGTCCGGCCGGTCGGCCTCGAGCACCTCGTCGAAGGTCGCGAACAGCCGACCGGCGGCGTCCCCGACGGCGACCGAGCGCGCCTCGCCCTTGGCCGCGAACATCAGCTCCATGAGCGCCGGCTGCTGCACGGCGAAGTCGAGGTACGCCCGGGCCACGCGGCGTACGCGGCCCTCGAAGGTGCCGCCCTCCGCGGCCGCCGCACGCACCAGCGCCGCGAGCCGTTCGAAGCCGCGCACCGCGAGCGCGTCGAGCAGCGCCTGGCGGTCGACGAAGTGGCTCCGCGGGGCGCCGTGGCTGACCCCCGACCGGCGCGCCAGGTCGCGGAGCGACAGCGCCTCGACGCCGCCCTCGGCGAGCACGGTCTCGGCGTGGTCGAGCAGCTCGGACCGCAGGTTCCCGTGGTGGAACGGCCGCTCGACCATGCGGGTGATCCTACGCAAAGTAGACGTTGACTAGTAACTAGTCACTGACTACATTGGTGGCATGACCTTCTCGCTCCCTCTTCCCGACCTGCACGACCGCACGTTCGTCGTCACCGGCGCCACCAGCGGGATCGGGCAGGCGACCGCGGCCGCGCTGGCCGGCGCCGGCGCCCACGTGGTCCTGGCCGTCCGCGACGCCGCCAAGGGCGAGCGGGTCGCTGCCACCCTCGGCGGCGACACCGAGGTGCGCGCGCTCGACCTCGCCGACCTGTCGTCGGTCCGTTCCTTCGCCGCCGGCTGGGACTTCCCGATCGATGTCCTGATCAACAACGCCGGCGTCTCGGTGCCCGAGCGGCGCGTCAGCGCCGACGGCTACGAGCTCCAGCTCGCGACCAACCACCTCGGGCCGTTCGCCCTCACTAACCTGCTCCTGCCGCACGTGACCGGTCGCGTGGTCACCCTGGCCTCGCTGGCGGAGCGGGCCGCACGCCTCGACCTCGACGACCTGCAGCGGGAGCGCACCCCCTACAAGGAGTTCGGTGTCTACGCCGGCACCAAGCTCGCGAACCTGCTCTTCACCGCGGAGCTGCAGCGCCGGCTCCACGCCGTGGGCTCGCCCGTCCGGGCCATGGCGGCGCACCCCGGGTTCGTGAGCACGAACATCGGCCAGGAAGGTGGGCCGGTGGCGCGGGCGATGACGCGCCTGCTCGCCCAGAGCCCGGCCGACGGCGCCCTACCCGTCCTGCACGCCGCGCTCGCCGACCTACCCGGGGACAGCTTCAGCGGGCCGCAGCACCTCCTTCACATGCGCGGTGGCGCCGAGGTCATCGCGCGCTCCGGCAAGGCCAAGGACGCCGCCGTCGCCGCACGCCTGTGGAGCCTGTCGGAGGAGCTCACCGGCACGCGCTTCCCGCTCGGCGCCACCGAGGAGACCGCGGCCCCGGAGGTCTGAGCCGTACGGGCACGGCGACGGCCGCCGGGTGCGATGCTGCTGCCGTGCAGACCGGGCGTACGCGGCGCCGGTCCGCCTGGCTCCGCTGGGGACTCGTGTGCGGCGTCTACGCCGGGCTGCTCGTGGTGGCCGAGCTGGTGCTCTACGGCGCCTTCCGCCTCGGGGTGGTCTCCTCGTTCAGCGTCTGGCGGGCCCCGGCGCAGCTGCTGCCGACCTGGCTGCTGCTCGGATGGTGGGGCGCACGGCAGGCCGGACGGCCGGTGGTCGCCTGCTCGCTGAGGGCCGCGGCGCAGCCGGACCAGCAGCCCCGCCCCTGGCGGAGCGGTCAGGGACGGCTCGCGGCCGGCCTCCTGACCTTCACCCGCGGTGCCGTCGGTGGGACCGTCCCGGTGCCGCCCGGTCCGGACGAGACGCTGCGGGTCGAGGCGGTCGACCTCGTCCGACCCCCGTCGCTCGACGGGGTCTTCTGGGCCTTGCGGTCCGTGGTCGTCGCACTGCGCGGCCCCGACGGGGACCACGAGCTCAAGATCGCGGCCCAGGACGTCGACAAGGTGCGGACGCTCCTCGTCCCGTCGGTGGGGCCTTCGGGACGCTGAGGCCGGACCGGATCGATCCCACCCGCTTCGACCCTGAACGGTGCGCGCCTGGACCCGAGGCAGGATCACGGCTGCCGCCGGAGCGCTCAGGGCCTCCGGCCCGGACGCGGCTCGGGGTGCTCGGGCGGGCCGACGTGCCGGGCGCACCAGTCGTTCAAGGGCAGGGCCGCGGTCCAGGTCTCGACGACGACGTCGC
Source organism: Microlunatus flavus (assembly GCF_900110855.1). Lineage (GTDB taxonomy): Bacteria > Actinomycetota > Actinomycetes > Propionibacteriales > Propionibacteriaceae > Microlunatus > Microlunatus flavus. The sequence goes on from NZ_FOFA01000006.1 coordinate 45,652, forward strand.
GCAGCCGGCTGGTGGACCACCAGCCGGACGGTTCCCAGGACCGGCCGACGGTCAGGCTGCGCCGGCGCAGCAGGTCGATGCGCGGGTGGTCGCGCCGGTAGCCCCGCGGAGCCGTCTTCACCGGGTCCCCGTCCGCGAGGTGCAGCCCGCCCCGCTCGGCCTCGACGACGACGGCGTCGAGCTCGACCGCCGGCAGCCCGGCGTCCACGGCCCGCCGGAAGCGGCGCAGCTGGTCGGGAGTCGGGGCGTACAGCCCGGCCGCGAGCAGGAGCTCGTCGGCGCTGATCTGCAGGTAGAGCGCGGTGCCGCCCTCGGCTGCCACGGCCAGCGAGGCGTGCTCGCTGTAGGGCCGCTTGTCCGCGCTGAAGCGGACGTCACGGTGAGGGCGGAAGACCTTGACCTCTCCGAAGCGGGGCGCCAGGTCCGCAGCCAGCGCTTCGAGCGGCGCCCGCACCCCCGCCTCGTACGCCTGCCGGTGCGCCTGCCAGTAGGTGCGGCTGTTGTCCGCGGCGAGCCCCTCGAAGAAGTCCACGAGGTCCGGTCCGAAGCCGGTGAAGGCCGCACCGGCCTTCAGCGACGCGGAGGCCGCCGGTGTCACCACGGCGCGGGGCCCGTCAGCTCGACCAGGCCGTCGACGTCGCGCAAGCACAAGGCGACCGTCGCCCCGACGCCGGCGACCCGGACCATGAACCCGTCCAGCCTCGCCATCTCCGCCTCCGTCCTCCTCGGTCCCCGCTCCGCCGGAACGCAGCGCGGGCCTCCCGGCCAGGGAACACCTCGGCGGGTGTTCCGCCGCCCGGCGTGCGGTCGATGCACCGACGACCCCGCCGCCCGCCGGCTCGGGCCCCGTACGGCGCATCGGACGGTGGGCGCCCGGCGCCGCCGGCTCCTGCTGTGCGAGGGTCGAGGGCCCAGCAGGACCACCCCATCGGCGTCGCCCCTCGACGCGGCAGGAGATGCACCCGTGACCAGGATCTTGGTGACCGGCTCGAGCGACGGCATCGGGCGGCAGACCGCCCTCGAGCTCGTCCGTGACGGCCACGAGGTCGTCCTGCACGCCCGCAACGACGAGCGTGCGCGCCAGGCCCGCGAGGCGGTCCCGGGGGCGGCGGCGGTCGTGGTGGGCGACCTGTCCTCCCTCGCCCAGACCCGCGCGCTCGCCGAGGCCGCGAACGAGGCCGGACCGTACGACGCCGTCATCCACAACGCCGGCGTCGGCGGCGGCGGGGACCGCGTGGTGACCGAGGACGGGTACGAGCGCATCTTCGCCGTCAACGTGCTCGCCCCCTACGTGCTGACGTGCCTGATGCCCGTGCCGGCACGGCTCGTCTACCTCACCTCGGGCCTGCAGGCGCAGGGCGAGGTGCACCTCGAGGACCTGCAGTTCGAGCAGCGGACCTGGGACGGCATGCAGGCCTACTCCGACTCCAAGCTCTGGGACGTCGCGCTGGCCTTCGCGGTCGCGCGCCTCCACCCCGCGACGCTCAGCAACGCCGTCGACCCGGGCTGGATCAAGACCCGCATGGGCGGCCCCGGGGCCACCGAGGAGCTCCCGGCCGGTGCCGAGACCCAGGTCTGGCTGGCGACCTCCGACGATCCCGCCGCGACCGTCGGCGGCCGCTACCTCAACCGGCGCCGCGAGCTGGCCGCCAACCCGGCGGCGCTCGAGGTCGAGGTGCAGGAGCAGCTCCTCGAGGTCGCCGGCCGCCTGACGGGGGTGCAGCTGCCCCGGGGCTGAGGCTTGCCGCCGCGAGCACCGGCCACGCAGGCGTCGCTCCGCTATCCTCGCTGCAGCCGCGGGGGCGGCCGTTCGTGCACGCCGTCCTCTGGAGCCTTGATGAGACCCCCGTCCGCACGCGCCGTGCGTCGAAGCCGCTGGCTGGTCTGGCCCGTCGCCGCACTGGTGACCCTCGGCGTGGTCGGCCAGGCCTCGTACGCGGCCTTCAGCACCAAGGTCAGCAACACGGGCAACACCCTCGCGGCCGGAACCGTCACCCTCAGCGACGACGACAGCGGCTCCGCGCTGCTGGCGCTGTCGAACCTCAAGCCGGGCTCGTCGGGCTCGCGGTGCATCGCGGTGACCTCGACCGGGACCCTGCCGTCGGCGGTCAAGCTGTACGCGACCGACGTGGCCACGACGAAGAGCCTGTCGAGCTACATCACCTGGACCGTCACCCAGGGCAGCGGCGGCACCTACAGCTCGTGCAGCGGGTTCAGCGCGGCGAGCTCGGGCGCGTCGGTCTACTCGGGGACGCTCGCGGGCTTCACCACCTCCGCCACGACGTACGCCAGCGGGCTGGGCAGCTGGACGCCCGGCGGCGTCGGCTCCGAGACCCGCACCTTCCAGTTCGGCTACGCCGTCAGCAGCACGATCCCCGACACAGCCCAGGGCGGGACCGCGTCGTTCGGCCTCACCTGGGAGGCGCAGAACAGCTGACCGTGACCGACGCCCCGTTGTGGACCTGGCGACGCCTGGTCGCGGTCACCCTCGCGAAGTCGCTGCTGGTCGCCCTCGTCGGGCTCGCCGCCTGGGGCGCGCTGCCCGCACTGATCGGGTGGCACCCGACGACGGTGAGCAGCGGCTCGATGATGCCCCGCCTGCACGTCGGCGACGTCGCGGTGTCCCGCCCGATCAAGGGTCAGGTGCCGCCGCTCAGCAGCGTGCTGCTGTTCGACGACCCCGACCACGCCGGCCGGCTGCGGATGCACCGCCTGGTGCGGATCGACGAGAACGGCCTGCTGGTCACCCGCGGCGACGCCAACCCGGCCGACGACTCGACGCCGGTCACCCTCGCCGCCGTCCACGGCATCGGCACCCTCCGCGTGCCCTGGATCGCCCTGCCGATCGTCTGGCTGCGCGAGGGCCAGTGGCTCTTCGTGGGCCTGACGGCGGCCGCCCTCGGGCTGCTGCTCGTGGTGGCGTCCAGCGGCCGCGACCACGAGTTCGGCGACGACGAGCCGCCCGAGGACCCGCACGCCGGCCCGGCCGGTGGCGACGGCGACGGCGACGACGACGCGCCCGCGGAACCGGCCGCACCCTTCGGCGCCTGGCTGACCGCACGGACGGCCCTGCGCCGGGGCGCGGTGGTCCTGGGCGCCGCGCTGCTGGCGGGTGGCCTCGCGTCGCCGGTGCAGGCAGCGTTCCGCGCGACCACCACGAGCACGGCCTCGCTGACCGCGAGCAGCGCGTACACCTGCGCCAGCGTCGTGACCGCGCTCAAGCCGTACCTCTACTACCGGATGGACGAGACCTCCTCCACGACGACGACCGCGACCGACAGCTCGGGCAACGGCCGCACCGGCCTCTACTCCTCCGGCGACAAGACGTCGACGACCAGCAAGGCCTGCCTCCACGACAGCGGCCGGGCGATGACCTTCGGCGGCACGAGCGGCTACCTCAGCTCGCCGGCGGTGGCCGGCGGGTCGCCCAACACGTTCACCCTCGCGATCTGGTTCCGCACCACGACGACCACGGGCGGCAAGCTGATCGGCTTCGGCAGCGCGCAGACCGGCTCGTCGGGCAACTACGACCGCCACCTCTACCTGACCGACTCCGGACGGGTCTACTTCGGCGTGTACTCCAACGCCAACAAGACCCTCTCGACGACGGCCACCTACAACGACGGGGCCTGGCACCTGGCGGTGGCGACGATGTCGACGGCCGGGATGCGGCTCTACGTCGACGGGCAGCTGCTCGGCGTCGACACCACGACGACGACCGGCGAGCCCGGCACGACCTCGTACGTCCGGGTGGCCTTCGACAACGTGAACTTCTGGGAGAACCGGCCGACCAGCCCCTACTTCAAGGGCACGCTCGACGACGCCGCGTTCTTCGCCACCGCCCTCACCGCGGCCCAGGTGCAGTCGATCTACACCGCGGGCACGACCTGAGCGGCGGGTCGGCCGTTCCGCGGTCCTGAACGGCGCACGCGACGACGGCGACGTCCTGGGCGGAGCCGGACGCCGCCCTCAGGGGCGTGGGCAGAGGGGGTGGCAGCGCTCGTCCTGAGGCGGCCTTGAGGCACTGACAGTTGATGATTCAATCTTGCGGTTGTCTTTGGACATCGTTGTCACTCGTACGCGGCTGGCCTTGAGGTGGTCTCGGCAGAGTTCTTCTCACCGGGCCACAAGGGCCCGGGGAGCAAGCGGGGGCTGGCTCGAACGACACCACTCGAGCACGACCACCACCTCAAGGAGCCCCCGAAATGACCGCCGCCGCCACCACCACCGCCGTTCGTACCGCCGGCCGCCGCCCGTCGCGCAAGGTCGCCACGATCGTGTCCCTGCTCGCGGTGCCCACCGCGCTGGCCGTGTCCGGCCTCGTCGTGGCCCAGTCGTCCTACTCGGCCTACTCCGCGACCACGGTCAACCCGACGAGCAACTGGGCCACCGGCACCGTCGCCCTGACCGACGACGACGCGAACACCGCCGCCTTCACCGCCGCCAACCTCAAGCCCGGCTCCACCGGCAGCCGCTGCATCGTGGTGTCCTCCACCGGCACCCTGCCCGCCAACGTCAAGCTCTACGGCACGGGTGCTGCGTCGACGAAGGCGCTGGCCGACAACATCGACCTCACCGTCACCCAGGGCACCGGCGGCTCCTCCGCGGGCGGCTGCGCGAACTTCACCGCCCTGCCCTCCGGGTCGAGCGTCTACTCCGGCACCCTCGCGAACTTCGGCGCCACCGCCACCGGGTACGGCAGCGGGGTGGGCGGCTGGGCCACCGCGGGTGTCGCGGCCGGTGCGCCGGCGGAGTCGCGGACGTACCAGCTGACGTACACGGTCAAGACCGACGCGCCGAACACGACCCAGGGCGGCACCGCCGCGATCGGCTTCACCTGGGAGGCCCAGAACAGCTGAGCCGCAGCACCACCCGCCCTCGCCCCGGACGTGGTCGACGTGCCGGGGCCGCCGGCGTCTCGGGCTTCGTCCGGCCGACACCTTGCGGAGGTCTTGAGCGAGGTCGAGGCCCGGCTTGAGCCTCTCCCGAGGTGACGGCGCCAGAGTTCAGTCATCAGCCCCTCACGGGGCTGAGGGCCAGCGGGGGCTGGCTCGTCGGAGAACCACCGTCTCGAGGAGCCCCCATGTCCACGACCGCCGTCGCCACCCGCACCGCCGCCGCTCGCGCCGGGCGTCCGTCGCGCACCCTCGCCACCGTCGTGAGCCTCGTCGCCGTCCCGGCCGCGCTCGCCGTCTCCGGCCTGGTCGTCGCCCAGTCGTCGTACTCGGCTTACTCCGCCACCACCTCCCGCCCGCAGAACAACTGGTCGTCGGGCACGGTCGCCCTCACCGACGACGACAGCAACGCGGCCGCCTTCAGCGTGGCCAACGCGCGCCCGGGCGCGACCGGCAGCCGCTGCCTGGTGGTCACGAGCAACGGCAGCCTGCCGTCGGAGGTCCGCATCTACGGCGCGAACGGCACGGGGACCACCAGCCTTGCCGCGTACGTCGACCTGACCATCACGCAGGGCACCGGCGGCTCGTTCGGCTCGTGCGACGGGTTCGCGGCGCTGCCCGACGGCGCGGAGGTCTTCCGCGGCAGCCTCATGACCTTCGGCATGGCGCACACCGGCTACGCCAACGGCGTGGGCGGGTGGAGCCCGGCCGGCACGACGCCCGAGTCGCGCACGTACAAGCTCAGCTACGCGATCTCGCCCGACGCGCCGAACGAGACCATGGGCGGCACCGCCGGCGGCGACATCGTCTTCGAGGCGCAGAGCTGACCGTCCGCCTCCTGACGAACCGTCGACCTCGGCGGCGAACTCCGACACGCAGCTGTCGCCTCGCCGTCCGAGGCTGGCGGACATGAGCGCATCCACGCACCCCACGACCACACCCACGACCCCGTCCACCCCGTCGAGCACGACAACCCCGACGACCGCGACCGGCGCCCGCCGCTCGCTCGACGCGTGGCTGACGATGTGGAACACCGACGGCGCCATCGCGCGCCAGATCTGCGCCGACGACTTCCGGATCCACTTCGCGGTCACCGAGCGCGACGGCTCCACGCCGGCCGACGCCATCCGCACCGCCGAGGACTTCGTGGCGTACCTCGGCTGGTGGCACCGGGAGCACGCGGGCGTCGTCTTCAGCCACGTCGCCGACGCGATCGACGCCGACCACGGTCGGCTGCTCTGGGACGTCGAGATGGACGGCGCCGTCTCGGGCGGGGTCGACGTCTTCGACTTCGACCCCGACGGCCGGGTCCGACGGGTGTGGTCGGTCGGCGGCGCGCGGAGCATGCGCTCCTGATGCGGCCCGCGGCCCGGCTGGTCCCCTGCGAGGCTTGAGCTCGTGAAGCGAGCCGAGCGGCAGTACGCCCTCGTCGACCTGCTCCGCGGGGCACGCCGGCCGTGGTCCGCCGCCCGGCTCGCCCGCGAGCTCGAGGTCTCCACGCGGACCATCGAGCGCGACCTCGCCTCGCTGCAGAACGCCGGGGTCCCCCTCTACGCCACCCAGGGGGCGGCGGGCGGCTACGCGATCCTTCGCGAGTACTCCCTGCCGCCGCTGAACCTGGCCGAGGCCGAGTCGCTCGCGGTGCTCGCCGGCCTCGCCCTGCTCGAGTCCTCGCCGTACCAGGGAGCAGCCCGACGGGCGCGCGCCAAGATCGTCGCGGTGATGGACGAGGCGCACCGCGCGCCCGTGCAGGAGAGCCTGGCGGCGGTGCGGGTGGTCGACGCGGTCGCCCCCGCCGCCGGCGCCGTACCGCTCGGCCTCCTCTCCGACGTGATCGCCGCACGCCGCGTGGTGCGGATCGCCTACCTCGGCGAGGCCGAGGACGGCACGCCGGACACCGCGACGAGCACGGTCCGCGAGGTCGAGACGATGGGGCTGCTGAGGGCCGGCGACGCCTGGCTGCTCGCCGGCTGGTGCCGGTTGCGCAACGCGATCCGCGGCTTCCGCATCGAACGGATCACCGCCCTCGAGATCCTCGACGAGACCGCCCCGGACCGCGACCCGGCCCTGCTCGAGGCCGACCTCGCCCGGTGGCCGACCCGGCGACTCTCCGACCCGGGTTCCGCCGTCCTCGACCCCGCGCCGTTCCGTACGCCCTGATCGGCCGGCCGGCCTGCGCGACGATGGCGGGGTGACGGTCAGCGCAGCCCAGGCCGACGCCTTCTACCGCGAGGTCGTCGAGGGGCGAACGGTGTGGACGATCCGGGACGACGCCGGCATCCCGGCCCCGCTCGACCCCTTCTCCGAGCTGCGCGCCATGCCCTTCTGGTCCCGGGAGCCCCGGGCCCGGCGCGTCGTCGACACCGTGGCCGCGTACGCCGGGTTCCGGGTCGACCTGCCGATCACGCTCGACGTGTGGTGCGAGCGGTGGCTGCCCGGTCTCGAGCGGGACGGCCTGCTGGTCGGCGTGAGCTGGAGCGGGGCGCGGGCGACGGGCTACGACACCACGCCCGCGGACATGCTCCGGAACCTGACCGCGCGGATGCCGGATCCCGCCGGCGGCGGATCGACATCAGCCTGACGAGGAGGCGGTCCTCCGGCGCTCCCGCCGGGTCGACGCGCGTCAGGGCCCGTCGCCTGGCCCTCAGGGGGTCCCGGCCCGTCGTCTCCGGTCGAGCTCCCTCACGGAGCGGAGAGGTGGTGACAAGCCCGCGCGAACGGCTCATAGTGGAGTGATCCTGAGAGGATCCCCATGAAGCGGTTGCTGCCTGTCGCTCTCGCCGGTCTCCTGCTCGCGTCGGGTCCCTGGTACGGAGCCGAGGCTCGGGTCGGCAGCTGCGCGTCGAACACCACCGACGTCGACGGCGGGGGTCCGGACGTGGTGCTCGGGCTGCCCTCGTACGACCTGGCCGGCAAGCCCGACGCGGGTGCGCTCGTCGTGTTCTCCGACGTGGCGGCGCCCGGCTCCGACGACCCGCGCAACCCGGTCCGGCGCACCTTGCTGACGATGGACGACATCCCCGGGCTGACGGCTCAGGCCGGTGCCCGCTTCGGTGCCGCGGTCCTCCTCGCCCCCGACTACATCCTCGGCGACGACGGGGACTACTGCTCCGAGCTCGTGGTGGGTGCTCCCGGGCAGACCGTCGACGGCCGGCAGGGCGCCGGACAGGTGTTCCGGCTGCGCGGGTCGACCAGCGGGGCGATCAGGCTGAGCGCCACGTGGGACGAGGCGTCGCTGAGCGGGCTCGGCGGGGCACAGGCCGGCGCGGCGTTCGGCTCGAGCCTGGCCGGGGTCAACGGGGGCAACGTGGTCGTCGGGGCCCCCGGGCGCGACGTCGACGGCGTCGTCGACGCCGGCTGGGTGGTGAGCGCCTCCCTGGATGGGTCCCGCGTGGCCGGACGGACCACGCAGACCGGTTCCGGCGACGGCGCGGCCGAGGCCGGCGACCGGTTCGGGGAGGTGCTGAGGATCCTGCCGACCTGCGTCGGGTCGTTCCTGGTCGTCGGCGTGCCCCACGAGGACGTCGGTCCCCGCTCGGACGCCGGCGCGGTCGTCCTCGTCGGTCCTGCCGGGACGCAGAGCCTCACGCACCAGAGCACGCCGGGTGCCGGGGACGCGGCCGAGGTCGGGGACCGCTACGGGGCTGCCCTGGACGCGTACTTCACCGGCACCGGCAGCACGCGGAGAGGTCTGGTCGCGATCGGGGTCCCCGGTGAGGACGTGGGCACGGCCGCCGACGCCGGCACGGTCTCCTTCGCCTCCTTCCCTGCACCGCCGCAGGCCGTGTTCTCCGGCCTGGTGGGCCTGCCGGCGACCCTCGACCAGGCGTCCCCCGGCGTCGCCGGCTCCGTGGCCGCCGGCGACGCGTACGGCACCGCGGTGGCCACCGGCGGGTTCGGCCCCGGGCCCTCGCTCGACCTGGTGACCAGCAGCCCGCGTGAGGACGTGGGAACGGTCGGCGACGCCGGTCTGGCCGACACGATCAGCCTGCGCGACGACGGCTCGGCGGACCCCGGACGTCCGGGCGCGCCCTGGACGCAGGACTCCCCCGGCGTGCCCGACCGTGCGGAGGCGGGCGACTTGTTCGGGTCCGACGTCGCCGCCGTCGGCCTGCCCCAGGCGACGGACGCCAACCTGGTCGTCGTCACGGTGCCCGGCGAGGACGTCGCCTCCGTGCCCGACGCCGGGGTGGCCCACCTCGGCGCACCACCCGGGGACCGCTCGGTGCTGCTCGTGATGCCCGTCTACCAGGTCGGGGCCGGCCTGGGCATGACGGTGGCCCGGGTGATGCCGGACAGCGTCTTCTGCGGCGCCTGACGCGCCCGCGCCTCGTACGGCTCAGCGCGGGTCGACGACGACGCCCAGCAGCAGCGGCAGCCGCAGCGCGACGTCGTGGAGCACGAAGAGGAACGGGCGGTCGACGACCAGCTCGTGGGCGGGCCCGGCGGACCCGCTCGTGGCTTCGGCGGTGACCACCGTCGCCGCGGCGGCCTCGATGCCGTTCTCGTCGAGGGCGAGGTAGCCCATGTGCTTGGCCGCCTGCAGCTTGAGCTGGTCGGTGGCCGTGAGCCCCGGGAGCTCGGCGGCGTCGGTGAACGCGGTCGTGAGCCCCAGGCCGGTCAGCGGCGGGCGCAGGTCGACGGTGGACCGCACCGTGAACCGCGGCAGCGTCAGCTCGACGCTCTCCTGCGGGTCGCCGCCCAGCACGCCGCCGAGCCCCGACCTCCTCAGCGTGGCGAGCAGCGGGCCGACGTCGCCGTCGGGACGGACGACCGTCAGCGCCAGCTCGTCCCCGAGCAGCGGGACCCGCGCACCCTGCCAGCCCGCGCCGGAGAGGTGGCGGGGCGACGTCGCGCTCCTGATCATGGCGACCGGCACCCGCTCGGCACCACCGACCGCGAACGGGTGGTCGGCGGCCTCGTCGAAGGGGTCGGCCCACGGCGCCTTCGCGTACAGCGCGTTCACGAGCGCGAGGGCCGTGTCGGCGTTGACCACATCCGGGGTGGCGATGCCGGTGATCTTGTCGTGGGTGCGGTCGGCCACCCAGGCGTTGACCGCCTTGCGGGCCCCGACCTCGTCCCCGGCGAAGTCGGTGGCGTGCACGCCGGTGCCGTAGTCGGCGGCCAGCGTGTCCAGGAACGGCTGCTGCCAGGCGTAGCCGTCCTGCCCCCAGACGGCGTTGGCGAGGTCGAGCTGCACCGTGCCCTTGCGCTCCCCGGTGCCGCGCTGGCCCGTCCGCGTCGCCAGCGTCTGGTCGATCACGTTCATGCCGGCGTTCAGCTCGTCCAGCGGCGGCAGCCCGAGCGCACGGTCCATCTCGGCGGCCGTGGCGCCGGCCGCGCCGTTGCGGACCATGGCCAGCGCGACGAGCACCGACAGGGGTGAGCACACGAGGTTCCCGGTGGCGTCGAGGCGCGTCAGGAGGTCGAGGCTGAAGCGCCCGACGGCCTCGACCGTGGCACCCGCGCGCCCGGGCTCGGGGCGGGCCCGGATCACGTCGGCCCGTACGAGGTCGCCGGAGCCTCCGCACCCCGCGAGACCCCCGAGCAGCGCTGCGCCACCGGCGAGGGCGGCGGCCGAGGCGAGCAGGTGACGTCGCTGCACGCGACCACGGTAGGCCGCGACGGGTCCTCCGACGACCCCGACGGGCCGGCTACGTCGCGGAGCCTCGCAGGTCGTGCAGGGCCGCCGCCAGGGTGGCGAGCCGTTCGTCGCCGAGAGGTCGCGCGAGCATCCGCTCGAGCGCCCGGTCGAACACGGGACCCGCCCGACGCAGCGCGGCCGAGCCCGCCCCGGTGAGGGCGAGGACGGACGACCGGCGGTCCGTCGGATGGCTGGTGCGCTCGACCAGGCCCGCCTTCTCCAGCCGGTCCACGGCCTGGCTCGTCCCGCCCACCGTGATGGCCAGCGCCCGGGCGACGTCCTGCACCCGGCACCGGGGCGTGGCCTCGATAACGAGCAGCGCGTTCAGCCCGCCCAGGGAGAGGTCGGCCTCGCGCTGGAGCTCCTCGTCGACGCGGTTCCACAGGATCGTCTCGAAGCGCACGAGGTCGTCGAACACCTGTCGCACCGTTCCGGAACCGCCTGCCATGTGACCGATGCTACTGCGAGCACTAAGTATGTTGCTGCTAATCTAATTACGACTTAACTTCTAGGGGCGAGCACCGAGCGCCCCCGACGAGAGGACCGGACATGACCCAGAAGCAGCGCGAGACCGTCGACACCCTGCTGCGCGAGGCACCTCTCGACCTGGGCGGCGACGTCGCCGTGCAGCGACCGCTGATGGAGCACCTGCTGACGGCGCAGCCGCTGCCCGACGACGTGCGCACCGCGGACGACCACCTCGGCGGCGTCCCGGTCGTCCGGGTCGAGGTTGACGGGCTGGCGACGCGGGGCACGGTCCTGCACCTGCACGGAGGCGGCTTCGCCCTCGGGACCGCGGCCAGCTCGGTCGGGCTCGCGGCCGCGATCGCCCGCCACACCGGGATGCGCGTGGTGTCGGTCGACTACCGACTCGCCCCAGAGCACCCCTACCCCGCCGCCGCGCTGGACGTGGCGGCGGCGTACGCGGCCCTCGTCGCCGAGGTGGGCGACGAGCCCGTGGTGGTGTCGGGCGAGTCGGCGGGCGGCAACCTCGCCCTCACGCTGCTCCTCGAGATCCGCCGGTCCGGTCTGCGTACGCCGGCGGCGGCCGTCCTGCTCTCGCCGATGACCGACCTGACCGTCTCGGGCGACAGCTTCAGGGCCAACGCGGACAAGGACCCGAACCTCACCGCCGCCGCGCTCGGCACCCGGTCGGCGGACTACCTGCGCCACACCGGTGTCGCGGCCGACGACCCCCGGGTCAGCCCGCTGTTCGCCGACCTGCGGGGCCTGCCCCCGCTGCTGGTCCAGGCCGGGTCGAACGAGGTGCTGCTCGACGACGCGACCCGCCTCGCGGCGCGCGCCGCCGCCGCGGGCGTGGAGGTCGTCCTCGACGTCACACCCGACGTGCCGCACGTGTTCCAGGCGTTCGCCGGCATCCTCGACGAGGGCGAGGCCGCCCTGGTCCGCCTGGCCCGCTTCGTGCACGACCACACCGGCGTGCAGACCCCGGTCGACGCCGGGGCTCCGACCGTCTGACCGCTCGGGGCTCGAGGAGGATCTTCCCGGCCAGGCCACCCTGCTCGGCGCGGCGCAGGGCTGCGGCGGCCTGCGCGAGGGGGTAGACGGAGTCGACGGGCGCGCTGATCTCCCCCGCGGCGAGGTGGGCGAACAGGGTCTGCAGGCCGTTCGCGAGCAGGCGCCGGAAGGTGGCGAGGTCGCGGTGCCCGGCCCAGACGTCGAAGGAGGTGGCGTGGCGGCCGTTGGGCAGGAGGTTCCACGCCTGCAGCCTCGAGAAGAGGCGCAGGAAGGGGACCATCGGGTGCTTCGCGTCGACCACGCCGAGGTCGCTGAGGCTGACCAGCCGCCCTCGGCGGGCGAGCATGCGCCAGGAGGTCGTGATGCCCGGACCCCCGACGTGGTCGACGACCCCGGCGACGCCCTGCGGGGCCGAGCTCGCGGACCCGGGCGCCGACGTCCTCGCGCCGGTGGTCGATCGCCACGACACCCAGGTCGCGCAGCCGCTCCTGCTGAGAGGCTCCAGCCGTGCCGATGACCGTCAGGCCGGCCTGCAGCGCCAGCTGCACGAGGATCGAGCCGACGCCGCCGGCCGCGCCCAGCACGACGACCGTCGCCCCGCGCGGGGCGTCGATCAGGCGCAGGACCCGCAGCGCCGTCAGGCCGTTGACGATCACGGTCTCGGCCGCTCGGGCCGCGACGCCGTCGGGGACAGCGACGAGGTCGCCGGCGTCGAGCACGACGCGTTGGGCCCACCCGCCCGTCTTGGTCAGGGCGGCGACCCGCTGACCGACCCGCAGCACCCCGGAGGCGCTGCCGAGCTCCTCGACGAGGCCCACCAGGTCGTAGCCGGGCACGAGCGGGAACGGGGGCTGCTGGTAGTACTTCCCCCTCCGCATCGACTGCTCGGCGAGAGACACCCCGGTGACCTCGACGCGTACGCGGGCCTGGGCGGGCGCGAGCGGCCCGAGCTCCACGAGCCGCGGCTCGATGACACCTCGTCATGTTCGGCGGGCAGTGGGACGTGACCGCCGCGGTCGAGCAGGGGGCGGTCGACGGCCACGCCACCGACGACCTCGGGCACGACGTGACGACGGTGCTCGTCGACGCCGTACGCGGCCCCGACCGCGCGGACGCAGAGCCCGACCCGGAAGACCTCACCGCCGCCGTGGCGACTGGCTGGTCCTGCACGGCTACGCGCACCAGCGCCTCGTCGCGCGCGCCTTCCCCTGGCCGCCGGGGACGACGGAAGCGGTCCTCGACCGGGCGACCGCCCACGTGCTCCCGGATCGTCCGGGGCGGTGAGCGACGCGCCAGGCCCGGGACGAGCCCGGGTGCGACGCGGAGTGGTCAGTCGGACGCAACCGCGAGCTCCCGGGCGTCGGTGAGGGCGACGAGCTGGTCGACGGTCAGCGGGACGATGGTGCGCGGGGTGCCGCCGGCGACCCACACGGTGGCGTGCTCGCGCAGCGCGCGGTCGACCACGGTCCGGACCGGAGCGGGGTGCCCGACGGGCGCCACGCCCCCGATCGCCTGGCCCGTCACCTCCCTGACCTGGGCGGCCGTGGCCATGACGACCGAGCCCGCGCCGACCTGGCCGGCCACGAGGTCGACGTCCACCCGGTGGCGACCGCTGGTCATCACCAGCAGCGGCTCACCGTCGGCCATGAACAGCAGGCTGCTCGCGATCGCGCCCACCGCGCAGCCGAGCGCGGCGGCGGCCTCGGCGGCGGTCCTCGTCGAGGCCGGCAGCTCGCGGACGCGGACGTCCAGCCCGGCGTCGAGCAGGTGCTGCTGCACGACCCTGCTGCGCTCCGGCAGCTCCTCGTGTCCGACCACCAGCGGACTCCTTCCCCTCGGGCGGGCACGGTAGCGCCCGACCTGGCCCGAGCCGCACCCGTGCCCGAGGAGGGCCGCCCAGAACCCTCGTCCGCCACGTCCTCCCAGCCCGACCCGGGCGGACCGACCCCGCACCGCTCAAACGGCGTCGACGCCCAGGGCGACGTCGAAACCGGCGCCGTTGCGCGAGACGCCGACCAGGAGAAGGCCGGCCCACTCGAGGGCGTGGGCCATCTCGAGGCCGCCGGCGTCGAGCGGCCGCATCCCCAGGCTCTCGAGGAACCCGGCGACGAGCGGCTTGACCTCGTCGTCCCCGGCGAAGAACGCCGCCATCGGGGCACCGCTGCTGATCGCACCGCCGTAGACCGTGTTGAACGCCTTGACCACGTGGGCGTCGCCGGGCAGGACGGCGGCGACCCGGTCGGCCACGGAGTCGCCGGGTCCGGTGACGAGCCCGCTGCCGTCGGCGTTGAACGGGTTGGTGATGTCGACGACGACCTTGCCGCTCAGCGCCTCGCCGAACTGACCGACCGCGTCCACCGCACCGGCGTGCAGGACGGCCAGGACGACGAGGTCGCCCGCCGGACGCTCGCCGAACGTGCCGGCGACCGCCCCGTGCCCGAGGCGCTCCGCGAGCGCCCGCGCCCGGTCGGCGTCGCGGCTCATCACCTCGACGGTGTGGCCGGCGCGCGCCGCGCGGCCGCCGATCGCGGCGGCCATGTTGCCGGCTCCAAGGATCGTGATCGTGCTCATCGTGGGTCTCCTCTGGCTGGGGTCGTGCGGGTCACCACGCTAAGCGGGGCGCACCCCGTTTCTTATTCCCTCTAGCGTGGCGGGGTGACCGTCCCGCTCGTGCCCCTCGGCGAGCCCCGCCCGCAGCGCGCGGACGCCGTACGCAACCGCGAGCGCCTCCTGGCGGTCGCCCGTGAGGTGCTCGCCGAGCACGGGGCCGCCGGGATCACGATGGACGGCCTCGCGCAGCGAGCCGGACTGGGCAAGGGCACGGCGTTCCGCGCCTTCGGCACCAGGGCCGGCATCTTCCGGGCCCTGCTCGAGGCCGACGAGCTGGCCTTCCAGACCGCCGTCATGACCGGCGAGCCACCGCTCGGTCCGGGAGCCGACCCGGTGCGACGGCTGGTCGCGTACGGGCGCGCCCGCAGCACGTTCCTGATGGACCACCTGCAGGTCATGCGCGCGACCCTGGATCCCGGTGGGCCCGTGCCCGCCTCGGGCGTGGAGTTCACGCACACGCACATCCGGATGCTGCTCGTGCAGGCCGACCTGGGGATCGCCGACGTCGACAACCTCTCCGTGCAGCTGAGCGTCGCCCTCGACGGACCTCTGCTGCTCGCGCTCCACAACCCGCCGCCCGCCACCGCGCGGCGGGTCGGGTCGCTCGAGGACAGCTGGCAGACCCTCATCGAGCGGCTGTGCCGCTGACCTCCGCGAGCACCCGGGGCAGCCACCGACGGTAGGAGGGGTGGGCGCGCCGCAGCCGCGGCAGGTCGGCGACGCCGAACCAGCGCAGGTCGTCGTGCTCGTCCGGGGCCAGGTTCGTCAGGGTGCCGGGCCAGCTCGTGGCGAGGAACGCGTGGGCGACGAGCGCGGCGTCGTCGAGGTGCACCTCGAGCCGGCGCAGGTCCCCCACGTCGACGCCGACCTCCTCCCGGCACTCGCGACGTGCCGCCTCCTCGGGCGACTCCCCGGCCTCGCAGTGCCCTCCGACGAGGTCCCAGCAGTCCGGGTACCAGCGGCGCCCGGGATGGCGGTGACCGAGCAGCAGCCGCCCGGCCTCGACCAGCGCCACCAGCACCACCAGCGCCACCAGCGCCACCAGCGCGATCAGCGCGATCGTGTCCGTCACCCGAGCATCAGTCCACCGCTGCTCTCGCGGCGCCGTGCGGCCGGGTCCGCGTCAGTGGCCGTAGACGGGCCCGTGGACGAACCGGTCGGGGTTGCAGTCGTCCTCACCGGGTCGGACCCGCGGCGCCTGCGCGACGACGACCTGGCCGCCCGGGCTCTTCGTGCCACCCATGCACGCCGGCTCGTCGCCACCGCGCACCACGACGACGACCCAGGAACCGTCGACCGTGGCCGAGGTGACCGACAGCGCGGGGAACGCCTTCGCCGCGGCCCGCTCGGCGGACGCGAGGCTCGACGACCTCATCGCGGCCCGGAGCTTCGCCGGGTCGAGCCGCGTGGCCTCGGCCGAGCCGGGTGACGGGGTCGGCCTCGGCGGCACCGCCACCGCCGCCCTGCCCGCGCAGTCGATCGTCGTGACGGGGTCGTCGCCGGCCCCCACGTGGAACCGCACGCAGCGTTCCGCGGAACCCGGCCCGTAGCTCGAGCTCCCGATCGAGCTCGAGTCGAAGCCGGGCGTGGTCACCCGCAACCGCAGGTCCACCAGGCCGTCCAGCCCGTCGGTGCTGCCCCACGAGAGGGCCTCCACCGTCCTCGTGAACGACTGCCCGTCGCCGTAGTCGTCCCGGCCGGAGTCGTTCGTGGCCCACCGGGCGAGCTCCACCGGGTCGTCCACCCGCTGGAAGTGGGCCTCGGCCTCGTCGTCGAGCGAGGCCTGGAGCTCCGTCAGCCTCTTGGCGGCCGCACGGTCGCCCGTGGGCAGCTGACCGGACGCGCACCCGGACAGGCCGACCGCGAGCGCCGCGGCCGCCGCGGGGACCAGGCGCCGCCACCGCACACCCGTCCCGGCTCCGCCCACGACGTCCATGGTGCCGGAGGCGGCCGGCGGAGGTCAGCCCTCAGCGCGATGACGGCACCGAGCGGCCGCCGCTCGGCGGCTGGCCACCACCCGGGGCTCCCCCGCCACCCATGGACCCGCTGCTCGGGGTCGTCGAGGTGTCGACGCAGACGGTGAGCGCCACGGCGTAGCCCTCGGCCACCGACCCGGAGACCGTCGCCAGCTGGTGGGCGCCGGAGTCGTCGCCGAAGACGTTGTCGTCGGCCAGGCTGACCTGCGCGAGGTTCGCGACCGACGCCTCGTAGCCCGTGGTCGCGTACACGGTGTCGCACAGGTCCTTGGGCAGCGCGACCTGCGAGGTGGCGACGGCCTTCGTCGCGTCGGTCGTGCTGGCCTGGTCGGGGTAGACCTCGAAGTGGATGTGCGGCCAGCGCCCGGAGTAGCAGGCGGGCACGACGCTGGTGAACGTCACCGTGCCGTCGTCTCCGGCGACCTGCACGCCGCGCAGGAAGTTCTCCTCGGTGATGCCGTCGGAGTAGAGCGAGTAGCCGCCCTCGCGGGTGCAGTGCCAGACGTAGGCCGCGACTCCGGCGAAGGGCACGCCGCCCTGCACCAGGTCCTTGATCGCCAGCGTCAGCGTCATGGGGACGCCGTCCGCGGTGCCGCTCGCGCTGCCGAAGCTGGTGCGGAGGTCGCTGCGGACGATGCCGCTCTGCTCGAGCACGTCGGGCCCGTTCGACCCGTCGCCCGGGTAGGGCCCGGCCGTCTCGTCGGGGATCTCGGCGAGCCCGTCGGCGCTGCTCGAGGCAGACGCCGAACCGCTGGCGCTCGAGGCGCTCGGGGCGCTCGAGGAGGCGGACGAGCCCGACGAGGCCGAGCCGGCGACCCCGCAGGCGGCGAGCCCGGCAACCCCTGCGCCGAGGCCGAGGGCGCGGAACACCCGGCGGCGCGTCATCAGGGTCGTGACGTCGAAGGGCAGGCCCTGGTCGACCAGCTCCTCGTCGGGGTGGTCGTACGGACGGCCCTGGTACGTGGGCGTCGGCGGGGTCGGGCGTCGGGACACGGTGTCCTCCTCGTCGTGGTTCGACCTCCAGGAGAACGGCTCGGCTTGTGCGTCTGCTGTGGGCGGGACGACGCCCGTCCTGTGAACCCGCCGGTGCCTACAGCGTCCGGGCCAGCGGGTCGCGGCGGTCGTCGGTCGGCGCGATGTGCACGCGGGCGCCGAGGACGGAGATCGAGCCGGCCGAGGCGATGACCGGGCTCAGGGTGACCGACGCGAGCTGGGGGTGCTCGTCCGCCAGCTGTGCCACGCGGTGCAGCAGGTCCTCCAGCCGCTCGACGTCGACGCCCGGGCTGCCGTTGCGCCCGAACAGCACCGGCGCGGTCCGCAGGTCGCGGACCATGGCGCCCGCGTCGACGTCGGTGAGCGGCGGCACGCGGTAGACGGTGTCGCCCAGCAGCTCCGAGGCCACGCCCTCGAGCCCGAGGGAGATGATCGGGCCGAAGGCCGCGTCCTCCCGGCTCGTCACGACGAGCGCGACGCCCGGCTGCGCCATCGACTGCACCACCGGCGCGGCGCGGGTCAGCGCGTCGTCGGCGTCGAGGCCCAGGGCGACGAGCAGCTCGTAGAGGTGGTCCCAGGCCTGGGCCATCTCCTCGGGGTCGTCGATGCTGCGGTGCACGCTGGCCAGGTCGGGCCGCCCCCGCACCTCCCGCGCGGTGGCCTTGAGCACCACGTCCCAGCCGAGCGAGTCCGCCACCCGGCACGCCTCCTCGAGGCCGCCGACCGGGTAGCGCGGCAGCACCGGGATCCCGTACGCGGCCAGCAGCTCGGTCGCCTCCGGGAACGTCAGCTCGCGGCCCTGCGGGGCGCTGCGCAGCACCGAGTTGATCAGGCGCCGTGCCCGGTCCCCGTCGAGCTCGAGCATCGGCACCGCGCCCGGGTCGCGCTCGCGCCAGCGGGCGTGGGCGGTGACCGCGGCGAGCGCCCGGACGGCGTCGGTGCCGGAGTCGAAGCGGGGCAGGCTGCCGGGGGTGTCGGGGCCCATCGAGGTGAGCGGGTCGTGGAAGTCGAGGAACACCCCGACGACCGGCTTGTGCGCGTGCCGGGCGACGCCCTCGAGCGCGCTGATCACGTGGTCGACGCCCTCGGAGTAGACGTTGACGGCGGCGCAGACGACCGAGTCGCACGCGGGGTCGGCCAGCGCCTCCTCGACCGCGGAGCTGAAGGCCGCCGGCGGCGCGACGGACGACAGCACCCGGGCCGGCGTCTCGCTCAGCAGCCCGACGGAGTCGATCGTGGAGAGCAGCTGACCGGCGAGCGTCGCGGAGTTGGTGACGAGCTGCACCCGCTCACCGGCCGGCAGCGGCTGGCGGGCCGTGATCTTGGCGATGTCGAACATGGCCGTCCGGCGGTGCGTGACCATGACCCCGGCCTGCCGGAACAGCGCGTCGACGGCCTCGTCGGGGGCGTGGCCGAGCCCGCCGCGCACGCCGAGGTGCTCCGAGCGGTTCGTCCGACCCGGCGCGAACACGACCACCGGCTTGCGCCGCGCCAGGCGGCGGGTGATGCGGGAGAACTTGCGCGGGTTGCCGATGGTGTCGAGCGAGAGCAGGCAGACGCGGGTGGCGTCGTCGTCCTCCCAGTACTGCATGACGTCGTTCGCGGTGACGTCGGCGTAGTCGCCGGTGCTGAGGAACGAGCTGAGCCCGACGTCCTGGCGGGTCGCCGCGTTGAGCAGGCTCACGCCGGTGGCCGCGGACTGGCAGAAGATGCCGACGCCGCCGGTGCGCGGCATCGGCGCGGGGGTGGCGTTCATCTCCGCACCGAGGCGGGTGTTGATCACCCCGAGCGCGTCCGGCCCGAGCGCGCGGACGCCGTACGCACGGGCGAGCTGGACGAGGACGTGGTTCTCCTGCGCGCTGAACTCGGTGCCCGTCAGGACCACGAGCCCGTGCGCACCCTTGTGGGCGGTGTCGATGACGACCGAGCCGAGCTCGGTGGTGTCGATCGACGCGACGACGAGGTCGAAGCGTCCCTGCACCTCGCTGAGCGACGGCGCGTTCGTGACCCCGGGCACGGTGGTGCCGTCGGAGGCCACGGCCAGCACCTCGCCGCGGAAGCCGCCGCGCAGCATCGAGTCGACCAGGCCGCACACGTGCGCCCCGCGGCCGAGGACGACGACGCGCTGCGGGGTGAGCAGCCGGCGTACGGAGGCGGCCTCGGCCCGGTGCTCGCGCCGCTCCATGACCCCGACCGAGGTGTCGGTCGGCATGATCGGGAACTCGACGACGAGGACGCCGTCCTCGACGCCCTTGCGCACCCGGTAGCCGGCGTCGGCGAAGACCTGGGCCATCCGCCGGTTCTCGGGCAGCACCTCGGCGACGAAGCCGGTGATGCCGCGTTCCCGGGCCGCCTCGGCGAGGTGCTCGAGCAGCAGCTGGGCGACGCCGCGGCCCTGGTGGGCGTCCTCGACGAGGAAGGCGATCTCGGCCTTGCCGCCCTCGACGCCGGTCTCGAGCCGGTCCCAGCGACCGACGCCGATCATCTCGTCGCCGAGGGTGAGGATCAGCGCGACGCGGTCGACGTAGTCGACCTGGGTGAAGCGGCGGACGTCGCGCTGGCTCAGCCGCGGGTAGGGCGCGAAGAAGCGCAGGTACTTCGACTCGGGCGAGACGCGGTCGTAGAAGGCGACGAGCAGACCGGCGTCGGAGGGCCGGATCGGGCGCAGCCGGGCGGTCCCGCCGTCGGCCAGCAGGACGTCGGCCTCCCACTCCCTGGGGTAGCCCGGGGGGTCCTCGACCACCTCGAGCGGAGCGGTTCCTGCGGACACCCCTTCAGGCTAACCAGCCGAGGTGACACCGGCGTGACGCACCACTCCGACGCCCTGTGGTGCGCGTCGCACCACGCTCACGCACCCCACTCAGGACCGCCGCCGGTCGACGGCGGCCAGCGGGTCCAGGGCCAGCCGGGCGACGGTCTGGTCGCCGCTGAGCTCCCCCGTCGCGACGAACCCGAGCCGGGCGTAGAACGGCTCCGGCGACCCCGGGCCGCGGTGGTACGTTACGTGGCACGCCGCGGCCCCGCGCCCGCGGAGCTCGTCGCACACGGCCCGCACCGCGAACGTCCCGTAACCGCGGCCCTGGTGGTGCCGGTCGACGTTCAGCCGCCAGACCCCGCTGCGGACGTCGGCCGGGTCGTCGTCCCACGTCGAGTCGACGAACGCCATGACGAACGCGACCACCACCCCGTCGTCGACGACCAGCCGTGGCCAAGCGACGCCGGGGTTCACGTACGCCTCGGCCAGCGACCGGACGACGGGCCGGACGAGGTGCTCCTGCTCGGGCGCCACGCGCACGGCGAGCGCGTCGTCGAGGTTGGCCGCCGTGACGGCTTCGAGCGTGATCACCGCAGGACCCTAGGCGGACCGCTCGGGCAGGGCCGGCCGCACCTAGGCTGGGCAGCCACATGAAGACGCTCCGCGACCTGGTCGCCGCCTACCTCACCGAGCAGCTGACCGTCCTGGTCGACGCCCCCGCCCTGATCCGTGCCGGGGAGGACGTCACCCACCCGACCCGCGTGGCGGTGCGCCGCATCCGCAGCACGCTGCGGGTCTTCCCCGAGCTGTTCGAGGTGCCGAAGGCGGGCCGTCTGGACGACGAGCTGCAGTGGTGGGCCGGGCTGCTGGGCGCGGTGCGCGACCTCGACGTGCAGACCGGGCGGCTGTCGGCCGCCCTCGACACCGTGCCCGACGAGCTGGCCCTCGGACCGGTGCGGCGCCAGCTCGCCGAGCTGCTCGGCGTCCGGCGGGCCGACGCGCTCCGCACGGTGCACGAGACGCTCGACTCCCGGCGCTACCGCACCCTCGACACGCTCCTGCACGCCTGGCGGGTCGAGCCGCCGTTCACCGCGCTCGCCGACCAACCGGCCAAGAAGGCCGCCTCGTACGTCAAGCGCGCCGACCGCAAGACGCACCGCCGGCTGGTGGCGGCGTCGAAGGCGTACCGCCGTGGCGACGAGGGGGCCGACGACCTGCTGCACCGGGCGCGCAAGGCCGGCAAGCGGCACCGCTACGCCGTCGAGCTGGCCGCGCCGGTGCTCGGCAAGAAGGCGGACGCGATCGTGGCCGAGCGCAAGCGGTTCCAGGAGCTGCTCGGCGAGCACCAGGACAGCGTCGTGGCCGAGGGCCTGCTGCGCGAGCTCGGCGTGCAGGCCGGCGCCCGCGGCGAGAACGGCTTCACCTGGGGTCTCCTGCACGCGCGCGAGCAGGAGACCGCCCGGGTGGTCGTCACGAAGCTGCGCCGCTACCTCTGACCGCGTCGAGGAGCTGGTTCGCGCTGCGCACGACCAGCGGCGAGAGCAGCTCCTCGGGCTGCAGCCCGGCGGTGGTCGCGACGCGGACCGTGACCGACTCCCCGGGCAGCAGCGTGACGAGCTGGTCGTCGACCCGGGCGTCGGGGGCGGCCCGGTCGGCGAGGATCGCGAGGTCCTTGACCAGCGCGCGGGCGGTCAGGCGGACCGCGTAGCCGTCGTCGACGCGCGTCACGTCGGCCTCGACGTCGTGCGCGGGCAGCGCGCCGTCGCGGTCCTCGCTGAACCACCACCAGCCGCGCCGGCCGTCGGCCTCGGCCAGCAGCACCTCGCTCGCCGGGTCGGTGGGATAGGTCGTGGCCCCGTCGAGCACGAGCGTCGCGGCCGCCCGGGGCGCCACCGCGAAGGGGATCTCCTGCTCCCCCACGACCGTCCCGTCGTAGCGCAGCCGCCGGACCCGCAGGACGTCCGACCAGGGCTCGGGGCCGTCGTTGACGACCACGGCCGCGATCTCGCCGGTCCGCGGCTGCAGCGTCACCAGCCGGTCGGCGAACGCGCGCCGCAGCGCGTACCAGACCGGCTTGCGGTGCCCGTCGCCGTCGACCACGGCCCAGGAGGTGACCGGCCAGCAGTCGTTCAGCTGCCACCAGACCGCCCCCGAGCAGACCGGCGTCCAGGAGCGCAGGTGCTCGATGCCGAAGGTCAACGCGCGTGCCTGGTTGAGCGACGTCGCCCAGTGCCAGTCGTCGATCCCCTGCGGCTCGGGCAGGTGCGGCGCGAGGCCGCGGGACAGCTTGAGGTCGCCGTCGGCCGCCTTCTGGTGGGCCGCCATGCCCGGTGACGTCGGGGTCAGCGGGTCGTCGTGGACCGCCCGGGTCAGCGTCGACCACGTCGGCGGGCCCTGCCAGCCGAACTCGGCCACGAAGCGCGGCACCGAGTCGCGGTACGCGGTCCAGTCGAGCTGGTTCCAGACCTCCCACAGGTGGGTCGGCCCGTGGTGCGGGTCGTTGGGGTGCAGGTCGGGGCTCATCGCGTACGGGGTGCCCGGGCAGTAGGGCCGGCTCGGGTCGAGCTCGGCGACGACCCCGGGCAGCAGGTCGGTGTAGTAGCCGAGCCCCCAGGTCGCGTCGCCCAGGACCTCCTTCCAGCCCCAGTCCTCGTGGCCCCAGATGTTCTCGTTGTTGCCGTTCCACAGCACCAGGCTCGGGTGCGCGGACAGCCGCGTCACCGCCTCGCGGGCCTCGGCCTCGACCTCCGAGCGCAGCGGCTCCTCTTCGGCGTACGCGGCGCAGGCGAAGAGGAAGTCCTGCCACACCATGAGCCCGAGCGAGTCGCAGGCGGCGTAGAAGTCCTCGCTCTCGTAGAGCCCGCCGCCCCAGACCCGCACGAGGTTGGCGCCGGCCGCGACGGCCTCGCCGAGGCGGGTGCCGTAGCGCTCGGCGCTGATCCGGTGGGGGAAGCAGTCGTCGGGGATCCAGTTGAGGCCGCGGGCGAAGACCGGGGTGCCGTTGACGACGATCCGGAACGGCGTGCCCTCGGCGTCGGCGGTGGTGTCGAGCGCGACGGTGCGGAAGCCGACCTGCCCGTCCCAGGTGTCGAGCTCGCCCTCCTCGACGCTCAGGACGACGGAGACCGGGTAGAGGGGCTGGTCGCCGTGGCCGACCGGCCACCACACGGCGACGTCGTCGACCTCGAGCTCGACGGTCGCCGACGTGGCGCCCGCCTCGAGCACGACCTCGGCGCGGCGGCCGCCCACCTCGGCGGTCACGGTGAGCGCGCTCTGGTCGGCGGGAGCCCGCACGACGTCCACGTGGGCGTGCAGGAGGCCGGTCGGGGCACCGTCGCCGTCGGTGCGGACGTCGACGAGCGGCCGCACCGCGGCCAGGCGGGCCGTGCTCCAGGCGCGCAGGCCCAGGGGCTTCCAGATCCCCGACGTGGCGGTCGTGGGACCCCAGTCCCAGCCGTAGCTGCAGGCCATCTTGCGGATCGCGTTGAACGGGTGCTCGTACGCGCACGGCCGCGGACCGAGCGCCTCGCTGACCCGCTGCGCGGCCGGGATCGGGGCGTCGAACGCCACCGCGAGCCGGTGCTCCCCGACGGCGAGCGCGCCGGTGAGGTCGATCCGGTGGGTGCGGTGCATGTTCGCGGTGCGCGCGACGACGCGGCCGTCGAGCTCGACGGTGGCGACCGTGTCGAGCCCCTCGGCCACCAGCTCGAGGACGTCGTCGCCGGCGGCGGCGTCGGCCTCGGACCAGGTGAACGTGGTCTCGTAGCGCCAGTCCGTCTCACCGATCCAGGCGATCACCGCCTCGTTCTCGTCGAGGTACGGGTCGGGCACGAGCCCGGCGTCGAGCAGGTCGGTGTGGACCACGCCCGGCACCGTCGCCGGCACCCGGGCCGCGAGCGTCGGCTCCAGCTCCGCGGGCACCGGCCCGCTCGTCGGTCGGACGGTCCAGCCTTGGTCCAGCGGTCGGTTCAGCAGTCGGCGCACGAGACGTCAGTCTGCCTGCTGAACCGGTTTCGGCATGCAGGCGGGAGGACCGGCACGCCTCGTGATCGCGCCTACGCCGCCGCGAACGTCACCCCGGCGAGCCGCTCCGAGACGTCCCAGACCTCGCGGGCGGCCTTCTCGTCGCGCAGCGGCGGGTAGAGGCGCTGCTCGGCGGGCGCGCCGCCGAGGTGGCCGAACCCGCTCGGGCCGTACAGGGCGCCGGCCTTCGCCCCGGGTCCGGTGGCCGCGAGCAGCGCCGGCAGCCCGGCGCTCTCGGGCGTCCCGACGAGCCACCCGCGCCGGCCGAGGGCGACGATGAGCCGGCGACCCGGGGCGTCGGAGGCGCGTCCCACCTCCGGGCGGGCGGCGAGCAGGTTCGTGGGCGCGACGCCGGGGTGGGCCAGGTTGCTCGTGATCCCCCACCCGGCGGCGCGGCTGCGGCGGTCCAGCTCGAGCCCGAACAGGCCGAGCGCGATCTTCGACGAGCGGTAGGCGGCCATGCCGTCGTACGAGCGCTCCCACGACAGGTCCTCCAGGTGCACCCGTCCACGGGCGGCGGCGACGCTGACCTGCGAGGTCACCCGCGCCCGCCCCGCGACCAGCAGCGGCAGCAGCTGCGCGACGAGGGCCACGTGGCCGAGGTGGTTGGAGCCGAGCTGCAGCTCGAAGCCGTCGGCCGTCGTCTGCCGCTCGGGCGGCGTCATCACCCCCGCGTTGTTGACCAGCAGGTGCACGGGCCGCCCCTCGGCGCGCAGCGTGGCCCCGAGCGCGGCGACGCTGGCGAGGGAGGACAGGTCGAGGTCGCGCAGCGAGACGTCGGCGCCGGGGGCGACCTGGCGGATCCGGGCGAGGGCGGCCTCGCCCTTGGTCCGGTTGCGCACGGGCAGGACGACCTCCGCCCCGGCGGACGCGAGCCGGGCGGCGACGTGCAGCCCCATCCCGTCGCTGGCGCCGGTGACGACGGCACGGCGCCCCGTCAGGTCGGGGACGATGAGGTCGGGGGTACGGGACATGGTGCGCTCCTCGGGTGGTCGGTGCACCCACCGTCGCCCCACGGCGCGGTGCGCACCAGGACCGCCCGATCCAGGGAGCGGCGGTCCCTGGATGCCGCCGGGACCGCTCGGGAGGATGGGACGAGAAGGAAGGAGCCACGTGGCCGTGACCATCGACCGCGCCGGGCTGGCGGAGTTCCTCCGCCGTCGCCGCAGCGCGCTGCAGCCCGACGACGTGGGCCTGCCCCGGGGCCAGCGGCGCCGGACCACCGGGCTGCGCCGCGAGGAGGTCGCGGGGCTCTGCCACATGTCCACCGACTACTACTCCCGCCTCGAGCAGGAGCGCGGCCCGCAGCCCTCCGAGCAGATGGTGGCGGCGATCGCGCAGGGGCTGCACCTGTCGCTGGCCGAGCGCGACCACCTCTTCCGGCTCGCCGGGCACCGCGCGCCGGTGCCGGGCACGGGGAGCGAGCACGTCAGCCCGGGGCTGCTGCGCATCCTCGACCGGCTCACGGACACGCCCGCCGAGGTCGTCACCGAGCTCGGCGAGACGCTGCGCCAGACGCCGCTCGGCGTGGCGCTCGTCGGGGACCTGACCGCGTACCGGGGCCCGGAGCGAAGCCTCGGCTACCGCTGGTTCAGCGACCCCGCGAGCCGGGCGCGCTACGCACCCGAGGAGCACGCGTTCCTCAGCCGGTTGTTCGCCTCGGGCCTGCGCGAGCTCACCGCGCTGCGCGGCCCGGGATCGCGGGCCGCCCAGCTCGCCGACGACCTGCTGGCCCGCAGCGAGGAGTTCCGCCGGGTGTGGGACGCCCACGAGGTGGGCCTCGCGCCGCGCGACACCAAGCGGTTCCTGCACCCCGAGGTGGGCCTGCTGGAGCTGAGCTGCCAGTCGCTGCTCGACCCGGAGCAGTCGCACCGGCTGCTCGTCTACACCGCGGCGCCGGGCAGCGAGAGCCACGAGCGGCTCCGGCTGCTGTCGGTCATCGGGGAGACGGTCCTGGGCCCCACCGGGTGAGGACGAGGACGTCGGTCACATCCCCGGCTCGCGCGACGTCAACCCAGCAGTAACGTCCGACCCGACCGAGGAGGAGTCCCCATGACCAGCGAGCAGACCGACGCCACGACCAGCGCCGAGACCGGCTTCAGCGAGGCCGAGCGCGCCGCGATGAGGGCCCGCGCCGACGAGCTGCGCGCCTCCGGGCGCGGCGGGGCCAAGAAGGCCGAGGAGGCGCAGGCCTGCCTCGGCGCGATCGCCGCGATGCCCGACGGCGACCGGGCCCTCGCCGAGCGGGTGCACACCCTCGTCAGCGAGGCGGCTCCCGGGCTGCGGCCCAAGACCTGGTACGGCATGCCCGCCTACGTGAACGAGGACGCCAAGGTCGTCTGCTTCTTCAAGCCGGGCTCGAAGTTCGGCACGCGCTACTCGACCCTCGGGTTCAACGACGTCGCCCGGCTCGACGACGGCGACCTGTGGCCGACCGAGTACGCCGTGCACGCCATGTCCGACGCCGTCGCGGCCCGGGTGCAGGAGCTGGTGCGCCGCGCGGTCGGCTGAACCGGCACCCGCCGCACCGACCGTGCCCACGCCCGCCGAGCGGTGCGTGGGCACGGTCCTTCCGCGGGCGGTCAGGCGGCGGCGTGCGCCGCGCTGCGGTCGGCGAACCGCTCGCGGTGGTCCTCGGAGGCCGCGACCAGCTCGCGCAGCCGGGCCAGGCCGCGGTGCTGCGCGACACGGACGGCGTTGGCGGTCATCCCCATGAGCTCGCCGACCTCGTCCGCGCTGCGGCCCTCGGCCTTGAGACGGATGGCCTGGGCCATCTTCGGTGGCAGCTGCTCGAGCAGGGCCAGGGCGGCGGCGACGTCGTCGCGCGCCACGGCCTGCTGCTCCGGGTCGAGCGCGGGCTCGGGCCGCTCGGGCAGCTCCTCGACGGTGTGGAACGGCGTACGGGCGTAGCGGCGCTGGGCGTCGGCGACCTTGTTGGAGGCGATCGCGTAGACGAGGGCCGCGAACGGGGCACCCTGGTCCTGGTAGCGCGGCAGCGCGTCGACGACGGCGAGGCAGACCTCCTGGGTCACGTCCTCGGCCACCTCGGCGCCACCGCTGTAGGTGGCGAGGCGCGACCGGCAGTACCGGTGCACCGTCACCCGGACGGCCTTGATCAGCACGTGCTCGGCGATGGTCTCGCCGGCCTGGGCCCGGGCGACCAGGTCGCGGTCGGCGAGGGCCTGCTTGAGGTCGGTGGTCATCAGAACTCCATCTACTTTCCCCGAGTGGATGGTTGGTGGCACACGCTTTCGTGGCACCCTGTTCCGGCCCCCGCCAGCAGTGGTTTCACGAGCTCCGCGAACGACCCTGTGGGACCGGTTCCGCGGCTGTGAGGGTTTCCTTAACCCCTCACAGGAAATAATTATGGACACCGTTGTCACGGGTCTGCAAGCGGCCGTAGTGTGACTCGCCTCACATGAACCGTCGTAACGGACGGCGGATCGACAGGTGCTTGGCCACGCGATCCTGAGGACGCCTGCCGGTGCTCCGGCCCCGGACAGGCAGCCGCTCGAGCTTCCCGCCCGACATGCTCGGAGGCCGCACGCTCCTCGCGGTGCACCCCGGGGCGGGAGCCTCAGAGCACGAGCGACATGCCGATCGTCCGCGGGGCCTGGTCAGCGAAACCATGGCGGGCGTACAGGCGCTGCCCGGGCCCGTCGGCCATGAGCGTCACGTACGCGCCGGGCGGCACGTCCCGGCGCAGCAGGTCGAGCAGGTGGGTGAGGATCCGGTCCCCCAGCCCGCGCCGCTGGTGGTCGGGCAGGACCGCCATGTCGACGACGTGGAAGTACCAGCCTCCGTCCCCGATCAGCCGCCCCATGCCCACGGTCTGCCCGCTCGGCTCGTGGACGACGTGCACGGCGGCCCACCCGCCCGGCAGGGCCGCCTCCGCCTGCTCGCGCGTCTTGGGGGTCAGGCCGCTGTCGCGCCGCAGGCGGAGGTAGTCCTCGACGCCCGGCACGTCGGGCACGAGCCGGTAGTGGTCCGGCAGGCCGGCGAGCGCTCCCTCTTCTGGCACCCTGCGGAGCCTAGGGGTCGCCGACGCCGGACCACCGGCACGGGCGTCGCCCGGCCACCCCGGGGCGCGCCGGTCGGCCGCGGCACCTCCGGACGGGCAGAATCGCCGGAGCACGGAACGCCCGTCGTACGCAGGGAGACCCAGACACCGCATGGCCCGCCGCAGCAGCCCGCCCAGCCCGCCGGGCGACGACTTCACCGAGCGCATCCTCGACGTCGACGTGTCCTCGGAGATGCAGTCGAGCTTCCTGGAGTACGCGTACTCGGTCATCTACTCCCGTGCGCTGCCCGACGCCCGCGACGGGCTCAAGCCGGTCCAGCGCCGCATCCTCTACTCGATGGAGGAGATGGGCATCCGTCCCGACCGCAGCCACGTCAAGTGCGCCCGCGTCGTCGGGCAGGTGATGGGCCAGTACCACCCCCACGGCGACGGCGCGATCTACGACGCCCTGGTCCGCACCGCGCAGCCGTGGTCGATGCGGCTCAAGCTGGTCGACGGGCACGGCAACTTCGGCTCCCTCGACGACGGCCCCGCCGCCATGCGCTACACCGAGTGCCGCATGGCGCCCGCCGCCACGGCGATGACGGCCGACCTCGACGCCGACACCGTCGACTTCCGCCCGAACTACGACGGCAAGGACGTGGAGCCGGTCGTGCTCCCGGCCGCGTTCCCGAACCTGCTGGTCAACGGCGCGTCCGGCATCGCCGTCGGCATGGCCACCAACTGCGCCCCGCACAACCTCGTCGAGGTGGTGCAGGCGCTGCGGCACCTGATCAAGAACCCGAAGGCCGGCCTCGAGGACCTGATGCGCTTCGTCCCGGGTCCTGATCTTCCCAGCGGCGGCAAGATCATCGGCCTGGACGGGGTGCGCGACGCGTACGCGACCGGGCGCGGGTCGTTCCGCATCCGGGCCACCGCGCGCGTGGAGCAGGTGCACCCGCGCCGCAAGGGCATCGTGATCACCGAGCTGCCCTACCTCGTCGGCCCCGAGCGCGTGATCGAGCAGATCAAGGTCGGCGTGCAGGCCCGCAAGCTGCAGGGCATCCACGACGTCAAGGACCTGTCCGACAGCCGCAACGGGCTGCGGCTGGTCATCGAGGTCAAGAACGGCTTCAACGCCGACGCGCTGCTCGAGCAGCTCTACAAGGCGACCAAGCTCGAGGACAGCTTCGGCATCAACGCCGTCGCCCTCGTCGAGGGCCAGCCACGCACCCTCGGCCTGCGCGAGCTGCTCGACGTCTACCTCCAGCACCGCTACGAGGTGACGACGCGGCGCACCGAGTTCCGCCGGGGCAAGGCCCTCGACCGGCTGCACCTGGTCGAGGGCATGCTGCTCGCCATCGTCGACATCGACGACGTGATCGCGATCGTGCGCTCCAGCGACGACGCCGCGCAGGCGAAGACCCGCCTGATCGAGGCCTTCGACCTGTCCGACGTGCAGGCCACCTACATCCTCGACATGCCGTTGCGGCGCCTGACCCGGCTCAGCGTCATCGAGCTCGAGACCGAGCGCGACCAGCTGCGGGCCGAGATCGCTGCACTGAGCGAGATCCTCGACGACCCCGAGCGCCTGCGCCGCCTGGTCTCCGACGAGCTCGCCGAGGTCGCCAAGACCCACGGAACCCCGCGACGCACCATCCTGCTGGCCGCCGGCGGCACCACGAGCGCGGCCGCGGCCGGTCCGCTCGAGGTCGCCGACGACCCCTGCCGCGTGCTCATGTCGTCGGCCGGGCTGCTGGCGCGCACGCCGCACGCCGAGCCGCTGGCGACCGAGGGCCCGCGCAGCAACCACGACGTCGTCGTCGCGTCGGTGCTGACGACCGCCCGCGCGGACGTCGGGCTGCTCACGAACCGCGGCCGCTGCGTCCGCCTCAACGCGCTGGACCTGCCCACCGTCCCGGCGACGGCGAGCGCGCCCAACCTCCAGGGCGGCACGCACGTCAGCGAGCTGGTCACCCTCGAGCCCGGTGAGCGGGCCCTGGGCCTGACCGCGCTCACGACCGACGGGCCGGGCCTCGCGCTGGGCACCGCGGCCGGCGTGGTCAAGCGCGTCGCGCCCGAGGTCCTCAACCGCGACGCGTGGGAGGTCGTGCGGCTCGACGAGGCCGACGAGGTCGTCGGCGCGGTCGAGCTGACCGAGGACCAGGCCGCCGGCGCGGACCTCGTGTTCGTCACCAGCGACGCCCAGCTGCTGCACTTCCCCGCCAGCGCCGTACGTCCTCAGGGCCGTGGAGGTGGAGGCATGGCCGGCGTGCGCCTGGCGCCCAAGGCGTCGGCGGTCTTCTTCGGCGTGGCCGACCCTTCGACGGGCCCGGGGAACGGGGGCAGCGTCGTGGTCAGCGTGGCCGGGAGCTCGTCGGCCCTGCCGGGCACCGACGCCGGCATGGTGAAGGTGACCCCGTTCGCGGAGTACCCGGCCAAGGGCCGCGCGACCGGCGGCGTGCGCTGCCACCACTTCGTCAAGGGCGTCGACACGCTGCTGCTCGCGTGGGTGGGTCCGGCGCCCGCGGTCGCGTCGGCCGCCAGCGGGGCTCCGGTGGAGCTGCCGCCGGCCGACGGGAAGCGCGATGGTTCGGGGGTGGCCGCCGGTCAGCCGATCGCGGCCGTGGCGAGCCGCCGGGCGGGCTGAACCCGTGAGGACTCGGCGGCGCGGGGTCTGGAACCTGAAGATTCGGATACCGTTCCCGTCGTCCGTCCTCATGAACGCTGGAGCAGCTGTGCGCGCACGACGCCTCACCCTCTCGACCTTCATCGCCGCGATCACCCTCGGGCTGCTCACGCTGGCCACGCCCGCCGTGGCCGCCGGGCCCGCCCCGGCCGCCGGCCAGCCCGAGGCGTACATCCTCATCGACGAGGGCCTGGTGATCTTCGATCCCGCGCTCGCCGTCGTCTCCCTGCGGTACGCGTGCTACGGCGACCCCACGACGATGGACGTCACGGCCACGGTCGGGGGCGTGCAGGCGAGCGGAAGCGTCTCGATCCCCTGCCAGGGCGTCCTCGAGCTCGGGACGCAGGTCCAGCTCAGGGTCCCCGAGAAGGCTCCGCAGTTCCCGCCGGGGACCTACGACGTCGCGGTCCACGCGAGCATCCCGGGCCAGGCCACCCTCGACCGGGTCGTGAACGTGGAAGGCCCCGCCCCGTCGTCGGCGGTCTTCCTCGACTCCTTCGTCTCCCCCACCGAGGTGGCGAAGGGCCGCAAGATCACCATCACCGGCAACGTCCGCACCGGCGGCTTCGAGGCGCCGACCGCGCTGAAGCTGGCGCTCGAGTTCCGGCCGGACGGCGGTGCGTGGGGCAAGCTCAAGACCGTGCGCAGCGACGCGGACGGCCGGGTCGAGACGAAGGTCAGGGCGCGCACGTCCGGAAACTTCCGGCTCCGCTTCGCGGGCAGCGCGACGCTGGACCCGGCGACGTCGTACCCGAACTACGTCCTCGTGCGGCCGAAGCCGAAGAAGTACAAGAGCTGCACCGCGCTCAACAAGGTCTACAAGCACGGCGTCGGCCGGTCGGGGGCGACCGAGGTCGGGCTCGGGGTGAAGAGCTGGACGAGGATCACCCCGACGTACGACAAGAACTCCAAGCTCGACCTCGACAAGGACGGCGTCGCCTGCGAGAAGGTGTAGCCACCCGCTCACGCGCCACGGTCGTGCACCGGGACGACTGCTTGCGGGCACCCTCGCACCTCGTGCTCAGGGCGGTCGGGCAGGGTGGGCCGACGTGTCACCCCGTCCCGACCTCCCCGACTGGCTGATCGGCAAGGCCGAGCGCGCCAACCCGCGCACGGTCCTCGACGACCAGCACCCCGGCGACGAGGCGTGGTCGACCGGCAACATGGTCCGGCCGCTGATCCACGGCGGCGCCTACTTCCCCCACCTGCTCGCGCACGTCGAGGCGGCCCGCCCGGGCGACCTCGTCCTGTTCACGGACTGGCGCGGTGACGGCGACGAGCAGCTCCTCGACCAGGAGGGCAGCGACGTCCTGCGCGTCCTCGGCGAGGCCGACCGACGCGGGGTCGACGTCCGCGGCCTGATCTGGCGCAGCCACCTCGACGCGCTGTCCTTCTCCGCCCACGAGAACCGCACGCTCGGGATCCGCCTGCAGGAGCAGGGCGCCGAGGCGCTGCTCGACATGCGGGTCCGCACCGGCGGCTCGCACCACCAGAAGCTCGTGGTGATCCGCTACCGCGACCGACCGGCCGACGACGTCGCCTACGTCGGCGGCATCGACCTGTCGCACAGCCGCCGCGACGACGCCGGGCACGAGGGCGACCCGCAGGCCCAGCCGATGGCCGCGGCGTACGGGCCGACCCCGGCGTGGCACGACGTGCAGGTCGTCATCTCCGGCCCGGCCGTGCACGACGTGGAGACGGTGTTCCGGGAGCGCTGGACCGACCCCACGCCGCTGAGCCAGAACCCGCTGTTCTGGCTGCACGACAAGCTCACGCGCACCGACCTCTCCCTTGACCCGCTGCCGGACCAGGCGCCGCCGCCCGCCCCCGTCCCCGGCGGGACGCACACGGTCCAGCTGCTCCGCACCTACCCGAACCTGCGCCACGGGCGTGACTACCCCTTCGCCCGCGGCGGCGAGCGCAGCGTCGCGCGCGGCTACGGCAAGGCCCTGAAGCGGGCGCGGCGGCTCGTGTCGATCGAGGACCAGTACCTCTGGTCGCCCGATGTCGCCCGCGCGTTCGAGGAGGCACTGGGCTCGAGCCCGGACCTGCGCGTCGTCGCGGTCCTGCCGCCGGTGCCCGACCAGTCGTCGCCGCTGTCGCGGATCCCGCAGGACTACGCCCGCCAGGAGACGCTCGACCTCCTGCAGGACGCCGGGGGCGACCGCGTCGCGTTCTACAGCCTCGAGAACCACGCTGGCCGCCCTGTCTACGTCCACGCCAAGGTCTGCGTGATGGACGACGTCTGGGCCACCGTCGGCTCGGACAACTTCAACCGCCGCTCCTGGACCCACGACTCCGAGCTGTCTGCCGTGGTGGTCGACGAGGCCGCCCCGGACGGCTCGCCGGGGCTGTCCGCGTACGCACGCCGGCTGCGGCTGACCCTCGCGGCGGAGCACCTCGACCGCGAGGTCGGCGCCGCACGGTTCCGCGGGGACACCGGGCACCTGCTCGACCCGTCGGCCCCGGTCGACGTCGACGACGACGCCCTCGCGAGCGCGATGGCCGACTGCCTGGACCCGCACGCGATGTTCGACGCGTACGCCGCAGCCGCCGACCGGCTCGACGCCTGGTACGCCGGCGGCCAGGTCGGGCCGCGTCCGGCCGGGCGCCTCCGGCGGCTCGTGCCCCCGCAGCTCGGACCCCTCACGCGCCTGTGGGCGAAGCCCATGACCCGCCTGGTGCACGACCCCGACGGGCGTCCGGCGCGGTTGCGGCGGGCGCGGGAGTTCTGACCCCCTCGGTGGGGCTTCGGGTGGTTGCGTCTGGTGCCGGGCGGGTCCAGGACGAGGGCGCTTCGCCACCATCCGCACGGGCGCGTGGTTCCCGCTCCACGACGTCCGCGGTCGCGCCCGTGCTCCCGCCAGACCCGTCCACGCTCAGCGCCCTCGCCCCGGACCCACCCTTCGACGTCGCGGCCGCCCGCACCACGGAGCTTCTCAGGCTCCTCTCCCGCCTCGCGACGCCTGTCCGTCGCGGTGCTGGTGAAGGAGTCAGGCGGGGCCGACTCGTACGATCTGGCCTCGTGAGCGCACCTGATTTCCGCGACCTGCTCGCGGCGAACGCGGAGTACCAGAAGGACTTCGGCCTGACCGGCTTCGACGGCATCGCCCGCGCCGGGGTCGCCATGATCACCTGCATGGACTCGCGCATCGAGCCGCTGGAGATGATCGGCCTGCACACCGGTGACGCCAAGATCATCCGGACCCCGGGTGGGCGGGTCACGCCGGACGCGCTCATCGGGTGCGTCCTCGGCGTCCACCTGCTCGGGGTGGAGCGCATCCTCGTCGTCCCGCACACGCGCTGCGCCATGGCCAGCGGCGAGGACGCCGACGTGATCGCCCGGGTGAAGGAGGAGACGGGCGAGGACCTGTCCGGCCTGACGCTGGGTGCGTCGACCGACCAGCGCGCGCGGCTGCTCGAGGACGTCGACCTGCTCCGCACGCACCCGCACGTCGGCGAGCGGGCGACCGTCGGCGGGTTCCTCTACGACGTCGACAGCGGGGCGCTGGAGCAGCTGTTCTGAGCGCCGGGCCGGCTTGGCGCCGGGTGCTTGGCTGAGCCGGTGAGCGACCACTTCTACCGACCGTCCGAGGGCCACCGCCTGGCCCACGACCCCTTCAACGCGATCGTCGCGCCGCGGCCGATCGGGTGGATCGGGAGCCGGTCGGGCGACGGCGTGCGCAACCTCGCGCCGTACAGCTTCTTCACCGCGCTCGGCTACACGCCGCCGCTCGTCGGGTTCAGCAGCAACGGCTACAAGGACAGCGTCCGCAACGCCGAGCAGACCGGCGTCTTCACCTGGAACCTGGTCACGCGCGAGCTCGCCGAGCGGATGAACGCGACGTCGACCACCGAATCCGTCGACGAGTTCGAGCGGGCCGGCCTGACCGGTCTCGACGGCCACGACGTCGCGGCGCCGCGGGTGGCCGAGGCGCCCGTGAGCTTCGAGTGCCGCACCGCGCAGGTGGTCCGCCTGCTCGCCGCCGACGGCACGCCGACCGACAACTGGTGGTGCACCGGCGAGGTCGTCGGCGTGCACATCGACCCGGCCCTCGTCGACGACGAAGGGATCTACCGCACGGAACGGGCCGAGCCCGTCGTCCGCGGCGGCGGGCCGAGCGCCTACTACGAGCTGGGCGAGCGGTTCGACCTCACCCGGCCGCGCTGAGGGGACCCGGAGAGCCCGAGCACAGGGAGCGCAAAGGGTCGCGCCCTACTCTTCTGGGCATGACGCCGACGACCGAGCAGGCCGCCCTCGTCGTGAACTCGGGCTCGCGCCGGGGTGCCGCGGCGTTCGAGGACGCGCACCGCATGCTCCTCGAGCGCGGCGTCGACGTCGTCGAGGCGTTCGGGGTGTCCGACCCCGCGCGGCTGCGCGAGACGGTCGAGCAGGCCGTCGAGCGGGGCCGTCGGCTGATCGTGGTGGGTGGCGGCGACGGGACGTTCAGCAGCGTCGTCGACGTGCTCGCCGGGACCGACGTGACGCTCGGCGTGCTGCCGCTCGGCACGGCGAACGACCTCGCGCGCACCCTCGAGCTCCCGCTCGACCTCGCCGCCGCCTGCGACACCGTCGCGAACGGCAAGGTCGTCGACATCGACGTGGGACGGATCGGCGGCACGGCGTTCCTGAACGTCGCGTCGTCGGGCCTCTCGGTCGAGGTCGCGCAGGCCATGAGCCCGGTCCTCAAGCGCCGGCTGGGCCCGCTCGCGTACCCGATCGCCGCGGTACCGGCGTACCGGCGCCACACCCCGTTCACCGCCGAGCTGACGTTCCCGCTCGGCGACCACGAGCCCGTCCGGCTCGAGGGTCTCCTCCAGCTGGCGGTCGGCAACGGCCGCTTCTACGGCGGCGGGAACGCGGTCTCGCAGGTGGCGGGCATCGACGACCACCAGCTCGACGTGTACGCGATCCCGGCCGGACGGTTCCGGGAGCACGTGAACATCGCCCGCTTCTTCCGCTCCGGCACCTTCGTCGAGCACCCCGAGGTGCTGCACCTGCGCACCCGCGCGGTCGACCTGGCCACCGACCACCCGGTGCGGGTGAACGTCGACGGCGAGGTCGTGGCGACGACCCCGGTCTCCTTCACGGTCTCGCCGAACGCACTCGACGTGATCGTCCCGCAGCACTCGCGCGCCGCACGCCGAGACAGGCCGGGACCGGCCGGCCGCGACTGAGCGGTATCAGGGGCGCGTCCTCCGCGCTCCGCACCCTCACCCTGGCTGACTGTCAGGGCCGCGGCCTAGAGTCCGGCCGGAGAGGGGGGCGGCCGTGGAGGTTCCGGGGCAGGAGCGGTCGGCGTCGTCGCGCCTCGTCGCCACGCTGCCGTGGCTGCCGCTGGCGTGGGCGACCGTCGTGCTCGCCCTGCTCGTCGCGATGGACCAGGTCAGCCGACTGGCGGCGAACGTCCTCGACGCCCAGGGCAACGCCTGGTCGCTCGCGGAGCTGATGGGTCCCTCGGCCTGGGCGTCGCGCGCGGGCTGGTCCGCCGACTTCGGCGGCGACCCGCTGCGCCGCTCGTGCCTGGTCGTCTACGTCCTGCTCGACCTCGGCCTCGTCGGCGCGTACGTCGGGGCGGCCGTCTGGTACGCCCGGCGCCGGTTCCGGGGCCCGGGTCGTCGGCTCGTGCTCGGCCTCGCCGTCGGGGTCGCCGCGCTCGACCTGGCCGAGGACGCCCTCGCCCTCCTCGTCGCGCGGCGCACCGCGGTCGGGACCGGGCTGGCCGACACGCTGGCGCGGCTCAGCATGGTGCAGTCCGCGCTCGGCCTGGTCCTCGTCGTGACGCTGGCGTGGGGCTGGCTGACCCGGCGCCGCGGGCTCGTGCGCGAGCGAGCGGGGCGGGCGTACGAGGCCGTCCGCCAGCACCGGCTGTCGATCATCCCGGTGCTCGTGCTCGGGCTGCTGCTCGTCGCGCCTGGCGCCGACATCCTCGACCAGGTGCCCGACGTCGTGCGCCGCTGGGCCGACGGCCCGCGGAACTTCTTCCTCGAGGGCGGGCTCGGGGTGGTCGCCCTGCTCGTGCTCGCCGCCGCCCTGCTCCTGCTCGGCCGCGCCCGGACGTCGCTGGCCTGCCGCCGGCCCGCCCCCGAACTCGGCACGCCCGCCTCCGACGCGGCGCCGGTGCCCGAGCCGGGTCCCGGCCCGCGGGGACGGCCGGTGCTGTGGCTCGTGCCGCCCGCGGTGGTCCTCGTCGTGGCCCTCGTCCTCGCGCTGAGCGGCGCGGACGTGCTGTGGGACCGCCTCGTGCGCTTCTGCGCCGTGCCCGTCCTGGTCTGGCTGACGTCGCTGGGCCTGCGCCGCCTGGCCCGCCGCTGGCACGAGCGGCACGGCACGCCGCTGTGGCGTGAGCGGGCGGAGGCGACCTGGACGCCGGACGAGCTCCAGCGCCTCCTCGTCGTCGGCGACGCCGTCGCGCTGGCGCTCGTCGCGCTCGCGGCCGTGGGCGCTGTCCGGGCGATGACGCAGGTGGCGGTGCTGCAGGTCTTCGGCCTGCTGCCGGCGAGCCCGTACGCGGTCGTGATCCTCGTGGTCGGCGCGGTCGTGGTCGTCGGCTGGTGGCCGCTCGCCGCGCTGGCCCTCTGCCGCCTGGACGGGGCCGCCGACCGCGGCACCCGCGTCGGGGCCGTCGTGCGCTGGCTCACCCCGACGCCCGGCGTCACGGAACCCGCCATGCTCACCCGCCTGCCCGCGGTCGTGCTCGGCTCTTCGGTCGTGACCTTCGTCGGGCTCGGCGTGCTGCCCGGCGTGGCGAGCCGCGGCGGCGTGCTCTTCGTGCTCGTCCTCAGCGCGACGGCGCTGACCGGCCTCACCGCCGGAGCCTCCCTCGTCGCGGGCCGCTACCCGGCGGCTGAGGTGTTCCGCGCGGCCCGGCTGCGCTCGACGCCCGTGGTCACGCTGCTGCTCGTGGCGGTCGTCTTCGCCGGCGAGATCGACGCCGGCACGCCGATCCACGCGGTCCGCTCGGCCGGCGTCGCGGCGGGCGCGCCGGCGGGCGCGCAGCGGCCGGACCTGTCGACGACCGTCCGTGCGTGGGCGGACGCCCAGCTCGCCCGCGGCTGCGCCCGCCCCGTCGACGTCGGCGGGCGCACGGTCGGCGTCCTGCCGATGGTCCTGCTCGCGAGCGAGGGCGGTGGCATCCGCGCGGCCTACTGGACCGTGCAGGCGACCCGACCCCTGGCCGACGACGTCTGCGCGGCGCACGCGACCGTGCTGTCGAGCGGGGTCAGCGGCGGCGCCGTCGGGCTGGCCGTGGCCCGCTACGACGCCGACCCCCGGGCCGTGGTGGAGGCCATGTCCAACTCGCGCGCGCTGGCCACCGGGCTCGTCGGGCTCCTGGTCCGCGACTTCACGTACGCGACCACCGGCGTCCCGCTGCCGCTCCTGGACCGGGCCGACCCGACCCCGTTCGTCGACCGGGCCGGGCTGATCGAAGACGTCTGGAACGCCTCCGCGCCCGCGGGCGACGGCTGGCGCGACCGGGCGTTCGCGGCGACCGGCGCGGGGCCCGCGACGGTGCAGCCCGAGGTGGGCGCGGTGGTGCTGAACTCGATGTCGGTCGGCAACGCCTGCCGGGTCTGGGTGAGCGAGGTCGCGCTGCGCCCGGCGACCGAGGACGTGGGCGCCCGCGGTGACGGCAAGATCGACTGCGACGCCGCGGACGTGAGCGGGACACGGTCGGTCGACCTGCTCAGCGCGTACGGGGCGGGCGCGGCGACAGCCGGCGCCCGGCCCTCACCGACGTCGTCGAGCCCCGGCTGCCTGCCCGGCCTGCGGGTCCCGACCGCGGCGATGCTCGCCGCACGGTTCCCGTACGTCACGCCGTCGGGCCGCGTCGGGCCCTGCGCGCTCCCGGGCCGCACGGCGCCGCCCGACCAGCTCGTCGACGGCGGCTACCTCGAGAACACCGGCCTCGGCACGCTCGCCGACACCTCCGACACGTGGCTGCCCGCCGTCCAGCAGTGGAACGCCGAGCACGCGGGCACGCCGGACGGCACCGGCCGGGTGGTGGTCGCGCCCGTGGTCGTCTACCTCGACAACGACACCGGCAACGACCAGCACGCGCCCCAGCGCGACATCACCAGCGAGGCGCTGCTGCCGCCGCTGGCCAAGCTCCGGGCGGGCAGCGGCGCCGTCGCCGACGACGCGACCCTGCAGCGCGCCGTCGACGCCGTGGCCCCGCTGCGCGTCTGCGGCCCGACGGACCGGACCTGCCTGCAGGCGCTCGGCTCGCTCGACCACGCGGTGTTCCGGGTGTTCCCCGGCACCCGACCGCAGGTCGCCGCGCCGCTCGGCTGGATCCTGTCGGCGTCGAGCCGCCGGGCCATGGACGACGCGGTGGCGGAGCAGCTGGCGACGTCCTGCCCGTCCGGGCAGACGTACGTCCCGCGCCGCCCGACCTGCCGCGACGGAGCGGGCACGCTGCAGGACCTGCTCGGCCTCGTGTCGCGGCCCTGACGCGGGGCCCGGGCGCCTGCCGCAGGTCAGTCGGAGGAACCGTGCCGGCCGAGGACGGCCTTGGCCTTGCTGACCACGCTCTCGCGCACCCCCTCGGCGACGATGCCGAAGAACGCCGGGTCGCCACTGAACTCCGCCTTGGCGGTCAGCAGCAGCTGGCTCGCGGTCAGGTGCGGCGGGATGAGCGGGACGTTCGCGTCGACGACGGCGTCGATGACGAAGGGCCGGTCGGCCGCGAAGGCCCGGTCGAGCACCTCGTCGACCTGGTCCGGGTGGTCGATGCGGGCGCCGTCGAGCCCGAGCAGGCGGGCCCAGTCGGCGTACGGCACGTCGGGCAGGGCGGCGATCTCGGGGTCGGGCGGCGCGCCGAGCGTTCCGCGGGTCTCCCACGAGACGTAGGACAGGTCGCGGTTGTTGAGCACCAGGACGACGAACGAGCGGTTGCCCCAGCGTTCCCAGTAGCGCTTGACGGTGATCAGCTCGTTGATGCCGTTCATCTGCATGGCGCCGTCGCCGATCATGGCCAGCAGCGGCCGGTCGGGGTTGGCCATCTTGGCCGCGATCGCGTACGGCATCCCGCCGCCCATCGACAGCAGCAGCCCGGCGAGGCTCCCCTTGTGCGTGGGCCCGAGGTCGAGGTCGCGGGCGTACCAGCTCGTGGCCGTGCCGCAGTCGACCGCCACGACGGCGTCACCCGGCAGGCGGCGGGAGATGCCGCGGACGACGGCCTCCGGGTTGACCGGGTCGGCCTTGGCCGCGGCCCGCTCGGCGGAGTAGTCGTCCCAGCGCCGCTTGTGCCTCGCGATCTCGTCGCGCCAGGCGTCGTCGTGCTGCTCGAGCAGCGGCAGCAGCGCGGCGAGGGTCGCGCCTGCGTCGCCGGTGAGGTTGACCTCGGTCGGGTAGCGCAGGCCCATGGCCGCGCCGTCGAGGTCGATCTGGACCGCCCGCGCCTGCCCGGGCTCCGGGTAGTACTCCGAGTAGGGCATCCGCGACCCGATGATCAGCAGGGTGTCGCAGTGGCGCATCAGGTGCCAGCTGGTGGTCGTGCCCAGCAGCCCGATGGCGCCGGTGACCCACGGCAGCCGGTCGTCCAGGACGGTCTTGCCGAGCAGCGCCTTGGCCGCGCCGGCGCCGAGCCGGTCGGCGACCTGGGCGACGATCTCGCTGTGCCCGAGCGCGCCGGCGCCGACGAGCAGGGCGACCTTGCGGCCGGAGTTCAGCACCTCGGCGGCGCGGGCGACGTCGGCCGCGACCGCGCCCGGCACCGGCGTGCTGGGGACGGTGCTCGTGTGGACGTAGCCGTGCGCGTCCGGCGGGTCGACGACGGCGTCGCGCTCCTGCACGTCGCTGGGCACGATCAGCACGACCGGGCGCCGCTCGGCCAGCGCCGTGCGGCAGGCCCGGTCGACCATGTGCTGCACCTGCGACGCGTCGGTGATCGTCTGCAGGTAGGCGCGGCCGACGTCCTTGTAGACGCTGGCCAGGTCGACCTCCTGGTAGTAGCCGGTGCCGATCGCGGTCGACGCGGTCTGGCCGAGGACGGCGACGACCGGTACACGGTCGAGCAGGGCGTCGTACACGCCGTTCAGCGCGTGGAGGGCGCCCGGCCCGCTGGTCACGACGCAGCAGCCGATCGGGTTGCCGCCGTACTTGACGTCCGCGGTCGCCGCGAAGGCCGCCGTCTCCTCGTGGCGCACCTGCACGAGGTCGATGTGGCCGGGGCCCTCGTCCTCGTGCCGCGGCGCGAGGGCGGCGAGCACGCCGCCGATCCCGTCCCCGGCGTAGCCGTAGACCCGACCCACGCCCCAGGCGTGCAGACGTTCGACGATGTGCTCGCTGACGTTCACCGGCTCAGCGTCGCACGCGCGCACCAGGCGCCCACCGTCGGAACCGCCTCCCCCGCAGCCCTCGCCCACGCCCCGCCCCACCCCATCCCCTCGCGA
The DNA here is from genome assembly GCF_900110855.1 of Microlunatus flavus. GTDB lineage: Bacteria > Actinomycetota > Actinomycetes > Propionibacteriales > Propionibacteriaceae > Microlunatus > Microlunatus flavus. Next base: position 87,114 of record NZ_FOFA01000006.1, read on the forward strand.
ACCGCTGAGGAACGACGGCGAGGAGGCCGAGAACGCTGTCGTCCGTCAGCGGTTCGCCGCGGCGAGGGTGTCGCGAGAGTTCGCGGAAGGTCGGGGCCGGATTGCTAGACGTCGATCGCGGAGGCGTCGAGGGCGTACGCGCCGTCGATGATGAACGTCTTGCGGGGGGCGACGTCGTTGCCCATCAGCATCTCGAACGTCGTCTCGGCGATGAGGCCGTCGTCGACGGTCATCCGGCGCAGCGTGCGGTGGCGCGGGTCCATCGTCGTCTGCGCGAGCTGGTCGGCGTCCATCTCCCCCAGGCCCTTGTAGCGCTGGGGCTCCTTGAACCGCACCCCGCGCTTCGTGAGCTCCGCCGCGGTGCGCTGGTACTCCGCGTCGGTGTAGGTGTAGATGAACTTCTCCTGGCCCTTCTTGGGGTTCGTCAGCTCGAAGCGGTGCAGCGGCGGCACGGCGGTGAAGACGCGGCCGGCGTCGACGAGCGGACGCATGTAGCGGAAGAAGAGCGTGGCCAGCAGGCAGCGGATGTGCGCGCCGTCGGAGTCGGCGTCCGCCATGAAGATGATCTTGCCGTAGCGCGCGGCGTCGAGGTCGAAGGTGCGTCCCGACCCGGCGCCGACGACCTGGATGATCGAGGCGCACTCGACGTTCTTGAGCATGTCGCCCGTCGACGCCTTCTGCGTGTTGAGGATCTTGCCGCGGATCGGCAGCAGCGCCTGGAACTCCGAGCTGCGCGCCTCCTTGGCCGTGCCGAGCGCGGAGTTGCCCTCGACGATGAACAGCTCCGACCGGTCGCCGATGGCGCGGCAGTCCACGAGCTTGGTCGGCAGCGAGGACGACTCGAGCGCGTTCTTGCGGCGCTGGTTCTCGCGCTGCTGCCGGGCGGCGACGCGGGCGCGCGAGGCGCTGACGACCTTCTCCAGCACCGAGCGGGCCTGCTGCTTGCCGACCCCGCTCTTGCTCTCCAGGAACGTGCCGAGCTCGGTCTCCACGACCTTGGCGACGAGCCGGGACACGGCCGGGGTGCCCAGCACCTCCTTGGTCTGACCCTCGAACTGCGGCTCCGCGAGCCGGACCGTGACGACCGCGGTGAGGCCCTCGAGGACGTCGTCCTTGACGACCTCCTCCCCGGTCTTGAGCAGCCGGGTCGGCGCCAGCGCACCGGTCACCGCGCGCACCAGCGCGCGCTCGAAGCCGGCCACGTGGGTGCCGCCCTTGGGGGTGGCGATGATGTTGACGTACGAGCGGACCGTCGTGTCGTAGCCCGTGCCCCAGCGGACGGCGACGTCCACCTCGAGCTCGCGGTCGACGTCGGTCGGCTCCATGTGGCCGGCGTCGTCGAGCATCGGCACCGTCTCGGTGAACTGCCCGGTCCCCTGCAGGCGCAGCACGTCGGTCACGGCCGCGTCGGGCGCGAGGTACTCGCAGAACTCGCCGATGCCGCCCTCGTGCTTGAACACCTCGACGGCCGGACCGTCGGCCGCCGCGGCGCCGTCGCGTGCGTCGGTGACCGTGATGGCCAGGCCCGGCACCAGGAAGCTGGTCTGGCGGGCCCGGTTGTGCAGGTCCTCGATCGACAGGCCGGCCTCGGCCAGGAAGATCTGGCGGTCGGGCCAGTAGGTGACGCGCGTCCCCGTACGGCCCTTGGCGACCCGCCCGACCTTGGTCAGCGGACCGCCCGGGGTGAAGGGCGCGGTCGGGCCGGCCCCGTCGAACGTCCCCGGCACCCCGCGGCGGAAGGACATCGCCCAGGTGGCGCCGTCGCGGTCGACCTCGACGTCGAGGCGCGCCGACAGCGCGTTGACCACCGACGAGCCGACGCCGTGCAGGCCGCCCGTCGCGTTGTAGGAGCCCGCCCCGAACTTGCCGCCCGCGTGCAGCTTGGTGAACACGACCTCGACGCCCGAGAGCCCGGTGCGGGGCTCCTTGTCCACGGGGATGCCGCGGCCCTGGTCGGTCACCGTGATGCCGCCGTCGTCGCGCAGGGTCACCTCGATCGCCCGCCCGAAGCCGCCGAGCGCCTCGTCGACGGAGTTGTCGATGATCTCCCACAGGCAGTGCATGAGGCCGCGGGTGTCGGTCGAGCCGATGTACATCGCCGGGCGCTTGCGCACCGCCTCGAGCCCCTCGAGGACCAGCAGGTGGCGGGCCTCGTAGTCGCGGCTCTCCAGCTCCGGCCCGGCGTTGCGGGCGGCGCCCCGACGGGTGCTCGCCACGGGGGTCGCTGTCACGAGCGCGAGGCTACCTGCCGCGGGCCCTTGGCCCGGGCACGTACGGTGAACGCTCCGGTGGGTGTCGCCTCCCCCGGTCGAGGTATCGACCAGGGGTGTGGATCCCTCCGGAAGTGGTAACAGAACAGCCTGCGAAACCGTTACACAGAAGACACGGCCCCGAGACCGCGAACCGGAAGAATTTGGGCCTGGTTGGATGTTGACTGACACGTAGGACGCGGAAGAAGTCGTCGAGGAAAGTCGGCCGGCAGGCACCGTGAGCACACCGAGAGCACGACCCAAGGAAGCGAGGCCGACCGTGAGCACATCCGTCATCGAAGGCGCCGCGCTCAACGCTGCCGATCGTTGTGATCGCTGCGGAGCCCAGGCGTACGTCCGCGTCACCCTGAGCAGCGGGTTCGACCTCCTCTTCTGCGCGCACCACAGCAAGGAGCACGCCGACAAGCTCAAGCAGGTCGCGCTCGAGATCCACGACGAGTCGGAGCGGATCCACTAGGACCGCCACCCAGGCTGACGTCCACGGCCCCTCGCTCCGCACCGGAGCGAGGGGCCGTGTCGTCTTCCTCTGGTTCTGACGACCTCCAGGTAATTTTCTGCTCAACCACCCAGCGGCGGTGTGAATCCGTCCCTAGCGTTCTCGTCGTGCTTCGATCGACGTGGCGGTCCGTGCGGACCGGCGGACCCGCCCTGCTCCTGCTGCCCCTGCTCCTGGTGACCCTGATGGCGACCTCTGTGCTGCCGGCGACCGCCGCGGCCCCGACCGGCTGGCTCCACACCAAGGGTTCCCGGATCCTCGACTCCACCGGCAAGGACCACGTGATCCGGGCCACGAGCTGGTTCGGCATGGAGACCTCCGGCTGCGCCCCCCACGGGCTGTGGCAGATCAGCCTCGACCAGGGCCTGGCGCAGATCGCGTCGATGGGCTTCAACACCATCCGGCTCCCGTTCTCCAACGAGTGCCTCGCCGCCGGCAGCCCGACCGGCATCGACTTCGCCAAGAACCCGGCGCTCGCCGGCAAGAAGCCGATCGAGATCATGGACGCCGTCGTCACCCGCGCCAAGCTGTACGGCCTGTCGGTCATCCTCGACCGGCACCGCCCGGACTCGGCCGCGCAGTCGGCCCTCTGGTACACGCCCACCTGGTCCGAGGCCCGCTGGATCAGCGACTGGACCATGCTCGCCCAGCGCTACGCGAAGAACCCCACCGTCATCGGCGTAGACCTGCACAACGAGCCCCGCGGCGACGCCTGCTGGGGCTGCGGCGACGCCAAGCGCGACTGGGCCGCCGCCGCGACCCGTGCCGGCAACGCCGTCCTGAAGGTCAACCCCAAGCTCCTCGTCGTCGTCGAGGGCGTCGAGAAGCAGAAGGCCGGCCCCGTCACCTGGTGGGGCGGCGGCCTGGCCGACGCCAAGAAGCGCCCGATCACGCTGAGCGTCAAGAACCAGCTCGTCTACTCCACCCACGACTACCCGGCGTCGGTGTTCAACCAGACGTGGTTCCGGGCGACGGACTACCCCAGGAACCTGCCCGCCGTCTGGCGCGCCAGCTGGGGCTACCTGCAGGAGTCGGGCACCGCCCCGGTGCTGCTCGGCGAGTTCGGCACCAAGCTCCAGACGACCTCCGACCGGCAGTGGCTGACCGCGCTCGTCGACTACGTGCGCAAGAACCAGATGAGCTTCGCCTACTGGTCGTTCAACCCCAACAGCGGCGACACCGGCGGCCTCGTCGCCGACGACTGGACCACGCCGCAGACCGACAAGCTCGCGTCCCTGCGCCCCATCCTCGGCACGCCGCGCACGGTGACCCCGGTCCCCTACCCGGGCCCGACGCCGACCCCGACGCCGACCGGCTCGCCGACCGCCAGCCCCACCGCGACGCCTACCACCACGCCGACCACCACGCCGACCACCACGCCGACCACCAGCCCGACCACCAGCCCGACCACCAGCCCGACCACCAGCCCGACCACCGCGCCGACGGCCAGCCCGACCGCGACGCCCAGCGAGACACCCGGCACGACCGGGACGCCCACGTCCGCCCCCACCGGCGGCCCGAGCCCCAGCACCTCCACGAGCCCCACCACCGCGCCCAGCCCGAGCAGCACCTCGACCACGGTCCCCACGGGCTCCGGCTCGACGACCAGCGTCACCTGGCTGCGCCAGAGCGCGTGGCAGGGTGGGTACGTGGTCGGCCTGACGGTGAGCAGCACGCAGGCCCGTACGGGCTGGACGGTCCGGTGGTCCGACCCGTCGGCCACCGCCGTCAGCAACGCCTGGGGCATGCGCTGCTCGGTGGCGTCGGGGACCGTGACGTGCACCGGCGCCGACTACGGCGTCCCGCTCAAGGCGGGCCAGCCCGTCTCGGCCGGTCTGCAGGTCGTCACCGCCGCCGCGGCCCCGGCCACCCCGCGGCTGACCGTCTCCTGACGTGCCGGCCGGACCCGTCCCCGTCTCCCCCGACGCCCCGCCGCTGCGCGGGCCCGGGCTGCTCGACCAGGTGTGGCGCGACCTGTCGTTCCTCCACTGGCGCGTGGACCCGACCCGCGTGGCGCCTCTGCTCCCGCCCGGGGTGGCGCCCGACACGTACGACGGCACCTCCTGGGTCGGGCTCATCCCCTTCCGGCTGACCGACGCGCGTTTCGGCAGCGGGCCGGTGCTGCCCTACGTCGGGTCGTTCGCCGAGACGAACGTCCGGCTCTACGGCGTCGACGCCACCGGCCGGCGCGGCGTGGTCTTCGCCTCGCTCGAGGCGCAGCGCCTGGCCTTCGTCCTCGGCGCCCGCGCGGCGCTCAACATCCCCTACACGTGGGCACGGATGCGGGCCGGGCAGGAGGGCGACCGCTACACCTACGCCAGCCGGCGTCGCTGGCCCGGGCCGCGCGGCGTCGGCGGGCGCGTCGAGGTCGAGGTGCTGCCCGACGAGGTCCACGGGGACCCCCTGGCCGACTTCCTCACCGCGCGCTGGGGGCTCTTCACCCGCCACCTCGGCGGCACCTGGTACCTGCCGAACGAGCACGCCCGCTGGCCGCTGCGCCGCCTGCGGCTGCTGCACCTCGAGGACACGCTCGTCGCGGCCGCCGGCCTGCGCGGCGTGACGGACCGCGCACCCGACTCGGCGCTGTTCTCCGCCGGGGTGCGGACCCGGTTCGGCGGCCCGCAGCGCGTGCCCGTCGACTGATCAGGACCATCACCCGCGCACCGGTGGCGGGTCTTCGGTTCAGGCCCCGCGCAGCGTCCCGGTCTGCGATCCTGGCGCGGTGCCCGATGGCGAGGTGGCGGACGGCGGGCCGCTCGCGGTGCGGCTGGCGCCGGTCCCGCTCCGGCCGTGGGCCGCGGCGCTCGTCCCCCTCCTGCTCCTCACGGCCGCGGGCCTGGTCACGCGGAACGTGGTGCTGTCCATCGTCGGGCTCGTCGGTCTGGTCGCCGGCCTCGGGATCCAGCTCGGCTTCAGCTGGTCGCGCAACCGCCGAGGCCCGGTCATGGTCCTCGACCAGGAGGGTCTGCTGGTCCGGGGGCACCCGCGCGTCGCCTGGTCCGACGTCGACAAGGTGGTGGTGAGCCCCATCCACGTCGGGGGAAGTCGGGCGCTGAGCCTGCTGACCACGCTGCAGTACGGCGACGTCGTGGCCTTCGTCCCGAAGGCCGGGGTGGCGATGCCGCCACCGCCCGGCGGGCTGACCCGCGAGCTGAACGGCTGGGAGAAGACCCGGCAGAGCCGCTACGGGACGAACCTGACGGTCGTCGCCAGCCTCTTCGACGTCTCACCTCGGCAGCTGGCGCGGGCGGCCCACCGCCTGGGCGCCGTCCCCGTCGAGGGCGCCGACGCCTAGCAGCGCCGGGCCGGACGGATGCACCTCGTCCCGTCGGAAGTCTCACACCGTCTGAGACGAATCAGAAGGGGTAAGCGCGCGCGGGCGCGAGGCACAGTGGTGGATGACAGGCGTGGTCCCCCGACCGCCGCTGCGACGAAAGAGCAGGAGCACGCCCATGAGCACCACCGACCTCACCGCGCCGCCCGGCGCCGACTACCCGCGCCAGGAGCTCGGCGCGGACGGCGACCGCGTCCGCAACTGGGCCCGCAACGCCACCCTCGCCCGGACCCGCTCCGTCAGCGCCCCGGAGGACGAGGACGCGCTGCGCCGTCTCCTCGCGACCACGACCGGGCCGGTGCGCATGATCGGCAGCCGCATGTCGCCGGGCCGGATGCTCGCCGCCGGCGGGGACGCCGGCACACTGCTCGACCTCGGCCGCCTCACCGGGCTGGTCGCGCTGGACGCGGCCACCGCCACCTTCGCCGGTGCCACGACGCTGGGCGAGGTGTACGCGACGCTCGCCCGGGAGGGCCGTACGCTCGCCGCCGCCCCCGGCGTGATCTCGGAGCAGACGCTGGCCGGGGCGCTGTCCACCGGCACCCACGGCCAGGGCCTGCGGCAGAGCTGCATCGCCGACGCGGCCACGCGGATCCGGATGGTGCTCGCCGACGGCTCGACCAGCGAGCTGCGCCGCGGCGACGCGTGGTTCGGCGCGGCCAAGGTCGGCCTGGGCGTGCTCGGCGTCATCACCGAGGTCACGCTGCGCACGGTCCCGTCCCTGCTCTACACCTGCCGCAAGGACGCGCTCGACGCCTCCGGCCTGGCCGACGACCTCGTCGCCTGGAACACCGACCACCTGATGACGAAGGCCTGGTGGTTCCCCGACGAGCGGCAGGTGCACGTCTGGCGCGCCGACGAGGCGAGCGCCGCCGAGGCCGAGCGCTACCACGCCGGGGGCGACCAGCTGCTCGAGCAGGCGACGACCAGCGACGCGCTGAACGACGCCGTCGAGGCCGCGCTGCACCACATGCGCGGCGACACCCGCATCCTCGACGCCGACGGCAAGCCCTTCCAGACCGTCAACCGGTTCAAGGACTTCTCCGACGTGACCGGCGACGTCTACCAGGTCTTCACCCGCGGCATCGCGACACCGCAGATCAACGTCGAGATCGGGGTCCCGCTGGACCGCGCCGGCGAGGTCGTCCGGGCGATCGAGGCGTGGCACGCCGCGACCCGCCCGCACATGCACTACCCGGTCATCCTGCGCTGCACGGGCGGCTCGGACTCGTGGCTGAGCCCGGCGTACGGCACGCCGACCTGCTACTTCGGCTTCGTCGTCTACTACGCCGAGGACGGCACCCTCGCCCCCGACGGCGTCGCGTTCCTGCGCGAGGTCGAGCGGCTGCTGGCCGTGCACGGCGGGCGCCCGCACTGGGGCAAGTACTACGACGAGTCGCTCTACGACTGGCCGACGCTCTACCCGCGGTGGGCCTCGTTCCAGGGCGTGCGCGAGGCGCTCGACCCGGGCCACCGCTTCGACAACGCCTTCACCGCGGCGCTGCTCGCGTGAGCGCCCCGACCGCGACCCGCGCGACCCGCACCCCACGACGAGGAGACCGGCGATGACCCGTCCGACGAGCATGGCCTGGGCGGCGCTGCTGACCCAGCAGACCTACCTGACCGGCGTACGGGTCCTGCGCGCCTCGCTCGCGCGGGCCGGCAGCCCGTACCCCTTCGTCGTGGTCGTCACCCCGACCATCACCGCCGAGGACCGGGCGCTGCTCGAGGCCGACGGCTGCCTGGTGCGCGAGGTCCAGCCGATCCGGCCGCCGGCGGGGCTGCAGGACCACTACGCCAACGCCCGCTTCGCCGAGGTGTGGACCAAGCTGGCGGTCTGGTCGCTGACCGAGTTCGACCGGCTCGTCGTCCTCGACGCCGACATGCTCGCCGTGCAGAACATGGACGAGCTCTTCGACCTCGAGCTCGCCCCCGGCCAGGTGGCGGCCTGCCACGCGTGCCGCTGCAACCCGAACAAGATCGCGACCTACCCGGCCAGCTGGACGCCCCAGCACTGCGCCTACACCCACGTCGAGGCCGGGGAACCCTCGGTCGCCGAGGCAGACCCGTACGTCAACGGCGGCACGCTCGTCCTCCAGCCGGACCGCGCCGTCTACGAGGAGCTGCTGCGCGAGCTCGCCGCCGTGCAGGACCTGGGGCGCTACGTCTTCGCGGAGCAGGACTTCCTCAACGAGCACTTCCGCGGCCGGTGGGTGGTGCTGCCCTACGTCTACAACGCGCTCAAGACGCTGCCGTTCCAGCACCCGCGGCTGTGGGACCCGGCCGCGGTGAAGAACCTGCACTTCATCATCGACAAGCCGTGGGAGGTCGCGCTCGACCCGGCCAGCCGCTACCACGCGATGGAGCTGCTCTGGTGGGACGTCGCGACGGACCTGGCGCTGGAGCCGGTCGCCGGCTGAGGCCCGGCGACAGCTCAGCGCCCGGCGGCGAGCGGCCGCCCGCGGCCGGGGTGGCGCCGCTGCGAGGACCCGCACGGCACCGCGACCAGCGGGCACTCGACGTGGTTGAGGCAGTAGTGCCCGGTCGAGCCGTTGAGCAGCCGCATCACCCCGGTGTGCTCGCAGGCGCCGAGCACGAGCATCCGCGCGTCGCGGGAGGCGTCGACGAGGACGTGCCCGGCGTGGCCCTCCGCGAAGGTCAGCGTCCAGCCGGGCTCGGGGTCGACCTCGGCGAACACCTCCTGGCTGGGCACCCGGTAGCAGGACTCGAGGTCGGCCGCGTCGGGCAGGACCTGGTCGGCGCCGACCGAGTAGCCGTAGAGGTCGTTGGCCCGCGGCCACTCGAGCACGTGGATCCCGTGCAGGGCGCAGCCCGTGCTGCGCGCCTGGGCCGCGGCCCACGCGAGGGCTGCCCGGGCCTGCCGGGAGTCGTCCACGCCGACGACGATCGTGCCCTGCTCCATCGGAACCCTCCTCGCCCGGCGCGCGGGCGCACCGTCTCCGACCCCAGCGTCGCGTCGGCGGAGGGGGTCCGGGCAGGGCCGCTCGGGCACGGACGGCAGGACCTTGGTCCCGTCCTCGGGTCCCCAACGCCCCTGGCCAGGCCCTCCTCCGGGGCGGCACGCTGACGGGCATGCAGATCCCCCGATCGCACCCACCGACCACCCGCGCCCACGAGCACCCCGCGCACGGAGAGCACCTCAGCCGGGAGGAGTGCTGGAGCCACCTGCGTCGCCACCACCAGGGCCGGCTCGGCTACGAGTCCGGGCGCGGCCCGCGGCACGTCGTGCTCCCGTACGCGGTGTGGGACGACCGGGTGGTCGTCCGGGTCCCGGCGTACTCGGAGGCGGCCCAGCACGCCGCCGACCGCGTGGTCACCTTCGACGTCGTCGAACCGCTCGCGCCCGGCACGGCCGGCCGCGTCGAGGTGCACGGCCACGCGCGGCTCTCTGCGCCGGAGGGTGCGGTGCTCGGCGCCCTGCCCGACGAGCACTGGCCGGCCGACCTGCCGAGCCGGCTGGTCTGGCTCCAGGTCGAGGACCTGCACGGCGAGGCCGAGCCCGTGGGGCACCCGGGGGTCCCGGCGACCTGCTGACCGTCCCGGTCCGACCCGGGTACGCGTCGAACCCGCCGAGCGGTAGGTTGCCGCGCCGACACGCCGTGCCGAGGGAGCGGCAACCTACCGCTCGGCCGGGTGCTGCGAGCAGCGTCGCTCAGGCCGACCAGGCCCGGTAGCCCTCGTCGGTCATCGCCGTCACCCGCTCCAGGCTGCCGACGGCCGGCGTACGGGCACCCGCCTCGGCGAGCTCGGCCCGAGCCGCGTCGAGCGCGCCCTCGTAGCCGTCCGCGTCGACCTCGAAGGCGACCATCAGGACGTGCGGGTCGTCCGGGCTGATCCAGACGCACACGGACGCGTCGGCGGGGCGGAAGGCGCCCGCGAACGCGCCCTCGACGTCCTGCGTCAGCTCCGTCGCGCTGCGCCACTCCGCGTAGACCACGAGCTCCATGCCCCCAGCCAACCAGCCGGACGCGCGTGGTTCCAGCGTGTTCGCACGCGGCGTCAGGCCGGCGTCGACGACCCTGGCGCCGCGCTCCCGCCGGCCTGCAGGCGGAGCCCGGCCAGCAGCAGGTCGAGGCCGGAGCGGAAGACGTCGAGGTCGTCGTGCGTGGCGAACTCCTCCGCGACGTGGTGCGCGAACGGGTACTCCCGCCCGTCGAGCGCACGCCAGCGGTCGGCGTACATCGCCAGGAACTCCGCGGGCTCCATCCCGCTCTCCAGGAACTCCTTCGGAGGTGGTTCCGCGAGGTCGACGGCGACCCCGACGACGTAGCTGACGATCGACGACACCGCGTGGAAGCGCTGCCGCGGCGTCAGGTGCTCCAGCTTCATGAGCTGCTGGCCGAGCCGGTCGAACATCAGCATCGAGTTCGGCTGCAGCCCGTTGTTCCGCAGCATGAACTGCCCGAACCACGGTCGGCGCACGAACTCGTCGAACAGCGCGAGCGCGAGCGCCCGGACGTTCGCGATGGGGTCCGGCCCTCGGGTGAGCGGCTCGGAGGCGGCGAGGACCCGGCCCATCACCTCCTCGGTCACCCGCTCGAGCAGCTCGTCGCGGCTGGAGACGTACCAGTAGATGCTCGCCACCCCGCCGCCAAGCCGCGCGGCGAGGGCCCGGAACGTCAGGGCGGGCTCCCCCGACTCGTCGAGGATCGCGATCGCCTCGCCGAGCACGGTGTCGAGCGAGTGCGAGGCCCGCTGGCGACCGCGGCCCCGGGCCTCGGCCGCACCCGGGCGGCGGGTCGTCGTGGGGCGATCTACAGACATGGCTTGCATCCTACCGAACACCGTTCTATGGTCTAGAACGTCGTTCGATAGTCGTACGGCGTTCGATAGGAAGGTCGCCATGAGCACCACCGTCGCCCCGCCTGCCCCGGCCCCCACGTACGCGTCCCTGCGCGCGGCCGCCGTCCCGCTCGCCGCCCTCTGCCTGGCCTTCTTCGTCGAGATGGTCGACAACACGCTGCTCTCCATCGCGCTGCCGACGATCGGCCGGTCGTTCGGCAGCGGGACGACGGCGCTGCAGTGGGTGACGGGCGCCTACTCGCTCACCTTCGGCGGGCTGCTGCTGACCGCCGGGTCGGCCGCCGACCGGTTCGGTCGCCGGCGCGTCCTGCTGACCGGCCTCGCCGCGTTCGGCCTGATCAGCCTGGCCGTCGTCCTCGTCACCGGCATCGGGCAGCTCATCGCGCTGCGCGCGGCCCTCGGGATCGCGGCCGCCGCGATGGCGCCCGTCACGATGTCGCTGATCTTCCGGCTCTTCGACGACGACAAGCTCCGGATGCGCTCGATCACCGTCGTGATGATCGTCGGCATGTCCGGCTTCGTCCTCGGTCCGCTCCTGGGCGGGACGGTCCTCTCCCACCTCAGCTGGCAGTGGCTGCTCGTCGTGAACGCGCCCATCGCCCTGATCGCCTGGATCGGCGTCCGGATCGGCGTCCCGGCCGACCGGCGCGCCGACCTCACGTCCGAGCGCCTCGACCTGCCCGGCACCGCGCTCACCATCGCCGCGATCGGCCTCGGCTGCTACACCCTCACCAGCGGCGTCGAGCACGGCTGGCTGGCGCCGGTGACCCTGGCCTGCGCGGTCGGCACGGTGGCCGCCGTCGTCGGCTTCGTCCTGCGCGAACGTCGCGCGGCCTCGCCGATGATCGACCTGACGATCTTCCGCACCGGACCCGCCCGCGGCGCCGCGATCACGCAGCTCGGCGCCTCGGTCACGATGGCCAGCGTCCTGTTCGGGCTGATCCTGCACTTCCAGTACGCGTACGGCTGGAGCCCGATGCGCGCCGGCCTCGCCAACCTGCCCCTGATCCTCACGATGGTCGCGGCGACCCCGGTCGCCGAGCAGCTCGCCGCCCGCCTCGGCCACCGCTGGGCCTGCCTCGTCGGCACCGGGCTCCTGGTGGCGTCGCTGCTCGGCATGGCCTGGTCGGTCGAGCACGGCTACCTCGCCATCGCCGTCTGCATGGTCGTGCTGACGACCGGGCTGCGGACGATCATGACCATCTGCGCCGTCGCCCTCGTCGAGGCGATGCCCGAGAACCGCACCTCGATCGGTGCTGCGCTCAACGACACCTCCCAGGAGATCGGGACGAGCCTGGGCACGGCGGTCGTCGGCACCCTGATCGCCGCTCTCGTCACGAGCACGCTCCCGGCGGGCGCGTGGAGCTCCGACCTCGTGCACGCCTACTTCGCGGGCGAGCGGATCACCTACCTGGTCGTGGCCGGCGTGGTCGGCGTGATCGCGACCTTCGGCTCGCTGTCGCTGACCGACTCGCACGCTACCGACGAGCACGCGCCCGCCGAGGCCGAGCCGGTCACCGTCTGAGCGACGCCGGGCTCAGGCACCCAGGGTCGACCAGCCGCCGTCCGACGCGACGACCTGGCCCGTGACCCAGGCGGCCTCGTCGCTCACCAGCCAGCCGACGAGGCGAGCCGTGTCCTCGGGGGTGCTGGCCCGACCTCCGGGGTTGCGACCAGCCACCCACGCCCAGGCCGCCTCGTCGGAGTACCCGGTGTCGTTGGGTCCGGGGTTGACGCAGTTGACCGTGATCCCCCGCCCGGCCAGGTGGGCGGCCAGCGTCGGCGTCAGCTCCCGCAGGGCCGCCTTCGAGGCGATGTACGGCAGCTCCTGCGGCATCACGCCGTGGTACTGCCCGGACGTGAAGAGCACCACCCGACCGCCCGAGCCCGCGTCGAACTGGCCGGCGAAGGAGCGGACGAGCAGCAGGGTCGCCCGCGTGTTGACCGCGTGGGTCAGATCGACCTCGGCCGCGGTGAGCTCCTCCAGCGACTGGCGGACGCTGCGGGCGTGGTTGGCGACGACCACGTCGAGCCGTCCGAAGGCGTCGCGGGCAGCGGCGACCAGCCGGGCGGGCGCCTCGTGGTCGGCGAGGTCGGCGCTGACCTGCACGACGTCGCCGCCCGCCGCGCGCAGCTCCTCGGCGAGGAGCGCGGCCCCGCCCGGGTCCGCCCGCTCGCCGTCGGCCGGCTCCCACCCGTGCAGCACGACGGCCGCCCCGTCGGCCACGAGCCGGCGAGCGAGCGCGGCTCCGATCGCGGTCCGGCGGCTCGCGCCGGTCACCAGCGCGACGCGGCCGGCGAGCGGAAGAGTCGGCACGCACGAACCCTAGGCAACGACCTGCGGGCGGTGCGTCCGACCTCGGGCGGCCCGCCGACGGCAGGATCGGGACCTTCGACCGTGGTCCTGCGCGTCGGCGGGCGTCAGGCTCGGAGGGACCGTCTCCCCGCCCCGAAGGACACGCCATGACGACGCAGCACGCCGAGACCGACCTCGCCATCCGCACGCTCTCGCGCGAGTCCTGCCTGGAGCTGCTCGCGGCCGAGGCCGTCGGGCGGGTCGGGTTCGTGGGGCGGGAAGGGGTCGAGATCCTGCCGGTGGCGTACCGGCTCGGGCAGGGGCCCCGTATCTTCGTGAGCACCCGCACCTGGGGCGTGGTCGGCCAGCTCGCGGAGTGCGGCGGTGCGTGCACGTTCGAGGTCGACCACCACGGCGCGACCTCGCGGGACGGCTGGAGCGTGCTCATGCACGGCACCCTCGGACGCCTCGACCGGGCCGGTCAGGTCGCGTACGCCGCCCTCGACCGTTCGCTCGAGGCGTGGCCCGGCTACCGCGACGCGCGGCCGGTGCAGTTCCTGCCCCGGTCCTTCAGCGGCCGGTCGGTGATGCGCCCCTCCTGAGGCCGGCGCCTCCCGGGCCAGGCCGAGTCACACCGGGGTGGGCCGGTCCCGGCGGATCTCGGCGGCGAGCACCGCGGCCTGGGTGCGGCGCTGCAGGTTGAGCTTGGCCAGCAGGCTGGAGACGTAGTTCTTGACGGTCTTCTCGGCGAGGAACAGCCGCTGGCCGATCTCGCGGTTGGACAGGCCGTCGGCGATGAGGTCGAGGATCTCGCGCTCGCGCTCGGTCAGGCCGCTCACCCGGCTGTCGGGCTGAGGCGGCTGCCGCAGCCGTTCCAGCAGCTTGCCGGTCACCGACGGGTCGAGCAGCGACTGACCGGCGGCCACGGCCCGGATGGCCTCGGTGAGCGAGGAGCTGCGGACCTGCTTGAGCAGGTAGCCCGACGCGCCCGCCATGACGGCCGCGAAGAGCGCCTCGTCGTCGTCGTAGGAGGTGAGGATCAGGCAGCGGACCTCCGGGTCGCGGGAGCGGATCTCGCGGCACACGTCGATCCCGCTGCCGTCGGGGAGGCGGGCGTCGAGGACGGCGACGTCGGGACGGCACGCCGGGATGCGGGCCAACGCCTGGGCCACGGTGGCCGCCTCGCCGACGACCTCGATGTCGGGCACGCTGCCGAGCAGGTCGGCGAACCCGCGCCGCACGATCTCGTGGTCGTCGAGCAGGAACAGCCGCACGACGTCCCTCGTCACAGCGGCACCGACCAGCGCAGCTCGGCCCCGCCGCCCGGCAGGCCGACGAGGGTGCAGCCACCGCCGTGGCGCCGGGCGCGCTCCTCCAGGTTCCGCAGGCCGCTGCGCCGGGCGTCCGGTCCCAGACCTCGCCCGTCGTCGGCGACGACCACCGCCAGCGCTCCCGCGCCGGCCGTGACCGAGACCCGGACGTGGCGGGCTCCGGCGTGGCGGACGACGTTGGTGAGGGCCTCCCGCGCGACCGCCGCCACGTCGTCGACGAGGTCGGGGTCGGCGACGGTGTCCACCGGCCCCTCGAACGTGACGTCCGGCTCCGTGCCCAGCACCGGCGCGACCTCCTGCGCCGCCTCGATCACGACCGAACGCACGCTCCGCGCCGCCCCCGACGTCTGCAGCCGGAAAATCAGCGTGCGGATCTGCTGGATCGCCAGGTCCAGGTCGTCGACGACCGGCCCCAGGCGTGCGGCCGTGGCCGGTTCCGACGACCCGGCGACGCCCTCGAGGGTCAGGCCCGAGGCGAAGAGCCGCTGGATGACGTGGTCGTGCAGGTCGCGGGCGATGCGCTCGCGGTCCTCCAGGACGGCCAGCCGCTGCTGGTCGGCCCGCGCGGCGGCGAGCTCGAGGGCGATCGCGGCCTGGGCCGCGAAGGACTCGCTCAGCTCGAGGTCGGTCTCGTCGAACGGTGCCCGGCCGCGCTCGCGGGCCACGACGAGGACGCCGTGCGACCCGAGCGAGCCGTGCAGCGGCAGCGCCAGCGCCGCCCCGACGTCGAGCACGCGCTGCACGTGCACGGTGAAGCGCGGCTGCTCCTCCAGCCGCGCCACGCGGACCCCCCGACCGGTCGACAGCGCGAGACCGGCGATGGTCGCCTTGGCGTCGTACTCGAGGTCCTCCAGCTCGGGGGCACGCCGTCCCCGGGCCAGCAGCACCCGGAACGTCGCGTGCCCGGTCGGGACGACGACCGAGACCACGTCCGCCGAGGTCAGCCGCAGGACGGTGTCGGCGATCAGGCCGACCGGCTCGCCGCCCAGCCCGGGGTCGAGCAGCGACGAGCTGACCTCGGCGGCCGCCTCTGCCCACCGCTCGCGCCGGCGCGCGGTCTCGTAGAGCCGGGCGTTCTCGATGGCGATCCCCGCCGTCGCGGCGAGCGCCAGCAGCGTGGTCTCGTCGTCGTCGGTGAAGGCGCCGCCCGCGGCGCGCTCGGTCAGGTAGAGGTTGCCGTAGACCTCGCCGCGCACCTCGATGGGCACGCCCAGGAACGACTCCATCGCGGGGTGGCCCGGCGGCGTACCGGTGCTGAGCGGGTGCTCCGACATCCGCTCGAGGCGCAGCGGCCTCGGGTCGGCGACCAGGACGCCGAGCAGCCCCTCGCCCCTCGGCAGGTCGCCGACCGCGCAGACGTGCTGGCCGTCGAACCCGTCGTGGATGAACTGCTCGAGCGACCCGTCGGCGGCCAGCACCCCGAGGGCCGCGTACCGGGCCCCGACCAGCTCGCGCGCCGCGACGACGATGCGGCGCAGGACCGCCTCCGGCGACAGCTCGGCCAGGATGGCCCGGTTGGCCTCCATCAGCAGCTCGAGCGTCCGCTGGGTCTGGGCGATCCGGTTGGCCCGGTCCACGAGCTCGCTCACGAGCCGTCCGGTGCCGAGGCCCGCAGGCCGCCGCCCACCCTCCACATCCCGACAGATAGCACGAGACGACGCACACCACCAGTCCGAATTCGTGGGGCCGGGGACATGGGTGGAGGGCGGCCTTCCGGCCACCCTCCACCCGGGTTGCAGCAGCGCAGTGCTGGCGACCCCCCGGGCGCCCCCCAGCTCCCTCTCGCCTGCGATCGCTGCCGCGATAGGCCAAGACAACTCCGCTCGGGGCAGCGGCGGAAGGGACCTAAGTCCCCAGCCGCGCGCCCCGGAGGGCGGTCGGGTCGGAGGTCCTCGGACGACGGGACCGAGGTCCTGCTGGCCGGCTCCCGTCCGGCACGGGGCCCGCCCAGGTCAAACCGGCGCGGGAGAGAACCGTCATGGCTACCGACGCCCGGGTCGGGCAGACGGGAGCGGCGGCGGCCCCGGCGGCGCACGACGCAGCCGGGCCGGGCCAGGACCGCCGGCGGGCGTCACGAGCGCCGAGGGGGGACGGCGACCCGTGCGCCGACGCGAGCCCGCTCCCGCCTGCTGCGTCGAGGGTGCGCCTCGATCCGGGGGTCGGCCAGGGTCGGAAGTCCTGTCCCTGCAGGGTTCTTCGCGTTCCGGTGCCGCCCGGAGCAGGGTCTGCGGTGCCGCGCAGCGGGCGTACGCGGCCCGGCGGCTCAGCCCAGCAGTCCCCGCCCGGCGAGGTTGCGGACCAGCGCCCGTACGCCGGTCGTCCACGGCGGCGCCTGCTCCGAGGACGTCACGGTGTTGACCAGCGTGCCCAGGGCCGGGGTCGAGATGGCGACCCGGTCGCCCTCCTTGTGCGTGAAGCCCAGGCCCGGGGTGTCGCGGTCGTCGACGGGCGCGAACATCGTGCCGGTGAAGAGCGCGAAGCCGTCGGGGTACTGGTGGTGGCGCCCGTGCGCGTGCTGCACCAGCTCCAGCGGGTCACGGCTCATCTCGCTCATCGAGCTGACCGCCTCGAGCACGTAGCCGTCGGTCCCCTCGATGCGCAGCGTGACGTCGAGCCCGCGGACGTCGTCGAGCGAGAAGCCCTCGTCGAAGAGCCGGACGAAGGGACCGATCGCGCAGGAGCCGTTGTTGTCCTTGGCCTCGGTCAGGAGCAGCGCGCTGCGGCCCTCGAAGTCGCGCAGGTTGACGTCGTTGCCGAGGGTCGCGCCCACGACCTCGCCGGCGCTGGTGACGGCCAGGACCACCTCGGGCTCCGGGTTGTTCCACGTCGAGCGCGCCAGCACGCCGATCTGGGCGCCGGTGCCGACCGCCGACAGCACCGGGGCCTTGGTGAAGATCTCCGGGTCGGGCCCGATGCCCACCTCGAGGTACTGCGACCAGAGGCCCTCGCCCGTGAGGACCTCCTTGAGCCGGGCCGCCTCGTCCGAACCGGGACGCACCGACCGGATCGCCCCGCCGACGACGTCGGAGATGCGCTCGCGGATCTCGGCCGCCCGCGACGAGTCGCCCTTGGCGTTCTCCTCGATGACCCGCTCGAGCATGCTCTTGGCGAAGGTGACGCCCGCCGCCTTGAGGACCTGCAGGTCGAACGGCGCCAGCAGCCGCGGCTGCCCGTCCGCCCCCGCGAGCGTCGCCTCCAGCACCGCGTCGAGCGGCCAGGTGCGACCCGTCGCGGTGCGAGCCAGGCGCACGCGGTCGGGGTCGTCGAGCAGGTCGGCCACCGTGGCCGCGCTCGCGGTGAGGTCGACGAGGTCGTCGCCGCGCACCGCGACCACGCAGGGACCCACCTGCGGGTCCAGGAGGCGCCCGACGAGCAACGCCTCGGCCCGGTCGGTGGGCAGCACCGCCTGCAGCTGGTCGGCTGGCACGCTCATGGGGTCTCGGTCTCCTCGTCTGGGTGCGGGGCGACGGCGCGTGGTCGCGCCGGCCGTCAGCCATCATCGGCCAGCCCCGTCGGCGTGGCGGGGGCGGGGCCGAGGGACCGTCGGGTGGTGGCCCTACGTCGCGTGCCGTCCGGGTGCGCCTCAGGCGAGCGCGGCGACGAGCAGCGCGAGGAGGGCGAGCAGCGGGAGGGTGCCCTGCAGGGTCGCCGCCCGCGCCTTGGTCCGGTCGGCCAGCACCAGGACGAGCGCGGCCGCGAGCATCGACCCGGTACCGGCAACGACGAGGGCGGGACCGGCCGAGGAACCGTCGATCCGGGTGCCGCCGGCGAGCACGAGGGCCACGCCGACGACGGTGACGACGGCGAGGAAGAGGTTGTAGAAGCCCTGGTTGAACGCCAGCGCCCTGGTGTGCTCGGCCTGCGCGTCGCTGGTGACGCCGAAGGTCGCCCGCACCCGCGGGGTCGTCCAGAGCAGCGCCTCCATCACGAAGACGTACACGTGCAGCAGGGCCACCAGCACGGCGGCGACGAGGGCGACGACCAGGGCTGCGGTCACGGCCCGACCCTAGGGCCTCGGGCCGGGCCGGGCACCTGCGCCTCAGCCCGCCTCGGAGTAGCGCTGCACGACCTGCACGTCCAGGGCGAACTCGACCGGGAAGGTGCCGAACAGCAAGCGGCCCGCCCGGCGCGCCGAGAGGCGTACGGCGTCGACCACCGCAGCGGCCAGACCGACCGGCGCCTCGACCATCACCTCGTCGTGGAGGAAGTAGACGAGCCGGGCGTCCTCCGCACCCGTCCCGCCGCCGCCACCGAGCGCGGCGAGCTCGCGCCGCAGGTCGGCCAGCCAGCACAGGGCCCACTCCGCGGCCGTTCCCTGGACGACGAAGTTGCGGGTGAACCGGCCCCACTCGCGCGCCTGCGTCCGGGCCGTACGCCGCTCGTCGGGGTCGGCCTCGGGCTGCGCGGACCAGCGCTGCGCGTCCTGCCAGGCCTCCGACGGCGCGGGCGAGCTGCGCCCGAGCCAGGTGGTGACGACCTCACCCGCCTCGCCCGCCCGCGCCGCCGCCTCGACGTAGCCGGTCGCGGCCGGGTAGCTGCGCTGCAGACGCGGCAGCAGCCGGCCCGACTCCCCCGACGTGGCCCCGTAGAGCGCGCCGAGCATCGCCACCTTGGCGTGCGCCCGGGTGTCGACGACCTTGTCGTCGACGAGCGCCTGGTAGAGGTCGCCGCGCCGCGAGGCCGCCGCCATCGCCTCGTCGCGGGCCATCGCCGCCAGCACCCGCGGCTCGAGCTGCGCCGCGTCCGCGACGACGAGGACCCGTCCCGGCCCGGCGACGACCGCGCCGCGGACCTGCTTGGGCAGCTGCAGGGCGCCTCCGCCGCGCGCCGCCCAGCGTCCGGTGACGACGCCGCTGGGCACGTAGCCCGGCCGGAAGCGGCCCCCGGACACCCAGGCCGACAACCAGGCCCAGCCGTTGGCGCCGTGCAGGCGGGCGAGCTTCTTGTACTCCAGCAGCGGGGCCACGGCCGGGTGGTCGCTGCGGGACAGCTCCCACTGGCGGGTGCTCTCGACGTCGACGCCGGCGCTGCGCAGCGCCCGGAGCAGGTCGGGCGCGGAGTCGGGGTTGAGCGCGGGGGCGTCCAGCGCCGTACGCACCTGCTCGGCGAGCTCCTCCATCACCGGCGGCCGCTGGCCGGGCAGCGGGCGGGGGCCGAGCAGGTCGGTGAGGAGCCGGTCGTGCTCGGCGGCGTCGAAGGGCAGGCCCACGTGGGTCAGCTCGGCGGCGGCGAGGGTGCCGGCCGACTCGGCGGCGAGCAGGAGCCGCAGCCGGGCCGGGTGCGCCGACGCCTCCACGGCCTCCTGCTGGGCCCGGTGCTCGGCGAGCACGTCGCTCAGCTCGAGCGGCACCTCGGCGTCGACGACGTCGAGCAGCGTGGGCGCGACATCCTCCGCCGCGGCCTCGCGGGGAGCCCACCGCTCGTCCCCCGCCGAGGGGAGCGGACCGGCCGCGTACGTCGAGCGCGTCAGGATCGCGTGGCCACGACGCAGGTCGTGACAGCGCCCGACGCGCACCCCGGCGCTCAGCAGGCGCGGGTAGACGTCGTCGGTGGCCGCCCACACCCAGCGCGGCCCCTGCCGCTCCAGCCGGGCCACGTGCCGCGCCAGGTCCGCCGCGTCGAGCCGCTGCACGCGGACCGTCCGCCCGTCGTCGTCGAGCTCGGCCACCTCCACGCCGCCGGAACGTTCCCCGCTGGGGGCGAGGGCGACGTCCACGCGACGACCCTAGGCCGCTCCGGGCACGGTGAGACGATGGCCGCGTGAGCGACCCCGGACGCCCGGCCCTGGCCGGCGTGCACCACCTCAAGCTGGCCGTCTCCGACCTCGCCGCGAGCCTGGAGTTCTACGAGCGGGCGCTCGGCGCGGTGCGCATCCCCGCGGCGGACCACCGTCGCACCGCCGACGGGAGCCTGTACGCCGTCCTGTGCCAGGTCGAAGGCCTCGGTCCGCTGCTGGAGCTCCGGCTGGACCCGGCGCGGGCCCGGGCGCACCGGGGCTTCGACCCGGTCACGGTCGCCGTGCCGGACCGGGCGGCGCTGGAGGCCTGGACGGCCTACCTCGACGCCCACGACGTCCCGCACTCCGGGGTGGTCACGGCCATCCGGTCCTGGCTCGTCGCCTTCGACGACCCGGACGGCAACCGGATGCGCCTCTACAGCCTCGAGGAGCACGGGCCCGAGCTGGCGCCCGACGAGACCAACCCGTGGGTGGCCGGCCAGGACCCGGCGGAGCAGCCCCGACCCTGACGCCGGGCGCGGGTCAGGCGCCGGCGACGTTCCCGAGGGGGCGCGCGACGAAGTGGTGGGTACCGTCCGGAGCGAGGGTGGCCTCGGGCGCGGCCCCCGCCACGACGTCGAGCAGGTAGACCGGCCGGTGGGCGCCGTCGTCGGCGTCCGCGTCGAGGTAGACCGGGCAGCGGTCGACCGTTCCGACGTGGCGGTCCGCCACGGCGACGGCGAAGTCACGCTCGGTCAGGCACTCCAGCCGCCGACCGTCGGGTCCACCCGGACCCACCTCGACGAGCACCACGGGCCCGCGCAGGGCGTGCAGCCGGACCAGCGCCTGCCAGGCGTCACGAGTGGTCGCGACCCGCGACCCCTCGCCGTGCGCGGTGGGGTGCTGGTCCGCGCGGAACGCCTCGGTCGTGGTTGCCGTCAGCATGGTGCTGCTCCTTCTCGAGCGACGCCGTCGGTGCGGGGTCGGTCGACCTGCGGCACGGGCGTACGAGCACCGTCGCCGCGCCCGCTGAGCACGACCTGTGCGGGCCGAGATCGGTCAGCCGGTGACCGAGCGCACCAGCGCCCAGCCGGTGAGGCCCAGACCGAGCGCCGCCACGGCCACCGCCTCGGGGCGACGCAGGTCGAGCCGGCCGAACGCCGTCAGCCGGCGCGACAGCGCGCTCTCCAGGCGCGGCACCCGGACCAGCAGCACGGCCAGCACCACGTACGGCAGCGCGGCCCCGACGAGGAAGGCCAGGTAGCCGACCGGCCACAGCAGGAGCGGCATGGTCCCGACCGTGCGGACCACGAGGTACATGGTGGCCGGCCCGGTGGTGCTGACCAGGCAGTTCAGCCCGACGACCGTCGCGAGCACCCCGGGCCGGTCGAGGCGGTCCGGTGGCTTCGGCGTGCGAGGGTGCCGCGCTGCGCGCCAGCGCCGCACGGCGAACAGGACGAGCGCGACGCCGACCGCGACGTCGAACCAGCGCTGCGCGACCACCGGCTCGACCCGGCCGGTCCACAGGGCGTGCAGGGTGTTGGGGCTGACCGCCGTCAGCAGCAGCGCCAGCAGCAGGGAGACGGTCCAGATCGCCGCGACGATCACGACCACCCGCCTCCGTGCTCCAGCGCGGACGCCGAGGACGCTGACCTCCACGCCGGCGGTGGTCGGGCTGGACGCCATGACGACGCCGAGGCCCAGCAGCAGGCCGACCTTGCCGAGCAGGACGCCGAGGTGCCAGCCGGCACCGGTCAGCTCGAGCGGGGTCACCGCCGTCGACCCGGCGGACGCCCGGCTCCGGCAGCACGCCGTACGGTGACGCCATGACCGCACCGGACGACCCCCAGGCCCGACCCGAACGCATCGTGGCTGCGGTTCCCACCCCGTTCGACGACGGCCTCGCCCTCGACCGGGACGCCTTCCGGGCCCTGCTGGTCGAGCTCGAGCCCCACCTGGACGCCGTGCTCGTGGCGGGGACCACCGGAGAGTTCATCGCCCTCGACGACGGCGAGCGGCTGGCGCTGTTCACCGACGCCCTGGAGGTCTTCGGGCCCGCCCGCACCATCGGCCACGTCGGTGCGGCCACGCGGACCGGCGTGGACCGGCTCCTCGACTCCGCGACCGACCTCGGCCTGGAGCGGCTGGCGCTGCTCACGCCCTACTACGTGCCGCTGGACCAGACCGCGCTGCTGGCGTGGTTCGCGGCGGCCGCCGGACGGCTCGGTGGACGGCAGCTGTACGCGTACCTGTTCGCCGAGCGCACCGGCGTCACGACCGAGGTCGCGACGCTGGGCGACGTGCTGGCCCTCGACGGCATGGCCGGGGTGAAGGTGTCGGGGGCCGAGGCCAAGCACCTCGACCGCTGGGTGGCCGCCGCGCGACCCGGTCAGTCCTGCTGGTCGGGGCTCGACGCCGGGCTCGACGGCACCCTCGCGCAGGGCGGCACGGGCATCATCTCCGCCAGCTCCACCGCGTTCCCCGCGCTCTACGGCCGCCTCCGGGAGGCGGCGGACGAGTCCGGGACCGCGGCGCGGCGGGAGGTCGACGAGCAGGTCGAGGAGGCCTTCGCCGTGACGGGGCCGTCCCTCGAGCTGCTGCACGCGGCCCTGGCCCGCCGCACCGGACGCCCCTGGGCGACCCGGCTCCCCGCGCCCGTAGCCACCGCGCCCCAGCTGGCTCGACTCGCGCAGTTCCTTGAGGCGCACCTCAGTCAGGACGCCGCCTGACCTGGTTCGCACAGCAGCACTCTCCCCGAGCTCGTCGAAGGGCAAGAACGGCCCCTGAGCTCGTTGGCGGGTGAGAACGCTCCCCGAGCTCGTCGAAGGGCGAGAACGCTCCCCGAGCTCGTCGAAGGGCGAGAACGCTCCCTGAGCTCGTCGAAGGGCCCGGAACGGGTTGGCGTCGTGCCCCACCCAAGGACGCCGACCTCTTCGAGGCCCTTCGACAGGCTCAGGGAGCGCCCTGGTGCGTGCACCGTGAGGAGCGCGGGTCAGGCCTTCTCGGCCGTGCCGACCTGCGGGTTGTTCGCGACGCCGACGTCGACCGCGCTCGGCCGGGCGCCGGTGATGGTGGCGTAGCTGGCGCCGGCGATGACCGCGCCGACGATCGGCGCGACGATGAACAACCACAGCTGCGACAACGCCGCACCACCGGCGAACCACGCCACCGCGATCGAGCGCGCCGGGTTCACCGACGTGTTCGTCACCGGGATCGAGATCAGGTGGATCAACGTCAACGCCAACCCGATCGCGATCGGCGCGAACCCCTTCGGCGCCCGGTCGTCGGTCGCCCCCAAGATCACGTACAAGAACGCCGCCGTCATCACGATCTCGCACAGCAACGCCGCCCCCAACCCGTACCCACCCGGGGAGTGCGCGCCGTACCCGTTCGAGGCGAACCCGCTCTCGCTCGCGCTGAACCCCGCCTTGCCGCTGGCGATCACGAACAGCACCAACGCCGCCAGCGTCCCGGCCACGACCTGGGTGACGACGTAGGGCAGCACACCCTTCCACGCGAACCGCTTCGCCACCGCCAGCCCGATCGTCACCGCCGGGTTGAAGTGGCCACCCGACACGTGACCGAACGCGTACGCCCCGGTCAGCACCGTCAACCCGAACGCCAGCGCGACACCGACGAAGCCGATGCCGAGCTGGACCCCGTCGTCGGTGAGGAACTTCGCGGCCAGCACCGCACTGCCGCAACCGCCGAACACCAGGCCAAAGGTTCCGAGGGCCTCGGCACCGAGACGCGCGCCGAGCTGAGGTTCTGCCATGAGCATTCCTTTCTCCGCTGTCCGTGAGATCGGCACCAGTCTCACGGAAGGACCGCGCCGGGGCGAGACCCAGCCGGGTGCTGTCGTGTGACGACTCGGCGTCAGTCCTGCTGCGGTGAGGGCACGGGAGGCGCCCGGCGCATCGGCGCAGCGCGGCCGGCGGGAAGGCTGGGGGCCGGGACGGACGCCGCGCGCCGACGTCCGGACCTCCCCGGCACCGCCCCGCACCGCCCCACCGCGCGCGCACCTGCCGCGTACGACACCCCAGGAGACGACCATGACCGGACCCGCGCAGGACTTCGCCGACCGCCTGACCACCTTCGAGCGGGACCGGGACGTCGACGCCTTCGTCGCGGCCGCCTTCTCCCCCGACGTGGTGCTGCTGCGGCCGGAGACGGGCCAGGAGCTCCAGGGCCACGACGGTGCCCGGACCTTCTGGTCGGAGTACCTCACGACGTTCGAGCAGGTCCGCTCGACCTTCAGCCGCGTGCAGGACGGCGCGGTCGGCGTGCTCGAGTGGACGAGCGAGGCCCGCCTCGCCGGCGGGCGCGACATCACCTACCGGGGCGCGAGCCTCCTCGACGTCGGCGAGCAGGGCCTGGTCACGCGCTTCGCGACCTACTACGACACCCGCCTCTTCCAGCCCGAGCCCACCGCGTAGCCCGCTCGCCCGCGGTCGAGCCCGAGCGACGGGCCGGAATCATCCGGCTCAGGGGACGTGCACGGGGACGGTGTACGGCCCGTCCGGGACGACGGCCACGTGCGGGTCCCCGGTCCGGCGGATGCTGGCGGCGACGGCGGCCGCGAGGTCGGCGGCGGGCTCGACTCCGGTCGACCGACGCTGCGCGGCGTCGAGCCCTGAGCAGAAGAGCTCGACGCGCCCGACGACCTGCGAGCGCAGCTGCATCTGGGTCTGCCACTCGTCCACGTCGGCGAGGGCCTTGCCCCCGAGCTCGGCCAGGAAGGCCGCCGGGCCCAGCCGGAGCAGCCGGGCCTGGGCGTCGGCGAACTCGGGCGACCCGAAGCCCTCGGAGCACTCGGAGGCGACGACGAGCGTCCCGCCCGGGGTCAGCACGTCCAGCGGCGTCACCATCGACTTCACCGTCTGGTAGTAGGTCTTGTCGAGCGGGTAGCCCCCGGCCGAGGTGAGCACCGTGCCGAACCGTCGCGGCGAGGAGACCTTCGACGCGCCCTCGGCGAAGGTCACGGCCGCCGCGTGGGACGCGACGACCTCGCCGAACGTCACCTGCAGCAGCCGCCGGTCCTCGTCGAGGACGGTGTTGAGCGCATACGTCTCCCCCACCATGGCCACGATCTGCAGCTGCTCCTCGTGGAGCGGGTTGTCGACGAGGTTGCACTGGGTCGCGAACGGGTCGGCCATGAACGCGTACGAGTGGAACGTGCGGATCGTGCGGTGCCCGGCGACCCCGGGGGCGACGACCTTGCGCCCGCCCGACCAGCCCGCCATGAAGTGCGGCTCGACCAGGCCGGTCACGATGCGCAGGTCGGCCTCGACGAACCGCCGGGCGAGCGTGACCGGCGTGCCGCGGGTCGGCGTCCGACCCAGGTCGACGAGCTGCGTCTCGTCGCGCGCGTCGTGGTTCTCGACGCGCACGTGCTCGAGCACCCACGCGTCACCGACCAGCTCGGCCAGCTCCGCACCCACGTTGGGCCGGTGCAGCCCCGTGGCGACGAGCACCGTGATGCTCTCGAGGGCCAGGCCCGCCCTGACCAGGGTCTCGATCATCGGCCGCAGGAACAACCCGTTGGGCACCGGCCGGGTGATGTCGCAGATGACGATGCAGGCGCTGCGACGGTCGCGGGCCAGCTCGGCGAGCGGCGCCGACCCGACGGGCTGCATCAGGGCCGTGGTCACCGCGGCCGCCGGGTCGGGCAGCGGCGGGAGCGCGGCCTTGCGGAACACGGTGACCTCGGCCGGCGCCGCGAGCTCGACCTCGAGCTGGCCGCGCCCGTACGCGAGCTCGACGCGGGTCATCGCACGCCGGCCACCGTCGGGATCTCCCTCACGCCCGCGACGCTACCCGGACCGGTGCGTGGGCCGTCGCACGCCGACCTCGACAACGGCGGACCGCGGATGCCGCCGGGTGCAGGTGCCGCCGCGCGGGCTTCGTCGATACTCGGCGGGTGACCGGACCCGAGCACCTCGAGGTCGGAGGCGCCCGCCGCCGCCCGTCCTGGTGGGTCCTGCTCGTCGTGGTCGCGCTCTTCGGGGGTCTCCTGGTGGTACGGCTGCACTCCGCGCAGGACCAGGCGCCGGACGCCGTGAGACCCCCGGGCGCCACGGCGCCGCCCACGGCCCCTCCGACCCCGGCGACCACGCCCTGGCCGGCCGGTCGAGGCCTCCCGTCGGGGACCCTCTACCTCGTCGCCGGCGACGAGGTCTACGGCATCGACGTGGCCGGCGGCCTCGTGCAGCCGCTCGGGCTCCATCCCGTCGATCCCGATCAGGCGCTCCTCACCGCCATGGCGCCCGGGGTCCTCGTCTCCTCCGCCGAGGGCCGGCCGAGGACGCGGATCTGGTTCCCCGGGGGTCTGCTGGGGCAGACGGCGGGCCGGGTGCGCTCGGCCGAGTCGGTCCTGCCCGCCTCGGGCGGAGACGTGTGGACCAGGACGCGGCAGGACTGGAGGCCGTCGGTGGGCGCGACCTGGGTCCGGGCGGGCGACGACGGCGCGCCGGGACCGCGGCTCCGGGTGCGCGGCCTCGCGGTCCCCGACGGCGCCGGCGGCCTGCTCGACGTCGACCGTTCGGGGGTGCGGGTCGCCTCCCCCGACGCCGACGGTGAGGTCGTCGGCACCTCCCTGATCGGGGTCGGGCCCGACGGGCTGGTCGTGGCCGCCTGCGCAGCCGGGTCCTGCACCCTCGAGCTGCACGACCGTGCGTCCGGCCGCACGACCGCTCTCGGCCCGTCCGAGGCGCCGAGCGTCGACTGGGTCAGCGCTGCCCTCGACCCCGAGGCGCTGTCGCCCGGAAGCCGGTTCCTCGCCGCCTCAGGCTCGGACCAGGCCGGCGCGTTCGAGGTGCGCATCACCGGAACGACGGCACCAGGCGTGGTCCGCCGCACGATCCCGGTGGGAAGCCGGCCCGCCGACCTCGCGTGGCTGTCCGACCGGTGGCTGGCCGTCACCAGCGCCGACGGCCTCCTGCTCTACGACGCCGACGCCGACGCCGTGGTCGCCCCGTCGCTCCCCCTCCAGCGGCCGACGCAGCTCGTCTTCGATCCGGCGTGAGAGGGAACTCCTCACCTCAGGCGGCGAAGGGCGCACCGCCCGGGGCGACGGTCGTCGAGGACCGCGTCGCCCACGCCTGGCCACCCTGCCGCGGCGACTTCGCCGAGCTGTGCTCCGCCCGCCGAGGTAGTCCGACGCGTCGCCGTGGCGTCGAGAACTGAGCTGGTCGAACACCGAGGGCGCCTGGACATCAGGACCTGCAGCACGGTCGGGGGCTGGACGTTCACGCAACCGTGTCCAGATGTTCTTCCGGGACGTCGTCGGATGGAGGGCCGGATCCCCCTGTCGGCGTCGACGATGGGCCAGCGCCAGGTCCGGCGCTCGTGGACTCGTCACCGTTGGGAGCATCGTCGTGCCCTTCGCCCTCCTGAAGCCGACCAGGCTGCTGGCCGGGATGCTGCTCGCAGCGCTCGCCTCCGCCGGGCTGTCGCCTGCATCGCCTGCGGCGGCCGACGTGACGACGGTGTCCGTCGACAACCTGCGCACCGGGTGGGACTCCCACGAGCCCGGCCTGACCCCGGCGGACGCGTCCGCACCCGACTTCGGTCAGCTCTTCGCGACCAAGCTGGACGGGCAGATCTACGCCCAGCCCGTCGTCGCGAAGGGCGTGCTGCTCGCGGTGACCGAGAAGGACAAGGCCTACGGGCTGGACCCGGTCACGGGCGCCATCAGGTGGAAGCGTGACGTCGAGCCCGAGTGGGCTGCGTCGAACATCGGCTGCGGCGACCTGGTCCCCACCGTCGGGATCACCTCGACCCCGGTCGTCGACCCCGCGACGGGGACGGCGTACTTCACCGCCAAGGTGGACGACGGCAAGGACGGCGACCACCCGCACTGGTACCTGCACGCGGTCGACATCACGAACGGCAAGGAGCGGGCCGGCTTCCCGACCACCATCAAGGGCTCCGCCGACAACGACGAGGACCTCGACTTCAACCCCAGGACCGCCATGCAGCGGCCCGGCCTCCTGCTCCTCGACGGCGTGGTCTACGCGGGCTTCGCGAGCCACTGCGACAAGCAGCCCTACGTCGGCTACGTCGTCGGCGTGGACGCCACGACCGGCAAGCGCACGGCGATGTTCGCGACCGAGACCGGCAGCTCGAAGGCGGGCGCAGGCATCTGGCAGTCCGGGGGCGGGCTCGTCTCCGACGGGAAGGGCCAGATCCTGTTCGCCACCGGCAA
Source organism: Microlunatus flavus (assembly GCF_900110855.1). Lineage (GTDB taxonomy): Bacteria > Actinomycetota > Actinomycetes > Propionibacteriales > Propionibacteriaceae > Microlunatus > Microlunatus flavus. The sequence goes on from NZ_FOFA01000006.1 coordinate 115,587, forward strand.
CGGGGTCTCGCCGTCGCCGCGACCGGGCAAGAAGCCGCCGCACCAGCTCGCCGAGTCCGTCGTCCGCGTGACGGTCCAGAAGAACCGCACGCTCAAGGCGACCGACTTCTTCTCCCCGGTCAACAACACCCACCTCGACACCGACGACTCCGACCTCGGCTCCGGTGGGCCCCTCGCCATCCCCGACGGGTACGGCACCAAGGACCACCCGCACCTCCTCGTCCAGGTCGGCAAGGAAGGACGCGTCTTCCTGCTCGACCGTGACGACCTGGGCGGCAACGGCCAGCGGTCGGGCAGGAAGGACGACGTGCTCCAGAGCATCGGCCCGCTGCACGGCGTCTGGGGCTACCCGTCGTTCTGGGGTGGTGGTAGCGGGTACGTGTACATGACCAACAACCGCGGACCGTTGTCGGCGTTCAAGCTGAGCGTCTCGGGCTCCGGCAAGCCGTCGCTCAGCCGTGTCGGCACGAGCTCCGCGCGGTTCGGCTACACCTCCGGCTCCCCGATGGTGACCTCCACCGGGACGAACGCGGGCTCCGCGCTCGTCTGGGTCGTCTTCAGCGAGGGACCGACCGGCGACGGCGGCCAGCTGCGCGCGTACGACGCCGTGCCGGTCAAGGGTCGACTGAAGCTGCGGTACTCGGCTCCCATCGGCACGGCCACCAAGTTCGCCGTCCCCGCGACCACCGGCGGGCGCGTGTACGTCGCGAACCGCTCGGGTCAGGTCTACGGCTTCGGCCGTCCGTCGACGACCGCGCTGGCGAGCACGCCCACCGACTTCGGGATGGTCGCGGTCAAGAAGAGCGTGACCAAGCAGGTCACGGTGACCGCGAAGCGGAAGGTGAAGCTCACCAAGATCAAGACCAAGGCCCCCTTCTCGACCGGCAAGGTCAAGCTGCCGGTGACCCTCAAGGCCGGCCGGTCCCTGACGGTCCCGGTCACCTACCGGCCGAAGGCCGCGGGTTCGGACTCCGGCGCGCTCGCCTTCGTGACCACGACGGGGACCTTCGCCTTCGACCTGCACGGAGCCGGGACCAAGGACGGCCTGCTCTCCGACCCCTCGACCCTGGACTTCGGCGAGGTGCCGTCGGGCGGCACCGTGACCCTCGACGCCAGCATCACCAACAGCGGCTCGACGAGCACCACCATCACGGGTGCGACCAGGCCGAAGGCACCCTTCAGCACCGACGCGCTCACCGCGACGGGCACGACGCTGGAGGCCGGCGGCTCGGTGTCGGTGCCGATCACCTTCGAACCGTCCCGGGCGGGCACGTTCAAGAGCACGCTCGTGGTCAGGTCCTCCACCGGTGACGTCAGCCTGCCGATCGAGGGGACGTCGGTCACGGGGGTGTCGCGGCTGAACATCACCCCCGGCGCCGTCCAGTTCGGCTCGGTGCCCCTCGGGACGACGGCGACGAAGACCTTCGACATCACGAACACCGGCAACCTGCTCCTGACCCTCACCAAGGCAGCTCCTCCGACGGCGCCCTTCCAGGTGCCCGATCCCGTCTCCGAAGGCCAGCAGATCGAGCCCGGTGACGTCATCCACCAGTCCGTCACCTTCCGCCCGACCCGGGTCGGCTCGTTCGACGGCACCTACTCGATCACTGGCAACGACGGGAAGGGTGCCCACCTGATCAGCGTCCACGGCACCGCCGTGGCGCAGCCCGTCTCTCACGCCATCACGGGCATGGGAAAGTGCGTCGACGTTCGCAAGAGCAGGACGAAAAACGGCACCGCCGTCCAGCTGTACACCTGCAACCAGACCAAGGCGCAGGCCTGGGCCCACGACGGCACCACGTTCCGCTCCCTCGGCAAGTGCCTCGACGTCAAGAAGAGCGGGACGAAGAACAAGACCAAGGTCCAGCTCTGGGGCTGCAACGGCACTGACGCCCAAGACTGGACCATCGGAGAGAACGGCTCCCTGGTCAACGCCGGCTCCGGCCGGTGCCTCGACATCCCGCACAGCGCCGCCAAGAACAAGGTCCAGCTGCAGATCTACGCCTGCAACGGTTCCGAAGCCCAGCGCTGGTCGTTCGGCTGAGCGGGCGCCGCAGCCGGGCGCGGCGAGGCGGCGAGCCGGTGAGTCATGCCGACCCGGAGGGAGCGGTCGACGGCGGCGGCGACCTCGGGAGCCAGCGGAACGATGCCGCGCCGCGCCGCGCCGGTGGCCGGGCCCGCAGGGCGCCGAAGCCGACTCGGCGCGTTGACCGGACCACCGCCCGCCGCGAGGCCAGCGCCCTCGGACACCGAGTTCGACCTCGCTCCGCCGCCCCCTCCGACCGGCCTCGCGCCCGCTCGGAATCGCTGACCTCAGTCACTCCCACGGCCGCGAGAACTGCCCTATCTTGATGGGCGACACGAGCTCGGGGGGGAACGATGTCACCAGTTCACGGCTGCGTCGAGCAGGCGGGCGAGGCTCAGAAGGAATCGACCGAGACGACGGTGCTGGTCGTGGACGACCACCAGTGCTTCGCCGATCTGCTGGCGGCGTCTTTGGACTACGTCGACGGGATGCGGTGCGTCGGCACCGCGTCGGACGCGGACGAAGCCGTGGAGAAGGTCAGACGGTTACGGCCCTCCGTCGTCGTGATGGACATCCAGATGCCGGGCACCGACGGCCTCGCCGCCACCCGCGCGGTCCGGCTCGCGAGCCCGGAGACCGCCGTGGCCGTGGTGACGGCCCACCAGGACCGCGAGTGGGTGGTCCGCGCGGCACGCGCCGGCGCCTCGGCCTTCATCCCCAAGGACGGCTCCCTGGCCGAGATGATCTCGCTGCTCAAGGGCGCCCGGCCGGGCACGATGCAGGTCGCTCCGTCCGCCCGCGGGTCGGCGCACCAGGATCCTCCCGAGGACCACGGCCTGACCGCTCGCGAGCGCGAGGTGCTGGGCTACATCGCGCAGGGCCTCGAGGTCAAGAGCATCGCGAAGGTCATGGGGATCACCGTCCACACGTGCCGGAGCTACATCAAGTCCGTCTACGCGACCCTGCAGGTCAGCAGCCGGATCGCGGCGGTCAACCGAGCACGTGAGCTCCGACTGATCGCACCGTGATGCCGCGGCGGCGGGCGGGGTCGCGCACGGTCCGCTCCGGTGCGCGTCGCGAGCTGGTGGTGGTCATCGGCTTCGGCCTCGTCGCGATGCTCGCGATCGGCCTCGGGGCGGCGTTCGCGAGCAGGTCGGTGGCGCAGTCCCAGGCGTTGGACGACTCGGAGCGGATGACGCAGCGGCTGGCCGACCTCGTGGTCGGACCTCTGCTGGCCGGCTACCTCGAGGGGGACGCCGAGGGCGTCAGGACGCTCGAGCAGGCCGTGCGCAACCGCATGGCCGACGGGTACCTGACGGAGGTGGTCGTGTGGTCGAGGGACGGCCTGGTGCTCTACAGCGACAAGCCCGGGGAGGTGGGGACCAGGGCGCCGCTCTCCCCCGACGTGCTCGCCGCGATCGACGGCCGCATCGTCTCCGCCTTCGAGGACGACGCACCCGAGGCGGACGCGGCGTCCGGCGGTGCCGTGGACCCGCGTGCGGACGACGCCCGCTACGTCGAGGTGTACGTCCCGCTGCGGCTGGACGGGCGGCCGCCGATGGCCTTCGAGGCGTACTACGACTACCAGCGCGTCGACGAGGTCGCGAACAGCCTGCTGTCCCAGACGCTGCCGCTGGTCCTGGTGCCGCTGCTGCTCCTCCAGCTCATCCAGGTCCCGATCGTGCTGTCGCTCGCACGCCGCCTGCAGAGCCACGAGCACGACCGGGCCCGGCTGCTCGAGCAGGCCCTGACGGCGTCGGACCGCGAGCGCGTCCGGTTCGCCGCCGACCTGCACGACGGTCCGATCCAGGACCTGGCCGCCATCAGCTACGTCCTCGGCGCTCTCACGCCAGGGGCCCCCGAGCGCGAGACCGCGCTCATGACGCGGGCCCAGGAGGCGCTGCAGCGGTCCATCGAGAGCCTGCGCACGCTGATGACCGACCTCTACCCGCCCGACCTGGGCAGCGCCGACCTCGGCGACACGGTCACCGCCCTCGCCTCCGAGCTGCGGACCGAGGGCCTGGACGTGACCCTCGACGTGTCCCCGGTGGGACCGCTGGACACCGACACCGCCACCGCGCTCTACCGGGTGGCCCGGGAGTCGTTGGTCAACGTGACCAAGCACGCCGGTGCGGGGACGGTGTCGGTCCGGCTGGGTCTCGTCGACCCGGCCCGCCCCGGCGGCGGTCCCACCGTGGAGCTGGAGATCAGCGACGACGGACGGGGCATCGCCCCCGACCGGCTGGACCGGCGCGGCGAGGGCCACCTCGGGCTGCGGCTGCTGGCGGACCGCGTCGACGCCCTCGGTGGGCGCCTCACCGTGACGACGACCCCGGACCACGGGACCACCGTGCGGGCCGTCCTCCCGGCGACCACGGCCGAGACCTCCGGGTCGTCGAGGTCCTGATCCTGCGCCCTGGTCCTCAGCGGGCCACGTCGACGGCGAGCAGGGCGGTCGGTTCGCTGTAGCGGTCGGTCCGCACCGACACCTGGACCTGCCAGCGTCCCGCCTCGGGCAGGGTCACGTCGGCCCGGTAGCGGCCGGCGCCCTCCAGACGCGTCACCCGGGCCGGCAGCGGACCCAGGGAGCCGTCGGCGAGACGCGCCGACACGGTCGGCATCGCCTCCGTCGCGAGCGGCGCACCATCGGCGTCGCGCAGGCTCAGCTCGACGCCGTTCGCCCCCACCCGGGCCGGCGCCAGCCTGACCTGCACGCTGCCCGTCCCGAGCGGGAGCCGCTGCGTGCTCGAGGCCGACGACGTCGCCGCCGGGCGGGCGCCCTCCGGCGCCCCTGGGTCCTGCATGGTCAGCAGGCCGGTGACCGCCAGGACCACGACGAGGAGCACCGCCTCGTCGACCACCGCCGAACGGAGCCGGCGCCACCGGCTCTCGTCGTCGGGACGGCGCCCGACCACACGCAGGAGGTGCACCTTGTTCCACACCGCGAGCACCGCCACGACGCCGACGACCGCCAGCTTGGTCGCCAGGGCGCGCCCGTACGTCGTGGCCCACAGCGACCGCGGCGCGTCCAGCACCAGCACACCCATGGCGGCACCGCTGATCCCGAGGAGCACCACCAGCACCCCGGCCAGGGCGGAGAACCGCACGACGACGGCGGCGACCTCCACCGGGTCCGTACCCGTCCGCCGGGAACGGCGGAGGTGCAGGACCAGCCCGAGGAGCCCGCCGAACCAGACCGCCGCCGCCGACGCGTGCACCAGGTCGAGCACGTTCATGAGCCAGAGAGGATGCGTCGTCCGGGTGTGGCCGCCCGGGAGCACGGCGCCCACGGCCACCAGCGCGCCGACGAGGGTGGCGACCCGGGCGGCTCGACCGTGCGCGCGCTCGCCCACGAGCAGCAGCACACCTCCACCCACCACCAGGCCGAGTGCCACGGCGGCCGGGCTCGCCGCAGCCCGGCTCCAGGTGCCGGGCGAGGCCAGCTCCGGCAACGTCCCGGCCCGGTCGCGGACCGCTCCCAGGCCGGCGACGAGGGCGGACGACACGACCGCGAGCACGAGTGCGCCGCGCGCGAGGCCGGCGCGGGCGTCACGCCCGCGGGGCCCGCGTAGCAGCAGGTCGAAGACGCGGAGACCCACCGCCCCCAGCAGACCCACGTACGCCAGGACCTGGACGAGCACCAGGGCGCCCCGCACCGGGTCCGACGAGGAGTCGGCGTCGGGCGGAGCCGTCGGCGCCGCGGACGTCTCGCCGACCGCGAACGCGAGCACGCCGCTCACGGGGTGCGAGTCCGGGGAGACGACCCGCCAGCCCAGCAGGTAGCTGCCGCGCGGCAGGTCGGCTGGCAGGTCGACCGTCACGACGGTGTCCAGCGCGACCGCGGACAGCGAACCGTCGCCGCCCGGGCGGTAGCGGCCCTCGCTCGTGTAGAGGGCGAAGCCGCCCTCGACCGGGTCGACCGGCTCGGTGAAGCTCAGCCGTACGGCGCTGGGGGCCACGTCGAGGACCGACCCGGCTGCCGGGTCGGAGCTGGCCAGCCCCGCGTGAGCGTCGGCGGGCAGCGCGGTGCCGAGGGCGAGGAACGCGGCCAGCACCAGCAGGGCGGCCAGGCGGCGCCGCAGGGGACGACGACGGGCGGCCGGACCCACGCGGCGGTGGTGGGTGCGCACCTCAGGACCGCGGGGCCCGTGCGGGCGCCCGCCGGGAGGACCACAGCGCAGCCGAACCCGCCGCCAGCCCGAGGGCCCCGAGCGCCAGGCCCGCGGGACCCGTCCACGAGGTCCCGGTCGGCCGGGCGGCGGTCACCTCCGCGCCGGCGCCGGAGCCCGTCGACAGGTCCGCGTCGGCCGCGCCGGCGTGGTGGTCGCCCGAGCCGCCGGCCGCCCCGTGGTCGTCCGGCTCGGCGGCCGTCACGAGCACCACCGGTGCCGGGTGGTCGAGGTCGTCGTGGTCCTGGCCGGCGGCCGGGACCTGCGTCCATGCGGTCTCGCCCTCGACGCAGGTCTGCAGCGTCGGGAACGCCAGCTGCTGCCCCGCCGCCTCGGCGGGCAGCGCGACCTGCAGCGACAGGCTGTCGCGGAAGCCGTCCGGCAGCGGCCGGCGAGCCGTCCAGACGACCTCGGCCACCCGGCTCGTGATCTGGTCGCCGTCGTCGGCGGTGACCGGTGGGTCGAGCTTCTCCTCGACCTTGCGCACCTGCCAGCCGGGGTTGACGGCCGGCACGACGTCGTCGATCCCGGCCGGGACCTGCACCGAGATCCTGGTCGTCGGCGAGCCCTCGCAGCCGTGCGGGACGGCGAGCGTGAGCAGGGCGTGGGAGCCCGCCGCCGTGCTATCGGCCGTCATCCCGACGTGGGCCTGGGCGCTGCCCGGGACCAGCACGACCAGGGCGGCCGCCCCGAGCGCCGTCGCCACGACGCGGACGGGACGGCCGGGGAGCGGGTGGCGGACGGTGCTGCTCATGGTGGTCTCCTTCGGGGTGCGCGCGGCGCGCGAGTAAGGGTGCGGACGACGGGCCGGGACGGACGGCGTACGGACGGACGGACGGACTACGGACTGCGGACGGCGTACGCGGGAGGACGTACGGGGGCGGGTGGGAGGCCGGGTGCGTCCGCGACCTCCCACCCGCGACTCAGCGGCCGACCGTTGCGGTGGTGCTGCCGCCCCGCGTGCTCTGCACCAGGACCGACGTCACCTGACGTGTCGGGCCGGGCTTCTGCCGCAGCGGCCAGGCGCCGAGCGTGTCGACCGGTGCCGTGCCGAGCTTGACCGGGGCCGCCGGGTTCGTGGTGTCCCAGACGACGACCGTCGTCGCCGGCGTGCGCACCCCTGCCTGCCCGTCGACCAGCGAGGTCCCGTCGATGCGGAGCTCGGTCCCGAGCCGGTGGCGGGCTCCGGCGAGCACGGTGACGACGTCCTGCTTGACGGGCACGGTCACCTGGGTCTCCGAGCTGCCCGCCGCGTTCGTGGCGACCACCTTCAGCACCACGGGGGCCCACGGCTGGGCCGGGGCGGTCGCCGCGGTGGTCGTCGCGAAGGGCAGCGTCAGCGTGGGCTTCGACGTCGTGGCTCCCGCGAGGGACGCGCCGGTGGGCGCGCTGACGGTGGTCCAGGCGTAGCTGGTCGCCCCCGTGGTCCCGCTCGCGTCGAGGGTCACGGTGCCGCCCGGGAGCGTCGGCGTCGGCGCCGCCACGGCGACGACCGGGGCCGAGGGGGCCGGGTTGTTGCCGGTGTTGTCGTCCTGCGGACCGGGGTCGGGAGCGGGCGGCACCGGCGGCAGGCCGGGCGGCGTGACCGCCCCACCGGTGACCGTCACCGGGAACGTGACCGGGGACCCCGTGCTGGACCTCACGCTCACCGTCGCGGGTGGTGCGGTCACGCCGAACTCGACCGGCGCCTTGCTGGGCAGGGAGCCGATGCCGACCACCGTCAGCGGGTAGCTCGCGTCGTCGCCGTCGGCGGCGACCGTCAGGGTGGTGCCGTCGTAGTCGGCCCGGGTGACGGTCACGTCGGCGAGCTTGACGACCGACGTGCTGACCGGTTTGTCGGCGATGTTGCGCACCGTCACCGAGGCGGGCTTCGCCCCGGCGGCGAGCGCGATCCGCGCGTAGTGGCGGCTGCTGCCCGCGTCGTTGGTCATCGGCGTGCGCGCGTACTGCCCGTCGACCCCGGCCACCTCCAGCTGGGCCCCGGTGCTGGTCGCGAAGACGTCCAGGAAGCCCCCGTGGACCTGCGCGAGGTCGGCCGTCACGCCGGTGTTGGTGGCCAGCTTGCCGGAGACCGAGAACTGGTCGGTCGAGGCGATCCGGCTGCCGTCGGTCGCGAAGGCACCGAACTGGTTGACGCCGTTCCGGCCGCCCACGACCGTGTGGGTCTGGGCGGGGTCGCCGAGGTAGCCGGCCGGCGCGGCCGGCGCGACCGCCGGGTCCCACCGGAGGAACGGGCCGAAGTTGCTCTTCAGCGCGGTGCTGAAGTTGCCGACCGCCGGCGAGATGTCCTGCACCAGGCGTCCGGCACCTGTCGCGTCGGTGTCGACGGTGGCCTCGCCGAAGGGGTGCTTGAAGGTCACGGTGGTGCTGCGCTGCGCGCCCTTGACGACGATGCGGGTCCGCGCGAACGTCAGCTGGTCGCCGGCGATCGGGTCGTCGTTGGCGAAGGCCGCCTCCAGGCCGAGGGTCAGCGTCGCGCTGCCGCCGCCCGGCAGGGTGAGGCTGCTGTCCACCAGCTGGTAGAAGAACTCCCCGGGGAAGTTGTCGGGGAACGCGACCGGGACGTCGGGGTCCGGGATGTCGCCCGGCAGGAACCCGCAGAGCGGGTCGTCCCCGTCCAGGCAGGGCTCGACGCGGGTGCCCGCGCTGTCGCCGTACCAGGCGGGGAAGCCGTGGTCGGTGTTGACCGGTCCGACCGCGGTCAGGCCGCCCGGGTTCGTGACCGTGACGCGCGTGACGGCCTCGGAGGTCGTCGCGACCCCGACCACCAGGAGGACGGTCGCCGCCGCACCGGTGAGGCGCCGGGCACGCCGGCTTCGTCGGGCAGCGCCGCTGCGGGTCTGGGAGGGGTTCGTCACCCCTCGCGAGTAGTGCTCCATCGTCGGCTCCCCCTGTCTCAGGTGCCCGTTCGCCGGGACGCGGCGCAGGCAGGTGCGATCAGGCTCCGTCGGCGCCGGGGTCGCGAGGAACCCTCGATGAGGGGGGCGGCGCACCCACAGATGAGGGGGCAGCGCTCGACCCCCGCGTCGGTGGGGACGGGCCGCACCCACGTGCGGGTGGCCCTTTGCCGTGCCGTGCCACATGCTGGGTCGCGAGGTAGGACGACGTCTGCGGCAGGAGGTGGAGCATGACCCGGGTGCTGGTCGTCGACGACCACGACTTCTTCCGCACGTGCATGGTGGACCTCGTCGCCTCCACCGCCGACCTCCGCGCGGTCGGGGAGTGCCGCGACGGCACCGAGGTGCTGGACGCCGTCCGCGTGCTGCGGCCCGACGTCGTCCTGATGGACGTCCGGATGCGGACGCGGACGGGGCTGGAAGCGGCCGCCGACCTGCGCCGCGCCGGCGACGGCGCCCGCGTGATCCTGCTCAGCTCCGACCCGGTGCACCGGCACCGACGCGCGGCCGAGCGCGAGGGCGTGGCGGGCTACCTCATGAAGGACGCGGACGCCTCACGGGTCCTCGAGGCGATCCGGCGGGTGGCGTCCGGGGGCACCGCGTGGCCGGAAGAGCGCCTCGCCGGCTGATCGGGCCGGGCGGCGCCCCCGCATTTGTGGGGGGACGCACCCCCACTCGTGAGGGTTCTGCCAGCACCTCGGATTCGCGAAGGTTGGGTCTCGAACGGGGATCCAGCCTTCAGCACCCGAGCAGCGCCGGCACCGGCACCTCGACGCACCTGGTCCCCGAGCCACAGATTCCCGGGGGGGACCACACATGAACGTCACACGACGCGACGCGCTCAAGCTCGGCGGACTGGCCGCCGTCGGCACGGCGGCCTTCGGGCTGCCGCTCGGCCGTTCGGTCAGCGGCGGCACGCCCAGCCTGCTGGCCAGCAAGAACTTCCCGCCGCGCTACACCAACGCCTTCCGGCCGCTCGAGAAGCTGGTGCCGACGGTCACGTACGACGCGGACGGACCGATCCACAACTACGACATCTGGGCCAAGCCCGGGCTCGCCGGCATCGTGCCGGGCCTGCAGACGCCGGTGCTGGGCTACGGCGGCGTGGTGCCGGCGAAGCGCATCGACGTGGACCAGGGCACGCGCATCACGATGACGATGCACAACCGACTGCCCGCCACCCACCCGGTCTTCGGCACGCCCGTGTCGATCTCGACCCACCTGCACGGCTCGGCCTCGCTGCCCCAGTACGACGGCTACGCCAGCGACCTGACCGAGTCGCAGCAGAAGAAGGTGTACCACTACCCGAACTTCCAGCCGGCCCGGACGCTGTGGTACCACGACCACGGCGTGCACTACACCGCCCAGAACGCGTACTCGGGGCTGGCGTCGCAGTACCACCTGCACGACCCCGACGAGCGGCGCCTGCTGCCCCAGGGCGAGTTCGACGTGGCCCTGACGCTGTCGGACATGATGTTCCAGGCCAACGGCTCCCAGCTGTACGACGACCGCTCGCACTCCGGGCTCTGGGGCGACGTCATCCTCGTCAACGGCACGCCCTGGCCGGTCATGAAGGTCAAGAAGCGGGTCTACCGGTTCCGGCTCCTGAACGCCTCGCTGTCGCGCTCCTACCGGCCCACGCTGTCCACGGGGGACCCCGTGTACATGGTGGCCACCGACGGCGGCCTGATGCCCGCGGTCGTGCCGGTCTCCGAGTGGCGCCACGGCAGCGCGGAGCGCTACGAGTTCCTCGTCGACTTCCGCAAGTACGCCACGGGTCAGCGCGTCGAGCTGAAGAACCTGAGCAACCCGAACAACCGCGACTTCGACTTCACGGGCAAGATCATGGCCTTCGACGTGGTCGGCGACTCCTTCGACAAGACCGACCCCACCTGGGACCGGCCCAAGCCGGTCATGGCGCGACCCAACGGCGACCCCCTCGCGAGCAAGGAGGTCATGGGTCTGACCGAGACCAAGGACATGAAGGTCGTCACCATCCGGGTGCAGCGCGACGACACGACCAACGAGTGGAACCTCAACGGCGAGACCTGGCACGACGTCGTCGACTCGGAGTACAAGAAGGTGCTGGCCAGCCCCGACCTCGGCGAGACCCAGGTGTGGGAGATCCAGAACAACTCGGGCGGCTGGTTCCACCCGGTGCACATCCACCTGATCGACTTCAAGATCCTCAGCCGCAACGGGCGAGCGCCCTTCGCCTACGAGCAGGGGCCCAAGGACGTCGTGTACGTCGGCGAGGGCGAGAAGGTGCGCCTGATCATGAAGTTCGGTCCGCACCGCGGCAAGTACATGGTGCACTGCCACAACCTGCCGCACGAGGACCACGACATGATGCACCAGTTCAGCGTGGGCCTGAAGAGCGACGACGTCGACGACAACGACCCGATCCACGCCGACCCGGCCGTCGACGACGACTCCCCCACGGGCGCCTGAGCCGGTGCGCGTCCGGGTCCTCGTCGCCGGAGCCCTGGCCGTGGCCGGGCTCGTCGCCGCACGGTTCACGGTGTGCGACGCGGTGCGGGTGTCCTCGGGCAGCATGGCGCCCACCGTGTGCACCGGGGACGTGGTCGTGGTCGACCACCTCGCCCCGGCGCGCGGGCTCGAGGTCGGCGACATCGTCACCTTTCCCCGGCCCGGCGACGGGGCCGAGCAGATCAAGCGTGTGGTCGCCACCGCACGGCAGACGGTGGCCATCGCCGACGCCGTGCTGCTGGTGGACGGACGTCGCGTCGACGAGCCGTACGTCGACCTCGCCACCATCGACGGCGTCTACTTCGGTCCCGTGACCGTGCCCGAGGGCGGCGTCTTCGTCATGGGTGACGACCGAGAGCTCTCGATCGACTCCCGCTCCTTCGGCCCCGTGCCCGAGAAGGACGTCGACGGTCGCCTGGTCGGCACCCTCTGGACCGCCTGCCCCGCCTGAGGCGGGATCCCGCTCGAGCCAAGGAGCACCGATGTCCACCCTCGTCCAGCGCACCGCGCCCAGCGTGCGAAGCGGGCCGCACGACCTGGCCCGGACGCGGCCCGACGTCATCGGCACGGCCGTCCTGGCGGTGCTCGCGCTCCTCCTCGGCGTGCGCTGGTGGCAGCACGCGGACGGCGTGCCCCTGTCCTGGGGACCTCCGCCCGCCGAGGCGCTCTTCCTGCTGCCGGCCGCCCCCGTCCTGGCGCTCCTCGGCCTGCGCAGCGCCACTCGCGGAGGCGGCGCACCGCCCGGTCACGTCGCGCGCGCCGCCGCCCGCTGGGCCGCCGTCTGGGCCGCCGTCGGCACGGCCTGGCTGCTCACCACCGTCACCCGTCTCTACGGCACAGGCCTCGCGGGCCTGCTCCAGGTCGACAACCTGGTCGCGGTCCTCAGCGCCAGCGACGTGGTGCTCCCCCGCCTGGCCGCCGTCTGGGTCGCCCTGCTGGTCGCCCTCTTCGCCCGGAGTCTCGATCGTGCGCAGTCGCTAGCCGCCCTCGCCCTCGTGGGTGCCGCTCTGCTCGCCGTCGCACCGGCCGGCGGCTCCGGCCACGCGCACGCCGAGCAGGCCCACCCCCTCGTGCAGGCAGCGGCAGGGGCCGAGCTGCTCGCGCTGGCACTCTGGTCGGGCTCGATCGTCGCGGCGTTCCACCTGCGCACACCGATCCTGCGGACGCGAGGCCATCTCGAGCGTTGGGGTCTTCTCGTCTCGGGCGCCGCACTCGCCCTCGGCGCGGCGCTCGTCCTCGCCGGTCTGGCTCGCCCGGAGCAGCCGGCTCCGGCCGCGTTCGCGGCAGGCCGGCTCGCCGCGGTCGCGGCGGTCGTCGGGGTCGGCCTGCGGCACCGACGGCGCACCCTCGAAGCGGTCAGCGCGGGCCCCGCCGGGCTGATGGGAGCCCTGGTCGGCGCCGAGCTCACCGTCCTCGCGGCGGCCGTCGCCCTCACGCTGGTCCTCGAGCTCGCCTGACCGCCACGCCGTGACCCAGCCGAGCCACCCTCGCAGGAGGGCCGTACCCGAGGCTTGCGTGCAGGACCGGTCCCCCGGGGGTAGGACCGAGACGTGAGCACCGACGACGCGTCGCCGACCAGCACCGTGCTGGTGGTGGACGACCACCGGGCCTTCGCGGAGATGCTGGCGACCGCCCTCGACATGGTCCCCGGCCTGCGGTGCATCGGCACCGCCTTCACCGCCGCCGACGGCATCGCCCTCGCGGCCCGGCTGCAGCCCGACCTCGTGGTCATGGACATCCAGATGCCGGACGAGGACGGGCTCGCGGCGACGGCCCGGCTCCGTGCCGCCGCACCGGCGGCCATGGTCGCCGTCGTCACCGCCCACACGTCGCCGGAGTGGGTGGGCCGCGCCGCCCAGGCGGGGGCGTCCGCCTTCATCCCGAAGAACGGCTCGCTCCGGGAGATGATCAGCGTCCTCACCCGGGTGCACGCCGGGCACATGTCCGTGGCGCCCTCGACCTACCTGGTCCCGCCCTCTCCTCCGCCCGCTCCACCGCCCGCCGCCCTGAACCAGCGGGAGCTCGACGTGCTGCGGCTGCTCGCCACCGGGACACCCGTGAAGGATCTGGCCGTCACCCTCGGCATCACCGTCAGCACGTGCCGGAGCTACGTGAAGTCGCTCCGGCAGAAGCTCGGGGCCAAGAGCCAGCTGGACGCCGTCCTCAAGGCCCGGGAGCAGGGCCTGCTCGGCACGGACCCCCCTGAATTGGGGTAGCCCGACCCCTCATCTGAGGATGTCGCCCACACGCTGCCCCGCGCCACGATGACCACGACGCGCAGGTCCGCGACCGGGGGCGACCAGCCCACCGGCCGCCCCGGCTGCCGTCACCGCGCACGCGGCCACCGACCACACGCCCCTGGTCGGTGGGTCCCGCGTCGTCGAGGGTCCGCCGCGATCCCGCCGCGGCGGACCCTTCTGGTCCCCGGTCGCGAGCGAGGCCCGGGCGTGCCGTGGTTCCGACCGCCTCGCCCACGCGCCGTGCCCTGCTCGACCCTCGACCACGCCGACGGGTGCGTCGTCGTGGCAGTGCTCTGCGCCTTGCGCCGGACGGCGCCCGCGACTCTCCTGATCGCGACGAGGTTCGAGGTCCGCCCGCGGGACGGCCGGCGATCTCCGCCTCGTCGCCGTGCCTGGTCGTGGCTCGACCCTCCGCCGACCGAGTTCTTGACTGGTTCGTCCAGAATGCCTAGTGTTCTGGAACGAACAGTCAACAACGGGCGGCGCCCGTCGTCCACGAAAGGAAGCCCTCATGTCCGACGACCAGAAGATCCAGGCGAACGTCGCCCTGGCCCGCGAGTACGTCGAGAAGGTCTTCAACGACCACCGCCCCGACCTCGCCGTCGACTACGTCACGCCGGACGTCAGGTGGCACGGCGGCACGCTGGGAACCGTCGAAGGCGCGGACGACGTGACCGGTCTGCTCACCGCCTTCATCGGCGGCCTCGACGGCTTGCACGCCGTGGAGCAGGACATCATCGCGAACGAGGACACGGTGGTCCTGCGGCTCGTCGTCACGGCGACCCACAGCTCGGACCTCCTGGGGATCCCCAAGACGGGCCTGCCGCTGCGGTGGGACGCGATCGACGTCTACCGGATCCGAGACGGGAAGATCAGCGAGGAGTGGGCGGCAGACGACCTGGCCGCCTTCCTCGACCAGCTCGACGTGGTCGAGCTGCCCTGGAAGGCCTGACCGGGCGGACACGTCACCGCCCGCCTGCGCGAGGGCCCCTCTCGGACCGGCAGCGCGGTCCCCGTCCAGGCAGGGGGCCGCCTCGACCAGCTCCCGAGCCGTCCAGCCGCTGAGGACCAGAGCGGGCTGAAGCAGGCGCTGGGCAGCCAGGGGTCGGGGGTGGGGGTCGGGGTCGGGGCGTCCAGCGCACGACCGTCGAGTCCCTGGCTGCCCGGTCCAGGGCCGCGACGACGACCGACCACCGGGGAGCCGCCCGGAGTCGGGGTCCCTGCAGCATCCCGATCACGTCGGTCGTCGAGAGCGAGCAGAACGCCCAGGTTCGAGGGGCCGACGCCGAGCCGGCCGCTCGAGCATCGCGGCCTTGGCTCGCCACCGGTCACGGCGACCGCGGCCCGTGGTCCGCGCAGATCCTCATGCGCCGCCCGACCGAGGACGGCGTACGCGCCCCCGAGCACCACCGACGACCGCCGGCCGGCGCAGGCCCCCTGTCCGAGCACCGCCACCAGGAAAGAAGCAACGACCATGACACGCACTCCACGCAACGGCTGGTTCGGGATCGCCGCGGTCGCCGTGGGTTCCTTCGGAACCGTCCTCTCCGAGTTCCTCCCCATCGGGCTCCTCCCCTCGATCGCCGCCGACCTCGGCGTCTCGATCGGGGTCGCCGGGCTGATGGTCGTCGTGACCGGCCTGGCGGCCGCCGTCGCCGCGCCCGTCGTGACCGTCGCGACCTCGCGCCTCGACCGACGCACCGTCCTCGTCGGCCTCAGTGCGGTGCTCGTCCTCGCCGACGTCGTCGCCGCTGCTGCCGGAACGTTCCCGGTCCTGCTGCTGGCGCGGGTCCTGCTCGGCGTCGCGCTCGGCGGGTTCTGGGCCGTGGGCCCCAGCACCGCACCGCGGCTCGTCGACGCGACGGAGGCCATCCGCGCGACGTCGCTCGTCACCGCGGGCATCTCGGTCGCGGCCGTCGTCAGCCTGCCCCTCGGCGCCTTCGTCGCCGCGACGTCGACCTGGCGCCTCGCGTTCGTCATCGGCGCCGCGCTCGGCGTGATCGCCGTCGTGCTGCAGCTGGTCGCGCTCCCCGCGATCCCCTCCCTGCAACGCGTCAAGCCCGTCGCGCTCACGGCCCTGTTCCGCGTGCCCCTCGCCCGGGTCGGTCTGGCCGTCGCGGCGCTGCTGTTCGCGGCGCAGTTCGCCGCGTACACCTACGTCAGCCCGTTCCTCCAGGACACCGCGAGGATCAGCCCCGAGGTCGTCTCCGTCGCGCTGCTCGTGTTCGGCGTCTCCGGGATCGTCGGCAACTTCGTCACCGGCGCCGCGCTCGCCCGCTCCGTGCCGACCACGCTGGCGACCGGTGGCCTCGTGCTCGCCGCCGCCGCGGCGCTGCTCCCGTTCCTCGCGCACCGGTCCGTCGCCGTGTTCGCGCTCCTCGTGGTCTGGGGGCTCGTGTGGGGCGGGCTGCCGCTCGGCCTGCAGACCTGGATGGTCGGCGCGACACCGCAGGGAGCCCAAGCGGGCCTGGCGATGTTCGTCACGACGAACCAGATCGCCCTCGCGGTCGGCTCCACCCTCGGCGGGGTCGTCGTGACCGTGTCGGGGATCGCCGTCGACTTCCGGTTCGCCGCGGTCCTCGCGCTCCTCGGCACGGCCGTGCTGGTCCTGCTCGGCCTGCCCGCCCTGCGGGCCCGCGTCGCCGGCGCCCACGACTGACACCGACAGCGGCACACACGGACGCGCGGGACGCGGTGAACGACCCGTGTCGGGCGTGAGCCCGCGGAGGACGAGGACCGAGTTCTCGACGTCAGCCGACAGGGCTCGATGCGCCGGTCCGGCTCCCACGAACCAGCAACCCGACGAGGTCCGCGACGGGCCCGCGATGTCCCCTGGCACGCTCGATTAGCGATGACACTTTGGAGACAGCACTGTGCGGCCCTGAACCAAGGGGAGAATCAGGCGTTTCCCCTGGTCAGAGCCGCACAGCGCTCAGATCGTCAGTCCAGGTAGTCGCGCAGGACCTGGGAGCGCGACGGGTGGCGCAGCTTGCTCATCGTCTTCGACTCGATCTGGCGGATCCGCTCGCGGGTCACGCCGTAGACCTTGCCGATCTCATCGAGGGTCTTCGGCTGGCCGTCGGTCAGGCCGAAGCGCATCGACACGACGCCGGCCTCGCGCTCGCTGAGCGTGTCGAGGACGTCGTGCAGCTGCTCCTGCAGGAGCGTGAAGCTCACCGCGTCGGCCGGCACGACCGCCTCGGAGTCCTCGATCAGGTCGCCGAACTCGGAGTCGCCGTCCTCGCCCAGGGGCGTGTGCAGCGAGATGGGCTCGCGGCCGTACTTCTGGACCTCGACGACCTTCTCCGGGGTCATGTCGAGCTCCTTGGCGAGCTCCTCCGGGGTGGGCTCGCGACCCAGGTCCTGCAGCATCTGGCGCTGCACGCGGGCGAGCTTGTTGATGACCTCGACCATGTGCACCGGGATGCGGATGGTGCGGGCCTGGTCGGCCATGGCGCGGGTGATGGCCTGACGGATCCACCACGTCGCGTACGTCGAGAACTTGTAGCCCTTGGTGTAGTCGAACTTCTCGACCGCACGGATCAGACCGAGGTTGCCCTCCTGGATCAGGTCGAGGAAGAGCATGCCGCGACCGGTGTAGCGCTTGGCCAGGCTCACCACGAGGCGCAGGTTGGCCTCGAGCAGGTGGTTCTTGGCGCGGCGGCCGTCCTCGGCGATCCAGTCGTAGTCGTCGGCCTCCTTCGGCTTGATCTTGACCGAGGCGTCGGCGATCTTCTCGTCGGCGAACAGGCCGGCCTCGATGCGCTTGGCGAGCTCGACCTCCTGCTCGGCGTTCAGCAGGGCGACCTTGCCGATCTGCTTGAGGTAGTCCTTGACCGGGTCGGCGGTGGCGCCGGCGACCATGACCTGCTGCTCGGGCTCGTCGGCGTCGTCGGCGGTCGAGAGCGTGAAGCCCTGGTCCTCGACGAGCTTGGTCTCGAGCTCGGCCTCCTTGGCCGGCTCGAACTTGGCCTCGTCCACGTCGTCGAGCGAGCGCTTCTTGCCGACGGTGACGACGACCTCGTCGCCCTCCAGGTCGACCTGGACGTCGGCGGGCAGGTCGCCGGTCACGACGTCGGCGACCGCGATCTCCTCGGCGTCGTCGGTCTCGTCGACCTCGAGGTCCGTCAGCTCGCTGGGGTCGACGTCGGCGTCGTCTGCGTCCTCGGCGTCACCCTTGGGCGCTGCCTTGACCTTGGCCTTCGCGCCCTCACCCGTGCCGTTCACGGCCTTCAGCGCCGTCTTCTTCGCCGCGGGTCGTCGGGCCGGAGCCTTCTTGGCCGTGGCGGTGCGGCTGCTGCCGGCGCCGTTGGCGTCGGCAGCGATGGCCTCGTCGTCGGTCAGATCCGACACGGCAGCCGGGGCGTGGGCTTTGGAAGGCGGCGTCACGAAGAAAGACCTCTCGACTGCTCTGGGCGTTTACGGGCAGGGCTCGGCCAGTGGATGTCAACAGCCGCTCCAAGAAGCATTCTGGCACGGGCATCCAAAGACACAAGGGCAGCCGAAGGGAAGTTTCTCAGGGTCGTTCAGGATGTTCGCTGGGCGAGGGCGCGTGGGACCGTGCCCACCGCCTTCCCGCCGTACCGAGCGCGAGCTCGGCGCGGCGCCCCATGGACGGTGGCGTCTGCTGCTGGATCGCGAAAGCCCTTGGCTCCTGGAGGACGCCGACCTCTTCGAGGCCCTTCGACAGGCTCAGGGAGCGTCCCCACGCCCACCTCGTCGAGGCCCTTCGACAGGCTCGGGCAGCGTCCCCACGCCCACCTCTTCGAGGCCCTTCGACAGGCTCAGGGAGCGTCCCCACGCCCACCTCTTCGAGGCCCTTCGACAGGCCCAGGGAGCGTCCCCACGCCCACCTCTTCGAGCCCTTCGACAGGCCCAGGGAGCGTCCCCACGCCGACCTCTTCGAGGCCCTTCGACAGGCTCAGGGAGCGTTCCTGCGCCGACCTCTTGGACCCTTCGACAGGGCGAGATCAGGAAGCGAGCCGGGTCAGGGCTGCTCGGCCTTGACGGCCAGGACGGGGCAGGCGGCGTCCAGCAGGACGCGCTGGGCGTTGCTGCCGAGCAGGAGCTTGCCCACCGGTGAGCGGCGCCGCAGGCCAATCACGATGAACGCGGCCGACGTGGACTCGGCCAGGTCGAGCAGGTCCTCGGCGAGGTCGCCGCCGTCGGCCGAGCTCTCGAGCCGGTGGGCCACCCCCGAGGTCTGCAGCTCCGACTCCAGCTCGGTGACGTCGTCCTCCGGCCCGTGCAGGACCACCAGGGACGCACTGCGCAGCGTCGCCTCCGCGACCGCGCGCCGCAGCGCGGCCCGGCCCTCCGGGCGCGAGCTGTAGCCGACGACGATCTGCGCCGCGTCGGGGCGCACGTCCTCGCGGCTCGTCTCGTCGACGACGGTCACGCGACCTCCCAGGTGTGGACGGGCTCGTTGCTGTGCATGAGCTCGGTGTAGCGGGCCAGCATGCCGTGCAGCGCCTCGTCGCGCGAGGCGCCGCCCTTCTCGAGCGCGGCCACCTGGTCGCTCTGCCACGTCGCCCCGTTGCGGCCGGTCAGGCAGCGCTGCTCCACGATGCCCAGCAGCCGGGTGATCTCGGACTCCTCGACCTCCCACTGGCGCAGGCCGTTGGCGGCCAGCGGGACCAGGCGGCGCACGACCAGCTCGGTGACCGGGCACTGCCCCACCCCGGGCCAGTAGACCTCCGCGTCGAGACCGTTGCGCACGCCGGCGGCGAAGTTGTCCGCCGCGGCCGCGAAGCTCATCTGCGACCAGACCGGGCGGTCCTGGCCGGCCAGCGCGCGGACCAGGCCGGCGAAGAAGGCCGCGTTGGCCATCGTGTCGACGACCGTCGGCCCGGCTGGCAGCACGCGGTTCTCCACCCGCAGGTGCGGAGCCCCGTCGTGGGTGTCGTAGACGGGCCGGTTCCAGCGGTAGACGGTGCCGTTGTGCAGCTTGAGCTCGGACAGCTCGGGCACGCCGCCGGACTCGAGGACGGCGACCGGGTCCTCCTCCGAGCTGACCGGGAGGAGCACGCCGAAGTAGCGCGCGTTCTCCTCGAACAGGTCGAAGATCGAGGTGATCCAGCGCTCGCCGAACCAGACCCGGGGCCGTACGCCCTGGTTCTTGAGCTCCTCCGCGCGGGTGTCGGTGGCCTGCTCGAACAGCGGGATGCGCGACTCGGCCACGAGCCGCTTGCCGAACAGGAACGGGGAGTTCGCGCCGACCGCCACTTGGATGCCGGCGATCGCCTGCGCGGCGTTCCAGTAGCCGGCGAAGTCGTCGGGGCTGACCTGCAGGTGCACCTGGGTCGAGGTGCACGCGGCCTCCGGCATGATCGTGTCGGTCACCACGTGCAGGCGCTCGACGCCGTCGATGACGATCTCGATGTCCTCGCCCCGGGTCTCGAGGATCTGCCGGTCGAGCAGCGAGTAGCGCGGGTTCTCGCTGGTGGCGGCGGCGGTCACGTGCTCGGGCCGCAGCGTCGGCAGGATCCCGATCATCACGGTGCTCGCCCCGGCCTCCTCGGCCCGCGGGTCGGCGTCGTTGAGCGACTGGCGCACCGACTGCTCGAAGGAGGAGAAGCCGAAGTCGGCCAGGCGGCGCGGGTCGACGTTGATCTCGATGTTGAAACGGCCGAGCTCGGTCTGGAACGACGGGTCGGCGATCTTGGCCAGCACCTCGGCGTTGCGCAGCGCCGGCTCGAAGTCGGCGTCGACCAGGTTCAGCTCGATCTCCAGCCCGGCCATCGGCCGCTCGAAGTCGAAGCGAGACTCCGTGAGCATCCGCGCGAGCACGTCGAGGCCGCGACGGACCTTCTGCCGGTGCTGCTTGCGGTCCTCGCGCGTGAACTGCGCGGCCTCGACCTCGGCTCCCATGGCGACATCCTGGCCCATCGCGCGCCAGCCCCGCACCCCCGTGCCCACGACCGCGCACCGAGGGCCGCCCGCGGGCCGGCACCGGCGCGTCGTCGGGTGCGCGCAGCCTGAGAAGTGCGCGGGACTTTGGGCAGAAACGGTCCACCGAAACCGCGTCCGACTAGGGTCGTCGGTCGTGAGTTCAGACGTATCGACCACACGCGACGACCTCCGACGACCACCCGTCGCCGATCGGCGGCCCACCGTGCGCGAGCACCACGGCGACGTGTTCACCGACCCGTACGAGTGGCTGCGCGACAAGTCCGACCCCGACGTGATCGCCTACCTCGAGGCGGAGAACGCCTACACGGCCGCGCTCACCGAGCACCTCGAACCCCTGACCGAGACGCTGTTCACCGAGCTGAAGGAGCGTACGCAGGAGACCGACCTGTCGGTCCCCGTCTACGCCCGTCACAGCGGGCCGGAGGGCGACTCTGCCTGGTGGTACTACACCCGTACGCAGGAGGGCGCGGAGTACGCGCGCTACTGCCGGGCGCCCGCGACCGACCGGTTGGCCCCGCCGTCGCTGGACGCGCCCATCGAGGGCGAGACCGTCTACCTCGACGCGAACGTGGAGGCCGACGGGCACGAGTTCTTCGACCTCGGCGCGCTCGCGGTCTCTCCCGGCGGTCACCTGCTCGCCTACTCCACCGACGTCACCGGCGCCGAGCGCTACACGCTGCGGGTCCGCGACCTGCGGACCGGCGAGGACCTGCCCGACACGGTCCTCGACGTCGCGCACGGTGCCTGCTGGGCCGGCGACGGCCACGTCTTCTACACCCGCTGCGACGAGGCCTGGCGGCCCTACGTCGTGCTGCGCCACCGCCTCGGCACGCCGGCCGACGACGACGCCGTGGTCCTCACCGAGACCGACGAGCGCTTCTGGCTCGGGGTCGACTCCAGCCGCGACGACCGCTGGCTCGTCTTCGGCTCCGGCAGCAAGCTGACCTCGGAGTACCGCCTGCTCGCCACCGACGACCCGGAGGGCACGCCGCGCGTCGTCGCGCCCCGCCGCCAGGGCGTCGAGTACACCGTCGAGCCGGCCGGCGACCGGCTGCTGGTCGTGCACAACGACGGCGCCGAGGACTTCGCGCTCGCGCAGGCCCCGCTCGACGCCACCAGCCACACCCAGTGGGAGCCGGTGCTGCCCGGCCAGGCCGGGGTGCGCCTGCTGGAGGTCGACGCGTACGCCTCCCACGTCGTCGTCAGCCTGCGCCGCGACGGACTGAGCGGGCTGCACGTGATCCCCCGCGCCGAGGACGGCGCCCTGCTGCCGGGCGCCGACGTCGGGTTCGACGAGCCGCTGTTCACCGTCGGTTCCTCCGGTTCCCCGGAGTACGTCACGCCGAGCATCCGCGTCGAGTACACCTCGATGCTCACCCCGCCGTCGGTCTACGACTACGACCTCGCGTCCGGCGGGCTGACCCTGCTCAAGCGCACCGCGGTGCTGCCCTCGGCGACGCAGGGGCCGTACGACCCCTCGGCGTACGTCCAGGAGCGGACCTGGGCGACCGCGCCCGACGGGGCCCGCGTGCCGATGTCGGTCGTGCGGCGGGCCGACGTCGCGCTCGACGGCTCCGCGCCGGCGCTGCTCTACGGCTACGGCTCCTACGAGATCCCCGTCGACCCGACGTTCTCGATCTCGCGGCTGTCGCTGCTCGACCGCGGCGTGGTCTACGCCGTCGCCCACGTCCGCGGGGGCGGCGAGCTCGGCCGCGCCTGGTACGACCAGGGCAAGGTGCTGGCCAAGGAGAACACCTTCACCGACTTCGCCGCGTGCGCGCAGCACCTCGTCGACGCGGGCTACACCAGCGCTGACCGCCTCGCCGCGCGTGGCGGCAGCGCCGGCGGCCTGCTCATGGGCGTGGTGGCCAACCGCTGGCCGGAACGGTTCGCGGCGATCCACGCGCAGGTGCCGTTCGTCGACGCGCTGACGACGATCCTGGACCCCGAGCTCCCGCTCACCGTGACCGAGTGGGAGGAGTGGGGCGACCCGCTGCACGACCCCGAGGTCTACCGCTACATGAAGGCGTACACGCCGTACGAGAACGTGACCCACGCCGACCACCCGGCCATCCTCGCCACCACGAGCCTCAACGACACCCGCGTCTACTACGTCGAGCCGGCCAAGTGGGTCGCTGCGCTGCGCGCGACGGCCGGCGCCACGGCCACCCGGCCGGTGCTGCTCAAGACCGAGATGGTCGCCGGGCACGGGGGCGTCAGCGGGCGCTACGCGAGCTGGCGCGAGATCGCCTTCGAGAACGCGTGGGTCCTCGACCAGATCGTGGGCAGGACTGGGTAGTAGACGTCTGGCACGTAAGTTCGGACGTTCCTGCATCCACCGGCGCGTCGCAGGAGAAATTACTTCCTAGGCACCCCTTGACACCGACCCTCATCAGGGTTTCTTCAGGGCTGGCCAGGAATCCTTCGGCCCCTCTCACACGTTGAAGAGGTCGAAGGCAACGATAAAGGAGGCCCACGTGGCCATTTCTGCTCGAAGCAGAGTGTCCGACGGCATCGATGGCAAGGACGCGGTCGGTCTATATCTCGAAGGCATTGCCAAGACGCCTCTCCTCACGGCCGAGGAGGAGGTCATGCTCGCCCGCCAGATCGAGCTCGGCCTCTACGCCGAGCACATCCTCTCGGGTGACGTGACGTCGGCCGAGCGCGGCAAGCACGCCAAGCGCCCGACCAAGGACGAGCTGGAGATCATCGTCGCCGAGGGCCAGGCGGCGATGCAGCGCTTCGTCACGGCCAACCTGCGCCTCGTGGTGTCGGTCGCCCGCAAGTACGGGCGCTCGCAGATGCCGCTGCTCGACCTGGTGCAGGAGGGCAACACGGGCCTGATCCGTGCGGTCGAGAAGTTCGACTACACCAAGGGCTTCAAGTTCTCGACCTACGGCACCTGGTGGGTCCGTCAGTCCATCAGCCGGGGCATCGCCCAGCAGGGGCGCATCGTCCGGCTGCCGGTGCACGTCGCCGAGCAGGTCAACCAGGTCGGCGCCGTGCGGCGCACCCTGGAGCGCCGCCTGGGCCGCGACCCCGAGATCGAGGAGATCGCGGCGGAGATGGACCTGGAGCCCGACCGGGTCCTCGACCTGATCCGGTACGGCCGCGACCACGTCAGCCTCGACGCCCCCGTCGAGGAGGGTGGGGACACGGCGCTCGGCGACCTCATCGCCCGCGAGCCGATGCCCGGCCCGGACGAGGTGTTCCTGGACGCCGAGGAGCACGCGCGGCTCGAGGAGATGCTCTCCACGCTCGACGAGCGGTCCGCCGACGTGGTCCGTCGTCGCTATGGCCTCGTCGACGGGCGCCAGGCTAAACTCGCCGACATCGGCGCCCTGTGGGGCATCACGGCCGAACGTGTCCGCCAGATCGAGCGGCACGCCATCGCCAAGCTGCGAGGAAAGTCGGTGCTGGCCGCGTAGCCCCAACGCACAGCACGCTCGACGACCATCCCGTAGCTCTCCCGAGGCGACCCGGACCCCCCTCCGGGTCGCCTCGTTCTTTGTTCCTCGCACCCGGTCGTGGCCCTTGCCCGTCGGGTCTTCCTCCTCGCTCGTCAGCCGCAGCCCCTCTTGCGCTGCCGCGATCTGGGCTGGGCTGACTCACTCGTCGTCCAGACTCGAGGACGGGCCGCTCCCTACCCGATGCTCGGAACGGCCGCTGCGCGTCGGGTGCGGGCCACGCTCCCTCAGCTGTCGAAGTGCTGGAACGCACCCTGAGCCCGTCGAGCCGCGGAACGCTCCCTGAGCTTGTCGAAGGGCCTCGAAGAGGTTGGCGTTTCTCCTGCAGCTCAGAGGTCCGCGAGGAGGCGCGCCAGGGGTTCCGGGGTCGCGCCGGGCGGGAGGGCCTCGACGAGCAGGCGGGCGTAGGTGATCTTGTGGCCGCTCCGGCCGGCGAGGAACCGGCGCAGCTGATGGACCAGCGGCCGGTCGCGCAGAGCCGGCTGGTGCTGCAGGCGGCGGAACGACGTCAGCTCGCCCTGGGCCTCCACGACCGCGAGCACCGCGCCCGGGCCGAGCGCGCGGATCAGCTCGTCCTCGAGGTCCGCGCGGCAGACCTGGAACCCCCGCTCCGCGAGCCCACCCGCACCCGCACCCACGCCCGCCCGGTCCAGGGCCCGCAGGATCCCCGGCGCCTCCGCCTCGTCGCAGAGGCCGAGGACGCGCTCGTCCGGTCCGACGAGCAGGTGGTGGACGATGCTCGTGGCCCCGCCCATCGCGACCACGTGGACCGCTGCGCCTGCGAGGTCGAGCCCCGCCGCGCCGGCGAGCGTCTCGACGGCGACCCGGTCGCTCTCCCCCTCGACGAGGACGGTCGTCGGCACGGCGCCGCCGAGGTCAGGACCGCGGACGCTGCGGGCGGATCAGCCCCTCCTGCGCCACGGTCGCGACGAGCCGCCCGTCCTGGAACAGCCGCCCCGTCGACAGCCCGAGGGCACCCGACGCGGAGGGCGAGACCTGGTCGTACAGCAGCCAGCGGTCGGCGCGGAACGGTCGGTGGAACCACATCGCGTGGTCCAGCGACGCCGCCTGCACGGTGTAGCCGACGACGACGCCGTGCGGCACCGTGCTGACGCCGAGCAGGGTCAGGTCGCTGGTGTACGCGAGCGCCGCCTGGTGCAGCAGCGGGTCGTCGGGCAGCGCGCCGGCCACACGGACCCAGGCCCGCGCCCGCGCGGGGTGCGCCGGGTCCGCGATGGCCCCGCCGGGGCGCGAGTCGCCGACGTAGCGCACGTCGATCGCCCCCCACTCGTGCAGCCACCCCGACGCCGGTCGCCCGGTGAGGCCGGCGAGCACGTCGGACAGCGGCGCGGTGTCTTCGGGGGCGGGCGCCTCGGGCATCACGTCGGCGTGCTCGAAGCCGTCCTCGTGCACGTGGAAGGACGCCGACAGGTAGAACATCACCTGCCCGCCCTGGCGGGCCACCACCCGGCGCGAGGAGAACGAGCCGCCGTCGCGGACCTGCTCGACGTCGTACACGATCGGCAGGTCGGTGCGCCCGGCGACGAGGAAGTAGCCGTGCAGCGAGTGCACGACCCGCTCGGCCGGCACCGTACGGGTCGCCGCCGTCAGCGCCTGCGCGAGGACCTGGCCGCCGAAGACGCGCTGCAGCGCCGTCCGCGGCTGCCGCGCCCGGAACAGCCCGACCTCGATCTCCTCGAGGTCGAGCAGCGACACCAGCTCGTCGACCGACTCGGGCATGGGCGCGAGCCTACGCAAGCCGCACGGGGCGCGAGTCGCGTCCCTGGCCGCGACGCGGAGCGAGCAGCGCGCCTAGTCGTCGTCCTTGGTCTCGCGCTCGGCGAGGAAGCGCTCGAACTCGGCCGCGATCTCCTCGGCGCTGGGGACGCCCTGGTGCTCGACCTGGAGGGCGTCGTACTGCTGCTCGAGGCTGGCGACCAGCTCCTGGACCTCCTGCGAGCCCTGCATCTCCCCGGCGATGTCCTCGAGGTTGCTGGCCGAGGCCTTCTCGAGGGGTTCCAGCGGCACGGCGAGGCCGGTGGCCGCGTTGATCGAGCGGGTCAGCGACAGCGTCGCCTCCGGGAACGTCGCCTGCGCCAGGTAGTGCGGCACGTGCGCGGCGAAGCCCATCGCGCGCCGGTCGGCCTGCCCGAGGCGGTACTCGAGCAGCCCGGTGAAGCTGGCGGGCACCTCGACGCGGTCGATCCAGCTGCGGTAGCCGGTGACGAGCGACGCGTCCGTCGCGTGCGCGGTCATGGTGATGGGCCGCGTGTGCGGAACGGCCATCGGGATGCCGTGCGCGGTGATCGTGAGCCGCACGCCGAGCTGCTCGATCAGGCCCATGACGGCCGCGGCGAAGCGCTCCCACTGCACGTCGGGCTCGGGCCCGGACAGGAGCAGGAACACCTCACCCTGCTCGTCGACGACGCGGTGCAGGCGCAGGTGGAGGTCGGCGTACGACTTCCACTGGTTGGTGTCGAAGACCATGATCGGGCGCCGGCTGCGGTAGTCGTGCAGCTGGTCGTGGTCGAAGGTCGCGACGACCTGGTGCTCGAGGTGCTCGAGGACGTGGCTCGTGAGCAGCCGTCCGGCGCCGCCGGCGTCGACGAACCCGTCGAGCTGGTGGATCAGCACGGGGTGCGCGTCCTGCAGGCTGGCCACGACCTCCTCGTCCAGCGTGTACAGCAGACGTGGATCCAGCATGCGGCCCAATCTACCCGCGGCCGCTGACGGCGCACTCCGTCGTGGACGGCAGTGGCTGCGGGGCCCCGGCTCAGCCCAGCCGGGCCCGCGCCGCCTCGACCGCGCTGCGCACGCGCTTCTCCGACACCGGGACCTTCGTGCGCAGGCCCTGGGCGAACAGGCTCACGCGGAGCTCCTCGAGCAGCCAGCCGACCTCGGCGACGACGGGCGGCAACGGGCCCGGCGGCACCTCGGCGACGAGCGCGGCGTACGCGTCCTCGCAGCGCAGCACCGTCTCCAGCGCGGGCCGGTCGCGGGTCGGCTGGGTCTGCAGGGTGGTGACGCGCTGCTGGGCCGCCTGCAGGTAGCGGGGCAGGTCGACCAGGTGCTCGTACGGCGTGGCCGACAGGAAGCCGGTGAAGACGAGGTTCGCCAGCTGCTCGCGCAGGTCGTCCGCGGCCTCCTGGCTGCGCGCTGCCACCTGCGGCAGCCCGCTCTGCAACGGGCCCCAGGCCCGCAGCACCTCGGCGGCCAGGGCCACGACGCTGCGCATCAGGTCGGGGTTGTCCTGCCGCACGGCGTCGCAGAGCCGGGTGAAGGCGTCGGCGTCTTGGACGGGGACCTGCTGATGACGCCGGACCAGCTCCCCGACCGACGCCAGCCGGGCGTCGGCGAGCAGGGCCGGGACGCCGGCGTACGGGCTGGAGCCGAGCGCCAGCTTGTCGAGGTTCGACAGGTGGCCGACGACCCAGCGGGTCGGGTCGGGCGTGCCGAGCAGGACGAGGCGCCGCAGGCCCGCCGCGGTCGCGTGGGCCTGGCGCGCCGGCGTGTCCAGGAGGCGGAGCGTCACGCTGGTCTGCTCGTCGACGAGGCTCGGGTAGCCGACGACGCTGCGCCCGTCCCGGGTCACGGTCAGCTCGGGCTCCAGGCGCCCGAAGTCCCAGCGGGTGATCCCGGTCCGGGTGAACGTGTCCGCCGTTGCCGCGAGCGCCGCGTTGACCTGCGCGCTGAGCTCGGTCTTGAGCGCGGCGAGGTCCTTGCCCTCGGCGAGCACCTCCCCGGCGGCGTCGACGACCACGAAGGTCACGCGGAGGTGGGCAGGGACGGCCTCGAGGTCCCAGGCGTCCGCCGGCACCGTCTCGCCGGTGAGCACCCGGACGGCCCGGCCGAGCGCCGCGGTGAAGCCCTCGCCGAACGGTCCCGGGTGGTCGCGCACCCAGGCGAGCGCCCGCTCCGCGTTCTCCGGGGCGGGCACGAGCAGGCGCCGGACCGCGCGCGGCAGCGAGCGCACCAGCTCGGTGGCCAGCTCGAGCCGGAGGCCCGGCACCTGCCAGCCGAACGGCGCCGGCCCGACCTGGTTGAGCACGTCGACGGGCACCGTCACGCTGACGCCGTCACGTGGGTCACCCGGGGAGAAGCGGTAGGCGACGGGCAGGCGGTGGCCGGCGACGTCCCAGTGGTCGGGGTAGGCCTCGGCGGTGGCGAGGCCGGACGGCCCGGTCGTGAGGTCGGCCAGGCTCAGGTCGAGCAGCTCGGGCGTCTCGTGGCGCGCGGTCTTCCACCACGCGTCGAAGGCCGCGCCGGAGGTGGCGTCGGCGGGGACGCGGGCGTCGTAGAAGGCGAAGATCGTCTCGTCGTCGACGGCGAGGTCCCGGCGCCGGGTGCGCTCCTCGAGCTCCTCGACCTCGGCCCGGACCTCGGCGTTGTGCTTGAGGAACCGGTGCCGCGTGTGCCAGCGGCCCTCGACCAGCGCCGCGCGCAGGAAGATCTCGCGGGCCTCCGCGGGGTTGACCCGCGCATAGCCGACCCGGCGGCGCGAGACGACCGGGACGCCGTAGAGGGTGACCTGCTCGTACGCCATCACCGAGCCCGCTCGCGAGGACCAGTGCGGCTCGGAGTAGGTGCGGTGCAGCAGGTGCTGCCCGACCTCCTCCACCTGCGCCGGGGTGATCCCGGCGACCGTGCGGGCGAACAGCCGGCTGGTCTCGACGATCTCGGCGGCGACCACGAGCTGCGGCGGGCGGGCGGCGGCGGCGGACCCGGGGTTGATGACGAACCGGGTCCCGCGGGCGCCGAGGTACTCGCGGCTGACCCGCCGCCTGCTGCGCGGCGCGGGCTTGGCGCCCCGACCCGTACGGGCCTCCTCGCGCTCGTCGAGGAGCCCGACGTGCGACAGCAGGCCGGCCAGCGCGGCGGCGTGCACGCGGTCGGCCCCGGCCGGTTCCTCGTTGCTGCTCATGCCGAGGTCCTTGCAGACCTGCTTCAGCTGGGTGTGCAGGTCCTGCCACTCGCGGATGCGCAGGTAGTGCAGGAACTCCTCCCGCACCCGGCGCCGGAACGCGTTGCCCGACAGCTCCTTGCGCGAGGCGCGCAGGTAGTCCCACAGCCGCAGCAGCGCGAGGAAGTCGCTGCCGTCGTTGACGGGAGGCTCGGGCTCCTGCGCGGCCGTCGAGCCGGCCGGCGCGGCGTCCTTCTGGCCCTCGGCGCCGCTCGTGCGGTCGCTCGGCATGGCGGCCCAGAAGCGGCGGTGGAGGGCGTCGGCCCGCTCGCGCTGCTCGGCCGGGCGTTCGCGCGGGTCGGGGATGGAGAGCCCGGCGACGACGACGAGCATCTCGCGCAGGCAGCCCTGACGTTCCGCGGCGAGCAGCATCCGGCCCATCCGCGGGTCGACCGGGATGGCGGCGAGTCGCTGCCCGACCTTGGTCAGCCGGACCGCGCCCTCGACGCGCTGCGGGCGCGACCCGTCCCGCTCGTCGCCGCGGATCGCCCCCAGCTCGGCGAGCAGGCGCAGGCCGTCGCTCACCTGGCTGCGGTCGGGCGCCTCGACGAACGGGAAGGACGCGATGTCGCCGAGCTCGGCCGCGGCCATCTGGAGGATGACCGAGGCGAGGTTGGTGCGCAGGATCTCGGGCTCGGTGAACAGCGGCCGGGCGGCGAAGTCCTCCTCGCTGTAGAGGCGGATGCAGACGCCGGGGGCGACGCGGCCGCAGCGACCGGCGCGCTGGTTGGCCGAGGCCTGCGACACGGGCTCGATCGGCAGGCGCTGCACCTTGGTGCGCGCCGAGTAGCGCGAGATGCGCGCGGTGCCGACGTCGACGACGTAACGGATGCCCGGGACCGTCAACGAGGTCTCGGCGACGTTCGTGGCGAGGACGACCCGACGGCCGGGGTGCGGCGCGAAGACGCGGTGCTGCTCGGCGGTCGACAGCCGGGCGAACAGCGGCAGGACCTCCGTGGAGCGCAGCCCCGCGCCGTTCAGCGCGTCAGCGGCGTCGCGGATCTCCCGCTCGCCGGAGAGGAAGACGAGGACGTCGCCACCGCCCAGCGCGCTCAGCTCCTTCACCGCCTCGACGACGGCCGCGTTCTGGTCGGCGGTGCCCGCACCCTCGTCCAGGATCGGGCGGTAACGCATCTCCACCGGGTACGTGCGCCCCGAGACCTCGACGACGGGCGCCGGCGTGCCGTCCGGGCCGGCGAAGTGCTCGGCGAACCGTGCGGTGTCGATCGTGGCGGAGGTGATGATCACCCGCAGGTCGTCGCGGCGGGTCAGCAGCTGCTTGAGGTAGCCGAGCAGGAAGTCGATGTTCAGCGAGCGCTCGTGCGCCTCGTCGACGATGATCGTGTCGTAGCGGCGCAGGTCGCGGTCGCGGCCGATCTCGGCGAGCAGGACGCCGTCGGTCATGATCTTGAGCAGGGTCGCGCGCGAGGTCTGGCGGGTGAACCGCACCTGGTAGCCCACGACGTCGCCGAGCGTGGTCTCCATCTCGTCGGCGACGCGCTGCGCGACGGTCCGGGCGGCGAGCCGCCGGGGCTGAGTGTGCGCGATCGAGCGTCGGCCCAGCTCCAGGCAGATCTTGGGCAGCTGGGTCGTCTTGCCCGACCCGGTCTCCCCCGCCACGACCACCACCGGGTGGTCCCGCACGAGCCCGGCGATCTCGTCGTGCCACGCCGTGATCGGCAGCGCCTCGTCGTACGTGAGGTGCAGCGGTTCCTCGACCACCGCCACGTCACTCACTGGACCCAGGCTAGTCGCAGCGCGCGGCCCGGCCCTGAGCCTGGCCAGGGGCGCTCGACCGAGGACGCACCCTGAGCCTGTCGAAGGGCCACGAAGTGGTCGGCGTCCCAGCAGGAGTGCCAACCTCTGACGAGGCCCTTCGACAAGCTCAGGGAGCGCTCGACGAGCTCAGGGAGCGTCCCCGGTCCACCTAGAACGTGGTTCTGCCGTCCAGCTTGGCGGCCAGGTCCTCGTCGATGCCGTCGGCGACGTCGGAGAGGACGCGTACGGCCTGGTGCAGGTGCGCGGGCACGAAGGGCTGGGCGAGGACCGAGATGCTGGCGAACACGCGGTCGCGCACCAGCTGGAACTTGACCCAGCGCGACTCGACGTTGAGGTCGTTGACGACCTCCGCGGCGCGGGAGCGGCCCGAGACGTCGTGCACGACCGCGGCGAAGACGGTGACCTCCTTGCCGTCGGCGCTGGTGCGGAGGAAGAGCATCGTCGACCCGACCCGGATCGCCACGTCGCCCTCGTTGTCGCGGTAGGGCGGGTGGCCGTACATGTCGGTGAGCTCGGCGTCGACGAGCCGGTTCAGGTGGCCGGGCCCGTCGGGCAGGGTGGCGGTCAGGTCCTCGGGGTCGATCTCGACCGCGCTGCCGCGCACGGGGAGGTTCGCGGGCTCGAGGACGGGCCCGCTCGAACCGTTGGTCCGGGGCGGTGCGACCTCGGTCGGCTCGGGGACCACGTCGGGCTGCAGGACCTCGGCGAGCTGGTCGGGGGCGAGGAACACGGGGTGCTGGACCCCGAACACGTCCCGCAGGGCCCGGACGGCCTGCTCGGCGAGGGTCTCGCAGTGCTCCTGCGGGCACTCGGCGGCGACCAGGACGACTCCGGCGGCACCCCCGTGGTCCCCGGTGGTGCGCTCCCAGCCGTCGGTCACCAGCGCCTCGACCTGCTCGGCCTGCGTCCGACCGGCCGCGACGCCGGCCACCGCCCGTACGCGGTCGCGTGCGGGGCCGGAGAACCGGACGTAGCTGTCGGGCGCCCCGTCACCCTTGGGCGTGCCGATGGTCAGGTCACCGGACTCGTCGACCATCGAGAGCACCTCGGCGAGCCGGGCGCCGAAGTCGGTCCAGGCCTGCTCGATGGCACGGTCGATGTCGAAGTCGTCGATCCCGTCGACTCCGCTCAATCGGCCCACCTCCCCTCGCGCTCGAACCTAGCGCACAGGTCGGGTCCTGGCCCCGACCCGGACCCGCCCCCTGCGCGTCGGCCCCTGGCGGCGAGCTCCCGGTCCGCACCGCTGCGCGGGCGCCGTCCCATCGGACGCCGAACTTTTCTAGGCTGGCCCCGGCGCACCCGGAACCACCCTGCGTCGAGAAGGAGTCGAGCATGAGTGGTCCGTCGCCGGTGCCCGTGCCGGTCGGCCAGCCCGTCGTCCCCCCGGCGCTCCTGCGCCACCCGCGCTCGGCGCTGACCTGGGTGACGACGGTGGTGCTCGGGCTGGGCGCCCTGGTGATCGCCGGCGTGTTCGTCGCGTTCGGCGGTCTCGGCCCGGTCGCGCTCGTGACGTTCCTCGCGGCGCTCGCCTTCCCCGTCATCCTGCTGGTGATCTTCTGGCTCGACCGCTACGAGCCGGAACCGGCCCGCTACCGCCTGGCCGCCCTCGGCTGGGGCGGTGTCGTCGCGGTCATCCTCAGCTTCGTCGTCGAGTCGGCCGCGTCGTTCGTGACGGGGCAGGAGTCGTTCGTCTCGTTCGCGGTCGTGGCGCCCGTCGTCGAGGAGACCGGCAAGGGGCTGTTCCTCGTCGCGGTCGTGCTGCTGCGGCGCCAGCAGATCCACGGCCTGCTGGACGGCGTCGTCTACGGCGCGCTCGTGGGCGTCGGCTTCGCCTTCGTCGAGGACATCCTCTACTACCTCTCGGCCCTGCAGCAGGAAGGCCCGGCCGGCCTCACGGCCACGGTGGTGCTGCGTGGGGTGATGAGCCCCTTCGCCCACCCGCTGTTCACGTCGGCGACCGGGCTCGGCTTCGGCATCGGCCTGACGTCGCGGTCGAGGGCCAAGCAGGTCGTGGCCCCCGTGCTCGGCTTCCTCACCGCGGTCGCGCTGCACGGCATCTGGAACGGCAGCGCCGGCTTCGGCACGCGCAACTTCCTCATCGCCTACGGGGTCGTCATGCTCCCGCTGCTCCTCGTCGTCGTGGGCGTGGCCATCTGGGCGCGGTCACGCGAAGGCCGGATGCTCGTCGCCGCCCTGCAGCAGACCGTGCAGATGGGCTGGACGCGGCCCGAGGAGGTCCGCTGGGTCGCGCGCCTGTCCGACCGCGTCTCCGCGCGCCACTACGCGGGCGCGCGGGGTGGCAAGCCCGGGGCGCGGGCGATGCGCGCGTTCCAGCAGACGATGATCGAGATCGCGTTCCTGCACAACCGCTTCGTCAACGGCACCGCGCCGCGCGACGTGAACCAGCGCATGCTCGGCCTCCTCGACCGGGCCGCCGCGCTGCGCCCGTACGTGATCCTGCCGCCGGAGGTCCCCAGACCGGGCTACGGCGGCGGTCCGCAGCCGCCGGCGACGGTGCCCGCCTGGGTGCCGCCGGGGCTGCCCGAGTGGTACGGGCCCGGCGCGGGGACGCGTCCGTCCGGTGCCGGCTGGTCCTGACGCGGGCACGGCGCCCCCACGGGCGCCGGCCCGCCGCGCTCGCGCCGCCGCCCTGCTGCGGCGGGCCGGCCGCCGGACGAACGCCGGTCTGCTGCTCCTCCTGGTCGGCAGCCTGGCGACCGGCGGGCTGGCCTTCGCCACGGCGGGCCCGGTCTCGGCGCGCGCGGCGGCGGTCGCCCACGGCGTCGTCGGGCTGGGCCTGGTCGTGCTCGCGCCCTGGAAGGTCGTCGTGGCGCGGCGGGCACCCCGGCTGACCGCGACCAGCCTGACGCTGGCCGGCCTCGTCGTGGTCTGCCTCGTGGCCGGAGTCGTGGAGGTCCTCGCCGGGCCCGACCTCACGGCCCCGCTGACCCCGATCCAGGTGCACGTCGGCGCGGCGGTCGGGATCGTGGTCCTGCTCGTCGTGCACGTCACCCGCCACTGGCGCCCCCGCCTGGTCCGGCGCACCGACGCCGGGCGACGCCAGCTGCTGCGCACCGCCACGTTCGGCGCCGCGGCCGCCGGGGCGTACGTGGTCGTCGAGGGTGTCGCCACCGCGACCGGCGTCGCGCGCGAGCGCACTGCGACCGGGTCGCACCCGATCGCCGCGAGCGCGATCCCCGCGACCATCTGGCTGCTCGACCGCGTCCCGGGGCCGAGCGACCGCGCCCAGCGGGTGCTGGTCGACGGTGTCGGCGTCGACGCGGCTGAGCTCGACGCACGCGGGACGCCCGTCCGGGCGCGGCTGGACTGCACCACCGGCTGGTACGCCGACGCCACCTGGACCGGTGTCGCGCTGGCCGACCTGCTCCCGGCTGCGGCCGTCGCGCAGGCGCGCAGCGTGGTGGTCACGAGCGTGACCGGCTACCGGCGGCGGTTCAACGTGCAGGCGCTGGCCGAGCTGCACCTCTGCACGCGCGTCGAGGGCGAGCGCCTCAGCCCCGGCACCGGCGCACCCGTCCGCCTCGTCGCCCCCGGGCACCGCGGCTTCTGGTGGGTCAAGTGGGTCGCCTCCGTCGAGCTCAGCCCCCTTCCCGCGGCAGCCCAGTCGCCGTTCCCGCTGCAGTGATCCGCTTCCGGCCGGGGTCGGTTCCCGTGCCTCTGGTCCTCCCCCGGTCGACCTCCGTTCTTGACAGCACGCTGTCGTTCTTGCGATGATGACAGCACACTGTCAAAGGAGCAGCGATGAGCGACGTGGTGCTGTACGCGACGGACACGATCGCCGACTGGGAGTACGCCTACCTCACGACCGGGCTGGCGTGGGCCGAGGGCGGGCCGTACCGGCTCCGGGTCCTCGGCGACGGGCCCGAGGTCGTGACCACCAAGGGAGGGCTGCACCTCCAGACCGACGGTTCCCTCGCCGAGCTCGCGGAGGACGACGTTGCGATGCTCGTGCTGCCCGGCGCCGACACCTGGGGCACGGGCCACGCGGCAACCCTCGCCCTGGCCGCCCGGCTCCTGACGCGCCGCGTCCCGGTGGCGGCGATCTGCGGGGCGACGTTCG
Source organism: Microlunatus flavus (assembly GCF_900110855.1). Lineage (GTDB taxonomy): Bacteria > Actinomycetota > Actinomycetes > Propionibacteriales > Propionibacteriaceae > Microlunatus > Microlunatus flavus. Next base: position 150,608 of record NZ_FOFA01000006.1, read on the forward strand.
GGCTCGCGCGGGCCGGGCTGCTGGACGACCGGGCGCACACCAGCAACGCGCGGGACTTCCTCACCCCCTCGGGCTACGCGGGCGCCGACCGTTACCGGGAGGCCGCGGTGGTCGAGGACCGCGACGTCATCACGGCTCCGGCCACGAAGCCCGTCGACTTCAGCGCCGCGGTGTTCCGCCGGCTGGGCGTCTTCCCGCCGGCGGTGGTCGACGCCTGGTACGGCCTCTACACGACCGGCGAGCGGCGCTACTTCGACCAGCTGGCGGGTGCCGGTGCCGCGTAGGACCCCGGCCGGGGACGCGCTGACGGCGCTCGTGCTGCCGGCCTTCGAGCTGAACGGCGAGCTCCTCGCGGCTGCGGAGGACATGACCCGTCCGGTGGGTCTGACGCCGGCCTGGTGGCAGGTGCTCGGCGCGACGCTCGACGAGGCGCTGCCCGTCGCGGAGATCGCTCGCCGGGTGGGCCTCGGCCTCGCGCGCCAGAGCGTGCAGCGTGTCGCCGACCTGCTGGTCGAGCGGGGGTGGGCGCGCTACGGCGACAACCCCGCGCACCGCCGCGCCAAGCTGCTCGAACCCACCGAGGCCGGTCGCGAGGCCGTGGGCCGACTGGCGGACGCCCAGCACGCGTGGGCCGACGCGGTCGGGGCGGAGGTCGGCGAGGACGAGCTGCGGCGGACGCTCGAGAGCCTGCGCCGCATCGTCGCCGCCTCGCGCGCTTACCGCGCCGGATGACGCCGGGCCGGAGGGTTCAGCGGTCGAGCACCGCGTGCAGGCGGGCCGCGAATCCGTCCGGGTCGCCGTGCTGCCCGAACTCGTCCCCGAGGAACCCGCCGTGGTGGCTGGGGAAGTCGGTCACCGCCAGCCCGAGCGTGCGGGCCACCTGCCGGCCGCCGCGCGCCGCCATGGTGTCGCCGGACTCGACGCCGACGGCGATGACGACGCGGTCGCCCAGCGGACCCAGCCGCGCGGGGTCGACCGCGAGCGCGTTGCACGCAGGGCCGTTACGGAACAGCGCCTGGGTGCGGTCGCCGTCGTCCTCGGTCGGCAGGCCGAAGGCGGCGGGATCCGGTGCGGGCCGGGCGAGCCAGTCGTCCGGCAGCGGCCCGTCGTGCATCACGAGGGCCATGAACTTCGCCATCGCGGGTCCCTGGCCCGAGGACGCGTACGTGGCGGCCAGGTCGGCGCAGGCGTCGAGCAGGACGTCCTGGTCGGGCAGCCCCATCGCGGTCGGGGGTTCGTGCGCCACCACGCGTCGCACGTCCTCGGGGTGCGCTGCGGCGAGCGCGAGGGCGTTGACCGCCCCCCCGCTGCTGCCCATCAGGTCGACCGGGCCGGCCTCGAGCGCGGTGATCACCCGGTGCAGGTCCTCGGCGTGCTGCTCCGGCGTCACCGGGGTGGTGCCCTTCGGGTTGCGGCCCGTCCCGCGTGGGTCGTACGTCACGACGGGTCGGTCGGTGAACCGCGCGGCCAGCGGACCGAACCCGCCCGCGTCCATCGGCGAGCCGAACATCACGAGCACGGGCCGCGCGGGCGTCGCGTCGGCGAGGTCGCCGCGGACGTCGTACGTGATCAGGTCCTCACCCTCCCCCACCGTGCGCGTCACGGTCGGGACCTGGGTGGTCGGGCTGCTGGTGGTCATGTCTGGTCAGACCGTTGGCGCCTCGCCGAGTCATCGGCCGCCGACCACAAGCCCGTACCCCCGTGCTGGTCCGTGCGCGCGCCACGCGGGAGGCTGCGCCATGACCTCTTCCTCGCACGGGTGGATCTGCTACCTCGAGATCCCTGCGGTCGACGTCGCGCAGTCGTCCGCGTTCTACCGCGACGCGTTCGGCTGGCGGCTGCGCCAGCACGACGACGGCACCACCGCCTTCGACGACGGCAGCGACGGTCGCGTCGTCAGCGGCATGTGGGTGACCGACCGGCCGCCGATGACCGAGCCCGGCATCGTCATCTCGATCATGGTCGACGACGTCGTTGCCGCCTCGGACCGCATCGAAGCGTCCGGGGGCACGGTCGTGCGCCCGTACGACCCGGACGGCCCCGAGAAGATCGCGTGGTTCCGTGACCCGGGCGGCAACGTGATGGGCGTCTACGCGGAGCCCTGAGCGTCGGCGGGCTGGGGTCGCAGGGCCTGGAACTCCTCGACCAACGGCCAGACGTGCTCGCCGAGCTCGACCTGCGTGAGCAGCACACCGATGGTTCCGTCGGGGTCGACGAAGAAGTCGGTGCCCTGCCCGCCCGACCAGCCGAAGCGGCCCCGCCGGGGTCCCCCGGTCTGCACGCCGACGCCGAAGCCCCAGCCCATCTGGTTCCAGAAGCCCGGGAAGAAGCTCTCGGGAGTCTTGGACGCGGCCGGGACCTGGTCCGTCGTCATCAGGCGGCGGTGCTCCCGTGAGACCAGCGGTGCGCCCGCTGCGCCGTCGTCGGTGAGGGCGCGCAGGAAGCGGTGGTAGTCGCGCACGTCGACACCAGCTCGCCGTGGCTGACGTCCACGGCCGGCGGACCGGCGTACGGTCCGCCACCCGCCGGTTCCGTCTCCAGGAAGCGCCCGTCGTCGAACCGGTACGCCGCGGGCAGCCGGTCGAGCGCCGTCTCGGGCACCCAGAAGCCGGTGTCGACCATCCCGAGCGGGCCGAAGAGGTCCTCGGCGAGGTGCTCCGCGAGCGGGCGACCCGTGAGCCGGGCGAGGAGGATCCCGAGCACGGCGAAGGAGTGGTGGTAGCGCCACCCCTCCCCCGGCTGGAAGGTCAGCGGCAGCTCGGCCAGCCGGGCCAGCCAGGCGTCCGCGCCGAGCGGGGACGGTTCCGGGCCGGCCTCCGTGCCGTTGGCCGCCATCGCCCGCGTGAGCGGGGACTCGTCGAGCGCCATGCCGTAGCCGGAGGCGTTCGTGAGCAGGTGGCGCAGCGTGATCGGCCGGACGGCGGCCACGGTGTCGTCGAGCGCCGCGTCCGGACGCACGAGCACCCGACGGTGCGACAGCTCGGGCAGCCAGGGCTCGACGCCGTCGTCGAGCCCGATCCGCCCGGCCTCGACCTCCCGCAGCGCCGCGACCGCGGTCACGGCCTTGGTCATCGACTGGATGCGCACGACGGCGTCGGCCCCGAGGGGGCGACCGCCCACGCTCGCCACGCCCGCGGCGACCACCTCGGGCTCGTCCGTGCCGAGCAGCCCGACGGCGCCGGGCACCGTGCCCGCCTCGACGTGGCGACGCAGCAGGTCCTCCAGCGCACCGGTCACGACGTCGATCGTGGCAGGCGACGGGCCCACGAACCAGACCGGCCCGGCCCCTAGACGGGGACCGGGCCGGTCGGTGCTCAGCGTGCGGTGATCAGCACGCGCTGGTCAGCGAACCGTCGATCAGCTGCAGCCACTGGTCGAGCCGCAGCCCTCGCAGACGTAGCAGCTGCCGCTCGGGCGCATCTTGGTCCCGCAGGTGAGGCAGAGCGGGGCGTCGACGCTGGTGCCGGTGAGCCGCTCGAACAGCTCCGACGTGGTGTGCGCGGTGCTCGGCGCCGGCTTGGCCGCCGCGACCGGCACCTCGACCTCGACCGCGTCGGTGTCGACCGTGTCGCCCGCATCGCTCTTCAGCGACTCCGACTCGATCTCGAGCTCCGGCTCGGGGAGGTAGGACCCCGTCTCGACCTGGCGGGCCCGCTCCGTCGCCGTGTAGATGCCGAGCTCGGCCCGGTCGTCGAAGGTGAGGTACTCCAGGGCGAGGCGCCGGAAGATGTAGTCCATGATCGACTGCGCCATCCGGATGTCGGAGTCGTCGGTCAGACCGGCCGGCTCGAACTTGAGGTTCGTGAACTTCTGCACGAAGGTCTCCAGCGGCACGCCGTACTGCAGGCCGATCGACACCGCGATGGAGAAGGCGTCCATCACCCCGGCCAGGGTCGAGCCCTGCTTGCCGAGCTTGAGGAAGACCTCGCCCAGGCCGCCGTCCTCGTACGCGCCCGAGGTCATGTAGCCCTCGGCCCCGCCGACGGAGAACGACCGCGTCAGGCTCGAGCGCGACTTCGGCATGCGCTTGCGCTGCGGCTTGTAGACGACCTTCTCGACCACGGTCGGCTCGGCCGCGGCGACCGGCGTCTCGTCGGCCTTCTTCTCCGCCTTGCCGTCGCTCAGCGGCTGGCCGACCTTGCAGTTGTCGCGGTAGACCGCGAGCGCCTTGAGCCCGTAGTGCCAGCCCTGCAGGTAGACGTCGGCGATCTCCTCGACCGTCGCGGTCTCCGGGAGGTTGACCGTCTTGGAGATCGCGCCGGACAGGAACGGCTGCGCCGCCGCCATCATCCGCACGTGGCCCATCGGCTTGATCGCCCGGCGGCCCATGGCCGTGTCGAACACCTCGTAGTGCTCCGGCTTGAGGCCGGGGGCGTCGACGACGTGACCGTTCTCGGCGATGTACTCGACGATCGCCTCGACCGTCTCGTCGGCGTAGCCGAGCTTGGCCAGCGCCCGCGGGATCGTCTGGTTGACGATCTGCATCGAGCCGCCGCCGACGAGCTTCTTGAACTTGACCAGCGAGAAGTCCGGCTCGATGCCGGTCGTGTCGCAGTCCATCATGAAGCCGATGGTGCCGGTCGGCGCGAGCACCGAGGCCTGCGCGTTGCGGAAGCCGTTGGCCTCACCGGTCTTGATCACGCCGTCCCAGGCCTTGGTCGCCCGGGCGTGGATCGAGGCACCCATCGCGTCGACGTCGCGCAGCGAGTCGTCGGCGGCTTGGTGCTTGCGCATGACGCGGCGGTGCGCGTCGGCGTTGCGGGCGAAGCCGGCGTACGGGCCCACGATCCCCGCGAGCTCGGCCGAGCGGCGGTAGGAGACGCCGGTCATCAGCGAGGTGATCGCGCCGGCCAGCGCACGGCCGCCGTCGGAGTCGTACCCGTGGCCGGTGGCCATGAGCAGCGCGCCGAGGTTGGCGTAGCCGATGCCGAGCTGGCGGAAGTCGCGCGTCGTGGCGCCGATCGACTCGGTCGGGAAGTCCGCGAAGCAGATCGAGATGTCCATCGCGGTGATGATCAGCTCGACGGCCTTCTCGAAGCGCTCGGGGTCGAAGGTGTCGTCGTCGCGGAGGAACTTGAGCAGGTTGAGGCTGGCCAGGTTGCAGGAGCTGTTGTCCAGGCTCATGTACTCCGAGCACGGGTTGGACGCGTTGATGCGGCCCGACTCGGGGTTGGTGTGCCAGTCGTTGATCGTGTCGTCGTACTGGATGCCCGGGTCGGCGCACTCCCAGGCCGCCTTGGCGATCTTGCCCCACAGGTCACGCGCGTCGACGGTCTCGATGACCTCGCCGGTCGTGCGCGAGCGCAGCCCGAACGGCGTGCCGTTCTCGACCGCCCGCATGAACTCGTCGTTCACCCGGACCGAGTTGTTGGCGTTCTGGTACTGCACCGAGGTGATGTCGCGCCCGCCGAGGTCCATGTCGAAGCCGGCGTCGCGCAGCGCGCGGATCTTGTCCTCCTCGCGCGCCTTGGTCTCGACGAACTCCTCGATGTCGGGGTGGTCGACGTCGAGCACGACCATCTTGGCCGCGCGACGCGTGGCGCCACCCGACTTGATCGTGCCCGCGCTGGCGTCCGCGCCGCGCATGAAGGAGACGGGGCCCGAGGCGGTGCCGCCCGAGGTCAGCAGCTCCTTGCTGGAGCGGATGCGGGAGAGGTTGAGGCCGGCGCCGGAGCCGCCCTTGAAGATGAAGCCCTCCTCGCGGTACCAGTTGAGGATCGAGTCCATCGAGTCGTCGACCGAGAGGATGAAGCAGGCGCTGACCTGCTGCGGCGACTGGGTCCCGACGTTGAACCACACCGGCGAGTTGAACGAGAAGTGCTGGTGCAGCAGCAGCCAGGTCAGCTCGTGCTCGAAGATCTCCGCGGACTCGGCGTCGGCGAAGTAGCCGTAGTCCTCGCCCGCCTTGCGGTAGGTGAGCACGACGCGGTCGATGAGCTGCTTGAGGCCCTGCTCGCGGGCGGCGGTGCCGAGCGCGCCGCGGAAGTACTTGGTCGTGACGATGGTGGAGGCGTTGACGCTCCAGAAGTCGGGGAACTCCACGTTCTTCTGCTCGAAGACCGTCTCGCCGGTCTTCCAGTTCGTCTGGACGACGTCGCGACGCTCCCAGGTGACCTCGTCGTAGGGGTGTACGCCGCTGCTGAAGACGCGCTCGAGCACGAGCCCGGCGCTCTTGCGGCCGTTCTTCGCACCGTTCTTCGCGGTCTCGCCGCGGCCGTTGGCCGCACGGGTGGTCTCGGTCATCTGTCCTTCTTCCTGACGTGCATCCCGTCCCCTCTAGAACGGTCTGCGCTGGGCTGGTAGTCCCCGGGTCGTGCTCGGTGGTGCTCTGGTTCACTGCCCGGGCCTGGGGCGCCCGGGGTGGTGCTCCGACCCGTCAGGACCGGCCGTGCTCGGCGGGACGCGGTCTCGTCACCCGGGGGTGGTGACGGTGCCCGCGTCGGGCTGGGACCGGGGCTGAGAGCGCGCTGCCTTCCCCAGCGACGCGCTCCCAGCCCCGGAGACTGGGGCCGCTCAGGGCGGCGGCTCCCCCGCGCCGCCGGCAGGGCGGCGTCGGGGGGTCAGGCGGTGGGGCTGGAAGGTGCCGACCTTCGCGTCGGCGACCGGGTCGGGGATCAGCGGCTCGATGCCCGCCGGCTCCCCCTCCGCCCGCAGCAGCGCGATCTCGGACTCGAAGTCGTCGACCGAGCGGAACTGCCGGTAGACGCTCGCGAACCGCAGGTAGGCGACCTGGTCGAGCTCACGGAGCGGGCCGAGGATCGCGACCCCGACCTCGTCGGCCGGGACCTCGGGCTGCCCGGAGGCCCGCAGCGAGTCCTCCACCAGCTGCCCGAGCCGCGCGAGCTGCGTCTCGGTGACCGGCCGGCCCTTGCAGGCCTTGCGCACCCCGGAGACGACCTTGTCGCGGCTGAAGGGCTCGACGACGCCGCTGCGCTTGACCACCACGAGCTGCATCTGCTCGATCGTGGTGAAGCGCCGCTCGCACGCCGGGCACTGCCGCCGGCGGCGGATGCTGCCGCCGTCCTCGGCCGTGCGCGAGTCGAGCACCTTGGAGTCGCCGTGACGGCAGTACGGGCAGTGCACGGACAGCTCCTCTCGTCGGCCTCGCGATGGTTCCGGACCCCGTCCGCCCCGCTCCCTGGGGACAACCCTGGGGATCAGGTGTGGACCGGGCTGTGGACTTCTGTGGGTAACCGACCACTAGTTGTGGATGAACTACAGCCGTGTAACCACTAGATGTAGTGACCTTACGACTGGGATCCAGCATGCGCAAGAGGTCTGACACTTTCCGCGTGGCGCGTGCCGCGACACGCCGGGACGCAGCACGCGACGACGTCGGCGACCGGTCAGGCGGACCGCTGGCAGGGCGTACCCGCGGGACGGTGGACGTCGGCGGAGCCGCGCCGCACCGGGGCGGACCCGGCTCGAGCCCGTGCCGACGGCGCGCCGGGCCCCGGCGACGGGAGCGGCAGCGTTCGGCCGGGCCGGGACCTCAGAGGAGGTTGCGGAGGACCGTCCACACGGCGGCCACGGCGAGGAACGCGACGAGACGCTGCGTCGTCGTGGTGCGGCCCCACAGCCGGCGGAGGGCGAGGGGCGGCCGCACGGCCGGGCCGCCGAGCGCCTCGAGCACCCAGAGCACACCCGAGACGCCCAGCAGGGCGATCCCGACGAGGGCGAGCGCGTTGTCGGCGAAGGCCGTCCCGACGTCACCGTGGAGCAGCGCGCTGCCCATGCGCGTCCCGCCGCAGAGGGGGCAGTCCCAGCCGGTGACCACGCGGAATGGGCACGGGAGCCCGACACCCGTCGTCGCGTAGAGGGCGCTCAGACCCAGACCGGCGGCGAAGAACCCGGCCAGCGGACGCAGCGCCTCCTGCGGACGGAACCCGTGCTCGGCCCGGGCGGCGACCCCGGCCGGCCCCACCCCGCTCGGGATGCCTCGGCCGGGTCGACTCGCCACGCCCGTCATTCTGCCCCGGAACCGGCTCGTCCGAGCTCACGACGCCCTAACCTGACGTCCGGCCCGAGGGGCGACCGTGGCAGGGGGACAGGTGGACGAGCAGGGGTCCGAGCGGCAGGGGTCCGAGCGGCAGCGGTTCGAGCGGCAGCGGTTCGAGGAGCTGGACTCCCGGCCGCCGGCGCAGCGGCACCAGGACGCCGGCGGTCGCCCGGCCCCGCCCGGTTACCTCGACGCTGCACGCGATCCCCAGGCCCAGCCCCAGGTCCCCGACGCCCAGCGACGCCAGACGACGCCCGACCCGGTCTACGGACGCGTGACGCGCTTCGGCGCGCCCGCCGACCAGGGTGCGCAGATCGGTTCCGCGCCACTCAGCGGATCGTGGCCCGCACCGTACGGGCCGCCCGTCCCGGGCCCGGTCCCCCCGCCGTACGCACCGGCGCCGTACGCACCGGAGCCGTACGCACCCCCCGCGCCACCCGGACCTCCCGGCGACCGGTCCGCCTGGGCGTACGGCCCTGCCGGCTGGGGACCTCCGCCGGGGGGCTGGCCACCGCCGGCACCGCGCTGGCGACGCGAGGAGCACGCCTCCTGGTGGAACCGTGTGGGCAGCGACGTCATCGACCGCGTCCCCGCCTACGTCGGGCTGGTCTTCCTGGTCGTGGGCTACCTCCCCCTGTACGCCGGCCTGCTGCATGGCGACCTGACCGCGCGGCCGACCTGGTGGGCGCTCGTCGTGGGGGTGCTGCTGAGCTTCGCCGCGACCGGCTGGACCGTCTACAACCGCTGGGTGGTCGCGGGCCGCACGGGCCAGTCGCTGGGCAAGAGGGTCACCCGCACGTGGCTCGTCGGCGTCGACGACGGGCGGCCGATCGGCGTGCTCAACGCCTTCCTGCGCGACCTGCTGCACGTCGTGGACGGCATCGCCTACGTCGGCTACCTCTGGCCGCTCTGGGACGAGCAGCGCCAGACGCTGGCCGACAAGATCATCCGGACCGTCGTCGTGCGCACCCCGGTGCCGCCCCTCACCGACCGGGAACGCGTCACCAGGGTCTGAGGTCTCCCCCGGCGCCGGTCCTCGACGCTCAGGGCTGCGCGACGACCGGCGCGGCGGCGCTGTGCGCCGGGTGGTAGCTCTCGCCCGTCACGCGCAGCGCGGTCAGGGCGACCACCGCGACGCTGGCCGCGACGAGCGCGGCGGCGACGACGAGCACCAGGGCCAGGCCCCGCTCCGTCAGGTGGCCCGATCGCGGGGCCTCGGGGACGACCGGGGCGGGCACGCGGCACGCGGCCGGGGTCGCCGGCGCGGCGGGTGCGGTGAACCGCAGGCGGCGCGGCCGGGCGACGGGCCCGACACCCGGACCCGACCGGCGCGGACGGGTGCGCGTCGGGGTCGCCGTCGGCACGAGGTCGGTGTCCGGGACCAGGGTCAGGACCGGCCGCGACCGCTCCGGAACGGGTGCGGCGGTGGGCTCGGCGAGCGCGAGACTCATGACGGTGCTCCTTGACGGGTCGGGCGTGCGGTCGAACGTCCGTTCGATCGAACGCGTGTTCGATGTGTACCGCACCGCGCGACCGAGCGCAAGCACATTCGAATCGGTGTTCGAGAAGTTCATGGACCTGAGTCCAGCAGGAGGGTCTGACAAAAAGCGTCGGCCGACACCGCCGGCACCGGCACGCCACCCCGACGACCTCGGGCCCGACGTCCGACGGCCGACCGCGGCGGGAGCGGCGCCGCGCCGGACCACGTCAGGCCCGTCGCGCTCGGCGGGCGGGTCCTCCCCGGGCCCGCTCTCCCACGGACGTTCGAACGCCTGCGCGACACGCTCGAACAGGTGTTTGAATGTCTCGGGCGTCTTTCCTACAGTGCCGTTCATGGCCCACGACGACACGCCTGACAGCCCTGCCGACCCCGCTCGCCCGGCGCGCCGACGCGGCCGGCCGACCAAGGCCGAGATCGCTGCGCAGCTCGGCGAGTCGGCCTCGGTGAGCTCGTTGCCCGACGGGCCGGCCGACAGCTCGGGCCTCACGCCGCGGCAGCGGCGCATCCTCGAGGTCATCCGCGACACCGTGGAGTCGCGGGGCTACCCGCCGAGCATCCGGGAGATGGGCGAGGCCGTCGGGCTCGCCAGCTCGTCGAGCGTGTCGCACCAGCTGCGGGCCCTCGAGCAGAAGGGCTTCCTGCGCCGCGACCCCAACCGGCCGCGCGCGCTCGAGGTGCTGCTGCCGGGCGAGGACCGGCGCGCGGTCGACGCGGCGCCCGCCACCCGCTCGTCGGCACCCGTCCGACCCCCGCTGGTGGAGGTCGACGACAACGGCGTCAACGCGTTCCCCGAGCCCGTGCACGTGCCTGTGCTCGGGCGCATCGCCGCCGGCGGCCCGATCCTGGCCGAGGAGCGGATCGAGGACGTCTTCGCGCTCCCCCGCCAGCTGGTCGGCGAGGGCACGATGTTCACCCTCGAGGTCCGTGGCGACTCGATGATCGACGCAGCCATCTGCGACGGCGACTGGGTCGTCGTGCGGCAGCAGCCGACGGCGAACAACGGCGACATCGTCGCGGCGCTGCTCGACAACGAGGCGACGGTCAAGACGTTCAAGCGCGAGCCCGGCCAGCTCTGGCTGATGCCGCACAACCCGGCGTACGACCCGATCGACGGCAACCACGCGACGATCCTCGGCAAGGTCGTCGCCGTCCTGCGCCGCCTTTAGGCGTCCGCCGGTCCGCCTGCGGTCGGCGGGAGCCGGTCGCCCACCCGGACAGCAGGTTGCGCTCCCGCGACGGGAGCGGGGCCCGCGCCGGAGCCGCGGGCCACGAGCCACGAGCCGTGGTTCAGTTCTGGCCGGAGGGCTCCTCGGCCAGCCGACGCAGGGCGCCGATCACGGTCTCGCGGTCGGTGGTCTGCCACATGTCCGGCATCGAGGCGCGCAGGAACGACCCGTAGCGCGCGGTCACCAGGCGTGGGTCGAGGACCGCGACGACTCCCCGGTCGCTGCTGCGCCGCACGAGTCGCCCGGAACCCTGGGCGAGCAGCAGCGCGGCGTGCGTGGCCGCGACGCTCATGAAGCCGTTCCCGCCGGCGTCGGCGACGGCCTTCTGCCGGGCCAGCGTGAGCGGGTCGTCCGGGCGCGGGAACGGGATCCGGTCGATGATCACCAGCTGGCAGGTGGCGCCGGGGACGTCGACGCCCTGCCACAGCGACAGCGTGCCGAACAGGCTCGTCGTCTCCTCGCTCGTGAAGCGTCGCGTGAGCTCCGACAGCTGGGCGTCGCCCTGGCACAGCACGGTCAGCCTGGGCAGCTGCTTGCGCACGTGGACGGCCGCGGCCTCCGCCGCCCGGCGGCTCGAGAACAGCCCGAGGGTCCGCCCACCGGCCGCCCAGACCAGCTCGGCGATCTCGTCGAGGACCTCCTTGGACATGCCGTCGCGCCCGGGGGCCGGCAGCGTCCTGGCGACGTAGCGGATGCCCTGCCGCTGGTAGTCGAACGGCGACCCGACGTCGAGGGCGCGCCACGCGACGGGCGGGTCGTCGGGTGCGTCCTCGTCGCCCGCCGGCTCGTACGGCTCCGGCGAGTCGTCGCGGTCGCGGGCACGCAGCCCGAGCGCCGCGGCCGAGGGCCCGAAGTCGTCGCCCAGCTTGAGCGTCGCCGAGGTCAGGACCACGGTGCGGTCGGCGAAGACCGAGGAGCGCATCAGCCCGGCGACCGACAGCGGCGCCACCCGCGCCTCCCGCCCCGAACGCTCGCGCTCGGTCACCCAGACGACGTCGTACGCCGACAGGCCGGCCATCCGCTCGGCGACGTCGAGGACCTCGCCGACGGCGGCGGCCGCCTGCCGCTGCTCGGGGCTCGGCTTCTCGGTGCCGCTCGTGAGCCCGGACACGGCGGCCCGGGCGGCCGCCCGCACGCGCTGGGCGGCGACGACGAAGGGCGAGCCCGGGTCCTCGACCCGTTCGAGGGGCATCTCGTCGAGGGCCGTGCGCAGCTCGTCGGCCGACTCGAGCAGGTCGAGGGCCGTCTCGTCGGACAGGAACGTCAGCGCCCGCCGGGCGACCCGCTCGACCTGCTGCGGGCTCAGCTCGGCCGACGCCGCGCCGGTGACCCGCGCGACGAGCTCGTGGGCCTCGTCGACGACGACCGCGTGGTGCTCGGGGAGGGCCGTGCCCCCGTGCATCGCGTCGATGGCGAGCAGGGCGTGGTTGGTGACGACGAGGCCCGCGGCGCGGGCCCGGTCCCGCGACTTCTCGACCAGGCAGACGTCGCCGTACGGGCAGCGCTGCGCGCCGAGGCACTCCCGCACCGGCACCGACACCTGCTGCCAGGCCCGGTCGCCGTGGGACGGGGCGTCGTCGCGGTCGGCCACGCCGCCGCTCGAGGCCTCCTCCTCGGCCCACTCGCGCAGGGCGAGGACCTCGGTGCCCAGCGCCGACTCCGGCGTGGCGCTGGTCCGGGCCGTGGCCGCGAGGTCGCCGGCGGAGATGAGGGTGCCCTGCTCCGAGACCCCGCCGTCGCGGACCCGCAGCAGGCAGGCGTAGTTGCTGCGCCCCTTGAGCACGGAGAACTCGGGCCGCCGGCCGGTCACCCGCTCGACCGCGTCCAGCGCCGCCGGGATGTCGGAGTGGGCGAGCTGCGACTGCAGGGCGAGGGTCGCGGTGGCGACGACGACGCGCTCACCGGGGTGCTCGCTCAGCCAGACCAGGGCCGGGGCGAGGTAGCCGAGCGACTTGCCCGTCCCCGTCCCCGCCTGCACCAGCACGTGGCGCCCGTCGTCGAACGCCTGCGCGACGGCGTCGGCCATCGCGTGCTGGCCGGGGCGGTCGGCGCCGCCGATCCCGGCGACCGCGTCGTCGAGGACACGTCGGTGCCCGGGCGCCGAGCGGTCCTGCCCGGGGGCCCGTGGGGGTGCGAGGGTCTGCTCAGCCACCGTGCACGGGGGCACCGACCGCGGCGCTGCCCTGCTCGAACGGCGCCAGCTCGCCGGCCAGGTCGCCGTGCACGCGGGCCACCACGAGCGTGCCGTCGGCCGTGTGCTCGGTGGTGAGGAGCTCGCCCTCCTGGTGGATGCGGTTCAGCAGGTCGCCGCGCTCGTACGGGACGAGGGCCCGCACGTCGACCTCCGGGCGCGGCAGCCGCGCCTCGGTGGTGCGGTGCAGCTCGTCGAGCCCCGCCCCGGTGCGCGCCGAGACCACGACCGCGTCGCGGTAGCGGCTGCGCAGGGTCGCGATCGCCTCCGGCGTCGCGGCGTCCGCCTTGTTGATGACGATCAGCTCCGGGACCTTGCCCGCCCCGATCTCCGCGAGGACGTCGTGCACCGCGCGGATCTGGCCCTCCGGGTCGGGATCGGACCCGTCGACCACGTGCAGCAGGAGGTCGGCCTGCGCCGACTCCTCCAGCGTCGAGGCGAAGGCCTCGACCAGGTCGTGCGGCAGGTGCCGGACGAACCCCACGGTGTCGGTGAGGGTGTAGAAGCGCCCGTCGGCGGTCGTCGAGCGGCGCACCGTCGGGTCGAGCGTGGCGAACAGCGCGTCCTCGACGAGCACGCCCGCACCGGTCAGCCGGTTGAGCAGGCTGGACTTGCCGGCGTTGGTGTAGCCGACGATGGCGACCGACGGGACCTGGTTGCGACGGCGCTCGGCGCGCTTGGTCTCGCGCGTGCCGTCCATCTCGCGCAGCGCGCTGCGCAGCCGGGCGATCCGGCTGTTGATGCGACGCCGGTCGGTCTCGAGCTTGGTCTCACCCGGTCCGCGACCACCGATGCCCGCACCGCCCGCGGCCCGTCCACCGGCCTGCCGGGACAGGTTGCCGCCCCAGCCGCGCAGGCGCTGCTTGAGGTAGTTCAGCTGGGCGAGCTCGACCTGCGCCTTGCCCTCCGCGCTCTTGGCGTGCTGGGCGAAGATGTCGAGGATCAGGGCGGTCCGGTCGATGACCTTGACCTTGACCCGGTCCTCCAGGTTGCGCAGCTGCGCCGGGCTCAGCTCGCCGTCGCAGATGACGGTGTCGGCGCCGGTCGCGACGACGACGTCGCGCAGCTCGGCCACCTTGCCGGACCCGATGTAGGTGGCGGGGTCGGGCACCGGGCGGCGCTGCACCAGCCCGTCGAGCACCTCCGAGCCCGCCGTCTCGGCGAGCAGCTTGAGCTCGGCGAGCGAGTTGTCGGCGTCGACCTGGCTGCCCGTCGTCCAGACGCTGACCAGCACGACGCGCTCGAGGAGCAGCTGGCGGTACTCGACCTCGGTGATGTCGGACAGCTCGGTCGACATGCCGCCCACGCGGCGCAGCGACTGCCGGTCGGCGAGGTCCAGCTGGTCGCCGTCAACCGGGTCGGGTGCAGCGGGCGCGCTCGGCCGGGACCGTTGGAGGGTCTCGACGACGAGCTCGTCGTCGGGGGCGGGGCTGGTGTCGTGCAGCGTGGCGGCGTCGGGTCGAGGAAGACTCATCGTGCTTCCCAGGTTCTCACGCGACACCAAGCATCAGCACGTGCTTTCGGGGTTGTCCACAGGCCGTTCCGTACGCGGGCGGGAGCGGGCCTCCCCGTCCTCCCCCGGGCCCGGAGCGCTGCGGCCGCGTCGACGACTGACATCGAGACATCTCAGCGCCGTCGGTCGTCCTGTGGCGGGGCGCTTGCTACGCTTGGCGGTGACATCGTTGTCAGTTCCTGAACCCGAACGGAAAGACAACGCTCATGACCACTCTGGTCCCCGTCCTGCTCCTGGTCGTCGCCGTCACCTGCGTGGCCATCCCGCTGACCGCCGTCGCCGCCGTCTACCGCGACGAGCTGCGCCCCCTGGGGAACGCGGTGCGCCGCGCCGTGGCCTTCGACCCCCGCCATCCGGCGTTCGGCCACCTCGGCTGATCTCGTCGTCGCGGTTCCGCGCGGTGCGCGGACCCGGCGCGACCCCGGGCTGCCCCGGCCTCAGTGGCCCGGGAGCGTCACCTCGCCGTGCGCGACGAGCACGGCCGGCCCGGTGAGGGTCGCCTCGTCCCCGGACAGCTCGACCTCGACCCGTCCTCCGGGCACGTCGACCGTCCAGACGCCGTCGCCCCCGCCGAGGCGTTCCCGGGCCGCTGCGGCGACCGCGACCGTCCCCGTCCCGCACGAGCGGGTCTCCCCCACCCCGCGCTCGAAGACGCGCATCGCGACGTGCCGTTCACCCCGGGGTTCGACGAACTCGAGGTTGACGCCCTCGGGGAAGGCGTCGGCGGGCTCCCAGCGCGGGGCGTGCGTCAGGTCCAGCGCCTCGATGCCGGTGGTGAGGGCGACGGCGTGCGGGTTGCCGACGTCGGCGGGGGTGGCGTCGAACGCCGCTCCGTCGGCCGTCGTCACGCGGACGCTGCCGGCTCCCACCGCCACCTGCCCCATGCCCACCCGGATCCTGCCGTCGGGCAGGACGGTCGCGGGCCTGAGGCCCGCGCGGGTGGCGACGGGGACCTCGGGGCCGGTCGCCAGCCCCTCGTCGAGGAGGTAGCGCACGAACACGCGGACGCCGTTGCCGCACATCTGCGCGACGGAACCGTCGGCGTTGCGGTAGTCCATGAACCACACGGACGGGTCCCCGTCCCACTCGGGCACGTGCCGCGCGAGGACCGCCCGCAGCAGGCCGTCGCCGCCGATCCCGGCGCGCCGGTCGCACAGCCAGCGCACGTCCTCCACCGTCGGCTGGAGCGTGTTGTCCCGGTCCAGCAGGACGACGAAGTCGTTCTGCGTCCCGTGCCCCTTGCTGAACCGCCACCGCCGCACCCGACGATGATCCCACCGCCGCACCAGCCCGCCCGACGGAGCCACCGCTCAGGCGGCGACGCGGCCCCGGCCCTGCGGTCCGGCGACGACGAGCGCGGCCGCGACCAGGTCGGGCCGGTCGTGGTCGAGCCAGGTGATGCGGTCGTCCTTGCGGAACCACGAGTCCTGGCGGCGGGCGAAGCGGCGCGTCGCGACCACCGTCGCCTCGCGTGCGGCGTCCTCGTCGACCTCGCCGTCGAGGAGCTGGAGCACCTGGCGGTAGCCGAGCGCCCGCGAGGCCGTCAGCCCCTCCCGCAGCCCCGCGGCCTCCAGCAGCCGGACCTCGTCGACCAGCCCCGCCGCCCACATCGCGTCCACCCGTGCGCGGATGCGCCGGTCGAGCACGTCGCGCGGCACGTCGAGCCCGATCTGCACGACGTCGGGCAGGGCGTAGCGCCGCTCGGGCAGCTCGGCGGCGTACGGGCGGCCGGTCAGCTCGACGACCTCGAGCGCCCGGACGACGCGTCGCGCGTTGCCCGGCAGGATCACCGCGGCGGCGGCGGGGTCCCGCTCGGCGAGCCGCGCGTGCATCGCCTCCGCCCCCACCGCCTCCAGGTCGGCCTCCAGGCTGGCTCGCAGGGCGGCGTCCGTGCCCGGGAACTCGAACGCGTCCACCACGGCGCGGACGTACAGCGCCGACCCGCCGGCCAGGACCGGGACCACGCCGCGGGCGAGGCAGTCGGCGACCGCGGCCCGGGCCATCGCCTGGAACTGCGCCACCGTCGCCGTCTCGCGCACGTCGAGCACGTCCACGAGGTGGTGCACGACGCCCGCCCGCTCGCGGGACGTCGGCTTGGCGGTCCCGACGTCCATGCCGCGGTAGACGAGCATCGAGTCGGCGCTGACGACCTCGGCCGGCTGGCCGCGCTCCGCGTACGCCCGCGCCAGTGCCACCGCGAGGCCGGACTTGCCGGAGGCGGTGGGGCCCGCGAGCACGACGGTCACGCGACCAGTCTGCCTGCCGCGGGGCCCTCGCTACCCTTCCTGCATGGGCATCTTCGACAAGGCACGAGACGCGCTCCAGCAGCACGCCGACAAGATCGACGGTGTCGTCGACCGCGTGGCCGAGGAGGCCGACCGCCGCACCGGGGGCCAGCACGGCGCCCAGATCGACAAGGGCGCGGCGCTCGCGAAGGACAAGCTCGGCGACTACGCCCGGCGCGACGGGGCGCCCGACGCGGGTGCCCCGGGGACCGGTGCACCGGAGAGCGGCCGCCCGGCCTGAGCACGACCCGGCGCCGGACCCCGGCGGGCTGAGCCCGCCGTCAGGCCCTGACCCTCAGGCCAGCACGGTCAGAGCAGGGCGGTCAGGACAGGGCCGGCGCCGCCGCTGCGGCCGGGACCGACGGCGCCTCGCCGGTGACGGTCCGGGCGAGCGCCGCGACCTCGGCCTGGGTCGCGCGGGCCTCGGACTCGTCGGCGGCGGCCGCGGCACGCCCGTCCTCCACGCGCTTGCGGGTACGCGCCCGGACGGCCTCGAGCTCGGTCCGGGCGCCGCGGGCGTGCAGCACCGCCCGCACCGCGACGCCGCCCAGCACGAGGGCCACGACGAGCAGCAGGGCGGCCCAGCCCGGGCGACCCACCGCGAGCAGCACGACGCCCACGAGCAGCGCCGCGGCCGCCGCGGCGCCGGGGACGACCACCGCGGAGCGCGGCGACGCGGCCCGCTCGACCGCCTGCGCGTCCAGGGCGGCGAGCCTGCCCGCGTCGGCGCCGGCGCCGGTCACCTCGACCGGGCCCAGCTCCGTGTGCACGGTGCGCGGACCCGGCCGGCGGGCGGCGACCGAGGCCGCGACGCCCGTGACCGCCGCGTCCAGCCCCGGGCGCACCCAGGTGACGAGCTCCTGGCGCACCTCGGGCGCCACCTCCTCCTCGAGCAGGGCCTGCTGGACGAGCTCGGTGACCGGGGTGCGCGGGGGTTCACGCTGGGGGTCCGGCTCCGGCGCGCCCGGGTCCTCGATGCGGGCCCGCAGGACCCGCGCCCGTTCGAGCAGGGCGCGCTCCGACCCGATGCCCATCCCGACCAGGGCCTCGACGAGGCGACGCAGGGCGGTGCGGTCGTCGGTCGGCCCCCCGCCCGTGGCGACCGCCGGTCCGGACGACGTCCCGTCGCCCGACCGGACCGGCTCCGGAGAGTCCGGCCGGGTCGGCGACCAGCGGCCCTCCACGAGCGCCTGCACCCAGCGCAGCGTCTGCACGGGGCCGTCGGCGTGCGAGCCCGTCGCGGCGAACCGGTCCCAGGTGGCCGCCTGCAGGTCGAGGTCGCGCGCCCACACGTCGCGCACCGAGGGCAGCGCGCCGGGGAAGCACCCGTGGGTGAGCGCGCGCCACAGCACGACCTGGGGGGCGGCGAGCACGCCGTCGCCGACCAGCAGCGGGGCGACGCGGTCACGCACGACCTCGCCCCGTCCGAGCCAGCCGAGCGCCGCGACCACGAAGGTCTCGTGCTCCTGGTCCGGCCGTCCCTCCGACCCGCCGTGCGGCGCGGCCGGCCCGCCGCTCGCGAGGGCGATGACCTCGTGCGTCGCCCGGACCAGCCAGTAGTCCACGTCCGGCGCCTCGAGCGGCTCGGGGACCCCACCCTGCTCGAGGACGGTCAGCGCGGCCAGCGCCTCGCGACGGACGGCGCTGGTGTCGGGGTGGCCCGCCAGCTGCTCACGCACGTCCCCCAGCTCGACGTAGGCGTCGAACGCGGTGGAGAGCGCCTGCAGCCGGGACTCGATCGAGCCCTGCAGCGTCCGCAGCTGGCTGCTCAGCCGCGCCGACTGGGCCGAGGCCGCGTACGCGGTGCTCTGCAGGCCCTCGATCTCCTCGCGCAGGAGGTTGTCGCGGCCGTTCTCGCCGGCCCAGAACCAGCTCCAGTCGTCAGGCATGGCAGCAGGATCGCAGCCCAGGGGCTCAGCGGGGCCGGTTCCGCCGCGGTCGCCCCGCCGTCGTGGGTGGCGCGGCGGTCAGCCGCAGACGGGCGCCGCGGGCAGCGGCGCGGGGACCCCGACCGTCGGCAGCCCGAGCCCGACCACCGGCCGGGCGGCCGTGGCTCCGGCCTGCCGCGCGGCCCAGGCGTCGCCGCCCCGGGTGCGGCGCAGGGCGAGCAGGCCGTCGTCGGCGGTGAGGTGGTGCGGGGCTGCGTAGGTCACGACGACGTCGACCAGGTCGCCGGGCCGTGGCCGCAGCGCCGGGTCCTCGGGGACCCGCACGTGGACCAGCCGGTTGTCGCGGGCCCGGCCCGACATGCGCGCGGTGGCGGCGTCCTTGCGGCCCTCGCCGTCGGCGAGCATGACATCGACGGTGCGGCCGACCTGGGCTCGGTTCTCCGTCCAGGCGACGTCCTCGACGAGCGCGACGAGGCGCTCGTAGCGCTCCTGCACCACGGTGCGCGGCACCTGGTCGGGCATCGTCGCCGCCGGCGTACCGGGGCGGATCGAGTACTGGAACGTGAAGGCGGCGGCGAAGCGGGACGCCGCGGCGACGTCGAGCGTGGCCTGGAAGTCCTCCTCGGTCTCGCCGGGGAAGCCGACGATGATGTCGGTGGTGATCGCGGCGTGCGGCAGCGCGGCGCGCACGTCGTCGATGATGCGCAGGTACTTGTCGCGGCGGTAGGAGCGGCGCATCGCGCGGAGCACGCGGTCCGAGCCCGACTGCAGCGGCATGTGCAGCTGCGGCATCACGTTGGGCGTCTCGGCCATGGCGGCGATGACGTCGGGGGTGAAGTCGCGCGGGTGCGGCGACGTGAAGCGCACGCGCTCCAGCCCCTCGACCTCCCCGCAGGCGCGCAGCAGCTTGGCGAACGCGCCCCGGTCGCCGAACTCGACGCCGTACGCGTTGACGTTCTGCCCCAGCAGGGTGATCTCCTGCACGCCCTCGGCCACGAGCATCTCGATCTCGGCGAGGATGTCGCCGGGCCGGCGGTCCTCCTCGCGCCCGCGCAGCGCGGGCACGATGCAGAACGTGCAGGTGTTGTTGCAGCCCACGCTCACCGACACCCACGCGGCGTACGCCGAGTCGCGCCGGGTGGGCAGCGTCGACGGGAAGCGCTCGAGGGACTCCGCGATCTCGACCTGGGCGGCCTCCTCGACGCGGGCCCGCTCGAGCAGCGTCGGCAGCGCGCCGATGTTGTGGGTGCCGAAGACGACGTCGACCCACGGCGCCCGGCGGGTGATCTCGCCGCGGTCCTTCTGGGCCAGGCAGCCGCCCACCGCGATCTGCATGCCGGGCCGTGCGGCCTTGTCCTTGGCCAGGTGGCCGAGGTTGCCGTAGAGCTTGTTGTCGGCGTTCTCGCGCACGGCGCAGGTGTTGAAGACGACGACGTCGGCGGTCCCCGTCCCGTCGCCCTCGGCGCGGGCGTACCCGGCGTCCTCCAGCAGCCCGGCCAGCCGCTCGGAGTCGTGGACGTTCATCTGGCAGCCGTGCGTGCGGATCGCGTAGGTGCGCGGCGCGGACGGCTCGGTCCCCGGGACGGCCGACGGGGCGGCTGACGGGGCGGGCGGCGGTGCGGGCGGCGGTGCGGTGGTGAGCGACATGGCCGGGCCAGCGTAGTTCCGCCCGGCCCTAGAGTTCGACGCGTGACCCACCCCACCGGGACCCAGCTCGACATCACGCTGGGCGACCAGTCCGCCACCGTCACCGGGCTCGGCGCCGGCCTGCGGCGCTACGCGGTCGAGGGCCGCGACGTGGTCAAGGGCTTCGGCGCCGACGAGCCGGTCTCCGGCGGCCGCGGGCAGCAGCTCGTCCCCTGGCCCAACCGGATCCGCGACGGCCGCTACCCCTGGGGCGGCACCACGCAGCAGCTGTGGCTCACCGAGCCGGCGCGGCACAACGCCAGCCACGGTCTCGCCCGCTACGTGCCGTGGACGGTCACCGAGCACGGCGACTCCCACGTCGTCTGCACGCTGACGATCTACCCGCAGCCGGGCTGGCCCGGGATCCTGCACGTCCGGCTCCGGTACGCCCTCACCGACGACGGCCTGCACGTCACCGTGGAGGCCCGCAACGACGGCGACGCCGACGTCCCCTTCGGCTACGGCGCCCACCCCTACCTCACGGTCGGCGAGAGCAGCGTCGACGAGGTCGAGGTGACGCTGCCCGCCGCGAGCCGGCTCGAGGTCGACGACCGGCTGCTGCCCGTCGCCGTGTCGCCCGTCGAGGGCACCGGCCTGGACCTGCGCGAACGGTCGCGCGTCGGCGACCGCGTGCTCGACACCGCCTACACCGACCTCGCCCGCGAGGCCGACGGCGGCTGGACGGCCACCCTGTCCCGCGAGGACCGGACCGCCGAGCTGTGGGCCGACTCCTCCTTCGGGTGGGCCCAGGTCTTCACCGGCGAGAAGCGCCGCGACGTCGGGCTCGCGGTCGAGCCGATGACCTGCGGCCCCGACGCCTTCAACCCGGGCCCGACGCACGACGGGATGCGCACCCTGGCGCCGGGCCAAAGCCTGCGGCTGCGATGGGGCATCCGCGGTAGTTAGACGATGTATATGCCGCTGACGCGGTAACAATTGCGGTTCAACCACGTCACCGCGTGCGTCCCGGAGGTGCTCTCCCGCGGTTTCCGCACTAGGTTCGGACGATGGCGGACCGAGAACAGGCGGAGCACGGTGCCACGACGGACGTCCACCCGGGGTCCGCGCCGCAGGCGGTCGGCCCACCGCTGCTCGTCCTGAGGGGCGTCGACAAGCACTTCGGCGAGCTGCACGTCCTGCAGGACGTCGACCTCACCGTCGGCAAGGGCGAGGTGGTGGTCGTGCTCGGGCCGTCCGGGTCCGGCAAGTCGACGCTGTGCCGGGTGATCAACCGGCTCGAGACCATCGGCTCGGGCTCGATCACCATCGACGGCCAGGAGCTGCCCGAGGAGGGCAAGGGGCTCGCCCAGCTCCGGGCGGACGTCGGGATGGTCTTCCAGTCGTTCAACCTGTTCGCCCACAAGACCGTGCTCGAGAACGTGACGCTGGGCCCGATGAAGGTTCGCAAGGTGCCGGCGTCCCAGGCGCGTGAGCGGGCCCGCGAGCTGCTGCGCCGCGTGGGCGTCGAGTCGCAGGCCGACAAGTACCCCGCCCAGCTCTCGGGCGGGCAGCAGCAGCGGGTCGCCATCGCGCGGGCGCTGGCGATGGAGCCGAAGATCATCCTGTTCGACGAGCCGACCTCGGCCCTCGACCCGGAGATGGTCACCGAGGTGCTCGACGTGATGGTCTCCCTCGCCCGCGCCGGCATGACGATGGTCGTCGTCACCCACGAGATGGGCTTCGCCCGCCGGGCGGCGAACCGGGTCGTCTTCATGGCCGACGGCAAGGTCGTCGAGGAGGGCGACCCCGAGTCGTTCTTCACCGCCCCGCGCACGGCGCGGGCGCAGGACTTCCTGAGCAAGATCCTCACCCACTGAGCGACTCGGGGCGTCCCGTGGCGGCTCCCACCAGCGCGCCACCGGCGCGGCAGGACCGACGACAGCGGGGCCGGCGGACCGTCGGCTCCCGGAACAAGCGGAGGCAGATGATGACACCCACCCAGAAGATCCTCGGCGTCGCCGCGGCGACAGGGCTGGCGCTGGCGATGGGCGCGTGCGCCCGGGCCGAGAACGCCGTCCCGGAGGGCGGCGCCGGCGGCGACGCGGGCTCCGGCGGGCCGGTGACGATCGGCATCAAGTTCGACCAGCCGGGCCTCGGCCAGCAGGTCGGCAGCGACTTCAAGGGCTTCGACGTCGAGGTCGCCAGGTACGTGGCCAAGGAGCTCGGCTACACCGACGTCACCTTCAAGGAGGCGCCGTCGGCCCAGCGCGAGACGCTGCTGCAGAGCGGGCAGGTCAAGATGATCTTCGCGACGTACTCGATCACCGACGACCGCAAGCAGAAGGTCTCGTTCGGCGGCCCGTACTTCGTCGCCGGCCAGGACCTGCTGGTCAAGGCCGACGACACCGCGATCACGGGCCCGGACTCGCTGAACGGCAAGAAGCTGTGCTCGGTCACCGGCTCCACCTCGGCCAAGAAGGTCAAGGACCAGTTCGCGAGCTCGGTGCAGCTGCAGGAGTACGACACGTACTCCAAGTGCGTCGAGGCCCTCAACAGCGGCCGGATCGACGCGGTCACCACCGACGACGTCATCCTCGCGGGCTTTGCCGCGCAGCCGCAGTACCAGGGCAAGCTCAAGGTCGTCGGCCAGACGTTCTCGACCGAGAAGTACGGCGTCGGGCTCGCCAAGGGCGACACCGCGACGTGCGAGAAGGTCAACGCCGCCATCACCAAGATGGTCGACGACGGTTCCTGGCAGAAGGCCCTCGACGACACCGTCGGCGCGGCGGACTTCAAGCCGGACACGAGCACCAACCCGCCGAAGCCCGAGCCGTGCTCGTGACCCGCTGCCCCTGAACCACTCCTGACCCAGCGTCCGGCGGGCGTCGCGCGACGCCCGCCGGGCCACGTCCGCCCGACCCGGAGGTGCGATGGACGCGATCACGACCCTGCTCCAGAACTACGACGTCCCGGCGGCGTTCTGGATGACGGTCAAGCTGACCGTGCTGTCCGCGATCGGGGCGCTCGTCCTCGGCACCGTCGTCGCCGTCTGCCGGGTCTCCCCGGTCGGCGTGCTGCGCGGGTTCGGGACGGCCTACGTGACCCTGGTCCGCAACACGCCGCTCACGCTGATCGTCTTCTTCTGCGCCTTCGGCCTGCTGAACACGCTCAACCTGAGCCTCGCGTCCGCCGGCTCCCCCACCGAGGTGATCGACAACAACTTCCGCTACGGCGTCGTGGCCCTGTCGGTCTACCACGCGTCGTTCGTCGCCGAGGCGCTGCGCAGCGGCATCAACACCGTTCCGCAGGGCCAGGCCGAGGCGGCGCGGGCGATCGGGCTGGGCTTCGGGGCGTCGCTGCGCGAGGTGATCCTGCCGCAGGCGTTCCGCGGGGCCGTCGCGCCGCTCGGCAACACGCTGATCGCGCTCACCAAGAACACGACGGTCGTCGCCACCATCGGCGTGGCCGAGCTCGCCTACCTGATGCGCGGGATGATCGAGTTCAACCCGTCGCTGCTCTACGCGATCTTCCTGCTCGTCGCCGCCTGCTTCGTGCTGCTCACCCTGCCGACCGGGCTGCTCTTCACCGCGCTGTCGCGCCGGCTGGTGGTGCAGCGGTGAGCGCGCCGACCGTCCTCTTCGACGCCGCCGGGCCCCGGGCCCGCGCACGGCACCGACTGCTGGGCGTCGTCGGCGCCCTCGTCATCGCGGGCCTGCTGGTGCTCGTCGTCCGCGGCCTGGCCAACCCGGAGAACAACCAGCTGACCGCGGAGAAGTGGGCGCCGTTCCTCGACGGCGAGACCTGGACCGCGTACCTCCTGCCCGGCCTCGCGGCGACCCTGAAGGCCGCCGGGGTGGCCGTCGTCCTGTCCGGCGTGCTGGGCGTCCTGCTCGGTCTCGGCCGGCTGTCCCAGGCGCGCGTCGTCCGGGGCGTGTGCGGGGCGCTCGTCGAGTTCCTGCGCTCGGTGCCGGTCCTCGTGATGATGCTGTTCGTCTACTACTTCTGCATCTTCGTGCTCGGCGTGCTCGGCGACACCTCGACGTTCGTCGGGGTGGTCGGCGGCCTGACGCTCTACAACTCGGCCGTCATCGCGGAGCTGATCCGTTCCGGGGTCTTCGCACTGCCCCGGGGCCAGCGCGAGGCGGGGCTCGCCATCGGGCTCACGCCGCGCCAGACGCTCGTCACGGTCCTGCTGCCTCAGGCGGTGACCGCCATGCTGCCGTCGCTGATCAGCCAGCTCGTCGTCATCCTCAAGGACACCGCGCTCGGCTACATCATCAGCTTCACCGACCTGCTGCGCTCCGGCACGACCCTGTCGTCGGCCTACGGCAACCTCATCCCGACCCTGATCGTCGTGGCCGCGATGTTCGTCGCCATCAACTACGCGCTGAGCCTGGCCGCACGCCTCGTCGAACGCCGCCTGCAGCAGTCGCGACGCGGCGCGGGCTCCGTCCCGGGCGCGTCGGCCGGTGTGGAGGTCGCCGCCCCCGGGCCGACCGCGCTGGTCGCGGACGGCGCCCCCGAGCGCTGACCGGCGCTGACCGGCGCCGACGGAGCCGGGCTCAGCGGGCGGTCTCGGTCGCCCGCGACTCGCGGACGACCACGACCTTGATCTGACCGGGGTAGGTGAGGTCCTCCTCGATCTGCTTGGCGATGTCGCGGGCCAGGACCTGCGCCGCGATGTCGTCGATCTCCTCGGGCGCGACCATCACCCGGATCTCGCGACCGGCCTGCATGGCGAAGACCTTCTCCACGCCCTCGTGGACGCCGGCGATCTGCTCGAGCTTTTCCAGGCGCTGCACGTACGCCTCGAGCGTCTCGCGCCGCGCCCCCGGACGCCCGCCGCTGATGGCGTCGGCGGCCTGGGTGAGGACGGCCTCGACCGTGCGGACCTCGACCTCGTTGTGGTGGGCCTCGATGGCGTGGACCACGTCCGGGTTCTCGCCGTAGCGGCGGGCCAGGTCGGCCCCGACGAGCGCGTGCGACCCCTCGACCTCGTGGGTCAGCGCCTTGCCGATGTCGTGCAGGAAGGCCGAGCGCTTGCACTGCGCGACGTCGAGGCCCAGCTCGCCGGCCATGAGCCCCGCGATGTGGGCGCTCTCGACGAGGTGCTTGAGGACGTTCTGCCCGTAGGAGGTGCGGTAGCGCAGCGTGCCCAGGATCGGCACGAGCGCGGGATGGAGGTCGGTGATGCCCACCTCGGCCATCGCGTCCTCGGCGGCCTGGAGGCACAGCGCCTCGATCTGGCTGCGGCTGCGCTCGTGGACCTCCTCGATGCGCGCCGGGTGGATCCGGCCGTCCTTGACCAGCTCGCTGAGGGTGAGCCGGGCGGTCTCGCGCCGGACCGGGTCGAAGCAGGAGAGCAGGACGGACTCCGGGGTGTCGTCGATCATGACGTTGACCCCGGTCACCTGCTCGAAGGCGCGGATGTTGCGGCCCTCGCGACCGATGATGCGGCCCTTCATCTCGTCGCCCGGCAGGTGCACCGCCGACACCACCGACTCCGAGGTCTGGTCCGAGGCCACCCGCTGGATGGCTCCCACGACGATGTTGCGGGCCCGCTCGTCGGCCTCGCGCAGCGCCTTGCGCTCGATCTCGCGCGCGACCAGCACCGCCTGCCGCTTCGCGTCGTGCTCGACGCCCGCCACGAGCTCGGCCTTCGCCTGCTCCGTGGTCAGGCCCGCGACGCGCTCGAGGGCCGCCAGCCGCTCGGCCTCGGCCTCCTCGAGCCGGGTGCGCCGGTCGGCCAGCTCGGCCTTGGTGCGGTCCACCGCACCCAGCTGGTCGTTCAGCGTGCGCAGCTCGACGTCCAGCCGCTCCTCGCGCTCGGTGAGCCGGTGCTCGCGGCGCTCGACGTCGGAGCGCTGGGCACGCAGCTCCTCGCGCCGCGCCTGCATCTGCTCCTCGAACGCGGCACGGGCCTGGGTGACGGAGGCCATCAGCTCGGCGGCGCGCTCCGACTCCTGCGCCACGACCCGCGACCGTTCCGCGTCCGCCTCCGCAGCAGCCGTCGACCGGGCCGCGGCCTCCTCCTCCTGAACGCGTCGCGCCTCGGCCGCCGCCTCCTCGCTCTCGCGCACCAGGGCGCTGCGGGTCTCATCGGCCTCCGCGTGCGGAGCCGGCGTCGGGGTCCTCGGACGTCGCAGCAGGGCGGCCGCGACGACCACCACCACGATCACGACGACCAGCAGCAGGACGAGGACGAGGGCTTGGAACGCTCCACCCGTCATGGTGACTCCCTCCTCACGCGCGTACGCGCACCACCGAGGGATTCACCAGCGCCCACCGCGCCACCTCACCCTGGGAGCACCTCTCCCGGGCGGGCACCACGGTGCCGTCACCTATCGCAGTCCGCCGCAGCGGGACATCGTCACTCCGACAGGTTCCTTCCCGGAACCCGCGGCCACACACAAAAATATCGAGCAAGCGTTGCAGAACACCTCGTCTTGGCAGGTTAGGTCTGGGCCCCGAACCGGTCAAGCACCGAGCGTCCGAACACCCTGACGGGTCGCCCGCGGGTCCGACAGGTGGACGCGCAGGCCCCGCCTGCGGGCCGCGGCCCGCGGTTCGCCGTGCCGGTCCGTCCACCCTCGATCCGCTGCGCTCCCTCGGCCGCCCTCGATCCGCCGAGCGTCAGTCCGTCGACCACCCGTCGAGGACCTCGCCCAGCACCTGCGCCGTGACCGAGCCGGAGAACCCGCGTCGCGCCAGCGCGCCGCCCAGGCGGCGGTAGGCCACCTCGCGCTCCAGGCCGGCCATCGTGCGGGCCTTCCGTTGCGCGAGGTCGAGGGCCGCCCGGTGCTCGTCTCCCCCGTCGACGGCCTCCAGCGCCTCCTCGATCACGTCGCGGTCGACCCCCTTGGTCTGCAGCTCGCGCCGCAGCGCCGTACGGCTCAGGTGCCGACGCTGCTGCCGCGAGGCCACCCAGTCGCGCGAGAACGCGACGTCGTCGACCAGGCCGACCTCCGTCATGCGGTCGAGGACGGCGCTCGCCGCCTCCTCCGGCACCTCCCGGCTCGTCAGCGCACGCGCCAGCTCGGTCCTCGTCCGCGCCGACGCCGCCAGCTTGCGCAGCACGATCGTCCGGGCGACCTCCTCGGGGTCGGCGTCCGGGTCGAGGCCGGCCGGTGCCGACCCACGGCCGGGGCCAGGGCTCCCCCCGCTCGCGACACCCGACCGTCGCGACCCCTCGCGCCGACCACGACGCCCTCGGCCACCCCGACGCTCGCCGCGGTCTCCGTCGTCGTCCTGCTCGACGTCGTCGCCGACCCCGAGATCCGCGAAAGACCCGGCCGCTGAGACTCTGACGGGCTCACCCTCGACCTCGACCTCAGGCTCGGTCGAACTCTCGACCTCTCCTCGAGACCTGGACCGTCGCCGACCAGCCGCGACCGTCGAGCGCCGTCCAGCCGTAGGAAGGACCGTCTCGACCTCCGGAGCCTCGACGCCGTGACCCCTCAGCCAGGCGCGGGCCACGTCGACCTGGTCGGCCGGTCCGGTCGACTCAGTTGCGGCCGCCTCAGCCGGTGCGTCGCCGTCAGCGCCCTCGCGCCGCTCGGTCGCGTCCACGCCGCGCCTCCTCCTGCTGTGGGACTCGTCGCTGGTCTCGCCGCCGCCCGTGGCCGTGACCGCCAAGGTCCCCACCCGTCACGCGTCGCGCGTCGAGGTCGGGTGGGCGGTTCCCGAGGTCGGCGAGCCTCCCGGCCAATGAACCAGTGACTCCGCACGCGCGACCCCGACCCCAGTTGTGCTGGGGCCGCGACCGCTCGCGGTCGCCGCACCCGACGGGTCAGCCGCGAGCAGCCGGAACCTTTCCCGCCAGGGGAGCGTCCCGACCACCCTCGGTCAGACCGGAAGCCGGACGCGGCGGGCGCATCCGTCCGCCGCCGGCGACCTAGAAGTCGACCTCGCCGGTCACCGGGTCGACCCCGGCCGGGGCGTCGACCCGCGGGCCGATCCCCATCTTCTCCTTGATCTTCTTCTCGAGCTCGTCGGCGAGGTCGGGGTTGGTCTTGAGGTAGGTGCGGGCGTTCTCCTTGCCCTGCCCCAGCTGGTCGGCCTCGTAGGTGAACCACGCGCCGGCCTTGCGGACGATGCCGCAGTCGACGCCCAGGTCGATCAGGCTGCCCTCGCGGCTGATGCCACGGCCGTACAGGATGTCGAACTCGGCCTGCTTGAAGGGCGGGGCCACCTTGTTCTTGACGACCTTGACCCGGGTGCGGTTGCCGACCATCTCCTGGCCGTCCTTGAGCGTCTCGATGCGGCGGACGTCAAGGCGGATCGAGGAGTAGAACTTCAGCGCGCGACCACCCGTGGTGGTCTCGGGCGAGCCGAACATGACGCCGATCTTCTCGCGCAGCTGGTTGATGAAGATGGCCGTCGTGCCGGCGCCGCTGAGCGCACCGGTCATCTTGCGCAGCGCCTGGCTCATCAGCCGGGCCTGGAGGCCGACATGGCTGTCGCCCATCTCGCCCTCGATCTCCGCGCGCGGGGTCAGCGCGGCGACCGAGTCGATGACGATGAGCGCCAGCGCACCGGACCGCACCAGCATGTCGGCGATCTCGAGGGCCTGCTCGCCGTTGTCCGGCTGGCTCACGAGCAGCGAGTCGGTGTCGACGCCGAGCCGGGCGGCGTAGTCGGGGTCGAGCGCGTGCTCGGCGTCGATGAAGGCGCAGATGCCGCCCGCCGCCTGCGCGTTGGCGATCGCGTGCAGCGCGACCGTCGTCTTTCCGCTGGACTCGGGGCCGTAGATCTCGATCACGCGTCCGCGGGGCAGCCCGCCGATGCCGAGCGCGACGTCGAGCGCGATCGAGCCCGTGGGGATCACCTCGATCGGGGCGCGCACCTCGTCCCCGAGGCGCATCACCGAACCCTTGCCGTACTGCTTGTCGATCTGCGCGAGTGCTGACTCGAGTGCCTTGTCGCGGTCACCTGCGGCCATCGTGGTCCTCTTCCTT
The DNA here is from genome assembly GCF_900110855.1 of Microlunatus flavus. Taxonomy (GTDB): domain Bacteria; phylum Actinomycetota; class Actinomycetes; order Propionibacteriales; family Propionibacteriaceae; genus Microlunatus; species Microlunatus flavus. The sequence goes on from NZ_FOFA01000006.1 coordinate 179,795, forward strand.
CGCCCGTGGGGCCTCGTGTCGTCGCCTCGCGGCGTGACTGCTGTGGTCGTTGTCAGGGACTGTAGGGACGGGCACTGACAACCGGCCGCCCTCGGCACCCGACCTGTGGAGAACTCCGGTCGCGGCGCCGAACGGTGGACAACTTACCGAACACGTGTTCGACAGGCTAGGCGACACGCCACGTCCGGCGAGCCTTCTGCGAGCGGGCTCCGGACAGGGCCGGCGACGGCACGCCTCCCGCCCCGGGACGGACGCAGGGGACGTCAGAGCGGCCGCGGCACTGGTCGCGCGGGTCGCCCTGGTCCACGATGGGGCGATGAGCACCAGCCTGCCCGACGCCGTCGTCGGCGCCTGCGACGCGGTCGACGCCGCGCTCGCCGACCTGCCCGCCACCGACCTGGACGCGCGCACGCCGTGCGCCGACTTCGCGCTGCGGGCGCTCGTCGAGCACTTCGTCGGCACGAGCGGTGCGATGGCGAGGCTCGGCGTCGGCGAGCCGCTGGACCCCGAGGACCCGTGGGGCGGCGGCGACCACGCGACCGAGGGCGACTGGGTGGGACGGCTGCGCGAGAACCTCGCCCGCATCGCCGAGGGCTGGGGCCGGCCCGAGGCGTGGGAGGGCGAGGCGCAGGTGGGCGGCAACGCCATGCCGCGCCCGATGCTGGGTCAGATGGCCCTGATCGAGGTGGCCACCCACGGCTGGGACGTCGCCCGCTCGGCCGGTCGCGACGTCCGGCTCGACCCCGGTGTCGCGGACGCGCTGGACGACGCGGCGGCGCAGACGGCAGAGCTCGGCCGCCGGATGGGGGCGTACGGGCCGGAGGTCCACGTCGGCCCCGACGCCGACGGCCTCGCGCGGGCGCTGGGCCGGACGGGCCGGGACCCCGCCTGGCGCGGCTGAGCGCCCGCGGGTGGCCCGCCGCCCCGGCTCAGCGCTCGCGGGCCGGCAGCTCGAGGGCGGCCCAGGCGGCGCGCCAGATGTCCTTGCTCGCCACGCCGGCGGCGAGGGCCTCGACGACCGTCCGTCCGCCGAGGTCGCCCAGGCTCTGCTCGGCGGCCCACACGCGGTAGTAGCCCGCGCCGAGGTGCTGCTGCAGTCGCGCCCAGAGCTCGGTCTCCTTCACGCCCACCACCCCGCCGCTCGTCCGGGCGCGCGGTGCGCCCGGCACGCCACCGTAGCCCCCGCGCGCCCCGCGACCCACGGCCCGTGGACCCGGTCACCGTCCGCTGCGGGCACAACTGTCGGACCACGCGGGCAAGATGGACGACGTGACCACGACCGCCGCGCCCGCCCACCCGCTGGACGGCTTCACGCCGGCGACGGCGACGTGGTTCCGGGAGGTGTTCGCGGAGCCCACCGGGGCGCAGCGGGGCGCGTGGGACAGCATCGCCGCCGGCCGCAACGCCCTCGTCGTCGCCCCGACCGGCTCGGGCAAGACGCTCGCGGCCTTCCTGTGGGCGCTGGACGAGCTGACGCGGGAGCCGGTGCCGGCACCCAAGGAGCGGTGCCGCGTCCTCTACGTCTCCCCGCTCAAGGCGCTCGCGGTCGACGTGGAGCGCAACCTGAGGGCACCCCTGACCGGGATCACCCAGACCGCGCTGCGGCTCGGTCAGACCCCGCCCAGCGTGACCGTCGGCGTGCGCTCCGGCGACACCAGCCCGGCCGAGCGGCGCGCCATCGCCAGCCGCCCGCCGGACATCCTCATCACGACACCCGAGTCGCTGTTCCTCATGCTGACCTCGTCGGCGCGCGAGGTGCTGCGCTCGGTCCGCACCGTCATCGTCGACGAGGTCCACGCGCTGGCCGGCAGCAAGCGCGGCGCGCACCTCGCCGTCTCCATCGAGCGCCTCGAGGCCCTCGTGCAGGAGTCCGGGTCCGGGCGGCCGCTGCAGCGGATCGGCCTGTCGGCGACGGTCCGGCCGGCCTCCCGGGTCGCCGCGTACCTGGGTGGTCCCTACGACGTCGACGTCGTCGCGCCGCCGGCGGAGAAGCGCTGGGACCTCGACATCGTCGTGCCGGTCGAGGACATGAGCGACCTCGGGGCGTCCTCCGCGCCGGGAGCGGTCACCCTCGACTCCGAGCAGCCGGCCCGGGCGCCGTCGATCTGGCCCCACGTGGAGAACCGGATCCTGGACGTCATCGAGCAGCACCGCTCGACCATCGTCTTCGCCAACTCGCGTCGGCTGGCGGAGCGCCTCACCTCCCACCTCAACGAGCTGCACGCCGAACGCCTGCAGGCGACGGCCGAGGCAGACGCCGCCGCCCAGGCGGAGGTGGACGCTGACGCTGACGCTGACGACGTCGACCCCCACGACACCGACGCCGACGACGCCGATGACTCCGAGGACGCCGAGGACCGGCTCGCGGACGTCGGGGCGCCGTCCCTGGCCGCCCCGCCCCGCCCGACGCGGCCGCCGGCGCAGGTGATGGCGCAGTCGGGCGCGTCGAGCGGTCACGACGGCACCTGGTCGCCCGTCGTCGCCCGCGCGCACCACGGCTCGGTGAGCAAGGAGCAGCGTGCCCAGATCGAGGCCGACCTCAAGTCGGGTCAGCTGCCGTGCGTGGTCGCGACGTCCTCCCTCGAGCTGGGCATCGACATGGGCGCCGTGGACGTCGTCGTCCAGGTCGAGGCGCCGCCCTCGGTGGCGAGCGGCCTGCAGCGCGTCGGCCGCGCCGGCCACCAGGTCGGCGCGGTCTCGCGCGGCGTCTTCTTCCCCAACCACCGCGGCGACCTGATCGAGTCGGCGGTCGTCGTCGAGCGCATGCGCGCCGGGGCGATCGAGGAGGTCGCGGAGCTGCGCAACCCGCTCGACGTCCTGGCCCAGCAGGTCGTGGCGTCCGTCGCGATGGAGGAGACCAAGGTCGACGAGCTGTACGCGCTCGTGCGGCGCGCCGGGGTGTTCCGCGACCTGCCGTGGAGCGCGTACGAGTCCGTCCTCGACATGCTCAGCGGGCGCTACCCGTCGGAGGACTTCGCCGAGCTGCGGCCCCGCATCGTCTGGCAGCGCGACACCGGTGTGCTCACCTCCCGCCCCGGGGCGCAGCGGCTCGCCGTCACCTCGGGCGGCACCATCCCCGACCGCGGCATGTTCGGCGTGTTCCTCGTCGGCGAGGGCAACGCCTCCGGGCGCCACGAGGCCGGCCGCCGGGTGGGCGAGCTCGACGAGGAGATGGTCTACGAGACCCGCGTCAGCGACGTCTTCACCCTCGGCACGACCAGCTGGCGGGTCGAGGCCATCACCCACGACCAGGTCCTGGTCTCCCCCGCCCCGGGCGTGCCCGGGCGGCTGCCCTTCTGGAAGGGCGACGCCCCCGGGCGCCCCCTGGAGCTCGGCCGGGCCTTCGGGTCGTTCGTCCGCGAGGTCGGGAGCCTGGCGCCGGAGCAGGCGGAGGCGCGGCTGGCCGAGGCGGGGCTCGACGACTTCGCCGCCGGCAACCTGCTCACCTACCTGCGCGAGCAGCAGGCCGCGACCGGCTCGCTGCCGACCGACTCCACCATCGTGTTCGAACGCTTCCGTGACGAGCTGGGCGACTGGCGCGTCTGCGTGCACTCCGCGCTGGGCACCGGCGTCCTCACGCCGTGGGCCCTCGCCGTCGAGCGCGCGGCCCGCGAGCGCTACGGCCTCGAGGTCCAGGCGACCGCCACCAACGACGGCATGGTGCTGCGCGTCCCCGACACCGAGTCGGCTCCGCCCGGAGCGGACCTCATCGTGCTCGACCCCGAGACGATCGAGAGCGTCGTGACCGACGAGGTCGGCGGCTCCGCGCTGTTCGCCTCGCGGTTCCGCGAGTGCGCCGCCCGGGCCCTGCTGCTGCCCCGCCGCGACCCCAAGTCGCGCTCGCCGCTGTGGCAGCAGCGGATGCGGTCGGCCCAGCTGCTGAGCGTCGCGGCGCAGTACCCGGAGTTCCCCATCGTCCTGGAGACGATGCGCGAGTGCCTGACCGACGTCTTCGACCTCGACGGGCTGCTCGACGTGCAGCGCCAGATGGCCTCGCGCGCCGTCCGGGTCATCGAGGTGGAGACCTCGGAGGCGTCGCCCTTCGCCCGCTCGCTGCTCTTCGGCTACGTCGGCGCCTTCGTCTACGAGGGGGACGTCCCGCTCGCGGAGAAGAAGGCGGCCGCGCTCTCGCTCGACGCCACCCTGCTCGCCGAGCTGCTCGGCAAGGACGGCCTCAAGCAGCTGCTCGACGGCGACGTCATCGCCAGCACCGAGGCCGACCTCCAGGGTCTCAGCGCCGAACGGCAGGCGACCGACGCCGAGCGGCTCTACGACCTCGTCCGCACGGCCGGACCGTTCACACGTCCCGAGCTGCGGCTGCGCTCGGCCGAGGGCTTCGACCCCGGGCCGGCCGTGGAGACCCTCCTCCTGGACCGCCGCCTGGTCGAGGTGCGCATCGCCGGCCAGCCGATGGTCGCCGTCGCCGAGGACGTCCCGCGGCTGCGCGACGGGCTCGGCGTGCCCGTCCCGCCCGGCGTGGCCGCGAGCTTCACGGAACCGTCGGCGCACCCCATCGAAGACCTCGTCCTGCGCTGGGCCCGCACCCACGGACCCTTCCTCGCCGCGACCGTCGCCACGCGCTACGGGCTCGGCCGGGCGGTCGTCGAGGCGGCCTGCGACAGCCTGGTCGCGGCGGGCACCGTGGTCGCCGGGTCGTTCGTCGAGCTCGGCGACGCCGAGGCGGACCGCCGCCAGTACTGCCACGGCAAGGTCCTGGCGCTCGTCAAGCGCCGGACGCTGGCGGCGCTGCGCCGCGAGGTCGAGCCGGTGGAGCAGGTGGCGTACAGCCGCTTCCTCACCGACTGGCAGGGCGTCGGTTCGGGCACCCGCGGCACCGACGCCGTCCTGGCCGTGCTCGAGCAGCTCGACGGCTGCGCCGTGCCCGCCAGCGCCGTGGAGACGCTGATCCTGCCGGCGCGGGTCGCCGACTACCGCCCGGCGATGCTCGACGAGCTGATGACGGCCGGCGAGATCGGCTGGGTGGGCGACGGGGCGATCGGCGACAACGACGGGTGGGTGCGCTTCGTCGTGTCCGGCAGCGAGCCGCCCCGGGCCGGCGCGGAACCGTCGCACTACCGCGGCCAGGAGCTGCTGGCCGCGCTGGACGCGGGAGGGGCGCGGTTCTTCGACGCGATCCTGCCCGTCGGCGTGACCGACCGCGAGGAGTACGTCGCGGCCCTGTGGGACCTCGCGTGGGCGGGGCTGGTCACCTCCGACACGTTCAACCCCGTACGGGCGCTCGTGGGCGGCGGCGGTGCGCACCGCAAGTCGTCACGTCCGACGGTCCGCACCCACCGGGCGCGGCTCAGCGGCCAGGGGCTGCGGCGCCCGACCCGGACGCCCCGGATCAGCTCCCCCGCCACGGCGGGCCGGTGGTCCCTCGTCGAACGTTCGCCGGGGACGCCCGCCGAAGAGCTGGCGGGTCACGTCTTCGGCCTGCTCGACCGCTACGGCGTCGTCACGCGCGGGACGGTGCTGACCGAGGACGTCGACGGCGGCTTCGGCGCGGCCTACCGCGCGATGGCCACGATGGAGGAGACCGGCCAGTGCCGGCGCGGCTACTTCGTCGAGGGCCTGGGCGCCGCGCAGTTCGCCCTCAGCGGCGCCGTGGACCGGCTGCGCGGGCAGCAGGGCGAGCCGGACGTGCCGACCGCCCTGGTCCTGGCGGCGTGCGACCCGGCCAACGCGTACGGCGCCGGGCTGCCCTGGCCCGAGCGGGAGGGGCACCGGCCCGGGCGCAAGGCGGGAGCGCTGGTCGTCCTCGTCGACGGCGCCCTGGTCTTCTACGTCGAGCGGGGCGGCAAGACCCTGCTGTCCTTCACCGAGGACGAGCAGCGGCTGCGGCCGGCCGCGGTGGCGCTGGCCACGGCGGTCCAGCAGGGCCACCTGGGCAAGCTGACCGTCGAGCGGGCCGACGGCGGGCACGTCTTCGGTTCGGCGGGCGTGAGCACCGCGCTGCAGGAGGCCGGGTTCCGGATGACCCCGCAGGGGCTCCGGCTGCGTCCCTCGGTGTGAGGTCCGGCTGGGCCCTCGGGCCCGGCAGGACGGCGCCCGTCGGCCCGGGGCTCGGGCCCGGGCGTCACACGGGGATCAGGCCGCGGCGGCCATCGCGCGGACGCGCGGCAGGGCGGTGACGCGGCTGTCGAGGCTCTCGACGGCCGCCATCTTCTCGCTCGTCAGGTTGAGGACGACCGAGAGCGGCAGGTCGAGGGCCGCGCAGATGGAGGCGAGCAGCTCGCTCGACGCCTCCTTCTGGCCCCGCTCGACCTCGGACAGGTAGCCCAGGCTGACCCGGGCGGCCTTGGAGACCTCGCGCAGCGTGCGTCCCTGGTCGATGCGCGCCTCGCGCAGCGACTCCCCGATCAGCTCACGGACCAGCACCTGCTTGATCGGCGTCGGAGAGGACATGGAGAAACTGTACCCACCGGGTGGTCAGCGCCAGAGCGCACCACGCTCAACCGCGGACGGACGCGGTCCGCGTCAGCCCAGGGCGGACGACGAGGCCGCCAGCGCGTCCAGCGCGAGGGCGAGCACGGCGTCCACGGTCTGCGCGCGGATCGCGTCGCGCGAGCCGGACAGGTGCAGCCGGCGGACCTCAGGCTCGGCACCGGGCAGCGCGACGGCGACGTAGACCTCGCCGACCGGGTGGCCGTCCTGCGGGCTCGGTCCGGCCACGCCGGTCGTCGCCAGGCCGACGTCCGCCCCGCAGGCCCCGGCGACGCCACGGGCCAGGGCCGCCGCCGTCTCGGGGGCCACCGGGCCGTGCTCGGCGAGCAGGGCCTCGGGCACGCGGGCAAGCGTGGCCTTGAGGTCGGTGGCGTAGCAGACGACGCCCCCGCGGTAGACGTCGGAGGAACCCGCGACGGCGGTCAGGCCGGCGCCCACCAGGCCGCCGGTGAGCGACTCCGCCGTCGCCAGCGTGAGGCCCCGGCCCCGCAGGGTCTGGAGGACCTGGGCCGCGCTCACGCCGCCGGCCGGGCCGAACGGCGCAGACGCAGGGCGGAGCGGACGTAGTTGGCGCCGGTCAGGACCGTGAGGACCAGGGCGGCGACCATGACCACCCAGCCGACGACGTGGAGCCAGCCCAGGCCGGCGACCATCGTCAGGGGCAGCAGGAACAGGGTCAGGGCGACCGCCTGCAGCAGCGTCTTGAGCTTGCCGCCCCGGTCGGCGGCGATGACGCCGTAGCGGATCACCACGAACCGCAGCACGGTGATCCCCCACTCGCGCACCAGGATCACGATCGTGATCCACCACGGCAGCTCGCCGAGGACGGACAGCCCGATGAAGGCCATCCCGGTGAGCGCCTTGTCGGCGATCGGGTCGGCCAGCTTGCCGAAGCTGGTGACGAGGTCGTACTTGCGGGCCAGCTTGCCGTCGAGGGCGTCGGTGAGGATGGCGACCACGAAGATCACCGTCGAGGCGACGCGCCACCCGACCGACTCCGGGTGCGCCAGCAGCGCCCAGGCGAACACGGGCACCATGACCAGCCGCAGGACGGTCAGCGCGTTGGGGACGTTCCAGGAGCTGACCTTGCGCGGCGCGGTCGGGGTGCCGGCCGTCGCGCTCATGCGACCGGGCGGGCGACCAGGTCCACCCCGTCGCTGGCGACCACCAGCGCGTCCACGAACTCGCCCACGGCTCCAGCATGCCCCAGCGGCAGCGTCGTCGAACCGTCGACCTCCGGCCCCTGGTGCGCCGCCCGGCCGACGGTCTCGTCGCCGTCCTCGCCGCCGACCTCCTCGACCAGCACCCGGACCCGCTCCCCCACGCGCTCCTCGGCGCGCTGGGCCACGAGCTCCTCGACCAGGTCGGACACGGCCGAACGCCGGGCCTCGACCTGGTCGGGGTCGATCTGCCCCTCGAGCCGGGCCGCCTCGGTGCCGTCCTCGTCGGAGTAGCCGAACACGCCGACGACGTCGAGCCGCGCGGCGACCAGGAAGTCCTGGAGCACCGCCACGTCGGCGTCGGTCTCACCGGGGAAGCCGCAGATGACGTTGCTGCGGATGCCGGCCGTCGGGGCCGCGGCGCGGATGCTCTCGACCAGGCCCAGGAACGCGTCCGGGTCGCCGAAGCGGCGCATCCGCCGCAGCACCGTCGGCGAGGCGTGCTGGAACGACAGGTCGAAGTACGGCGCCACGTGCGGCAGCGAGGTCATCACCTCGACGAGGCCGGGCCGCATCTCGGCGGGCTGGAGGTAGGACACCCGGACCCGCTCCAGCCCGTCCACGGCGCCGAGGTCGGTCAGCAGCGACTCCAGCAGGCGGATGTCGCCGAGGTCCTTGCCGTAGGAGGAGGTGTTCTCGGACACGAGCATCACCTCGCGCACGCCCTGCTCGACCAGCCAGCGCGCCTCGGCGACGACGTCGGCCGGCGGGCGCGAGACGTACGCGCCGCGGAACGCCGGGATCGCGCAGAAGGCGCAGCGCCGGTCGCAGCCGGAGGCGATCTTGAGCGGGGCGTACGGGCTGCCGTTCAGCCGGCGCCGGAAGGCGCGGGGCCCGCTGGCCGGGGCGACCCCGTCGGGCAGCGGGAGGGGCGGGCTGGCCGGCACCGCCGGCACGGGCGTGCTGGGGACGCCGGGGATGGCGGTGGTGCGAGCCGCCGCGCGCCGGGCGGCGGGCGCCAGGGGCAGCAGCGTGCGCCGGTCGCGCGGCACGTGGGTCTCGTGCCGACCGCCCGCGAGGATGTGCTGCAGCCGGCCGGCGACGTCGGCGTAGTCGTCGAAGCCGAGCACCGCGTCGGCCTCCGGCAGCGCCTCGGCCAGCTCGGAGCCGTACCGCTCCGCGAGGCAGCCGACGGCCACGACCGCCTGCGTCCTGCCGGACCCCTTGAGGTCGGCGGCCTGCAGCAGCGTGTCGACCGAGTCCTTCTTGGCCGCCTCGACGAAGCCGCAGGTGTTCACCATGACCGCGTCGGCGTCCTCGGGGTCGTCGACCAGGCGGAACCCGCCGTCCTCCAGCCGGGCGGCGAGCTCCTCGGAGTCGACCTCGTTGCGCGCGCACCCGAGGGTGACGAGGTGGACCGCGGTGAGCGGGGCGGACGTGGTCGCGAGGGGGGATGCCATGACCTCCCCAGTATGGCGGCTCCGGCCACCGCGGCTCGCCGCGCGGCCAGCCGGGCGCGACACGCGGCGCTGCGCGAGCGCGCGCTCAGCCGGATGGGCTTCACTGACATCTCGTCGGTCGCCTACGCTCAGGAGCACGCATGACCCGCCGCCCGCCCACGTCCGCCGCCGTCCCGCTGGCGCTCGTTGCGGGGGCCGTGCTCCTCACCGCCGGCGCCTGCGGCACGGGCAGCGACCAGGGCGGCGCCGGCGCCGCACCCACAGTCACGGTGACGACGACCGCGACGCCGAGCGCGGCCGCGTCCAGCCCGGACGCGCCGCCGGCGACGAGCAGCCCGCGGGCGACCTCGCCGAGCGGGGGTGGTTCCGGTGACGGCACGTGCGCCACGTCGGCGCTGCGCGTGGCGTACGCCGACGACCCCGGCGGGGCCGGCGCGGGCAGCGTCAACGGGACGCTCACGTTCACCAACACGGGCTCGGCGCCCTGCACGCTGCGCGGCTTCCCGGGCGTCTCCTTCGTCGGCGGCGGCAACGGCACCCAGGTCGGCCAGGCGGCCACCCGGACCGACGACTCCGTGACGACCAAGACCGTCAAGGGCGGTGGCAGCGTCGAGGCGGCGCTGCGCCGCTCCCAGCCCGGGAACTACGGCAGCTCCTGCGACCAGACGAAGGTCGACGGGTTCCGCGTCTACCCGCCCGGCTCGACCGAGGCCGTCTTCGTGACGTTCCCGACGACGGGCTGCCGGAGCACCAGCGCGGCGCTGCTCCAGGTCGGACCGGTCCGCTAGACGACGCCTCGCGGAGCCCGGGGCCCGAGCCCGGCAGGGCTGCGTCCCGCGCGCCTCAGCCGAGCCGCAGGTTGTCCATCACCTCGTCGAGCTCGTCGGGCTTGACCAGCACCTCGCGCGGCTTGGACCCCTCGGACGGGCCCACGACACCACGGGTCTCGAGGATGTCCATCAGGCGCCCCGCCTTGGCGAACCCGACCCGCAGCTTGCGCTGCAGCATGGAGGTCGAGCCCAGCTGGAGCGTGACGACGAGCTCCACCGCCTGCAGGACCAGGTCGAGGTCGTCGCCGATGTCCTCGGCCACCTTGTTCGAGGCCTCCGGCGCCGCCGTGACGTCCTCGCGGTAGGTCGGCTTGAGCTGCTCGGTGACGTGCGTGACGACCGCGCGCACCTCCTGCTCGGTGACCCACGCGCCCTGGATGCGGATGGCCTTGCTGGAACCCATCGGCAGGAACAGCCCGTCACCCTGACCGACGAGCTTCTCCGCGCCCGGCTGGTCGAGGATGACGCGGGAGTCGGTCATCGACGACGTCGCGAACGCCAGCCGGCTCGGCACGTTGGCCTTGATGAGCCCCGTGACCACGTCGGTCGACGGCCGCTGGGTGGCCAGCACCAGGTGGATGCCCGCGGCGCGCGCGAGCTGGGTGATGCGGACGATCGAGTCCTCGACGTCGCGCGGCGCGACCATCATCAGGTCGGCGAGCTCGTCGACGATGACCAGCAGGTACGGGTAGGGCTCGAGCACACGCTCGGAGCCGGGCAGCGGCTTGACCCCGCCGCCCCGCACCGCCTTGTTGAAGTCGTCGATGTGGCGGAACCCGAACGCCGCCAGGTCGTCGTAGCGCATGTCCATCTCGCGCACGACCCACTGCAGGGCCTCGGCCGCCTTCTTGGCGTTGGTGATGATCGGCGTGACCAGGTGCGGCACGCCCTCGTAGATCGTCAGCTCCACGCGCTTCGGGTCGACCATGAGCATCCGGACCTCGTCCGGCGTCGACCGCATGAGGATCGAGGTGATCATGGAGTTCACGAAGCTCGACTTGCCCGAGCCGGTGGCGCCGGCGACGAGCAGGTGGGGCATCTTGGCCAGGTTCGCGACGACGAAGCCGCCCTCGACGTCCTTGCCCAGACCGACAGTCATCGGGTGGTGGTCGCTGCGCGCCTTGGCCGACCGGATGACGTCGCCGAGCGAGACGACCTCCTTGTCGGTGTTCGGGATCTCGATGCCGATCGCCGACTTGCCGGGGATGGGCGAGAGGATCCGCACGTCGGCGCTGGCGACGGCGTACGCGATGTTCTTCGAGAGCGCCGTGACCTTCTCGACCTTGACCGCCGGGCCGAGCTCTACCTCGTAGCGGGTGACGGTCGGGCCGCGGCTGTAGCCGGTGACCCGTGCGTCGATCTCGAACTGGCGCAGCACCTCGGTCAGCCGGCCGACCACGGCGTCGGACGCCTCGGTGCGCGACTTGTGCACGCTGCCCGGCTTGAGGGTCTCGGAGTCCGGCAGCAGGTAGGTCACGTCGCCGGAGAGCTGCAGCTGCTCCTCGCGCTGCGGGATCGGGCTGTGCATCGGGGCCTCGAGCTCGGGGCTCTCGTGGATGACGAAGTCGTCGGGGACGGCGGGTGCCGTCGGGGCCGCGCCCGGTGCCGCGCTCGACCCGTGCGCCTTGGGCAGGCCCGCGGTCGTCGGCTTCTTGAGGACCTCGGTGGGTTCGACGTCGGGGTCGCCGCGGTGGTTGCGGTCGACGTCCAGCTCGTCCAGGTCGACGACCGGCGCGATGGGCTCCGGCGGCCCGAGCTCCTTGCGGCCGCGGCCCTTGCGCCGCCCGGTCGCCGGGGCGTCGTCGCCGCGCTCCTCGATGACCGGCGTCTCGTACGCCTCGTCGACGCCGTAGGTGAGGTCGTCGTCGTCGAGGACACGGCCCTCGACGGCCTCGGGCTCGGCCGTGAGCCGCGCGGTCGCCGTCCGGACCTGCTCGGCGAGCTCGTGCAGCGGGATGCCGACGACGACGAGGACGCCGAACGCCAGCATGAGGACGAGCAGCGGCACGGCCGCGTACACGGTGACGAGGTCGGCGAGGATCGAGCTCGACAGGTAGCCGAGGATGCCGCCGGCCTCGCGCAGCCGTTCCGGCTGATCGGTGAGCGGCAGTCCCTTGGCGATGTTGATCAGGCCGAGCAGGCCGAAGAGGATCGCGCCCCAGCCCACGACCTGACGGCCCGCGGGACCGTTGTGGTCGGGGTGGCGCAGCGTCCGCCAGGCCATGGCGGCCAGCAGGATCGGGGCGAGCGCGGAGAGCGCGCCGATGATCGTCGAGACCCCGACGTGCACCACGTGGCCGAACCGGCCCGGCAGCCCGAACCAGAACTCGCCCGCGATGACGACCGCGACGCCGAGGACGAACAGGCCGGCCCCGTCACGGCGCAGCGCCGGGTCGAGGTCGCGGGCGCCGTGCCCGATCGCCCGGACCGCGCCGCCCACGGCGTGGGCCAGACCGTTCCACAGCACGGCGACCCCGTGCAGCAGCGTGCCGAGCGTGGACCGCTGCGGGGCACGGCCCCGCGGGGCGGGACGACGGTTCGCGGGGCGCGCCGAGCTGGTGCGCCCCGTCGTGGACCGGGGTCGGGAGGACGTGCTCTTGCTTCCGGACGCGCGCGGACGTGAGCTGGTGCTGCCCGAGGAGCTCGAGCCGGACCGGCTGGTCGTCCGCGCGGGGGAAGACGCGCGGGTCGCCATGCCCGCACTCTAGGCGAAGACCACTCGCGTCACAGGTGCCACACGCGGCCCGTCGGTGGCGGGTCTGGGGCGCGTGGGGCCGGCGTCAGCGGCGGGCGCCGGGGCGGAAGTGGTCGAAGCCGGGGACGCCGGCGAAGGGCGCGCCGTCCACGGTGACGCCCGGCCCGTCGTCCTGGCGGGCCCCCACCGCACCGATCACGGTCCATCCCGGCGGCACCCGACCGGGCGGGAACGTCGCGGCGAGCGCGTGGTCCTCGCCGCCGGTCAGCACGAGCAGCAGGGGGTCCACGCGGGTCGCGGCACCGACGGTCTGGAGGGGTTCGTCGATCGCGACGGCACCGGTCCGCACGTCGATCACGACGCCGGACGCCCGGGCCACGTGCCCGAGGTCGGCCAGCAGGCCGTCGGACACGTCGACCATCGACGTCGCGCCGGCCCGCGCGGCGACCGCGCCCTGCCCGTACGGCACCTGCGGCACGCGCTGCACGTCGACCACGGCGCGCGGCGAGCGGAACCCACGGCTGAGGACCAGCAGACCGGCCGCGGCCCAGCCGAGCCGCCCGACCACCGCCAGCTCGTCGCCCGGCCGGGCACCGTCGCGGCGCACGGGAGCACGGCCGTCGAGGGTGCCGAGGGCCGTCACCGACAGGGTGACGTCGCGTCCGCGGGTGGTGTCGCCGCCGAGGAGGTTCACGCGGGCGGCGTCGCACTCCGCCCGTAGGCCCGCGGCGAGGTCGAGCACCCAGCGCACCTCCGTGTCGCCCGGCGCCGAGAAGCCCACGACGATCCCCTGCGGGCGGGCACCCATGGCCTCGACGTCGGCCACGTTCACGGCCACGGCCTTGCGCCCGACGTCAGCGGGTCCGCTCCAGTCGCGGCGGAAGTGCACGCCCTCGACGAGCACGTCGGTCGACACCACGACCGAGCCGCCGACGTCCAGCACGGCCCCGTCGTCACCGGGGCCGAGCAGCACGTCGTCGGAGGCGGGGAGGTCGCGGACGAGCTCGGCGATGAGGGCGAACTCGCCCAGCTGCGCCAGCGTCGTCGGCCCGGTGCCGCCGGGGCTCACGGACGGTCGACGTGCGTCAGGCGACCGTGGCGACCTGTAGGTTGACGCACACCGGTGAGCGTACGTGGTCGGCCGCCGGGCCGGGCAGCGGTGCTTCCTCGCTCCCGGACGCGTGGCCGCGAGAAGTGCGAGGTCCACCGCCGTGGTCGTTCAGGCCTACATCCTGGTCCAGACGGCCGTCGGCAAGGCGACCGAGGTCACCTCGGCGATCCGGGGCATCTCGGGCGTCACCCTCGCCGAGGACGTCACCGGTCCGTACGACGTCGTCGTCCGCGCCGAGGCCTCCACCATGGACGAGCTGGGGGCGCTGGTGATCAAGCGCGTCCAGAGCGTTCCCGGCATCACCCGCACGGTGACCTGCCCGGTGGTGCACGTCTAGGTCGTTGTTCGTGGGTCGGCTGCGGGCTGAGGCGCCAGACCGCGGCGCTTCACACCCATCCGCACGGGCGCAGTGCCGTCTGAGCTCAGGTCACGTCGCGCCGCGCCCGTGCTCCCGCCAGGCCCATCCACGTTCAGCGCCGCGGTCTGGCGCCCCAGCCCTCCGCCTCGCCTGGCCCTCCCGTAGTCCTGCCCCCGGCAGGTCGCCGTCCGGGCGACTTGACCACGCTCCTCGCGGGCAACGGGGGTGGCTGGCTCTGACGGTCGCCGTGGTCGTCCTGGTCCTCGCGGGGTGCGGGAAGGTCGCGGTCGAGGAGCCCACGCCTGACGCAGCCACGGCACAGGTGTGCGGGGCGGTGATGGCGGCGCTGCCCGAGCGGGTGCTCGACCAGGGGCGGCGGAGCGTCGAGCCGGGCGTGCTGTCGGCCGCGTGGGGCAAGCCCGCGATCGTGCTGCGCTGCGGGGTGCCCGCTCCTCCGGGACTGGGGCCGTACAGCGACTGCGTCGAGGTGAACGGCGTCGGCTGGTACTCCGAGGACGCCCAGGGCGGGACGATCTTCACGACGATCGGGCGCCCTGCGTTCGTCGAGCTGTCGGTGCCCACGGCGTACGCCCCGGAGTCCGGCGCGCTGGCGGACCTCTCCGCCGCGGTGTCCGCGCACGACCCGGTCACCCGACCCTGCTCCTAGTCGACGCCCCGACCACTCTGCGCGTCCCGCCCGCGGCGCACCATCCCGTCTGCTCGATCTTCGTCAGCCCGCGCGCTCTGCTGAGCGCGCAGACTCACGAAGATCGAGCAGACGTACGGGAGCAGGGCCTGTCCCGGGACGCGAGCAGGCGGGCGGAGCCGCGGAGGTCGCGGAAGCGTCAGCGCAGGCCGACGGGGCGGGCCAGGGCGAGGGCGACGAGGCGGTCGACGAGGGCCGGGTAGTCGAGCCCGCTCGCGGCCCACATCCGCGGGAACATCGAGTGCGCGGTGAAGCCGGGCATAGTGTTGATCTCGTTGACCACCACACGTCCCTCGCGGGTCCAGAAGACGTCGACGCGGGCCAGGCCCTCGCAGCCCACGGCCTCGAACGTGCGGACGGCGAGCGCGCGGACCTCGTCGGCCACGGCCGCGTCGACCAGGGCGGGCACGTCGAGGTCGACCTGCTCCTCGGGCAGGTACTTGGCCTCGAAGTCGTAGAAGCCCGACGCGCTGTGCACGCGGATCTCGGCGACGGCGCTCGCCTGCGGGCGGCCGCCGTCGAGGTCGGACAGCACGCCGCACTCGAGCTCGCGGGCCCCGACGAAGCCCTCCTCCACGACGACCTTGGGGTCGAAGCGCTGGGCCTCCTCGATCGCGGCGACCAGGTCCGCGTCATCGTCGACCCGGGAGATGCCCAGGCTGGAACCACCGCGGGCCGGCTTGACGAACACCGGTAGGCGCAGGGTGGCGACGGAGTCGAGGCAGGCGTCGCGGTCGTGCGCCCACGCGGCGGGGGTGATGGTGACGAACGGCCCGACGGGCAGCCCCGAGGCGGAGAGCACGAGCTTCATGAAGTGCTTGTCCATGCCGACCGCGCTGGCCAGCACGCCGGCGCCGACGTAACGGGTGCCCATCATCTCGAACAGGCCCTGGATGGTGCCGTCTTCGCCGTACGGGCCGTGCAGCAGGCTGAGCGCCACGTCGACCGGGCCCAGCCAGGACAGGGCGGAGTGCTTGTCGACGCCGCCGTACGACACGTCGTCGCGCACGGCCAGCCGGCTGCCGGGGCCGTGCGTCATCAGGACGGCGTCGGGCGCGTCCTCGCTCAGCTCGGGCAGGTGGCCGTCGACGACCTCGAGGCCGCGCACCGTGTCGTCGTCGACGAGGACCCAGCGTCCGCTGCGGGTGATGCCGACGCCGAGCACCTCGTAGCGCTCCGGGTCGAGCGCGGAGAAGACGCCGGCGGCGGTGAGGCAGGAGACGCCGTGCTCGCTGCTGACCCCGCCGAAGACCAGGGCCACCCGGACGCGGCGGGCGGCGTCGGGGCGTGCGCCGGGGTCGACCGGCTCTGTCGTCACCCGCGTCTCCCGTCGTCCCTGCTCGGCCTGCGCAGCCCTGCGCGACTGCGTGCGTCGTCTGCGCTGCGCCTCGCCCGGACGCTCCCGCCCGGGCGTCGCCGACCCTACCGGCGGGCGCGCCGCGCAGCCGTCCGCCGCGCGCGAGGATGGAGCGTGTGAGCTCCCACGCCGACCTGCACCGTGACACCCTGGCCGTCGCCCTCGGCCGCCCTCCCCGTACGCCCGGCGCGCCCCTGAACGTCTCGCCGGCCCTCGCCTCCACCTACGTCGGCGCGCACGACACGAGCGGGCCCGCGCTCGGCTACGGCCGCGACGGCAACGCGACGTGGACGGCGCTCGAGGAGGTCCTCGGCCGGCTGGAGGGCGGGCGCTGCGTGACGTTCGCCAGCGGGATGGCGGCGGCGAGCGCGGTGCTGGACCTGCTCGCGCCCGGCGACACGGTCGTGCTGCCGACCAGCTGCTACCTCGGCGTGTCGGCTCTGGTGCGCTCGAGGGCGGAGAAGTTCGGCTGGGTGCTGCGCGAGGTCGACGTCGCCGACACCGACGCGGTCCTGGCCGCCGCGGAGGGCGCGGACCTGGTGTGGCTGGAGTCGCCGACGAACCCGCTCATGGAGGTCGCCGACCTCCCGCGCATCGGCGCCGAGCTGCGCGGCCGGGTCCGCACCGTCGTGGACAACACCTTCGCCTCGGCGCTGCTGCAGCGCCCGCTGGAGCAGGGCTTCGACGTCGTGCTGGAGTCGGGGACCAAGTTCGTCGGCGGGCACTCGGACCTGCTGCTCGGGGCGCTCACCGTCCGCGCCGACGGCGACGGGGCCGCCGAGCTGTACGAGGCGCTGGCCGCCGTGCGCCACGACAGCGGCGCCGTGCCCGGCCCGATGGAGGCCTGGCTCGCGCTGCGCGGGATCCGCACCATGCCGCTGCGCGTCCGCGCGGCGGTGGCAAACGCCGAGGCCCTCGCCGCCCGTCTCACCGCCCACCCGGCCGTCCGGCGGGTCCGCTACCCCGGCCTGCCCGACGACCCAGGGCACGCGCGGGCCGCGGCGACCATGGACGGGTTCGGCTCGTTGCTGTCGGTCGAGCTGGCCGACGGGCCCACGGCCGAGCGGTTCGTCGACGGCTGCGACCTCTGGGTCCACGCGACCAGCCTCGGCGGGGTCGAGTCGACCCTGGAACGTCGCCGCCGTTGGTCCGGCGAGCTCGCGGTCGTGCCCGAGGGCCTCGTCCGCCTGTCGGTCGGCGTGGAGCACGTCGAGGACCTCTGGGCCGACCTGGAACGTTCGCTCGACGCGCTCTGAGGGGCGCTCGGGGCGCGCAGCCCTCGTCGGCGACCGCCTCGAAGCCACGTCCCGTACGGCATCCGGGCCCCGTCCCGAGAAGAATCCCGTCGGACGGCGACACACCTGGGCCGACGTCGACAAGAAGAGGTCATGAACCCCACCACGGCGGGCGGGCACCGCGAGCAGCGCTTCCGCGCGCTGCACGACGCCGTCTACGTCGACCTGCTCCGGTTCGTCCGGAGGCGGGTCCACACGTCGCAGGCCGAGGACGTGGTCGGGGACGTGATGCTGGTGGCCTGGCGCCGGCTGGACGACGTCCCCGCCGACCTGTCCGCGGCGCGCGCCTGGCTGTTCGGCGTGGCCCGCAGGACCCTGCTGAGCACCCGGCGCCGGGAGGGCCGCCAGGACGCGGTCGCCGTGCGCCTCGCGGAGACGGGTCAGGCCGCGGCGAGCGCGAGCGAGACCACGGAGTCGGTCACCGACCGGCTCGCCGTCGCCGCCGTCTGGCCACGGCTCAGCGCCGTGCACCAGGAGGCGATCGCCCTCGCCGTGCTCGACGGGCTGAGCGCGCCCGAAGCGGCCTCGGTGCTCGGCATCTCCCCGGTCGCCTTCCGCCTCCGCCTGTCGCGGGCCAGGAGAGCGCTGCGGCACCAGCTCGGACCCACCCACCCGGACGGTCGGCCGTCGGCCGACCTCGCGTCCGCGAGGAGCCCACGATGACGAAGTGCGCCGACGCCGAACGGACCGCCGCCGCCCTGCGCGGACTGGACCCCGCGGCCACGACCACCCTGTCCGAGGACGAGCGCCGGCGCGCCGACGCGGCCCTCGCCCGGATCGTCGCCACCCCTGACCACGAGGCGGGCTCGACGCCGGGCGACCGGCCGCGCCGGCGGATCCGCGGTCTCGGGCCCGCCGCCCTCCTCGCGGCGGGTGTCGTCGCCCTGTCGATGGTCCTGACCGGCGGTCCGGCCTTCGCGGACTGGACGGCCACGCCGACGCCGCTCACCCTCCGAGCAGCGGCGACCGCCGCCGAGACGTGCCGCTCAGGCCTGGCCGTCCCGCTCGAGGACCCGCACGTCGTGCTCGCCGAACGCCGGGGCGGCTGGACCTCCGTCCTGCTCGACGCCCCCACCGGTGAGGCGGCCTGCCTCATGCCCGACGACCTCGTCGGGACGAGCGGCGCGGCGGCTCGCGGACGACGGTTCTTCGGCTCCTACGACCCCGAGCACGTCGAGGTGCCGCCACCGGCGTCCGATGGCCTCGTCGAGACCGAGAGCATGAGCGGCACCGTGGCGGTGCCCCGGCGGCTCCACCTCGGCACCGTCGACGGCCTCTTCATCTGGGTCACCGGCTACGCGGGCAGCGACGTCACCCGGGTCACGGTCCACCCGCCCGTGGGCCCTGACGTGGTGGCCTCCCTCGTGGACGGCCGCTTCGCCGCGTGGTGGCCGGCGGGTGCGGCACGGGTCGACAACCCGGGCCTGAGCGAGGCGTGGACCTACACCGTGACCCTCGACGACGGCACGACGCGTCAGGTGCAGGCGCGGTAGCCGCCCGGGCGGACGCTCAGCGCTCGCGCCCCGGCGCCCGGCTCATCAGGGCGCGGACGCCCTCGGCCGGCGTGAGCTCGCCGGCGACGACGGCGGCGACGTGGTCGACGATCGGCACGTCGACGCCGTGCTCGTGGGCGAGCTGCTGCACCGAGGCGCAGGACAGGACGCCCTCGGCGACCTGGCGGGTGGCGTGGCTGATCTCGGCCACGGAACGTCCGCGGCCCAGCTCCTCGCCGAAGGTCCGGTTGCGCGACAGCGGCGACTGGCAGGTGGCGACGAGGTCGCCGAGACCCGCCAGCCCGGCGAACGTGTACGGGTCGGCGCCCAGCGCCGCGCCGAGCCGCGCGGTCTCGGCCAGGCCCCGGGTGATCAGCGACGCGGTCGCGTTGGCGCCGAAGCCGAGCCCCACGGCCATCCCGACGCCGAGCGCGATGACGTTCTTCGTCGCCCCGGCCAGCTCGCAGCCGACGACGTCGCCGTTGGTGTAGACGCGGAAGGACGGCGTGTGGCAGATACGCTGCACGTCCTGCGCGGTCGCCTCCAGCACGCTCGCGGCCACGCTCGCCGAGGGCTGGCGGGCCGCGATCTCGCGGGCGAGGTTCGGCCCGGTGACGACCGCGAGCCGCTCGGGCTCCACGCCGGCCACCTCGGTGACCACCTCGCTCATCCGGCGCCCGGTGCCGAGCTCGATGCCCTTGGCCAGGCTGACGACGTGGGCGTCGGCCGGCACGCTCCACCCCTCGAGGGTGCGGCGAAGCAGCTGGGAGGGCACGGCCAGCACGACCGCGTACGCGCCGTCCATCGCCTCCTCGGGGTCGCTGACGGCTCGAAGACCCGGCGGCAGCTCGACGTCGGGCAGGTAGTCGGGGTTGCGCCGCGTCGCGTTGATCGCCGCGGCCAGCTCGGGGCGGCGCGCCCACAGCGTCACCTCGTGACCCGTGTCGCCCACGACGAGTCCGAACGTGGTGCCCCAGGAGCCGGCACCCATGACCGCGACCTTCACGGTGCGCCGACGCCCGGGCGGCCGCCCGGCCGCGGGTCGAACCGCACGGCAGGGGCGGGTTCGCCGCGCAGGTCCTCCAGCAGCCCGGTGAGCGCGGCCATGATCCGTTCCGTCGCCTCGGCGAGCAGCGCCGCGTCCAGGGGCCGGCCGCGCAGGTCGCCGAGGTCCACGGGCGGCCCCACGCGCATCCGCAGCGTCGGGCGCGCCCAGAGGCGCGGCAGGCCGAGCCGCGGCCCGCGCAGGAACTCCTCCGCGCCCCACTGCGCGACGGGCACCACCGGGTACGCCGTCGCCAGCGCGAGGCGGGCCGCACCCGTACGCCCTCGCATCGGCCACAGGTCGGGGTCGCGGGTGATCGTGCCCTCGGGGTAGACGACCACCGCCTGACCGTCCTCGAGAGCCGCCCGGGCCGCGGCGAGCGCGTCGGACGAGCGGCTGCTGCCGCGCTCGACCGGGATCTGCTGGACCCTGCGCAGCAGCCGCCCGAGGCCGGGCACGCCGAACAGCGAGCTCTTGGCCAGGAACCGGGGCCACCGGCCGGAGTAGGCCAGGAACTGCCCGAGCGCGAGCGGGTCGGCGTTCGAGATGTGGTTGGCCACGACGATGACCCCGCCCGTGGCCGGCAGCCGGTCCTGGCCCTGCCAGTCGCGCCGGCTGAGGGGCTCGAGGACGGCGTTCAGCACCTTGATCAACGGCCGGATGGTCGCGTCACCCGGCTCGTGGTTGACCACGTCCAGGCGTGGGACCGGTGTGCTGCCGTCGCCCCGCGTCTCCCCAGCCAGTGCCGCACTCCTCGCGCTCCGCCGCACGGGGCCGCTGCCCCGCGGTGCCGGTCACCCTAGTGCGCGGGACCGGTGTGGCAGCATCGACGCCGCCCATGACCACGACTCCCCCAGCGCCCGCCTCCGCCCACCCGGAGGTCGCGGGCGACGTCGGCGCGGTGGTCGCGCTCAAGGCGGGCGAGCTCGTGAAGTCGCGGCTCGCGCCCCTGCCGCAGCCGGTGCGCCGCCGCCTGGCCTGGACCATGGCCGTGGACACGCTCACCGCGCTCCGGTCCGCGCTCGCGGTGGTCTGCGTCGTCAGCGACCAGCCGGCGCTGCAGCAGCGCCTCGCCCGGGCCGGCCTCGCCGACGTCGCCGTGGTCGCGGAGGGCCGGCCCGCGGGCATGAACGCCGCCCTGCGTCTCGGCACCGACCACCTGCGCGCGACGGGGGTGGGCGCCGTGCTCGCCTGCGTCGGCGACCTGCCCGCGCTGCGCCCGTCCTCGGTGCGCTCGGTGGTCGCGGCGGCCGCGGCGTACGAGCGGTCGTTCCTCGCCGACGCGACGGGCGTGGGCACGGCGATGCTGCTGGCCGGTGCCGGCTCCGCGCTCGGCCCGCACTTCCAGGGACGCTCGGCCGCCGCGCACCACAGCTCGGGCGCGGTGTCGCTCACCGACGAGCGTCTCGGCACCCGGGTGCCCGACGCGCGCCGCGACGTGGACACGGAGGTGGACCTCGTCGACGCCGTGGGCCTCGGTCTCGGCCCGGCCAGCCGCACGCTGCTCGACCCGCAGACCGGTCTCCTCGGCACCTACGCCGTGGTGACGACGACCGTCGTCGGTGCGCAGGGGCAGGCGGTCACGTCCGACGGCGTCCGCGTGACGCTGCCGGAGGACCGCCTCGCCGACGGGCTGCGCGCTCCCCGCCCCCGCCAGCGGCTGCACGCGGTGCTCGCCGGCACCTCCGTGCTGTCGGCCTGGCTCTGAGGCCGGCTCTCAGGCCTCCGCCAGGCCCTCGCCGTCGGCCACCGAGGCCTTGAGGTCGGTGCCCGGACGGAACCGCACGACCGAGGTCGGCGGCGCCTCCTTGCGCTCCCCCGTCCGCGGGTTGCGGACGGTGCGCGCCGGGCGGTCGATCTTCTCGAACACCCCGAAGCCCGTCACCGAGACCTTCTCCCCCGTCGCGACGGTGGTCGTGATGGTGTCGACCACGGCGTTCAACGCCCGGGCCGCCTCACGCTTGCTGCCGTCGAAGTGCGTCGACAGCTCCTGGATCAGCTGCGCCTTGTTCACTGGACCTCCCCGCACGCGAGGACGGGCGCAGGGGCCCGCCGCCGCAGCCCCACTGCGACGTGCCCGGCTCACGCTAGAAGATCGTCTAACTGTGGGACAAATACCCTTTGGGGTGAAACGCCCTTTCGTGATGAATCTCTCGTCCCCCGGACGAATTCGGCTCAGCCGACCGGAGCGGTCCGCTCGGGCAGCGTCGCCGGCTTGAAGGCCGGACGGCGACCCTCGTACGCCTCGACGGCGTCGACCTGGCGCAGGGTCAGGCCGATGTCGTCGAGACCCTCGAGCAGGCGCCAGCGGGTGTAGTCGTCGATCTCGAAGTCGGTCTCGAAGCCGTCCGCCACGATCGTGCGGGCCTCGAGGTCGACCGTGATCGGCGCCTGCGGGTGCTCCTCGACGTAGTCCCACAGCTCGTCGACGATCTTCTGGTCGATCCGGGCGACGAGCAGGCCGGCCTTGCCGGCGTTGCTGCGGAAGATGTCGCCGAAGCGCGCGCCGATGACGACCCGGAAGCCGTAGTTCTGCAGGGCCCAGACGGCGTGCTCGCGCGACGAGCCGGTGCCGAAGTCCGGCCCGGGGACGATGATCGTCGCGCCCGCGTACTGCGGCTGGTTGAGGACGAAGTCCGGGTCCTTGCGCCAGGCCGCGAACAGCCCGTCCTCGAAGCCGGTCTTGGTGACCCGCTTGAGGTAGACCGCGGGGATGATCTGGTCGGTGTCGACGTTGCTGCGCCGCAGCGGCAGCGCCGTGCCGGTGTGGGTGGTGAAGGCGTCCATGTCAGCTCCTGGTCGGCTCGGTCGTGCGGCTCAGCGCTGGTCGGCGCCGACGAGGGCGTCGCTGCGGTCGAGGTCGGCGGGCGAGCTCAGCGTGCCGCGCACCGCGGTGGCGGCAGCGACGAGCGGGCTGACCAGGTGCGTACGGCCACCCTTGCCCTGCCGGCCCTCGAAGTTGCGGTTCGAGGTCGACGCCGAGCGCTCGCCGGGGGCGAGCTGGTCGGGGTTCATGCCCAGGCACATCGAGCAGCCGGCCGCGCGCCACTCGGCGCCGGCCTCCTTGAACACGACGTCCAGGCCCTCCGACTCGGCCTGCAGCCGGACCCGCGCCGAGCCCGGCACGACGAGCATCCGGACCGAGTCCGCGACGTGGTGGCCCTGGATCACGGCGGCCGCGGCGCGCAGGTCCTCGATGCGGCCGTTGGTGCACGAGCCGAGGAAGACGGTGTCGACGGCGATCTCGCGCATCGGCGTGCCCGCGGTCAGCGCCATGTACTCGAGCGCCTTGGTGGCCGCGGTGCGGTCGCTGGGCTCGGCGAAGACCTCGGGGTCGGGGACGCTCGCCCCCAGCGGCACGCCCTGGCCCGGGTTGGTGCCCCAGGTGACGAACGGCGTCAGCTGCGTCGCGTCGAGGTCGACCTCGACGTCGAAGACGGCGTCCTGGTCGCTCTTCAGGGTCGACCAGTACGCGACGGCGGCGTCCCAGTCGGCGCCGGTCGGGGCGTGCGGGCGGCCCTGGAGGTAGGCGAACGTCTTCTCGTCGGGCGCCATCAGCCCGGCCTTGGCGCCCCACTCGATGCTCATGTTGCAGATCGTCATGCGCCCCTCCATGGACAGCGCCTCGATCGCGGAGCCGCGGTACTCGACCACGTAGCCCTGGCCGCCACCGGTGCCGACCTTGGCGATGAGGGCCAGGACGATGTCCTTGGCGGTGACGCCGGGCGGCAGCTCGCCGTCGACGTTGACCGCCATGGTCTTGGGCTTCGACTGCGGCAGCGTCTGCGTCGCGAGGACGTGCTCGACCTCGGAGGTGCCGATGCCGAAGGCGATCGAGCCGAAGGCGCCGTGCGTGGAGGTGTGCGAGTCGCCGCACACGATCGTCATGCCCGGCTGGGTCAGCCCCAGCTGCGGGCCGATGATGTGGACGATGCCCTGGTCGAGGTCGCCGAGGCTGTGGATCCGCACGCCGAACTCGGCGGCGTTGCGGCGCAGCGTGTCGACCTGCGTGCGCGACACCGGGTCGGCGATCGGCTGGTCGATGTTCAGCGTCGGGGTGTTGTGGTCCTCGGTCGCCAGCGTCAGGTCGGGGCGGCGTACCGGGCGGCCGGCCTGGCGCAGGCCGTCGAAGGCCTGCGGGCTGGTGACCTCGTGGACGAGGTGGAGGTCGATGTAGAGCAGGTCCGGCTCGCCCTCGCTGCTGCGGACGACGTGGTCGTCCCAGACCTTCTCGCTCAGCGTCCTACCCATGGACCAGGCTCCTCTTGGCTGCGGATCGGCGGCGCCGGGATGGTCCCCGGCTGTCCCTCGGACTCTCGTCCGGACTCTCGTCCTGCTGCTGCGCGTCCGGTTTGCGTTCCAGCATCCGAGACGGCAGTATCAAGGCATGGACAACTCTAGCGGTGTCGGCGTGCTGGACAAAGCCGCCATGGTGCTCGGTGCGCTGGAGACCGGTCCGACCACCCTCGCGGGGCTCGTGTCGGCGACCGGGCTCGCACGGCCGACGGCCCACCGGCTCGCGGTGGCGCTCGAGCACCACCGGCTCGTGAGCCGCGACCTCCAGGGCCGCTTCGTGCTCGGGCCCCGCCTCGGCGAGCTCGCCTCAGCCGCGGGCGAGGACCGCCTGCTCGCGACGGCCGGCCCCGTGCTCGCCCGGCTGCGCGACATCACCGGCGAGTCGGCGCAGATGTTCCGTCGCCAGGGCGACTTCCGCGTCTGCGTGGCGACGGCCGAGCGCATGTCCGGCCTGCGCGACAGCGTTCCGGTCGGCACCCAGCTCACCATGCAGGCCGGTTCCGCCGCCCAGGTGCTGCTCGCCTGGGAGGAGCCCGACCGCATGCAGCGCGGGCTGCGCGGCAGCCGCTACTCCGCGGTCGCCCTCGCCGCCGTACGCCGTCGCGGCTGGGCGCACTCGGTGGGCGAGCGCGAGGCCGGCGTCGCGTCGGTCTCGGCGCCGGTCCGCTCCCCCTCCGGCAAGGTCATCGCCGCGGTCAGCGTCTCCGGCCCGATCGAGCGCCTCTCGCGCCAGCCCGGCCGCCTGCACGCCCCCGCCGTCATCGCCGCGGCGGAGCGGCTGAGCGACGTGCTGCGCCGCAGCGGTTCCGAGGGCTGAGCCCGCTCGAGCAGCGGCGCGGACGCACCCTCTCCACGAACCGCTGACTCCCGTCACCTCGGTCGCCAGATCGGGTGTCGGGAGTCAGCGGTTCGTCGCTCTCGAGGCTGGTGGACGGGCCGCGTCGGGGCGTCAGTTGACCGGGCTCGCGTCCAGGGTCACCGACGCCGACTGCTGCGCGCCGCCCGCGGTGGTCCAGGTGACCGTCACCTTGTCGCCCGGCTCCATGGCGGCGAGGGCCTTGGTCAGGCCGGCCGCGTCGGTGACGGTCGTCGAGCCGACCTGCGTGATGGTGTCGCCGGCCGCCAGCCCGGCCTTGTCCGCGGCGTCGCCGTCGACCACGCCCGCGATCGTGGCGCCTGCGGCGTCGCTACCTCCGCCGTCGCCGTAGCCCCGGCGCCCGTAGCCGTACGCCGAGTCGCTGACGAAGGTCGGGGCGACCTCCACCCCGAGGAACGCGGCGGGCCCGATGCGGACCGCCGAGGTCTCGTCCCCGCTGCGGATCTGCGTGACGACCGCCAGCGCGGTGTCGATCGGTACCGCGTAACCGTCGATGTCCTGCCCGCTCGACGCCGCCGTGTCGATGCCCACGACCTCGCCCTCGGCGTCGAGCAGCGGGCCGCCGGAGTCACCAGGAACCACGTCGGAGGTCGTCTCGATCAGCTTCGTGAGCCGCTCGCCCGCGACGGTGCCCTCCGACTGCGTGGTGATCGAGGCGGACAGGTCGCTGACCCTCCCGTCCGCCGCCGTGAGGGCACCGGTGCCGCCCGCGTTCCCGACCGCGGTGACGTCGTCGCCCACCGCCAGGGTGTCGTCGTCGATGCGCGCGGCCGTGAGCCCCCTCGCGCCATGCAGCTGCAGCAGCGCGACGTCGGCCGCCCGGTCGGCCCCGACCACCGTCGCCGTGTAGGTCCTGCCGGCGCGCGAGCCGCTGCCGGGCAGCGTGACCCTGATGCTCGTCGACCCCTCGACCACGTGGTAGTTCGTCAGCACCTCGCCGTCGGAGGTGAGCACGACGCCCGTCCCGGCGGCCTCCCCGTCGCTCAGCACCGTGTCGACCAGCACCACGCCGCGCGACTCGGCCGCGCTCGCGGGGTCGGAGTCGACGGTGCTCGACGCCGTGGTGCGACCCGAGCCGGACGACCCGTACGCGTCCACGAGCCGCACGCCCGCCGACGCCGGTGCGGCGGCGCCGAGCACCGTGGTCAGCAGGCCGCCGGCGGCGAGCACGGCGCCGGCCCGCCTTGCCCGGTGGGCGTGGACCGGAGGAACGGCAGCGGGAACGGTCACGGTGACGGGGGTCGAGGTGGTCATGACCTCACGGAACCGTCGCGTCCCGTGACCCGCCTCGGGCCCTCCTGGGCGTGGCCTGTGAGTCGCCGACCATGCCCAGGCCTGCTGCGCCCGTTAGGTTGAGGCCGTGCCCGACAGCCCCTTGCCGGAACCCGCCCTGCACCTCGCCGCCCGCCTGGAGAACCGTCTGATCGGCTGGCGCGCGGAGCGGGCCCGGTCCAACGGCTTCATCCCGCTGGTCATCCCGTACACCGGCTACGGGGGCGACGGCTGGGTCCGGGTGCTCGGTCGCGTGATGCTCAACCGCGGCACGCACCGCCTCACCGGCGAGCCGATGGGCGCGCGCGGCTGGCGCAGCTTCACCAGCGTCCCGGTCCAGGGGGCCCGGGTCCGGGTCGAGGTCAGCGGGGAGACCGCGGAGGTCACCGCCGACCGTTCCGGGCTGATCGACGCGACCGTCGACATCGCCCTCACGCCGGGCTGGCACCGTCTCGAGTACCGCGTGGAGGACTCCGAGCCGACGCACGGCCTGGTGTTCGTCGTCGACCCGGCCACACGCTTCGGGCTGGTGTCCGACATCGACGACACGGTGATGGTGACCGCGCTGCCGCGTCCGTTCCTCGCCGCGTGGCACACGTTCGTGGTCAACGAGCACGCCCGCACGACGACGCCGGGCATGCCGGTCCTCTACGAGCGCATCACCGACAGCCACGCCGGCGCGCCGGTGGTCTACCTCTCGACGGGCGCCTGGAACGTCGCGCCCACGCTCACCCGCTTCCTGTCGCGCAACCTCTACCCGGCCGGCGCGCTGCTCCTGACCGACTGGGGACCGACGCCGGACGCGTGGTTCCGCGACGGCACGCGCCACAAGCGCGATGCGCTTAAGCGGCTCGCGCGCGAGTTCCCCGACGTGCGCTGGCTGCTGGTGGGCGACGACGGGCAGCACGACCCGGAGACGTACGCGCTGTTCTGCGAGGAGCACCCCGACCAGGTCGTCGCGGTCTGCATCCGCCAGCTGACGCCCGGCGAGGCCGTGCTGGCCGGCAGCGGGAGCCGGCGCCACGTGCGCGGCGACGGCAGCAAGGTGCCGTGGTTCTACGCCTACGACGGCGCCGGCCTGGCCGAGCAGCTCGAGGAGGCCGGGCTGCTCGCCGACTCCGCGCAGCAGCCCGAGGTCGAGGCCTGAGCACCGGGCCCGCGACGACGCGGGCCCGGCCTCCGGGTGATCCCCGGGCGCGTCAGTCGAGCCGGATCTCGCGCTGCTCCTCGGCGGAGCGGTACGCGGCGTCGACGACCAGGGCGCGCGTCAGGGCGTCCTCGCCGTGGAAACCCGACCAGTCCGGCGCGAGCACCTTGGCCAGGAAGTCGTCCACGGCCTCGCCGTGGCGCCCGTCCGGGCCCAGCACCGGGAAGAGCTCGGCGGGCACGCCGTGCATCTCGGTGAGCACGTCGAGGCGCGACTGGTTCCACACGCCGGGGGTGCCCAGGACCGCCCCGCCCTCGGAGCCGTAGAGCACGACGTAGAGCTCGTCGGCCTTGATGTAGGACGCCCAGCTCGCCTCGAGCAGCAGCGTCGCGCCGCCGGAGAGCCGCACGAACGCGGTCGAGAGGTCCTCGACCTCGAACGGCACGGTCCCGTCCGCGCCGGGCGCCACCGTCGGCCGGTCCACCGAACCGCCCCGCCCGCGCGGGCCGAACTTCGCGTACGTCGACGCGCTGACCGCTTGCGCCGCCGGCTCGCCCATGAGGTGCAGCGCCATGTCGAGCATGTGCACGCCGATGTCCATCAGCGGCCCGCCGCCGGCCAGCGCCTTGCGGGTGAACCAGGTGCCGAGCCCGGGGATGCCGGAACGGCGCAGCCAGCCCGCCTTGGCGTAGTAGATCTCACCCAGCGCGCCGTCGTCGACGAGCTTCTTCAGCGCCTTGACGTCGCCGCGGCGGCGGTGGTTGAAGGACACGTCGAGCACCCGGTCGGCCGACCGGGCGGCCTCGACCATGGCCGCGCCGCGCTCGGCGTCCTCGGCCAGCGGCTTCTCCGACAGCACGTGCACGCCGGCGGCCAGCGCCGCGAGCGCGACGGGGGCGTGCAGCGCGGTCGGCGTCGCCACGCTGATCACGTCGAGGTCGGCCTGCGCGATCATCTCGTCGTAGCCGCGGAACAGCCCCGACCCCGGCAGGCCGTAGAGCTCGCCGAGCCGCACGCGCGGCTCGTCCTCGAGGCCGGCGATCGCCACCAGCTCGACGTCGGGTCGCAGCGCGTACGCGTCCATGTGCTGCTGGCCCGCCCAGCCGAGGCCGACGACCCCGGCGCGCAGCGGCGACCGGGTCCGGCCGCCGGCGGCCACGCCGCCCGTCACGTCGGCGCTCACGCGCCCGCCTCCGGGTTCAGGCTCGCGCCGGTGAAGTCGGGCACCTTCATGTTCACCAGGCCGGGCGCGGTGCGCCCGGAGCGCTGCTCGGGGGCGGCCCAGCGGACGGCGTTCGCCAGCACGCGCTGGACGTCGGGGTGGTGGTAGACGGGAAAGTCCTGGTCGCCCGGGGAGAAGTAGAAGACCCGCCCGCGGCCGCGGCGGAAGGTGGCGCCGGAGCGGAACACCTCGCCGCCGGTGAAGCTGGAGACGAAGACCAGCTCGTCGGGCTCGGGGATGTCGAAGTACTCGCCGTACATCTCCTGCTCGGGGATGCGGATCGGGTGGGGCACGCCCTCCGCGATCGGGTGGCCGGGGGCGACGGTCCAGACGAGCTCGGCGTCGTCCTTGCTGCGCCAGGCCAGCGCGCAGGAGGTGCCCATGAGGCGCTTGAAGATCTTGGAGAAGTGCCCGGAGTGGAGCACCAGCAGCCCCATGCCGCCGAGCACGGCCTCGTGCACCTTGGCCACGACCGCGTCGTCGACGTCGCCGTGCTTGATGTGGCCCCACCAGGTCAGCACGTCGGTGCTCGCCAGGACCTCGTCGGTCAGGCCGTGCTCGGGCTGGTCGAGGGTCGCGGTCCGCGTCTCGACCTGCTCGCCGAGGGAGTCGCGCAGGCCGCGGGCGATGGCGCCGTGGATCCCCTCCGGGTAGCGCTGCGCCATGTCGGCGCGGTACTTCTCGTCGGTCTCGTGGAAGTTCTCGTTCCACACGGTCACCCTGATCGGCTCGCTCATGCGCCTCATGCTGCCAGCCGGGACCGACAGCATCGGGGTGCGTCCGTCGGCGGTGCGAACCGCGGCGCGTCAGCAGCCGGCGCGACCCAGCGGCCCGACGGAGGTGGTGTCCAGCAGCGCCTGGACCGAGGGCCCGCCCTTCTCCTGCGGCGCGAACGCCACGGTGACGACCGGGCCGCCGTCGGCCCAGACGCCGCCGTAGGACGGGGTCAGCCGCGCCGCGGACCAGCTCCGCAGGTCGCCCACCCAGGTCGCGTCGTCACCGGTCCAGACCACCGTGTCGCCGGCGACCCGCGGGAACTGCGCGCCGGTGGCGTGCGCGGCCAGCAGCCGGGCCGCCGGCCAGCCCGCGCGCCACACCCAGACCTCGTCGCCCTGAGCCCCACCCACCCACGCGAAGGTGTCCTCGTCGGCCGCCAGGTAGTACGGCCCCCGCACCGAGGCGAGCGGCGCGGGCAGGCCGGCCGGCCGGTGGCCGGCGAGGTCGAGGGCGCGCAGGCTCGAGGTCTGGGCGGCCTTCGCGCTGTCCGCCCGCACCAGCAGGTCGCCGAACCGCACCGGCGCCCGGCTGAACCCGCGTGCCAGGCGCTCGACGTGGCCGTCGGCGAGCCGGTAGCCCGACACCACGGTGCGGCCGGGGTCGGCGTCGCGGGTCTGCGTCCAGTAGAGCCAGCCGTCGGCGAGCACGGGGTCGACGAACGGCGTCTGCATGAGCTTGCCGTCGGCGTCGCGCTCGCCATGGGCGACCTCGACGGGGCGGCGGCCGCCCTGGCTGTCCCAGACGTACAGCGCGAAGTCCTCGAAGTCCGCGTACGACCGGTCGACCCGGTAGGCGAGGTGGCGCCCGTCCCAGGTCGCGCCGAGGACCTGCCACTCGGGGTGGTCGAGCCCGAGGTCCTGGACGACCACGTCGGAGCCGGGGTCCTCCCCCGCCGAGGCTCCGTGCCGCCGGACGAGGGCGTGCCGGACGCCGGGCACGTCAGAGACCGCGAACGCCGACCCGTCACCAAGCCCGAGCGCGACCGTCAGCGTCTCGCCGGCCTGCGGGGCCACGACACCCGCGTGCAGGGCGGCGTCCCAGGACGCCGGGAGCGCGACCGTGCACGGTGGACCGTCCCCGTCCCCGACCGCGGCCGTCGGCCCAGCCGTCGACGGGGTGCCCGTCGGGGCGGCGTCGCCGCCCGCCGGTCCCGAGCAGGCCGTGCCCCCGAGGAGGACAGCCGTCGCGAGACCGGCCAGCAGGCGGACGAGCCTCAGGTCACCAGACGTAGCCACGCGCTCCGAAGATCGTCACGATCTTGTCGGTGTCAATCTCGTTGTAGCGCGGCACCGGCGCGGCCCAGGAGATGCTCGACCCCGCGACGGAGTCGGCGTAGCGCGTCGTGTCGCCGTCGTCGTCGTAGCCGCGCACCGCCACCCAGTGGTAGATCGTGCGGTTCGGGTGGCCGTTGAGGTGCGGGCCGTTGCGCACCTCGACCGCGTTGCCCGCGATGCCCTGGCGTTGCACGGCGATGTCGGCGACCAGGCGGTCGCGGAACGTCGCGACGTCGGCGTCGCTCGGGGTGTACGCGAGGTTCTGCGGGGTGTAGTCGAAGCCGTCGGAGTAGCGCTCGAGGGCGCGCTCCATGGGGTAGTTCCCGGCGCCGCTGTACCAGTTGGTCCCGCTGCTCGTGGTCTTCAACCGCTTGGCCGCGGTCTTCTGCGAGATCTTCGCGCCGTCGGCCAGGGCGAGCATCTGCAGGGTCGCCGGCCCGCACCAGTAGGAGCGCGACTGCGCCTTCTGCTTGACGGCCTTGATCGAGCGGTGGCTGGGCAGCGGGTCGTCGGCCTCGGAGCGGGCCCCGGCCAGCCGGGCGGCGCCCGCGCGGCGGCTGGAGGCGAGCACGCGGGCCACGGCGGCGTCCTTGGCGGCCACGGACGCCTGCTGGTCGGCCGTGAGCGTGGGGACGCCGACGACCAGCGAACGCTCGGGCCCGGTCACCGCGGACACGCTGCGCGCCGCGGAGCGGAAGGCGTCCGTCGTGGCGGCAGGAGCCGCACCGCCCGCGGGGCTGCTCGTCGGCGGGCCGCCGGCGAAGGCCGGCTGGGCACCGAGCAGCACCGCGGCTCCCGTCACGCCCAGCACCATCAGTCGGCGTACGGTCCGCGCTCGTGGAGCCACGTGAAGTCCTCTCGTCCGGCCCCGAGCCGCTGCCCGAGCAGGCAACGCGGAGACACTAAGGTCCGTCGCGGCGACCCGCAACGGTCGTGATCAAGTCGTTCCCCCCGAGCCGCTTCACGGGGCCCGAAGCTCAACCCAAGATCGAGACCAGCTCGTCGAACACGGCCGGCGTGGCCGCGACGATCTTGTTGCCGGCGAGGAGCGTCTCCGGGGTCAGGTAGTCGCTGACGCGGGCGCCGGCGGCGTCGAGCACGGCGACGGCGCCGAGGCAGTCCCAGGCGTTGATGTGGGGCTCGACGTAGCCGACCAGCCGGCCGCAGGCGACGTCGCAGAGCCCGAGCGCCCCGGAGCCGTTGCGCACGAACATCCCGTGGCGGCGCATCAGGCGGTCCAGGACGGGGACGACGTCCTCCGGCCCGACCCGCGCCGAGCACCCCAGGAACGTCAGCCCCTCGCTCACCGACGTCGCCGTGCTCGGGCTGATCGGCGCGCCGTTCAGCGTGGCCGGCCGGTCGGTCGCCCCGACGAACAGCTCGCCCGCCGCCGGGTTGTTCACCAGGCCGAGGCGCACCCGGCCGTCGCGCACGTACGCGATCGAGACGCACCACGTGCGCAGGCCGCTGACGAAGGGCTGGGTCCCGTCGATGGGGTCGACGACCCAGATGCCCTCGCTCCCCGGGAAGTCGGCGTGGCCGGTCTCCTCGCCGAGGAAGGCGTCGTGGGGGAAGGCCTGAGCGAGCCGTTCCTTGACCAGCTCCTCGACCGCCACGTCGGCCTCGCTGACGACGTCCTGCACCCCCTTGCTCCGCACGGTGAGCTCGCCCAGCCGGTCGAAGTAGCCCAGCGCCACGGCGCCGGCGTCGCGGATGATCTCCTCCGCCACCCGCGCCCGTTCCTCGAGCCAGGTCTCGGCGGTCTCCTGCGTCACGGTCGTCTCCTCAGCGGGGGGTGGGGTTCGGGATCGCGGCCGCCGGGGTCGCGGGGTCGCGCCACAGCCAGGCGGCACCGCGGACGCCGCTGCTGTCGCCGTGCGCGGCCCTGACCACCGGCGTGTAGAAGCAGGGCGAGAAGGTCTGGTCGGCCAGGGCGGGCGGGAGGTCGTCGTAGAGCTCGGGGACGTTCGCCATCCCGCCGCCCATGACCAGCACGTCGGGGTCGAGGACGTTGACGACCGTCGCCAGGCCGCGCGCGAGGCGGTCGACGTAGCGCTGCCAGACCAGGCGGGCCAGGCGGTCCCCGGCCCGCACCCGCTCCATGACGTCGCGCGGGGTGACCTGGCTGGGCGCGGCCAGGTCGAGGTCGGCGTGGACGGCGTACGAGCGCGCGAACGCCCGCCCCGACACCCACTGCTCCATGCAGCCGTGCCGGCCGCAGTAGCAGGGCGGGCCGGGGACCTCGGTCACGTCGGGGACGGGCAGCGGGCTGTGGCCCCACTCCCCCGCGCTGTGGTTCGGCCCGTGGTGCGCCCGGCCGTCGACGGCGATGCCGGCCCCGGCCCCGGTGCCGAGGATGACCGCGAAGACGACGCGGTGCCCGGCCCCGGCGCCGTCGGTCGCCTCCGACACCGCGAAGCAGTCGGCGTCGTTGGCCGTCCGGACCTCGCGTCCCAGCGCCCTCCGGAGGTCGTCCTCGACGCGCCGCCCGATCAGCCAGGTCGAGCTCGCGCCCTTGGCCACGCCCGTGCGCGGGTCCAGCGACCCGGGCAGGCCGACGCCGACGGTTCCGGTGACCCCGAGCGCGGCCTCGGCCTCGTCGACGAGCCGGGCGATCGCCTCGAGGCAGGCGGCGTAGTCGCCGCGCGGGGTGTCGACACGGTGCCGCAGCAGCTGCCGGTCGTCGCCGTCGAGCGCGACGACCTCGATCTTGGTCCCGCCCCAGTCCACGCCGAGGCGGACGACCCGGTCCGGGTCCTGGTGCTGCCGGTCGCGCGGGGAGTCCATGTCGCAGGCACCGTACCGGTGCCCGCTGTCCGCTCCGCCGGCCCGTCCGAGCCCCGCGTCAGCCCGCCGACGCCACCCGCCGGGCGACGACGGTCTGCAGCAGCGCGCCGACCCCGAGCCCGAGGAGCATCACGGTCCCCATCGCGACGGCCGTGCCGCCGAGGAGGCCGGCGAGCGGCGTGCCCAGCCCGCCGACGCCGAAGGCCAGCCCGCCGGACAGGGCCGCGGCGGTGCCGGGCATCGCGTGACCGAGCGCCTGCGTCCGCGTCGCCGACCCGGTGATCACGAGACCCTGCGCCCCGGTGACGACGGCGAGCGCGGCCCACAGCGCCCCGCCCGGCGCGGACGTGAGCGCGAGCACGAGGACGGCCGCCGAGCCGGCGGTCGCGACGAGGAGGCCGACGGACAGCAGGCGGTCCTCCGAGACCCGGCCGACCAGGCGGCTGAAGAGCAGGGTCGAGACGATCATGGCCGACGCGTTCGTGGCGAAGACCAGCGTGTAGCGCGACTCGGAGTAGCCGTACAGCTCCTGGAAGACGAACGAGCTGGTCGCGATGTAGGCGAAGAAGCCGACGGTGGCCACGCAGGACGTCACCAGGTAGAGCACGAACCGGGGCATCCGCAGCAGCACCCCCATGCGTCGCAGGCTGGCGCTCACCCCGGCGCCGTGCGACCGCCGCTCGGCCGGCAGCGTCTCGGGGAACGTGGTGAGCACGAGGACCAGCAGCAGCGTCCCCGTCACGGCGAGCGCCCAGAACGTGAGCCGCCAGGTCCCGAACCGGAGCAGCAGGCCGCCGAGCAGCGGCGCGACGACGGGCGCCACCGCGTTGATGGCCGACAGCAGGCCGATCACCCGGGCCCGGCGGTCCCCGTCGAGCACGTCGGTGACCATGGCCCGCCCGACCACGGCGCCGGCCGCGCCGGCCAGGCCCTGCAGCAGGCGCGCCACGAGCAGCACGCTCGCGTCCGGCGCGAGCGCGCACGCCACCGACGTGAGCACGAACAGCGCGGTGCCGACGACCATGATCCGGCGCCGGCCCAGCCCGTCGCTGACCGGGCCGACGACGAGCATGCCGAGCGCGAAGGCCACGAGGAACGCCGTCAGCGACAGCTGCGCGACCGCGGGTGTCGTGCCGAGGTCGACGGCCATGCCCGGCAGGCCCGGGATGTACATGTCGGTCGCGAGCGGCGAGATGCCGGTGACCACCGCGAGGGGCACGAGGGGCGGCAGGGCCCGCACGGCGGTGCGGCCCCCGGCGGGACCGGCGAGAGTACGGGTGGCGGGCACGGGGTCCTTCGCGGCTCGGGGTCCTCCCATCCTCACCCCGGACCGGGCCCGGCACGGCGGGCGTCTCGGCCGGCGCGGCCGCCGCGCGCCGGCCCGGCGGGCCTCAGAGGGTGAGCTCGAACGGCAGCCGCGGGTGCCCCTCGACCGCCTCGCGCGTCACCCGGATCACCGCGCCGACGGCGCTGGGCCGCTCGGCGGGCAGCGTCACCTCGAGGGCGTCGGCCCCCTGGTGCCACTCGACCTCGCCGTGACCCAGCAGGTCGACCGAGGCGATCGGCCGCTCGAGCCGGTTCGCCGCCGTCCCGAAGGCCTCGATGCGCGCCACCCCGTCGGCCGGCCAGTCGAGCAGCGTGGCGTAGACGCGGACGTTGCCGTAGCGCTCCTGGGTCGTGAAGCGGACGTCGCGCGCGGTGAATCGGCGCTCCTCGGCGTCGATGAACGACCCCTCGACCTCGACCGTCGGCCCCTCGGAGGGCACGACCCAGGGCCGGGACCCGTACACGGCCTGGCCGTTGACCCGCAGCCAGTCGCCGATCCCGGTGAGCAGCTCGCGCTCGGTGTCGGCGATGGTGCCGTCGGCCTTGGGGCCGATGTTCAGCAGCAGGACGCCGTTCTTGGCCACGACGTCGACGAGCTCGGCGACCAGCTCGGGCAGCGTCTTGTAGCGGTGGTCGGGGATCCAGCTCCACGACGTGCGGGCGATCGAGGTGTCGTTCTGCCAGACGTCGGGGTGCGTCGAGGCCATGGCGCCGCGCTCGAGGTCGAGGACGGCGGTGCCCGGGGCGAAGGCGTCCCACTTGTACTGGATGACGACCTCCCGGCCCCAGCGCGCGGCCTCGTTGTAGTAGTACGCGGCCAGCCGGCGCAGCCACGGCTTGAAGACCGGCTGCTCGATCCACCAGTCGAACCACAGCACCTGCGGCCGGTGGCGGTCGATGAGCTCGACCGTGCGCAGGAACCAGTCGATGAGGTGCTCCTCGTTCGGCGCCAGCTCCTCGCGCTGGGCCGGGCCGTAGAAGTCGCTGAACTCCGGGTCGGTCACGTCGGAGGGGAAGGTCGTGCCGCCGTTCATGAAGAACCAGTGCTCCGCGCGGTGCGACGAGACGCCCAGCACCATCCACTGGTCGCGCACGGCCGCGCCCAGCTCGCCGACGACGTCGCGGTGCGGGCCGATGGTCGTGGAGTTCCAGCGCGAGCGGGCCGTCTCGTACATCGCGAAGCCGTCGTGGTGCTCGGCCACGGGCACGACGAACTGCGCCCCGGCCTGCCGGAAGAGGCTCGCCCAGTCGACCGGGTCCCAGTGCTCCGCGGTGAAGCGGGGCAGGAAGTCCTTGTAGCCGAAGGCGGTGTGCTCGCCGTACGTCGCGCGGTGGTGCTCGAACTCCGGCGTGCCGGGCAGGTACATGTTCCGCGCGTACCACTCGTTGCCGAAGGCGGGCACCGCGTACGCGCCCCAGTGCAGGAAGACGCCGAACTTCGCGTCGCGGAACCAGTCCGGGACGGTGTAGGCGGCGAGCGACTCCCAGGTGTCGTCGTAGGGCCCGGCGTCGATCACGGCCTGCACGCGGGCCAGCTCCGCCACGTCGTCCAGGGGCGCCGGGCGTTCCGGCCACCTGACGTCCGTGGTGGTGGGCGGGCTGGTCGGAGCGGTGGGCTGAGCGGGAGGAACGTCGTCGGACATGCCGTCAGGATGTCAGACATCGGATGTTTGCCGGGGTGGGGTCACGTCGGTCGTTGGCAACGACGACGAAGCGCGGCAGGGTGGCGCCATGGACGAGCAGCCGCGCGCGCCGCGCAGGCTCCGCGCCGACGCGGCGCAGAACGCGGACCGGCTGCTGGCCGCCGCCGTCCGAGCCGGCCTCGGGGAGGGCAAGCACGTGCCGCTCGAGCAGATCGCGGCCGAGGCCGGCGTCGGGATCGGCACGCTCTACCGCCGCTTCCCGAGCCGGGCCGCGCTCCTGGAGGCCCTCGAGGTGCGCGCCTACGGCCTGCTCATCGCCGAGGCCGAGGGCGCGCTGCGCGACGGTCCCACCGGGCTGGAGGCGATCGGGCACTACCTGCGCCGGACGTTCGAGCACCGCGACGAGCTGGTCCTCCCCCTCCACGGGGCGCCGCTGACCGAGGGCTCGGAGTCGGGCGCCCTGCGCGGACGCCTCAAGGGGCTGATGAGCGCGATGGTCGACCGAGGGCACGAGGACGGCTCGGTCCGGCCGGAGGTCTCCGCGTGGACGGTGGTGCGCTTCGGCTCGATGCTCGCGCAGCCCATGACCGACGTCGAGGGCTGGGCGGAGTCAGCC
Organism: Microlunatus flavus; assembly: GCF_900110855.1. Taxonomy (GTDB): domain Bacteria; phylum Actinomycetota; class Actinomycetes; order Propionibacteriales; family Propionibacteriaceae; genus Microlunatus; species Microlunatus flavus. The sequence goes on from NZ_FOFA01000006.1 coordinate 216,989, forward strand.
GAGGACCAGCGCGTCGTCTTCCTGCGCGGCATCGCCGGCGACGCCCAGCGCTGAGGAGCTGGCGCCCGCCCTGCTCACCGAGGACCCCTAAGCGGAGGTAAACCTCCGTTACTCGTACAGTGGGCACGCGCTCCTCGGAGGGCTCCGGCACGCGTCCGGCCCCGGGCGGCGCACCGTCGAGGAACCCCCTCGACGTCGAGGCACCCCGGTGCGACGCAGAGAGGACCACACCCATGAAGGCAGTCCGTTTCCACGAGGTCGGCGGGCCCGAGGTGCTCCGCTACGAGGACGTCGAGCAGCCCACGCCAGGTCCGGGCGAGGTGCGCCTGCGGGTGGCCGCGTCGGCCTTCAACGCGGCGGACAACGGGATGCGCGCCGGGTTCCTGCCGATCCCGGTCGTGCTGCCGCACGTACCCGGCTACGACGTGTCCGGCGTGGTCGACGCGGTCGGGGACGGGGTCGAGGAGCCGGGCGTCGGGGACACGGTGTTCGGGTTCCTGCCGATGGAGCGCGACGGCGGTGCGGCCGAGTACGTCGTCGCGCCGGCCGACGCGGTCGTCGCGGCGCCCACGTCCATCCCGCTCGCCGACGCGGCCGCGCTGCCCTCGGTGGCCCTGACCGCGTGGCAGGCCCTGTTCGACGACGGCCGGCTGGAGGCCGGCCAGCGCGTGCTGGTCGTCGGCGCGGGCGGCGTCGTGGGCAAGTACGCCGTCCGCCTCGCGAAGCGGGCCGGCGTCGCGGTGGTCGCCACGGCCAGCCCCCGGAGCATCGACGCCGTGCGCGCCGCGGGCGCGGACGAGGTGGTCGACCACACCACCACCGACCTGCTCGGTGCGGTCCAGGGGCAGGTGGACGTGCTGCTCAACCTGGCCCCGATCGAGCCGGCGGCGTTCGCGGCGCTCGTCGCGCTGGTCCGCGACGGCGGTGCGGTCGTGAGCACCACGGCGTGGATCCCCACCCCGGACGACGCGTCGCGCGGCGTGCGGTCGGCGACCGTGTTCGTGCTCCCGAACCGCGACCGGCTCGCCCGGCTCGCGGCGCTCGTCGACTCCGGCGACCTGCCGGTCGAGGTCACCCGCCGCATCCCGCTCACCGAGCTGCCGGCGCTGCACGCCGAGGCGGCGCAGCACCCGGTCACCGGGAAGGTCATCGTGCTGCCGGCCTGACCCGGGTCGCGACGGAGGGACAGGTCCCGGAGCCGCGACCAGAGGCCTCGTCCTCGACGACTCGACGACCCGACGGCCCGTCGGTCACGGGGTCGCGGCGCCCCTGCCGGCCTCGCGGAACGCCCGCAGCGACGCGGTCGTGAGCCACACGTCGGACAGGACCACCCCCACCGTGAGGCCGACGACCGCCGCCGGGCTGGACGAGCCGCTCGCGACGCCGGCGAACCCCGCCAGCAGCACGACGGCGGCGACCAGCGACCACGCGGCCCAGCCGCGGGCGCCCTGGCGCGCGAACCGTCGGGCCGACGCGACCGCGGCGACGACGAAGGCCACGAACCCCAGCCCGCCGGCCGCGAGGTGGAGGACGCCGTGCACCGTCGTCCCGGCTCCCGGCGCGTCGGGGAGCGCCAGCCCGGCGACGACGAGCAGGGCTCCGTACGCGACCAGCGCGGGCCCGGCGACCCCACGGCCGCGGAACCGGAGGCCGAGCCCGGCGGCGATCACCAGCAGCCCCGTCACGAGGAACACGACCACGTGCACCCAGCCGTACGGGCCGAGGGACAGCAGGCTCCAGCTGTCCCGCAGCAGGTCGACGTCCTCGGACAGCCAGCCGTGCACCAGCGAGGCGAGCACGTAGAAGGGGCCCGCGAGCACGCCGCCGACGAGCAGGGCCCGGGCGGTGCGGTCCCGGGCTGCGGAGGGCTGGGGCGCGGAGGCCTGGGGCGCGGAGGGCTGGGGCGCGGAGGGCTGGGGCACGGTGGGCTCCGATCGGTGGGTAGGGGTCAACCGACGCTGAGCCGGTCCGCGGTGGTGGCGCCGGCGGCGGCCGCCGGCGGCCGGGACACCGCGACGACGAGCACGGAGACGGCCGCCATGACCGTCAGGACGAGGGCGCGCTGGACGAGCCCGGAGACGCCCTCGTTGCCGCCGGCGCCCGAGGCGTCGAAGGTGGCCTGGAAGACGACGAAGAGCACCAGCGTCACCAGGCCCCCGACGATCCCGACGGCCGACAGCCGCGTCGACGAGCCGCGGAGGTGGACGCCGGCCAGGACGAGGCCGAGCGCCGGCAGCGGAACGGCGATCACGAAGCCCAGCAGGTGGAGCATGATCGACTCCAGGGTGAACAGGCCGCACACGACCATCCCCACCCCCAGCAGCGCGAGCAGCACGCACGCCGCCCGGCCCAGCCGGCCGTGCCACGACCGTGCGCCGGACAGCACGCCCACCGCGACCAGGACACCGCTGACCACGAAGGCGGTGTTCATCCACGGTCCCGTCACCCCGAGACCGAGGCCGCTGATCGGCTGACTGACCCAGGAGTAGGGCGCGATCGTGTGCCCGAACAGGGTGTAGCCGGGGCTGACGGCGCCGAGGACCAGCCAGGCCAGCGTGAACAGTCCCGACCCGACGGGGACGAGGAGGGCGGAGCGCGTCACAATGGTTCCTCGACTGTCTCTTGTTCCGGGTGTCTCTATTTTAGAGGGATCGTAGGTGATGATGGGTCCCCGCGCAACGGCGGCGCACCTCGAGGCGCAGGCGCTGGCCATGCGGGAGCACAACGCGTACGTCGTGCTCCTCCAGGACGCGATCGCGCGCTCGGCCGGCCTCAACGGCGTGGACCTGCAGGTGGTGGGAGTGCTCATGGCGAGCGGGGCGAGGACGCCGGGCGACCTCGCCGCCGAGGTGGGGGTCAGCGCCGGCGGAGCGATCACCGCCCTCGTCGACCGGCTGGAACGCGCGGGGTACGTGACCCGCCGGCGCGACGACGCCGACCGGCGCCGGGTGCTTGTCGAGGCCGTCCCGGAGCGGGTGCTGGCAGAGGTCGGCCCGGTCTACGGGCGCCTCGCCGCTCGGTGGGGCGCCTACCTCGAGACCCTGTCGGACGACCAGGTCGAGCTGCTCACGACGGCCCTGGCCACCGCGACCGCCATCAACCGCGACGAGGTCGCGCGGCTGCGGGCGTCCCGGTAGGAGGCGTCCCGCGAGCACGGTCACGCCGCCGGCGTGGACGGCGGTGGCGCTGCGCTGGAAGGATCGGGCCGTGCACTCCTTCGTGGTGACCGGCGGCGCCGACGGCGTCGGCCGCGCCGTGGCCGAGCGGCTGGCGCGCGACGGCGCCGTCGTCGTCCTCGACGTGGCCACCGGGTTGGGCTGGGACCACGAGCGGGTCCGGCTGGTCAGCGGTGACGCCGGTGACCCCGCGGTGGCCCGAGCCGCAGCCGCGGCGGCCGAGTCCCTCGCTCCCCTGTCGGGCTGGGTCAACAACGCCGCCGTGTTCCGCGACGCCGGCCTCACCTCGGCGAGCGCGCCGGAGGTCCTGCAGCTCATCACCGCGAACCTCGGCCTGGCCGTCACGGGGTGCCACACCGCCGTGCGCCACTTCCTCGACCACGGGCGTCCGGGCGCCATCGTCAACGTCTCGTCCCACCAGGCCCAGCGGGCCGTGCGCGGCGCCCTGCCCTACGCCACGGCCAAGGCCGCGGTCGAGGGACTGACCCGCGCGGTCGCGGTCGACCACGGACCCCAGGGCGTCCGGACCAACGCGGTGGCCCTGGGCTCGATCAGCACGGGCCGGTTCGAGCAGTACCGGGGCGAGCACCCCGAGGTCGACGCCCCGATGGCGGCCCTGCACCCGCTGGGCCGGGTCGGCACCACCGCCGAGGTGGCCGAGGCGGTCGCCTTCCTCCTCTCCCCGGCCGCCGGGTTCGTCAACGGTGCCGTGCTCCCCGTCGACGGCGGCCGCGCCGCGCACGGCGCCGACCCCGAGGCCCGCTGATCACGGCGGCGAGGATGTGGCGGCTCTCCTCCTGACGAAGGGGCGCCGCACCGGTCTCAGGCCTCGCGCCGGCTCGGCGCGACGACCCTGATCACGGCCGAGTCGTCCTCGGCGGCCAGCCCCTGCGCCTGGCCGAGGAGGTACAGCTGCTCGGCGGCCGCAGCCACCGGGGCCGGCAGACCCGCTCCGCGGGCGGCACGGCCGACGATCCCCATGTCCTTGACGAAGATGTCGAGCCGGCTGAGCACCTCCGCACCGTCGTCGTCGTAGGCCTGCAGCATCCGCGGTCCGCGGTTGGACAGCATGAAGGAGCCCGCCGCGCCGGCCTCCAGCGCGGCCAGGGTCTTCTCCTGGTCGAGCCCGAGCGCGCCGGCCAGCGCGAGCGCCTCGGCCGCCGCGGCGATGTGCACGCCGCAGAGCAGCTGGTTCACGGTCTTGAGCGCCTGGCCGTCGCCCGGCCGGTCGCCGACCACGGTGAGGGTCGAGGCCAGCAGGTCGAGCACGGGCCGGGCCCGCTCCAGGGCCGCGGGCTGCGCGCCGACGACGATCAGCAGGTCGCCGGCCCGTGCGCGCACCGGGCCGCCCGAGAGCGGGGCGTCCACCAGGTCGACGCCCAGCTCGGCCAGCCGTCCTGCCGTCGCCGGGACCGCCTCGGTGCCGACGGTGCTCCCCAGCACGACGACCGTCCGAGGACGCAGCACCGGCGCCACGCCGGCCTCGCCGAACAGCACCTGGTCCAGCTGTGCCCCGTCGCGCACCACCAGGAGCACCACGTCCGCGTCGGCGACGGCCTCGCGGGCGGACTCGAAGGCCCGGACCCCCGCCTCCTCGGCCAGGGCCCGCCGCTCCGCGACCGGGTCGTAGCCGCGCACGGCCAGCCCTTCGGCGAGCCGGGCGGCCATGGGCAGGCCCATGGCCCCCAGGCCCAGCACGGTCACCTGGTACGCGGGCGTCTCGCTCGGCACGGCTGCTCCTCGAGGTCGGTGGTGGTCAGGACGCGGTGCTGAGCACGCGGACGACGTCGAGCAGGGAGCGGTCGTCGCCCACGTTGCCGGCGAAGACCACGAAGGGGATGCCTGCTGCGGCGCCGCCGACCGGCTGCCACAGCGAGACGATGCCCGGGAGCATCGGTCCCCGCACGACGGCACGACGGATGCCCAGGCCGGACGTGGCGACGTCGGAGGACGTGATCCCGCCCTTGGCGACGACGAAGCGGGGCGGGTGGGCGGCGAGCGTCCGGCGGACGACCTCGACGACGGCGCCCGACACCGTCCGGGCGATCCGCAGGCTCTCGGCCGGGTCGTCACGCCGCACCAGCAGCCGGCTCGTGTGGACCACGACGTCCTGCTCGGCCAGCGCCGCGCTCACCGCCGCGACGACCCGGTCGAGCTCGGCCGCGGCGTCGGCGCCGCTCAGCAGCCGGTCGACGCCGACCTCCACGACGACGGCCGGGTGCCCGGCGACCAGGGCCTTGAGCTGGCGGGTGGTCTGCGCGACGTGCGACCCGACGACGACCAGGCCCCCGCCCGGCGCCGGGCTGGTCCCGGCGAACGCCTCGTCCGCGGTCAGCGGCGCGCGGACCTCCTGCCCCACGCGGGCACGGACGAAGGGTGGGCCCACGCGGTAGAGCAGGGACCGCCCGCGACGCTCGGACTCGGCCAGCCCGAGCGCGAGCGAGCGCAGGTCGTCCTCGGTGACCGCGTCGACGACCACCGGGGTCATGCCGGTCGCCCGGTCCAGGACGTCGGCGATCGCCTCGGCGGGGCCGCGCACCAGGGCGAGGTCGAGGACGAGCACGTCGGCGGCGGCGTACCGGCCGGCGGACTTCTCCTCGACGTACTCGGCGAGGGCCGAGGAGTGGAAGCCGAAGGTCGCGTCCCGCGCGAACTCGGTCTCCGCGACCGGGACCACCGTGCCGCCCGCGGCGCGGGTGTAGTGCACGCCGCCGACCGTGATCCGCCCCGCGTCGGGGAAGGCCGGCACCACCACCACGGCGTCGGTACGCCGGCCGGCGTGCCGCTCGAGCACGTCGGCGATGACGGTCGGCTCCAGCGGGAAGTGCCCGCGCAGCGTCGAGTCGCTGCGGCTGACGAAGCCCACGTCCACGCCCGCGGCGGACGCCGCGTCGAGAGCGTTCGTCACCACCTCGCGGTTGCGCTGCTCGGCGTCGGCCGGGTCGAGGCTGCGGGTGTTGGTGAGCACGTAGAGCGCGGGCGCCCCCTGCTCCAGCGCCCAGCGCAGGTCCTCGACCGCCCACCGCGTGAGCACGGGCAGGTCGGCCACCGACTGGGTCCCGGTGGGGTCGTCGTCGAGGACGACGAGCACCCGGCCCGACCGAGCCACGGCCGCCGCGACCGTGGCAGCAGGCACCGCGACCTCGTCGGGGAAGGGCGCGAGCAGGTCCGCCTCCAGCACCGCCCCTCCTTCCGCACCGCGTGGTGAGCCCGAGCTCGGAGGCCCGGGGACGTACGAGCCGCGGCTGTGCCCGCCACATCGTCCCCCAACCGGGTCCGACCGGACGCGGCAGGTGGAGGACCGGGTGCCCGCAGCCGGTCCCGGCCCAGGACCTGGACGCTCTCGAGCGCCGGGCACGGTCGGTGTCGCTGCTGCCTGGCTCAGGGTGCCGACGACGACCGCCCGCACCTCGCGGGGTGCACAGCGGACGCGCGACCGCCGAGGGCGGAGGCGAGAAGCGTCGTGGCGACGCGTCACCTCTCACCGTGCGGCGAGCGGGCGCTACCATCAGGCGCTCCCGGCGCCTGCGTCCACGAGGGACCAGAGCTGCGGGGAGAGAGGCCGGCCGCGGTGCGGATCTCGGTGCTGGGACCGGTGACGCTGCTCGCCGGACCCGAGGCCGTCGACCTCGGACCGCCGCGGCACCGGGCGCTGTTCGCGGCGCTGGTGGTCGACGCCGGCCACGTCGTCGCCGCCGAGGTCCTGCAGGAACGGGTCTGGGGCCTCGGCCCGTCGACCGCGCCGGGGACGCTGCACAGCGCCGTGTCGCACCTGCGCCGCCGCCTCCGCCCCCATCCGGAGCTCACGCTGCAGACGCGGGCACCGGGCTACCTGCTGCGCACCGGCGCGACGAGCGTGGACGCCGTCGAGTTCTCGGCGCTGCTCGTCCGCTCCCGCACCCAGGCCGGCTCGGGCAACCCGGTCGCGGCCCGGGCGTGCATCGACGAGGCGCTCGGCCTCTGGCGGGGGCAGCCGTACGCGGACGTGGACGCGGACTTCGCCCGCGCCGAGGCCGACCGGTTGACGGCCCTCCGGCTGGCCGCCGTGGAGCTGGGCGCCGAGCTCGACCTCGTCCTGGGCCGTCACGCCGAGCTGGCCACCACCCTGCCCGCGATCGTCGCGGAGCACCCGCTGCGTGAGGGGCTGCGGGCGTCGCTGGTGCTGGCGCTGTACCGCTCGGGGCGGCAGGGCGACGCCCTCCGCGCGTACGCCGAAGGCCGGGAGATCCTCTCCGACGAGCTGGGCGTCGACCCCGGACCCGCGCTGCGGCGCCTGCACGCGGGCGTCCTCGCCCAGGACCCCGCGCTCGACCTGCCGGCACCCGCGTCCACCGAGGCGGCCCGGGCACGAACCGTCCACCGGCCGAGCGTGACACCCGAGGAACCGGCCGACGGGCTCGTCGGTCGGACCGAGGAGAGGACCCGGCTCGCGGCGCTGCTCACGCTGTCGTCCCCGCAGGTGCGAGCAGCCGTCGTCGTCGGCGAGGCGGGGGTGGGCAAGACCGCGCTCGTGGAGGCCGTGGTCGCCGGGCTGCCCGGGTCGGTGGAGGTCGAGTGGGGCCGTTGCTGGGACCACGACAGCACGGCGGGCCTGTGGCTCTGGAGCCAGGCGCTCGGTGCGCTCGCGCGCAGGCGGGGTCCGACCGAGACCGCGGTCCTCGTCTCCGAGTCGGGTCCCGAGGTCGAGGGCCTCCTCGGTCGTGGCGCCGTGCCCGACCCTTCGGCGGGCGGGGAGGTCAACCGGGCCCGGCTGTTCATGGCCGTCGCCGGCTTCCTCGGTGCGGCTGCCCGCCGGCGCCCGCTGGTGGTGGTCCTCGAGGACCTGCACTGGGCCGACCAGGACTCCGCCGACCTCCTCGGCTTCGTCCTGGAGACGGTGCGTGACGTCCCGCTGCGGATCGTCGGGACCGTCCGCTCCCCCTCCGACACCGCGACCGACCGCGGTCCCGGGCTGCTGGCCGACCTGGCCCGACGGAGCGCGGTCGTCCGCCTCGACCTCGCAGGGCTGGACGTGGGCGAGGTCGCGGAGCTGGCCGAGACGCAGCTGGGGCGCCCGGTGCGACCCGAGCAGGCGGCGGCGCTCCACGAACGCACGAACGGCAACCCCTTCTTCATCTCCGAGCTGGTCCGGCTGCGCCAGCACGAGACCGAGGCCCCCGGACGCGCCGGTGGCCCCGTGCCGGACAACGTCCGGACGGTGGTCGAGCGCCGGCTGACCCACCTGCCCGCGGGGACGGTGGACCTCCTGGGCGTCGCCGCGGTGCTGGGACGCGAGCTCTCGCTGTCCCTGCTCGCCCGGGTGCTCGGCCGCCGGGCCGTCGACCTGGCCGAGGACGTCGACGCCGCCGTCGCCCACGGCATCGTCGCCCCCGTCGAGGACCTGGAGCGGCTTCGGTTCTCCCACGCGCTCGTGCAGGAGACGTTGGTGGCCGGCCTGGGGCCGATGCGGCGGGCGGGCTTGCACGCGGCGGCCGCGGCCACCCTCGAGGAGCTGCCGGGCGACCGACGCGAGCGGGCCGCCCAGATCGCCTCCCACTGGGCCGCAGCCGGCCTGATGGGCGACGTCGACCGCGCGGTGGCGGCGACCCTGCTCGCGGCGGAGGTCGACCTGGCCGCGTCGGCCCCCAGCGAGGCCGAGCGCCACCTCCGCCGCGCGCTCGACCTGGCGCGGCAGGCCCCGGGGGCGACGGCGGAGGTGCTGGAGCTGGAGGTGCGCACACGGCTGGCCACGCTGCTCACCCTGGTCCGCGGCTACAACGACGACGCCGTCGCGCTCGAGCGGCGCCGCAGCTTCGAGCTCGCCGAGCGGCTCGGGTCGGCGCCGCACCTGCTGCCGGCCCTGTGGGGACGCTGGGGCATCGCCCTGGTCTCCGGCGACTTCGACCAGGCGTACGCCGACGCCGACGCCCTCGAGGAAGCCGGTCGGCGGGCCGGGGACGCCATGCTCGGCGCCGCCGCCCACCTGGCCCGCGGACAGACGCACTGGCACCGAGGCCGGCTCGGTTCGGCGCGCCAAGAGCTCGAGCAGGCCGTCGAGGCGTTCGCCGGCCACGCCGGCCAGGTCCGGCTCGACGTCTTCCTCCAGCACCCCGAACCGACCGCTGCCGTCTGGCTGTCCCTGGTGCTCGCCCAGCTCGGGGAGCAGCAGGAGTCCGACGCCGCCGCGGCCCGGGCTGCCGCCCATCCGGCCGTCACGCACCACCCCTTCACCTCGATCTACCGCTGGGTCACGCAGGGCTTCCGGTGGGCCGTGCGAGGTGAGCCCGACCAGGCGTTGCGGTCCGAGGTCGGCCTCGCGGACGCCGTGCGGCTCGGCTTCGACCAGCTCGCGGTCTTCTCGCTGCTCCCGGTCGGCTGGGGGCACGGCTCGTCCGGACAGCTGGACCGCGGGCTCACCGAGCTCCGCACCGCACGCGAGGCGCTGGGCTCGGTCGCTGAACGACCCGCGTTCGTCACGATGATCTGGTGGCTGGTGGCCGACCTGCACCACCGGGTCGGTGACGAGCGCGCGGCCCTGGCCGCCCTCGTCGAAGCCGAGCGGGCCGGCTCGGACATCGGGGAGCATGCGGTGCTGGTGGAGCGGCTCGCTCTCGAGGCCCAGGTCCTACGTCGGCTCGGGCGCCTCGACGACGCCGTCGAGCGCGAGGGTCGCCTCGAGCGGGCTCGCCGGGAGCGGCTGCTCTGACCCCGGTCCGCCTTCGGTCGGACCATCCGGCTCCTCCTCGCCGAACAGGTCCTCCAGGGTCATCAGCGGCGGTGGGACGTCGACCATCAGGCCTCCTCGGGACGCGGGCGCCGCCATCGTGCACCGGTGACCTTGCGGTCGGCTGGTGCCCGGTGGCCCGGGCGTCCCCGCCGTGCTCCCGCGGAGCGGCGCTTGCGTCCGGCTTGGGTCGGCCCGGGTCCAGCGCGATCCGCCGGCGCAAGCCGACGCCAAGGACGCTCCCCCAGGCTCGTCTCCATGACCGATCTCGACCAGGCCCACCGGCCCACCACGCCCACCACGCCCAGAAGGACCACGACCACCCAGCAGCACCTCGTCGCCACCGCCCTCGCCGGCCTCGTCCTGACCGGCGGCGTCGCCGCACTCGCACCCCCCGCCAGCGCGTCCGACTTCGACTGCGACGACGCAGCCCACCCGATCAACGTGGGCCGCGGCCTCGAGGTCGTCGTCGGCACGAAGAAGGCGCGGACCGGCTACCTCGTCGTCTACACCGACCGCGGCTGCGCGGTCGACGGCGCCGTCGCCGTCATCACCTCCCCCAGCACGACGTTCCGCGTCCCCCTGGAGAAGAGCGCGACCGACGACGACGACCCCTACACCGCCTGGCGCGGGGCGGTGCGGATCAAGCCCTCCGAGCTGCGCAACTCCGACGCCGGCGTCTGGACCGTCCGCTACGAGGTCGACGGCGGGTCTCACGGGACGTCCGAGACCACCACCGTCGAGGGCCACGTCCGGCGGGCCACCCGAGCCACCTTCAACGCCGGCCCCGAGCCCGTGCGCCACGGCAGGCTGACCTTCACGGGCACCCTCGAGCGCGCCGACTGGAACACCCACCGCTACCGGCGGGTCAGCAAGCCCGTCGTCGTGCAGACCCTCGGCGGGGCCGACGGCTCACCGACGACCGACGTCGTGAGGCTGACGACGAAGAAGGACGGCACGTTCCGCACGACCGTCGCCTTCCCGGGCCCGGGCGCGTACCGGGTGGCCTTCGAGGGCGGGTCGGTGAGCGCTCCGACGACCTCCCGCGTGGACCGGGTCGCCGCCCCCTGACCGGTGGACCGCGCCGTCACCGGACGGCGGTGCGGTCCGCCAACGGCCTCGGTCCCGTGCACGACCGAGCGAGCGTACGAGCCCTGCAGGACCCCGAGACGAGGGAGACGGCCGATGAGGACAGCGACGTCGCGGCGTGGATGGACCGCGGTGCTGGTCGGTGCGGTGCTGCTGAGCACCGCGCTGCCCGGTTCCGACCGGCCGGCGGCGGCCGGTCAGCCGCACAGCCCGCGGTCGGCCGAGGTGCAGGTCGGGGGGCGGTACTGGTCCCAGCCCCCGAAGCTCCTCGACACCTCGGCGGCGCGGGCCCAGGGTGCGTCGCACCCGACGACGGGCGCCCCTGAGCGGGAGCAGCCGCCGTCCGCACCCACCCGGGGCACCGTGACGGGTCGGTTGGTCGACCGGGCAGGTCGACCGCTGGCCGGGGTGCTCGTGACCGGGGTGCGGTTCTCCGACCTCGGAGAGGGCATCGACTTCGAGGAGGAGACGCCCGTCGTGACCCGCACGGGAACCGATGGACGCTTCCGGCTGCCGCAGCTCACCGAGCGCTACCTCGTGAGGGCCTGCGACGCGGGTGAGGAGGCCGTGGAGTGCACGAGCGACCCCGAGGCGAAGCGGTTCGCCCCCACCTACGTCGGTCCTGACGGCACCAGCAGCAGCTGGCTGACGCAGACGCGGATGTTCAGGCCGGCGAAGGGCACGCGCGCGCTCGGCGTCATCAGGGCCCGTGCTTCCGCCGTGCTCACCGGGACCTTCGCCGACGGCCCCCACCGATCGGTCCGGCTGCTGAGGGGCGACGGCAGCACCGCGCAGACCGCCCGGACCGACGACGACGGTCGGTACCGGTTCGAGGTCGCCCCGGGCCGCTACCGGGTCGAGGTCGACCGCATCGAGAACGTGCGCACGGTCGCCACCGTGCCGGGCTTCCGGTCCCGCGTGCTGCGCCTCGGCACCGGGAGAGCGACCAGGCTCGACCTCGCGTCGACGGGCGCCGCCACCCTCGAGGGGCGGGTGACCGCCCACGGCGAACCCGTGGCCGAGCAGTTCGTCGCCATCACCGACGACCGTGGGCGCTTCGCGGCCGGGGTGGTCACCGACGCCGACGGCCGCTACGGCCTGGACGCCCTGAAGCCGGGGCGCTACACGCTCAGCACGCCCGCCGCTGCCACGACGTTCGTCCCGGTGAGCCGCTCGTTCACCCTCGACGCGCGCACACCGACCCGGGCCGACCTGGAGCTCCGCGACGGCGCGCGGATCGTGCTCGCTCCGACCGACGTCGGGTCACCGGCTCCCGGGGCGGACGTCGTGGTGGAGCTCCGCGACGCGACGGGCGCGATCACCAAGGCCGCCGGCGCCTCGCCGGGCGACGTGGTCTCGTTCTCCGGTCTCGCGCCCGGTCGCTACCAGGTGGTGGCCAGGCGCTCGGCCGACGACGGCTCGGGGGAGGTCGTCACCGAGCTCCCGTGGGCCGAACGCGTCGTGCAGGTCGGCGGCACACGAACCGTCGACCTGGGAGCCGTGGCGCTCGACCGGGCGACGCTGAACCTGTCGGGCACGCTGCCCCGGGGCTCGCGGATCCGGATCACGCCGCTGCCCGACGTGCCCTACCTGCGTCCCGACTTCGTCGAGGGCACCGGCGTCACCGGGCTGTCCGCGAGCTGGACGACCGACGCAGAACCGTCCGGGCGCTACCTGGCTCGAGGGCTGGTTCCCGGGCGCTACCTCGTGGCCGTCACCGCGCAGTACCTCCAGCCGAACGACGGTCCCACCGTCTACCGCGGCGACGTGGCGGTCACCCACCGGTGGCTGACGGTGACCGCGACCACCACGACGGCGAGCTTCACCGCACCGCGGGGCGGGAGGGTGACCGGCAGGTTCCGCCACGCCGGCACGCACCGTCCCGCCATCGCCCCCTTCGCCTACCAGGTGCGCGACGGAGGTGACCAGGCCCGCCTGCTGCCCCTGGTGTCCCGGCCGCAGACCTACCGCAGCGGCTTCACCGTCGACCGGCTGCACGCAGGACGCGGGCACGGCACCGTGGTCGACCTCCAGCAGGTGCTGGATCTCGCCGACGCCCAGGGTGAGGAGCTGCCCACCAACCTCACGGACTCCGCCTCGACCGAACCCGGGACGCCGTACTGGTTCACGGCCACGCCGGGGAGGTTCCGCATCCGCTACGGGCGGACGACCGACCTGGGCCTCGTCGACCTGCACGTCCGTGGATGAGAGGGGGTGTCCCCGCCGGCGGCTCCGGGCGGCACCTCGTCCCGGCGGGCGGGTTTCACGACCGCGGCGACGCGTGGACGGGCCGGGCCTCGCCGAGGCCCGCCCCTGTCCAGGCCTGGGGCGGGGCTCAGCTCTCCTCGGCCATCGCGCGCAGCACCCACTGCTGGGTACGGAGCCGGCGCGACTGACGCAGCACGGTGACGATCGCGTCGGCGACGTCCTCGGGGGCGAGCACGTGCTCGAGCCACTCGTCGCCGGCGTTGCGGCCCGTGCCGATGGCGAACTCCGTCGACACGGCGGCGGGGCAGATGGTCGTCACGCGGATCCCGTGCTCGCGCAGCTCGCGGTCCAGCGAGCCCGCCAGCCCGACCTGGGCGTGCTTCGTCCCGGCGTAGACGGCCTCCCACGGACCGCCGCGCAGCCCGGCGACCGAGCTGACGACGACGACGTCCCCGCCGGACTGCTCGCGGAAGGTCGGCACGACGGCCCGCACGCTGAAGACCGTGCCGAGGAAGTTCGTCGCGTCCATGGTGCGGATCTCGTCGTCGGTCATGCTCATGATCCCGCCGTACGCGCCGATGCCGGCGTTCGCGACGAGGCTGTCGAGCCGCCCGAACCGTTCCTGCGCCGCGGCGACCACGGCCGCGTTCGTGGCCGGGTCGGCGACGTCGCCGGCCACCGCGGCGACGGCGTCCGCACCCAGCTCGGCGACGAGCTCGTCGAGCCGTTCCTGGCGACGTCCGAGGAGCACCACGCGGGCGCCCTCGGCGACGAGCGCCCGCGCGGTCGCGCGGCCGATGCCGGCGGTCGCTCCGGTGATCGCGACGACCGTGCCGGCGAGGTCCCGGTCGAGGCTCATGCGTCGACCCCGTACGGCTGGCGACACAGCGGGGCGGACGGGCCGGTCGTCCCGCCCGGTACGGGGTCGTCCCCGCTGCTGGGCACGCCGAGGGCGCGACGGGTCTGCCTGCTGGTGCGGTCGGGGGTGGTCATCGGACTCCTGTCCAGGGAACGGTCGGGCTCGGCTGTCGTCACGGCGTCGAGGACGCGCTGCAGCGCTCGGGCGTGGGCGCACGGGGAGGTCGGCGTCATCCCGGCGCTCCTGCCGAGGAGGGGGAGGTCGCGCGGGGCATCGTGACGACCGCCTTCACGAAGCCCTCGGGCTTGTGGACCGCGGTCGCGAACGCCTCGCCGATCCGCTCCAGCGGGAACCGGTGCGTGACGAGCGGAGCCAGGTCGAGGCGTCGGCCGGCCAGCAGCCGGCCGGCGACGTCCATGCCGCGCATGATCGTCGCGGGCTCGCGGAAGTGCGCGTTGCGCAGGTCGTAGCCCATCCAGTTCCAGTGCCCGAGCGCGAGCGTCCGCGGGGCACCCTGGTGGAAGCCCACGAGGACGACCTTGCCGCTCATCCGGGTCAGGTCCGTGACGGCGTCGAGCCCGCCCTGGACGCCCGTGACCTCGAACGTCACGTCGGCGCCCCGCCCGTCGGTGAGGGCGGCGACGACGGCGGCGGCGGACTCCTGGCGGCTGTCCACGGTCCGGGTCGCGCCGAGCTGCGCGGCCAGCGCGAGGACGTCGGGCCGCCGGTCGACGACGACCAGCGAACGGGGACCCCGCAGCGCGACGAGCTGCTGCACGAGGCTGCCCATGAACCCTGCGCCGACCACCACGACGTCGTCGGCCAGCCGGACGTCGGCCAGCTCGACGGCGTTCACCGCGCAGGCGACGGGCTCGAGCAGGCCGAGGCCGACCGGGAAGTCGCCGAGCGCGCGGCAGGCGTCCTCGGGCGCGCTCACCTGCTCGGCGTAGCCCGAGCCGAGCGTCCACACGGCGACGGGCGTCCCCGGCGGGAAGCGCGAGCCCTCGTCGGCCTCGGCCACGACGCCGCTGACCTCGTGGCCGATCCGCCGCGGCAGCTCGGCGTCGCTGCGGCCCTCCCAGCTGTCGAGCTCGGACGCGCACACGCCGCAGGCCTCGACGTCGACGAGCACCTCGCCGGGAGCGCGGACCGGCGGGTCGACGTCGAGGACCCGGAAGTCGTACGGCGCCACCAGCTCCGCGAGCCTCACCGCCCCGTCCCCGGACCGGGGAGCACGACGACCGCGTACGGTCCCACCTCGGGCAGGACGAGGCTCAGCCGCCCGTCGGCCTCGGTCAGCGCCAGCGACGCCGGCGGCGCCCCGGGGACCACCAGCTCGGCCGCACCGGTCCCCTGGGCCTCCCGCAGGGCCGAGCGGGCACCGGGGACGCGCACGTCGAGGCGCACGTCGCTGAGGGTCCGCACCTGGTCGGCCTCGTCGTCGTGGTCGTAGCTGACCAGGTGCGCGGCGATGCGGCCGTCGGCCAGCCGGTGCAGGTTCACCGCGAGCGGGGCGCTGCACGTCACCTGGGGGCCCTCGACGAGCTCGTCGAGCACGGCGGCGGCCGAGGCGGTGACCAGGCCCGGGTGCGAGCGCAGCCGGTCGCGGTCCGGGCTGTCGGCGTTGGTCCCCACCTCGCCGGTGGCGACGACCCGCCCCCCGGCGTCCAGGTGGCCGAGCAGGACGGCCACCTGGTGGTCGGTGAGCCACCAGCAGCCGGGCAGCACGAGCGTGCAGTAGCGCCCCAGCTCCTCGACGCCGGTCCGGTCCCCCGCCAGCCCGCCGTCGGTCATGATCACGACGTCGAAGGGCACCGAGCCGTGGCTCAGGGCCTCGGTGACCTGCCGGAAGGGCACCTGCACGGTCTCGTCGCGCGCGTTGACGAGGTTGTCGCCGGAGTCGGCCTCGTTGACGAGGTCGCGCATGCTGACGACGCTGTAGACGACGCCGACCTCGTTCGCGCTCTCGTTCGCACGCAGCGGCTCCGTCTCGGCCACGAAGTCCTGGATCTCGACGAGCAGGTCGTGCGGCGCCCAGAACGAGTCCTGGATCGTCGCGCCCATCCACGACCCGTACGGCACGCTCATGTTGGCGCCGAAGGCCGCGGCCTCGTAGAGGCTGAGCCGCAGCCGGTCGCGGCCGCGGCCGGCCGCCAGCGCGTCGATGAGCTCGGGCACGACGCCGCCGTACGGGTTCTCGACGACGACGACGTCGCCGACCCCGGCGTAGCGGCGGAACGCGTCGACGTAGCGGTACCACTCCGGCTGGCGGTAGGTGGTGTTCCGCATCTCGGTGATGATCAGGTCGACCTCGTCGGCCAGCGGCAGGTAGTGCGGGTCGAGGTTGAAGAAGTTGCCGCTGACGAGCACCTCACGACCGCGGCTGCGGGCGTACTCCTTCGCGTAGCGGGCCAGCTCGGCGAAGTGCGTCGTGATCGCCGCGCACTGGTAGGCGTAGTAGGCGTCGAAGAGCGGCGACTCGCGCTGGCGGTCGCGGAAGTCGAAGCCCTGGGCGCGCAGCCAGTCGCCGTAGTGGAACGTGGTGAGGTCGACCCCGTCGAGCTCGGCCGGCGTCTCGTCGAGACCCTGCAGGAAGGCGCGGAACTGCGCCATGCAGTCCTTGCAGAAGCACGCGCCGTACTGCATGGCCCCCAGGGGGAGCTCGGCCTCGTCGAGCTGGACGCCGTCGACGCCGGCGTCGACCTGGATGCGGATGACGGCCTTGAGGTACTCGCGCCAGACCGGGTTGTTCCGGTCCATGTAGAAGCACTGGTGGTCGCGGTCGGGGCACTCGACCCAGCGCGCGTGGCACGGCTTCTGGTCGATGTCGCGGGCGACGCACTCCTCGATCAGGTCGGTCACCCGTTCGCCGCGGCTGTTGGTGAGCCCGCCCGGGAAGTAGTCCTCGAACGGCGCCCAGAGGTTCGGGTAGCGGTTGGAGGAGAACTCGCGCAGGCCCATCCAGTCGCGGTGCCCGACGCCCCGGAGCTCGTTGAGCGCGAGGACGGTGGTCTCGTCGTCGTCGAGCTCGACCCCGAACTCCCAGCCCTGCGCCTCGAAGACGATGCCGAAGACCTTGATCCCCCGGGCCTGGCAGGCGGCGACGAACTCGGCGTCGTTGACCGTGCCGTAGAAGCGGGCCCGGGCGCCGGGGTCGCCGAACGCCTCCTGCTCCAGGTACGGCAGCGCCAGCGAGCCGCCGCCCATCGCCGCCCACACCAGCACCGTGGCGCGGTAGTCGACGAGGTCCTCGACCATGCGCAGCCGCCGCGGCGGGAGGCTGGGGTGGTAGCAGTGCTGCCCCGGGTACCAGGCGTCGAAGTAGACACCACGCTCCACGCGCGATCAGCCGTTCTCGTAGGTGTTGCCGGCGGTGTCGGTCCCCCGGGCCAGCCAGATCTTCCAGCCCGCGTTCTGCTCGACCGGCATCACCCGGACCGACGCCGGGAAGTAGCGCATGGTGTAGCCGGTCCGGCGCACCGGCGAGGTGTTGGGCTTCGCGCCGTGCACGATGCGCCCGTCGTGCATCGAGAACTCGCCGCGCTCGAGCTCGAAGTCGACCGCCAGGTCCTCGTCGACGTCGGGGATCTCGGCGTGGAAGGTCTGCACGCTCATGTCCGTCGGCACGTAGTTGTCGTGGAAGCCGCCCTCGAGGTGGCTGCCCGGGATCACCCGCATGCAGCCGTTGCTGCGGTTGCTCGGCCCGAGCGCGAGCCAGACGGTGACGATCCGGTCGTACGCGGACAGCCGGCCGTTCCAGAAGGCCGAGTCCTCGTGCCAGGGCGTCGCCCGGCCGGTGAAGGGCTCCTTGGAGATGAAGTGGCTGGTCCACAGGGCGATGTCCTCCCCGACCAGCGGCTGCACGAGGTCGAGCACCTCGTCGGACAGCAGGTAGTCCAGCAGCCGCGGGTCGCGGAAGTGCGGGGTGTCGAGCTCGTCGGACAGCTTGCTGCCCTTGTCGGACAGGTGCTCGTCGAAGATGCCCTCCAGCGCGTCGAGCTTCTCGGCGGAGAACAGCTGGCGGTGCGGGAGCAGGTAGCCGTTGCTGCGGAAGTCGGCGACGTCGGAGTCGGTGAGGGTGGCGGTGTGCGGCATGGCGGTGCAGCCTCTCAGGGTCGGGCGCGAGGGATCAGCGGGCGCCGAGCACGCGGATCAGCTCGGCGAAGAGGTCGAGGTCCGCCACGAAGTCCTCGGGCGTCGTCTTGGGCGCCCGGCCCTCGACGACGCACGCGTGGAAGTACTCGAGCTCGTGGGTGTAGGGGTCCTTGAGGTGCGGCCTGATGACCGTCCTGCGCAGGGCGTCCCCGCTCGTCTCCTCGACGGTCAGCGTCGTCGGCAGGTGGCGCACGTACGGGGTGTCGTACTGGATCCGCATCGAGGCGAGGTCCCCGTACACCTCGAGGTGGGCGTCGAAGCGCAGCTGCTCGTCGACGCCGGTCTCGTAGGACACGACGAAGCCCGGGTAGTCGAGCAGCGCCGCGATGTAGCCGCCCTGCTTCCACATCCGTGCGGCGGCGACGCGGGACGGCCGGCCCAGCAGCTCGCGCATCGCGGAGAAGTCGTGACTGCCGAGGCCGCACAGCAGCCGGTACGCCCCGGCGAGCTCGCCGCCCACGTCGCCGATGGCGTCCTTGACCAGCGCCGAGCCCCGGTCCCAGCGCTCGTGCATCTGCGCCTCGGTCAGGTCGGTGGGACGCACGACGTGCGACGTCTGGTCGACGATGAGCTGGTTGCGGCCGATGACGTCGTGCACGCGCGCGAAGTTGACACCGCCGAGCGTGGGCAGCAGCTCCTTGGCCTCGAGGAACGCCGGCGCGAAGCGGCGCATGTAGCCGACCATCACCGTCAGGCCCGTGCGGTCGCGGGCCTCGACGATGCGCTCGGCCTCGCGCGGGGAGAGGCACATCGGCTTCTCCACCAGCACGTGCAGGCCGTGCTCGAGCGCGGAGACGACGCACTCGGCGTGGTACTCGTCGCTGTTGAGCACGAGCACGGCGTCGAGGCCGCCCGCCTCGACCATCTCGGTGGCCGACAGGTAGGTCTGCGGGATGCCGAAGCGGTCGCCGACCTGCTTGGCGAGGGTGGGTGAGATGTCGCAGCCGGCCTGCACGGAGAACAGCTCCGGCAGCGACTGCAGGACGGGGAGGTGGACCACCTGGGCCACCTCCCCCAGACCGATGACGCCGACGTTCAGCACGCGGGTCCTTTCGCAGGGGTGGGTTCGGGGGGGGAGTCGTGCGCTCAGCGGTGCCGCGGCAGCCGCCACAGCGGGCGCCGCCTGGGCGCGTCCGCGAGCGCGTGCCGGAGGGCCTCGTAGGCGAGCTTCGGCTTGAGGCCCTCGTCCGCGTACGGCAGCGGCCGGCGCTCGGCGCCGTCCTCGCGCGGGTAGTCCTCCTGCAGCCAGGTGTAGCGGTCCGACAGCCCGAAGGTCATCAGCGCCTTGACGTCGCGGTTGGGCAGCACGTTCTCGAGGTAGCGGGCGTAGCACTCGGCGACCGCCGCGTCGCGCGCCGTCACGTCGACCGGCAGCCCGTCGTCCAGGACGTCCATCTCGGTGATGAGGATGTCCACGCCGAGGTCGGCGACCTTGTTCAGGAACCGTCGGTACGACTTCGGGTCGAAGTCGGACAGGAAGTACTTGGCGTTCAGGTGGGCCTGGATGCCCAGCGCGTCGACGGGCACGTCGTCGCGCCGCAGCTTCTTCAGCACGGTGAGCATCGCCTGCTGGCGGGCCTCCGGGTCGTCGCCGTACTCGTTGGTCGACTCGAACCCGAACTCGTTGATCACCCGCACCGCGTGCCGGTCGTACTTCTTCGCCAGGCGGAAGGCCTTGGCCACGTAGCCGCGGCCGATGGTCTGGTACCAGGGGACCTCGGTGCGCAGGCCGTCCTCGCCCTCGGGGTCGGTGACCTCGTTGGCGACGATCCAGCCCGCGGTGCGGCCGCGGTAGCGCTTCACCAGCGCCTTCTCGACGCCGAACAGCAGGTCGGAGGCGTCGTCGTGGCTCAGCTCGTACAGCGTCGAGAAGTCCTCGCCCCACCCGTCCCCGAAGCCCTCGTCCCACACGAGGTGCGCGGCGAAGACGAGCTGGTGGTCGCGCTGCGCGCGGGCGTAGAGCTTGTCGCCGAAGCTGAAGTCGAGCGCCGAGTCCGGCGTCGGCTTGAGCTGGTACCAGAGCAGGTCGTCCTCGGTGAAGAGGATCGCCGCCTGCTGGTCGACGAGGGCGCTGTACTCCGCGTCGTCGAAGAGCCGGCTGGTGTGCGAGGTGCCGTAGGCCAGGCGCGCGTCGGCGCCGATCTTCCACAGCGGCGTACGGGCGGCGTAGTGCCGGGTGCGCGCGGTCGCGGCGAGCGTCGACGGCGCGGGCTGCACGGGTGCGGCCGTGGCGGTGGCGCCCGTCCCGATCGCCAGGGCCAGCCCTCCGGCGGCGGCGCCGCCGAGCAGGAGCCGGCGGGACACGGCCGGCGCGGCTGCCTCGACCGCGTCAGTGGCGTTGGCAGCGTCAGCGATGCCAATCGATTTGGTGGTCATGGCCGGGAACACTAGCGGGCCTCCCGACCGATGGGAAGGGGTTCGCTGAACGTGTCTGAGACTGTGCCGGAGCCTCAGCTGGTCTCGCGGACGATGAGGCGGCAGGGCAGGGTGACGGTGCGGCGGGAGCCGGTGTGGCGACCCTGGAGGCGGTCGAGGACGAGCTTCGCCGCCGACCAGCCGGTCTCGTACGCGGGGTTGGCGATGGTGGTGAGGGCCGGGCTGACCAGGGAGGCCGCCTCGATGTCGTCGAAGCCGACGAGTCGCACGTCGTCCGGCGCGCGGAGCCCGAGCGACCGGAGGGCGTCGAGCGCGCCGATCGCCATCAGGTCGTTGGCGCAGAAGACGGCGTCCGGGCGCTGCGGCAGCCGCATGAGCCTGAGCATCGCCTCACGTCCGCCGACCCGGGTCCAGTCGCCGTGCACGCGCAGCTGCTGGGGGGCCTTCAGCCCCGCGGTGCGCAGCGCCGCCTCGTAGCCCTCCTCGCGGGAGTGGCCGAGCGTGCGGGGCCCCTCGATGATCGCCACGCGCCGCGCCCCGCGGGCGAGCAGGTGCTCCACCGCCGCCTGGGAGGCCTCCTCGTCCGCGGCCAGCACCCGGTCGACGAGCGGGTGGTCCACGCTCTCACCGAGGCTGACGGTCGGGACGCCGGCGGCGAGGGCGGCGGCGACCGCCTCGTCCTCGGCGTCGACCGAGGTGATCAGGAGGGCGTCGGCCCCCCGGGCGACCATGTCGGAGACGTAGGCGCGCTCGCGCTTCGTCGAGCCGTCGGTGTTGCAGACCCACGTCCCGTACTCCGCCCCGAGCGAGTCGCTGAGGCCCCGGGTCACCTGGCCGTAGAAGGGGTTCGTGATGTCGGGCACGACGACGCCGATCATCTGCGAGCTGCCGACCCGGAGGCTCCGCGCGAGCCGGCTCGGCCGGTAGTGCAGCTGTGCCACCGCCGCCTCGACCCGCTCCCGGGTGGAGGCGGCCACCGGACGTTTGCCCGTGAGGACGTGCGACACGGTCGTCGTGCTGACGCCCGAGACGCGCGCGACGTCGGAGATCGTCGCCCTCGTGGTCGGCGTCCCGGCTGCGGGGTCGGCCTCGGTGGTCATGGGCCCCCTCTTCTCGCTCGGCGTCGGCGTGCGTGACACCGTAGCGGCCAATCGATTGCCGTGCCGGGAACATCTCGTGCACGACAGGTGTGTGTCGAGCCGGAGGAGGACGACGTGCTGCTCGAGGACGTGCACCGCGTGCTGGTGGTCGTCGCGCACTGCGACGACGCGGAGTGGATGTTCGGCGGAACCGTCGCCCGGCTGGTCGGGCAGGGCGCGGTCGTCGACTACGTGGTCACCACCGACGGCGCCAGCGGCGGCGTCGACATGACCGTGTCGAACGCCGAGCTGGCCGCGACCCGCGCGCAGGAGCAGCGAGCCGCGGCGCAGGTCCTCGGCGTGCGGGAGGTGACCTTCCTCGGCTTCCGCAACGACGAGCTGACCGTCTCGCTCGACCTGAAGCGGGCACTGGTCCGCGAGATCCGCCGGTCCCGCCCGGACCTCGTGCTGACGCTGACGCCGCACCGCGCGCTCGACGCGCCGGTCGGCTGGTCGCACGCCGACCACATCGCCACCGGGGAGGCCACGCTGCAGGCCGTCTACCCCGAGGCGCTGATGCCGCGGATCCACCCCGAGCTCCTCGAGGAGGGGCTCGAGCCCCACGAGGTCACCGAGGTCTGGTTCCCCGCCCTGGCCGACGCCGACCGCTACGTCGACGTCAGCGCGGTGGTGGACACCAAGATGGACGCCGTCTGGTGCCACCGGAGCCAGAACGGGGAGGCGAACGGCGACCGGGCCTGGATGTTCGCCCACCACATCGCCCCGCCGATGGTCGAGGCCGGCGACCGCATCGGCGTCCGCCACGCGGAACGGTTCCGGCGCGTACGGGTGCATGGGTGAGCGCACGGCGTCACCGTCGGGTCACGACCGCGCCGGGGTCCTTGACACCGGCCACCACCTGTAGCAGTCTCCCAGCCATCTCTTAGCCAATCGATTTGGGCGGGCGCGTCCTGCCTCTCCACGGGAAGGCGGTTCGATGACGAACCCCAGGTTGCGCCGGTCGGTCTCCCTGCTCGCGGCGGGCAGCGCCCTTGCCCTGGTCGCGGCGTGCGGAGGCGGCGGCGGCGGCACTCCGGGCGCCAGCACCGCCCCGACCGTGGAGGGTCCGGTCCCCGAGCCCACCGCGCCGGTCACGATCACGTTCTCCTCGTGGGTCAGCAACACCAAGGGCATGAAGAAGCTCTACGCGAAGTTCAGGGCCGAGCACCCGAACATCACCGTCGAGTTCCAGGACGTGCCGGCCGAGGAGTCGGAGAAGAAGCTCACGACCCAGGTGGCCGGCGGCAACCCGCCGGACGCCGCGTACGTCGACGCGAGCAACATCGCGACGTTCGCGCCGAGCAAGGCCCTGGTCGACCTCGGCAGCTACATGGACCGCAGCGACTCCACGAAGCCCGCCGACTTCGTCGACGCCTTCAAGGCCCAGGCGACCGTCGACGGCAAGATGTACGGGCTGCCCTTCGACGGCGAGACGACCGGGCTGTTCTACCGCAAGGACCTCTTCGAGGCCGCCGGGATCACCGAGCCGCCGAAGACGTGGGACGAGTTCACCGCGGACGCGGCCAAGCTCACCGACCCGGCCAAGAAGCAGTACGGGTTCCAGGTGTTCGCGCCCGAGGCGGAGTACTACTTCTACCCCTGGCTGTGGCAGAACGGCGGCGAGCTGCTGAGCCCGGACGAGAAGACGTTCCTGCTCAACAACGACGCCGGCAAGGCGGCCGCCGACTACTACGTAGGGCTGGCCAAGTACTCCTCCCCGGACTACCTGAACTCCAACTCCTACGACGCCCGCATCGGCTTCGCCCAGGGCCAGATCGGCATGTACATGGCCGGCTCCTGGTTCGCCGGCACGCTCGACGACGAGTTCCCGAAGATCCACGACCAGTGGGCCACGGCGCCGCTGCCGAGCGGTACCGCCGGCTGCAAGACGACGATCGCCGGTGACTCGCTCGTCCTGTTCGCGAAGGGCAAGAAGCAGGACGCGGCCTGGAAGTGGATCGAGTTCCTCAACGCCCCCGAGAACATGGCCGAGTGGACCTACAAGTCCGAGGGCACGTCGCTGCCGCCGCGCACCGCCCTGCTCGAGTCGCCCGACCTGGTGAAGGAGAAGCCGGTGCTCAAGGGCTTCGCCGACCTCATGAAGTGCGGCGTGAACTACAACATCGCCAACAAGAGCTGGCCGCGGGTGACCGAGGAGCTCAACACCGAGCTCGGCAACGCGATGTTCGGCAAGGTGACGCCGGCCGAGGCGCTGGACGACACCGCCGCCACGTTCACCAAGCTCGGGTCGCGTTGACGACCTACCCCTCCTCCGCGCGGACGTTCCGCGCGGAGGACCGGGGCACGCCCCCGACCCGGCGCCGGAACGTCTTCTGGCGGATGCGGCGCAGCTGGAGCGCGTACGCGTTCCTGTCCGTCCCGCTGCTGCTGTTCTCGGTCTTCACGCTGTTCGCGCTGGTCTTCGCCTTCTACCTGACCTTCCACGAGTACAACGCCCTCGAGCCGGACACGCCCTTCGTGGGGCTGCGCAACTACTCCGACATGGTCCACGACCAGGCGTTCCGCGGGTCGATCGTCAACACGTTCTACTTCACCGCGGTGTCGGTGCCGCTGACGATGGTGGTCGGCCTGCTCGTCGCGCTGCTGCTCAACCTCCCGCTGCGCGGCCGCGGCCTGCTGCGCACGCTCTACTTCCTGCCCGTCGTGACGCCGTTCGTCGTCGTCGCGATCTTGTGGAAGTGGCTCTACAACGGCGACTTCGGCCTGTTCAACTACTACCTGATCAAGACCAACGTCATCGACAAGCCGCTGCTGTTCCTCGCCGACCAGCACCTCGCCATGCCGGCCGTGATCTTGATGAGCATCTGGTCGGGCGTCGGCTTCTCCATGGTCGTCTACCTGGCCGCGCTGCAGGCGATCCCCGAGGACCTGTACGAGGCGGCCCGCGTCGACGGGGCCAACGGGCTCTCGCGACTGCTCCACATCACCGTGCCGATGCTGCGTCCGACCACGCTGTTCCTCGCGGTGATCGGCATCATCGGCGCCTTCCAGGTCTTCACCCAGATCTTCGTCATGACGAGCGGCGGCCCGGCGGAGAAGACGACCACCGTCGTCTACTTCATCTACCTCGCCGCGTTCAAGTTCTACGAGTTCGGCTACGCCAGCACGCTCTCGTTCGGGCTCCTGGCCATCCTGCTGGTCTTCACCGTGATCCAGCTGCGCATCTACCGGAAGGGGGACGCGTGAGCGGCTTCGCGGAACGGGGCCGGCGGCGGACCCCGCAGGCCGTGCGGCAGGTGACCCCCGGGCCGGACCCGACGTCCGCCGCCGAGCTGGACGCGGTGGCGCCGGACGCCACGGAGGCGGTGCTCCTCGACGCCGACGTGACGCAGCCGTCGCGCAAGCGGAAGCGGCGCTCGGTCTGGTACTGGCTCGCCTACGTGGTGCTGGTCCCCTTCGCGATCTTGTTCGTCGCCCCCTTCGCCTGGTTGATCAGCGCGTCCTTCCAGAACATCGGCGACATCTTCTCGTGGCCGCCGCACTGGATCCCGCAGCACCCGAGCACCTCGGGCTACCAGAAGTTCCTCGGCATCGGCCCGCTCAAGGGCGACGACAGCCCGCAGGCGTGGCGCTGGTTCCTCAACAGCGCGTTCGTGGCCTGCTCGGTCACGGTGCTGCAGCTGTTCTTCAACTCCCTGGCGGCCTACGTCTTCGCCAAGCGCGAGTTCCCGGGCAAGAACGTGATCTTCCTGCTCTTCCTCGCCACGATGATGATCCCGGGGCAGATCACGCTGATCCCCAACTACCTGGTGATCAAGCACATCCCGCTCTTCGGCGGCAACGACATCCTGGGCCAGGGCGGCTCGGGCTGGCTGGACTCCTACTGGGGACTGATCATGCCCGGCGTGGTCAGCGCGTTCGGGATCTTCCTGCTGCGCCAGTACATGGTCTCCATCCCCGACGAGCTCCTGGACGCCGCGCGCATCGACGGCGCGAACGAGTTCTCGATCTACTTCCGCGTGGTGCTGCCGCTGTGCGGGCCGGCGCTGGCGGCGACCGGCATCTTCACGTTCCAGGGGGCCTGGGAGGACTTCTTCTGGCCGCTGATCATCGTCAGCAGCCCCGACCACTACACGGCGCCGCTCGGCCTCGCGCTGTTCGTCGTCGAGAAGCGCACGCAGTGGGACGTGCTGTTCTCGGGCTCGGTGATCGCGACGCTGCCGATGATCATCGTGTTCATCATCTTCCAGCGCCGCTTCATCCAGGGCATCTCGGTCAGCGGGTTGAAGGGGTGACCGCGCTCGTCGAGCGCGTCGACGCCGTGGTCGAGGCGTCGGCGGGGGTGCTCCGCCTCGAGCCCGCGTGGGTCGCCCGGTCGTTCCTGCCTCCGGGCCGCCGCCTCGGGCTGGACGAGGACGCGTACGACGTCGGCCTCCGCGGCGCGATCTGCGAGCGCTGGCTCGCCTCGACGACCCCGGCCGACAACGCGGTGCCGCACCCCGACGAGGGGCTGTCGGCGGTCGTCACCCCCGACGGTTCACGGCTGCTGCTGGCCGACCTGGTGCGCGACGCCCCGGCGCTCGTGCTGGGCGAGGCGTACGCGGCGACGCACCCGGGCGGGCTCGGCCGGCTGGCCAAGATCTTCGACTACGGCGCGCGGCTGCCCTTCCACGTGCACCCTCCGCAGACGTACGCCGCACGCGTGGGGCGCCACCAGAAGGACGAGGCGTACCACTTCCTGCCCGGGGTCGACCAGGGCGCGCACCCGGAGACGTTCCTCGGCGTGCAGCCGCGCATCGCCCGTGGACCGCGCGAGGACGCCTTGCTCCCCCACCTGGTGGCGTGGGACTCCGACCGCGTCCTCACCACCAGCCAGGCCTACCTCCAGGTGCCCGGCGAGGGGTTCATGGTGCCCTCGGGCGTGCTGCACGGCCCCGGCACCGCGCTGACCCTCGAGCTGCAGGAGGACTCCGACGTGCTGTCGATGTTCCAGGCGCTGAACGCCGGGCGGATCATCGACAAGGACCAGCTGCTCTACAAGGACGTGGCGCCCGACGACCGCGCCGCGCTGGCCGAGCGTGCGCCGCTCGCCTTCGTCGACTGGGCCCGCAACGGCGACCCCGACCTCTTCGACCGGGCGCACCTCGTGCCGCTGCGCCACCCGGCCTCGAGCGCCGGCGTCCGGCGTGACTGGGTCTTCTACGGCAGCGCCAGGTTCAGCGGGCAGCGCCTGGTCCTCTCCCCCGGGTCGACGACCACCGTGACCGAGCCCGGCGCCTACAGCCTGTTCGCCTGGACCGGCAGCGTGAGCTGGGGCGGTGCCGAGCTCGTGGGCGGACGCCCCGGGCAGGACGAGGCGCTCGTGGTGCACGCGACCGCCACGGCCGGGGTGGAGGTCACCAGCACCGGGACGGAGGAGGCCACGGTCTACCTCTTCTCGGGGCCGGACCTCCACCCCGAGGCCGTGGCGCTGGGGGCGGGGTGGGCCCGATGAGCGCCCCGGTGGACGGCAGCGTCGTGCGGCTCGCGGTCCTCGGAGCGGGGTCGCGCGGCATGACCTACGCGCGCGAGGGGTCGCTGGCGGGCCGGGCCGTCGTCACCGCGCTCGCCGAGCCGCGGGCCGACCGGCGCGCTGCGGCCGCCGCCGAGCTCGGGGTGGGAGAGCACCGGGCCGTCGCCGACTGGCGCGACCTGCTCACCCTGCCCGACCTCGACGTCGACGCCGTCGTGGTCGCGACGCCCGACCGGCAGCACACCGAGCCGGCCCTCGCCTTCCTCGAGCGTGGGCTCCCGCTCCTGCTCGAGAAGCCGATGGCGCCCACCGAGGAGGAGGCGGAGCAGATCGTGGCGGCCGCCGAGCGCGCCGGGGTGATCGTCTGCGTCGCCCACGTGCTGCGCTACTCCCCGTACACCCAGGTGGTGAAGGAGGTGGTGGGCAGCGGCGCGATCGGCGACGTCGTGAGCGTCGAGCACCTCGAGCCGGTCGGCTGGTGGCACCAGGCCCACTCCTACGTGCGCGGGAACTGGCGCCGCGAGGACACCTCCAGCCCCATGCTGCTGGCCAAGTGCTGCCACGACGTCGACTGGCTGTGCGACGTCGTCGGCCGGCCCGCGCAGCGGGTGTCGTCCTTCGGCAGCCTCACCCACTTCCGCCCGGAGAACCGCCCCGACGGGGCCGGCGACCGCTGCCTCTCGTGCGCGGTCGAGCCGGGCTGCCCCTACTCGGCGAAGAAGATCTACCTCGACCACGTCCACGAGGAGGCGGCGCGACGCTGGCCACTGTCGATCCTCGCGGTGGACGTCACCGAGGAGTCGATCACCCGTGCGCTCGCCGACGGCCCGTACGGACGCTGCGTCTACGCCTGCGACAACGACGTCGTCGACCACCAGGTCGTCAACATCGAGTACGCCGGGGGCGTCACGGCCTCGCTCACCATGACGGCGTTCACGCCGATGGGCTTCCGCCGCACGCGCGTCTTCGGCACCCGCGGGACGCTCGAGGGCGACGGCTACACCGTCAGCGTCTACGACTTCCTCACCGGGCGCACGACGACGACCCAGGTCGTGGACCCGACCGACCCGCTGGCCGGCGAGGGCCACCTCGGGGCCGACGCCGCCCTCACGCGGAGCTTCCTCGCTGCGGTGGCCGCCGACGACCCCTCCCTCGTCCTGACCTCGCCGAGGACGAGCCTGCACACCCACGCGACGGTGTGGGCGGCGGAACGCGCGCGGCTGCGCGGCACCGTGGAGCCCGTGCCGTCGTGAGGGCCGCGCTCGTCGAGACGGTCCTGACCTACCGCGACGACGCCCTGCCGGACGCGCTGCGGTGGCAGGCCGGTGCCTTCGTGCGGGCCACCTGGCCCGAGGTCGGCGGCGGCGCCGCGCGCGACCCCTACCCGCGCGGGCTCGACCCGCTGCACGTCGTCCTGGTGGAGGGCGACCTCCTGCTCGCCTACGCCGGCGTGGTGGCGATGCGCGTCGCCCACGGAGGCCAGGCGTGGCGGGTGGACGGGCTCGGCCGGGTGTTCACCTTCCCCGGCGCACGGGGGGCCGGGCGCGGCCGGCGCGTCGTCGACGCCGCCTCCGCGGCGATCGTGCACGGAGGCGCCGACCTCGGGGCCCTGCTCTGCGAACCCGGGCTGCGGCCCTTCTACGCCGGGTCCGGCTGGGGCGCGGTCGAGCCGGGCGTGCTCATCGACGCCGGCGACGGCACCCCGACCTTCGCGGTCGAGGGTCCGACCATGCTGCTGCCCGTGTCCGCGCGGGCGCAGGAGGCGTGGCGCTGCTTCCGCGAGGCCCCGCTCCGGGTCCCGTTCGCCTGGTGACGCGCACCCGCAGCGCTCTCTCACCCGGGAGGACGCTCATCCGGGAGGACGCTCACCCCGGTCCGGCGTGTGCAGCACCACCTGCCCGCCCTCGCACGTCACCCGGAACGTCCGGAGCCCGACCCGGCGGGGCTCGAGCAGCGAGCGGCCGGTCTCCAGGTCGAACTCCCAGCCGTGCCAGGGGCAGCGCAGCACCCGGTCGTGGCGGCCGTACACGAGCTCACCCGGCGCGGAGGCGACGAGGGTGCCCCCCACCGAGCCCGCACCCATCGGGGCACCCATGTGCGGGCAGCGGCCGCTGACCGCGAAGAGCTCCTCGCCGACGCTGAGGACGACCACCGGCCGGCCGTCGACGTCGACGACGCGGGAGCCCTCGCGGCGGAGCTCCTCGAGCGTTCCGACCGGACGTTCCACGGGTGCACCTCTCCTGACGCAAAACGATTTGCACGATAGCCTGCCGGAGAACGACCGGCTCCGCAACGACGAGGAGGACCAGGTGACGGTGGACGAGGCTCCAGCCCTTGTCGAGAAGGCTCCCGACCCGGCCGTGCCGTACGGGCTCGTGGACTGCGACGTCCACCCGCTGATGGCCGAGGGCATGGCCTCCCTGCGTCCGTACCTCTCCGCCGCCGGCGCCCGCCGGCTCGGCCTGGACGGGCGTCGGTCGCTCGCGGCCGGCGGGTACCGGGAGGCGGTCTCGGTGCCCCGCAACACGCTGTTCGTCAACCAGGCCGGTGTCCTGCGGGCCGACGCCACCTCCCCCGGCGGCGCGGCTCCCGGCGCCGACCCGGCGCACACGGCCCACCAGCTCCTCGACGGTCTCGGCGTGGACCGCGCCGTGCTCATCGGCGGCGAGGTCCTCGGCCTGGGCGCGATGCCGGACCCGGACAACGCGGCGCTGATCGCCTCCGCCTACAACGACTGGCTGGCCGCCACCTGGCTGTCCGCGGACCCGCGCTACCGCGGCACCATCACCGTGGGCGCCCGGGACCCGGAGCAGGCGGCCGCCGAGATCCGACGCTGCGCCGCGGACGAACGGTTCGTCGCCGTGCTGCTGCCCATGACCGACGTGCTGCTCGGCGAGCGCCACTTCCACCCGATCTACGCCGCGGCCGCCGAGGCCGGGCTGCCGGTCACCGTGCACCCGAACTCCGGGGAGGGGATCTTCCGCACCTCCCCGTCCTGGGCCGGTGGCTCCCCCACCTACTACGTCGAGTGGCACACCGGCCTCAGCCAGGTCTTCGCGGCCAACCTCGTGAGCCTGGTCTGCCACGGCGTCTTCGAGCGCTTCCCCACCCTGAAGGTCGTGGTCACCGAGGGCGGGATCGGCTGGCTCCCCGACGTCATGTGGCGCCTGGACAAGAACGTGCGCAGCCTGCGCGACGAGGTCCCGTGGCTGCGGCGGCTGCCCAGCGAGTACATCGTCGACCACGTCCGCCTCACCACCCAGCCGATGCCGGAGCCTGCCCGCCGCGCCCACCTGCACGCCCTGTGCGAGATCGTGCACGCCGAGCGCACGCTCATGTTCAGCTCCGACTACCCGCACTGGGACTTCGACGACCCCAAGCACGCGCTGACCACCCTGCCGGCCGGGGTGCGCGACCGGGTCCGCGCCGCCAACGCCGTGGAGACGTACGGACCGCGCCTCTGAGCCGAGCGAGCGCCGGCACGGGTGGGGTCGCGCCCGTGGCCCCCTTCGCGACCAGGCGGTGCGCGGGGTCCGGGGTCCGGCGCTACAGCCCCGTGATCAGCTGCAGGAAGTGCTCGGTGAAGGCGTCCACGTCCACCGCGGCGGCCACGCGGGCGTTGGCGGGCGGCGGGTCGGCCGACTCGCGGACGTCGGTGATCATGACCCCGCGCGCCGGCCCTTCGCCCGTGACGACGTCGAGCGCCACCTCGCGGAGCTCCACCAGGTCGGGGCGCGACACCACGGCCATGGCGAGCGGGTCGTGCATCGCGCACGAGTCGGCGTCGAGCGCGTTGCCGGGGTTGCGGGCCGCGACGTGGTCGATCCACGCGAGGGTCGACTCGCCGGCGAAGGGCGCGAAGGGCGAGTCCGCCTCGAGCATCCGCCGGGCGTGCTCGCGGGTCAGGCGCACCTGGAGCGTCACGTCGAGCCCGACCCAGCGCTGCGGCATGCCGGAGCGCAGGACGGCCTGCGCGGCCTCCGGGTCGACCCAGACGTTGAACTCCCCCGGCAGGTCCCGGGTGGGCATGGTCTGGAAGAAGACGCCGCCCATGATCACGATCTCGCGGACGTTCTGCGCCAGCCTCGGCTCCAGGCTGAGCGCGGCCGCGACGTTCGTGAGCGGGCCGATCGCGACGACGGTGATCTCGCCCGGGTTGGCCATCACCAGCTCGGCGATCGCGGCGGCGGCGTAGCCCGGGGTCGGCGGGGCCACCGTGGCGCGCAGGGCCTCCACGTGGTCGGCGGGACGCCGGACCCCCTGGGGACGCGTGAGCGCGGCCGCGGCTCCCTTGACCACGGGGACGTCGCCGAGGTCGAGGCGACGGGCGAGCTCGGCGGTGAGGATCGTCGCCGACTCGACGTCGGTGTTGCCGTTGACCGTGGTGATCAGCTCGAGGGTGATGTCCGGGTCGGCGTGGGCCAGCGCCAGCGCGAAGCCGTCATCGATGTCGGAGCCCGGGGCTCCCATCGCCAGGTCGGTGTCCAGGATGATGCGCGGCACGTGAGAGCTCTCTTCGGTCTGCGGTGCGTCGATGCTGACAGGTCCCCGACGAGGGCCACGAGCAGGATCCCCGTCGGTCGTGCCTGCCTAGCGCTCGGCCACCCCGTCAGGAGCGCCGGACGATCGTGCGTCGGTGGCGCGAGGCCGCGACAGGCGGTGCCGAGGCCTCGACCAGACCCCCGCGCGCGCTCTGGCTTCCGTAGGCTGATTCGCCGGGCCTGAGACAAGCTCAGGATGCCGTAGGGGCCGGAGGGCCGTCCAGCACGGCCTGAGCCGCCCGGCATCTCCTCGGCGCGGCGCAGCGAGAGCCGGTACGCGAGGGGCGACCTGTCCCCTGCCCTCGGGGTGCCCGGCTGGTCCCAGCTCGGGCCCTCGCAGAGGGAGGCGATCACCTCTCGACCGCTGCCGGAGTCAAGGCTTCGAACTCACGGGCGTGGTCGACGAGCCGGCGGCGGACCTCGACCTTCACGTCGGCCACTGCAGATCGCCTGAGCTCAAGGCGGCGGTGAAGCTCGTGAGCCAGTCGCGTTCGGCGCGGCGGCGGGCGAGCTGGAAGTGGTGCTCCGACAGGAAGATCGGGTTCTCGACGTCGGCCTCTGCAGCTGCCAGCGCGCTCTCGTCGGCGTCGATGGTGGCGGCGAGCCGGCTCGAGCGAAGCGTCAAGAGCTCGAGGACGCGGTCCCTGCCGAGTGGATACATGAAGGAGAGCGCGGCGGGCAGGCCGTCCGCATCGGCGTCAGCCGCGAGGGCGTCCTCCAGCCACACGGCGAGCTCTGCTCTTCCGCGCGCGGTGATGGTGAACGGGGTCCGCTCGGGCCGGTTCCCCGCGCGGGCGGGCTCGTTGGCCACGACCAGACCGGCGTCGTCCAGCCGTCGTACGGCGTCGTACAGCGACGTGAACCTGACGCCAGGCATCCGGTCGTAGGCACGCGCTCGGATCCGCTGTCGCATCGCGTAGGGGTGGAGGGGCTCTTCGCTGAGCATCCCGAGGACCACGACAGCGAGGGAGCTCTGCAGACGTCGGGCTGGCACGCCGCCAGCGTACGTCCTATGGTTGACACCTAATAATCGAAGTCAACTATGGGAGCGCTGGTGGTGGCGGTACAGAAGGCGCTGATCGTCGGTGCCGGGATCGCGGGACCCGCAGCCGCTCTCGCCCTGGCGAAGATCGGCGTCGAGTCGACGGTCGTCGAGTCGCATACGGGTCCAGCCGCAGGGGTCGGCGCGATCATCACCCTCGCCGGCAACGGTCTCGACGTGCTGCGCACCCTGGGCGCGGACGCCGCCGTCGTCTCCGCAGGCCAGCAGATCTCCGAGATCGTCATGTCCGACGACTCTGGACAGCCCTTCGCCCGCTTCCCGGGCGGCGGGCACGTGCTGCCCCGGGACGTGCTGGCGCAGATCGTCACCGAGAGGGCGACCACGAGCGGCGCGAGCGTGGTCTACGGACGACGGCTGGTCGAGATCAGTCCCGAGCACGACGCTGTGGTGGCACGCCTCGAGGACGGCACGGTGCTCGAGGCTGACGTGCTGATCGGCGCCGACGGCATCCACTCCACGGTGCGCAGGCTCCTCGACCCGCACGCCCCGGCACCGGTCTACGAGGGCCTCCTCGGCTTCGGTGCCCCGACCCACTCAGACAAGGTCCATGCCGAAGCCGGCGTGATGCACTTCGCGTTCGGGCGCCGCTTCCTCGGCTACTGGCGTCTGCCCGACGACCGTGTCTGCTGGTATGCGGCGCTGCCCCACGAGCAGCTCTCCCGCAAGCAGGTCGTCGCGGTCCCGCCGGAGGTGTGGCTCGAGCGTCTTCGGACCGAGTACGCCGAGCACGTACCGGCGAAGGACCTTCTCGCCGAGACCAGGAGCGCAGACCTCGTGGCGACCGGACCGACGCTGCGGATGCCACCGGTGCCGCGTTGGGCCGGAGATCGGGTGGTGCTCGTCGGCGATGCCGTCCACGCTCCGTCGTCCAGCTCGGGTCAGGGCGCCTCGATGGCGTTGGAGAGCGCGCTCGAGCTCGCTCGCTGCCTGCGGGACGCACGGGACGTCGATGCCGCCTTCCGTGCCTACGAGGCCATCCGCCGCCCACGCGTCGAAGCGGTCTCGGCCATCGCTGCGGCGGCGAACCGCGCGAAGGCGGGCGCCGGCAGCGCACCCGCTGCACCCCGGTTCGACCCGGTCGACCACCACATCGACTTCGAGGCTCGCGTCGCACTCCTCGACTGACCGGCGGGGCTCCTGCGTCTCCCACAGGCTCGTCGCCGTCGAGGTGACGACCAGGCCTGCCGGTGCAGCGGAGCGGTGGACGAGCCCGTGCGGTCGAGGGCCGGACCACCCACGGCGACTGCAGGGCAGCAGCACCTCTGACGACCGGCAGACGGTGCCCGGGACCGAGCCACGTCACGTGCTGCTCAGGACGGCTCCCCTGAGTCGGCGCCGAGCCGGTCCAGGACCGGGTAGGACCAGCCGCGGTCGTCCGGTCGGCGTCCGAACTGCAGGTCGGTGATGTGTCGGCGTAGCTCTGCGGTTCGTCGGCCGGGCTTCCCGCTCGCGACGGCGACCCGTGTGCCGGGTCCGCGCAGGGCGGTCACCGAGGTGATCACGGCGGCTGTTCCGGACGCGAACACCTCGACGATCGTGCCGTCGTCGATCCGGCCCACCAGCTCCTCCAGCGGGACCGGCCGCTCGACCGCCTGCAGCTGGTGGGCCTCCGCAAGAGCGAGGACCGTGTCTCGTGTGACGCCCGGCAGGATGGTGCCGAGGGACGGGGTCACCAGCTCGGCGTCACGGGTGACGATGAAGAGGTTCATCGTGCCGGACTCGTCGACGAAGGTCTCACCGCTGACGTCGATGGTGTGCAGGACCTGGTCGCAGCCGTGCTGCTTGGCCAGCGCCTGGGGCAGCAGGCTCGCCGCGTAGTTGCCGCCGCACTTGGCGGACCCCGTGCCGCCGCGCGCGGCGCGGGTGTGCTCCCGGTCGATCCACAGCGTGATGCCTGCACTGCCGGCGCTGAAGTAGGGGCCGGCTGGTGAGGCGACGACCCCGTATTCGACGTTCTGGGCGGGCCGGACCCCCAGGAACGCTTCCGCGGCGAACATGTAGGGACGCAGGTAGAGGCTGGCGTCGGTCGCCGGGTCCGGCACCCACGCAGCGTCGGCGCGGACGAGCTCGGCCACGCTCTCGACGAACAGCTCCGGCGGCAGCTCCGGGAGCGCCAGCCGGCGTGCCGAACGGACGAAGCGAGCGGCGTTCAGCTCGGGCCGGAAGAGCGCGACGCCACCGTCGGGCTGCCGGTACGCCTTGAGCCCCTCGAAGATCTCCTGCGCGTAATGGAGGACAGCGGTGCCCGGGTGGAGCTCGTACGGTCGCAGGCCGCACACCTCGGCACCGTGCCACCCCTCCTCGGGACTCCACCGGGCCCGCGCCATGTGGTCGGTGAAGTGGCGTCCGAACCCCGGGTCGGCCAGGATCGCGCGCCGCTCAGTCGCAGGGGTGGTGGCCGCCTGCGCGGCTCGGGCGAATCTTTGGGTCGGGACTGGGGTGCGGCGTCCGTCGGTTCTCTCAGAGCCGGTCATGCTCGTCCTTCACCCTCGGAAGCAGGGTGACGGCCACGACTGGTGCCACCGCGCAGGCGGCGAACGACGCCGGGTAGCCCACGACGCTCACCAGCCCCCCGAACAGGGGTCCGACCGCGGCCGCGGTGAGGAACTGGCCCGTGTTCTGCACGCCCAGCGCGCGTCCGGCCCACCGAGGTCCGGCTGCCTCGGCCACCGAGGTGAAGGCCAGTCCGTTGTCCGCGACCGACATGGTGGTGGCGACGACCAGGACGACCGCTGCGGCTTGCCACCCGAGAGCGTCGAACCCCGCGAGAGCCAGCATGGACACGCACACCCCGACGGCGATCCATCGCAGGGGTCGTACGCGGCTGCCGACCCGGTCGCTGAGGAGTCCGGCGCCGATGCGTCCGAGCGCCCCGACGAACTGCGACGCGCCGATCAGGGCCCCTGCCGCGAGGCTCGACCAGCCCAGCTCCGAGACGAGCCAGACCAGACCGAACAACGCGAGGGCGTACTGCGGCACCACGAGCAGCATCGACACCGCGTGGATCCGCCACAGGAACGACGAACCTCGGTAGGGGCTGGCGGCCGGGGCCTCCCCTTCCTCGAGTCGACGCGCGGGCGGGTTCACGATCCCGACCGCGCACACGCCTGCCAGCACGGCCGTCGTCACCGCCGAGACGGCCAGCGCGCTCGGGACGCTCGAGGCCGCCAACGTCGGGACGACGAGCGCGGCCACCGTCGTGCCCAGCGGCTGCGCCATCTGCCGGACGCCCATCGCGAGCCCGCGTCGGTGCTTCGGGAACCATCCCACGACCACACGTCCGCTCGCCGCGTTGGCGCTGCCGGCGGCCATGCCGCCGAGCACCAGGAAGATCGCCAGCGCCGGATAGCCGGGCGACAGCACTGCGCCGGTCGCCGCCAGCGCGGTGAGGCCCAGCCCGACCGAGATCACCCACCGCTCACCGATGCGGTCGGCCAGCGCCCCCCAGGCGACGAGGGTCAGCACGATGCCGAAGGTCGGAGCCGACGCCAGCAGGCCGGCCTGCGGCAGGGTCAGGCTCCCGGTCCGGCGAAGGACCGGGATGAGGAAGGCGGGCGTGGTGACGAAGACCGTCCCGGCCGTCTGCGCCGCGGTACCCAGCGCCAGCATGACCCATGGTCGCCGCCTCCGGGGCAGGTGCCCGACGTCGGCTGGTGCAGCGGAACTACTCGTCGGGAGCGGCGTCACGCTTCTTTGGTATACCGCTTCGGTATGCCGGTTCGCGGTGTCTCGGTCGTCGGATGGTCGGCGCGCCACCTACGCTGAGCGCGACATGACGACCGGTCGCAGAAGGGCCCCCGGAAGGCCGAGCCCACGAGGACACCGATGACTGGCTCCTCCCAGACCGTGCAGCTGTACGAACGG
Source organism: Microlunatus flavus (assembly GCF_900110855.1). Taxonomy (GTDB): domain Bacteria; phylum Actinomycetota; class Actinomycetes; order Propionibacteriales; family Propionibacteriaceae; genus Microlunatus; species Microlunatus flavus. Next base: position 253,635 of record NZ_FOFA01000006.1, read on the forward strand.
CTCCGGACCGCCGTGCTGAGCCTGGACCTGCTGCCCGGAGCGCGCGTCAGCGAGCGCGGGATCGAGGGCGCGTACGGCGCCTCCCGCACCCCGACACGTGCTGCTCTGGTCCGCCTGGAGGCCGAGGGGCTCGTGCGCCGAGAGGGCCGGGGCTGGATCGTGTCGCCCATCGATCTCGACGAGCTCCGTGCTCTCGGTGAGTTCAGGGAAGCCGTCGAGGCAGCTGGCGTGCGGTTGGCTGTGCGGCTCGCGACGGACCTGGACATCGCTGCGCTGCGGGCGCTCGTCGACGCGAGCGAGGCCGCCGTCGACGAGGACGAAGGGGTGAAGACCGGGAGCGACTTCCACCTGCACCTCGTGCAGCTGTCGGGCAACGTCTTTCTCGTCGACGCCGTCCAGGGCTCGCTGACGCGGCTGGCCCGTACCCGCTGGCTGCAGGTGCGCACCGCAGAGGCCCGTCGGGTCGCGCGCTCCGAGCACCGGGAGATCGTCGACGCCGTCGCCGCCCGGGACGCGGAGCAGGCGAGCCTTCTGCTGCAGGGCCACATCCGCGACACGAACACGCGCCTGCTGGACCTGCTCGCCGACCAGAGCCGGACCTACCGGTTGAACGGCCTGGCCGTGGTGGGCTCTCGCTAGGCCATGGACCTCCTCGTACACCCCTGACCTCGTGCCGCGCGGTGAGCGGGCTCGGTCGGACGAGGCGTACCGCACCTGCTTCCAGCCCGTCAGCGCAGACGAGGGACGCGTCGGCGCCGCTCGCCGACGAGACCGACGAGACCGACGAGCGAGGCGGCCCCCCTCGGCGGGCGCCCTGGCCACCTGAGCCGATCGAGGGTTGGCGTCCCGACGTCGACCCGTGCGGGGGCGAGCAGGACAGGACCCGGAGGACTTCCTTGACCACACGACACCACGGCCATCGCCTCGCCGCCACGGTCGCAGCCGCCCTGACCCTCGCCGGGCTGGTCGGCGTTGCGCCCGCCCAGGCCGCGCAGACGACGAACCCCAACGCCAGCTACCTCGTCGTCTACGACAACAACGTCGAGAACATGCTGTCGCCCACCGACTGTCCCGACACGAACCCGGACAAGAACGACTTCGAGAAGCTGTTCGCCTACATCAAGGCGCAGCCCTACAGCCCGGACGTCTTCACCGTTCAGCAGATCTCGAACCAGGCGAAGCTCGACGCGCTCACACAGCGCATGACCACCGAGCTCCCCGGGACCTACAAGAGCGTGATCGCCATCGCAAACCCGAACTCCGGTGACACGTCGACGGGCGCCTGCACCAAGCAGCACCAGACGAATGCGGTCGTCTACCGTTCCGACCGGCTCACCGTTCGGTCGACGCTCACCTGGCGTTCGGACTCGCCCGGCGACCAAGAGGACTCGGTCGGCCCATGCCGGAACAACGAGGGCGGGTTCCAGGAGCGCACCGAGAACGTCGCAGTCAGGCTCACCGACAACCTGGCCAAGAAAGCCGTGATCGTCGCGTCCGTCCACTGGCCCACGAAGAAGTCCTCGAACGGTCCCCTGTGCGCCGGCGAGAACATCACCGAGGTGAACGACCGGACAGCGGAGCTCGGCACCAAGATCCTCACGATCGTCGGCGGTGACACCAACGCCCGGGTGACTCAGGGACGGGAGCCCTGGGGTGCCAAGGCGCAGAAGCTCGGCTTCAAGGACGGGTACGGCTTCCGCGACGCATGCGGCAGCGCGTCGTGCAACGCACCAGGCACCTTCACCGACGGACGCCGGATCGACTTCCTGCTCAGCAAGGGCGGCCCGGACATCACCAACCCGGTCACCATCTCGCGGGCGGCCGCCGGAGGCCGGTACTCCGACCACCTGGCCCTCAAGGTCAGCGTCAAGTACTGAGGAGTCGCGGCACGCCGACTCCTGCAGGCCGTCAGCGACGGCGCAGAGGAGACCCAGAGGCAGGTGACGGAGGCGCTGAGCCAGCGCGGACGGCGGGGAGTCGTGCGGCCCAGATGCGGCCTGAGGCCTCGCATGAGGTCGGCACCGATGTTCTCGCTGAGCATCCGCCCTGGTAAGAGCGGATTTCTTCGAGTAGCCCCGACGGGATTCGAACCCGCGCTACCGCCTTGAGAGCGCGTCCAGGCGCGTTTTTCGACTTCTTCCAACGCTTGTCGGAGACCTGTGAAAGTGTTCATGACTAGGTACGATAATCCTGATCGTCACTGTCAGGTGTTGTCGGTCTTCTGCGCCGCTTCGCGGCCTCGTGCGGCCTACTGACCCCCACAATGCATGTAATCGAACACTTTGGGTCTATCGCCGCCCGGCCCAACGCGGGGCTATGTCTAAGTCGCACAGAGTGCCGCTCTTGCTCGTCTGCGTGAGTTTGGCCAGACCGCTGCCTGACTTCGAGGGCATGGACGTCCGCACCCAGGCCGTGTCGGTGAGCGGAACCCTCGATCCCGTACCCGACGTGACCGGCGTGCTCGTCGACCTGGTGCTTCAGGGCGATCCCACCCTGAAGCCGGTCGCCCTCGGCGATCCACAGCTGCAGGCGGATCCCCCGTTGTCGATGTACGGGTTCGGCGTGGCAAGTGGGGCCTGGGGAGGGGTGCTGGCCGACCTCGTGACCGTGCCGTTCGCCAACGCGATGCTGGTGCCGCTGCCGCAGACCGTGGACCCCGTGGACGCGGCGAGCAGTGCCGACACTCTTAGCGACGCCTACCGCCTTGTGGCCCCGCAGCTGGACGTAGTGCGCAGCCATCCGGACGGATCACGCGTCATCGCGCTCGGCTCGGTCGAACGGTCGAGCCCGTTCAGCGCGAGCGTTCCGCTCTTCGTCGGACTGATGACCCGCGCGCTGCTCCCCGGGTCGGAGCTCCTGCTGATCGACGAGAGGAAGTGGGTCCGTGAGCGAGCCGAGCAGCTGGGCTTCGAGGCCGCCCCGGCCAGGAGGTCGACAGGGGCTCGGGCGCCGTTGGTCGTGGACTGCAGCGCCAGCCAACGGGGGCTGGGGCTCGCCCTGGCCGCGGTCGCCGACGACGGCGTCTGCAGCTTTGCGGGCACGTTGCACGGGTCTGTGCCGATCCCGGCCAGCCTGATGTTCGGACGCAACGTGACGCTTCGCATCGCCCGGAGCCACGTCCGCGAGGTCATCCCTCAGGTGCTCGGCCTCCTGGCCGCTCGCGAGGTCGAGCTCGGGGGTGTCATCACCCAGCGGGGCTCGTTCGGCGACGCCGTCGCCGCGCTGGACGCTCATTTTCGCGGCCGCGAGCTCAAGACCGTGCTGAGCCTGACCTGATCGTCTCGCGCAACGCGCTCAGCGGCGCTCCGGGGCCCAGGCCCGGCCCTGCGGGTGCAGAGCGGCCGTCAGCGGGCCGAGGAGGTCTTCGACGACCGTCGCGGGTCGGCTGTCGGCGTTGAGGCCGAGGATGTAGTGGCTGAGCACGGTCCCTGCGACCACGTAGGCCGCAGCGCGCGCGCGACGTTCGCGGTGGGGTCCGATCAGCCGGTCCGCCAGCGCGACGACGAGCTCACGCTCGAGGTACCCACGCATGGCCAGGCGCTGGGCGTCGTCCTGCAACGCAGCCAGGGCCAGGGACCGCAACGGCGGACCCGTCCGCGGGTCTTCCCACACGCCGATGACGCCTAGCAGCAGCCGTTCTGCATCGATGACCCCGTTCCGTGTAGCGGCTTCGACGACATCGCCAGGTCCTACCGGCACGTCGACCGCGGCGGCGAAGAGCTTGCGCTTCGAGCCGAAGTGGTACTTGATCAGTGCGGCGTCGACCCCGCAGGCCCGGGCAACCCCTCGAAGGGTCGTCCGTGCGTAGCCGAGCTCGGTGAATTGACGCCGCGCCTCGGCGAGGAGTCGATCTCTGGCGTCGGTGCGACCACCTCGAGGACGTCCGCGTCCCGCGGACGTCCTTCCACCACGCAGCTCCGCGGCGTCGTCCATATTCATCGCCGTTGATGCTAGGCCTCGTTCGCACCGACCATCGACGCATGACCCACAGCACCGGGACGCCACGGGGTGGCGTCGTCGCGGGCCGCCACCCCGTTCCCACTGCGTTCGACGCCCGCACCTCAGCACGCCGCGACCTGGTGCCGACGCGGAGCACGAAGCCGTCCGCCGAGGAAGGCCGGTGCACCACGCCGGTCCTCCGTCGCCGGCCGCGCCGGTACACAGGGGCGCGCAGTGGTCCCCGGCGCTCGGCGGCAGGCCATTCGGTGGGAGTGCTCAGCCGACGAGCGCATCCCGATCCCGACGTGCGGGTACCGCCCTTCGAGCACGCCGTCGGTGATCACCACGCCTCCGCGAGACTCGAAGCCGCCCCGACGGGTGTCGAGACGGTCCTCCACGAGCTGGTCGGGAGCGGCCCGTCGGGCCCGCCACCGAGCTGGCAGGTCCGAAGACTCACCGCATGGAGGATCTCGTACGGGCCTGTCCTCCGCGGATCCACCGACGGCGCCCGACCGTGCCTGTACTGCTTCCGCGACCTGGGGTACGCACCTACCGACCCGGTGCCGACCTGTGCGCCGCGCGACTCGTCGGGCGCCAGACCTGGGAGGAGTTCCTCACGCTCCACCTCGCGAGCTCATCGGATCACGAGGGCCCGGGCCTTCCGCGACGCTCCGGGATCGCGGTGACGACGAGGTGAAGGGGTCGATCCGGCCAGGAGACGGCACGGACGTCGATCGCTGCGTCGCGCTGTGGACGACGGTGATCGTCGACAGGGACGGACCCGACAAGAGCGCGTCCGTCGTCGAGCGCGCGTACGAGGCCTTCGGCCGACAGCGGCTGCGCTTCGCCGTGGTGGGAGCGGTGCCGGTCGCCTTCGGGCTTACGCTGGTCAAGGAGCCCGGGGTCGCGCTGCTGTCGAGGCTCTGCGTCGATCCGTCGACGACGTCACGCGGTCTGGGCAGCGCGCTGGTCGCCGACGCGATCGAGCACGCAGCCGCGTCCCGCTTCGCTCGCGTCGAGCTCCAGGTGCGCGAGACCAACATCCGCGCGATGAGGGTTTAAGCGCGAGCCGGGTTCGTACCCGTCTCGGATCCCTGGGTCTACGACTACGGCGACCGCGTCGTGACCTGGTCGCTCGACCTGCGGACGAACCTCGACGCCGAAGGTCCGGGGACACGCGGCCGCCAACAGCTGCCGCTGCTTCTCGTCGTCGATCACCACCAGGACGACCCCGCCGGCAAGGAGAAGACATGAGTAGCGGCTTCAGGCCTTCGTCGCGCCTCCGTCCCGATCGAGGAGCAGGTCCTCGACGACCTGCGCCCGGCGTCAGAGATCCGGTCTCACCCGAGGACGGCGGCAACGACGACGCCGCTACGGCGTTCCGAGGAGCGTGCTGCAGGCGCTCACGTGGAAGGGCCTGCCGCGTCACCACAAATACTCGGGCTGACGACGCGCGTACGGGTGCTGCGTCCCACCGCGTCCGGAACCGCGGTGCAGAAGACGAAGCCGGAGTGCTCGTACCGGGCGAAGCAGCCGCCGCGCACCTCAGGCCGCAGACCATCCCCAGGCCGAGGCATCGGGGTCCTCGCCGCAGGCGGCGACGGCGCGGTCGGCCAGAGGCTGCGACTCTGCGGCCGCACGACCCCGTCCCACGTCCCTGAGGACCGGCGCCCGCACGTGGCGCCAGCCCAGGAGCGGTGCCTCGCACCCGCCCCGTGGTCGCTGGCGACGACACCGGCGCCGTACAGACCGAGCGACCGGCCAGCTCGCCGTCTGCACATCCCCTCGGCCACCGCCGAGCCGCCCCACCATTTCGACCGCTGCGAGACACTCGGCAGAACCGTCACCTGCTCGCCGCCGGCCTCGCACCTGTCCATCCGGAGCACGATCTGACCACTCGCCGTTGGCCGACGTTGCCGCCGTTGGCCAGATCGTGAGCGCCACCTGCCCTGCCCGGCGCTGGTCGTCGACGCGGCTGTGACCTCGACACTGACGACGCCCTCGAGGTGGACCAGCACAGGCGGAAGCGCACGTCTGGAGCTTCCGCGCGCCGATATTCATCGGCGTTGATGAGGGACAGGAGCGCGCCGAGACTCGGGTCATGGAACACCACGCTCTCCCCGCTCGCAGCGTCGTCATCTCGGGAGCCTCGACCGGGATCGGGCGCGCCACCGCCCTGCGCCTGGCGGCCGACGGCTGGCACGTCCTGGCCGGCGTCCGCCGCCTCGCCGACGCCCCCGACGCCGCTGACGGCGCACCAGGAACGATCCGACCGCTGCGGCTCGACGTCACCGACCCCGACTCGGTCGACCAGGCAACCAGCGAGATCGCTCAGGCGACGCAGAGCTCGCCGTTGACGGCGTTGGTCAACAACGCCGGTGTCGGCCTCATCGCCCCGATGCAGGACGTCGACCTGTCCGCACTGCAGGCGGTCCTGGACGTCAACGTCCTCGGCGTCGTCCGACTCACCCAAGCCGTCGTGCCCCTGCTGGCCCCCGGCGGTCGCATCGTCGTCGTCGGCTCCATCGGCGACCGCCTCACCATGCCCTTCGGCGGGCCCCTGACGTCCTCCAAGTGGGCCGTCGCTTCGATCGCCGAGGCCTTCCGCCTCGAGCTGGTCAGTCAGGGCATCGCAGTCACCATCGTCGAGCCCGGCTCGATCCGCAGCGAAGCGGTCGACAAGGTCGCCTCGGCCGCCGCGGCGACCGCCCGTGACATCGCCCGTCGGGACCCCGAGCTGGCTGAACGCTTCACCCGAGCCGCTGCCGTCGCTATCGCCAACGAGCGGCACGGCAGCGACCCCGACGTCGTCGCCGCCGCGATCAGCCGCGCCCTGCGCGCGAGGCGCCCCCGCACCCGCGTCCTCGTCGGCAAGCACGCCCGGGTCATGGCCACCGCCGCCGCAGTCCTCCCCGACCGCACGCTCGATCGCCTGCGCCTGCGCCTGTTCCAGCAGCCGACCGCGAGGCTCCGACCGGCTCCGTGCAGCCTGGTCGACGGACCCAGCGCAGCCACTCCGACGAGGTGACGCTGGTGGAGGGTGGCCCAGCGGCAGCCGTCGGAGCTCGTCCGCGGTCCGTCAACCCGGCCTTGTTGGTCCGTCGACGAGGTGACGCGTCAACGCGCCGCAGGAGGAGCGTCGTGGCCTTGCATATCGAGAGCGGCCCCAACCCGCTCAGACCTGGTCACCCGGGCTCAGGTGTGTTCTGCAGCTCCCGCTCTCGTTGCTCCGAGCTCGCTGCAGGGCCGTGCTCGGCGAACAAGCCGGCTTGGGCCGCAACGATGGTGGCGCGTGCGGCCAGAAGAGCGTCGCCCGCGTCTGGGTCACGACCGACGACCAGGGCCTGGTAGCAGATCGGCGCCGCGAGCGCTCCGAGGAGCACGCGCGCATCAGTGCGCACCGGCAGTTCCGACCGGTCGACCGCACGGCGCACGATGACGGACATCCCCTCGACCCGACCCCTCCAGAACTGCTGCCCCAACGCGTAGAGGGGGCCAGGTCCACGACCACCGAGCACCATCACCCGCATCACGCCAAGGCCGAGCGGATCACTCAGCGTCCGGGCGAGGGCGCCGGCCAGCGCCACGAGGTCAGCCTCGAGGCTGCCTTCGTCCGGAACGGGGATCCGGTCCTGAGCGGCCTCGCCGAGGGCGGCCGCGACGACTCCCTCGACGGTGCTCCACCGTCGGTACAACGTCGCCCGGTGCACCCCTGCTCTGCGCGCGATCGTCTCGACGCTGATCGCGTCGTAGGGCCGCGTCGCGAGCTCCACCAGCGCCGCCTCGTGCACGGAGCCCTGCACGCGAGCGGCACGACCTCCCGGGCGGGACTTCCGCACAGGCTCTGGCACCAGCTCAATCTATCTGGGTTGCGGATGGACCAGACGCCTGTCATTGTTCCCTAAAGCGACAGTCTGTCGCTCTAGTGCGCGTGGAGGACGTCATGAAGGTCAGCACCGGCAGCCCGATCCCCCGGATGGACGAGCCCGGGCGGGCACGTCGAGCCCACAGTTGTCTGCCCGCGGCGGCCGGCATCGGGTACGTGGTCGTCTGGGCGGTCGGTCTGATGGTGTGGCCTCATGACCTCGGTGTGCGCTCGTCGGCCCAGACCGTCGCGTCCACCTACTCCCTCAGTGCGTCTCGCGAGGCCGTGCAGTTCATCCTGGTGGAGGGACTTGCCGGTCTCCTCTTCACAGCGGTGCTGCTGCGGGCGAGGCGGAACACGCTCCGCGGCCGGTCCGGGGCACCGTTCCTGGTCGCAACGACTGCTGTCGCGGCGCTGGCCGCGTCCGTCGCCCAGTGCGCGCTCGGCCTCCTGCTCATCAGGACGGCAACGCAGCACCAGACCCTCGCCGCCGGCTCTCTCCTCAGCATGATCAACCACATCGACGGCGCCAAGATGCTGCTCCTGGCGGCCGCGGGTGCAGCCCTGATGCAGACCCTCGGCCCAGCTCGCGGATCAAGGACGACGCGATGGGCCCTCCTGGTCCGGATTGCGTCGGCGGCAGCGGCGACCACTCTGGTGATCTCGGGAGTCGGCTACCTCACCGGGTCCGCTGCCCTCGCCCGGACCGTCGACCTCTCCGGCTCGCTCCTTCTCCTGTGGATCTGCCTGACTGGCATCTGGACCACCCTGGCCCCTGCCGGCGCGGTCAGCGCGGGAGCGGAAGCAAGCTCCGCCTAGTCGGCCGACGATCCGGCCCCCTGCGTGTCGGCGCCCACGCTCGACGACGGAAGACTGATCGCGGTCGAAGCCAGCTCGAGTCGCTCACGCCACCCTCGGTCGAGTGCGATCTTCGCGTCGCGGCGAGGCGAGCTCGGGTGGAGCTCGGCGGAGACCGTCGAGTACGCCAACGCTCGGGAGCACCAGAACGGCAGGTGGGACGAATCCTGCTCGCCAGCTGGCTTCGTGGTGCCGGCTGCTCAGACGCTGGCCCGGGTGGGTACCTCTCGGGCCAGCAGAAGAGCGACCGCGAGCAGCAGGCCGCCGGTGACGCGTCGCTGCCAGAAGGCCCAGCGGGGGTGCTGCGCCAAGAACAAAGCGATCCCCCCTGCCCCGACGACGATCAACGAATTGACGCTGAGGCTGACGGCGATCTGGATCGACCCCAAGGTCAGGCCCTGCAGCGTGCGGTGGCTGCGACCTGGATCGATGAACTGGGGAATGAGCGTGAGGTACATGATGGCGGCCTTCGGGTTGAGCAGATTGGTCAGCAAGCCCATCCGGAAGAGCCGGGACGGCTTGTCCTGGGCGAGCTGACGGACGTCGAAGACTCCCCGCCCGCCAGGACGCAAGGCCCGCCAGGCGAGGTGAGCCAAGTAGACGACCCCGGCGGCCTTGAACCCGACGAAGAGCCAAGGCACTGCGACGAAGACGACGGCGAGGCCGACGTTGGCCATGAGCATGTAGACGACGAAGCCGGTTCCCGTACCTGCCAGCGAGATCAAGCCAGCGCGTCGTCCCTGCCCGATGCTTCGCGAGACGAGGTAGATCATGTTCGGCCCTGGTGTGAGGACCATCGCCAAAGCGGTCACCGTCACCCCCAGGACGGAGGCGCTCGGAAGGAGGGACGAGAAGACGGAAGGCATGTCGACGAGCCTGATGTAATCGCCTTGTGCACCTCAACCCTTACGGCGAGTACGCGGTCCACCTCGCACGCTCCCTGGCCAACGACTGGCCCGGCACCAGGGCTGGAGTCGTCGCCCGCACGCGTGACTTCGGGATGTCGATGCCGTTCCCCGAGCAGCAGGACGACCACTCCCGATGCCGCGCAGTCCTCGACGAGTGGCTCGACGTCGTCGACGCCGACTCAGCCGACGAGCGAGCCGTCCTGCTCAACGAGCAGATGGCCAAGGCGAGCGCGTACCCGCGGTTGACCGCGCACAACGACGAGGGGTGGCACCTCCACTACCGCGACGTCGACGACGACCTGGCGCGGGTGCTGCAGGCCGTCTTCAGTGTCGGAACCGCTCTGCATCTGACGACGCGAGGCATGGGGCGCCTGGGTCGTTGCGCCTCGAGCCCCTGCGCGAACGTCATCGTCGACACCTCCCGGAACGGCACCCAGCGCTACTGCTCACCGCGCTGTGCGAGCAGAGACGCCGTGCGCCGCCATCGCGCCCGTCAGAAGCCCCTGACCCGCTCCGGACGACGGATCTGAGTCGAGCACGCCCACCGCGCGATGCCCGCAGGTCGTGAGCGTCCGGCCTGCGCGGAGCGTCCGGGAGCGCGGGTTCCTCCCGTCCTGGGCGCCGCAGCGTGTCCCGCCTCCCCGAAGGGTCAGTTCCAGCGGCGACCGGCACCCGCAGGACCGACGGCCCGAAGCAAGCGCTGCGAGCCGCTGCCGGACCACGCCAGAGGCGAGGAGTGACGAGCAGCGCGAGGCCGGTGCGCCGCGCGGGTCGGCTGGCGCGTTCGTCCGGTGCGTGTTCGTCGCCGTACGCCAGTGCCCGTTCCCGGCAGGTCAGCCTGCCTCCGGGCGGCGGCTCGGTTCCCGTCCGCGGTCGACCTGAGTGGCGCACTAGGGATCGCCGGCGAGGAGGCCTGACCCCTCAGCGACCGTGCCCTGGTGGAAGACCGCCTGCCAGCGACCGCCCGACCGGCGGTAGAGCGTCGAGCGCTTCGTCACGCGGCTCTGCTCACGCAGGACGTAGGTGACTTGCAGCAGCCCCGGCGCCAGTTGGCGGACAGCCCACTCCTCGATGCGGTACCCGCCAGGCAACGACGCCGGGTGGGTCCCCGCCAGGCGGGCCAGCACGACTGCCTTGACCTCGCCACGGAGGTAGGTGTTGCCCGACGCGCCGATCTCGAAGAAGTCCGACGCGATCTCCGCGTCGAAGGATGCTTCATCGAAGATGATCTCTGGCCGGTCGAACAGCGGCTCCCGACTCATCAGGTACCTGACGAGCGAATCGGGGACGACGACCACGGGCGACCGCACGAGACGAGTCAGGGCGCGCGTCACGCCGGACGGTCTTCGACCAGGTAGGTGCCGTGGCCCTCCCGGACCAGCTCGCCCTCGAAGACGAGCACCTCGCACACCCGCTGCCCACGTTGGTTGCGGTACCGGATGACCACCGCGCTGATGCCGGCGAAGACCTCCTCGACGGTGAAGTGCAGGTCGGGGACGAGCTCGAGGCCCCGAGTCCAGTAGTCGCGCAGGGCGACCATGCCGGTGCAGGTCCCCCCGCTCTCCGGGAACACGGTTCGCGCGACCGGCGAGGTGAAGACGACGTCGTCGTGGAAGTGCTCGAGCAGCGCGTCGAGATCGTGGGCGTTCCAGGCCTCGCACCACTGCTCCGCGAAGGCCACGGGGTCCGCGATCACAGAAGGACGTCCTTCCTGGTCGGCGCTGGGGCTTGCTCCTCGTCGCGGGGCAGCTCCCGGTGGCGCATCGTCATGTGGACAAGGCTGCAGGAACGGGCGTGCCGTTCAGGGCTCACGATGCCGCCGTCCCGGGCCCGCTCAGGCGCTGACGCAGGGTGGGGTTCTCCCGTGCTGATCCGGGCAGCTGGCGGGTCAGGAACTCCAGCTCGGCGGCGAGGACGGCGTCGTGGGCTTCGAGGAAGGGGGCGTAATGGCCGCCAGGCACGCGGACCAGCTCCGAGCGCGGAGAACGGCCGGCAGCGCGCAGCGCCGGGGAGGCGAGCACTGACTGATCCTGGTCGGCGACCACGAACAGCACGGGACAGCGCAGCCGTGAGACATGGCGACCGGGGCGGTACAGCGCAAGGAGCAGCACCGAGCGTGCGGCGATGGTGCGTCGCCAGCCGCCGTGGCGTCGGTCGGGGTCGAGGGCGCGCTCGAGGTCCTGCGAGTCGGGGGTGGTGAGCATCGCCACCGCTCCCCGCGGGCCGGTCAGTGGCACGAGTCGGGGGGCCCGGCCCAGCACGCCGCCCAGAACGTCGAGCAGGACGAGGAACGGGAACCGCAGGACCACCCCGAGGGTCTCGTGCTTGAGCGCTGCGGGCGCCGAGACCAGGCTGTCGACCAGAGGCGTCTGGGCGATCGCGGCCGCCACAGGTGCCGCCTGCACCGCCCGGAGGACGTGCCCCCCTCCCAAGGACGAACCCCAGGCGACGATCTTGTCCTTCTCCACGCCGGGTAGTCCCGCGGCGAAGTCGATCGCAGCCGTCAGATCGTCGACCTGCCGATTGACGGACAGCACCTGCCGCGGCCATCCGGCGCTCTCGCCGAAGCCTCGGTAGTCGAAGGCAAGGACCGCGTGACCTGCTGCTTGGAAGTCAGCCGCGTAGGGGTCGGTACCGGGTTCCTTCGTCACCGCTGCGCCGGTGGCCATCACGATGCAGAGCCCGCTCCTACCCGGGTAGAACCAGGCTGCGCACTGCTCCCCTCCGGATTCGAACTCCACTCTTTCCCTGGGCATCTCGGACACCGGTACCCCTCCTCTGACGTTGACGGCTTGCTCGTCCCGGCATGCTCACGGAGCCGTACCGATCGGTACGGTATCGACGTCGTGAACCCCTGTCCATCACGTCGGACTGGGTTGCGGCCTGCTCAGCCCCACTCACCCACCTCTGACCTGGTGGGCGCGAGCCGGAGCTCGGTGGGTCCTGCGGGATCGCGCTCGACGACCTGGACCGGAGGCCAGACCCACTGCCAGACGGGGACGTCCGGAGGGCGGGAGAACCGGATGCGGCCCCGAGTGCCCTCGACCGCGACCTCGGACCAGAACCCGACGGTCCGAGGTCGCTCGGCGTCGTGCCGCCGGAGCACGTCGGCGATGACGGCGATCGAGTCGTAGCCCTCGAGCGCGACGAAGGACGGCGGCTCCCGCAGCTGTTCACGGAGGCTGTCGTCGACTCGGGCAGCGAGCGGGCTGAGCTGCTCGGGCCGGTAGCGCAAGAACGGGACGGCCGAACCCGAGCCTCCGCTCAGCCTGCCCCATGGCGCGAACTCGGGCTGCCCCGCCGGGGCGCCGATCGTGACTCCGGTGAGGCGCGGATCTCTGCGCACGGCCTGGACGATGGAGATCGCGGGCTCGGGGTGCCCGACCAAGAGGAGCAGGGCCGTTGCCCCCGTGCCGGCAAGCTCGTCGCACACCGCTGCCGGGCTCAGAGCGTCAGCGGTGAGCTCGACGACGCTTCCACACCGAGCGGCGAGATGCCTGGACAGAATGCGGATGCCGGCCTCCCAGTAGATGCTTCGTTGCATCACCGCGGCGACGCGGACGTGCCCAGCCCGCAGAAGGTGGTCGGCGAAGACGCACCAGCTGTGGGACTGGGTCGGCGCGACCCGCGCGACCCAGTCCGCGGGCCGTGGTGTGAGCTCGTCAAGAACCGCCGACGAGCAGAGGAACGGCACCTCCAACGCCTCGGCGGCTGCAGCCGCAGCGCGAGCAGCAACGCTGTGGTACTCACCGACGAGCGCGACCACGCCGTCCCGGGTCAGCTCTTCCACCGCGACGGCAGCCCGTCCAGGATCAGCGGCGGTGTCTCGCACCACCAGCTCCAGACTTCTCCCGGCCAGCGCCTCGGTCTCGTTGACGTCCCGCACCGCCAGCTGGAGCCCGGCGAGCAGGTGCCGGCCCGCCTCGACCCAACCGGGTCGACTCAGGGGGACCAGTGCTCCGATGGGCACGGCGCTGCCGCGGGAACGCCTCATGGATGGTCCCCCTTCGCCCGAGGGCCTATCACCAAGGTCGGTCCTCCGCTCCTGCCGGCCGCCCAGTCGCGGGGCCACGACGTCTCGTCGGACCAACCTGTCAGCACGCGGCGCCGGAGGGGACCAGACGGATCTGCCACAAGGGGCAACTTCCCAGCCAAGCTCGGCAGCGTCATGGAGGACGCGGCCTTCACGTAGACCTGGCTCAGGACGGACGTCGAGGCCCGGACCACCCTGGCTCGGCCCCGGAGAAGGCGACAGCATCCCGGACGCCGCTTCGGCGCGCCCGGGAGCGCTCGTTCGCCTCGAGGTGTCCAGACCGTGACCGCATCCGAGCACGCGGACGCCGGCACCCGATCGATGGCCGATGGACGACGAGGCTCCCGGGTCGGCCGGGCCCCCCGGGCTCCGGACCAACGGTGAGGACGACGGTTCCCCCGCCCCCGCTCGACGAGAGCGCCCACGCCCATCTCTCGGCTGCAAGGCCACGTGGTGAGCCTTCTCCCGTCCGGTTCGCCACCGCCACCACCACGGGCACCCCTCGGCTTCACGTCAGGCCGTCGGTCGAACCGCGTCGCCGTGGCCGAACCTCTCCCACGGCGCGCCACGCTGAGGACGGCTACGGACGTGCGTCGGCCTGACATACCTACTAGTATGTACACGTGACGAGCCAGGATCGGCTGTTGGAAGCAACCCAGGAACTGATGTGGGAGCGCGGCTACGCCTCGACGAGCCCCCGGAAGATCTTGGACCGCGCCGAGGTCGGGCAGGGCAGCATGTACCACCACTTCGGCAGCAAGGAGGTGCTTGCGGCGGCGGCCTTCGAGCGCAGCGCCGCGGCCACCCTCGCGCGGGCGGAGTCTGTGCTGGCCGGGAGCGAGGAGGACGCCGCGAGCCGGGTCGTCGGCTACCTGCTGGCTCAGCGGGACGTCCTGCTCGGATGCCCGGTCGGCCGTATGGCGAGCGACCCCGACGTGCTCGCTTCCGACTCGCTGAGCGCGATCCTCCGCACGACCTTCGCCCAGGTGCGCGCGCTGCTGACCGAGGTGATCGCCACCGGGATCGCCGCGGGTGGGCTTCGTGCCGCAGACCCGGCCGAGCTGGCCGACACCGTGCTCGCCGTCGTGCAGGGGGGGTACGTGCTGGCCCGGGCCGAGGGCGACGCCGAGCCTTTCGAGCGCGCGGTCCGAGGCGCGGCCGCCATGCTCCGTACGGACGGGGAGCGGGGCGACCGTGCGAAGCGTTGACACCCGCACGCTCGAGCTGGGTGACGACCGGCGCTCGGGAGGAGCCGTTCACGGCACCGGGCTGGCCGCCGCGTCGGATCCACGCCTGCACGTCTACCTGGTCCAGTTCGCGCCCGGCAGCCGCACCGCGTGGCACGCCCACGCCGAAGGCCAGCTGCTGGTCTGCACCGAGGGCCGGGGGTGGGTCGGGACGCGCGACGGCGATCGGCTCGACCTTGTTGCCGGGACCGCCGTGTGGACCGAGCCCGGGGAGGAGCACTGGCACGGGGCAAGCCCCACGTCCGCGATGACCCACCTGGCCGTGCAGACCGCAGAACCACCGAGCGACGGCAGCACCTGGTCCGAGCTCGTGGACGACTCGACCTACGGAGGAACGCCGTGCCCGCACAGCTGATCGCGCACTACCCCATCGCGCTCCCCCGGGACTACGACATGTCGGTCATCCGCGAGCGCGTGCAGACCCGCGGCTCGGCCCTCGACACCCGAGCAGGTCTCGTGGCCAAGGCCTACTGCGTGCGCGAGGCGGGCGTCGAGGGTGCAGAGCGCAACGAATACGCACCCTTCTACCTCTGGGGCGACACGGACGCCGCGGCGGACTTCCTGTGGCGGGGCACCGGCTTCCACGGCATCGTCCACGACTTCGGTCGCCCGCGGGTGCACACCTGGGTGCCCGAGGCGGTCGCGTCCGGTCCGGTTCCTGCCGATGCGGTCACGCATGCGACTGTCGACGTCCGTCCGATAGCTCCCGACACGGACCTGGTCGCGCTCGCCGCCGAGCTGCGCGAGCAGACCCACGAGCTCGTCGGGGCCGGTGAGGTGCACCTGAGCGTGGCCGGGATCGACCCGACCCACTGGACGGTCGTGCGCTTCTCGACGGGCAGCGGACCGCGCTCGGGCCCGGGTCTGCAGTACCGCGTGCTCCACGTGAGCCAGCCGGCCGAGGTGACGTCCAGGAGAACGACGGACTGAGGCGTCGATGAGGATCCTGCTGGCCGGCGGCACTGGTGTCCTGGGTCGTCGCCTCAGCCGACGGCTGGTGACGGAGGGCCACGAGGTGGCCGCCACCACACGTCGTCCAGAGCGGGCGCCTGCCCTGGCCGCGCTGGGGGTGACGCCGCTCGTCCTGGACGTGTTCGACGTCAACTCGGTGTCGAAGGCGTTCGAGCAGCACCGGCCCGACGTGGTCCTGCACCAGCTGACCGACCTGAGCGAGGGCGATGTCGAGGCGAACGCGTCTCTGCGAGCCCGCGGCACCTGGTCGCTGGTGGACGCCGCCACGAAGGTGGGCGTCGAGCGGATGATCGCGCAGAGCATCTCCTGGGCCTACGTCCCAGGTCCCGGCCCTGCAGACGAGTCCGTCGGCCTCGACCTGAGCGCGCCGCACCCACGCGCCGTCACGGTCGAGGGGGTCGGCCGCCTGGAGTCTGCGGTGGCGGAGCTGGCCGGTGGTGTCGTGCTGCGGTACGGGACCCTCTACGGACCCGGGACCTGGTACGGGCGAGGGGGTCGGATCAGCCGACAGGTTCTCGGCGGGAAGTTGCCGGCCACGGCGGACATCACCTGCTTCCTTCACGTCGCGGACGCCGTCCAGGCCGCCGTCGACGCACTCGACTGGCCCCCGGGTGCGGTCAACGTCGTCGATGACGAACCGGCGCCGGGCACGGAGTGGCTACCGGCTTTCGCCCGGGCGCTCGGCGCTCCAGCGCCGCCGGTGGGTGGGGAGCCGGGTGGCCGCAGCAGGGCTGTGTCCAACCGCCGGGCCCGGTCTCTGGGCTGGCTACCTGCCCACCCGACCTGGCGCACCGGCCTCCCGGCCTCGCTGCACGAAGCATGCTGAACGGCGAGCCCCGGTCGGGTGTTCTCGATCCAGGTCCCCGCGCCGCCCGTGCCTCTTCAGGGCTGGCTGCCTCCGGCTGACCCGTTGCGCCGCGAACCCTGCTCTGCGTGGGTTGACGCAAGAAGGACCTCCTGGTGCCGGTCGCAGACAGGTCGTCGTCCACCACTCGGAGGCACCCGGTGGCTCAGACCGATGCTCGTCTGCTGACCCAGGATATCGAGCTCAGCCCAGCAGCGACCGGAGGAGGTCTTGTGCTCGCGGTCCTCGACCAGCCCCTCCACCTCCGCCGGTGGATGTCGGCCTCGCTGGCCGGACGCTCCACCTGGTCGGCATCGCCTACGTCCACCGGCTCTCGCCCCGCAGCCCGGCTGGCTCGGGTGAACAGCCGCTCGCCCCTTCGGCAGCTCCTGGCCGGGAGAGTGGTGGTCCCATGCGACCCCGGGCGCCTTGCCCGACCTCGCTGCTCCCCGTCCACCGGCTGCCGACGCCACCTCGTGCGGCCTCGTCGAGGGGGCCCTCACAAACCCTGTCGCAGCCTCAGCGGTCCGGACCCCCGTCGGGCTTCTGCCATACGGCGGACAGCCAGTCCTCGAGGGTGGGACCGTCGATCTCGGTTCCCGCTCGGGCCAGCAGAGCACCGTTGCGCATCGCACGTCCCGCTCGACCAGGGAACGGCACCCCGACGACGTGCAGCCGTTCACCCCGAGCAACGGCGATGCGCCGTGCCACGTCGGGGATCTCGTGCACCTCGGGACCGGCGAGCTCGTGACGACCGCCCGGCTGCTCGACGGCCAGCCGGACCAGGTGTCGAGCGACCGTCCGCGCCGCCACGGGCTGCGAGCGCATCTGAGGCACCACGGCGAACCGCCCGCGCCGCGTCAGCGCGATCATCTGAGCCGCGAACTCGAAGAACTGGGAGGCGCGCAGAACCGTGGCCCCGACCGGACCAGCCAGCATCGTCTGCTCCTGAACCAGCTTGGCTCGGTAGTAGCCGTAGCCGGGGACGTCCTCCATCCCGAGGATCGACAGCGTCACGAGGTGTCGAACGCCAGCGTCCGCCGCACAGGCCTGAAGCGCCTCCGACGTGGCCTTGAAGAACTCTTCCGCCGGACCTCTCCGCACCGAGGCCACGTTCAGGGTGTCGATCACCGCGTCGACCCCGGCCAGAGCAGTGGCGAGCCTGACCTGGTTCCGGACATCCACGCCCCTCCGCCGGCTGAGCGCGACGACCTCGTGACCCGCGCTCTCCACCTCCTCGACGACGTGGTGCCCGACGGTGCCCGTCCCGCCAGCAACTGCAATTCGCACCGGGTCCTCCTCGCCTCACCGCCGGTGATCGGCGCCGAGCGACAACCGTACCGCTCGGTACGGATAGGGTGAGGACGTGGTCAGCCGCCAGAGCAGACAGGAGCGCACTCGGCACCTGGCGCTTCGGGCCGCCGAACTCTTCGCCGAGCGCGGCTACACCTCCACCTCGATGGCCGACGTCGCTGCCGCCGCCGGCGCCTCGAAGGAGACGCTCTACGCCTACTTCGGCAATAAGGCGGGACTGCTCCGGGCAGCGCTCACCATCCTGATCCACCCTCAGCAGGACGGGTCCGAGCCCACGGCCTCGTCCTCGAACAGCCCAGCCGACGCGCAGGACGAGCTGACCCTGTTCTTGACGTCCCTGGTCGGCAGGTTGATGCAACCCTCCTACCTCGCCCTGGCGCGGATCGTCGTAGGCGAGGTTCCACGCGATCCGTCGCTCGGGGACCTGTTCCGGTCGGCGGTGGCGGAGCCGGCCATCCGGGCCGCCGCAGCGGTCGTCGAGCGGGACGATCGGTCGTTCGTCGGTGTCGTCGACAGCGAGGCCGCTGGTCGCCTCCTGATCGGGTCTGTCCTGACCTACGTGCTCCTGGACGGCCTGCTGCGGAGCCCGGCCGACGTCGTCCTGCCCGGTGACGAGGTCATCGCCCGCCTGGTGACGACCTTCCGCCAGACCCGGGACTTCCAGGGCGGCTGACGAGGTGCGCCTCCTCCCACCGCTCCGCTCCGCTCGAGCATCGGGCCGGCCGGGAGCTGCGGTGCCGCCAGTCGGCTCGTCCGCAGAGCACCGCACACACCCCCGAGCAGGGTCGTCCAACGGGCGTCCGGTGCGAGCCGCACGGCAGTTCCGCCCGGTGCAGCCGGACCAGCGCGCTGTCTCCAGAAGCGTCGGAACCGCCCGAGCATCGGACCATGGCCACCATCGGACCCTCGGCGATCTTCAGCCATGTCGTGGCTCACGTGGCACCTTTGTTGACGTGGGTCCTCACTCACCTCGACGAAGAGCCCACTGCCGTGTCTCTCGCCCGGCGGGCGGTCATGAGCGAGCGGACTTTCGCCCGTCGGTTCATCGCCAAGACGGGCACAACTCCTCACAGGTGGTCGCCACCTGCGGCTCGGGCGCACCCCGCACGTCAGACAGAACCCCTGCGCTCCACGACCAGCACACGCGCGACCGGCGCCGGATGGGCGACGTGCTCGTCGCCCGGCTCCGCGAGGCAGATGCGTCCAGGAGTCAGGCGCTCCACGAGCTCTTCCCCGCTGCCGGTCTTGTGGTGCATGTCGACGGCACCGTCGAGCACGACGAAGACCTCAGGCCCGTCGTTGACGTGCCAGACGTAGGGACTGTCCGTCCAGTGCAGCCGTACCGTCGCCTGGTCGATCTCCGTGACGTCGGTGGCACCCCAGGCCCGGTCAGCCGTGTACTCGCTGGCCTCGATGAAACGCACAACCCTCTCCTCACTGCCTTGTCGCCAGACCGGGACCGCGGAAGCGCGACCTCGGAGGTAGGGGTGGCCGCCTCGCGGGTGGCAGGCCTGAGGGCGCGACATGCCGCGGGCGGTCGAGCGGGCAGTCCGCCGCCCGCAGCCTCACGAGCCGGACCCCTCGACAGGGACAGGCGGCGGGGCGATGGACCCCGGTGCCGTGCGGGACCACCGGGTGACGAGGACACCGACCACACAGAGGACGCCCCCGACGACGGACAGCAGGACCGGCACCTCTCCCAGCACGAGCCACGACAGCGCGATGGCGACGGCCGGCACGCCGAGGGTCGTGGCCGAGAGCCTTCCGGCACCGGATCGGGACAGGGCGTACGCCCAGGTGGTGAAGGCGACGGCGGTGGGTCCGACCCCGAGGAACACGACGGCGACCACGTCCCGCCACGACGCTGCTGTCGCCTGCGTCCAGGCTTGATGGGCGAACGGCGACGTGGCGACGGCACCGACGACGCAGCCCAGCCAGGTGGCCGTCAGAGCGTCGACGTGCGGCAACGCCAGCTTCTGGACAAGAACGCCAGCGGCGTAGAGCACGGCGGCAAGCAGCCCGAGGACGACGCCAATACGGTCGGTGACACCAGGCCGGTGGCTGCCGACAGCGATCAGAGCGACCCCAGCCAGCGCGATCACCAGTCCCAGGGCCAACGTGCCCGAGAAGCCCTCGCCGAGCCCGAGCCCGGCGACGACAGCCACGATCAGCGGCGCGAGCTGTACCAGCATCGATGCCGTCCCGGCGTCCAGGTGCCGCTCGGCCCAGTTGAGGACGACCGCATACCCCGCGAACCACAGGAGCCCGTACGCGACCACGAGCGCCAGGGTCCGGCCGGTCGGCGGCCGGCGGCGGTGCCGGACGAGGACGAGGAGGGTGAGGACCACCGACCCCACGAGCAGCCGGCCGAACGCCAGGGCACCGGGGCCCAAGGACTGGCCGACCCACCGGATCACGACGAACGCGGCGGCCCACAGCAGCAGGGAGGCCGCAGTGGCGAGCGCCACCAGGTGCTCGGGGGACAACCCCATCCTGCGCTGGAGGTTCGCGTCTTCCACGAGCACACCCTCGCCCGGCGTTCTCCTAAGGACAAGCGAACAATCGAACTCAATTGTTAAGCACGGTTGTAGTCTCTGCAGATGCTCGACTTGCGGTCGCTCAGGGTGCTCCGAGCCGTCATTGCCGAAGGCAGCATGCACGGTGCTGCCACCACGCTCGGCTACACCCCGTCAGCCATCAGCCAGCAGGTGAGCGCCCTGCAGAGGGCGACCGGTCTGGCGCTGACGGCGCGCGACGGACGTCGGATCGTCCCGACGGCCGCCGCTCGGCAGCTCGCCGACGAGGCCGACCGCGTCTTCGAGGCCTTGGCGGGGCTCGATCTGCTGGTCGCCGACCTGCGCGCCGGACGCGACGGCACCCTGACCGTCGGCTACTTCGCCTCCGCGGGGTCGACCTGGGTCCCGCCGGTCATCGCCACGGTGACCAAGGAGTACCCACGACTACGCCTGGACCTCCGCCTCGTCGAAGGTGCCACCACCTACCAGCCCGATGTCGAGATCTTCGTCGAAGGCGTCTCGCAGACCACGACACCCGAGTTCGGGGCGCGCCACCTCGTCGAGGAGCCGTACTACGTGGTGGTCCGCCGCGACAGCGATCTCGCTGTCCACGACCGCATCCCTCTCAGCCTGCTGGCCGGCGAGGCGTGGATCGACAACGACGTCACTCGCGGTCCCTGTCGCCAGGTCGTCCTCAACGCCTGCTCGGCCGCCGGCTTCACCCCGACGTTCCGGGTGGAGACGCATGATTACGCCAGTGCAGTTCAGTTCGTCGCCGAGAACCTGGGGATCACCGTGCTGCCACGACTCGGCGCACAAGGGTTGCCCCCGTCGACGCGGGCGATTCCGGTCGTCGACCCGACTCCCACCAGACGCATCGGGGTGCGGGTCCGCAAGACGGTCGCACGCAACCCGGCTGCCGTCCGGCTTGTCGAACTTCTCGAGGCACAGGCCGGCGTGCTGAGCGAACCTGCTCCGACGCGCTGACGCAGCCCGCCGCGCGGGCGGACGGTCAGCCGAGGTCCTCGACCGAGTGGTGGACGCCGGCACCCCCGGGCACGGGTCGACGCAGTGGCGGCGACACCCTCGACACCGAAGTCCAGGCTCAGCGTGGCCCGGCTACGGGCTGAGCCACGCGACCGGTGTCGCCGAGCCTTCGCCAGAAGAGTGCCGCCACCAGCAGGTCGATCACAGCCGCGGCCGCGAAGGGAAGGCTCAGGGACCAGTGCGCGAGGGGCCCGGCCAGCAGCCCGCCCGCTGACACCCCGCCCGTGGACGCGAGCAAGTACGCGCTGGCGACCCGTGCGCTCAGGTGTCGCGGCACGAGCCGGTGGCGGATGGTCGTGGTCGTGACGCTGAGCAGCGCGAGCTGTGCGCCGAAGATCAGCACCAGCACCCCGGCGACCCCGGGCGCGTGGGTGAGGGCCAAGCCGGCCTGGACGAGAGCCTCGGCCAGCAGACCGAAGCGCAGCACGGTGCCCTGTCCGGCTCGCCGTACGAGGCCGGGCGCAACCAGGGCCCCGACCAGGCCGCCGAGGGCCGCGACGGCCAGCAGGACGCCGTACCAGGCGCTCGCGAGTCCTAGTCGACGCTCTGCGTAGAGAACCATGATCGAGAACGACCCGCCGAAGGTGACGCTGGTGCACGCCGCAAGGACGATCAGCCGGCGCAGCTCCGGCTGCGCCCACAGCCAGCGAACCCCCACGACGACGCCGCCCACGGCCCGGCCAGCGACTTCCGCACCAGGGCGGATCTGGTTGACGGCGAGGGCGGCGACGACGCAGCCGACCGCCTCGAGCGCGAACGGCAGGTTGCGGTCCACGGTGAACAGCAGCGCCCCGGCGACCGGTCCCACCAGCTGCCCGCCGACCACCTGGGTCAGCGCGATCCGGCTGTTGGCCACGGTCAGGTCGGCTGAGGCCACCACGACCGGCGCCAGGGCGGTCGCCGTCGTGTCGGCCACCACCTCCGTCAGGCCACCGACGAAGAGCGGGGCGTACAGGACGACCAGGTCCCCCGGAGCGGCGACGACCACGGCCGCCAGCCCGGCCGCGCACGCAGCCCGAGCCGTGCAGGCGAGGGTCAGCGCCCGGACCGGTCGCACCCGGTCGACCAGGGCTCCGACGGGCAGGGCGCACACCAGCCAGGGAAGACGCTGGACCGCGAAGGCCGCGGCCACCATCCGGGGATCCGCCACCGTCGAGGCCACCAGGAGCGGCGCCGCGGCCAGCCGCAGCCCGTCGGCGACGTTGCTGGCCGCTGATGCCCGGAACAGCCAGGCGAAGTCGGCGCCGAGCCCCGCCCTCGACCGGGCCGGGTCCGCCGATCGAGTGGTGCGACTCATGACGCGGGCCGCGACCGGCGGTCGATCAGAGCGGCAAGCGCGCTGAGGTGGGGCGGTTCGAGCATCGTCAGGTGGTTGCCGCCGACCCGGTGGAGGGTGACCGGGCCGCTGACGAGGCGGTCGGCACCACCCGTGAGCATGGTCGTCGACCAGCACCAGATCGGCCCCGCCGGCGTACGGGTGGACTTCGTGTCCCTGCAGCATCCGGTGGTGAACGGCCGCGGCGTCAACGAGCCGACGCGCCGCGGGCAGGTCCAGCGCCCCTAGCGGACGCCCGGCCCAACGGGCAGCGGCATGCAGGGCCGCCACCGGGTCGAGGTCGGTCGGGACTGGTACGGCCAGCCCCTCGAGCCCGGCCAGGTCGGTCATGAGCTCGTGCAGGTCGGGGTCCGGCAGGTCCGTCCCCCAGCGGACCGCCGGGTCCAGCAGGATCAGGTGCTCCACCGGACGACCACGGCCGGCGAGCAACCGGGCGACCTCCACGGCGATGATCGCCCCGAGGGAGTACCCCGCCAGGACCGTCGTCCGGTCGTCGGAGCGCGCCTCGATCTCCGCCGCGTACTGCTCCGCCAGCTCCTGCAGGCGGCGCGGCCCGTCGACGGTCGGGACGCTCTCGAACGCGTGGACGTCGCCGTAGCCGGGGACGAGCGGGGCCAGTGGACCGAAGACCGTGCCCCGCCCGCTGAGCGGGTGGACGAGGTAGAGAGCCGGTCCTGAGGTTCCGCGACGCAGCGTGAGCAGCGGCGACGCGGTTGTCGGCACGTCATCGACGAGGGCGGCAGCGAGTCCAGCCAGGGTCGGGTGCTCGAAGACCTGCTTCAGCGGCAGCTCGAGGCCCAGGCGCCGACGGCACTCGTCGACGAGTCGGATGGCCTGCAGGGAGTCACCGCCCAGCGCGAAGAAGTCGTCGTGCCGTCCCGGCGCGGGCGCCGCCAGCACCTCGGCCCACGCTGCTGCGAGGTCGGCCTCGACGCCGGCGAGCGGCGCCGACCACGGTGGTCGAGCGTCGTGCCGCACGGCGCTCGGCGGCGCCGCCACGGGCGCGGTGGTCGGGTGCCCGGACCGGCGAAGAGCACCCAGCGTGGAGTGGCCGTCCGCGAGGGCTCGCAACGCGGTCCGGAGGTCGTCGGCGAGGTCGGCGACCTGGCGCCGGTCGAAGTGGCTGTGCCGGAAGGTGAGGGTCAGCCGGTACGGCCGGCCGGGGGCGATCTCGATCCCGAGCGGTTGGTCCAGGGCCTCGCGCAGGCGGATGCCCTGCAGCCCGACGCCGTCGGCTGCCGCGAGGGCGTCAGCGACGGGGTAGTTCTCCACCACCAGCAGGCTCTCGAACATGGGACGGGGTCGGGGGATCCCACTGACCCGTTGCACGTCGGACAAGGTCGTCTGCTCGTGGTCTCGTCGTTCGGCGTCCTCGCGCTGCAGGCGGCGGAGCCAGTCGCTGACCCTCTCCCGGTCGTCCAGGTCGATGCGGATGGGCAGGCTGTTCGACAGCAGCCCGACCATGGCGTCGATGCCGCCCACCGGGGCCGAGCGGCCCGCGGTGACGGCGCCGAACACCACGTCTGCGCTTCCCGTGCGTCGTGCGAGGACCAGGGCCCAGGCGGCCTGGAACAGGGTGGCCGTGGTGACCCGTTCGCGCCGTGTGACGTCGGCGATCTGCAGGGCTTCGGCCTCGGTGAGCTCGACGACCAGCTGGTCGGTGCCGGTTCGGGTGCCCGTGGGCAGCGGCGAGAGCACGGTGGGAGCGGTGACGCCACCGAGCCGGCCACGCCAGTACCGCTCGACCGGCTCGGCGTCGCGGTGGGCGAACCAGTCGAGGTAGGGCGCCACCGACGAGGACGTCCCGGCGGCCGGCTCCGGTCGGCCCGCGCGCAGGGCGGCGTAGAGCTCGAAGAGGTCGCCGAGCACGATGGCGAGCGACCAGCCGTCCACGAGGAGGTGGTGATGGGTCCACACCGCGTACCCGCCGCCGGCCGCGCGAACCACTGTCCAGCGGTGCGGTGGACCGTCCCACCCCACGGGTTCGGCCAGGTCGGCGTCGAGGACCGCGCTCAGCTCGTCCTCCTCGACAGCCGGCCCGTCCCAGATCCGGAACCGGAGCGTGGCGGAGGCGTCGACGACCTGCACGGGCCGCGGTCGGCCGGTCCACGCGAAGCTCGTCCGCAGGGCGTCGTGCCGACGGACGAGAGCGTCGAGCGCCGCCTCGAACGCCGGCACGTCCAGGTCGTCGAAGCGGCAGACGAGCTGACCGACGTAGGTGTTGACGCCCTCCGCCGCCAGGCTGTCGACCAGGATCCCCCGCTGCAGCGGGGTGAGCTCCAGCTCCGCGCGTGTGTCAGGGTGGCCGGCGAGCGCCTGGTGGATGCGGTCGGCGACGGCTCGCGCCCGGACCTCGGTGTCCCGCGCGCCGTACGCCACGGTGATCTCCAGCCGGCCGTCGTTCAGCGCGGCGTCGACCTCCCAGCGGTTCGGTCGCCGGTTCATCGGCCCGCGGTTGGCACCGACCTGGGCCCGGACGAAGGCGAACTCGCTCGCGCGCGGCGGTAGGTCGAGCACTCCGAGGTAGTTGACGCTCGCGACGCCGGGGCCACCGAGCTGCGGGTCCCTCCCCGTCAGCTGACGACGGATCTCGGCGACCTGTCCTGCATCGTCGCCGGTCGTGGGGACGGCGACGGTGCGCACCTGCGTGAACCAGCCGACGGTCCGACTGACGTCGACCAGCCGACCGTCCTGGTCGCGGCCGTGCCGCTCCACGTCGACCAGGACGGTCGGCTCGTCCCGTCCGTCGTCCGGACCGAGGGCGCGCGCGGTGGCCGCCACCAGCTGTTCGCCCAGGGAGCCGCTGCGCAGCAGGGCTGCGGTGGTCGGCTCGTCGACCACGACCGCGACCGACCCGGTGCCGCTCTCGAGGTCGGCCTGCTCCTCCGCCGAGCACGCCGACGACGACACCGCCGCCTCGTCGCCCGACCACTCCGCGAGCGACGCCGAGGGGAACGCCCAGGTGACGCTCGTCCCGCTGACCTCGGCACCGTAGGCCCGTTCGAGGTCGTCGATCAGCAGCGACCAGGAGACCGCGTCGACGACGAGGTGGTGAGCGCTGAGGAGCAGGCCGGCCGGCTCGTCGCCGGCCTCGAACGAGATCACCTTGAGCAGCGGCGGCGCGGCGAGGGCGTGGCTGGCGTGCAACGCTCCGGCGTGCGCGTCGATCTCCGCCGCCCGGTCCTCGTCCGACGCGGTCAGGCGCACGTTGCGCACCTCGACCGGAGCGGGCCGTTCGACGTAGCTCGCGTGCCACCGCCCCGCCTCGTCCGACCGGAAGGCGAGCCGGAGGGCGTCGTGCCGCGCCACGACGGCGTCGAGCGCCCGGCCCAGGGCCGCGACGTCGACCGGTCGCCTCGGGTCGAGCAGGACCGACTGCGTCCAGTGCTGCGGCTGGGTGAGGTTCTGGTCGAAGAACCACCGCTGCATCGGCAGCAGCGGCTGCTCCCCCGTGGCCGGCGT
This sequence comes from Microlunatus flavus, assembly GCF_900110855.1. Classification (GTDB taxonomy): domain Bacteria; phylum Actinomycetota; class Actinomycetes; order Propionibacteriales; family Propionibacteriaceae; genus Microlunatus; species Microlunatus flavus. Next base: position 279,976 of record NZ_FOFA01000006.1, read on the forward strand.
CCGCTCGACGTCCGACTGTGCGGCTCCGGCGACCGCCGCCAGCTCGGCCACGGTCTGGTGCTCGAAGAGCTGACGCGCGGTGATCGTCAGCCCGTCGGCCGCCGCGCGCGCCACCACGCGGATGGCCGAGATCGAGTCGCCGCCGAGCGCGAAGAAGTTGTCGTCGCGCCCCACGCCCGCCAGACCCAGCACCTCGCTCCACACGCGCGCGAGCCGTGCTTCCTCCGCGGAGAGCGTCGGCGTCACCGGGTCGGACGGATCCGTCGGCAGCGTCGCCAGCTCGGGGAGCGCGGCGTAGTCGATCTTGTCCGAGCCTGTCATCGGCATGGCGTCCAGGACGACCACCGTCTGCGGCACCAGGTACGGCGGCAGGACCCCGGCCAGCTGGTCGCGCAGAGCGGCGGCATCAGCGGACCCGGTCACGAAGGCCACCAGCCGGGGATCGCCCGAGGGGGTCGGGCGCACCACCACGGCCGCGTCCAGCACCCCGGCGCACCCGGCCAGAGCGGCCTCGACCTCGCCGGGCTCGACCCGGAACCCCCTCGGCTTGACCTGGCGGTCACGGCGGCCGAGGAACTCCAACGACCCGTTGGGGGACGTGCGCACCACGTCGCCCGTGCGGTAGAGACGACCGGGGCCGTGGGGGTTGTCGAGGAACCGCTCCGTCGTCAGCCCGGGCCGGTCCAGATAACCCCGGGCGACGCCGACCCCACCGACGTACAGCTCACCGACGAGGCCCACCGGCACCGGCTCGAGCAGCGCGTCGAGGACGTAGCTCTGGGTGTTCGGCAGCGGCCGGCCGATCGGCACGATCCCCGCCCCGACGGGTTCCGGCTCGTGGAGGGTGCAGACCACGGTCGCCTCCGTGGGCCCGTAGGAGTTCGCCAGGACCGGCCCGCCCTGCTCCTGCCATCGCAGGAGCTTCGAGCTGGCCGCCGCCTCGCCCCCGATCGTGACGCGGCGCAAGGTCGGGCAGGTCGTGCGCAGGTCCGTGCTCATCGACTCGACCCACTGGTGCCAGTAGGCGGTCGGGAGGTCGAGCAGGGTGATGCCGACGGCGCTGACCAGGCGTTCCAGCTCGACGGGAGCGCGCAGCGCGGTGTCGACCGGGACCACGAGGCTGGCGCCGGCCATCAGGGTGGGGAAGATCTCCTCCACCGACGCGTCGAAGCTCAGCGAGTGGAACTGCAGGAGCCGGTCGGCCGCGCCCAGACCGGTGAGCCGGGCGAACCCGGCGTTGTGGTTGACGACGCTTCGGTGCTCGACCACCACGCCCTTCGGCCGCCCGGTGGAGCCCGAGGTGTAGATGACGTACGCCGCGTCGGAGCCGACCGGTGGGTCGACGGTGACGTCGTCCAGGTCGGCGAGGTCGGCGTCGACGAGCAGCCGTGCGTCTCCCCAGCCGACCAGCGCCTCGGTCCCCGCCGTCACGAGCGTGGTCGCGCAGCCGGCGTCCTCGGCCGTCGAGCGCAGCCGGGCCGGGGCGTAGGTGGGATCGAGCGGCACGTACGCGGCTCCCGCGGCCAGCACCCCGCAGAGCGAGGCGACCGCCTCGAAGGACCGGGGCACGCACACCCCGACCCGGTCCCCGCGACGTACGCCACGAGCGACCAGGTGCCGGGCGATCAGCTCGGCGCGGGCCAGCAGGTCGGCGTACGTCCAGCGCCGGCCGACGCCCTCCGGGCGGTCGTCGAGAAGCGCCACCGCTCCCGGGTCGCGGGCGGTGGTGCGACGGAGCACCTCGGGGAGGGTGTCCGGCACGCCGAGGTCGAGCGCGTCACCGGTCATCGCGGCCAGGCGGGCCGCACGCTCGTCGGGCGTCAGCAGCGGCAGCCCGACCACCCGCGCGTCGAGGTCACGGGTCGCCGCGTCCAGCACGGTGAGCCAGGACCGGCCCACGGCGGCGACGGTCCCCTCGTCGAAGAGGTCGACCGCGTAGTCCAGCGGGACCCGGTACCCGTCGTCCTGAGGGGCGACCATCACACTGAGGTCGACCTCCCCCAGCGCCTGCTGGATGCCGAAGTCCCCCACCGCCAGGTCGGTGTCGGGGTCCACCGGACCGGCCAGCCCCAGGCTGCTCCGGGAGGGGCCTGCGCTGGGCGTGGTCTGGAAGGCGAGGACGACCGGGCAGAGCGCGGCGCGGGACGGGTCGTGCGGCACCGCCACCGAGCGCACCAGCTCGGCGAAGGGCAGCCGCGCGTGGCGCAGCCCCTGGCGGACGGAGCGGTCGGCGCTGGCGAGCACGCGGCGGAAGGTGTCGTCGCCCCCGAGGCGTGAGCGGAGGGGAACCGTGTTCACGAACAGGCCTGCCGTGTCCCGCCACGCCGCACGGTTGCGTCCGTGCGAGGGCGTCCCCAGAACGACGTCCGGCTGGCCGGACCACCGGTGGACGACGACCTGCAGGCCAGCCAGCAGGACGGTGAAGGCCGTCGTCCCCTCGACCCGGGCGATCCCCTCGACCTGGGCGCGCAGCTCCCCGGTCACGGTGGTCGACCAGCTCCCGCTGCGCTTGCTCTGCCGGGCGGGGCGCGGCCGATCGGTCGGCAGGTCGATGGTGGTGGGCACTGCGGCGAGCTCACGTCTCCAGTGGTCTCGCTGCACCTCGGCCTGCCCCGAGTCGAGGAAGTCGCTCTCCCAGCGCGCGAAGTCCACGTACTGTCCGCTGCTGGTGGACGCCGGTCGGGCGACCCCGACCTCCACGTCGTAGAGGTGCCCGAGATCGTCGGCGAGGAGCCGGGCCGACCACAGGTCCACGACGACGTGCGGCAGCGTCAGGAGCAACGAGGTCGACCCGTCGCCGGTGCAGGACACCAGGGTGGCGGCGACGAGCGGGGCCCGGGTGAGGTCGAAGGGTCGCTGCCGTTCCGCGGCGACCATGGCCGTCAGCCCCGTCGGGTCGGGCACGGTTCGTCGGTGCAGCGTGGGCGCGAGAGCCGGGCCGACCAGCGCGTACGGCTCGCCGCCCCGTTCCGCGTAGCTGGTCCGCAGCACGTCGTGGCGGCGGCACAGCTCGCGCAGGGCCCGTTCCAACGCCGCTGCGTCGGGTCGTCGTGAGAGGCGCGCGCTGAAGACCACCGTGGCCAGGCTCGCCTCGCCCGTCACCTGCTGGAGCGCCCACAGCGCTCGCTCCCCGGAGCTCAGCGGCCGCTCCTGCACGTCGGGGTGCCCTGGACCGGTCACGTCGTCGGCCGTCGGCTCGGTTCCTCGGGGCAGGGCGGCGTCGTGGTGGCGAGGGGGCGGGGGCATGGGGGTCTCCTGGCGTCGTTCTCGGGGGAAGAGGGGTGGAGGCGAGCACCTGGCCTCGCGGACCTGGTTGCCGTGGGCCTGGGTGCCGTGGGCCTGGTTTCCTGAGCCTGACGTCGCAGGCCGGCCGATCAGAGGCCGAGAAGGGCGGTCGCGTCGCGGGTCAGGACAGTGACCGGTTCGGCCGTCAGCACGCTCAGCGCCGCCGCGTACCCGGGACGGAGCGTCAGGTCGTGCATGCTGACCTCGAGCCGGCGCCCGGGGTAGCCCAGCAGCCGGGGCGGCTGGTCGGCCTCGCTGACCCGCACCTGCTGGATCGGCACGAGCAGACCGTCCCCGGTGGCCTTGACCGCCGACTCCATCCGGCACCAGAGCTGCAGCGCGTGCTGGGGGTCGGTCGGCGGCCGCTCGGGACGGACGAGGGCCGCGAGGGCTGGATCCGCCGCCGTGCGGGCCTCGACGTCGAGACCGACGGGAACGGGCCGGCAGACGGCGACGGCGACCGTGCCCGCGCTGTGCGCGATCGACAGGTGCGCCCGTCTCGTGGTCAAGACGGGCTTGCCGTGGGCGCCGCCGCAGCGGGGGCAGGTGCGATCGAGCTCGACCTCGGCGACGGCGACGGCGAGCTCGTTCGCCGCACCGAGACGTGCCAAAGCGATTCCCAGCGTCAGCCTGTCGCGATCGTCCTGGCGACGCAGTCCGGCTCGGCGTCGCCGATCCACCTCGGTCAGCAGCTGGTCGTGACGAGGCCGCAGGTTCGCGAGGTCCGTGTGCCACACCGTGGCCTCCACCGGCGCGGTCGACGTGCTCGGGAGCCGCGTCGAGCCACCAGGCTGAGGCGGGCACCGGTCGTCCGGCCCGGGAGCGGGTGCCGTGGTCGACAGCGGTCGTCGTCCAGTCGTCAGGGGTGACGATCGGGCAAGGTCGGGGGCGTGCATGAAGGGTCTCTCGATCGGGGGTGTCCCCAGCCTCGGCGAGCACCGCGCCGCTCGACAGAGTGGCGACCACTCAAACTGGTCGTGGTCACGAGCCGGACATGGTCGCCCGGTGATCGGGTGGCGCCCACGTCCCTGGCTGCACCGAAGGTGGCGCCGATCAGCGTGGAGAAGCCTCCTCCGCTGCCTCGTACGCCTGCTCGAGGAGGGTGGCGCATGACGCACAGCGCCGGCTCGACCGCGTGACGAGGCGGGGCAGTACATCACCTGGATCGTCTACGACCACGCACCCTCGCCGGATCCCCACACATGACAGCCCCGCGTGATCGACCTCGTGGTCGGAGAGGTGCTGGACCGGTGCGTCACCTGCACGGCCCAAGCGCGGTCGAGCCGCAGGCCGAGCACGAACGGGTGAGGCGGAACGGCAGCGGACCCGGTGTCAGCGTCGGCGGACGCGCCGGCTGCTGCCGCGGAGGATCAACGTCGTGCTCATGATCAGCGTCTGGGGGGTGGCGGGCCCCAAGCCGCGGATTCGGCGCACCAGCAGCCGGGCGGCCTCGGCGCCGATCTCGTACGCCGGCTGGGCCACCACGGACAGCGGCGGGTCGACGACCGTCGTCCACACCGCGTCGTCGAAGCCGATGATCCCCACGTCGCGGCCGGGGCGCAGCCCGCGCCGCTGGACCTCTGTGAGGGCGCCGAGGGCGAGCATCGAGTCGACTGTCAGGAGCGAGTCCGGCGGGTCGTCGCCGTCGAAGAGCTCGCGGATGGCGGACACCCCGCCGTCGGTGTGGAACGGGACGTGCCGCACGGTCTCGGGCAGCCCGTGCCGGCGCACGACGTCCTCGTAGCCCTTGCGGCGCTGCTCGGTGGTGTCGGTGTCGGACGGGCGGGTGATGCACGCCGGGCGCTGCCAGCCCTCGCGGATCAGGTGCTCGGTGGCCATCACCGCCCCCTCGAACGAGGCACCCGTGATGAAGTCGGCCTCGCGGTCCAGCTGGCGGTCGACCACGACCAGCGGGATCCCGTTCGCCTCCAGGATCGAGGTGTCGGACACCGTCGAGCGCGGCGCCAGGATCACCCCCGCCACGCGCTCCTGGGCCGCGACCTGCAGGTAGCGGTCCTCCTTGGCCTGGTCCTCGTCGGTGTTGCACAGCAGCACCGAGTAGCCCGCCTCCTGGGCCCGGTCCTCGACCCCCCGCGCCACCGCGGTGTAGAAGGGGTTGTTGATGTCGGTGATGATCAGCGCCCAGACCCGGGTGCCCTGCCGGCGCAGGTTGCGCGCGACCGCGTTGGGTCGGTAGCCGAGCCGTTCGGCCGCCTCCCGCACGCGCTCGACCAGCACGGGGTCGACGCGGGCGTTGTTGTTCAGCGCGCGCGAGACCGTGGCGACCGACACCTGAGCCGCCTCCGCCACGTCGACGATCTTGACCACCGATGCCCCCTTCGTCGCCACGGCGCCGTCCGCGCCCGGACGGCGGCGGCCGAGGGGTGGCCCGCCGCCTCCGCCGCTCACGCGCGTGCAGCGGCCGGTGGCACGGTCCAGGCCGATCCCCCACCCAGACTTACCCCCTCGTACGGGTACGCGATGCCGTCCACCACCAGGCGGTCGAGCGGGAGCTCGCCGTGGACCACCGTCAGCGTGCCGAGCGAGGTATCCGCGCCACCCGGCTCCCAGGTGCCGAAGGCCGCCCCGGTGGACCAGAACGACCGTCCACGCCCGGGTCGGTCGCCGACGGTGAGGGTCGCGGTCGGCGCGGAGTAGCGGATGTCGTTCCAGGCGGCGAAGGCCGACCAGCTGGCCATCGCCCGTGCGTAGTGGCGCCCGCACTCCGCCTCGTCGAACGGGTTGCGGCGGGCTCCGTCGTAGCGGTCGCGCACGGCCCGCACGATCTCGAGGCCCTCCTCGACCGCGCCCACCTGCAGCAGGCCGGTCGCCGCGGTGTACTCGAAGCCGGTCATGACCTCGGTGAAGTACGGGAACGGCCTCGTCGGACGTCGCCCCGGGTCGTAGGTGCACATCAGCACGCCCGACTCCTCGCCGAGCACGAAGCTGCGCATGTGGTTCGCGTGGTGCGTGAAGCCGTGCCGGAAGTTGCGGCGGTGCACGGCGGCGAGCGCCGTGGCGACGTGGCCCGGGTCGAGCAGCGGGCCGAGGCCCACGACGTCGGCCGCGTACTGCCCCACCAGCTGGTCCACGAGGCAGCCGTCGGCCAGCTGCAGGTCGGGGTCCTCGGTGTCCGACGACCCCATGCTCCGGTGCCGCAGCCCCTCGGCGATCGTGCCGCCTGCCGGGACCGGCCGCACCTCGTGGCGGTAGTAGTCGCCGTTGAACAGGTGCTCGTCGAGCCAGCGCGACCCGGAGGTGAACAGGCGGCGGCACTCGTCGGCGAAGTCTTCCTCGCCCACCACCCGCGCCAGTTCCTCCGCGGCGCAGAGGGCCGCCAGGTACCACGAGCCCATCTGCGGGTTCGGGCCGTAGTACTCGACGTCCATCGTGTTGTGCTGGACGCCCTCCATCACGCCGTCCCGGTCCGCGTCCCACCCGCCCTCGACCCAGCAGAACTCCAGCGCGCGACGCGCGCCGGGCCAGAGCTCCTCGAGCAGCGCACGGTCACCGCCCAGCATCCAGTCGAGGTAGAGGTGGACGACGCAGGCCATCTGGCCGTCGGCCGCCGCCAGGCGCCAGCTCTGCGACTTCTCGGCCGGCAGCCCGGTGCGGAAGCTCATCAGGCCCCGCTCGTCGGTGCAGCGCAGGAACTGCGTCCGACGGAACGAGCGGGCCACGTCGGCGAACAGCAGCGACGTCGCGAACTCGTAGCCCCACACGTGGGTGCAGGTCCCGTAGCACGAGCCCTGCCGGTCGCCGACCCCCTCCCAGCCGTAGTACTCCCCCTCCGCGGTCTGGAAGACGGTCGGGCTGCGCAGCGTGCTCAGGTTGAACAGCGCGGCCTCACGGACCTCGGTGGGCGCGTCGGTCTCGACGACGGCACGGACGCTCGCCACCGTGGCCGCCTCGAGGTCGGCCAGGCGCGGCACGAGGTCGACGGCCGTGCGCCAGGGATCGGGGTGGGCCAGCGCGTACGCGTTCCCGACGACCTCGTCGCTGTACTCGCCCTGGTCGATGCCGCCGTGGTCCTCCGAGCGCCAGGCGCGCCGGTGCGGGAAGCACCAGGTGAGTAGGAACGTGACGTCCCTGGTTTCGCCGGGTGCGAGCAGCACCTCGCTGGCGAGGGAGGCCACCGGTCGATCGGCGGCGCCGGTGCGCTCGTCGAGCCGGCCGTCCTGCAGCAGGTCGTCCCAGAAGTCGAGCAGGCCGCCGCCCCAGCTGAGGTCGGCCCACGCGGTCCTGTGGCTGGGCGTGGTGGCGCCGTCGAGGACCAGGGCGATGGCTACCGACCCCGCCGCCTCGCTCCGCGCCGGCAGGTCCGGTGCCGTCATGACGATGCCGGCCAGACCGTCGGCGGTCCGGAGCTCGTTCGTGTTGCGCCCGGTGGCCGCCTCGGTGCCGTTGGCCCCGACGACGTTGGACATCGACGCGGCGACCGTGGCACGCACCGGCAGGGAGGAACGGTTGGTGAGCCGGTGGCGCAGCACCGCGACCGGGAGGCTGCTGGTCGCGACGTCGGTGAGGACGAACGGGTTGAACCCCTGCAGGACCACCTCGAGGGGGAAGTCGTCGTCGGACAGCCGGACCTGGCCCAAGGGGTAGGCGGCGTCGAAGCGACACCGGCGGAACCGCGGCAGTCCGTGGTGTGGGGTCGGCGAGCCGAACGCCCCCTCGTACGCGCTGGTGGGCAGCGGCCCCTCGACGGCCAGGGCTTGCGGCGCCTGCCCGTCGGCCTGGGCGCGGACGGCGAAGAACGCGGTGCCGGGCTGGAATCCCTTGGCCGGCCGGTTGCCGATCTCGAAGTCGCGGAGGTCTCCGCGTCCCCCGAGCCCCACGGTGCCGGTGCCGATTCCGCCGAGCGGGAGGGAGATGCGGTCCAGGTGGTCGGCGTCGTAGGACCGCAGCACGGGCCAGTCGGGAGCGGTCACGGGGTCTCCAGGATCGGGCGAGCGGGTGGAGGGGATGCCCGGAGCTGTGCGGCGGCCAGGCGGGCGTGCGGGAGCGGTCAGGAGGGTCGAGGGCCGGACCGGCTCGCGAGGCGGGCCCGGCTCCGGCGGGTGGCCGTGGCCAGGGCGCAGGCCCACACGAGCGCGAGCGGCGCGGGGAGCAGGAGCACCAGGGCGAAGCTGAGGTGCGCCGCGCCCCAGACCCCGAGCCCGAGCGCCGAGACCACGGCGAGCACCGGCACGAGGTCACGGGTCGCGACGTAGGAGCAGACCAGCCAGGTCCGCCTCGCCGGCTCACCCGTGCGCAGGACGTACGGCAGCGCCACCACCGCGACCACGGCGGTCGCGACGGTGACCGCCAGGCAGGCGCCGACCGACGCCAGCACCCAGGTCTGGTGGCTCACTCGCCACACGTGGAGGCCGATCAGCGCCAGCAGGGCGGCTGCAGTCGGCACCACGGTCACCCGCGCGGCCGTCGGCCAGCACCGGACGAGGTCGAGCAGCAGGTCGGCCACGCCGACGCGCTCCCCCTCGAGCAGCACCTCGCACCCACGGACCAGCACCGCGAGGGCGGGCAGCACCACGAGCCCGACCCCGAGCAGCGCGAGCCAGCCCCAGCCCGGGGGCAGCGACCGCAGGACGGCCCACGCGGCGGCGACCGGCACGGACCCGAGGAGCAGCACCGGGAGCTCCGACCACGCGGTGCGCAGGGCGCCCGGCCGCTGCCCCGACGCGCTGACCGGACCGACGGCGCTCACCCGCGGATCCCGACCGAGGCGACGCTCTCCACGAACGCGCGCTGGAAGACCAGGAAGACGATCAGCACCGGCGCCACGACCAGGGTGATGCCGGCGAACACGACGGCCGCCGGTCCCCCGCCCTGGCCCGCGGACAAGGAGACCAGGCCGATCGGCAGGGTCATGTTCTCCGGCGTGCTGAGGAAGATCAGCGGTCCGAAGTAGTTGTTCCAGGACGCCTCGAACCCCAGGATCGTCAGCGCCGAGAGCGCGGGCCCGGCCAGCGGCACGAGGATCTGAAACAGCACCCGGAAGTGCCCCGCGCCGTCGATCCTGGCCGCCTCGTCCAGGTCGCGCGGGATGGTGTTGAAGTACTGCCGCAGGAAGAAGATCGCGAAGACGTTGATCAGCGCCGGCAGCCACAGCGACGCGAGGTGGTCGATCAGCTGGAGCCGGCGCATGAGGATGAAGATCGGGATGACCGTCAGCTGGACGGGGACCATGAGGGCGGCGAGCAGCAGCACAAACAGCGGTTCGCGCCCCGGGAAGGGGAGGCGCGAGAACGCGTACGCCGCGAGCGAGGCGACCAGCAGCGAGCCGCCGACGCTGATCAGCGTCACGACGAGGCTGTTGAGGGCCATCCGGGCGATCGGGATGAGGTCGACCACGTCGCGGAAGTTCTGCAGGCTGAACGGGTGCGGGATCCAGGCCGGCGGCAGCTGGAAGGCCTCCGACGGCTCGATCAGACTCGTCGAGATCAGCCAGACCAGCGGGGCGAGCATGAGCACGCCCAGGACCAGCAGGAGCAGGCTCTTGACCAGCCGTCCGACGCGGAACGGCCGGCGCCGGTGCTCGGGCGCGGGGCGGGACGTGGTCGCAGGGGTCGTCGTCACGGTCGTCATGCGTTGTGCACCCACTTCCGCGAGCCCCAGAACTGGAGGATCGTGACGAGCATGATCACCGCGAACACCACCAGGGCGATCGTCGAGGCGTAGCCGATCTGGAAGGCCTGGAAGCCGGTCTGGTAGAGGTACATGACCGCGGTGACCGTCGAGTTGTCCGGCCCGCCCGCTGTGATGATCTGCACCGGGTCGAAGATCTGGAACGCGCCGATGAAGGTGATCACCGAGGCGAAGAACAGCGTCGGCGTCATCAGGGGCAGCGTGACGAAGACGAACGACTGCAGCCGGCTGGCCCCGTCGACCCGGGCCGCCTCGGTCATCTCGGCCGGGACGGTCTGCAGGCCGGCGAGCATGATCAGGAACGTGTAGCCGATGGTGTGCCAGAAGTCGACGCCGATGATCGACGGCAGGGCCCAGGCCGGGTCGGTGAACCAGCCCGGAGCGGTGATCCCGATCTTGCCGAGGTAGTAGCTGACGATTCCGAAGCTCGGGTCGAGCACGTACTTCCACAGCAGCGCGACGGCCGCCCACGAGATCAGGAACGGGAAGAACACCGCCACCCGCACGAAGTACGACAGGACGCGGTTCAGCCCGCGGTTCACCAGCACGGCGAGCAGCAGGCCGCCCACGAGGTGGGTCACCACCGAGGCGAAGGCGAAGACGAACGTGTTGCCGAGGGCTCGGACCAGGGTGGTGTCGGTGAGCAGCGTGCGGAAGTTCTTCAGCCCCACGAACTGCGCCGGGGTGAGCAGGTCGTAGGAGAACAGGCTCAGGGCCATCGCCGCGATGAACGGGCCGAGGATGAAGACGCAGAACAGCAGCACCGCCGGGCTGACGAAGAGCCACCCGGCCAGCGGTGCGCTGCGGCCGCCGGCCCGGTGCCGGCGAGCCCGGTGGGTCGTCTCCTCGAGCACGCGGGCCGGGGCGACCGTGCTCACGTCAGCAGGCTCTGCAGCTTGGTGGTGGCGTCGTTCAGCGCGGTCTGCGGGTCCTTGGTGCCGCTGATCCCCTGCAGCCACGCGTCCTCGATGACCGCCTGGATCTCCGCCCCGCGGTTGGGCGCCGGGATCGGGGTGGCCACCTTGAGCAGCTCGTAGAGCAGCTGGGTGTTCTTCGGCGCGTTCTGCAGGAACGAGGGTCCGGTCGCCACGGAGATCCGGGCGGGGACGGCGCCGCCGCCGACGACGGTCTGCTCGCCGAACTCCTGCGACATCAGGTAGCTGATCAGCGTCCAGGCGGCGTCCTTGTTCTTCGAGCCCTTCAGGATCGGCCAGGCGTCCCAGCCGACCGGCGAACCTGCCTTGGCCTTCATCGGCCACTTCACGAGCTCGACGCCGTCCACCGCCTTGAGCCGCACCAGATCGAGCGTGGGCCAACGGCCGCCGCCGAAGGAGGCGATCTTGCCCTGCGACAGCGCGGTCGGCGCGTCGAAGGTGCCGCCCGGCTTCGGTGCGAAGCCGTCCACGACGAGCGAGCGGGCGAAGGTCAGCGCCTCGACCGCGGCAGGGCTGTTGAACGTGATCTGCGTCCAGTCCTCGTTGAAGGTGCTGGCTCCGTTGTTGGTCAGCCACGGCATGACGTCCGTGAAGTAGCCCGACCCGACGCTGGTGAGGAACGCGCCCGTCTTGGACTTGATCGCCTCGCCGGCCGCCCGGAACTCGTCCCAGCTCCACGTGTCCGTCGGCGGCGTGACGCCGGCCGCGGAGAAGATCTTGTCGCTGACGTACAGCGCCATCGTGTTGTAGCCGCCGGGGATGTAGTACGTCTTCCCGTCGGGCGAGGCGTACTGCTTGAGCCAGCCCTGGATCTCCGGCGAGGTGTCCTTGTAGTACGCGTCGACCATCGCCTGGTCCTTGGCGATGTAAGGGTCCAGCGGCTCGAGGAGGCCCTTGGAGGCGAAGATCCGCTGGCCCTCGGTGGCGATCTGGACCACGTCGAGCGGCTGCCCGCCCGCGAGCCGGGTCGAGACGGTGTTGGCGAAGTCCGCCCAGGACTTGGCGGCGATGCCCTGGGCCTTGAGCGTGATCTCCGGGTGCTCGCTGCGGAACTTGGTGAACAGGGCCTCATAGCTCTTCTGCTGGTTGGCGTCGCCGTAGTAGACGAACGTCAGCGAGCCGCTCGGCTTGCCGCCACCCCCGCCGCCGCTCCCGCCTCCGGAGCCGGAGTCGCCGCCGCAGCCCGCGAGCGGGAGGCCGACCGCCGGGATCAGCGCTGCGCCGCCGAGGGACCTGAGGAAGCTCCGCCGGCCCAGGGACCGCCTGAGCGGGGACATTCCGGGAACTGCTCCACCTGCGTGACTCACCATCGAGGGCTCCTTCGCTCTGGATCTGGTTCGGGTCTGCCGTGCTGGCCGCGGAGGTGCTGCAGAGGTGGTCGGTGGGCTTCCGCGTGGCCCGGGACCGGGACGGACAGGGGCGCGGGGTCAGCCCGCGGGTGCGACGTCGAGCTCGACGCTCTGGCCGGCGCGGACGCGCGTGGCGCCCGCCAGCGCGAAGCGCGGGCCGTCGGGGTGCGTGACCTCGAGCTCGTCGAGGTCCACCTCGCCCCAGAGCAGGTGGAGACGGGCGCCGTGCCGGTCGAGCTCGACGCGGCCCCACCCGCCGGCGAGGCTGACGAAGAGCCGGCCGGAGCCGTCCGCGTGCAGGGCGGCAGCCCGGGGCGCGACGCGGAGGCTGCCGGAGCGGCCGTCCCAGCCCGTGCCACTGAGCGCCACCAGCACGCCGTAGCTGGCCATCGACCGCGCGTAGTGATTGCCGCACTCCGCCTCGTTCCACGGGTTGCGCCGGAGGCCGTCGTGCCGGTTCCGCACCGCACGGACGACCTCCAGTGCCTCGTCGACGAAGCCCTCGTAGACGAGGTGCGTGGCCACCTGGTACTCGATCCCGCTCCAGACCTCGTCGCTGTAGACGAAGGGGATCCTCGGGCGTCCCCCGTCGGGCCAGGTGCACAGCACGAGGCCCTGGTCGTCGTTCAGCGCGTACGTGCGCTGCACGCTGTGGTAGCGGCTGAAGTCGTGCCGGAAGTTGTGGCGGTGGATCGCCCGCACGGCGCTGCGCACGTGGTCGGCCGGCAGGACGTGCCCGAGGCCGGTCAGGTGCGCGAACGTCTGCCCGAGCAGCTGGTCGGACAGGCAGCCCAGCCCGTACTGGTAGCGGTGCGCGTCGACGTCGTCGGTGCGCTGGACGTAGAACTCGCCGTTCCACAGCAGCGCGTCGGTGCGTTCCGCGCCCAGGTCGGCCGCCTCGGACCACCGCTTGGCGGTGTCGGTGTCGTCCAGGTGCTCGGCCATGACGACGCCGGCGCGGAGCGCGGCCAGGAACATCGAGTTGCCCAGCGAGTTCGCGCCGTAGAACTCGATGTCGTAGGTGTTGTGCTGCTGGCTGTCGAGCACCATGTCGCCGTCGGCGTCCCAGGTGGTGAAGGCGTAGTCGAGCGCGCGCCGCGCGCCGGGCCACAGCTCGGCGAGGAAGTCGTCGTCACCGCTGAACAGCCACTCCCGGTAGAGCCGGACGACGGTCCCGAGCTGGCCGTCGACGGCGGCGTGGAACTCGTGCGGCTCGTTGCCGAAGACGGAGTTGCTGCGGAACCGCATCCGCCCGTCCGGCAGCGTCTCGTGCAGGAACTCGTTGCGCCGGGCGCTGCGCTCCAGCGACGGGAACAGGTGGGCGACCGTCTGGGCGTAGTTCCACACGTGGGTGCAGGTGCCCTCGCAGCTCCCGGCGTGCGCGAAGCTGCCCTCCCACGCCGCGAACTGGCCCTCGCTGGTGCCGTCGTCGAGCAGCAGGCAGGTGGTGCTGCGCAGGGCGACGAGCGTGGCCGAGACCGCGTCGACGACCTCGGGCGGCAGGGTCGAGCCGAAGAGGGCGTCGTGGAAGGCCCGGGTCGCCCCCTCCAGCGCGGGCAGCTCGTCGTGCAGGTAGGCGGCCACCGCCCAGGCGTCGGCGAACCGGGTCGCGTAGTGGTTGAGCATGGTCTCGCCGGCGTGCGGGGCGTCGCTCAGCCCGGCCATGCCCTGCCAGGCGTGCGGACGGTTCGGGGTGTGCCAGGCGAGGTAGAACTCGAAAGTGCGGGTCTCCCCCGGCCCGAGGTCGGCCACGATCCCGATGCTGCCGGTCCGCAGCCGGGGCAGCTCCTCGAGGTTGCCGTCGAGCGCGGACCCGCCGGGCAGGGTCTCCGGCTGGTCCTCCAGGCGCCCGTCCTGGACGAGGTCGTCCCAGAAGACCTGGATCCCGTCCGCCCAGAACCCGACCGGCCACTGCTCCGTGGACGTGGTCGACGCGTCGGCGGTCGCGAGGCACGCCGACCCGTGCAGCACGTGACCCTCGGGCAGGTCGGTGCCGAAGGACAGCCCGGTGAGCCCACCCTCGGTGCGCCGCCGGACCGACGGGTGCCCCTCGAAGACGGGTGACTCGAAGACGGTGTGGTCGACGATCCCGATCGGCGCCGACATGGAGCCGGCCACGGTCACCGCCACAGCGCTCGGACCCGGGTTGCGCACGACGTAGCGCAGCACCGCGGCCGGCAGGCTGGAGGCGTGCACGTCGAGGGGCACCAGGGGCGTGAACGCCTCCAGCTCGACCTCCACCGGCAGGTCGTCGTCGTCGAAGTCGACGGCGAGCAGCGGGTACTCCCCGCGCATCCGGCTGTCGCGCAGGCGCGGCAGGCCGCCGACCTTGCCGATGTGCAGCCCGGAGTCGCCCTCGTACGGCGGCCGGATCTGCGACTCTAGGACCCGGGTCACCGCGTCGCCGCCGGCCGGCTGGGCGCGGATGGCGAAGAACGTGTACGGCAGCCACGTGCCCTTGTCGGGGTGGTTCGCGATCTCCCAGTCCCGGAACTGGCCCCGCGCGCCCAAGGAGACGTTGCCGGTGCCGATCCCCCCGAGCGGGAAGGCGGCGACGCCGGCGTCTGCGCCCAGGCTCCGTGCCGTGTTCCAGGCGGGGGCGGTCGTCGGGTCTGCCGCAGCCATCGCGGTCTCCTCAGGGTGCGTGCCGGACGGGAGATGACGGGTGCGACGTCGTCCTCACCAGCTCGCTCGACGGCACCGTCGTGCTCGTCACGCTGCCAGTAATCGTTTACTCGGTCAAGGGCGAGATCAGATCTTTATCTGGTGCGAACCCTTGCGGTCGTGCGTCACGGTCGCTGTAATCGATTACGAGAAGCGCGGAGACCAGCTAGTCATCCGATGACTGGCAGGACCTCGCTGCCCCACCCCGCAACGGAGCGCCAATGTCCCTGCCGCCGACCGACGTCGCCCGCCTCCGATGCGTCCGCACCCGCTCGATCAGCCCCGAGAACCCGGACGGGGCGTCCGGGGGCGGGGGCCGCGCCACGGAAGGGACGGGCGCCGCGTGCGCCCGGGACCTGGGCCGCGGCTGGAAGGTCTCGCCGTCGGTCGTCGTCGAGCCCGGCGAGAGCCACGTGCTGGCCGAGATCGAGGGCACCGGCACGATCACGCACGTCTGGCTCACCACGCACCGCCGCCACTGGCGCACGCTCGCGCTGCGGGCCTGGTGGGACGGCTCGACCGAGCCGGCGGTCGAGGTGCCGGTCGGCGACTTCTTCGCCAGCGGCTGGGAGACCTTCGCGCAGGTGAGCTCGGCCATGGTGGCCTGTAACCCGCACGGGGGCTTCAACGCGTACTGGCCGATGCCCTTCCACGACGGCGCCCGGCTCACCCTCGAGAACCGCGGGACGGAGCCGGCGACCGTCTACTTCCAGATCACCTACGCCGTCGGACCGGACGTCGAGGAGGAGGCCCGGGCCTCCGGTGTCCTGCACGCCCAGTTCCGCCGCAGCAACCCCCTGCCCGAACGGACCACGCACGTCCTGCTGGACGGGGTCGAGGGACGCGGCCAGTACGTCGGGACCTACCTCGCCTGGGGCTCGAACAGCCCCGGCTGGTGGGGCGAGGGCGAGATGAAGTTCTACCTCGACGCGGACTCGGAGTTCCCCACCATCTGCGGCACCGGCACCGAGGACTACTTCGGCGGGGCGTGGAACTTCGACGTGCCCGGCGCGGGCTACACGCCGTACTCGACGCCCTACCTCGGGCTGCCGCAGGTGCTGCGTCCCGACGGGCTCTACCGCAGCCAGCAGCGCTTCGGGATGTACCGCTGGCACGTTCCCGACCCGATCCACTTCGACGAGCGGCTGCGGGTGGAGGTGCAGGCGCTCGGGTGGCAGTCAGGCGGGCGCTACCTGCCGCTGCGGGACGACATCGCCTCGACCGCGTTCTTCTACCTCGACCGACCGTCGACGAGCCGCCCGCCACTGCCCGACGTCGACGCCCTGGCCGTCTGATGGCCTCGGCGGCGAACCCGGATCAGGGCTCGCACCTCCACGGATGCGAGCCGCGCTCGGCGTAGACAGTGCTGGACCTGGGACCTGCTCGTTCCTTGCTGGCCCGGTGCGGATACGTCGCGCACGTGCGCCCACCCGCCGTCCTTCACGTCACCACCAGGGACATGCCGTCGATCACGCGGTTCCGCGATCCGGCGTCACCCTGTCGTCGACGTCGACCGCCAGGTCGAGCCGGGCGATGATCCAAGCCCCTGACGAAGCACCAGGCAGCCGGTCACCAAGGCAGTGCGCAACCCGAACGTTGCGCGAAGCTCCCGACCCTCGCCGGACAGCGGAGGTCTGCCCGTTGGAGACGAGGTCTACACGCCGCGCACGTCGGGCAGCCAAGAAGGACCGAATCAGAGAATCTGGCTTTCGTGCCGCGTTCGCGACGGTCGAGCTCAGCGCTGGCGGAGCTCGACTCCTTCCCGAGACCAGCGGCGCGGGCGGACGGTCCGAGACCCTCCCCCCGCGGACCGAGCCACACGCCTCCGACTCAGCGCAACTCTCGACGTAGGTGCATGACCGACCACCTCCACCACGGGATTGCGCCGACGGGTAGGCCCTGGCGGGGGCTGAGCGGCGACGCTCAGGAGGCCCAGCTCAGCCTGCTCGCATCGCCCGCTGCGGGCAGAACTCGTCAGAACGAGTCCACACACCTCTTGCATCTCGGTCGAGGATGGCTGGTGCCCCGGCGTGGTCGGGGTCCGCGCTGCTGTCGGGGTGGCTCGACCTTTTGCTGCCCGG
>NZ_FOFA01000021.1 GCF_900110855.1 Microlunatus flavus
GGTCCGCCATCATCTGCGTCAGGTAGGGCCGCAGCATGTCGTCGAGCGGGACGGTGCTGCCGAGCTCGAGGCCGAGGCCCTGGAGCCGCATGAGCACGCGCAGCGGCATCAGCAGGTCGGAGGGGAACGTGAGGTGGTTCTCCCGGAACAGGTCGAGCAGGTGCTCCAGCGCCGGCCCGAGGTCCTGCTCGCTGACGCCGGCGCGGAGCCAGCGCTGCATCCACGCCTCCACGGCGCTCTGCACCGCGTCCTCGTCGATCTCGACCGACGCGCGCGTCACGGTGAGCAGTGCGCGGGTGAAGTCGTCGGCGTCCCGCTCGGAGATGGCCAGCAGCAGCGCCTGGAAGTCGAGGCGGCGGCGCTGCGTGAGGTAGCCGACGTCGCCGAAGTCCAGGATCGCGAGGTGCCCGGCGTCGGGCAGCAGGAAGTTGCCCGGGTGCGGGTCGGCGTGGAACATCCCGTCGCGGAAGATCATCGCCAGGAACAGGTCGCTGGTCCGCTGGACGAAGCGCTCGACGGTCCACCCCGTGGCCAGGAGGTGCTCGCGGGTGTCCACCGTGCCGCCGCGGATCCGCGACATCGTGAGGACCTTGGTGGTGGAGAGGTCCGGGTACGCGGTCGGGACCACCACGTCCACCTCCGCGGCGAGGCTCTGCCCGATCTGCTGGAGGTGGTGCAGCTCGTGGGTGAAGTCGATCGCGGCGCTCATCAGCCCGGCGAACTCGGCCACGACGGCGACGGGGTTGTAGCGGGCCATGCCGACGTCGAGCGACTCGACCGAGCGCGCGAGCGCGCCCATCAGCTCCAGGTCGCCGCTCACCTTGCGGTCCGCGTCGTGGTGCAGGACCTTGACGACGACCTCGGTCTGGTCGTGCAGGGTCGCCGCGTGCACCTGGGCGACCGAGCCGGACGCGAGCGGTTCGGGGTCGAAGCGCGCGAAGACCTGGTCGAGCGGGTGGCCCAGCTCGATCTCGACGGTCCGCGCGGCGAGCCCGGGCGCGTCCGCGGGCACCGAGCTCTGGAGCCCGCGCAGCGCCTCGGCGACCTCGGTGCCGACGATGTCGGCCCGCAGGCTGAGCATCTGGCCGAGCTTGACCCAGGTGGTGCCGAGCTCCGCGAGCGCGGAGCGCAGCCGTTCGCCGGTCGTCAGCGCGACCAGCTCGGGGTCGGCCAGGTGCAGACCGGTGAGCCGTAGCAGGAACGGCGTCGGCGAGTCGCCGATGGCCGCGCCGAAGGCCGACGCGAGCTGCGTGAAGCCGTACCGGGCGAAGACGTCGACGATCTCGACGACACGGCGGCGCTGGTGGATCAGCACCCCGCCGACGTCGCTCACTCGCGCTCCCTGATGGTTCCCGGGCCGCGCGGTCCGCGACGCCCCCGACCCTAACAACGCGAGCCGCACACCCCGGGCCGCGCGCGCCCGTACGCCCGCACGCCCTGCGGGTACGGCGCCGGTTCCCTCGGCGGCGACGGGAGCGACGGGTGGCGATGACCGGGGTTTTCACGTTCACGTGAAAAAGCTGGGTCAGGTGGGGCGGACAGCAAGGGGCCGCGGCGCGGGCGCGGACCCAGGCGCGAGACCCGGGTCCGAAGAACCGTCACCCAGCGGGCGAGCGGGTCAGGGCTGCGGGTTGCGGGCGTCGTAGTCCCAGAAGCGGCGCTGGACGGCGACGACGGTGACGAGGACGGCGACGCACAGCAGACCGCCGGCGAGCGCGGCCCACGCCTCGCCGAACCGTTCCGCCGCGCTGCCGAGCACCAGGTCGCCCAGACGCGGTCCGCCGGCGACGACGACGATGAAGACGCCCTGGAGCCGGCCGCGCATCTCGTCGGGGGTCGCGGCCTGCAAGATCGTCTGGCGGAACACGGCGCTCACGGCGTCCGCGCCGCCGGCCACCGCGAGCAGCACGAAGCAGACCAGCAGGGAGGGCACGAGCACCCCGCCGGGCGAGGTGCGCCCGGTGAGGAGCAGCACGAGCCCGAACGCCGCCACGGCCAGGCCGAAGACGACGATCGACCCGGCGATCACGCGTCCCTGCCGCCGGACCCGCACGAGGCTGCCGGAGAGCAGCCCGGCCAGCACCGCGCCCACGGCGAAGGCGGCGCTGAGCTCGCCGGTCGTGGCGGCGCCGCCGCCCAGCCACAGGACGCCGACCGCGGGCAGCAGCACGCGGGGCATCGCCAGGATCATGGCGGTCAGGTCGACGACGAAGGTCATGCGCACGTTCGGCCGGGTGGCCAGGTAGCGCAGGCCCTCGAAGACCGATGCGAGGCCGCGCTTGCCGGGCTCGCCGGTGGTGGTCTCGGCCGGGGGCAGGTCGGGGAGGCGGAGCAGCGCCCACAGCGCGGCGGTGAAGAGGACGACGTCGACCGTGTACGCGAGCCCGAAGTTGCCGCCGGCGACCATGAACGCGCCGAGGAGCGGCCCGACGACGAAGGCGATGTTCCAGGAGACGGTCTGCAGCACGTTGGCGGCGGGCAGGAGCTCGGCCTCGACCAGGCGCGGGATGATCGCCGAGCGGGCCGGGTTGTTCACCGCGAACCCGGCCGACTGCAGCGCCACGAGCACGTAGAGCAGCCCGACGGAGTCGAGGTGCAGCCAGGCCTGGAGCGCGAGCAGCCCCGAGACCACCCAGAGCCCCACCGAGGCGACGATGGCGACCCGGCGCCGGTCGTACTGGTCGACCAGTGCCCCGCCGTAGAGGCCGAGCAGGACGAGCGGCACGAGCGCGCAGATGCCCAGGACGCCGACGGAGAACGTGGAGCCGGTGATCGCGTAGACCTGCAGGCCCACCGCCGTGACGGTGAACTGCGTGCCCAGGTTCGACACGCTCAGGCCCAGCCACAGGCGTCGGTAGGCGGGTGCGCTGCGGAGCGGGGTCAGGTCCAGCAGCACAGCCATAGCGCGGCTAACGTACCCGGGCCCGGCCGCGCCGCCCCGGGCGCGCGTGGGAACGAGACCAGCGCTGCGCGCGCCCGGCGCTCGACGGGACCAGCCCTCCGCGGCACACGGGCCGGGCGCGCCGCTCGGTCCGCCGCCCGGCCCAGGTGCTCTGGGAGAGTGGTCGCGTGGCACCCGAGGAGCTCCCGCCCGCCCGTCAGCTCGTGACCACGTGGTGGGTCCCGGAGCAGTACGCGGGGCAGACGACGGCGACCCTGCGGCGCGTCGGCGAGCAGGTGCAGCGCAGCGGGCGGCCCGTCGACCTGCTCACCTTCTCCGCGCTGCAGGACAGCGCCGAGATCACCGAGCGGCTCACCCGGCGCGGCAGCCTGCCGGAGGGCGTGACCGTACGGACGCTGTTCAGCGACCTGCGGGCATGGGACGCCGAGGGTTCGCTGGTCGAGCGGCTGCGCACGCTCCCCGCCACCGCGCCGTCGCCCGACACCGGCGTGCCCACGGTCGAGGAGGAGGGCAGCCGCTGGTGCCTGCGCACCTACGACGAGCACCGCGAGCTCGTGCACTCGACGATGTACCGGGCCGACGGGAGCCCGCTCGCGCGGGACTTCCCGGTCGAGGTCAACGGGGAGAAGAAGCGCTACCAGCAGTTCTTCGACGCGGGCGGCAGCCCGACGGTCCTCGCCGGCAGCACGTGGGACGTCTACTACCTCTGGCTCGACCACCTGGTCGGCGACGGGCCGGCCGTCATCATCAACGAGTCGAAGAGCACGGCGCGGTTCCTCTCGCGCTACCTCAACCCCCGCGCCACCACCATCCACGTCTTCCACGAGTCGCACCTCGCCGACTCGACCAACCCGTACAAGGGCGACCTCTACGTCGCGCACCGCCGGATCGTGCCGCACCTCGACCGCTTCGACGCCGTCGTGTTCCTCACCCGCAAGCAGCGCCAGGACGTCGCGGAACGGTTCGGTGATGCGCCGAACCTCCACTCCGTGCCCAACGCCGGCCCGCGCGTCCAGCCCGACGTCGCCGAGGCGCAGCCCCGCTCGCTCCTGGCCCGGCTCCGCCCGGGGCCCGACCGGCCCGAGCGCGGGGTCGTCGTCGCGACGCTCAAGCCGCTCAAGCGCATCGAGCACGCCGTGCGGGCCGTCGCCCTCGTGCAGCGCTCCGGGGGGCGGGGGCCCGGCTTCGGGCTCGACGTCTACGGCAAGGACGCGGGCAGCCAGGCCTCGATCGAGCGCGCGGTGGAGGAGACCGGCAGCGCCGATCTCGTGACGCTGCACGGGTACGCCCCCGGCGCGGCGAAGCACTTCGCCGCCGCGTCGTTCTCGCTGATGACCTCCACCACCGAGGGCCAGTCCCTGGTCCTGCTGGAGAGCATGGCCGCCGGCTGCGTACCGATCTCGTACGACATCCGCTACGGCCCCGACGAGCTGCTCGTCGACGGCGAGACCGGCTTCCTCGTGCCCGCCGGCGACGTCTCCGCGCTCGCCGACACCATCCGCCGGTTCCTCGACCTGCCGGCCCGGCGCGTGCGCCAGCTGCGCGAGAACGCCCGCGAGCGGCTGGCGGCGTTCAGCGACGCCGAGGTCTACCGGCGCTGGGTCGAGGTGCAGCGCAGCGCGGTCGAGGCGCGCGCCCGCCGGCTCAGCCTGACCTCGCTGGAGGTCCCGCGCTTCACGGTGACGACCGAGGCGGGGCGCTTCCTGCTCGACGGCGAGGCCGCGCTGACATGGGACACCGACGGCTGGACCGCCCCCGGGACGCCGCCGGCGCCGACCGCCTCGTGGCTGCTGGTGGGTCGTGACGCCGGCCGGCCGTGGCGCAAGCCGCTCGCCGTCGAGGCCCGGACGACGCCGGACGGGGCGACGCTCCGGATGAGCGGGGCCCTGGACCCGCTGGCGGTCACCGTCGGCGAGCGGCTGTGCGACGTGTACGTCGAGGTGTCGGCGGGCTCGTCGGTGCGGCGGGTCCGCCTGAACGGTGCGGTGTCCGCCACGGCCGGGACCAGCGAGCTCTACGCGACGGGGTACGGCAACGTGAGCCTGCGGCGACGCTGAGGACGCCGTCGAGCCGAGAGGCTGGAGTGCCTTCGGCTCGGGCGCGGCCGGGCGGGACTCGTCGTCCGCACCCGGCCGGGCCGCGGGGCCTGCGGTCAGGAGACCTTCTTGGCCTTCGAGGTCGTCGAGCCGGTCGTGTAGCCGTAGCGCTTGGCGGTCACCGTGATGGTGATCTTCTTGCCCTTGTCGGCCTTGCCCAGCTTGTACTTCGTCTTGGTCGCGCCCTTGATCGCCTTGCCGTTGCGCTTCCACTGGTAGCTGAGGGAGGCGCGGGTCGTGGGGTAGGAACCCGCGAGCCACGGGGTCGCGTGCACGCTCAGGGTCTTGCCGACCCGTCCGCTGCCGTTGATGTAGGCGAGGTACGACTTGCGAAACGGCGCGGTGTCGAGGACGACCTTGACGCCGAGGTCCTTGTCGACCTTGAGCGAGACGCTCTCGGTCTTGAACCCGTCGCCGGAGTAGATCGCGCGGATCCAGTAGTCGCCGGTGTTCAGGCCCTCGAGCGCGAAGGCGCCGTCCTGGCTGTCGCTGCGGGTCAGGGAGATGACCTCGCGCTCGTCGCCGCGGTTGGTGATGGCGGTCAGGTCGACGTTCGGCACGGGCTTGCCCGAGCGGTCGACCGTCGTGCCGGCGACCTCGTGACCCTTGTGGATCTCGACGTCCGGCGCGCCGGTGTTCTTGCCGGTCTCGACCTGGATCGTCGACGCGGTGCCGTAGGTCCAGGCGCCGTCGCTGCCGGAGCGCGCCCAGACCGACGCGTACGGGCCGCCGCCGGTGTACATCAGCTGGACCTTGTAGTTGCCGGGGCGGACGTCCAGCGTGTAGCGGTTGTCCGAGCCGACCGTGACGGCCTGCGCGACGTTGCCGGAGGTGGTGTACGCCGCCGCGGTCAGGTCGCTGCCGGTGACCCCGTCGACCTTGCCGCTGATGCTGCCGCGGGGCACCACCGACTTGGCGACGATGAAGTCGCTCGAGGCGGTGAGCCGCTTTCCGTCGGAGTCGACCAGGTAGATCGTCGCGTAGTAGGTCGTGTCGTTGGCCAGGCCGGTGAGCTTGCCCGACGTGCCCGTGAAGACCTTGGAGGTCTTCTGGTGGTCGGTCTGACCGCCGTTGAGCGCGTACGAGACCTTGTAGCCCGAGCCGTCGGGAGCGCCGGAGACGCCGGTCCAGGACAGCCCGACGGTCGTGGGCCCCTGGCTGGTCTCCTTGAAGCCGTCCGGCGTCGCCAGCTTGTACGTCGTGGTCGACTGCACGACCTCGAGCGAGTCGTCGCTCAGCCGCTTCTCCGGCTCCGAGCCGGCGGCGGGCTGCACGACGTAGGCCCGGATGTAGTAGGTCGTGCCCTTCTTGAGGCCCGTCAGGCCCACCGAGCTCGACGTCGTCGTGAAGTACTTGGTCGGGTTGCCCTTGGAGTAGACGCGAACCGTGTAGCCCGGGGCGCCCGAGACGGCCTTCCACGACACGGTCATGCTGTCGCGGTCGACCTTGCTGCGGAACAGGTCGCCCGGCGCCTCGAAGGCGTACGTCGGGGTGGCCGCCGTGGCGGCGCTGTAGGTGCCGACCTTGCCCGCGTCCGAGACGTCCGCGACCCGCACGAAGTACTGCTTGCCCGTCGACAGCCCGTCGATCGTCGTGTCGCTGGACTTGATCTCGGGCTGGCCCTTGGCGGGCAGCGTCGTGGTGCCGCTGCCGAAGCTCTTGCTCGTCGAGTACTGCACGCGGTAGCCCGCGGCGCCCTTGACGTCGGTCCAGTCGACCTTCAGCGCCGTGGCCGAGCCCTTCTCGGTGCTCACCTTCGGCTTGGTCACGTCCGCGTCGGCGGTGCTCGTGGTCAGGCCGGCGCCGACGAGCGCGATGGCGACCAGGGCTCCGAGGCCCGTCCGCACCCGCTTCGTGCTGCCGCCGTGTCCGGCGGCACCCCTGCCGGCGCTTGACTCGGCGCTCGTCACAGTTGCTGACCTCGTTCCTCAGGTATCCGTCCGCCGGAGTCTAACCCGGCGGACGTGTCGTTCCGGTCAGTTCGAGGCGCGTCCTTGCCGTGATCTGGCGCGTTCCTGCCTACGCGGCCGATAACAATTCGGCCAAGAAGTTCCTGAAACCTGTGTCACATGTTGACAGGAATAGCGATCAGACCTGAGCAAGCCGTTAACGTTCCGGGCAACCGGGGGGCTTGACGGATGCACGTCGATCTGAGGAGCCCGAAAGCATGTCTCAGCCTGTCCACCAGTTCCAGCGCGTCCTCCACGCCAGCAGTCGTCGGGTCCCCACCTTGCTGCTGGCGCTGCTGCTCGCTCTCGGCGCTCTCGGTCTGAGCGCCGCCCCCGCCGACGCGGCGACCAAGCCGCCGGCCGGGCTGAAGGTGTCCGCGACCGGCGCCACGACGCTGAAGGTGACCTTCAGCAAGGTCAAGGGCGCCCCGAAGTACCGCGTCGCCTGGTCGACCAAGAAGTCCATGGCCGGGGCGTCGTACAAGCGCTCGACGGCCACCACGGTAGAGCTGGCCGGGCTGAAGCCGTCGCAGCGCTACTACGTCAAGGTCCGCGTCATCTCCACCGCCGGCAAGGCGCTGAGCAAGTACTCGAAGGCGGTCTCGGCGAAGACCAGCGCGGGCTACGCGGCGCCGAGCGGGCTGAAGGTGACGGGTACCGGGCGCACGAGCCTGGCGCTGGCCTGGGGCAGCCGGGGCAAGGGGCTGACCTACCGCGTCCAGTACGCGACGACCGCGTCGATGGCGGGCGCGTCGTACAAGCGGTTCAAGGCGACCGCGGGCAGCATCACCGGCCTCCAGCCGGGGACGACCTACTACGTCAAGGTCCGCGTCATCACCAGCACCGGTGAGAACCTCGGCCCGTACTCGAAGCCCGTCAAGACCGCCACCACCAAGGCCACCACGACGGCGCCGAGCGGTTCCGCGCAGCTGCGGCTCGGCACGTTCAACGTCAAGTGCTTCAACTGCGAGGGCGACCACCCCAACGAGCGGTCCTGGTGGGACCGGCGGGCGGCCGTGGTGAAGGACATCAAGTCGCAGAAGGTCGACGTCCTGGGGATCCAGGAGGCCAGCCAGGCGTGGCTGCCCGCGCGAGAGGGCGGCAAGGGCCAGGACCTCAGCCAGTTCGAGGACCTGCGCAACCGGCTCGGCGGCTCGTGGAAGGTCACGAACAGCAACCGCAACAACTGCGTGA
This sequence comes from Microlunatus flavus, assembly GCF_900110855.1. Lineage (GTDB taxonomy): Bacteria > Actinomycetota > Actinomycetes > Propionibacteriales > Propionibacteriaceae > Microlunatus > Microlunatus flavus. Next base: position 8,142 of record NZ_FOFA01000021.1, read on the forward strand.
AGGCGAAGACGCCCACCAGGTGCGTCTACAAGGACCAGGGCGCCTCCAAGGGGACGCGCATCCTCTTCGACAACAGCCGTGTCGCGCTGCTGAGCCAGGGTTCCAAGCTGCTGCCGAGCCCCGAGGACGACCGCTTCATGGCGTGGGCGGTGTTCCGTCAGCGCAGCACCGGCAAGAAGTTCTTCTTCGCCACCGCGCACCTCGAGCCCGACAAGGACTGGAACCTGCACGTCAAGGAGGCCACGACCGTGGCCAAGGAGGTCGCCAAGCGCAACCCCGGCCACCTGCCGACCTTCATCACCGGTGACATGAACGCGCACAAGAACTCGCTCGACCCGTCGGGCAAGAAGAACAACCCGGTGGCCAAGGTGTTCGTCGCGGGCTACGGCTACGTCGACCCGCTCGGCAACGCGTCCGGCTCCACCACCGCCACCCCGGGGGCCACGGTCGAGAAGCGCATCAACACCCCGCTGAGCAGCTTCAACGACTTCATGCCCGAGCCGAGCCCGAACTACTTCGGCCGGCGCCCCAACGGCACGTACATCGACTACATCCTCACCTCGAAGAAGGTCCGCGTCCTCGAGTGGGAGAACGTCGCCCACCTCGACGCCAACCACCGCTACGTCGGCAAGCAGGCCTCCGACCACAACATGCAGCGGGCGACGGTGGTCCTGCCCTGAGCCGGTGACGCTCCCTGAGCTCGTCGAAGGGCCCCGAGACGCTCCCTGAGCCTGTCGAAGGGCCCCGAAGGGGTTGGCGTCACCTGCCCTCACTGTGAGGACCCGCTCGCGCAAGCGCGCGGAGATCACCGAGGCGTCCCTCGACGAGAGCCAGGCGCTTCGCGCGGCGCCAGCCCTTGATCTGGCGCTCGAGCTCCGCGGCGTCGTCCACGCGATCGGTCTCGAGCGACCAGAGGAGCTCCACAGGTCGTCGCTTCGAGGTGTAGCCCTTCACGACGCCCAGGGCGTGCTCGGTCAACCGCTGCTCCAGGTCGCGCGTGCTGCCGACGTAGAAGGAGCCGTCGGAGCAACGCAGCAGGTAGACGAAGGGCACGTACGAAATGTGGTGCGACCTCGGCGGTTCGAGCCGCACGACTGCCCGTTCCTGTGGACGGACATCGCTCGGAGGCACCGCCTGTGGACAGACGAACGCCAACCCCTTCGGGGCCCTTCGACAAGCTCAGGGAGCGTTCGCGGGCCCTTCGACAAGCTCAGGGAGCGTTCGCGGGCCCTTCGACAAGCTCAGGGAGCGTTCGCGGGCCCTTCGACGGGTTCGCGGGCCCTTCGACGAGCTCAGGGAGCGTTCTCGTGGCGCGGGGCGGCTACTTGCGGATGGCGAGGAGGCGACGGACGACGCGTTCGGCGGAACGGCCGTCGTCGAGGTGGTTGAACCGTTCGACCCAGGCGTCGTAGAGGTCGGCGTAGCGCTCGGGCGCCTGGGCCAGCTCGCGGACGGCGGTCG
>NZ_FOFA01000013.1 GCF_900110855.1 Microlunatus flavus
ACACTCGCTGACGGACCCCCACTCCGAACGTCAACATCCACCTCCACCAATAGAGGCGTTGCAACGATCACGAGAACCCAACGAGGCCCTTCGACGAGCTCAGGGGGCGTGGCTGGGAGCGGACGGCGCGCACGTGACGGAACAGACGTGGACCTCGCCGCGTTCCCGAGTAATCCTGTAGAGAATTCTCCAGACGACGACCCCCGAGGAGAGCTGTGCCAGCGACGACCGACGGACGGCCGGGCCTCGTGCTCGCCGTGATCGGCGTGGGCCCGCGGGGCGCGGGCCTGCTGGAGCGGCTGGTCGCGAACGCCGCCGCCCAGGACGCGGGACCCGTCGAGATCCACCTGGTCGACCCCTACCCGCCGGGCGGCGGCCGGGTGTGGCGCGACGCGCAGTCGGCGTTGCTGCGGCTGAACACCACGACCGAGGACCTGACCGCCTTCGTCGACGAGAGCGTCGTCATGGGCGGGCCGGTGACCCCGGGCCCGACCCTGGCCGAGTGGTGCGAGACCTACGGCGCCGACCTCGACGACCCCGAGCTCGCGGACGAGGCGGGCCGGCTCGGCCCGCTGGACTTCCCGACCCGCCGGCTGGCGAGCGCGTACCTCTCCTGGGCCGTCGACCGGACGCTCTCGCGCCTGCCCGCCGGCGTCACCGTCCGTACGCACGCCCACCGCGCGGTGGACCTGCTCGAGGGGAGCGGCGAGCCCGGGGCGCGGGAGGTCGTCGTGCTCGAGGACGGCGAGCTGCTCGCGGTCGACGCCGTCGTCCTCACGAACAGCCACGTCGACGTCGCGCCGGCGCCCCGGTTCGCGGCGCTCGGCGCGTTCGCCGACGAGCACGACCTCTTCTACCTGCCGCCCGGCTACGCCGGGGACCTCGACCTCGACGGCGTCCCGGGCGGGCAGGACGTCCTCGTGCGCGGCTTCGGGCTCGACTTCGTCGACCTCCTCGTGCTGGTCACGGAGGGCCGCGGCGGCCGCTTCGTCCCCGCGGAGGGCGGCGAGCGCGCGGCCGCCGGCCGGCTGCGCTACCTGCCGTCCGGTGCGGAGCCGCACCTGCTCGTGGGCTCGCGGCGCGGCGTGCCGTACCACGCCAAGCCGATGTACCGGCTGCAGGCGCCCAAGCCGACCCGGACCACCTTCTGCACGTCCGAGGCCGTTGGCGCCCTGCTCGCGCGGGGCGAGCCCATCGACTTCCTCGCCGACCTCTGGCCGCTGATCGGCCGCGAGGTCGCGTGGGCCTCCTACCTCGAGCTCGGCCTCGGGCACCCCGGCCGCATCGCCGTGGCGTGGGAGGAGTTCGCCGAGACGTTCGCCGCGCTGGAGTGGGGGAGCGAGGCGTACGAGCGGTGGATCGCCGAGGTCGTGCCCGACCCGGCCGACCGCTTCGACCCGGCCGTGGTCGACCGGCCGCTGCGCGACGTCCACGTCGCGGACCGCGCCGAGCTGACGCAGGTGCTGCGGCGCCACGTCCGCGACGACGTCGACCGCCGGGCCGACCCGCGCTGGAGCGCCGACCTCGGCGCCTTCCACGCGCTGCTGGCCGTGATGCCGGTGATCGGTGCCGCGCTCGCGTCGCCGCTCATGGACCCGCGATCGCTGCTGGGTGACTTCTACGGCTGGTTCATGGGCTTCTTCAGCTTCTGGGCCAGCGGGCCGCCGCCGGACCGGCTCGAGCAGCTGCTCGCGCTGGAGGAGGCGGGCGTGGTCTCGTTCCTCGGCGGCGGGCTCGAGGTCGAGGCCGACCGGGAGCGCGGGGTGTTCGTGGCCCGTTCGACGAACGTTCCCGGCGAGGTCGAGGCGCACGCGCTCGTCGAGGCGACGCTGCCCGCCTTCGACCTGGCGCGCGCGGAGGACCCGCTGCTGACCGCGCTCGCCGCCCGCGGCGACGTGGTCTCCCAGGTGCTGCTCGCTCCCGACAGCGAGCCGGTCGACACCGGCCAGCTGCGGACGGATCCGGCGCAGCGGCTGGTGCGAGCCGACGGTTCGGTGGCGGAGCGGCGCTTCGTGCTCGGGATGCACACGGCCGTCAAGGCGGCGGCCTTCGCGCGGCCCTGCACCAACGCGCCGGTCCACCGGCTCAACGACCACGTCGCGCGGGCGCTGCTCGCCCTGCCCCGCAGCGCGGCCGACGAGGCGCGCGGCGGCGAGCCCGTCGGTGCGGGTACGAGGTCCTGACGTGGACCGCAGGCCCGCCACGGCGGCGCTCCGGGGTGCGGCACCGGTCGCGGACGCGCGTCCCTCCAGGGCCGCGACGCCCACGGAGCGGGCGGGACCGCGCGCTACGCCCGCCGGGGCTCCGTGCCCGGCCGAGGTCGCGGCGCGCCTGTCGGTGCTCCTCCGCTCCCTGTGAGGACGCCACACCTGTCCACCATCCGTACCTAAGTCCACTACTAGGAAATACCGAGTTAGAGTGCCTGCGTCACGAGCGTCAGCGACAAGCCCCGGCTTGCTGGCCGGCAACCCTCCTCCGCGGTGGGGTGCCCCGGGTGATGACACGGCCGGTGCCGCACGGGCACCGGCAAGCGCGGCCCCGCTCCGACGGGGTCCTGAACCCTCCGGAGGGTCCTCGATGTCTGTCCTGATTCGCCCCGCGGTGCCCACCTCGCGACCCGCGGCGGCCGCGGCCGTGCCGCCCCTGCTGCCCACCGTGGGCGCCGGCTGGGTGGTCCCGCTCGTCGGCGGCCGCCAGGCTCGCTCCGTGCACCTCGACGTCGCGGCCAGCGCCCCGGCCCTGCAGCGGGTCGCCGACCACGTCGCCGCCGCGCTGCCCGCGTACGCGAGCGTGCACCGCGGCGCCGGCTACCTCTCGCAGCTGAGCACGGCCCTCTACGAGCAGGCACGGCAGACGGTCGGCGCCTTCGTCAGCGCCCGGGCCGACGACGTCGTGGTCTTCACCCGCAACACCACCGACGCGCTGAACCTGCTCGCGGGCGCCGTGCCCGGCGACGTCGTCGTCCTCGACGTCGAGCACCACGCGAACCTCCTGCCGTGGCGCTCCCCGCGCCGCCCGTACGGGGCCCGCGTCGTCCGCAGCGCGTCGACGCTCGCGGCGACGGAGGCCCTGCTGGCCGCCGAGCTCGCCCGCGAGCCCGCGGCCCTGCTCGCCGTGACCGGCGCCTCGAACGTCACCGGCGAGGTGCCTGACCTGCGCCGCCTGGCGGATCTGGCCCACGCCGCCGGCGCCCGGCTCGCCGTCGACGCCGCGCAGCTGCTGCCGCACCGGGGCTTCGACCTCACCGCGACCGGCGCCGACTACGTCGCGTTCTCCGGCCACAAGGTCTACGCGCCGTACGGCGTCGGCGCCCTGGTCGGACGCCGCGACTGGCTCGACGCCGCCGAACCGCACCTGGCCGGCGGCGGGGCCGTCCGCGAGGTCACGATGACCGATGGGGGCGCGAGCACGACCTGGGCCCGCAGCCCCGAGCGCCACGAGGGTGGCACGCCCGCCGTGCTGGGCGCCCTCGCCCTGGCCGAGGCGCTCCGGGCGCTGGCCGAGACCGGCGTCGACCGGGTCCGTGCGCACGAGGCCGCGCTGCGCGCCCGGCTCGTCGGTGGCCTGCGGGAGCGCGGGGTCGAGCCGGTCCGGATCTGGTCGGACGCGCCCGACGCCGTCGGGGTGGTGAGCTTCGCCGTGCCCGGCTGGCGCTCCGCGCAGGTCGCGGCGTACCTCTCCGCCGAGCACGGCATCGGGGTCCGCGACGGTCGCTTCTGCGCCCACCCGCTCCTGGCCCGCCTGGGCGTGGCCGCCGGCGACGGCCTGGTCCGTGCCAGCCTCGGCGTGGGCTCGAGCTCGGCCGACGTCGACCGGCTGCTCGGCGCCCTCGACCAGCTGCTCGCCGACGGCCCCCGCTGGACCTACGCCGCCGACGGTGGCAGCTGTCGCCCGTCGCCCGACGACCGCCCGGCGCCCGCCTGGTCCGCCCTGGCGAGCCTCGCCGACCTCGACGCCGGCAGCGTCCCCGCCAGCCCCTGCACCGTCCCCTCGACCGGAGCCGACCGATGACCCTCTCCCCACCGCGGCCCGCCTTCGCCGGCGCCGCCGACCTCGCGACGTACGGCCCGTACCGCAACCCCCAGCGCCCCGACGACCCCCGCCCGCTCTACCGCTTCACCGGGCGGCTCAGCGCCGACGGCTCGACCGGATTCCAGGCCGAGGCCGGCCGCTACCACCTCTACGCCAGCTGGACCTGCCCGTGGTCGCAGCGCGTGGTGCTCGAGCTGGCGGTCAACGGGCTCCTCTCCACGGTCGGCGTGTCCTACGTCGACGACGTCCGCGACGGCCGCGGATGGGCCTTCCGGGAGGCGGACGGGCCCGACCCGGTCAACGGCTTCACCTTCCTGCGCGAGGCGTACGAGGTGACCGAGCCCGGGTTCGACGGCCTGGTCAACGTCCCGGCGCTCTGGGACACCAAGACCCTGCGGATCGTCAGCAACGACTACGCGACCCTCGGGATCGACGTGGCCACGCAGTTCCCGGGCTACCGGACCCCCGGCATCGACACCTACCCGGTCGAGCACCGGGCCGAGATCGACGCCCTCGACGCCTGGCTCGGGCCGGCGGTCAACCACGGCCTGGGCCGCGCCGCGGGCGGGGGACAAGCGGCGCCGGAGGCACGCTCCGCGCTGCTGGCCGCCCTCGACGCGCTCGACGACCGGCTGGCCGACGGCGGCTTCCTCGTCGGCCACGGAATCACCGAGGCGGACATCCGGTTGTGGGTCACGTTGGCCCGGTACGACTCCGTGCAGGTCGGCCCGCCGCTGACCGCGTTCCGCCACCTGGCGCGCTACGCGGCGTGGCTCGCCGAGCTGCCGGCGTTCCGGACCAGCACCCGGTGGGCGAGCATCGGCGGGACGCCGTCGTTCCTGCCCACGAGCACGACCGATCCGTACGAGCACCCGAGGAGGGCGCAGTGACCGCCACCCCGCTGCACCTCGCCGTCGCCCTCGACGGCGCCGGCTGGCACCCCGCTGCCTGGCGGCTGCCGGCCGCCCGTCCGCGGGACCTGCTCACGCCCGGCTACTGGGTCGACCTGGTCCGGCGCGCGGAGGAGGGGCTGCTCGACCTCGTCACGATCGAGGACGGGCTGGCGCTGCAGAGCACCTCGCCCGTCGGGCCCGACCACCGCACCGACGAGGTCCGCGGGCGCCTGGACGCCGTCCTGGTCGCCGCCCGCGTGGCGCCGCTGACCAGCCGGATCGGGCTCGTGCCGACCGCGACGGTGACCCACACCGAGCCGTTCCACCTGTCGAAGGCCATCGCCACCCTCGACCACGTGTCCCAGGGCCGCGGCGGCTGGCGCCCGCAGGTGTCGGCCCGCCCCGAGGAGGTCGCCCACTTCGGGCGGCGCGAGGCGTGGGGCGACCCGTTCGTCGACGACGAGGCCACCCAGGCGGTCGTCCGCGACCTCTTCGAGGAGGCCGGGGACGCGGTCGAGGTCGTGCGTCGGCTGTGGGACAGCTGGGAGGACGACGCGGAGATCCGCGACGTCGCGACCGGACGGTTCGTCGACCGCGACAAGCTGCACTACGTCGACTTCGCCGGCCGCTTCTTCTCCGTGCGCGGCCCGTCGATCACGCCGCGCCCGCCCCAGGGCCAGCCCGTCGTCGTCGCCCTCGCGCACGCCGAGGTGCCGCGCGCCTTCGCCGCCCGCTCCGCCGACGTGGTCCTGATCACCCCGCACGACAACGCCACGGCGGGTGCGCAGGTCGCCGAGATCGTCGCCGCGCGCCGGGCCGCCGGCCGGGTGGGTCCCGACCACGTGTTCGGCGACCTGGTCGTGCTGCTCGAGGACGACCAGGCCCAGGCCGACGCCCGCTGGGCGCAGCTCGAGGCGTGGTCCGGGCGGCGCTTCGCCAGCGACGCGGAGCTGTTCGTCGGCACGCCCCAGGGGCTGGCCGACCTGCTGCTCGCCCGCGCCGAGGCCGGTCTGACCGGCTTCCGGCTGCGGCCGGCCGCGCTGCCGCAGGACCTCGACGCGGTCGTCGACGCGCTCGTCCCCGAGCTGCAGCGCCGCGGGGCGTTCCGGACCGCGTACGACGACGGCACCCTGCGCGAGCGCCTCGGGCTGGAGCGCCCGGCCAACCGTTACGCCACCACCGGAGAGGCCCTCGCGTGACCGAGCAGACCGTCCGCGGCAAGCCGCGCAAGCAGATCCACCTCGCCGCCCACTTCCCGGGCGTCAACAACACGACCGTGTGGAGCGACCCCGCGGCGGGCAGCCACATCGACTTCTCCTCGTTCCGGCACCTGGCCCAGACGGCCGAGCGGGCGAAGTTCGACTTCTTCTTCCTCGCCGAGGGGCTGCGCCTGCGCGAGCAGGGCGGGCAGATCTACGACCTCGACGTCGTGGGTCGGCCGGACACGTTCACGGTGCTGGCCGCCCTCGCCGCCGTCACCGAGCGGCTCGGCCTGGCGGGGACGATCAACTCGACGTTCAACGAGCCGTACGAGGTCGCCCGCCAGTTCGCCTCGCTCGACCACCTGTCGGCCGGGCGCGCGGCCTGGAACGTCGTCACGTCCTGGGACGCCTTCACCGGCGAGAACTTCCGCCGCGGCGGCTTCCTCCCTCAGGACGAGCGCTACGGCCGGGCCCAGCACTTCCTCGACGCGGCCTTCGCGCTGTTCGACTCCTGGCGCGGCGACGAGATCGTGGCCGACAAGGAGACGGGGGAGTTCCTGGTGCGGCCCGAGGTGGGGACGTTCCGCCACCACGACCAGCACTTCGACATCTCCGGCGCGTTCACCACGCCGCGCAGCCCGCAGGGCCGCCCGGTGATCTTCCAGGCCGGCGACTCCGACGAGGGGCGCGAGTTCGCCGCGGCCACGGCCGACGCGATCTTCACCCGGCACGGCACGTACGAGGCCGGCCGTGCGTTCTACGCCGACGTGAAGGGTCGCCTCGGCAGGTACGGCCGTCGCCACGACCAGCTCGTCGTGCTGCCGGCGTCGACGTTCGCCCTGGCCGACACCGACGCCGAGGCCGAGGAGCTGGGCCGCGAGGTGCGCCTCGCGCAGGTCAGCCCGGCCACGGCGATCAAGCTCGCCGAGCAGCTGTGGAACACCGACCTGTCCGACCTCGACCCCGACGGCCCGCCGCCGTCGTTCGACCCGGTCGTCAGCGACGAGCTGATCAGCAAGGGCCGCGCCAGCGTCCGCATGCACAAGGACCCGGTCGCGACGGCACGCGAGTGGCGCGCCCGCGCCGAGGCCGAGCACCTCTCGCTGCGCGAGCTGGTCGTGGAGACGACGAACCGGCAGAACTTCGTCGGCTCCGCGAAGACCATCGCCGACCAGATCGACCGCTACGTGCAGGACGACGTCTGCGACGGCTTCATCCTCGTCCCGCACATCACCCCGGGCGGGCTCGACCGGTTCGCCGACGAGGTCGTCCCGCTGCTGCAGGAGCGCGGGTCGTTCCGCACCGAGTACGCGGGCACCACGCTGCGCGACCACCTCGGGCTCGGTCAGCTCGCGGCGCCGGCCGCGGCCACGGCGGAGGTGGGCGCATGAGCGGCGCCGCCGTCGAGACGCCGACGCGTACGGAGGTCGTCGCGCTGTCGGGCAACCCGCGGAAGGGTTCGCGGACGCTGCTCGTCGCCCGCACCCTCGCCGAGCGGGTCGCGGACCGCGCCGGCCTCACGGGACCGGTGACGGAGGTCGAGCTCGCCGACGTCGCGTCGCAGCTCTTCAGCCCCGAGGCGCCCGACGCCGACCGGGCCGCCGCGACCGTGGCCGGTGCGGCCGTGGTCGTCGTGGCCACGCCCGTCTACAAGGCCAGCTACACCGGCCTGCTCAAGGCGTTCGTCGACCGCTACCCGGGCGGCGGCCTGAAGGGGACGCTCGTCGTCCCCGTCACGGTGTCCGCCAGCCCGGCGCACGCCTTCGTGGCCGAGCACCTGCTGCGGCCGCTCCTGGTCGAGCTGGGCGCGCTCGCGCCCACCCGACCCTTCGCCGTGACCGAGTCCCAGCTCGGTGACCTCGACGACCTCGCGGCCCGGTGGGCCGACGAGGCCGGGCCGCTCGTCGCTGCGCTGCTCGGGACCCCCATCCCCGAGAAGAGGACCTCATGACCGCCGACCCCAGCACCCGCGAGGGCCTGCCGGTGACCCCGCTGACCGAGGTCGCCGCCACGGCACCAGTCGCCGACGTGCCTGCGGCCGTCGCCGCCGACACGTTCAAGGCGATCTTCCGCCGCCACCCCGCGGGCGTGGCGATCGTCGCGCTCGCCGACGGCGACCGGCCGGTGGGCTTCACGGCCACGTCGGTGATCTCGGTGTCCGCCGACCCGCCGCTGCTCGCGTTCTCCATCGCCGCGACCTCGTCTGCGTGGCCGACGCTGGCCGAGGCGACGTCGCTCACCGTGAACTTCCTCGGCGCCGAGCAGGTCGACGTCTCGGCCCGGTTCGCGACCCGCGGCGTCGACCGGTTCGCCGGTGTCGACTGGCACCGGCTGCCGACCGGTGAGCCGGTCCTCGACGACGCCCCCGCGTGGGTGCGCGGCGAGGTCGTCCAGCGCATCCCGGCCGGGTCGAGCTTCCTGGTCCTGGTCCGCGTGCTCGAGTCGGCGCAGCCCGGGGCCACGGCCCCGCTCGTCTACCACGACCGGGCGTACCACCAGCTCGGCGACGGTTCCGCGCTCTAGCGGTTCCTGTCCCGGGTCTTGCTCACAAGGAAGCGCCAGATCGCTCGGAACGGCCCCAGGAGGGGTCGGCAAGCGATCTGGCGCTTCCTATTGAGCAGACGAGCTCGCTGCCCCCGAGTCGGACCGTCCGTCGCGCTGGTCGCGAAGTCCTCGTGCTCTGCACGGTCTGCAAGCTGGGCAGAGCACGTCCATCTCACGATGTCGTGGGTTTCTGGTGACGCCCGGGGCAGGCGGACGCAGGGGCCGGGTCAGAGGCCGAGCCCGCGGCGGCCGATCTCGTTGAGCCGGTCGGGGCCGAACCGGTTCGGCCAGCTCGCCTCGTAGTCCTCCTCGGGGAAGTCCGAGGGGCTCTTGCCGGTCAGGAAGGCCTCGCGCACGGAGGCGGCGTACGCCTCGTTCTTGGTGCAGCGCGGGGCGGCCGGGATGTAGATGACGTTGCCCCAGCCCTGCTGGTCGGTGACCGGCGCGACCGCGTGGATCATGTCGCAGTGCCACCACACCGAGTCGCCCGGCTCGACGTCGGGGATGCCGGACAGGGCCCGGGTCAGGATGGCGTGGTAGCGCTCGTTGACCGGGAACGTGCGGTTCGGCTGCACGCCGCACATCTCGCCCTCGTCGACGTCGTCGAGCAGCGGGCGGAGCATCAGGTAGGCCATCGCCTTCGGGATCGGCACCGTGTGCAGCACGCCCTGGTCATGGGCCATCTCGCTCAGCGCCGTCCAGCCCTGGAACGTGCGGAACGCCGAGCACATGGTCGAGCCCGGGTACTGCGCCGCCTCGGTGCGGTACGCGGCGTCCCACGGGTCGTACGCGGCGACGTCGCCGGAGAACAGGTGCCGGAAGTGCTGCTGGTAGCCCTCGGTCATCCACAGGTCGAGCGTCCCGGGGTCGAGGTGGGTGCCCAGGCCGCCCGAGGTCGCGCCCGGCGGGCGGCGGCGGATCCGGTCGGGGTAGAGGGTGTCGACCTCGGGCTCGAACCAGCGCCGGCCCTCGCTCTCGTGCGTCCAGCGGCCGTTGAGGAACGCCTGCACCGTCGCCATCCGCGGGTCCTGGCGGGCCTCCATCTGCGCCGCCGACCAGTAGATCGGGTAGATCTCCGGCTTGCTCATCTCCGCGCCGAGCGTGCCGAAGAAGTCGTCGGCCGGCCCGGCGTAGCTCTCGAAGAAGCGGTTCGACTCGACGTAGTCCACGACGCCGGCGTCCCAGGCCTCGGCCCGGTCCCGGTCGAAGTGCCCGCGCACCACGGCGCAGCCGCGACGCTTCAACAGCGCCACCTGCTCCTCGCTGACCGTGCCCGCCTCGATGTCGGCGTACTCGATGACCGGCCAGACGTCCTCGCCGCGGGCCCGCGCCGCCTCGATGTCGGCGATCTCGCCCTCGAGGAACGCCTCGACCTCCGCGACGACCTGCTCCACCGTGCGGCCCGACGCCTCGATCCGGGCGCGGATCGCGGCCTTGATCTGCCCCGTCGCCGCAGGGATGTCGTCGGGGATCGTCTCCCAGTGGGGGAGCCCGGTCAGCGCGCTGACCGGCGTCGAGGCAGCGGTGCTCGTGGACATGGTGGTGACCTCCGCGGTGAGTAGTCAGGACTCTTTACTGAACCCGTGGTGGAACTGTAGGACACCGTCCGGCTAAAGTGCAAGGACTCCTTACTGTTTTTCGGCGGTGCGACGAGAGGACCCCATGACCGACACGTCCGGCACGCCGCGGGCCTCCCTGGCGCTGCTGCGCCGGATCACCGACCGCCACGTCGTGGACCAGCTGCTGGCCACCGAGGCGATGACGCGGGCCGAGATCGCGGCCGCCACCGGCATCTCCAAGCCGACGGTGTCGGAGGCCGTGCGCCGCCTCGAGCAGGACGGCGTCCTCGTGGAGGTCGGGGCCGCGCCGTCGGGGCGACGGGGGCCGGCGGGCGTCCACTACCGGCTGCGCGGGGACCTCGGCGTCGCCCTGGCCCTCGAGGGCGGGCCCGACGGCCTCGTGGCCGAGGTGCTCGACGTGCGCGGCGCCGTGCTGCGACGGACGTCGCGGGCCACGCCGAGCCCGGTGACCGGAGCCGTGCTCGCGCCCCTCCTCGCCGGCCTCGGGGAGGAGGCCACGACCGACCTGCCCGGCCCCGTACGCGCCTGCGCCCTGTCGCTCGCCGGTCCGGTCGACCGCGCCACGGGGCGGCTCGTGCACCTGCCGCACTCGCCGTTCCTCGTCGACGAGCTCGACGTGCGACCGCTGCTCGAGCCGCTGCTCGGCGTCGGGGTGGAGGTCGACAACGACGTGAACTGGGCCGCGCTCGCCGAGCGCGACGAGGGGGTCGCGGCCGGGGTGGAGGACTTCTGCTACCTGCACCTCGGGCACGGGCTCGGCGGTGCGCTCGTGCAGGGCGGGCAGCTCGTCCGCGGCCACACCGGCCTGGCGGGGGAGCCCGCCCACGTGCTGACCACCGGGCCCGGCGGGCGGGCGATGGCCCTGGTCGACTGCTTCGGCGAGCTCGGGCTGCTGCGCCCGGGCTCCGACACGATCGCGGTCGACGCGGTGGTGCGGGTGCTGGAGGGCGGCGACCGGGAGGACGTGCGACGCCGCGACGTCGTCGTCGAGGCCGTCGCCGGCGTGCTCGTCACCGTCGCCGCGCTGCTCAACCCCGCGGCCGTCGTCGTGGGAGGGCCCTGGGCCGGCGCGGCGGACTTCACCGCCCGGCTGGTCCACCGTGCGGACGCCCTGCTCGTCCCGCCGACCCGCGTCGTCCCGGCGGGGTTGGGTGGGGGCGCGCCGCTCCGCGGGGCCCGCGTCGCCGCACTGGGGTCGCTGCGGGCCGAGCTCTTCGACCTCGCACGGACCGCCTGAGCGGCGACGACGGAGCCACCGCCCGCCGTCGAGGCCTTCGAGCCGCGCGGCCTGGTCCTGACCGGCGCGCGCGTCGCCCGCTGACGCGGGCCCTCAGAGGGAGGGATCAGCCGTAGCGGTGGCTCTTCTCGGCGTGGCCCGCCGGGCGGGTGCAGGCGCGACCGTTCATGGACTTGTGCCCGCAGAGCCCGTCGGTCGCGGCCGGCTCGACCGGCAGGAGGGCGTCCTCGGCCCCGGTCGCCGCGGTCGGTGCCGTGGTCTTCGCGGCGCGCGGCTTCTTGACCTTGGGCGCGGGGCTCGTCGTCGCGGGGACCTCCTCGACCAGGGCGGTCGGCTCGGGAGCGGCCTGGGCCGCGGCCTCGCGCCGGGTCGGGCCGCTCGCCCTCAGCCGCGCGTACTTCGCCTCACGCATCGCCCGCTGGGCGTCGACCTTGCTCATCGGCAGTCCCTGGTCGGCTCGTCGCGCATCACGCCCGGAAGCGTACGAGGTGGCTCCGACGGTCCCGGTGGGGTTCAGGAGGGCGGCGTCAGCTTGGCGCGCATGGTGGCGGTGTCGTCGGTCCAGATCGCGGCGTCGAGCCGCGCGACGACGACGAGGTCATTCATGCGTGCGGTGCGCAGGCGGACGTCGGCCGTCCGCCCGAGGTCGCGCAGGGCCTGGCGGACCTCGTCCGCCACGGCGTCGTCGGCGACGGCCCGCGTGCTCTGGCCTGCGGCGAGCGCCTCGGCGAACATGGTCTCCGCGAGCCGCCGGGCGCCATCGGCTCCCGGCACCGGCGCGTCGTCCACGGTCACCTCCGGCTCGCCGACGTGTGGCGGACGCGCTGCGTGAACGCGATCTCGCCGCGGTCCAGGCCCAGGTCGGCCACGCGGGCGGCGACCGCCGCCCGGACGTCGCCCCGGCGTTCCTCGCCGACCGCCTCCCACAGCGCCCGCTGCCCGTGCGACCAGCTGAAGTCCAGCAGCTGGTCGACGTCGCGGAAGCGCACCTCCAGCGTCGCGGCGACCGTCCGCACGCTCTCGAACCCGGCCCCGGCCAGCAGCCCCTCCACGCCCTCGTCGGAGTCGAAGGGATCGGCTCCCGAGGTGGTCGAGCCGCCGGGGTCCGGCTGCGGCAGGTAGGGCAGGAAGACGTCGTCGACCGCACGCCAGGCCTCGTCCTCCCCGGCGAACGTCGTGACCCCGACCCGGCCGCCCGGCACCAGCAGCTCGGCCCAGCGGCTCAGGGCCGCGAGCGGGTCGGGCAGGAAGAAGAGGACGAGCGAGGAGGCGACCAGGTCGAACGACCGCGGCGGCAGGCCGGGCCGCTGCGCGTCGTCCACCCGTACGTCGACCTGGGCGAGGTCGGCGAGGTCGGCGGCGGTCAGCCTGACCATCTCCGGGGCCAGGTCGAGGCCGACGGCCCGGCCGTCCGGACCGACCCGCCGGGCCAGGAGCTCGAGCACCGCCCCGCGGCCGCAGCCCACGTCGAGGGCACGCTCCCCGGGCCGCGGCGCGAGCGCGTCGACGAGCCCCGCGGCGATGGGGCGGAAGAACGGCACGCCGACGGCGTCGTACGTGGCCGCCGCACGGTCGAACACCCCGACGACGCCGGGAGGCGAGGTCATCGCCGCAGTGTGGCACCGGACGTATCAGGACCTTCATCCGCGTCTCCGGGAGCACGTCGCCGTCGGATCGGAGCCCACCCGTGCGTCTCGTCTCCCGCGTCTCCTCGCGCGTCACCGTGCCTGTCCTGGCCCCGCTGGTCGCCTGCGCGGCCCTCGCCGGCTGCTCGTCGTCCGCGTCCGAGGCCGGCAGCGCGACGCCCGCCCCGGCCAGCTCCGCAGCCAGCTCGGGGCCGCCCGCCTCCGCGCCCGCGTCCTCCGCGCCCGGGTCGTCCGGAGGGGAGATCACCTTCACCGGCGCACTGTCCGGACGGATGACCGCGAACGCCTGCCACGACGGGATGGCGCAGCTCGCCGTCACGGTGGACGGTGAGGAGCAGACGTACAGCGGCCTCATCGACGCCGACGACTTCACCTTCGCCGTCCCGCACTCGACCGGCTACACGCTGGCCGACGGCACCTCGAAGCCCTCCGTGTCCGGCACGACCTACACCGTCAAGAACACCAGGCTCGTGAGCATCACGAACGACGACACCATCACCGCGAACGGTTCCGTCACCTGCCCCTGAGGCGCTCACGAGGAACCGCCTCACCCGGACGGCACGGCACCTCACCCGCTCGGGGGAGGTCCGGCCGGCCGGTGACGGCGAGCGTGGAGGCATGCCCACCCGCACCCCGCTCCCGCAGCCGCCGTCCGCCCTGGTTCCGCGCCCGACGGCGCCACCACGCCCGCTGCTGCTCGTCGCCGCCCTGCTCGGGCTGGTGGCTGCTGCCGTCGGCGCGTGGCTGGCCGTCCACCCGGCCTCGGCGCTCTCCCGCGACCCCGAGGTCTTCGTCCTCCGCGCGCTGCTGGGTCCCCGCGCCACCGCCGCGGTGGTCGGGGCGCTCGGGCTGGCGGGAGCGGCCGGCGCGCTCTCCGCCCTCCGGGCCCCGCGGCGACGGTCCCGCCGGCTGCTCGTGCTCGCGCTCGTGGAGGTGGCCGGCTTCGGCGTCGCCCTGCAGAGCGTCACGACGATCTCGCTGGCGGGCTACCTCCTGGCGGCGGCCCTGCCGCTCGGCGTCGTCGTGCTGCTCGCCCTGGTCGTCCGCCGCTACCGCCGGCTCCGCTGGCCGGTGCTCGTCGGCGTCCTCGCCGTGCTCCTCGCCGTCGCGAGGTCCTGGACCTCGGCGACCGCCGCCCTCGGCCGGCTGGGGCAGGCCCTCGCCGCCGGTTTCGCGGCGGCGGCGCCCCGGATCGGCACGACCGTGCTGGTCGTCGCCGTCACCGCGGCCTGGGTGCTCGTCGTCCTGCGGCTGCTCCGCGGCTCGGAGGGCGTACGGACGGCGGGCGGCTGGGTGCTGCGGCACCGCGTCGCCCTCACCCTGGTCGCCGCCGCCGGGCCGCTGCCGTACGGGTTGCTGCGGCTGACCTGGCTGACGCCCCACCCGCTGCTCGCCCCGGGCGGGTTGAGCGGGGAGATGCGCCTGTGGGGCCTGCTGCTGGGTGGCGCCGCCCTGCTCGGGAGCGTGCTGACCCTCGGGCTCGTGCTGCCGTGGGGCGAGCGGTTCCCGCGGTGGTTCCCGCGTCTGGTTGGACGACGCGTGCCGGTCGCGGCGGCCGCCGTGCCCGGCGGCCTCGTCGCCGGCCTCCTGTCGGCGGCGGCCGTGCCCATGCTGCGCATGGCGCTGCTGCCGGCGGCGGACGAGGTCGGGGACGGGCTCACCCGGCTGGAGCGGCTCGAGCTCGCGCTGGTCTTCCCGTTCTGGGTCTGGGGTCCGGCGCTGGCGCTGGCGGTGTGGGGCTACGCGCAGCACCGCTCCGTCCAGGGCGCGCCGGCGCCCGCGAGAGGATGAGCCATGGCCCCCTCGCGACGCCGCGTCGTGCCGAGCCGGCCGGTCCTGCGCCGCGAGGCGCTCGGGGCCGCCTGGCTGCTGGTGGGCGCCGCGATCGGGCTGGCGGCGCTGCTGCTGGTCACCGGGCTCGTGCAGGTCGTCGCCCCGGGACGGGGGTCGGCGAGCGTGGCGCTGACCCTGGCCCTGGTCCTCCTCGTCGCCCTGCTGGGGCTGCTGCCCGGCGTCCGCGAGCTCGAGGTCACGGCGGCCCGCACGCTGCTCGGGGTCCGCAGCGAGCTCGTGCTGCCGGAGGAGCCCGCTGCCACCCACCGGCGCCGGACCGTCGCCACCGTCGCGACCCACCTGGTGCTCGGCCTCCTGGCCGGGGTGCTGCTGGTCGGGGTGCTGCCCGCCCTGGTGGCGTCCGTCGTCGTCCAGCTGCGGGGCGGACCCGTGCAGCTGGCGGGGCGGACCTTCGCGCCGTGGTCCGGGCCCGCCGCGCTCGCGACCGGCCTGGCCGGTGTCCTCCTCGTCGGGCTCGCGGTGACGGGTCTGCGCCGCCTGGCCGTGCGGGCCGTCGCCCGGCTGCTCGGCCCGACCGCGCAGGACCGGTTGGTCGTCGCCCTCGCGCGGCTCGAGGCCGAGGCCGCCCACACCCGGCTCGCCCGGGAGCTGCACGACGGGATCGGCCACGCCCTGACGATCATCGGGCTGCAGGCCGCTGCCGGCCGGCGGGTGCTCGCCAGCGACCCCCGCCGGACCGAGGAGTCGCTCGGGACCATCGAGGACACCGCCCGCGGCGCGCTGGGTGAGCTCGACGACCTGCTCGGCAGCCTGCGCAGCGGTGCGGTGGTGCGTGAGACGGCCCCGGGCCTGGACCGGCTCGACGCGCTGCTCGCGACCTACCGCAGCGGCGGCATGACGCTCGACTGCCGGGTCGACGAGCTGCCCTGGGTCCCGCGGCTGACGTCGACGACCGCGTACCTCGTCGTGGCCGAGGGCCTGACCAACGCGGCCCGGCACGCCGCGCCGGGTGCTGTGCAGCTGCGCGTCGCCACGACGGCCCGCGCGCTGCGGGTGCAGGTGTCGAGCCCCCGGACGCCGGCGGGCACGGTGCCCGCGACGGCGCGCGGCCTCGGGCTCACCGGCGTCGCCGAGCGGGTACGGCTGCTGGGCGGCAGCGTGCAGGCCGGTCCCGTCGGCGGGCGCTGGGTCCTCGACGTCGAGCTGCCCAGGAACGGCACCCGTGGCTGAGACGGACGCCCCCGTGCTGCGGGTGCTGGTCGTCGACGACGAGCCCCTCGTGCGCCAGGGGCTGCGGATGATCCTCGAGGCCGAGCCGGACCTGGCGGTGGTCGGCGAGGGCGGCAGCGGCGCCGAGGCGGTGGCGCTGTCCCGCACCCTCGAGCCTGACGTGGTCTGCATGGACGTCCGGATGCCCGACGTCGACGGCATCCGGGCCACCGAGCTCGTGCTCCGGCTGCCGCGGCCGCCGAAGGTCCTGGTGGTGACCACCTTCTCCAGCGACGACTTCGTGCTCGCCGCGCTGCGGGCCGGGGCGGCCGGCTTCGTCCTCAAGCGGGCGACGGCCGCCGAGCTGGTCGCCGCCGTGCGCGCCGTGGCGGCGGGGGCGAGCCTCCTCTACCCGGACGCGGTGCGCCAGCTCGCCCTGGCCGCCCACCGGCCGTCACCCGCGCCGTACGAGGGGCCACCGCTGACCCCACGCGAGGCCGAGGTCCTCGCCCTCGTGGCCCAGGGCCTCACGAACGCCGAGGTCGCGGCCCGGCTGGTGCTCGGGACGGAGACGGTCCGCACCCACGTGGCCGCCGTCCTCCGCAAGCTCGGGGCCCGGGACCGCACCCAGGCCGTGGTGCTGGCGTACGAGGTGGGCCTGGTCGACCTCGGCCGACCGGGCTGACCGCGGCCTAGCATGCGGCGGTGCGGCTGCCCCTCTTCCAGCTCGACGCCTTCGCGACGCGGCGCTTCACCGGCAACCCGGCGGCGGTGGTGGTGCTCGAGGAGCTCCTCGACGACGCGCTGATGCAGGCGGTCGCGGCGGAGAACAACCTGGCCGAGACGGCGTTCCTCGTCGTAGCGGCGGACGGGCACCGGCTGCGCTGGTTCACCCCGGTCACCGAGGTCGCGCTGTGCGGGCACGCGACCCTCGCGGCGGGCGCGGTCGTGCTCGAGCGCCTCGAACCGGGCCGGTCGGAGGTGGTCTTCGCCACGGCCAGCGGCCCGCTGACGGTGCGCCGGGAGGGGACCGCGTACGCGATCGACCTGCCGGTCCGGACGGTCACGCCGGAGCCGCCGTCCGCCGCACTGGCCGCCGCCCTCGGCACGACGCCGGTGGAGACCGCGACCGACGGGGGCAACCACCTCGCGCTGCTGGCGTCGGCCGACGAGGTCCGCGCCCTGCGTCCCGACCTCGCCGCGGTCGCGCGGCTGGACCGCAGCGGGGTGGTCGTCACGGCCGCCGGGGACGGGCCGTACGACTTCGTCAGCCGCTACTTCGCCCCGGCCAAGGGCATCGACGAGGACCCGGCGACCGGCGGCGCGCACTGCGGGCTCGTCCCGTTCTGGGCGGCGCGGACCGGGCGGACCTCGTTCCTGGCCCAGCAGGCCTCTCGTCGGGGTGCGGAGCTCGCCTGCCGGCTCGCCGGCGACCGGGTGGTGCTGGGCGGCGGCTGCGTGCCCTACCTCGAGGGCGTCATCGAGGTGTAGGCGGCACGAGGCGTGGGGGCCGGTCTCACGGGTTCTGACCGGGCGGGCGGCGGGGGACGCCGCGCGGGCGGGGTGCGTTCAGCCGGAACCGCAGCCCGACCATCCGGATCGCGAAGCACACCGCGGCCGCGCTCAGCGCCGCCGGGGCGCCCAGCAGCTCGTCCACGCCGGTCCGGCTCGCGACCACGACGAGCGCGGCCGCGACCAGGGCCGGGATGGCGTAGAGGCCGGTGCGCAGCACGTCGGGCACCCGCCGGATGAGCACGTCGCACACGGTCCCGCCGCCGACGCCGGTCAGCGCACCGAGCAGGATCGCCTGCGCGGGCCCCATGCCGAGCTCGAGGGCCTTGCCCGTGCCCGTCACGGCGAACAGGCTCAGCCCGGCCGCGTCGAGGAGGTGGATGGAGATCCGCAGGCGGCGCAGCTGGGGGCTGAAGAGGAACGCGAGCAGCGCCCCGCCGGCTGCCACCGCCAGGTAGCGCCAGTCGACGAACGTCGCCGGCGGCAGCGCCCCCAGCAGCACGTCTCGGACGATCCCGCCGCCGACCGCGGTGATGATGCCGAGCGTCAGCACGCCCACGAGGTCGACGTCGACCGTACGGATCGCGGTCAGGGCGCCGTTGAGCGCGAAGGCGAACGTTCCGACGAGGTCGAGGACCAGCAGCACCGGGAGCTCAGGGGGCACCCCCACGGTCTACCGCAGAGCGGGCGGCACGCGTGCGGCCGCAGCCGCCCGGCCGCTCACCGCGATCCTGCGGCGCCCGTTCCTTGTGCGCGGCGGGGCCGCCGGGCAGGGTGGCGGCATGAACCCGCCGGCCGCGCTCCTGACGCTGCTCGGCCCGACGGGTCTCGACGGGTGACCCGCCCACCCGCGCCGGACGGTTCGGGGTGAGGCTCGACCCCGGACTCCCCGCGTCCCCGGACCCGTCCGGAACCCGCCCGACCTCGTCGCCCCGCCCCATCGGAGGAACCGTGCCCGCGCCAGCCCCCCTCGAGGTCGTCGACCTCGCCAGCCCCCGCGCCGACGCGGCCGAGGAGCAGGCCGCGCTCGAGGCGGTCCGCGGGGCCCTCGCCGGGGTCGACCGCCTCGGCGTCGCCTTCTCCGGCGGCGTGGACTCCGCCGTGCTGCTGGCCGCCGCCGTCCGGGTGCTCGGGCCCGGCCGCGTGGTCGCGGTCCTGGGCGTGTCGCCGAGCCTGGCGACCGACGAGCGCGCCGCCGCGCACGAGGTCGCGCGCGTGATCGGTGCGGCCCTGGTCGAGGTGGCGACCGACGAGGGCAGCCTGCCCGCCTACCGCGCCAACGGCCCGGACCGCTGCTTCCACTGCAAGAACGAGCTGTTCACGCGGATCTCCGACGAGGTCGTCCGGGCGCAGTCGCTCGACGCGGTCGCGTACGGGGAGAACCTCGACGACGCCCTGCGCCCCGACCGGCCCGGCAGCCGCGCCGCCGTCGAGCACCGGGTCCTCGCCCCGCTGCGTGACGCCGGGCTCGACAAGGAGGCCGTGCGCCGCCTCGCCCGCACCTGGGCGCTGCCGTGCGCCGACAAGCCGGCCGCCCCGTGCCTGGCCTCGCGGATCCCGCACCACACCGAGGTGACCCCGGAGAAGCTCGGCCAGGTCGACCGGGCCGAGCAGGGGCTGCGGCGGCTCGGGTTCGCCGACGCGCGGGTGCGCCACCACGGCGAGGTCGCGCGCGTGGAGCTGCCGGCCGAGGACCTCGTACGGGCGGTGTCCGACCCGCTGCGCGTCGCCGTCCGCGAGGCCGTGCTCGGGGCGGGCTTCCGCTTCGTCGCGCTCGACCTGGGCGGGATGCAGTCCGGCGTGTTCACGCTCAGCGCCCTCGGGCAGCGCGCGTGAGCGACCCGCTGGCCGGCGTCGCCGAGCTCGACCTGGACCGGCAGGAGCGTCGCGGCTACGCCGAGGCCGTCTACTGCGCCGGCAAGACGCCGGAGCAGGTCGGGGCGATCGCCCGGGTCGTCGCCGGGCGGCCGGACGTCAAGACGCTCTTCACCCGGGCCGGGGAGGACCACGCCGCCGCCGTTCTCGAGGCGCTGCCCGACGCGTCGTGGGACCCGGTGGCCCGCATCGTGGCCTGGCCGGCCGCCGAGCCGGAGGGGACCGGTGGGCTCGTGCTCGTCCTGGCCGCCGGCACCTCCGACCTGCCGGTCGCCCGCGAGGCGTACCTGACCGCCCGCCACCTCGGCCGGCCCGCCGAGCTCGTCGTCGACGTGGGCGTGGCCGGGCTGCACCGGATCCTCGGCAAGCTCGACCTGCTGCGCTCGGCCCGCGCGATCGTCGTCGCCGCCGGCATGGACGGGGCGCTGCCGAGCGTGGTCGCCGGGCTCGTCCGGGCGCCGGTCGTCGCGGTGCCGACCTCGGTCGGCTACGGGGCGGCGTTCGGCGGTGTTGCGGCGCTGCTGACCATGCTCAACGCCTGCGCGCCCGGGGTGAGCGTCGTCAACATCGACAACGGCTACGGCGCCGGTCACCTGGCCGCGCAGATCGCCGAGCCCACGCCCGCAGCCGCACCTCAGCAGGGGACGGGCGCGTGAGGCACGTCTGGGTCGACGCGTCGGCCGGCGTCGCGGGCGACATGCTGCTCGGCGCGCTGCTCGACGCCGGCGCGTCGCTCGACGCCGTGCAGCGGGCGGTCGACGCCGTCGTCGCCGGTGCGGTCGCCATCGAGGTGCGCACGGTCACGCGCGCCGGCATGCGGGCGACGAAGGCCGACGTGCGGATGCTCGTCGACGACCCGCCGCACCGCGACTGGCGCACCATCCAGGTGATGCTCGGCGACGCCGAGGTGCCCGAGCGCGTACGCCGCGACGCGCTCGCGGTGTTCGGCCGGCTGGCCGACGCCGAGGCCCGCGCGCACGGCATCCCCGCGGCCGACGTGCACTTCCACGAGGTCGGGGCCCTCGACTCGATCGCCGACGTCGTCGGCGTCTGCGCGGCGCTGGCCGACCTCGAGGTGGAGACGCTGAGCGCCGGCGAGGTCGCCCTCGGCTCCGGCACCGTCCGGATGGCGCACGGACGCATCGCCGTGCCCGGCCCGGCGGTCGTCGAGCTGTCGCGCGGCTGGCGCGTCCGCGGCGACGGGCCGGGCGAGCTGACCACCCCGACCGGGATGGCCCTCGTGACCACCCTCGCGCAGGCCTGCGAGGACCTGCCGGCCATGCGGCTCGAGACCTCGGGCAGCGGCGCGGGGACGCGTGACACCGCCGGCCGGCCCAACCTCACCCGCGTCCTCGTGGGCGAGCGCACCGGCAACCCCGCTCCCGCTCGCGGGCAGACCGGGGTCGTCCTCGAGGCGAACGTCGACGACCTCGACCCCCGTCTCTGGCCCGGCGTGCTCACCGCGCTGCTCGGGGCCGGTGCGCAGGACGCCTGGCTCGCGCCGGTCGCGATGAAGAAGGGTCGCCCGGCGCACGTCCTCACCGTGCTCGGCACGCCGGAGACGGCGCCGCGGCTGCGGACGGTCGTCCACGCGCAGACCTCGACCATCGGCGTGCGGCAGACCACGGTCGAGAAGCACGCGCTGCCGCGGACCTGGGTCGACGTCGACGTCGCCGGGCAGCGGGTCGGCATCAAGGTCAGCCACGACGGCGGGCGGGTCGTGCGGGCGACGCCGGAGTTCGAGGACGTGGCCCGGGCGGCCGCGCAGAGCGGTCGTCCCGCCGTCGACGTCCTGGCCGCCGCCACCGCGGCCGCGGTCGCCGCCGGGCTCGAGCCGGGTGTTCCCGTACCGACGCCCGCGAGTCGTGGCGTCGAGCGCGTCGGGCACGCCGACCACGCCCACGGTCACGACCATCCGCATCCGCACCCGCACGCCGAGGGAGTCTCGTGACCGGCGTCGTCGCACCCGACCTGATGCCTGCCGCGTTCATCGGCCACGGCAACCCGATGAACGCGCTCGCCGACAACCGCTACACGCGGGCCTGGCGGGCGCTCGGCGAGGCGGTGCCGCGACCGCGCGCGATCCTCGTGGTGTCGGCGCACTGGTACATCAACGCCACCGCCGTCACCGCGATGCCGCGGCCGCGCACGATCCACGACTTCTACGGCTTCCCGCAGGAGCTGTTCGACGTCGACTACCCGGCGCCCGGGATGCCGTCCTTCGTCGAGGAGGTCAGCGACGCCGTGCACCCGACCTGGGTGGGCGCCGACGTCGACAGCTGGGGCATCGACCACGGCACCTGGTCGGTGCTCATGCACACGTTCCCCGACGCGGGCATCCCCGTCATGCAGCTGAGCATCAACGCCGACAAGCCGCTCGACTACCACCTCGACCTCGGCGCGCGGCTGGCCCCGCTGCGCGAGCAGGGCGTGCTGGTGATCGGCAGCGGCAACGTCGTGCACAACCTCGGCGGCATGGACGGCGGGCTGCCCGACCAGGGCTTCGACTGGGCGCAGCGCTTCGACGAGCACATCAAGGCGACGATGGCCGACGACCCGGCCGAGGTCGCCGCGGCCGACGCGCACCGCGACTTCCGCACCGCCGTGCCCACGCCCGACCACTACATCCCGCTGCTCTACCTCGCCGGCCTGGCCGGCGCCGCCGACCGCGGGGCCGACGTGCTCGTCGACGGCTACGCCTACGGCTCGCTCTCGATGACCGCGTACACGCTCGACCTCGACTGCCCGGGCGCCGGTGACGGGACCGGCGCGGCCGCCGCGCTGCCCGACGGCGTGCCGCCGGACGGCTCGAACATCTGAGGTCACCGCCCCCCGAACTTCTGCAGGGTTGACCACCCCAGAGGTGGTCAACGCAGCAGAACTTTCGCTGTCCCGGCTCAGCCGCGGAAGCCGAGGCGGCGGGAGAGGGTCGCAGCCGTCGTCGTCGCGGCCTGGGCCAGGCGGCTGACGGTGGCGCGGTCCACGTCGTCCGCCGCGTAGGTGATCGCCACCGCGGCGGCGGGGTAGCCGGTGTGGTCGCGCACGACCTGCGCGACGGAGCTCAGCCCCGCCGTGACGGACCCCTCCTCGGTCGCGTGCCCGCGGGTGCGGACGTCGACCAGCAGCCGGCGCAGGGCGGTCGGCGTGGCCGGGTCGTGCTCGCCGCCGGGGAACGCCGCCGTGTCCGGGAACAGCGCCCGCACCTGCGTCCTGGGTAGGGCGGCGAGCATCGCCAGGCCGCTCGCGGTGCGCACGGCGGGCAGCCGCACGCCCACGTCGGTGACCAGCAGCGGCCGGCCCGGTGCGCGCTCCTCGATCACGTAGAGCACGTCGCGCCCCTGCAGGACGGCCAGGTGCGCGTTCTGGTGGACGTGGTCGACCAGGCCGTGCAGCAGCGGGCGGGCGATGCGCTGCAGCGGCGCCTGCCGCTGGTAGGCCGACCCGAGCTCGTACGCCGCCACGCCCAGCCCGTAGCGCCGCTCCTCGGCGAGGTAGGAGACGTAGCCGTGCTCGACCAGCACGGCGAGGAGGCGGTACGCCGTCGAGCGCGGCAGGCCGAGCCGGGTCGCGACGGTTCCTCCGGGCACCGGCTCCGGTTCGCGCGCGAGCAGCGACAGCACCTCCAGCACGCGGTCCGCCGCGGGCGCGTCCGACACCACGGCCCCCCTCGTCCGCCCTCGTGCGTCTCGCACTGTCTCAGATACGGGACAGACTATGCGTCGCCGTGCTGGCCGCGGGCTCACGGATGCCGTGGGATGAGGTCATGTCCACGCGCACCAGCTCCACCACCGTCGTCGTCGGCACGGGGCCGCTGATGATCAGCGACGTCGTCGCCGTCGCGCGCGACGACGCGAAGATCATCCTCAGCGAGGAGGCGTGGGCCGAGGTCCGGCGGACGCGGGCCCTGGTGGAGGCGCTGGCCGACGACCCGGTGCCGCACTACGGGATCTCGACCGGGTTCGGCGCCCTGGCCACGCGCCACATCCCGCTCGAGCGCCGTACCGAGCTGCAGCGCAGCCTCGTCCGCTCGCACGCCGCCGGGTCCGGCCCGGAGGTCGAGCGCGAGGTGGTCCGCGCGCTCGCGCTGCTGCGCATCTCGACGCTGGCGACCGGCCGCACCGGCGTGCGGGAGGAGACCCTGCGCACGTACGTGGCCATGATCAACGCCGGGATCACGCCGGTCGTGCACGAGCACGGCAGCCTCGGCTGCTCCGGCGACCTCGCGCCCCTGGCGCACTGCGCGCTGGCCCTGATGGGGGAGGGCGTCGTCCGCGACGCCGGCGGCGAGCGGGTGCCGACGGCCGAGGCCCTCGCCGCCGCCGGCATCGAGCCCGTCGTCCTCGCGGAGAAGGAGGGCCTGGCGCTGATCAACGGCACCGACGGCATGCTCGGCATGCTCGTGCTGGCGATCGCCGATCTGCGCCGCCTGCTGCGGACGGCCGACGTGACCGCGGCGATGAGCGTCGAGGGCCTGCTCGGCAGCGACGCCGTCTTCGCCGACGACCTGCAGGCGCTCCGCCCGCACCCCGGTCAGCGCGCCTCCGCCGCCAACCTGCGCGCGGTCATGGCCGGCAGCGCGATCCGGGAGTCGCACCGCGCCGACCCCACGGGGTCGAGCGCCTGCACCCGCGTCCAGGACGCGTACTCGCTGCGCTGCGCCCCGCAGGTCGCGGGCGGGGCGCGCGACACCGTCGACCACGCCGAACGGGTCGCGCTCGCCGAGCTCGCCGCGGCCGTCGACAACCCGGTGGTCACGCCCGACGGCCGCGTCGAGTCGAACGGCAACTTCCACGGCGCCCCGGTCGCGTACGTGCTCGACTTCCTCGCGATCGTCGTCGCCGACCTGGCGAGCATGGCCGAACGGCGCACCGACCGCTTCCTCGATCCGGCCCGCAGCGCCGGGCTGCCGCCCTTTCTGGCCGACGACCCCGGGGTCGACTCCGGGCTGATGATCGCCCAGTACACGCAGGCGGCGATCGTCTCCGACCTCAAGCGGCTGGCCGCGCCGGCCTCGGTCGACTCGATCCCGAGCTCGGCGATGCAGGAGGACCACGTCTCCATGGGCTGGTCCGCGGCGCGCAAGCTGCGCCGCGCGGTCGACGGCCTGACCCGGGTGCTCGCGATCGAGCTGATGACGGCCGCCCGCGGCCTCGAGCTCCGCACGCCGCTGCAGCCCTCGCCCGCCAGCGCAGCGGCGATCGGCGTCCTCCGTGAGGCCGGCATCGCCGGTCCGGGCCCCGACCGCTGGCTCGCCCCCGACCTCGAGACGGCCGTCCGCGTCCTCGCCGACGGCAGCGTCCTCGCCGCCGTCGAGGCCGTCACCGGCGCGCTCGCCTGACCCCGCCTCACCCAGACATCTCCGGAAAGTGGTCGCTCCCGACCTCCTTCCGGCCCCCAGAATCACCGCAACCGACCACTTTCCGAGAGGACGAGACCCGATGGACGGCGCCCGACCCGTACGCGCACCCCGCGGCACGACCCTGACCGCCCGCTCGTGGGCCACCGAGGCCCCGATGCGGATGCTCATGAACAACCTCGACCCCGAGGTGGCGGAACGTCCCGACGACCTCGTCGTCTACGGCGGCACCGGCCGGGCGGCCCGGGACTGGCGCTCGTACGACGCCATGATCAGGACGCTCACCACCCTCGCGCCGGACGAGACGATGCTCGTGCAGTCGGGACGGCCGGTCGGCGTCATGCAGACCCACGAGTGGGCGCCGCGGGTGATCATCGCCAACTCCAACCTCGTCGGCGACTGGGCGACGTGGCCGGAGTTCCGCCGCCTGGAGCAGCTCGGGCTGACCATGTACGGGCAGATGACGGCCGGCTCGTGGATCTACATCGGCACGCAGGGCATCGTGCAGGGGACGTACGAGACGTTCGCGGCGGTGGCGGAGAAGCGGTTCGGCGGAACCCTCGCCGGGACCCTCACCCTCACCGGCGGCTGCGGCGGCATGGGCGGCGCGCAGCCGCTGGCCGTCACGCTCAACGACGGCGTCTGCCTGGTCGTGGACGTCGACCGCAGCCGCCTCGAGCGGCGCGTGCAGCACCGCTACCTCGACGAGGTCGCCGACTCGCTCGACCAGGCCGTCGACAAGGCGCTCGCGGCCACGGCCGAGCGGCGGGCCTGGTCGGTCGGCGTGGTCGGGAACTGCGCCGAGGTCTTCCCCGAGCTGCTGCGCCGCGGCGTGCCGGTCGACGTGGTGACCGACCAGACCAGCGCGCACGACCCGCTGTCCTACCTGCCGCTCGGCGTCGACGTGGCCGACTGGCGCACGCTGGCGGAGAAGGACCCCGACGACTTCACGCTACGCGCGCGGGAGTCGATGGCCCGCCACGTCGAGGCGATGGTCGGCTTCCTCGACGCGGGCGCGGAGGTCTTCGACTACGGCAACTCGATCCGCGACGAGGCCCGTCAGGGCGGGTACGCGCGGGCCTTCGACTTCCCGGGCTTCGTCCCCGCCTACATCCGTCCGCTGTTCTGCGAGGGCCGGGGCCCGTTCCGCTGGGTCGCGCTCTCGGGCGACCCGAAGGACATCGCCGTCACCGACCGCGCGGTCATGGAGCTCTTCTCCGACGACGACCGCCTGCAGAAGTGGATGCGCGGCGCCCAGGACAAGATCAGCTTCCAGGGCCTGCCCGCCCGGATCTGCTGGCTGGGCCAGGGCGAGCGGGACCGCGCGGGGCTGCTGTTCAACGACCTCGTCGCGTCGGGGGAGATCAGCGCGCCGATCGTCATCGGGCGTGATCATCTCGACACGGGCTCGGTCGCCAGCCCCTACCGCGAGACCGAGGCGATGCTCGACGGCTCCGACGCGATCGCCGACTGGCCGCTGCTCAACGCCATGATCAACACCGCCTCCGGGGCGTCCTGGGTGTCGATCCACCACGGCGGCGGCGTGGGGATCGGCCGCTCGCTGCACGCCGGGCAGGTGTCGCTCGCCGACGGCACACCGCTGGCCGCGCAGAAGCTCGCGCGGGTCCTCACCAACGACCCCGCCATGGGCGTCATCCGCCACGTCGACGCGGGCTACGACCGCGCCGTCGAGGTCGCCGCGGAGCAGGGCGTCCGGGTCCCGCTGCGCGAGGGCGCCTGACGCCGTGGGGAGCACCTTCGACGGCCTCTGGGCCGACCTCGCCGACCTCGGGCGGGAGCCGCGCACGGGCGGCTACCGACGGTTCGCGTGGACGCGGACCGACCACACCCTGCACGAGTGGTTCGCGGGGGAGGCGGCCCGCCGCGGGCTCGACCTCGTCGAGGACCGGGCCGGCAACCGGTGGGCGTGGTGGGGCGACCCCGACGCCGCTCCCGGTGTCGTCACCGGCTCCCACCTGGACAGCGTCCCGGACGGTGGCGCGTACGACGGCCCGCTCGGCGTGGTCAGCGCGTTCGCGGCGCTCGACGCCCTGCGCGCCCGGGGGCACCAGCCCGCGCGGCCCCTCGGGGTCGTGAGCTTCGTCGACGAGGAGGGGGCGCGGTTCGGGGTGGCGTGCGCCGGCTCCCGGGTGATCACCGGGGCCCTGGAGGCCGACCGGGCGCTCGGCCTGGCCGACGCCGACGGCACCACGCTGGCCGAGGCCCTGCGCGCCGCCGGGCGCCGCCCGGAGGACCTGGGTCCCGACCCCGAGGCGCTGCGCCGGGTGGGCACGTTCGTCGAGCTGCACGTGGAGCAGGGAGGGGAGCAGGGCCGCCGACTCGTCGACCGCGGCCGCGCCGTGGGCGTCGCCGGCAGCATCTGGCCGCACGGCCGCTGGCGGGCCGACGTCCCCGGCACCGCGAACCACGCCGGCACGACCGCGCTCGACGACCGCGACGACGCGCTGCTCGCGGCCACGTGGGTCGTGCAGGAGGCGCGCCGCGCGGCCGAGCGGCACGGCTGCCTGGCGACCGTCGGCCGGATCGTCGTCGAGCCGGGCGGGGTGAACGCCGTCCCGTCGCACGTCACCGCCTGGCTCGACGCCCGCGGCGCCGACGAACGTTCCGTGCACGCCGCCGTCGAGCAGGTCGCCGCGGCGGTCGCCCGCGCCGGCGGAACCCTCGCCCAGGAGTCGTGGACCCCGCCGACGACCTTCGACCCGGCGCTGGCGCAACGCCTCGGCACGCTCCTCGGCGACGCCCCGGTGCTCGCCACCGGGGCCGGGCACGACGCCGGGATCCTCGCGAACGCCGGCGTCAGCACGGCCATGCTCCTCGTCCGCAACCCGACCGGCGTCTCCCACGCGCCCGCCGAGCACGCCGACCGCGACGACTGCCTGGCCGGTGTCGACGCGCTGACCGCCGTGCTCGCCGACCTGACGGGCGCACCGGCGTGACCGGCCACCACGCGCCGTACGCCTGGCTGCCGGACGGCGTCCACGCCGACGTGCGCCTCGAGGTCGTCGACGGGACCTTCACCGCGATCACCACCGGGACCGCCCCGCAGCCCGGCGACGAACGCCTCGACGGCCTCGTCCTGCCCGGCCTCGCGAACGGTCACAGCCACGCCTTCCACCGCGCCCTGCGGGGGCGTACGCACGGCGGCGGCACCTTCTGGACGTGGCGGGAGCAGATGTACGCCGTCGCGACGCGCCTCGACCCGGACACCTACCGCGCGCTCGCGCTGGCGGTGTTCGCGGAGATGGCCCTCGCCGGCTACACGTGCGTCGGCGAGTTCCACTACCTGCACCACGACCCGCAGGGACGCCCGTACGCCGACCCGAACGCCATGGGCGCCGCGCTGGTCGACGCCGCCGAGCAGGCCGGCCTGCGCCTCACGCTGCTCGACACGCTCTACCTCGCCGGCGGGCTCACCGCCGCGGGGCACCAGCCGCTCGACGAGGTCCAGCGGCGCTTCTCCGACGGCGACGTGGAGGCCTGGCACGCCCGCGTCGACCGGCTGCGCCCCACCGCGACGGCCCGGATCGGCGCGGCCGCCCACTCGGTCCGCGCGGTTCCCGCCGACGCCCTCTCCGCGCTCGCCGGTGCCGCGGGCACGCGGCCGGTGCACGTCCACCTCAGCGAGCAGCCTGCCGAGAACGCCGCGGTCCGGGCCGTCCACGGCTGCACGCCGACGCGGCTCCTCGCCGACGCGGGCCTGCTCGGCCCGCGCACCACGGCGGTGCACGCCACCCACCTCACCGACGCCGACGTCGCCCTCCTCGGCACGACGGGGACCGCCGCCTGCTTCTGCCCGACCACCGAGCGCGACCTCGCCGACGGCATCGGCCCGGCACGGCGGCTGCACGAGGCGGGCAGCCCGCTCACGCTGGGTTCCGACAGCCAGGCCGTGGTCGACCCGTTCGAGGAGCTGTGCGGGCTCGAGGCCCACGAGCGGCTCGCCAGCGGCGAACGCGGCCGGTTCAGCCCGGCCGAGCTGGTGACGGCCGCGAGCGCGGCGGGCTACGCGAGCCTCGGCTGGGACGGCGGCCGCCTCGCCGTCGGCGCCCCGGCCGACCTCGTCGTCGTGCGCACCGACTCGGTCCGCACGACCGGCGCCCGTCCCGACCAGGTCCCGTACGCGGCGACCGCGGCGGACGTCGACCGCGTCCTCGTGGGCGGCCGCACGGTGGTCCGCGACGGCCACCACGTCCTCGGCGACCCGGCCCGGCTGCTGCGCGAAGCCCTCGACCGCCTGGAGGAGGCGTGACCAGCAGGATCGGCAGCGTCCTCGTGACGGGCATCGGCGAGCTCGCGACCGTCGACGGGACGGGACCGGAGGGGCTCGGGCTGCGCCACGACGCCGCCGTGCTCGTCGAGGACGGCCTGGTCGCCTGGGCCGGTGCGCCGAGCGCGGCTCCCGCGGCCGACCGCCGCGTCGACGTCGGCGGGCGCGCCGTCGTCCCCGGTTTCGTCGACTCGCACGCCCACCTCGTCTTCGCCGGCGACCGAAGCGCCGAGTTCGCCGCGCGGATGGCCGGGCAGCGCTACGACGGCGGCGGCATCGCCACGACGGTCGCGGCCACGCGGGTGGCGACCGACGACGAGCTCGACGGCCTCGTCGCCGCCCGGGTCGCGGAGATGCGCGCGCAGGGCACCACGACGGTGGAGATCAAGTCGGGCTACGGCCTCACCGTCGCCGACGAGGTCCGCGCCCTGCGCATCGCCGGCCGGCACACCCGCGAGACGACGTTCCTCGGCGCGCACGTCGTGCCCGCCGGGGCGGACCGGTCGGCCTACGTCGCGCAGGTCGCCGGCCCGATGCTCGCGGCGGCCGCCGCGTACGCGCGCTGGGTCGACGTCTTCTGCGAACCAGGTTCTGCCCACGCCTTCGACGCCGACGAGGCCCGCACCGTCCTGACCGCCGGCGCTGCGGCCGGGCTCGGGCTGCGGGTGCACGGCAACCAGCTCGGCCCCGGACCCGGGGTCCGGCTGGCGGTGGAGCTCGGTGCGGCCAGCGTGGACCACTGCACGTTCCTGGAGCGGGCCGACGTCGACGCCCTCGTGGGCGCCGCCGCGACGACCACGGCCACGTTGCTGCCCGGCGTCGAGTACTCGACCCGCTCGCCCTATCCCGACGCGGCGGCGCTGCTGCGGGCCGGCGTCTCGCTCGCGCTGGCGACCGACTGCAACCCCGGCACCTGCTTCTCCAGCTCCATGCCGTGGGTGATGGCGCTGGCCGTGCGGGAGATGGGCCTCACCCCGGCCCAGGCCCTCGTGGCGGCCACGGCGGGCGGCGCGCGGGCGCTGCGCCGCACCGACGTCGGCCGGGTCGTCGTCGGCGCCCGGGCCGACCTCACCGTGCTCGAGGCGCCGTCGTACCTCCACCTCGCCTACCGCCCGGGCGTCCCGATCGCCCGCGCGCTCGACCTCTGAGGTACACCCTTCTCGCCACCTGCCCGGGTCGGTGAACCGAACTGGGCGCTGCACCGTCTGCTCGTCCGGGACCGACGAAAGGGGTCGAGATGAGGTCAGCAGCCAGCGCAGTCAGCGCAGCGGCGAGGTCGAGGACGCGGTGGAGCGGGGTGACGGGCGGCGCGCTGGTGCTCGTGGCGCTGGCCGCGTGCTCGTCCCCCGCAGGCAGCGCACCGGCGGCGGAACCCGCGCCCGCCAGCAGCGCGAGCTCCAGCGCCCCGTCCGCCGCCGCCACGAGCGCCGCGGCGGGGGCCGACCTGAAGGTCGCGAGCACCTCGCTGGGCAGCGTCGTGGTGGACAGCCAGGGCCGGACGGCGTACTACTTCGACAAGGACAAGGCCGGGTCGGGCACGAGCGTCTGCTCCGGGGACTGCCTCGCCGCGTGGCCGGCGATCGCGCCGGCGGGCAGCACCCCGACGGTCGAGGGCGTGACCGCGAAGGTCGGCACGATCAAGCGCGACGACGGTTCCGCCCAGATCACGCTCGAGGGCCGCCCGGTCTACCTGTTCGTCAAGGACAAGGCCGCCGGCGACGTGACGGGCCAGGGCGTCGGCGGCGTCTGGTACGTGATCGCGCCGGACGGGACCGAGGTGAAGAAGTCCGCGGGCTGAGGAGGGCGACGAGCGTGGGCGTGGAGGAGGCGCCGGGGACCGCGGAGGGTCTCCGGCGGCTGCAGGAGCAGCACGGGGCCGCCCTGCTCGGCTTCGCGCAGCGCCTCACCCACGACCCCGACCTCGCGCGCGACGTCGTCCAGGACGCGCTGCTGCGCGCCTGGAACCATCCCGAGGTGGCCGCGACCGACGACCGGTCGGCGCGGGCCTGGCTCTTCACGGTCACCCGGCACCTCGTGGTCGACCGCTGGCGCAGCGCCGCGCACCGCCACGAGCGGTCGGCCGACGAGGAGACCCTGGCGCGCTGGGCGCCGGCGGACGCCGACGCCTCCAGCGCGGTGCTCGACCAGTGGCTGATCGCGGACGCGCTGCGCGGCCTGTCGCCCGAGCACCGGGCGGTGATCGTCGCCGCGCACTACGAGGGTCGACCGGTCGCCGAGATCGCCCGCATGCTGGGGGTGCCGCCCGGCACCGTGAAGTCCCGGCTCCACTACGGGCTGCGGAGCCTGCGGCTGCTGCTGCAGGAGAAGGGGGTGACCGCGCCGTGAGCACCGACCGGTACGCGCAGTGGGACGCCGCGTACGTCCTCGGTGCCCTCGCGCCCGACGAGCGGGCCGAGTTCGAGGAGCACCTCGCCGGGTGCGCGCGCTGCCGGGAGGCGGTCGGCGAGCTCGCCGGCATGCCCGGCCTGCTCGCGCAGGTGCCCGCGTCGGAGGTGTGGGACGCGGAGCCGGCCGCTCCCGGCCCCTCGCCGGTCGACCGGCCGGTGGCCGACCACGAGCCGACCCGGGAGGTCGTCCCGCTCGACCGCCGCCGGGCCCTGCGGCCCCGGTGGTGGCAGGTCGCCGCCGCGGCGGTGCTCGTCGCCGTGCTCGGCGGGCTCGCCGGCTACGTCCTGCGTCCGGTCGTCGGCCAGCCGGCCGCGCAGCGGCTCGCCTTCAGCGTGGTGGAACCGTCGCCGCTGACCGCGGTCGTCGACCTCGCCCCCGCGGGCGCCGGGACGGAGGTGCGCGTCGAGTGCCAGTACGCCGACGCCGACGAGGGCGAGGCGTACTCGGTCTGGGTCGTGGGGCAGGACGGCAGCGCCAGCGAGGTGAAGCCGTGGACGGCCCGTCCCAACCGCGTCATGCACCCCTCCGGCACCAGCCCCCTGCGGCTCGACGCGATCGCCGCAGTCGAGATCCGCTCCGGCGACGCGGGCTCCGTGCTGCTGCGCGCCCGCCGCTGAGGCCGGTCGCGCGGGCGCGGCGACCAGCCCTTGCGGCCGACGTCGGTGAGTGCTTGTCTCCGAGGTGAGGAGGCGTGAGGTGATGGGCGTCGTCGGGTCGCTGGAGGAGTTCGGCCGCGGAGACGTGGCCCTGGCCGGTGGCAAGGGGGCGAACCTCGGCGCGCTCGTCCGCGCCGGGTTCCCGGTCCCGCCCGGCTTCGTCGTGACGACCGAGGCGTACCGGGCCGACCACGCCGGTGGCACCCTCGGTGAGCCGGTGCGGGCGGCGGTGCTGGCCGCGTACGCCGACCTCGGCCGCCCGCCCGTGGCCGTGCGGTCGTCGGCCACGGCGGAGGACCTCGAGGGCGCGAGCTTCGCCGGGCAGCAGGACACCTACCTGAACGTCCGCGGCGACGACGCCCTGCTCGACGCGGTCCGGCGGTGCTGGGCGTCGCTGTTCACCGAGCGCGCCGTCGCCTACCGCGCCGAGCGCGGGGTCGCCGACGCCGCGATGGCCGTCGTCGTGCAGGAGATGGTCGAGGCGGACGCGGCGGGCGTGATGTTCACGGCCAACCCGGCGAACGGCCGGCGCCACGAGACGGTCGTCTCCGCGGCGTGGGGCCTCGGCGAGGCCGTGGTCGGCGGGCTCGTCGACACCGACGAGGTCGTGGTCCGGCTGCCGGAGGGGACCGTCGTCTCCCGCCGCACCGCCGACAAGCGGGTCATGACCGCGTACGCCGCCGAGGGCACCGTGGAGCGCGAGGTGCCCGACGACCGGCGCCGCGCGCCCGTCCTCGACGACCCGTCCGTCGTCGAGCTGGCCCGGCTCGGCGCCCGGGTGCAGGAGTGCTTCGGCGCGCCGCAGGACGTCGAGTGGGTGCGCCGCGACCAGACGTTCCTCCTCGTCCAGGCGCGGCCGATCACGGTGCTCCCGCCGCCGGAGGCCGACCCGCCGACCGACTGGTCGGTGCCCGACCCGCACGCCTTCTACGCCCGCGCCAGCATCGTCGAGCAGCTGCCCGACCCGCTGACGCCGCTCTTCGCCGACCTGGTGCGGACGTCGGTGTCGCGGTCGCTGCAGGCGCTGTTCCGCGAGCTGGTCGGCGACGGCGTCGTCGGCGAGGACGACGTCGACCTGCCGACGGTCAACGGCTACGCCTACTACCGCTACAGCGTCGCCGGCATGGCCCGGCTGATGCTGCACAGCGGCGGGGCGTTCCGGATGCTGCTGACGCGCGGGCAGGGCGGCACGGAGCACCGCTGGCGCACGTACGCCCACCCGCGCTACGTCGCGGCGGTGCAGGCGGCGAGCGCGGAGGCGACCGCCGAGGAGGGGGGCGACCTGCCCGCCGCGGCGCTGCTCGACCGCGTGCGCACGCTGCTGGACGCCGGCACCGAGTACTACACGGCGGTGCAGACGATCATCCCGCTGGCGGCCTTCAGCGAGACGTTCCTGACCTGGTTCTACGACCGCTTCGTGAAGGTTCCGGGCGGCCCGCCGGCGGCGACGTTCCTGCTGGGCTTCGACAGCGTCCCGATCCGCGCGGAGAAGTCGCTGTGGGATCTGGCCACGTGGACCCGCGGGCAGCCGGGGCTGGCCGAGACGGTCCTGACCACGCCCGTCGAGACCCTGCTCGACGCCGGCGACGAGGGACCGACCGACCTCGCCGAGTGGCGCCGCCGGTTCGCGGCCCACCTGGCCGCGTACGGGCACCTCGTCTACGACCTGGACTTCGCCAACCCGGTCCCCGCCGAGGAGCCCGGACCGCTCGTCGACGCCGTGCGCTTCTTCGTGCGCGGGGAGGGGAGCGACCCGTACCTGCGCCAGCAGGGCCTCGCCGACCGGCGCGAGCACGCCGGCATCGCCGCCCTGAGCGGTGTGGGGCCGCTGCGGGGCTGGGCGTTCCGGCGGCTGCTCGCCTGGGCGCAGGCCAACGCGCCGCTGCGGGAGGACGCGCTCGCCGACGTCGGGCTCGCCTGGCCGCTGATGCGCCGGCTCCTGCACGAGCTGAGCCGCCGCCTGCTCGAAGCGGAGGACCTCGTGCTGTGGCTGCGCGAGGCGGAGGTGCGCACGCTCGCCGCGGGCGGCGACGTGCCCGACCTGGCCGCGGAGGTCGAGCGGCGCCAGGAGGTGTGGCGTGGGCAGCGGCGGGTGACGCCGCCGCAGCTCCTGCCGCAGCGCCCCCGCCTGGACCGGCTGATGGGCCGCTTCCTGCCGGCCGTGAGCGAGCAGACCGGCGACGTCCTCGACGGGCTCGCGGGCAGCGCGGGCCGGGTGACCGCACGGGCGCGGGTGGTGTCGGGGCCGGCGGACTTCTCCTCCTTCGAGCCGGGGGAGGTCCTCGTCGCCGCGATCACCACGCCCGCCTGGACGTCGCTCTTCCCGCGGGCAGCGGCGGTCGTCACCGACATCGGCGGGCCGCTGAGCCACAGCTCGATCGTCGCCCGCGAGTACGGCATCCCGGCCGTCCTCGGCACCGGCAGCGCGACCCGGCGCATCCGCACCGGCGACCTCGTCACGGTCGACGGCGACGCCGGGCGGGTCGAGCTGGCGCCGGCTCAGGACTGACGGGCGTACTCCAGGAGCACGACGCCGACCTCGAAGGTCCGGGTGGACTCCAGTCGCCAGGCCCGCGGGTCGTACGCGCCGTCGACCAGCGGCCGGCCCGCGCCGAGCGTGACCGGGTTGAGCTTCACCACGAGGCGGTCGATCTCGTCGGCCAGCGTCGCGGCGAGCCGGCCGCCCCCGCAGAGCCAGATCCCGGTGCCGTCGGCGCGCTTGAGGTCCCGCACCAGCGCGACGGGGTCGGCGGCCACGACCGTGACGCCCGGGTGCTCGGCGGGGTCGAGCGTGGTCGAGCAGACGTAGGTGTCGAGGTGCGCGTACGGGTCGGCGACGCCGGCCTGCAGCGCCGGCTCGAACGTCCCCCGACCCATGACCACCGCGTCGAAGCGGTCCCCGGGCGGCGTCGTGCCGAAGGCGGTGTGGAACGCGGTCGGCAGGGCGTCGCCCCAGTCCTGCGCGAGCGCCGCGCCGTACGCGGGATCGAACGGGAAGGCGTCGGTCGAGCCGTCCGGCGCGGCGATGCGGCCGTCCAGGCTGCTGGCGACCAGGTACGTGAGCGGGCGCACGGGGTCCTCCTCGGGTTCGCGTCCGGTCGGGCTCAGCGGATCGAGTAGCCGCCGTCGATCGCCAGCGACACCCCGGTGATCATGGACGCGCCGTCCCCGAGCAGGAACACGATCGGTGCGGCGATCTCGGCCTCCGTCGCCCACCGCCCCAGCGGCATCGCCTCGAGGAACGGTCCCTGGATGTCGTCGCGGCCCCAGTACCAGGCCGACATCGGCGTCATGACCACCGTCGGGTTGACCGAGTTGACGCGGATGCCGTGCCGGCCGAGCTCCAGCGCCGAGACGCGCGTGATGTTGTCGAGCGCGGCCTTCGACGAGCCGTACGAGACGTGGCCGTTCAGCGCGACCAGGCTGGCCTGGCTCGAGACGTTGACGACCGACCCGCCGCGACCCGCGCTGATCATGGAGCGGGACGTGTACTTGATCACCAGCAGGGCGCCGCGCGCGTTGATCGACATCACGCGGTCGAACACCTCGATGTCGGTCTCCTGCGGGGTCGCGATCTCGCCGCCCCAGCCGCCGCAGTTGACGACGCCGTACACCTCGAGCCCCCCGAGCGCGTCGCGCACGCTGTCCTCCGACGTCAGGTCGAAGGGCAGCACCCGCGCGCCGGTCTCGGCGGCGAGCGCCTCCAGCGCCTCCGTCGAGCGACCGCTCGCCACCACGTCGGCGCCCGCGGCCACGAGCTGGCGCACCGTCTCCCCGCCGATGCCGCCGCTCGCCCCGGTCACCAGGACCGTCCGCCCGTCGAACCCGCTCATGCCGCTCCTCCCGCCGGGCCGTACGCCGCCGCCGGCGTGCGACCCCGCTGTCCGGCCCTGCTCCCGTGCGGGGCACTCTAGGGCGGCGCCGACGGCGGCGCCCCACAAGGAGGTCACGGGTGGCACCGGAGGAGCGGCTGCGGTTCGGCAGCACGGCGATGGCGGTGACGATCGCCTGGTCCGAGGACGAGGCGCCGCGCCTGGCGGGCGTCGAGGCCGACGGGGTGGCGCTCGAGCTGCCCCCGGGCCGTCCGCTGCTCGAGGTGGTGACGGTCGCCGACGGCCGCGCGGCCTCCAGCGGACGGCTGGTGGGCACGACCGTCGGCGGCCGTGCCCGCCACGTCGAGCACCGCGAGACGCACGACGGACGGCGTACGGAGCTGGTCCTCACGGTCGCCGACCCGGTCACCGGGCTGCGCGGCGAGGTGGTGCTCACGCTGGTCGACGGCGTCCCCGCCCTGGGGTCGTCCGTGCGCCTGGTGAACGACGGCACCGAGCCCGTCGTGGTGCGCTCGGTGGCCTCGTTCGCCACGCACCTCGGGACGCCCGCCGGCTCCGACGCGCCGGCCGGGATCCGGCGCTGGACGCTGCACCGGGCGCTGAGCGAGTGGCTGGGCGAGGGGCGATGGTTCAGCGAGCCGGCCGACGCCACGCGCTACCCCCACCTCGGGCAGGACCTCACCGCCCAGGACCCCCGCGGGACGCGCGCCGTGGTCTCCACGGGCACCTGGTCGAGCGGCACCCACGTCCCGGTCGCCGCCGTCGACGACGCGGACGCCGGGGTCGCGTGGGCCTGGCAGGTGGAGCACAACGGGGCCTGGCGCTACGAGCTGGGCGAGGACACCGCCGACGGCTACCTCGCGCTCAGCGGGCCGACCGACGACGACCACCAGTGGCTGCAGGTCCTGCGCCCGGGGGAGTCGTTCACGTCGGTCCCGGTGGCCGTCACCGTCGCGCCCGACCTGACCCGGGCGCTCGCGCACCTCACGGCCCACCGGCGCACGCAGCGGCGCCCGCACCCGCTCGACGACCCGCCGCGCATCGTCTTCAACGACTACATGAACACCCTCGAGGGCGACCCGACCACCGAGCGGCTGCTGCCCCTGGTGGACGCCGCCGCCGCGGCCGGCGCGGAGGTCTTCTGCATCGACGCCGGCTGGTACGACGACAGCGGGCACTGGTGGCCGAGCGTGGGGGAGTGGCAGCCCTCGCGCACCCGCTTCCCGGGTGGCCTGGAGGAGGTGCTGGACCGGATCCGCGGCCACGGGATGGTTCCGGGGCTGTGGCTCGAGCCCGAGGTCGTCGGCGTCGACAGCCCGCTGGCCGACCGGCTCCCGGCGGAGGCGTTCCTGCAGCGGGCCGGGCAGCGGGTCGTCGAGAACCAGCGGTTCGTGCTCGACCTGCGCCACCCGGCCGCCCGCGCGCACCTCGACGGCGTGGTCGACCGGCTCGTCGGCGAGCTCGGGGTCGGCTACTTCAAGCTCGACTACAACGTCGACCCGGGCTCGGGCACCGACGTGGACGCCGACAGCCCGGGCGCCGGGCTGCTCGCGCACAACCGGGCGCACCTGGCCTGGCTGGACGGCGTCCTCGACCGGCACCCGGCGCTGGTGCTCGAGAACTGCGGTTCGGGGGCCATGCGCTCCGACCCCGCCATGCTCGCCCGCCTGCAGCTGCAGTCCACCTCCGACCAGCAGGACCCGCTGCGGTACGCGGCGATCGCCGCGGCGACGCCGGCCGCGGTGCTGCCCGAGCAGGCCGCGAGCTGGGCCTACCCGCAGCCCTCGATGAGCCCGGAGGAGGCCGCGTTCACCCTCGTCACGGGCCTGTCCGGGCGCCTGTACCTCTCCGGGCACCTCGACGGCATGACGCCCGAGCAGCTCGCCCTCGTCACCGAGGCGGTGGAGCTCGGCAAGACCCTGCGCGACGACCTCAGCCGGACGGTGCCGTGCTGGCCGCTGGGGCTGCCCGGGTGGGACGACGCGTGGGTCGCGCTGGGGCTCGTCGGTGCAGGCGTGGCGCACCTGTTCGTCTGGTCGCGCGAGCCGGGGGACGCGGACACCGTGCTCGACCTGCGGGCCCTCGAGACCCTCAGGCTGCCGGTGGGCGACGAGGTCGTGGTCGAGCAGGTCTTCCCGCGGGAGGCGACGACGTGGACGACCACGTGGTCGCCCGCCGACCGCAGCCTCCGGGTCGTCAGCACGAGCGGGGTCCCGGCCGCGCGGGTCCTGCGGGTCACGCCCGCCTGAGCCGCGCGCCGACCCGCGTCAGGCCGGCAGGCTCCAGCGCGGTGGTTCCGCGCCGGCCCGCGTGCACGTGTCGGCGGCGACGCGCACGGCGAGCGCGAGCAGGGCGTCGAGGTCGGCCTGCCCGAGCGTGCGGACGCCGTCCTTCGTGAGCCGGCCAGCCCGCCACAGCCAGGCGAGGGTCGCGGCCATGAACGCGTCGCCCGCGCCCACCGTGTCGACCACGGTGACCGTCGGGGTGGCGACGCGCGCGTCCAGGTCGGGAGTCGCGGCCCAGGCCCCGTCGGCCCCCGAGGTCACCAGCACCAGGCCGGCACGCGCGGTGAGCCAGCGTCGGGCGACGTCGGCGACCGGCTCGTCCGGGTGCAGCCACGCCAGGTCCTCGTCGCTGACCTTGACCACGTCGCTCAGCGCCGCCCAGCGGGCGATCCGCGCGCGGTAGCGGTCGGGGTCCTCGACCACGCCCGGGCGGACGTTCGGGTCGAGCGACACCAGCCGGCGGCCGGCCTCGGCCTCGACGAGGTCGCCCAGCGTCGTGGCCTGCGGCTCGTACGCCAGCGCCACCGACCCGACGTGCAGCGCCGCCCCGTCCGGCAGCCGTACGCCGCGCAGGTGCTCGCCCGCCAGGCCGCGGTCGGCCGTGCCGGCGTTGTAGAAGCGGTAGGAGGCCACGCCCTCGCGGACGTCGGCCACCGACAGCCCGGTCGGGTCGGTGCTGGGCAGCAGCAGGTCACGGGCGACTCCGGAGCCGGCGAGGTGGTCGCGCAGCAGCGCGCCGAACCCGTCGTCCGACACCCGGGCCAGCAGCGCCGTCGGCACCCCGAGGCGGCCGAGGCCGACGGCGACGTTGAGGCACGAACCGCCCGGGTGCGGCTCGTACGCCGGACCCCCGGAGGCCGTGGTGGCCGAGGTCAGGTCGACGAAGGCGTCACCCGCGACGACGACGGACGCGCTCGTGGTCGGGCCGGCCGGCGGCGTCATCGGGTGGTCGCGACGACCGCGTCCTCGAAGGCCTGGGCCGCGGCGGCGGTCAGCTCGTCGGTGAAGAACGCCTCGGCGACGGCCGGCGCCATGGTGAAGTGCGCGACCCCAGCGCGGGCGAGGGTGACCATGGAGTCGACGTCGCGGATGCTGGCCAGCAGCACCCGCGTCTGGCTGCCCGT
The DNA here is from genome assembly GCF_900110855.1 of Microlunatus flavus. GTDB lineage: Bacteria > Actinomycetota > Actinomycetes > Propionibacteriales > Propionibacteriaceae > Microlunatus > Microlunatus flavus. The sequence goes on from NZ_FOFA01000013.1 coordinate 39,476, forward strand.
CGCGGCGAGCAGCTCGTGCATGGCGACCACGTCGCCGATCGCGTCGCGCCCGGCGTCGGCGAGCCGGCCCAGGTAGGGCGCGATGTAGGTCGCGCCGGCGGCGGCCGCCACCATCGCCTGCCCGGGGTGGTAGACGGCGGTCAGCAGCGTCCGGATGCCGCGGCTCGACAGCTCGGTGCAGGCGGCGGCACCGGCCTTGGAGACGACCAGCTTGACCACGACGTCCGGGCCCAGCTCGCTCAGCCGCAGCCCGCGCTCGACCAGGGTCGCGGTGTCCTCACCCCAGGCCTGGAAGAAGATCTCCCGCGCGCCGGCCGCGTGCGCCCAGGCGTGGATCTCCTCGATGTCGGCGACGCCCTGCGACGACCGCTGCAGGATCGTCGGGTTCGTCGTCAGGCCCGCGAACAGCCCCGTGGCGAGCAGCGGTTCCGCGGCCGCCCGGTCGGCGGTGTCGAGGTAGAGGTGCATGGGGACAAGGATGGGGCCTCGTGTGGTCGACCCTCGCCAGCCGTGCCGTGTACGAGAACCCCTGGATCCGGGTCCGCGAGGACCAGGTCCGCCGTCCCGACGGCGGCACCGGCGTGTACGGGGTGGTCGAGGTGCGACACCCCGCGGTGTTCGTCGTGGCGGTCACCGACGCCGACGAGGTCCTGCTGGTCACCGTCGACCGCTACACGACCGGCGCCCCGAGCCTGGAGGTCCCGGCCGGCGGCAGCGACGGCGAGGACCTGCTGGTCGCCGCGCGGCGCGAGCTGCGCGAGGAGACCGGGTACGCCGCGCTCCAGTGGCGGGCCCTGGGTGAGGTCCACTCGCTCAACGGCGTGGCCGACGCGCGCGGGCAGGTGTTCCTGGCCACGGGGCTCACCGAGGTCGGCGGGGCCGAGACCGAGGCGGAGGGCATCTCGTCGGTCCGCGCGGTGCCCGTCGCCGAGCTCCTCGCGACGATCGGTCGCGGCGGGATCACCGACAACGAGAGCCTCGGCGCGCTGCTCATGGCCCTCGTCGCGCTCGGCCGGGTCCGCTGAGGCGGCCCTCGACCACCCGGCCCGTCCCCCACCTCCCGACCAGTCCTCGCCCGCGAAACGCTGACTCCCGACGGCCGATCTGGCGATCGGGATGTCGGGAGTCAGCGGTTCGCGGGGAGAGGGCCGGGCAGCCGGCTCAGCCGAACCACATGCCCCCGTCGACGACGATGGACTGGCCGGTGACGTACGCGGCGTCGGGCGAGGCGAGGAACGACACCACGCCGGCCACGTCGTCGGGCACCTCGAGGCGGCCGAGCGGGATGCCGGCGACCATCGCCTGCATCTCCGAACCCACGGGCGTCCCACGCCGTCCCGCCATGTCGACGTCGATCGCGTCCCACATGGGCGTCTGCACGACGCCGGGGCTGTAGACGTTCACGGTGATGCCGTGCTCGCCGAGCTCCTGGGCGAGCGACTGGCTCATCCCGCGCACGGCGAACTTGGACGCCGAGTACGCCGACTGCCACTTCCCGGCGCGGTGCGCGGCGACCGATGCCGCCCCGATGATGCGACCGCCGCGTCCCTGCGCGACCAGCTGACGCGCGGCCGCGCGGTAGCAGTGGAAGACGCCGCCGACGTTCACGTCGAGCACGCGGCGCCACTGCTCGTCGGTCGTCTCCACCAGCGGCGCGGTGACGGCGATGCCTGCGTTGGCGACCATCACGTCGAGCCCGCCGTGGTGCGTGACGTGGGCGGCGACCGCGGCGTCGACGGACGCGCTGTCGGCCACGTCGGCCGTCAGCGCCAGCGCGCCCCCGTCAGTACCGCCGAGCTGCGCGACCACGGCGTCGAGCGCGTCGCGGGCGCCGGGCAGGTCGACGACCGACACCGCCAGCCCGTCGGCGGCCAGACGCAGCGCGATCGCACGGCCGATGCCCCCGGCGGCGCCGGTCACGAAGGCCGAGCGCACGCTCACGGGACGATGACGATCTTGTGGGCGGTGCGGTCGTGGCGCGCCGCCTCGATGGCGCCCGCGTAGTCGTCGAGGCCGAAGCGGTGCGTGATCAGGCCCTGGGTGCGGACCCGGCCGGTCCTCAGCGCGGCGAGCGCGGCCGCGAAGGAGGTCATCTCGGCGAACGAGCCCATCACCGTGAGCTCGCGGCGGAACAGCTCGTACGGTGCGACCGACAGCCGGGCCTGCTCGGAGGCGACCCCGTAGACCAGCAGGGTGCCGCCGTTGCGCAGCAGCGGGACGCCGAGGTTCCCGACGGTCGCCGAGCCGGTCGCCTCGACGACGACGTCGTACCCGGTGCCGGTGGGGGAGGCGGCGCGGAGCCGTTCCACGACCGAGGCCGCGTTGGCCTCGGTGATCATCTCGATGGGCAGGGTCTGGTCGATGCCGAGCCCGCGGACCGTCTCCAGCTTGGCCGCCGACGGGTCGGCGACGCTCACGTGAGCGACGCCGCCGGAGGCCATCATCTGCGCGAGCAGCGAACCGGTCGGCCCCGCGCCGAAGACCAGCGCGCTGCTGCCCGGGCGCGGCCGGAGCCGCTCCAGGCCGTGCATCGCGCACGACGCCGGCTCGGCGAGGACCGCGACGTCGGGGTCGAGGCCGTCGGCGTCGAAGACCTGCCCCGCCGGCACCGAGACCAGCTCCGCGAACATCCCGTCCCGGTTCACCCCGACGGCGAGGAGGTTCTCGCAGCGCACGAGGTCGCCCGCACGGCAGTAGGCGCAGTGCCCGCAGTACGCGTTCGGGTTGACGACGACCTGCTGGCCGACGTCGAAGCCCGTGGTCCCGGCGCCGAGGCCGACGACGGTCCCCACGCCCTCGTGGCCCGGGATCAGCGGGAAGCGCGCGTCGAAGCCGCCGGTGTGCAGGTGCAGGTCCGTCCCGCAGAAGCCGGCCTGCGCCACCTTGATCAGGACCTCGCCGGGACCCGGCTCCGGGTCGGGGACCTCGCGCGCCTCGGGCTCCAGCGCCCGGTCGTAGATCACGGCCCGCATCGGCCCCGCCTCCTCGTCGTCGGGGACGGGCCGAGCGACCCGTCCTGAGCCCGGAGGCTAGCGCCGGAGCGTGGATGTGCCGCGCCGGGCTCGTCGCTCAGCAGGAGCCACTACCGTCAGCGGGTGATCTTCACCACGGCCTACACCAGCACCATGGTGCGGCCCATGACGGACGCCGAGCTCGTCGACCTGCTGGTCGCCAGCCGCTCGCGCAACGCCGACCGGGGGGTCACCGGGCTGCTGCTCTACCGCCGGGGACGGGTGATGCAGCTGCTCGAGGGGGAGGAACGCGTCGTGCGCGAGCTCTACGACCGCATCGCGATGGACGTCCGGCACCAGCAGGTCACGACCGTCTGGAGCAGCGCCGCGACGCAGCGCCGGTTCCCGGACTGGACCATGGGCTTCGAGGACCTCGACGCCACCACCCGTTCCCTCACCGACGGCCGCAGCCTCGCGGGGCTCGACGAGGTGAGCGCGTTCGCGTCCTGGCCCGCGGACGACGCGCCCGGCTCCGACGAGCAGGCCGAGGTGCTGCGCCGCCGCGACCACGTGCTGCGCCCGGCCCTGACGAACGGCGACCGCCTGGTCGGCGCGCTCGCGATCATCCTCAACGGCCACGACCCGGAACCGGGGACCGGTCCGGACGGCCGCACCGTCCTGCGGTGCCGGGTCTGCCGCAGCCACGAGGAGCAGGCCCTCGACTCCTACCCGTGCCCGACCGCGAAGAACGCGCTGTGGGCGCTGGAGGCCGTCACCCCGCGCTGAACGCCACCGCCCGCGCCACGGGCGGGTGTGGCGAGCGGGATCAGGAGGGCCGGCGTACGACGTTGGCCAGCGGCTCGCCGCGGGCGAAGCGTCGGACCTGCTCGGCGATCATCCGGTCGGCGCGCGGGAAGAAGGCTGTGCTGGCCCCGCCCACGTGCGGGGAGATCAGCACGTTCGGCACGTGCCACAGCGGGTGGTCGGCCGGCAGCGGCTCGGGGTCGGTCACGTCGAGCGCCGCGTGCAGCCGCCCGCTGCTCGTCTCCGCCAGCAGCGCGTCGGTGTCGACGAGGGGGCCCCGGGCGACGTTGACGACGAGCGCCCCGTCGGGCAGCCGGGCGAGCGCCGCCGCGTCCACGATTCCGCGCGTCTCGTCGGTCAGCGGGGCGATCACCACGAGCACGTCGGCCTCGGGCAGCAGTGCGGACAGCTCGGTGGTGGCGTGGACCGGCGGCTCCGTGCGCGCCCGGCGCGCGACGCGGGTGACGGAGGCGACCTCGAACGGCCGCAGCCGCGCCTCGATCGCCGCCCCGATGCCGCCGTAGCCGAGGATCAGCACCCGCCGGTCGGCCAGCGCCGTCCCGAAGCGTCGGCGCCAGCGGCCCTGTTCCTGGTGGCGCGCGAACTCGTCGAGGTGCCGCCCGCTGGCCAGCATCAGTGCGAGCGCCAGCTCCGCGGTGCTGGCGTCGTGCACGCCCGCCGCGTTGCAGAGCGTGACGTGGGCCGGCACGTACGGCGCCACGTCGTCGACCCCGGCGGTCAGGGTCTGCGCGACGCGCAGCGCGGGCAGACCGGCGAGCACCCGCTCGCTGCCCGGGCGGAGGTAGGGCAGCACGACCATCTCGACCTCTGCGGTCGAGGCCGGCGTCTCGTCGGTGTCGGCCGTCCAGCAGTCGACCTCGAGTCCGTCGGGCAGCCCGCCGAGACGCCGCGCCGCCTCCTCGAGGTCGGCGTACGGGAGCCAGACGCGTGCCATGGGTGCGATCCTCTCGCGACCGCCGCCGGGCCGGGGACGGGTGTCCGCCGCGCCGCTCAGGCGACCGGGTAGGCGACGAAGGCGTAGCGCGTGCTGTCGGGCGACCAGCTGTTGACGTTGAGCGTGCCCTGGCCGCCGAAGAGCCGGTGGCGCTGCAGCGGGGTGCTCCAGTCGCTGGTGGCGACGAGACGCACCTCGACGTCGAGGTCGGCGGGGTGGCCGAGCGTGCCGGCCGGGAAGGAGATGGAGGTCGCGTACGCGCCGTCGGGGGACAGGTGCGGGAACCAGTCGACCGTGCCCGTGCTCACCAGCTGCTCCACCGCGCCGCCGCCGTCGGGGACCCGCGCGAGCTGTGCGTGGCCCGGAGCGGTGGTGAAGCCCTCGGTGTTGAAGTAGATCCACGCGCCGTCCGGCGACCACTCGGGGCCGTCGATGTGGTCCGGCCCGGTGTCGACGGTGCGCGGGGTGCCGTCCGCCTCGAGCACGACGAGCCGGCCCACGGGCTGCTCCATGGTGGCGATCTCCACGTACGCGAGGCGGGTGCCGTCGGGCGAGACGCCGTGCAGGAAGTGCCAGCGGCCGTCCTCCGGCGTCATCCGCTCGACGGGCCCGCCCGCGAGGGACCCGCGGTAGACGTGCGTGTCCATCGCCGACATGAAGACGTGCTCGCCGTCGGGGGCGAGGACGTGGTCGTTGTTGATCTCGGGCAGCCCCTCGAAGGCCACCCGCCGGGGACCGCTCCCGCCCGCGGCGTCGAGCGTCCACAGCGCACCGTCGCCGTTGAGCACCAGCGTGCGCCCGTCGAGGCTCCAGTTCGGGGCCTCGAGCAGCAGCTCGGAGGTCTCGAGCAGCAGCTGCGGCTCGTCGAGGTCGGGGCCGGCGACCCAGACCTGGGACGTCTGGCCGGGCTTCAGCACGCGCGCCATGCGGTTCCTCCGCTTCGAGGGTGGGGCTGGGTGGAGACGGTTCGGGTGGTGGGCCGGGCCCGCTCAGACGGGCTCGGGGGCGTACCAGGTCGCGGTCTGGCCGACCTCGTTGATCACCAGCAGCAGGTTGTCGCGCTTGATGTCGAGGGCCGAGACCTCGTCGACGATCGCCTCCATGGCGGCCTGCTTCTGCGCGTCGGTGAAGCCCTTGCTCGCCACGAGCTCGATGAAGACGATGTCGTCGCGCTGCTGGTTCGGGAACGTGGGGGAGTAGACGAGCTCGCCCGGCTCGTGGAGCCGGAAGATCTGGAACAGGTCGTCGGCGGGCATCTCGAAGCCGGTCACCATCCCGCGCAGGATCGCCGCGCTGATGTCGGCCATCTTGGGCTGGAGGCTGCGGTGCATGTCGATGCGGGCGTGCGGCACGGCGGTGTTCCTTCGCTCGGGAGGGGCTTCGGGGCCCGGGACGCGAACCGCTGGCGGCTCGTCGTCCGACCCTAGGGCGCCCCGGCAGACTTAGTAAAGTTAGGCAAGAAAGTGTCGCACGGCTCCTTCTCGCGGTGGTGGCGGGTGGTGCGCGCGGACGTCACCGCTGCGGCGCGACGCGGGCGCTACCGTGGTCGACGACGACAGGGGAGCGCCGAGAGGGCGCTGAGAGTGCGGCAGATCCGCAGACCCTCGAACCTGATCCGGCTCGCACCGGCGTAGGGAGTCGAGAGCTCGCCGCCCGGCCCACGCCGGGCGGGCCCCTTCTGTTGAAGGGACCTCGTCATGACCAGCTCCACCCAGGCACCGCCGCGCACGACCCGTCCCCGGGGCCGGTGGCGGACCGTCGACCTGATCACCGTCGTGCTGCTCGCCGTCGCGTTCGGCATCGCCTTCGTCGGGTGGGGGGCGGTGGGCAACGTGCTGCAACCGCTGTTCAGCGCGCTGCCGCCGTTGGCCGGCCTCATCTACGGCTTCTACTGGATCCCCGCCGTCGTCGCCGCGCTGATCGTGCGCCGGCCGGGCGCGGCGCTGCTCGCCGAGATCGTCGCCGCCTCCGTCGAGCCGCTCCTCGGCGGCCAGTGGGGCATCGCGACCCTCGGCTCCGGTGCGCTGCAGGGCCTCGGCGTCGAGCTCGGCTTCGCGCTGCTCGCCTACCGCCGCTGGACCCTGCTGCCCGCGGCGGTCGGGGCCGCGATCGCCGGCGTCCTCGAAGCCGCGTACGAGTGGCGGCTCTACTACCCCGAGTGGTCGTTCGGCTACATCAGCCTCTACGCGGTGACCATGGCCGTGTCGGGGGCCGTCCTCGCCGGCGTGCTCGGCTGGGTCGTCGTCCGGGCGCTGGCCCGCACCGGGGCGCTGGCGCCCTTCGCGGCCGGACGGGACCGGGCCGCTGGTCGCGGCTGACCGACCGGGTCCCGTGACGCTTCGACCCGGCGCGCGGGCCCAGGTCGGCGCGCCGATGGCGGTGGGGGCCCTCGAGGCGTCGGGGCTGACCTGGCGCCCGTACGCGCGCGCCACGCCGACGCTCGTCGACGTCGGGCTCCGGTTCGCACCGGGCGAGCGGGTGCTGCTCGCCGGCGCCAGCGGGTCGGGCAAGTCGACCCTGCTGCGCGGGCTGGCCGGCCTGCTCGACGACAGCGAGGGCGAGCTCGTCGGTCAGGTGACGCTCGGCGGACGGGACCCCCAGGAACGTCCGGGCGCCGTGGGGCTGCTGCTGCAGGACCCGCGCGCGGGCGTGGTCGCCGAGCACGTCGGCCGCGACGTCGCCTTCGGGCCCGAGAACCGGTCGCAACCCCCCGCGACGATCCGCAGCCGGGTGGTCGACGCCCTCGGCGCCGTCGCCTTCCCGTACGGCGCCGAGCGGCCGACCGCCGCGCTGTCGGGCGGGGAGGGGGCGCGCCTCGCGCTGGCCGGGGCGCTGGCCCTCGGGCCGGAGGTGCTGCTGCTCGACGAGCCCACGGCCATGCTCGACGCGGCCGCCGCCACGCGGGTCGTGGCCGCGGTCCGCGAGGCCGCCGACGCGGCCGGGGTCACGCTGGTGGTCGCCGAGCACCAGCTCGGTCCGTGGCTCGACGTGTGCGACCGGCTGGTCGTGCTCGACGGCGGCCGGGTGCTGGCCGACGGGGCGGTGCGCGACGTGCTGAGCGCGCGCGCACCGGCGCTCCTGGCCGCGGGCGTGTGGGTCCCGGGCGCGCCCGACCCCGAGCCCCTCGCCCTCGCGCTGCCCGACCGGGGCCGCGCCGCGGCCGGGCTGCGGTGGCGCGGGCTGCGGGTAGCCGCGCCGGACGGCCACGCGCTCGTCGAGGACGCCGCCGGCGAGCTGGCGGCCGGCGAGTCGCTGGCCGTGGTCGGTCCGAGCGGTGCGGGCAAGTCGACGCTGCTCCGGGTGCTGGCCGGTCTGGAGCGGCCGGCGGCCGGCACCGCGGACCTGCGGACCGAGGACGGCTGGACCCCGCTCCCGACCGTGGCCGCGAGCTCGCCCGTCCTCGCCCGCCACGTGGGCTGGGCGCCCCAGGACAGCGAGTCCGCCTTCACCGCCCGGACCGTGCTGGAGGAGGTGCGCGCGACCGGTGAGGTCCTGCACGCCGGCGACCCCGAACGGCTCGCCGCGTCCCGGGCCCGCGCCGACCTGCTCGTCGAGGCGCTCGGGCTGACGGCGCTGCGCGACGAGAACCCGTACGCCGTGTCCGGAGGCGAGCAGCGCCGGGTCGTGCTCGCGGCGGCGACGGCCCACGACCCGGCCGTCGTCCTCCTCGACGAGCCGACGGTCGGGCAGGACCGCCAGACCTGGGCGGCGGTCGCGGGCGTGCTCGACGCCGTGCAGCGCTCCGGGAGCGCGGTGGTCGCCACGACGCACGACCCGCGCCTCGCCGCGCGGCTCGGCACCCGGCTCGCGCTCGACGGCCACGCCCCGACCGCGCTCGAGCCGGCCGACCACCACGTGCGGCCCGTGCACGAGCCTGGCCTGCCGCCCGCCGGGCGCTGCAACCCGCTGGCGCTGCTCGGCACGGCCGTGCTCGCCGGGGTCGGGTCGTTCGCCGTGACGGACGCGCTGGTCGGCCTCCTCACCCTCACGGTGACGCTGCTGCTGTCACCGTTCGCCGTCCGGCGCGTCCGGCCGGTGCTGCTGCGCCTCGCCCCGGTCGGGCTGGCCGCGCTGTCCGTCGGCTGGTCGACGCTGCTGCTGAACGCCGGCGGCGCCTTCTCGCCCGGCAGCGGGGCCCTCGCCGCCAAGGAGGTCACGCGGATCCTGTGCCTCGTCGTGCCCGGTGCCCTGCTCGTCGGGCTGCTGCGACCGAGCACGCTCGCCGACGCCCTCGGCCAGCGGCTGCGCCTGCCCGCGCGCCCGGTGGTCACGGCGAGCGCGGGCCTGCTGCGCCTGGACGACTTCGCCCGCAGCTGGCGGGCCATGGCGCAGGTCCGTCACGTCCGGGGGCTGGCCCCCCGGCGCTCGCCGGTCGCGCGAGTGCGCCAGGCGGCCTCCCTCACGCTCGGGCTGCTCGTGCACGCCCTGCGCGCGGCGCAGGAGCTGAGCGTCGCGATGGACGCGCGCGGCTTCGCCGCCGTCCGCCGTCGGACGTACGCGTTGCCCTCGACGTTCGGCCGGGCCGACGCCGTCTGCCTGCTCGTCGGCGTCCTGCTGCTGGTGCTGCCCTGGACGCTCGGGACGGTGCTCGGCGCGCGCTGAGCGCTCAGCGCGAGGGCGCGCCGGTCCGGCGTCGTCGGCCCGTGACCACGGGGTGCTAGGCAGGCAGCGTGGACGCCCAGCCCGAGCTCGTGGGCGTGCCGGAGCCGAGCGCCGCGCACCCCGGCCGCTGTCGGGTCCCGACCCGCTTCGGCGCGGAACGACCCTGCCGCCGCGTCGCGCGGGGGACCGTGCCCGAGTGGACGGCCCCGCTCGACCGGGCCCAGCGGCTCGGCTCGTGCCAGGAGTGCGCCGACGTCTTCGGCCTCGAGCTGGAGCCCTTCCGCGGAACCTGAGGATCCTCGGCGAACCCCACACCGCGTTCTTAGGAGCGCCGTGCTAATACGCCGGCGCGGGCGAGCGATCACCTGGTCGATCTTCCAGCTGATCAACACGACCTCACCGACGCCTCGTGCGTACGGGGGTAGTCGCCCCGCGGGGAAGCGACGCCAGAGGCCGCTCGGGGTGCTGCGACTCGTTCCATTGGAGGCCCCGTGTCCAACCCCGCCGTCCGCACCGCCACCACCTGGTCGCGGCTGCTCCTGATCGTCGTCCTGCTCGCCGCCGCCCTCCTCGGGACGGCGCCCGGCCAGGCCGACGCCGCCACGACGAAGGCCCCCTCGGGGCTGAAGGTGGGCGCGAAGACCCCGACCACGCTCACGCTGCGGTGGAAGGCGGTCGCCAAGGCACCCGCGTACCGGCTGCAGTACTCGACCTCCAAGAAGATGAAGCAGGCGAAGTACCAGCGCGAGACCCGGACCACGGGCACCCTCGACGGCCTGACGGCGGGCAAGACCTACTACGTCAAGGTGCGCGTGATCGACGCGGAGGGCCACAACCTCTCCAAGTACTCCAAGGCCGTCAAGGTCAAGACCCTCGCCGAGCCGGACCCGGTCAAGACGGCCCCGACCCCCACGCCGAGCCCGACGTCCACGCCGAGCCCGACGCCGACGCCGAGCCCGACGTCCACGCCGAGCCCGACGGCCACGCCGAGCCCGACGCCGACGCAGACGCCGAGCCCGACGCCCACCTCGACGCCCACGCCCACCGCGACGCCCACGCAGGGCGCGGCGGAGCCGGTGCGGGTCGCGAGCTACAACATCAAGTGCGCCAACTGCTTCTCGGGCGTGCCGAACGAGCTGCGCTGGGAGGGCCGCCGCCAGGCCGTCGTCGACACGATCCTCGGCCAGCACCTCGACGTCGTCGGTCTGCAGGAAGCCGGCCAGTCGTGGCTGAAGGACGAGAGCGGCAAGAGCATCTCGCTGTCGCAGTTCGAGGACCTGCGCAACCGCCTCGGCGGGACCTGGACGCTGACCAACGCCAACCGCAACAACTGCGTGAAGTCCACGACCCCGTCGAACTGCGTCTACAAGGACCAGGGCGCCTCGCAGGACACGAAGATCATCTTCGACAGCGCGCGGGTCGCGATGCTCGACCAGGGCTCGAAGCAGCTGCCCTTCGTCGACCCCGACGACAACGCCCGCTACGTCGCCTGGGCGCAGTTCCGTCAGCTGTCCACCGGCAACCGCTTCATGTTCGCCTCGACGCACCTCGAGCCGACGAAGGACAAGGCCGGCTCGACCGCGTTCTACGACCTGCGCCGCACCCAGACCGAGGTCGCGCTCGCGGCGGTGCAGGAGCACAACCCCGAGCACCTGCCGGTCGTGTTCGTCGGTGACCTGAACTCGAGCCGCTTCGCGCACTCGTACTCGCCCACGAACGCCCCGTACGACGTGCTCGTCAAGGGTGGCCTGGTCGACCCGCTGGGCGCCGCCTTCGGCACCACCAAGACCGCGCCGGGCGCGACGGTCGTCAAGCGCATCAACACCTGGGTGGACAGCTTCAACGACTTCAACCGCACGGTGAACACCCACCCGAGCTGGGTCAACGGTTCCTACATCGACTACATCTTCGTCTCCCCGACGATCAAGGTCCCCGAGTGGGAGACCGTGGTCGACAAGGACGCGAACGGCGACTTCGTCGGCACCATCCCGTCGGACCACAACCTCATCCGCGCCTCGCTGGTCCTGCCCCGGACCGCCTGACCCCCCACGGGCCCGGTCGGGCCGCCGTCAGGGCGGCCCGACCCGGCTCCACCCAGGCACCGGGGGCCTGGGCGGCGCCGGCCCCAGCACCTCGACCGGCCGGCCCGAACGCCGCCGCCGTCGTCTCGTCGACCCACGTCGACCCCGTCGTCCCCGGCCGCGCCCGCCCCGCGCGTCCCGACCATCCCTGGAGTGCCCGTGTCCCTCAGCGCCCTGCGTGGCGCGACCACGTCCTGGTCGCGGCTGCTCGTGGTCGTCGCCCTGCTGGCCGTCTCGCTCGTCACCGCCGGACCCGGGTCGGCGCACGCCGCCTCGACGAAGGCGCCGACCGGCCTGAAGGCCAGCACCCCCACCACGAGCTCGGTGACCATGACCTGGAAGGCCGTGTCCAAGGCCCCGAAGTACCGCCTCCAGTACTCGACCTCGTCCTCGATGAAGGACGCCAAGTACGTGAGCACCACCGGCACGACGAGCACCCTCACGGGTCTCAAGCGCGACAAGACCTACTACGTGAAGGTCCGCGTGACGAGCAAGGGCGGCGACAACCTCTCGTCCTACTCGAGCGCGGTCAAGACCCGGACGCTCGCCAAGGACCTGGCGCCCAGCCCGCCGCAGACCACGCCGTCGCCCACCCCGACCCCCACCCCTGTGGTGACGCCGAGCCCGACGCCGGTGGTGACGCCGACGCCCGCGGCCACGCCGGTGGTGACGCCGACCCCCATGCCCACGCCGGTGGTGACCCCGACTCCGACGCCCACGCCTACGGTCAACCCGAAGCCCACGCCGACTCCGACGCCGGTGGTCACGCCCACGCCGACTTCCACGCCCATGGTCACACCCACGCCCACGCCGACGCCCACGCCGACGCCCACGCCGACGCCCACGCCCACGCCCACGCCCACGCCGACGCCGACGCCGACGCCCACGCCGACCCCGACGCCGGTGGTCACGCCCACGCCTACGCCGACGCCGACGCCGACCCCCACGCCGACCCCCACGCCGACCCCAGACCCGGCCGCGTCGCCAGGAACCCCGGCGCCACGGCTTGACCTGCCGGCGCACCCGAACGTGCTGCTCGTCGGTGACTCCTACACCGAGGGCGTGGGTGCGGAGCCGTCGTCGAACGGCTACGCCTACAAGATCGCCGAGCCGCTCGGCTGGGCGCTCACCCGCGACGGCCGCCACGGCTCCGGCTACGTGAACCCGACGACGTACGGCGCCGGCATCTTCGCCGACCGGCTCCTCAAGCAGCCGGCGGACGCCTACGACCTGATCGTCCTGCAGGGGTCGTCGAACGACATCCGCTACACCGCGGCCGAGCTCGACACCAACCTGGCCACGACGGTGCGCATCGTGCGGGAGCGCTACCCGCGAGCCCAGCTGCTCATGCTCGGTCCCGCCACTCCCTACGGCAGGCCGGACCCCGAGTTCATCCGGGTCAACGACCAGGTCAAGGCCGCGGCAGCCGGGACCGGAGCCGTCTTCGTCGACCCGGTCGCGGAGCGGTGGTTCGTGCCGGGCGACGGGACCTGGGCCGCGAACCCGGCGAACGGGCATCCGTCCAACGCAGGCCACCAGCGCATCGCCGACCGCTTCGTCGCCGACGTGCGCGCGCTGACCCTCACGCCGGCCGCCGCGACGGACCTCCACCTCCAGCCCGCCTGACCGCCGGGCGCCGGGCAGGCGGCGGAGCCGTCAGCCCGGCAGGTCCTCGGCCCGGATGCGCTCGATGGTGCGGGGGGTGAGGTCGCGGCTCCGGGTCCACGCCGCGATCTCGTGCAGCGGGGCGACCCAGACGTCGTCGGCGGCTGTGACGTGCTCCATCAGCCGCCCGAGCTCGGCCGCGCGCGACGGCCGGCCCGAGAGGAAGGGGTGGTTGGTGAGCACCCAGCAGCCGCCGACCTCGCGGAGCGCGTCGAACTCGGCCTGCCACAGCTCGCGGGCCTTGCGCGGCGTCTCGATGAGCCCGCTACCGGTGACGTCGGGCAGGTAGCAGTACTGCTCCCAGTCGTCGAGCGCCCACTGGATGGGGATCTCGACCAGGCTGCTGCGCCCGTCCACGTCGAGCACGTAGGGCGCGTCGGCGTCCATCAGGCTGGAGTCGTACGCGAACCCACGCTCGGCGAGCAGCCCCGGCGTGCGCCACGACAGGTCCCACATCGGCGCGCGGTAGCCGACCGGGCGCACGCCGGCCACCCGCTCGAGGGCCTCCAGCCCGCGGTCCAGCGCGGTCACCTCCTCGGCGAGGCTGAGCGCGGTCGGCTGCTCGTGCAGGTAGCCGTGGTGGGCGACCTCGTGGCCCGCGTCGACGACCGAGCGGACGACGTCGGCGTGGCGCTCGGCGGTGAAGCCCGGCACGAAGAACGTCGCCGTGACGCCGTGGCGCTCGAGCAGGGTCAGCAGCCGCGGGACCCCGACCAGCGGCCCGTACGCCTGGTGGCTCATGACGCTCATCCGGTCGGCGTTCTCCGGCGAGCCCCAGAGCACGGCGGACTCCGCGTCCATGTCGAAGGTGAAGGCGGCGGCCGCGCGGTACCCGTCCGGCCAGGCGGCCCCGCCGCTCTCGACGGTCACGACGCGCTCGCCTGCGCCATCAGCGTGACGAACTCGTACGCGAGGTTGGCCGCGGCGACCGCGGTGACCTCGGCGTGGTCGTAGGCGGGGGACACCTCGACGACGTCGGCGCCGACGATCCGGAGCGGCTGCAGCCCGCGCAGGATCGCGAGCAGCTCCCGGCTCGTCAGGCCGCCGGCCTCGGGCGTCCCGGTGGCCGGGGCGAAGGCGGGGTCGAGCACGTCGATGTCGACCGACACGTAGACGGGCGCGTCCCCGACGCGGTCCAGGACCCGCTCCAGCACCCCGTCGACGCCGAGCCGGTCCACGTCGCGGCAGTGCACGATCGTGAAGCCCAGCTCGGCGTCGTCGATCAGGTCGTGGCGGTCGTAGAGCGAGCCGCGGATGCCGACGTGCACCGAGCGGTCCTTGCGCAGCAGCCCCTCCTCGCTGGCCCGGCGGAACGGGGTGCCGTGGGTGTACGGCGCCGCGAAGTAGGTGTCCCAGGTGTCGAGGTGCGCGTCGAAGTGGATCAGCGAGACGGGCCCGTGATGGGCGTGCAGCGCGCGCAGGACGGGCAGCGCGACGGTGTGGTCACCGCCGAGGACCACCAGCGGCCGCCCGCCGGTCGTCAGCGACGCGACGCCGGCCTGGATCTGGTCCATGGCGGCGGGGATGTCGAACGGGTTGCAGGCGATGTCACCGGCGTCGACGACCTGGGCGACCTCGAACGGCGCGACGTCGAGCGCGGGGTTGTACGGGCGCAGCAGGCGCGAGGCCTCACGGATCGCCGACGGGCCGAAGCGCGCCCCGGGCCGGTAGGTGGTGCCGGCGTCGAAGGGGACGCCGACCACGGCGACGTCGTGACGCTCGACGTCGGAGCGCCGGGGCAGGCGCGCGAACGTCGTGAGGTCGGCGAACCGCGGCACGACGAGGCCGTCGACCTGCCCGACGTGGCCGTTCGGGTGGTGGATGTGGTGCTCGTTCACGGCTGCTCCGGATCCGTCTCGGGGGTGCCCGACCCGCTCCTGGGGTCGGCGTGGCTGGTCGGCTGGCGGCTCGGCTGCTCAGGCACGTCCGCGCAGCTCCCCGCCGTTGACCTGCACGACCTGGCCGACCATGGCCTGGAGCCGGAAGTCGGCGAGCAGGGAGACCGCGGCCGAGACCTCCTCGGGCGCGCCGATGCGGCCCAGGGGGATGGCCTCGGCGTAGCGCGCGTGGATCTCCGCCAGCGGCACGCGGGCCGCGTCGGCGTCGACCTGCAGCTGGGGGGTGTCGATCACCCCGGGTGCGATGCCGTTGACGATCACGCCGTGCGGGGCGAGCTCGCGCCCGAGCGTCTTGATCAGGGACACGAGCCCGGACTTCGAGGCCGCGTACGCGCTCGCCTCCGGCCAGCCGGTCAGTCCCCAGATGCTGCTGATCACGACGACCCGGCCGGCACCCCGCGCGACCATGCCGGCCGCGGCCGAGCGGACCAGGTGGAACGTCCCGCCGAGGTTGGTGTCGACGACCTTCCACCAGTCGTCGACGTCGTGCTCGAGGAACGGCGCCATGCTCATGTACGCGTGGTTGGCGACGAGGACGTCGAGCCGGCCGGCCGTCTCCTCGGTGCGGGCGACGAGCTCGGCGACCTGCCCGGGGTCGCTGAGGTCGGCGGCGAGGGCGGTGCCGCCGACCTCGTGCGCCACCCGGTCGAGGGCCTCGCTCGGCTCCCGGTCGTTGACGACGACGGTGGCCCCGTCCGCCGCGAGCCGGGCGGCGTGCGCCGCGCCCATGCCCTGGGCGGCGCCGGTGACGAGCGCGACCCGCCCCGTCAGGTCCGTACGACTCATCAGATCACCGCTCCGGCGTTGGGGTTGAGGACCTCGCCGACGCAGAAGGTGCCCTCCTCGAGCAGCCAGGCCACGCACAGCGCGACCTCCTGCGGCGAGCCGAGCCGCCGCAACGGGAGCGTGTCGAGGTAGTCCCGGTCCCGCCACGGCGAGTCGGGGGCGAGCAGCGGGGTGTCGGTCGGTCCGGGGGCGACGGCGTTGACCCGGACACCTCTCGGTGCTGCCTCGGCCGCGAGGCTGCGGACGGCGCCGAGCACGGCCCCCTTGGCCGCGGCGTAGTGCGCGTCCTCGTCGCCCCCGCCGATCGCGAGCTCGCTCGCGATCGCCACGACGCTGCCGGACCTGCGGGCCAGCAGGCCGGGCAGGACCGCGCGCGCGAGGTTGGTGAAGCCGCCGAGGTGCACGCGCAGCATCCGCTGCCACTGCTCGGTGGTGATCTCCGCGAGGGGAGCCATCGCGTAGTGGCCGGCGACGGAGACCGCGGCCGTGACGTCGCCGAGCTCGCGCCCGGCCCGGTCCACGGCCTCGGCCATCGCGGCCCCGTCGCGGACGTCCACCTCGAGGGCGAGGTCGACGGCCCCGCTCGCCGTCAGGTCGAGGCCGGCGACTCGCCACCCCCGCTCGCGCAGCTCGGCGGCGACGGCCGCCCCGATGCCGCTGGCCGCGCCGGTGACGACGGCGACGCCGGGCTGCTCGGTGGTCCCGGCGCTCACCTGACGTCCCCGTCGGTGTCCTGAGGGGGGACGACCCCCCTCACCCCCCGCTGCGTTCCACTCGCTGGCGCTCGCGGAACGCCTGGAGGCGTGCGGCCTCCGACGGCGACCACCCGGTGCCCGTCGTCGTCCAGCTCGTCGTCGCCGGCCTCGGCCGGGAACATCCGCCTCCGGACGACGGCGAAGATCGTCAGCCCGACCACGCCGAGCACGACGATGGCGATCCACACCGACCAGTCGAGGTAGCGCGCGTCGTTGACGTGCCGGGGCCAGGCGATGTTGAGGAACTCGAACGTGGCCCAGAGCACCGCCGCGACGCTCAGCGGGAGCGTCGCCCGGCCCAGTGAGAAGGTCGAGGGCCGCCAGGTTCCGCGCAGCTGGCTGACCAGCGCGCCGACGAGCGGGAAGAGGAACGCGATGAAGAAGCCACCGGTCGTGAAGTTGACCATGAGCAGGTAGACGTTCGGCGACAGGTTGCTCAGCAGGAACAGCACCGACCCGACGACGGTCGTCACCAGCAGGGCGACCACCGGCTGGCGCTGGCCGCGGGAGAGCCGGGACAGCGCACGGTGCGCGGGCAGCGCCTCGTCGCGGGCGTACGCCCAGATGACGCGGGACGCCGAGGTCTGCAGCGCGAGGAAGCTGGCGAGGAAGCCGATCACGAACAGCACCTCGACCGGCCGGGCGATCCCGTCGCCGAAGGCCGTTGTCAGCGCGTACGACACCGGGTCGCCGACGTGGTCGGGGTCGTCCAGCGCGGAGGTCACCCTGCCCATGTCCGGGATGGCCAGGATGATCGCCAGGCTCGAGTAGGCCACGACCAGCGCGATCAGGCACAGCGAGCGGATCACGGCCTTGGGCAGGTTGCGGCGGGGGTCGCGCACCTCCTCCGCGATGGCACCGGCGCTCTCGAAGCCGACGAACGACCACCCGATGAAGGCGACCGCCACCAGGAACGGCCCACCCAGGGAGAGGTAGCCGCCGCCGAGGCCGGAGCCCGTGCCCTCGACCAGGACCGACAGCGGCTGGTGGCGGTGGAAGAGCAGCAGCCAGGTGCCCAGTCCGAGCGAGCCCACGACCTCCGCGACGATGCTCGCGGTCATGAAGATCTTGAGCGCCTGGCGGCCGACGAGGTTGAGCCCGGTGCCGGCCAGCAGGATGACGAAGGCGATGACCGCCTTCTGCGTCGGCGTGGGCGACTCGACGCCGACGATGTTGGCCAGGAAGCCCGCCGCGCCGAGGGCGACCGTGCTCATGGCGATGACCAGGGTCCACATGTACGCCCAGCCGGCGAACCAGCCGTACCCGTTCCCCATCAGGCGCCGGGACCACTGGTAGATCGAGCCCTCCAGCGGCCAGCGCGACACCAGGTGCGCGAAGACCAGGGCCACGAGGAGCTGGCCGCCCCAGACGAGGAAGAAGCCGAACCAGAAGGTGCCGCCGGCGGCGCCGACCGCGAGGGCGAAGATCCCGTACAGGGCGACGATCGGGGAGATGAAGGCGAACGCGAAGGCGAACGACGACCACAGGGTGAACTCGCGCTTGAGCACGTGGTCGGAGTGCTCGGAGAGCTCGGACAGGGGTTCGGTGCTCACGGTCGCTCCTTGGCCTGGGTCGGCAGCAATCAAGCAGACCGTGGGCGGAACGCACAAGAGCCGGGGCAGGATCTTGGGGGTGAGGACCACGCACGGCACGGTTCTTTGTGCGATCCTCCGACCCATGGGTGTCGATCGCGTGACGATCTCACGCGCAGCCGCGGTTCGGGCGGGTACGGCGTGACCTCGCTGGGCGACCTCGTGGCGGAGCCGGACCTCCAGCTGCGCTTCCTCCTCGGCTCCGAGCAGCTGGGCCGGACGGTGCGCTGGGCGCAGCCCACGGAGCTGGTCGACCCGTCGCGCTACCTCGCCGGCGGCGAGCTCGTGTGCACGGTCGGGACGACGTTCGCCGACCCGGGCGCGGTCGAGACGTTCGTCGGGGCGGTCGCCCGGGCGGGCTCCGCCGGCATCTGCTTCGGTCTCGGCGACGTGTTCGACGAGGCGCCGCAGACGCTCCTCGCCGCCTGTCGCGCGTACGGGCTGCCGCTGCTCGCGGCCGGCTTCGGCTCACCGTTCCGCGCCATCGGCGAGTGGATCGTCGAGCACCGCACGGAACGTTCCGCGGCCTGGCGGCAGGAGGAGGCGCTCACCGCCGAGCTCCTGGCCGCGCTGCGGCGCAACCGGTCGCTCGAGGAGCTGCTCGCGACCTGCTCGGACCGCGTCGGCGGGCGGTTCGCGACGCACGAGCCGGACCCCGGGCTGCCCGACGGGTGGACGACCGCCGGTGCCACGGTCGACGGCCTCACGTTGTGGTGGGCGGGCAGCGGGCCGGCGCCGGACGCGGCGTTCCTCGAGGTGCTCGCCCGGCTGCTCGCCATCGCCCAGCACGAGCGTGACGTGGAGACCGACCTCCGGCGCGAGCGCACCGGGGAGCTGCTGGCCCTGGTCGAGCGCCGGCTCGCCGCACCCGAGGCCCTCGAGCAGGCCCTGGCCGACGCCGGGCTGCCGACCGACCGGCTCGTGTTCTCGGTCTGGCCGGCCGGTGCCGTACGCCCGGTCGCGGAGGCGCTCGGCGCGGAGCCCGCTCTGCTGGGCGAGACCCCGACGGCCGCGGTGGTCGTCACCCCGACCGACGAGTCGCCGCGGCGGGTGGCGGGCCTGCTCAGCCTGCCCTGCGGGCACAGCCGCAGCGTGTCGATCCGGGACGCGAGTGCCGCGCTGGTCGAGGCGCAGGCCGCGTTCGACCTCTCCCGGCGACGTTCCAGCCCGGTCGGCCCCGACCAGCTCGCGACGCTGGAGGGGCTGCTCCTGCAGCAGCCCGGGGAACGGCTCGCACCGTTCGTCAACGTCGTCGAGCCGCTCGTCGCCGCCGACCGTGATCGCGGCACCCGTCACGTGCAGACGCTGCGGGTGTTCCTCGAGAACGACGCGTCCCTCGTCGGCGCCGCCCGGGCCGAGCACCTGCACGTCAACACGGTCCGCCACCGCCTCGGCCGGGTCCGGGCGCTCACCGGCTGCGACCCCTTCACGCTGGGAGGCCGCTCGACCCTGATGATCGCGCTGTGGGCGCTGGAGCACCGCGAGCAGCGCCCGGCCTGAGGACTGCGCGGGAGCGTCTGCTCACAGGCGCAACCCGGCCAGCGCCTCCTCGGCCACCGCGTGCAGCTCGTCCGCGCCCATCCCGCTGGCCGCCTGGACGGCGATCCCGAACGTCACCGTCGTCAGGTACGCGGCCAGACGCTCCGGGTCCTGGTCCTCGGCCAGGTCCCCCTCGTCCCGTGCGCGTCGCAGACGCCGGGCGAGGTCCGTACGGGCGCCGTTGCGCCACTCGACCAGCAGGTCGTGCGGCTGCTGGGCGGTGCCGCTGGTCGCGAGAGCCCCCTGCACGCCGAGGCAACCCGCAGGGCGCGCGGGCTGCGTCGTCGCCAGCACCGCCCCCTGCAGGAAGGCCCTGATCACGTCCTTCGCCGTCGGCTGGCTGAAGGCCGCCGCCGCGTACGCCGCCGGGCCCTCGGTGTAGCGGGCCAGGGCCTTCGCGAACAGCGTCTCCTTGTTGCCGAAGGCGGCGTACAGGCTGGGCTTGCCGATGCCCATCGCTTCGGTCAGGTCGCCCAGGCTGGTGCCCTCGTAGCCCTGGCGCCAGAAGACCTCGACCGCGCGGTCGAGGGCCTGGTCGGCGTCGAACCCGCGCGGTCGGCCGGTCGGAACGCTCTCGGTGGTCGGCACCGCACCAGCGTACGCCCTTCTGTACCGATTCGGACAGAAGTGGTGCTAGGTTCTGTACCGACCGGTAGACAACTAGACGGAGGACGCAGTGAGGACCAACAAGCTGGGCGGGCTCGAGACCGGGCGCATCGGCCTGGGAGCGATGGGCATGTCCGCCTACTACACGGGCGCCGGCCTGTCCGAGGGCGACGCCCGGCGGCTCGTCCACCGCGCCCTCGACCTCGGCGTCACCCTGATCGACACTGCCGAGGTCTACGGCCCGTACAGCAACGAGGAGCTGGTCGGGCGGGCCGTCAGGGGTCGTCGCGACGAGGTCGTGCTGGCCACGAAGTTCGGCCAGCTGTCGCACACGAACGGTGCGCCCGAGGAGTACGCGCTCGACAGCTCGCCGGCCAACGTCCGCCTTGCCGTCGAGGGATCGCTGCGCCGGCTGCAGACCGACCACATCGATCTCTATCACCAGCACCGGGTCGACCCGGGCACGCCGATCGAGGAGACGGTCGGGGCGCTCGGCGAGCTGGTCGCCGAGGGCAAGGTGCGCCACCTCGGCCTGTCCGAGGTCGGCCCCGAGACGATCCGCCGCGCCCACGCCGTCCACCCGATCGCCGCGGTGCAGTCGGAGTACTCGCTGTGGTCGCGCGACCCCGAGAACAGGGTCCTGCCGGTGCTGCGCGAGCTGGGCATCGGGCTCGTGCCCTACTCCCCGCTGGGCCGCGGCTTCCTGGGCGGGCGGTTCCGGTCGCTGGACGAGCTCGACCCCGACGACTGGCGCCGCACGAACCCGCGGTTCGCCGGCGACAACCTCCGGGCCAACCTGGCCCTGGTCGAGGAGGTCGAGAGCATCGCCCGCGAGGCGTCCGCGACCCCGGCCCAGATCGCGCTGGCCTGGCTGCTGGCGAAGGGCGACGACGTCGTGCCCATCCCGGGCACCACCAGGATCGCCCGCTTGGAGGAGAACGCCCGGGCCGACGAGACCGCGCTGACGGTCGAGCAGGTCGCCCGTCTTGACGGGCTCGCTCCCGCCGCCGGCGACCG
Source organism: Microlunatus flavus (assembly GCF_900110855.1). GTDB lineage: Bacteria > Actinomycetota > Actinomycetes > Propionibacteriales > Propionibacteriaceae > Microlunatus > Microlunatus flavus. The sequence continues at coordinate 60,727 of NZ_FOFA01000013.1, forward strand.
CTACGACGCCGACAGCATGGCCACGGTCGAGTCCTGAAACGGCTGCGTACGGGTGCGAGCGTGAAGGACCAAGGTTCAGTGGACCCACGTTCCTTGCTCTGCCGCGTGATCGACGCAGGGTCCCCGGGGGATAGGCGACAAGCCGGTCGCTAAATTTCGCCACGTCAGTGCGTCAGCCCGTCGCGAAGAACTGAGGACAGCCGTGCCAGCACACCCTCCCTCGGTAGGAGGTGCCCGGGGTGAGCGAGTACGACGAGGAGCGGCCCGAGCGGGCGGAGCAGTCTGAGCCGGCCGAGCAGCCCGAGCCGGCGGAGCAGTCTGAGCCGGCGGAGCAGCGCGAGCCCGCAGAGCAGCCCGAGCCGGCGGAGCCGCCCGAGCCGGCGGAGCAGCGTGAGCCGGCCGAGCAGCCTGAGCCGGCCGAGCAACCTGAGCGGGCCGAGCAGCGTGAGCCGGCCGAGCAGCCTGAGCGGGCCGAGCAGCCTGAGCCGGCCGAGCAGCCCGAGCCGGCGGACCAGCCCGAGCAGCCCGAGCAGCCCGAGCAGCGTCAGCCCGCCGAGCAGCCTGAGCCGGCCGAGCAGCGTGAGCCGGCCGAGCAGTCTGAGCGGGCCGAGGAGCCTGAGCCGGCCGAGCAGCCTGAGCCGGCCGAGCAGCCTGAGCCGCAGCAGCGCGAGTCTGACCAGCCGCGTGAGCCTGCTGAGCAGCCTCAGCACTCTCAGTCTGAGCAGCGCGCGCCAGATCAGCCGAGTGAGCCGGTCGGGTCCCCTGAGCCCGGGGAGCAGCGGAACCCGTTGGGGAGGCCTGAGCCGCTTCGGGAGCGTGTGCGGCCGGACGAGTCGCCGCTGGTGCGGCCGGACGAGTCGCCGCTGGTTCAGCTAGAGGATCCGCTGCAACACGTTGATGAATCGTTGCTTACGCCCGACGAGTCTGCCGCACTCCGCGAGCCGGCCGATCTCCAGACGGACCCGTCGACCGATCGGGTGACGGAGCAGCCGCGCGAGGAAGCGCCTCGGAGACCTGGTGAGAGCCAGCTGTCCTCCCAGGCTGCAGACGACCCAGGTGACGCCCGCTCCGAAGCGACGCAGGACGTGCAGGGCGTGGGGACCGGAGCGCAGGAGGTCTCGAGCGCCGAGCAGGCCGACTCGTCTGGCCTAGCGCAAGACCGGAAGGCGGGATCGCCGGCTCCGCAGGACGCGACTCAGGGTGAGGGGGTGGACAGCGGGGACGAGGCCGATGAGGCGACCACGCAGGGCAGCGAAGGGGCGCTCGAACAGGGTTCTGCTGCGCTTGAGCAGGGCACGGATGGGTCAGAGCTCGGAGCGAATGACGTCGCGCCCACGGAGCCGCCGGTGTCATGGGTCACCGAGGGCGGTGATCTGAGGGCAAGACCTCAGCGAGGGATGTCGGAGAGGGCGTTCACCTACCAGAGTCACGCTGAAGGGGCCCGCTCGAGCGTGGAGCGGGGGAGGTCAGAGGCGCCTGCACTCGAGTACACCCGCGAGAACGGCAAGGCCGGGCGCGTCCGCTTCGACGGGGTCGACGAGGGCACCATGATCGATCGGAAGCTGTCGATCTACAGTTCGAAGAAGACGGAGAACCAGATCCGCCGTCAGTCGCGTGCCGCAGAGCAGAACGGGATGGACGTTCGCTGGGAGGTGCCCACTCGAAAGGAAGCCGACCGAGCGACGCGCCTCTTCGCGAGGGTCGGTGCCAGCAACATGACAGTGATAGTGGTGCCCGAGTGAGAGAGACGTTCGCGCAGATCTTGGTCGACATCAGCATCTTCCTCGAGTTCACGGACGAGGAGCTCCTGGACCCAGACCTCGCCGTGGCGATGGCGGAGCTGGTAGGCGCACGGCTGAAGGATCTCGACCGAGCGGAGTCGGCGGCGCTCTCGTCGGCGATCCGCGACGTCGTCGAGCCGAACCACCAGGGCTTCGTCAGCGACCTGCCCGAGGCCTACGGTCTCATCACCCCGTCGTCCGACCAGCCGTAGGACGTCAGGCGTCCGCGCCGGTCGCGATCGCTGCGACGGTCAGCCGCCGATTGATTGGGCTCGCTCTCAGGAATCTGCCTCGCGCGCTGCCCGGATGCGCAAGGATGACCGCGCACTGAGTAAAAGGTCGAGGCGAGGCTCTAGCGCCACGTCGTCGAGGTCGGGGGGCCTGTGCCGCGCTACTGCACCGTCTGCGGAGCTGAGACGCGCCCGCACGGGCGCTTCTGCCCGAACTGCGGGGCGGACGTCCGTCCGGACCAGCTGAGCGGCGCCGCGTCCAGCGGACCACCGCCGGCACCCGAGTCGCCCGCTGCCGGTCCGCCGCCGCGGGAGCTATTCGGCAGCGGTCCGGCTGACGACCTCGACGCCACGAGCATCCGTCCAGCGCTCTGGCGCCCCGACCCTCCTGCTGGACCGCCCAGCCCGCCTGCACCGGGCCAGCCGGTCGTCGGGCGCCCGCAGTCGCCGTACGGGCGGCGGGAGCCCACGCCCGCGGACTACCCACCGCCGAGCGGCGCGCGGTTCATCCCGGCGACGGCCACTCCGCCGCACCAGCCCCATGCAGACATGCCGTCCGACGGCGGCTGGGACGTGCCGCTGGCCCCTGTCGACCGTGGTGGGGCCGACGCTCCCGAGGCGAAGGGCGCGGAACCCCGCCGTGGCGCTCGGTGGGCGGTGGTGATCGCGGCCGTCCTCGTCGTCGGGCTCCTCGGCGTGCTCCTCGGGGCTCGCGTCGACTGGGGCCGGATCATCGGCTGGGGCCCGGCTCCGTCGCCCGGCCCGACCTCGGCGTCTCCCGAGACGTCGCCCCCCGACGAACCGTCGCCGACGGAATCCGCAGACCCGGGCGAGGACGAGGCCACCGCCCTCGACGGGCTCCTCACTCAGTCCGCGGTCACGCGGATCAAGGTCTCCAGAGCGGTGTCCCACCTCCAGGCGTGCAGCGCGGACGAGGATGACGCGGCCACCCTGTCGGACGGGGCGACGGAGCGCCAGGAGCTGGCCACGCAGCTCGAGGACCTGGCGCTCGACTCGCTTCCTGAAGGCGATCGCCTGCGGCAGGACCTCGACGACGCCTGGACCACGTCGGCCGAGGCCGACACGGAGTACCGCAACGCCTACGACGAGGTGGCGGGCGACTGCACCTCGACGACGCTGCAGAGCTCGTCGTCCTACAGCAGGGCCGACGACCTGTCCGGCGAGGCCACCCAGGCCAAGAAGGACTTCGTCAAGCGGTGGAACTCGATCGCCGAGACCTACGGGCTCGCGCACCGCGAGCACGTCGAGATCTGAGCCGTACGCCGCTCTCTTCGTCCACCCCCAAGCTGATCTGGAGCCTTGTCTTGAGCGAGACCTCTGCCCGCTGCGACCACCGAGCCGCACTTCCCGGCGACAAGCACTGCCCCGACTGCGGGGCCGACACCTCTGCTCACGGTGCGCCCCCGCCCCCGGCCTCGCCCGCGCCGGTCACGCAGAGCGACACCTTCGCGGCCGAGGGTCAGGTCCGCCAGAACCAGACCTACATCGGCAACCGGCTGTTGTTCACCCGCAGCGATGACGTGGAGACGTCCTTCGCCAACGTCGTCAGCGGCCAGCTGATCTGGCACCACCTCAAGGGCGTGCTGATCACCCAGGTCGTCCTCGCCGTCGTGTCCTACGTGATCGGCGTCGTCGTGATCCTTCTCGCCGCCGTCGCCACTGGCCAGGGGCTCCTTGGCCTCGTCAACCCCAGCGGCGCTGTCGCCGGGCTGGGCGTCTTCCTGTTCGTGCTCTACCTGGTCGTGGCGATCGCCCTGCTGATCGCCGCCTTCTCGGGATGGACCCAGCAGGCCATGTCGGAGTGGCAGCTGCTGCTCGACCGGCGGGCTCTGAACCAGGACTCGGCGTACGAAGCGATCGCCCACGCGCTGCGCCAGCGCAGGGTGCCCGCAGCGGTCGGACCGACGCGCATCCTGCTCGACGGCCCGACCCAGACCTACGGCAGCTATCTGGTTGTGTCGAGCGACCCGTACTTCGTCTACATCAGCGTCCTGCCGTACGGCGACGGCCTCTACCTCGGCTGGTCGATGTGGCGTGAGCAACGGGTGACCCGGCTCTACGCGGAGTGGTTCCGGCAGCTCCGGACCCGGTGGGCGGGAGGAGGCACGCTGCTCTCCTACCTGCTGCAGGCCGAGTCTGCCCGCGCGCTGCGGGAGACCGTCCACAACGCGGTTCGGGACGGTGTGGAGGCAGCGATCTCGCAGGAGGACGTCAACAGGGCCGCCGCCTCCTGGCCGGCCGCGCCGCGCACCCCGAACGGGCCCGGCGGCTACCCGGGGTCGGCGCCGCCGTACGGGCGTCGGGGGTGAGCAGCCCCCTGCTCGAGGACGGCGTCGCCGTCGACGGCTCGGCGCAGACCTGGTGGGCGTGGGTCGGCGTCGAGATCACCGCCGCGACCGACCTGTCCCAGCTGAACGAGTTCCGCCGCATGGACCGGGGCGCCGCTCAGCAGACCCTCCTCGACGCCGACCGCAGCTATCTCGCCGCGCAGCTCGGCGGGCTGGGCGCCTGCGAGTTCCGATGGATCTCCCGCCGTGTCGAACCCACCGTGCGGCTGTACGTGCTCGGCCGGACCCGGTCAGGCACCCGGGAGTCGGTGCTGCAGCAGGCGGCCAGCGCCCGCGCGCGGATGCTCGACCTGCCACGGCACGTCCGCGGACGCGCCCTGACCTCCGGCGAGCTCGCCGCCGTGCGCGACCCGAGTGAGGTGTCCTCCGGGCTCGCCGAGCTCCGCAAGCGTTGGATCGTGGAGAAGGCCCAGCGCTCGGACTTCAAACGACCGTTCTTCACCTCCGTCCCGTGGCTGCGGGAGGCGCCGGCCGCGAGCTGGGACGCGCTCCTGCGGGTGCTGGCCGAGCTCCCGGCGACCACCATGCTCAGCGTGGGCCTCGAGGCGACCTCGCTGCCGCCGAACTTCTCCTCCCTCGTCACCTGGTACGCGGCCGAGTACCGGCGGCTCTGCCAGCCGGGTGAACGTCCCGGCGTCGGCATCTTCACCGAGTCGGTCCCGCTCGGGCCCGACCCCGGTGCACTCACGGCCGCCACCCTGTTCGACGACGCCAGCCAGCGCTACCGCGACCAGGGCTACGACCTGCGGCTCACCGTGGCCTCGGCCGGTCCCGTGCCCGCAGACCTGCTCGCCGTCGTCAGCGAGGTGCTCGGAGCCGCGGAGAGCTCCAGCGGCGGATTCCGTACGGCCCAGCTCGCCGGGTCGCCGCTGGAGGTGATCAGGCCGACAAGTGGCGCCGACGCGAAGGTCGTCCTCCACAACCTGAGCACCCTCGGGCACCACCGCTGGCAGGAGCCGCCGGCGGGCCCGCCTCCGGCCATGAACCAGATCGCGGAGCTGCAGCCGCTCGGCCGCGTCGTCGACCTGCGGGAGGCGACCAGCGCCCTGCGGCTGCCGTACGCGCTCGACGGGACCCTGCCCGGGTTCCGGGTGGTGCGGCCTCGCTCGGCTGGGCCCGGCGTCGCTTCTTCGGACGGTCTGCTGCTCGGCCACCAGGAGGGGGACGGTCAACCGGTCCGTGTGCCACTGGCCTCGCTGACCTCGCACGCGCTCGTCGTGGGCAGCACCGGCTCGGGCAAGACGAGCAGCGTGCTCAACCTGCTGGAGCAGCTCTGGGTCGAGCACCACAAGCCCTTCCTCGTGATCGAGCCCGTGAACGCTGACCGCGACGACTACCGCTGGCTGCTGGGGCGGCCGGGCTTCGCGTCGATGCTCGTCCTCACGGTCGGCGACGAGAGCCTCGCCCCCTTCCGGCTCAACCCGTTCGAGGCGCCACCGGGCGTCCGGGTCGGCACCCATGCCGCGAGCCTGGTGGCCTGCTTCGACGCCGCCTTCGGTCTCACCGGGCCCCTGCCCTTCCTCTACCGGAAGGCGCTCAAGCTGATGTACGAGCGGGCGGGCATCTCGACCGACGAGGTCGCCGGACCGCGGCACGTGGGCCGGTGGCCCCGCCTGCGCGACCTCTCCGACGTCTTCGCCACGCTGCCCGACATCGACCGGTACGCCGGCGAGGTCCGCTCCAACATCAGCGCCGCGTCCCGCCTGCGCGCCGAGTCGCTGCTGAACGGGTCGTGCGGGCGGACCCTCGACGCCGCCTCCTCCTTCCCGTGGGACGTGCTGCTCAGCCGACCGGTGGTCCTCGAGCTCGCGGCCGTGGGCGACGACGACCGCGAGCAGGCGCTGGTGATCGCCTTCCTGCTCAACTCGTTGACGGCCTACTACAAGGCGAGCCGCACGACGAGCGACCTGGCGCACCTGACGGTCATCGAGGAGGCGCACCGGCTGCTCCGCCGGCCGCGGCCCGTCGGCGAGGACGGCGACCAGTCGGGCAGGGCGGCGGAGCAGTTCGCGAACACGCTGGCCGAGAACCGCAAGTACGGCGAGGGGCTCGTCATCGTCGAGCAGGTGCCGGCCAAGCTGATCGAGGACGCCCACAAGAACACCGCGCTCAAGATCATGCACCACCTCCCGTCCAGCGACGACCGTGACGCCATCGCGGCCACCATGAACCTGAGCGAGGACCAGCAGACCTTCGCCCGGGCGCTCGACCCGATGACCGCCTTCGTCACGCACCGGGGTCTGGGCGGCCAGGCGGGACTGGTTACCGTTCCCAACGCCCGGCAGGTCGCCGCGGATGCGCGGGGGGTCAAGGAGGACCCGCTGCCCGGGCGTGACGTGGTCCGCGACCGGTTCGAGCGCTTCGCCCACGAGACCCCACAGGTGTGGTCCGAGCTCGCGCCCTACCCGGAGTGCCAGCCCTGCTTGCACCGTTGCCAGTTCCGCGGGATCGCGGAGGTGGCGGGCCCGCGCTCGTCAGCCGTCGACGCCGCCCGGATGGACGCCTCCGTCTATCCGGCGCCTGGCCCCGAGAGGGACGCCCTCTGGGATGAGGTCGTGGCCGAGTACGAGACCCTCGCGGGCGAGTACGAGGAGTTCGAGCTGGAGGCTCGCGGTGACCTCGCGTACTGCATGTTCCTGCACAGCGTGTTCGCCGCGTTCCCCGGCGGCAGGGTTGACGGCCTGGCCCGACGGTTCCGCGCAGCGGCCGTGAAGCAGCCCTAGTGGGACGCGGCACGCCAGCAGAACGACTCTGCTGGCGCCCTCAGGCCGGCCTGGCGCGCGCCTCGAGCGTCCCTCTGCTCAGGGGCCGGATCTCCCCGCCCCCGGGAAGGGGTTGCCGGCCTGGACCTACCGCTGTGGAACCCGTCAGCTCGTCCAGGAGCCGGCGCCGGGGCGCTCTCGACGGAATCGGCCCCGACGGAATGATGTTGGGCTATCTTCCCGGTGACGTGGGGTGGCTGGCGGCGCAGGGGGTGCCGGTCGGACCAGCTTCACGCGCAGGAGGGTTCTTCGTGTCGCTCGAGTTCCACGCGCCGCCCGGATGGCCGCAGATGCCCGCCGGATACGTTCCTCCGGAGGGCTGGCACCCGGCTGAGCACTGGGGAGCTGCGCCGCCTGGGTGGGTGTTCTACACCAGGTCGGGGCAGCCAGCCGCTGCACCCCAGGGCGCTTGGGACCCGGCCCGGCGTGCTGCGGCGGCCGTGCCGCACGAGGGTGACCGCGCCCGTCCGGACTCGTCGAACCCGCAAGCTCCGTCGCCGGTGTCCCCGAACGGCGGGTGGACGGTGGGGGAGCAGGCGTCGCCCGTCGGCCGTCGTCCTGCTGGGCCGGGCAGGCGGCGTCGCCTCCTCGTCGTCGCTGCCGTCGCCCTCGCCGTCCTCGTCGCGGCGGTCTTCGGCGTGGTGACCGCCCTCGGGCAGGAGCCGACGGTCACGGCCACGCAGTTCGACTCGCTGTTGCCGAGCGGCACGAGGGTCGGCGGGGTCGCGATCGGCGAGGGTGATCTGACGGGACGCGGCGGTGGTGACTACCTCGGCGAGATGGGCTTCATGGGCACGTGCCTCGCGGATTTGGTCAGCGTGGCCGGGGCGGACGCCGAGGGCCTGTCCACCGGGGGCGGGTCGATGGGGGTCGATCCGGCGACCGGGCTGGTGGCGGGGAACTCCCTGCACGTCTGGGCCGACCGGTTCGCCACGCCCGACGCCGCCAAGGCGCGGTACCAGAAGCTGCAGCGCTCGCGGGAGCAGTCCGGGTGCTTCACGGGGAGCGAGCAGCAGCAGGTCATGGAAGGTCGCCTGCTGGACGGTCGGACCCGGTCTCCGCGCTGGGAGGTCTACGGCGACGGCAAGCGTGGGTCGTACCTGCTGGCCCAGCGCGGCAACGTCGTGTTCGTGGCGCTCGCGGTGTCGGTGCAGAACAAAGAGGATGCGCACAACCTGGCCTCGGAGCTCACAGCTCGCGTCGACCTGCTGGGCGACGAGTAAGGCCTCCCATCGCCCCGCCGACGCCGACGCCGCTGTCGGTGGAGCGCCCAGCTGCAGCCCTCCGACGTCGCGCTCGCGCCTCGGGTCGCGATCGTGGCAGGGCGTCGTCGACCCGATCGACCGCACCGCGTGGGGCTTGCGCCGGAGGAGGCCTTGGGAGTGCGCATCTCACTGCGCCGCCTTCTCGTTCCGCATCGCCCACGCCCGGAGCTCCCTCGTGCTCTACTTCTCCTGCTCAGGACCGACACGGCGGGGGGCCGGGATGTCTGGGAGAAGTGGGTTCGCGCGCCGAACCGGAGGTCTGCTCGTCCTGCTGCTGCTCGCTGGCGCCGCCTGCTCCGCAGACCCGCCAGCGCCCGCAGCCCCGTCGTCGTCGAGGGCGGCCGTGGAGCGGACAACGGTGGAACCACTCGGCAGCAACGAGCCGGTGCGCGTGACTCCGGTCGACGTGACCCCTGAGGTCAGACACGAGCTCGAGTCGTGGCCCGACCTCTCGCTGGCGCTCGGGACCCCGGTCGACATCGAGGCCGGCAGCATCCCCTCCGACGGGATCCGGATCACCCGTCGCTACGTGAACCCGGTGCCGGCGGAAGCGTCGGCGACCTTGGCCTACTTCGACTCGGACATCCAGACCTGGCGCGCGGTGCCGTCCACGATCGCCCCGGACCGGCTCAGCGTCTCCGCCGTCGTCCACCACCTCTCGCGATGGACCGACTTCACGACGGCCGTCGGAGACTGCGCCAAGGCGATCGGGGACTGCGGCTACTACCACGTCGGCAAGATCTTCAGCGACCGTGCCGAGGCCCCCACGTGCCGCTCCGGGCTGCAGAAGCCGCTCACCGAGCGGCGTCCCGACTGGGTGGACACGGTCTCGTTCATCGAGCTGTCGCGGAACAACCCCATCTTGATCTGCGCGGGACCGGCCAAGGACGACCGCAAGCTCGAGGTGAAGGCGACGGTGAACCGCGGCTTCGGTTTCGTCGCCGAGGTGACGTCCCAGGCCGACGACGTCCACAACACCACCGCCGACGCCGAGGACCTGCGCGACGCGGTCAGCGACGCGACGCACCTCGACAACACCTTCGGCAAGTCGATGGAGGCGCTCATCGGCAGCAACAAGCTCGTCGCGGGCACCGAGACCTACAGCTTCGAGCTGTCCGAGGACGAGGGCCGGAGGGCACCGCAGCAGCTGCTCGTCATGAAGCCGCCGAACACCACGCAGTTCTTGCTGTCGCTGCTGGCGACCCTCGTCGGCAAGGACCTCTCGGACAAGGCCGACGGCCTGCTCGCCGCCGCGATCCTGGTCGGCGCCTGCGGCACCGACATCCAGGCCGCCAAGGACGACTCCTCGTGGGGCAAAGCCTTGCTGTCGTGCGTCCAGGGTCTCGACGACGGTGCCGCCCGCCGCCTGTCGACCTACCTGCTCGAACGGGGGGTGCAGAACCCGGGCGCCACGGCGGGCAAGATCGTCGGCCGAGCCACCATCTACCTGGCGCTGGTCGGTCCGCTCTTCGAGTCGATGAACTACCTGGGCGAACGCACGACCCCGGACAGCGCCCGCAACGTGTCGCTCTTCGTCCGCCCCGACGGTGTCACTCGCGCCACCTTCAAGGCGGCCGAGGTGCCCGCCTACTGCCAGAACGTGCCGGCGCAACGCCTGAAGTCCGGTACGACGACCAAGGGTGGGCCCGGACAGGGCTGGATCGCCGGCGACGCCGCTGCCGCCTACCTCGACCTGGGACACCTCGGCTACAAGCAGGGCTTCGTCACCTACCAGTGCTCGGCGGGCGGGGTGGGCTGGCCGGGCATCGTCCTCGACGTCGGGGCCGGCGGCACGCTGCTGCACTCCTACAAGCTGGAGAAGCTCCTGCTCTACGGCGACCGCACCTCCACGACGTCGCTGAAGGTCGACGGCGACAGTGTGGTCGTGTCCTGGTCGGACCACCTCGGTGCCGGAGGCCTGGAGACGCAGCACCAGACCACCTTCCGACTTCTGAGCGGTGAGCTCCGGCCTTCCGACAAGATCACCTCCTACTCCTGCGACGCCTCGGCGAAGGTCGTCCTCGACGCCGCAGCGAAGCGCGACCGGGCGAGCTTGAACGACCGCCAGGCTGCCAGTGACCAGGCCTGGAACGCGCTGATCGCCCAGGTCCCCGCCGGCGAGGACGCCTACCCGGCCGGGTGCCAGGACATCGGGGGCGGGCAGTTCCTGAGCGAGGTCTCCCTCGACCAGGGCTCCCTCTCGCTCGTGCTCCGGCGTGCCACAGGAACCCGGTACGGGTGGCGCGTCAGCGACGTACCCGCCTGAGCGCCACGCGCGGCCAGCACGGACCACCCGTTCGGGGCCGCGGGACAGACAACCCGACCAGCCTGATGCCGCACCTGGCGAGGAGCTGGACCGGGCAGCCCGGAGCTCGCTCCAGCGCCGTCAGAGACGGTCTGTCGCCTCCCAGAGGCGGATGAGCTTGAGGCACAGGTGCAACGCGCTGCGCTGCATGCCGTCGGCAAGGGCGTCCCGCACGACCTCGGGGAGGTGGTCGAGCCGGTAGTAGAGCGTCGTGCGGTGGACGTGCAGCCGCTGGCAGGCGTCCTTCGCCTGGCCGCGCACGTCCAGGTAGGTCTCCACCGTCTCCCGCTGCAGGCTGTCTCCGCTCGACCAGAGGACGTCCGCGGCGGGCGAGAACCTGGCCAGCTGGGCCCGGTCGGCGACGACCGACGAGAGCATCAGCCAGACGCCGAGCTCGGAGATGTCGGCGGTGCCGGGCCGGTGGGGTATCCGGCGCACGAGTGCGGCGGCCGCCACGGCTTGTCCGGCGGCGGCGGCGAGGTCGTCGTCGACGCCGTCGTGCTGAGCCGACCCGAGGGCCCTGACGACCAGGCTGCGGCGATGCGCCTCGTCGCGCAGCGCCTCGTCGACCGCGCTCCGCGGCCACCGCGTCGAGACGAAGAGCAGGTGTTCGTCGCGCTCGAGCAGGAAGCGCAGGCGCGGTGTGCGCGTGCCGGTGAAGTGCCGGCCGAGGGCGAGCCGTTGGACGGGGCTGCTCGGCTCGAGGTCGAGCGCCCAGACGACGGTCTGCTCGCCGCGCGCCAGCCAGCCCTCCGCCACCGCACCCGCGAACGTTCGTCGACGGATCTCATGGTTCTCGTGGAGCAGACCGCTGGTCCTGCTCACCGTGGCGTCGTCGGTCGGTCCCGGTGGCATCAGGAGGTCGCGGGTGATGCTCACGGCGGCGTCGATCGAGGAGTAGTCGAGCGAGGTCAGCGCAGGCAGGTCGGTGGTCGGCAGCCACACGGTGGCCACTGGCCGGTCCCCGTGCCGGACGGGTGCCGCGAGCCGTTCGCCGACGCCGAAGAGCTCGAGGTCGACCCGTACGGCCTGCCGCGACCCGACCACTCCCGCCTGGTCGAGGTAGCGCCGCGTCGCTGCCTGCGCCGGCCCGCGCAGCAGGTCGACCAGGCGCATGCCGTCCGGCTCGGCGTACCGCTGGCTCGTCGCCAGCGCGCGGTGCGTCCGGTCGCTGATCAGCACCGGGCGTCGGAGCGCGTTCGCCAGACCGTCGGCCACGTCCTGGAGGGTCACCGGCCGCCGGCCTCCTGGTGCGGAGTAGGCCGCGCCGGTGTCGCCTTCCAGGTCGAGGTCCCCGCCGACCTGGGGGACGGAGGGGGTCGACGACGACGTCTCGATCCGAGCTTCACCGCTCTCCCGCCGAGCCCCGCTGATCAGAGGGCGATCAGGGAGGCTCTCCAGCGGGACGCCGTGGGCGGGGACGTGGAGGTTCATGGGCGCAGCCGTTCGACGAGGTGGGCACCAGGCGCGACGAGCCGGGCTCGGCGCGGGTCGCTGGGACACCAGGAACGCTAGGCAGCGCGCGCACGTCATCGTTAGGTCGACGGCTTAGACGACCGACGTAGTGCCACGTCCGACCGCAGGCGCTGAGGGCCGGCTCAGGTGCCGAGGGCGCGTGCCGACGGGGACGGGCGCCCCTCCTGCACCGGACGTCCGTGACGGGCGAAGAGTGCCGCCCGCCACGGACGGGTGCGGGCTACTGCTGGATGAAGGCGAGGAGGTCGGGGTTGATGACGTCGGCGTGGACCGTCAGCATCCCGTGCGGGTAGCCCTCGTAGATCTTGAGCGTGGAGTTGCTCAGGAGCTCGTGCTGCTTGAGGGAGGCGTCCTTGTAGGGCACCACCTGGTCGTCGTCGCCCTGCATGACGAGGACCGGGACCGAGATGGCCTGCAGATCGGCGGTCTGGTCGGTCTCGGAGAACGCCGCGATGCCGAGGTGGTGAGCCTGCGCGCTGCCCATCATCCCCTGGCGCCACCAGTTGTCGACCACCGGCTGAGAGAGGGTGACGCCGGGACGGTTGAACCCGTAGAACGGCCCCGAGGCCACGGCCACGTAGAACTCGGCACGGTTGGCCGCCAGGCCGCTGCGGAAGCCGTCGAAGACCGCCTTGGGGGTGCCCTCCGGGTTGCTCTCGGTCTGCAGCATCAGCGGGGGCACCGACGACACCAGGACGGCCTTCGCCACGCGGCCCTGCGGCTCTCCGTACCGGGCGACGTAGCGGGCGACCTGCCCGCCACCGGTCGAGTGACCGATGTGGATGGCGTCGTGCAGGTCGAGGTGCCGGACCACGGCGTCGGCGTCGCTGGCGTAGTGGTCCATGTCGTGGCCGGTGCCGATCTGGGACGACCGTCCGTGGCCTCGCCGGTCGCTCGCGACGACCCGGTAGCCCTCCGCGAGGAAGTAGAGCATCTGGGCGTCCCAGTCGTCCGCGGAGAGCGGCCAGCCGTGGTGGAACATGATGGGCTGCGCGTCGGAGGGGCCCCAGTCCTTGTAGTAGATCTCGGCGCCGTCGTCGGTGGTCACGAATGCCATGCCGGTCAGTCCTTCCTGGTCCTGCCGGACCGAGCTGCGCTCGGCCCGACGTTCCTCCACCTCCCGGGTGAGGCGGAGAGTCGCTCGACGGTAGCCACGGCGCGCTCGGGATGGTTCCGACAATCGCTGAGTCTTCTGGCGACCCTCCGAGGTGCTGCCTCGCATCGAGCTTCCGGAGACGGATCGAGGGCGGTGATCTTCGTCGCGTCTAGAGGTGAGCCGTCCGACCGCAGCGGGGAAGGCCACTCAGCTCAAGCTCGGATGAGCGACCGAGGACGAAATCTGATCGAAACGTCGTGCGAACGAGGGCGATACGTGGTTCTGCAATCTTGATGGCATCAAGAGTTGATCAGGACGTTGAACCTCGGGAGGTCCCATGCACAGACGTGCTTTTCTGTCCGCCGGTGCCGGCCTGGCCCTGTCGGCGCCGCTGCTGGCCGCCTGCGGGAGCAGCTCCAGCGCCGCGCCGGCTGCCAGCTCCTCGGGAGGTACGACGGCGCTGTCGTACCAGCTGAGCTGGATCAAGAACTTCCAGTTCGCCGGCGAGTACGTGGCGGACAGCAAGGGCTACTACTCCGATGCCGGCCTCGCGGTGGACCTCCTGGCCGGGGGCCCGAGCGTCGCCACGGACGCCGTGGCCGAGTCCGGCAAGGCGCTGGTCTCCCAGAGCTCGCCCGACTTCACCGCGAACGCGGTGGCGGCGGGCGCCCAGCTGAAGATCATCGGAGCCAGCTACCAGAAGAGCCCGTTCTCGATCATCTCGATGGCGAAGCCGATCACGTCGCCGGCCGACCTGGCGGGCAAGAAGATCGGGATCCAGGCGGTGAACCAGGTGGCCTGGGACGCGTTCCTCGCGCTCAGCAAGATCGACAAAGGCACGTTCACCCAGGTCCCGGTCCAGCACGACCTGACGCCGCTGGTCTCCGGCGAGGTCGACGGCTTCTGGGGCTACTCCAACGACGACGCCGTGCAGCTGCGCCAGAAGGGCCACGACATCACGGTGATGCTCCTCGCCGACCACGGCTACCTGCTCCCGACCGGGACGTACACGGTCCGGGTGGACAGCCTGAGCGACCCGGCCAAGCGGGCCCAGGTCGTGGCCTTCATGAAGGCGGACCTCAAGGGGTGGCAGGACGCCATCGACGACCCGGCGCTCGGCGCGAAGCTCGCGGTCGAGACGTACGGCAAGGACAACGGTCTGGACCTCGACGCACAGACGGCGTCCTGCAAGGCGTCCAACGACCTGATGATCACCGACGAGACGAAGGCCAACGGGCTGTTCACCATGAGCGAGGCCTTGATCGCCGAGTCGGTCCGGACGTTGGCCGCGGGCGGCATCACCGCCAGCACCGACCTGTTCGACATGAGCGTGCTGCAGGAGATCCACGCCGCCCGCTGAGCGCTCCATCTGCCGCACCACCGGAGGGACCGACGCGAGCGGCCCGCTTCTGACACAAGGAGGAAGGTCCATGCCCCAGCCCGACCAGCACGAGGACGTCTGGAGCCGCGCGGTCACCGTCGGCGGCCTCCGCGTGGACGAGGTCCGCTCGGTGCTGCAGAAGTCGATCCGCCGCGGACTGGTGGAGGAGGCGGCGCTCGCCGCGTACGAGCTCTTCCGCACCGGTGTGCAGACCGAGGAGCTGCTGTGGCGCCGGCTCGAGATCATCGCCGTCGAGGACGTGGGGGAGGGCCTGCCGCACGCGCCCGCGCTGCTCCACGCGATGAACGAGCAACGCGTCCGCCAGACCACCGACCTGGAGCGGTGGATGTACTCCGCGCACGCGGTCAAGCTGCTCGCCTCCGCGCCCAAGGACCGGAGCACGATGGAGCTGGCCTTCTGGGCCAGCACGCAGATCGACTCCGGTGAGCGGAGCGTCGAGGTCCAGGACCTCCACGTCGACCACCACACGCGGCGCGGTGTCCAGCGCGGGCGCGGGACGGACTTCTGGTGGGCGGCCGGTGGCCACCAGCTCACGAACGAGCTCCATCCCGAAGGCTCACCGTGGTCGGCGTACGTCCGCACGCTGCTCGGCGGCGACGGGCAGGGGGACACCACCGAGGGGCAGCACACAGCGCCCGCCGCGCCCGAGACCACCGACGCCGCGCTGAGCTCGATGCCGTGACGCGCTGGCGAGATGCGCGCGTGGTCGGTGCCGTCGGCACGGTCGCCCTGCTGGTGGCGTGGCAGCTGCTGTCGGCGACGGTGCTGCACGCGGGCGGAACCGTCCCGGGTCCTGTGGAGATCGTGCGCCAGCTCGGGCGCGACGGCGCCGGGCTGTACCTCGTCAACGCCGAGGTGACGGTGTCGGCGGCCGTGCAGGGCTACATCTACGGCAACCTGGCGGCGATCGTCCTGGGCGTCGTCGCCCTGGTGGTCCCCGCGCTCGGACGGCCGATCACGCACCTCGGCGTCTTCTCCTACTGCCTGCCGATCGTCGCGATCGGTCCGGTGCTCGCGATCGTCTTCCCCGCCGACCTGTCCCGGGTGCTGCTGGCCGGGCTGTCGGTCTTCTTCACCACGCTCGTGGCCACCACCGCGGGTCTGCGGGCGGCCGACCAGGCCAGCGTCGACCTCGTGACGGCCCACGGTGGGGGCCGCTGGACCGTCGTGCGCAAGGTCCGGGCCATGGCCGCGCTCCCGTCGCTCTTCGCCGGGCTGCAGGTCGCCGCGCCGGCGGCGCTGCTGGGCGCCATCATCGGCGAGTACATCGGGGCCGACAGCGGGCTCGGTGTCCTCATGATCAGCTCGCAGCAGTCGATGCAGATCGAGCGCACCTGGGCGGTCGCGCTCGTGGGCGCCGCGCTGGCGGGCCTCGCCTTCCTGGTCGTCGGCCTGGTCTCCCGGCTGCTGCTGCCCTGGTCCACGCACCTGACCGCCGCCGCCATGGCGGGCCCGGTCACGCCCGCCCGGGGTCGTGCGGCCTCGGCCGTCCACGGTGCCGTCGGGCTGGTGATCGGCGTCGCGGCGATCGTCGGGGTCTGGTTCGCGTTCCTCGCGAGCACCGGCGTCTCGCCCTTCATCGGACGCTCGCCGCTCGACGTGCTCCACTTCCTCCTCGCCGCCCCTCCGGCAGGGCGAGCGGATCCACGCGACCACCTGCTGGCCCTGTCGCTCACGACCCTCGGGGACGCCGTGCTGGGACTGCTCACCGGCGTCGTCGCCGCCCTCGTGGTGGCCTCGGCGTTCGCCCTCTCACCGGTCGCCCGCAACGCGCTGATGAGTGCCGTGCTGGCGCTGCGGGCGATCCCGATGGTCGCGATGGCTCCGCTGCTCGTCCTCGTGGCGGGTCGGGGCAGCGCCAGCGTGGCCGTCATCGGCGGCCTCGTGACCTTCTTCCCGACCCTCGTCGGGGTGCTGGCCGCGCTGCGGCGGATCCCGAAGGACTCGGCCGACCTCATGGCCGCGTACGCCGCGGGCCGCTGGCGCCTGTTCGTCACCGTGCAGGCTCCCGTCGCGCTGTCGGCACTGGTGTCGAGCCTGCGCGTCGCCGCTCCGCTCGCCTTCACCGGCGCCCTGCTGGCCGAGTGGCTCGCCACGGGGCAGGGCCTCGGCTACGACATGATCTTGTCCATGACGTCGGCCCGCTACGACCTGCTGTGGACCGAGGTGGTGATCGTGACGGTGCTGTCCTTCGCGGTGTTCGCGCTGGTCGGGCTCGCGGAACGTGCGGTGGCGGGGATGTACCGCGGTTCGGCCCCGGCGGACGCTCCGACCCGGTCGCTGGTCTCGACCCTGGAGCCCGCCGCGTGACCGGCGCGGGCGCCGGGGAGCAGGACCTGGGCCAGGCCATCCGGACGATGCGTCAGGTGCAGGGTCTGACGCTGGTCCAGCTCGCCGAGCGCGCCGGTCTGTCGAACCCGTTCCTCAGCCAGGTCGAGCGCAGCAAGGCCCAGCCGAGCATGCAGTCGCTCCAGCGCATCGCCGGCGCGCTCGGCACCACCATCGCGGTGCTGACGGCGAGCGCCCAGGCGGCGGCCTCGGGATCGTCGGTCTCGATCGTGCGGGCCGACGACCCCTTCGTGAGCACGCACGAGATGGGGTGGACGCGACCCCTCGTCCGCGGGGCGAGGAGCCTCAACGCGCTCGAGTTCCATGTCACCTCCGAGCGGTACGAGGACCGGTACTGGCGCCACGCGGTGGCCGAGTTCATCCACGTCCTCTCGGGCAGCCTCCTCGTCGACCTGGCCGACGAGGGCACCCACGCGCTCAAGACCGGCGACTCCCTGTACGTCCCCGAGCAGCTCGACCACCGGTGGCGGATCCCCGGTCGCTGGCCCGCACGGGCCCTGGTCGTGCAGGCCGGACCCCACGACGACGCCGACCTCGAGGCACGCGCCGACCACGACCCTGAGGACACCCCCCGATGAAGATCACCCGCGTCACCCCGCTACCCCTGCGCTGCCGGTCGGCGAACGGCCCGATGACGTTCTTCGTCGTCCGGATCGAGACCGACGACGGGCTGGTCGGCCACGGCGAGAGCTGCGACTGCTTCGGGGTCTCCTACCCGGCCGTGCACGCCGCCGTCGTCCGCGACGCCTTCGCGCCGCGGCTCGTCGGCCGTGAGCTGACCGCGGTCGCGCCGCTCGTCGACGAGCTGCGCCGTGCCACCCGTCGTGAGCTGGGGGAGAGCTGGGCCAGCGCCCAGGCCCGCAGCGCGGTCGAGATCGCGCTGTGGGACCTCGTGGGCCAGCAGGCGGGACGTTCCGTCTCGGCCATCCTGGGCCGGGTCCGCGACAGCATCCCGGTCTACGCGGGCAGCAGCCCGTTCCTCGACGACCACGACGCGGCCTTCCACCTCGAGCGGCTGAGCCCGATGCTCGAGCGGGGCGTCCGCCACGTGAAGCTGCGGACCGGACCCGCGCCCGACCGGGCCGTCGACGTGCTCGCCGACCTCCGCAGCCTCCTCGGGCGCGACATCGAGATCATGGTCGACGCGAGCGAGTCCCTCGACCTGCCGACCACGGCCAGGCTCACCGACCGGATGGCGGAGCTCGACGTGCGCTGGCTCGAGGAGCCTCTGCTGCAGAGCCGTCACACGGCCATGGCCGCCGCGGCCTCGCGCTCCCGCGTGCCGATCGCGGCCGGCGAGCACCTGTTCAGCACCGAGGAGGCACTCGCGGCGCTCACCGCGCGCGAGATCTCGGTCGTCCAGCCGGACCCGTGCATCTCGGGCGGCATCGCCGAGGCGCTCCAGATCGCGGGTCTGGCGGCGGGGTTCGGAGCCCGTGCGGTGCTGCACTACCACGCCGGCCTCGTCGGGCTCGCGGCCGTGCTCCAGGTCGCCGCCTCGGCGCCGGGCGTCGACCTGCTCGAGTACCCGGTGCACCTCGACACGGTCCTGCGGACGCAGTCCGGTGGGGACGAGTTCGGGATCTCCTCCGTCGTCGACGGGCGGCTCGCGCTGCCCGACCGGCCCGGGCTCGGCGTGTCGCCGCTGGAGGACGTGCTGTCCGAGAGCCTGCTGGCGTGAGGGTCCTGGTCACCGGGGTGCACGGCAAGGTCGGCCGGGCCGCACGCCGCGCCCTGGCCGAGCGTGGGCACGAGGTCATCGGGGTCGACCTCGCCCGCCCGGACTACGACGGCCCGGCCTACGTGCAGGCCGACGTCACCGACGCCGGCGACATGTTCGCGGTGATCAGCGGCGTCGAGGCCGTGGTGCACACGGCCGGCATCCCGGAGCCGACGAGGAATCCCGCCCACGAGGTCTTCGCCACCAACGTCACGGGGACGTTCAACGTGGTCGAGGCCTGCGTCCGGTTCGGGGTGCGACGCCTGGTGAACCTGTCGAGCGACAGCGTCACCGGCTACACCTGGTCGGCCGGGCAGGTCCGACCGGCGAGCTACCCGATCGACGAGGACCACCCGAACGCGCCGGTGGACCCGTACGCGCTGTCGAAGCTGTTCGGCGAGCAGCTGTGCGAGGCGGCCTGCCGCCGGTCGGCCCTGACCGCCGTGTCGATCCGCGCGACGTGGGTCCTGACGCCGGAGACGTACGGATCCAACCTCGGAGCGTTCCTGGCCGACCCCGGTCTGACGACGCCGGTCTTCTGGTCCTACCTGGACGTCGACGACCTGGCGGAGCTGGTGGTCCTCGCCGTCGAGTCGGAGACGCCCGGCCACGAGGCGGTGGTCGCTGCGGCGGCCGACAACATCGGTGGACGTGACATCCGGGTCGCTCTGGCCGAGCACTTCCCCGAGGTGGACGTCCGACATGTCGCGCGCCGAGACGCGGGCGGCTATGCCCTCGACAAGGCCCACCGGCTGCTGGGGTGGAGACCCACCCGCTCGTGGCGTGACCACCTCGCCGACAGCCTCGGCGAGACGGGGTCCGCAGCAGGCGACTGACCGATCTGTCTCGGCGAGGAGGCGTCGGAGAGTCACGGATCAGGCGAGAGCGAGCACCGGGAGTGGTGGCTGTCTGGTTCCGCTTGAGGCTTGACGGTTGAGTACCGGTTGATCCTTGACACTCTGAATCAGACTCTAGGCCGCGGGCGGCTGCCGGCGGCGTGCTTCTTCCTCACCTCCCCGCTGCTGGTCCGGGTCACGGTCTTGAGCAGCTCGGAGCCGATCCAGAACTGCAGGACCTGGTCGGTGACGAGGACGTCGCATCGCGAGCCGGCGCGGTGCTTGCCGACGCTGACTTGCTGCCAGGCCACGCAGACGACGCCGTTCGGGCCGACCTTGCGACTGACCCAGCCGTCGCCGTCCCGGTCCGCGGCGCAGGCGGGCTCCACCGCCGCG
>NZ_FOFA01000014.1 GCF_900110855.1 Microlunatus flavus
AACCGCGACGGCCCCGGCCCCGTCGGCCCAGCCGGAGGCTCAGCGGAGCAGCCCGGTGGTGGACTGGCTCAAGAGCCAGTACGCCCTCTACATCCTCGTCGCGCTGCTGCTGGTCGCGACGATCACCCGCGGCTCGATCTTCTGGGGCGGCACCAACCTGACCAACCTGCTCCTGCAGATGTCGATCATCGGCGTCGTGGTGCTCGGTGAGCTGATCGTCGTGCTGACCGGCGGCATCGACATCAGCGTGGGCTCGGCGCTCGGCCTGGCCGCGGTGATCGCCGCCGGTCTGTTCGGCGGGCCCTCGGTCTTCCTCGGGCTGGTCGTCGCGGTGATCATCGGCGGCATCGTCGGCGCGGTGAACGGCTGGCTCGTCGCCTTCCGCGGCCTCGAGCCGTTCATCGTCACCCTCGGCATGCTCGCCCTCGCCCGGGGCCTCGTGTACGCGTACGGCAACGGCATCCCGATCAACCCGGAGGCCGCCTCCTCGTACGCGACCTTCGGCCAGACGACGATCCTCGGCATCCCGGTGCTGGCGATCATCTGGATCCTGATGGTGCTGCTGATCGCCTTCCTGCTCTACCGCACCGTCTGGGGCCGCCGGGTCTACGCGATCGGCAGCAACATCGAGGCGGCCCGCAGCTCGGGCATCCCGGTCAAGACCACGCTGTGGTCGGTCTACATCCTCGCGGGCCTGCTGGTCGGGCTCGGCGGCTGGATGTTCCTCGGCCGCTTCGCCAGCGGCACCTCGACCGCCGGCAACCTGCTCGAGCTCGAGGCCATCGCGGCCGTCGTCATCGGCGGGGCCCGGCTGTCGGGCGGGTTCGGCAAGGTGTTCGGCGCCGTCGTCGGCACGATCATCTTCGCCGTGATCGCCAACCTGCTCTCGCTGCTGAACGTCTCCACGTTCCTCCAGGACGCCTTCCGCGGCGCCCTGATCCTCGTGGCCGTCACGCTGGCGACCGTCCAGTTCAGCCGGCGCCGCCGGACCAGCACGCAGCCGGCGGACAAGTGAGCCGGCGCGTCGGGAAGGGGAGCGGCCGATGAGGGCACGGACGGACAAGGCCCCGCGCACGCGGCTCGTGCGGGTCGCGGCCGCCACGGCGGGGACGGCGCTGCTGCTGGCGGTCAGCGCCTGCGGGCAGATCTACCCGTCGTCGCAGCCGGCGCAGGGACCGGCCGGGGGCGTGCAGACCGACGTCAAGCAGGTGACGGTCGGCTTCGCGCAGCAGCAGCTGCAGGCGCCGTACTTCGCGGCCATGCAGGTGCGGGCCGAGGAGATCGCCAAGGAGAAGGGCTTCAAGCTGCTCTTCCAGTCGGCGAACAAGGATCCGGCGATCCAGTACAACCAGATGCAGGCCATGATGGCGCAGGGCGCGAACGTGATGATCGTCAACGCCACCAGCGTCAAGGGCCAGTACCAGATGATGACCCAGATCGCCTCCAAGATCCCGGTGATCTACATCGACACCGGCGTCCCCGACACGGGCATGACCAGCGTGTCGTCCGACAACCTCACCATCGGGCGGGAGTCGGGCAAGATCACGGCCAAGCGCTTCCTGGACGCGGGCAAGTCGAGCATCAAGATGGTCATCCTGACCGGGCCGGCCACCGACGAGTTCGTCGGGCCGAACCGTCGCCAGGGCTTCCTCGACGGGCTCAAGGAGGGCGGCCTGCAGTTCACGATCGCCAGCGAGCAGTCGGGTGACTACCAGCAGGACAAGGGCCAGGTCGCGGCGGAGAACATGCTGGCGGCCAACCCGGACACCGACCTGGTGCTCGGCCTGAACGACTCGATGGCGCTCGGTGCGTACAACGTCATCCAGAAGCCGCAGTACAAGAACGTCTACGTCGCGGCGTCGGCCGACGGGCAGAAGGAGGCCCTCGCGCTGATCAAGCAGGGCGGCTGCGACGGGCGCTACATCTCCACCGGGCTCAACTCGCCGTCGCTGGCGGCGGAGCAGGCCCTGGGGTACGCCGTCGACGTCGCCACCGGGGTGAAGAAGCCGTCGGACTACCCGCCGGAGTCGTTCACCAAGGCCGTCGGGATCGGCTGCGACAACATCGACGAGTACTACGACCCGAACAGCGTCTTCTGACGCTGCCCGCCCCCCAAGAGACCGTGCCCTGAGCCCTCCCCTCGGGCTCAGGGCACGGCCACGGGTGCTGCCGCACGATCGACGTCGGCTCCGTCGTCCTGCCAGGTGCACGAGGCGAAGGGTCTTCCAGCGTCGGCTGAGACGACACCGTGAGGCCATTGACAGTTTCTCAGGACGGCTCTCACACTGGGGCGACTCGCGGACGGGGGGCGTCGCGCGACCGGATCCCAGGACGTTCACGTGCCCGCTCGTCGCCATCTTCGCTCGCTCGTCGCCGTCGCTGCTCTTGCCGCGATCGGGATTCTCTCCACGACCACGGTCGCCACGGCGCAGCCCGCCGGCTCCTCACCCGTCGGTCGGGCTCCAGTGCTGCCGACGGGTGCCGAGGTGGGCGGCTCTGCCGGACTCCCTCCTGCGCTGACGGTCGACGTCGTCCTCCGCTCGCACGACCCGGCCGGGATGCGGGACCTGGCGCGCGAGCTCGGCCGCCCCGGCTCGCCGAGCTTCCGGAACTTCCTCACCCCCGCGGAGGTGCACGCGCGCTTCGGGCCCCTGCCCGAGGACGTCGAGGCCGTGTCCGCCTGGCTGCGGAGCGAGCGGCTCACCCCTGGTCCGCCCACGGGAGGCGGCCTGGTCGTGTCCGCCACGGGCAGCCCCGAGCAGGTCGCCCGCGCGTTCAAGACGTCTTTCGGCACCTACCGTCTGGCGGACGGTCGCCCGGTGTTCGCCAACCGTTCGGCACCGCAGGTCCCGGCGCAGCTGCGCTCCGCGATCGACGGCGTGGTCGGGCTGAACAACCTCGTCGCCCCCGATCACCTCAACGGCCGCGCTCGCTCCACGGCTGCGCCCTCGCCCTGCTCCGCGGCCGTGAAGTCCGCGAAGAAAGCCAAGGCGTACACCTACGACAAGCTGGCGAAGGCGTACGGCCTGGACGCCCTGCTCGCCGCAGGACACCGCGGGGCCGGGCGCACGATCGGCCTCTTCGAGCTCGACAACTGGTCGACCAAGGACGTCGCCACCTTCCAGAAGTGCTACGGCACCCACGCGAAGGTCGAGCAGGTCGAGGTCGGCGCAGGTGCGCCGGACGAGAACGTCGGCGAGGCGACCCTGGACATCGAGACCGCCATAGCCCTGGCTCCCGAGGCCGACGTGCTCGTCTACAACACGCAGTACTCGGACCTCGACTCCTACCCTGCGGCCGCCGTCGACGAGTACGCCCGCATCGTCGACGACAACCGCGCCGACGTGCTCTCGATCAGCTACGGGGCCTGCGAGTCGTGGGTCGAGGAGACCGACCCCAGCTTCATCACCACCGAGAACGTGCTGTTCCAGGAGGCCGCGCTGCAGGGGATCAGCGTCCTCGCCTCCTCCGGCGACGAAGGGTCCGAGGGCTGCCACAGGTTGAGGGACGGTGACAAGTCCCTGAGCGTCGAAGACCCAGCGTCGCAGCCCTACGTCACCGGCGTCGGAGGCACCACCCTCTCCAAGGTCAAAGGACCCAAGGAGAAGGTGTGGAACGGTCGTCGGTCGGGAAGCACGGGCGGAGGGGTCTCCGAGCTCTGGCCGATGCCGGTCTGGCAGTCCGGGCGCGGGGTGATCGGCAAGGACAGCAGCGGCGCCCCGTGCGGTTCGGCCGGCTACTGCCGCCAGGTCCCGGACGTCGCGGCGAGCGCAGATCCGAACCACGGCTACGGCATCTACGTCGACGGCAGGTGGGAGGGCTTCGGCGGGACCAGCGCGGCGACCCCGTTGTGGGCGGCCCTGGTCGCCGACGTCCTGTCCAGCGTCGACGACCCGACCGCTCGCCTCGGCTTCCTCAACCCCGTCCTCTACAGCGCCGCGGCGACCTCGAAGAAGGCGCCCTTCCACGACGTCAGGTCGGGGAACAACGACTGGACCCGCTCCCACCACAAGAGCTACTCGGCCCGCAAGGGCTACGACATGGCGACAGGCCTGGGCACGCCGAACGCCGGCCGGTTGCTCAAGGCGCTCGCGCCGCTCACGGAGGGCATCCGGTTCACCGACGCCAACGGCACCGGCGCGCCCCCGTCGAGCCTGGGGTCGTTCTCCCTCCACCCCTATCCGGACGACAGCTGCGAGCCCGGGACGAGCCCGACCTCCGTGGAGGGACCGCGCACCATCACGCTGTCCAGCGCTCTGGACTGCTATCAGGTCGGTCCGGACTGGGCGACCTGGAGCCACGGCTACGACGGCGTGGTGTACGTCGTGCGCGACAACCCCGGGGCCTTCTCGACCGTCACCCTGCAGCTGCCCGCCGGCACGAAGGCCTTCTACTTCTACGCCGAGCCCGACGAGTTCGAGACCTTCAACCTGATGGCGACCGAGTCGTCGGGCGCGTCCTCGGGTCCGCTGCAGGTCTACGGCGACAGCGGTGCGCAGTTCTACGGCTTCTACGCCCAGGGGTCGTCGTCGATCTCGTCGATCACCGTCAGCTGTGACACCGACTTCGCGCTGGGCGAGTTCGGGACGAACTGAGCGCCGTCAAGGCGCCGGCACCGGGCGTGCTGCTCCGGGGCGGACCGATCAGCCCGGCAGGCAGGCCCGCGTGAACGTCGCGAGCACGGGGGCGAAGGCCGCCGGGTCCCACACGTGGTTCGCGCCGGCGACCTCGCGGACCTCGGTCTGCGGGAGCACGCTGCGCACGCGGTTCGCCGCCTGCACCATCACGTGCTGCGTGGACGACCCGTAGACGGCCAGCACCGGGACGTCCACCGCGTCACGCAGCGCGCCCGACTCCAGCTGCCCGGTCGTCCAGCGCAGCGACTGGCCGTCGGCGCGCAGGCTCACGACGCCCGCGTAGATGGCGGGCCAGGCCGGCGAGGCCTTGGCGCCGGCCAGCCACTCCGGCGGCATGTCGCGCATGTACCACTCCTGCGCGGCCTCGAGCTCGCCCGCGTCGATCCGCTGCTCGAGCCCGCCGACCCACGCGTCGACGTGCGCGGCGGGTGCGGCGAGCGGCGCCTCCCACAGCACCAGACCGGCGACGGGCAGGCCGGCCGCGAGGGCGTACAGGCTGATCGAGCAGCCCGACGAGTGCCCGCACAGCACGGCGCTGCCGCCTTCCGCCGCGATCACGGCGCGCAGGGCCTCCACCTCGCGGTCGAGGTCGAGGCTGCCCTCCGCAGGGCTCCCGCCGCGGCCGAGCCGGTCGGGGACGACGACGCTCACGCCCTGCTCCGCAGCCAGCTCGGCGGTCGCCACGACCGGGGCCTCGCCGCGCAGCGACCCGGCCCCCGCCACGAGGACGACCGACGGTCCCTCCCCGAGGCGGTCGTACGCCACCTCGTCGCCCCGGCTCGTGGTGACGTGCTGGGTCACGTGCTCGCTCATGCTCGCTCCTCCTGCGTCGCGGTCCACGTCTGTCCGACCCGCGCGCCGCCCCGGGCTCATCGGTCGTCGCGCACCATCCTCTGAGGTGCCGGGCCGCCTTCGCAGGAGGGGTGCCCGGAGGAGGAAGTAGGCACCGCAAGTTGTTTTGCCCCCGCCCCGGGGGCCGGGAGTACGTTGACCCGAACCGCCGGGTGCGACCCACTCCGGCGACGAGAGGAGCGCTGTGGACGACGGTCGGAACGGGGTGCCCGAGGGCGGCCTCGAGGACGCGGTGCAGCTGCTGACGCCGACCGGCGAGCGGGTCGACCACCCCGACTACGCCTTCGCCGGCGACGACGCCCTGGTCCGCGACTTCTACGCCGACATGGTCCGTGTGCGCCGCGTGGACGCCGAGGCCATCGCGCTGCAGCGCCAGGGCGAGCTCGGCCTGTGGCCGTCGCTGCTGGGCCAGGAGGCCGCGCAGATCGGCGCGGTGCACGCGATGCGCGGCCAGGACTACGCGTTCCCGACCTACCGCGAGCACGGCGTCACCATCGGGCGCGGGGTCGACCCGCTGCGGCTGCTGGCGATGTTCCGCGGGATCGACCCCGGCACCTGGGACATCGCCGGGCTGGGCGTTCACCTCTACTCGATCATCATCGGCACGCAGGGCCTGCAGGCGACCGGCTACGGGATGGGCCTGGAGCGCGACGGTCTCGTCGGCAGCGGCGACCCGGAGCGCGACGCCGCCGTGGTGTGCTTCTTCGGCGACGGGGCCACGAGCCAGGGCGACATCAACGAGGGCCTGGTCTTCGCGTCCTCGTTCAACGCCCCGGTCGTCTTCTTCTGCCAGAACAACCAGTGGGCCATCTCGGAGCCCATCGAGCGCCAGTCGCGGGCGCCGCTCTACCGCCGGGCCTCCGGCTTCGGCATGCCGGGCGTCCGCGTCGACGGCAACGACGCGCTGGCTGTGCACGCGGTCACGACCGCCGCGCTGGACCGGGCCCGCTCCGGCAACGGCCCGACGTTCATCGAGGCGTACACGTACCGCATGGGCGCGCACACCACCTCGGACGACCCGACGAAGTACCGCCTCGACCACGAGCTCGCGCAGTGGCGCGAGCGTGACCCGATCAGCCGGGTCCGGGCGTACCTCGAGGCCACCGGCGCCGCGGACGAGGCCTTCTTCGCCGCGGTGGACGAGGAGTCCGACGCGCTCGCCACGCGCCTGCGCCGCGACTGCCTGTCGCTGCCCGAGCCGACGCTGGCGGAGACGTTCGACTGGGTCTAC
The DNA here is from genome assembly GCF_900110855.1 of Microlunatus flavus. Lineage (GTDB taxonomy): Bacteria > Actinomycetota > Actinomycetes > Propionibacteriales > Propionibacteriaceae > Microlunatus > Microlunatus flavus. The sequence goes on from NZ_FOFA01000014.1 coordinate 6,721, forward strand.
GCCACGAAGTCGCCCGAGCTGGTGGAGCAGCTGGCCCGGCACGAGGAGTACGTCGCGAGCTTCGAGGAGGCCCGATGAGCACCACGAGCGTGCGACCCACGAGCAGGTCCGCGTCCCGCGGCCGCGACGAGGGCGCCCCCGGTCCCGTCCGCAGCATGACCATGGCCAAGGCGCTCAACGCCGGGCTGCGCAAGGCCATGGAGGACGACCCGACGGTCCTGCTGGCCGGTGAGGACATCGGCAAGCTCGGCGGCGTGTTCCGCGTGACCGAGGGCCTGCAGAAGGACTTCGGCGAGTCGCGCGTCATCGACACGCCGCTGGCGGAGTCGGGCATCGTCGGCACCGCGGTCGGCCTGGCCCTGCGCGGCTACCGCCCTGTGTGCGAGATCCAGTTCGACGGGTTCGTCTTCCCGGCCTTCGACCAGATCGTCACCCAGGTCGCGCGGATGCGCTGGCGCACCAAGGGCGCCGTCCCGATGCCGGTGGTCATCCGCATCCCGTTCGGGGGAGGCATCGGCGCGGTCGAGCACCACAGCGAGTCGCCCGAGGCGTACTTCGCGCACACCGTCGGCCTCAAGGTCGTCACGTGCTCCAACCCGGTCGACGCCTACTGGATGATCCAGCAGGCGATCGCGTCCGACGACCCGGTGATCTTCTTCGAGCCCAAGCGGCGCTACTACGAGAAGGCCGAGGTCGACACGACCACCGAGCCGCTCGGCCTGCACTCCTCCCGCGTCGCACGGCCGGGGCGCGACGCGACCCTGATCGCGTACGGGCCGATGGTCAAGACCTGCCTCGAGGCGGCCTCCGCGGCCGCCGACGAGGGCCGCGAGCTCGAGGTGGTCGACCTGCGCACCCTGTCGCCGCTCGACCTCGGCCCGGTCTACGAGTCGGTGCGCCGGACCGGGCACGCCGTCGTCGTGCACGAGGCGCCCGTCAGCGTCGGCCTCGGCGCCGAGGTGGCGGCCCGGATCACCGAGAACTGCTTCTACTCCCTCGAGGCCCCGGTGCTGCGGGTGGCGGGCGCGGACGTCCCCTACCCGCCCAGCAAGGCCGAGGAGGACTACCTGCCCGACCTCGACAGCGTCCTCGACGCCGTCGACCGGTCGCTGGCGTACTGAGGAGCCGGAGCACCTGATGGCGACGAACGAGTTCCGCCTGCCCGACCCCGGTGAGGGGCTGGTCGAGGCCGAGATCATCACCTGGCGGGTCGCGGTCGGCGACGAGATCAAGATCAACGACATCGTCGTGGAGATCGAGACGTCCAAGTCGCTGGTCGAGCTGCCGAGCCCGTACGCCGGCACCGTGACGGCCCTGCTGGCCGACGAGGGCCAGATGGTCGACGTCGGCGCCCCGATCATCGCCATCTCCGACGGCGTCGGCGACGACGTGCCCGCCGAGCCCGCGGACTCCGCGGAGCCGCCCGAGCACCAGCCCACGGGCAAGCACGACTTCGTGCCGCCGATGCCCGGGGAGAAGATGCCGAGCCTCGCCGACGGCGAGGGCCCGTCCCGCGTCGCGAACCTCGTCGGCTACGGCCCGCGGACCACCGAGGCGCGTCGCCGTCCCCGCCGCTCCGGGGCCCCCGCGACGCACGCTGCGGCCTCCTCGTCGAACGGCGACGACCCCGCGGCCCACGTGCCCGCCCAGGCGCCGGTGTCGTCCTACGCGCTGCCGGCCGAGCCCGAGGCGCCCGCCGCCCCGACGCCCGAGCCTGAGCCCGACCGCCATGTGACCGTCCTGGCCAAACCGCCGGTCCGCAAGCTCGCCCGCGACCGCGGCGTCGACCTCACCACCCTCACCGGCAGCGGTCCCGGCGGCGTCGTCACCCGCGAGGACGTCGACCGGGCCAGCCGGCCCGCTCCCGCGGCGACGCCCGATGCGACGGCGGCCCCGGCGGCGCGGACCGCGCCCGCCGGCGGCCCCACCCGCAAGGCGGACCCGGACCGCGAGACGCGCGTACCGATCAAGGGCGTGCGCAAGGCGACGGCCGAGGCGATGGTGCGCTCTGCCTTCACCGCCCCGCACGTCACCGAGTGGGTCACCTGCGACGTCACCGCGACGATGGAGCTCGTCGAGCGGCTACGCGACCGGCGCGAGTTCCGCGGGGTCAAGATCTCCCCCCTGCTGGTCGTCGCCAAGGCCGTGTGCGTCGCGCTCAGCCGCGTCCCGCAGCTCAACGCGTACTGGGACGAGGCCACCCAGGAGATCGCGACGCTGCACTACGTCAACCTCGGGATCGCCGCCGCCACCCCGCGCGGGCTCGTCGTGCCCAACCTCAAGGGCGCGGACGAGATGACCCTGCTGGAGATGGCGCAGGCGATCAACGCGATCGTCAGCACCGCGCGCGAGGGGCGTACGTCGCCGTCGGACATGGCGGGCGGCACGTTCTCGATCACCAACGTGGGGACGTTCGGCGTCGACGCCGGCACGCCGATCCTCAACCCGGGCGAGGCCGGCATCCTCTGCGTCGGCCAGATCGCCCGGCGGCCCTGGGTCGTCGGCAGCGGCCGCGACGAGCGCATCGAGCCGCGCTGGGTGACGACGCTGGCCGTGTCGTTCGACCACCGCCTGGTCGACGGCGAGCAGGGCTCGGTGTTCCTGTCGACCGTCGCCCAGATCCTCACCGACCCCGGCCTGGGCCTGCTCTTCTAGCCCGGCGCCGTGGCTGTTCCGACTCGCCGCCCCTCCTCGCTCGTGCCTCGGCACTTCCTCCTCGCCGCTCCTCTAACGCGTCCCGCCTCGCCTCCTCGCCGCTCCTCCTACCGCGCACCGCCTCGCCTCCTCGCCGCTCCTCCTACCGCGCCCCGCCTCGCCTCCTCCTCCCCCCTCCGTCGAGGGGTAGGTTGCGGCCCGATCTGGGCCTGGAACGGCGCGGCAACCTACCTCTCGGCGGGATGGAGGACGGGCGTCACCAGCGGCTGGCGTCGGTGAGGCAGAACGGGTGCCCGGCCGGGTCGAGGAGCACCCGCCAGGTGTCGCCGGGCTGCGGTTCGACGAGGGTGGCGCCGAGCTCGAGGGCCTTCGCCTCGCTCGCGGCGACGTCGTCGCAGCCCAGGTCGAGGTGGAACTGCTTCGTGCCGCGCGGGTTGGGCCAGGCCGGCCGCTCGTAGTCCTCGACGCGGCCGAAGCCCAGGGCCGGACCGCCGTCGGGCGGCAGGAGCATCGCGTACTCGTCCTCCGCGGCGGCGACCTGCCAGCCCAGCAGCCCCGACCAGAAGGTCGCCTCGGCGCGGGGGTCGTCGCAGTCGATGCTGGTCATCTTCACCTGAGTCGTCATGGGACCAGCGTCCCTAGGATCAGCCCGTGCCGGATAGGACAAAGCCGACGCGGACGCTGGCGGCCACGAGCAGGACGGCAAGCACGGCCGGCATCCTGCGGCCGGAGGAGTTCGCGCGGCACGTCGACCTGCACCGGCTGGCACCCGCCCCGGACCTCGCGCCCTGGGTCGAGAACCACTGGGTGCTGCGCTGGTCGCTGCCCGCGGAGGTGCGGTTCCCGAGCCAGGTGCTGCCGCACCCGACCATGAACCTGACCGTCGAGCGCGGCGTTCGGCGTCCCGAGGCCCCGCCCGCGTCGGTGCTGGTCACCGGACCGGTGACGCGACGGTTCGACGTGGAGACCCGGGGGAGCGGCTGGGTGTGGGGCGTGCGCTTCCGTCCGGGCGGCCTGCCCGCGCTGGCCGGGTTCGACGCCTCCGCGCTCGCCGAGCGCACCGTCGCAGCCGCTGACCTCCTGCCCGCTCCCGTGGTCGCCGCCCTCGACGCGGTGGACGACACGGGTGCGACTCTCGAGGCCGACCGGGGTCGGGTCGAGGCGGCGCTGCGCCCGCTGGCGGTGGCCGCCGGCCACGACCCCGACCACGAGCTCGTCCTCGCCCTGGTCGCCGACATGCTCGCCGACCGTGGCCTCCTGCGGGTGGCGCAGGTGACCGAGCGGCACGGCGTCTCCGGCCGGCGGCTCCAGCGGCTGTTCGCCCGCTACGTCGGCGTCGGTCCCAAGTGGGTGCTGGCCCGCTACCGCATGCACGACGTGGTGAGCGCCCTCGACGCGGGCTGGGAAGGTTCGCTGGCCGACCTCGCCGCGACGTACGGCTGGTACGACCAGGCGCACTTCACCCGCGACTTCCGCAACCTCGTCGGCGTCACCCCGGCGCAGTACCGCGAGCGGCGCTGACCCTCGGGGTGTCGTCCGTCAGCGGCGAGGTGTCGTCCCGGTCCTCCGCGCCCTTCCGTCCCCGGCGGTCGTCCGGCCTCCTGGTGAGGTGTCGAGGCTCCAGGACGAGGTGCGGGCGGCGGTGCGCCGCGACGGAGTGGTGTCGCGCAGGGACGACCCCGCGCTGGCGACGTCGATCGACGCGTTGGTCCGCAAGGGTGAGCTGCGGATCGTCCTGCCGGGTGTCTTCACCTCGTCGGCCACGTCGGACGGCGTCGACCTCCGAGTGCTCGCTCTCGCCAGGTGGGCACCGGAGGCGGTGCTTCTCAGGGACGCTGCCGCCCGGCTGACGTTCTGGCCGACGCGCACGGCCGACGTCGTCGAAGCCGCGCTCCGCGCCCGCGGCACCTACCCCGGCTACCGCTTCACGCGTCGGCAGCTGCCGCCCGAGGTGGTCGTGCGGCGCCGCGGCATCGCCATGACCACGCCGGCCATGACCGCCCTCGACCTGGCTGACGGCGAGACGGAGGCCATCGACCTCGCCCTACGGACCCGCAGCGCCACGCTCGACCAGATGAGGGAAGCCCTGCGCCTCACCCCGGGTCGGCGCGGCAACCGGCAGCGCCTGGTCCACCTTCTCGACTCGCGCGACGAACCGTGGTCCGCCGCCGAGCGGCTGACCCACAGGCTGCTCCGCGAGGCCGGGATCAGGGGCTGGCGGTCCAACCACCCCGTCGTGGTCGACGGCCGCCTCTTCTTCGTCGACGTCGCCTTCGTCGGTGCGCGCGTCGCCGTCGAGGTCGACGGACGGCTGCACGAGCTCGACATCGGCGTGTTCGAGAACGACCGTTGGCGGCAGAACGCCCTCGTCCTCGGCGGCTGGACCGTCCTCCGCTTCACCTGGGCGATGCTGACCCGGCATCCCGAGGTGGTGCTCAGCACGATCGAGGCTGCGTTGGCTGATCGCGCTGCTGAGAAGGGGTCGCTCGATCGGCTCTGACCTCAGCGCCCACGCTCAGCGCCGCGGACCGCCCGTATCGAGAGACCCCTTTTCAGCAACATCCTCTAGAAGGCGGCCTCGGGGAGGTCCATCACGGAGAGGTCGGTCTGCTCGGCGGCGACGCGCTCGGCGGTGAGGCGGGGGAGGACCGTGCGCGCGAACCATCGCGCCGCGGCCACCTTGCCCTCGTAGAAGGCCTGCTCCTCGGCGCTCTGCTCCTCCCCCAGGCGGGCGAGCGCCACCTCCGCGCCGCGCAGCAGCAGCCAGCCGCAGACGACGTCGCCGAGCGCCATGAGCAGGCGTGTCGTGTTGAGCCCGACGAGGTAGACCTCGCGCTCCTGCCCCGGGACCTGCGAGCCCATCGCGCTGCCGATCATCGTCTCGACGATGCCGGCCGCGTCGGTGAGCGCGGTCTGCAGGAGCTCGCGCTCCTCCTTCAGCCGGCCGTTCCCGGCCTCGGAGTCGATCCACCCCTGGACCTGGCCCGACAGGTCGCCGAGCGCCCGCCCCCGGTCGCGGACGATCTTGCGGAAGAACAGGTCCTGGCCCTGGATCGCCGTCGTGCCCTCGTAGAGGGTGTCGATCTTGGCGTCGCGCACGTACTGCTCGAGCGGGTGGTCCTCGACGTAGCCCGACCCGCCGAACGTCTGCAGCGACTCGGTGCCCAGCAGCACCCAGGAACGTTCGGAGCCGTAGCCCTTCACCACCGGCAGCAGCAGGTCGTTGAGCCGCACCGCGGCCTCGTCGACCCGGCCCTCGGCGGCGGCGAGCGCCACCCGGTCCTGCACGCTCGCCGTGAACAGCACGAGCGCCCGCATGCCCTCGACCGCGGCCTTCTGCGTCACCAGCGAACGGCGCACGTCGGGGTGGTGCACGATCGTCACCCGCGGGGCGGTCTTGTCGGCCGCCCGCGTCAGGTCGGGGCCCTGCACCCGCTCACGCGCGTACGCGAGCGCGTTCAGGTAGCCGGTCGACAGGGTGGCGATCGCCTTGGTGCCGACCATCATCCGGGCGTACTCGATGATGTGGAACATCTGCTTGATGCCGTCGTGGACGTCGCCGAGCAGCCAGCCCACGGCCGGCGTCGCGTGCGCCCCGAACGTCACCTCGCCGGTCGCCGACGCCTTGATGCCCATCTTGTGCTCGAGCGAGGTGGTGAAGGCGCCGTTGCGCTCGCCCAGCTCGCCGGTCTCCAGGTCCACGTGGAACTTGGGCACGAGGAACAGCGACAGGCCCTTGGTCCCCGCACCACCGGCACCCTCCACGCCGACCGGCCTGGCCAGGACCAGGTGCACGATGTTCTCGGTCAGGTCGTGCTCGGCGGAGGTGATGAAGCGCTTGACGCCCTCGAGGTGCCAGGTGCCGTCGGCCTGCGGGTACGCCTTCGTCCGCCCGGCGCCGACGTCGGAGCCCGCCTCGGGCTCGGTCAGCACCATCGTCGCGGCCCACTCGCGCTCGACCATGAGCTGGGCGAGCCGACGGTCGCGCTCGGTGCCCTCGCGCCACAGGACCTGGGCCATCTTGGGTCCGGCGGCGTAGAGGAAGGCGGCGGGGTTGGCGCCGAGCAGGAGCTCGTTCGCGGCCCACTGCAGCGACGGCGGGCTCGGCTGGCCGCCGAGGTCCTCGGGCAGCTCGAGCTGCCACGCGCCCGAGTCGAGCAGCGCGCGGTAGGAGCGCTTGAACGCCTCCGGGACCGTCACGCTGAACGTCTCCGGGTCGAAGACCGGCGGCTGCCGGTCGCTCGAGGCGAAGGAGTCGGACAGCTTGGTCCTCGCGAGGTGGTCGAGCTCGGCGAGGATCGCCTCCACCGACTCGCGGTCGAGGTCCTCCCACGGCCCGGTGCCCAGCACCTCCTCGCGACCCAGCACCTCGAAGAGGGTGAAGACGGTGTCGCGCAGGTTCGACCGGTAGTGGCTCACGGCGAGGCTCCTCGGGTGCCGGCACAAGTTACTGGTGAGTAACTTAGCCGATGCTACCCGCGCCTGCATGGCCCCGTCACTCCTGCCCCGCGCGTCACGAAGGACCTGCCTGCAAAGTTCCCGATGCCGGGTCTAACGTGACCTCTGGTTCTGAGTGCATATCGCCGCAAAGGAGCGCCATGACCAGGCTGGACGTCAACTTCTTCGACTACGGCATCCTCTTCATCTACTTCGCGCTGGTGGTGGCCATCGGCCTCCTGGCGCGCAGAGCCGTGGCGACCAGCGAGGACTTCCTGCTCTCAGGACGCTCGCTGCCCGCCTGGGTCACCGGCCTGGCCTTCATCTCCGCCAACCTCGGCGCCATCGAGATCCTCGGCATGGCGGCGAACGGTGCGCAGTACGGGCTCTCGACGGTGCACTTCTACTGGATCGGCGCCGTACCGGCCATGGTCTTCCTCGGCCTGGTGATGATGCCGTTCTACTACGGCTCCCGGGTCCGCAGCGTCCCCGAGTACACACGCCGGCGGTTCAACAACGCGTCGCACCTGCTCAACGGCATCTCCTTCTCGGTGTCCTCGGTCCTCTCGGCCGGCGTGAACCTGTACGCCCTCGCGCTCGTCATCCAGGCCCTCGTCGGCTGGCCCAAGTGGCTGGCCATCGTCGTCGCCGCCGGCTTCGTGCTCGCCTACATCACCCTCGGCGGCCTGTCGGGCGCCATCTACAACGAGGTGCTGCAGTTCTTCGTGATCATCGCGGGCCTCATCCCGCTGCTGATCATCGGCCTCAAGGGCGTCGGCGGCTGGAGCGGGCTGAAGGAGAAGGTCGCCGCCAACGCCGCGACGCCGACCATGCAGCAGCATGCGTTCGACACCTGGGCCGGCACCGGCATCGGGCACTGGACGAACCCGCTCGGTGACTGGCTCGGCATCGCCATGGGCCTCGGCTTCGCGCTGAGCTTCGGCTACTGGACCACGAACTTCACCGAGGTCCAGCGCGCCCTGTCGGCCAAGAACCTCTCGGCCGCCGAGCGGACTCCGCTCATCGGCGCCTTCCCGAAGATCTTCATCCCCGCGCTGACGATCCTTCCCGGCCTGATCGCCATCGCGGTGGTGCCGAAGTTCGGCCAGGCCGGTTCGGGCACCACGTACAACGACGCGATCCCGCTGCTGATGAAGACCTACCTGCCGAACGGCACGCTGGGCATCGCGCTCGCCGGTCTGCTCGCCGCCTTCATGGCCGGCATGGCGGCCAACGTCAGCTCGTTCAACACCGTCTTCACCTACGACATCTGGCAGACCTACATCAAGAAGCACATGCCGGACACCCACTACCTCAACGTGGGCCGGCTGGTGACGGTCGCTGGCATCCTGATCGGCATCGGGACGGCGTTCATCGCCTCGCAGTTCAGCAACATCATGAACTACATCCAGACGCTGTTCTCCTTCTTCAACGCCCCGCTGTTCATCGTCTTCATCGTCGGCCTGGTCTGGAAGCGCACCTCCCCGTGGGGCGGCTTCTGGGGCCAGCTGGCCGGCATCATCGGCGCCGTGGTGTGGCAGTACGGCGTCGGCCCCAACCTCGCCTACTTCCACGCCGGCCAGACGATGGACGGCGAGCTCAACGCGCAGATGGTCAACTTCTACGGCGCCATGACCGCGGTGGTCGTGGGCGCGGTCGTCACGGTCGCGGTCAGCCTGGCCACGAAGCCCAAGCCGACGGGCGAGCTCGCCGGGCTCGTGTACGGGGTGCCCGACCCGGAGGCCGGCGACCCGCACGAGGGCTACGTCCGCAAGTGGTACGAGTCGCCCAAGGTCCTCGGCTACACCGCCCTGGGCATCGTCGTCGTCCTGTCGATCATCTTCATCTGAGAGGGGAGCGGTCATGAGCCACAACGAGGACTTCGCGGCGACCGACACCAAGAAGTCGGCGGCCAGCAAGCTGTTCGACCTCCGCCTGCTCATCGGAGGCCTCTTCACCCTCTACGGCGTGATGCTGACGATCTCCGGGTTCTTCACCAGCGAGGCCGAGATCCAGAAGGCCGCCGGCATCAACATGAACCTCTGGCTCGGCCTCGGGATGCTGATCCTCGGCCTGCTGTTCCTGCTCTGGGTGCGGCTGGCCCCGCTCCAGCACGACGAGGACGCCCAGGCCGAGCCCAACCCGACCGACCGCCGTCAGGCCCCCGGGCACTGAGCCCGGCCGGCACCGCCGGCTCCACCGACGAGGCGCACCTCGCTCGACGTCGCGCACCCCGCAGGGTGCGCGAGGCCGGGCAGGGTGCGCCTCGCGGCGTCTGCGGTGCTGGGACCCGACGGCCTCAGCCGAGGACCTGGACGCCCAGCTGCTCGGCGAGCGCGGGGGCCAGGCCGTCGAGCTGCGCGGAGGTGATCCACGTGCCGCGCAGCCCGTCGAGGCCCTCGACGGACCCGATCCGGGCGTCACGCAGGTCCACGTCGGCGAGCCGGGCGCCCCGCAGCGAGAGCGCCCCGACCGTGCAGCCGTCGAGCCGCAGCGAGCGGACCTGCGCGTCGCCGAGGTCGAGCTCGCCCACCTGGCAGCCGACGAGGTCGACGTCGCGCCAGACCGCCGCCCGTGCGTTCAGGTAGTCGATCTTGGAGTCGACGACGCGGACGGCCTGCCAGGACGACTCGTACGCCTCGACCGCCCCGAGCCGCGAGGCCCGGATCTCGCTGCCGCGCCAGACCGAGCGGGGGAGCTTGAGCCCGGCGGCGTCGCACGACTCCAGCAGCGACTCCACGACGTGGCCACGGCTCAGGTCGGCGCCGTCGAGGGAGCACCGGCGCAGCAGGCTGCCGACCACCGAACCACCGGTCAGGTCGGCCTCGTGCAGGTCCTCGTCGGTCAGCAGCCGCGCGTCGATCCCGTCCTCGAGGAGGAAGGCGAGCCGGTCGTCGCCGCTCTCGGGCCACGGCCGCACGCCCGTGGGAGTCACGGGCGGCGCGACGGGGGGACGAGGGGCGGCAGGCATCCCCTTACCGTAGGGACCTCGTCCGAGCGCTGCCTCCGACCACCCGTCGAGGCCGCCCTCCCGCTGTCGGCGGGCCGCTCTAGGGTCGGGGCATGAGCGAGTCCGGGAACCCCTCGTCCACCCCCTCCGCACCGGCCGGCACCGGTCCGCTGCACGACCTGCTGGTCGACTCGTTCGAGCGGGTCCAGGGCCTGTTCGAGGGGATGACGCACCGGCTGAGCCCCGAGCTCGCGACCTGGCGGGTGGACGGCGGCTCCAACTCCATCGCCTGGCTGCTGTGGCACCTCACCCGCGTGCAGGACGACCACGTCGCCGGGCTCGCCGGCGAGCAGCAGGCCTGGCCGCGGTGGCGCGACCGCTTCGCGCTGCCCTTCGGCCCGTGGGCGACCGGCTACGGCCAGAGCCCCGACGAGACGGGCGAGGTGCGGGCGAGCGGCGAGCTGCTCGCGGGCTACCACGCCGACGTCCACGCGCTCACGCTGCGCTACCTCGACAGGATCTCCTCCGACGGGGGCGAGGCCGAGCTGGCCCGCGTCGTGGACGAGGACTGGAACCCGCCCGTGACCGCGGGCGTGCGCCTGGTGAGCGTCGTCGGCGACACCCTCCAGCACCTCGGGCAGGCGGCGTACGTCAAGGGTCTCGCCGAGCGGGCGGGCGTCGCGTGACCGAGGCCGTGCAGCCCGACCGGGCGGACCCGGCCGGCGTCTTCTACGGCGACCTCGCGCCGTGGTGGCCGCTGATCTCCGCGCCCGACGAGTACGCGGAGGAGGCCGCCTTCGCCGCCGAGCTGCTCGCCGGCGCCGAGCCGCCCACCCGGACGGTGCTCGAGCTCGGCAGCGGCGGGGGCAACAACGCCCACCACCTCCAGCAGCGCTTCGCGATGACGCTGGTCGACCTGTCGGAGCAGATGCTCGCGGTGTCGCGGGAGCTCAACCCCGACTGCGAGCACGTCCAGGGCGACATGCGCACGCTGCGCCTCGGGCGCGAGTTCGACGCGGTCTTCGTGCACGACGCGATCGAGTACATGACGACGGAGGCCGACCTGCGCGCGGCGGTCGAGACCGCGTACCTGCACTGCCGGCCCGGCGGCGTCGCGGTGCTGGTGCCCGACGACATCGCCGAGAACTTCGAGCCGGGCACCGAGCACGGCGGCAGCGACGCGCCCGACGGTCGCGGGGTGCGCTACCTGTCCTGGTCGACCGACCCGGACCCGACCGACACGACGACGACCACGGAGTACGCGTTCCTGCTCCGCTCGCCCGACGGCGGCGTGCAGGTCGCGCACGACACCCACGTGCTCGGGCTCCACCCCCGCGAGACCTGGCTGCGGGTGCTCGCCGAGACCGGCTTCGAGGCCCGGTCGGTCGCCGAGGTCACGTCGGACGACCGCCTGCCGCGCGAGTTCTTCGTCGGTCGTCGACCGTCTGGGGACGGGGGCGACAGATCCTGAGACAGGCTCTCAGGAGACCTTGACGCCGGACCCCGCGCGAGAGAAGGTGTCTGGGTTGTCGGTCGGGGGACCACAGCAGAGATCTCGGAGCCACCGCTTGTGGGGAGCGGTCCCGGGATCCCAGGGGGGTTCGGCAACGACGCCTGCGCCGCGGGGCGATGCTCCGAGGGCGTGGCGGTGGAGGGTGGCGGCGAGAGCCGCCACCCTTCTGTCGTCCCCGGACCCGGCTCGGCGACCGTAGGGTGTCGCCGTGACGACCCGGAACACCCCCTTCGCGCCCGGCACGCCCTGCTGGGTCGACCTGTTCACCTCCGACCCCGAGCGCAGCCAGGCCTTCTACGCCGCGCTGCTGGGGTGGGAGTTCGCCGACCAGGGCGAGGCGTACGGCGGCTACACGCTGGCGACCAAGGACGGCCAGAACGTGGCCGGCCTGATGCGGAACAGCGGCGACTCGGGCACCCCGGACACCTGGAGCACCTACCTGGCCACGGCCGACGTCGAGGCGTCGGTGGCCCGGGCGACCGAGGCCGGGGCCACCGTCCTGGCGCCGCCGCTGGCGGTCGGCCGGCTGGGCTCGATGGCCGTGCTCGTCGACCCGGCCGGCGCGGTCGTCGGCCTGTGGCAGGCCGGCGAGCACCCCGGGTTCGGCCGCTTCGAGGAGCCCGGCTCGGTCGTCTGGGCGGAGACGCACAGCAAGAGCTTCGGGGCGAGCCGCGACTTCTACGCACGCGTGGCCGGGTGGACGTACGACGTGACGGCCGACTCCGACGAGTTCCGCTACCTGACGGCCCAGGTCGACGGCCGCCCCGTCGCCGGCCTCATGGACTCGGCCCGCTTCCTGCCCGACGCGGTGCCGAGCCACTGGGCGGTCTACCTGGGCGTGGAGGACGCCGACGCCGCCCAGGCGGTCGCCGAGGCCCACGGCGCGACCGTCCTGATGGGGGCGGAGGACACGCCGTTCGGGCGGATCGCCGACCTCGTCGACCCGACCGGCGCTCCCTTCAAGCTGCACTCGGCGACCCTGAGGAACCCGCCCGCCGTCACCGACGGTGCCACTGCCTGAGGCCCACCCCGACCCCCCGCCGGGTGCACTACTTTGGGGGTGCCGCAGGTCCTCCGCCGCCCCTCCGGCCAGCGCAGCGCCGCACCGTCGGAGTTGCCGAGAGCACGACCGCACCCCAACCCCGGCCCACCGGCCTGCACGCCCCAGGAGATCGATGAGCGAGACGCGCCCCGAGACCGAGCCCGAGGTCGGGGAGGTCGGCGCCCCGACGGACACGGCCGCCGAGGTCGACGCCGAGGCGCGCGAGCCGGAGATCAGCTTCGACGAGCAGCGCTACCCGGCGCGGCCGCACCGCCTGCGTCCCCGCGGCCGGCTGCGCGGGCTCTTCCCGCGCCGTCCCAAGGAGCGCACCGGGCGGCCCAAGGGCGACAACCCCGACTACGTGTCCTGGCTGCGCGACCAGTCGATGCTGGTCGACGCGTACGAGTTCGCCAAGCAGTTCTCCGGGCAGGGGAGCATGTGGCAGAACCCGTACGCCAACCCCGACCCCCGGGCGGCGATCGAGAAGGCGTCGGTGTGGTTCACGGCGTACCCGATCTCGATGATCACCAAGCCGGGGACCTCCTTCCTCGGCACGCTCGGCGACGACGACCTGTGGGCGGCCTTCGAGGCCATCGGCATCGACGGCGTGCACACCGGCCCGGTCAAGAAGGCCGGCGGCATCCTGGGCTGGGAGTCGACGCCCAGCGTGGACGGCCACTTCGACCGCATCAGCACCCAGATCGACGACGCCTTCGGCACCGAGGACGAGTTCCGGGCGATGACCGAGGTGGCCGCGAGCCACCTGGGCATGATCATCGACGACATCGTGCCGGGCCACACCGGCAAGGGCGCCGACTTCCGCCTCGCGGAGATGAAGGTCGGCGACTTCCCCGGGATCTACCACATGGTGGAGATCGAGGAGAAGGACTGGCACCTGCTGCCCAAGGTGCCCAAGGGCCGCGACTCGATCAACCTCGACGCCGAGGCCGAGTCGATGCTGGCCAAGCAGGGCTACATCATCGGCAAGCTGCAGCGCGTCATCTTCTACGAGCCCGGCGTCAAGGACACCAACTGGAGCGTGACGCCCCCGGTCCTCGGCCCGGACGGCGCCGAGCACCGCTGGGTCTACCTGCACTACTTCAAGGAGGGCCAGCCCTCCATCAACTGGCTCGACCCCAGCTTCGCCGGGATGCGGCTGGTCATCGGCGACGCGCTGCACTCCCTCGGCGACCTCGGCAGCGGAGCGCTGCGCCTCGACGCGAACGGCTTCCTCGGCGTCGAGAAGAGCACCGAGGACTCCCCGGCCTGGTCGGAGGGCCACCCGCTGTCGGAGGCGGCCAACCAGCTGATCGCCAGCATGGTGCGCAAGGTGGGCGGCTTCACCTTCCAGGAGCTCAACCTCACGATCGACGACATCAAGAACACCGCCGAGCGCGGTGCCGACCTGTCGTACGACTTCGTCAACCGTCCCGCGTACCACCACGCGATGGCCACCGGCGACACCGCGTTCGTGCGGCTGACGCTCAACCTGGCCCGCGACATGGGCGTCGAGCCCGCGTCGCTGGTGCACGCGCTGCAGAACCACGACGAGATGACGTACGAGTTCGTCCACTTCGCGACGCTGCACTCCGACGACGTCTTCACCTACCACCGGGTGCCGATCAGGGGCCGCGACCTCGCGGTGCGGATCCGGCAGGACCTGCTCGACCACCTGACCGGCGAGGCCGGGCCCTACAACGCGACGTTCACGCAGAACGGCATCGCCTCCACGACGGCGACGATCATCGCCGCCTCGCTCGGGTTCACCTCGATCGAGGACCTCGACGCCGACCAGGTGGAGCAGATCCGCCGGGCGCACCTGCTCCTGGCCGCGTTCAACGCGCTCCAGCCGGGCGTGTTCGCGCTGTCGGGCTGGGACCTCGTGGGTGCGCTGACCCTCGACCGGCGCCAGGTCGCCCGACTCCTCGGCGACGGCGACACCCGCTGGATCCACCGCTCGGCGTACGACCTCATGGACTACCGCCCGGACGCGACCGAGTCGCTCATGCAGATGCCGAAGGGCGTGGCCCTGTACGGTCCGCTGCCCGCCCAGCTGGAGGACGAGGACTCGTTCGCCCGTCGGCTCGCGCACATCCTCGAGGTGCGCAAGCAGTACGGCATCGCCACCGGCGTCCAGCTCGACGTGCCGCCGGTGTCGAACAAGGCGATGCTGGTCATGGTCCACCAGCTCAGCGACGCCGAGCAGATCACGGTGCTGAACTTCTCGGCCGAGGAGGTGTCCGGCGGCGTGCGCTCCGAGCAGCTGGTGCCGGGCAGCGTGCTCGTCGACATGTTCACCGACGAGGAGGTCGGCGTCGTCGACGACCTGTACAGCTTCGGCGTGCGGCTCGGCCCGCACGAGTTCAAGTCGCTGCTGGTGCTGTGCCCGGGCGAGCACCTCGTCTCCCACGGACGCGGTGACCGCCCGAGCGTCCGCGACTAGGACCCAGCCCCGCTAGCCGGCGCGCTCCGACACCGCGCGGAGCGCCTCCGGCCAGCGCCGGTCCAGCAGCCGGCCGCCCTGCACCGTCCCGACGCGCAGGGCGGCCAGGCCGAGCACGAGGCCGACCGGCAGCGCCAGCCACCCCGCCCACGGTCGCCAGAACGCGCCGAGGAGGACGAGCGCGAGGCTGGGCAGCCCGAGGAGCCCGGTGGCGACGAGCACGACCATCGCCGACGCCAGTGCGGGCAGCCCCCCGGAGCTGCCGCGCTGGAACGGGCTCTCCCCCGGCACCGGGCCGGGCCACTGCCACAGCGCGCCGGCCCACGCGCCGGCGCCCATGCCGCCCAGGGCGAGCGCGGCGCTCAGCCCGAGGGCGCCGGGCAGCGACGCCCACCCGCCGGTGACCGCGGCGACGACCAGGTGCATCGCGAGCAGGACCGGCGCGAAGACGGTCAGCGCGGCCAGCACCCGGCCTCGTCGGTCGGCGAGGCCCGAGAGGCCGGTGCTGACGTGCAGCCACAGGGCGCTGCCGTCGAAGCTGAGGTCCTGGCCGACGCTCGTGCCGACGACCACCGCCAGGACGCAGGGCGTGAGGACGACCAGCCGGGGGCTCACGTCGGGGTTGAGCCCGAGCGTCACCAGGAGCACGAGCGGGGCGACGAGGAAGCTGGCCAGGGTCGCGACGTGGCGGGCGTCGCGGCGCCAGTAGCGCAGCGAGCGCACCGCCACCGCGCCGGCCTCGTCCGCCGGGAACAGCCGCTCGAGCCGGCCGCTGCGGCCCACGGTGCCGCTCCCGCCGGCGGACGTGGAGGGCTCGACGAGGCGCCGGTCGAGGACCGCGGTCCAGGTGGCGCCGAGCGCGACGACGAGCCCGGCGGCGAGGACCAGGTGGACGCCCGCCTGCGCCCAGGCGCCGCGGGCCACGTCGCCCGGCAGCGCCCAGGCCCACCCGAAGGGGCTCCACGAGGCGGCCGTCGACGCGCGCTGCAGCAGCGTCGTGAGCACGCCCAGGTCGCTGCCCAGGCCGCGGCTGAGCACGTTCGTCGCGATCGCCAGGCCGGCGCCGACCACGGCGAGCAGGACCGCCGCGAGGTCGCGGAACCGTCGCGACGACAGGAAGGCGGCGAAGGCCGAGGTCGCCGTCCGCGACAGCAGGACGCACGTCAGCGTGCCGAGCACGGCGGCGACGAGCGCGGCCAGGGCCAGGCCCGGCGTCCGTGCCCAGGTGACGACGAGGCCGAGGGCGACGAGCACGGTCGCGACGCCGGGCAGGCCGACCAGGGCGGCGACGACCAGCCCGGGTACGAGGGCGCGGGCGCGCACCGGGAGCAGGGCGAAGCGCGCCGGGTCGACGGTCTCGTCGACGCCGAAGACGAGCAGCGAGAGCACCAGCCAGCCGAGGGTCAGGGCGGCGTACGCGACGACGGTGACCTGGGCGGTCACCTCCGTCGACGTCCAGCGCAGTGCGACCAGGCCGGCGACGGCCGCGACGACGATCCCGAGGGCGTACACGGCGCCGAGCACCAGGCCGACCGTCCGCCAGACGCTGCGGCGCAGCCCGTTGCGCAGCAGCGTCAGCTTCAGCCCGACGAGGAGCGCAACCACGCCAGACCCTCCTCGTCGCCGGCCCGGAAGCCGACCAGCTCGAGGAACCGCTGCTGCAGGGTCGAGCCCGCCCGCACCTCGTCCACCGGCCCGGAGACGAGGACGCGGCCCTGCGCGACGACCGCCACCTGGTCGCACAGGCTCTCGACGAGCTCCATGACGTGGCTCGACAGCACCACGGTGCCGCCGTCGCGGGTGTAGCGCCGCAGGATCGAGCGGATGCCCTCGCCGGAGACCGGGTCGACGGCCTCGAAGGGTTCGTCGAGGACGAGCAGGCGCGGCGCGTGCACGAGCGCGCAGGCCAGGCCGATCTTCTTGGTCATGCCGGCGGAGTAGTCGGCGACCAGGGTGTCCGCGTCGGCGGCGAGGCCGAGCGCCTCGAGCAGGTCGCCGGAGCGGCTGGCGATGTCGGCCGGCGGGACGCGGCGCAGGCGCCCGACGTAGCTGAGCAGCTCCCGCCCGCTGAGCCGGTCGAAGAGCCGGACCCCGTCGGGCAGCACGCCCATCGTCGCCTTGGCCGCGGCCGGGTCGGTCCACACGTCGTGGCCGAGGACCTCCGCGGTGCCCGCGTCGGGGCGCAGCAGGCCGGTGGCCATCGAGAGGGTCGTCGTCTTGCCGGCACCGTTGGGCCCGACGAGGCCGAACAGGCTGCCGGCCGGGACCTGGAGGTCGAGCCCGTCGACCGCGCGCTTGACCCCGAAGCTCTTGACCAGGCCGGTCAGCCGCATGGCCGTCGGCACGGTTCAGCCCTCGTGCAGGCGGGTGCGCACCCGGCCCACGAAGGCCACCAGGCCGTCGAGGTCGGGCTCGTCCTTGGTCGGCTGGATCACGAGGTGGTCGACGCCGAGCCCGGCCAGGCGCCGGACGGCGTCGACGAAGACGTCCTCGTCGCCCGCGGTCCCGATCTGGCGGCCGGCCTCGCCGCCGTAGCGCGGCAGCTCGGCGTCCACGCGCTCGCGCGCGCCCGGTCCCGTCGCGGCGATCTCGCTGTAGACGAAGGGGTGCCCCGGCCCCCGGACCGCGGTCACCTGCTCGCTCACGTCGGCGACCTGGGCGTCGCTCCAGGCGCAGGGCGCCAGGTAGCCGTCGCCGAGCCCGGCGGCCAGCCGCACCGACTTCGGGCCCGTCCCGCCGATGAAGAGCGGGGGCACGACCTCCGGCGGCCAGTCGAGCCGGACCCCGTCGAGGTGGACGTACGCCCCGTCCGTGGTGACCGTCTCGCCCGCGAGCAGCGCCCGCAGCGCGGTCGCGTACTCCTCGAGGAGGCCGAGCGGGGACCTCGCGCGCGCCCCGACCTGGCCCATCCACTCCTGCACCCCGTGGCCGATGCCCGGCATCAGCCGCCCGGGGAAGGCGCCGGCGAGCGTCGCGACCTCCATCGCGGTCAGCGCGACGTTGCGCAGCGGGGTCGGCATGAGGCCGATGCCGACCCGGATCCGGACGGTGCTCGCGAGGGCCACGGCGGCGGAGGCGACGCCGCTCTCCTTGAAGCAGTCTTCCCAGACCCAGAGCTCGTCGAGGCCGGCCGCCTCGATCGACTGCGCCAGGCGCACCAGGCTGCCGGGCGCCATGTCCGGGGTGAAGCAGAGGCCGAGGGCGGGCACGGGAGTCACCCGAGCAGTCTCCGCCACGACTCCGACAGCTCCGCCACCCACCCCGGCGTCCCGCCCGCACCTCTCGCCCTCCAGACCCGCGAGCGGTAGGTTGCCGCGACGACACGCCGAGCCGGAGTCGCGGCAACCTACCGCTCGGCGGGTCTTCAGAGGGTGGAGGAGGCGCGGATGGACCGGCACGAGGCCCTCGCGCGGCGGCTCGCCGCGCAGCAGCTCGACCGCCCGGTGGCGCAGCGTCCGCTGGGCGACGCCGCGGTGCTCGACCTGGGCGTGCAGGACACCGGGCGCGACGGGGCGAGCTGGGCGCTGGCCAACCGCGGGGTGCCGGTGCCCGGGCCCGAGGCGCTCGTGACCTCCGAGGAGCTGGCGCTGGTGTGGAGCCTGCGCGGCGCTCCCCACTACTACCGGCGCGCGGACCTGCCGGGCGTGCTCGACGCGACCAGCCCGTACGACGACGCCGACGCCCGCAGGCGCACCCTCGACGCGAGCCGGCCGCTGACGGCGGCGGGCATCGGGATGCGCGAGGCGATGGGCGTCGTCGCGACCACCATGCGCGAGGTCGTCGCCGCGCCGACCGCGAAGGGCGACCTCTCCGGCGCGCTGACCGAGCGGCTCGACGAGCCGTACCTGCGCTGGTGCAACCCCTGCCAGGCGACGCACGTGTACGAGCAGACGTTCCGGCTCTCGGGGCTGGCCGCCGGCCTCGAGCTGGAGCCGGGCACCTCGCCCCCGGTCCTGCGGCGCATCCCGGGCTGGCGTCGCGGCGCCGCGCTCGGCGACCCCGAGCGCGCGCCGGAGCGCCTGCGGGTGGTCGACGCGTACGTCCGGCTGTGCGGGCCGACGACGCCGGCGGCCACGGCGGCGTTCCTGGACGTGCCGCCCGCGGTCGTCAAGGGGCACTGGCCGACGGGTGCCACAGAGGTCGACGTCGACGGCAGCCGGGCCTGGGCGCTGCCCGGCCTGCCCGAGCCCGCGGCCACGGACGGGCTGGTCCGGCTGCTGGGGCCGTTCGACCTGTGGCTGCAGGCCCGCGACCGCGAGGTCGTGGTGCCCGACCGCAGCCGGCACAAGGCGCTGTGGCCGACGCTCGGACGCCCCGGCGCCGTACTCGTCGGCACCGACGTCGCCGGCACCTGGCGCCCGAAGGCGTCCGGGAAGAAGCTGTCCCTCACGGTGGAGGTGTGGGACCGGCTGGCGGCGGCCGACCGCGACCGGGTGGGCGAGCAGGCCGAGCGCCTGGCCACGCACCGTGGCGTGACACTCACGGAGGTCGTCTGGGTCTGACCGAGGTGATCGGGTGGGATCGTGCACCGTGACGGTGCAGGATCACTCCCGTTGTCGTCGCTGTTGCCGTCAGGGCCGCTCCCAGACCACCTGCTCCGCGTCCTTGTCGGGGCGCAGGCCGCGCCAGACGGGGTGCCGCATGCGGCCCGGGCCGGTCAGCTCGGCGTAGGTGACCTCGCCGACGAGGTCGGGGCGGACCCAGTGCGCGTCGCGCGCGTCCTCGCGGGGAACGCCGACCAGCGACGGCGTCGGCTGCGCCCGCTCGTCGAGGCGGGCCTGCAGGTCGGCGAGGGAACGTCCGTCGAAGCCGGATCCCACCCGGCCGACGTACTGCAGCCCCTCGGGCGAGGGGATGCCCATCAGCAGGGAGCCGAACGTCGCGCTCCGGCCACCCTGACCGGGCCGCCAGCCCGCCACGACGACCTCCTGGGTGAGGAAGTTCTTGATCTTGAGCCACGTACGGCCCCGCCGCCCGGGCGCGTAGACCGAGTCGGTCCGCTTGGCCACCACGCCCTCGAGGCGGAGCTGGCGGCTGACGTCGCGGGCGGCCTGCAGGTCGCCGTGGAAGACCGGCGGCACGTGGACCCGCTCGCCGAGGTCGTCGAGGCCGAGCCCCTCCAGGACCTCGCGGCGCTCGGCGTACGGCCGCCCGAGCAGCGACTCCCCGTCGAGCTCGAGGACGTCGAAGACCATGAGCTGCCCCGGCCAGGTCTGCGCGGCGCGCTCGATGTCGGCGCCACGCGTGAGGTTGATGCGGTTCTGCAGCAGCCCGAAGTCCGGCCGCCCGGACGCGTCGGTCACCACGATCTCGCCGTCGAGCACGGCGCTGCGCACGTCGAGCCGGGCGAGGGGTTCGACCACGTCCGGGTACGCGGCGGACTCGTCGCGGCCCTTGCGGCTCAGCAGCAGTACCCGCCCGGCGGCGAGGTAGGCGACCGCCCGCACGCCGTCCCACTTCATCTCGAACGCCCAGCCCTCCTCGGGCCCGAAGTGCTTGCCGTCGTCCAGCGTCGCCAGCATGGGCGCGACCTCGGCGGGGAAGTCCTCGGTGGCTCCCTGGGCGTCGGGCTGGTCCTCGGTCGAGGGACGCCGACCTCGTCGAGGCCCTTCGACAGGCTCAGGGAGCGTTCCCCGGTCGGGCCTTTCGGCGGGCTCAGGGAGCGTTCCCCGGTCGGGCCCTTCGGC
Organism: Microlunatus flavus; assembly: GCF_900110855.1. Classification (GTDB taxonomy): domain Bacteria; phylum Actinomycetota; class Actinomycetes; order Propionibacteriales; family Propionibacteriaceae; genus Microlunatus; species Microlunatus flavus. Next base: position 27,448 of record NZ_FOFA01000014.1, read on the forward strand.
GGGCTCAGGGAGCGTCGCGCGCTCCGGCTCGGCAGCGGGCTGGCCCACGTTCCCTGAGCCTGTCGAAGGGCTCCCTGCCTCGTCGTACTCCGGCTCGGCCTCCATCAGGTGCATGAGCCAGTTGCGGTCCGCCTTGCCGCCGCCGCGGCCGGTGTGGATCAGCGCGAACGTGCGGCGCCCGCCGCCGAGCCCGCCGTCGGGGCGGCCCTGCAGGGTCGCGATGACCTCCTTGCCCTCGCGCCACTTGTGCAGGCGGAACGTGCCGGCGTCCCAGATGCTCACCTGCCCGCCGCCGTACTCGCCGTGGGGGATGCCGCCCTCGAACGTCGCGTACTCCATCGGGTGGTCCTCGGTCATGACGGCCAGCCGGTTGCTCTTCGGGTCGGTCGGCGGCGACTTGGGCACCGCCCAGCTCACGAGCACGCCGTCGTGCTCCAGGCGGAAGTCCCAGTGCAGCGCGCGGGCGTGGTGCTCCTGGATGACGAAGATCGGCTCCTGCCCCGCGGCTCGGCGCGGCGCCGGCGGCGCGTCCGGTACGGGTTCCGGCGTGCGCTGGGCGTCGCGCATGCTCCGGTACGTGCTGAGCCGGTCGCGCGCCGCCGGCTCGAGCCGCCCGGGGTCGGGGGCGAGGGGTGCGAGCAGGTCGCCCCGCTCCGCGACCCGGGCGAGCACGTCGGCGTACGTCAGCTGCGCGAGGTCGGGCTCCTCGAGCTCCTCCCAGGTCCGCGGGGCGGCGACGTGCGGTTCGGGCCGGCCGCGCAGCGAGTAGGGCGAGACCGTGGTCTTGCTGCCGTTGTTCTGGCTCCAGTCGACGAACACCTTCCCGTCGCGCTCGCTGCGCTTCATGCTGCTGATCACGCGGTCCGGGGCGTCCGCCTCGAGGGCCCGGGCGAGCTCGCGCGCGAGCGCCGTCGCCTGCTCGGGCGTCTGGTCGCCGTCGAGGGGCGCGTAGAGGTGGATGCCCTTGCTGCCGCTCGTCACCGGGAGCGGGTCGTGCCCGATGTCGCGCAGCACGGCCCGTGCGGCGCGGGCCACCTCGGCCACGTCCGCCAGGCTCACCCCGGGGCCCGGGTCGAGGTCGAGCACGAGCCGGTCCGGGTTCTGCGGGGTGCCGTCGTCGGCGAAGCGCCACTGCGGCACGTGGATCTCCAGGCCGGCGAGCTGGGCGATCCAGGTCAGCGTCGCCAGGTCGTCGACGACGGGGTAGTCGTTGGCGTGGTCGCGGTGCTGGATGGGGAAGCGGCGCACCCAGTCCGGCGTGCCGGCGCCGAGGTCCTTGGCGAAGAACACCCCGCGCGAGGACTGCGGTTCCGGCTCGGTCCCGACGCCGTCGGGCCAGCGCTTGCGGGTGGCCGGGCGCTGCCAGAGGTGCGGCAGCATCGTCGGCCCGACCTCGGCGTAGTAGGCGATGACGTCGCCCTTGGTGGTGCCGGTGGCGGGGTAGAGCACCTTGTCCAGGTTCGTCAGCTTGAGCGTGCGGCCGTCGACGGTGACGCTCTGGCCCTGGGACGTGCTCCGTGCGGCGCGGGCCATGAGGGAGGGTAACGCGCCGCGTCCGTCGACGGCCGCGACCAGCCCGCCCGGGGCGGGTGATCTTCTTAGCGAGGCTCTCGACCGATGCCTAGCCACGCTGTCGATCTTGCTCAGTCAACCTATTGATCTTGGTCGTGCGCGACCGTTCGGCCTGGTCAGAGCGCTCTTCCCAAGCGTGGCGGGCCCTGCCAGGATGCGGGCACCCCACTCCTCCCCGCAGACCGGAGCCGCTCGTGAAGAAGCCCTTGATCGCCGGAGTCGCCGCCCTGGGGGTGACCGCCCTGCTCGCCCCCGCCACGCCGGCGTTTGCCGTCGATCCCGTCGACTCGTCCAGGCTCCGTACGGCGGTGACCGTCGGCGGCATCCTCGAGCACGAACGGGCCCTGCAGGCCATCGCCACCAAGAACGACGGCAACCGCGCCGCGACGACCAAGGGCTACGAGGCGTCGGTCACGTACGTGACCAAGAAGCTCAAGAAGGCGGGGTTCAAGGTCAAGACGCAGAAGTTCACGTTCCCGCTCTTCCGTGAGCTGGCCCCGGCCACGCTCGCGCAGGTGACCCCGGACGCCGAGGACTACCCGACCGCCACCTTCGACTACTCCGGGAGCGGCGACGTCACGGGCACCGTGGTCGTGCCCAAGGGCACGGTGCTGCCGCCGACCGCCGACCCGTCCAGCGTCGCCGGGTGCGAGCCCGGCGACTTCCCCACGGCCTCGGCGACCGAGCCCCAGGTCGCTCTGATCCAGCGCGGCGGGTGCGACTTCGTGATCAAGGCCGGGAACGCCGCAGACGCCGGCTACGACGCCGCGATCATCTTCAACGAGGGCCAGGAGGGCCGCACGGACCTGTACAACGGCACGCTCGCGACCCCCAGCACCATCCCCGTGGTCGAGGCGGAGTTCGCCACCGGCGACGCGCTGGTCGCCCAGGCCGCGAAGGGCCCGGTGACCGTGCGGGTCACCACCTCCACCGAGGTCGACCTGAAGGCCAAGACCAAGAACGTCATCGCCGAGACGCCGAAGGGCAGGAGCGGGACCACGGTCGTGGTCGGCGCGCACCTCGACTCCGTCTTCGAGGGCCCCGGCATCAACGACAACGGCAGCGGCACCGCGACGCTCCTCGAGATCGCCGAGCAGATGAAGAAGCTCGGCTACACCAAGAAGGGCAAGCTCGAGCGCCAGGTGCGCTTCGCCTTCTGGGGTGCGGAGGAGGAGGGTCTGCTCGGCTCGCAGGCGTACGTCGACTCCCTGTCGCCGGAGAAGCTGTCGACGATCTACGCCAACCTGAACTTCGACATGGTCGGCTCCCCGAACTACGTGCGCTTCGTCTACGACGGAGACGGGTCCGCGTTCGAGACCCCCGGTCCGGCGGGGTCGGGGGCGATCGAGAAGATCTTCACCGACTACTTCGACGCGCAGGGGCTGGCGAGCGCGCCGACCGAGTTCGACGGGCGCTCCGACTACGGCGCGTTCATCGACGCGGGCATCCCGGCCGGCGGGCTCTTCAGCGGCGCCGAGGGGATCAAGACGAAGGAGGAGGCCGAGGTGTTCGGCGGGACGGCGGGGGCGCCGTACGACCCCTGCTACCACCAGGCCTGCGACACGGTCTCGAACCTGGACGAGAAGGCGCTGTTCGAGCTCGGCGACGCGGCCGCGCACGCGACGTTCGTGCTGGCGACGTCGAAGACGGGCCTCTACGTCGACGGGAGCCGGATGGCGAAGCGTTCGGCCGAGCGGCCCGCGCTGCCCTACCGGGGCTCGAAGGCCGTCGCCTGACACACTGAGGGCCTTCGCGAGGAGGCACACGCATGAGAGCGATCTGGACCGGGGCGATCACGTTCGGCCTGGTGAACGTCCCGGTCCGGCTCTACAGCGCCACCCAGGACCACGACGTGAGCCTGCACCAGGTGCACGACGCGGACGGCGGGCGCATCCGCTACGAGCGGAAGTGCGAGGTGTGCGGCGAGGTCGTGGACTACGCCGACATCGACAAGGCGTACGAGGAGGGCGGCACGACCGTCGTCCTCACCAGCGACGACCTCAAGGCGCTGCCCGTCGAGCGGAGCCGCGAGATCGAGGTCGTCGAGTTCGTGCCGAGCGAGCAGATCGACCCGGTGCGGTTCGACCGCAGCTACTTCCTCGAGCCCGACGCGAACGCGGCCAAGGCGTACGCGCTCCTGCTCGACACCCTGCGCGAGACCGACCGGACCGCGGTCGTGCAGTTCTCGCTGCGGCAGAAGACCCGGCTCGGGGCGCTGCGCGCGTACGGCGACGTGATGATGCTGCAGTCGCTGCTCTGGGACGACGAGGTGCGCGAGGCCGACTTCGACGCGGTGAAGAAGCCGCCGAAGGTGTCGGACAACGAGAAGAAGATGGCCGCCTCGCTGGTCGAGAACATGTCGGACGACTTCGACCCGGCGTCGTTCACCGACGACTACCAGGAGCAGCTGCGCACGCTGGTCGCGGCCAAGCTCGAGCAGGGCGACGCGCTCGACACGGCGAAGACGTTCGGCGAGGAGGGCGACGGCGAAGGTTCCGCGGACGTCATCGACCTCGTCGAGGCCCTGCGCCGCAGTGTCGAGGCCAACCGGGCGAAGCGGGCGGGCTCGGCGGAGAAGAAGGAGCCTACGAAGAAGGCCGCGCCCACGAAGGCGCCGGCCAAGAAGGCCGCGGCGAAGAAGAAGGCCCCGGCCAAGAAGACGGCGGCGAAGAAGTCGGCCTGACGAGGAACGCTCCCCGAGCTCGTCGAAGGGCCTCCGAACGCTCCCTGAGCTTGTCGAAGGGCCTCCGAACGCTCCGTGAGCTCGTCGAAGGGCCCGGACCGGGTCAGTGTCTTCCGACCGCAGCGCAACGCCGACCTCTTCGGGGCCCTTCGACAAGCTCAGGGAACGTTTCTGCGCACGGAACGTCCTCGCGGTGGCGCGTCAGCGGAAGATCAGGGGCAGGACGAAGAGCATCGTCATCGACCAGGTGACGTGGGTCAGGATCGGGGCGAGGACGCCGCCGCCGGCGCGGCGCTGGAGGCCGGTGACGAGCCCGAGGATCGCGGCGGCGAAGACGAGGACCGGGTTGCCGCCGGCGACGGTGGCCACGGCGTAGAGGACCGTCGAGATCAGCACCGGGTGCCGGACGCCGATCGCGGCGAAGAGCGCGCCGCGGAAGAAGAGCTCCTCCGCGACCCCGTTGACGAACGTCACGAGCGCGACCAGCCACAGGCTGCCCGCCTTCGCGTAGCCGAGGACGTCGTTGGTGAAGCCGGCCAGCACGGGGATCTCGCGGATCACCAGGCCGCCGACGACGAACGTCGCCGCCAGCAGCAGGCCGAGGACGATCGGGGTCACGACGGGCCGGCGGATCCGGCTGCCGAAGACGATGTGGCCGAGGTGCAGGGGCCCGGAGAGCAGGCTCCCCACCACCCAGGTCGCGGCGAGGCCGAAGGTCAGCGGGTAGAACGAAGCGTCGCCGGGCTCGGTGGAGAAGGACAGGCCGAGCAGGGTCGCGCCGAGCACGAGGGTGGCGGCGACCACGATCCGCCGCCGCAGGAACTGCCCGTCGGACTGCCGGTGGTCCCGCTCGACCTTGTCGATCAGGACGGGCCGGACCACCCCGACCGCACGTTCGCTCAGCCGCGGCCGGCGGCGTACGCCGGTGGCGCCGTGCGCCCCGTGGCTCTCGGGCGCCGGACGGGTCTCGTCGTCGGGCACGCGGCTCAGCCGGCGGCGGCGTCGGTCGCAGAGTGGGCCAGCGCGCGTTCCCGCTCGGCCATCGCCTCGCGCACGGCGTCGTCGTAGCCGAGCAGCCGCCGCGGCACGACCGCCTTGATCGCGTCGTCGGTGACGACCACCTCGTTGCTCATCGAGTCGATGAGGTTGCGCGCGGTCTCGAGGTCGACGTCGGTGACGAAGGACAGCCAGTACGAGGACAGGCGCGGGGTGAGCAGCGGGACGGCGAGCATCGGCAGCGGGCGGTGCTTGATCACGATCGACGCGCGCTGCATCATCTGCGCGTACGTCAGCACGTCCGGCCCGCCGATCTCGAAGACGCGGCCCTCCGCCTCCGCGGGCTCGAGCACCCCGACCAGGTACGCGACCGCGTCCTGCAGGGCGATCGGCTGGGTCCGGGTGGTCGTCCAGTGCGGCACGACCATGGCCGGCAGGTGGTCGACGAGCTGGCGCGTGATCTCCCAGGAGATGCCGCCGTGGCCGACCACGATCGCCGCACGGAGCACCGTCACCGGCACCCCGTCCTGCCCGAGCAGGTGCTCGACCTCGCGGCGCGAGCGCAGGTGCGCCGACAGGTCCTGGTTGTCGCGACCCAGGCCGCCGAGGTAGACGATCCGGCGTACGCCGGCCGCCGCGGCCGCCTGGCTGAAGTCCTTCGCCGCCCTCGCGTCGGCGTCCTCGAAGTCCTCGCGGTCGAGGGAGTGAACCAGGTAGTAGGCGGCGTCGGCGCCCTCGAGCGCGCCGCGCAGGCTGGCCGCGTCGGACACGTCGCCGTGGACCGGGTCGCCCGCGCCCTCGTAGTCGTCAGGGTGCCGGGTCATCGCCCGCACGGTGTGCCCGGCGTCGACCAACGCCGAGCACAGGTGGGAGCCGACGAAGCCCGAGGCCCCGGTGACGGTCACGGTCAGCGGCACGTCCTGCTCCTTCCCTCGCCTGATCGCCTGCGAGCGTACGGCGTCCGTCAGGAAGCGTTCAGTGCCGGCTGGTCCACCCGATGCGGCGGACGGGCACGGATCCGCAGCGAGCCGGGGTCGACCTCGCCCGTCAGGACCGTCCCCTCGCCCTCCACGTCACCGTCGAGCTCGTACGCGTCCTCGGCCTGGAGGCGGATCTCGACCTTGCGGCCGGCCCACACCTCGACGTGGTCGTCCTTCTGCGGGCGCCGGGTCACGAGCCGGATGAAGGCCTTGATCCAGTGCGTCGGCCTGGACGGGAACGCGACGTAGACGTAGAGCTGGCCGTCGTCGGGCTGGGCGCCGGGGATCAGCTCGAGGTCGCCGGTCAGCTCTCCGCAGTTGCCGATCACGGTGATGATCGCCTTGCGCCGGTGGCGCTTGCCGTCGACCGTCACCTGCACCGGGACCGGGAGCCGGCCGAGCGCCTTGGCCGCCGACAGGAAGTACGCGCCCGGGCCGATGAACTTCTTCAGCCGCTCGTCGACGCCCTCCATGATCATGGCGTCGAGGCCGGTGCCGGCCATCACTGCGAACCGGTCGGGCTCGCCACCGTCGACCCGCAGCACGACGGTGTCGATGCGCCGTTCCTCGTCGCCCAGAGCGAGGCTGAGCGCCCCGGCGACGTCGAGCGGGATCTCGAGGTTGCGGGCGAGCAGGTTGCCCGTGCCCGCCGGGATGATCGCCATGGCGATGTCGGTCCCGGCCAGGCCGGCCGCGACGAGGCGGATGGTTCCGTCACCGCCGGCGGCGATGACGAGGTCGACGCCGGCGTCGACGGCCTGCTGCGTCATCGAGCGGCCCGGGTCGTCGGCGCTGGTCTCGAGCCAGAGGGGTTCGGGACAGCCGGCCGCGGCGAGCCCCTCGCGCACCAGCGCCGCGTCGGCGTCACCGAGCTTCGTGGGGTTGGCCACGACCGCGCACCGCAACGTCATGGCCGGAAGGATAGGGGCAGTCGTACCCCCTACGGTGGGCTTCCATGGAGGCGGTGGAGCCCGACCGGGCGGCGGTGGCGGCCTTCTGGTCGAGCTTCTGCGCGCAGACCGGCCGCACGGGCGAGCCGGCGGACGTCTTCGCCTTCGGCGACTCGGCGTCGATGGCCGACGAGCTGGCCGACCTGGTGCTGGCCGGCACCAAGCGGGCGACGGCGGGCGCGCTGACCGACCACACCGACGAGGGCTTCGTGCCCGCGGTGGGCGACCACGCGGTGGTCGTGCGGGGTGACGGTTCGCCGGCTGCGGTGCTGCGGACGACGGAGGTCCGGGTCGGTCCCCTGAGCAGCGTCGACGACGCCTTCGCGTGGGACGAGGGGGAGGGCGACCGCACTCGCGACGGGTGGGTCGCGGGGCACCGGGCCTTCTTCCGGCGCTGGTTCGCCGCGACGGGCAAGCCGGCCGACGAGGACCCGGAGCTGGTGTTCGAGCGGTTCGTCCTGGTGTGGCCCGACGTGCACGCCGAGCGCACGACCGCGCGCCTGCGGCTGCGGCGCTGGCGGAAGGCAGACCGGCCCGCGTTCGCCGCGATGAACGCCGACCCGGCGGTGATGGAGCACCTCCCCGAGGTCCTCGACCGGAGCCGGAGCGACGCGCTGCTCGACCACCTCGACGCCGTGTGGGACGAGCGGGGGGCCGGCCTGTGGGCGGTCGAGCGCCGCACGGACGGCGTGTTCCTGGGCTGGGCGGGGCTCAACCCGATGCCGGAGGGCACGCCGCCGGCGGGGGAATGGGAGGTGGGCTGGCGGTTCGTGCGCGAGGCCTGGGGCCACGGCTACGCGACCGAGGCGGCCCGCGAGGCCGTCGAGGTGGCGCGAGCCCGTCAGGAGCCGCGGCTCTGGTCGATGACCGTTCCCGCGAACGTCCGCTCCATCGCCGTCATGCGCCGCCTGGGCCTGACCTTCGACCGGACGTTCGAGCACCCGCGCTTCCCGGTCGGCCACCGGCTGCGAGAGCACGTGCTCTACCGGCTCGACCTCGCTCCCGCGGAATTCTGACCGCTCGATCGACCCGCGCGGACGCGCTGAGCGTGGCGACCCGGGCCGCTCGCCGTCGAGCGGTCATATTTCCGCGGGCCTCGCGTCAGCCCTCGGCGTCGCGCAGCGCCTGCTCGGCCTCGTCGGCGGCCGCCCGCCGGGCGCGCACCTCGTCGCGGGCGGTGCGGGCGGCCGTACGCGCCTCGCGCTCGGCGTCCTCCGCCCGCTGGAGCTCGCCGCGCAGCCGGTCGACCTCCTCCGCGGCGCGGTCGGCCTCCTCGGTCGCCGCGTCGGCGGCCTGCTGCGCGTCGTCGAGGGCCTGACGGGCCTCTTCGCGTGCGGCCTCGAGGGCGGCGCGCCGTTGCGCGGCCTCGCGACGGGACCGTTCCTCGGCGTCGTCCGTCGCGTCGTCCGCTTGCTCCGCCTTCGCCGCCCCGGGCATCGAGGCGGCCAGGAGGGCCGCCAGGTCCCCGCCCCCGTCGGCCGGTGCGTCGGTCGCCTCCGACGGGCCCCCGAATCCTCCGTACACCGCCGCCCCCGCAAGGGTTCCCGCGCGCACCTGCTCGGCCACTTCGGCGTCGCCGAGGGCGGCCTGGAGGGTCTGCGCGAGCTCGTTGACCGTCGCCTCGGTGGGTGGGTGCCCCGCCTGCTCGCCGAGCGCGCCGGCCCGGCGTACGAGGGCGTCGATCGCCTTGCGCCGCCGGGCGGAGAGGTCGCGCAGCGCCTTGCCGTCCTTGGCCTGCTGCGCCGTGCGCAGCTGCTCGCCGAGGTCGAGCAGGGCGGCGACGGCGTCGGGGTCGTCGCGCGCGACGGCGTTGACCAGCCAGGCCGTCCGCGTGGGCTTGCGGAGGGCGCCGATCTCGTTCGCGAGCGCCCGGTCCTTGGCCGCCCGGGCCTGCTTGACCAGGCGCGTCCGGGCCGCGACGAACTCCTCGGGGGCGAGCGCGTAGAGCTCGCGGGCCGCGTCCTCCACCTCGCTCACGGCCGGTGCGTCAGCGGGGCGAGGGCAGCCGGGGGACGGCGGGCGGGTCGGCCGGCTCGCGCAGGTCCAGCAGCGTGTTGTCGATCAGCCGCGTCGAGCCGACCGTCGCCGCGACCGTGAGCAGGACGTCGCCGCCGGCGTCGTGCGCGACCTCGGCGAACGTCTCCGGGCTGACCGCGGTCAGGTAGTCGAGGTCGAACTCCGGGTCCAGCCCGGCCCGGTCGAGGACGGCGTGGGCGGCGGCCAGCGCCTCGGGCAGCGTGCGGTGGGCCGCTGCGCGCTCCAGCGCCGTGGGCAGGTCGAGCGCCAGGGCGCGCTCGGTGGGGCTGAGGAACACGTTGCGGCTCGACAGCGCCAGCCCGTCGGGCTCGCGCACCGTCGGCGCCCCGACCACGCGGACGTCGAGGTTGAGGTCAAGCACCATCCGCTGGATGCAGGCCAGCTGCTGGGCGTCCTTGCGGCCGAAGACCGCGACCTGAGGGCGTACGAGGTTGAACAGCTTGAGCACGACGGTCAGGACGCCGTCGAAGTGGCCGGGGCGGGCCGCCCCCTCCAGGACCGTGCCCATCGTCCCGGCGCTCACGCTCACCTGCCGGCCCGGCGGGTAGAGGTCGCCGACCGCGGGCACGAAGACCAGGTCGACGCCGAGGGCGGCGCACCGTTCCAGGTCGGCCTCGAGGGGGCGCGGGTAGCGGGCGTAGTCCTCGCCCGGACCGAACTGCAGCGGGTTGACGAAGATGCTGACCGCGACGGTGTCGCTCAGCGCGCGGGCCTGCTCCACGAGCGAGGCGTGCCCGGCGTGCAGGGCGCCCATCGTCGCCACGAAGCCGACCCGTCGACCGGGCGGGACCTCCGCGCGGAGCCCGGTCAGCTCGGCGATGCTGCGGGCGACCCTCATGCCCGCGTCGGCGTCGGGGGTGCGGTGGGCACGGCGGGGGCCTGGGCGTCCGACGAGTCGGCGAACGTGTGCTCCGGACCCGGGAAGACGCCGCTGGCCACCTCCTCGACGTAGGTCGCGGCGGCCTGCTCGAGGACCTGGCCGAGCTGGGCGTACTGCTTGACGAACCGTGCGGTCCGGCCCTGGCGCAGCCCCATCGCGTCCTGCCAGACGAGGACCTGGGCGTCGCAGCCCGGGCCCGCGCCGATGCCGACGGTGGGGATGGCCAGCTCGGCGGTGATCTCGGCCGCGACGTCGCCCGGGACCATCTCCATGACGACCGCGAACGCACCGGCCTCGGCGACCGCGCGGGCGTCGGCGCGGAGCTGCTCGGCCGCGGCGCCACGGCCCTGGACGCGGTAGCCGCCGAGCTGGTGCTCGCTCTGCGGCGTGAAGCCGATGTGGGCCATGACGGGGATGCCGGCGCCGGTCACCGCACGGATCTGCTCGGCCACCCGGACCCCGCCCTCGAACTTCACGGCGTGCGCGCCGCCCTCCTTCATGAAGCGGACGGCGGTGCGGAGCGCCTGGGCGGGACCCTCCTCGTACGTGCCGAAGGGCAGGTCGGACACGACGAAGGCCCGACGCGTCGAGCGGGATACCGCGCGGACGAGGGGCAGCAGCTCCTCGACGGTCAGCGGCAGGGTCGTCTCGTGCCCGAAGACGTTGTTGGCGGCGGAGTCGCCCACGAGCAGCGCCCACACCCCGGCGTCGTCGAAGATCGAGGCCGTGTACTGGTCGTAGCTGGTGAGCATCGCCCAGCGCCGACCGTCCCGCTTGGCCCGCGCGAAGTCGGTCAGCCGGATGCGGCGCGCCGGGTTCGGCGCGCTTGCTGGGACGGGCTCGCTCACCCCGCGAGCCTACCGTCGGGGCCGACGGCGAGGGTTCGCGCTCAGCCGGGCTGGGTGCCGACGACGACGGTCGCGCCGAGCTCGTCGTCGGCCCGGGAGCCCGCGTCCAGCCCGGCGTCGGCGAGCACGGCGACCGCCGTGGGCTCCTGCTCCTCGCTGGTCTCCACGAGCAGCGAACCGCCCGGCGCGAGCCACGCCGGCGCCTGCGCCGCGACGCGCCGGAGCACGACCAGGCCGTCGTCGCCCCCGTCCAGGGCCATCCGCGGCTCGTGCTCGCGCGCCTCCCGCGGCATCAGCGCGACCGCACCGGTCGGCACGTACGGGACGTTGGCCGTGAGCAGGTCCACCCGCCCCTGCAGGTCCACGGGCAGGTCGGCGAACAGGTCGCTGCGCAGGACGCGGGCCCCGGGGAGGTTGCGGGCCGCGCAGCGCACGGCGGCGTCGTCCAGGTCGGCGGCGGTGACCTCGACGGTCCGTCCGCGCCGGCCGAGCCCGTGCGTCACGGCCACCGCGACGGCCCCGCTGCCGCAGCAGAGGTCGAGCAGCACCAGCGGACCCTCCGGCCGCGCGGCACCCAGCTCGACGGCGGTCGCGACCATGAGCTCGGTGCGCCGGCGAGGCACGAAGACCCCGGGCTCGACGACCACCCGGACGCCGGCGAGCTCGGCCCAGCCAAGCACCACCTCGAGGGGCAGCCCGCCCACCCGCGCTCCGGCGAGCCGCTCGGCCTCGGCGGCGGGGTCGGCCGCGGTGCCCGCCTGCTCGAGGATCAGCGCCGCCTCCTCCTCGGCGAAGACGCAGCCGGCGGCCCGCAGCCGTCGGACCAGCGCCTCCTCCGTCGCCGGCTGGCTCACCGGTGGGCCGTGCATTTCACGACAGCGTGAAATGCACGTGCCCTGCCGCACCTGCAGGAGGAGAAGAGCACCCGCAACCTGGGACAAGTGCCGCCGTCGAGCCCTGCCCACCGGCGGCCGGTCACAGGTGCGAGAGCACGATCGCCGAACGGGTGCGGCTGACGCCGGGGTGCGCGCGGATCGTGCCCAGCACGCGCTCGAAGTGGGCCGGGTCCTCCGCCCGGACCATGAGCATCCCGTCGGACTCGCCGGTGACCGTCCACGCCTGGACGACCTCCGGGATCGTCTTGACCATCTCCGCCATCCGGTCGGGCGGCACCCGTCCCTCGCAGTAGAGCTCGACGAACGCCTCGATCGTCCAGCCGAGCGCGGCGGGGGCGATCTCGGCCGTGAACCGCTGGATCGCGCCGTCCGCGCGCAGCCGGTCGACCCGCCGCTTGGCCGCGGCCGTGCTCAGTCCCACCCGGAGCCCGAGGGCCGAGTAGCTCTCGCGGCCGTTCTCTCCGAGAACCGCAAGGATCTTGCGGTCAAGGTCATCGATACGCAACAGAACCTCCCCGATTTCGAACGCAATCGTACGGCTGTTGCGACTCCACGGAAATATCCTGGACGTATGACCACGACCGTGCCCTCGACGCCACGGCGCTCGCAGCGTCGGGCCAGGGCGCGCCACTTCCTCATGTGCCCACCCACCTTCTTCGACGTCCGCTACGCCATCAACCCCTGGATGCACCCGGAGGTCCCGGTCGACCGCGAGCGCGCGCTGGCGCAGTGGTCGGCCCTCGTCGCCGCGTACGAGCGCGCCGGGCACCGCGTCGACCGGCTGGATCCCGTGCCGGGGCTGCCCGACATGGTCTTCGCGGCCAACGGGGCGACGGTCGTCGACGGGCGCACGCTGCTGGCGCGGTTCGCGACCCGGCAGCGGGCGGCCGAGGCGGCGGCGCACCGGGCCTGGCACGAACGGTTCGGGGTGCTCTACGGCGGGCTCGAGGGACCCCGCCTGGCCGAGCCGGTCGCGGTGAACGAGGCCGAGGGCGACTTCGCCGTGCTCTCCTCGGTCGTGCTGGCCGGGCACGGCTTCCGCACCTCGCCGGACGCGCACGCAGAGCTGGCCGCGCTCACCGGCCGCGAGGTCGTCGGCCTCGAGCTGGTGGACCCGCGCTTCTACCACCTCGACGTCGCGCTCGCGGTCCTCGACGCCGACACCGACGCCGTCGCCTACTTCCCGGCGGCCTTCAGCCCGGCGTCGCAGGCCGTGCTCGCGGAACGCTTCCCCGACGCCGTGGTCGCGACCGCCGAGGACGCCCTGGCCTTCGGCCTGAACGCCGTCGGCGACGGACGCAACGTCTTCCTGCCGCCCGGCGCCCCGCACCTGCGCGCCGAGCTCGAGGTCCGCGGCTTCGTCTGCGTCGAGATCGACACCTCCGAGCTCCTCCTGGGTGGCGGCAGCGTCAAGTGCTGCACCCAGGAGATCCGTCCCACGCCCGCGCGGGCCACCGCCGCGCACGAAGGAGATCCGCGATGACCGCCGTCCTCGACGCCCCCACGCGCTCGGCCGCCGCCGACGCCCTGCTCGCCGCCGAGGAGGAGCACCTCGCGCACAACTACCACCCGCTCGAGGTCGTGGTCTCCCACGGGGAGGGCGCGGTGCTCACCGACGTCGACGGCGAGACGTACCTCGACTTCCTCGCGGCCTACTCGGCCACGAACTTCGGCCACGGCCACCCGCGGCTGCTCGAGGCCGCCCGTACGCAGCTCGCCAAGGTGACGCTCACCTCGCGCGCCTTCCACCACGACCAGCTGGCGCCGTTCGGCACCGAGCTCGCCACGCTGGTCGGCAAGGACATGGTCCTGCCCATGAACACCGGCGCCGAGGCCGTCGAGTCGGGCATCAAGGTCGCGCGCAAGTGGGGCTACCGCGTCAAGGGCGTGCCCGCCGGCCGGGCCGAGATCATCGTGGCCGCCGGCAACTTCCACGGCCGCACGACCACGATCGTCAGCTTCTCCGACGACCCGGAGGCGCGCGACGACTACGGGCCGTTCACGCCCGGCTTCGTCACGGTCCCGTACGGCGACCTCGACGCCCTGCGCGCCGCGATCACCCCCAACACCGTCGCCGTGCTCCTCGAGCCGATCCAGGGCGAGGCCGGCGTGCGGATCCCGCCGCCCGGCTACCTGGCCGGCGTGCGCGAGGTGACCCGCGAGCAGCGCGTGCTGTTCATCGCCGACGAGATCCAGGCGGGCCTCGGGCGTACGGGTCGGACCCTCGCTTGCGAGCACGAGGGCGTCGTGCCCGACGTCTACCTGCTCGGCAAGGCCCTCGGCGGCGGGATCGTCCCGGTGTCGGCGGTGGTGGCGGACGCCGACGTCCTCGGCGTGCTGGAGCCGGGGACCCACGGCAGCACGTTCGGCGGCAACCCGCTCGCCTGCGCCGTCGGCCGCGAGGTCGTGGCGATGCTGGCCACGGGCGAGCTCCAGGAGCGCGCGACCAGGCTCGGCGAGCGCATGCGGCAGCGGCTCGAGGCGATGGTGGGCCACGGCGTCGTCGGCGTGCGGGTGCGCGGCCTGTGGGCCGGCGTCGACATCGACCCGGCCCTGGGCGGCGGCCGCGACGTCTGCGAGGCGCTCGCCCGCCGGCACGTGCTGGCCAAGGACACCCACGGCTCGACCATCCGGCTCGCGCCGCCCCTGGTGATCAGCGAGGACCAGCTCGACGCCGGCCTCGACGCCCTCGCCGACGCCCTCACCGAGCTCGCCGCCCGTACGCACGCCTGACGGTTCCGCAGGGCGCCCCGCCGCGCCCGCCCGCCCCGCGACCCGCGCCCCCGCACCCCCCACGAGAGGTAGGTTGCGGCGCTTCTTCAGCGTTGGAATGCGCGGCAACCTACCGCTCGGCCTGAAGGAGAGCGAGCGGTCGCAAGGGGGGAGCGGGGAGCCAGGGAGCGGGAGCCAGGGGCGAGCGGAGCCATGGCAAGCGGAGCCATGGCAAGCGGAGCCATGGCAAGCGCGGGGGCGTACGCCTCAGAAGCGGCGGCTGATGAACCCGGCCACGCGGCTGGTGATCTTCTTGTGCGAGGCGCGGCGGTTCTGCAGGCGCACCCAGGTGAGGCCGGCGAGGGCGAAGACGGCCACGCCCGGGACCGAGGCGTCCTTGATCGTCGGCGGGGTGCGCTTCGCCAGCAGCTCGGAGGCGCCGATGATCGAGGCGGCGGCGATCAGGCCGTCGATGAGGTTGTCGACGACCTCGTCGGGGTCGTGCACCCGGATGTCGAGCGAGGCGCCGTCCTTGCGCATCCGGACGGCGAGGTCGGCCAGCTCGTCGGGCAGCGGGCCGAGCAGCCGCTGCCAGCTGCGCAGCGTGCGGCGCCCCTCCTTGAGCAGCGCGGCCGGCTTGAAGCGGTCCGCCATCATCTGCGTCAGGTAGGGCCGCAGCATGTCGTCGAGCGGGACGGTGCTGCCGAGCTCGAGGCCGAGGCCCTGGAGCCGCATGAGCACGCGCAGCGGCATCAGCAGGTCGGAGGGGAACGTGAGGTGGTTCTCCCGGAACAGGTCGAGCAGGTGCTCCAGCGCCGGCCCGAGGTCCTGCTCGCTGACGCCGGCGCGGAGCCAGCGCTGCATCCACGCCTCCACGGCGCTCTGCACCGCGTCCTCGTCGATCTCGACCGACGCGCGCGTCACGGTGAGCAGTGCGCGGGTGAAGTCGTCGGCGTCCCGCTCGGAGATGGCCAGCAGCAGCGCCTGGAAGTCGAGGCGGCGGCGCTGCGTGAGGTAGCCGACGTCGCCGAAGTCCAGGATCGCGAGGTGCCCGGCGTCGGGCAGCAGGAAGTTGCCCGGGTGCGGGTCGGCGTGGAACATCCCGTCGCGGAAGATCATCGCCAGGAACAGGTCGCTGGTCCGCTGGACGAAGCGCTCG
>NZ_FOFA01000015.1 GCF_900110855.1 Microlunatus flavus
CCATCCACAGCACCACACCCTTCGCGTCGACGACGGTCGGATAGCAGGACGCCTGGTCAACGAGCTCGGCCACCGCAGTCGGGCCGAGGCGGGTGCCGTCGCTCGTCGTCGCACAGCCGCTGCGCTGCAGGAGGTCCGCTGCCGCGATGGTGACGATGACGGTGGCCGGGGTACCACCGGAGTCGGGCAGGGTGCCGGAGCGCAGCAGCCGGTCGCACGCCTCTTCGAGGGCGTCGTGCATGCGTTGGCCGTGGTGGCGTGGGTCGACCTCGGTCACCGTGCGGCCGTCGTGCTCGCCGACGACGCCGACCACGCTGTTGCGCGGTGCAGTCAGCGGGGACAGCACCGCACGCAGCTTCGCGCCGACCGCCGGCGTCAGGCGGAACTCGCCGACGCACATGCCGTCGCGGGCGCGGCGCAGGGTGAGGTGGCGCCGTTCGGCGTCGACCTCATCGCGCGGCAGGGTGCCGTCGGGGTCGATCCCGTCGACGACCTGCGCGGCGAGGTCGCTCAGCGGTTTCGGCGCGAACGCGACCGCGAACCCGGCGAGCAGCTCCTCGGCCGTGTCGAGGTCGGCCGGGTCGAAGCCGCGATGGTCCACCGTCGCCAACGCGCGCAGGCACACGTCGACCTGCTCCGGCCCCGCCTCGCCAGCCCGCTGCGCCGCGGCCAGCGCCAGCCGCAACGGCGCCAACACCTCCCCGGTCACCGATCGGCGCGCACCCAGCTGCTCCGCCGCCCGGACCCGGCGGCGAGCCTCCCCATAAGAGATCCGCAACGCCCACGCCAGGACACCGCTCATGCTGCGCTGCGTCAGGGTGTCGGGCAGCCGCCGAACCTCACCCTCGGTCACGACGTGGTGGTCGACGAGCGACTGCCGGTTGCGCAGCCGCTCGAAGCGTTGCGCGAACCCGACCAGCGCCACGTCGTCCAGGTCGCCGAAACCGCCCTCCTCGACCACCGTCACCAGGTGCTCCAACGCCGTCTCGCAAGCGACCAGCGCCAGGTCGACAGACGCCGTTCCCGTGCGCTCCACCGCCTCGATCACCATGTAGAAAACGCTACGGGAGACCACCGACAGAATCGAACACCCGAGCGAATCTGTGGATGAGTAGGACGTGCTGCTCGAGCAGCGCCCGACGCGCTCGAGCCGAGGTTGCTACCAGCGCTCGACGATCTGAGCCAGCTCGAGGCGGCGCCCGGTGTAGAAGGGCACCTCCTCACGCGTGTGCCGCCGGGCCTCGGCGGAGCGCAGCGCGCGCATCAGGTCGACGATGCGGTGGAGCTCGTCGGCCTCGAAGGCCAGCATCCACTCGTAGTCGCCGAGCGCGAACGAGCTGACGGTGTTGGCGCGGACGTCGGGGTACGGCCGGGCCAGCATGCCGTGCTCGGTGAGCATCCGGCGCCGGTCCTCCTCGGGCAGCAGGTACCACTCGAGCGAGCGCACGAAGGGGTAGACGCAGAGGTACGCCTTCGGGTCCTCCCCCGACATGAACGCTGGCACGTGGCCCTTGTTGAACTCGGCCGGCCGGTGCAGCGCGAGCTGCGACCAGACCGGCTGCAGCCCGCGGCCGAGGTCGGAGCGGCGCAGCGCGTGGTAGGCGTCCTGCAGGGTGTCCGAGCTCGGCGCGTGCCACCAGACCATCAGGTCGGCGTCGGCGCGCAGCCCGGACACGTCGTACCAGCCGCGGATCTCGAAGTCGTCGTTGTGCTGGTGCGCGGCGTCCCGCGTGCCCCGCTCGATCGCCCGCAGCGCGGAGTCGGCCACCTGCTCGGGCGAGTCCTCCACCGGCCGCGTCGCCTTGAACACCGACCACATCGTGTAGCGGATGGTGTTGTTGATCTCGCGCGCCTTCATCGTTCTCCTGCCGGTGCTGCCGTGGTGTGAGGGACATCGATCCTGCCACCGAGGTCCGAGAGGACCTTCTCCGCAGCGGCGTCGGCGGACGCGAGGCAGGCCGGCAGCCCGACGCCGTCCAGGTACGCCCCGGCCAGCGCCACCCCGGGGACGCCCTGCAGCTCACGCCGCAGCTCGTCGACCAGGTCGACGTGGCCGACCCGGAACTGCGGCAGCCCGCCGCCCCAGCGGCTCACGGCGGCGTCGACGAGCTGGGCGTCCTCCCAGCCCGGCAGGCCCGACACCTCCGCGAGGCTGCGGCGCACGAGGGTCTCGTCGTCGACCTGGAGGACCTCCGCCTCCCCGGCGCGGCCGACGCTGACCCGCAGCGCGGTGACGTCGTCGCCGTACGCGGCGCGGACCTGGTCGCCGACCCAGCCCCACTTCGTCGCGGAGTAGGTGAGCGCCTTGACGGTGGGCAGCTGGCCGGGCGGGACCAGCAGCCCTGAGTCGGCCGGCGCGAGGCCGCGCACGACCATGGTCACGACGGCCACCGAGGCGTAGGGCACGTCCTCGAGCGCGGCCAGGGCCGCGGTGCCCGGGAGCACGCCGGCCAGCAGCCGGCTGGTGGCCGGCGCGGGCGCGGCGAGCACGACCACGTCGGCCTCCACCGCACCGGCGCTCGTGGTCACGACGACCCCGGTGCCCACCCGGCGCAGCGCGGTCGCGGTCGTCCGCAGCCGGAGGTCCGCCCCCTCCTGCCCGAGGCGCTCGACGAGGGCGTCGACGAGCGCGTGCACGCCGCCGACCAGCCCGGCGAACACGGGTCCCGCACCGGGTCGGAGCGATGCCCGCGCGTGCCCGGCCAGCGAACCGCCCGTCCGCGCCGCCGCGAACAGCGCCGGCGCGACGGACGCGAAGGACAACGTGCGGGAACGGCCGGCGTAGACCCCGCCCAGGAGCGGTTCGAGCAGCCGGTCGGTGACCTCGGGCCCGAAGCGCTCGTCGACGTACGCCCCGATCGGGAGGTCGTTCGGCAGGGGCGGCGCCGGACGGTCGGGCTCGGCCTCGGCGTACGCGGCCGCACCGGCGGTGAGCAGCGGGCGCAGCGCCGCCGGGTCGACGGGGACGCCCTGCAAGGACGGCGGGATCGGACGCGGCTCGCCCTCGACCAGGACGCGGGGTTTGGCTGTCGTCGGCGTGGTCCGCCGCGCCGCGAGCCCGAGGGCGTCGGCGAGGCCGACCGCCTCCGGACGACGGGCGAGCATGGACTCAGCACCGCCGTCGAGCACCAGGTCGCCCACCCGGACGGGGGCGAGCTTGCCGCCCCAGCGGGTCCCGGCCTCGACCACGGTGACGTCGAGGCCCGCGTCGCGCAGCCGCAGGGCGGCGCCGAGCCCGCTGACGCCGCCGCCGACGACGACCGCTCTCACACCGCGCGCGCCTCCGCGCGCAGGGTCGGGCCCTCCTCGTGGACGAGGTCGACCACGCGGCCCAGGACGTCGGGGTCGGTCTCGGGCGGGACGCCGTGGCCCAGGTTGAAGACGTGGCCCGGTGCGGCCGCCCCGGAGCGGACGACGTCGCGGACGCGCTCGGCCAGCACCGGCCACGGGGCGCCGAGCAGCGCCGGGTCGAGGTTGCCCTGCACCGCGTACGCCGGCCCGAGCCGACGGCTCGCCTCGGCCAGCGGGATGCGCCAGTCGACGCCCACGACCTCGGCGCCCGCCTCGCCCATCCGGGTGAGCAGCTCGCCGGTGCCCACGCCGAAGTGGATGCGGGGCACGGTCGCGATGCCGGCGAGCACGCGCGCCGAGTGCGGCTGCGCGAAGGTCGTGTAGTCCGCGGCCGACAGGCTGCCGGCCCAGGAGTCGAACAGCTGCACCGCCGACGCGCCGGCCTCGACCTGGGTGCGCAGGAAGTGCGCGGACATCGTCGCCAGCCTGGCGCAGAGGTCGTGCCACAGCTCGGGGTCGCCCACCATCAGCGCCTTGGTCCGGGCGTAGTCGCGGCTGGGCCCGCCCTCGACGAGGTAGCTGGCGAGGGTGAAGGGCGCGCCGGCGAAGCCGATCAGCGGGGTCTCCCCCAGCTCGGCCACGAGGAGCCGTACGGCCTCGTCGACGAATCCCAGGTCACCGGGCTCGGCGGGCACCAGGCGCTCGAGGCCGGCACGGTCGCGCACCGGCTCGGCGACGACCGGGCCGCGGCCGGGGACGATGTCGAGGTCCACGCCGGCCGCCTTGAGCGGGACCATGATGTCGGAGTAGAAGATCGCCGCGTCGACGCCGTAGCGCCGCACCGGCTGCAGCGTGATCTCGGCGACGAGGTCCGGCCGTGCGCAGCTGTCGAGCATGGCGATGCCCTCGCGGACGCGCTTGTACTCGGGCAGGGACCGGCCCGCCTGGCGCATGAACCACACCGGCAGCCCGTCGCCCTGCTGCCGCCGCGCGGCCCGGACCAGGAGCGGCGCGGACACCTCCTGGGTCTCCGACGGCGGCAGGGTCACGGTCGCGTCGGGCACCCCACGATCCTTCCACGCCGCGGGAGGACCCGGGTCCGGCGCGTCGGCCGCACGACGGGGCCCGCGCCCGTACGCTCGACCGGTGGTCGCGCGCACCGATGTCGTCAGCGCCCCGGCGGAGTTCCGGCGGGCCGTGGACGCGCTCGCGTCCGCCGTGTGGCGCCCCGAGCTCGCGGTCGAGGACATCCCCGCCCCGCAGCGGATCGCCCCCTTCTCGGCGGCGGTCGTCGCCGACGTGCTCGTGGGGGACGAAGAGGTCGGCAACGGCCGGCTCGTGCTGCTGCACGACCCCGACGGCAACGCGGCCTGGGAGGGCACGTTCCGCTGCGTGACGTTCGCCCGCGCCGACGTCGACCCCGAGATGGTCACCGACCCGCTGCTCGCCCGCGTCGGGTGGTCGTGGCTGCTGGACGCGCTCGAGGCGCACGACGCCGCGTACACGGCCCCGAGCGGCACGGTCACCTCGGTCGCGAGCGAGTCGTTCGGCGGCATGGCGGACCACGAACCGCGCGCCGAGGTCGAGGTGCGAGCCTCCTGGACGCCGCTGCTCACCGAGGGCGAGGGCCTGGACGCCCACCTCGCGGCGTGGGCGGAACTACTGTGTACGACGGCGGGTCTTCCCCCGCTGCCGGCGGGTGTCGTGCCCATGCCGCCCCGCCGGGGCACACCGAGCCGAAGCACCCGGAGACGTTGACCACCGCACCGCTGCCCGCAGAGGACGCCCCCTCGGACGAGACCCCCTCGGACGACACCCAGGTCCCCCTGCTCACCCAACCCGCCGACGGCGTCCCCGACGTCGTCGAGACGCCCGAGGCGCTGCTGCGCACGATCGAGGCGCTGGCGGCCGGCACCGGCCCGGTCGCCGTCGACGCCGAGCGCGCGCACGGCTTCCGCTACAGCCAGCGCGCCTACCTCCTGCAGCTGCGCCGCGCGGGTTCGGGGACGCACCTGATCGACCCCATCGCCTTCGGGACCACCGACGAGGCGGGCTCCTTCGTCGCGGCCGACCTCTCCGAGCTGCGCCGCGCGATCGCCGACGACGAGTGGGTCGTGCACGCCGCCAGCCAGGACCTGCCCTGCCTGTTCGAGGTCGGGCTGCTGCCGACACGGATCTTCGACACCGAGCTCGCCGCGCGCCTGCTCGGCTACCCGCGGGTCGCGCTGGGCACGATGATCGAGCAGACCTTCGGGGTGCGGCTGCTCAAGGAGCACTCGGCCGCCGACTGGTCGACCCGGCCGCTACCCGCCGACTGGCTGACCTACGCCGCGCTGGACGTCGAGCTGCTCGTGGAGCTGCGCGACGCCCTCGCCGCCCAGCTCGACGCCGCCGGCAAGCGGGAGTGGGCCGAGCAGGAGTTCGCGGCACTGGTCGCCGGGGCCGGGGCTCCGGCCCGCCGGCGCACCGACCCGTGGCGGCGCACGTCCGGCATCCACCGCGTCCGCACCCGTCGCGGCCTCGGGCTGGTGGCCGCCCTGTGGAACGCCCGCGACGGCATCGCCCAGCAGCTCGACCGCGCTCCCGGGCGCATCCTGCCCGACGCCGCCATCGCCGAGGTCGCCGTGGCGAGCACCCCGGGACGCGACGCGCTGCGGCGGGTGCCGGCCTTCGCCCGTCGCCAGGCCAAGCGCCACGAGTCGGACTGGCTCGCCGCCATCGAGGCGGTGACGCAGCTGCCGGAGACGGAGCTGCCGGCGCTCCACCTGCCGGCCGAGGGGCCGCCGCAGAGCCGCGTGTGGGCGTCGAAGAACCCCGAGGCCGCCAGCCGTCTGGCCCGGGCCCGGGACGTGCTCGGCGCGCGGGCCGAGGAGCTCGACCTGCCGGTGGAGAACCTGCTCACCCCCGAGCACGTCCGCCGCCTCGCCTGGAGCCCGCCGGCCGAGATCACCCCCGCCTCCGTCGACGCGGCCCTCGTGGCCGCCGGCGCGCGGCCCTGGCAGCGCGAGCAGACCGTCGACCTGCTCGTCGAGGCGCTTCGTGAGGACGAAGTTACTCACGAGTAATATGCGGCCATGCCGCACGTCTCCCGTGACGTCGTCTTCGTCGACGGCGTCCGCACCCCCTTCGGCAAGGCCGGCTCGATGTACGCCGAGACCCGCGCCGACGACCTGGTCGTCAACTGCATCCGGGAGCTGGTCCGCCGGCACCCCGAGCTGCCGCCGGAGCGGATCGACGACGTCGCCATCGCCGCGACGACGCAGACCGGCGACCAGGGGCTGACGCTCGGGCGGACGACCGCCCTGCTCGCGGGGCTACCGCGCAGCGTGCCCGGCTTCGCCATCGACCGGATGTGCGCGGGGGCCATGACGGCGGTGACGACCATGGCGTCGGGCATCGCCTTCGGGGCGTACGACGTCGCGATCGCCGGCGGCGTCGAGCACATGACGCACCACCCGATGGGCTTCGACGCCGACGTCAACCCCCGCTTCGTCGCCGAGAAGCTGGTCGACCCGTCCGCCCTCGTCATGGGCGCGACGGCGGAGAACATCCACGACCGCTACCCCGCCATCACCCGCGAGCGCACCGACGCGTACGCCGCCCTGAGCCAGCAGCGCGTGGGCCAGGCGTACGCCGACGGCGTCATCCAGGAGTCGCTCGTCGGGGTCGCGCTGCGCAGCGCCGAGCACGGCTGGGGCCTCGCCTCCGCCGACGAACCGCCGCGGCCCGGCACCACGACCGAGGCGCTCGCCGGCCTGCGGACGCCGTTCCGGCCGCACGGGCGGGTCACCGCGGGCAACGCCGCCGGCCTCAACGACGGCGCGACGGCGTGCCTGGTCGCCGCCGAGGAGACCGCCGAGGAGCTGGGCCTGCCGGTCGCGATGCGGCTGGTCTCGTACGCCTTCGCCGGCGTCGACCCGGAGGTGATGGGCGTGGGCCCGGTCCCCAGCACCGAGAAGGCGCTGGCCAAGGCGGGCCTGTCCATCGCCGACGTCGGCGCCATCGAGATCAACGAGGCGTTCGCCGTGCAGGTGCTCGCCTTCCTCGACCACTTCGGCGTCGACGCCGAGGACCCGCGCGTCAACCCGTACGGCGGCGCGATCGCCCTCGGCCACCCGCTGGCCAGCTCGGGCGTGCGGCTGATGATCCACCTGGCGCGGGCGTTCCGCGACCACCCGGAGACCCGCTACGGCATCACGACGATGTGCATCGGCCTCGGCATGGGCGGGACGGTCGTCTGGGAGAACCCGGCCTGGGACGGCACGGTCCGCAACGACGCGGGGAACCGCGCGTGACCGGCGTGCTGCAGGGCGCCGAGCTGGCCGCGCTGATCGAGCGGACCGCCGCCGGCGCCCCCGACGAGGTCGTCACGCACGCGCTCAGCCGCGACGTCGTGCTCCCCCACGGTGCCGGCACCTGCGTGCTCGTCACCCTCGACAACGGGATCGACCACACCCGGCCCAACACGTTCGGCGCCCGCGGGCTCGCCGAGCTCGACGCCGCCCTCGACGCCGCCCTGGCCCGCGACGACGTGGCGGCGGTCGCGGTGACGGGAAAGCCGTTCATCCTCGCCGCGGGGGCCGACCTCAGCGCGATCCCGCGGATGACCGACCGCGACCAGGCCCTGGCCATCGCGCAGATCGGGCACGCGGTGTTCGACCGCCTGCACACGGCGTCGGTCCCGACGTTCGCCTTCGTCAACGGGCTCGCGCTCGGCGGCGGCTTCGAGCTGGCGCTGCACGCCCACCACCGCACGGTCTCGGCCGCCGCCGCCGGGCTGGCCCTGCCCGAGTGCTTCCTCGGTCTGGTGCCCGCGTGGGGCGGCTGCTACCTGCTGCCGAACCTGATCGGGCCCGAACGGGCCGTCTCGGTGATCATCGAGAACCCCCTGAGCCAGAACCGCATGCTCACCGGTCCGCAGTACGCGGGTCTCGGGATCGCCGACGTGCTCCTCGACGGCGCCGACTTCCTGGAGCGCTCGCTCGACTGGGCCGCCCGGGTGGTGACCGGCGACGTCGTCGTCGAGCGCCCGGAGCCCGACCGCGGCGAGGCGTGGGACGCCGCCGTGGCGCACGGCCGCAAGGTCGCCGACGGCAAGGTCTCCGGAGCGGCGCCGGCGCCGTACCGGGCGCTGGACCTGGTGGCGATGGCCCGGACCGCCGACCGCTACGCCGTGTTCGCCGCCGAGGACGAGGCGCTCGCCGACCTCGTCATGTCGCCGGAGCTCCGCTCGGGCCTGTACGCCTTCGACCTCGTGCAGAAGCGAGCGCGCAAGCCCGCGGGGGCGCCGGACCCGTCGCTGGCGCGCAAGGTCGGCAAGGTCGGCGTCGTCGGCGCCGGGCTGATGGCGACCCAGCTG
Organism: Microlunatus flavus; assembly: GCF_900110855.1. Lineage (GTDB taxonomy): Bacteria > Actinomycetota > Actinomycetes > Propionibacteriales > Propionibacteriaceae > Microlunatus > Microlunatus flavus. Next base: position 8,651 of record NZ_FOFA01000015.1, read on the forward strand.
GCCGTGCTGCTCCTGCGCCGGCTGCACGTGCCCGTCGTCATCTCCGACGTCGACCAGGCGCGCGTGGAGCACGGCGTCGCCGGGATCCACGGGGAGGTCGACCGGCTGCTCGGCAAGCGCCGCATCTCCCCCGACGAGGCGAACCGCCTGCACGCCCTGGTGAGCGGCAGCACCGACCTCGCGACGTACGCCGACTGCGACCTCGTGATCGAGGCCGTGTTCGAGGAGCTCGAGGTCAAGCGGCAGGTGTTCCGCGCGCTGGAGCGCCACGTCTCCGCGGAGGCCGTGCTGGCTACCAACACCTCGTCGCTGTCGGTCGCCGCGATGGCCGAGGGCCTGGCCCACCCCGAGCGGGTGGTCGGCTTCCACTTCTTCAACCCGGTCGCCGTGCTGCCGCTGGTCGAGGTCGTCCGGACGCCGGCGACGGACGACGCGACGGCCGCGACCGCCCTGGCCACGGCCAAGGCCCTCAAGAAGAACGCCGTGCTGGTCGCCGACGCGTACGGGTTCGTCGTCAACCGGGTGCTGCTGCGGTTCATGGGCGAGGTGATGGGCGCCGTCGACGAGGGCACGCCGGTCGAGGTGGCCGACGCCGCGCTCCGGCCGCTGGGGCTGCCCATGTCGACGTTCACGCTGCTGCAGCTGGTCGGTCCCGCCGTCGCGCTGCACGTCGCGGAGACGCTGCACGACGGGCTGGGTGAACGGTTCGTCGTCTCGCCGAACCTGCGGGCGCTGGTCGAGGCCGGACGCCCCGGGCTCTACGACTGGAGGCCGGACGGCACGCCGTACGTCTCCGACGAGACGGCGGCGCTGCTGAGCGTCGGTGACTCCCCCAGCACGGCCGAGCAGGTGCGCGAGCGGGTGCTGAGGGCCGTGACCGAGGAGGTCGGCGCGATGCTGGCCGAGGGGGTCGTCGCCGCGCCGATGGACGTCGACCTGTGCCTGCTCCTCGGGGCCGGCTGGCCGTTCCACCTGGGTGGCATCACGCCGTACCTGGACCGCGAGGGCTGGAGCGAGCGCGTGCTGGGGCGACGCTTCCTGCCGCCCGGCGTGGCGAGCGTCCCGGCCTGAACGACCCGCCGACGCACGACGCCCCCTGAGCCTGCGGGCTCAGGGGGCGTCGGACGCTTGTGGTCCCAGGCTCAGCGGATGGAGCGGTCGCCCTGGCCGAGCAGCTGCTCGATGCGCTCGCGCGTCGGCGGCGTCGGGTGCTGGAAGTCGCCGTCCGGGGTGTAGACCCCGACGTACGCGGCCTGGTCGCGCTGGAAGCGCCAGCTGTCGGCGATGCTGCCCGTGTCGTACACGTCGTAGCCCAGCGACTCGATGAACTCGGTGGCGGCGCGCTTGGCGTCCGCATCGTCGCCCGCGATCAGCAGGGTGCTGCGGTCGGCGGCGCCGGCCGGGCGCTGCATGGTCGCCAGGTGCGCGGAGAAGATGTTGTTGAACGCCTTGACGACGTGCGCGCCGGCCAGGTGCTGCTGGACCAGGCCGGTCGTCGTCGTCTGCTTCTCGTCGAGGGCGGCGATGTCGCCGTCACGCTCGGGGTAGTAGTTGCACGTGTCGAGCACGACCTTGCCCACGAACGGGGCGGGGTCGACCTCCTCGACCTTGCCCAGCGGGATCGTGAAGACGACGAGGTCGCCGGCCTGCGCCGCCTCGGCCGCCGTCGCCGCACGCGCCTTCGGGCCGAGCTCGGCGATCTTGTCGGTGAGGGTCTGCGGGCCGCGCGAGTTGGCCAGGACCACGTCGTGGCCCGCGGCCACCGCCAGCTGGGCGACCGCCGTGCCGATGTTGCCGCTTCCGATGATGCCGATCGTTGTCATGCCTGGTGCAAGCGGCTGCATAGGCGGACTATTCCGACCGCCTGCTCTGGCGTGGCCGGGTCAGGCGGTGCGCGGCGCGGAGTCGCGGCTGAGGTCGGACTCCTGCGCCACGATGGTCTCGACGACGGTGCGCGCGATGTCCTGCGGCGCGAGGCCGAGCTCGGCGAGCAGCTCGGCGCGGGTGCCGTGCTCGAGGAACTCCTGCGCGATCCCGAACTCGCGCAGCGGCGTCGCCACCCCGGCCTGGCGCAGCTCCTGCGCCAGCCGCGCTCCGCAGCCGCCGACGACGCCGTTGTCCTCCACCGTCACGACGAGCTCGTGCGTCCTGGCGAGCTCGAGCAGCGCGGGGTTGACCGGCAGGGCCCAGACCGGGTCGACGACGGTCGCCCCGACGCCGTGGTCGACGAGGCGACGTCCCACCTCGAGCGTCGTGCCGACCAGCTGGCCGTAGCCCACCAGCAGCACGCGCGGCGGCGACGTCTCCGCGCGCAGGAGCACGTCCAGCCCGTCCACGACCTCGACGGCCGGGATGTCGTCCGGCACGGCCTCCTTGGAGTAGCGGATCACGGTCGGCGCGTCGTCGATCTGGCTCGCCACGTCGAGGGCCTCGCGCAGGCGGGTGGCGTCCCGGGGCGCAGCGAGGTGCAGACCGGGCACGAGCTGCAGCAGCGACATGTCCCACATGCCGTGGTGGCTCGGCCCGTCCGGCCCGGTCACGCCGGCGCGGTCGAGCACGAAGGTCACCCCGCAGCGGTGCATGGCCACGTCGAGCAGCAGCTGGTCGAAGGCGCGGTTGAGGAACGTCGCGTAGACGGCCACCACGGGGTGCAGGCCCTGCATGGCCAGCCCGGCCGCGGAGGTGACGGCGTGCTGCTCGGCGATGCCGACGTCGAAGAACCGCTCCGGGAAGGCCGCCGCGAACTTGTGCAGCCCGGTCGGGTAGGTCATCGCCGCGGTGATGGCGACGATGCGCTCGTCACGCGCACCCAGCCGCACGAGCTCCTCGGAGAACACGTCGGTCCAGGTCTGCGGCCCAGGGGCGCCCAGCGGGCGGCCGGTGACGGCGTCGATCTTGCCGACCGCGTGGAAGCGGTCCTCCTCGTGGGCCTCGGCCGCTTCGAAGCCGTTGCCCTTGCGCGTCAGGCAGTGCACCAGGACGGGGCCGCCGAACTGACGCGCCTGCGTCAGCGCCTGCTCCACGGCCTGCTCGTCGTGCCCGTCGACCGGGCCGATGTACTTGAGGCCGAGGTCGGCGAACAGCCCCTGCGGCGCCAGCACGTCCTTCAGCCCGCTCTTGACGCCGTGCAGGACGTCGTACGCCGTGCTGCCGACGACCGGTGCCTTGCTCACGCCCCGCTTGACCATGTCCAGCACCTGCTCGTAGCGCCGGTGGGTCCGCAGGCTCGTCAGCTGCTTGGCCAGGCCGCCCACGGTCGGGGTGTAGGAGCGGCCGTTGTCGTTGACCAGCACGACCAGCGGCAGGTCGGTCGACTCGGCGATGTTGTTGAGGGCCTCCCAGGCCATCCCGCCGGTGAGCGAGCCGTCACCGACGACGGCGAGGACCGTCCCGGACCGGTGCTGGAGCCGGATCGCCTTCGCCAACCCGTCGGCGTACGACAGCGCGGTCGACGCGTGGGAGTTCTCCACCCAGTCGTGCTCGGACTCCGCCCGGCTCGGGTAGCCGGCGAGGCCGCCCTTCTGCCGCAGGGTGGGGAACGCGTCCTGGCGCCCGGTCAGGATCTTGTGGACGTAGCTCTGGTGGCCCGTGTCGAAGACCACCGGGTCCTGGGGCGAGTCGAAGACCCGGTGCAGGGCGATCGTGAGCTCCACGACCCCGAGGTTGGGGCCCAGGTGCCCGCCGGTCCGGCTGATGTTCTCGATCAGGAAGGCGCGGATCTCGTCCGCCAGCCGGGGCAGCTGCGCGGGCTCCAGCGCCTTGAGGTCCGCCGGGCTCTGGACCTGTCGGAGCAGGCCGTGGGAGGCGGTCACCATCCCACCAGGATAGGGGCGGGGTGGGCCCGTCCGTGCCGTCCACGCCCGGCGACCGGGTGCCGGCCCGGTCGGGACCGTGCCCCGCAGGCCCCGTCGTCGTGCCCGCGAGGGCGCACACGACCCGGGCGAGCCGCCGCACGAGCCGCGCGTGCGCACGTCGGACGGACAGGAGCGTGCCCCCGCTCACAGCCGCGCCAGGAACGTGCGGCCGCGCAGCGCCTCGCGGACCAGACCCACCGCGCGGCGTGTCCGCATCAGGGCCGCGCCCTGCTCGAGCCAGATCTCCGCCGCCGTGTCCACCACGTCGGGACGCACCTCGCCCTTGAGCGAGGTCCGCACGGCCGCGAGCCCGTCCTGGACGGCCCGGCACTGGCCCTCCACGAAGTGCTCGGCGAACTGCGCGAGGACCAGCGGGTGGTGCCGCAGCACGCGATAGCCCCGGAAGTCGGCCGGGCAGCAGTCGAAGAGGTACGCCACGGCCGTCTTCTCCCAGTCAGGGGCGCCGGGCGGGCGCACGGCGTCGGGCCAGCCGGGCGGGGCGACGGAGAGGGGCATGGGACGAGGTTATCGAACACCTGTTCGCATGCACAAGAGCCGCCCGCGCTCCGTCCGAGCCTGCCGGTAGCGTCCTCGCGTACCCGCCCGACGACCCTGCAGGAGCATCCGCGTGACAACTCAGGCCACCCCGGCACCGCTGCGACTCGGCCTCCTCGGGGCCGCGCGCATCAGCGAGGACGCGGTCGTCGCGCCCGCCCACGAGCTCGGCGTCCGGCTCGTGGCGGTGGCCGCCCGGGACCAGGACCGCGCGCGGGCCTTCGCCGAGCAGCACGGGGTGGAGCGCACGGTCGCGGACTACCAGGCCCTCGTCGACGACCCCGAGGTCGAGGCGGTCTACAACCCGCTGGCGAACGCGCTGCACGCGCCCTGGAACCTCGCCGCGGTCGCCGCCGGCAAGCCGGTCCTGAGCGAGAAGCCCTTCGCCGGGAACGCGCAGCAGGCCCGCGAGGTCCGCGACGCGGCGGCGCGGGCGGGCGTGCCGGTCGTCGAGGCCTTCCACCAGCTCTACCACCCGATCACGGCCCGCCTGCTCGAGCTCGCGGGCAACGGGGAGATCGGCGAGCTCCAGCACGTCGAGGCGCGGATGCTGATGCCGCCGCCCGCGCCCGACGACCCCCGCTGGTCCGCCGAGCTCGACGGCGGCGGCCTGATGGACGTCGGCTGCTACGCCCTGCACGCGGTGCGCGACCTCGCGGGGCTGCGCGGCGGGGAGCCGCGCGTGCTGCGGGCGGTGGGCGGCGAGCACCCCGACCGCCCGGGCGTCGACGCCTGGCTGACCGCCGACCTGGAGCTGCCCGGCGGCGTGAGCGCCCGCGTCGAGTCGAGCATGACGCACCAGGACGTCGACTTCTCGCTGCGCCTCGTCGGCAGCCGCGGCGAGGCCTACGCCCCCAACTTCGTCAAGCCGCAGCAGGACGACCGCGTGGTCCTGACCCGGCTCGGCGAGGACCCGGTGGTGGAGCACCTCGGCCGCCGCACCAGCTACACGTACATGCTCGAGGCCTTCGCACGGCTGGTCCGCGAGGGCGTGCCGATGCGCAGCGACGCCGACGACGCCGTCACGACGATGGAGCTCGTGGACGCGGTCTACACCGCCGCCGGCATGGCGCCCCGCGCCGGCGCCGCAGCACCGGCCGCGGGGTGACGGCCGCCGAGGGCGAGCGCGACGGCGGGCCGCGCGACATCGTCTGCCAGCTCGTGCGCGACGAGCTGGACGCCGAGGTCGTGCTGCGCACCGACGAGGTGGTGGCGTTCCTCGACATCCACCCCGTCTTCAAGGGCCACGTCCTGGTGTCGCCGGTCCGTCACGTCGACACGCTGCTCGACCTGCCGCCCGACCTGATGGTCCCGCTGCTGAGCGCGGCCCAGCGCGTGGCACGCGCGATGGGTGACGCCCTCGGGGCCGGGGGCACCTTCGTCGCCGTGAACAACGTCGTGAGCCAGTCGGTGCCGCACCTGCACGTCCACGTGGTGCCGCGGACGAAGGGCGACGGCCTGCGCGGCTTCTTCTGGCCGCGCACGCGCTACGCCGAGGGCGAGCGGACGGCGTACGGGACGCTGCTGCGCGACGCGCTCGGGGCCGCCTGAGACCCTCCGGCTCAAGCCAGGTCGAAGGGGCGCACCAGGGCCAGGTGCGCGGCGGCGGCGTCCACGGCGCGGGGGCCGAACGCGCACCCCGGGCCGACCGACTCCGCACCACCGGGGGCGCGGACCGCCACCGTCCACGGCGCGTCGCCCGCGCACGACGTGAGCTCCTGGGCGAGGAGGCCCGCGGCGACGAGCGCCAGGGCGTCGCGCTCGTCGGGCGCGAGGTCGCGCCGCTCGTCCGGCCTTCCCGGACGGGTCAGCCGCAGCGCGCCGTCCGGACCCGCCTCGACGGTGTAGCGACCGCGGCTGCCGCCCAGCTGCTCGGTGCGGACGACCAGGGCCGGCGCGTCACCGGGACGGAGGGCCTCGTCGAAGCGCCCTGCGAGGGCGTCGGTGAGCAGGGTGAAGAGCCGGTCGAAGGTCGGCGTCGCCGGGGCCTCGGCCCCGCCGCAGGGCTCGGTCACGCTCATCGACAGCTCCCCGACGCGCAGCCCGTGCGTGATGGGGTCGCTGCAGGGCGGCGAGCCGCCCCGGTCTGCCGCCGCGCGCGCCGCGGCGGCCTCCCGGGCCAGCGCCGGGTCGGCCAGGGCCGCCCGCAGCTCGATGAGCCGGTCGGCGCCCAGCCGTCCCCCGCGCACGCCGACGAGCACGGCGACACCGTCGGGCCGGACGTGCAGGACCTGGCGGAGCCCGGCGACGCCGCCGGAACGGCTGAGCGTGACCTCGGCACCCGGGTCGGGCGCCGGGCCTGCGGCGGGCGTGCACCCGGCCAGCACCGCCAGCACGACCAGGACCGCCGCCGCACGCCACCTCACGCCCGCAGTGTGGCCGACGGGCGGCCCGCCGCGGCCCGGGGACGCCGACGGCCGGCCACCCCACGTGGGGTGGCCGGCCGCCTCAGGTCGTCAGCGCTTGAGCAGCGAGCGCAGCACGTACGGCATGATCCCGCCGTTGCGGTAGTAGTCCGCCTCCCCCGGCGTGTCGATGCGGACGACCGCGTCGAACTCCACGCGCTGTCCTGAGCTTGTCGAAGGGTCGCCGGCGGTGACGTGCACCGTCTTGGGCGTGGTGCCGTCGTTCAGCGCGGTGACGCCGCTGAAGGAGAACGTCTCCTCCCCGGTGAGACCCAGCGACTCGGCGTTCTGCCCCTCCGGGAACTGCAGCGGGAGCACGCCCATGCCGATGAGGTTCGAGCGGTGGATCCGCTCGTACGACTCGGCGATGACGGCCTTGACCCCCAGCAGGGCCGTGCCCTTGGCCGCCCAGTCGCGCGAGCTGCCCGAGCCGTACTCCTTGCCGGCCAGCACCACGAGGGGCGTGCCCGCGGCGAGGTAGTGCTCGGAGGCCTCGTAGACCGTCGTCACGGGCGCGCCGTCGACCGTGAAGTCGCGGGTGACGCCACCCTCGGTCCCCGGCGCGAGCCGGTTGCGCAGGCGGATGTTGGCGAACGTCCCCCGGATCATCACCTCGTGGTTGCCGCGGCGCGAGCCGTACGAGTTGAAGTCGCGGCGCTCGACGCCGTGCTCGCTCAGGTACTTCCCGGCGGGACCGTCGGCCTTGATCGAGCCGGCCGGCGAGATGTGGTCGGTGGTGACCGAGTCGCCGAGCATCAGCAGGACGCGGCCGCCCTCGATGTCGGTCACCGGCACCGGCTCGGCGGGCATGCCGTCGAAGTACGGGGGCTTGCGCACGTACGTCGACTGCGGGTCCCACTCGAAGACGTCGCCCTCCGGCGTCGGCAGCGACTGCCACTGCTGGTCGCCGGCGAACACGTCGGCGTAGGACTCGGCGAACATCTCCGCCCCGATCGAGGCGCCGACGATCTCGTCGATCTCGGCCTCGGTCGGCCACACGTCGCGCAGGTAGACCGGCCGGCCCTGCTCGTCGGTGCCGAGCGGGTCGTTGACGAGGTCGGTGTCCATCGTCCCGACCAGCGCGTACGCCACCACGAGCGGCGGCGAGGCGAGGTAGTTCATCTTCACGTCGGGGTTGATCCGGCCCTCGAAGTTCCGGTTGCCGGAGAGCACCGAGACGACGGCGAGGTCGTTGTCCTGGATCGCCTGGCTGACCTCGGGGATGAGCGGCCCGGAGTTGCCGATGCACGTCGTACAGCCGTAGCCGACGAGGTTGAAGCCGAGCTTGTCGAGGTAGGGCGTCAGGCCCGAGCGCTCGTAGTAGTCGGTGACCACCTTGGAGCCCGGCGCCAGCGTCGTCTTCACCCACGGCTTGCGGGTCAGGCCGCGCTCGACGGCCTTCTTGGCCACCAGCGCCGCCCCGATCATGACGCTCGGGTTGGACGTGTTGGTGCACGACGTGATCGAGGCGATCGTCACCGCGCCGTGGTCGATCTCGAACGTCTGGCCGTCGAGGGTGACCTTGGTGCGGCGGCTCGGCCGGCCGATGTCGGCGGGGACGCCGTTGCCGAACTCGTGCGGCTCGCTCTCGCCGCTCTCGCTCGAGCTGACCGGGTCGGAGGCCGGGAAGGTCTCCGAGACCGACTCGTCGTAGCCGTTGAGGGCGGGTGCGGAGTCCACGTTGGGCGCGTGCTGGTCGGGCGTGGCCGAGCCCTCGGGCAGGTCGTCGTCGTCCACGTACGCCTTGAGCGCCTCGCGGAAGCCCTGCTTGGCCTCGGACAGCACGACGCGGTCCTGGGGACGCTTCGGGCCGGCGATGCTCGGGACGACGGTCGACAGGTCGAGCTCGAGGTACTCCGAGTAGCGCGGCTCGCGGTCGTCGTCGTGCCAGAGGCCCTGCTCCTTGGCGTACGCCTCGACGAGCGCGATCTGGTGCTCGTCCCGGCCGGTCAGGCGCAGGTAGTCGGTGGTCTTGGAGTCGATCGGGAACACCGCGATGGTCGAGCCGTACTCCGGGCTCATGTTGCCGATGGTCGCGCGGTTGGCGAGCGGGACCTGCGAGACGCCGGGCCCGTAGAACTCGACGAACTTGCCGACGACCTTGTGCTGGCGCAGCATCTCGGTGATGGTCAGCACCAGGTCGGTGGCCGTCGCGCCCTCGGGCATCTCGCCGCTGAGCTTGAAGCCGACGACGCGCGGGATGAGCATCGACACGGGCTGGCCGAGCATGGCCGCCTCCGCCTCGATGCCGCCGACGCCCCAGCCCACCACGCCGAGGCCGTTGACCATCGTCGTGTGCGAGTCGGTGCCGACGCAGGTGTCGGGGTAGGCCTGGCCGTCCCGCGTGAACACGACGCGCGCCAGGTGCTCGATGTTGACCTGGTGGACGATGCCGGTGCCCGGCGGGACGACCTTGAAGTCGTCGAACGCGGTCTGGCCCCAGCGCAGGAACTGGTAGCGCTCGCGGTTGCGGCCGTACTCGATCTCGACGTTCCGGCTGAACGCGTCGGCGGTGCCGAAGACGTCGGCGATCACCGAGTGGTCGATGACGAGCTCGGCCGGCGCCAGCGGGTTGATCTTGCTGGCGTCGCCGCCGAGGTCAGCCATGGCCTCGCGCATGGTGGCCAGGTCGACGACGCAGGGCACGCCGGTGAAGTCCTGCATGATCACGCGGGCCGGCGTGAACTGGATCTCGTGCGAGGGGTCCTCGTCGGCGACCCAGCCGCCCAGCGTGCGGATGTGGTCGGCGGTGATGTTCGCGCCGTCCTCGGTCCGCAGCAGGTTCTCCAGCAGGATCTTCAGGCTGTACGGCAGCGACTCCGCACCCTCGACGGCGTCCAGCCGGAAGATCTCGTACGACTCCTGGCCGACCTGCAGGGTCCCCTTCGCCCCGAAGCTGTCGACACTCGTCCCGTCACTCATCCGGCCTCCTCGCCTCACAAAGTATCTTGACGTCAAGATATCACGCACGAACCGGCCTACCGGTCCGACGACCAGCCTCCCCCAGGCGCGTGTTCGACGGCAGGTAAGGGTCCCCTGACCCTGGCCGCCGTCACCTCTCTGCCGCCCCCTCCACGGAAAGTGGTCACTCCAGAGCTGCTCGACGGCGTGTCGCGGGCGCGGAGTGACCACTTTCCAGACGACGCGAGGGGGGTCAGGAGGTCGGGCGCAGCACCGCGACGCACTCGACGTGCTGGGTCATCGGGAAGAGGTCGAAGCCGCGGATGCTCGTGGCCTCGTAGCCGTGCTTCCCCGCGGTCGCCAGGTCGCGGGCGAGGGCGGCGGGGTCGCAGGCGACGTACGCGACCGCGCGCGGGCGGCGCGCCAGGACGTCGCGCACCACGCGGGCACCGGCGCCCGTCCGGGGCGGGTCGAGCACGACGAGGTCCACGGTCCGCGGGAGCTTGGCGAGGCCCTGCTCCACGCGGTCTGCGGTGAAGCGGGCATCCCTTCCGGCGTCGGCGAGGTTCCGGCGGGCCGCAGCGACGGCGGCGCGGCCCGACTCGAGGCCCCAGACCTGGCAGCCGGCGTCGACGAGCGCGCCGGCGAAGAGGCCGACCCCGCCGTACAGGTCGAACGCGCGCTCCCCCGCCCGCGGTGCCAGCCCGTCGAGCACGGCGCCGACGAGCGTGTCGGCGGCCGCCGGGTGGACCTGCCAGAAGCCGTCGGCCGGCACCGCGTACGCCCGCCCCCGGACCACCTCGGTGAGCCCGCCCTCGGGGGTCGCGTCCCCCGTGACCTCCGCCCTGCGCCCGACGAGCAGGGCGGTGCCGGTCGGCGTCCCGGCGGCGACGACCTCGGCGCCGGCCGGCCAGGTCCGGTCGACCACGGAGGGCGTACGGGGCGACGCGATCGGGCACCCGGCGTCGGGCACCGCGACGAGCTCGTGCGAACGGTGCCGGCGCAGCGCGGCGCGCCCCTCGGCGTCGGCGTGGTAACGCATCCGGGTGCGCCAGCCCAGCCCGTCGTCGTCCCCCGACCCCGGTACGGGCACCGCCTCGACCTCGCCGTCCCAGTCGATCCCGGCGAGGCGCTGCAGCTGCTCGGCGACGACCGCGGTCTTGAGCCGGCGCTGCGCCGGCAGGCTCGCGTGCTGCCAGTCGCAGCCGCCGCACAGGCCGGGCCCGGCGACCGGGCAGGGCGGTTCGACCCGGTCGGGCGAGGGCTCGAGCACCTCGGTCGCGTCCCCGCGCCAGAACCGGTCGTGGCTGAGGTCGGTCAGCGTGACCAGCACCCGCTCCCCCGGCAGCGCGTGCCGGACGAACACCACCCGTCCCGGACCGCCGTCGCCCACGTCGAGCCGGGCGACGCAGTGCCCGCCGTGCGCGACCGGACCGACCTCGACGGGGCCGACGACCTGCCCCTCGACGTGCTGCGCCACCGCGGTCACTGGAGGTAGCTGCGGCGCGACTGCTCGGCCTGGGTCTCGCGGTGCAGGCGGCGCTTGGCGACGTCGGAGGACTGGAGCAGGAAGGGCACGGAGGTCACCATGACACCGGGGGTGAAGAGCAGCCGGGTCTTGAGGCGCAGGGCGCTCTGGTTGTGCAGGATCTGCTCCCACCAGTGCCCGACGACGTACTCGGGGATGTAGACGGTGACGATGTCGCGCGGGTTCTCGGTCCGCAGGCCCTTCACGTAGCGCAGGATCGGCGTCGTCACCTCCCGGTACGGCGAGGCGATGACCTTGAGCGGCACGTCGATGCCCGCCTCGTCCCACTGCTGCACGAGCCGGTCCGTCTCGTCGGCGTCGACCGACACGGTGACCGCCTCGAGCGAGCTCGGCCGGGAGGCCTTGGCGAAGGTGAGGGCCCGCATCGTCGGCTTGTGGAGCTTGCTGACCAGCACCACCGACCGCACCCGGCTCGGCAGCATCCGGTCCTCGCCCTCGACGAGCGCCGTCTCCTCGGCGACGTGGGCGTAGTGGCGGCTGATCGACTTCATCAGCACGAAGATCACGGCCATGGCGATGATGGCGATGTAGGCGCCCTGCGCGAACTTGCTCAGCAGGACGATGACCAGGACGGTCCCCGTCATCGTCAGCCCGACGCCGTTGATGACGCGCGAGCGCTGCATCTGCTTGCGCGCGCGGGGGTCGCGCTCGGTCTTGAGGTGGCGCGTCCAGTGCCGCAGCATCCCGGTCTGGCTGACCGTGAACGACACGAACACCCCGACCACGTAGAGCTGGATGAGCGAGGTGACGTCGGCCTTGTAGGCGACCACCAGGACGACCGCGAGCGTCGCGAGCACGACGATCCCGTTGCTGTACGCGAGCCGGTCGCCGCGGGTGTGCAGCTGGCGGGGCAGGTAGCCGTCCTTGGCCAGGATCGAGCCGAGCACGGGGAAGCCGTTGAAGGCGGTGTTCGCGGCGAGGAACAGGATGACGAACGTCGCGGCGACGACGAAGTAGAAGCCGGGCCGAAAGTCGTTGAACACCACGTCGGCCAGCTGGGCGATGCCGGTCTTCTCGATGACGTCGACGCGCTGGCCGTTGAGCAGGTAGTGCGAGCGGCCGGTGTCGATGAGGCGCAGGCCGGTGAGGTTCGCGAGCACGATGACGCCGATGACCATCGTCACGGCGACGGTGCCGAGCAGCAGCAGGGTGGTGGCCGCGTTCTTGCTCTTCGGCTTCTTGAACGCCGGCACGCCGTTGGAGATCGCCTCGACCCCGGTCAGCGCCGCGCAACCGGAGGAGAACGTGCGGGCCAGCAGGGCGACCATCCAGAAGCCGGCGAACTCGGCGTAGCGCGGCTCGGCCTCGATCGTGTACTGCGCGCTCTCGGCCCGCAACGGCTCCCCGAGCACGAGGATCCGGAACAGGCCCCACACGACCATCAGCAGGACGCCGCCCATGAAGCAGTAGACGGGCACCGCGAACAGCCCGCCCGACTCGCGCACGCCGCGCAGGTTGAGCGCGGCGAGCAGCACGACCACCACCGAGGCCGCGAGGGCCTCGTGGCCGTCGAGGAAGTGCAGGAACGGCACCGACTTGGCGTTCTGGACGCCGGAGGAGATGGACACGGCCACGGTCAGGACGTAGTCGACGAGCAGGGCGCTGGCCACGGTGAGGCCGGCGTTGGGCCCGAGGTTGACCGTGGCGACCTCGTAGTCGCCGCCCCCCGAGGGGTACGCCCGGACGTTCTGGCGGTAGGACGCGACGACGACGAGCATGACGACCGCGACGAGGATCGCGATCTTCCACGAGAAGGCGTAGCCCGCGAGCCCGGCCAGCGACAGGGTGATGAGGATCTCGTCGGGTGCGTACGCGACCGAGGACAGCGCGTCGGAGGCGAAGACCGGCAGGGCGATCCGCTTGGGGAGCAGCGTCTCGCCGAGCTGGGTGCTCGAGAGCTTGCGGCCGATCAGCAGGCGCTTGCCCAGCTCGGAGACGTGGACCACGAGCAGCGATGCTAGTGCGGGCGGTCGTCGATCACGCGCCGAAGCAGCGTGCCGCTCCTCCCCTACACTCGCCAGGGTGCACATCGTGATCATGGGTTGCGGCCGCGTGGGCTCCACCCTGGCCCGCTCGCTGGAGAAGCGCGGGCACACGGTCGCGGTGATCGACGTGAACGTCGACGCCTTCCGCCGCCTCGGCCCCGACTTCGGCGGCCGGACGGTCAAGGGCGTGGGCTTCGACCGCGAGGTGCTGCTCGAGGCGGGCATCGAGGAGGCCGACGGCTTCGCCGCGGTGTCCAGCGGCGACAACTCCAACATCCTGGCCGCCCGGGTCGTGCGCGAGACGTTCGCGGTCGACAACGTGGTGGCCAGGATCTACGACCCGGGCCGCGCCGAGGTCTACGAGCGCCTCGGGATCCCGACGGTCGCCACCGTCCGCTGGACCTCCGACCAGGTGCTGCGCCGGCTGCTGCCCGCGGGCTCCGAGCCGGTGTGGCGCGACCCGTCGGGCAACGTCCGGATCATCGAGGTGCACGTCGACCGCTCCTGGGTCGGCCGCACCGTCGGCGACATCGAGGAGGCGACCGGCGCCCGGGTGCCGTTCCTCTTCCGGATGGGCTCGGCCCTCGTGCCCAAGGACGCCACGATCTTCCAGGACGGCGACCTCGTCTACGCCGCCGTGCAGGACGCCGAGCTGGCCCGCGTCGAGGACGTCCTCGCCGCCGCGCCCAAAGGGGAGTAGCAAGCCGTGAGGGTCGTCATCGCCGGGGCCGGGAACGTCGGCCGCTCCATCGCCGCCGAGCTCGTGGGCAAGGGCCACGAGATCCTGCTGATCGACCGGGACCCGCGCGCCATCAAGTCCGACACGCTCCCCCAGGCGGAGTGGCTGCTGGCCGACGCCTGCGAGCTGTCCTCGCTCGAGGAGGCCGGGATCGACACCTGCGACGTGGCCATCGCCGCGACCGGGGACGACAAGGCCAACCTGGTCATCTCGCTGCTCTGCAAGACCGAGTTCGGCGTGCCACGCACCGTCGGCCGGGTGAACCACCCCAAGAACGAGTGGCTGTTCAACGAGGTCTGGGGCGTCGACGTGTCCGTCTCGACCCCGCGGCTGATGTCCGCGCTCGTCGAGGAGGCCGTCACGGTCGGTGACCTCGTGCGGCTGATGACCTTCCACGAGGGCGAGTCGAGCCTGGTGGAGATGACGCTGCCGGCCTCCAGCCCGGTCGCCGGGCAGCGGATCGGCGACCAGACCTGGCCCGGCGACGCGGTGCTGGTCGCGATCATCCGCGACGCCCGCACGCAGGCACCCGACCCGGACGGCTCGCTGGAGGCGGGCGACGAGCTCCTGTTCGTCACCGCGCAGGTCGACGAGCAGGAGCTGGCCGACGTCCTCTCGCCGCGCCAGGGCGGGGTCAAGGACGTGTCGGTCTCCACGCCACGGATGGTGACGCCCGGCCTCTGAGCGGCCGGGCGTCCCGCCCTCAGCTGGGGATGACCCACTTCTGCGCCGCGCTCCAGTTGCAGTTGTAGATCTGCAGCTGGACGCGGTCGACCGCCTTGGCGCCCGGGATGTCGAGGCAGAGACCGGACGCGGTGTTCACCAGCGCCTGCGCGGTCCCCGTCCGGTACGTCCACTTCTGGCTCGCCCGGCCGTCGCACAGCCCGATCTGCACCTTGGCGCCCTTCAGCGTCGAGCCGCCCGCGACGTCGAGGCACCGGCTGAGACCGCGGACGGTGCCGTCGCCCGGCAGCGTCCAGGTCTGCGCCCGGGAGCCGTTGCAGGTGTAGAGCTGCACGGGCGTGCCCTCGGTCTGGAGCGCCGACTTGATGTCGGCGCACTTGCCGCCCAGGCCGGTGATCGGTCCGGTCTTCGCGGTCGGGGCCGCGACCGCCGTCCCCGTGAAGGTCACGGTCTGCGCACCCTTCCCGTCGTTGGCGGAGATCACGTAGCTCCCCGTGAACGTCCCTGCCTTGGTCGGGCTGAAGGTCACCGACTGGTGGATCACGTCGCCCGGCTCGATCGGCTGGCCCTCGGCCACGGGGGTCGGGACGAGGAAGGGCGCCGTCGGCGGGGCGGCCTTGGTCAGCGTGACGACGAGGTTGCCGGTGTTGCTCAGGTCGAAGGTCTTGGTCGACGAGGCGCCCACCGTGACGGAGCCGAAGTCGACGGCCTTCGGCGTGATCGTCAGCAGCGGGGCGCCCGTGACGCCCTTGCCCGTGACGGCGATGTGCACGTCGCCGGTGGACGACGAGATCACGACCTCCGAGCCGTTGGTGCGGGTCGCCGTCGGGGCGTAGGTGATCGGCACCGACAACGAGGCGCCGGGAGCCAGCGTCGTGCCGACCGCCGGCAGGCTCGGGGCGCTGAAGGGCGCCGTCGGCACCGTCGTCCCGGTGATCTGGGTGGGCGTCGTCCCGCTGTTCGACACGCTCACGCTGGTCGTCACCCGGCCACCGACGGGCACCTCGCCGAACTCGACGCTCGTCGGGTCGGACCGCAGCCCGTCCTGGCTGGCGTAGCCGTGGACGTCGAAGGCGAAGGTGCCGGCGGACGTCGAGAACGACAGCGCCCCCGAGACCGCCCCCGCCGACGTCGGCGCGAAGGTGACCGGCACGGTCAGCGACGCGCCCGCGGCCATCGTCGTCGGCAGGGTCACCGCTCCGGTGGAGAACGGGGCGGCGGTGGAGACGGCGTTGACCGTCACCGGGGAGGTGGCGGTGACCGTGACCTGCTGGGTGCCCGAGCTGTTGACCCCCACGTAGCCGAAGTCGGTGGGCGACCCGGTCACGGCGCTCGTCGTGGGGCGGCCGAAGCCGTAGACCTGGCCGGTCCGGGTGCCGACGTAGACGCGCCCGCTGTCGGTCGCGGGCACCGCGAACTTCGAGGCCGTGCCGATCGGGGCGGAGTAGCGCAGCGTCATCGCGCCCTTGGAGGGGAGCGCGTCGTACGCCTGGAGCTGCGCGCCGCTGCCGTTCGAGCCCGAGCTGTAGACGAGCCAGACCAGCGCCGACCCGGACGTCCCGTTCGAGGTCACGACCGGGGAGCCCGAGCCGAAGCCGAAGGTCTGCGCGGAGACCCCCGTGCGGCTCAGGACCGGGTTGCCGTCGGCGGTGGCGCCGATCTTGAACGCCGAGAGCGGGCCGCCGCTCGGAGCCATGTAGACGTAGCCGCCGTTGCTGCCGCCCCAGAACGCGGGGTGGCCCCAGACGCCGCGGTACGGGCCGGCGGTCTGCAGCACGTCGTCGGTGGCGTTCGGGCCCTGCCCGGTCCCACCGAGGTCGTCGCGGTCGAGCAGGAACACCCGGCCGTCCTTGCCGGTCTGCACCAGCAGGTGCGGGTGGGACGCCGTCCCGAACCCGTCCGGCACGGCCATCGGGCCGCCCGAGCCGAAGTCGGTGTCGTCGGTGTCGAGGTTGGTGTTGTTGACCGGGGAGAAGAAGTCGACCGCCTTGAGCGTGCGGTCCGGCTGCACCTGCAGCCGGATGATCGACTCGGCCAGGTTGTTCGGGACGGCGGAGCCCGGGCCCTTCGCGGGCGACACGCCGTTGCCCGTGGACACGATGATCCGGCCCGGACCGTCGGACACCAGCCCGCCGCCGGCCTGCCAGATGCCCGCACCGTCCGTGCCGCCGGTCTGGGACGCCCACATCGAGGTGCGCTTGCCGGTGGCCGCGTCGAAGCCCATGACGTAGCCCGAGAACGGCTTGACGTCGCAGTGGCTGCCGAACCCGGCGTAGACGACGCCGTCCATCAGCAGGAGACCGGCTCGCTGCAGCTGGGTGCGCGGGGAGAAGACCCGCGCCGGGTCGTTGTCCGGCGACCCGGTGATGACGGTCGGGAAGCCGGTGCGCTCGGCGCCGGTCGTGATGTCGATCGCGTGCAGCTCCCAGCGCGGCTTGTCGGCGTTCGCCGCGGTGTCGACCTTGGCGGTGAAGTAGGCCGTGCCGGTCGCCGGGTCGACCACCGGGGTCGACGTGCTGCCGATGTTCGGGACGAGGTCGCCGCAGCCGATCGGCGCGACCGACCAGGCCGGCCCGAGGTTCCGCGACCAGCGCACGACGCCGGAGGTGGGGTCGAGGCCGTACGCCCGGTTGTTCTCCGTGACGACCAGGACCGTGTTCTTCGCGACGACCGGCTGGGCGTACACCTGCCCGTCGAGCTGCGTGGCGAAGATCTGGCCGAAGTCCGGCGCCGTGACGTCGGACGCCGTCAGGTTGGGCTCGTTGCTGTCCCACCCGGTGCGGAGCGTGTCGACCGACACGGTGTTGACGTCGGCCGACGCCGTCGTGACCGGGCCGGCGACGGCCACGGCGGCCGACACCAGACCGGCGAGCACGGCTCCTACGAGCGCGCGTGAACGATGAGCCTTGGCAGGCATGAGTGATCCCCGATTCCCCCGACCCCCGGTACCCCCCAGGGGAGAACTGCTGGCCTATCGTCCCGCAGGTTCCGTTGCCCTGCTGAGGAAACGGCGAAGTGTGACCCAGCCGTACGCACGGGCGGCGACCGTCGGGTCCCGGGACGCACGAACGGCGGCGCACCGGGGTCGTCCCCGGCGCGCCGCCGTCGTGGCGGTGGTTCAGCGTCCTCGCTGGCTCAGCGCTTCAGCACCCAGCGCTGGGCGTCGCTGCCGTTGCAGGTCCAGATCTGGAGCTGGACCTTCTTCTTCGAGATCCCCTTGGGGATGTCGAGGCACTTGCCCGACGCGGCGTTGACGAGCGACCCGTCGGGGCCGCCGCTCCACTGCTGGGCGCTGGTGTCGTTGCAGCCCCACAGCTGGACCTTGGTGCCCTTCTTGGTGCCGCCCTTCTTCACGTCCAGGCACTTGCCCAGGGCCTGGAGCGTGTCGCCGCTGCGCGCCCAGGTCTGGCTGTCCGAGCCGTTGCAGGTGTAGAGCTGCACGGCGGTGCCGTTCTTCGTCTTGCCCTTGCGGACGTCGACGCAGCGGTCGCCCAGCCCCACGATCGCGCTCGTCACCGGCTTGGCGACCGCGGTGCCCTGGATGGCGACCGTGTGGGCGCCCTGACCGTCGTTGCCGGTGATCAGGTAGGTCCCGTCGAAGCTGCCGGGCGTCTTGGGCGAGAAGGTCACCGACTGGTGGATGACGTCACCGGGCTCGAGCTGCTGGCCCTCCGACACGGGGTCGGGGACGTCGAACGGTGCCGTCGGAGGCGCGGCCTTGGTGAGGGTGAGGAGCAGGTTGCCCTCGTTCTTGATGTCGAACGTCTTCGTGACCGACTTCCCGACCTGCACCGAGCCGAACTGCACCGTTCCGGGGGTGAGCGTCAGCTTGGACTCGCCCTTGATCGACGTGCCCGTGACCGGGATCGACACGTCGCCCGTGGACGACTTGACCTTGAGCGTCGAGCTGAACGTGCCCGCCGCGGTCGGCTCGAAGGTCACCGGGACCGACAGCGAGCTGCCGGGCTCGAGCCTGGTGCCCGACCGGGGCAGCGAGTCCGTGCTGAACGGGCCGCTGGGGGCCGTGGACCCGCCGATGGTCGTGGTCGTCGAACCGGTGTTGGAGATGCTCGCGTCGAGCGTGACGTTGCCCCCGACGGGGACCTCGCCGAACTCGAGCGTCGACGGGTCGGACAGCAGGCCGTCCTTGGTGCCCGTGCCGTGCAGGTCGAACGCGAACGTCCCGGTCGTCGTCACGAACGAGATCGCCCCGGAGAGCGACTCGGCGGTGTCCGGCTTGTAGGTCACCGGCACCGACAGGCTCGCGCCCGCCTTGAGCGTGACGGGCAGCTTGACCTTGCCCACCGTGAAGGGGTCCTCGGTCCGCACCTTGGTGAGCTTGACCTCGCGCTTGGCCGTGACGGTCACCTGCTTGGTCACCGCCGAGTCCACCGCGACCAGCCCGAAGTCGGTCGGCGAGCTGGTCAGGGCCAGCGTGGTCGGGCGGCCGAAGCCGTAGACCTCGCCGGAGCGGTTGGCCACGTAGACGCGCCCGTTGTCGCTGGCGACCTTGGAGAACTTGGTCGCGGTGCCGATCGGGGCGGCGTAGCGCTGCACCATCTTGCCCTTGACCGGGACCGCGTCGTACGCGCGCAGCTGGCCGCCGGCGCCCGTCGGGCCCTTGCTGTAGACCGTCCACACGAGCGCGGAACCCGCGCTCTTGCCGTTCGAGGTGACCGTCGGCGAGCCGGAGGTGTAGCCGAAGTTGCCACGGCTGGTGCCGACCCGGCTGAGCGTCGGCTTGCCCGAGCCCGAGACCCCGACCTTAAAGGCCGAGAGCGGGCCGCGGTTCGTCACCATGTAGACGTAGCCGCTGCCGCCGCCCCAGAACGCGGGGTGGCCCCAGACGCCCTTGTACGGGCCGCCGACCTGCAGGACGTCGTCCTTCTTGCCGGACTTCTGCCCGCTGCCGCCGAAGTCGTCGCGGTCGAGCAGGAAGACCCGCCCGTCCTTGCCGACCATGACCATCAGGTGCGGGTGGTCGGCGGTGCCGTAGCCGTCCGGGATCGCCATCGGGGCGCCGGACCCGAGGTCGGTGTCGTCGGTGTCGAGGTTGCTGTTGTTGACCGGGGAGAAGAAGTCGGTCGCCTTGAGCGTGCGGTCGCCCTGGACCGTCACGCGGACGACGGACTCGGCGAGCTGGCTCGGCGGCTTCTTGCCGGGGTGCGGGGACGGGGACACGCCGTTGCCGGTGGCGAAGATGACCTGGCCCTTGCCGTCAGACATGAGCCCGCCGCCGGACTGCCAGATGCCGGCGCCGGCCTTGCTGTTGCCCGTCTCCGTCGCGAACATCGACGTCTGCTTGCCCGTCTTCGCGTCCACGCCGACGACGTAGCCGACGTAGGGCTGGTGGTCGCAGTGGCTGGCGAAGCCCGCGTAGACGACGCCGTCGAGCAGCAGCAGCCCCGGGCGCTGCATCGCCGTCTTCGGGTTGAAGTCGTGGTCGTCGTCGTTGTCCGCGGCGCCCTTGATCGTCGTCGGGAAGCCGGGGCGCTCGGTGCCGTTGGTGATGTCGATGGCGTGCATGTACCAGTGCGGGTGGTCGGCGTCCTTGCCGTCGTCGACCTTCGCGGTGAAGTACGCCGTCCCCGACGCCGCGTCGACGGCGGGGGTCGCCGTGATGCCGATGGTCGGCACCAGGTCGCCGCAGCCGATGTGCGAGGCCGCCCACTCCTTGCCGACGTCGCGGCTCCAGCGCACCTTGCCCGTGACGGGGTCGAGGCCGTAGGCCTTGTTCTTCTCGGTCACCGCGAGCAGGGTGCCCTTGGCGACCACGGGCTGCGCGTAGATCTGGCCGTCGAGCTTCGTCGCGAACAGCTGGCCGAAGTCGGGCGCGGACACGTCGGAGGGCGCGAGCTTGGCCTCGTCGGCGTCCCAGCCGGTTCGCAGGTTGTCGGTGGACACGGTCGTGACGTCGGCCGACGCCGGTCCCGCCACGACAAGGCTCGCCGAGACGAGCCCGGCGAGGGCCAGCGCCGAGACGGCACGGAGTGGTCGGGGGAAGAGGTTCACAGCAGCTGCCTTCGAACCGCGACGGCCCTGGCGACCGTCGGGGGCTACATGGTGCCTGAGAATCGCTCAGATCGTCGGGAGAATCGCTCACCTGACGAGTGATTTGTCCCACGAAAGGCCACTCGAGCCCCAGCAGTCACCCCGAGGGGTGTCAGCCGACCGGGCGCTCCGACTCCTCGATGGGGGTACGGCCGCGCGAGAGCAGCAGGCCGATGACGAAGAGGGCGGCCAACAGCAGCGGCCAACCGAGGACGACCTTCGCGACGCCCAGCCAGACGACCTCCTGGGCCAGGAACAGCGGCAGCTGCACGACGAACCGCAGCACGTACGGCACGGCCAGCACGAGCGTCAGGCGGCTGCTCATGCGCACCAGCGCCCGGTCGCGGATCCAGCCGGTCGGGTCCTCGAGGGCCGCGCCGACGACGAAGCCGATCAAAGGTCGCCGTACGGCCACGGTCAGCAGCGACACCACCGCCAGCGCGCCGTTGTAGAGGATGCCGGGCAGGAAGACGTCCTCCGCGCGGCCGGTCCGGGTGGCGATGACGGCGGCGATCGCGGTCGGCACGACCGCCTGCGCCACGAACTTCAGCGAGGACCGCTGGACGAGCCGGACCACGGCCAGGACGACGGCGATGCCCACGGCGACGCCGAGGGAGGGGTAGAGCGCCCGCGACAGGACCCAGGCGGCGGTGAACCCGACGAAGGGCAGCGCCGCCTCGACCATGCCCCGCGGTCCTCCCAGCGTGCGACCCAGCTCGTGGCGGACGAGCTCCTCGACGTAGCGGAACTGCGGTCGTTCCGGCCGCCCGGGCCGGTCCGACTGCTCGGGCCGGTCGGCGGCCGGCCCCGGGAGCCCGGCGCTCTCGGCGGCCGTCACGAAGCGGCGGGCGTCGGCAGCAGCTCGTAGCGCGGGTTGTACATCAGGCGCCGGCCCTCGTGGCAGCTGATGCGGCCCCACACCTTGAGCGTGCGGCCGGCGTCGATGCCGGGGATCTGCCGCCGGCCGAGCCAGACCAGCGTGACCACGCCGGAGCCGTCCTGCAGCTCGACGTCGAGCGCCGGGTGCCCGGCGCGGGGGCTCAGCGTGATGGTCGAGACCGTCCCGGTGAGGTTCACCTGCTGGCGGTCCTCGCAGGCGCCGATGGGGATGGCGCCCTCCTGCCGGACGTTGCGCTGCAGCTCCTCGGACTCGAGCTCGGCGTTGGACGTCGCGAGGCGACGCAGCGCCCGCTGCAGCATGTTCTCCTTGCCCATCGTCGTCCTCCGCGTCGATCGGTGAGGGTCGGCCGGGAGGCCCGGCCGGAGGTCCAGCATCCCACCGCTGCGCAACCCGCGCAGCCGGTGCGACGGCTGGTCCGTGGTGGTCAGTCGGCCGGCTGCAGGTCCGCCGGCATGCTCATCGGCAGCAGGTCGCCCGGCGCCATGGCCTCGTCGCCGCGGCGCACCACGACGTCACGGAAGGCGGCGAGGACCGACGCGACGGCCGGGTCCTCCTCGTCGTCGGTGATGGCGGCCTGGCCGTAGACGATGCCGCGCAGCAGCCAGCGGGGGCCCTCGGCCACCCACATCCGCGACGGCTGGTAGCCCTGCTCGCCCGTCGGGGTCGTCACCGGCAGGAGGCGCCGCAGCTCGACCCCGAAAGGCCCGGCGGCCAGCTCGGCCGACCCGCCGACCTCGGCGGCGGCCTCGGAGATCTCGTCGCGCAGCTCGGCCCACAGACCACCGCTGCGCGGGGCGGCGTACGCGCTCAGCTCGAGCGCCGAGCTGGCCACGACCTCGGGCTCGGCCCCGTCCGCACCGGGTCCGTGGACCGGCAGGACGAGCATCGCCGAGACGATCTCCTGGGCCTCGTTGACCTGCAGCCGCAGCTCAGAGCCGGGCACGGGCGCGATGACGAGGCTGCCGAGGTCGATGCGCGGGGCGTCGGGGTCGGGCTCGGCGTCGGCGAGCTCGGAGACCTCGAACGGGCCCTGGGTGCGCCACTCGGTGGCGTCCAGCTCGGCGGTGTCGAGCGCGTCCTCGTCGGTCACGCCCTCGTCGTCGGTCGCGACGTCCGTACGGTCTGTCGCCGTGTCGTCGGGCTCCTCGGAGGCCGGGGTCGGCTCGTCGTCCGCGTCGACGGTCGTCGAGCTCGTCGGCTCCTCCGCCGCGGCCTCGTCCTCCGCGTCGCGAGCCTTCTTCTTGCGCCCGAAGATCACGCGTCCCCTCCTCGTCGGCCGTCGTCCGTCCGGGCACCGTGCCCGTCCGTCTCGTGCTCGTCGGCTCCGGGAGACCTTATGCCCCCGGTGGACCCGTGGCCCGCGGTCCCGCGGACCGAGGCGGGCAGCTCGTCGACGACGACGAAGCGCGCACGCGCCACCCGCTGGACCACGAGCTGGGCGATCCGGTCGCCGCGGCTGATGGTGACCGGCAGGGCCGGGTCGGTGTTGAGGAGGTTCACGCAGATCTCGCCGCGGTAGCCGGCGTCAACGGTGCCGGGCGCGTTGACGACGGTGAGCCCGTGGCGGTGGGCGAGCCCGGAGCGGGGGTGCACGAAGCCGGCCCACCCGTCGGGCAGGGCCAGCGCGACCCCGGTCCGGACGAGACGGCGGGTCATCGGTGCGAGGACCAGGTCCTCCGCGCTGCGCAGGTCGGCGCCGGCGTCGCCGGGGTGCGCGTACGCGGGCACGGGCAGCTCCTCCAGGAGGCGGAGGGAGACCTCGACCTGCTCGGCGTCCCCGACCTGCTGGACCTGCCCGCTCGTGTCGACGGACGACGGGATGCGATCCGGATCAGGCACGGGCCGGCCCGGCCTCCGGCGACGGTTCCGCAGCGGTGGGCGCCGGTGCGGGTGTGGGTGCGACCCAGCCGAGGGCGGTCGCGAGCGCGGCCGGGCGGCGGGTGGAGACGAGCCAGTAGGGCACGCGGTCGGCGGGGTCGGCGAGGGTGATCTCGACGGTGGTGGCGATCCAGGGCCGCGTCACCAGGTGCGCCCGGGCGTCGGCCCCGACCCCGGCGCGGGCCCGGGTGGCGGCGGCGTCCAGCGGCCGGACGGCCCCGATCCACTCCCGCCCGACGACGGCCCGGCCGATCCGCACCTCGGCCTCGTCGACCTCGGTCGTGTACGCAGCGGTGAGGAACCCGAGCGCCACGACGACCAGGGCGAACAGCCCGACGCCGAGCCCCCAGGCCAGCCCGAGGTAGTAGCCGAACGCCACCCCCAGCGTGAGCCCGAACAGCACGTCCAGCGCCCACCACCCCGCCGGCACCGCGACCCGTTCCCGAAAACGCACGCCGCCAACCTACCGGCGGACGCACGAACGCCGCCCTCCGAAGAGGACGGCGTCGAAGCGAGCCATGCGCGGACGGAGCCGGAAGCGTCACCGGTGGTGCAGAGAGCGGACCGTGCAGGCGCGGGCGGGAGGTCGGCGGCCGGTCTCGCCTGGACGAGCGAGCGAGCAGCCGCCGCTCAGGCCCCGGCAGTCGCCGGACTCACCGGCTGTGAGCGAGTGAGGAAGGCGAGACCGTGAGGCCGCCGACCCAGCCCGTTCTAGCCTGCACAGTCAAAGCAGTACGCGTCGCCGTTGGAACGCTCCTCGGCGATCTGGCTGCGGTGCCGGACGAGGAAGCAGCCGGCGCAGGTGAACTCGTCGGACTGGCGTGGGAGGACCCGGACCGTCAGCTCCTCGTGCGAGAGGTCGGCGCCGGGCAGCTCGAACGCCTCGGCGGCCTCGGTCTCGTCCTCGTCGACCTTGCCGGAGTTCTTGTCGTTCCGACGGGTCTTGAGCTCCTCGATGCTGTCCTCGTTGAGCTCTTCGTCGGTCTTGCGCGGGGCGTCGTAGTCAGTCGCCATCGTGTCTCTTCGTCACCTTTCACAGGCCTTCTCACGGGCCGTTCTCTCGGGCGTCTGCCCGGGTCGTGCAGTCTGCTCTGCGAACGGGCAGCGCATGTGTACCACATGCGCGTCGTCCGGCGTCGCGGTCGCCGGGCGGCAGCGCGAGCATCGCCGCCGCGGACCCCTCAACGGGTCTGGCGGCAGAAAATTCCCGTTCCCCGGCGACCTCGCGGACCGGCCACAGCGGCCCCTCAGGCGGGCTGGACCACGCGCTGGCACAGGGCCGGCCGGCCGGGGTTCCGCAGGTTGGTGCAGCAGTCGGGCTCGCAGTCGTACCAGCCCACCGGGCCGCCCTCGACGACCGGCTTGGCGGGCTGCTCGCCACGTGCGGCGGCGGCGCGCTCCAGCACCAGGTCGACGAGCGCGGCGACGAACGCCGGGTGCGTGCCGGCCGTGGCCGCGCGCGCCAGCGGCAGGCCGAGCTCGCGGGCGGTCTCGACGGCCTCGGTGTCGAGGTCGTAGATGACCTCCATGTGGTCGGAGACGAAGCCGATCGGGACGAGCACGACGCCGGGGACGCCGCCCTCCTCGAGCGCGGCGAGGTGGTCGTTGACGTCGGGCTCGAGCCACGGCTGGCTGGGCGGCCCCGAGCGCGAGCAGTAGACGAGGTCGAAGTCGTACGTCCGCCCGAGCCGGGCGCCGACCTCCCGGGTCACGGCCTCGGCGACCGCGAGGTGCCAGTCGACGTAGCCGCCCTCGGCGCTGCGCGGCTGCGGGCCGGCGGCCTGGGCCATGGCGGTGGGGATCGAGTGCGTGACGTAGACGAGGCGGGCCTGCTCCCCCGCCGCGCCGAGCTCGTCCAGCGCCGCCAGCGTGGCGTCGACCGAGGCCTGCACGAAGCCGGGGTGGTCGGAGTAGTGCCGGATCTTGTCGACGGTCGCGCCCGCGGCGGACTGCGGGTCGAACGCGTCGAAGAGGTTCTCGCGGTACTGCCGGCACGAGGAGTACGAGGGGTAGGCGCTGGTCAGCACCGCCACGACGCGCCGGTGTCCGTCGGCGACGATCCGCTCGACCTCCGGGGCCAGGTAGGGGTCCCAGTTCCGGTTGCCCCAGTAGAGCGGGATGTCGAGCCCGCGGCCGTCCAGCTCGGTCCGCAGGGCGGCGAGGAGGTCGCGGCACTGGTCGTTGATGGGGCTGCGCCCGCCGAAGCCGTCGTAGTGGTGGGCCACGTCGGCCAGCCGCTCGCGCGGGATGCCGCGGCCGCGGGTGACGTTCTCGAGGAAGGGCATGACGTCGTCGGGCTTCTCGGGCCCTCCGAAGGAGACGAGCAGCAGGGCGTCGTAGGGCGCGGTGTCGGCTTGCGGGGCGGCGGGGCCGGGACGGTCGGGCACGCACCAATCCTGCCACGCGGCTGGTCGCGCACGACGGGTTCCGCGGCGCCGCCTAGGGTGGCGCTCCGGATCCGGCGTGACGGGGCGTCGCGGCCGGCTGAGAGGTGGGTGGTCGTGCGGGCTCCAGCGCGCTTCGCCGCGTACGCCACGCTCCTCGGCGACCCGCCCGCCCGGACCTTCAGCCTCACCGGTCTGCTGGCGCGGCTGCCGCAGTCGATGACCGGGATCGGCCTCGTCCTCCTGGTCTCGGCGGCGACCGGGTCGTTCGGCCGGGCCGGCCTCGTCGCGGGTGCGGTGACCGCGGCCAGCGCCGTCGCGGCACCGCTGTGGGGACGCCTCGTCGACCGCGCCGGGCAGGCCCGGGTCCTCGCCGGCACCTCGGTCGGCTACGCGGCCGGCCTCCTCGGCGTGCTCGTCGCCGTCGACCGGGCCTGGCCGTTCGTCACGGCGGTGGGCAGCGCGGCCTTCGCCGGGCTGTGCTTCACCCCGACCGGCAGCTGCGTCCGGGCGCGCTGGAGCCACCGGCTGTCCGGCTCGCCGCTGCTGGACGTCGCCTTCGCCGTCGAGGCGGTGCTGGACGAGGTGACCTTCGTGGTGGGGCCGGTCCTGGTGACGTTCCTGTCCACGGCCTTCTCCCCCGAGGCGGGCCTGGTGGTCTGCGCGGTCCTCGGGGTGGTGGGTTCGGTGGCCCTCGCCGCGCAGCGCGGCACGGAGCCGCCGCGGCATCCCCGCGAACCGCACCGTGCGGCCGAGCGTCGCCTGCCGGG
Organism: Microlunatus flavus; assembly: GCF_900110855.1. Taxonomy (GTDB): domain Bacteria; phylum Actinomycetota; class Actinomycetes; order Propionibacteriales; family Propionibacteriaceae; genus Microlunatus; species Microlunatus flavus. Next base: position 35,307 of record NZ_FOFA01000015.1, read on the forward strand.
ACGGCTCCTGGCCACGGTGGCCGTCGCCTGCTGCGCGCTCGGCGGGGTGTTCGGCGGCATGGAGGTGGTCGTGGTGGCCTTCGCCCGCGAGCGGGCGATCGTGTCGTCCTCGGGGCTGCTGCTGATGTGCTGGGCGGCCGGCTCGATGGTCGCGGGGCTGGTGGCGGGAGCGCTGACGTGGCGCCGTCCCCCGGTGACCCGCTTCCGGATCGGCGCCGCCGTGCTCGCGCTGTCCCTGCTGCCCCTGCCCCCGGTCGGGGCGCCGGTGCTGCTCGCCGGTCTGCTGCTGCTCAACGGGCTGACGATCGCGCCCACGCTGATCGCGGAGGTCAGCGTGGTCCAGTCCTCGGTGCCGACGTCGCGGCTGACCGAGGCGCTCGGCTGGTCGAGCACCGGTCTGGCCGGAGGCGTGGCGCTCGGGGCCGCCGCCTCGGGCGCGGTCGTCGACCGCCTCGGCTCGGCCGGCGGGTTCGCCGCGGTCGCGGCCTGCGGCGTGCTGCTCGCGCTCGGCACCCTGCTCGTGCGCGCACCGGCCCGCACGCCGGACCCCGAGGAGGACCCGGAGCCGGACGCGGAGCCGGAGCCTCAGCCCGTCAGGTAGCGGCGCAGCGCCTCCGCGGCGTCCTCGGGCACGAAGCCCGTGGCCTCGAGGCGGGAGAGGTCGAGCGTGCTGTGCCGCGGGCGGGGGGCGAGCTGCTTGCCCGCCCCGTACGCCTCGGTGCTCACCGGGGTGACGTCGCCCGGGTCGCGGCCCCGCAGGGCGAACACCTCCCGGGCGATGTCGGCCCAGGTCCGGGTCGGCCCGGCGTTGCTGACGTTGTAGGTGCCCGTCGGTGCGTCCGTGGCGAGCAGGTGCACCAGGGCGCGCACGAGCTCGCCGGTGAAGGTGAGGCGGCCGTGCTGGTCGTCCACGACGGACGGGCTGACCCCGCGGTCGGCGAGGCCGGCCATGGTGGTGACGAAGTTGCGGCCCTCCCCCACGACCCAGCTGGTGCGCAGCAGGTGGTGCCGGGGCAGGGTCGCGACGAGCGCGTCGCCCGCGGCCTTGGTCTGGCCGTAGACGCCCAGCGGCGAGAACGGTTCGTCCTCGGGGTGCAGGCGGCGCGTGCCGTCGAAGACGTAGTCGGAGCTGACGTGGACCAGCCGCGCGCGGTGGCGCCGGGCGGCGTCGACGAGCGCCGCCACGCCGGTGACGTTGGTCGCCCAGGCCTGGCGCCGGCCCTCCGACGTCTCCGCCGCGTCGACCTGGGTGTAGGCGGCGGCGTTGACGATCGTGCCGAACGACGAGAAGTCGAACGCGGCGACCGACACGGGGTCGGCGAGGTCGAGGCGGTCCCGGCCGACGGCGACGGCCCCGGGCAGCGCCTCCACCAGCGCGCGGCCGAGCTGACCGCCCGCGCCGGTGACGAGCACGGGGCGCGGCGGCATCGGCCTGACGTCGGCGAGGCGCGGGTGGTGCCGGTCGGCCTCGGACAGCTCGGCGCGCTCGAGCGGGATCGGCCAGTCGATGGCGACGGTCTCGTCGGCCAGGTTGAGGAACGTGTACGACGCGCGCGCGGCCGCGCTCCAGTGGTCGTTGACGAGGTAGGAGTAGGCGGTCGAGTCCTCGAGGGTCTGGAAGGCGTTGCCCACCCCGCGGGGGACGAAGACGCCCCGGTCGGGCCCGAGCTCGAGCGTCACGCAGCGGCCGAACGTCTCGCCCGGGCGCAGGTCGACCCATGCGCCGAACACGCGCCCGCTCGCCACGGTCACGTACTTGTCCCAGGGCTCGGCGTGCACGCCCCGGGTCACGCCGGTCTGGGTGTTGAACGAGACGTTGTTCTGCACCGGCTCGAAGTCCGGGAACCCCTCGGCGACCATCTTGGCCCGCTGCCAGTTCTCCTTGAACCAGCCGCGGCGGTCGCCGTGGACGCCGAGGCGCACGACGAGCAGGCCCGGGATCTCGGTCGCCTCCACCGCGCCCGCGCGGTCGGGGGCCGTCGTCGCCGTCACTGGCCCTGCGCCCGGTACTGCGCCTCGGTCCGTGCCTTCTGCGGCCGCCACCAGGACTCGTGGTCGCGGTACCAGCCGATGGTCGCCTCCAGGCCGGCGTCGAAGTCGGCGTACGCGGGCGCCCAGCCGAGCTCGGTGCGCAGCTTGGTCGAGTCGATCGCGTAGCGCAGGTCGTGCCCGGCCCGGTCGTTGACGTGGTCGTACGCGTCGCGCGGCTCGCCCATCAGCTCGAGGATCGTCTCGACGACCTGCTTGTTGTCGCGCTCGCCGTCCGCGCCGACCAGGTAGGTCTCGCCGATCGCCCCGCGGTCGAGGATGGTCAGCACCGCCGAGCTGTGGTCGTCGGCGTGGATCCAGTCGCGCACGTTCGTGCCCGCGCCGTAGAGCTTGGGCCGGTCGCCGTCGAGGACGTTGGTGATCTGGCGGGGGATGAACTTCTCGACGTGCTGGTAGGGCCCGTAGTTGTTCGAGCAGTTGCTGATCGTGGCGCGCACGCCGAACGAGCGCACCCAGGCGCGCACGAGCAGGTCCGAGCCGGCCTTGGTCGAGGAGTACGGGCTCGAGGGGTTGTACGGCGTCTGCTCGGTGAACCGCTGCGGGTCGTCGAGCTCGAGGTCGCCGTACACCTCGTCGGTGGAGATGTGGTGGTAGCGCGTCTCATGGCGGCGCACCGCCTCGAGCAGCGTGTAGGTCCCGATGATGTTGGTCGTCAGGAAGGGCGAGGGGTCGCGCAGCGAGTTGTCGTTGTGCGACTCGGCGGCGAAGTGGACCACCGCGTCGGCGTCCGCGACGAGCGCGTCGACCGTCTCCGCGTCGCGGATGTCGCCCACCACCAGCCGGAAGCGGTCGTCGGGGAGGCCGTCGAGCGAGGCCCGGTTCCCGGCGTAGGTGAGCAGGTCCAGGACCGTCACCGAGTGGTCGGTGCGGTCGAGGACGTGGCGGACGAAGTTCGAGCCGATGAACCCCGCCCCGCCGGTCACGAGCAGAGAAGACACGGCAGGCATCTTAGGGACGGGTGCCGCACGGCACGCGAGACGGAACAAGTTCACACGAGCAGCAGGAGTCACAGGGCTCTGCGACCATGCTCGCCATGCGCGGCATCATCCTCGCCGGGGGCTCCGGCACGCGGCTGCACCCGGTCACCCTCGGCATCAGCAAGCAGCTCGTCCCGGTCTACGACAAGCCGATGATCTACTACCCGCTCTCGACGTTGATCTTCGCCGGGATCTCCGAGGTGCTAGTGATCACGACGCCGCACGACCGGGCCGGCTTCGAGCGGCTGCTGGGCGACGGGAGCCAGTTCGGGATCTCGATCGCGTACGCGACCCAGCCCTCGCCCGACGGCCTCGCGCAGGCCTTCGTCATCGGCGCGGACTTCGTCGGCGACGAGAAGGTCGCGCTGGTCCTCGGCGACAACATCTTCTACGGCGCCGGCCTGGGCACCCAGCTGCGCCAGTTCCACGACGTGGACGGCGGCGCGGTCTTCGCCTACTGGGTCGCCGAGCCCCGCGCGTACGGCGTGGTCGAGTTCGACGCGCAGGGCCGGGCGGTCTCGCTGGAGGAGAAGCCCGAGCAGCCCCGGTCGAACTACGCCGTGCCCGGCCTGTACTTCTACGACAACGACGTGGTCGAGATCGCCCGGGGGCTGGAGCCGTCGCCGCGCGGGGAGTACGAGATCACCGACGTCAACCGGGCCTACCTCGAGGCGGGCAAGCTGCAGGTCGGCGTGCTGCCGCGCGGGACGGCCTGGCTCGACACGGGGACGTTCGACTCGCTCAACGACGCCGGCAACTTCGTCCGCACCCTGGAGGCGCGCCAGGGCCTCAAGGTCGGCTCGCCCGAGGAGGCGGCCTGGCGCCTCGGGTTCCTCACCGACGACGAGCTCGCGCAGCGCGCGCACGCGCTGGAGAAGTCGGGCTACGGCGCGTACCTGCTCGAGATCCTGCAGCGCGGCCGCGGCGCGTGAGGGGTGGTCCCGCGGCCGGGTAGCGTCGCACCTTCCCGACGAGAGGCTCCCCCTGATGAAGATCCCCCTGTCCGCGGCCGGCCTCCTGGTCGCCGGGCTGGTGCTCGCCGGTTGCGGCAGCGGCGACGCGTCGTCGGCCCCCAGCGCGGCGGCACCGTCGGCCGGCGCGCCCACGAGCAGCGCGGCGGCGCCCGCCTCGTCCGCGCCCGCCCAGAGCCCGTCGTCCGCCGACCCGAGCCCCAGCGCGAGCACCGGCGGCGCGCAGGTCGCCCAGGTCTGCGACACCCTCGACGCCGACCAGGTGAAGAAGCTGACCGGGGTGGCGGTCAAGAAGGGCACGTCGACCGACCTCGGCGCGTCGAACATCTGCCAGTGGACGCCGGCCGAGGCCGACGGGCCGATCTTCAGCGGCCAGGAAGGCCCGCTGCCCGGGCCGCTGAGCGAGGTCGAGGGCGAGCTGAAGAAGCAGTTCAACGGCAAGGTGAGCACCATCTCGGTCTCCGGCGCGGCGGACGCCCGCTACATCACCGGCAAGAAGTCCGGCGTGAACGTCATCGACGTCCTCGCACAGAACAACGGCGTGTTCTACCAGGTCCTCGTCGCGGCCTCGAGCGACGTCAGCGAGCACAAGGACGGCGCCGTCAAGCTCGTCGAGGCCCTGATCGCCGCCTGACGGCAGACGCTCCCTGAGCTCGTCTCACGCTCGGTGAGCCCGTCAGACGCTCCCTGAGCTCGTCGAAGGGCCCGGAACGGGTCGGCGTCTTCTCGTGGTCGCGCGGAACGCTGACCTCTTCGAGGCCCTTCGACAAGC
>NZ_FOFA01000017.1 GCF_900110855.1 Microlunatus flavus
GACCAGCCCGAGGAAGACCGAGGGCCCGCCGAACAGACCGGCGGCGATCACCGCGGCCAGGCCGAGCGCCGAGCCCACGCTGATGTCGATGCCGCCGGTCAGCACGACGATCAGCTCACCGAGCACCACGACGCCGATGATCGACATCTGCAGGAGCAGGTTGGTCAGGTTGGTGCCGCCCCAGAAGATCGAGCCGCGGGTGATCGTCGCGACCAGCAGCAGCGCGACGAGGATGTAGAGGGCGTACTGGCTCTTGAGCCAGTCCACCACCGGGCTGCTCCGCTGAGCCTCCGGCTGGGCCGACGGGGCCGGGGCCGTCGCGGTTGCGGTCATCTGTTCTGACTCCTTCGTCGGGTGCAGCTGGGGGTCGTGCGGGGTCCTGCGACGGCGCGCAGGGTCAGTCCTGGTGGGTGAGGGCCGTACGGATCAGGTCGTCGGTGTCGGCCTCGGCGGGGTCGAACTCGTCGACGACCTTGCCGTTGCGCATGACGAGGATCCGGTGGCAGAGCGAGAGCAGCTCCTCGGCCTCGCTGGAGATCACCAGCACGCCCTTGTCGCGGGCCGCGACGCCGTGGATGATCTCGTAGATGTTGGCGCGGGCGCCGACGTCGATGCCCTTCGTCGGCTCGTCCAGGACGACGAAGTCCGGGTCGGACTCGAGCCACTTGGCGATGACGACCTTCTGCTGGTTGCCGCCGGACAGCGAGCGCGTGTACGTCTTCGGCCCGCCCTTGACCTGGAACTCGCTGATCAGCTCGGCGACGCGGCTCTTCTCCTTGGTGGTGTCGATCACGCCGCCCTTGGACCACTTGGGCAGCACGACGAGGCTCATGTTCTCGCCGTTGTCGAAGTCCTTGACGAAGCCCTCCAGGCGGCGGTCCTCGGTGAGGTAGACCACCGACTTCTCCAGCGCCTGGCCCGGCGAGCTCAGCTGGACCTCCTCGCCGCGGATGAGGATCGTGCCGCTGACCGCCTTCTTCTGCCCGGTGACCGTCCGGCCGACCGAGGAGCGACCGCTCCCGACCAGGCCGTACAGGCCGACCACCTCGCCCGGGAAGACGTCGAAGGAGACCCCGGCCGCGGTGCCGCCGTGCAGGTCGCGCACCGACACGAGCGGCTGCTTGCCCTCGGTCTGGACCGGCGCCGGGCGCTCCACCGCCTTGAGGGCCTGCCCGATCATCAGGGTGGTGATCTCGTCGGGGTTGGTCTCGGAGGTCTTGAGCACGTCGACGAGCTGGCCGTTGCGCAGCACGGCGATGCGGTCGCTCATCGCGAACACCTCGTTCAGCCGGTGGCTGACGAACATGATGTGCGTCCCGGCCTCGCGCTCGCGCTTGACCAGGTCGAGGATGTCGTTGAAGTGCTCCTCGCTGGTGGACGCGGTCGTCTCGTCCAAGATCATGATCTGGTGGTTGGTCACCTCGGCGCGGCTGAGGGAGAGCATCTGGCGCTGCCCGGGCCCGAGGTCGCGCGCCAGCTGGTTGGTGCGCAGGCCGCCGAGGCCGACCTTGCCGAGCACCTCGCGGGTCTCGGCGGAGTTCGAGTCCACCTTGTTCGCCCACGGACGGATGTCACGGCCCTGGCGCAGCTTGTAGAGCCACACGTTCTCGCCGACGGTGAAGTCGTCGATGATCAGCGGCTCCTGGAACATCATCAGGACGCCCGCCTGCTCCGCCTCGGCCGCGTTGCGCACCGGGTGGTCGAAGCCCGCGACCCGGATCTCGCCCTCGGTGGGCGTCTCGACGCCGGCCAGCAGCTTGGCGAAGGTCGACTTGCCGGCGCCGTTCGCGCCGCAGACCGCGAGCACCTCGCCCGCGTACCCCTCGAGGTCGACCCCGTCGAGGGCCTTGACGCCCGGGTAGTGCTTCTTGATCCCCGTCGCCGTGAAGGCGACGTCGCCCGCCCTGGGGCGTGCGGTCTCGGACCGCTCGACCGTCGTCGTCATGAGGTGGCACCGTCGTCGCTGCGAGTCACAGTGATCAACCTCACGCAGCACTGGTCTGGTGTCAAGGACATGTCCGGACAGGTCGCCGAAACGTTGCGAGAGTCACAGGGGGCTCAAGTGACGGATGGGGCGCTCGAACTGCGCTCGAGGCCTGTCGCGCCACCGGCACGCCCCTCGGGCCTGCCGAGAGGAAGGGGACGCTCCCTGAACTTGTCGAAGGGCCTCGAACGCTCCCTGAGCCTGTCGAAGGGCCCGGAACGGGTTGGCGTCCGCGCGGATGCCGGGAACGCCGACCTCCTTGAGGCCCTTCGACCAGCTCAGGGGCGCAGGACGACCTTGACGACGCTGCTGTCGGCGACGGCGGCGAGCGCGTCGGCGTAGGCGTCCAGCCCGAAGCGGTGCGTCACGATCCCCGCGGGGTCGACCCGCCCGGTCCGCAGCACCCGCAGCGCCCGGTCGAAGGAGTGCTGCTGGGCGAACGAGCCCTTGATGGTCAGCTCGCGGCGGAACACGTCGTACGAGCTCACCGGCCAGACCGCCGCCTCGGGCGGGACGCCGTAGACGAAGACCGTGCCGCCGGTGCGGACGAGCCCGAGCGTGGTCTCGAGCACCGCCGGCGCGCCGGTCGCCTCGATCACCACGTCGAAGCCCTCGGGAGCCAGCGCGCGCAACGCCTGCGCGCCCACCGCAGGGTCGTCGCGGCGCAGCCGCACCACCTCGTCGGCGCCGCGGGCCTGCGCCAGGGCCAGCTTGGCCGCGCTGGGTGCCGCGACGGTCAGGCGTCCGGCGCCCCCGCTGGCGAGCAGCGAGGTCAGCACCAGGCCGGTCGGCCCGGCGCCGAGCACGAGGACGTCCGCGCCCGGCGGCAGCGCGAGCACGTCGAGGCCGTGCAGCACGCAGGCGACGGGTTCGGCGAGCACCGCGACCTCGGGGTCGAGGTCGTCGACCACGAAGCAGCGGTCGGCATCGGTCAGCACCAGGTCGGCGAAGCCGCCGGGCGCGTTCACGCCCTGTGCGACCAGGTGGTGGCAGAAGGCCGGCCGGGCGCGGCGGCACTCGGCGCAGCGCCCGCACGAGGCGGTGTTGTCGACGACGACCCGGTGGCCCAGCAGGTCCGCGGGGTCCTGGCCGGACCCCCAGCCGGCCGCGGGGCCCGCCTCGACGACCTCGCCGACGAACTCGTGGCCGGGGACGAGCGGGTAGGTCGGCCCGAACTCGCCGTCGTGCAGGTGCAGGTCGGTCCCGCACACCCCCGCCACCAGCACGCGGAGCACCACCTGCCCCGGACCTGGAGCCGGGGTCTCGACGTCGCGGACAGTGAAGCGGCGCGGCTCGTCGTAGACGACCGCGCGGGCTCTCCCACTCGGAGGGAGGCTCACGGGAGCGCGTACCCCCCGTCCATGAGCAGCTCGGTGCCCACGCAGAAGGCGGCCTCGTCGCTGAGCAGGTAGCCCGCGCCGCCCGCGACCTCAGCCGGCGTCGCGAAGCGCTTGGCCGGGGTCTGGTTCTTCCAGAACGGGTGCAGGTCGGTGCGGTTGGTCAGCAGCGGCGTGTCGACGTAGCCGGGCGAGACGACGTTGACGCGCACCCCGCGGCCGGCCCACTCGAAGGCCAGCGACTTCACCATCGCGACCACGCCGGCCTTTGAGGCGTTGTACGCGACCTGGCGCTGCGGCACGTTCACGACGTGCTGGCCCGACATCGAGGCGACGGCGACGATGCGGCCCGCACCCTGCTCGAGCATCACGCGCCCGAACTCGCGGCAGGTGAGGAAGACGCCGGTGAGGTTGACGCCGATGGTCAGCGACCAGCGCTCGAGGCTCATGTCCTCCGCGCCCGTGTCGCCCTCCGCGACCCCGGCCGCGGCCACGAGGGCGTCGACCCGACCAGCCCGCTCGACGACGGTGGTGACGGCGGCGCGGACGGAGTCCTCGCTGGTCACGTCGACCTCGACGACCTCGCCGACGGCCTCGCCAGAGGCCGGGACGGCCCCCGGCCGGTCGAGGCTGAAGACCCGCGCGCCCCGCTCGGCGAACCAGGTCGCCGACGCCAGCCCGATCCCTCCGGCCGCTCCGGTCACGACGACCACCGCCTGCTCGGGCCAGGTCATCGGCCCACCTCCTCCAGCTCGTCCGGCGCGGTCGTCGTGACCACCACCGTGGCCGCGCCGGGCGCGGCCGCTGCCTGAGACGCGGGAGCGCGCTCCAGGTCCACCTCGAAACGGGTGCGGTCACCGCGGTGCAGGGCGACGAACACCTCCACGGGCCGGTCGCCGGCCCAGGTCGTGCTGCGCAGCTGGAGCAGCGGCTCGCCCTTGCGCACCGCCAGCAGCCGAGCGGTCTCCTCGGTCGCGGCGACGGCCTCGACGCTGCGCCGGCCGTGCGTGAGCCGCAGGCCGAGACGCCCCTCGAGGACCGCGTACAGCGACTGCTCGGTGAAGTCCTCGGTCTCCAGGTCCGGGGCGAGCTCGGTCGGCAGGTGCGTGGTGGTGAGCACCCACGGCTCGCCGCCGACGTGGCGCAGGCGCTCGAGGACGAGCACCGGTGCGCCGACCACGACCTGGAGCGCCGTCGCGACGTGGTCGTCGGCCGGGACGACCTCCTGGCGGCGGACCACGCTCGTCACCACCGCGCCGCGGGCCGCCATCTCCTCGTGCAGCCCGGTCAGCCGGGCGACGAGGTGCTCGGTCGTCCGGGGGCGGGCGACGTAGGTGCCGCGGCCCTTGACCCGCTCGACCACGCCCTCGACCTCGAGCTCGGCGAGGGCCTGGCGGACCACGCTGCGCGACACCCCGAGCGAGCGGCACAGCTCGTTGTCGCCCGGCACCCGGGTGCCCGGGGCGAGGTCCTCGGCCCGCACCTGGGCGAGCAGCAGCTGCTTGACCTGGTGGTACAGCGGCAGCGTCGACGCACGGTCGAGCTCCATCGCTGGCACGGCGCGACTGTAGTGCGAGGAGGGGTTGTCCGTACAGGGTGCTGCGCTGATGGTCGCCCGGGTGCGCCTGTGAACGTCTGAGCGGCGCCACCCGTGAACGCCCCCTGAGCTCGTCGAAGGGCCTCGCCAGAGGTCGGCCTCGCTCGGGCAAGGACGCCAACCCCTTCGGGGCCCTTCGACAGGCTCAGGGAGCGTCCCCCGGAAGCGCCCTGCGACAGGCTCAGGGAGGTTTCTGGAAGCGCCCTTCGACAGGCTCAAGGAGCGTCTCCGGACCCTCCGGCCGGCTCACGGAACGCCGCCCCGACGTCGGCACCCGCGTTGACGTACTTGTCCGGACAGGTCTACGTTCGCCGGGTGCCCGTCCCCCTCCCCCCTGGTGGGACGGGCACGCCTGTCCTCGTGACGAGCCGCTCGTTCTCGAGCGGCGACCTCGACCTGGTGGCCGAGCTCGAGGCAGCCGGGTGCGAGGTGCGGAGCGGACCCCCCGACCACGACCTCGCGCGCCTCGCACCCCTGCTCGCCGACGCCGTCGCCTGGATCGCCGGCACCGGCCCCGTGACCGCCGCGCACCTCGACGCGGGTCCCCACCTGCGCCTCGTCGCCCGGTACGGCGTGGGGACCGACGCCGTCGACCTCGCCGCCGCCGCCGAGCGCGACGTCCTCGTCACCAACACCCCCGGCGCCAACACTGAGGCGGTCGCCGACCTCACCCTCGCGCTCACGCTGGCCGCGCTCCGTGACGTGGTGCCGGGCGACCGCGGCGTCCGCGCCGCGACGCCGACGGTGAGCCGCGGCCGCGAGCTCGGGAGCCTGACGGTCGGGGTTGTCGGGTTCGGCCGCATCGGGCGCTCTGTCGCGCGCCGCCTGACGGGCTTCGGGAGCCGCGTGCTGGCGTACGACCCGTTCGTCGAGCCGGGCAGCGTGGCCGGCGTCGAGCTCCTCGAACTGCCGGGGCTCGTCGCGCAGAGCGACGTCGTCACCCTGCACGCGCCCGGCGACGACGTGCTCGTCGACGCGTCGCTGCTGGAGCGGTTCCGCCCGGGGGCCGTCCTCGTGAACGCCGCCCGCGCGGCCCTCGTCGACGAGGCCGCGGTCGCCGACGCGCTGCGCGGGCAGCGGCTGGGCCGCTACGCCGCGGACGTCCTCGACGACGACTCCCGCGGCGCCCCGCTGCTCGCCGACGACCTGGCCGACGTCACCGTCTTCACCTCGCACGCCGGAGCCCACACCGTGGGTGCCGTCGACGGCATGGGCCGCGGGGCCGTCGACGCCGTGCTCGCCGTGCTGGCCGACCGCACACCGCCGAACCTCGTCCGCCCAGGAGGCGCCGCATGACCGCAGGGACGACCGAGCGCGACGTGCTGGGCGCGCTGCGGGAGACGGTGGTCGTGGCGGTGCTCCGCGCACCCTCGGCCGGGGCCGCGGTGTCGGCCGTCGACGCGCTGGTCGCCGGCGGGATCACCGGCATCGAGGTCACCTACAGCACGCCGGACGTCCCCGCCGTGCTGCGCGAGGTCCGCGACCGCCACCCCGACGTGCTGCTCGGCGCCGGCACCGTGCTGACCCCGGCGCACGCGGAGGACGCGGTCGCGGCCGGGGCGGAGTTCCTGGTCAGCCCCGGCACGCTGCCCGACCTGACCCGCGCCATGCTCGGCACCGGGGCGACCGTGCTCTCCGGTGCGATGACGCCCTCGGAGGTCATGCTCGCCACCAGCCTCGGCGTCCACGTCGTCAAGCTCTTCCCCTCCTCGCTCGGCGGCCCGGCGTTCCTCAAGGCGTTGCGCGCACCGTTCCCGGACGTCGACTTCTGCCCCACCGGCGGCGTGCACCCCGACAACCTCGGCGAGTGGCTCGCCGCGGGCGCGGTCGCGGTCGGCGCGGGCGGCGAGCTGACGCCGGCCAAGGCCCTCGCCACCGACGACTGGGACACCGTGACCGAGGCCGCGCGCCGCTTCCGCGCGGCGGCGGACGCCGTACGGGGGTCGTCGTCGTGACCGCGGGCGACCCCGGGTCGACCGGCCCGCGGATGGGCTTCGTCGGCGTAAGCACCGGTGGTTCGTCGATCCTGAAGGTCTTCCCGCTCTGGGCCGACGTGCTCGGGCTGCCCACGCGGACGCTCGTCGGGCACGACGTGCCGCTGGACGCCCCGGCGCAGACGTACCGGGACCTCGTCTCCGCGATCGCCGCCGACGACGAGGAGCTCGGCGCGCTCGTGACGACGCACAAGGTCGCGGTCCACGACACCTGCGCCGACCTCTTCGACGAGCTCGACGAGCTGGCCGAGACGTTCGGCGAGGTGTCTTGCATCGCCAAGCGGGACGGGAGGCTGCTCGGCAGCGCGAAGGACCCGATCACCGCGCGGCTCGCGCTGGAGGAGTTCCTGCCGGCCGACCACTTCGCGCGAACCGGTGCCACCGCGCTCGTGCTGGGCAGCGGCGGCGCCGGGACCGCGCTGAGCCAGCAGCTCGGGGTCCGCGACGACCGGCCCGGCCAGGTCGTCTGCACCGCGCTCGAACAGGGCCCGCTCGACCACGCGCGGTCGGTGCACGAGCGCTCCGGGGTGCCGGCGGGCCTCGTCCGCTACGTCGCGACGTCCGGTCCCGAGGACGTCGCCGCGCTGGTGGACGCGCTGCCGCCGGGCAGCCTCGTCGTCAACGCGACCGGCATGGGCAAGGACCGGCCGGGCTCGCCCGTGCCCGACGGCGTCGCGCTGCCGCGGGACGGCTACGTGTGGGACTTCAACTACCGCGGCAGCCTCGAGCTGCTCGCCCAGGCCCGCGCGCAGCAGGCTCGGCCTGATGGGCGCGGGCTGCACGTGGAGGACGGCTGGCGCTACTTCGTGCACGGCTGGAGCCAGGCGGTGGCCGAGGTGTTCGACGTGCCGATGCCGCCGGAGACCGTCGACGAGCTGGGTCGGGCCGCCGCGGGGACCCGGTGATACCGAGAGGCACGGTCCGGACGGTCCTCGGCGACCTCGAGGCCGAGTCGCTCGGCGCGACGAACTACCACGAGCACCTCTTCCAGGTCAGCCCGCTGCTGCGGGGCGACGAGCTCGAGGACGAGGCCGCCAGCCAGGCCGAGGCCGCTTCGCTGCGCGGTTCCGGCTTCGACGCCATGGTCGACGCGACGCCGACGGGACTCGGTCGCAACTCGGCCGCGCTGGCGCGGATCAGCGCCGCGACCTGGCTCGCGGTCGTCGCCACCACCGGCGCCCACCGCGCCGAGCACTACACCCCCGACCACTGGCTGCTGGACGCCGCCGAGGACGTGCTGGCGGACCGGTTCACCGCCGACGTCCTCGACGGGATGCCGGCGTCCGATGGTCGCGAGCCCGGCGAGCGCACCGAGGTACGGGCCGGCGTGGTCAAGGCCGGCATCGGCTACTGGGCGATCAGCGCGTACGCCCGGCGGGTGCTGGCCGCGGTGGCCGCGACGCACCGCGAGACCGGCGCGGCGGTGATGGTGCACCTGGAGCACGGCAGCGCGACGTTCGAGGTGCTCGGCCTCCTCGGCGACCTCGGCGTGCCGCCGGACGCCGTGTGCCTCGCGCACGTCGACCGGAACCCCGACCCCGGGCTGCACGCCGAGCTCGCCGCCGCGGGCGCGTACCTCGGGTACGACGGCTGGGCCCGCACCCAGCGCTGGCCCGACTCGGTCCTGCTCGACTGCCTGCTGGCCGCCGCCGAGCGGGGCGCCGCCGGGCGGGTCCTGCTCGGGGGCGACGTCGCGCGGGCGACGCGCTACCGCGCGTACGGCGGGATGCCGGGCCTGGCGTACCTCGGCGAACGCGTGGTGCCCCGGTTGGAGCGGGCGGCGCCCGAGCTGGTGGAGCAGGTGCTGCGCCGCAACCCGGCCCGCTGGCTGGGTGGAGAAGGGAGAGAACGATGATCATCGCCCACGACCTCGGCACCACCGGCGACAAGGCGACGCTGGTCAGCGCCGACGGCGAGCTGGTCGCTGCCTGCACCTCCGCGTACGGCACCGACTTCGGCCCCGACGGCAAGGCCGAGCAGGACCCCGAAGCCTGGTGGACCGCCGTCGGCGCGGCGACGCGGGACCTCCTCGAGCGGACCGGCACCCGGGCCGCCGATGTGGAGGCGGTCTCCTTCTCGGGCCAGATGATGGGTGCGGTGCTGCTGGACGGGCACGGCGACCCGGTGCGGCCCGCGACGATCTGGGCCGACACCCGCTCGACGGCTGAGACCGCCGTGCTGCTCGAGCGCGTCGGGATGGAGCAGGGCTACGCGATCACCGGGCACCGGCTCAACCCCACCTACTCCACCACCAAGGTCATGTGGATCCGTGAGCACGAGCCGGAGGCGTTCTCCCGCGCGGTCACGGTGGTCAACGCCAAGGACTTCGTCGGCCACCGGCTGACCGGCGAGCTCGCGACCGACCCGTCAGACGCCTCGAGCACCAACGCGTACGACCAGCGGACCGGCGCGTGGTCGGCGGAGATCCTCGAGGCCGCAGGGCTGCCGGCCTCGCTGTTCCCGCAGGTCCTGCCCTCGACCGCGGTCCTCGGCCGGGTGACGCGGGCGGCGGCGCAGGCGACCGGGCTCGCCGAGGGGACGCCCGTCGTGGTCGGCGGCGGCGACGGGCCGATGGGGGCGCTCGGCGCGGGGATCACCGCGCCGGAGTCGGGCACGTACTGCTACCTCGGGTCGTCCTCGTGGGTCTCCCTGGCCTCGGACGCGCCGCTCTACGACCCGGGCATGCGCACGATGACCTTCAACCACGTGCTGCCGGACCGCTTCGTGCCGACGGCGACGATGCAGGCCGGCGGTGCCTCGCTCGAGTGGGTCGTCGACACGCTCGCTCCTCGTGAGGACGACCGCGGGGGCGACCGGTACGGCCGGCTGCTCGGCGGGGCCGCCGAGGTCGAGGCTTCCGGGGACGGGCTGTTCTTCCTGCCGCACCTGCTCGGCGAACGTTCGCCCTACTGGAACCCGGCCGCGCGGGCCGTGTTCGCGGGGCTGGCCCGCCACCACGGGCCTGCGCACCTCACCCGGGCGGTGCTCGAGGGCGTGGCCTTCAACCTCTGGACCGGGCTGCGCGCGTTCGAGGAGAACGGCGTCGAGGTCACCTCGGTCGACGCCATCGGCGGCGCCGCGAACTCCCCCGTCGTCCTCCAGGTCCTCGCCGACGTGTGGGGCGTGCCGGTCGTGCGCCGCAACCTCACCGACGAGGCCACCGCCGTCGGCGCGGCCGTGGTCGCGGGGGTCGGCGTGGGGATGTTCGACGACTTCGACGTGGCGCGCCGCTTCTCCGCCGAGGTCGCCCGGGCGGTGCCCGACCCCGAGCGCCACGCCCGGCTCGCCGAGTCGTACGCACTGTTCATGGAGGCGTACGAACGCCTCGAACCCTGGTTCGACAAGCTCTGAGGGCGGTCCGCCGGGGGTCCGTGCATCTCACGCTGTCGTGAGATGCACGTGCTCAGCCACACCCGCAGGGCAGGAAGAGCCGGTGGAACGTGGGCCAGGTGGATCGGCGACCGTGGGTGCCACGAGCGTGGGTGTCGTGAGTGCGCCGGATCGTGAGCGCCGGCCGTTCCGCGCAGAAGGAAGCGCCAGCGGGAGTTTCAGGCCCCTGACAGGCGCCTGCGGGCCAGCTGGCGCTTTCTTCTGCGCGAGGCGTCCCGCTCAGCACTCGCCGGACTCGCGGCGCCGGGCGCGGTACGCGGCGACGTTGGCGCGGTTGCCGCAGTTGCCGGTGTCGCAGTAGCGCTTGGAGGAGTTGCGGGAGAGGTCGACGAGCACGGCGTCGCAGTCGTCGGCCGCGCAGGTCCTGAGCCGGGCGAGGTTGTCGGTCCGGATCAGGTCCAGCACGCCCATCGCCGCCTCGGCCCCCATCCGGTGGGCCAGCGGGGCGTCCTGCTCGGTCATGTGCAGGTGCCAGTCGAGCTCGTCGTGCTTGGTCAGGTAGGGCGTGGTCGTCGTCTCGGCCAGGATCGCGTTGACCAGCCCCGCGGCCTCGGCCCGGTCCGTCGCCGACCAGAGCGCCCGGAGCCGCTCCCGGATCTCACGCACGGCGTCGACCTCGGCCTGGGTGCCGAGCCGCTCGCCCGACATCGAGACGACCCGGAGGAGGGCGTCCAGGTCGGCCACGGTCTCGAGGGTGTCGACGCCGTTGCGGCGGGTGTTCACCAGCGTCGCCGCCGCGGCGAGGCCGTCGGTCGTGTCACTGGTGAAAAGCATCTTGACTCCTGACAAGTTCCGCCCGTAGCGTCACGAGTGTAAAGCCTCGATGGTCATGACACGATGACCGGGAGCACCCCGAGAGCCCACCAGGAGCCTGCCGTGGCCACCACCCAGACCGCCAGCCCCACCACCACCCCGACCGGCACCGTGGCCCAGGGGCGTGGCGTGGGCCTCGCGATCGCGCTCACCTCGGCGGCCTCCTTCGCGCTCTCCGGGTCGTTCGGGCACGCGCTGCTCGACCTCGGGTGGTCGCCGACGGCGCTCGTCGCCGCCCGCGTCGGTGGCGCCTTCCTGGTGCTGCTCGTCCCCTGCGTCCTGCTGCTGCGCCGCACCGGCCTGCCGGACCTGCGCCAGTCCGGCCGCCTCGTCGTCTACGGCGTCGTCGCGGTGGCGGGCGCGCAGCTCTTCTACTTCAGCTCGCTGCAGTACCTCTCCGTCGGCGTCGCGCTGCTGCTGGAGTACCTCGCCCCGGTCGTCCTCATCGGCTGGCGCTGGGCGCACGGCGACCGGCCGACCCGGGCGGTGGTCATCGGTGCCGCGCTGGCTCTCGTCGGGCTCGCGCTCGTCCTCGACGTCCTGCACGGCATCACCGTCTCGCCGGTCGGGGTCGCGTACGGCCTCGGCGCCATGCTCTGCCTGGCCGGCTACTTCATCCTCGCCGAGGACCAGCCGGACGGCCAGGCCGTGCCGCCGCTGCTGCTCACCACCGCCGGCACCGGCATCGGCGCCGCCGCGCTGCTCGTCGTCGGCGGGATCGGGGTGCTGCCGCTGAGCGTCGGCTTCGGGTCGACCGTGCTGGCGGGCGTGTCGATGCCCTGGTGGGTGCCGATGGCGCTGCTGGTACTCGTGGCCGCCGTGCTCGCCTACCTCACCGGGATCGTCGCGGTCCGGCGCCTGGGTGGCGCCGTGGCCTCGTTCGTGGCGCTCACCGAGGTGCTGTTCGCGGTCGTGTTCGCCGCCCTGCTGGTCGGGCAGATCCCGAGCGGGACGCAGGTCCTGGGCGGGCTCCTCGTGCTCGTCGGGATCGTCGTCGTGCAGGGCGGCTCGGCGACCGCGCCGCCGTGGGAGGCCGGCCGGGTCCTGCTGCGCCGGATCCGCTCGACGCGCTCCTAGGATCGTGCGGTGACGTCCGGGCTGCTCGTCGCCGGGACGTCGTCGGACGCCGGCAAGTCGCTGGTCGTCACCGGCCTGTGCCGGGCGCTGGTGCGCCGGGGGGTCGACGTCGCGCCGTACAAGGCGCAGAACATGAGCAACAACTCCGGCGTCTGCGCCGACGGCGCCGAGATCGGGCGGGCGCAGCTCCTCCAGGCGCAGGCCGCGCGGGTCGAGCCGACCTCGGCCATGAACCCGGTCCTCCTCAAGCCCGGCACCGACCGCCGCGCCCACGTCGTCGTCCGGGGCCGACCGTCCGGGGTGCTCGAGGCCGGCCAGTACGCCACCGGTCGCCGGCACCTCGCCGAGGCGGCCTGGGCGGCGTACGAGGAGCTGGCCGCCGAGCACGACCTCGTGGTCTGCGAGGGCGCCGGGTCGCCCGCCGAGATCAACCTCCGGGCCGGCGACTACGTGAACCTCGGGCTCGCGCGTCGCTTCGACCTGCCCGTCGTCGTGGTCGGCGACATCGACCGCGGCGGGGTGCTCGCCGCCCTGTACGGGACGGTCGCCCTGCTGGAGCCCGAGGATCGCGCGCTGGTGCACGCCTTCGTCGTCAACAAGTTCCGCGGCGACCCGGACGTGCTGACGCCCGGGCTGGAGGAGATCACCCGCCGGACCGGGGTGCCCTTCGCCGGGGTGCTGCCCTGGCTGGACGGGGTCTGGCTGGACGCCGAGGACACGCTCGAGGTGGGCGCCTGGCGCCGCTCGGCCCGCGCACAGCCGGGCCTGCTGCGGGTGGCCGTCGTGCGGTTCCCGCGGGTGTCGAACGCGACCGACGTCGAGGCCCTCGCCGCCGAGCCGGGCGTCGAGGTGCGCGTGACGACCGACCCGGCCGTCGTCGCCGGGGCCGACCTGGCCGTGCTGCCCGGCACCCGCGCGACGCTGTCCGACCTCGCCTGGCTCCGGCGTACGGGGCTGGCCGACGCCGTGCTCGACCGGGCGGGGCGCGGGGCACCGGTCCTCGGCATCTGCGGCGGGTACCAGGTCCTTGGGCAGCGGGTCGAGGACCCGGACGCGGTCGAGGCGTCGACGCCGACGACGGTCGACGGGCTGGGGCTGCTGCCCGTCGCGACCCGGTTCCACCCCGACAAGACGCTCGGGCGGCCGACGGGCGCCTGGCAGGGGCACCGGGTCGAGGCGTACGAGATCCACCACGGGCGGGCGACCTCGACCGCCGCGGCCGAACCGTTCCTCGACGGCGTCCGCGCCGGCGTGGTGTGGGGGACGGTCTGGCACGGCGCGCTGGAGAACGACGGGTTCCGCCGCGCGTGGCTCGCCGAGGTCGCGGCGGCCGCCGGCGCGTCCTGGGCGCCGGTCCCGGACGCCCCCGCGTTCGGGGCCCGCCGCGAGGCCATGGTCGACGCGCTCGCCGACGCCGTCGAGGAGCACCTCGACCTGGACCTGCTGCTCGCGCCCACCCGGGTCGGCGCGAGGGTCCGCTCGTGACCGTCCGGGTGCTCGTCGTCGGCATCGGCAGCGGCGACCCCGCGCACCTGACGGGCGAGGCCGTCGCGGCCCTGAACGCGGTCGACGTCTTCCTCGTCGCGGACAAGCGCGAGGCCACCCGCGACCTGGTCACCCTGCGCGCCGAGCTGTGCGCGGCGGTCGTCACGCACGACCGCTACCGCTTCGTGGAGGTGCCCGACCCCGAGCGAGGGCCGGACGCGCAACGCGGCTCGGCGGGGTACGCGGCCGCGGTGCGCGACTGGCACGCCGAGCGCGCGCGCCGCCACGCCGACGCGATCCGCGCGGAGGTGGGCGACGACGGCACGGTCGGGTTCCTGGTGTGGGGCGACCCGTCGCTGTACGACTCCACGCTCCGCGTCGTCGAGACGATCACCGAGCAGCTGGCTGCGTCCGGCGTCGAGGTCGAGGTCACCGTCGTGCCCGGCATCAGCAGCGTGACCCTGCTCGCCGCGCGCCACCGCACCGCGCTCAACCGGGTCGGGCAGCCGGTGCACCTCACGACGGGGCGCCGGCTCGTCGAGGAGTACGACCCCGCGCTCGGCGACGTCGTCGTCATGCTCGACGGCGACCTGGCCTGCGCCGGGCTGGTCGAGGCCCACCCCGACCTGCAGATCTTCTGGGGCGCGCAGCTCGGGCTGCCCGACGAGGCGCTCGTCGCCGGCCGGCTCGCCGACGTGCTGCCGGCGATCCGGGACCGCCGCGCCGCGGTGCGGGCCGCACGCGGCTGGGTGATGGACACCTACCTGCTGCGCCCGGGCTGAGTCGGCTCCCCCTCGGGCCGGTCGAAGGGTCAGAGGCGCGCGAGCAGTGAGATCACCCGCTCGACGAGCTGCTCGGCGGCGGCCGGGTCGTGGTCGGCGTACCCCTCCTCGGTGAAGAGGTGCGTCGCACCCGGGTAGAGGTACAGCTCGGCGTCGGGCACGAGCTCGACGAGGCTCCGGGCGGCGTCCAGGTCGCCCTCGGCCATGAGCGGGTCGTCCTCCTTGAGGTGCACCTGGACCGGCACGCCGCGCGGCCACGGCGCACCGAACTCGCTCGGGTCGATCGCCGCGCTGATCAGCACGGCGGCCTGCGCGCCCAGCCGCGTCTGCGTCAGCAGCTGCGCCGGCAGCGCGCCGAGAGACACCCCGGCGTACACGAGCTCGCGCGGCAGGTCCTCGGCCACGACCCGGCCGCGCTCTACCAGGGTGTCGAAGCCGACCTCGTCGACGTACCCGCGGGCGGTCTCCCGGTCGGTGAACGTCCGGCCCTCGAACAGGTCGGGCAGGTGCACGGTGTGCCCGGCGGTCCGGAACCGCTCCGCGAGCGCCTCCATCCCGGCCGTGCGCCCGAGCACGTGGTGGAACAGCAGGACCTCAGCCATGACGCCATGCTCCCGTGCGCCCGGCGACCGACGCGACCGCGGCGCAGGCGACCGGCCCGCGGCGTACGGCGTGGGCCCGGTCCCAGCGGGCTCTCACGTCCTGCCAGCCGTCGGGAGCCGGGTCCGTCGGGCGCCAGCCGCGCAAGGTCTGGTTGGCGGGTTCGTTGACCCGCAGCGTGACGACGATCGCGGCGACGACGCACACGGCGGCTCCTGCGCGGGCGGCGGCGACCGCCGGACGCCGCTGAGCCAGCGCCACGACGGCAGCGGCCGTCGCGCCTGCAGCGGTGGAGAGGAACACCGGCGGCGCGACGCGCGACATCACGCGGTCGACCCGCTGCTGCCCGGCGAGCCAGCCGGCGTAGTCGGGCGCGCTCCGGAAGGGCCTGGTCGGGTCGAGCACCACCAGGCCCGTCAGCGCCGCCGTCGACGCCAGGTGGGCGCCCTCGACGAGCCGCGTCGCGCTGGTCACGCCACGAGCGTGGACCGCTCGGCCCCGGGCCGCAACCCGGGGATGCTCAGCCGTGCCCGAGGATCCGCTGGACCTCGATGACGAGGACGACGCGCTCGGGGTTGACCCGCGGCTGGCGGTAGCGGCCGGCGTACCGCTCGACCGCGTCGGCGACGGACGCCTCGTCGCGCTCGACGTGGACCGGTCCCTGCAGCGTCAGCCAGCGGCGGCCGTCGACCTGGCAGACCGCGGCGACCGCGCCCGGACGGGCGGCGAGCTTCGCCTTGACCGACGTGCCGCTCGTGATGACGCGGGCCAGTCGGGTCTCCGGCTCGTAGGTGAACCCGACCGGGACGACGTGCGGGGTGCCGTCCGCGCGGACGTTCGTCAGCGTGGCGAGGTGGCGCTCGGTGAGGAAGGCCAGCGTCTCCGCGTCGAGCGCGGCGAGGTCGAGGCTCACGGCGTTCCTGCTGAAAAGGGGTCGCCAGATGAGCGGAGGCTCGCGGGTCCACGCTCAGCGCGCGAGCCCAGGTCGATCCAGCGACCCGCTTTCAGCAATCGGCTCACGAGACCCGGTCCTCGAGGTCGCCCTCGACGTCGAGGTAGACCTGCTGGAGCTGGTCCATGAGCTCGGGGTCGGGCTCGGACCAGAGGCCGCGGTCGGCGGCCTCGCTCAGCTTTTCCACCATCGCGTGCAGCGCCCAGGGGTTGGCGTGCTTGAGGAAGTCCTGGTTCTCCTTGTCGAGCACGTAGGTCTCGGCCAGCGTCGCGTACATCCAGTCCGGCACCACGCCCGCCGTCGCGTCGAACCCGAAGAGGTAGTCGACCGTCGCCGCGAGCTCGAACGCGCCCTTGTAGCCGTGCTTGCGCATCCCGGCGATCCAGCGCGGGTTCACCACCCGCGAGCGGAACACCCGCGCCGTCTCCTCGGTCAGCGTCCGCGTGCGGATCGCGTCCGGCGTCGTGCTGTCCCC
>NZ_FOFA01000018.1 GCF_900110855.1 Microlunatus flavus
CTGGCGCCTCGTCGGCCTGCCGCTGCTCACGCCGGCCTTCCTCGGCTCGCTGCTGCTGCTGTTCGCCAACAGCTTCGCCGCGTACGCGACGGCCGCCGCCCTGGTCAGCCAGGGAAGCCCGATCATCCCGCTGTGGATCCGCAGCGCGCTCACCAGCGAGGTCGTGCTCGGCCGCCAGAACTTCGCGTACGCCCTCGCGCTGGAGATGATCGTCATCGTCGCGGTGGTCATGGCCGGCTACAGCCTGCTCGTCCGACGTACAGCCCGGTGGGTCCGATGACGCGGGGGAGGAGCCCGCAGCGGGCGGCCCGCCGCCGGCTGACCGTCTTCCGCGCGGTCGTGCTCGGGCTGGTCGGGCTGTTCTTCCTGGTGCCGCTGGTCAGCATGCTCGACTTCAGCACCCGCAGCCTCCGCACCGGCGGCCGCACCGGTGCCGCCTGGGCCAAGCTCGTCACCGACCCGCTGCTGTCGGGCGCGATCGTCACCTCGGTCGTGCTTGCGGTGCTGACCGTCGTGCTGATGGTCGTGCTGCTGGTGCCGACGATGATCTGGGTGCGGCTGCGGGTGCCGTGGGCGGCCCGGCCGCTGGAGTTCCTCTGCCTGCTGCCGCTGACCGTGCCGCCGCTGGTGATCGTGGTCGGGCTCAAGAACGTCGTGCTCTGGCTCAACTACCTCCTCGGCGACACCCCGTACATCCTGGCGCTGCTCTACGTCGTGCTCGTCCTGCCGTACGCCTACCGCGCGCTCGACGCCGGGCTGTCGGCGATCGACGTGACGACGCTCGCCGAGGCCGCGCGGAGCCTGGGCGCCGGGTGGGCGACGGTGATCGTCCGCGTCGTCGTGCCCAACCTGACAACGGCGCTGCTGTCGGCGGCCTTCATCTCCATCGCGCTGGTGCTGGGCGAGTTCACCTTCGCCTCGCTGCTCAACTACGACACCCTGCAGGTGGCCATCAACCTGCAGTCCAAGTCGGACGCGCAGGAGTCCATCGCGGCCTCGCTGGCCTCGATCCTCTTCGCCGCCGTGCTGCTCGTGATCCTCTCGGTGGTCAGCGGCGGGCGGCGGCGCCGCTCGGCGACCGCGGCCGTGCGCACCACGGCGGTGACCACAGGTACGCCGGCCCCGACCACACCCGCCTCGGCAGGACGGAAGCGCAGATGACCACCTCGGTAGGCGCGGGACGGACGGGCGTCGAGGTGCGCCTCGAGGGTCTGGAGCGGCACTACGGTGCCACCCGGGCGCTGGACGGGCTCGACCTCACGCTGCAGCCCGGCGAGCTGGTCGCGCTGCTCGGCCCCTCGGGCTGCGGCAAGACGACCGCCCTGCGCATCCTCGCCGGCCTCGACGAGCCCACCGTCGGCCGCGTGGTCGTCGGGGGGAAGGACGTCACGAACGTCCCCGCCAACCAGCGCGACATGGGCATGGTCTTCCAGGCGTACTCGCTCTTCCCGCACCTCACCGCGCAGGACAACGTGGAGTTCGGGCTGCGGCTGCGCAAGGTCGACCGGTCGCGCCGGGCCGCGCGGGCACGGGAGATGCTCGAGCTCGTCGGGCTCGCCCACCAGGCCGACCGGTACGCCACCGAGCTGTCCGGCGGGCAGCAGCAGCGGGTGGCGCTGGCCCGGGCGCTCGCCATCGAGCCGTCCGTCCTCCTCCTCGACGAGCCCCTCTCCGCGCTCGACGCCAAGGTCCGCGTCCAGCTGCGCGACGAGATCCGCCGCGTTCAGCTCGAGGTCGGCACCACCACCCTGTTCGTCACCCACGACCAGGAGGAGGCGCTGGCCATGGCCGACCGGGTCGGCGTCATGAGCCAGGGCACGCTGCAGCAGCTCGACACCCCGCAGGAGCTGTACGCGCACCCGGCGAACCCGTTCGTCGCCGACTTCGTCGGCCTGATGAACCGCGTTCCGGCCCAGGTCTCCGGCGGCCGCGCCCGCGTCCTCGGCGCCGACGTCGCGACCCTCGACGGCTCGCTCGCCGACGGGACCGGGGTGGCCCTCGTCCGCCCCGAGCACCTGACCGTGACGCCGGACGAGCAGGGGCCGGCCGAGGTCGTCGACGTGCAGTTCTCCGGCGCGGTGTCCCGCGTCCGGCTCCGGACGGGTGCCGCAGGGGACGGGGCCGAGGGCGCCGAGCTCGTCGCCCAGCTCTCCGGCTCGCGCCTGCGGGGGCTGGAGCCCGGCACCCGCGCCACCCTCGGCCTCGACGTCGACCGGGTGCTCGTCACCGGCGCCTGACCTGCCGGGCCCGACCGCGAACCGTCGTCCGTCGCGGAATTCTGACCACTCGATCGGCGCGCGCGAGCCGGCCCACGCTGAGCGGGTCGAGGAGGACCCGACGAGCGGTCAGAATTCCGCGCCGCGACCCCTCACGTCCCGCCGGACGGTGCCGCTCCCCGGAGCGTCTTGGCGCGCCGGCGGAGGGTGGGCGCGTGGGTTACGTCGCGCTGGGAGACTCGTACGCCTCCGGTGAGGGCCTCGTGCCCTCCCTCGCCTATCCGGTGCTGCTGCGGTCGCAGGGGCTCGAGCGCTTCTCGACGCTCACCTGCGCCGCCCGCTCGGGGGCGGTGACGAGCGACGTGCTGGCCACGCAGGTGTCGTCGCTGCGCGAGGGCACGCAGACCGTGACCCTGACCGTCGGCGGGAACGACGCCGGCTTCGCCACCGTCGTCGCCGCGTGCCTGCACTCGCCCGACCGCCGGATCCAGGCCGTGCTCGACCAGGGCGCGCAGTGGCGGACCTCGGCCAAGGCGGCCGCCCAGCGACGCATCGCGTTCCTCGGCGGACCGGCCGCCGCGCCGCAGGACCGTTCCGTGCCCCTGGTGCGCGTGCTGTCGGAGGTGGCGCGCCGCTCGCCGGACGCCGAGATCCTCGTGACCGGCTACCCCCGGCTGCTCGGATCGCGACCGACGCCGCAGGGCCACCGCGCCTCCGACGTGCTGCCGCTCTTCGTCGCCGAGGCCGACGCCGCCTGGATGGGCGCGCAGAGCGAGGCCCTCGACGCCGCGATCGCCTCCGGTGTGCAGCGGGCGCGCGCGTCCGGCGTTCGGGCCCGCTTCGTCGACGTGACCGCCACGTTCGACGGGCACGCCCTCTCCGACCGCCAAGCCCCCTGGGTCAACGGCGTCGTCCTCGCCTCCCTCGGCTCCCTCGTCCCCGACTCCTCGAGCTTCCACCTGACGGCCGAAGGTTCCGCGGCGTACGCGTCGGCGATCACGTCAGCCGTCTCCTGAGCCCCGCCGGGATTCATCGCCACCACCAGCCGGGACGCGCCGGATCTCGCGCCTCTGCCTGGACGACCGGAGCGTGACGACACGCTTTCCGTCGTCACGCGGAGGGAGGAAGGCAGGAGGTCGGGGCGAGATCCGCGTCCGAGCGAAGCGAGGACAGAAGACGCTGTGGGACACTTCTTGCCAGCGCGAGCAGAGGAATCCGGTGCGAGTCCGGAGCGGTCCCGCCACTGTGACCGGGGTGACCCCGGGAGTCAGGACGTCTGCTGCGCCGCACACCCACGGCTCGCGGGCGAGGACACCCGCAGGAGGGTTCCACCGCACATGCCCGGCTCACCCCCGACGCCCGCGCGCACCGCGCGCCCGGCGCCGACGTTCCCCTTCTCGGCCGTCGTCGGCTCCGAGGACCTGGCGCTCGCGCTGGTCCTGACCACTGTCTCGCCCGAGGTCGGCGGCGTGCTCGTCCGCGGCGAGAAGGGCACGGCCAAGACCACGACCGTACGGGCGCTCGCCGCCGTGCTGCCCGAGGTCGCCGTGGTCGAGGGGTGCCGGTTCGGCTGCGACCCCGCCGCTCCCGATCCCACCTGCCCGGACGGCCCCCACGACAACCCTGTCGACGAGGGGGGACGACCCCCCACACCCCCCGCTGACGTCCACTCGCTCGCGCTCCCGAACGTCGCAACCACCCGGCCCGCGCGCCTCGTCGAGCTGCCCGTCGGCGCGACGGAGGACCGCGTCATCGGTTCGTTGGACCTGCGCCAGGCCCTCGGGTCCGGCGAGGTCGTCTACTCCCCCGGCCTGCTGGCCGCCGCGCACCGCGGCCTCCTCTACGTCGACGAGGTCAACCTCCTCCACGACCACCTCGTCGACCTGCTGCTCGACGCCGCCGCGACCGGCCGGTCGACGGTCGAGCGCGAGGGCGTCTCCATCGCGCACGCGTCGCGGCTCGTGCTCGTCGGCACCATGAACCCCGAGGAGGGCGAGCTCCGCCCGCAGCTGCTCGACCGGTTCGGGCTGACCGTCGAGGTCGCCGCCCCCACGGAACCCTCCCTGCGCGCCGAGGTCGTCCGGCGCCGGATGGCGTACGACCTCGACCCCGAGGCGTTCGCCGCCGCCTGGAGCGACGCGGAGGCCAGGCTCCGCCACCGGCTCGCCGACGCCCAGGCCCGCGTCGCGCGCGTCGAGCTCGGCGACGCCGAGCTGCTGCTCATCGCCGAGGTGTGCGCCGCCTTCGAGGTCGACGGCCTGCGGGCCGACCTCGTCACCGCCCGCGCCGCCGTCGCCCACGCCGCCTGGCACGGCCGCGACCGCGTGACGAAGGCCGACATCCGCGCCGCCGCCCGGCTCGCCCTGCCGCACCGCCGCCGGCGCAACCCGTTCGACGCCCCCGGGCTCGACGAGGAGCTGCTCGACCGGCTGCTCGGCGAGGACGACCCGCCGCCGCCCGAGGAACCGCCTCCGGGCACCCGGCCCGACGAGGACGAGACCGGTCCGTCCGACACGACCGACGGCGCCGACGGACCCGCGCCGGGGGACGCCGGTGCCGCCCAGGACCCGGGCGTCGACCGGCAGCGCGAACCGGCCACGGCCGAGGCCGACCCGGACGGACCGCCGCGGGACGCCAACGACGACCAGCCCGACCAGCCCGACCAGCGGCAGGACCAGCAGCCCGGCCCGACCGCGGCCGCGGTGTCCATCGCCGCCCCCGGGCAGGCGTACCGGACCCGCCTCTTCACCGCCCGCGGCGTCGGGACGGGGACGGCCGGGCGCCGCAGCCGGGCGGTCACGACGACCGGCCGCACCGTCGGCTCGACCCTGCCCGACGGCGAGCACCGGCCGCTGCACCTCAGCGCGACGGTTCGCGCCGCCGCCCCGCACCAGGCGAGCCGGGGGCGTACGGACGGTTCGCGGCTGCGGCTGGTGGGCACCGACCTGCGCCACGCCGTCACCGAGGGCCGCGAGTCCAACCTCGTCCTGCTCGCCGTCGACGCGTCCGGGTCGATGGCCGCGCGCAAGCGCATGGAGGCGGTCAAGACCGCCGTCCTGTCGCTGCTGCTCGACGCCTACCAGCGTCGCGACAAGGTCGGGCTGGTGACGTTCCGCGGGAACGAGGCCGTCCTCGCCCTGCCGCCCACCTCCTCGGTCGAGGTCGCCGCACGCCGGCTGACCGACCTGCCGAGCGGGGGCCGTACGCCGCTGGCCGAGGGCCTGCTCCGCGCCGCCGAGACCCTCCGCCTGGAGCACCTGCGCGACCCGCGGCGCCGCCCGCTGCTCGTGGTCGTCACCGACGGCCGCGCGACCAGCGGCCCCGACGCCGTCGCCCGCTCCCGGCAGGCCGCCGAGCTGCTGCGCGCGACCGGGGTCAGCGCCCTCGTCGTCGACTGCGAGACCGGGCGGATGAGCCTCGGCCTGGCCCGCGACCTCGCCGTCCGCCTCGGCGCCGACCACGTCCGGCTCGGCGAGGTGGCCGCGGGTTCGCTGGTCGACGCCGTCCGGGCCGAGCGCGCCGCCCTCGACCCCGCGCTCCGACCCACTCAGGGCCGGGCCGCCCTTCGACCGGCTCAGGACGCCGCCTGATGCCCGAGGGACGCGTCGAGCGGACCCCGGACGACGGCCTCACGACGAAGCAGCGCCGGAACCGTCCGCTGCTGGTCGTCAACACCGGTGACGGCAAGGGCAAGTCGACCGCCGCGTTCGGCCTCGCCATGCGCGGCTGGAACCAGGGCTGGTCGATCGGGGTGTTCCAGTTCGTCAAGTCGGCCAAGTGGCGCATCGGCGAGCAGACCGTGCTCGAGACGCTCGGCGAGCTGCACGCGCAGACCGGCCAGGGCGGTCCGGTCGAGTGGCACAAGATGGGCGCCGGCTGGTCGTGGACGCGCAAGGCCGGCACCGAGGACGACCACGCCCGAGCCGCCGCGGAGGGGTGGGCCGAGATCAAGCGCCGCCTCGCCGCCGAGACCCACACGTTGTACGTCCTCGACGAGTTCACCTACCCGATGCAGTGGGGCTGGGTCGACGTCGACGACGTCGTCAGCACCCTGGCCGGCCGCACCGGCCAGCAGCACGTCGTCGTCACCGGCCGCCGCGCCGACCCGCGTCTGGTCGAGATCGCCGACCTCGTCACCGACATGACCCAGGTCAAGCACCCCTTCGAGCAGGGCCAGAAGGGCCAGCGGGGGATCGAGTGGTGACCCCCTGCTCGCAGGACGCCAACCCCTTCGGGGCCCTTCGACAAGCTCAGGGAGCGTCCGCCTCGCTCTCCCGGACCCCAGGTTCTTCACGTTCACGTGAAAAAGCGGTACTCCCCGCAGCAGATTTGCTGCGGTTGGCACCAGGTCCCCGCGTACGCCGGGCGGTGCCGTCATGAGCGCGCCGACCGCCCTGCCCCGGCTGGTGATCACCGCACCCGCGTCGGGGCACGGGAAGACGACGGTCGCCACCGGGCTCATGGGCGCGCTGCGCGGCGAGGGGCTCGAGGTCGCCGGCTTCAAGGTCGGGCCGGACTACATCGACCCCGGCTACCACGCGCTCGCGACCGGCCGGCCTGGACGGAACCTCGACCCGCACCTCTGCCACCCCGAGCAGCTCGCCCCGCTCCTCCTGCACGGCGCCCGTACGCCGGTCCCGGCCGACGTCGCCGTCGTCGAGGGCGTCATGGGGCTGTTCGACGGGCGGATGGGCGGGGACGGGTTCGCCTCCACGGCGCACGTCGCCGGGCTGGTCGACGCCCCGCTCGTGGTCGTCGTCGACATCTCGCGGATGGCCCGCACCACCGCGGCGCTGGTCCACGGCCTGCACACCTTCGACCCGGACGTACGACTGAGCGGCGTCATCCTCAACAAGGCCGGGTCGCCCCGACTGGTCGACGAGATCACCGCCGCGCTCGAGGCGACCGGGCTGCCGGTCCTCGGGGTCCTGCCCCGCGACGCGGGCATCGAGGCGCCGAGCCGCCACCTCGGCCTGGTGCCCGCCGCCGAGCGCGACCAGGCAGCCGGGACCGTACGCCGCCTCGCCGAGCAGGTCGCGGAGCACGTCGACCTCCGGGCCGTCCTCGCCCTGGCCCACGCGGCCCCGCCGCTGACCGCCGAGCCCTGGAACCCGGCCGACCACGTCAGCCCGCCGAGCCCGAACCGCCCGCGGGTCGCCGTCGCCGCCGGCCGGGCGTTCACGTTCCGCTACGCCGAGACCGACGAGCTGCTGCGCGCCGCCGGCTGCGAACCCGTCGAGCTCGACCCCCTCGTCGACACCGCGCTGCCCGAGGGCACGTCCGGGCTCTACCTGGGCGGCGGCTTCCCCGAGGTCCACGCCGCCGAGCTGAGCGCGAACACCGCCCTGCGCACCGCCCTCGCCGACGCCATCGCGGCCGGGCTGCCCGCGGTCGCGGAATGCGCGGGCCTGCTCTACCTGTGCCGCAGCGTCGACGGTGTGCCGATGGTGGGCGCGCTGGACGCCGAGGCGGTCATGACGCCCAAGCTGACCCTGCGCTACCAGGGCCTGGTCGCGCCGACCGACGGCCTGCTCGGTCCCGCGGGCACGCGGGCCACGGGGCACGAGTTCCACCGGACGGTGGTCACGCCCATGAGCGGGGACACCGCCGCCTGGCTCGTCGGCGGTGAGGCCGACGGGTTCAGCGCCGACCCGGCCGGGCTCGGGCACCCGACGCTGCACGCCTCCTACCAGCACGTCCACTGGGCCGGGCACCCCCGGCTGGCGCAGGCCTTCGCCGACGCGGTCCACGACCGCGCCGCCCGGACGGCCGCGCCCGACCGGCCCCAGGCCGAGCAGGGACCGGGCGCGTACGACCTCGACCACCACGGCGACAGCGACGCGACCGAGGGCCTCGTCGACCTGGCCGTGAACGTCGCCCGCCCCGCTCCCCCGGACTGGCTGCGCGACGTCATCAACGCGAGCACGGCCACGCTCGGCGCCTACCCGCGGACCGACGAGGCGGCCAAGGCGATCGCCGCCGCGCACGACGTGGACGTCGACCACGTGCTGCCGACCGCGGGCGGTGCGGAGGCGTTCACCCTGGTCGCGCGGGCGTTCACGCCCCGGCACGCGCTCGTCGTGCACCCCCAGTTCACCGAGCCCGAGGCCGCGCTCCTCGCCGCCGGCCACCGCCCGGCGCGGCTCGTCCTCGACGCCGCCGACGGCTTCGTGCTCGACCCGGCAGCCGTGCCCGACGCCGCCGACCTCGTGGTGGTCGGCAACCCGACGAACCCCACGTCGGTCCTGCACCCGCGCGCCACGCTGGAGGCGCTCGTACGCCCCGGGCGCGTGCTGGTCGTCGACGAGGCGTTCATGGACGCGGTGCCCGGCGAACCCGCGTCGCTGGCCGGCGCCGACCTGCCCGGCGTCCTCGTGCTGCGCTCGCTGACCAAGACCTGGGGCCTCGCCGGGCTGCGGGCCGGCTACGTCGTCGGCGATCCGGCGCTGGTCGACCGGCTGCGCGCGCAGCAGCCGCCCTGGTCGGTGTCGACGCCGGCCCTCGCGGCCACGGTCGCCTGCCTCACCCCCGCCGCCCGTGCCGAGGCGGCCGCGGCCGCGGAACGGTTCGCGGGACGCCGGCAGGCCCTGGCCGACGCGCTGGCCCCGACGGGCCTCGTCCCCGCGGGCGACCCGCGCGCCCCCTTCGTCCTCCTCGACACCTCCGCCCTGCGGCCCGACCGGCCCGCGGGCTGGCTGCGGCTGGCGCTGCGCGACCAGGGCTTCGCCGCGCGGCGCGGCGAGACCTTCCCCGGCCTGGACGCGTCCTGGATCCGGGTCGCCGTCCGCGACGAGACGACGAGCGCCGCGCTGGCCGCGGCGGTCGTACGGTGCCTCGGGTGAGCTTCTCCGCCGACCTCGAGCTCGCCGGGTCCGCCGTGCTGGTCGCGGGCGCCGGGGCCGACGCCCTGGCCCCCGTCCGGTCCCTGCTGGACGCCGGCGCCCTCGTCCGCGTCGTCGGGACCGCCCCGGTGGACACCGTCGTCGACCTCGCCGAACGCGGCCAGATCGGTCTCGACCGCCGCTCCCCCAGCCCCGTCGACCTCGACGCGGTGCGCCTCGTCGTCGTCGCCGACCCGGGCCTCGACGACGTCGTCCGCGGCTGGTGCGCCGACCTGGGCCTGCCCGTCGTCGCGAGCCGCCGACCGAGCGCCCCGCAGGCGGCCACGCCGGGCACCGGTTCCGTGGTGCTCGTCGGCGGCGGCCCCGGCGACCCCGGCCTGCTCACGGTGGCCGGCCTCGAGGCCGTGCGCGGCGCCGACGTGGTCGTCACCGACCGCCTCGCCCCGCTCTCCGTGCTCGACCAGGCGCCGCCGCACGCCGAGGTGGTCGACGTCGCCAAGATCCCCCGAGGGTCCTTCACCCCCCAGGAGCGCATCAACGAGCTCCTCGTCGAGCACGCCCGCGCGGGCCGGCGGGTCGTCCGCCTCAAGGGCGGCGACCCCTTCGTCTTCGGCCGCGGCGGCGAGGAGTGGCAGGCGTGCGCGGAGGCGGGCATCCCCGTCGAGGTCGTGCCGGGGGTGAGCTCGGCCCTGGCCGGGCCCGCGCTGGCCGGCGTGCCGCTCACGCACCGGACGCTGACGCAGGGCTTCACCGTGGTGTCGGGGCACCTCCCGCCGCACGCGGCGGGCTCGACGCTGGACTGGGGCGCGCTGGCCCGCAGCGGCACCACCCTCGTCGTGCTCATGGGCATCGCCACGCTGCCGGCGATCACCGAGGAGCTCGTCGCCCAGGGGATGCCCGCGACGACGCCCGCCCTGACCGTCACCGACGCCGGGCTGCCCGCTCAGCGCAGCGTGAGCGGGACCGTCGTCGACATCGCCGCGATCGGCGAGGCCGCCGGCGTCCGCGCGCCGGCCGTGACCGTCATCGGCGCGGTGGCTGCTCTGGCGCAGCAGCTGCCTGCTCCCGTCGGACGCCCTCGTCGGCCTCCGGGTGGGTCATCCGCCGCCGGTTGATCGTCAGCCCGACCACCCGCGACACGAACAGCGCGACGTACGCGAGCCCGGCCAGCTGCTCGACCATGACGACCGCCCGCGCGAACGGCTTCACGGGCACGACGTCGGACAGGCCGGTGCTGGAGAGGTTCGTGAAGCTGAGGAACAGCAGCTCCAGCCACGTCCGCCGCCCCTCGGGGTCGACGGCGGCGATGAAGCTGCCGGGCACCAGCACCTGGAGCACCGAGAACACGTACGCGAACGCCCACGCCACGAGGGTGAACGTCGCCCCGACGGCCCAGAGCTCGTCGTGCGTGACGTCCGCGTCGGCGAGCATGTAGGTCAACATGCTGCCCGCCGCCAGGAAGTAGAAGGCGGCGTGCACGACGTCGCCGGCGAGCTCGATCCCGCCCGAGCCGGTCAGCAGCCCGAGCACCGAGAGCCCGGAGGCGAAGACCCCGAGGATGACCGCCATCCAGGTCGGGCCCGGCTGGTCACGCACCGCCCAGATGGCCAGGGCCAGCACGCCCGCGCCGAAGAGCTCGAGCGCCACCCGCCAGCCCGTCGCCGTGCTCGTGGCCTCGTCGAGCGCGTACAGCAGCACGCCGAGCAGCTGGGTGACGAACAGGATCGCCGACGGGTGCCGGACGACCTCGCGGTACAGGAACTTGTGGGGCACCGCCGAGGGAGGGGGCGGCTTGCGCATGACCGCGACCCTAGAGCGTGCACGGGCCCGCGCCCGGCTGCCGGTCCCGGACCCGGTGCCGGGCCGCGGACAGGCTTCCGCTGAGATGGTGCCCGGCTCCCCGGCCGGACGGGGACGCCGCAGCACGAGGAGGCCGACACGTGACCGGCGAGATCACCGTCTTCAGCGGGTCGGCGCACCCCGAGTTCGCGCGCGACGTCTGCCGCATCCTCGGGGTGCAGCTGAGCCCGTCGCGCACGAGCCGCTTCAGCAACGACTGCCTCCAGGTGCAGCTGCGCGCCAACTGCCGGCGCCGCGACGTCTACGTCGTGCAGCCGCTGGTGCCGCCGGTGCAGGAGAACCTCATGGAGCTCCTGCTCATGCTCGACGCCGCGCGCGGGGCGTCGGCCGACCACATCACCGCCGTCATCCCGCACTTCGCGTACGCCCGCTCGGACAAGAAGGACGAGCCGCGCATCTCGATCGGCGCCCGCCTCGTCGCCGACATGCTCGCCAGCGCCGGCGCGAGCCGCGTCCTGACCATGGCCCTGCACGCGCCCCAGGTGCACGGCTTCTTCTCCGTGCCCGTCGACCACCTCAGCGCGACCCTCGAGCTGGCCGCCCACTTCCGCCGCTTCGACCTGTCGAACACCGTTGTGGTCTCGCCCGACCTCGGCAACGCCAAGGTCGCCGCGGCCTTCGCCCGCGAGCTCGGGCTGCCGGTAGCGGCCGGCTCCAAGCAGCGCCTCGCGGACGACCGGGTGGTCATCGACCGGATCGTCGGCGACGTGGCCGGGCGCGACGTCATCATCCTCGACGACGAGATCGCCACCGGCGGCTCGATCGTCGAGCTGCTGCGGGTGCTGCGCGAGCAGGGCGCCCGGGAGGCGTCGGTGGTGTGCACGCACGGGCTGTTCACGGGCCAGGCCGTCGAACGGCTCGCCGCCGAGCCGGGCGTGACCCAGGTCGTCACGACGGACACGGTCCCGCAGACGCACGGCGACCGGCTGCCGAACCTGGTCGTGCGCTCCGTCGCCCCCCTCTTCGCCGAGACCGTGCACCGGATCCACCACGGCGAGTCGATCAGCAGCCTGTTCAGCGACGTCGAGACGTACGGCTGAGGTCCGCCGCGCACCCCACAGGGGTGTACGGTCCGGCCCTCGGGGGTAGGGGACGGGACGTGCCCGCCCACTCCCTGCGCCCGCGCCCCGGGCCCGTCCCGGTGCGGACGATCCTCGCCACCATCGGTCTCGTCCTGCTGACCGCCCTCGCGCTGCTGCTGCTCTACGACGTGCGCCGCGTGCTGGTGTGGATCGTCGTCGCGGTCTTCTTCACCGTCGCCCTGTACCCGGTCGTCGGCTGGGTGGAGCGCCACGTCGGCGGCCACCGCACGGTCGCGACGCTGGTCGTCTTCCTCGTCGGGGTCCTGCTCCTCGCCGGGATCCTGGCTCTGTTCGTCGTGCCGCTGGTGCGCGAGGGCACCCAGCTCGCCACCCAGCTCCCGGACCTGGTCGAGCAGACCCGCGCCGGTCGCGGGCCGATCGGCTCGCTGCTCGAGCGGACGCACGTGCTCGCGTACGTCCAGAGCCACCAGCAGAGCATCGGCAGCACCCTGACCGGGCTGGGCGGATCGGCCACGGCGGTGCTGAGCGGCATCGCGACCGGCGTCGCCGGCGTGGTCACGGTCTTCGTGCTCGCCGTCCTCATGGTCCTCGAGGGGCCGAAGGTCGTCTCCGGGCTGCTGAACCTCATCGACGACGACGAGGCCCGCGAGCGCGTGCGCCGGGTCAGCGCCGACTGCGCGAAGTCGATCACGGGCTACATCTCCGGCAACCTGCTGATCAGCATCATCTGCGGCGGGCTGACGTACGCGGTCCTGAAGATCTCCGGGGTGCCCTTCGCCGGGCTGATCGCGCTGTTCGTGGGCATCGCCGACCTCATCCCGCTGGTCGGCGCGACGATCGGGGCGATCGCCGCCCTCGTCGCCGCCGGCATCCACTCCACCGGGGCCCTCATCGCCGTCGCGATCTTCGTCGTGCTCTACCAGCAGCTCGAGAACCACGTGCTGCAGCCGGTGATCCTGTCGCGCACGGTCAAGCTCAACCCGCTCGCCGTCCTCGTGGCCATCCTCGTCGGCGTCGAGCTGGGCGGGATCCTCGGCGCCCTGCTGGCCATCCCCGTCGCCGGCATCGTCCAGGTGATCCTGCGCGACGTCTGGAGCCACCGCCGCGGTGAGCCGAAGGCCGTGCCGACCGTCGGCGAGGAGCGCGAACCCGCCTGACCCGCGCCTGCCCGACCCGGCCGGGCCCGCCGCCCGGCCGGTCACCCTCGCCGCCGCGGTCGCCGGGCGCTACAGTGCTCGGGTTCGTGGAGAACACGTGGGAAGCCGGTGAGAGTCCGGCACGGTCGCGCCACTGTATGGGTCTGCCTCTCGGGGTCGGCCCGAGTCAGACCCCTCCTCCTCGGGCTCCCGACCACGGGTCACTGAAACCCAGGAGGAACACATGACCGACCGCACCGCCCAGGCCGTCGCCGCGCAAGCCCCGACGACGCTCCAGCCCGTCAGCCTCAAGCCCGTCCCGCTGCGCCAGGTGCTGCCGTGGCTGGTCCTCGCCGCGCTGCTGGCCCTCGTGGCCATGTACTTCGTCGGCGCCGAGCAGGGCGCGACGTCGCTGCTGAACGGCACCGCCGTGCACGAGTGGACCCACGACGGGCGCCACCTGCTCGGCTTCCCCTGCCACTGAGCGTCTGACATGACCACAGCCCGGGACCTGCTGGTCCGGGGGCTGCTGGCCGGCCTGCTCGCCGGGATCGCCGCGTTCGTCGTGGCGTACGCCGTGGGTGAGCCGTCGGTCAGCGCCGCCATCGCGCTCGAGGACTCCACCGGGGGTCACACCCACGGGACCGAGGACGGTTCCGACGGGACCGCCACCGAGGAC
>NZ_FOFA01000020.1 GCF_900110855.1 Microlunatus flavus
GGGCGGCGTCGAGGTTGGCCAGCGCCTTCTCGAGCACCTCGGCGTCGAACGTCCCGTTGTCGCGGGCGTCCAGCAGGGCCGACCGCTGGGCGGCGATGACCGCGAGGCGGTGCTCCTTCGCCTCCAGGAACTGCTCCGTCGTCGGCTCGCCGGACGGGCGCGCCGGCTCGGGCACCGAGGCGGCGCTGCTGCGGATGAGCTCGGTGACGCGGTCGCGTTCCTCGGTCAGGTGGCGCTGGGCCTCGGTGTCGTCGCCGGCCTGCCCGAGCCGGCGGACGAGCGGGCCGACGGTGCCGCCCTGCACCAGCAGCGAGAGGGCGGCCACGGCGAAGGCGACCAGCACGAGCACCGAGCGCTGCGGGGCGTCCTCGGGCAGGGTCTGCGCCGCGGCCACGGTCACCGCGCCGCGCATCCCGGCCCAGACGACGATGCTGCCGTCGCGCCAGCCGAGGGGCTGACGGCGGAAGTACGCGATGTCGGCCAGCCCCCGCGTCACCCGCAGCGCGAAGCGCTCGACGTCGCGCTGGGACCGGGCCCGGCCGAGGCGCCGGCCGCTGCGGGCGTCGACCCCCGCGGTGCCGTCCGGGCTGCCCTCCGCCGCGCCCAGGGTCGACTGGAACTCCTCCAGCCGGCCCCGCAGCTGCTCCCCGCGTCGCGACCCCGCCCTGAGGGCGAGGAGCAGGGGGGCGACGTACGCCGCCCGGACGAGCAGGAGCAGCACGAGCGCGCCGGCCGCGACCAGCACCGCGGTGCCGACGCCGCCGTGGTCGCGGTGGACGTCGGCGACGATCGAGGACACCTGCAGCCCCATCGTGAGGAACACCGCGCCCTCGAGGACGAGCTCCAGGGTGCGCCAGTTCTGCGAGTCCGACAGCCGGTGCTGCGGCGAGAGGTAGCGCGGGGCGAGGACGCCGGTGAGGAGGCCGGCGACGACCGCCGCCACCAGCCCCGACGCGCCGAGCGCGGTGGCGGGGACCGCGGCGGCGAACGGCACGGCGAAGGAGATGACGGTGTTCACCGTCGGGTCGGTCACGCGGCGGCGCACCGCGAGGTTGAGGAGCCCGACCGCCAGGCCGAGCACCACGGCCACGGCGATCGAGTAGGCGAAGTCGCCCACCGCACCCCAGACCGAGAACGAGAGCAGGGCCGCCGTCGTCGCCGTGGAGAGGATGACCAGCGCGGTCGCGTCGTTGAGCAGGCTCTCGCCGTCGAGCATCGCGACCACCCGCCGCGACGTCGGCGTCTGCTTGATGATCGAGGTGGCGACGGCGTCGGTCGGGCTGACGACCGCGCCGAGCGCGACGCCCCAGGCGAGGCCGAGGCCGGGCACCACGGCGCTGAAGAACGTTCCCAGGACCAGCGCGCTGATGACGACGAGCACCACCGACAGGCCGCTGATCGCGCCGAACTCGCGGCGGAAGTTCATCGCCGGCATCGACACCGCGGCCGCGTACAGCAGCGGCGGCAGCACGCCCTCGAGGATCCAGTGCGGCTCGACGTGGACCTCGGCGAGGGCGGGGACGTAGCTCGCCCCCACGCCGACCGCGACCAGCAGCAGCGGCGCGGCCACGCGCAGCCGAGGGCCGACCAGGCTGGCGGCCGCGATCACGACGAGGGCGACGACGAGGAGGACGAGCAGGCCGGTCACGGGCTCAGCCTCGCAGGACCGCGGCCGGTCGTTCCGGCCGAGGACCGCCTCACCTCGAAGCGCCGCCGGGCCCTACCCGCGGCCGGACGTGCGTCCGGCGGGGTGGGGCGCGGGTAATGGAATGGAGCGGGCGGTCCCTCGCTTGCATACTGTGACTATCTCCTCGACGAACGAAGGCACTCGTATGCCCAGCGACACCGCGGTCACGCTGCGCCCTCCGGCGCGCGACCGCGACGGCGAGCGTCGGCCGGGTGCCGCCACCTCCATCTGGCGCTTCCGCTCCTACCTCCTGCCCTACCGCTGGCGCTTCGTCGTCCTCGTCGTCGTCGCCGTGCTCGGCATCGGCGCGAGCATCCTCGTGCCTCTTGTGACGCGCCGCGTGGTGGACGGTCCGATCGCGAACAGCGACCGACCGGGGCTGTACGCCCTGGGGGCCGTCGCGATCGCCGTCGGCGTCGGCGAGGCGCTGCTGATGTTCATCCGCCGCTGGATCGTCTCCAAGGCGACCCTGGGCGTCGAGACCGACATCCGCACCCAGCTCTACGCCAAGCTGCAGCGCCTGCCGCTGGCCTTCCACTCCCGGTGGGCGTCGGGCCAGCTGCTGTCGCGCATCACCTCCGACCTGTCGGTGATCCGCCGGTTCCTGGGCTTCGGCCTGGTGTTCCTGGGCGTGAACATCCTGCAGATCGTCGTGGTCGTGGCCATCCTGGTCCACCTGTACTGGCCGCTCGGCCTCGTCGTCGTCGCCTCGACCGTTCCGGTGACGCTGGTGTCGCTGCGCACGCAGAAGATCTACACCAAGCTCTCGCGGGCCGTGCAGGACCAGACCGGCGACGTGACGTCGAGCGTCGAGGAGATGGCCCACTCCCTGCGGGTCATCAAGTCCTTCGGCCGGGCCGACCACGTCTTCGGCGGCTTCGACCGGCGCAGCGTCCGGCTCCACGACACCGCGGTCTCGCGGGTGCGCGTGCAGTCGACGTTCTGGACGTTCCTGGACGTCATCCCCAGCGTGACGCTGATCATCGTGCTCGCCCTCGGGGCGCTGGCCGTCGCTCAGGACCGGGTCACGCTCGGCACGCTCGTGGCCTTCACCACCCTGATGATGTCGCTCGTCTGGCCGGTCACCTCGCTCGGCTTCCTGCTCTCGATGACGCAGGACGCGATGACGGCGGCCGACCGCATCGCCGAGGTCTTCGACGCCGAGAACACGATCGTCGACGGCACCCGCGAGCTCGACGACGTCCGCGGCGAGCTGGCGTTCGAGGACGTCTCCTTCCGCTTCCCCGACGCGAGCGAGGACGTGCTGCACCACCTCGACCTCCGGCTCGCGCCCGGCGAGACGGTCGCGCTGGTCGGCGCCACCGGCTCGGGCAAGACGATCTTCACGAACCTCGTCGCCCGGCTCTGGGACGTCACCGGCGGGCGGATCACGCTCGACGGCGTCGACGTGCGCGACCTGCGCCTCGACCGGCTGCGCCAGCTGGTCGCCACCGCGTTCGAGGACCCCGTGCTCTTCTCCATGTCCGCGCGCGAGAACGTCGCGCTCGGGCGTCCCGACGCCACCGACGAGGAGATCCTGGCGGCGGTGGAGGTGGCGCAGGCCCAGTTCGTCCACGAGCTGCCGTACGGGCTCGACACCCGGATCGGCGAGCAGGGCATGAGCCTGTCCGGCGGACAGCGCCAGCGGCTGGCGCTCGCCCGGGCCGTGCTCGCCCGGCCGGCGGTGCTCGTCCTCGACGACACCCTCTCCGCGCTCGACATCCACACCGAGGCCCTGGTCGAGGAGGCGCTGCGCCGCGTCCTGGTCGGGGTGACCGGCATCGTCGTCGCCCACCGCGCCTCGACCGTGCTGCTCGCCGACCGCGTGGCCCTGCTGCAGGACGGCACCATCACCCACGTCGGCACCCACACCGAGCTGCTCGCGACGGTTCCCGCGTACCGGGCCCTGCTGTCCGCCGAGCTCGACCCCGAGGACGAGCTGCTGGAGGTGGCCTCGTGACGACCTCTGCCGAGCGCGAGCGCCCCCTCGAGGTGACCGACGACGAGCGCGAGGTCGAGCAGGCCGAGCGGACCGAGCAGGCCGAGCGGACCGAGCAGGCGGGCGAGCCCCGCCAGGGCGTCCAGCTCGACCCGCACGAGCGGTGGCGCGGCGTCGGGGTCGACTCCGGCGCGAGCGACGCCGAGGTCGGGCGGACGGGCAGCCGGTTCCTGCGCGCGCGCAGCCGTCGCCTACTCGGGTCGCTGCTGAGCCCGTACAAGGGCTGGATCGTCGTCATGGTCCTCGTCGTGCTCGTCGAGAACGCGGCGCGGCTCTCGATCCCGCTGCTCGTCGCCCGCGGGATCGACGAGGGCCTGCCGCCGGTCATGCACGGCGGCAGCCCCCGCACCCTGCTGATGATCGTCGCGGCGATGCTCGTCGCCGTCGTGCTGCAGTCCCTCGGCCGGATGGCCTTCCTGCGCGTCTCCGGGCGCATCGGCCAGGACGTCCTGCTCGAGCTGCGCCGGCGGGTGTTCACTCACTTCCAGAAGCTCGACGTCGCGTTCCACGACCGCTTCACCTCCGGCCGGGTGACGTCGCGGCTCACCAGCGACGTCGACGCGATCAGCGAGCTGCTCGTCGGCGGGTTCGACGGGCTCGTGACCGCGGTGCTGACCATGGTCGGCGTCGCGATCCTCATGCTCAGCCTGGACGTCGAGCTCGGACTGGTCTGCCTGCTCTGCTTCCCGGTGCTGCTGCTGCTCGTGCGGTGGTTCGCCCGCCGCTCGGCCACGGTCTACCGCCGGGTGCGCGAGCTGTCGGCCCTGGTCATCGTGCAGTTCGTCGAGACGATGACCGGCATCCGCGCCGTGCAGGCGTACCGCCGCGAGGGCCGCAACTCCGAGATCTTCGACGAGATCGCCGACCGGTACAAGGACGCGAACACCGACTCGTTCCGGCTCGTCGCCGTGTTCATGCCGGGTGTGCGGCTGGTCGGCAACATCACCATCGGCGCGGCGCTGCTCTTCGGCGGCTACCGGGCGCTCGAGGGCGACATCACCATCGGCGTGCTCACCGCGTTCCTGCTCTACCTGCGGATGTTCTTCGAGCCGATGCAGGACATCAGCCAGTTCTTCAACACCTTCCAGTCCGCCTCCTCGGCGCTGGAGAAGCTGTCCGGCGTGCTCGAGGAGGATCCCGGCGTGCCGGATCCCGAGCACCCGGTCGCCCTGCCGCGGGCGCGCGGCGAGGTGCGCTTCGACCACGTCGACTTCGGCTACGACCCGGAACGCCCCGTCATCACCGACCTCGAGCTGACGCTGCGCGAGGGCGAGACCGTCGCCGTCGTCGGCACGACCGGGGCGGGCAAGACGACGATCGCCAAGCTGCTGGCGCGCTTCTACGACCCGACGCGAGGTCGCGTGACGCTCGACGGCGTCGACCTGCGCGAGCTGTCCGACGCCGACCTGCGCCGGGCGGTGGTGATGGTGACCCAGGAGAACGTCATGTTCTCGGGCAGCGTCGCCGACAACATCGGTTTCGGCCGGCCCGACGCGACCCGCGCCGAGGTCGAGGCGGCGGCTGCGGCCGTGGGTGCGGACACCTTCATCGAGGCGCTGCCGGAGGGCTACGACACCGACGTGGCCAAGGGCGGCGGCCGGCTCTCGGCCGGTCAGCGCCAGCTCGTCGCCTTCGCCCGCGCGTTCCTGGCCGACCCGGCCGTGCTCGTGCTCGACGAGGCCACCTCCAGCCTCGACGTGCCCAGCGAGCGGCTCGTCCAGCAGGCGCTGCAGACCGTGCTCGCCGACCGTACGGCCGTGATCATCGCCCACCGGCTCAGCACCGTCGAGATCGCCGACCGCGTCCTCGTGGTCGAGCGGGGCGAGATCGTCGAGCAGGGCCCGCCGGAGCTCCTCCTCGACGAGACCGACGGCCGCTACGCCGCCCTCCACGACGCCTGGGAGGCGTCGCTCGCCTGAGCCGCGAGCCGCACACCTCCCGGTCAGCCGCTCAGGCCCCGCGCTGTGCGGCTGTCCGTGGGGTGCGGGCCTGCGCCTGGTCAGACGTCGAAGACGACGACCTTGTCGGCGTGGGCCCCGATCGCCTGGGCGACGGGCTGGTGCGCCGGGTGCGGCAGGTAGGCGTCGCGGGCCTCGGGCGAGGCGAAGGTGATGACGAGCGCGTAGTCGAAGCCCTCCTCCTTGCCCTCGGGGCTCGTGGAGGGACCCTCGGCGACGGCGAGGACGTCGGGGATGCTCTCGCGGAAGCCGGCGACGAGCGGCCGGACGACGCGCTCGGCCTCCTCGGCCTCCCCGTCGCGCCAGGACACGAGGACGACATGCGTGGTGGTCACCCCGGCGACGCTAGCCCCCTGAGATCCGACGGCTCGGTGGCCTTGAGCTGGCGGACTGCGGCGGGAGTGGCTGACGGCGGCATATCGTGCGGTCGAATCTCAGGGCAGGCCTCCGTGCAGAGGTCGCCGCCGGAACCCAGTCGACACCGGTGGGCCGCCGGTCGGTTGATTCGTTCACGGCTGTACTGCATCACTCTTTGATAACTCATCAATGCAGTTGCTGTGAAGTGGCTGTGCGGTTCGTACTCTGACGGTTCCCCGGAGCCGCACCAGAAGGACTAGTCGTTATGAGCCAAGCCGCCGAGCAGCAGAACCCGCCCTTGCCAGATCAGCCCCGCCCGACGGGTCCCGCGCTGCCCGTGAAGGGCAACGCGTTGGCCGTGACCGCACTCATCATCGCCATCATCAGCCTCCTGCTCTGCCTGATTCCGATCGTCAATAATGCGGTCTTCTTCCTCGGGTTGATCTCCCTAGTCCTCGGCGTTGTCGGAGTGGCGCTCAGTCGCGGGGGACGGCGTCGTGGAAAGGGCATGTCGATCGTCGCGATCGTCCTGTCCGTTCTCGCCCTCGCCGGCGTACTCGGCAGCCAGGCTTTCTACGGGAAGGCGCTCGACGACGTCGGGAAGGCCATCGATCCGGACACCACTACGTCGAAAGTGGAGCCTGGTGGTGCAGCCAGCGGCAGCGCGCCGGACCAGTCAGCCGGGCCGAAGACATATCAGGTGGGCGACACGGCGGAGGTTCAGCAGAACGAGGAGCCGGCTGCACGGATCACCGTCAGCAAGGCGACGTCGAGCTCGAAGGGCTTCGACTCCTACGCCGACAAGCCGCAAAACGGGCGCTACAAGCACGTGACGATCGCGATCAAGAACGTCGGCTCCGAAGGCTTCGACTACAACCCGTTCGACTGGTACGTCCGTGATGCGGACGGCTCCAAGTATCAGTACGCGGACGGCAACTACTCGGGTTGGAAAGGCAAGGACCTCAGCTCAGGAACTCTCGCGGCTGGAGAGAAGGTCCAAGGCACCGTCGAGTTCGATGCACCGTCTGCTGCTAAGCAGCTCGTGTATGCACCTGGAGGTGGTGGCGACATCGCCGCCATCTGGACGATCTCCTGATCAAGCCCGAGCTGGCTTGACGACAGCAAGAGCCCAGGCGACTGCCTTCGACACGTCAGAGATGGTCGTGGTGGTTCCGGGCTCGGTGTGAGGTCTTCGCACCACCACCACCGGAACCTCCAGCTCGCGGGCCGCGTCGAGCTTGGCCGCGGTGTGGGTGCCGCCGGAGTCCTTGGTGACGAGCAGGTCCGCCCGGTGCTCGCGCAGCAGGG
The DNA here is from genome assembly GCF_900110855.1 of Microlunatus flavus. Taxonomy (GTDB): domain Bacteria; phylum Actinomycetota; class Actinomycetes; order Propionibacteriales; family Propionibacteriaceae; genus Microlunatus; species Microlunatus flavus. The sequence continues at coordinate 7,310 of NZ_FOFA01000020.1, forward strand.
AACGTTCGCCCTCGAGCGCGTACGGTCCCCGTGAGCGCAGGACGCGCCAGGCGGGGGGCAGCGCGATCTCGGGCGGGTCCACGACGCGGGCGAGGACGCGACGGTCGGCCCACGGCAGGAACTCGGCCAGCGACTGCCGCCCGGTCGTCAGCAGTGGCCGTACGCCGGGGACGTCCAGGGCCTGGGCCACCGCGTCGACCCAGGTCCAGGCGCCTGCGTCGGGGTGGTCGGACCAGCCCGGGCGGGCCAGGCGCAGCAGCGGGACGCCGGTCGCCGAGCACGCGCCGGCCGCGTTCGCCGAGATGGTGGCGGCGAAGGGGTGGGTGGCGTCGACCACGGCGGCGACGCGATGTTCCACGAGAAACGTCGCGAGCCCGTCCACCCCGCCGAACCCGCCGACCCGGACCCGCCCGACCGGCAGCGCGGGCGCCGAGACCCGCCCGGCCAGCGAGGACAGGACGTCGACCCCGGCCTCGACGAGCGCGGCTGCGAGAGCCCGGGCCTCCGCGGTGCCGCCGAGGACGAGGACGGTCACCGGGTCGCCCGCTGACAGCGGACGGGCCGCGGGGCGAGGGCCAGGCCGACCGCGACCGCCAGGGAGAGCAGCGAGGTCGCCCGCGCCAGCCGGACCGTGCGGTCCACGTCCGCGACCGTCACCGGTACGCCGGACCCGAGCGTCCCGCGGTCCTCGACGTGACCGCCGTAGACGTTCACCCCGCCCAGCCGGACGCCGAGTGCACCCGCGAACGCGGCCTCGACGACGCCGGCGTTCGGGCTGGGGTGCTGCCCGGCGTCGCGTCGGACCGCCGCGAGCGCCGAACGGGCCGACCCGCCGACCAGCGGGGCGGCGAGTGCGGTGAGCAGGCCGCAGACCCGCGCCGGCACGAGGTTGAGCACGTCGTCGAACCGCGCCGACGCCCACCCGAACCGGAGGTACCGCTCGGAGCGGTGCCCGACCATCGCGTCGAGGGTGTTCGCGGCCCGGTACGCGAGCAGGCCCGGCACGCCGAGCGCCGCGCCCCACAGCAGCGGGGCGACGACGGCGTCGGCGGTGTTCTCCGCGACCGACTCGACGCAGGCCCGCGCGACCTCGTCAGCCTCCAGCCGGGTCGTGTCGCGCCCCACGAGGTGCGTCACCTGCACCCGGGCCGCCGCCAGGTCGCCGCGCTCGAGCTGCTCGGCGACCGTCGCCGCCTCGCGCCCGAGCGAACGTCCCCCGAGCACTGCCCAGGTCGCCGCCGCGGTGACGACCACCCGTGCCACCCGTCGGCGACCCGCCGCCCGCTCCAGACCGGCCCCGAGCAGCGCCGCACCCCCCACGAGCACGGCCGCGTAGGCCGTCCCGCGCGGCCGGCTCGGGGCCCACAGGCGCCGCTCGAGCGCCGCTGCGACGGTGCCGAAGGCGGCCACCGGGTGACCGCGGCGCGGGTCGCCCAGGACGGTGTCGGCGACGTACCCGAGGACCAGCCCCGCCGCCGTCACCGCGCCGGAACACCGATGCCCTAGCCTCATCGCCGATGTCTCCTCTCGCCTCGGCCCCGGCGCAGCGCACGCTCGTCACCGGCGGTTCCCGCTCGGGCAAGTCGCGCTTCGCGGAGGGCCTCGTGGCCGACGCGGAGTCCGTCACCTACGTCGCGCCCGGCCCGCTGGCCGACCCGTCGACCGACGCCGAGTGGGCCGCGCGCGTCGCGGTGCACCAGGAGCGCCGCCCGGAGCACTGGACGACGGTGGAGACCGACGACGTCGCCGAGGTGCTGCGGCGCGGGGACCAGGCCTACCTCGTGGACTGCCTCGGCACCTGGGTGACCGCGGTCATCGACCGGATGGGGACGTGGGACGTCCCGCTGGGCGACTGGCAGCCCGACTTCGACGCCCGGGTCGCCGAGCTCGTCGACGCCTGGCGGTCGACGCCGCGCATCGCCGTCGCCGTCACCAACGAGGTGGGCTGGGGGCTGGTGTCCGAGCACCGCTCGGGCCGCGTGTTCACCGACCTGCTCGGCCAGGTCAACGCCGCCCTCGCGGCGGCCAGCGAGGACGTCGTCCTCATGGTCGCGGGCCGCGCGCTCTACGTCTGACCCCGGACCGGCCCGCCTCACGGCCGGGCCGCCAGCACGACGAGCAGCGTCGCGAGCGCCGCCTCGACCGCCGCACCCATCACGTCGCCGCTGACCCCGCCGAGGCGTCGGACGGTGTGCCCGACGAGGGCCACGACCACGACGACCGCCAGCGCCCCGGCAACCATGCCCTGCCACCAGGGCCGCCCGGTCGCCACCGCCGCGAGCGCCGGCAGCCCGAGCAGCAGCACGACACCCGTGCCGGCCCCGACCGGGCCGACGGAACCGGCCACGACCCGGCCCAGCCCGTCCGGCCGCGCAGCCGGGACCCCGCGGCGGCAGACCAGCACGAGGGCCGCCCGGGAGGCGCAGACCAGCAGCAGGACGGCGAGCGCGCCGCCTGCGGCGTACGGCAGCGCCGCCAGCCCGGCGACCTGCAGGCCGAGGACGACGAGCAGGGCGACCGCGCCCATCGGCCCGACGTCGCCGCGCCGCATCACCTCCAGCGCCCGGGCGCGGTCCCAGCTCGCGCCCAGGCCGTCGACGGTGTCGGCCAGCCCGTCGAGGTGCATGGCCCGGGTGCCGAGGGCGAGCGTGCCGACCACGAGGACCGCGCGTAGGGCGGCCGGGAGGCCGGCGACCTGGGCGAGGACGACGACCGCGGCCGTCACCGCGCCGAGGGGGAGCACCGCGAGCGGGGCGAGGACCATCGCCCGCCCGGCCGTACGCCGGTCCGGGTCGCTGACCGGGCGGACCGGCAGCACGCTGAGGAACCCGCCCGCCAGCCGCAGCGCGTCGACGGACACCGCGCTCAGGCCCCGGGCGCCAGGTCGGCCAGCAGGGCCATCTCGCGGAGCAGCAGGACCGCCGAGCGCAGCACGGGCAGGGCCGTCAGCGCGCCGGTGCCCTCACCCAGCCGCAGGCCGAGGTCGAGCAGCGGGACCAGGCCGAGCTTGTCGAGCGCGAGCTGCTGCGCGGGTTCGGTGGAACGGTGCCCGGCCGCGCACCAGGCGACCACGCCCGGCTCGAGGTCCTCGGCCACGGCGAGCTCGGCGAGGGTCACGATGCCGTCGAGGAGCACGGGCACGCCGGCCCGGGCGGCGCCGACGAGGAAGCCGACGCCGACCGCGAGGTCGGCCGAGCCCAGCGCGGCCAGCCGCTCGACCGGGTCGTCGACGCGCCGCCCGACCCGCGCGAGGGCGTCGGTGAGCACCGCGGTCTTGTGGGCCAGCGCCGTGTCGTCCACGCCGGTGCCGCGTCCGACGACCTCCTCGGCGCCGACGCCGAACGTCGCGGCGACCAGCGCCGCCGCGGGCGTCGTGTTGCCGATGCCGAGGTCGCCGAGCAGGAGCAGGTCGGCGCCGGCGGTGACCTCCTCGCCCGCCAGGGCCTCCCCGACGGCGAGGGCCGTCCGGACCTCGTCCACGCCGAGGGCGTCCTCGCGCTGGATGGCGCCGGAGGAGGAGCGCAGGTGGTGGCGCACGACGGCGGGGCCGAGCCCGCCGAGGTCGGCGTCCACCGCGACGTCGAGGACCTGCATCGCGACGCCGTGCTGGCGCGCGAGGACGTTGGCTCCCGACCCGCCGGCGACCATCGCCGCGACCATCGCGCCGGTGACCTCGCGGGGGTAGGCGGAGACGCCGTCGTGGGAGACGCCGTGGTCCCCGGCCAGCACGGTCAGGCGGACCCGGTCCAGCGGACGCGGGGGGCAGCTGTCCTGGCAGGCGGCGACCCAGGCGGCGGCGTCCTCCAGGCGGCCGAGCGCGCCGAGCGGCTTGGCCAGCCCGTCCAGCCGGGTCCGGGCGGCCGCGCCCGCCGCGGCGGACGGCGGGGCGATCACGCGTCGACCAGTGGGCGGGACCGCTCGGGGCGGCGGCCGCGCACCGCGAGCCGGTGCGCCAGCTCGGCGGTCGCCAGCCCGATGACGCCCCACAGCGTGACCTGGACGAGCAGGCTCGCCTTGCGGAACTCGTACAGCAGGCTCGCCGGGAAGCCCTCGGGCACCTCGTCGTACGTCGGCACCAGGCTGCCGGCGAGGCCGACGACCACGGCGTAGCCGGCCGCGCAGACCAGCACCGCGTACCAGGTGCCCCACCGGGGGGCGACCCGTCGGGCGACCAGCACGGCCGTGACGCCCGCGATCACCGAGATGGCGACGAGCAGGAAGTAGAGCTCGGTGCGGTAGCCGATGGTGTCGGCCTGGCCGACGGCCGGCGGGTTCGGCGGGTAGGTCAGGAACGGGACCAGGTAGACCGCGACGAAGCCCAGCCCGGCGACGAGCAGCGGCACCCCGCGGGTGCCGAGCCGGCCGAACCGTCCCATGGCCAGCGCGCTCACCGCGCCGACCAGGCCGCCGAGCGTGACGCCCGCGACGACGGTCGCGGTGGCGAGGCCGGCGGTGGACTGGAGCGACCGGGGCACCTCGGTCCCCCCGGCCGTGCCGTGGTCGTGGCCCCCGGCGGCGTCGCCGTGGTCGT
>NZ_FOFA01000019.1 GCF_900110855.1 Microlunatus flavus
GATCGCGCTGGAGATGCGCAGCACCCTCGCGGTGTGAGCCCGGCTCCCCCGGCAGCGGGGGCGGCTACCCGTACGTGTCGCGCGGGCCGCGGCCGTCGCGCACCGAGCGCCCGCCGTGCTTCCACGACGGCGCGTCCGGGCCGAGGACCCGGACGAACCGCACGGTGTCGGCCCCGAGCTGCTCGTTGAGCATCGCCACGAGCTGCGGGGCCATGTGCCGCAGCTGCGTGGCCCAGGCGGTGGAGTCGGTCCGGACCGTCAGCTCGTTGTCGGCGTAGCGCTCGGGGCGCGAGTGCTCGGCCAGCGACGGGCCGACGAGCAGCGCCCAGCGGGCGAGCAGGGTGCGCACGTTGACCTCCGCGGCCCAGCCCTTGGCGTCGACGAGCCGGTGCACGGCGCGCGACAGCGTCTGCGGGTCGCGATCGTCGGGGTGCGCCCCCGAGCTGACCGGGTCGACGCTCCGGCGCGTGACCGAGGGCGGCGGACGCCGACGGCGGGCCCGCGCGCCCATCGCCCGGGCCGTCTCCCGGGCCAGGCTCAGCCCGGTCGGGTCGTGGGGCACCGCCTCGGTGCGCTCCTCCTCGGCCGGGGTCCCGGGCTCGGGGCGGGTCTCGTCGTCAGGCATCGGGCGTCACCTCGCCGTTGGCCACGCGGAACCGTCGCCCGTCGAGCACGTCGGGCACGTCGCCGCCGACCGCCGCCGTCACCAGCACCTGCTCCGCCCCGCTGACCATGCTGGCGAGGCGCTGGCGGCGGGTGGCGTCCAGCTCGGCGAACACGTCGTCCAGGACCAGCACGGGCTCGACGCCGTCCGACCGCAGCAGGGCGAGGCTCCCCAGCCGCAGGGCGAGCGCCAGCGACCACGACTCGCCGTGGCTGGCGTACCCGCGCGCCGGCAGCACGCCGAGCGACAGCAGCACGTCGTCGCGGTGCGGGCCGACGAGGGAGACGCCGCGCGCCACCTCGTCGCCCCGGCGGGCGGTCATGGCGTCGGTGAGCGCGACCGCCAGCGCCTCCCGGTCGGCGTCCGGCGCCAGCTCGACGGCGGTGACGTACTCCGCCGAGGCGTCGCTGTTCGTGGGGGCGATGTCGGCGTACGCCTTGGCCAGGTGCGGGACGAGGTCGGCGAGCGTGAGCAGCCGGGCCTCGACCAGCTCGGCCCCGTGCCGGGCGAGGTGGGAGTCCCAGACGTCGAGGGTCGCGGCGGCGTCGGCCCCGGGCGACCCGCCACGGCTGCGCCCGCTGAGCGACTTGAGCAGCGTGTTGCGCTGCCGCAGCACCCGGTCGTAGTCGGCCCGCACGCCGGCCATCCGCGGCCAGCGCGAGACGACGAGGTCGTCGAGGAAGCGCCGGCGCTCCGACGGGTCGCCCTTGACCACGGCCAGGTCCTCGGGCGAGAACACGACCGTGCGCAGCACGCCGACGATCTCGCGGGTGCGGCGTACGGGTGAACGGTTCAGCCGGGCGCGGTTGGCCTTGCCGCGCGAGATCTCCACCTCGAGCTGCAGCTGGCGCTCGTCCTCCAGCCCCGCCTGCACCCGGGCCCGGGCGATCGCCCGCTCCGCGCCGGCCCGGACGAGCGGGACGTCGCTCGCCACCCGGTGCGACCCGAGCGTCGAGAGGTACTCCACGGCCTCGACGAGGTTGGTCTTGCCCTGGCCGTTCGCGCCCACGAAGACCACCACGCCGGCGCCGAGCGCGACGTCGACAGCCGTGTACGACCGGAAGTCGACGAGCTGGAGGTGGTCCACGAACACGCCCCCATTCAACAGGGCCCGTCCACCGCAGCGTTCCTCTCACGGCGGTTCGCGCCGCCGCAGCGCCGCACCGGGGACCTCAGGTGCCCGCTCCTACGCTGCGAGGGTGCTCTACACCGCCGTGTACGTCAGCAGCGCCGTCGGCACGTGGGGCACCGACGAGCTGTCGGACCTGCTCGCGCAGTCGCGCGCCAAGAACACCGCGCTGGGCGTGACCGGGGTGCTGCTGCACCGGGAGGGCACCTTCATGCAGGTGCTCGAGGGCGAGGAGGACGTGGTCCGCCCGCTCTACAGCCGGATCGCCCACGACCCGCGCCACGCCGACGTCGTCAACGTCTGGGGCAGCCTGTCGCCCGACCGCCGCTTCGGCGACTGGAGCATGGGCTTCCGCGACCTCGACGCGCACCCGGTCGACCTCCCCGGCTACACCGAGGTCCTCGACGCTCCCCCGAACGTCGAGCTCCTCCGCCGCCGCCTCGCGGCCGCTGACTTCCTCTCCCGGTTCGCCCCCGTCGCCTGACCAGGCGCCGCTGCTGAGAGCGGGTCCCTGGATCGCGCAGGAGCCGTGGCTCCACGCTCATCGCGACCGCGGGGCCGGATCGAGCGACCCCGTTTCAGCAAGACCGCGTACGCCCGCGAACCCGACCACGATGTTGTCCGTTCCCCCATCAGCTCCGCCAGACCGGCGTGCCTGCCGAAACCGGGAGGCCCGGCGTCCGGACGCCAGGTCGAAGGAGGCCGCTCGGAGGGCGGCTCGCAGCGTGGCTGGGTCTGACGGGAGCACGGGCGCGACCGCGTACGTCGTCGAGCGAAGATCACGCGCCCGTGCGGCTGGTTGCGAGGAGCCGCCCTCCGAGCGACCGACGGCTCCACCGCAACCGAGAACCCAGCGGCGAGAGGACTACGCCGTGTCGGACTGGCCGGAGTTCTTCCCGCCGGCCTGGTCGGCGTTCTCGCCGCCGGCCTCGAGCGAGTCGCCGGCCGGCAGCTCGTGGTGGCCGCCGAACTGCTGGCGCATGGCCGACAGCACCTGGTTGGCGAACTTGTCGTTGTCGCGCGACGCGAAGCGCTCGAACAGCGACGCGGCGAGCACCGGGACCGGGACGCCGACGTCGATGGCGGCCTTGACCGTCCAGCGGCCTTCGCCCGAGTCGGAGACGCGGCCCGCGAGGCCCTCGAGCTGCGGGTTGGACTGCAGCGCGGCGGCGGTCAGGTCGAGCAGCCAGGAGGAGATCACCGAGCCGCGGCGCCAGAGCTCGGAGACCTTGGCCGTGTCGATGTCGAACTGGTAGAACTCCGGCTCCTCCAGCGGCGCGATCTCCGCGGAGTGCTCGGCCTGCTTCTCGCCGGCGTCGGCGTTGTGCAGGATGTTCAGGCCCTCGGCGAAGGCGGCCATGATCCCGTACTCGATGCCGTTGTGGACCATCTTGACGAAGTGGCCGGCGCCGGACTTGCCGCAGTGCAGGTAGCCCTGCTCCTCCGGCGCGAGCTCGCCGCTGCGACCGGGGGTGCGGTCGATGTCGCCCGGCCCGGGGGCGATGGTCTTGAGCACCGGGTCGAGGTGCTCGACGGCCTCGTCCGGGCCGCCGACCATGAGGCAGTAGCCGCGCTCGAGGCCGAAGACGCCACCGCTGGTGCCGATGTCGACGTAGTGGATGCCCTGCTCGCGCAGCCGCTTCGCGCGGCGCACGTCGTCGTGGTAGTTCGAGTTGCCGCCGTCGATGATGATGTCGCCCTCGTCGAGCAGCGGGGCGATCTGGTCGACGATCTGGCCGGTCAGCCCGGCCGGGATCATCACCCACACCGCGCGCGGTGTGCTCAGCTTGGAGATGAAGTCCTCCATCGAGCTCGACCCCGTCGCGCCCTCGCCCTCGAGGCCCTTCACCGAGTCGGCGTTGACGTCGTACACGACGCACTCGTGACCGCCGCGCATCAGACGGCGCACGATGTTCGCCCCCATCCGCCCGAGGCCCACCATTCCCAGCTGCATGACCCAACTCCTTCGCCGACGGACTCGCGGTTCAACCTAGCGGGGCCGCGGCCGGCGGCGCGGTTCGGGTCGCCGCGCGGTACGGCGCCCCTCGACCAGCTCAGGGAGCGCGGCCAGCCTGCACCGGAAGCGGACCCGGAGGGGCACGGAGCGGACCCCCGTCATGAGCGTGCGAGGGAGGGCGCCGGTCACGTCTGGACGACGAGCGGGGCACGACACGCTTCTCGTCGTCCCCCGCGAGGAGGAAGACGCGAGCGTCAGGCGCCCGCCCGAGTCAGCCCAGGACGACGTTCAGCTCGGCAGGCGCATGAGCATGATCACGTGCCGGTAGTCCGTCAGCGGCTCCCCGTCGACCTCGGGGACGCCGGTGAGCTGGCACGGCTTGCTCGGCGCGGTGAAGGCGAAGTTCACGTACGGGGTGTCGAAGGCGCCCAGGGCGTCGAGCAGGTAGTTCGGGTTGAAGCCCGCGGCCGTCACGGCGAGCTCGCCGCCGTCGGGCTGGTCGACGGCCGCCTCGATCGCCTCGGAGGCCTGGGCCTGGTCGCCGGTGGCGGCCTCGAGCGTCACCGAACCCTCGGCGATGAGCATCCGCAGCGACGTGTTCCGCTCGGCGACGAGCGCGACGCGGCGGGCGGCGGCGATGACCTCGGCCGTGGCGACGCGGACGTTCAGCACCGCCTGCGTGTTCATGATGTGGCGGACCTTGGGGAACTCGCCGTCGAGCAGCCGGGTCGTGGTCTGGCGCTCCCCGGCGGCGCCGTGGCCCTCGAAGCCGATGATGCCCTCGCCCGCCCCGGCGCTGGCCAGGCTGAGCGTGACCTCCTCGCCGGCGGTCATCGAGCGCGAGGTGTCGTTGAGGACCTTCGCCGGCACCAGTGCGGTGGCCGAGGCCTGCGTGGAGGCCGGGTTCCAGGTGAGCTCCTTGAGCGCCATCCGGTAGCGGTCGGTCGCCAGCAGCGAGATCGTCTCGCCCTCGATCTCGACGCGCACACCGGTGAAGACGGGCAGCAGCTCGTCACGTCCGGCCGCGACGACGACCTGCGCGACGGCCTGCGCGAAGACCGTGCTCGGAACCGTCCCGCTCGACTCGGGCATCGTCGGCAGCGCCGGGTAGTCGGCCACCGGCAGCGTCTGCAGCGTGAACCGCGCGCTGCCGCAGACGAGCTCCATGCGGGTCTCGTCGCTGCTGATGTCGACGGGCTTGGCGGGCAGGCTCTTCGAGATGTCGGCGAGCAGCCGCCCCGAGATCAGGGCCTGGCCCTCGTCGGCGACGTCGGCCTTGACGCTGATCTGCGCCGAGGTCTCGTAGTCGAAGCTGGAGAACGTGACGCCCTCGGCGTCGGCACGGACCAGCAGCCCGGCGAGGATCGGCACGCTCGGGCGTACGGGCAGGCTGCGGGCCGCCCACTGGACGGCCTCGGCCAGCACGTCGCGCTCGAGCCTGATCTTCACGCGTCCTCCTCGACAGCCCGCTGCTGAATCACCCACCCGGCCGGACGACCGGCCCGTGAGCACGCGAAGCATAGCGAGCGCGCCCGGGTGCGGCGCCCGACGACCGTACGGACCCTCCGCCGGTGGTCGGCGGTGCGGGCCAAGGCCTGGCGGCCGAGGGCGGGGTCAGGCCTTCTCGCCGGGCCGCAGCGTGCGGAGGTCCTCGGCGGCCTGCATCACCTCGTCCTGCAGCGGGACCAGCACCTCCAGGTCGGCCGGCGGCGGGCCGGTGAACACCGGCCGCACCTCGAAGACGAGGTCGAGCACGCCCTCGCGGGTCGGCGTCCCCTTGCGCATCACCATCGCGTCGCCGGCCAGCCGGCTGTACTCGTTGATCCGGCCGCGCCATCCCGGGTTGTCGACGGTGGAGACGTCGCGCATCGCCCGCGAGAGGCTGTCCAGCGCCTGCTCGAGGCGCAGCAGCTGCGGACGGCGCACGTCGAGGTCGAGGGTGATGACCGCGTCCTCGCCCTCGTCGTCGTCGGACTGGCGTCGGAACAGCTTGTCGAACAGACCCACCGTGCGTCCTCGCTCATCGTCGTGTCGGGGCCAGATCCCGGCCCGCTGTGCACAGCCCGGGGCCCGTCTGACTCAGACCATCTTTTCGTATCTCTCTCTTCATCGTCGTCGTAGGTGCTGTGGGCACTGTGGAGAACCCCACGTCTGCGCTGGTCAGCCCGCCGATCGGCCTCGGGAGCCAGGTGTGGACGACGAGGAATTACACGGGAAGGATCTGCGGACAGGCTGCGGCCGGCTCGAAGATCCCCACGCGTCGTCCCCGGCCTTTCCTGTGGTTCTGGGCGTTGTCCACACCCTTGTCCCCAGGTGTGGGGACGTCGTCACCTGTTCGTGATGCTCCGGTCGGTAACGATCCCGGGCCACCGCTCAGACCTCATCGGCACGTCACCTGCTGTTCAGCCGCACGTCACCCTGCGGGTCTGGTCACGACCCGAGACTGGCCCGCGGTGTTCCTCCGCCGCCCCCGGCACGCGCCGGCTCGGCGGCGCGAGGATGGGGCGCGGCCGCGGACGGGTGGCCGCACGGAAGGAGCGACGTGACGATCATCCGCGAGGGGTTCCGCGAGTACCTGGACGACCTCATCTCCGCGGGCTACAGCGTGCGGCCCGACGAGCACGGCTCCGACCCCGACCTCATCGGCCCCGACGGCGACCCGATCGAGAGCTGGCGCGAGGACTACCCGTACGACGAGCGGATGGACCGCGACACCTACGAGGAGCAGAAGTACGCGCTGCAGATCGAGCTGCTGAAGTTCCAGTACTGGATCGGCGACACCGGCCAGAAGCACGTCATCCTCTTCGAGGGGCGCGACGCGGCCGGCAAGGGCGGCACGATCAAGCGCTTCATGGAGCACCTCAACCCGCGGTCCGCCCGTGTGGTCGCGCTCACCAAGCCCACGACCACGGAGCTCGGCCAGTGGTACTTCCAGCGCTACGTCAGCCAGCTGCCCACCGCCGGCGAGATGGTCCTGTTCGACCGCTCCTGGTACAACCGCGCCGGCGTCGAGCGCGTCATGGGCTTCTGCACCCCGGCCGAGTACGAGCAGTTCCTGCGCCACGCGCCGCTCTTCGAGCAGATGCTCGCCGACAGCGGCGTGCACCTGACGAAGTTCTGGTTCAGCGTGACCCGTTCCGAGCAGCGCACCCGCTTCGCCATCCGCCAGATCGACCCCGTGCGCCGCTGGAAGCTCTCCCCCATGGACATCGAGTCCCTCGACCGCTGGGACGCCTACACCGAGGCCAAGGAGGCGATGCTCGAGGCCACCGACACCGACGCCGCCCCGTGGACGACGATCAAGAGCAACGACAAGAAGGCCGCCCGCATCAACGCGATGCGCTACTTCCTGAACCAGTTCGACTACGCAGATCGCGACGCGTCGGTGGTCTTCCCCGCGGACCCGCTCCTCGTCCGCCGGGGTCGTGAGTCGATCGGCGACTAGCTCCCTGTCTGCCGCGGCTCGTCTCGTTCGGCTCCTGCGCCGGTCGGGCCCAGGACCCTGGCGCCGAGCAACCATCCGCACGGGCGCGTGATGCCCGCTCGACGACGTACGCCGTCGCGCCCGTGCTCCCGCCAGACCCGTCCACGCTCGGCGCCAGCGTCCTGAGCCCTCCCTTCGAGGGGCGGCCTCCGGCCGCGGTTCGCTGCGGACTGTCGCCGATCGGTCGCTCCCGTAAGGCGTGGGTGGCCAGCCAGGGCCCCCCGCGGGCCTCGTCGGCGGCTCGGACGGCTCCGAGCCCGCCGGCGGTCGGGGGCGGCCCCTCAAGGTCCCGTACGCGCTCAGAACGCCTCTGAGGAGTTCCTTCGACGAGCTCAGGGAGCGTTGCCCGGCCCGGGCCCTCGACGAGGCTCAGAGAGCGTTGCGGAACCCGCTCTTCGACAAGCTCACGGAGCGTTGCCTGGACGTCCCCTGCAAGCGCAACCACGGGGGTCCGAGCCGAAGCGCGTTGGAGTCCCCGGCAAGGGGCGAGTGTGAAGGAGGGCTGTCAGATGACGGCGGTGAGCGTGGATGGGTCTGGCGGGAGCACGGGCGCGATCTCGTACGTCGTCGAGCGAGGACCACGCGCCCGTGCGGATGGTTGCGAAGCGCCGTCATCTGACAGCCCGACGGCACCCGGGCAGAGCCCCAGAGAAGAGAAGATCAGCGTTGCGAGGCCTGCTGCTTGATGCGGTTCGTCAGCTCCGTCACCTGGTTGAACGTGCTGCGCTTCTCGCCCATCTGGGTGCGGATCTTGCGGTCGGCGTGCATGACCGTGGTGTGGTCGCGGCCGCCGAACTGCTGGCCGATCTTGGGCAGCGACAGGTCGGTGAGCTCGCGGCAGAGGTACATGGCGATCTGGCGCGCGTTGACGAGCTGCTGCGTACGGCTGCCGCCGCACAGGTCCTCGATGGTGATGTCGAAGTAGGACGCGGTCTGGGCCATGATCATGCTGCTGGTGATCTGGGCCTCGCCGCCCTCGGGGATGAGGTCCTTGAGCACGATCTCGGCGAGCGACAGGTCGACCTGCTGGCGGTTCAGGCTGGCGAACGCGGTCACGCGGATCAGGGCGCCCTCGAGCTCGCGGATGTTGGTCTGGATCCGGCTCGCGATGAACTCGAGCACGTCGGGCCCGGCGACGAGGCGCTCCTGGGCGGCCTTCTTGCGCAGGATCGCGATGCGGGTCTCGAGGTCGGGCGCCTGGACGTCGGTGATGAGCCCCCACCCGAACCGGCTGCGCAGGCGCGGCTCGAGGTTCTCCAGCAGCTTCGGCGGCCGGTCGCTCGTCATGACGATCTGCTTCTCGGCGTTGTGGAGCGTGTTGAAGGTGTGGAAGAACTCCTCCTGCGTCTGCTCCTTGCCCTCCAGGAACTGGATGTCGTCGATCAGCAGGACGTCGACGTCGCGGTAGCGCTGCCGGAACTCCGCGCCCTTGTTCTGGCTGATCGCGTTGATGAAGTCGTTCGTCAGCTCCTCGGTGGAGACGTAGCGCACCCGCGTCGTCTCGAAGTAGCTGCGGACGTAGTGGCCCAGCGCGTGCAGCAGGTGGGTCTTGCCCAGCCCGGAGTCGCCGTAGATGGTCAGCGGGTTGTACGACTTGCCCGGGTTCTCCGCAACGGCGATGGCCGCGGCGTGGGCGAAGCGGTTCGAGGCGCCGATGACGAAGGTCTCGAAGGTGTACTTCGGGTTCAGCCGGGCGCCGACCTCCTTGCGCGGGCGGAAGCCGTTGCCGCTCGGGCCGTGGCCGTTGGCGTCGCCGCGGGGGGCGGCGGGGCGGTCGGCGAGCTCGGCGGCGGGCAGCGGCGACTGCTGGCCGGCGTACGTGCGCCCGTTCGTCGCCGGCGCGGCCTGCGGGGCGGGCTGCGAGGAGGGCGCGTCGTGCTCGGCCAGCCCGTCGTCGTACGACCCGTCCGCACCGTCGTCACCGCGGCCGCGGGCCAGGGCCTCGCGCTCGCCCGGCGGACGGCGCTCGCGGGAGGCCTCCTGGTCGAGCTCGATGTCCGACGGGGACGGGTTGAGCCCGTCGTCGACGGTGACCATGATCTTCATCGGCCGGCTGAAGTAGCCGGTCAGGCTCTCCTCGACCTGCGGCCGGAAGCGGACCTCGAGCAGGTTGCGGGCGAAGTTGCTGGGCACCGCGATGATCATGACGTCGTCGTGGACGTTCAGCGGCTTGGCGTTGTCGAGCCAGCGGCGCAGCTCCGGCGAGGCCTTCAGCACCACCTGCTCGAACGCGGCCGACGCCGGTGGGGCGTTGCTGTCCACGACGTCGCTCACGCGCTCTCCGTGCCTCTCCATCGAACCCCCCCGAGCACGTACGACGCCCGTGAAGGGGGTCGACGCCGCCCGACGGACGGTGTTCCAGTGTCTGTCGGTCGTTCTCACTCCACAGTGTTGTCCACACCCTGTGCATGCGCGAACTGCCGTCTTCCCGGTGCACCCAGGAGCTGCAGGTGGAGACGCACCGACGGGACAACCCCCGAAGTCCCAGCGGCACGACGTGAAGTGAAGGCGAGGCGCGACGCTAGCAACCGGGAACTGACCGGTGCAAGCCCGCAGCGAGACCAATTCGAGACCTATCGGCGTGTCGCCTGGACAGGCCCCTGCCGGGGCTCCTCGGCCGGCGTACGGGCCGGTTTGACGGGTTTGGGAGCCCCCCGTACCGTTGGTGGGTCGCTGTGACCAGCGGCACCCTCGTCCGCGCCCCGCGACCACCGTCGGCGGAGCTGTGGTGAGGGCGCACCACCCGACCTGCCTGATCTCGAACACCTGGGGAGTCCTCCCGTGAGCAAGCGCACCTTCCAGCCCAGCAACCGGCGCCGCAGCCGTACCCACGGCTTCCGGCTGCGGATGCGGACGCGCGCCGGCCGCGCGATCCTCTCCGCCCGCCGTGGCAAGGGTCGCGCCAAGCTCTCCGCCTGAGCGCCGCTCCCCACCAGCGGTGCTTCCCCGTACGGCGCGTCTGCATGAGTCGGCCGACTTCCGTCGGGTGACCCGCTCGGGCGTGCGCGCCGGACGACCGACCCTCGTGGTCCACGCCACCACCGGCGCGGTCCCGCAGAGCAGGGTCGGCTTCGTCGTCTCCAAGGCCGTCGGGGGTGCCGTGGTCCGCAACCGGGTCAAGCGCCGCCTGCGGCACCTGGTTGCCGCAGAGCTCGGCGCGACGACGTCGCCTCGCGACGTCGTGGTCCGCGCCCTCCCGGGTGCGGCCTCGGCGCCGGCCCGGCTGGGCGACGACCTGAGCTCGGCCTGGCGCCAGGTGATGCACCGGTTGTCCCCCGGCTCGACCCGGGCGCAGCCATGAAGCACGTCCTCGTGGCCCTGCTCAAGCTCTACCGTCTGGTGGTGAGCCCGCTCTACGGCAACGTCTGCCGCTACTACCCGAGCTGCTCGGCGTACGCGCTGCGGGCGGTGGAGGTGCACGGTGCGGTCCGCGGGCCCTGGCTCGCCGCACGACGGCTGCTGCGCTGCCACCCCTGGACGCCCGGCGGCTACGACCCCGTGCCCGGCACCCCGGAGTGGCACGAGGAGCAGGCGCTGCTCGCCGCGGGCGAGCGGGCCGGCCACACCGATGACCACCACGCCGGGCACGACCACGCGGCGCCGGCAGCGAGCCACGCACCGCACCACGCACCGCACCACGAACCGCACTCGCCAGTCCTGCAGAGGGTGACCTGATGCTCAGCCCGTTGTTGACGTCCCTGTCGATCTGGGACCCCTTCATCTCGATCGGCAGCACGATCCTGCAGCCGCTCTACTGGGTGGTCTCGGGCATCCTCGTGCTCTTCCACTCCGTGTGGTCGCCGGTGTTCGGCACCGACAGCGGCTGGACGTGGGCGCTGTCGATCGTCTCGCTGACCGTGGTCATCCGCGTCGCGCTGATCCCGCTGTTCGTCAAGCAGATCAAGTCGTCGCGCTCGATGCAGCTGCTGCAGCCCAAGGTCCGCGAGCTGCAGAAGAAGTACGCCCACGACCGGGAGAAGCTCGGCGCGGAGACGATGAAGCTCTACCGGGAGAACAACGCCAACCCGTTGGCGTCCTGCCTTCCGCTGCTCATCCAGATGCCGATCTTCCTGGCGCTGTTCCGGGTGCTCGACGGCGCGGCCCGCAACATCCCGCGGGGGCACTGGCTGCGGATCAACCCCGACCTGGTCAGCTCGCTGAACAGCTCGACGATCTTCGGCGCCAAGATCTCCGACACCTTCACCAAGGTCGGCTTCGCCAACGGCATCAACAGCGTCCACGTCCTGACGCTGGGTCTGATCATCGCCATGACGGCGACGCTGTTCGTGACCCAGCTCCAGCTGATGCGCAAGAACATGCCGGCCGAGGCCCTCGAGGGCCCGTTCGCGCAGCAGCAGAAGATCATGCTGTACGTCTTCCCGCTGATCTTCGCGGTGGGCGGCATCAACTTCCCGGTTGGCGTCCTCATCTACTGGTTCACCTCGAACCTGTGGACGATGGGCCAGCAGTTCTACGTGATCCGCCGCAACCCGGCGCCCGGCACGCCCGCCTTCGCCGCGTGGGAGGAGCGCCACCAGCGTCACCGCCACGAGGAGACGGTGGCGGTCGAGCCCGAGGGCCGCGGCACCCGCGGCGGTGGCTCCACCGCGCTGCCGGTCGCGCAGGCGGCCGACGCCGCGGCGACGCCACGGGTCGCACGCCAGCAGCCGCGCAAGCAGACCAGGTCGCAGCGCCGGCCCTGACCACCCAGACCACCCGGAGCCGCAGCACCCGCCCGAGCATGGCGGGTGCTGCGTGCCGGACCAGACGAGGGCGCACCGTACGCGTCCCCGGAGTGCGCCGCGGAGCCCTGCGCTCGGCGGAGGAGAGGTTGACCCCATGAGCGAGACCACCAGCAGCCAGGGCACCGACGAGGGTCGGACCGACCACGGCGTCGGGACCGACCAGGTCGAGGACACCGTCGTCGCCGGGGACGCCGGCAGCAGCGTCACCGACGACCTCACGGTGGCACCGGCCGGTTCCGAGGACGCGCTCGAGCAGGTCCAGGACGACGACGCGGCCGAGGACGACGAGGACGACGACGAGCCGGAGAACCCCCTCGAGGCCGAGGCCGAGGTGGCCGCCGACTACCTCGAGGAGCTGCTCGACATCGCCGACCTCGACGGCGACATCGACACCTTCATCGAGGGCGACCGCGCCCACGTCTCGATCGTCAGCGAGTCCAAGGTCCTCGTGGGCCCGGACGGTGCCGTCCTCGACGCGCTGCAGGAGCTGACGCGCCTGGCCGTGATGACCGAGACGGGCAACCGCAGCCGCCTGATGCTCGACGTGGCCGGCTACCGCGAGACCCGGCGGCGCGAGCTGCTCGAGGTCGCCGGGAACGCCGTCACGCAGGTGCGCGAGTCGGGCGAGCGGATGTCGCTGGAGCCGATGAACCCGTTCGAGCGCAAGATCGTGCACGACGCGGTGGCGTCCGCCGGGCTCGTCAGCGAGTCCAAGGGCGAGGAGCCGCGGCGCCGCGTCGTGGTGCTGCCGGCGTCCTGACGCCGTGACGACCGAGCAGCCCGGGGGTGTCGTACCGGCGCCCCGGGAGGCCCTCGTCGAGGCCGTGTTCGGAGCTCGCGCCGACCTCGCCGCGCGGTACGTGGAG